>NZ_RAIF01000014.1 GCF_003671715.1 Streptomyces sp. E2N166 | reverse complement strand
CGGCGCCGTCGCCGGGGCGACGCCGCCGAGGGCGACTCCGCCGACGGCGACGAGTACGCCGCCGAGCAGGCCGCGCAGGACGCCGAGGACACCGCCGAGCAGGCCGAGGAGGACGCCGAGGAGAACGAGGACGCCTCGGGCGAGGGCGGTGGCTCCAGCAGCAGCCGGCGCCGCCGGCGCCGTCGTCGCCGTGCCGGGGACGGCTCCGGTGACGCCGAGCCGTCGTCCGCCGACGACCCCGAGCGCACCGTCGTCAAGGTCCGCGAGCCCCGTCCCCCGCGGGAGAAGGGCGAACCGTCCGACGAGGTGCAGTCCATCAAGGGCTCGACCCGCCTGGAGGCCAAGAAGCAGCGCCGCCGGGAAGGCCGTGAGCAGGGACGCCGACGCGTTCCGATCATCACCGAGGCCGAGTTCCTGGCCCGCCGCGAGGCCGTCGAGCGCGTCATGGTCGTCCGCCAGCACGGCGAGCGCACCCAGATCGGCGTCCTGGAGGACGGCGTGCTCGTCGAGCACTACGTCAACAAGGAGCAGGCCACCTCGTACGTCGGCAACGTCTACCTCGGCAAGGTGCAGAACGTGCTGCCGTCGATGGAGGCCGCCTTCATCGACATCGGCAAGGGCCGCAACGCCGTCCTGTACGCCGGTGAGGTCAACTTCGAGGCCCTCGGCATGTCCGGCGGGCCGCGCCGCATCGAGTCCGCCCTCAAGTCCGGCCAGTCGGTCCTGGTGCAGGTCACCAAGGACCCGATCGGCCACAAGGGCGCACGCCTGACCAGCCAGATCTCACTGCCCGGCCGCTACCTGGTCTACGTGCCCGAGGGCTCGATGACCGGTATCAGCCGCAAGCTGCCCGACACCGAGCGGTCCCGGCTGAAGACCATCCTCAAGAAGATCGTCCCCGAGGACGCGGGCGTCATCGTGCGCACCGCCGCCGAGGGTGCGAGCGAGGACGAGCTGCGCCGCGACGTCGAGCGGCTCCAGGGGCAGTGGGAGGAGATCCAGAAGAAGGCGAAGAGCGGCGGCAGCTCGAACGCGCCCACGCTGCTCTACGGCGAGCCGGACATGACCGTCCGGGTCGTGCGCGACATCTTCAACGAGGACTTCACCAAGGTCGTCGTCAGCGGTGACGACGCCTGGCAGACCATCCACGGCTACGTGGCCCACGTGGCGCCGGACCTCGCGGACCGGCTGTCCAGGTGGACCAGCGAGGTCGACGTCTTCGCCACGTACCGGATCGACGAGCAGCTCGCCAAGGCGCTGGACCGCAAGGTCTGGCTGCCCAGCGGCGGTTCGCTGGTGATCGACCGGACCGAGGCGATGGTCGTCGTCGACGTCAACACCGGCAAGTTCACCGGTCAGGGCGGCAACCTCGAGGAGACGGTCACCAGGAACAACCTGGAGGCGGCCGAGGAGATCGTGCGCCAGCTGCGGCTGCGCGACCTCGGCGGCATCATCGTGATCGACTTCATCGACATGGTGCTGGAGTCCAACCGGGACCTGGTGCTGCGGCGTCTGCTGGAGTGCCTGGGCCGTGACCGTACGAAGCACCAGGTCGCCGAGGTGACCTCGCTGGGGCTCGTGCAGATGACCCGTAAGCGGGTCGGGCAGGGGCTGCTGGAGTCGTTCTCCGAGACCTGCGTCCACTGCAACGGCCGGGGCGTCATCGTCCACCTG
>NZ_RAIF01000026.1 GCF_003671715.1 Streptomyces sp. E2N166 | reverse complement strand
CGACGCTCCCACGGCTTGTAGGCACACGGTTTCAGGTACTATTTCACTCCGCTCCCGCGGTACTTTTCACCATTCCCTCACGGTACTATCCGCTATCGGTCACCAGGGAATATTTAGGCTTAGCGGGTGGTCCCGCCAGATTCACACGGGATTTCTCGGGCCCCGTGCTACTTGGGTGTCTCTCAAACGAGCCGCTGATGTTTCGACTACGGGGGTCTTACCCTCTACGCCGGACCTTTCGCATGTCCTTCGCCTACATCAACGGTTTCTGACTCGCCCTACGGCCGGCAGACCGTAGAAGAGAGATCCCACAACCCCGTACACGCAACCCCTGCCGGGTCTCACACGTATACGGTTTGGCCTCATCCGGTTTCGCTCGCCACTACTCCCGGAATCACGGTTGTTTTCTCTTCCTGCGGGTACTGAGATGTTTCACTTCCCCGCGTTCCCTCCACACTGCCTATGTGTTCAGCAGCGGGTGACAGCCCATGACGACTGCCGGGTTTCCCCATTCGGAAACCCCCGGATCAAAGCCTGGTTGACGGCTCCCCGGGGACTATCGTGGCCTCCCACGTCCTTCATCGGTTCCTGGTGCCAAGGCATCCACCGTGCGCCCTTAAAAACTTGGCCACAGATGCTCGCGTCCACTGTGCAGTTCTCAAACAACGACCAACCACCC
>NZ_RAIF01000032.1:2024888-2091321 GCF_003671715.1 Streptomyces sp. E2N166 | reverse complement strand
TACACCACCGCTCCCGCGCTGTAGAGGAGTCCGCCGGTCACTATCAGGGTGACGACGGCCGCTCCGCCGGTGTGCAGGAAGTCGGGCAGGTAACGCACCGGTGCCCACCCCAGAGCCAGGTAGCAGGGGGTGTACAGCCAGCGAGGAGCACTGACCCACAGGACACGAAAGGCGACGCCGGCCAGCGCACCCGTCCATACGATCCACAGCAGCAGGGCCTGCCGGTCAGAGGGAAGGAGCACGGCCAAAGGAGTGCAGGTTCCAGCGATGATCAGAAAGATGTTGGCATGGTCGAGGCGACGCAGAACGGCCTCGCCCAGCGGCCCCCAGGTGCCCAGGTGGTAGACGGCGCTCGTTCCGAACAGCAGCCAGGCAGACACGGAGTACACGGTGCACGCCAGAACCGCCTGCCCGGTCCGCGCCAGGCAGACCAGGACGATGCCGGCACTCAACGAGGCGGGAACCATCGCGGCGTGGAGCCAGCCACGCAGCTTCGGCTTGACCGGCTCGACCAGGTCCGCCGCCCACCCGGCCAGATCGGCAACCGGATGAGGATTCTCCGCAGCACTGCCACGGTGTGATCCGCCGGGGAGACCGCCTACGGCGTCCCCGGCCACAACTCCCCGTACCGTCCCGGACCTCTGGGCATCATCAAAAACCATCCGGTCATGCTAGAAGCCTGCCCGGAAGAGCCTTGCCGAAGGGCGAACTCCCCCCGCCAGAGCGGCATCGCCAGACGTGGTCAGTGCTGCCGTCAGGGCGCCGGCCCCGGCGGCCTGCCGCCCCTGGGCCGGTGAAGCCGTGAAGCCGGCCGGCCGACGAGGTCTCCGCGGACGCCTTCGGCGAGAGCGTCCTTCGGCACCTGCTCCCCACCCCGGCACCGCGCGCCGGGCACGCAGCGGACGGCTTCCCCCTCGGCGGTTCTCGTGGCAGCCGGCAGACGCGCCAGGCAGCGGAACGCGGCGCGGCGTCTGTGACCCTGAGTGGCCTCGGCCCCGTCGCAGAGACCGCTACCGCGCGTCCTCCCCAGGCGATTGACGCGTGCAGGTGGCGCCATGCACCGGTGCGGGCTCCGTACGGCTGGTCCCGGTCCATGCCCGACGGCTCAGGAAGGTATGTGGAGCACGGTACGGGGTACGTGCGTTCACGCAGGTCAGCCTTCCGGCATCTCGGCCCACACACGGGCGGCCATTGCCTCGGCCTCGTCCTGCGGTGTCCCCGCCCGCACCAAGATGATTCCTCGGGACTGGTCCGGGAACGTGACCTCCCGCATTGCTGTACCCAACGGGCCCGTCGGATCGTCCGACATCGCGCCTCCCTTCGGCGGCTGCCGCCCACGCTAGAGGGATGCCGCCCAGAAGACGAGGACCCTCCTCCAGACGGGCGACAGCCCCGGGTCGCAGACAGCATGGGATCACCTGCCATCTGACGGACACCCCGGAGCGGTTCCGGGAAGGGCGCCCCCGCCGGCCTCCCCTACCCCCCGTGGAACTCACCACGGACAGCGCCCAGCGCCACTACACCCACGACGTCGAGCGCGTACGGGGCAGTCTGGATCAGTTGGACGACACGCTGGTGGAACCCGGGCTGGTGGTGGAAGCCGGCGTCGATGTCCCCCGTGACGCCTCCGGCCGGCGGCACTGGCATCGCGTCGCCCTGGCCTCTCCCCCACCGACGTTCCCCACCTGACGGCGCCGGCGCACTGACTGATTTATGCAATCGTGATACGCGGGTTGCATGCGGTCGGGGTTCGGGGGTAGTTGGCGCCCTTAAGCCGGGTTGCTCAGGACAAGGGTGGCGGTATGGGGCCAGTGGTGCACGAAGACGCGGATCAGTCGCTGACCGGCCGTCCCCGGCTGTCCGCGGTCGCCCTGGAGGGCGTAGAGCGGATCGCGGAGGCCCGGGACGCGACCCGCCGTTTCATGACCCAGGTACAGGCCGTGCACGGGATCCCGGTGTCGGAGCGTGCGATGAGCCTGGCGGAGCTGGTGGTCAGCGAACTGGTGACCAACGCGCACAAGTACGCGCCCGGCCCGTGCCTGCTTGACCTGGAGATCAACGACGGTGCCCTGGAAATCAGCGTCTGGGACAGCGGCCCTGCCCTGCCGGTGCCCCAGGCAGCCGACCCGAACCGGGTCGGCAAGCACGGCCTGGAGATCGTGATGGCCGTGTGCCGCAGCTTCGAGATCCGCCGCGAGCCGGCGGGTAAACGCGTCAAGACCGCCATCGTGCTGGCCGACGACCCCGGCGGACACCCGGCAGGCCGACTGATGTGACCACTCCGGTTGCCGAGCTGTCTCCAGCCCCCCTCAGTGCCCTGGTTCCGCGGCACAGCTGCCCGGCGGCCCCGCCAGCCGACGCGCAAGCGCCCTCGAGCGCGTCCCGGTCCGCGACCTCAGCCCTCCCCTCCGGCACGCACCGCACACCGGCGCCGCACGGACGCGGTCGTCACGCTTCGCGTGGAGGGGGCGCAGTTTCCGCACAGCCACTCAGCTTGTTCTTTTTCTTCCGGCCTCGAACGGTGTCTCGAACTGGGTCGCTCACCTGGGGATTCGCCGGACGTGGGGGCGGCCTTCGTCTGATCCTGTGCTCCGACCAAGGTGCACGTGACCAAGACGAAGGCCGTGAGGGTGAGTCTGCTGCTTGATGCTGTCCGGAGGGAAGCGTTCGCGGAAGGGTCATGCTTCCGGGGCGAGTTCTACGAGTGTCTGACCGCCCGGCGCGATGAGTTGTTCGAGCTGATGGACGCGGTGTTGTGTGCGGACGGTGCGGTGAAGTCCCCGGTGGATCTGACGCTGCTGCCCGAGCATCGGCGTGGGCACGGAGCGATGTACGGCGGCCTGAACCGGGGCCGGATCGACGTCGGTCGGCTGAGCGGTGCTGGCAGGCCTGTCCCTGCCGCGTTTCGACGGCGGGCGCCTGGTCCTGGCGGTCGATGTCTCGCCGTGGCTGCGTTCGGACGCGCTGTGCTCAGCGGAGCGGCTGTTCTGCCGCGTCTACGGCCGTGCGAAGACGGCGTCGCAGTTCATTCCGGGCTGGCCCTACTCCTTCGTCGCCGTGCTGGAGCCGGGCGCCACGTCCTGGACCGCGGTTCTGGACGCGGTCCGGCTGGGACCGGTGGACGACGCGACCGCGGTCACCGCCGCCCAGCTGCGGGGTGTCGTGGAGCGGCTCATCACCGCGGGCCAGTGGCAGGCCGGGGACCCGCCGATCGTGATCGTCAGCGACGCCGGCTATGACGTCACCCGCCTGGCGTGGGTCCTGCGTGACCTGCCCTTCGAGCTGGTCGGCAGGGTCCGGTCCGACCGCGTCATGCGGCCGCCGAAGCCGCCCCGCCAGCCGGGGACGAACGGCCGGCCGCCCAAGCACGGCCCGGAGTTCCGCTTCACCGAGCCGGAGACCTGGCCCGAGCCCGCGATCACCGACACCACCAACTACGGCAAGGCCGAAACGCAGGCAGGGGACCGGGTTCACCCAAGGCTCACCCACCGCTCCTCATGGCTCGACCACGACGGTGAACTTCCCTTGATAGAGGGGACGTTGCTGCGGTTGAAGGTCGAGCATCTGTCGAAAGACCGTGATGCCCCGCCGGTGTCGTTATGGTCCTCGAAGACCGGTGCCACCCCGGACGACGTGGACCGCTTCTGGCAGGCATTTCTCCGCCGCTTCGATCTGGAGCACACCCTTCCGCTTCGCGAAGCAGACCCTGGGCGGGACCACCCCGACACTTCGTGCTCCCCAGGCTGCGGACCGCTGGGCATGGCTCCTGATCGTCGCGCACACCCAGCTCCCCGGCTCGCCCGGCCCATCGCCGAGGACCTCCGCCGGCCCTGGGAGAAACCCGCCGCCTCCGGCCGGCTCACCCCGGCCCGGGTCCGCCGCGGGTTCAGGAACATCCGCGCTCACCTCGACTGCCCGGCCCGTGTTCCCAAACCACGAGGCGCTGGCCCCGGACGGCCACCCGGCACCAGGAACAAGCACCAGGCACCCCGCTACGACGTCGGCAAAACCGTCAGACGTCCCGAGACCCTCAAGGCCATCGGCAAGCCCGGAAGATCTTGGTAGACAAAGAACAAGCTCAGCCATGCGCCGGCTCCCCGCTCCAGCGCACCCGGCAGCAGACGGAACCCCTCATCCCAAGTACACCCATGCGGGTGAGCCTGCTCAGGGCACGGCGGGGCAGGCGCCCCCGATGGGACTCCTCGGAACAAGCGAACGCCTGATGGAGCAGTGGACAACGAGCATGTGGCGTCACATGCTGCCGGCCAGGCAAGAGCAGGGCGAAGCGTTGACCACGCTTTTACGGCAGTGCGACGACAACACTCTGATCGTCGGCCGGCAACGCGTCGTGGCACCCAACGCCTTCATCATCGAACTGCTCCCGAAAATCCACCGGCTGATCGCGGCCAGCCCGCTGCCCGTGGCACCCGCCCTCGCCGGCCAGGTACGCCGCCACGCCGCCGAACACGGATACACCTTCGCCGGCCCCATCGCCATCGACCTGTGCCCCGCGCCCGACGACACGGCCGTCCGGTTCCGCGTCCACAGCCGCATCGCTCCGGCAGGAAGACGAGAGTCCTAGCCAGGACCTGGCCCAGCACATCGGTGCGGACTGCTGTCCTCAGGCACGGCAAGAGCTTCCGGTCTTGACAGCCGGACCTTCACAGACCCGGCCGGCAGATGCAGCATCAGGCGCCGGCCCTGTCCACAAGGCCGGCGGGGTGCCTCTGCAGTTCCTCGTTGATACGCCGGGCTTCTTCAAGCTGGTCTTCCAGGATGATGATGCGGCAGGCCGCCTCGACGGAGGTGCCCTGGTCGACGAGTTCGCGGGCGCGGGAGGCGATGCGCAGCTGGTAGCGGGAGTAGCGGCGGTGGCCGCCCTCCGAGCGCAGCGGCGTGATCAGCCGGGCTTCCCCGACGGCCCGCAGGAAGGCGGGGGTCGTGCCGAGCATCTCGGCTGCCCGCCCCATGGTGTAGGCGGGGTAATCGTCGTCGTCGAGACGGCCGTACGAATCGTCTGCTGTCATCTGCACCTCTCTGCGGAACGCGTGGAGGGGCCCTGGTGCCGTACGGCACCAGGGCCCCGAAGGAACTGCTACACCATCTGCCGACCCTGATTCTGCGCCGGCCTTCTGGGTCCGCGGGCCCGGCCTGCCTGCTGCCGGGAGCGCGGGGATCGCGGTTGCCTGACCGGAGACCACCTCACTATCGATGTCCTGCGGTACCCGGGCCCAAGACTTCCGCCCGGGCGATCCTGATGGCGCTTCGTTCCTCCGTTCTTCCCTCGGTGATCAACTACCTGCCAAACGGGAACTTCCTACTGCTGGCACTGCTCTACTGCGTACTGCTGGTGATGCGAACCTCTCAGTGACCTGTGAAAGCGTCACTCTTCGGCAGCCAGCCCCGTCGCCCGTCCTGCGTCTGCTCTGGCTCAGAACCCCACTGCCGAACCTCCCGGTGCGCGCGTCCGCAGCCGACGCCTTCACCGAGGTACCGCTCACTGACTTCGCTGCTGGGTACTGCCACTGCGGTGGCGGCCCCTGATCACTGCGGGCCGCCCGGTCCGGTCGTCAGTCCCGTCGCCGTCCTGCAACCACCCTGGCTTCAGAACTCCACCACCGCACCGTTCTGCAACTGCGGGTACTGCTGCCCGGCAGTTCGTCTCTGCCGGGCCCTGCGGTCCTTCTGGGTCACGAGAGAAACATAACCACTGCACCGCTCAATGTCTACTCTGACAGATACAGATTTCCGCGTGTTCGACCGAGAGGTAATCCCTCTCGAACAGTGATGGGCGCCGGGACGAGCCGGGTCAACGGACCGCAGCCTTGGGCACAAGCCCCGGTCAGACAGGACCAGCCGTCAACGATCCGAGACCGCGGGTGCCCTGATGGATACGACGAGTGTCAACGCCGCAGCCCTCCGCCCGGCCACCTCCGCAGCCGGCACCCGCGACAGCCCGGGAGCTCCTCGAAGGTCTCCTACCGGCGCTCGCACCCGAGACCGCCCGGTCGTCCCGGTCGTCTCCGAACCCGTCACCAACACCCTGCGCCACGGCGGCGGCACCTGCACCACGGACCTGACCGCGCACCCAGCGGGCAGCACCGAGGGGACCGTGCACGACCCCAGCCCCCAGGTGCCACGCTGCGCACCCCCGACATGAGCAGCGGCAACGGAGGCCTTGGCCGGCCCATGGCCAACCGCCTCACCCGCACCACCGCCATGACCCGCCAGACCGCCGGCGGCAAAACCGTGAGCGCCCCGCTGGCCAGGCAGAGCCAAGACACCCGGGGGCGGCCCCGCCGCCCCCGGGAGCACTCCCCCATCCCCCCATCACCGCTGCCGGCACGGACGACTTCACTTGTCACGCGAGAGGACTTCGTCGGGACCGGCATCGCGGACCGTCGGATCGGTGCAGTCGAAGTACCGCGTCATGAGCCTGCTCCGTCCTCTTCGGTGATGTCGCCGCGTGACGTGACCAGCCGCGCGCTGCCTTCGGCAAGCTCATAGCCAAGGCCCACAACGGCCACTTCCCCTGCGTCGACCTGCTCCGAGAGCAGACGTGAGCGGTCGAGAAGCAGGTCAACCGTGTGACGGATGTGCTCGTCCACGTCGCCGGCAAAGGTCAGTCCGGCCGCGCGGGCCGCAAGGATGCTCGGCGTGACACGTTCGACGACGTCACTGCAGGTGAGCGGGAACCTGCTTGTCGATCCTGATCAGGAACTTCTCGAACTCCACGGCCCCGTGCCGGCGATGCAACGCTGTGATGACCTCGCCGGTGGCCACGTCGAAGGCGGCGAACAGGGTGGTCAGGCGGTTGCGTACGTAGTCATGTGTGCGCCGCTCGGGCACGCCCGGCATTATCGGTAACACGGGCTGGGACCGGTCCAGGGCCTGGATCTGCGACTTCTCGTCCACCGACAGCACCACCGCACCCTCGGGCGGGTTGAAGTACAGACCAACCACGTCGTAGATCTTCTCGACGAACGGCGAGTCCGTCGACAGCTTGAGCAAGCCGCCGCCCGGCTCCGGGTACGGCGTGCCGACCTCGACCACATGGTGCGGCTCGGCTGAGTCCGCTCACCGCAGTCGATCGAGATCCGCTTCGGCACGAGCCGGGCCGGGGCCGTCGACGTCGCGCTCTACACCACGGCGTCCGTCGACGCGGTCGTCTCTGCCCATCCCGAGGTCGACTGGGAGCAGCTGCGCGCGGTAGAGAAAGGCCGGCGCTCTCCGCTGGCATCGTGCGCCCGGCACCGGCAGGCGCCTGAGCGCCCCCGCGCCGGTACAGCACTACGAGGGTGTGCCCCGCCCGCCGCGTCCCAGCCGTCCAGAAAGGCGGCCAGGGCGCGGCGTTGCTCTTCCTCGCGGGCGATCCGCGGCAGGCAGCTTGTCTGCGGTGCGCTGGACGACCTTCTGCACCGATCCTTGCAGGGAGCGCAGAAGTTCCCGCTCGGCCTCTTCGGTGCGGGCCTCGATGCTCCTCTGCCGAACGTCGTCGGCCAGGCCCTCGATCGTTTCGTCGAGCCGCTGCCGCAGCAGCCCCGTGCGGAGAGCTTCGACCTCGACGGCGGTGTGCGGATCGATGCCTTCGCGCAGGCACTCCTCGCGGTTGCGGGCGAAGTTGACGTCGCGGACGTTGACGTCGTGGGTGGTGAGCCGGCCCGGGACGGAGGCCAGGACCCGGGCATGGGCATGGGACGCCGACACACCGCCCCGGTCGACCCTGTGACTCCCCGCGCACAGTCAGTTAGCCTCTGCGTGCACCTCACGAGCGACCTAACTCAGGTCCCCGGAGGCTCAGTTCACGAACGGGGAACGTCATGCCGCTGTCGGAAGGTCAAGCCTTGTACACAGTCGAAGTGCCGCTGGGGAGCAGCGGCGAGGTCGTACGAGTGCAGGTGAACGACGCCGGGGAGGACGTCGTGCGCGTCGGACGCGGCAGCCGTGCCGTCGCCCGGGCCGAGCAGTCCCTGGAACAGATGCTGGATGTCGTACGGCCGGTCGCGGACGCCTTCGTCGGCCGCTGCCGAGGCATGCTCCGGCCGCCGGACGAGGCGACCCTCGAATTCGGCATGTCGCTCTCCGCCGACGCGAAGGTCCTCGTCGCGGGCTCCTCCGCGGAGGCCAACTTCTCCGTCAGCCTCACCTGGCACAGCAGCCCCGCCGGTACGGACGCGGTGCCGGAAACCGTCGGTGGCCCGGATTCCGCGGGCCGAGGCCCGGCGGGCGGCCCCGCCTGCAGTGGCTGAGTCCCGCGGGGCAGGCCGGGACCAGCCGTCGCACTGCCAGCACCCTCCCGCTCCCCTCACCTCTCCGAGGAGGCCCCGTGTACGACCAGGACGAATCCGGCCGAACTGCGGCCGGAGCCGGGCACGGCAAACACGAGGACGCCGACACCGTCCTCGCCTCCGGGACGGTCCGCCTCCGGGACGGGCACGGCGACTCCGCCGGTACCGGATTCCTCGTCGGCGACGGGCTCGTCCTCACCTGCGCCCATGTGGTGTGCGACGCGCTCGGGAAACCCCGCGACACCGAGGTGCTCCCCGGAACCCGTGTCACCCTCGATATGCCGCTCCTCGCAGGGCCGGGAGCCCCCGGGCATGACATCGAAGCAGAGGTGGCGCACTGGGTGCCGATCCGGGAGGACCGGAGCGGCGATGTGGCCGTGCTTCGACTGCTCGCACCGGCACCGGGGGCGCGACCGCTGCCCACCAGCCTGTCCCGGCATCTGTGGGAACACGGGTCCCGCATCGTCGGCTTCACCGGGCACTCCGACCGACCCGTGTGGCAGCGGGGCAGTCTCCTCGGCCCTGCTGGAAAGGGCTGGGTACAGCTGTCCCGGGCCGACGGGCAGACGGTCCGTGTCACCGGCGGCTTCAGCGGCAGCCCGGTCTGGGACAACGCCCTCGGCGCCGTCGTCGGCATGATCGTGGCCGCGGAGCCGGTTCGGGACGACCAGCAGGCGTACATGCTGCACCTCGGGGCGCTTGCCGACGAGATCCCTGCCCTCGCCGAGGCGTTCCTGGCCCCGACACCCTTCCCCGGCCTGGAGCCCTTCCGCGAGGAGGACGCCGACGTCTTCTTCGGCCGCGAGGAGGACACGGAGTCCGTGGTCAGGGCACTGCGCGGTGACCGTGCAGCGGTGACGCTGTGCGGACCCTCGGGATGCGGCAAGTCCTCCCTCGCCCTCGCGGGGGTAGCGCCCGTGATGCGCCGCGCCGGCCACGAGGTGGTGGTCATCCACTGCGGACGCACCTCCCGTCCGGTGGATGCCCTGGCTGTCGAACTCCTCGAACTGGCACGCCAGAAACGGTTCGGGCCCCCGCGCGCCACCGGCGTCGAGCGGGTCGTCACCTGGCTGACCGGGGCAGGCCTCGCGGACACCGTCCACCGGCTCACCGGCACTGCCACCACCGACCTCCTCGTCGTACTGGACCAGGCCGAAGCTCTGCTCGACCTGCCCGACGAGGCCCTCACGGCCCTCTTGTCGGTGCTGTTCCCCGCCCGGCGCACCGCCGGAATGCGGGTGCTGCTCACCTTGCGCGCCGACTTCATCGACGCCGCCCTCAGCCACGAGCACCTCGGACCGGTGCTGAAACGGGGAGCCGTCCTGCCGCTGACCCCGATGACCCGGGAGCAGCTCCACGCCGTCATCACCCGCCCCGTGGACCGCCTCCCCGGTGTCTCCTACGAACCGGGGCTGGCCCGCCGCATCCTGGAGGACGCCGGCAGTGAGCCCGGCGCCCTCCCCCTCCTCTCCTTCGTCCTACGGCACCTGTGGGAGGAACAGTCGGGCGGCCGTCTGAGGGTCGAGGCGTACGAGAAGGCCGGCGGCGTCTCCGGCGCACTGCGCAGGCACGCGGAGGAGGCATGGCGGAAACACGTCCCGTCCGTGACCGAGACCGGCTCCCCGGACCCCGCAGACGCCCCGGAGATCCCTGACCCCATGGAGGCCGTCACACAGGCGCGGCGGCTCCTCGCCGGACTGGTACGAGTGGTGCCGGGAAGCGGCGCACCCGCACTGCGGCGGGTGCTGACCCGTGCGGAGGCCGGCGAGCAGCGCTGGCACCTGGCCGTGCTGTTCGCCGGGAAGGACGAGCGCCTCTTGGTGCTCCACGGCGGGGCCGGTGCGCCGGAGAGCGTGGAGCTCGCCCATGAAGCCCTCATCACGGCCTGGCCGACTCTGTCCGAAGTGGTGCGTGAGGACCGGGACTTCCTCGCCGCGCGCGCGGAGTTGCAGCACGACCGGGAACGCTGGGAAAGAGCGGGGCGTGCTGACGAGCTTCTGCCGCGGGGGGCACAACTCGTCTTCCTCGAGAGCCGTCTGGCCGGGCGGACCGACGAACTGACGGCGTCCGAGACCGAACTCCTCGACCTCGCAGCCCAGCAACGCCACGCGATACAACAACAGCACCGTGCCAGGCAGCGGCGCATCCGGTGGGCCTGGGCGGGCGGCAGCCTCTCACTCGCGCTCATCGCCACGTTGATCGTGTTCTCCATCCAGGAGTCCCGGGTGAGCAAGGAGCGGGAAGCGGAAGGCAGGTCCAGGTCGCTGGCCGTGCAGGCGGACGAACTGGCTGACACCAATCCCGCCCAGGCCGCCCTGGCCGCGATCGCGGGCTACGACACCTCCCCGACTCAGGAAGCTCGCAACGCGTTGCTGCGCCGGTACACCTCGGTCAAGGAAAAGGCATGGCTCCTGTCGGGCGTCGAGGGAAAGATCGACAGCGTCGCCATGAGCGCGAACGGCGCGGTGACTCTGGCGACCTCCGACACCCGGCGCGCGACCCTGTTCCTGCGTACGAAGCAGGGCAAGGTGCGTCAGGTCAACCTCCGCCTCCGTCCCAACGTCCAGCAGCCCACGGTCAGCCTGGACGGGCGGCGCATCGCCTACGTGCGCGACGAGGACCGAGCTGTTGTCTGGCGCGATGTCACACCCACGGCGAAGTATCCGGTGGGGCCTGCACATCTGCTCAAAGGCCCGCCGGTGAAGGCCGATCCGGATGACTGGGGCAACCAGCGTAAGCTGATCGACTTCTCGCGCACTTCCCGATACCTCGTCGAAGCAGCGGCCGATTCCACGACGTTCCCGGTGCGTGTCTGGGATCTGAAGACGGGGCGCCACCGCGACCTGCCGAAGATCATTCCCGGGATCAAGTCCATCTGGTTCGGCCCGGACGACACCACGCTGATGGCAATGGGGACCACCTCGTCCTACACCGAGATGATGGACGCGGTCGACATCCGGACGGGTACGAGGCGACGCCTGGTCACGGATGGCAAACAGAGCGGTGTGTCGAGTGACGGAACCGTGGTCATCACCTGCCATGAAGGGGACAGCGAGTCCTCGGCCAAAGCTCTGTACCAGACGATACGAGTGGCGGACCGGCGGATCCTACGCGGTTACCGATCCGACAACACCACGTGCGAAACTACGGTCCTTGACGCCAAGGGCGACCGGTTTGCCCTGACCGGCTACGGAGACACCTGGGAAATCGTCAACGCCAGCGGCAACGAACGACCACGAAAAGTCATAGCTCCTTCTGTACGCCGACACGACCTTTCTCCGGAACTACCCTTGCTCGGCTCCGAACAGGAGCCCGTCCTGGCTTTCAAGGACGACATTTCGGTTTCCGGACACACCCTGGTGAGCGCCGATGGAGCCACCGCCTACGGCGTACCAAGACTGCTCGGGGACGGACGCACGGTGCTCGTCCGCCTCGGAGAGAAGGGCGACACCCTGCGCGTCATGGAGACCGAGGGCGACAACCGCGACCTGGCCGAAGTGTCCGTCAAGGCCAAGACACCGCCGGCCAAGGAACAGGTCATCGCGATCAACAGCGCCGAGACACTGATGGCGGACGTGTCGGACAAGAATCGGGTCACGATCCGCCGACTGCCGTCCCTGCGCCGCGTATCGGAGTTCAAGACAGCCGTCGAGCCACCCGTCGTCGACCGGGACCCCCACGACCTCTTCACCCCGCCCGGTGACGTAGGCGAACTGGAACCCGTCGACCTCGTCTTCCTGCCCGGTGATCGGCTCGTGACGGTCGTTGGTTCCCTCGTCGAACAGTGGGACACCCGCAAGGGACGTCGCCTCTCCTCGATCGATCTGAAGGACCTGCGGCTTACTTCCCAAAACCGGCCGGAGTACCACGTGACTCCCCACCGCGACCCAGGTCTCCTGGCGGTCAGCGTGGGCGACGAACCGGACCTGCACGCCGTCGACCTGCGCACAGGCCAGAAGAGGAAAGACCTTCGCATCCGATTCGCCGACAACTTCCTCACCGCATACTTCCTCAAGGACACGCGCTATATGGCCGTCCTGACCTCGGGACGCATCCTGGAACTGTGGTCCGTCGAACCGGGACAACGACCACGTCGAGTGGCAGCCTTCCCCAAGCCGCTGCGACCCGGCGAGTGGGCAACGGGCAACCCCAATGGCGCACACTACTTCCTGGCCGCTGACAGTTCTGTGACCTTCCTGAAAGCAGACGATCCGTCATATCGGGAGACCTACGAGTTCGCCGAGAACCAGAGCGTCATCTCTGCCACCAGGGACGGCAAGGCACTGTTCGGCTCTCCCACCCCGGAGTCTTCACTCGATGCGCTGGGGAAGTCTCCCCTGTCCCTGACCCGGCTGGACCCCATCCTGTGGAAGCGGCACCTGTGCAAGGTGATCGGCCGTGGCCTCACCGACGACGAACGCCGCGGCCTGCCCGGTCAGCTGCCGGACAAGATCTGCACCACATGATCCGCGAAGGTCTTGTCGGTGCCGCGGGGGTGTTCTGGCTGGTCAGGGGGCGGCGTCGTGGCGGCGCGGGTACGGCAGCGGGTCGATGTCGTTGCCGGGCCGGTGCGGATCTCGAAGTGCACGTTCCGTCGGTGATCCACTTCCAGGGCAGCCGCCCGGTCTTCCGCAGGTGGCTGACCTCGTGGATCGGTGTGCCCGTAGTGCGAAAGCCCCGCACGTCTCCGCTTGAGTTCTGGGGGGACGTACGGGGCCTTCTGCAGGCCGTGAACGTCCGAGGTGGTGCCAGCATCACGGCCTCGCACGCCGCGAGTTCAGCTGATCACGGGTTTCTTGATCAATCAGCATGGCGGGTCAGCTGGGCCATCAGCTCGCGGTTCGCGGCGCGGGCGGCGGCAAGGTCGTCGTCCCGCTCCGGCCTACTCCGGGCGGGGGTCGCGCAGCGGATTGCGGTGACCGCAGTCCCAGCACTTCACACTCTCCGGGAGCTTCTCGTACCGCGTGCCGGGGACGCCGAAGGAGCCGTCGATCCGGAATCCACCGCAGCCCTGGCACGGTGTGGCGTGGAAGGGCTTGTCGCAGCGGAGGCACATGCCTTCCGCGCTGGTCTGGTCGAGGCAGGTAACTCGGGTGTCTGCGCTGCCACATCGCACGCAGAACGCTTCCTGGGTCTTCATGGTTCGGGTGTACATCAGATTCGCGACGTCGTTCCCCCCGCTCCGAACCGAGGCGTCGGTGGCGGTCACAGAGCGTGTGACACCGGGGGTCAGCTTGTCCTTTAACCCGTCTTCCCTGCTGTGCCCTTGCGGCTGACTTTGTTCACGAGTGTCGGTTCTGGCTCAACTTTCGTGGTTCGGAGTACCAGTGCCTCCTCCAGGAGCATGTTCCACCGGCCTGACCTGCGAGACGCCGGTCACGGCACCGTTCAGAGATCGGCGTGACCGTTCACATCACAGAAGTTGAGCCAGAGCCCGAGTGTCGACAGCGATTGTTCAGCACGTCGGGAGGCACTGAAACCGCGCCGTGTTAGATGGTCAAGGCAGGAGACAGCGCCGGGTCCGTGTCGCTCGGTGGCTGCAGCCCCGTCGACAAGGGCGTCGGCCGATTCGGACCTGTCCCAGGGGCGTGCGTGGGCCGCCTCAGCCCTTCCGGTAGGTGGCGACGGCGTCATCACCGAAGGACGCGGCGAGCGCCCGCGTGACCAGGTCGGGCAGCTTGGTGTGTCCGTCGTCTTCGGTCCAACGCGTCAGCGCCGTGTGCATCGCGGCCATGCAGGCGCTGGTCGCCGCCTGGGCGCGAAACGCGGCGTCGGGATCGGTCGCGTCACCCCCGAGGGCGTCGACGATGGCCTGTTGCAGCGCGTACTGGCTGTCCAGGTGCCGGGCCCGCAGCGCGGGCGTCGAGACCATGAGCCGGAGGCAGTCCAGCAGGAACCGCTCGTTCGCCTCCGGTTCGTCCCCGTTGCCGCCCGTCAAGGCGGTGGCCGCGTCGATGAGCGCGCCGCCGACGCGGCGCACCAGGGGTTGCGTCGCGGAGGATGCGGCGACCTGCTCGGCGATGAGTTGGGCGGGCTGGTCGATGAGGACGAGGTCCTCCTTGGTGGGAAAGTGCCGGTACACGGTCATTGCCGAGACGCCGGCGGCCTCGGCGACGTCGGCCACCGTCACCGCGTCGTAGCCGTGGTCGGTGAACAGCCGCACCGCGTGCGCTTGGACCAGGCGCCGCGTCTCGAATCGCCGTCGTTCCCGCAGGGTTGGTTGCCGCTCACTCATGTGCTAGACACTACCATCACGTTAGTAACTAACACTTGGATGGAGTGAAGACATGGGCGATCTGACGGGCAGAACGGCTTTAGTCACGGGCGCGTCGCGCGGCATCGGGCAGACAATCGCCGCTCGGCTCGCGGCCGAAGGGGCCACGGTCATCGTGCACTTCGGCACGGATGAGAGCGGGGCGGCTGCGACGGTCGACGCGATGGAACGCGCCGGTGGGACCGCCTTCTCCGTCCGAGCCGAACTGGGCGTGGACGGCGACGTCGAGACACTTTTCGCCGGCGTGGAGGCCGGCTTGGCCGGTCGGCCGCTCGACATCCTCGTCAACAACGCGGCAGCCGCCCCGGCCGGCCCGCTCGGCGTGACGACCAGGGCGGAGTTCGACCACTTGTTCGCGGTGAACGTGCGAGCGCCGTACTTCATCATCGAGCGGACGCTGCCTCTGTTGAGCGAGGGCGCCCGGATCGTCTCGGTCTCGTCGGTGGCGACCCGGATGGCCAACTCGGCCCAGACATCCTTCGCCATGACGAAGGGCGCGATCGAGACGATGACCAAAACCATCGCCGTCCAACTCGGCCCCCGAAGGATCACGGTGAACGCGGTCGCTCCTGGGGCCACCAGGACGGCGACCAACGGAGCTGTCTTCGACACGCCGGGCCTCACCGAACAGATATCCGGTATGACGGCACTCAACCGGCTGGGCGGGCCCGACGACGTAGCCGATGTGGTCGCCTTCCTCACCTCCCACGCCGCCCGCTGGGTCACCGGTCAGATCATCGACGCGAGCGGTGGCCTGTTCCTCGGCCCACGCGTCTGACCAACGAGGACTAACTGGCTGTTCTCTATCCGCTCGGGTGGTCGGTGGGGTTCGAACAGGGACCTGGTCTGGGTGAGTCTGCAGGTGCGGATGCATGGAAGAAGGGCCTCTTGGTAGCTCGCGGATGTCGAGTCCAGCGAGAAGCAAGAGGCCCTGTTGTCGAAGTGTCGCGTGGTCACGGTTGCCGGGTCCAGTTGGTCCACTCCTTCGTGTGACTGCCTCGCCCACAGGTTCGGAAACGCAGCCGACCGGCCAGGGCGCCGGCCCCGGTACGACTCGGACATGAGCGATGACGAGTGGGCCGTGGTGCGGGACTTGCTGCCGGTTCCGGAATGGCTGGCCGGCCGGGGCGGACGGCCGGAGGGCTACTGCCACCGACAGATGCTCGACGCGATTCGCTACCTCGTCGACAACGGCATCAAGTGGCGGTCGATGCCCTCGGACTTCCCGCCCTGGCCACGGGTGTACGCCTTCTTCGCCCGCTGGCGGGATGCGGGACTCGTGGCCGAGTTGCACGACCGGCTGCGCGAGACCGTCCGCGATGCCGAAGGCCGTGATCCGGAACCGACTGCGGCGATCATCGACTCGCAGTCGGTGAAGGCAGACGCCACCGTCACCCACGGCTCGCGAGGTTTCGACGCCGGGAAGAAGATCAACGGACGCAAGCGGCACCTGCTCACCGACACGCTCGGGCTGCTGCTGGACGTGCTGGTCACCCCGGCCTCGACCACCGACCGGGACGCCGCCCGCATCCTCCTGCCAGCGGCCCAGGGCCGCTTCGGGCGACTGGCACGGGTCTGGGCCGACGGCGGATACACCGGCCACCTCGTCGACTGGAGTGCCACGCAACTCGGCCTCGTCCTGGACATCGTTCGCCGCAGCGACGACACCCGCGGCTTCGCGGTGCTGCCCCGCCGCTGGGTCGTGGAAAGATCTTTCGCCTGGTGCCTGCGCAGCCGGCGTCTGGTCCGGGACTACGAACGCCGCACCGATACCAGCGAAGCCGTCATTTTGTGGTCGATGACCATGCTCATGAGCCGCCGCCTGGCCGTCCAGCACCAGCAGCGTCTTGCCCCGGCAGCAACAGGGGCAGCGTGAACCTGCCCGGCTTCGCCTCGACCAGCCAGCCCCGTTCCACCAGTCGCTTCAGCCGTGCCCTGGCACCTTCGACGCGGGAGGCGGATGCACTGTCCCAGCCCAGCACCACCGCTGCCCGCCGGGCACCCAGCCCGTCGCCTCCCGCATCGACTGCGGCGGCCATCAACGCCTGATAGTCCGGCGACAACTCCGCCACCTCACTCGCGTGTCGCCGGTGAGGCACCGCCCGGCGCGGTCCGACCGGCTTCCTCCTCGGCCAGCGCCTCCAGATACTGCTCCAGGCCGATCACCCGGCACCGGTGCACCTCCTCGGCGTCCGCCAGAGCCGCCCGCACCCGTTCCAACTCGGCTTCGAGTTCCTTCACCAGCGCGGCCGCGGCTTTCTGCCGCGCTTCCAGAACCGCCCGCATCGACGGCATCCGCCACCCCCACGACCTCTCGCCCGGCAACAAGCCGAGGCTTTCGCAGCAGCAGCTACTTCATGCCTGACCAGCCAATACGTCACACGAGGTTCGGAAAGAGAACGGCCTCTAAGAGGTCCTACTGACCTTTCCGCTCAGTTGTCGTGTTGAGTGTGAGACCGGTTTCGGCGAGGCAATCCTCGATGAGGTCGGTGCGTCGTTGGATGCGGCGCAGGCCACTGCGGACAGCTTGGACAAGGTGGTCGCGATCGCGGAAGACGACGTTGACGGTAGTGCTGCGCCGGAGCAACGACCAGATGCCCTCGACCGGATTGAGGTCGGGTGCATAGCTGGGTAGCTGGACGACGGTGAGCCAGTCACGCTCTACCGCGTACTCACGTAATCGGCTGCAGCGATGAACATTCAGGTTGTCCCAGATCACCAGGATGGGACCGCCGAGCTGGAGGTGGGCCCGCACGAGAAGATCACGGTAGTCCTGCCAGGTGAAGCCGCGGTAGGCCCCTTGGTGATGGCACTGGACGCGAGGACGGTAGATCAGACGGCTGCGTTCGCCGGCCTTGAAGCACACCAGTGCGGCCATCGTGATGCGGCCGCGGGAAGCGCCGTTGAATCGAACCACGGGTGTGCTCCCCCTGGGTGCCCAGGTGCGTGCACGGTGCGACGTCATCGAGACAGCGGCTTCGTTCTCGAAGACCAGCCATGCCCCGAGCGCCGCCGCGGTGGCTTTGCCCGGGGCCAGATCTCCTTCACCCAGCCGGACACCGCCGCATCGTCCCGTTCGACCGCCCGCCGGGCAGGCTGCTGACACGACCAGCCATGCCGCCGCAACAACTCCAACTGGTCGGCAATCAGCAGCCGCACCCGCGAGAGCGTCCACCGCTCATCCGCCCAGCCCTGAGCCATCGCGCCTTCCAGCAACAGCGGCTCGAGCACGGCGAAGTCACTGTGTCCGAGCTTCGGCCGCTTGGCCGGGCCCGACGGGCGCAGAGCCTGTCGCCCTCCCTCGCGCCAGGAGCGGCGCCACCGTTCCACCGACCGGACGCTGACCCGCAGTTCTTTCGCGATCACCGTGTTCTTCTCACCCCGCACAAAGCCATCGGCGGCCAGCATGCGCACCCGCTCCCGCGCGGCCTGACCCTGCGGAGTGAGACCACCACCCTACGCACATCTCATGGCCACGGCATACCGCAAGGATCTAGCGATGTCAGCCCCGACAACTGAGCGGAAAGGTCAGTAACAAAGCCGTTGAACGTGACGGTGGGTGATCACGCAGACGGCGAGGCTGAGGAATGCTTCGTGGATGTCACGGGGCGAATTCCTCGCTGCCAGAGCAGACGGGTTCTTCGACCGCAGGTTCTCCAGCAGCACGTGCAGGCGGTCCCAGACGCCGGCCCCGCTCCAGGCCGCAAGACGCCGCCAGTACGTCATCCCGGAGCCGAAGCCCAACTCCTGGGGCAGCAGGTACTCCCACTGGATGCCGGTGTGCAGGACGAAGAGGATCCCGCACAGCGCCTGTCGGTCCGGCACCCGCGGTCTGCCCTCGACCTTCTTCGGACCCGGCTTCGGCAACAACGGCTCGGCCAGCGACCACAGTTCGTCCGACACGATCCACGGCCGCGACTGACGGTTTCCCATACCCAGACATACGAGCAGAGAGGCCGAAAGCCTATGAGCGCTCTGACGTAGCTGACGGCCAGGCGGGCCGACGACACCTATCCGTCGCGTCCGGTCGGCGTGTCTATCGGAGTCTCGTTCGTGTGAATTCAGGTTTGATGCGGCGTTTTGCCGTGCGGGGCGACGTGACCATGGGGGTTCGGCGCCATCTGATCGCCCAGCGAGGAGAAACCGATCATGAATTTATGCGTGCGTGCTCTCGAGAGGGCTGCTGCCGGCGCCTTCTTGGCCTCTTCGTGGGCGGAGCTGTACCGGCAGGACCCGGAAGCAACGCCCTACCAGTCTCCATCGTGGCTCACCGGATGGGCGCAGCAACTCCCGTTCACTGCCCGCCCCGTCGTGGTCCTCTGCGAGGATGCTGCCGGGCAGGTCCTCGCCGCTCTGCCGCTGGTTCACGACCACGAGGGCTCGGAGGTGCGGACGTATGCACTGTCCACGCCGATGGGAGAGTACGTCCGGGCCGTGGGCCCGGCAGCCGAGGACCCGCGGGTGTCGGCGTCCTTCGCCCGGTACCTCCACGACCTGGCGTACCAGGGCCACCGGGTGGAAATCGCGGGCCTGCCCGCGGCCGGCCACCTCGCCCGGCACCTCGCTTCCAGTGGCCCGGCCGCATCCGGGCTGTGGCGCACGAGCGTCACCGACTGCGCCGAGATCGCGTTACCGCTCGCCTATGAGGCGATGTCGCGCTCGACCAGACGTGATCACAAGCGACGCCAGCGGACCTGGGACGAAGTCGCCATCAGCCGGAAGGTGACCTACCAGCGCAGCCGCGACAGCGGCGAGTTACTCAGCGCCTACGCTGTCCTGGCCCGGCTGCACGCTCACCGCTGGGCCGGCCACACCCCGCCGGCCGGCGCGCGCCACACACCCGGCGCAGCCCACTGGCAGGCCGTGCTCAAACGGTGCGGCCCCAGCACAGCGTTCATCGCCACCCTCGCCCTGGATGGCGAAGTCGTCGCAGCCCAACTCTGCCTGACACGAAACCGCCGGGCCTACTCCGTCGTACCAGCGATGCACCCGGACTACAGGGACCTCGCACCAGGCCACGCACTGCTGCGCCACCTCGCACAGGACCTGACCTGTGCCGGATACGAACACCTCGACCTGGGCCGTACCGCCCCAGGCCAGCACGCCTACAAGAACCAGTACCGGCCACACTGGAGCCAGACCCTCTGCGCCGTCAGCACCCCTGCCCTCGATTCCCGCAGCGTGCCGGACGAGCTCTCCACACGTCAGCCACAACAGGTGTAGCCGGTCACTCTCAAGGACCGTGGACGCGCTGATACTCCAGATCCGGCACCTCCTGGATCCGCTCGGCTCCTTCGGCTACGGCAGCCTGGCGTCGGACCCTTGCTGCCTGCCGGAGGTCCTGCCCGTGGAGGCCATGAGTCCGGCGCGCGGCGCATGGCGGCTGGGTGGGGACGACCACTGGCTGGGGATGACGGCCGCCCGTGGGGTGGCCAGGGAGACCGCAGAGGCCGTACTGAGAGCGATGCACGAGGGCACTCACCGCTACACGCCGCCCGGCACCTGGGGCGAAGCCGTCGCCGAGGCCCGGGAGCAGGCCCTGTGGGGCGCGGGCGACGCCGCGTGGCGGCTGCTGCGGAACGCACTCCCTGCATGGGAGGCACCGGGCCCCTTGCTGAGCGCCCCGATCGGGCTCCTGTGCCGGTGGGTTGAGACGCCGAACACCTCCCTCAACGGCACGGGGGCTTTGTGCGTTGCGGCTCTCACCTCGGCCTGACCGGCGTCACCCGATCAGTGGCCACGCTGAAAACGCTCCGTGACGGCACGAGCCGGCCCGGCCCCTACCAGCACCTCGCCGAGGAATTCACCGCCCGCCTCCAGGCGCTGCAGGCCGGTGAGATAGTCGACCCCCGTGCCGCGCAGCTTGAACGGCTGAAGAAGGAGAACGCCGAACTGAGGGACCGGGTGGCCCGTCGGGACAGGGAACTGGCGGAGCTGGCCGAGTTCAGAGTCCTGGCCATCTCGCGACTGGCTGCCCAGCATGACGAGAGCGAACGACTGCGTTCGCTGCTGACACGGCACGCGGAGCCGGGTGATGTGGTCACCGGGTTCGCGCCGCGGGCGGGGGATGCGCCGTTCGGGTCCAGCTGACTCAGGCGGCTACCCCGAGCTCCTTTCGGGTGCGCTGGACGAATGCACGGACGGACGGCTCACGCTGCCACGGGCTGAGCGCGGTGTTGAACTCTCGGGCGCAGTCCTTGGCGAGAGTTCGCGTCCCACGTCGTGGGAGAAGCTGCCCTGCAGCAGCGGGGCAGCTTCCTTCTGGAAGCAGGTGGTGACGGAGTTGACCCGCCAGTTGCCGCCGCCGTACTTGGAGTCGTAGCGGCGGGCGTCGCCGGCCGCGTCGCGCAGCTGCTCAAGGTCGGTGCGGCCGACCTGGCGGCCGCCGCGGAAGCTGGGGCGCCGTCACGCCGCGCGGGCTGTGCCCGGGGTGCCACGACCTGCGCAAGCGTGCGCGGCGCGGGAGGTACGAGATAGGTGACCGCTGCCGGGCTGCCGGATCGCCGTCCGTCTCGGCGAGGATCCGCAGTGGGTTGAGGCAGAGCTTGAAAATCGCCCCCCTTTCTCCCGGGCGTCCACTGCTGTCGGCGTACGGACTTTTCTCCCCAGTTGCGTACGGACGAACGTCCCCAGCTCTGGCCGTGGGGGGCGGCAGTGCGGCAGGGACCTCGGTTGAGATCGATGCCCCGACCAGGGACACTCGCGCGATGAGCCGCAGTACATCGTCTGAACCGATCGAGCGAGGGTGGGACGAGCCCTGGTATCGGGTCCGTATGGAGGGTTTCGAGGTGTCGTTCCTGCCCAGCGACGGCGAGGACTTGGACGAGGTCTGCAACGTCGATGTCTTCGTGACTCTGGAGGATGGATCTCGTTGGACCGCGACCGTGTTCACCGTCGCGGAAGTCGAGCGCCTGATGAAACTCTGGACAGGGACCGACGAGGCCCTCGGGGGCCGGTACTTCTGGGTCTCGGACGGCCTGATCGTCAGGTTTCCGGGCATCGACAGCATGACCGAAGTGATCGCCGGACTGATCGAGAACGGCGAGTTCTCCGAGATCTTTCAGCCGGTGATCAACAACTGATCAAGTGTTCGGCCGCCGGAAGCGACGTGGGTTGTCAGGCCACGTCGTTCTCTCGCTCGATCGCCTTGAGGCGGTTCTTGAGCCGGTAGCTGGGGCCGTTGATGGAGATCACTTCGCAGTGGTGGAGGAGCCGGTCGAGGATGGCGGTGGCGAGGACCTCGTCGCCGAAGACCTGGCCCCATTCGCTGAAGGTCTTGTTCGAGGTCAGGATGATCGAGCCCTTCTCGTAGCGCTTGGAGATGACCTGGAAGACCAGGTTCGCCTCGGCTCGTTCGAGGGGCTGGTAGCCGACCTCGTCGACGACGAGAACGCTGGGCCGCAGGTAGGTGCCGAGCTTGTTCGTCAGACGGCCGGCGGCTTCGGCGGCTTTGAGGTTGCGAACCATGTCGTCGAGGCTGGTGAAATAGATCGAGTAACCGGCCCGGCAGGCCGCAACCGCGAGCGCGACGGCGATGTGCGTCTTGCCGACCCCGGGCGGCCCGAGCAGGGCGGCGTTCGCCTTGCCGTCGACGAACGAGAGGGTGGCCAGGTCCTTGACCTTGCGCGGGTCGAGGTCGGGCTGGAAGGAGAAGTCGTACTCGTCGAGCGTCTTGTGGTGCGGCAGCTTCGAGAGTCGCAGGCCCTGGCGGAAGCGGCGGTCGTCGCGGACGGCGAGTTCCTCGGACAGGACCAGGTCGAGGAAATCGAGGTAGCCCATCTTCCCCTCGTCGGCCCGCCGGGTGTACTCGTTGATCGTTTCGGCCAGGTGGGGCAGGCCGAGCTTGCCGGCCGTATTGCGGATGCGGGTGGAGACCAGCTCGCTCAAGACGTTTCCCTCGTGCTCGGACGGGTGGTGAAGGGACGGGTTCCGGTCAGCTCGTCATAGACCGACAGCGGACGGCGGCCGACCTCGACGCGGGTGGCCGCAGCCCGGTTCAGCAGTGCCTGCAGAGGTCCGGCCTCCTCGCCCAGTGGACGTTCATGGCGAGGTCGTGGCAGGACATCGCCGGTGGTGGTGCGGCGTCCCTTGCCGGTGGGCAGGCCATCCCAGTGGGTCTCTTCGACAACGCGGACCCCGCGGCCGATCGCCCGCGGATGGGTGGCCAGCAGCGTCTCGCCGCTGCTGTCCACGATGGTGGAGTGCAGCATGACCTGCGACTTCGTGGCCCTGATCTCCACCAGCTGACGCGGTCGGACCCTGCGGGCAGGCACCGAGTAGAGGTTGCCGCCGAAGGCGACCAGGCAGTCCTTGCCGACCGGCCGCAGATGCCGCTCGGCCACCAGATACGGAGTCTCCGGCAGCGGCTTGAGGGCCATGTGGTCGCGGGCCGCCCGCTCGCCGATGATCTGCTGGTGAGTCCTGTGGGCCTGAGCCCGTCGCTGCGGCCCCCATGCGGCGAAGGCGGCGTCCATCTCCTCCACGGAGGAGAAGGACCGGCCGGACAGGACGTGGTCACGGACGATCAGGACCTGCCGTTCGACACGGCCCTTGCCGGTGGGCCGGTAGGCGGCCAGGACGTCGATATCGAAGTCGTAGTGGCCCGCGAACCCGACCGCTTCCGGATGCAGCGGGACCGCCTCGCCCGGAGCGACGTGCCGTCGGACGACCGTCTTCGTGCGGTCGTAGACGATCGTCATCGGGACGCCACCGAAGTGAGCGAAGGCCCTCCGGTGGCAGTCGAAGAACGTCTGGAGGTCCTGGCTGGTGGTGAAGCAGCAGAACGGGTCGCGCGAGTACGACAGCGTCATGTGGAAGGAGTACACCTTCGGAATGCCCATGTGGGCGAGGATCTTGCCCTCGTCGCCCCAGTCGACCTGGGCCTGGGCACCGGGGATGACCTCGAAGCGGCGGTGCATGCCGGCGAGTTCCTTCGGCGTGATGCCGAGCTCCTCGGCGATGCGAGGCCGGGCTTCCTGAACGTAGAGCTTGACCCTCTGGTAGTTGCCGGTGAACCCGTACTCCGCGGTCAGCCGCCCGTGGATCACCGCGGCCTTCATCAGGATCTCCGCCCGGAGCATCGAGTCGACCAGCGGCGCGAACTCGTCGATCACCCTCGCCTTCGACCGCCCGTTCGGCGACCGGCGCGGCGGGGTCGCCGGACCTGGTGCCGACAGATACTTGCGGACCGTCTTCCGGTCCAGCCCGGTCTCCCGGGCCACCTCCGAGAGGCTGATCACCCCGGACTCCAACAGACCCCGGAAGCGCCGCAGTTCCAACCATCGATGCGGATCCAAGACCACCGTCGACCGCCTTCCGCCGCCTCTCACCGACCAAGCAGCAGAGTGTCGAGCAGAGGATCTCAACGCATCAACAACTGTCCCTTTTCATCCGTACGCGGGTGGGGACGTTCACGTGTACGCCGACAACTGCAGTTGGCGCTGGGTCCGCCCTCCCAATCAGTCCCACGCATCGCTGTCACCAGACACCCGCGCGAGGCCCAACCGCTCCGATGACCGCGCCTGTCAGGGGCAAGGAATGACTTGATACCTGCCTGACAGGCGGCCCATCGCACCGGGTATCAGGCGCGGCGGGCGGCCCACACCGTGCGCTCGGTGCGTACGGCGAGGTCCTCGCGGAGCAGCAGGCTGTTCGGGCTGCTGGTGTCCAGGAGCTCGTCCAGCGCGGCGAGGTCCTCGGGGCTGAGAGCCGGGGCGGCGACGCTGCGAATTCGCTGCAGAATGCCGTAGGCGTAGCGGCCGACCGCTTCGCTGCGCGCCCCTGCGACGCTGACAGTGAGGGTGCGATCGTCCTCGACGGTGAAACCGGCGGCGGTCAGCATCGGCCCCCAGTCGGCGCCGCGGTGCGGAACGCGCTCGGCGTGGAAGCTGTTGGTCGCAGCATGGGCGCGCTCTTCGAGGCCGGGCCGGTTCTCCGGGGCGTGGGCGGGCAGGAAGCGGGGGACGCCCGCGAGCTCGACGACGGCGAACAGGCCGCCAGGGGCAAGTAGTTCGCGGGCGTTGCGCAGGGCGCGTTCGGGGTTCGCCATGTGGTGCATCGAGGCCGAGGCCCACACCAGGTCCGGCTGGCCGAGGTCGGGCCAGTCGTCGTGGTCGAGGTCGGCCTGCACGGTCCGTACGCGCTCCTGGATGCCGCGGGCGCATGCCTTCTCGCGCAGGAACTTCAGGTGCTCGGCGGAGGTGTCGACGGCGGTGATGTGCGCATCGGGGAAGCGTTCGAGGAGGGCGAAGGTGCCCGCGCCGGTGCCACAGCCCAGGTCCACGATGTGGCGGGGCTCGTCCTTCAGCGGCAGCCAGGCGGTGATTGACGCGATGTGCTCGGCGAGCACCTCGGCATCCAGGTCGAGGATCTCCGCCTGACCGCCGTCGCTGTGCGCATGGTGTCCGCCATGGCCGTGGGGGTGGTGACCGCCGTTGCCGTGGTGGGGGGTGTGCTGATGAGTGTGGGTCATGACTCCACCGTAAGCCGACCATGCGCCTGCCGCACGCCTTGTTGCGCATAAGGCAAAGAGACGGTCTGGCGCACTGCCCGGCACGCAAGATCGCCCGCTTTGCCGGACCTCCCACCCGGCCACGGCCCGCTATGCGCAGGGGCCCTGGGCGCCCGTGCAGTCGGCTTCGGAGTCGTCGGTGTCGACGTCTTTCTGGTGGCCACGTCGGGCGTCGCGGTCGAAAATGCCCAGGATCTCGCAGGGGCCGCCCTCGGCGCCGAGGGCGTGCGGCATCATGGTCGGGAACTCGGCGGCCTGGTTGGTCTCGATGCGATAGCGACGGTGGCCGAGCATGAGGACGGCGGTGCCGGACAGGACGACGAACCACTCGCGGCCGGGATGGGCGCGCATGCGGGCCGGATTGTCGGGCGGCGGGTCGGTCAGCCGCTGACGCATCACGCTCACGCCGGGGTCGCTCTTCACGGGCCAGCGCATCAAGCCGTGAGCGCCGTCGATCATCGGGCTGATGACGACATCGTCCGCGGCGTTCTCCACGAGCTGGTCCAAAGTGGTGTCCAGGGCGCGCGCGAGAGTGACGAGCTGGTCCAGGGCGAGGCGACGCTGACCGTTCTCGATGCGGCTCAGTGAGGACTGGCTGAGGTTGGCCCGGGATGCCAGCTCCTCCAGGGACCAGCCCTGTGCGACGCGCAGCGCGCGGATCCGTTTGCGTACGAGGCTGTCCAGCTGCCCATCTTCTTGCTTCATGGGCAACATCATATGCCTTTGATGCAAAACGGGCTTAACGTCGAACACAGGTGGTCCGGACGGGGCTCCCCATCACACCCAACTGGCGACCGGTCTTGTCCCGGCGCTGATTCCGCATGCCTTTTTGGAAGGAAACCATGAGTACCCATCAGCCTCCACAGACGCCGGAATCGCCGGTCGGCGCAGTAGGTGCGCCGGATGCGCGTCAGCTGCGCGCGATCCTGATCACCGTCTCGATCGCTTTGATGGCTGTCATCGCCTCGGTGTCGGGGCTTAGCGTCGCCCAGACCCACCTGGCCGTCGAGTTCGGCGCCTCGCAGACCGCCGTCCTGTGGATGATCAACAGCTACACCCTCGCCCTGTCCGCGCTGCTGCTGCCGCTCGGCGCCATCGGTGACCGCCTGGGCCGCAAGCCCATGTTGATCGCGGGGTTGGTCACCTTCGGCGCCGCCAGCGTCCTCGCGGGACTCGCCCCGACGGCCGGGGTAATGATCGCGGCCCGGGTGGCCGCCGGCGT
This sequence comes from Streptomyces sp. E2N166, assembly GCF_003671715.1. Lineage (GTDB taxonomy): Bacteria > Actinomycetota > Actinomycetes > Streptomycetales > Streptomycetaceae > Streptomyces > Streptomyces thinghirensis. Next base: position 2,065,027 of record NZ_RAIF01000032.1, on the reverse strand, counting down.
CAGCGCCGCGATGATCATGCCGATCACCCTGGCCGTCATCACCTCCACCTTCCCGGAGGAGGAACGCGGCAAGGCGATCGGTGTGTGGACCGGTGTCGCCGGAGGCGGCGGCATCGTGGGCATGTTCCTCTCCGCCCTGCTGGTCGACGTCGCCGACTGGCGCTGGCTGTTCGTACTGCCCGTGGTCCTGGGGGCCGTGTCGCTGGCGATGACACTGAAGTCGGTGCCCAACTCCCGCGAACGCTCCGCCCATTCCTTCGACACGATTGGCGCGCTGCTCTCCATCATCGCCGTGACTGGTCTCATCTTCGTCCTGCAGGAAGGCCCCGAGCGCGGCTGGACCGCCCCCATCACGCTGGTCAGCCTGGCCGTCGGCGTCGCCGCCGCCGTCGCCTTCGTGGCCTGGGAGCTGCGCCGCCGCGATGCCTCGCTGTTGGACGTACGCCTGTTCCGTGAGCGCGGCCAGGCCGGCGGCTCGATCACCCTGCTGGTCGTCTTCGGTGTCCAGGCCGGTATCGCCGTGGTCCTCTTCCCGTTCTTCCAGGCTGTGCTCGGCATGTCGGGGCTGCTGTCGACCGTGGCGCTGATGCCGATGGCCGTCATGATGATGACGGGCTCGGGCCTGGCCCCCAAGGTGGCCGCCAAGATCGGCGCCCGCTCCACCATGACGGTCGGCGTCGCCCTGTCCGCGTTCGGCCTGGCGCTGATGGCGATGTTCGTATCCGTGGACGGCGGCTACCTGTCCCTCCTGGCCGGCATGATCGTCATGGGTATCGGCATGGGCCTGTCGATGACGCCCTCCACCGAGGCCATCACCGGCTCCCTGCCCCGCGCCAAGCAGGGCGTCGCCTCCGCGCTCAACGACGTCACCCGCGAGTTCGGCACCGCTCTCGGAATCGCGATGCTCGGCGCGCTCCTGGCCAGCGGCTACCGCAGCGCCATCGACGGCAAGCTCGACGGCATCCCCGACGGGGCCGCGGACACCGCACGCGAGGGCATCGCCAACGCCATCGAGGTCGCGCCCGCCACCGGACGCCACGCCCAGGATCTGATCCACGCCGCGCAGCAGTCCTTCGTCGACGGCTGGCAGCAGTCCATGTGGGTCGGCGCCGCCGTCATGGCCGCCCTGCTCGTCTACGTCGCCCTGCGCGGCCCAAAGAACACCGCACCCCGCCAACCCGACGCCGAGGCAGCCCCCGAGACCGGGGTCACGGTGAACGTCGCCGCTCGCTGACCTCGCACAAACCCCGTGCGGGCGGAGCACGACGCCGCTCGCACGGCAGTCCGCCGTCGGGTACACCTCGACCACGGGGTGTACCCGACTGCCGTACATCGCCTGCGCGCAACCCGATTCCCCCGATCACACGCAGGAGCAGCGCCCATGACCACGATCGAGCTGACCACGGACAACTTCGACGAGGTCACCTCCGGAAACGACTTCGTGATCATCGACTTCTCGGCCGAATGGGGCAGACCTTGCACGCTCGGGCCCGCCTTCGAGCAGGTCTCGAACAAGCATGAGGGCGTCGTACTCGCCAGGTCGACACCGAGGCACAGCGGGAACTGGCGCAGGCATGCGAGATCACATCGATCCCCACCTTCATGATCGTGCGCGAACAGATCGCCATCTTCCGCCGGCCCGGCTCCCTGCCCGAGGAGAACTCGACGACCTCATTCACCAGGCGCGCAGCCTCGACATGGACGCATTGCGCGCTGCCGGCACCGCAGGAGACAAAAACCTGTAGGTACCCCTACCTGAACTTCGCCCTATCGTGATCGCGTAACGCAGTACGGGTGGAAGTCGTTGTGGTCATCTCCGTCGAAGTACACGACGTCCTCGCCCAGGCCCGACTACTCGGCCACCACGGGTTGGAGTGTGGTCTTGCACGATTCCTGGGGCCCACCCAGCACGAGCATGCGGGGAGTCGCCTGCGGCGTCACCCTGGCCAGCGGGGGCAGCACGTCCTCGGGGATGATCTCGCTGATCTGCTCGTCTGTGAGGTGACGGGGCGCGGTGTCCTGTTCAGGCATTGCTGCTGCCGGCGCGCACGGTCCAGGCGGCCCGGCATCTCTCGGAGGATCGCCGCGACGCTGTCCCGGTCGTCGGCCGTCCGGCGCCGGCCTTCCGCCTCCGGGCCTCGTGCCGCCGCTGCTGCCGTCCTGACTCGCACCGTGCGTCCCAGCGCGGTGCGAGCTCAGCGATCAACTCGCCGAGACGTCGCTCCTGTCTACCCTCACCCGTATGACGATCGACTGGATAGCGGAAGCCCAACGCCTGGCCCATGGGCGACGCTTTGACGAGTTCAGCAGCCCGGCCTCGGGACAGGACTCCTCCCCGGCGCCGCTGTCCGAAGCACACGTCTGCGAGGCGGAGGCGGAACTGGGCATTGTCTTTCCCGTCGAATACCGGGAGTACTTGCTCCGACAGAGCGCTGGCGGCGCGATGAACCGCCTACGCCGAACCGCGGCAGGCTGGGGCTGGCAGGGAGACTCAAGCACCAACTACGACCTGCTCACCGTTGCCTTCCCACATCCTGACTCCTACCGCGCTTACGAAGACGAGTTGGACGCACGCGAGCCGCTGGAAGAGAACTTCCCGGACCAGGACGCCTACCAGCAGGCATGGAAGCAGTGGGATGCGGAGTACGAGGTGTTCCAGGAACGCAAGACGTCCGGCGCCGTGTTCATCCGGGACAACGGTTGTGGCTTCTCGACCCTGCTCGTCGTCACTGGTCCGCACCGAGGCACCATGTGGTTCGACGGCCGCGCGACCTGTGACCAGATCCTCCCGCTCCACCTGGACGGTCGGCCCGTGTCGTTCACGGACTGGCTCGGTCGGAGTTCCATGGATCTGCTCGACTGGTGAACGCGCCGAGCGGACGCCCGGCCAGGTCAGGAGCCGTCGGATCAATCGCGGGTCAGGTCGTTAGCGGGAATTCCCCAGCGGCGGCCACTTGGCGGGGAGCTATCTGGCCGCCGGTGGTCACTCTGCGTTCCCGGATGGTCCGGTCGTTCTTGATCGGTCCCGGCGGCAGCTAACGGGCTCGTGCACGGTAGGGCCTGGCTCCGGTGGCACCTGGGTGGGGTTGTTGCACATGCCGTAGCGGCATGTGGTGGGGTCGGGGCACCACAGCACGAAAGGCTCTGTCTGCGATGTACCCCTCCCTCACGCCTCCCCGACAGGTCAAGATCGGTGATGCCGCCGCGTTCGCCGGAATCACCCCACGCGCCATCCGCCACTACCACGAGATCGGTCTGCTGCCGGAGCCCGAGCGCGGCGGGGACGGCCGCCGCCGCTACGGCTATGACGACATGACCCGCCTGCTGTGGATCCGCAAGATGGCTGATGCCGGTATCAGCCTGGACGACATGCGGGCCGCCTTCGGCGAAGCCCGGGACGAACCTGGAGACGAAGCCCTGGACCAAGCCCCGGATATCGAGTCGGTCCTGAGCAGGCTGGAGGAAACCTTGGCGGCGCAGGAGGCCGCCGTCAAACGTCGGCGCGCGGCTGTCCAGCGCCTGCAGGCAGTGGGCAGCCCGCTGGGGCTGCTCTCCGAACTGGTCACGGACCGGCTCAGCCACCTGCCCCCGGGCGCGTTGCGTCCCTCCGATCTGGACGCCCTGCTAGTCACGGAACGGATCTTCGGGCCGCTGGGCGCCGCCATCCAGGCCAGCACGTTCATCGTGCTGGCCACCCACCCCGACCTGCGGGCCGAGGAGGACCGTCTTGAGGCGGCCGAGGCCGCCCTCGACGATGGTGTCGACCCCGACGACCCGCGCGTCGAAGAGCTCGCCGTACAGCGATGCGCTCACCAAATGGCCCTGAATCAGGCCATCGAGGCAGCTGGCCTCGACGCGGTCGAGGAGAAGATCTTCGACCTCTACGACGCCGACCTGAACGAGGAGGAGGGCACAGAGATGAGTGCCGCCGCAGCGATCACCAAGATGCCTTACGACTTCTCTCCTGCCCGGATGCGCTGCGTGGAACTCGCCGGACGGCTCTTCGACGAGGCCCTAGCCGACACCCGCTCCGCGGACAGCTGATCGCCTGTGCCCGGCACTGACGTGGCCCGACAACCGGTCGCGGTTCATCCGCATGTGACCGATCGGGTCAGAGCCGTGACCAAGAGTGACATCACAACTGGCTGTACGCGGGGATTCCGAACTGGCCGCTGACACGGGGGCATGCTGAGGCCATGAGCGATGCCCCGAGGATCAGCACCCTGGCGACGGACGTGGCTCGCTTCTGCACGGAGGCGGAGCAGTTGGTGCCCGCGCAACGGCTCCGGCTGGTCGCCCAGCTGCGGGACGCTCTGGAGGCGGTGACCGGCCAGGCCCTGGACACGGCAATGTCCGCAGCCAAAACGGCATCGCGTGCATGCACATCCGCCCCCCGCGGATACGCGAGCGAGCCCTGGATCGCATCGGTCCGGGTGTGGTTGAGCGCCCACAGTTGGCGGGGATTGCCGACTGTGGCGCTCAGGTGGACGCCTGTGCTGAGGCGACGACTATCACCTGATGACGACGATGCAGGTCGCCTGGTTCCCGTATTCCTCGGCCTCCGACCGGCACTCCTCCTCGTTGGCCTCGGTGCTGCGGCTCATCACCCAGAGAACTGCAACGAAGGTCGCCAGCACGACGAGGCCGACGAGGATCCCCACCACGATGTCCTTCATCCTTCTTGGCCACCTTCGTAGAAGCCGCACCACGCCGCACCCAGGGTAGAAGGACTCGTTGGGAGCGGTCCCCAAACTTTGGAAAGAGTAGTTCGGGGCGTTGCTGCTACAGGTCGAACGCGAGGTGTTCGATGTCCGTGAACCGGACTTCCTCCAGGCTGCCGACGCGACGGCCGCCGTCCTGGAAGTACACCCGCCTTGAGAGCTTCGGCCGCGATCTCCTGGAGCTGGGCGTCGCTGGCGCCGACTTCCTGGGCGTCGAAGAGGCGGGCGGCGTGCTGCGGGGGCAGGGCGACGGTCAGGTGCCGGATGCGGTCCTGGTCCGTCGACCCGATCGGCGCGGTGTAGCCCATGCGGGCGCGGGTATCGATGACGATGCCGCCCGTGCTGGCCGCCTGCTGCCGGCCTTCGCCCGGATCTGCGGCTGCCAGCGCTTCTTCACCTCGCGTTCCAGGCGAGCGGCGAGTTCGGGCCGGGGCTTCTTGATCTGGTCCTTCACGTACCGTTCGACGGTGCGCTGGGAGATCCGCAGCATCTGGGCGACCGCCTCTGCGCGGGAGCGCTCTTGGGTGCGGGGCGGGTGAACGCCTTCTGCACCGCGGCTTCCAGGCCGTCCCCGAACAGGCTCATCGTGGCCTTCTCCTACTCTCCGTTGTCGACGTCGGTGACGGTGCGAAGGTGCGGCGGGTGCACCCCGAGTTCCGACAGGCGAACCGGCGGACCCTCAACTGAAGAACAACGCTTCGTCCGGCGCTGGGCACATCAGCGGGAAACCGCAGGTAGGAACCATCAATCCGGTTCGACCAGACCCCGCACGCCGGGCAAGCGGCACTGTTCACAGTGCATTCCATGTCGACCCGCACTATCGCGATGCTCACGTCCACCGACAGCACCGCAACGTCCGCGATCGACGGGAACAAAAACGCCTTCAACCGGAGCAAGATCTCTTCCACGGTGCCGAACTGTCGTCCCAACCGCCCTTACCACAGCTCATTTTCGGGTGACTTCACCTACTGCCCGGAGGAGCGCAGCCGTCACTTAGCGTGGCCGCTTCACAGAAGTTGAGCCAGAACCCGAGAACGGAAGGCACCTCGTGGACCCGCCCGCCGGGTGAAGGTAGGCGTCGGCTGGGCCACGCGCCGACGTCAGCGCGTCCCGTAGGGTGATCTGATGTTCGATCGTTTGGAGATCAGGGTGTTGCCGCCGGGACCCCGGTTCGCTGCTCAGTTGCGGCTCTGGATCAACGGCGAGGATCTGGTCGAAGAGGCGGTCGGTGAAGGCGGCCGCGGACCGTACGCGGCCGATGCGCTGCCGGCCGGCCGACCCAGCCCTCTCCGGGCGACTGGCGAGGCACGCCGCTTGGAGCTGGGGGAACCGGACTGCACCGGTGGCTGCTGCGGCTTCTTGACCGTGGTCGTGCAGCGGTTCGGGGAGATCGTGCAGTGGTCGAACTGGGAGGTTCCGTCGGAGGCGCACACCCTCGTGCCCAACCCTCCGCCCGAGCTCCACTTCGACGCGAGTCAGTACGACGCCGAAGTGGCTCGCTCTGAGGCGGACCGCTGGTGGCAGGTGCACCCGTAGCCCAGCACCGCGCGCCGCCGCCCGGCTGCGGGCTCTTGCATCACTCCATCCGCCATTCGAGGCGTTTCACCGGGTCCCCGTCGATCACCACGGGCGCCCCGGACATACCCGGCACGGCCATGGTCGGAGGCACCTCGACCACTCGAGGAACCTGCCGGTACGTTCGCCCGATACCCCGGACACCGGAACCGGATTCCAGACCGTCCGCGATCTCGGCAAACGTCTTCCCGAGGCTGTCCCATCGGATCACGCCCCACACATCGGAGCCCTCGTAGTCGATCTCCCGGACCGTGCCATAGGTGTCGCCGGGGCGGTGATCCACCGCGAGGTGCTCTCCGGCATTGGTGATCGCGACGGGGACCCAGAATGCGTACGCGTTCGGCGGGTCCCAAGGCCCCTCGGGCTCCACGCCGTCGTCCGTGAACTCGGCACGAAAATCCTCGAACGCTTCCCTAAAGCGCTCCGACCCGCCCGCCACCCCCTCCGCTCTGATCGGGGAGGACCGGAACGGCCAGATGGAACACAGGGCGGCGACCACCGGCGGCATCGTGATCGACACTCGCGCCCGCATGGGCTTCACCGCGCCGATCGGGTCGACGGACCACGACCGCTTCCGGCGCCTGACCGTCGCCCTGCCCCCGCAGCACGCCGCCCGCCTCTTCGACGCCCATCAAGCCGGCGCCACCGACCAGCAGTTCCAGGACATCGCAGCCGAAGCGCTCAAGGAGGTCTACTTCCAGGACAGCGGCCGCCGCGCCGTCAGCCTGGAGGAGGTCCGGTTCACGGACATCGAGCACCTCGAGTTCGACCTGTAGACGCCGAGGCCCCGAACAGCCCACGAGCCCCAGTGTGACTGAGCGCTTCGCCTGGCGAGTGAGCGGCTGAGTTGGCGACTGGAGCGTGGGGTGCTGACGGTGTGGTGAGCCGTGCATGAGTCACAGTCGAATCGGCCGGACGGAACGCAAACACTGTGGTCAGTGCCAGTGAGCGACGATTGGGCTGTCAGTGGCTGACTCTAGGGTCAGCCCTATGACAGCAGACCTGGTCCAGGATTCATGGAGCCGCATCGACGCGTGGCTGCGCGAGCACGCGCCTCGCACTTTCGCCACGCTCCGGCCGCCTGCGGGAGATGAGGAGATTGCGGCAGCACAGGAGGAACTGGGCGCCACCTTTCCTCCGGACCTGGTTGCTTCACTGCTCCGGCACAACGGGGCACTGGATGGACCAGAGGCTTTCCGGTTCAGCACGCACGACCGGCTACTCGGAGTGAGTGGGATCCTCGAGGACACCGAGTTCATGCGCAACGTCGCCGACGGCCTTGACGAGGAGGAGGCCGAGGACTACTGGCATCACGGCTACGTGAAGTTCGGTTCGTATGGGGTAACGGCGGACGGTCTCTTGATCGATTGCCGCACTGGGCGGGGCTCCTTCGGCGCGATCGGACGGTTCTTCGACGAGACCGGCACCAGCTTCGGGGAGGCCGACTCACTTGGCGGGTACCTGGCAGAGCTGGCTGGCCAGCTCGAGCAAGGCCGGGATGCTGGTGTCGTTAGCTTCAACGGCCGGCTGCTCTGGGAGCGGGCTATGCCTACCCACCCGGAGTGGGGCAGTGCCGACGATCCTCTTCCCGCACCGGATGAGCAGCTACCGGAGCTGGACCTCTCCTGCTGTCCCACCGACCCCCTCCACGCGATCTACTTGGACGGACTGGAGGAACTCGGTGCACTGCTCGCGGTCCTGCCGCGGGAGCGGGTGGCCGAGGCCGCTCGGAAGCAACTGCGCAGACTGGTGGTCGAAACGGGCCTCAACAAGTACCCGGAGGTCAAGTCAGCCCTGGACGCGTTGGAACGGGGTGAAGCCCCATCACGGCCGGACCAGACCGACCCGTTGGCCCTGCGACTACGCGCGGTGCTCGTGCAGGCGAACGCCCACCGAGACGACACCCGCAGGTGGGCTGCGGAGAAAATGGCACACGGGATCTGGGGCTCGCCTTACAGGTCTGTGTACGAGAGCGCGGGCCTCCGCAGGCGTCTTACGGTCGACTGGCGCTCTGACCTGTATGCAGACCTGGGCCGACCGCCGCTGCCACCGATACCCGACGAACAATTCTGGGGAACTCTGCGCAACCCCGCCATCGACTCCAGCTGGTACGCAGCTCAGTACGTCCAAGACCAGGACTGACCCCAGAGGCTCCGGTCTCGCGTGAGCGCTTCATCTGGCGAGACTTACCAGATGAAGCGCTCAGTCACACCCAGTGAGCGGATGCACGATAGTTGTCACCAAGGCAGGCATGCTGTCACCAGGGCCACCGGGTGGCGAGTGCTGAGCGGGGTTCGGGGCCCCGGTGCAGTGTCAGCTGTCCACTCCGGCTTCCTGCTTGCGTCGGCGCAGCACATGGTCGCTGAAGAGGTGCCGGCTCCGGTCGAGCAGTTCACCTACTTCCGCGTTGCCGCGTGGCTCATCCGGTGCGGGATACCAGCGTTGTACTGATTGCGCGGCCCAGGTGCGCAGCTTGACATCGGGGTCTTCGAGCAGACCGACCGCCGTCCGTAGGGCCACGATGCCGCCGCGCGCGTCGAGCAGCCGGAAGGCACCGACGCGGACGTGCCGCGGCCGCTGAAAGCTGGTGCGCTCCCATAGCCAGTCGGCGGGCAGGTCCTTCGCCGAGGGCAGCAGGGCGGTGGCGGTCTCACGGACGACTGCGGCGGCAAAGTCGTCGAGGAGCGGCCGCAACTGCTTCGCATCCGCGCAGTCCAGTTCCCGCAGTCCTGTCACCGCTCTCGCCCGTACCCCGGCTTCCGGGTGCACGAGCAGCGGCCGCAGCAGCCAGGCATCCGCGCGGTTCCCGCACTCGGCCAGCCCGATCACCGCACCGGGCGGCAACTGAGGGTCGTGCGGGGCCGTGCACCGCTCCCGGTACCAAGCCGCCGGGTCGCCTCCATGCTGTCGTACGACATACCGGGCACACGCACGTACGAGCGCGGAACGGTCGCCGAGAAACGGTTCCGCCTGCTCCGGCCGCCCCGCCCGTCTCAGCGCGGTGACGCCGGCCGAACGGGTACGCGGGTTGCGTGCGGACAGCAGTAGAGGCAGCACACCCTCGTAGGCATCTCCGCCCGCGAGAGCCGTGAGTGCCGCTGTGGCACACAGGTCCTGGACCACGGTGTCGTGGTCCGTGGCAGCCGCGCGGGCCAGCTCAGCGGGGCCGAGCAGTCGGTCCTCGATGGCCAACCGGTATGCGAACCGCCGGACGACGCGGTCGGGGTTCGCGAAGAGAACCGAGAGCTGAGCGTGGGATGCCCGGCGCAGGATCTCGCCCAGCACATCGACGCCGAAGGCACCTCTGTCGCGGCGGCCGACACGGAGGATCAGCGGCGCGAGGCCGGGGGCGGAGTTCACGCTCAGAGCCTCGCGCAGCAACTGCCGGGCATGTTCGCGCACCGGACCAGCCCAGTCGGCACAGCGGATCACGACCAACGGCAGCAGGCCGGGGTAGCGGACGGACAGATCCAATGCCTCCTGACGGATCCGCCCGTCGCGGTGGCAGAGGGCGAGCGCGAGCCGAGGCTCGTCGAGCTGAGTCAGATCGGCAGGCAGTGGGGCAAGGTGCTCCCACTCCGGCAGGAACTGAGGGCGGTACCGGGCCACTTCCCGTACTCCTGCGTCCAGCGTGAGCCAGGCGGAGGGGTCGGCGACATCAAGCGCGCGGTGAAGCGGCGCACCTCCCGCAAGCCGCGTCGCCGCCGCCCCGTCCTCGACGTCTTCAGGCATTCCCGCCCTCCCCAGCAGTCGTACCAGGTGATCGTAGGGGGCAGGAGCCGCGTCCAGCGCGCGAAATACGGCCTGTGAGCGCCGACCGCCGCTCGGCGCCCTGCCCACCAGAAGCCGAACGCGGTGACATCGCCCCTGCTTCGCTTGCCGCTGGTGACAGGTGGCGCGCCGCACCGGTGACAACCACCATGCTTTGCCCTATAGAAGCCGCAGGTCAGCGGATGCCGTGGGGGACAACTATGGTGATGTGGGAGAACAGCCGGTGCTCGATCTTGTTCCACTTCGAGGTACCGGGAGGCAGGTGACACACGGTGATCTCCAGACCCGCCTCGGCGGCGAGGTCGGACAAATGGGTTTTCCAGCCGCGGCTGCGGTAGCCGTTGGAACCTCCGCCGTCGGCGGTGATCAGCAGCCGGCGAGAGCGGGGGTAGTCGTGCCGGCCGACCGCCCGCCACCAGCGGCGGATCGAGGCGACGGCGAACGCCGCGGTGTCGTGATCGGTGCCGATGCTGACCCAGCCGGTGTCCGCCGCCAGGTCGTAGATCCCGTACGGAATCGCCTTCTCAGCCTGGCCGGGAAGTCGTGCGTGCTGACCCTCACGGGCTGTCCGGCGGGCCGCCATTCGTGCCCGGCGTTCTTGTAGTCGCCGATCAGCTCCTTCTTCTTGGTGTCCACGCTGATCACCGGGGCTCCGGCGTCCCGGTGGTCACGTGCCTGCTCGTTGAGGTAGTGGAACTGGGCGCCCCGGTCCGGGTGTTGGGCGCCTTCGATGGTCTTGGCGTTGCCCTGCAGCCTGAAGCCTTCCTCCCGCAGCAAGCCGGCGACGGTGTCGGCGGAGACCCGGTGGCCCTGCCGGGTCAACTCCGCTGCCAGTTTCCGGGTCGAACTTCGTCGTCCAGCGCAGCGGCGACATCGGATCGCCCCGCTCGTCGGGCTCGACCAACACCAACAGCGCCGGTCGCAGCCCCGCATCCAGCTCGGTCGCCTTCTTCCGGCCTCCACCAGGACGACGGACCCGCCCCAACGGGGCCTGGCCGGACTCAAGTTCAGCCACCCCGCGCGAGACTGTGCCCTCCCGCACCCCGGCGGCAGCGGCGACGAGCCTGATCCCGCCATGCCCCAGCGACCGCGCTTCCGCCCCTATGGCCAGTCGACGCTGACGCTCGTCAAGACGCGGCAACAACGCTGGTCCACCTGAAGCCCCTCCACCCGCACCCGGGCAGCGGTCTCCCGCTCTTCCAGCACCATGACCGACGCCACGGGCCACTTCCACATCGTCGAGGAGAAAATGACCGCCCGAACCCTCCCACGACGACGCCGGAACCATGCTCGACCAGCGGAAACTCAGTGATCACATCCGGAAAGACAACGGCCTTCTCACGCAGGGAGGGTCCACGTTACCGGGTCCTGCTCCCGGGAGCCTGCGTCGCGCAGTGGTGGGCGACAGTGTCGGCGAAGGTGCGGGCCAGAGGTGATAGGGCGTCCCAGCGGCGCACGGCCCACCCTGCAGTAAGGCCGGGGAGGGCGGAAATGGGGACGAAGCGCAGGCCGAAGTGGCCGGGGCCGCGCCAGCGGGGGAGCATGGGAACAATGGCATGACCCAGCCCCAGTTCGGCCAGCAGGACCGCAGTGTCCCAGTCGGCGACACTGGTGTCGAAGACGGGGTGTACACCGGATTCCCCAAGCCAGACGTCGAGTTGTGAGCGGGAGGTGGAGTTCTCGGGGAGCCCGATGAGCCGGGCGTCTTGCAGGTCTGCGGGTTCGATGAAGGGCTTGTCAGCCAGCGGATCGTCGGCGGTCACAGCAAGCACCCAGGGTAGTTCGACAACCGGGCGCTGCTCGATACCGCGGACCGGGGGCCCGAGGGTGATCCAGGCGAGGTCGAGTCCGTCGGTGGCGAGTGCATCGAAGCAGCTGCGGCTGGAGGTCTCAGTCTGGAACTCCAGGCTGACATGGGGGAAGCGCTGACGGAAGTCGACGATGGCGGCCGACATGAAGTGCCGGACGGTGGTGGCTCCGGTGGTGATCCGCACCGCACCGCCGTCTCCTCGTGCGATTTCGTCGAGGCGACGCAAGGCGTGGTCGATGCTGCCGAGCCCATTGATGACCGCGGAGTGCAGGACGTGCCCAGCAGGGGTCGGTATGACCCCACGCGGTTGCCGCTCGAACAGACTGAGTCCCAGTTCCCGCTCGAGCCTCTTCACGTGCTGACTGACCGCCGACTGTGTGCACATCAGGTCGCGGGCAGCGGCACTCAGTGAGCCCGCCTGGCACACGGCGGCAAAGACGCGAAGATCATCAAGAGTCACAGCCACCCAAGGTATCGCTTGGGTACAGACAAGCAAATGCGAGGATTGACTTGGATTTACGCGATGCTTGATTATCAGTGCAGGGCCCCGGGCGGCAACCCGCCCTGACTTCGCAACGATCCGGACGTGAGGCGAAGGCACGGCGGGTGCCGACCCGTCACGCGCCGAGAGGACCACCGCCATGTCCACCCCGCCCGCCGTCACGGCTCGGGCCACCGCCCTGCTGCGCCGGCTCGGCGCCGCGAACATCGAGTACCCCGGCGGCACCCTCCTCGCCCATCTGCAAGGGTCCAGCAACAGCTCGCCGCCTGGTGCGCCCGCCCTGCCCTGCAACTCGCGGGCCTGTGCCACGCCTTCTATGGCACCGACGGATTCGCCACCGCACTACTCCCCCGCGACCGCCGCAGAGAGCTGGCCACGGTGATCGGCGCCGAAGCCGAAGCACTGGTGTACTTCTACGCCAGTTGCGACAGGAACGCCTCCTGCCCGCCGTTGGACGATGCCGACCCCGCGTTCCGCGATCGGTTCACCGGCCGCACCCTCGCCCCGAACCTCGGGCTGCGGCAAGACCTCACCGAGCTGTCCGCCGCCAACGAACTCGACATCGCCCGAGTCGACCCCGCATTCCACGAGCGCTGGGGGCCTGACCTCCTCGTCCTCTTCACCCGCCTCCGAATGCTGCTGAGCCCGCCCGCCTGGAAGGACTGCCACACAGTGCTCACCACCCCATCCTCCACCGCCGACGGCCCCGCGCGCCGATCCACCGTGACGGTCCTGGGCCCGGGAGGCGTCGGCGGCCTGCTCGCCGCGCTGCTGTCCCGCGCCGGCCACCGGGTCGTCTGCCTGTCCGGCGAGACAACCGCGCAGGCACTCCGCCAGAACGGCCTGCGCGTACGCAGCCGGCAATTCGGCGACTTCACCGCCGAGGTGGAGGCGGACACCATGCTGCACGAGCCGGTCGACCTGTGTCTGGTGACCGTCAAGCACACCACCCTGGGTGCGGCGTTGGAGCGGATCCCGCCCGCCATGCTCGACAACGGCCTTGTGCTGCCCCTCCTCAATGGCATTGAGCATCCCGAAGCTCTGCGCCGACGGTACGGTGTCGACCGGGTTGCGCCCGGGGTCATCCGGGTCGAGTCGACCCGCGTCTCGCCGGGCGTCATCGAACACGGCAGCCCCTTCACCGAGATCGATCTGGCCGGGCCGGCACAACGGCTGGAGGACCTGGCTGCCATGTTGCAAGCCGCCGGGGTGCAGGCTCGGGTGGCCGAGGACGAGACCGCCCTACTCTGGGCCAAACTGGCCTTCCTCGCGCCCTTCGCACTGCTTACGACGCGGTACGGGCTCACCATCGGCGGCGTCAGGACCGAGCGTCGGCGGGAACTGGTAGCGCTCGTCGAGGAGACCGCCGCTGTCAGTCGGGCCTGCGGCGCCCCCGCCGACCCCGCGAAGGCTCTGGCGCTGTACGACGCCTTCCCAGCCGGAGCGAAGTCCTCGATGCAACGCGACGCGGAGGCGGGGCGTCAGCTGGAACTGGACGCCATCGGCGGGGCACTGCTGCGGGCCGCTCGTCGACACAACGTCGCCGTACCCGTCGTCACTCGGTTCGTGACCGAGTTGGCCACTGATTGAGAAGGGCAGCAAAGCCCTCTGACTTGCCGAAGCACTCCGGGCGCCAGCACCAGCACTCGACTGAAGGCCGGTGCGCTCACCGACCGGTGCCCACCTTCGCCGGACTTCCTGCCATGCCCGCATTGGTGTGGCGAACACCCCAGGATCACGGAGACGAGATGCGATACGCGGATATGCCTGGCACTCAATGTGAGACCTTCGTTGCTGCGGCTGCATCGGCCGTATGGGAGATCGTGATCGACATCCAAGCCCCAGCCCGTTGGAGTCGTGAACTGCACCGCACGGAATGGCTCGATGGCGCGACGGCTCCCGTGCTGGGGGCGCGCTTCGCAGGCCACAACCAGCATCCCGTGATCGGCGCCTGGCGCACGGTTTCCCAGATCACCGAACTCGACCCGGAGCGGGCTTTCGGGTGGCACGTCCTCGATGCGGACGGCCGCTTCGGGAAGGCAACGCTGAGCCCGGCGGAGCCAATGGCAACATGGCGCTTCACGCTCACGCCTGATGCAGGAGGCACCCTGCTTCGGCAAAGTACGCGAATCGGCCCCGGGCGCTCAGGGCTGAACGCTGCCATCGACCGGATGCCTGACAAGGAAGAGTATCTCGTGGCCCTCCGTCTCGGTGAGCTGCGCGAAGGCATGCACGCCACGCTGGACGGAATCAAGGCGACGGCAGAGCAGCGGCAGCGGAGCGACTGAGCTCGGCCCTCTTCCTGTTCCGAGGTGGCTGGCTCTTGGCCCTCGACGAGGAGAGCGTGTCCGGCTGCATGACGCTCCCCAGTTCTGGTCTCCCCGGATCGCGCCCGCCGCCGAGATGCCCCAGGAACGAGGTGTAGTGGCCGCGCGATTCGGTCATGCCGCCCTTGACGTGCACATAGAACGCGGGCGCGGCTGGGCTGGGGTGTGCCCGTCTTCAGCCGTGCATTCGTCGAGTCCCTCTCGGCCCGGAAGCCGGGTGCCCTGCTGAGACGCCGCGAGTTCCTCGCGGGTCTGCTCCAACTCCAGGGGCAACTCGGTGGCGGCGCGGACGTGGAGTCATCGGGTCACGGGCCTCGGTTTCCAGGACGGGCAGTCGCCTGCGGTGTTCGGCGATGTCCCGGTCGGTGTAGGCGAGGTTGGCGCAGGTGCTGCGGCACAGCGATTCGCACGGTCGCCGCTCATGGTGTGCCCGCTGACAGCCGGCCTTCCCGTGCGGGCCGGCCGTCAGCGTGCCCGGCTGTTGGCCGACGTCATCCCGGGGTGGGGGGTTCCTCTTCAGCAGCGTTGCCGCGTCCGACGGTAAGCGCCCAGGTGACGCTCGAAGGGGCCGTGACTGCCACCGTGCCGGCCTTGTGGGCGGAGCTCATGGCGAGCTGGTTGTAGGTCACGGCGGGCTCTGCCGTGCCGCACGGAACCCGGTTCCCTCGACGAACGAGTCGGCCCGAGGTTGTGTCCACCGGAGACGCTGCCGTTCCACTACTCGGTGATACCGTGTAGCAGTACTCGGTATCACGTAGTACCGGCAGGGCTGAGGAGTACCCGTGATGGATGACCTGACGGAGATGTTGAAGGGCACGCTCGAAGGGTGCGTGCTGGAAATCATCGGCAGCGAGGAAACCTACGGGTACGCCATCACTCGCCAGCTGAATGAGCTCGGCTTCGCCGACGTCATCGAGGGGACGGTGTACACGATCTTGCTGCGGCTGGAGAGGAACGGGCTCGTCCAAGTGACGAAACGACCATCCGGGGTCGGCCCGCCCCGCAAGTTCTACGCGCTCAACGACGCCGGGCGCGAGGAACTCGCAAAGTTCTGGGCGAAATGGCAGTACCTCTCATCACGCATCAACAGGCTCAAGGAGGGCGGGAGATGAACTTCTGGGAGAAGAACACGGGCAGCGATCTCACCAGGGACTGGAAGGCGTTCGGAGCCAGGGTCGATGCCCTGCCGGACGATTACCGGGAGGCTTGGGACCAGATCGTCGCCCACCTCTTCCCCTACGGGGACTTCACCGGCCGCAACCTGACACCGATCCTCGACTCCGCCCTTGGGCTGCTCGAAGTGTCGGCAGCGGACGGGCAGAGCGTTCACGAGGTGCTCGGTGACGACATCCAGGGCTTCTGCACGGCGCTGGCCGGCGGAGCTGGGTCCCGGACTCATCGCGACCGGTGGCGCGAGCAGTTGAACAGGAACGTCGCACGGAAACTGAGCCGGCTGGGAGGCTGACGTGAGCATCCACGACATCATCGAAGGCAAGAAACAGTGGCGTGCGCACGTGGCCCGGGTCAAGGCACTCCCGCCGGACTACCAGATCGTCTACAAGGAGATGCAAAAGTACCTGTTCAAGGTCGGACCAGTCAGCCTGTCCGACGGCTCTCTCCTCCCCGGAATCGTCGACTTCTTCGAGGAGGGGGTCGCCGCGGGCAAGGGAGTTTTGGAACTCATCGGCACTGACGTCGCCGCGTTCTGCGACGACCTGATCAAGGACTCCCCCACCTACGCGGATGCCTACCAGGAATCCATTGGCGGGGAGCCCGACGCGGCCAGGAAGTGACAGCCGCCGGACCGGTGAGCGACGCTGCCGGGTAACACCACGCGAAATTCATGGTGAGGTCGGCTCCTGCGCGTGGATCCGGTCGTGCTCGTGGCGGTCGACCAGCGCTCGCGGATGTGCGGCCGCGGCGGGCGAAGCGGTCGGCGAGGGGACCAGGGAGCACCTCGGAGACGGCCCGCTTCTCCAGGGCCTGGGGTTCTGCGGCACGGTGGTCGGTGCGCGCGCGGCCTTCGTGGGCACCCAGAACACACGCCACCCCGGCATTGCCCCGCCCCTCTTGCATCGCCTTCAACACGCCAATCCAACAGGGAGGGCGGTGAGCGTGCGCCCCGTCCACGGATGTCCGCCCGCCGCCGCCAGGACCTCCGCAAGCGAGACGGCCGCGGCACGGGCGAGAGAGGGCTCCGGCCGGTGCAGCGCAGGGCGCCCGCGGGGTCGCGGCGGCCGAGCAGCGGTGTGTGGGACGCGGTGACAAGACCGGTGACGGCGCCGACAATGGCCTCAGTGGTGACGCGGACCTACTGGTGAAGAGCCATTATTCCGAACCTGCGCTCCCCACCTGACCGCGGCCTCTTGGGTATGACGGTGGCCGACAAGCCGGCATGCCTCGACGGTTGTGCTCGGTCCTGGTTGAGGTCCGCCGCTGCAGCGGTAGACGGGCTCGGGGCGTGCTCCCTGCTGTCGTGCCCTTGCCTCATGCTGTCCCATGCGTTGTTGAACCGAGGGAGACGACATGACCGAGGACGAACTGATCGCGGTAGTCAGGAAGCAGACACCCGCCGATGATCTGGCACCGGTCGCTACACCCGCCGTGATTGCCGCCGTCGAGGCGGAGGACGGTCACCCGATGCCCCGTTTCCTCCGCAGGCTCTATGCAGAGGTCTCAAACGGTGGCTTCGGCACCAACGGCTGGGAGTGCGCCTCGTTGAGCCCGCTTCCTGACCACTACTTCTGCGACGGCGAGGACATCCTCGCGCTCTACCGCGGTTTCACCACTCCCACCCAAGACCTGGACGAGACCGTCCCGCCAGGCATCGTTCCGATCATGGACCGCGGCTGCACGATGTGGACCCTTGTCGACTTCCGCACGCCCGACGGCCGCATCTGGATATGGGATGGGAACGAGTGCTGCCGCAAGCTCTGTCCCACCACCATCACCTCCGTGCGGGAGTACTTCGCCGAGGGCATCGCGGGTCGACCAAACGGCCCCGGCCCGCCGCACAGCCAGTTGATAAGAGCTCGTAACACGATCACGAGCCGGGCTTCTTGAGGCGTGTCCACGCACACGCGGGTCGTTGGCGGTGCGCGCCCCGAAGACGCGATGTCCTTCGGGGCGCGCGGCAGGGGTTCGGTTCAGGCGTTGTAGCCGCCGTGGGCGTCCAGCACCGCGCCGGTGACGTACGACGCGGCAGGGCTCGCCAGGAAGGCGATCGCCGCGGCGATTTCGTCGGGGTGCCCCATGCGTTGCAGGGACAGTGAGCTGAGCAGGGCCTTGAGGGTGTCGGGGTCCGGCGGTTGCATGCCGCTGTCCATCAGCCCGGCTTCCACGACGTTGGCCGTGATGTCGCGGGGCCCGAGGTCCCGTGCGACCCCCATGGTGTACCTCTCGATGCCTGACTTGGTCGCCGAGTAGTCGGCAACGCCCGGGACGCCGACCCGGGAGCCCAGTCCGGAGCTCACCGTGATGATGCGGCCGCCTGTGCGCAGTACTCGGGAGGCGGCCCGGATGACGGCGATCACGCCGAGGTAGTTGGTGGCGTGCATCCGGTCCAGTGCGGCGGTGTCGGTGTCCGGGTCGTCCACCGTGCGGCCCTGCTCCACCGAGATCGCCGCGTTGTTGACGAGGATGTCCAGGCCGCCGAAGTGCGCGACCACGTCGTCGATCAGCGCCGGCGCCCGGCTCGCGTCCGCCTGGTCGGACTTGAAGGCGACGGCCTTGGCTCCCTTGCCGTGGACCCCGTCGACGACGGCCTGCGCCTGCTTCTCGGAGCTGACGTAGGTGAAGGCGACGTCGGCGCCCTGCTCGGCCAGCAGCCGTACGGTCGCCGCTCCCAGTCCGCGCGACCCCCCGGTGACCAGGGCGACCTTGCCCGTGAGTGGCTTGCTCATTCTTCTCACCTCGTTGATTGACCCTCCCTAGCAGTCGCAACAATAATTGTTACGACACCCCGTTGCAACCTTCATTGTTACGACTGCACTGTCGTAACATAAAGCGTTGCGGCCGAGAGGAGGGCTTCATGAGTGCCAACAGCAGGCTGACCATCGCCGCCCACGCGCTGGCCTGGATCGGCCTCTACCAGCGCCAGGGCCATGAGGTCGCCACCTCCGAGCAGATCGCGAGCAGCGCCAACACCAACCCCGTGGTGATCAGACGGCTGCTCGGCGAGCTGCGCAGGGCCGGGCTCGTGGAGTCCCGGCGGGGCGTGGGCGCGGGCTGGTCGCTGGCGCGCGAGCTGGAGTCGATGACCCTGCTCGACGTGTACGAGGCAGTGGAACCAGGCCCGCTGTTCGCAATGCACCGCACCACCCCGGACCAGGGATGCGTGGTGGGTCACGGCATCCAGCCGGCAATGCAGTGCATCTACGAGGGCATCGAGGAGACCGTGAGACACGAGCTGGCCCGCGTCACGCTCGCGAACGTCCTCCGGGACGTACTCGCGGCACCTCGCTAGCCTCTCCGTTACGCCCTGACATCACCAAGATCCCCATCTAAGCCCAGGCCAGCGAACAGCCTGGCAACCAGTCACGCCGAAGATCGTTGCAGTATCAGACCGTGTCCTACGAGCTCGTGACTTGATCTTGCTGCGGTGACCTGGTCCGGCGTGACCGATGTGACGATTCCGCCGTTCGGGAGGATGTAAGCACCCGGCCATGGACCGTGGACGACGACTTGTGGGCGCCGATCAAGCCGCTGCTGCCGCCCTGGCCGGATAAGTCGCCGGGCCCACGGCCGGTGGCGGACCGGCTGTGTCTGCAGGCCATCCCGTACGTCCTGCACAACGCCATAGTCTGGCAACTCCTGCCGCTGGAGCTGGGACGCGGTTCCGGGCAGACTCGTCAGCGACATCGTGTTGCCGTTGGCGTCGTACTTGTAGGAGCCCTTGCGGCCGTCGGCGGTAGTGAAGTCGTTGGGCGCCGGGCACGAGCGCTCGTGGAACACGCCCTGTCGCGGTTGAAGCACTGGAAGATCCTGCGGGACTGCCGCCTCAAGGCCGACGGAGTTCACCAGGCCATGCTCGGCATAGTGGACACCATCGTACTCAAGCAGGCTCGGCTGCTTGTCGAGGCGGGCGGGCTGGGTCGGACCACCTTCTACCGGAGTACGCCCTACCTTGCATTCATCGGTACCGGCTTCGCCCACCGTGAAGCCGTGAAGGACTGGAATCCTCCGGAGACCAGGGTGCGCGAGCCCCGAGTCCGTCGGCGTGGAAAGAAGGGCCGGGCCTGATGAGGATTCACGACGCGGCAGACGTGCAGTACCTGTTGAGGAGGACCGGGCGCGTCCTCAGCCCGAACCTACACGGCGTATCGCTCGCTGTCGGAACGCGCTGCTATTGTCCGAGCTGATCATCGCGTGAGGCGACGCGGGGGTGGGGATCAACGGTCGTCGCGCGAGTCGCCGCGCGCATGCGTCCTTGCCGCGGTTTCTTACTGGGGAGGGACTGTACGTTGCACCATTCTCATGTCTTGGGGCTGCGGCTCACCGCTGCGATCGGCACTGTCCTCGCGGTGGCTCTGGTCGGGGGCCATGCCGTGGCGGCGCCCGCCTCGGTGCCCATGTCCACGCCGGGCGTAGCCGCGGAAGCCGCCGAGGCTCAGGTTTCCTATCCGAGCGTCAGCAGGAGCCGGCTGAACAGTGTCGGGTCGAGCGGGTTCCTGGTGCACGAGCAGGGCACGCCCCTCTGGACCAGCTTCGCCGACGGCTCAACCACCGAGGTGAAGGCGAAATCTTTCGCCGGCGAGGACGTGAAGGCCTCCGTTTCCGCCGCGCTGGCGTCGGACGTGGTCAAGATCGTGCATTGGGAGGGGAGCCTGAAGGTCACCAGACTTCGTGACATGAGCACGCAGCGATCGGTGGCGATCTCCCCCAACCTCGAGGTTCCAGGAGGCATCCTGGCCGGGTGCGTCGGCTTCAACTACTTCGTGCGAAGCACGAACACCGCCGGCGGTCAGGATGTGCATCTGCTCGGGAGGGCCGACGACGGCAAGCTGGTGAAGCACCTGGTGACCGGCCTCCCCCTCGATGCCAAGGACGCGAACCTGGCCGCGGCCACCCCCGAGCACGCGGTGCTGGTCTACCGGACGTCGCGCACCTGGCAATGGGCGCTCGTCGACCTGGTCACCGGCGCCGTGGTCCAGCGTCACGACATGCGGTCCGCCTCCGACTCCGTCGCCGTGTCCGACAGGCACGTGGCCTGGCACGAGACGGACGATGACGGCACGGACCGCGTAGTCGTCACCGCCCGCGGCACCAGCCCTGGTCCCGACCGGAGCACCGTACTCGGCAAGGTGCGCGGCACCATGGCGGTCGGGCTGGTGGGCAACTGGGTCACCTACGGCGTGAGCAGCGACCTGGCCTGGGAAAACGAACCGGACCCGTTGTACGCCCTCACGGCTCGCAACCTCACCACGGACGCCACTCACAAGCTCCTCGACCACACGGGCGAAGTGGCCACATCGCCCGACGGCACCCTGTACGCGAGTGGCGGCAGGGTCAGTGGCGGTGAGGGCCTGTACCGGGTCGCGATGGGGTCTGCGGGAGCCCCGGTCACCACCCGGGTGGCGAGCAGTGGGGAGTCGGTCGGAGTCAGGTTCCTCGGCGGCTCGGTTCCTGACGTGATCGACCTCGACGCTCCCGGCCCTGCCCGGTTCGAATGGCGATTGTCTCGGCTCAACGTGCTGGTGAACGTCACCCTGCGCAACACGTACACCGGCGAGACGAAGCAGGAATCGCTGCACCCGTACGCGAGCGCCGACGACCCGCATGGATTCTCCTTCGACTGGGAGGGCGACCTTGCGTGGCACAGCGACCCGGACTTCTACACGCCGGCCGCAGCCGGTGACTACACGTGGCGTATCGACGTCAAGCCGCGCAACGGCATAGGCCCCGACCTGTCCGCCTCCGGATCGTTCACTGCCACCCGCAGGTCCGGTGCGCACGACTACGACAGTGACGGCCAGCCCGACATCCTCGAGCGGGACACGGCCGGACGGCTGTGGCTCTCCGACACCACCTACAAGCCCTACTACGAGCTCTATCAGAATCCCCAGACCCTCGTCGGAGGGGGCTGGAACGTCTACGACCGCATCGAGGCCTCCGGCAACCTCGGCGGGGCCCCCGTGGACGATGTGGTGGCCCGGGACCGCAACGGCGTGCTGTACCTCTACCTGGGCACGGGCGACAGCAAGGCTCCCTTCGCTTCTCGCGTGAGGATCGGAGGCGGCTGGAACACCTACGCCCATCTGACCGGCGGCAGCGATCTGAACGGCGACGGCCAAGCCGACCTCGTCGCCACCGACAAGTCCGGTGCTCTGTGGCTGTACCGCGGCACCGGAAACTACAAGGCCCCGTTCGAGAAGCGGGTGATGATCGGCACCGGCGGATGGGGTGCGTACAACCAGATCCTCGCAGTCGGCGACGTCGCCGGCGCCCCCGCAGGAGACCTCGTCGCCCGCGACCGCTCCGGCGTCCTCTGGCTCTACCTCGGTTACGGCGATGGCCGCTTCGCCCCACGAACCCGTATCGGAGGCGGCTGGAACACCTACAGCCACCTGGTCAACATCGGCGACGCCAACCTCGACGACCGGCCCGACCTGTACGGGATCAATCGAGACGTGCCAACCTCCCCCTTCCTTCACCGGGCCACAGGAGCCTGGCGTACGCCCTTCGCCGTCCGTTCCAACGTGCCGACGGTCTTCTACGGGCACCAGACGTACGACCTCTTCGCCTGACGCCGATTGCCGGCCCCTAGGCGCTGTTTCTCGGATCTCCTGACTGGGGCGGGGTGTTGGGGTCAGGCTGGCTTCATGAGTCGTGGGGATCTGACGAACGCGGAATGGGCTCGGTTGGAGTCGTTCTTACCTCCTGGCGGTGCGCGGGGAGGTCGGTGGAGCGATCACCGTCGGGTGATCAACGGAGTGCTCTACCGGGTGCGGACGGGGGTGCAGTGGCGGGATCTGCCGGAACGGTTCGGCCCCTGGGAGACGGTCTATAAGCGGCATCGCCGCTGGTCAGCGGATGGAACGTGGAGAATGCTGCTGTCTCGCATCCAGGCCGCCGAGGATGCCGCGGGCGGGATCGACTGGGACGTGTCAGTGGACTCGACCGCGGTGCGGGCCCATCAGCACGCCGCCGGTGCGAGGAAGGAGCCGCCGGCCCTGGATGCTCAAAAGGGGAACGGCCGGGGGACGAACCAGGTCGATCCGGTGCTGCGGAAACTGGCCATCCGCCTGGAGGAGGTGGTCAGATCGGCGAATGTCTGGGACGCTCCCGCGGTGGATTCACCACCAAAATCCATCTCGCCGCCGACGGACGATGCCGGCCCCTCGCCTTCGTTCTGACACCAGGACACTACGGTGACGGCCCGCAGCTCGAGCACGTGCTGGGGCAGATCTCCGTACCCCGATCCGGAGTGGGACGGCCCCGCACCCGGCCCGACCACGTGCTGGCCGACAAGGCCTACACGTCCCGAAGCAACCGGCGCTACCTGCGACGACGCGGAATCCGGCACACCATCCCCGAACGTCTCGACCAGCAAAGGCACAGGCACAACCGAGGATCCCAAGGCGGCCGGCCCACCGGATTCGACCGCGAGCACTACAAGAAGCGCAACACCGTCGAACGTGCCATCAACCGACTCAAGGGCTTCCGCGCCGTCGCCACCCGCTACGAGAAACGCGCCTACATCTACCTCGGCACCGTCGCCCTCGCAGCCCTCATGGTCTGGCTCCGCACATGATCCGAGAAACGGTGCCTAACGCCTGGTTTCCGTACTTCATTACCGAGAACCAGGTGTTGGGGCACATCCGGCCCTCTCAGCGGCCCCTGACGCGCGCACGGCTTGATGATCGCCGCGTGGCGATCACAGCGCTTCAGAAGCATCGTCACCACCACCGAAACACTCCGGAAGCGTCCACTTCGTTCTCAGAAAACTCCGAACATCACAGCTCACCCCCCCACCCGTCCCAACCACGAACCTCGCGATCACACCGGCTGGCCGACTGGCCGGCTCCACGAGCTGTGATGCGGATCGCAGGATGATTCGAGGTGTGCGTTGTCGGATCGGGTCCGTGCCGGGACCGAGAGGAGAAGGCTTTCCCCCGACAAGGAGGCACCCATGGCCACCGAGGACGCGACGCCCAGTTACACCATGGTCGAGGATGACTGCTCCGTCCGGAACGATCTAGCGGAGCGGATCAGCCAGTTCAACTACGAACGCACCTGCTGATCGCTCTGGGCACCGAGGCCGCGATGGCCGGCTACCGGGTCCGCTACACACTCGCCACCAAGCTCGTCAACGAGCTGGTCGAGGCCGCGGACGAGAAGGCGCTGACCAAGACCATCGCCCGCTACGGCAGAGTCGATCTTTTGTGCATCAATGAGCTGGGCTATATGGAGCTGGACCGCAGGGGCGCTGAGCTGCTGTTTCAGGTTCTGACCGAACGCGAGGAGAAGAACAGCGTCGCCATCGCATCGAACGAGAGTTTCAGCGGCTGGACCAAGACCTTCACCGACCCCCGGCTCTGCGCGGCCATCGTCGACCGGCTCACCTTCGGCGGCAACCTGATCCGGACCAGCACCGATTCCTACCGCCTCGCCATCACCCAAGCCCGCGCCGCAGCACAAAACTCCGGCAGCTGACCTCACACCAGTCCCTCTCCGGTGATCGGCTGATCGATCACCTGGCCCAACCTCGAAAGAGAGATCATCATGTGGGAATGTCTGACAACCAATCCTCTGTAACACCGGCTGTAGTGCGGCTTCTTCAATACACGAAGACGGACCAGGACGAGATCCTCGGTGACTGCGATGATCCCTTCGGTGTTGCCGCGGCCGGTTTGACCTGGCTGCCCAAAAAAGAGCACTTCGGTATCAGACACGGCGACCGGCTTGTGGCACACGCCGGCCTCCTCCGGCTGCCTGTTGCGATCGGCGATGTCCAGACAGAGGTGGTAGGCGTCGGTGGAGTGGCCGTCGCACCCGACATGCAGGGCCAGGGGTTGGCCCGGCGTGTGGTCACAGCGGCACTTGACCACGCTCGCACGATGGGTCCTCAGCACGCGCTCCTGTTCTGCCGACCTCCCCTCGTGCCGCTGTACCAGCGCCTCGGATGGCACCCCCTCGACAAGGAGGTGCTTGTCGAACAACCCGAAAACCGCCTGGTGGCCATGCCACTGCGGACCATGGTGACGCCCCTGCGCGACAACGCATGCTGGCCTTCAGGGCCGGTGCGTTTGTTTTCCCTCCCGATGTGACGGGCCCCTTCCGCGAGGGCCGTCCAGCGTGGCAACAAGCCCTATCCCTGTGACAGCGGTGTCAGTTCTCGCTGACATTTTCCGGCCTGTGATCAACAAGTGCTGCTCGAACTCGACGACAAACGGTGTCAGCTCTCGGTTACGAAGCCACGCTGCCCAGGCTCAGGTCCATGGTGCAGCCGCGTCCGCGTCGAGGCCGGACCGGCAGGACCATTGCACTCACACGGGCGGCGCACTTGGCGACGTGTTGATAGCACCCCTCCCCACGCCGCTATCAACGGCTCATGCTCACCTCTGCGCCGCGCGACCTGGCCGCCGCGTCCCTCGCCGTTCTGCCCGTCCTCGCGTCCACGCCTGCCCACGCGGCTGAGGATCTCCCTGTCGAGGAAGCCATCACCCGCCTGCCGGTCGACGTCGAGTCCCGCGACGGGTACGACTGTGACGCCTTCCGTCACTGGAACAGCGGTGACGATCCGTCCGACGGCTGCTCGACCCGCAACGAGGTCCTTCTCGCCGAGGCGATCGAGCCCCCTGCGGTGGGGCCCTGGTACCGACCGTCGGGCCTGGTGCACCGCCTCGCAAGACCACCCCGCTGACGGCGGCGGACGAGCACGATCAGGGAAGGTCCTCCGCCGAAGCACCACAGGGCGATGACCGGATCGCAGATGGCGCATGCCAGGGATGAGTCGTGGTAGAACGACAGGATCGGATTGCCCTTGAGGTGGTGGGCCATGTCCCATGCGGTGTGGAGCAGCCAGCCGATGCCGATGAAGGTCCAGGACTCCAGGCCGCGGTAGGCGACGTAGGCCATGAGCGCGACGAACGGGAGCTCCCACAGGCCGAATCCGCCCCCACTCAGATAGGCAGCGCCGGCTCCGCCCACCATGACTGCGTTGAAGCGGCGGCGGTGCGGTTCTCTGATCAGGGACATCAGCAGGCATTGGAAATGGACAGGTTCCAGGTGCCTTCGGCGAGCATGCTGCTGTTCTTCCTGACTGTGCGAGGGGGATGGTGAGCGACTGACCTGCGAAGGGCCGAGTGCTCAGAGGGTGGTGGGCGTCGGGCCCTGGGCGCGCCAGACAGTGCCGCGCCGCTCGTGGGAGAAGAGGTCTTCCATGGCGTGGGCGATGCGGGGGCCGACCTCGCGCTCCAGTAGGTACAGGGCCAGATCAAGCCCGGAGGTGACGCCGGCGCTGGTGATCAGGTCACTGTCATCCACGATGCGGGCGCGGACCGCGTGGGCGCCGGTGGCGTCCAGCATGTCGAAGCCCATGTGGTGAGTAGTGGCGGGACGCCCCTCCAGCAGGCCTGCCATGGCCAGGACAAGCGAGCCGCCGCAGACGGTGGCGACCGTGATGTCCGGGTCGTCCATCGCCTTCTTGAGCAGCGCGGGAAGCTCGGTGGTCAGGGTGCGGCCCAGCAGCACCGGGATGAACTCGTCCTGCCTCCACGCGCCGGCGCCCACCTCTTCTTCCGGGACCTCGCCGGGCTCGCCCACGCGCCCGGAGGCGCCGGGTACGAGAAGCATGTCCGCGCGCTCCAGGTCGAGGGCGCCGACGGCGCGCAGCGTCAGCCCTCCGGTGCCGCTGATCACCTCACGAGGGCCCTGTGCGGTGACCAGTTCGACGGTCACCGCGCCGTCCGACGCCGAGCCGCCGGCGTGCAGCACCTCGGCCGGTGCGGGGGACGCGGACACGTTCCAACAGAGGGCGTGCGCAGACACTGTCGTGGCGTTGGCTGGGCATCACCAGGATCGCGAGCGGCCGGCCCTTGCCGTCACAGACGAGGTGGATTGTGGTGGCCAGTCCGCCTCGGGGCCGTCCGAGGGCGTGATCGTCCGGTTCGTCCTGCTGGTGCCGCCCCTAGCTCGGCCGGTGCGGCGGCGTGCTGGTGGGCGCGGACGATGGTGGAGTCGATCTGGGCCGGCCAGTCGATGTCGCCGGCCGCGTCGGCACGGGTCCGGATGTGCTGCAGGGCTTGAGTGAACGCCCCGTCGAGGGCGTAGCGCCAAAGCGGGCGTGCGCGGTCTCCCATGACCCGTAGCGTCCCGGCAGGGACCCGTAGCGTCCCGGCAGGCCACGCCAGGAGATCCCGGTGCGGATCTTGCAGACCATCCCGTTGATGACCTGCCGGTCCTTCACGCGGGGCCGCCCCGTCTCGGTCCGGGGTGTCAGCGGAGCGAGTAACTCCCACTCCTGGTCGGTGAGTTCGTGGCGACGTACCAGTCACCATGATCTACCACCCGGGTGATCTTTGAAGACGGACCCTAGCAGGCAGCGGCCTCGTCCACCGTCTCCCTGATCCTCAGGACGGTGTCGACCCCGGTGAGCTGCAGCAACCGCTCCAGTTGCTGCGTGGGGGCGGCCAGGCGGAAGTCGGCTGCCTGGTGGGTGAGGATCAGCAGGTTCAGCAGCGCGGAGTCCGCGAAGGTGATGCCGGAGGCGTCCAGGACCACCTTCGGATGTTCCTTGGCCGCGGTGTCCAGCGCGTCCGCCAGCGGCGTGACCGTAGACATGTCGTAAGGGCCTCGCGCGCTGACGACCCAGGCGCCGCGATGTTCGTACTGCACCACCGTGGTCCCGTCCAGCACCTGCGGCCGACTGTCACCGACGCTCCTCGGGCGCCTTGCTACCGCTTCGTCGACAGACACCTCGGGCCCCTCCTCTGGCTACCCCGAATGGGATCACGTCACCTGTTACGCGAAAAGTATGTCATGTATTGAGTGTCGCGCAAAGGCGGTCCCTAGAATGCTGTGCATGGTTGAAACACCTGGCTCTCACAGCGGATGGACGTTCGTCACCAACCACGCGCGCGTGCTGGCGGCCATCGCCGACAACCCGAACATCCGGATCCGCGACATCGCCGCCCACTGCAGACTCACCGAGCGCGCGGTCCAACGGATCATCTCCGACCTCGAGCAGGACGGTTACCTCTCCCACACCCGCGACGGCCGCACCAACACCTATCGCATCCAGCCCGACAAGGTCCTGCGCCACCCGGCGGAAGCGGGCCTGTCCGTGGCCTCGCTGCTCTCCCTGCTCGTACGGGACGAATCCGACCGCGCCCGCGAGCCCGACAGCAACGCGTCCCACCTGGCCGGTACCGGCGGCACGCGAGAATGAAGAGGTCCCAGGCGCCGGCCGCGGCATCCGCCTGACGGCGCCGAACGGGCTGCGGCAGGGCGCGATCCCCGCGGGACTCCGCGGCCGGCGCACGCAGGCGTTCAGGCCGCTGTGAACACCGAGGTGTCGATGCCGAGGCAACGGCGTATCCCACGAAGCCGCGACCCCGGCCATGGCTTCCGTCGCCCGACCATGGACCCGACCACCGCAGGCCACAGCATCACGCAGCCTCAACACCGGGATCTCGCAGGCTGCCGATGCCGTGCGCAGGTCGCATCCCGTGCCAACGCAGTCGGTCGTGCAGGCAAGACGGGAAGGCCCGGCCTGCCACCCAACGCGACAGGTCCACGAGGAGGTCGGTAGAGCGGGAGGCGGCGGCGCGCGTGGCCGAGGACTCGGCCCCCGACCCGGCACTCGGCCCAACCGCCATGCTTGAGCCCGCGGTTGCCGGCCTCAGTGCGGCCGCCAGGAAATCACCGGCGTATGCAACCTCCGGCGGAGAACGGGAGTAGGAGTGGGTGGAGAGGCGCCCTCCGGTCCAATCACCCCACTTCCCGTAGGAGCAACGTGTACAGCAGCTTCAAGAAGCTCGCGGTCGCCGCCGGCGCGGCCGCCATCGTGGTCGGTACACCGGCAGCCGGTGCATGGGCTGCCCCCGAGGTGTCTGGTGACGCCTCCGGCAAGGGAATGCACGCGCGGTCGGCCACGCAGGCGAAGCAGCACCCTACTCGGCACGCGCAGGGCGAGGAACGGCGGACCGTGACCCGTGCCGTCGGCTCCGGCATCATCGACGGCAAGGAGTGGTCGGTGACGCTGCAGTTCTATCCGACGGTTCCGGAGAACTTCCCCACCGTCGACCGGACCTCCGGCTTCGGTGACTCGCAGCCCGACAATCCCTCATTGCTCTGTCAGCGGGTGTTCATCGGCGGGGTCCAGGTCGACCACCAGGCCGGCCCGTGGGCGGGATGCGCCGTCGTGGACGGCCGGGACGACTTCGTCGAAGGTGCCGGGCTGCACGGCCTGACCGGCAAGGGCACCTCCGGGACCCGGATCTTCGTCGGCAACCCGGCTTCGGGTACGGCCACGGCCCGGTTGACTCTCGACGGCGGGACGGTCCGTACCGCTGAGGTGGTCACGTTGCCGGGGACCTCGTACCGTGCGTTCGCCCTGCCCATCACCGAAGGGGAGACCATCGCGTCCGTCGACACCTTCGACGGACAGGGCGACCGGCTGACCCACGAGACGTACTGGGACTGACCCCACCGGTCTTCGGTCCCCGGGTGCCGCCGGCATCCGGGGACCGGACCGTACCGCCTGCCCGCCCACACACCCGCAGGGACAGACTCTTCGTGCGCATCGGACCGGCCGTCGAGGCCGAAGACGATTTCACGGCCTTCGCCTCGGCCTACTGGAGCCGCCTGGTCAGGACCGCCTACATGCTGACCGGTGATTTCCATGAAGCGGAAGACCTGGTGCAAACGACGTTGATCAAGGTGTACGCGCGGTGGGACCGGGTGCGGCGGGAGGACGCCGACGCCTATGTGCGGCGCGCGCTGGTGAACAACAACCGAAGCCGCCACCGCCGCAGACGGGTCGCCCAGCTGCTCACCCCTCTGCTTCCGGACCGTCCGCAGCGGTCCCGCGATGCCGAACGCCTGGAGGATCGCGACGTGCTGATGGAGGCTCTGGCCGAACTGCCCGAACGGCAACGAGCCGTGGTCGTCCTCCGCTACTGGGAGGATCTCGGGGCGGATGAGGTGGCACGGACGCTGGGCTGCTCGCCCGGCACGGTCAAGAGCCAGGCTTCCCGTGCTCTGGCCAAGCTGCGGGCACACCCCGCCCTGGCGGCGCACGACCGCGCGGATCTCGGAGGCGCCGCATGACCGCCCCCCACACACCCGACAGGCGATCGGCTGCCTCAAGGGCTTCGGGCGCCTCCGGCGATTCCGTCCCGGACCGGCTCGGTACCCTCCATGCCGCGGATCGCGCACCGGACGTGCGGCATGCGCTGGCCAGGGCGGCCGGGCGGAAGGCGCCCGGGCCGGCACCTGTGCAGGCCATCCTGGACGGTGCCCGTGCCCGGAGGTCCCGCCGCACCACCGTGAGCGCGGCGGCCGGGGCGCTGATGGCCGCGGTCACCACAGCCGTCGTCCTGCCGCTGCTGGCCGGCCCGTCGCAGGATGGCAGCCCCACTCCAGCGGCCTCCTCCCCTTCCGTCTCACCGGGTCCCGACGCGTCGAAGGCCGCGGAACGCAGCCGGGTGATCCGCTCCGGCAGCATCGACGGCAAGAAGTGGTCGGTGACGCTGACGTTCTATCCGGAGGTGCCGGACGACTTTCCCTCCTCGGACACCAACGTCGGCGCAGAGGGCGACCGCGACGCCGACGGGGGCTCCGGCTCCGGCCGTGGTCCCCGGCCGGAGGAACTCTCGCTGCTCTGCCAACGGGTCTTCATCGGCGGCGTCCAGGTCGACCATCAGGCGGGCCACTGGGCGGGCTGCTCCGTCGTGGACGGCGATGACGACTTCGTCCAGGGGGCCGGGCTGCGCAGTCTGTCCGACAAGGGGGCGTCCGGGACCCGGATCTTCGTCGGCAACCCTGCCTCGGGGACGGCCACAGCCCGGCTCACCCTGGACAACGGATCGGTCCGCACGGCGCGGGTGGTGACACTGCCCGGCACTTCCTACCGTGCGTTCGCCCTGCCCATCGCCGACGGAGAGACCATCGCGTCCGTCGACACCTTCGACGGACAGGGCGACCGGCTGACCCACGAGACGTACTGGGACTAGGGACAGCACTGATGGGCGGCCGGCAACTCTCGTCGGTCGTTGTGGTCAGCGATGCTCGTCGATCGCCTCGTGGCCGTGCGGGACGGACCGTGGTCTCGTCGTCCACCCGGCGTTCCAGCTCCTCTCCGCCGCTATCGCGAATGGCCTGGCCTTCTCCGCCCTCACCAACACCTGCGGCATGGCCGCACTGTGCAACCGTTGAGCCGCGCGAGAAGGGGGAGTGATGCGGAGCCGCATCACTCCCCCCCCTTTCGCTTGCCAGGGCAAGCGGCCAACGGCCCGCTGCCCGTGTGCGGACTGCTGGGCACCGTGTGACTTCCAGCGTTAGGTGTCACCTTCCAGCGCTTGTTGTCATGACCCGAGGACGATAGGTGCCGTTTTTGCGCGACGACCGACCGTCGTCATCCGGGCCCGGCCTCCTTGCTCAGGTGCTCTTTGGTCCGGTTCCGCGAGTCACCGGGAAGCGGCGTTGTCAGTGGGCTCTGCCAGGGTGCTGTCGTGGCCGAACTGGTGGAGCGTGTCAACGATCAAGATCGTGAGCTGGGGATGGTGGTCAGCCACCGGCAGGCCATACGGGAGGGGTGGCTGCATCGGGTCGCCGTGACAGTTTGTCGTGATGATCGTGGCCGGCTCCTCGTCCACCGGCGGTCGGAGCAGGTATCGCGCTTCCCCGGGCTCTATGAGGTCGAGGTCGGTGGCGCCGCAAATGTCGGCGAGTCCTATGAACAGGCCGCCGCGCGGGAGCTGACCGAAGAGCTGGGCATTCGTGGATGGCGTCCCGCTGTGTGGTGTAGGCGATCTCCGCGTCTGAGTGCGCCAGTTCTGCTCCCTTGGGTGCACCGTCTGCCGGTAACTGCTCCCTCTCTGTGTAGCTCAGCGAGTCGTGCGCGCTGTCATCGCTCCCCCATTACATCCGTCACTCGCACCGCTGACGGACGTCACTCGTCACGGCCCCGGCGCCTGGGGATCATGGATTCCTAGGTAACCCCCTTGGCGAGCGGGAGGCCGTTCTCGCGCACTCGCCGTTTAAGGAGAAGCATGCGTACCCGTGCCCGCGTCCATCGAACAGCAGCGGTCGGTGTGACGCTGCTGCTGGTAGGAATGCTCGGTGCCTGCACGTCGTCGAGCGCGGACAAGTCGTCGCAGGAGACCTCGCAGGAGCTGCGGCGCTTCTACGAACAGGAGCTGACCTTCGAGCCGTGCGAGCCCTATGCGAGCAACGAGACCGATGCGGAGCTGTTCGCGAACGACCAGTTCGAGTGCGCCCGCATGGAGGCGCCAATGGACTATGAGGACCCGGGTGGCGAGACGGTGTCGATCGCGCTGCTGCGGGTGCCGGCGAAGGGCGGGGAGCCGGTCGGGTCGTTAATGACCAATCCGGGCGGCCCGGGATACGCGGGCATGAGCTTCGCCCCGCTGATCGCTGCGATGGCGCCCGACAGTCCGGTCCTGGAACAGTTCGACCTGATCGGCATCGACCCGCGCGGCGTCGGCGCGTCCACCCCCACGCTGGACTGCTACACCGACGCCGAACGCGAGAACGACGAGATGTCGGAGAAGACGGCCAACGTCGCGAGCTGGACAGAGGAGGAGACGCGGCAGTGGATGCAGCAGTGCGCCGAGCGCACCGGGAGTGAGGAGTTCCTTTCCCACGTGGGCACCCGCGACGCCGCGCGTGACATGGACGTGCTGCGGGCGGTGCTGGGCGACGACAAGCTGAGCTACTTCGGCGCGAGTTACGGCACGCGGCTGGGAGCGGTCTACGCCGAGATATTTCCCGAGAACGTCCGCGCGCTCGTTCTCGACGGGCCGATGGACCCCTACGCGGGCACCATGGAGCGGCGTAAGCAGCAGTACACCGGCGTGCAGCGCTCGTTCGAGCTGATGGGCGCTTCGTGCACGGAAATGCCGGACTGCCCGCTCGGTTCCGACCCCGAGGCGGTGACCCAACGGTTCCAGGAGATCGTCCAGCCCCTGATCGACGAGCCGGTCCCGGCCGGGGACGGGCGAGTCCTCAGCTTCTCCGACGCGATCGACGGGGTCGTCGCCGGGCTGTACTCGGAGGCGAGCTGGCCCACGATCATCAAGGGCATCCGCGAGGTTCAGAACGGGCGCGGCGACGCCCTGATCGGACTGCATGACGCCTACTACCAGCGGTATGTCGACGGCACTTACAGCAATGCCCTCGAAGCCACCGAGGTCATCAACTGCCTGGACGAGGAACGACACACCCCGGAACAGGAGTCGAAGCTCAGGCGCACGATGACCAAGATCGCCCCTTTCCTCGACACCGGCCGGCCGCTGGACGACACCCGGAACATGTGTGAGGCGTGGCCCGTGGAGCCGACCCTGGGCTACCCCTACGCCACGGACATCAAGGGCCTGCCCGACACGTTGACCGTCGCTGTCACCGGCGACCCCGTGGCCCCGTACGAGGAAGGTACCCACCTGGCCGAGGCGCTGGAAGGTAGCCTGCTCACCGTCGAGGGCGAGCAGCACGGCGCCGCCCTGATCGCCGGCAATACCTGCGTCGACGACGCCGTCGCCGACTACCTCGTGAACCTCACCTCTCCGCCCGCGAACGCCCGCTGCACCTTCGAATGACCCGGTTCCGCACCGGCCGGTGCGGAACCGTGGCGGTCAGACGATGCCGCCGTCCCCACCTGCACGGCACCTTTCGAGCACGCCCCGAAAAGTCGTTTTATTCTCGTTTGTACATTTTGGTTCGGTCATGCCTCTTGCCGTGGTGTAGGTGATCAGTCGTCTGACGCGGCTGGTAGGACGGTCGGGGTGTCGGCGTAGAGGGCGTCCATGCTTTCGTTGGAGAGGTAGCGGCGAGGGAAGGCGATCCATTCGTCGTGGAGCTCGGCGAGGACCGCGGTGGCGAGGCGGATCACGGCGGTCGGGTTCGGGAAGACCTGGACGACGTCGGTGCGGCGTTTGATCTCCCGGTTCAGCCGCTCCAGCGGGTTCGTCGACTGGATCTTCTTCCAGTGCTGGTGGGGAAAGTCCGCGAACGCGGTCAGGTCTTCCTTGGCCTCCAGCAGCATCTCTCTGAGCTTCGGGAACTGCCGGCCGGGCATGTCGGCGACGGTGTCGAGCTGGGTGCGGACGGCGTCCGCGGTGGGCTGGGCGAAGACGGTGCGGATCGTCGCGGCGACCATCTCCGCCGAGCCTTTCGGGATCACGGCGAAGACGTTGCGGACGAAGTGGACCCGGCAGCGCTGCCAGGCGGCGCCGAGCATGACCTTGCGGATCGCATTGACCAGACCGCTGTGGCTGTCGGAGATGACCAGGCGGACGCCGCTCAGGCCGCGTTCGCGCAGGTGACGCAGGAACTGGGTCCAGAAGGCTTGGCTCTCGCTGTCGCCGACCATGACGCCGACGACTTCGCGGCCGCCGTCCTGGGTGACGGCGGTGGCGATGACGATGGCCTGGGAGACGATGCAGTGGTCGACGCGGGCCTTGACGTAGGTGGCGTCGAGGAACAGGTAGGGGAAGCGGGTGTGGTCCAGCGGCCGGGATCTGAAGGCGTCCAGCTGTTCGTCGAGCTCAGCGCAGATTCGGGAGACCTCACTTTTCGATATCCCGGTGTCGGAGCCGAGGGCTTTGACGAGGGCGTCGACGGAGCGGGTGGAGACGCCGTGGACGTATGCCTCCATGATGACCGCGTAGAGGGCTTGGTCGATGCGCCGGCGACGTTCGAGGAGGCTGGGGAAGAAGCTCCCTGCCCGTAGTTTCGGGATCGCGAGTTCCAGGTCACCTGCCTGTGTGGTCACTGTCTTCTCGCGGTGTCCGTTGCGCCAGGTGGTGCGGCTGTCGGTGTGTTCGCCCCACTCGGCGCCCCATTCGTGCGCTGCCGCGCCTGCTGTTCACTTTCCTCAACCGCAGCGGCTTGAGCCCTCACTGGCTCGGCGTGCACGAAGCCGTGGTACCGGATGCCGTGGTCCCCGATCCCGATGAGGTCGCCTGGTATGGCTGGTTGACCGAACCTGAGCTGCGGTCGGCCCTGCTGGAGTGGCGCTTCACTCCCGACAGCCACAAAACCTTCAGCCGGTATCTCGCGTTCCGGACCGCGTCGAGGTGACAGCGGGCAGTCAGGCGTCAGGGTCGACTTCGGGGTGCGTGAACAGCACGGGCTTACCCAGCGACCGGGCGTAGGCGATTTCGGCTCGGGTGCTGTCTCCGATGTAGCCGCCGACTACGAGCACCTCATCAGCGAGCCGGATCTTCGCCCGGTGCAGATCGTCCAGTCGAACCTTCAGCGCCTCGGCCTCGACAGGATCGGACCAGAGTTGGTGCGGCGACTTCATGTCACAACCCGGCTTTACGACAATCTTTCCGGCATTGGTCTCCCGCAGATCGGCCTCGGTCATCTCGGCCATGAAACGGGTGGAGCCGCAGATCACGACGATACGCGGGAGGCTCAGCTGCTTCTTCGCTTCGGCGAGCTTCTCCTCGGGAGTGAGCAGTTGCGGGTCTGACACTGATTCCTCCTGGTGGTGTGGCCAAGGGGTGCCTGCGGAGACGAGAACGTGATCGCCTACTGACCCCCTGGAGTAGATCATCCAGCGTGATCCGTCTCATGTCACTGGCCGCGAGGGCGGCATGGGGACAAGCCCGGGGTGTTTGCGGAGAAGCCGTTCCCTGCTCTTTTTCCAAAGGTCGTGCCTGTGGTGATTGAGCGTGAGCCGTAGCGGCGCTGACGCGTGGTGGGGCTTTTGCAGGTGGGTCATGGTGGGTTCGGTGTTTCGGGCCCGGCTAATGAGCGGGTTGAAGATCGCGAACGTGGCGTCGTAGTCGGCGGCGAGGATCTGTGCGGCTATCCCGAAGACAGGCGCGGCGGCCAGAGGAACGGTGGGCGGGTCGGTGTAGGCGACGGAGCGGTGTCGTTTGCCGGGGCGGTCCCGTTGGCATTGGGCGGCGATCCGGGCGTTCTCCGCGGCGCGCGCGACGGCGTCAGCGAGAGCGGCGGTCGGGGCGTAACGCTGTGTTTCGAGCCAAGACAGGATGATCAGCCAGGTCACGGCTCGGAGGTCCAAGAAGTACTGGACGGCGGTCTGCTGCCAGCCGACGCTGCTGATGGCGGTGGGGCCCAACGCCGACAACCCCGAGAACACCGTTCCCATAAGCGTGTTCGCATCATGCACGCTCAATGATCACAGGTGAGTACTCACCGTCACCACCGACTACGGAACAGGCCCGCTTGTCTGACAGACCCTATCTACGCTGGTGCAACGCCAACGCCCGCCACCGCGACGTCCTGGCCGCCAAACGCAGGAACGCGCCCGTATCCGAAGCGAGAAGAGCATCCGTTGAGGCGGACGCCCCCTCAGCACCGCAGCCTGGCCAACCGCGAACTCACACGGCCACAGCACATCATCGGTCCGCTCGTGGCCAAGCGCGGACGACCGAAGCGTTGTGAAGATGATCTCGGCTGGGCAGACCCGGAGCCCCGGACGGGGCCGGTTCGGGGGAAGGACGGCACCAGAGGAGAACGACTCAGGATGCGGACGGCTCGATCTCCCCCGCGAACACGATGACCTGGTCGATGAGGCTCCGCCGCAGATGGACGACGTCCGTTCCCGCCAGACGGGGGCCTCCATCCGGCGTCGTGAAGACCCACTGGTACCGGGCCCACTCGTCCGGCATGTCCACCGCCGAACAGCGCACCATCGTGCCGGTCCCCGCGGGGTGGCGCCGGATGTCCAGCACGAACCGCTCGACCGCCTCGATCCCCTCACTGCGGCCCAACGGTCCCCAGAAGACCACGTCCGAGGTGACGGCCTGGGAGAGCAGCGCAGTCACATAGCTGTCGTCCGAGGCGTTGAACGCGGAGATGAACGTGTCGATCGCGGACCGCGCGGTCTCTTCCTGCTCTTCCTGCATGCACCAGTAATACCAGTCGCCTCGCGGGCCGCGCTCGTCCCGTGAGCCGTCTCCCGACCACAGTGAACCATCTCGGTCACAGCATCAGACGCGCGTGGTCGGGAAGAAGGAGTGCGCGTGTGGGGGAAAACTGCGTGTAGTTCATCGTGGTCGATGGGTTGTGGGACTTATCCGGCGACTACAAGGGTGCGTTTTGATCGCCGGCGCCTCGAATGACTACGGCTTCCTCACACATTCCCTAGAGTGCGTGGTGAACGGCGGGCACGGGCGCGGACTCGATGGAGCAGAGCAGCAGCCGTGTTGATGATCCAGACGGCACCAAGGGCGACAAGGCCGAAGGCGAGCAAGACGGCCGCGACGACCAGGACCAGGTGCATCGCACCGCCGGCCGATTGCGCGGCCCGGAACAGGGTTTCTGGTTGAGCCCCTGCCGTTCCCGTTGTGGGAACAGCAACGGCGGCGAGCAGCACAGGGCCGCGCCGTGGGCGTGGATCGTCCTCACGTGCCAATTTCCCGATACGGCGCGACTGCAGGCGCGTGTCTCTTCCCCTCATGAGCCTCCATTGTGCAGCGTCTTGGACAGCCGAAACGATCGCAGGTCCGCCCTGCAGTGATGGAAGCGCCGGTCTGCGGAGCCGGCCCCACGGCAGCGGATCGATGCCTGGGCCGGCGTCGAGCACCGCCCGTATGCTCGACGAGCCCGTCACCGTCTTCGATGCCCGTTGGGCCATCACCTCACGAAGCAACCGGCCCTCCTGCGTCGACGCGGAACCCGGTACCGTCCCCGAACGTCGCGACACTCCGCGATCCGGGTCTCGCCCTGCTCGTAGAAGGCCAACAAGGACACCGGCACAACCGATGATCCCGAGGCAGTTTGTCCGGCTGCGCAGATAGCACTCGCCGCGGAGCCGTTCCACTTTCCCCAGCTTCACTACCAGTCGGACGGGCAGGGCCGGTCCTGTATACCCGCTGCCGCTCCGCCTCCCGCTGCTCCGCCACGGCGATCGCCGTCCGAACCTCCCCGAGGAGCAGCAGCAGGTAGGCCTCCAGAGTGCGGAGTCAGGGCAGGTCAGGTAACCCGTGGGCAGGGAAGTTGAGCGGCTCCCCTCAAAGGTTGATCGGTACTTGTGACTGACACCGCCCTTCTCTCAGGGCAGCACGCGGTAGGTCACGTGTGTGACCGAGTTCGCTGCTCGCGACTCCACCTGCTCGAGATTCAATGGCGGCACCCCGTCGAACAGCCGCGTGCCGGCGCCGAGCGTGAACGGCACAATGTGCAGCCGCAGCTCGTCGATCAAGCCTGCGGCCAGGTACTGGTTGATGGTGGTCGCACCCCCGTGGATCGACACGTTGCGGTCCCCGGCCGCCTCGCGAGCCTGTCGCAGAGCGGATTCGATGCCGTCGGTGACGAAGTGGAACGTGGTGCCGCCGTCCATCGGTTGCGGGTCGCGAGGGTGGTGGGTGAGGACGAAGACCGGCGCGTGGTACGGCGGATTGTCGCCCCACCAGCCCTTCCACTGCCGATCCCACGCGCCGCGTACGGGGCCGAACATATTGCGCCCCATGATGAAGGCGCCCACTGCCGTCAGCCGGTCGAGTTCGGCCTGCCGCTGCTCCGGGCTTTCGAACATCCATGCGTGCAGCCTGCCGCCCCAGCCATCACCGGCGTCGTCGCCGAACGGACGCTGCTCGGCCTGGTTGAGCCCGGCCGAGTACCCGTCGGCGGAGATCGAGAGATCGCAGGTCACCCTGCCCAAACGTGTGGTCACTGTGCCGTCCTCCTGGTGGCGACCTTAAGTCGCCTTCGCGGTGAGCCGCCTGAGACATTCACTACTTGGGTAGACCGTCCCGGGCCCGCGAACTCATCGCGCGACCGTTTCGCTGGTTTTGGCGCCACTCAGCCGGCCGCGGCCCTTGACGCTGTGCTCACATCAGTGGCCAGTGAGGACGAACTGCACCGATTGCTGCAGCGAGAGTTCGACTTTCCGGACTTCTACGGTCGATACCGCGACCTCCATCGGCCAGGTCTTCGGGTGGAGTATCTGTAGCCGTGACGATCACCTGCATGGCCCTCCGTTCAGCCGACCACTTCGGTCCGTCAGCGCTCGCGCAGCGCGGCCAGGGTCTGGTCGAGCTCGCCGGCCCGGGGCCGGTTGTGGGGAAGCCTGGCGAGCATGGCGGCCATGCCGCAGGTGTTGGTGAGGGCGGAGAAGACCAGGCCCGCCGCGATACCCGCCGACAGGAGCTGGAAGAGGGGGTGGAGGAAGAAGGCGAGGAGCAGGCCGAGCAGCACGAGGACGCCGGCGCTCAGACGGACCTGCCGCTCCATTCCCCAGACGGCTCGTGCGGTGCTCCGGGGCCGGTGCAGGTCGTGGCCGTCGGCGGCCCAGGCGCCGGTGCCCCCGGAGAGGGTGGCGGTGGGGATGCCGTTCTCGGCGAGGATCGCGCAGGCGTTCTCGGAGCGGGCGCCGGAGGCGCACACCATCAGTACGTCGCCGCGGTCGGCGGCTGCCCGGATGTCGGGCAGGGCCCGCCGGACCTGGTCGAGGGGGATGTTGAACGCCCCGGGCAGGTGGCCTCCGGCGAATTCTCCCGGGGTGCGCACGTCGATGACGGTCAGCTCGTGCAGGCGGGCCCGCGCGTCTGCGGTCGCGAGGGTCGTGGGCGTGATCATGGCGGGTGTCATCCTTGTCTGTCGACGGGGCCCCCGGCAGGGGACTATATTACCCCTGGGGGTATTTCATGAGGAGTTGTGATGGATCTTGATCTGGCGGGCGCCGAACTGAAGTCGGTCCTCAATCGGCTGCGCCGTGCGCAGGGCCAGATCTCCGGGGTGATCCGGATGATCGAGGAGGGACGTGACTGCGAGGAGGTCGTGACCCAACTCGCCGCCGCCTCGCGTGCGCTGGACCGCGCGGGTTTCGCGATCATCGCCACCGGCTTGCAGCAGTGCCTGACGGACATCGGGGACGGCAGCGGTTCCAGTGAGGACCGCGAGCAGATGCGGGGCCGCCTGGAAAAGCTGTTCCTGTCCCTGGCGTGATCCGGCGGTGGGCTCCGTCGTCAGACGATCACGTCCAGGAGCATGACGGCCGCCACGGCCAGCAACACGTAGGCGAAGATCCGCTGAAGTGTGCCGCCGGTGACCTTCGCGGCCAGGCGCTTGCCGTCCCAGGCGCCCAGCACGGCGGCGCCGGCGAAGGGTCCGATCAGCTCCCAGCGCAGGTCCCCGCCGCTTCCCGTGCGTGCGGCGAGCGCGGCCAGGGAATTGGCGGTGATGACCAGCAGGCTGGTGCCCACCGCCTGCCGCATCCGCAACCCGAGGACGCCCACCAGCGCCGGGACGGCCAGGAAACCGCCACCTAC
>NZ_RAIF01000032.1:2013772-2024773 GCF_003671715.1 Streptomyces sp. E2N166 | reverse complement strand
CGAGGAAGCCGGTCACCGCTCCGAGCCCGGCGCCCGCCCCGGCCGCCCGCACGGGCCGAACGCCGCCTGGGGGTTCGGCACGGGAGGGGCGCAGCATGCGCAGCGCCGCCAGCGCGGCGACGACCGCGAACGCCGCGGTGAGTACCGCCTCGGGTACGTCCCCCACCACTGCACCGGTGAGATAGGCCGGGGCGATACCGGCCGCCGCGAACAGCCCTCCCGTCCGCCAGGCGACGTTCCCCTCCCGGGTGTGCGCCGCCAGCGCGGTCACGGAGGTGGCGGTGACGATGATCAGGGCGGCCGTCGTGGCCGCGTCCGGAGCGAAGTCGAGCAGGTAGATCAACGCCGGCACAGCGAGGACGCTGCCGCCACCGCCGAGAGCGCCGAGCGCCAGGCCGACGACGGCTCCGGCGACGACAGCGAGAACGAGTGCGGTCACGCTATCGAGCCGATGTTCCCGCGCTCGTCGACAACCGGGTATCCGGCGGCGGCCCACGCCTTCATACCGCCCTCGACGTCGACCGCGTCGGCACCTCGCTCGGCGAGCAGTTCCGCCGCCTGCCGCGAGCGGCTCCCACTGCGGCAGATCACCACCAGCGGGCAGCCCTGCGCGGCTTCCGGCAGCGGGCCGCCCGCCAGGAACCCGGCCAGCGGTACGTTCAGGGCGCCCGGCGCGTGACCGGCCTTCCACTCCCACTTGTCCCGCACATCCAGCAGGACGGCTCCGGACCGCCCGCCACCGGTTCGGCTGCGGGCCTCGTCGACCGTCAGGCGCCGGGCGCCACGACTGAACACAGACATCTCTTGCCTTCCTTTCGGGCTTGGGCGCCCCTTCATGCCCGCGGACGGACGAGGGGCAGCCCCGCGTGGCCGGCCGCTTCGAAGCCGTCGTCGACGGCGATCACATCCCGGCCCGCCGCGTCCAGCAGCGATGCCGCGATCGCGGCCCGCATACCGCCGGCGCAGTGCACCCACACCGTTCCCCGGGGAATCTCGTCGAGGCGGCCGTGCAGTTCGTGTATCGGAAGGTGTACCGAGCCCTCGATCCAGCCGCCCTCGCGCTCGGAATCACGCCGCACGTCCAGCACGACGACCGAGCCGGGCTCCTGCTCGGCCAGGCCGGCGAAGGTGGAGCGGGGGAACGTGGCGGGGCTTTCACCGTCACGCAGCCAGCGGTCCGGGCCACCGGTCGCGGCGGCCGCCGGACGGTCGATGCCGACGCGGACCAGTTCGCGCTGGGCGGTGGCGAGCTGTTCGGCGGACTCTGCCAGCAGAGTGACGGGCTTGCCCCAGGGGACCATCCAGGCCAGGTAGGTGGCGAGCTTGCCTTCGGCCTCGAAGTTGAACGACCCGGCGACATGTCCGCGCGCGAACGCCACCCGGTTGCGCAGGTCCACCACCCACTCACCGGCCGCGAGACGGGCGGCGATCTCCTCGGCATCGGCGGGGGCCGGCGGCGTCAGGTCGACCGGCGCGGGCCCTGCGGCGTTGGCCGGACCCATGTGCGCGTAGTACGCGGGCACGTCATCGAGGCCGGCCAACAGCTCGGCGACGAACGTGTCCACGTCCATGGTCAGAGCCGCGTTGGCCGTCCTCTCCTCGCCGATGGTGGTGGCGTCGCCGTCCGCCTGCGCGGAGGAGCAGAAACTGCCGAAGCCGTGCGTGGGAAGCACCGCGGTCTCGTCGGGCAAGGTCTCGACGAGCCTGCGGGCCGAGGCGTGCTGGGCCCGGGCCAGATGCTCGGTGAGCCTGGGCTCGACCAGGTCCGGTCGGCCCACCGTGCCGATCAGCAGGGACCCGCCGGTGAAGGCGGCCACCGCACGCTCGCGTTCACGCAGCACGTACGAGGTGTGGTGCGGTGTGTGTCCGGGAGTCGCCAGTGCCGCCAGTGTGAGGCCGTCGTCGATGGCGACAGTGTCCCCGTCGGCGACCGGCACCCGCGTGAAGTCGACCCGCGCTCCGGCCGGCACGAGGTACCTGGCACCGGTGACACGGGCCAGCTCCAGGCCGCCCGTGACGTAGTCGTTGTGGATGTGGGTCTCCACCACGTGGGTGATCCGCACACCGCGCCGGACCGCGGCGGCCAGGACGGAGTCGAGGTCACGGGGCGGATCCACGGCCACCGCCGTCCGCTCGCCCCCGGCGAGGTAGCTGCGGTTGCCGAGCCCTTCCAGCTCGATGGTGTCGACGAAGAACACGCGGTTGCTCCTTTCGAGGGAAAATTACCCCGGGGGGTATGCATCCACGCTAGCACCTTTACCCCCGGGGGTATATTCGGAGAGGTGGTGGCCGCAGTCGGGCGTCGGCCCGGCAGGCGCGCCGCAATGCCGCCACCGGAAGGAAGAGACGAGGTGGAGACCGTGTCGTACGACCGCACCGTGACCCTGCGCAGCGGCTTCGACGAGGCCGTCGCAGCCGTGCGCCAGGCCCTCGCCGACCAGGGATTCGGCGTCCTGACGGAGATCGACGTACAGGCCACGCTCAAGACGAAGCTCAACCACGACATGGAGCGGTACCTGATCCTGGGCGCCTGCAACCCCCCGCTGGCCCGGCAGGCACTCGACGCCGACCGCTCGGTGGGACTGCTGCTCCCCTGCAACGTGGTCGTCCGCACCCAGGACGACCACGTGGTGGTCCAGGCGGTCGATCCGGGCACCATGGTCACCCTGACCGGTCTCGACGCCATGAGGCCGGTCGCCGAGGAAGCCACCCGTCGCCTCGACGCCGCTCTCGCCACCCTGTCCTGAACGCGGGCAGGAAGCACCGCGCACACGCGCCGACGCCACATCCCCGCTCGCCGCCCGGAGTGAGTTCCGCGGTCTGGACGGCCGCA
Source organism: Streptomyces sp. E2N166 (assembly GCF_003671715.1). GTDB lineage: Bacteria > Actinomycetota > Actinomycetes > Streptomycetales > Streptomycetaceae > Streptomyces > Streptomyces thinghirensis. The sequence continues at coordinate 2,021,940 of NZ_RAIF01000032.1, read as the reverse complement.
GGCCGACACGCCCTCGGTACAGGGCCACTCGGCCCTGTACCGACGTGCCCGGGGGCAGGAAGAGTGGCCGACGCGCTCGCGTACGCGGTGACGGCGCTTGAGCCGGCACCCACGTGTGTCGAATACCTGTCGCACGGCGGCCGAGCGACCGCCGCGCGACGACGACTCCAGGACAGACGGGGAAGGTGCGAGTGGACGTCAACGAGGTGCTGCTGCCCGGGGTAGGGCTGCGCTACGACTTCGTCAACCAGGACGGCGACAGGATCGGAGTGGTGGCCAGGCGATCGGGCGACTTCGAACTGGCAATCTACGGCGGCACGGATCCGGACCAGGCGGGTGCGGTGTTCCGGCTCACCGGCGAGGAGGCCGACGTCCTCGCCGAGATCCTGGGCGCTCCGCGTATCGCCGAGCGCTTCGCGGATCTGACCAGAGAGGTTCCCGGTCTCAGCGCAGGCCAGGTCGAGGTGCTCGCGGACACTCCGTTCGCCGGTCGTCCTCTCGGGGAGTCAAGGGCCCGGACACGAACGGGCGCATCGGTCGTGGCGATTGTCCGCGGTGAGGAGGTCATCCCCTCCCCCGGACCGGACGAGGTGCTGCGCTCCGGCGATGTGCTGGTGGTGATCGGGACCCGCGAGGGGATCACCGCGGTGGAACAGCTCGTCCGGGGCTGAGGGGATGCGGATCTCGGTCGCCCTGCTCCTCGAGCTGGGCACCATCCTGGCCGCCCTGAGTCTGCTGGGAGCACTGGCGCGCCGTCTGGCGCTTTCCCCGGTGCCGCTGTACCTCCTGGCGGGGCTGGCCCTCGGTGAGGGAGGTGTCGCCCCGGTGCCCGCGGCCGGCGCGTTCGTGGAGACCGGCGCGGGCATCGGAGTGGTCCTCCTGCTCCTGGTACTGGGCCTCGAGTTCACGGTGCCGGAATTCACGGTCAGTCTGCACCGCCACCTCCCTTCGGCGATGGTCGACCTCGTGCTGAACGCGGTTCCCGGGGCGGTGGCCGGATGGCTCCTCGGGCTGGACACCGCGGGGATTCTTGCGCTCGCCGGCGTGACCTACATCTCCTCCTCGGGCATCATCGCCCGGCTCCTGGGCGACCTGCGCAGGATGAGCAACCGGGAGACCCCGGCGGTGCTGTCCGTGCTGGTACTGGAGGACTTCGCGATGGCCGCGTATCTTCCGCTGCTCGCCGTCGTCGCCGCCGGCGGCACCTGGCAGCAGGCGCTGCTGGGAGTACTGCTGGCCCTGGGCGCCGTGGTGACCGCCCTGACCCTGTCCTACCGGTGGGGACATCACCTGGGACGGCTGCTGTCGCATCCGGACGCCGAGCAATTACTGCTGCGGGTCCTCGGCGCGACACTGATCGTGGCCGCTCTGGCCGAGGCAGTCCACGTCTCGGCCGCGGTCGGCGCCTTCCTGATCGGGCTGTCGCTCACGGGCGAGGCGGCGGACCGGGCGCGAAAGGTGCTGAGCCCTCTGCGAGACCTGTTCGCGGCGGTCTTCTTCCTGGCCATCGGCCTGTCCATCCGCCCGGACGCCCTGCTCCCGGTGCTCCCCGTGGCCCTCCTCCTGGCCGCGGTCACCGCCGTGACCAAACTGGCGTCCGGCTGGTACGCGGCACGCCGCGAGGGCGCGGGACGCCGGGGACGGCTGCGGGCGGGGACCGCGCTCATCGCCCGCGGCGAGTTCTCCATAGTCATCATCGGGCTGATGGGCACACGCCAGGACCGGCTCACCGCCCTGGTGGCCGCCTACGTCCTCCTGCTCGCCGTGAGCGGCCCCGCCCTCACTCGCCTTGCGGGAGGACGCCCACCGGCCGCGGAGCGCTCACCGGAGCGTGGCACACCGGTCGGGTGACGGCCCCCGCCCGCCGAACCGCAGGTTCCCGGACTCGGTCAGCCCTCCGATGGCGGGTCACGGCCCGGACTACGCTCGGCGCCGCCGATCGGCGTCCGCCGCCAGTGCGCCGCGCCGAAGCACCACCGCGGAGTCTGCGTGACTGGCCGAAGGGCACCACCGGCTGTGAAGACGCACACCGAAGGACACGGACCAGCGGGAAGACCACGCAACGATGTCCCGAGGGTCGCAAGAAGTGGGCGGCTCTCTGCTCCACCGTGCCGGCCCTCCGCGATCGGCAGCCCCGTCCGTCTCCGGGTCCCGCACTTCCCCCCTGGAGGGCTCAGGGCCGCACGTCGAGCACATCGGACACCGGGCGCCGTGGTGTCCGAGGCCCTTTGGGACCGTATCCCAGTCGCAGCAGCATCTGCGGGTGGCCGGCGCCGGATGTCGGATCGCGCAGGAGCCATCGTAGGTCCGGGCGTTCGAGGGGTTGTGTGGCGAGGGAAGCGACCAGACCTTCGGCTGTGGCCAGCAGCAGGACACGTTCCATGGCCTGGCCGGCCCGCAGCCAGTCCTCCGGGCGGTCGTGAGTCGTGCTGACGCAGGCGAGCTGGGGTGCCGGTTCGAAGACCGCGGTGCCTCTTCCCGCCACGCGGCGTGTGCCCGCGAAGTCCCGCAGGGGCGCCCGGCCCCCGCTTCTGACGGGGCCGAAGGCGTAGTCCGGGACGCCGTCGTCCGTACAGTTGACCGACGGAGAGTCGGTGCGGGTCCACTCCGCCAGTTCCCGCTCCGACGCGCGGTCGGTGAGACCGCGTGCCTCGGCCTCCCGCACGAGATCCAGCACGTGCTGCAGATGCCAGGGGGCGGGGAAGGCCAGCGTGGTACCTTCGCGACGGGCGGCCTCGACCAGCGCGCCGCGCAGGTCGTCAGGGATGCGCTGCTCCTCGAACGGGAAACGGCTGCTGTGCCGCTCGGTGATGGCCGGATGCAGCGCGGCGAGGTCGCTGTCGCCGCCTCCCGGGCCGGTCAGCCGCACGGTCGCGAGGAATGCCGGATCTTCGGAGCGGGGCAGCAGCCGCGTTTCCGTGTGCCGGCCGCCGTGGGCCGCGGCTACCCGCAGGTTCAGCAGGGCGGCGCCGCAGCCGATGTGCAGGCCGCGGGCGCGTGGGTCGGAGTACGGCATGGCGCGGTCGAAGTCGGCGTACAGCTCGAACGTACGCGTCTGACGCACATAGCGGAAACGCCACGGTTGCGCGTTGTGCATCGAGGGCGCGGCGACAGCGTCACCGACCAGACTGATCACGTGTTCGTCGGATGGTGGTCGAACGTTCACCGGTATCCATCTCCTCAGTCCGTTCGTCACCGGGCGCTATCTTGCTAGGCGCCCGGCCGCCACTGCCTCCGCGGGTGCGACTGGCACCGCCACCGTCGCTGCCTGCTGGCCCCGTCACGGGTCGGTGTCACGGCCCGCTCGGCCGATCGGCCGCCAGGTCGGGCTCGAGCGCCGGCCGGTGGCGGGGCCCGGCCAGCTCACAGCGGACGTCGACCACGCCCTCGACCGAGCGCACCAGCCGTTCCACCAGCGGGACGACCGACGTGTCGCGGACCCGTCCGGCCAGTGTGACCACGCCCTCATGGACCTCGACCCGGACCGGACCGATGCCGTCCGGAAGGCGGCCGCCGACGACCTCGTGCCGGACCTCCTCAGCGATCTCCGGGTCGGGCCGGAGGAAGACCCTGAGCAGATCGCCACGACTCACGATCCCCCGCAGCACGCCGTCGGCGTCGACGACGGGCAGGCGTTTGATCCCACGCCGCGCCATGACACGAGCAGCCCCGGCCAGGGTCTCGTCGGGGCCCACCGTGATGGCGGGGGACGTCATCAGATCCGTCGCCGTCACCCCTCGCGCCTTGTCGTGAGCCGCGACGGGCCCGGTCCTCGGGTGCACGTCCTGGTCGCTGTCGCGGAACTCCTCCTTGCGCAGCAGGTCGGCCTCGGAGACGACGCCGACCACCCGGTTCCCCGCATCGATGACGGGGAGCGCACTCATCCGCCGCGTTCGCATGGTCCGCACGATGTCCTTGAACCCCGCCCCGGCGGCCAGCGCCACCACGGAACGGGTCATGACGTCACTCACGGTGTAGACGGAGCCGTACATCGCTTCCTCCCGCACATATGGGCGGCGTTCTCCACGTGACCAGGATCGGCCTGTCCAGCCTGCGGCGGCTTGGGCCGAACGGTCCGTTCCGCGGGGCCGTCCTTCCCGCCCCGTCGAGGGCGGCACAGCCGGTCGGGTCGTCGTGACCCTCACCGGCGACAAGCCTCGCCTGCTCCGTCGCTGGACGGATCGGAGGTGGTCGGTACGCGGCAGCGCCCCGACCGCGCGGACGCGGTGCGGGCGGCTGAAGGTCAGGGCCAACGCCGACACTCACGAGGGCGCCGCGCGCCTGTCGGTTCGACGCCCGGGGTATCGGCCGGTGCCGCACCGAGCACATGTGCCTGGGCGAGTGGCGCCGGCTCGTCGAGCGGATGACCCTGGCGGGAACGGACACGGACCGCGACCGGGTGCTCGACCGAGCGGAGATCACGGTCCCGCTCGGTCGGCGACGTCACCGGGTTCCGATTGGTACGCGAGGAACTGGACCGCGTCCTGGCCGAGGTGTCAGCAACGTCAGGCGTCCCCGGGGCCTGCCCGGTCGGCACCATGATCGAACTTCCGGGGGCGCCGAGGGCCGGGCAGTCCGCGACTCACTGGAGACCGGAGTGCGCGGCGAACACGGCGGGGACCGGGAGTCGGTGCACTTCTTCCACACCACCGGCCCCGACTACGCGCCGTTCCGGGTCCCGGTGGCACGGCTGGAGGCCGGGCGGGCCGCGCTGGACGGGGCCGGAACGAGCGACAGCAGGTGAACCGGACACGCCGTCGCGGCCGTGTCGGGGCGGCATCCCGTCAGCGACGGACAACCCTGTGCGGCTGTGCGTCGTCGGCGTGGCTCCGGGGCCGGGCGAAAGGGAGTTCACCGGGGTACGTCAAGGCCGAACGGCCGGCGATCGGGCCCGGACAGCCCCTGGCTTCCGTCTCCGGACGGGACCAGCCTGGAATCAGCGAAGGACGCGCCACCCGGTTCACGTCCGGGACGCGGGCACCGCCGAACGCTGCCTGAGCGCGTGCCCCGAGGAGTAGGGAGCGGAACGATGACCTCCACCACCACACTGACCGCGGGCCTCCCGGTCGAGCACCGTGAACGACTGATGCGAGTCGCCCGCGAGGTGTCCTTCGTGGCAGGTACGCGACTGTTCGAAGAGGGCGGGCGTGCTCACAGGTTCTGGATCGTTCGCACCGGCACCGTCGCCCTCGACCTCCGCGTCCCTGGCCGCCGGGCCGCCGTCATCGAGTCGTTGGGCCATGGTGAACTGGTCGGCTGGTCCTGGCACTTCCCGCCCTACGTGTGGCATCTGGGTGCCGAGGCGATGACCCCGGTACGGGCCTGGGAGTTCGACGCCGAGGCCGTGCGCGCCCTGAGCGCCCAGGACCCGGCTTTCGGCCGTGCGGTCGCCACCTGGATCGGCGACGTCGTCGCCCACCGGCTGCACGCCGCCCGGATCCGGCTGCTCGACCTGTACGGCCCCCATGGCAGCGGAAGCCTCCTGTGACCCAGCTGTCGCGCACCCCGAGAGGAGGAACACCATGCTGTACGGCAGCCCCCACGTCGTGAACGACGTCATGACGCACACCGTAGTGGCCGTGGGCCGCGACGCACCCTTCAAGGACATCGTCACGCTCATGCAACAGTGGAAGGTCAGCGCCCTGCCCGTGCTGGCGGGCGAGGGCCGTGTCATCGGCGTCGTCTCGGAGGCCGATCTGCTGCCCAAGGAGGAGTTCCGGGACAGCGACCCGGACCGGTTCACCCAGATGCGCCGCTTGGCCGACCTGGCCAGGGCAGGCGGGCTGACGGCCGCCGACGTGATGTCCGCACCGGCCGTCACCGTCCACCCCGACGCCACGCTGGCGGAGGCGGCCCGCATCATGGCTCAGCGGAGGGTCAAGCGCCTGCCGGTGGTCAACTCCGAGGGTCTGCTGGAGGGCATCGTGAGCCGAGGTGACCTGCTGCGGGTGTTCCTGCGCCCGGATGAAGAGATCGCCGAGGAGGTCGACCGAGAGATCGTGCCGTTCCTCTTCACGGCTCCCACTCAGCCTATTCGGGTGGCCGTCTCCGACGGCGTGGTCACGCTCACCGGTCCGTTCCGTGACACCTCCCTCGTTCCCCTCACCATCAGACTGGTCCGCGCCGTGGAGGGCGTCGTCGATGTCGAGTGCCGGGTGGAGCGCGACGGACCCCGTGAGACCGTCGTAACCACTACTCAGCCCTGACGAGACCGGTTACGCCGTGCGCGGCCGGATGCATTCGGCGTCCGGTCGCACACCCCCGTACCCGATGGTCGGCGCGCGCCGACCCGTCGGCCTTCGCCGACGCCGCTCATGGTGCAAGGGGCAGCCCGTACATGGTCCGCCCGCCTGGGAGTTCGCGTCCGGTGACCAGTTCGGGCTCGATGCGGACGAAGACCTCGTCCGGCCAGGCCACCCACGAGCGAGGGCCGGTCCTCGTCAACCGGTCGTGATCGGCGGGGTCGGTCACCACGGAGGCGAGCCCGGTGACGAGGACGCTCCAGCCCGCGTGCGCCGCCGCGTTGAAGTCGTCCCCCTCGAAGGCGACCACGGCCCCGTCGACGGCGTGGACCATCTCGGACGATGCCGAGGTACGTAGCAGCACGGCACCATCCGGCTCCAGCAGGAAGTTGACCGGCAGCACGGCCGGCAGAGCATCGCGCGTGAAGACGACACGGCCAACATCGGCCTGCGACAGCCGACTCACGCATTCCTGCCGGCTCAGTTCCCGGAATCCGTCGTTGCGGTACATCAGCCCGCCGACTCTCGCTCCTGGGTCTCGTACGGGATGGCTCGTTCCTCATTGTTCGGGCCAAGCAGGAACGAGAGCCCTCCCTCCTGGTCCCTTCTCCCGGGCGGTCGGCTCGGACCGCTCAGACGGCGCGCATCCGGGGTCACCGCCGGACGCGCCTGGCCTGACCCGGCCGTGTCACAGCGGCTCGGGGGCGACGACGTCCCGGCGCGGACCGCCGAGGACCACCTTCAGCGCCCCGGTGTCAGCGGCACCGGCGAAGACCTCGTACGCCTCTTCCATGCGCTCCAGCGGGAAGGTGTGGGTCACCAGCTGGGCGGTGGGGAGCCGTCCGGACGCGGCCATGCGCAGCAGTGTGGGTGTGGACCGGGTGTCGACCAGGCCGGTGGTGATCGTGACGTTCTTGATCCACAGGTCTTCCAGGTGCAGGGACGCCGGCCTGCCGTGCACACCGACGTTGGCGACGTGCCCGCCCGGGCGCACCATGCGGGTGCACATCTCGAACGTCTCCGGTATTCCCACAGCCTCGATGACGACATCGGCGCCGAGTCCCCCGGTCAGGTCGGCGACCAACTGCTCCGGGGTCTCCCGGGCGTCGGCCACCGCGTCGGCACCGAGTTTCCTGGCGGCCTCCAGCCGAGCGCCGGCCAGGTCCACGGCGACGATGCGCTCGGGCGCGAACAGCCGTGCCGTGGCGACGGCCGCCAGACCGATCGGCCCAGCGCCCACCACGACGACCGTGTCCCCGGGGCGGACGCACCCGTTGAGCACACCCACCTCGTAGGCCGTCGGGAAGATGTCGGCCAGAAGTACGGCGTCCTGGTCGGTGACCGCACCCGGCAGGAGGTGCACGGAGAGGTCCGCGTACGGAACACGTACGTACTCCGCCTGTGTGCCGTCGATCATGTGACCGAGGATCCAGCCGCCACCGCCGAGGCACTGGCCGTACACGCCTTCACGGCAGTAGCGGCACCTTCCGCAGGCGGTGATGCAGGACACCAGGACGCGGTCTCCAGGACGTACGGTGCGCACGTCCGTGCCGACCTCGACGATCTCACCGACCGCCTCGTGGCCGAGGACGGTTCCGGGGCGGACCTCGGGAACGTCCCCTTTCAGGATGTGCAGGTCCGTCCCACAGATGGTGACGGCGTCGACCCGGACCACGGCGTCGGTGGGCTCCTTGAGGTCCGGGTCGGGTATGTCCTCCCACGCGGACCGGCCCGGTCCGTGGAACACGTAGCCTTTCATCGCGATGCTCACCCTCTCTGCGCTCGGGAGCATCCGGAGCCCCGCTGTCCGGCCTTCACCGGGCGGGCCCTCGACCGTCGGTACGGCGGGGATTGCTCCACAACTCCAGACTGTCCCGGGGATCACGCACGCGCTTGGGCCGGTCGGCCCTCGCGCCCCGCCTGTCG
>NZ_RAIF01000032.1:1934968-2013624 GCF_003671715.1 Streptomyces sp. E2N166 | reverse complement strand
GCGCGCATGCCACTTCCGAGTAGCTGGCCGAAACCAGACGTGCTCCGGCCCCCGTCGGCCCTCCGAGCAGGGCCCGGACGACCCTGCCGGTCGGGACCGTGTGCCTCTGTCCCGCCCGGTGGGTGCGCGGTGCAATGGCAGTGCAGGCGGTGGCAGCCGCCACCACCGGCCCACCGCAAGCCAGGAGGTACGCCATGCGCTCCGTGAGCCGCACGGAAGCCGATCGGCACCCGACGCGCGATGTCGAGCGGCTGGACCTCCTCCGGCCCCGCACCCCGTGGCCGGACGCGACGCCCGGGCCGAGGCCGACGTGGCCCGCCGAAGGACGGCAAGAGGAGCAGGTGGTGGTGCCCGCCGGTCGGACGCACTTGACCGCACGGCTCTTCCTGCCCGCCACGACCCGCGTCGTGCTGTCCTTCGCGCACAGTGCCGGAGGCGGTCGCCCTGACCTGTGGTACGCGTACGCCGCCCCGCGGCTCCACCGCGCCGGTATCGGCACGCTGCTGCTCGGCCTGCTGACCGAGGAGGATGCGGGCGGCAGGCGCCGATGACGAGATCCGGGCCGTCGTCTCCTTGGGCGGCCGGCCGGAGCTGGCCGGCCCCGCGGCGCTGGCCCGGGTGCGGGCGCCGTCCCTGTTCGTGGTCGGCGCCCTCGACTTTCAGGGCGCTGGCCTCAGTCGGCTCGCTGCCGACTGGATGAGCTGTCCGCACCACGTCACGGTGGTGCCCGGTGCCAAGGGCGACCTGGCCGGTCCCGGAGCCGCCGAGACCGTCGCGGATCTGATCCTCGACTGGTTCACAACCGACCGTCCGGGAGCGAACGCCGCAACCCGGCATCCGGCACTTCCCTGACGGTGGATTCACTCGCACGGACCGGGTTTCCCCGTCGGCAGGGCGCTCAGCCCCGACGAGGCGTTCCAGGTGCCCCGAGAGAGCCCTGGCATCTGGAACGTCGCCCACGGAGCCGCGCATTACCGCCGCGCCGTCCGCCCCATGGCGAGCTCCTCCACCAGACCGGCGGCCCACGACTCGATGGCCCGGAAGTCCCGGAAGTCCCCGCCCTTGCCGCTCCGCAGGATCATGCCGGCGACCCGCCCACGGGCACCCTCCTGCAGGCAGCCACCGAAGGTGACGTGCTCGGTGACATCCAGTCGTCGCATGACCCGCCGGACGCCCGGCGCGGGAGGGATGTCCCGCGCCTGAGCCGAGGCGTCGAGTGGTCCACTGCTGAAGAACGCCACCGGACGGAGCCGCAGCTCACCGCGGAACCGGCGTACGAAGCGGCGGGCGTCCCTGTGCCAGCGTCCCGCGTAGAGTCCGCCGCCTACCACCACGGCGTCGTACGGCTTCACATCCGTCACCGACCGGGCGGGCAGCACCTCGGCCGCGGTGCCCTTCTCCCGCAGGACCTCGGCTACGGTCCCGGCGATCCGGGCCGTCGATCCGTTGGTCGATCCGTAGGCTACAAGCACCTTGTCCCGCATGGCGGTTCACCTATTCTCGAGGGTCGGTCTCCTGCTCACGTGCTGTCTCCTCAGCGGAGGCGGCGCAGATAGGGGTCCTGCGGACGGCACGGCAGCAGGCGTGCACGGGCGTCCAGAACCGTGAGCCCGCCGGACGTCGCGAGGACCGGATTGAAGTCGGCCTCGGCGAGCTGGGGCAGGTCCTCGGCCATCCGGGAGAGCCGGTGGAGCAGTTGCTCCAGGCCGTCGAGGTCGACGGGGCCCGAGCCGGCCGTGCCGAAGAGCAGCGGAGCGCAGCGCGGTGCGGTGATCAGGTCGTGCACGTCCAAGTCGGTGAGCGGGGCGAGACGGGCCGCGCGGTCGGCGAAGACCTCCGTGGCGGTACCGCCCAGTCCGAACACGACCAGCGGTCCGAAGACCTGGTCCTGGAGGACACCGGCGAGCAACTCCGTGCCGCGTTCCGCCAGCGGTTGCACGACGGCCCCGGTCATCAGCCCGTCGAAGCGTGTCCGGAGGTCCCGGTAGGCGCCCCTTATCTGGGCTTCGCCCAGAAGATCGAGATGAACGGCACGCTGTGCGCTCTTGTGCACCAGCCCCGGCCAGTGCGCCTTCAGGACAACCCGGCCGTCCGGGCCGCCGAGGCGCTCGGCGGCCCGGACGGCGTCGTCCTCGGTCTCCGCCCAGGCCCATGGGGCATGGGGGATGCCGTAGCAGCTCAGGAGTTCGGCGCACGTCCGCGGTCCGAGCCAGCCGCCGTCCGGGTGTGCGGTGAGCCAGCCGTCGGCCAGGGCGTGCGCCCGTCGCGTGTCGATGCCGTCCGGGATCCGCCTGGTGCCGGGTGGGCGGGCCAGCCAGGCCGTCCGGCTGGCGGCGTGGGCCAGCGCGCGTGCCGCCGCGTGCGGTTCGGCGTACGAGGGGATCACTCCGCCTTCGCCTGCCGGCAGCAGGCGGACGGGCACGTCCTGTTCCAGGCGGACCAGGACGACGGGGATGCGCCGTCTGCCGGGGCCCTGGGTGACGGCTCGTACCAGGTCGTCGCCGGTCGCGGCGGCCACGGCCGTGGGGACGAGGGCGACCACGACGGCGTCGACAACGCGGTGGGTGGTGAGCCGGTCGAGGCAATCGCGCAGTTCGTCCTCGGCGACAGCGGCAGTGACGTCCACCGGGTTGCCGGCGGCTGCTCCGCCGGGCAGCACGGCAAGCAGGTCCTGGACCAGTTCGGGGGTGGGCGCGGGCAGGACGAGCCCCGCCTCCACACACGCGTCCGCGGCCAGTACGCCCGCTCCGCCCGCGTTGGTCACGACGGCGACCCTGGTCCCGGCGGGCAGGGTCTGGGCGTGCAAGAGAGCGGCCGTCTCCAGCAGTTCGCCGATGGAGCGGGTCGCGGTGATGCCGGCCTGGGTGAACAGCGCCTGTCTGGTCAGGGTGCCGGTGGCCGCGGCGGCACTGTGGGACGCGGCGGCACGACGGCCCGCGTCGGTGCGGCCGGCGTCGACGGTGAGCAACGGCATCCGGCGAGTGACGCGCCGGGCGGTACGGGAGAAGGCCCGCGGATTGCCGAAGGACTCCAGGTGCAGCAGGGCGAGATCGGTGACACCGTCGTTCTCCCACCACTGGAGCAGGTCGTTGCCGCTGACGTCGTACTTGTCGCCGAGCGAGGCGAACGTCGACACACCGACGCCCAGGCGGGACAGCCCGTCGAGCAGGGCGATGCCGACACCACCGGACTGAACGGCGATGCCCGCGGTCCCGCGGCTCGGGTGTCCGGCGGCGAAGGTCGCGTCCATCCGCAGCGCCGGGTCGGTGTTGGTTACACCGAGGCAGTTCGGGCCGACGAGGCGCATACCGTGGGTGCGGCACGCGGTGAGCAGCGCCTGTGCCTGAGCGAGGTCAAGACCTGCCGACACGACCACCAGGGCACGTGCGCCCGCCTTCCCGGAATCCTCCGCCACGCTCGACACGGCGGCGGCCGGGGTGGCGATCACGACGAGGTCGGGCGGGACGGGCAGCGCCGCGACCGCGGGATACGAGGGGACGCCGAGAAATGCGTGGGCGTGCGGGTTCACGGCGAACAACCGACCGGTGAAGCCACCGGTACGCAGGTGGCGGAGCACGGCGCGTCCAACGGAGCCGGGCCGTCGGCCGACCCCGACGACGGCGACCGTCCGCGGCCTGAACAGGGGCTCCATGCTGGCCACGTCCGCGGTGCGCCCGCGGTTCTCCACGGCCCTCAGATAGGTGTCGTCCTGGTCGAGCGCGATGGTGCAGCGTGTCTCGGGTCCGTCGGTACGGTGGGTGACACGCAGCCCGAGATCGGTGAACAGACGGAGCACTTCCCGGTTCTCACTGAGGGCGTCGGCCAGGAACAGCGTGAGGCCGTCGGCCCGGGCGGCGGACGCCAGGTGCTCGACGAGCAGGGTGCCCACGCCGCGGTGGTGCAAGCCGTCCGCGACGGCGACGGCCAGCTCGGCCGATCCTCTCTCCTCCCCCTCGTCGTACTCGGCGAGGCCGATGATCCGACCCCGCAGCTCGGCCACCAGTGCCCGATGGCCCGGCCGGGGCGGCTCACAGGCGTGGTCTGCGGCGACGGCGGCGGAGTGAGGACTCACGGCGAAGAAGCGCATCCGCAGGTTCTCGGGTGACATCTCCTCGTAGAGTCGATGTAGTTGATCGTGGTCCTCGGGTTCCACAGCGCGGATGCGGACGGTGGCGCCGTCCGCCAGCAGGGCGTGGATCGCGGGACGTCCCAGGTCATCCGTCATCGGTCTCTCCTATCGCCGGGGCCGGATTGCGCCGACCGGTCCCCCGTCGCTCCTCCGCTCCGGTTCCAGCGGTCCGGTGGCCGGGCATCGGGCTCACCTCTGCTCCGGCACGACGACGACCGGGCAGGCCGAGCGGTGCAGTACGGAGTGGGCGACCCGACCGAGCCGTCCATGGGTGCGACGGCCGATCACCATCAGGTCGGCCTCGGCGGACGCGGCGGGCAGCACGCTGCGGGCCGGGCCCTCGGCGGTGTGCCGGCGCACCGCGATGTCGGACGGTGCGTCTTCCAGGGCTGCTTCCAGCTCCTTGGCTGCCTGCTCCTCGTACCGCCGGGCGGGCTCCCCCGTCAGCAGGGGGTGATCGATCGTCTCGTGGGCGGGGCAGCGCCAGGCTCGCACGACGGTCAGCGGCACGCGGCGCAGGCGTGCCTCGGTGAAGGCGAACCGCAGGACGGACGCCGGTGCGTCGCCGAGACCGACGATGATCCTGCCGTGCCGTCCGGCGACAGCCCGGTTGTCGTGATTGCCGCGCAGCACGACGACCGGGCAGTCGCTGGCGGCGGCCACGGTCCGGCTGACGGAACCCAGCAGCCTGTCCGCGACGCCGCTGCGGCCGCGGCTGCCCACGACGATCATGGACGCGTTGCGTCCCGTGCGCACCAGGGCGTGCTCAGCCTCTTGGGCCATCATCTCGGTGGTGACGAGGAGGTCGGGATGCCGACGCCGGGCGCGCCGGGCGGCGGCCCGGAGGATGTCCTCGGCTCGCACCGGCGCGGACGGATTACCAAGTTCTTCGGCGAGCGCCGACCCCTCGTACCGCTCCCACAGGGCCCCGTAGAGCACGAGGAGAGGCACTCCGTGCAGGGCGGCCTGGTCGGCCGCCCAGTCGACGGCCCGCAGGCTCGGCTCAGAGCCGTCGACACCGGCCACCAGTGGCAGGTACATGATGCCTCCTCCTCGCGACGGGGACCCGTCAGGGGTGCGCGACGACGGCGACGGGTGCGGTGGCGTGGTGCAGCACCGCGTGGGTGACGGCGCCGATGTGCGCGCCGAACGGGTTGCGACGAATGCGCCTGCCGACGACCACCAGGGACGCGTCGTGTGCGACGTCGACCAGGTGGCGGGCGGGGCTGCCGGGGCGGGACACCTCGACGACCTCGACGTCCGGGTACTTCTGCCGCCAAGGCAGGATCACCCGGGTGAGGTCGGCCGCCTTCCTGCGGGCCACTCCCTCGTCGGGCACGGAGCCGGCGGTCAGCACGTAGGGGTAGTAGGGCGGCAGTTGCCAGCCGCTGACCACGTGCAGCGCCGTCCTGCGGCGCTGCGCCTCCTCGAAGGCGAAGGCGAGCACGTTGTCGTCCACGTTGTCGATGTCGAGGCCGACCACGACCGGCCGGAACGCGGTGGCAGCGGACGGGATCCCGGTGGGATCCATGACGTGTTCGTCGGTAGCCTGCTCACCGGCACGCACGAGAACCACGGGGATCTCGGTGTGGGCGATCACGGACTGCCCGACGGAACCGACGAGGAATCCGCCGAGTCCGCTCAGAGCGCGCGAGCCGAGGACAAGCAGTTCCGCATCCTCCACAGCCTTGACCAGCGTGTCAGCCGGTGGACCGGACCGCTGGTCACTGGTCACCTCCACACCGGGGTGGCGCAGCCGGATCCCTTCGGCGATCTCCCTCGGGACACGCTCGGTCCAGTACTGGTGGGTGTCGGCGCCGAGCAGCGGGGCCTGGGCCATGGGCGCGGGGACCGGCTCCCACACGTGCAGCAGTCGTACCGGCAGCTCGCGCAGCTCGGCCTCGCGGGCCGCCCATTCAGCGGCGGCGCGGCTCTCGGACGAGCCGTCGATCCCTACGGTGATCGTGCGGGTCATGCTGCCCACCTCCTGAGTCGGTCCTTCTGTTTCCAGCGTGTCGCGCGACTCGTGCCGGGGGCAGGGGCCGCTGGTCCCCGGACGCCGCCGGTAGTCCTTTCGGCCCGACCGGTGCGGCGAACCCGTCGCCGGGGCCGTCCCACCGATCGCGTTCAGCGCAGCCACTTCCGGTCGCGGACGACGGGAAGCCGGGCCCACAGCCGGCCGAGGCCGAGTGCGTCACCAGCGGAAGCGGCGGCCAGGGCGACGAGTAGCGCGGCGTAAACGAGGTGGTAGTCGGCGAACGGATTCGTCGACACGCTGGGCGAGCCGTCCGACAGGTGCCGCACGGGCGGCCACTCGGCCATCCACATCAGCGCCATCATGACGGCGCCCGCGAGGGCCGCGAGGCGCAGCGCCACCCCGGTGGTCAGCGCGACACCGATACCGAGCAGACCCAGAGGGACCGACGACCCTCGTCCGCAGGGACGTTAGGCCGGTGCGGCGACTCGGGCCGAGGCCATCCGGCGTCGGCACAGCAGGCGCTTCCCGTTCGGAACAGGTCGGCGGAGCCCGAGCCCGGCCTCGGTGATCACGGCGTGGTTCCGGCGTCTTCCCCCTCAGCGTGGCCCACGGGCACCCGCCACACGAGTCGGGTGCCTCCTTCCTCCGGGCGCTCCAGTCGCAGTTCTCCGCCGAGCTTGCACGCACGTTCCTCCAGGTTGCGCAGTCCACTGCGGCGACCGCCGGGCGGAATGCCGACGCCGTCGTCGGAGACCGTGAGCCGGACCCACTTGCCGTCCGTCTCCAACGTGACGTCGGCATGGCCGGCGCGGGCGTGGCGTGCGACGTTGGTCAAGGACTCCGTCACGACGGCGACGATGTGGTCGGCGGTGTCCTTCGGTACGTGCGTGTCGAGCAGTCCCTCCATACGGAGCCCGGGTGCGAAGCCCAGCACCGGAGCCGCCTCCGCGACCGCACGTACCGCCCGAGCCCGCAGCGCGGACGACGCCGTGTCGTCCTCCCGGGAGCGCAACCCGAAGATCGTCGAACGAATGATCTTGATCGTGTCATCGAGGTCGCCCACCGCACGCTGCACACGTTCCGCGGCCCTGTCGTGCTGGATGAAGCGCCCCGCGCTCTGCAGGGTCATGGCTGTGGCGAACAATCGCTGGATGGCCAGGTCGTGCAGGTCCCTGGCGATGCGGTCGCGGTCCTCCAGCAACACGATCTGCTCCGCGTCCCGGCGACGTTCCGCCAGTTCCATGGCCACCGCGGCCTGCGCGGCGAACACCTGCAGCGGTGCCGTCTCCTTCTCGGTGAACACGGGCCCTTCCGCCTCGCGCACCAGCAGCACCACGCCGCGCACGTGATCGTCTGCCCCGATGGGCACGGCCACCGCCGGACCCAGGCCCGTGAAGCGCGGCGGGCCCGACGAGACCCGTTCGTCGCACGACACGTCCTGACTGCTCACAGGCGCACTCCGGGCGAAAGCCTCGCCCACCAGGCTGCCGCGCACGGGCAGCACCAGCCCACGCCAGGTCCCGGCCCCACGTCCGATCGCCAGCTCCACCGCCAGCTCTTCGGTATCCGGCACGGGCAGCGCCACCACACCGAGGGCGGAGACCGTGATCTCCCGGGCCCGCTCCGCGATCAGCCGCAGCGCGTCGCCCTGTTCGGCGCCGGACATCAGCGTGTGCATGATCTCGGCGTTCACCTGGAGCCAACGTTCACGCAGCCGGGACTCCTCGTACAAACGCGCGTTGTCGATCGCCACGCCGGCCGCCACGGCCAGAGTGGCCAGCACCGACTCGTCGTCCTCGTCGAATGCCTGTCCGCCACGCTTCTCCGTCAGGTACAGGTTGCCGAAGACGAGGTCACGGACGCGGATGGGGACGCCCAGGAAGGTGTCCATGGGCGGGTGGTGCGCCGGGAACCCGTAGGAGGCGGGGTGGTCCGACAGTTTCGCCAGGCGCAACGGTTCCGGCTTCCTGATCAACTCGCCCAGAATGCCATGCCCCTCGGGGAAGGGCCCGATGCGGGCGATCTCCTCCTCGCTGACTCCGACCGTGTGGAAGGCGGACAGCCCCCTGCCGTCCGGGCCGATCACGCCAAGCGCGGCATACTCGGCGTCGACCAGCGTCGCCGCGGCCTCGACGATGCCGCGCAGAGCCTGTTCCAGGTCCAGTTCCCGGCCGACCGACAGCACCGCTTCCAACAGGCTGTGCACCCTGTCCCGAGTGCCACGGGCCGTGTTCAGCCGCGCCTGCAACTCGCCGAGCAGTTCGTCCAGCCGCAGCTGCGGTAGCCGTACGCCGTCCTCCCGCGCCCCTTCGGTCCTTCCCACCGCCGGCCTCCATGCGCCGATGGACGGTGCGGCCGTCAGGCCGCCCTTCTGCCACCGTAGCGGCTCGGCAGCGACCACGACACGGGAGCACCGTGGATGCCCACCGGTCGGGTCCGGCGGTCAGTGCCCTTCGGCCCGGATGCGGTCCTGTGCCTGTGTGGCGATGACGGCGGCCTGGATGCGGCGCTCCACGCCCAGTTTGGCGAGCAGGCGGGAGATGTGGTTCTTGACCGTCTTCTCGGCCAAATACAGACGCCGGCCGATCTGCCGGTTGGTGAGCCCCTCGCCGATCAGTGCCAGGATGTCCCGTTCCCGCTCGGTCAGACCGGGCAGCGCCTCCGGCGCTTCCTCCCGTTCCTGACCGCCGCGCAGGCGCGCCATCAGTTTCGCGGTGGCGCTCGGATCCAGCAGCGACTGGCCGCGGGCCACGGTGCGCACGGCCGAAACCAGATCCGAGCCCTCGATCTGCTTCAGGACGTACCCGGCCGCCCCCGCCATGATCGAGTCGAGCAGCGCTTCCTCGTCGTCGAACGACGTCAGCATCAGACATGCCAGGTCCGGCATGCTCGACCGCAGCTCCCGGCACACGGTGACCCCGTCGCCGTCCGGCAGACGTACGTCCAGCACCGCCACGTCCGGACGCAGTGCCGGAACCCGCACGAGGGCCTGCTCGACGGTGGCCGCCTCGCCGACCACGGTGATGTCCGGTTCGTCGTCCAGCAGGTCGTGCACCCCGCGTCGGACCACCTCATGGTCGTCCAGGAGGAAGACCTTGATCACGTTCGTCCGGCCGGCCTGCTCGCTGTCCATCACCGATCGCTCCTCAAGGACACGTACCGCCTATGGGACCAGTCTTCCCCGGCCCGGGCCCAAGGGCCAGGGCCGGTCGGCCCTCTTGGCCCGGCCTCGGAGAAGCGCCCATCCGGGCGCACCACGCAGTCACGGGTTCTCAGGCGCGGATCACCCGGCCCTCCGATCCGGGTTGCGGATCTCCGCCTCGCGAGAGCCTCTTCTCACCGACCACGGGGTGCGTGGTGCCTGTGCGAGGCACCGCGCACCTGATCGCCCGGCAGTAGCCGACCCCGGCCGATTCCCCGGCAGGTGTCACGCTGTCTGCGGGACCACAGCCACCGGGCAGGCCGCGTGTTGGAGCAGAGTGTGGGTTACTCGTCCGAGCTGGAGACCGAAGTGGCCCGACCTGCGTCGGGCACCCACGACGACGAGATCGGCGGCTGCCGACCGCGCCACCAGCACCTTCCGGGCCGGCCCTTCGATGGTCACCCTGCGCAGACGCACGGCGGGATGTGACGCCACCTCTTCGGCGATCAACGTGTCGATCAGAGCGGAAGCCCGCTCCTCGTGCTGGTGCCCGGAATCGGCGCCCCGCCCCCCGGCGTCGGTGCTCTCGTACTCCGGGCAGCGCCAAGTCCGCACCACGTCCAGCTCGCAGTCCCGCGTCTCGGCCTCCTGGAAAGCGAACCGGACTGCCTCTCGGCTCGTGTCGGGGTCACCTGCGCCCAGGAGGACGCGCTCGTGCGAGCCCGACAGCGCGGGCTTGTCACCTCGAATGACGATCACCGGGCAGTCGGACCGGGCGGCGACGGCCAGGCTGACGGAGCCGAGCAGCGCCCCCTTGAGCTCTCCCCGCCCTCGTGACCCGGTGACCACGGCGGTGGCGTGCATCCCTTCGGCCAGAAGCGCGGACACCGCTTCAGCCGGCACCGTGTCCGTGGAAACCTCCAGGTCGGCGTCGTACCGCCGGACGCGTTCGGCGGCCGTACCGACGATGTTCTCCGCCATCACCCGCTCCGAGGAGCGGCCCCGGGTCACGGTCGGCAGGACGCCCTCGTACCGCTCCCACAGGGATGCGTAGACCAGGCGCAACGGGAGCCGTCGACGCAGCGCCTCGTCCACTGCCCAGTCGATGGCCAGAAGACTACTGTCCGACCCGTCGACGCCCACAACCAGGGGGAGTGCCATCATCCCCACCGCCTCTCTCTTTCTGCCACCTCGCGCAGCATGGGTTGCCAATTCCACGGTCGCACCGCGATGGCCCACGTGGCAGGGGCGGCCGGGTCCCGATGAGGGACCTTCGGCCCCGGCAGTCGTCCGTGGTGAGGAGAGGTCGTCCGGCGGTCCTTGTTCGACTTCAACACAGGAGTGCCGCGCCGGGGCTGGCGGGTCGCCGCCTACGCCGCCCTGCTCACCGACGCCTACCCGCCGTTCCGGCTCGATCAAGGTGGCCGGGAGCCGGGAAGCGAAGGCTGAGCCCGCGGCTGTCACCGCTCGACGTGGTGGGCGGGGGCTCGGCGACTACCGTGGGGGAAGAGCCCTAGACGCCTCAGCGGCGGAAGTCGCAAGGCCGGGTAAGGCGGTCGGGACTCCGACGCCCGCCCCCTCCGTCGTACGCCGCTGAAACCTTGAGGCTGGGCCGCTCGTCCTGCGTCGGAGGCCGGCCGGACCGCTCAACGATCCCACAAGGCCCCTGGTCCCGTTTCCGTCCGCGACGCAGGCTGTGGAACAGGGGGCGCCGCGAGACGAGGCGATCGTCATGGAACGGATCCGGGTGACAGGGCGTCCTCGCCCTCCGCGCCGGCCGGACCCACCCGACCTGCGTACGCCGTCGGGACGCCGCATGCCCTACTGGCGTCGTGCCCGCGCCCCGGCGGCGGGCACGGAGGAACCGCTACAGCAGCCGCACCGCTGTGGGGCTGTTCGACGAGGCGCTACGTGAACTGCACGGCCCGAAGGTACGGGCGGAAGGGGCGCAACAGCTCACGGAACGCGTGATTCAATGCCCCGCATGGAGGCGGATGGTACACACCTGGGACCGTTGGAACTGGTCAGCGGGCGTTGGGCAGTCGGAGACGCCACGCGCCCGGGCACCCACTGGGTAGAGTTTCGCCTGGACGGGCTCTATCAGCGTGAGCCGGACTCCGAGGGACGGTTGATCCCGTGGTCAAGGATCATGACCGGCATCTGGCTCACTTGGAGCAAGCAGTCCTGGAATACGAGCGACAGGGGCATGTACACGCTCAAGGGAATGGTTGCTGGGCGCGAGGGAGGCTGGATGCACTTGACGCTTCGCCACCCGTACGAGAACCACCAGTTGCGCTTCGACCAGCACGCGCGCCCGTACCGGGCGGTGGACACCCTCCGGCTGGAAAGTCTGCTGAGGCAGCTCATCGACGAGCGGAAGCTACACCTCCTCGGCGACCCAGAATGGGTGGGCCGCGCCGTGGCCTGCCTCACCGGCGGGAAAAACAGCTGGCTCACGCAGCGTGCGCTGCGGCGGGTGGCGACCGAGGCCATAGCAACGGCCGGCCCCGGCAACCTCTGACGGCCCGCCGGCCCAGCACGCCGCCTGCCCGGTCGTCGTCGTCCGCCAGGAGCGGGAGGCGGGCCCCGTGCACTGAGCCGTCTCGCGAGTTCGCGTCACTGGCGCGCGGGGTGGTCTCGTGATCGGTGGCCGGGGCGTTCGGTTCGCGTCATCGAGCGGGCAGTCGGTGGCCGTCCGTGCCACCGAGCCGTGCCACCGAGACGAACGGGTCGTCCGGCGCGGCGACGAGCGTCGAACCGGATGCGGTCACTGGGTGAACGGCTCCTGGGTCGGGGCTGGCTGCACAGCGCCGTCGCCCGAGACCCGCAGTTCGATTTCGGGAGGAGTGGCCAGCGAGTTCGTCACGGTGCAGTGGGACACCACCGCACGCAGGGCGGCAAGTCTCTCCGGTGGCAGTTCCGGAGCCAGGACGGTCAGGGACAGTGAGGCCACCCGGGCCGGCCGGTCGTCCGCCATCCGGAACTCGGCGCGGACTCGGAGACCGTCACGGCTGACACCATGCCGGTCGAGGAAACGCCCGGCGTAGTGCGCGGCGCACGAGGCCACCGACGCGACGAACAGCTCCACGGGCGTGGGAGCGGTGTCCTTCCCTCCGTCGGTGAGCGGCTGGTCGACGGTCAGCTCGTGCCCACGGACCCGTATCCCGTAGACGTCACCGGCCACCGGCACCACCTCGACCACTCCGGATGTCCCCGGGGGTTGCGCATCCACGGCGGCGGCCTGGTACAGCAGCAGTCCCGCGAGACGCCTTGCCTCCTCCGCCGTGAGCGACGCCCACAGTTCGTCCGCGTCGTGGGAGGAGAACGACGTGTCCAGAACGACTCGTCCCATGCCCACGGGCAGCCCTTGGGGTGCGAACCGTGTGACATTGATCGTGCGGCCGCAGCGTGTTTGCACTTTCATCATGTCTCCCGCCGGGTTCTCGTCCGTCGGTTCCGTCCCGTCGGCCGGTTCAACTCCAGTACCGCGCCCCACCGACGCATCCACTCACGAGCCGGCTGCCGAGGTGATGCGTCGCCCGGTGAGACGTTCCACATCCACGGCCAGCCAGTCGGTTCGCCGTCCGCCCGCCCAGGGCTCGGTGTGCGCGGCCTCGTCCAGCCGCCGCACCCGTTCCGGGTCCGTCACGGCCCGGCAACGGCCCACGACGAGGACGCTCCATCCGCGGCTCATCGCGTCGTCCACCCGATCGACCTCGAAGGCGACCTGCTGGTCCACTGCCGAGACCGTGGCAGACCCGGGAGCGGTACGGAAGACCACGGCCCCGTCCATCACGTCGTAGTTGACGGGGAACACCTCAGGTCCGTGCTCCGAAGTGAACGCGAGACGTCCCACGCCGTGCGTGGAGAGCAGGCCCCGGCACTCCTCTTCGTCGAGGTCGCTCAGGCGCGGGTCGAGGAGCGCCGCTCCCCGCCCGGGCGGTCGGTCCGTGCCGCCTCCCTGGAGTTCGACGTACGTCGTCCCCAAGGCGTCGGCCAGCCGCACCAGGGCCCCGAAGGCCGGATCGGCGGTGTGCGTCTCCAAGTAGGCCAGGTACTGAGGCGCCATGCGTGCCCTCCGGGCGACCTCTTCGAGACCGAGACCCTTGCGGCGGCGGGCCGCGGCCAGGCGCCGCCCGATGTCACCCGCGTCACCGGCGTGCACCACCTGCGGCGACGGCTGCTCCGGTCCCCCCGGATGGTCCACGTGCGCGTCGGGGCCGGGGAACACCAGCGTGACGTCCCCGGTGTCCGACCAGCGGACGTCGTACGGGGGAGAACCGTCGTCGTGGTGCAAGCCGACTATCTCCCCGTCCCGCCGTGTGACACCGGTGTACGGGCTCTCGACGACCAGCCGGTCGCCAACGTGTGCGTACATGACCGTGCCCTCTCCGTCGATGAGGCTCTCCATTCAGCGTCCCGCGCCTGAGCCCTGCCCACCAGACGGCCGAGGGTCCCGACGGTGGTGCCGAACGGCCCTCTTCGCGAGCACCGAGGCCCCAGGCGACCGGTCACCTCGACGAGCGCGGTGAAGGCGTCGCCGAGGTCAGCGAGGAGGCCGGCCCGGTGGTGGCACCGAACAGGTCGAGCGACTGGACAAGGACGCCTCGGCGGAGTCGTCCACGCCCCTTGCCGCCCTCGGCGGAGGCGGGCATTCGCTGGGGCAGGAGGCGAGATACTCGACACGGGCGGCGCGCTCCTTCGACTCGCGCCGGGGCACGGCCGGGACGGCCGGGACGGCGGCCTCCTCGTGGGCCGTCCGCATGGCCGACGTGTCGCAGGGTCCGCCGAAGCGGGCGAACGATCAGGGCCGGACGGCCCATGCGTGACACGGGCGGTGCACCGAAGGACCCCTGTGCCGCGGAATTCTGCGGCGTGAGGCTGGAGACAACAGCCGGAGGTGGTCACGATGCACGGTAAGAGAACCATTCGACGGTCTCTGTGGCGCTGGCGCCGCAATCCGCTGCGTCGTCGCGAGGACGTGCTCGAGGCATGGATCCTGCTGATCGTATGGCTCGTCATCGCTCTGTTGGGCCCCGTCGCAGGAGTGCTCGGGGCCGAGATCTCCGCCCACAGCGCCGCGCAGCGACGCGCAGAACGTCATGCCGTCACCGCCACACTCGTGTCGGAGGTGCCCCACAACGTCCTGGCCGACGGGACGACGGGGGGCCGCGTCGACGCGACCGTGCGCTGGACGGCGCCCGACGGTACGCGGCACACGGGCAAGGCCGCGGTCGACGGAGGACTCAAGGCCGGTTCCCGAGTGTCGGTCTGGACGGACCGGCAGGACCGCTTGACACCCGCGCCCCCGACCGCGACACAGGCAGGTGTGGACGCCGCCTTCATGGGCGCCGCCTCGTCGTTCGCCGTCGTCACGACGGCGGCTGCCGGCTACTACGGGGCCAGATCGGTCCTCAACCGTCGGCGTCGCGCGGCGTTGGAGGACGAGTGGCAGCAGATCGGATCCCAGTGGGGACGCACGGCCACCTGAGCCGACGTCCGACGTCCGACGTCCGACGTCCCCAAAGGATCAACCCGCGTATCGACGCCACCAGCACCACAACCCGACGCTCTGAATCTCGCTGGGTATGTGGCCAGCGCAGGCGATGGCGGCGCGTGAAACTGCGCCCAGGAGAATGACGGTGGTCAGCAGTTCCGACCTGTACCCACGACGAGTTGAAGTGAATAGCACGTTCCGCTAGTTCGGTGCGCCGGGGGAATGTAACGTCGCGATCATGGAATCGCCGACAGGAATAACCACTGACCAGGCGCCGGCGAACCCGGCCGCGACCGATGACATGCTGGCCACTCAGCCGGTCGGCTATTGGTGCGGGCTGACTCATACGGCAGTCACCCGGCATCTGCGTGACGCCATGGCCAGGATCGACGTCACGCAGCCGCAGTACTGGGTACTCAACTGCGTCAACGGCGTCCCCACAGCGCCGAGCCATGAGGAGGTCATCGCTCAGCTGACGCACCTTGCCGACGGGCCGCACGAGATCGCCAGGGTTGTCGACCAGTTGCTCCACCGCGAATGGCTCCGGATCGATGATGGCCAGCGCCTGCACCTCACGGATGCCGGAGAGGCCGCCAGGGCGCGGCTCCGTGAGCTGGCGACCGAGGTACGCGCCGTAGTCCATCAGGGCGTCAGCGACGAGGAGTACGTGGCCGCGCTCAAGGTACTGCGCAGGATGGTGGCCAATGTCGAGGGTGACGGGACTTCTACGAATCCGTTCTGATTTCGCGGTCCCGTGACGGCTCGGGTTGGGCATGGGTGCAGCCATCGCGAGATCATCGGGGGTTGTGCGGACTCCTGATGATCGTGCGGTCACCGCGCGCCATGGCGTAGGCCCTGCCCGCCGGCGGGCGATGTTCGACCAGGTCGTGGCCCGGACCGCGGGGCGATGCGGACGTGTGGAGCCCTGGGCCACCGCCCGCGCGTACCTGCTCGGACTGCTCTCCGGGGTCGTGCGCGAGAATTGCCGGCGGCCGGCCGAACAAGCTGGGCACGTCCGTCCCGGGCCAATGCAGCGTCTACTGCGAAGCGCCCGCCGGGTCGCCGATATCGTCCGCGACGAGGTCCGCGCCTACGTCGTGTACCACCTCGGCACCGACGACGGAAGGCAGTCTCAGCGCCGTCCCGCTCCATCGAACGCCACTCCCGAGAGCATCCCGCTGCCGCCCCGGCAAGAAACCTGGTGCCTCCCTGGCTCATCAACGGGGAAACCCCAGAAAGCAGGGATTGTCAGCCAATGGACGCCCGAGCCCGCCACACAGCCGCACGCCCGGAAAGACAGCCAGGCCACCGCCGAGGACGCGGAGCAAGCCACGCCACCGTCACCCGCACGTGATCGACTTCAGCCGTGCAACCGTCGCAGGACAGGCCGACGCCCCCGGCTCCGACACGGGAAACGGTGAACAGGACGCCTACCGCCTCACGCCCACAGTCCGCCCGACCCGGTTGGACCACCCGAACACAACACCTCCCCTGTGCGAACGTGAAGGCGCACCCACCAACGAAGCGTGCCGCCGGGTCGGCACTCGCGGCGCGGGTCCGGGCACGGTCCTACACTCCTGACCAGCCATTACTCGGCCAAATTCGGCCGCGCCGGGCGACGATTGCGCGCTGTAGGCCCCTTGTCGCCAAGCTCCAGCGCTGACTAGGCTCCCGTCCGACTTCACGCTTCGCGCACATTTTCTACACGCGGGGGCCGCCGTGCGGCGTGGCCCCCCGGCCGGACGGTGGGGGTGGGGAACGTCGACGCGTCACCGATCCGCCGGCCTTCCAGCCGCTCCGTCCCGCCACAAGAGGAGCACTGCCCCACGGCCGAGCGGGAAAGTGACACCGCACGTGCGGAAAGGCACGACGGTCCGCCCGGCCGGGCACACCGGGACCTCAAAGTTCTGTGGTGGGTCAACGCGGTCGACGGGCTCGGCAGCCAGACGTCCGGACTGGTTCTCCCGCTGCTGCTCCTGGAACTCGGGCACAGCCCCGGCACCGCCGGCTCGCTCGCGAGTGCGGCCGCACTGACCGGAGTCGTCCTCGGACCGCTCGTCGCCGTACCCGCGGACCGGGGCCGGCGGCGAAGGCTGATGACGGGATCGGCGGCGGTCGCGGCGCTGGGAACGGGGGTACTGGCCCTGACCTGCCTGGGCCGCCCCGCGTTATGGGTCATCGTGGCGCTGGCTCTGACGGAACGCCTGTGTGCCGTGGCCTACGACGCCGCGTCCCGCGGCGCCCTGGTCCACCTGGCCCCCACCGCCGAGTTGCCCCGCGCGGCGGCCGGGATACAGGTCGGCGACCAGGTCGCGCTCATCGTGGGTCCGGCGCTCGGCGGCGTCCTCTTCCAGCTCGCCCGCCCCCTGCCCTTCCTGGCCGACGCGCTCTCCTACGCGGCGGCCGCACTGGGTGTGCGGGCCATCCGCACCCCTCTGGACACGACTGCCGCCGAGCACGGGGCGACCCTCGGCGCCAGTCCCCGTCCGCGCAGGAAGCGGACCGAACTGCTCGGCTCCGCGAGAACCGGGGTCGTCACCGTCGCAGGATCACCGGTCCTGCGACTCGTCCTGGTCTGGACATCGACCGCCGGCGGCGCGCTGACGCTGCTGTTCTACACCGCCCTGTTCCGGCTCGGATCCGACGGGCACAGCGCCGCGCCCGGCCTGGTCCTCGCCGCGTCCGGAGCCGCCGGTCTCCTGGGCTCGCTGACGGCGGCCCACGCCGTACGGCGGCTCGGGGCGACGCGACTGCTGACTCTGACCGCCTGGCTGCTGCCCGTGTCGTGCGGTTCACTGCTGTGGGCGGACGGTGCGCTCGCCTGGGGGATCGCGTTCGCCGGACTGTCCCTGCTGGTGCCGCTGGTCACCGTGGTCCTGTCCAGCGTCGCCATCTCGTGTACACCGGCGGCTGTGCAGTCGCGGACCGCGAGCGTGCTCGGCTCGGTGTCCGCGCTGGCCGCGGCCGGTGCGCCGGCGCTCGCCGCGGTGCTGGTGACCACCTGGAGCTTCCGCACTCCCGCGCTGCTGTGCACCGTACTGTTCCTCATGCTGGCCGTGTACACGCAGGTCCGGGCCCCCGGTGTCCTGCGTGCGGGCGCCGCGGCCGTCGCCGGACGCGGGGGCGGCGATGAGTGAGGCCTTCCAGGTCTTCCTCGGCGCCCTGCCGGAGGTGTGCCCGCGGGACGGACGCCGCATGGTGCTGACGGCTGACGCCGACGGCCGCTGCGAGGTGTTCGCGTGGGACGCGGCCACCCGCAGGGCGCGGCAGGTCACCGACCGCCCCGAGGGCACGGCGCACTGTGCGATCGACGCCGAGGCGTACGTGTGGTGGTTCGACGAGGACACCGACGGCCAAGGACACTGGTGGTTCCAGCCGTTCACCGGAGGCCCCCGGCTGCCCGGCCTGCCCGGCGCACCGGCCGGGCGACCGCGCGGCCTGGCCGTGACCGACGACGGGACGGCCGCCGCGGCACTCGGCCTGCCGGACGGCGGCACGAGCCTGCTCATGGGCCGACGGGGCAGTGTCCCGCGTGAGGTCTTCCGCGTCGCCGAGGAGGGCAGCCTCGGCGGCGTCACTCCGGAAGGCGATCTTGTCGCCCTGGCAACGGTGTCCGACGGCACGGCGGCCGTCACCGTCGTCACCCCCGGCGGCCGGATCGTCGCGACACTGCCCGGCCCGGACGGCCCCGGCGGCAGATTGTGGTGCCGGGGCTTCTCGCCACGGCCGGGCCGATCGGAACTGCTGCTGGTGCACGAGAGCGACGACCGCTATGAACTGGCGACGTGGACGGCGTGCCGCGGACTGCTCACACACTCCTGGTGCCGTTTCGACACCGAGGTGACGGCGCGCTGGTATCCCGACGGCGACGAGGTGCTGGTGCGCCAGGAACGCCACGGCCGTTCCCTGCTGCACCGGGTGTCTCTGCGCTCCCGCACCCGCCGTGTGATCCCCACTCCGAACGGGAGTCTGCTGGACGCGGCACCGCGTCCGGGCGGCGGGTTGCACTACTTGTGGACCGACTCCGCCCACCCGCCCGTCCTGCGCACGACCGACGGCGTGGCCCTGCCGGTCCCCGGCCCGCTGCCGCGGGTACCCGGGCAGCACACCGACCTGTGGACCCCCACACCCGACGGCCCGGTCCACACCCTGCTCAGTCTGCCGTGTCCCCGTGGCAGCCTGCTCGCCGACACGGAATCCGGCCGCGGCGGTCCACGTGCCGCAGCCGGTGCCACTCCCCCGCCGGCCGTGTTCCTGGTACACGGGGGGCCCGCCGACCACGACCGGGACGCCTACGACGCCACGGTGCACTCGCTGGTGGCCTCCGGCTATGCCGTGGCACGCGTCAACTACCGCGGTTCGACCGGCTACGGCCCCCACTGGCGGCGAGCCGTGGGGACGCCTGTCGGCCACCCCCAGGTGGCCGATCTGGCCGCCGTACGGGCCGACCTCGTCCGGCGCGGGCTTGTCGACCACCACACCACGGCCCTGTGGGGAGTGTCCTGGGGCGCCTACCTGGTCCTGCTCGCCCTCGGCACCCGCCCGCAGGTGTGGCAGGCCGGTGTCGCGGTGAAGCCCGTCGCCGACTGGGTGGCCGCCCACCGGACGACCACTCCGGCGCTGCGTGCCCTGGACGTCCGCTGGTTCGGCGGCACCCCGGAACAGGTACCGCGGCGGTACTCCGACAGCTCACCGCTCACCTTCGCGGCGCGGGTCAGGGCGCCCCTGCTCGTGGTCGGCGCGGACCGGGACGTCAAGTGCCCGCCCGAGCAGATCCGCAGCTACCTCGCCGCGCTGTCCGCCGCGGGCGTCCCCCACGACCAGATGTGGCTCGACACCGGACACGACGGCTACGACGGCGCGGCACACGTGGCGGTACTACGCCGCTCCCTGGCCTTCCTGCAGACGCACCTGCCCGCGCCGCGGCCCGCCGCCCCCTCACGTCCCCCGGAACACCCGGGAGGACCCCGGCCCCGCTGACAGACACAGCGGGACCGGGTCGTGCACAGAAGAACCCGCTCGAAGAACACAACGTTCGACCGAGAAGGAGGACGACCGTGCAGAAGGACATCATCCACAACGACCCGCTCGCAGGCGACGAGGAGAACCGCAAGCCCGGCATCGGCATCACCATCACCATCCCGTTCCGCAACGCCGCCGAGAGCGACGACGAGGAGTGACCCACCGCCCGGCCGGCCCGGCCTCATGCGGGCCGGCCGGGCCCTTCCGCCGCGCTTCCCGCCCCGTCGGCCGCCCGCGCCCAAGGAGTCCACCGTGCGCGTACTTCTCGTCAACATGCCCTGGTCACCGATCGACCTGCCCTCACTGGCGCTCGGCATCCTGAAACGAAGCGTCGACGAACGCGTCGAGGGCGCCACGTGCGAGGTGCTGCACGCCAACCTGGAGTTCACCGACTGGATCACCGGCCGCACGGAGTTCACGGCCGAGGACTACGACTACTACGCCCTCTCCTCCTACTTCCTCGGCTGCGGTGACTGGGTCTTCTCCTCGGCCCTCTACGACGACCCGGAATGGCGGGAGCCGGAGTTCGTCAAGGTGATGACACCCAAGCTGCGCCGCTCCCGGATGCGAATGACCCGGGAACTGCACCGGCTCGTGACGGAGTTCGTCACCGAAACGGCCCGCCGCGTCGTCGACCTGCAGCCCGACGTGGTCGGGTTCACGTCCACCTTCCAGCAGAACACCGCCGCGCTGGCTGCCGCCCGGCACATCAAGCGCCTCGCGCCCGGCATCGTGACCGTGCTGGGCGGCGCCAACTGCGACGCTGAGCAGGGCGCCGCCGTCCACCGGAACTTCCCCTTCCTGGACTACGTGGTCCGCGGAGAGGGCGAGGACGCCTTCCCTCGGCTGCTGACCGCCCTGCGGGACGGAGCCCCGGCAGCCGCCGCCTCGATCCCGGGCCTGTGCCACCGTACGGCGGACTCCGCGCACACCGCCAACCCCATGCCGTCCGGACCGCTGCCGCCCGCGGCGATCCTTCCCCCCGACTACAGCGGCTACTTCGAGCGGCTCGCGGCGTCCGTGGCACGCAACTGGGTCGAGCCGAAACTGGTCGTCGAGGGCGCCCGCGGCTGCTGGTGGGGGGAGAAGCACCACTGCACCTTCTGCGGACTCAACGGTTCTTTCATGGAGTTCCGCAGCAAGAGCCCGGACACCTTCTACCGCGAGATCATGGACCTGGCCGAACGCCACCGGGTGCTCGACATGTACGTCGTCGACAACATCCTCGACATGCGCTACCTGTCCACCGTCCTGCCCCGCATCATCGACAGCGGCTACGACCTGCGGATGCACGTCGAGATCAAGGCCAACATGCGGCGCCCCCAGCTGCGGGTCCTGGCGGACGCCGGCCTGGTCTACGTCCAGCCCGGCATCGAGAGCCTCAACAGCCGCGTCCTCGACCTCATGGACAAGGGCGTCAGCGGCTGTCAGAACGTCCGTATGCTTCGCGACGCGGCGGAGACAGGGCTGTCGGTGTCGTGGAACTACCTGCACGGGTTCCCCGGCGAGACCGCGCAGGACTACGAACCCGTCATCCAACAGCTGCCCGCCCTGGAGCACCTCAACCCGCCGGTCGACCTGTCCGCGCGCATCGCCATCGAGCGTTTCAGCCCGTACTTCAAGCGCCCCGAACTGGGTTTCACCGGACTGCGGCCCGAGGAGCACTACCTGTTCACCTACGACCTGCCCGAGGCGGAACTGCACGACCTGGCGTACGTCTTCCAGGCACCGGAACGCGGTATCACCGAGCCCACGGTGAAGCTCCTCAACGACGCCATCGCCGCGTGGAAGAAGCACCACGCCGACGCCCGCCTGACCCACACCGACCTGGGCGACCGGATAGTGCTGGTCAGCCGGCGGCCGTCCTTCGACTGGCGGACCATGGAACTCACCGACCCGCTGGCGACCGCGCTCTTCCGTCTCCTGGACCAACCGCACACCGTCATGGCGCTGCACCGCAAGCTGACGTCGTCCGCGCCCTCCGGGAGCGCGCGCTGCACGCCCCAGGACGTCGAGGCCCTGCTGGGAGAGTGGATCGAGCACGGCATGGTGTTCACCGACGCCGGCCAGTACGTGCACATCGCCCCGGCCGCCGTGAACCAGGACCTGCTGCGTCTGGACTACATGCGGCACACCCACTCCCGCGGCGAGGCCACGGACCCAACCGGCGCCGACGCCGGGCCCGCGCACGCCTTGACATGAGCGCCATTCCCCCCACCTCCCGGCCTCCCGACGCCTCGCTCCGGAACGAAGGACCGCAGATGACAGCCACCGCACCGCACCTCGCGATACGTGCCTGGCGCGACCTCGACCGTCAAGCCCGTGACCTGCCGGGCATGTCACTGGGCCGCCTGCCGGTGACTCCCGTGCCCCAGGACGCCGACCGTCTCTGGGCCCTCGGCGTACGTCACGCCGAGCTGGACACGGCGGTCGACCTGTCCGGCGACGATCCCGTGACGCACAGGCGGGCCGTCGACCGCCTGTGCCTGATCCGCGACCTCACCGCTCGGGCCGTCTCGGTCGACTGGGATCTCCGTCTGTCGCCCCGGCAGTCGGAGCACCAGTGGAAGGTCCTGTCCCACCTGCAGCCGCCGCGCACGATCACCGGCCTGAAGGAGGCCGAGGACGCGTTGCACGCCTGGCGGACCCGGCACTACCTGTGCAAGCTCGTCTGGCGCCAGGGGCCCGGGTTCGTCCAGATCCGCGACCGACGCTGGGGAGACCTGCGCCGCTTCACCGCCGACGAACCGCACTACCGCGAGGCCATCGCCCTTCTCGCCCCGGGAGTGCCCCACGCCGAGGTACCCGCCGACGTGCTGGAGGAGTTCACGGCCGAGCACCTCATCCTGCGCGTCGGCGAGCTGGCCTGGTGGCTGCCCTACCGGGTCTCCCGCTGGCTCCAGGAGGCCATGGCCGTGTGAGGCCGCGGTCCACTCCGGCGGGAGGGGCGACGTTCGCTGGTGGGCGGCGACCTGGAAACGTTCGACAGTCCGGCGAAGAGTCCAGCTCCTCGACCACACGGCGGGCAGGGCGCGGGCGGCCGGTCTCGGTCAGAGGCGTATTGCGGGGGCCACGAGGGCCCTTCTCGCTGGTGCAGACGTCGCGATCCACACCGGACCCGGAAGGCCCTCACCTGTTCAAGATCCTCAGCCGAGACCTGTCACTCGCCACGTCAGTCATCGACTGCCGCTCTCGGCGCGGGTGTCGGACCGCTCACCGTCCCAGAACCGATGGCAGCGGTTGCTGGGTGGAACACGGGGCTCGTTGGAACAGCGAAAGGCCGGAATGCGAGACTCGACCGCGAAGGCGGGAAGGGGTGTGCGACCGGCCCGCCGACGCGAGCGCAGGGGTGAGCGAGCCTTCGAAGGGTCACTCGTCGGTCGGGGCCGCCGTACGCTGGGAGCTGCTCAGGTGCTCGTAGGTTCCGGTGAGTTCGAGCAGTCGCTTCAGTGCCGGACCTATGTTGTCCAAGTGGAAGCCGATGCCGGCCTGGCACGCGGAACGGTGGATCTGCAGGAGCGTGGACAAACCCGTGGAGTCCACCACTCCGAGCTCCCTGCAGTCCAGTCGCAGATCCTCGACGTCCGCGCGTTCGTGAAGGGCCAACCGCACCCGAAGGAGCAGTTCACCGCAGGTGTCGTAGTCCAGGTCGCCGTCGAGGGCCAGGCGCACAATGTGCGGGCCGGCGACGGAGGGCGAGGCGGCAGTGGGGTCTGCGTCCGGTGAGGTGGTCACGGTGTTCGTCCAGCGTTTCGGGGTCAGGGGGAGGTTGTGAGGGCGTTGCGCCCGGCGTCGATGAGGCGGCGGGCACGCGGAAAGTCGCGCAATTGCTCCGCCAGCAGTTCCAAGCCGGGAAGCAGGCACTGCGCGGGAACGCCTCGGGCGGTGAGTACCTCTGCTGTCCAGGTGAGGAAGTCGGTGAAGATCTCGGGTGCGTCGACGTACAGGGCCGCGGTCAGGAAGTGCACGATGTGGGCGAGGTCCTCGGCAGTGCGCTCGCGTTGTTCGTCGGTGTGGTCGCGCACCGTCGGGAGACGCTCTTCCAGGCGGTGGAAGGTGTCGCGTACGAGGCGGGTGGATGACTTGGCGACCATGGTGTATTCCTGGTCGTCCAGATGCGGCAGGTCGTCGATCGCCTGACGGGCGGGCGGCGGCTGGCGCAGAGGGCCGGTGGCGAGTCTGTCCGCGGCCGCGCGAGCGTCGGGCGCCCAGGCGTCGGCGCCCAGCAGGCGGGCGTAGCGGCCGTCGGCGCCAAAGGCGAGGCCACCGACCATGACAGGTGTACCGACGGCCTGGACGGCGGTGATCGCGCTGTGGGCGTGCGGCAGGCGCGTGGGCAGGGAGCTGGACAGGCAGACCGCGTCCGGTCCGGTGCGGTGCAGGTGGCCGATCAGGTGGGCGGTCGGCACTTGGGCGCCGAGGTATTCGACCCGCCAGCCCCGCAGCCGCAGTGTTTCGGCCACCAGTCGCGCCGGCAGTGCGTGCCATTCCTGGTCCACGCAGGCGACCGTGACACGTCCGCGCGGCGTGGTGGGGCGCCGTATGGGCAGGGAGGCGATGACGCGGTCGTTGATGGCGGTGGCCGCGTGCTCGTCGGCCACGCTCATCCGGTTCGCGGCCCACTCGATGCCGACTCTGCGCTGGACGGCCCCGATGACGTCCAGCAGCACGGTCTCCGGCCCGAGCCCCGCGTCGAGCGCGCCGTCGACGACGTCGACGGCCGAGAATTCGTCTCCGGCCCGGACGGCCGTCCACAGTTTGTCCGCCCACGGCAAGGCCCGCTCGTCGCCACGTGCCGGGTTGATACGGGCGCCGTCGTGCCGGACCGATTCCTCGTCGATGTGGATGGCGCGGGTGTTCATGCCGTATACCTGCCCCGTGTCGTTCCGTCCACGGCACTGAGGTGGCTGCCGCGTGGGGCGGTGATGGCCATGACGGCGATGTCGTCATGGCGACCGACGCCGAGCCACTGCGCGGTGATCATCTGGATCCGCTCCACGATCGCCGCGGCCGGCATGCCGACGCACTCCGCCGCCGCGCGCCGCAGACGCTGCTCGCCGAACATGGTGTCGCCCAAGGGGCCACCCTTGGCTTCGGTGACACCGTCGGTGAACAGCAGGCAGGTTTCCCCGGGTGCGAGCCGTACGTGTGCGGTTCGGGCGGTGACGGCGGGCAGGACGCCGATCAGGGTCCCGTTGGTGTCGGCCTCCTCCACGGTCCCGTCGCTTCGCATGATCAACGGTGCGGGGTGGCCGGCCGCGGTGACGCGCAGCGCCACATCGCGTTCCTCCCGGCGGACGGAGGCCAGCACGAGGGTCGCGAAGCGCGTGTGATGGCTGGTCCGCATCGCGTTGTTCAGCAGGCGCAGCATCTTGGTGTGGTCGTCGGCCATGGGGAGCAGAGCGTGCAGGGTGTTGCGGATCCTGCCCGTGAGTACTGCGGCTTCCAGCCCTTTGCCTGCCACGTCTCCGAGTACGGCGAGGGTCTCGGGGAAGTCCTCGCCGGGCGGGTGAACGTCGTAGAAGTCACCGCCGACGCGTTCTGTGTCCTTGCTCGGACGGTAACCGCCCGCGAACTCCACTCCCTCCACCTGTCGCAGGGTGGGCGGCAGCAGTTCACGCATGAGGGTGTCGGAGATCGTGTTCTGTTCCGCGTAGAGACGGGCGGCCGACATCGCCGCGCCGGCCCGGGCGGCGAAGAGCCTCGCCATCACCTCTTCCCGTTCCGTGAAGGCGACCTTTCGAACCCGGCGCAGCAGTATCAGCGCACCCGCCGGCACTCCGTGGCCAGGAAGGGGTGTGATGGCCAGTGATCCGACTTCTCCGAATCCGTCGGGTACGAGCCACCGTGGAGCGGCAGTCGGGTCTATCCACTGCGAGGGGACAGGCGGGAAGCCCCGCAGGGCCTCCGTGAGTCCCGGCACGGTGTCCGGGGGTCCCGCGACGGTGCCGTGAGAGATTCGACCGCGTTGGTCGCAGACGACCATCGGCAGCTTGCTGGTCGCGCTGGGGGCGATGACCAGCGCGGCGTCCGCAAGGTACTCGGTGGCCAGGCGCGCGGTGACCTCCATGCAGCGGTCCAGGTTCAGGGAGGCCGACAGCGCGGTGGATGCCTGGTTCAGGAACTGTGTGCGCTCGCGTTCCGCTTCGAGTTCGACGAGGAGCGACTGGAGTTCGGTCTCGTCCACGAGCCACCAGGCGACACCACCGGCCGGCAGGACGGACGGATGCGCGGAGAAGAACCGATCGCCCACCGCGCCGCTCACGGAGACGGGACGAGCGGTCCTCCCGGCGGCGGTGGCTAGCCAGGAAGGGGACCGCAGCCGCCCGCCGGGACGCGCGGTCGGCAAGAGCACCGAGGCGGCGTCGTTGAGTTCTACGACGTGCCCGTCCGCGCCTATGACCACCACCGGGTAGGGGGCGGTGGCGGCGCTCACCGCGCTGGCGGCACCGGTGCCGTGGCGGGCCGGGGAAGAAGTCATGCAACGGGGCCCCTACGCGTGGACCCTCACCTCACTCAGCGAAGAAAAAGATGTCGAAAGACAACAGTCCCCCAGCATGGTGGTTTCGTGCAACCACCGAGCTCCCCCGTGACCGTCGATACATCCGGGCGAAGGACGACTGCCCTTCTTTTCCCGGGAGTTGCGGGGTCTCGCACAGCTGCGAGAGCGCCAACATTCACATTCTGCGCACATCCTCCTGTCGACCGGGCCGTGCGGACGCCGCGCCGAGCGCGCCGGGCCGGCCAGGTGGGATCGGCTGCCGCGCCCGCGCTCAACGCCCCAGCCAGTCCAGGCAGACCACCAGAGCGTCGTCGTCCGAGGCCGACCGGCCGCGGTGGTCGGCCAGTTCCCGCAGGACGGCACGAGGCACCTCGGCCGCGGGCAGGAGGCGTGTGGCCTGGATGGCCCGGGCCAGTGCCGCGTCTCCGTACGCCTCCCCCCGCGGAGAGGCGGTCCCGTAGACACCGTCGCTGACGAAGATCAGCCGATCACCGGGCTCGGCGTGCAGCTCCTGGGACACGTAGTCGGTCTCGTCGAACATGCCCAGGGGCAACTGCGCCTCGAGCTCGACGCGATCGACCACGCCGTCCCGCAGCCGCAGCATCCGCGGCGAGCCGGCGTCCACCACGGATACCCGCCCGGTGGCCAGTTCGAAGTCGAGCATCAGCACCGACAGGTAGCACTGGCCCCGGTAGTGGGCGTAGAGCGCCTGGTCGGCGAGGACCGCCTGGTCGGCCAGGGGGAGACCGGCCCGCCGGGCGTTGCGCAGGGCGCTGATGGCCAGGTTCGTCAGCACGGATGCCTCTATCCCCTCCCCCATTCCGTTGGTGACGTAGAGCATCAGGTGGTCCGCGGTGGCGGACCAGTCGAAGTTGTCCCCGAAGATGGCGTACGCGGGCTCCAGTTGGGCGCCCAGCTCGTACTCCGGCCGGGCGCAGGAGCGGCCGGGCAGCAGCTGCCACTGCATCTCCGCGGCCAGCGTCAATCGGTCCCTGCGCCGCGCCTGCGTGTACACATCCGTGTCGCGCTCCGCGACGACGACCTCGTGCGCGAGCACTTGGGCGACGTCCTCAAGCTCGGCCAGAACTCCTGCGGCCAAATCACCGTCGGGCAACGTCACCGAGAGAACGCCGAGTCGGTCACCACGCACCGATACGGGCAGATGCAGGCGCGCCAGGCCGTCCCCGACGCTTTCGACGAAAGGCTCCTGGGCACCGAAGGCCCGACCGGCGGCACTGCTGTGCACCGAGATCGGTTCCATGGTGTGCGGCAGCACGGACACCGGCTGCAGTACGGTCAACCCGTAGTCGGCCATGAACAGCTCCACCGACTGCGCCGCGTAGTGTTCGATCAGCACGCTTCGAACGGCGTCGAGCAACTGATGCGGCGCCGCCGTACGCAGAGCGCGCTCAGCGGCCACGAATCTGTTCACGAGGATAGAAACACCAATCTCTTGCCGGGCCCGTACGGGCCTCGCTCGGTACCTGGCTCCATCGACCGGCCGTCCCGGTCGCCCGAGTCGTCTGCGTCCAGCTTCGCGTGCCTAGTACGCTGGGATACGTACCAGCGCCTGCGAGAGTGTGACCGTGACTGCTTCCCGCCCCCGCCCCCAGCCCGACGAGGTCGCCCGCGTGACCTCCACGGCCGCGGAGCTGCTGGAAGTGCTCTGGGGCAGGGCCTCGACGGCGCCCGCTTCGGCGTCCCAGTTGCGCGTGCTGTTCATCCTCGAACACCACGAGGGCATCAACCTGCGCACGCTCGCCGATTCCCTCGCCTCCACGCCGCCCTCGACCAGCCGACTGTGCGACCGGCTGCAGGCCGCCGGCTTCGTCGAACGCGCCGTCAGCGCGACCAGCCGGCGCGAAGTACGCCTGTACCTCAGTAAGCGGGGGCGCGCCTTCCTCGACGACCTGCGCGAGCGAAGGGAGCGGGAACTGCGGGCGGTTCTGGACCAGATGCCCGCAGCGAAACGGGCCGCGCTGCTGGCAGGCCTGGAGGCCTTCTGCGACACCGCGGCGAGCCGAATACACCATGACGCGGGCTGGGACGCTCACTCCGCCTGACGCGACGGGTGGGGCCGCGGCTCCTGCCACCGGCCACGGTGCCGCCGGTCGACGCCCCACTGACCAGTGGCCTTCCGCCGGAACATGACCGTTCCTCCCCGCGCACATTTCTGCCACCCGCCCCTTGCTGCATCCCTGCCCCGGCCGTCCGGTGACAGCGGCGCGCCTCGGTTGGCGCCTGCCTGACTGCGTGTGCATCCGAATACCCCGAATCACCACGTCAAACGGCCCTGGCCCGTATCTCCCCCAGAGCGCTCAAACCCGCAGGTATCGGGTGCGCCAGGCACGCCAGGGCCCGGACAGGAGCAGAGGGATCACCGACTTCGGCTCGTAGCGTGAGGCCTGTCGTCCGTGCGGGAAACTTTGTCAGTGGCGCGCCACCCCGAGGGAGCGCCGCAGCAGCGAGATCCGGCCCGCGGGTGACCGCCGAAGTAGCTTCCGCTCGATCTCCCGTCCCCGAATCGGCTGTTTGTTCCGTGGTGTCGGGTCGCGCCAGGTGCTGGTGTCCTCGCCGGTGAGGCGGCCGGCCATGAGGTCGCGCTGATCTCCATGCCGATGCCGAGGGGGGACCGGGTGCCGCGACGAACCGCCACTCCGCTGGTCACGACCGGCCGGTGTCTCAAGGTCGCTGCCCTCTGAAGTTGCACGAAAATCTCGCCACCCGGGTCTTCCAGGCTCGCATTCCGGTCGGACACACGGACAGGCCT
Organism: Streptomyces sp. E2N166; assembly: GCF_003671715.1. Classification (GTDB taxonomy): domain Bacteria; phylum Actinomycetota; class Actinomycetes; order Streptomycetales; family Streptomycetaceae; genus Streptomyces; species Streptomyces thinghirensis. The sequence continues at coordinate 1,984,584 of NZ_RAIF01000032.1, read as the reverse complement.
GGTCGAACTCGCGGTGGGCATCGACAGGTCCGTCGTCGCGGGCAGCGTCGTCGCCGGGCGGACGAACCGTCGCTCTTCGACAGTGTTGTGGGGTGTAGGTCTGTCCCTGGACGGCCAGGTCAGCGGCGTAGCCGGCCATCACGGCCGGGGAGGCGTCGTCGGACTTGCCCGCCCACTCCGCCGGCGTGGTCTCATCGCCCCACCCTTCACCAGGCTCGGAGCATCGGACACATCGTCGGCGCAGCCGTGCAACGCCCAGACATCGAGGAATGGCGGGGCGGTGTGCTCGGTTGCACGGATCATGGTCAGCATCAGCCACGAAACACCGCAGGAAACTCGCACGCGGCTGCGCGGAGTCCTCGCAGAGGCCGCCTTCAAGGTCTTGTCAGGGCATTGGGCATACCACGAGTACCCGGCGGGGCCCGCACCGCAACTGTCCGCCGACGCCCTGGCTCTGGTACGCGACGAGGAGAGCTGGTCAGTTCTCGAGCCGGCGCAGGGCGGCGAGACGGAGGTGTTTGGCGTCTTCGCCTTTCACTTCCCGGCAGCATCCGACAACAGCGGCTTCGTCGGCTGGCTGGCCAGCGAGCTCAAGGATCGCCTCGGCACAGGCGTGGCCGTGCTCTGTGGATACAACTCCGCGCAGGGCGGCATCTACGACTACTGGCTCGTCCCTGGTCAACTTCTGGGCGAGGCAGAAGCGCATGTACGGAGTCTGGCGGAGGAGGACGGTGAGGACAGCCAGTAGACAGGGCGTGTGCGCTGGGCGGTACGGTCGAAGATGACGGGGCGTCGGGGAGCCCGCTGACGGGCCCGCCGTGTTCGAGGAGTTGGTGCAGTGTCACGAACCCGAGGCTCACGAACCAAAACAGCGGTCAGGGCCGCTCCACCGGCGTACGCGAGTGGGGGCACTGACCGCTCGCCGCGGCGCTCCCGGCCTGCGGCGGACCGCTGGCGGGAGTCAGGTGCTCAGTGATCGGAGTAACTGAAGTCACCCACGGTCCAGGCGCTGACGTCCTCGACCGCCACGCGGTACGTTCCGCTCGATTCCGGGATCCCCATCGCGCCCTGCTGAATGCGCGCGACATGGAAGTGCAGGTGCGTGGGCGGTCCGTCTCTCTCTACAGGGGTGTCGAAGACGGCAGAGGACGCCCAGGTCGGCAGAGCCCTGCCAGAACCTTCCGACACCTCTGCCTCCACACAGCTTCGGGAGCCAGGCGAACCCGTGAGGACAGCGCCACCGGTGACCACGGTCAGGGACATCCGACTGCTTTACCCGGACTCCACGAGGGCGACGACGCCAACGATCAGCCCGTCAGACTTCGGCGCACTGCGCGACAGCGGCGGGTCAACGGTCGATCATCGCGTCCGAATCCAACGGAGTGGTCACCACGCCCCGCAGCGCGTCCCGCGGGCTGTCGACAGAAGCGTCGTCGATGCCGCCCATCGGCCGTGCCCGGGCTCCGCGACCGGGCGTACCCTGTAAGCAGGCGAAATGCACGACGGTGTGGGTCTCGTCATGAGCAGCCTCATCGAGGACTACGCCCTTATCAGTGACTTGGAAACCGCCGCGTTGGTCGGCAAGGACGGCTCGGTCGACTGGTTGTGTTTGCCTCGGTTCGACTCACCCGCATGCATGGCCGCCCTGCTCGGAACGAGGAACCACGGTTCTGGCGTGTCGCCCCTCGCGGCGCCCGCGGCCCCTGCGCGCGGCGTGCCTATAGACCCGAGACACTGGTTCTCGACAGCGAGTGGCGGACCGGCTCCGGCTCTGTGCGCATCACTGACTTCATGCCTGTCCACGCCAGCAGCCCCTGCCTCGTGCGGGTCGTCGAGGGGCTCTCCGGGGCGGTGACCGCGCGCCGTGAGTTCAGCCGGGAGCTGGTCATGGCCTCGGCCCTCAAGGTGGTCGACAGAGACGGACTGCCGGGCCTCAGCATGCGCGGGCTGGGCATCGACGCGATGGCTCTGTACCGCTACGCGTCCGGCAAGGACGAACTGCTCGACGGACTCGTGGGAGCGTTCTTCCTGGAGGTGGAGGCTGATCTCGGTCCTGATACGGACGGTGACTGGCGTGCCGGGCTGCACCGCGTCGCGCTCGCGACGTACCGGGTGGCGATGCGCCACCCGAACGTGGTGCCGCTGCTCGCCACCCGTCTGCTGTCATCGCCCCTCGCCCGCCGACCCGAGCCGGTACTGCGCGGCGACGAGCGCGTCCTCGCCCTCCTCGCGGGTCTGGGCGACCGTCGCGCCCTGGCCCTGCACCGCGCGTTCACCGCCTGGCTCCTCGGCTACCTGTTCGTCGAACTGCGAGCCATGGACGATGTTCCGGAAGAGCGGGACCCCGCCTTCCGCCTCGGGCTGCACCGCATCTCGGCCCAGGACCACAGCGCCTGGGTGAAGCGCTCGGCCAAGCCGAGCCGGTCGATAGGTGTCTTCGGCAGGCGGGGGCGGCGACCTGGGCACCGAGAACAGGAGCGCCGTTCGAGGTCAGGGCCCCGGTAGCGCCCTCGCGGGCAGAGCCGCTGGACGCGCAGGGCATGACACTCACCACAGCGGCAAGGTCCCCCGCCGAGTCGCGTCGGGGGCTCGCCCCGGTCCCCGCAGTTCCGCCGCGGCGTGGCTCGGGCTCCGGACGACACGGGTCACAGGCGGATGACGACCAGTGCCGTGTCGTCGCTGTTGCCAGTAGTGGGAAGGAGGTCGGTCAGGAGCGCGTCGGCCAGGGCCTCGGGGCCGGCTGTCCCGTGGCGGACGAGGGAGCCGGCCAGGCGGGCCAAGCCGGCGTCGATGTCCTCGTGTCGGCGTTCGACCAGACCGTCCGTGTAGAGGACCAGGGTGGCGCCCTCGGTGAAGGTCGTACTGGCCTCCGGCCGTGGGACGTGTTCGGGGCGCACTCCGAGAGGCGGGTCGGTCGCTTGGTCCAGGAAGGTCACGGTGCCGTCGGAGTGGAGCAGGACAGGCGGTGGATGGCCGGCGCTGCTGTAGATGAGGGTGTGGGCACCCCAGTCGATGAAGATCTTCACCACCGTGGTCGACTCGGCACCTTCGACATGGCGGGCGTACAGACCGAGTGCCTCCAGTGCCTGGGCCGGGCCGGCGGCGACCCGGGCTGCCGCGCTCAGCGCGCTGCGCAGCTGCCCCATGACGCAGGCTGCTTCCAGACCGTGGCCGACGACATCGCCGACCGCGACCGCGATCCGGTCACCCGTCAGGTCGACCAAGTCGTACCAGTCACCGCACACGTTCAGGCTGCCTACGGCAGGCCGGTAGCGGACGGCGGCCTGATGGTGCCCGACCGGCGTGGGGGCCGGCAGCATCGCCGCCTGCAGGGCCAGGGCGATCTCGCGATCGCGGGCCTGAGCCCGGCGCAGGCGTTCATTGAGGTCCTGCAGTTCACGGGCGCGGGTGTAGAGCTCGGACTCCAGCACGCGCGCCCGGCTGCTGTCGCTGCCCGTGCCGCCGCGGGCGCGGATGAGTTCGGTGATTTCCTCCACCCGGTGCACGATCAGCACAACGCGCCCGTCCGGGTCCAGCACGGGGGCGTTGACCGGGCTCCAGAAGTGCTCCACCCAGCGGCCGGGCCGGTCACGGTCCTCGATGTCGTAGCGCAGCAGCGCCATGGTGTCGCGTTCACCGGTGGACACGACGCGCAGCATCGACGCCCGGGTCTCCCGCATGCCGGCCGAAGCCGGGTCGTTGGGGTTCTCCGGGAAGACGTCGAAGATGTAGCGGCCCAGTAGCTGCTCGCGGGTGCGTCCGGCCAGTCGGAGGAAGTCCTGGTTGGCGTCGGCGTACTCCAGGTCGGGAGTGAGCAGAGCCACCATGCCGGGCAGGGCGTGGAAGACCGCCTCGTAGTCGATCTGCGATTCCTTCATGCGCTGCCCGCCTCGGTGCTGATCGTCACTGTGCTGCTCCACGATAGGAGTGATCCGCCACGGAACCGGTCCGCCGCCCCCTGTGGACGCCTGGGCGGTCCCGTAATGAGGATGCGGGGCCCGTGTCCGAGGAGCTTGCCGGCAGACGTCGGTGCGGCGAGCTTCCCGGAGGCGGCCGGGTCGGAGTCACCTGTACCGGCTGAGGGGCCGGAGGTCGACGAACGCAGGATCGTTGCAGAGGGCACCGTCCAGCTCGGAGCCCCGAGCCCGTCCGGTGGAAGGACCGCTCGCGCGCTACGCGATCCGGATGGAGGGACACCTGTCGGCGACGCCGGCCAACGCGTTCCCGGAGTTGAAGCACGTCGTCATGTCCGGCCGGCCAGTCCTGTTCGGCACGGTGATCGACGGGGCGTTGTACCTGCCCGCTCTCCGCTCCCGGGCCGACCTCACAACCGCGCGATACCCAGTGGTGCGCAGGCCACGGCCGCTGCGGGGAAGACTTCTGAAGCGGGTAGTCAACTCCGCCTCTTCCTCCCTTGCCACTGGCGAATCATGCCCCCGGCCGGTCAGCGATGGACCGGTCCCGGTCGGCGGTCACGCGTTGATCGATGAGTGCGGCCGGGAGCCGTGCCGTGTCCCGTGCGAGTCATCGGCTCGTGTGTCCTCTCCCCAGCGACGTCGGCGCCGTCTGCCGTGGCGGCCCTCACCGCGGCGGCGGCGGCCGGTGGCAGTGGCAGTGACGAACAGGAGGGCCGTGCGGGTGATGGGCGGGCACGATCTGGCCCTATTCCGCCAAGGAGGAGCCACAAACAGGCGCTTAGTGACAATCCGCCCGCGGCAGCCCCGGTCGATGCTGACATATTCCATGGCACATGGACGAGAACAGGGCGGGTCCGCGTATGTTCCCAGTAACTGAGGAACCATTTCGCGCGCTGCTGGAGGCGGCTCCCGACGCGATGATCATCGTGGATGACTGCGGCATGATTCGTCTGGTCAACGCCCAGACCGAGGCGTTGTTCGGGTACCCACGAGACGAGCTGCTCGGCCGTCCCGTCGAGATCCTGGTGCCGCATCGCTTCCAGGGCCAGCACCCGGGTCACCGCCTGGGCTACTCCGGCAACCAGCAGGTCCGGCCGATGGGCGCCAATCTCGAACTGTACGGACTGCGCCGGGACGGAGCTGAGTTCCCGGTCGAGATCAGCCTCAGCCCGCTGGAGACTCCGGACGGTCTCCTGATCTCTGCCGCGGTACGCGACGTCAGCGAGCGAAAGGCCGCCGACGCGCGCTTCCGAGCACTGCTGGAGGCTGCTCCGGACGCCATCGTCATCGTGGACGACGCGGGCATCATCCAGCTGGTCAACGCGCAGACCGAAGTCCTGTTCGGGTATCGGCGCGAAGAACTTTTGGAACGCCGGGTGGAAGTGCTGGTCCCACAGAGGTTCCATCACCACCATCCCGCCCATCGTCACGGCTACGTCAGCAACCGCCGCGTGCGCCCCATGGGCGCCGGCCTGGACCTGTACGGACTGCGCAAGGACGGTGCCGAATTCCCGGTCGAGATCAGCCTCAGCCCGCTGGAGACCCCGGACGGCACCCTGGTCTCCGCGGCCATTCGGGACGTGAGCGAGCGGAAGGCGGCCGAGGCCCAGCTCGCCGAACTCTACGAACAGCAACGCCACGTCGCCCTGACCCTGCAACGTAGCCTGATGGGCTCACCCGCCCTCCTACCCGGCATGGACACTTCCAGCCGCTACTTCCCCGCCCGGCAGGGCCCAGGCGTGGGCGGGGACTGGTTCGACCTGATCGCGCTGGGCAGTGGCCGTGTGGGCGTGCTCATCGGTGACGTCATGGGCCGAGGTCTGGAAGCTGCTGCCGTCATGGGTCAGCTGCGCTCGGCTTCCCACGCCCTGGCCAAGACCGGCATGCCACCCTGGCAGCTGATGCGAGCCCTGGACGCGGTCGTCAGCGAGCTGCCCGACCAGCTCGTCACCTGCTGCTACCTGATCCTGGACCCCGACGACAGCACAGTGACGGTGTGCTCCGCCGGACACCTGCCGGTACTGATGGTGGATCCCATCGGACAGGTCACCAGACTCCCGGTCCCAGTCAGCGTGCCCCTGGGTGTTGGCGAGGTGCCCCACCAGGAGACCCGCCTGACCGTGCCACCGGCGTCGGTACTGGCCCTGTACACCGACGGACTGGTGGAGACCCCGACCAGCGACATCGAAGAAAAGATAGACGCCCTTGCCTTGGCCCTGGAGAAGGCCACCACCGACCTCCCTTGCCTGGACCGGTCCGCGGACTTCGTACTCGCCACTCTGCTGCCCGGCCTCCAGGACTACGCCGACGATGTGACACTGTTGCTCGCCCGCGTCCCTTCCGCTCCAGTGACCGCTGCCACCGCACTCCTGCCGGCTCAACCCGAGAGTGTGGGCGACGGGCGCCGCTTCCTACGCCGCACCCTGCAGGACTGGGGCTGCGAAAGCCTCTCCGACACCGCCTGCCTACTGGCCTCCGAACTCCTGTCCAACTCGGTGCGCCACGCCTGCGACCCCCTGCGGCTACGGTTGCGCCGGACCAGAGACGAACTCCACATAGAAGTCAGCGACGGCAGCCCCGTTCTGCCACACCCTCGGACCGCCTCCCCCGATGAGGAATCGGGCCGCGGCCTCAACCTACTCGACCAACTGGCCTCCTCCTGGGGTGCTCTGCCCACCCAAGGCGGAAAGGCCGTGTGGTTCTCACTCCCCCTGCCCCACCCCACCGAGCATCCGGAGGAGCTCGACCAGGGTGCCGCAACGACCGCTGGGCCCCGAGGACTCCCGTAGGTGCCCTTCGGGCGCATGGTTGATGCGCACAGGCGCCCTTGCCAGGATCCGACCTCACCACGGGGACGCCCCAACGCTACGTCGGTCACGCTGATCGTCCTCGTGGACGGCGGAAAGGCTCGTACAGGTCGTGGGTGGCGGGCCACCCGGCCGGAACCGGGCGGCCCGCCGGGTGGGGGTCAGTCGTCGAGGGCGTCCATGACCTTGCCGAGGTCGACGAACTTGAAGTTGGTCGCGTCCCGGTCGCCGTCGGCGGGGGCATCGTGTCCGTCCTGGACGACGAGGAGGCCGTTCGGGTACTTGGAACCGAGCGGGGTGTTCAGGACCGCGGCGCCGTCGCATTCCTCGGAGCCGTCGAGGGTGTCGCTCGCGGCCGTGACCCGCAAGCCGCCCTCGTACTCGTTGGCGTCCTCCAGCTCGCGGTCGTAGAAGGCGAAGGTGTTGTCCCCCTGGCTCGAGGCGAGGAGGTAGCCGTCGCCGTCGGACTCGGTGAGGAGCGTCAGGCCTTCGACGTCCGCGGAGATCTTCGTGCCGCCGTAGCCGGGGTCGGCTCCCGGCGTGCACTCCTCGGTCTCCTCGTCGTAGGTGCCGGGGACGCCGTACTCGCGGACCTTGTCGATCAGTTTCGGCGTGCCGGTGAGGTCGGCGCGCAGGCGCCAGATGCCGATGTCCTCCTGGCCGGCGTAGAGCATGCCGTTGGCCGGGTCGACGACCATGCCCTCGACCTGCGGCAGCTCACCGGGCTCGCCGCACGGGGACCACGAGGTGCCGTCGGGCAGCCGGAAGGCGGAGGGCAGATCCAGGGTGCGGACCTTGCGGTACGTGACCTTGCCGTCTGCGGTCGGCAGCAGTTCCAGGAGAGCGATGCTGGTGCGCTCGCGGCGGCTGACCAGGGCGTAGGACTTCCCCGTCGCCGGCTCCGTCCAGGTCGCCAGACCGTAGGCGGTCCGCTGGTCGTTGATCTCGGCCTGGTCCTGGGAGAAGACGGGCGGCGAGACGGGGTCGGTGACGTCGGTCAGCGGGCCGCCGACGCGGTCTCGGTCGATGCGGTAGAAACGCAGTCTGTCGTGGCCACGGTCGCTGGTGACGGCCAGGTCGGCCTTGCCCGAGGAGAGCCTCAGTCGGTGGAGGAGGTCCACGTTGTTGAACCGGCCCGGGGCGTCGTCCTCGCCCACGGCGGGAGGCGCGGGTATCGACTGCACCAGTCGCGCGTTCAGGTCGTAGACGCGCAGACCGCCCTCCTTGGCGGTGGCGACGACGAGGCTACGGCCGGGGGCCGCGGCGTTGCGCCAGATGGCAGGGTCGTCCGCGTCGGCGTTGCCGCCTTGGTCGTCGTCGTGCAGTACCGGCGTCTCCGCGCGGGGGGTGATGGACGGTAGTGAATCGCCGGAGACGCGGTGGCGGTCCTCGGCCTGGGCCGGCACGGCCAGGGCCGCCGCCGTGAGGGCCGTGATCACGGCCAGCACGGCCGACCGGGCGCTCGTGGAGCGAGTCACGCGGATCTCCTCTGAGAGGGGGTGGGTTGTCCTGCGAGAGAGTGGTCCCTCTTCGTGTCGGCACGGCAGCCGCCGACTGGCCGGTAACCCCGACCTCGCATGTACGCGAGGTGAATGACATCTCGGACGGCGGATCGTCAACGCCGGCGTGGCCGCCTACCCAGTCCCGTCAACGCCGACGTCCCCGACCTGCGGGCGGTCTACCTCGACAACGGCGAGGACCTCGATGCCGCGCCCATCGGCGTCAAGGTCTCGGCGAGGTCGTCGCCGTCGGCGTGGCACCCCCCATCGCCAACGCCGTCTTCCACGCCACCGGTCGCCGCGTCCGCGAACTGCCCATCACCGTGGAAGCTCGGCTCTGAGCCCGGGGCGGCCGGCACACTCGCCGGTCGCCCCGGACCGGAACCTGGTCCTCGGCGGGCGTCCATACCGAACCCTCACCTGTGTCGGCGGCGCTGCCCGATGATGAAGGCGAGTGCGAGCCGGGAAAGGGGCGGCGAGCTGGCGGGTCCCAGGCGCAGCACCCATTCAGGCGTGCGGTAGGAGCTCCGGGCCCGTATCACGCCCCGGTCGTCCCTGAACTCGTAGGCGCCCCACTTAGTACCGGCGAAAGGTTCGACGGAGCCCACCGGCGTACCGTCAAGAGCAAGCAGCGCGTAGCCGCCGGGCGAGTCCTTGCCGGTGCTGCGGATGATGTGCCCGGACACACCGGAGGGGTCCCAGACCACCATTTCCGGTACGGATTTCCCGGCGCGGCGCTGTTCGACCCGGAACATGGGCCGGCCTGCTCGGTCGCGGACCTCCCAGTACGTCGTCTTCACCCCAGGCGCAGCAGGCACGGGCCGGGGGAGCGTGACCACCGAGGCCGAGCGCCGACCGTCGGGCTTGTGCGCGCCCTTGCCCGTGACAATCAGCAGATCCCCGGGGGCGCCGGGTTCCGCGAGGAGCCGGCGGGTGCGCTTCCCTGCCCGGACCTGCTGCACCGTCAGGGCACCGAATGCGACCAGCCAGACCAACGACAGGGAGACAGGCAGAGCGGCAGCCCTTGGGCCGGGACGGTACGGACCCATCGGGCCGACGCGCACCTCGACGGTGTGTCCCGCGTCGCTGCGGCTGAGGCCGTAGATTTCGCCGGAGCCCGTGTCGCCACTGGCGGTGCGCCATGTCCCCGTGCACTTGAGCGGGCTGCGGCCGGCCCCCCGGTCGCACTCGGCGACCTGCGCGGTGGCCCGCTCTCCGGCCAGGAAGGTGGACGTCAGCACCGTGGGCCAGAAGAGTCCGCCGATCATCGCCAGGGGTATCGCGGCACGCAGCAACCAAGATCTCATAGCGCAGCAAACTACAGGGGCGGAACCGGCCGCCACGCGGCCTGAAGCCGCCTGCCCAGCTCCTCGACGAGCGCCACCTTCCCGGTCAGGCACAGTGGCCGATAGTGCCGACCCGACCGCCCCCCTCTTGAGCAGGCCAGGTCAGGCGTCGGCCTTGTCAGAGCGGTCAGCGGGACGTTGACGCAGTCCTTCGTCGGCGCGCCGGGCCTCTTCGAGTTGGTCTTCCAGGATGACGATGCGGCAGGCCGCTTCGACGGAGGTGCCCTGGTCGACGAGTTCGCGGGCGCGGGCGGCGATGCGCAACTGTTAGCGGGGGTAGCGGCGGTGGCTGCCTTCGGAACGCAGCGGCGTAATCCGTCGGGCTGCCTCGATGGCCAGCATGGAACGCGTCGAGGGGCCTTGGTGCCGTACGACACCAAGGCCCCGAGGGATTCGCAACACCATCCGCCGGCCTACTGCACTGCCGGCTTTCTGCTTCCGCGCCGCCCTCTGTCGGAGGGCGGGCAGTTGAGGGATCGCGGATGCGTGACCGTGGGACCACCTTCCATTCCGGGGCCTGCGGTACCCGGGAGAACCGTTCTCGCCCGGGCGATCCTGATGGCGTCCGCCTCCTTCTCTCTTCCGTCTACTACACCTCTCGCACTGCTGTTACTGCTGACGACCCTGGTAAGCCGTCCGGCCCGGCGGCCAGCGGCGGGACCCTGGGAACCTCCGGCCCTGCCACTCCACTGCCGTGCCGCAACCACTGTTCTGCATGCGGGCAGTTCGTCTCTGCCACGCCTCACTGACTTCCTGGCTACAGCAAGACACTAACCCCAACGACGTCCGCATGTCTACATCAGTCACTGGAGATTTCCCTCCAAGCGAGCGACTGGATTTCTGCTCCCATGGCATCCGTGCAGGTGGGACGGGACCTCTTGCCGCCGTCCGAAGTCGGCGAACAGGCCCACCCGTCGGCGCATGGCTCACTGCTCAAGGGGGGTTGACGTGCAGGTACGGGGATGGCCCGCTGAGTGAGAGCCGATCGGAGCGACGAGGCACGGGACGGCGGGCGACGCGATGAAGACGAGCGACGCGGCCGGAGCGACGGGGGCGCTGCTTCCTCGACCTGCGCCGGCCCGTCGGCCCGCCGGACGGCTCCCGCGGTCCTTGGCAGGCGAGGCCTGCCTCCACGTCTCCCAGTGCAGTTCCGTACTGGAGCCGGACGCCGTGATCGGTCCGCACAGCACCTTGCGGCGGACCATCTCGCCCAATAGCACCGACGGCTGCCGACACGGCCGCTACCGTGATGGCTCGACCCCGGGGGATTTCATGGACATCGCAGCCCTGGTGGTGTCAATCACAGCATTGACAGCCACCCTTCTTACCTCCCTTCGCCAGCTCGTACTGGCCCGGCACGCGAACACACTGCCTGCGGTCGTGGGCCTCTTCCAGGAGCACCGCGGTGCTGAGCTCGCCCGCGCTCGTCACATCGTCGTAACCGAACTGGCCGGCCGAGACCTGTCGGAAGGACTGGCTGCCGTGCCCGAGGAGCACAGGCAGCAAGTCCTCAACCTGTGCTGGTTCTACGACAACATCGGCGCGCTGGTCGCGCACGGGGTGGTGCCCCTGGCCCCGGTTTCGGGCTACCTAGGAGGCTCGGTCGTCGAAACCTGGAAAATCGTGCGGCCAATGGCGCTGGCCGAACGCGAAAAACGTCGCCGGCTCCAGTTCCGCGACCCCGAGCGCTGGCAGGCCTACTACGAGAACCTGTACCACCTCGTGGCCACCACGCCACCGCACGAGGCCCGGACGAAAGCTCCACGGTGGCACCGCGCCGGTTCATGACGCAGTCCCGCAAAGGTCCAGGCGGCAAACAGGTCCTACCGGAATGACCGAGTCGAGGCTGCGCTCGGCCTCCTCCGAAGACCGGTGCCAGGTTAGAGGGGGGCAACCCCTGCCCGTCGTGCTGCCGCCTGGCTGAGCCTGAGTGCTGCCTCCTCCTCACCGACCCGGCTCCTCGCGTGGCGCCGGCCCGGTCGAAACCCCTGCCCTTCGTGCCCTCAACGCCCGTCGGCAGAGCGTCGGAGTGGGCGCGGCAGCTACCACGAAGATCACGGCGAGCACGGCCCAACCGCCGACCAGTGCTCCTGTGACGAGAGTAGTGATCATTGCCGGCCCAACGGTGGCCACTGCTCCCTCGGTGCTCGCCGCCAGTCCCTGGTACTCACCCTCGGCGTCGCGGCGCATGAGGCTCAGGGAGAGACCCCAGCGGGAAGCGACGTAGTGCAGTTCGCCGTAGATGTGCGCGGCGAGGCCGGCCAGGACGATGAGGGAGGACAGCAGGGCATCTGCCGGCCAGGCTGCGGCGGCGAGCAGCAGACAGCAGACGGCCAGCGCGATACCGGCTTTCCGGGTCGACCGGACTGCGCCGCGCAGGCTCTCCCCCTGCCGGGTTACGCGCACCTGGTAGAGCGCAATGAACAGGGAGCTGATGACGACGGCCACCGGTGCCAGCCAGACCGGGGCGGCGGTCTGGTACTGCAGCCACAGGGGGAGTCCGCTGGAGAGCAGGGGCCAGCACAGGGAGAGTAGCGCGGTGGTACTCATCAGAGTCAGGAAGGGGATGTCGCGTACGGCACGGGCGCCGGAACTCCGCCGGGCGGCGGGCACGGGCGGGGTGGGCGGCAGGCCGATGAGGACCGCGGCGGACAAGAAGGCCGAAAAGGCCACTGTGACCAGGGCAGCGTAGTAGGGGCCCGCCGTGTCGGTGGACAGGACCCATGCGGCGGCGCCCGCGCCCCCGGCGTAGGTGATGTGCTGCACGACCCGGGCCTGGGCCAGCACCGTGAGGCGCCGGTGGTCCGGCATCAGGAGGTACACCAGGGTGACCTTCACGCCTCGGCCAGACGTCTCGGCGGCGGTGAACAGTGCCGCTGCCACCAACAGGCTCCAGAAGCCGTTCGTGGTGAGGAAGAGCAATACCAGAAGTCCGCGGGCGAGGCTGACGGACACGAAGACCTGACGGGCGCCGTGCCGGTCGGCGAGAGCGCCGACCGGCACGGCGGCGAGGAGGCCGGCCCCGCCGCCGAGCCCCATGGCCAGGCCCATGGAGGCGGCAGGGATCCCCTTGACCGACGTCAGATAGACGGCCCACATGCTGAACCACAGGCCGCCGCCGAAGGCCGACACCGCTTCGGAGTACAGCAGTTTCCGTACGGCCCCGCGTGCCTGGCCCGATCCGTCCCGTACGCCGGCCTTGGACACGGTCTCTGATTTCGGCGCACTGCTGTCCCTCACCTGTTCTCCGTCCTCCCGTTCACACCTGGCCCGCACCTAGTACGGATGGGTCAGAAAGTGCGCCGTACGACAGTGTCGACACTCCGGAGAGAAAGGTACCCGAGCGCTCGGCGCGCGGTAATGGCAATTCCCTCGCAGACACCCGGAGTGAACATACAGACAGACGGCAGAAGCCTGAGTACCCCTTCCCTGGAGGGCTATTCACGGACGTGTCGGAGAGATGCGAACCGGACATCGGATGCGAGGGAAAGCAGGAGGCGGATCCTTGGCATCACCATGACTGGGCTGCGGCTTCTCGGTTGTCAGTGATTTTTGTCGATCCTATTGCTGATGACCGAATAACGACCGCTTCCGGGCATTGACTTGCTCCCCGTGGCGCGGCCTATCGTGCTGGAGTCGCCGCGTTGGCGGACTCTTTGGCCGGGCACCCTGTCGTCGGCCAGGGAGGAATCCATCAGTCATGGATTTCCGACGCGTGGAAGCAAGCACCTCTCAGGTGGCGTCAGCGCCTTCAACGCCGCAGGATCTACGCCCTGGAGCAGCCTTGTCACATTCCCCAGTGAGCATACTTTCCCAGGTCGACTTCAACGGGAATCCGTTGAGCGACGAGCTGTTGGCGAAAACCTTCCACCAGTTGATGGACGAGCACGGATACGTCCTCATGTGCAATGTCCTGGACACCTTCGACCAGGTCAGGTTCTGCCGAGAACTCGGCACCTTCGTGCCCAACTACACGGGCGCCGTGGTCGGCGACGTCCGCCCGGAGCCGGGTATGGACGACGTCTACCACGCGGGCAACACCCGCCCCCTGACCCCGCACACCGAGGGGTACGACTTCGCCGTCCTGCCGCCCCGCTACATCGCCCTGTGGTGCGTCACTCCGGCCTCCGGGGCCGGCGGCGAAACCACGCTGTGCGACACCCGGCCCTGGGTCCAGGCCCTGCCGGACGAGGAGCGCGAGCGGCTGCTGGACCACGCCCACGACTGGAAGACCACCGAAGGCGTCCAACGCCTCGGACTCGACCTCAAGACCCGGCACCCGATTCTGGAGGAACACGAGAAGGGACTCATCGTCCGTTTCAGCTGCAACAACCTCCTCCGGGAGGACGACGACCCGGCGGCGGACCTTCAGGAGCGCTGGCAGCGGGCCTTCGAGGCCGAGCACATCGCCGTCACCTACCAGCGCAACGACATGCTGGTCTGGGACAACTGGCGGTTGCTGCACGCCCGCAACGCGTTCACCGACCGCAGCAGGCACCTGCGGCGCATCCAGGTAGCGGCTTGACCTTCCAGAAGGAGAAACCCGTGCACCGCACCATGCTCCACGGAAAGATCCACCGCGCCACCGTCACCCAGGCCGATCTTCACTACGTCGGTTCCCTCACGCTGGACCGCGACCTCATGGACGCGGCCGGCCTGTTACCCGGTGAGCAGGTCGACATCGTCGACATCGACAACGGCAACCGGCTCACCACCTACGTGATAGAGGGCGCCCGCGGCAGCGGAGTGGTGGGAATCAACGGTGCCGCCGCCCGCCTGATCTCCGTCGGCGACCTCGTGATCATCATCGCCTACGCCACCGTCAGCGACGAGGAGGCGAGGACGCTGAGGCCCGACGTCGTCTTCGTCGACCGCCACAACCGCCCGCAGGACATCGGCACCGACCCCGCCCACGTGCCCGCCGAGACGGACGCCGCGCAGTTGGTCCGGGGCGACCAATTGCTCGAAGGAGCTGCCTCGTGACCTCTGCCCCGCCCTTCACCGCCGACCAGGTCGAACTTCCCGCGACCTTGACCCACTACGACGCGGAACTGCGCCGCGTGCTCCACGAAACCGCGGGTGAGGCACACCAAGACGCCGCGGGCTTCGCACCGCGCTGGGAACTGCCGCGCCCCAGCCCGGCGCTGCACGCCTTCTTCGCCCCCAGCACGATCAGCGCCCACCCGCTGACCGAACACCATGGCCGCCGCGTGGCACTGCTGCACCTGATGCACAACCCACGCACCCGCACCACCAAAACCTACGCCTCCCTGGTGATCGTCGCGCGCGCGGTCGCGCACATCGAACGCACGGGAGAACGGGTTGTCATCCTCACCCCGTCCAGCGCCAACAAGGCGACCGCACTCAGGGACGCCGTGCTGCGCGCCCATGAGTGCGGCCTGGCCACACCACAGGCCCTGGGCATCGCCTGTGTGGTTCCCTCCGCCTCACGCGCCAAGCTGTGGCGCTCCGCCCTGTCCGACGACCCGGACCTGCGCCGGACCAACCCGCTGACCGTGCTGGAGACGGCCGATCCGGGCAAGGTCAAGGAACTTGCCCGCACCGTCACCGACACGCTGTCCCCCGCCCTGCACCAGGAGCACGGTGTGCGGCTGTGGCACTCGCTGGAACTGCTCAACTACGCCGTCGCCGACACCGCGCGCGCCCTGTTCGAGCGCGACCAACTGCCCGCCGTACCGCGGCTGCACGCCCACGCCGTGTCCAGCGCCTTCGGACTGCTGGGGCACTTCCACGGGCAACGGCACATCACCGGCAAACAGTGGCCGGACACCTCGGCCGGCTACTTCCTGGTCCAGCACCTGGGCACCCCGGACATGGTCTCCAGCCTCTACCACGACCGCTTCGACTACCGGCCGAGCTGGACGGAGCGCGACGGGCGGCTCGTGCAGGACCACGACCCTCACTTCCCCCAGGTCGCCTACGCGCCCGACGAACAACTCGACGCGACCTTCTACACCCGCCAGCCTGCGACCTCACCACGCATGAACGAGATCATCCGCCGCCAGGGCGGTGGCGGCATCGTGGTCTCCCTGGCGGAGTGCCTCGACCGCTACCCGACAGTGCGCTCCCTGCTCACGTCCACCGGTGTCCGACTGCCCGCCGACCCGCGTCACCTGCGCGAGTGGTCCCTGGTGATGGCACTGACCGGAGTGCTCAACGCCATCGACCGCGATCTGGTGGACACCGACGACATCCTCGTCCACGGTTCCGGTTCCTACGCCGCCGGCGACTACGAGGCGGTTCCCGAGGAGCATCTACGGCCGGTCACGGATGCCGGAGAACTGGCCCTCGCCGTACGTGAAGCGGTCAGCTGACCGCAACGGCGCGGGGCCGCGCCCGGTCCGCGCCCCGCGCCACCCCAGCCCTCCCGCCGCGACAGGGAGCCCCTTTGCTGCTCTCACCCCGCTCGTTCGAACCGGCCACGCCCGCCCGCCCGGCCGCCCCGCACCCGGCGGCCGGGCTCGTTTCCGCACTGCCCGCGCGCCTGCGCTACACCTGGAACAACAGTCGGCACCCGGCTTGGCGAACCACCCGGAGCCGCGTCGACGACGCGCCGTCGCGGGTGCAGGCCGTCGTCTCCCGTGAGCGGCACGGTCTCTTGGACATCGCCTACGTGGGGCTCCCCGCCGGCCGCACCAACATCCTCCAGCTGCTGGAACACCAGCGAAGCATGCTCGGCATGGACACCGGCGGCCGGGAACAGGCCCTCGTAGCGTGGCGCGATCTCGCCCGTGGCGCGCTGCCTCCGGCCGACCTGGTCGTCATCGGGGCCGAATCAGGTCGACTGGCCCAGTTGCCTGCGGGACACGGCATCACCGCACCCTTCCGCATCCATCTCACGGTCGACGTCCCGGCAAAGCTCGACGACCTGGAACGGCAGATCTCCAAGCGCGAACGCTGGCAGTTCCGCCGTGACCACGCACGACACGACTGGGCGTGGACGGAGGACACCACTCCTGACGCCCTCGAGTTCTTCTACCTGCGCATGCATCTGCCGACCATGGCGACCCGGCACGGCGACCGAAGCCGCACCGAGGCATGGCCAGTTGCCCGGTACGCCGTCCTGCCCAGCGGCCGTCTCTTCTTCCTGACCGACGCGGGTCACCGTGTGGCGGGCGTCCTGTGCCACTGGTCGGCCGACGGCACCACGCTCACCACCCGCCTGCTGGGCGTCCTGGACGGCGACGAGCAGCTCTACCGCGACGGCACCTTCAAAGCGGTCTACCACCACCTGCTGCGCTGGGCACAAGCGCAAGGCGTCCCCCGCGTCGACTTCTACGGCACGGAGGCGTTCATCAGCAAGGGCATCTTCCAGTGGAAACGCCGCCTCGGCCCGCGCGTCGAACTCCCACCGAATCACTTCTCCACCAAACGCATCCGCCTGTACGCGCGCCGCGACACCCCCGCCCTGCGCGACTTCCTCGTGGCGAACCCGCTGCTCTCCCACCGGCCGGACGGCTCACTCGTACCGGTCTACTTCACCGACGGCCAACGCCCGCCCCGACTCGACCTCAGCGCCCGCTGTCCCGGTATGCCGGCCCCGCACACCCTCCCGATCGGCTCGCTCTTCGCCGGCACTGTCCCGACGCCGGTACCGGTGACGCCATGACCAGCGCCCCGGCCCGTGCGTGGGCCGTACTGGGAACCGGAGCGTTCGCCCAGGGCCTGCTGCGCGGCCTGGCCCATCGCCCGGAGCGCGTCTCCACCGTCCACGTCATCGGCCGCACGCACCAGCGAGCCCGCGGCGTGGCCGCGCTCGCGACCGGACACGGAACACTGGCCGGCACGCACGTGCGGTTCGTCCCCCACGACGCCGGCCTCTCCCCCGCCGACCGGCTACGCCCCCTCCTGCAGGCCCTGCGACCGGCGTTGCTGATCGTCTGCGCCTCACCGCAGTCGCCGAGCGAGGCACGCACCCGGGACTCCGACTGGTCCCGGTTGCTGCGCCGGGCGGGCTTCGGCGCCACACTGCCGCTCCAGGCCGCACTGGTCCGCGACTCCGTACTGGCCTGCATCGACGCCTCACCCGGCACGCGGGTGGTCAACGCCTGCTTCCCCGACCTCGTCAACCCCGCGCTGCACGCCGAGGGCCTGCCCGTGCTGTGCGGCCTGGGCAACGTCGCCACCCTCGCCACCGCGACCCGCGCCCGGCTCGGCGTGCGTGACGACCGCCGCCTGTCGCTGCTGGCACACCACGCACACCTGAGCGCCCCGGACGACCCGCGTGACGAGGCCGCCGGATGGCTGGACGGCGCCCCGCTCATCGAACTGCCGGAGGTGCTCGGCGAGGTCCGTGCCATGCCCCGCGACTTCCTCAACGAACTCGGCGCCCAGAGCGCCGTGCCGGCGCTGCACGCCCTCACCGACCCCGCCGCCTCCTACACGGGTCACCTGCCGGCGCCACACGGGCTGCCGGGCGGCTACCCGGTCCGCATCGCCGGCACCGTCCTCTCACTGCGGCTGCCGCCAGGGTTCTCCCGCGCCGAGGCCGTCGCCTTCCACCGCGAGCGCGAGCACCTCGACGGCGTGCGGCTCGGCGAGGACGGCCTGCTGCGCTTCACCTCCGGCACGCACGCCGCCCTTCGCGCCTACGGAGCCGAGCTGCCCACCGCCTTCCGCCCCGCCGACCTGCCTGACCTGAGCCGACACCTCCTCAAACTCCGGGACCGGCTGCGGCAGACCTCCGTCTCCCCGCCCGACCAGAAGGAAAGCCCATGACCACCACCCCCTCCACCCCGTCCCCCTACCTCCTCGGAGCCAGGGACGAGGAGCGCCGACGCCTGATCTTCCAAGGGGAGCTTCTGAAGGACGACACACACGCCCTACTCGACCGACTGCCGCTGGGCAAGGGCGGCCGAGCCCTCGACGTCGGCTGTGGACCGCTTGGCATCATGGACGCACTGTCGGAACGAGTCGGGAAGACGGGCCAGGTCACGGGAGTGGACGCCGAACCCCGCATGATCGAGATGGCCCGCCGCACCATCGACGAACACCGATTGTCCAACGTCTCGCTGACCAGCGCGGACGCGGCGGACACCGGTCTGCCGCAGTCCTTCTTCGACCTGGTCCACACCCGCCTGGTCCTCATGAACGTCCCCCACACCGACCAGGTCCTCGACGAAATGGTCGCCCTGACCAAGCCCGGCGGCACCGTGGCCGTGCAGGACGTCGACTGGCTGACCCGGATCTGCGAACCGCCCCACCCTTCCTGGGACCGCCTCGTCACGGCGATCGCGGAACTCTGGCGCCGCAACGGCATGGACGTGCTGCTGGGCCGCCGACTGCCCGGCATGCTGCGCCGACGAGGACTCCAGGACGTCCAGGTCCAGGCGTCGACGCACGTCTTCCAGCACACCGACCCGTACCAGACCCTGCTCGTCGACCGAGCCGAGCTATGCCGATCGGCCCTCACCGAGCACGACCTCATCACCGACGCCGAACTGGACGACCACATCGAAGCGCTCTCCCGGCACCTCGACGATCCGGGCACCCTGGTCGTACACGCCACACTCTTCCAAGCATGGGGAACACGGCCCGTCAACGCATGACGCCGGCCACATGGCCGGGCAACCGGACGTGTTCGCCGCTGAGGCGGAGGTCGGCCAGGACCTCGCCGCGGTGGACTGGTCAGCGACTCCGCCGGACCCACCGGAGCAGTGGACGCAGAGCCTGCAGACCGCGGTGAACATCCCGTTGTCGTGCCGGTTGCCACTGCGCGATGACTTCGGTGCGATGGTCGGCTTCGGTGCGATGGTCGGCATGCTGTGCGTGGGCAGCGACGACCGAGCGCGGCTCGGCGAACGCCGGATGGCGCCCCTGCGCGACGTCGGCTCCGACCCGAGTGTGGTCCGCACCGAACAGGAAGTGCTGACGTTCGCGGACCAGCAGCTGAACCGCAACCTGCGAATTCCGCCCTTCGCCCTGCCCTACCTGCTCCAGCCCGACGGCTCCGCACGCCTGCCATCGGGCAGACCCTCCCAGTGTCGTCGACGACCCGAACGCCTCGCCGACCGCTCGCGAGTGGGCAGCCAGCAACGCCGATCCGTCGGCATCGGCGATGGTGGGGTGCAGCACGACCTTCCCGGCGGCGAGAACGGCTTCCACAGCGGCCAGACACGAAAACCGCCGCCCCAGTAGGCCGACTGGGATACACATGCCCCAACAGGCTCGAAGTTCCCGCAGTCCGCCGAGGTCAGCCGGTACACGCGGTGAGCAAGGCAGTGGTGAAAGCAGCCGATCATCCGGTCGAAGACGTCCCTCTGGCCGGAACAGCCGGGCCCGGCCGTCCAGCCCCGTGGATCGCTCACCGATTTGACCGGATGCTGCCTCCGTTTTACTTTCAACGTATACGGAGGCAGCATCCGTTTCAACGCGGCCGCAGGATCTCGACAGACAGGAGGGCGTATGAACGCCGACGCACAGCGGGGGCGCAAGCCTCGCGCGGACGTGCAGCGCAATCGCACGGCCCTCCTGGAGACCGCACAGCGGCACTTCCTGCGACACGGGGTCAGTACCTCCCTGGAGGCGGTAGCCAAGGAAGCGGGCGTCGGGCCCGGCACCTTGTACCGGCACTTCCCCACCCGGGAAGCGCTGCTCGCGGCCGTACTGCAGACGCGCTCCGAGGAGCTCATGTCGCGTCAGGCGGGCATCGAGCAACTCGATCACCCGGCCGAGGCATTGAAGCAGTGGCTGCAGGCGATGGAGGAGTACTTCAGCGCCTACAACGGCCTTCCGGAGCCGCTCATGGCCGCGGCCAGGGCCCAGGAGCCGGACAGCCCGCTCACCATCCCCTGCGACCTACTCATCACCGCCACCGACCGGTACGTGCGAGCGGCGCAGCTCGCGGGGCACGTGCGCGCGTCGGTACGGGGGTACGACCTGTTCCTC
Source organism: Streptomyces sp. E2N166 (assembly GCF_003671715.1). GTDB lineage: Bacteria > Actinomycetota > Actinomycetes > Streptomycetales > Streptomycetaceae > Streptomyces > Streptomyces thinghirensis. The sequence continues at coordinate 1,964,107 of NZ_RAIF01000032.1, read as the reverse complement.
GCGGCCTGCTCCATCGCCTGGATCAAGGGCAACGGCACCGAGGCGGAGTCACTAGACCGCCTCCGCTCGCTTATCGCGACCGGTTATCTCGAGCGGGACATCCAGGCGTAGCAGCTCGGACACCCGCTCCACACCTCCCGCCATCCACCTCCGATCCGTCCTCGACGCACCCCACAATTTCCGGCTGCGCACTGGGCAGCCTCGCCTCGCGCTGCCCCTCTGGGCTGGCGCGACCCTCAAAGGACACATCATGAGAATCACTGTTATAGGCGCTGGCGCCATTGGCGGGAACCTCGCCTTCAAGCTCAGTGCCGCCGGTCACGACGTACAGGTGGCCAATGCCCGCGGGCCCGAGACCGTGCGGGCCGAGGTGCTGGAGTCCGGGGCTCGCGCAGTGGCCTTGGCGGAGTCGGTCCAGGGCAGGGACGTGATCGTCCTGTCGATCCCGTTCGGAGTGGCGGGCCAACTCGCTGACCTGCTCACGTCGGCGCCCGACGAGACAGTGGTCATCGACACCTCGAACTACTACCCGGGCATGCTCAGCGAGCCGATCGAGGCGGTGGACAACGGGCAGGTGGAGAGCGGGTACACCGCCGAGTTGCTCGGCCGTCCTGTCGTCAAGGCGTGGAACGCCGCGCTGGCCGAGACCCAGCGCACCCGGAGCGTCCCGGCGGGGGCCCCCGGCCGTATCGCCATCCCAGTCGCCGGCGACTTCGACGAGGCGCGGAAGGTGGCCATGAGCCTGGTGGACGATACCGGCTTCGACCCGTACGACGCGGGCACCCTGGCCGACTCCTGGCGTCAGCAGCCCAACAGCCCCGCCTATTGCACGGAGTTGACCCTTGCGGAACTGCCGGCGGCCCTGGCCGCGGCCGACCGTGTCAAGGACGCGGCCGTCCGCGACAGCGTCCCGGAACGCTTCGCCGCCCTCCCGGCCAACCCCTCCCTCGACGACGTCGTCGAGATGAACCGCGCCGCTCACCGGTGACCCTCCCGGTGCCCGGGCCCCCGCGCCGAACCGCGGCGACCGCCGGCGGCGGTGACTGCTCGCCGTGGAGAGAAACAATCTTGCCCGGCACCTCATCATCCTTCACCGACCTCGCACGCTCCCGTCGCTCCCCCCGCAAGTTCCTGCCCGCCCCCCTGCCCCCAGCGGAGATCCGCGGCGTACTACGTCGCGTGTCTACCGCTCCAAGGCGGCCAGGTCGATGGCCTCGGCCATGACCCGATAGCCGGCCGGGCTGGGGTGGATGTGGTCACCCATGTGCAGGCCGTCCTGGATGCGGCCTGTGCCGTCAGCGTCCAGGACGTGGTCGAAGTCGACGAGGGTGTCGTACTCTCCGCCAGTGCGGATCCACTCGTTGACCTGGGCACGGATGGCCTCGCCCCTGGCGGACCAGCCTGCAGACCGCCGGTAGGGGGTGAGCGTGGCGCCCACGACTTTGACCCTTCGGGCGCGGGCGGCGCGGATCAGTGCGCGGTGACCGTCGATCAGCCGCCGCGCGGTGACTGGCGGGGTGTCGCGGCCGGGCTCGCCCGTCGGGTCGTCGCTCAGCTGGATGTCGTTGGTGCCCATCAGGACGATCACCGTGCCGACCCGCGGCTGGTCGAGGACGTCCCGTACGAACCGCGAGATCCCCGCGTCACCGCCGAGGGCCGAGTCGGTGAGCAGCTTGTTGGAGCCGATACCGGCGTTCAGGACCGGGCGGGGACGACCGGCGGCGATCAGGCGCTCGGCGAGGACATCGGGGTAGCGGTCGTCGCCGTCGATGGTCGCGCCGAACCCGTCGGTGATGGAGTCCCCGAAGGCGACGACCGCGTGCGGCAGCGGGCGTCCCCCGGCGGTCTCGACTCCTTCCAGGAAGTACCAGGATCCGAACGCGGGCTCGACCTTGTCGGTGTAGGCGATGGCGTCCGGGTCGCGGTGGTGGTCGCCTTCGGCGCGGTAGGTGGTGGTCATCGACACCTGGTGGTAGGTGGCCGGTCCGGTGGCCGCCTTGGAGTACAGCGTGATCGTCAGCTGTTCGCGTGGTTCGGTGGGCAGCGCGACCGGGTCGCTGACGGCGCGGCCCTGTGCGGGGACGGTGGTGGAGGGGGAGCCGGCGAACCTCAGGGTACGCATGGTTCCCGGCCGTACGGCCGCACCGGAGGCGGTGCGGCCGACGCTGGCGCCTGTGAGGTGCAGGGGTGTGGTGCCGTAGGCGTTGGAGACCCGGATCCGGACCTCGGTGCCGCCGGTGTTCACGCGGACGACCTGCCGGAGCGACTGGTCGCGGAAGCCCTGTTCGGCCCAGGTCTCGAACCACGGTGCCCCGGAGGGCCGCATGACCGGCGTTGTCCATGCACCGTGCCAGACAGTGCGGGTGGCGGACGCCGGACGCGTGGTCTCGTCAAGTGATACCGGTGTCGTTGATGCGGCTGGTGTGAGCAGCGGGGGGTAGAGCTTGGGTGAACTCATGGACGATGCTCTTCCTTCCGTGGGCTTTCGTGATCCGGGGCTCTGGCAGAAGTGGGCTCGGTGGAATCGGAGCGATGGCCGAACGGGTCCGGGACGGGCCCGGAGGGGCATGGTTCGCAAGGCCTTCATGGCCTCTCCGTGGCCGTGTCCGAGGGGTCTGCAGGAACTAGCCGGCCGGGGCCGTACGCCACTGCTCGGCCATCGGCACACCGGGCAGCGGCTTGCCGATCAGCGCGAGTGGGATGAAGAAGTTGACCTGCCCGATCGCCATGGCGAGGGTGGCGAGCGCCTTGGCGTCGTAGTGCTCGGCCGCCCGTGCGTACAGGGCGCCGGAGACACGCTCCCCAGGCCCGCCCGGCGTGAGCACGGCCTCCACCAGTTCCAGCGCGACCCGCTCGGCGTCGGTGAAGTAGGGGGCGTCCTTCCAGGAGGCGACAGCGGCGACCTTCTCCTCCGGCACCCCCGCACGGCGCGCGTTGCCGGCGTGCATCACCGTCAAGTACGTGTTCTCGACCAGCTGCCCGGCGCGCAGTTGGACCAGGACGACGGTCCTCCGCGGAACCGTTCCGTTTCCGACGATCTTGAAAAGGGCGGTGCTGACGTCGGCGAGTTCGGGAACCAGCCGCTGCGGGTCGGAAAAGCGGGAGGTCAGGGCGTCGAGGTTGTTCTCAGTGGCGTCCGTTGCGTTCACCGGGAGTGTCCCTTCCAGGATGCGGGGCCGTTCGGGCGCGCCCGTTCGGCTCGTTCACTGCACTGACGTTCCGGAGGAAACGAAGGTGACCGGCTGCGCCCGACAGCTTTCCGGTGGGGGACGGGCCGGTGACTCCCGGCACGCGTCGGCCCCCTCCCGAGGACCCGGAGTCTTCGGAAAGGGGCCGACAGCGAAAAGGATCAGCCTTCCACGACCGCGAGGTCCAGCCCTGCCAGGCGCTCGGGGTCGGACAGGATGTCGATGGCGGCGATCCTCCCCTCGGTGATGGTGAAGCTCATGACGGAAAACGGCTGCCCGTCCATGGTGTTGACCAGTCCGGCGAAGCCGTTGACTCCCGCCGGGTGCGTGGTGGCGGCGGTGGCCATCCGCTCAAACGTGCCCAGCTGCCCAGCCACGGCGACGGCACCACGGATCGTCCGCAGGCCCCCGGCGAGGACACCGCCGTCCGCGCGCAGCACCACGTCCGGGTCCAGGAGCGTCAGCAGTCCTTCGAGGTCGCCGCCGCGCGCCGCCGTAAGGAAGGCGTCCACCACGCGGCGCTGACCGGACCGGTCCGGATCCGGGGGTGGCGTCGCTCCGCGGACCCTCAGCCGGGCCCGGCTGGCCAGCTTCTTGGCCGTTCCGGGCGTGCGGTCGACGATCGGCGCGATCTCCTCGAACGACAGCCCGAACATGTCGTGCAGCACGAACGCCAGCCGCTCCGCCGGGCTGAGTGATTCCAACACCACCAGCAGCGCCAGTCCGACCGAGTCGGCCAGCAAAGCCTGCTGTTCAGGGTGGGTCCCGTCCTCCCGGCTGATCACCGGATCGGGTAGCCGGTTCTCCAGCGGCTCTTCGCCCCGCCGCTTCCGGGTACGGAGCATGTCCAGACAGACCCGGCCGACCGCGGTGGTCAGCCAGCCTCCGAGGTTGTCGATCCGGCGGTCGTCGGAGCCGGACAACCGCAGCCAGGTCTCCTGGATCGCGTCCTCCGCCTCGGTCAGGGAACCGAGCATGCGGTACGCGACCGCCTTGAGGTGAGATCGGTGTTCCTCGAACCGCACGGCCAGAGTCTCAGGTGGAAGCACGGTCACAGCCCTTTCCGCAGACGCCATCCCCTCCAAGACGTATTGCGTCGCCCAAACGTGACGACACTGCTCCCGCTGGCCGCGGTGCGGACCCGGTTCGCACGGCTCCTGACTCGATACGGAGCCGACGCCACCGCCAGGGCCAGGAAACTGGCCACCAGTCGCGATTGAACGAGCAGCGCCCCGAGACCGAGTCACGGCCAGCCGCCCAGCCGTCGCACGGGCGCTGTCACCTTGGCCGACCGGGTGGGATGATCTTCTGGTTGATCATTCCGGGAATGATCGTCCGTGGACAGCGCGTCGCCCGTCACACAATGGGCATCACTACCCGGTCGAGGCATCTCCCACTGAGTGTGGCTGTACTCCCGCTTTCCGCTGCCGTTCCGCGAGGTGGAGGAGCTGATGCTCCAGCGCGGCGTCATCGTCCCGTACGAGTCCGTGCGCCGCCCGTGCGCCGAGTTCGGTCCTGCATATTCGAACGGACTGCGCAGCTGCCGGCCCTCGGGCCGGGCACGAATGGCGTCTGAACGAGGTGTTCATCAAGGTCAACGGCGAGCTGAAGTATCTGTGGCGAGCCGTCGACTCCGACGGCACCTCCGAGGCGACCGCTACCGTCACGGCGACGGTGAGCGGGAACCACCGCCGGCGAGTCAGACCCAAGGCTGATGTGCCCTTCGACCAGAGTCGAATCGCCTCCTCGACTCTGGTCGAAGGTGATTCGAGCCGCCGGGCTGATGTGCCGACGGCCGCCGCACGGACAGACTCGTCGAGGCGGTCGGAATGGTGATCACAGGCCTCTCCGCCCCGGCGCTGCCTCCGCGGCGGGGCCGTCCCGAGCACTTCCGTTCCGGCGCCCCCGTGCACCCTTGAGGAGGACATCAGATGCACCGAACCTTGTCCCTCGCCCTCGCCACCACCGCGGTGGCGGTGACCGCGATTCCAGGAGTGGCGGTGGCGGCGACGCCAGACTCCGTGCAGTGGGGCCCGTGCTCGGAGAAGGCCGCGGTCGCGGAGAAGGCCGCGTTGCCCCGTCTGGAGTGTTCGACGCTCGAGGTTCCGCTGGACTACAGGGATCCGGACGGCCGGCAGATCGAGATCGCGATCTCCCGACTGGCGAGCAAGGTACCTTCGCAGCGCCGCGGCGTGCTGCTGACCAGCCCGGGCGGCCCCGGTATCACGGGACTCGGCTACCCGGCCGTCCTCGCTGGCTCAGGGCTGCCGCAGGAGGTGCTGGACTCCTACGACGTGATCGGCTTCGACCCGCGGGGCGTCGGCCGCAGCACGCCGGTGACCTGCGATCTGACGCCGGAGCAGCAGGCACGGGGCAACGTACCGCCGTACGCGCACACCGCGGCTGATGTCGCGCGCGAGGCGCCGCACGCGCGGGCCGTCGCCGAGCAGTGCGCCACTTCACGGACGGCGTGGATGCTGCCGCACACCACCACCGCGAACACCGCGCGCGACATGGACCGGATCCGTGCGGCGCTGGGTGAGCCGCGGCTCTCGTACCTCGGCGCTTCCTACGGCAGCTACCTCGGTGCGGTGTACACGACGATGTTCCCGAAGCGCAGCGACCGCATTGTGCTCGACAGCAACCTGGGCCCCGGTGGCTACGACGTCACGGCCATGCGGTTGCTGGCCCGTGGAATGGAGGACCGGTTCCCGGACTTCGCGGCATTCGCGGCCGCGCATCCCGAGTTCGGTCTGGGCACCACGCCGGAGCAGGTGAGGGCGAAGTTCTTCGATCTCGCTGAGCGACTGGAGACGGAACCGGTCCAGGGCTTCGACGCGACGTCGTTCCGCGGGGTCACGTTCGACCGTCTCTACAGCGATGCGGACCTGCCCCTGGTGGCCAGGATCTGGCAGGCACTCGACGCGGACCAGCCGCCGCCGGCGACACCGCCGTTTCCGAACATGGAGAACTTCATGTCCGCCCGCTTTTCGGTGATCTGCGGTGATAATCGCTGGCCGGAAACGGTCCGGGAGTATCAGCGCAACGTCGCGGTCGACCGGCTGAAGTACCCCATGCTGGGCGGATCCACGGCCAGCATCGGACCGTGCGCCTTCTGGCCGGACGAGCGGGTCGAGCCGCCGGTGCGCATCGGTGAGCGGGGTCCGTCGAACGTGCTCATGCTGCAGAACGAGCGTGACCCGGGTACACCGCTGGCCGGCGCCCAGAAGCTGCGGCGGGCGTTCGGGAAGCGGGCCACGATGGTGACGGCCGACCAGGGCGGGCACGGCGTCTATCCGTTCGGGCCCAACGCGTGCGCGAACGACGCGGCGACCGCGTTCCTGACCACTGGGAAGCGCCCGTCCCAAGACCTCGCCTGCGCAGCGGAAGCCAGCAACTAGCAGGAGGAGAGGCATGCTCAAGGAGTGGCGGCATCGTCGGGCTGTGCAGCGGGTCAAGCCCGGGGACGGGCGGCCGTTGAAGCCCTTCCGCTGGTGGCAGATGCTTACCCGCGCACTGTTCCATCTTCGGCTGGTGAACCAGGACGGCCGGCAGACGGTCTACGCCGTCGATGTCAAGCATCAGAATCAGTCGGAGGGGCACGTAAAGGCCCACCTGTACCTCGATGGCAGGCATCACGCCGAGTCCAAGGTCCCCGCCGTCTTCCCCGTCCAGGGCGGCACAGTCGAAGTACGGACCAGCGCCTTCGGTCTCAAGCGCTGCCACTACGTCACCACCGAGGGAGCCGAGCATCAGCTCATCCCGGACCCCTCCTCTGCCGAAGGCCGCCGCGCGCGCCTCGACCGCGCACACCCCGCACTGAGCCGCTGGATCGGTGTCCTCTCGTCGATCGTGCTCGTCACCGGTCTGGTTCTCCTGATCCTTCAGCTCGCCGAACAGGTCACCCGGGCACCGGAGGGCATCGCCCAGTACGTCGGGACCTTCGTCTCGCCCATTGACCTGTCGGCATGGGGCAACGTCGTGGTCGGGCTCGCCACTGTGGCAGCCAGCACGGAGCGGGCGCTGCGGCTGCGCTACAACTGGCTGCTCGACGGCGGAGCGGGCTGACCCGCTCCTTCGGAACGCTCGTTGTGGAAGCCGACGTGGTCGTCCTCCTCCTGGAACAGGCCGCGACGTTCCGCGTGGCCGACCTTCACGTGTGTACAACCGATCTCGGACAGCGGAGTGGGGCTCACCGCGCCCGCCACCGCTCCATCCTCATGCCGGACGTCCTGTGCGCCTGCTGTCACACCGGTTCCCCGTAGTCGGTCGCGGACGGGTCAGGACCGCCCTCCGGGCAGCCACCGCGCGACGCCACGCCACGTGCGTCTTCCTTATGGACGGGCAGTACAGCCCGGCACCTGCACTCGCCTGCGACAGCGCGGTGATTGGGACGGCGTCGCCCTTGACCGCGTCGCCCAGAACGCCGGCCTCCTGGCGGAAACCCCGGCCGAACTCTCCGACGACATCGCGAGCCGGGAACAGCGGCAGCACCACTGACGCGGGACTGCCCCCGCACCGCGCCGGTGCTCACGACATCACGCCCTGAACGTCCCACAACGGCGAACGAGGCGCGCTGGGCCTCGCTCGTGCGCGATGCCCGGCACAGAGGCGTGCTCGGTACCGGGGCCGGGTGTGACCGTCCTCCGTTACCGGCCGAGGCCGGCAACGGGAGCAGGCCGGCGCCCGCAGCACATGTTCCGGACCACAGGCACCTGGCGGACGCCGGCCCTCGGGGAAGCTGCCGGTCACCGCCTGCCACCCCGGTGCCCTGTGGGCGGCTCCCATAACACGGACCGTGGCGGGTAGACGGTGCTCAGCCCGCCAGGCGGGACAGAAAAGTACAACTCATACGACTGAGAGTGACGATCTCCATGTCTCAACCGCTTATGAAGCAGGCGGACGGGCAGGGAGCGGACCGCACTCTGCGTCGGCACCTGGCCTGGAGCGGCCCCCCGCCCCCGGCCGCCCGGGCACGGGCCGAAGCCGACGCACTGCTGTCCGCCCTGCACCACACACGCCAGATCACCGTGACACCCCGCGCCGCCGACGACGTGTCGCTCGTGGTCACCGAGCTGATCGCCAACGCCGCACAGCACGCCCCCGGCCCCGGACGCCTGGAAGTACAGGCAGCCGAACACGGCCGCCTGGTACGGGTCACCGTCTGGGACGCCTCGCCCGCCCTGCCCCAGTCACGGCCGGCGGACCCCCACCGCGTCGGCGGACACGGCCTGGAAATCGTCACAGCCCTCAGCAGCCGCCTGTCCGTCCAGCACACCGGGGAAGGCAAACAGATCACCGCCGAAATCCCGCTCCACCAGGCCCGTTCCCCCGACTCCCCCGGCCAGTACTACATCGACGGAGCGCCCGACGGCACTGTCGGATAGAAATCCTACGACCGCGGCTTCACCCACACCGGGCGTACCCGCGGGCACAACACCCGCAAGGCACGCGGCACGACCGCACCCGGCCAAGGCCCACGCTGGTCAGGGGCGGTCGTGCTCGGAACGGAGCTTCTGAGCCACATCACGGAGTTTGATGTTGTGGTGCTGGGAGACGCGGCGCAGCACGTTGAACGCGTCGTCTTCGCTCATGCGGTGGCGTTCCATGAGGATGCCCATGGCTTCGCCGATGGCGTGGCGGGTTTCCATTGCGTGTTCGAGCTGGTCGATGGTGCGGGCGCTGGCCAGGGCGACGGCGGCGTGGGAGGCGAGCATCCAGCCGGCGGTCTCGATGTCTTTGGTGAAGGTGCCGGGGCGGCGGGCGTAGAGGTTGAGCGCGCCGAAGTCCTCCTTGTCCGTGTAGAGGAGGATGCCGGTCATGCTGCCGATACCGAGCCCGCGGGCCGCGTCCGCGTAGGCGGGGCAGGCCGGCTGGGGCTGGGTCATGTCAGTGATCCGGTAGGTGCGCTCACCGTGCTCGCGGCGGGCCAAGTCGTAGCACGGCCCCTCACCCAGCTCGCCCTGGATACGGTCGGACTCCTCGACCATCTCCCCGCACGAGGACAGCGTGATCGCCCGGCCTTTGCGCACCGCCAGAATCCCGGCCGCGTCGCAGCCCTCGACCAGATCCACCGCCGCCGCCGAGATCGCGTCCAGCGTCTCCTGGACCGACTTCTTCTCCAGCAGATCCCGCGCCAGAACAGCCATCTGCTCAGCGAACCTCTGCCACTGCATTGCGCCACCACCCGCCTAGGCATGCCCGTTGAGCCGTCCGCTCACCCTAATGCCCCGGAGCGCGCCGGTTCTCGAGTACGCCACTGAATCGGGACGAGAGGCAGCCTGCCTCGGGCCCGCCCGCGAGCTTCTTCCAGACGCAGTGCCGTCCTGGTCACCGGGGTGCCGGGGTGCCGGGCCCATCGGACACGCGTTCCTCGTTCGGCAGGCGCCCGGGGATCTGACCTTCTTCGCCCAGGGCACTGACCTGGTTATGGCCGCCCGGTCCGCGGCCCGCGGCATCCGCATCGTCGACACCCCAGTGCAGAAGGTCGTCGACAACGAGGACGGCAGCCTCGCCGGCGCGCACCTGGCCGCCGCACTCGCCGCAGCCCAGGCGACACCCGCGCCCTCTGATGTCCGGCGCGGCACAGGTTGCCGCACACCCCCGAGGCGTGCGGCAGCCTGTTCCCCGCCCACCCCCTTCACCCAGCGACCGGTCCCGCAGGAGCAGGCCCGCCAGGCCCTGGCCGACGCCCTCAAACTCTAGGGAACGTCCTCACACCGCTGGCGGGACCCGGGGCATCGTCCCCACCGCAGGGCGGCGCCGAGGCCCTGACGGCAGGCGCGGTACCGCTCCGAGTCCAGCCGTCCAGCAGCGACGCTGACGGAAATGGGCCAGCAGGTACCGGCCCGCGTCCACTGCCACCCGGACACCGCCCTCGGCACTCTCGCCACGCCAGTCCCTTTGAATCACCTCGCTGGCGAGATGAGGCGGTGTGGAGGTCGGCCAGGTAGCTCGTGACGGCCTTGTCGCAGGCGGTGGATACCCTGCGGCAATGAGTAACGCGATATGGGATGCCCTGGCAGCGACACCCCTCCCTGAAGTACGCCGCCGCGCGGCCGTCATGGACGACCTCGCCGAGATCGAACCGGTGACGCTGGCCGGCGCACACCGACTGGCCTGGAACGACCGCGGCGGCCAGTCCGCGGTCTGGTACTTCACGGAGGACAACCGCGTACTCCTGCTCACGTTCGACCACGAGTCCGCGCTGAATCTCTACGCCGAAGAAGATTTCGCCCTCCAGGAGTCCTTCTACAAGGGTGTCCCCGAATCCCTCGTCGCCCTGGTCCGCGACCGTCCCGAGAACTACGAGTCGCTGAACCTCACGGACTCCACGACGGGCCGGACGGTTCACTACGCAGGCGGCGTCTTCTGGTACGACGGCACGCGCTGGCACGTGTCCGAAGGCCTGACGGAGTACTGCCGCCGCGAGAACGCTGACCTCTTCGGCGAGTCCGGCTTCGACTACTGCCTGGACGTCTACTGCTTCGGCCAGGACTTCACCCCACAGACCATCGTGGCGATCCGAGACGAAGACGGTCAGTACGAGGACGAGAAAGAGAAGGAAAAGGACCTGACCGGCGTCCGCGAAGTCTTCGCCCGGCACGGCTGATGGGTTTCGTGCACGTGGGCGGTGAGGCAGCGAGTCTGGGTGGCCGACTCCGCCGACTCCGGTCGGGTGACGGGAGACTCGACGGGGGTGGCAATCATCCGCAATCGACGGGTTACGGGCCTGACTGACGCAGTGCTTGCTGAACTCGTCGGGCAGGTGGGCTCTTGTGGCAGGAACGCCCCACGGCCACGCTCGCCGCTCGCCCGCGGGCGCGCCTGCGCGCTGTAGTCGTACCGGTCGCCGCCGACTACGGCTGCTGCCGCGCCCCGACTCTGCGACAGGCGGAAGGCGTGCTCGCTGTCGAACCGGGCTCCCGAGGCAGCCGACCGGTGGACCTGGCTGATCCTCGCCGTTGTCACCCAGCTCCAGAGCGGCAGGTACGCCTGCCGGAGAGGGTCGGCGTCTGCCTCGGTGGCGTCGACGCCTGACCCCCACAGCCAGACCGGCTCGGGGCGGCTCCACTGGGCAGGTGCTCCATGTCCAGGCGGATCACCGTGCCCTCGACGACCTGGAGGGAGCCGTCAGCCGCGCCCAGGAGGACGTTCTCACACCCGGGCACTCAGGAGCGCCGTCGAGCGAAGTACGTCAAGCGAAGCAGAATTGCCATAATGTCGAATATGTGACTAATGAGAGTGCGGTCGGCGCCGGCGACGCGGCCTCCCTGGACGAAGCACTCAGCGCCACGGTCCGTCGGACGGGGGCTGTGGCGGGTGGTGTCTACCTGCTGGCGGAGCGGGAGCCGATGCTGGGCCTGGCCGCGGTCTGCGGCATGCCGACGGCGACCGTGGCGCCGTGGCGGCGAGTGGCGATCTCTGCCGCCGGTCCCCTGTCGGAGGCGGTGCGCGAGGACCGCCTGGTCTGGGTCGGCCGCCAGGAAGATCTCGCCCGCCTGTACCCGAACGCCGCGGCCGGCATGCCCTACCAGTTCGCCGCGGCCTTCGCTCCCCTGCACGGTCGGCGCCGCTACGGGGCGATGGCGCTGGTGTGGTCCGCGAGCCACCCGCCGTCCCTCACCCCGCGTGAACGCGGACAGATCCAGTCCAGCGCACGGCGCCTCACCCAGGTACTGGACCAGGCACCCGCCTCGTGGACCCTTCCCGACCAGCCGCGCACCGTGCTGTTGCGGCGGCCCGACATGGCTTCGGCGCAGGCCCAGCTCGCCGCCGTCGACCTGGTCCAGCGACTGCCGGTCGGCGCTCTCAGCCTCGACCTGGAGGGCCGCGTCACCTATCTCAACGACGCCGCGGCGCAGCTGCTGGGCCGCCCGGCCCACCGTCTCCTGGGCACCTCGCCGTGGCAGGCCGTGCCGTGGCTCGACGACCCGGTCCACGAGGAGCACTACCGCGCGGCGGTCTTCAGCCGTGAGCCTGTCGCCTTCACCGCACTGCGCCCGCCCGGCAGCTGGCTCGACTTCCGGCTCTACCCGGACGAGAGCGGTATCAGCGTCCTCGTCTCCCGCAACAAGAACGACCAGCATCCGCCCGACGCGCCACCGCCCCGTATCAGCACCCCGCTCACACCTCCGGGAGGCACCGGCACGGGGCGGGTCCACCAGCTGATCCACCTGTCGGCCGCGCTGAGCCACACCATCACCGTGGCCGACGTGACCAACGTGGTGGCAGACCAGATCCTGCCTGCGTTCGAGGCCCAGGGCATGGTCATCTCGGCCGCCGACGCCGGCCGCCTCAAGATCGCTGGCCAGCGCGGTTACGACCCGCGAACCATCGCCCGCCTCGACGGCCTGCCTCTGGACACCGACCTCACCCCCGTCGGCGACGTGCTCCGCAACGCCGTCCCGGCCTTCTTCGCCGACCCCGGTGAAATGGCGCGGACCTATCCGAGGGCCCCCACGCTGAGCGGCAAGCAGGCGTGGGCCTTCCTCCCACTGGTGATGGCCGACCGCCGCGTCGGCTGCTGCATCCTGTCCTACGACCAGCCGCACCCCTTCAGCGCCGGCGACCGCGCCGTACTCGTCTCACTGGGGGGCCTCATCGCCCAGGCGATGGACCGCGCCCTGCTCTACGACGCCAAGCACGACCTGGCCCACGGCCTGCAACAGGCACTCCTGCCGGCGACCCTGCCGCTCATACCCGGCCTCGAAGTCGCCGCCCGGTATGTGCCGTCCGCCCACGGCATGGACATCGGCGGTGATTTCTACGACCTGATCCGTCTCAGCGACACCACCGCCGCCGCCGTGATCGGGGACGTACAGGGACACAACATCAACGCCGCCGCCCTGATGGGGCAGGTGCGAACCGCCGTCCACGCCACCGCCGGCGCACACCCCGAAGAAGTCCTGGAACGCACCAACCGCGTTCTGGCGGACCTCGAAACGGACCTCTTCGTTTCCTGTCTCTACATCCACATCGACCTCGCCGGCCGACACCTCCATCTGGCCAGCGCGGGCCATCCTCCACCGCTGCTGCACACCGTGGCGCCCACACCGGTGACCCGCGTCATCGACGTGGAACCAGGCCCCCTTCTCGGCATCGGCCCGACGCCAGGAACCGACTACCCGGTCACCACCACTCCCCTGCCGACCGGATCGCTTCTGGCCCTCTACACCGACGGCCTCGTGGAAACCCCGAACACCGACATCACCGAATCCATCGACTCCCTGGCCCACCACCTCACCACCGCGAGCAGCCGGAGCATCAGCGATCTCGCCGACGACCTGCTGCACTACGCCGCACCGCGGCACACCTACACCGACGACATCGCCCTGCTCCTGCTGCGCACCCGATAGGACTCGTCCACGGACTCGCCGCCGTTCGGTCGCGACAGCCTGCGGGGCTCGGCCGCGCTGAAGCCGACGGGTCCGCGCTTGGGAGGTGGTGCAGGTGGCGGGCGGCAACGACGTGGGGCGGAGTTCTCCGGCATCCGCAAGCCCGCCTTCCGCTTCCCCACCCTCGGTAAGCAGGCCCGCCTGGTCCGCGCCGCTCTGGCAAGCAGGCCGGGCGGCCGTGGCGTCTCCATGGTCCAGGCGAAGGCTGATCAGCCCACGCACCCAGTTCCCGTGGGGGGCCGGGGTGGCTGTCGCGGCTGTGATGACTTGGTTTCGACGGGAAGGAGGATTCGTAACCTAGGGAGGCTGAGGTGGAGCGGGATGGGATCGAACTGGCTGAAGTGCTGGCGGCGGCAGAGGATGCCCCGCCGGTGCGCTCTCTCGATGTGGTGGCGCACAACCTGCGCGAGCGCTTCGGCGCGCGTTACGTGTCGTTCCTCTACGTCGATGTCGTCGGCCGGCGTCTGCTGCGGGTAAGCGAGGAGGGGGCGGCGCCACAGCGGTGCGGTGCCGAGGAAGTCCCCTTGACCGGCAGCATCTACGACGATGTCCTGCGCAGCCAGAAACTGGTTCAGGCACCTGCGGGCGCGCAGGGACAGCGGCTGCTCGCCCCGGTCACCAACCGCGGCGACGCCATCGGGGTCCTGGAAGTGCATCTCGCCTACGTCACGCAGGACGTACTGGAGCACGTCGAAGCGGCCGCACACGCGCTGGCGTACATCATCGTCACCGACCGGCGCTTCACCGACCTCTACCACTGGGGCAACCGCACGGCCACGGTCACGCTGGCCGCGGAGATCCAGCGCCAACTGCTGCCTTCGGCATCCTCGTGCGAGGCACCCGAGTTCACCCTCGCCGGCGCCCTGGTCCCCGCCTCCGACATCGCCGGTGACACCTACGACTACAGCATCGACCACGACACCCTGCACCTGTCCATCACCGACGCCATGGGCCACGACGTCGAGGCCTCCCTCATGGCCACCCTCCTGGTCAACGCCTCCAGAGGCGCCCGCCGCGCCGGCGCCGACCTTGCCGAGCAGGCCCGCCAGACCCACCAGGCCCTCATCGACCACGGCCGACGGACCTTCGCCACCGGACAGTTGCTGCGCATCGCTCTGGACGGGAGCAGTGCCCGCCTCGTCAACGCCGGCCACCCCTGGCCCCTTCGGCTGCGCGACAGCGAAGTCGACGAGATCAAGCTGCAAGTCAACCTCCCCTTCGGTGTTGCCGCACAAGGCTCCCATCAGGTACAGGACATCGACCTGCGCCCTGGTGACCGCCTCGTCTTCTACACCGACGGCATGCAGGAACGCCAGGCGGAAACCGTCGACCTGCAGCGCCTCATCCGTGACACCCGCGACCGAGCACCCCCGCGAGGCCGTACGCGCCATGGTCACCGCCGTCACCGACGCCTGCCACGGCCACGTGAGAGACGACGCCACCGTCCTGTGCCTGGACTGGCACGGTCCTTGCCCCCTCAGACCCCAGCGCGAACGCCCGCCACTGGCCTAGGCGCTGTTTCTCGGATCTCCTGACTGGGGCGGGGTGTTGGGGTCAGGCTGGCTTCATGAGTCGTGGGGATCTGACGAACGCGGAATGGGCTCGGTTGGAGTCGTTCTTACCTCCTGGCGGTGCGCGGGGAGGTCGGTGGAGCGATCACCGTCGGGTGATCAACGGAGTGCTCTACCGGGTGCGGACGGGGGTGCAGTGGCGGGATCTGCCGGAACGGTTCGGCCCCTGGGAGACGGTCTATAAGCGGCATCGCCGCTGGTCAGCGGATGGAACGTGGAGAATGCTGCTGTCTCGCATCCAGGCCGCCGAGGATGCCGCGGGCGGGATCGACTGGGACGTGTCAGTGGACTCGACCGCGGTGCGGGCCCATCAGCACGCCGCCGGTGCGAGGAAGGAGCCGCCGGCCCTGGATGCTCAAAAGGGGAACGGCCGGGGGACGAACCAGGTCGATCCGGTGCTGCGGAAACTGGCCATCCGCCTGGAGGAGGTGGTCAGATCGGCGAATGTCTGGGACGCTCCCGCGGTGGATTCACCACCAAAATCCATCTCGCCGCCGACGGACGATGCCGGCCCCTCGCCTTCGTTCTGACACCAGGACACTACGGTGACGGCCCGCAGCTCGAGCACGTGCTGGGGCAGATCTCCGTACCCCGATCCGGAGTGGGACGGCCCCGCACCCGGCCCGACCACGTGCTGGCCGACAAGGCCTACACGTCCCGAAGCAACCGGCGCTACCTGCGACGACGCGGAATCCGGCACACCATCCCCGAACGTCTCGACCAGCAAAGGCACAGGCACAACCGAGGATCCCAAGGCGGCCGGCCCACCGGATTCGACCGCGAGCACTACAAGAAGCGCAACACCGTCGAACGTGCCATCAACCGACTCAAGGGCTTCCGCGCCGTCGCCACCCGCTACGAGAAACGCGCCTACATCTACCTCGGCACCGTCGCCCTCGCAGCCCTCATGGTCTGGCTCCGCACATGATCCGAGAAACGGTGCCTAGAGAGTTCGCCTGGCCGTCGGCTGGGCCTGCCTGTCCCGGCGGGTGCCGAAACTGGACGAAGGACGTGCTGGCAGCGGCACAACGGTTGCCGTGGGACGTGGCCGCGCGGGTCCTGTGTCTGCTCCGCGGCGATGCGGCGCAGGGGACGAGGACCCGGACTCGTAAGAGTGCGAAGCTCGTGCGTGCTCTCTGCGCACCTTCACTCTGACGAGCCGACGTTCTTTGCGCCCGTCGGCTGGCTGCCGCTGTCATCGTTGGCCGTGACACGCGCTCGGGCGTGGCCTTTCGTGCTTGGGTGCGCGAGAAAGTCAGGGCTGGGAAGTAGAAGTTGGAGGGTTTTCCATGGTCATCGGGGACGTTCCCGCTTTCACCGGCACACCCGTCGTGGGCCATCCCCACGTCGAAGAAATCCAGTCCCGGTCACTGGCGTGGATGTGTGACATGGGCCTGCTTCCCGTCCCGGAGCTACGGGCCAGGTATGCGGGCATGCGGGTGGGGGCATGGCCCAGCCATTGCTATCCGTACACCAGCTTCGACTACGGCCTGTTGCTCGCCTGCTGGTGGTCTTGGTGGACCTACGTGGACGATGTCGCACCGCGGATGGACTGCGATCAGTGGCTGAAGCTGTCGCTGGACATGGAACACGTGCTGCGGTGCGCCGGGGACAACGCGGTACCGACCGATGGCTCGGACTCCGGTCAGCCGTTGCTGCATTCCCTGGCAGACCTCTGCCGACGCACAGCCGCCGCCGGCAGCGATGCCTACTACGAGCAGGTCGCCGCCGGCAGCATCGACGCTCTCTACGGCTTCGGACTTGAGGCACTCAATGAGCGTCTGCACCGCACGCCGGACATCGACCTGGAGTTGTCGATCCACTGCGAGTACCTGCGGGGCCGGTACAAGACGATCGGGCTCATCCTCGACGTGGCATACATCGAGGGCGCTCTCGGCTTCGACGTTCCGCACGCGGTACGCCGCACCACCGCCTGGCAGGACGTGCTGGAGACGGCGTTCAGCGTCATGATCCTCCAGAACGACCTGGTCGGAGCCGATCGGGACGACGCAGCCAGCGACACCTACAACGCCGTCAGTCTTCTGTGCCGGCTGCACGGGCTCTCACCCGCGGACGCCAAGCGCCAGGTCACCCGCACAATCGCAGCCCGGATCGCGGAGTTCCTCCACCTCGAACGCGTTTTTCCCGACCGCGTCATCGATCTTCATCTGCCCGCCGTGGAGCTCCAACGGGTTCAAGACGTCATCAGCAAGGTGAAGGTCATGAGCCAGGGAGCGCTGGCCTGGTACACCGAGACGTCCCGTTACATCCCCGCCAGCCGCACCGCGAACACAGGAGACAGATTCCCCTCGCGGTGCCAGGCATGACTGAACCGGTGGCCTGAATCGTCCTGGCCCCGTGCACGCTTGTCCACGCAAAATTTCGGGACAGGCGCGGTCAGTTTGCCGGCGGCGTCGAAGAAGGCTCCGTCGGCCGATATCCCGCTCTTGGCCAGGCCTGCGAGTCTGGCCTGCTGCGCCGCCTGACGTTCCATCCAGGTCAGTGCCCTGGGCGAAGAAGGTCAGAGATCGACCCCGGAGACGACGAAAGGATCCGGTTGTCGGAGGACGGTAGCGGGCGCAGACGCGCCGACGTACCTCGTCCGAGCATGCGTCCTGCCGGGCGGTCTGCCCAGCCCTGCCGTGATTCACGTTGCGGATGGCTTTCATCCGTCCCATGGATGACGTCAGCCGTTCAAGGGCGGCGGCGCACCACTCAGCCCTCGGGCTCGTCGGCCATCCGCCTGCCGACCCGGGCGGCCGTCTCGCGCGGCCGGATGTGGGTCGCGT
This sequence comes from Streptomyces sp. E2N166, assembly GCF_003671715.1. Taxonomy (GTDB): domain Bacteria; phylum Actinomycetota; class Actinomycetes; order Streptomycetales; family Streptomycetaceae; genus Streptomyces; species Streptomyces thinghirensis. Next base: position 1,946,162 of record NZ_RAIF01000032.1, on the reverse strand, counting down.
CGTGGGTGTGCGCGGGGTGCCACCAGGTCGGTGGCCGGGATTCCGCTGATCACGCCGTGCGGCATCGGCAGGCCGTCGGTCGTGCTCACAGCGTGTCCGTGGCGTCCACCACCGTGGTCGGGGTCTGCGCGAGCCGCGGCCGGATGCCAGGCGCCTCCTCGTGCATGACCCGGGCCGGCTCCGCGCCGAGGACCTCGACGGCGTAGCCGGACGCGATCAGCAATGAACGGCCGACGCGCTGCCCGGCACGGGTGAGGTCGCGCTCCTCGAGGAGCGCGCGCAGGGCGACGACGAGATCGAGGTCCAGGCGACTGAGATTCACGGCGTCTTTCCTGGTTGCCCGGCGGCGACCTGCGGGAATTCATCAGGCGGATGACAGTCATCCACAGAATCGATTTCCGTGATCACGAGTGACGGGTCCAGATTAGTGCCATCGCAATCAGGAGGACATGTCCGTGAAACCTGAAGCCGCGTCCGCCCTCTTCGCCGGACCCTTCGCCCTGGCCACCCTTTCCGCTCCCGAGGGCCGCGCCTTCCCCGCTCTTGTCACCCCCGACGCCCAGATACTCGACCTGCGACCCGCCCTCGGCGACACCGGCCTGACCATGCGCGGGCTCCTCGACGACTGGGACGCGGTGGCGCCGCGGCTGGCCGCACTGGCCGACGACGGCGCCCTCGGGCGCAGGCCACTGACGGAGTTCCGCGTGCACGCCCCTGTAGAACCGCGCCAGGTGTTCCAGTCCGGCGCCAACTACCGGCAGCACGTCATCGACCTGCATGTCGCCCACCGCGCGCCCGGTGACGAACGGCCGGAGGAGGAGCGGCGCGCGGAGGCGGCGAAGATCATGGACCGGAGGGCGGCGGAGGACCTGCCGTACGTGTTCATCGGCCTGCCGAGCGCCATCACCGGGCCGTACGACGACGTCATGCTGCCCGCGTGGGCCGAGAAGCCCGACTGGGAGCTGGAGCTGGCGGTGGTGATCGGCCGGCCGGCCCACCGGGTGTCCGTCGAGGAGGCGCTGGGCCACGTCGCCGGGTACACGATCGCCAACGACCTGACCGACCGCGCCACCGTCTTCCGCCGGGACATGCCGCAGATCGGCACCGACTGGCTGCGCAGCAAGAACGCGCCCGGGTTCACCCCGCTCGGCCCCTGGATCGTGCCCACCGAGTCGGTCTCGGCCCCGGACGACCTGCGCCTCACGCTGAAGCTCAACGGCGAGACCATGCAGGACGAGTCGACCAGAGACATGATCTTCGACGTCGCGCGGATGGTCTCCTACGCCTCGCACACCGCCCGGCTCCTCCCCGGCGACCTGGTCCTCACCGGCTCGCCCGCCGGCAACGGCATGCACTGGGGCCGGTTGCTGCGCGACGGCGACGTCGTGGACGCCGCCATCACCGGGCTCGGTGCCCAGCGCAATCGCTGCGTGGCGGAGGCGGCCCTGTGACGCTCGACCGCACGGACCCCGCGGGCTCGGTCGCCCGGGCCGCGAAGGCGTACTCCAACTGGGGCCGCTGGGGCGACGACGACGTGCTCGGCACCCTCAACTTCCTCGACGAGGCGAAGCGCCGCGAGGGTGCCGCGCTGATCCGCCGAGGCGTCAGCTTCTCCCTCTCCCAGCGCTTCGACATCGACGGCCCCCAGAAAGGCTGGCGGCGGCGCACCAACCCGGTGCACACCATGCTGGACACCGGCACCGACGCCGCCCTCGGCAACCAGGGCCTGCCGCACGGCATCGGCGGCGCCGACGACGTCATATCGATGCCGCTGCAGTGCTCCACCCAGTGGGACGGGCTCGGCCACATCTTCGACCACGGCAGGGCGTGGAACGGACGCCCTGCCGAGCAGGTCGTCACCTCCGACGGCGACCAGGTCACCGGCATCGAGCACATGGCCCCGCACGTCGCCGGACGCGGCGTGCTCCTCGACGTCGGCCGGGCCGTCGGTGAGGGCGGTGAGCTGCCGGACGGGTTCGCGATCACCGAGGAGCACCTGACCACCACCGCCGAAGCCCAGGACGTCCTGGTCGGCCGCGGTGACCTCGTGCTGGTGCGCACCGGGCAGCTCGCCCGGGTGCGGCGCGACGGCTGGGGCGACTACGCCGGTGGGCCTGCCCCAGGACTGTCGTTCACGACGGCCGGCTGGCTGCACGGCAGCGAGATCGCCGCGATCGCCACCGACACCTGGGGCTTCGAGGTCCGTCCCAACGAGTTCGAGCACGCCTTCCAGCCGCTGCACCAGGTCGCCATCCCGCACATCGGCCTGCTGATCGGCGAGATGTGGGACCTGGACGCCCTCGCCGAGGACTGCGCCGACGACGGCGAGTACGCGTTCTGGCTCACCGCGGCTCCCCTGCCCATCACCGGCGCGGTCGGCTCACCCGTCAACCCGATCGCGGTCAAGTAGTCCGAGGACCGAAGGAGTTCTTCATGACCCAGTCCCGCACGGTCCTCGTCGTCGGTGGCGGCGCGGCCGGCAACGCCGTGACGATCCTGCTGCGCCGCGCCGGCCTCACGGTGGACCTGGTCGAGGCCAAGGACGACTGGAACGCCACCGCAGGCTCCGGCATCACCCTCCAGGGCAACGCCCTGCGCGTCCTGCGCGAACTCGGCGTCTGGGAACAGGTGCAGGCATCCGGTTACGGCTTCGGCTCGGTCGGCATCACCGCCCCCGACGGCACCGTCCTGCACTCCCAGGACGACCTGCGCACCGGCGGCGACGACCTGCCCGCGACCGTCGGCATGCAGCGCCCCCGCCTCCAGCAGATCCTCATCGACGCCGTGCGCGCCGGCGGCGCCACGGTCCGCCTGGGCACCACCGCCGAGATCCTCGACCAGGGCCCCGACGGTGTCTCCGTCCGGCTCTCCGACGGCTCCGAGCACCGCTACGACCTGGTGGTCGCCGCCGACGGCCTGGGCTCCGCCACCCGGGCCGCGATCGGCATCACGGACAAGCCCGAGCCGACCGGCATGGCCATCTGGCGCGTCGAGGCACCACGTTCGGCCGGCGTGGTCCGAACCGACCTCGCCTACGGCGGGCCCGCCTACATCGCCGGCTACTGCCCCACCAGCGAGACCACGCTGTACGCGTACGCCGTCGAGGCCAACCGCGACCGCGCCTCCATACCGCCCACGTCCTACGCGGACGAGATGCGCCGCCTCACCCAGCACTACGGCGGTTTCTGGCCCGAGATCACCGCGAACATCACCGACCCGGCGAAGGTCAACTACACCTGGTTCGACCGGCTGCTCGTCGAGGGCCCCTGGCACCGCGGCCGGGTCGTCCTGGTCGGCGACGCCGCCCACTGCTGTCCGCCCACCCTCGCCCAGGGCGCCGCCCTGTCCCTGGAGGACGCCTGGGTGCTCGCCCAGCTGCTCACCGCGTCCGACACCTGGGACGACGCACTGTTCCAGGCGTACTACGAGCGGCGGATCGCCCGGGTCCGCCCGGTGGTGGAGGCGTCCGTGCAGATCGGGCGGTGGCAGCTCGACGGGGTGCGGGGCGCCGACGTGCCGGGACTGATGGCCCGCACCATGACCATGCTCCGGGAGCTGCCGTGACGTCCCCGGCGCAACAGGCGAGCACTCCGACGGTGGACGTGCACGCCCACGTCCTGCTGCCCGCGATCGATGCCCTGGTCGAGGGCCGGCCGGGCCTCACCGAGGCGCGGGCGCTGGACGCCCGCCGCAACGGCCAGGCCGCCCTCGCGGTCAGCGGGCCGATGGTCCGCGAGCGCTTCCCCCGTCTGACTGAGGTGACTGTGCGCCTCGCGGCGATGGACGCCCAGGGCGTGGACGTCCAACTGGTCAGCCCTTCCCCGTCGCACTACCACTACTGGGCCGACGAGCCGACCGCGGAGAAGGTGTACCGGCTGGCCAACGAGGCGACGGCCGCTCACTGCGCCGCCGCCCCCGATCGGCTGCTCGGGCTGGGTCTCGTCCCGCTCCAGCACCCCGAACTCGCCGTCGAGGCGCTCGACCACGCTCTCGCGCAGGGCCTGCTCGGCGTAGAGATCTCCAGCCACGCCCCCGGCCGCGAGCTCTCGGACCCGGCGTACGAGCCCTTCTGGATTCGGGCCGGGGAGACGGGCGCGCTGCTCTTCCTGCACCCCTTCGGATGCACGCTCGACGAGCGCCTGGACCAGTGGTACCTGTCCAACACCGTCGGCCAGCCCACCGAGAACGCCGTCGCGCTCTCACACCTCATCTTCTCCGGCGTACTCGACCGCCACCCCGGCCTGAAGCTGATCGCCGCACACGGCGGCGGCTACCTGCCCACCCACGTCGGCCGCTCCGACCACGCCTGGTCCGCCCGCGCCGACGCGGGCGCCGGCTGCGCGCACCCGCCCAGCAGCTATCTGAAGCGGCTGTACTTCGACTCCCTCGTCCACGACCCGTACGTACTGCGGGAGTTGGTTCGGGTCGCCGGTGCGGACCGCGTCCTGCTCGGCTCGGACTTCCCCTTCGACATGGGCACCGAGGACCCGCTCGGCGCACTGCGCGCCGCACAGCTCCCCGAGGCCGACTTCCACGCCGTCCGCGGCGGCACCGCGGCGGCCCTCCTCCGGAAGGACTGATCATCATGCGCCTGCTCACCCACCTGCGGCACGTCGATCTCGCCGTGCCCGACTACGACAAGCAGCTCGACTTCTACGCCGGCGTCTGGGGCCTGACCAAGGTCGCCGAGGACTCCGGCATCTCCTTCCTGGCCGCCGAGGGCTCCCCCGAGCAGTACGTCGTGCGACTGCGCCGGGCCGAGGAGAAGCGCCTCGACCTCGTGTCCTACGGCGCCGCGTCCGCCGCGGACGTCGACACCCTCGCCGAGCGACTGCTCGCGGGCGGCGTGCAGTTGATCTCCCGGCCGGGCAAGGTCGACACCCCCGGCGGCGGTTACGGCTTCCGCTTCTTCGACGTCGACGGCCGCACCATCGAGGTCTCCGCCGACGTCGAGGTCAGGCAGCACCGCAAGATCGAGGAGAAGGAGTCCATCCCGGTCAAGCTCTCCCACGTCGTCCTCAACAGCCCCGACCTCAACCGCACCCGCGAGTGGTACGAGCGCCACCTCGGATTCGCCCTCTCCGACACGCTCAGCTCGCCGCACATGGGCGAGGTCATGCACTTCATGCGGATCAGCAGCCAGCACCACTCCATGGCCCTCGCGAGGGGCCCGCACACCGCCCTCCACCACGTCTCCTTCGAGATGCGCGGCATCGACGAGTACATGCGCGGCTCCGGGCGCGTCATCCGGGCGGGCTTCAGGAAGGTGTGGGGACCGGGACGGCACATGGCCGGGGACAACACCTTCACGTACTTCCTCGACCCGCACGGCAACACCGTCGAGTACACCACCGAGTTGGAGAACCTGGACGAGGACACCTGGCACCCCCACGTCTACGACTTCTCCCAGCCCGAGGTCACCGACCAGTGGGGCACCGCCAACCCCATGAACGAACTCGTCGCCAAGGAGTCCTTCAACGACCCCGACCGCGGCGTGTTCGTCGCCCCGCCGGTCTGAGTCGCCCCGCCGGTCCGAACCTCCCGCTGACTCCGGGGACGCGGCAGCACGGCCCCTGCCCTGACGCGCGCTCCCGCGTCCCCGGTATCGAACGGCGAATCCGCTCTCCACGGGTCCAGCATCAACGACGAGCGAAGGAACCACCGGATGCCCCACCGTACGATTTCGCTGTCCCGCCGTGGCCTGTGCGCGGCAAGTGGTGGTCAGCAGTCCGGCACCGGCCGATCCCACGCGGTTCACCGACCGCCAGTGGGCCGCGGCGGCCCGCGCCTCCGCCCGGACGGCCGGTTACCGGGGCCGCATCACCGTGGGCCACGACCTGATGCGCATCCCACTCTCCTGATCACACTCCGCTGGAGCCGCACCATGCGTTTCGCCGCATACGAACACCAACACCGCCACCGGGTGGCAGTCGTCGAAGAGGACGGCACCCTCTTCCCCCTGCCGGGTGTCACCTCGCTCACCGCTCTCATCCAGGAGACCGGCGGGCTCCCCGGACTGCTCGCCGCGGGCGCGGCGGCCCTCGACGTGCCGCCCGGCCCTCACGTCTCCCAGGTCCGGCTGCTGCCCCCGCTGCGCCCCGCCTCGGTGCGGGACTTCGTGACCTTCGAGGAGCACGTGGAGGGGGTGCGCCGCTCCGTGGAAGGCACCGGCGGCGTGCCCGAGCAGTGGTACGCGGCCCCGACCTTCTACTTCACCAATCCGCACGCGGTCTACGGCCCCGGGGACGGCATCCCCGTGCCCCCCGGGTCGGCCGTGCTCGACTTCGAACTGGAAGTGGGCGCGGTGATCGGCCGGGAGGGCCGGGACCTCACGCCCGGGCAGGCCCGCGACCACATCGTCGGTTACACCGTCTTCAACGACTGGTCCGCGCGGGACCTCCAGGGCGCGGAGATGAGGGTCGGTCTCGGCCCCTGCAAGGGCAAGGACACCGCGACCACCCTCGGCCCGTACCTGGTCACCGCCGACGATCTGGAGCCGCACCGGGACACCGACGGCTTCCTGCGGCTGGCGCTCACCGCCTTGGTGAACGGCGAGACCGTCGGCACGGACCTGCTGTCCAACATGAGCTGGACGTTCGAGGAGATGACCGCCTACGCCTCCCGCGGCACCCGCGTCGTTCCCGGCGACGTCCTGGGGTCAGGCACCTGCGGCAACGGTGGCTGCCTGGCCGAGCTCTGGGGGCGGCGCGGCGAGCAGACGCCGCCGCCGCTGAAGCCCGGTGACACCGTCACGCTCACCGTCGAGGGGCTCGGCACCCTCTCCAACACCGTCGTTTCCGGTGTCGAGCCCGTCCCGCTGGCGTCGGGCCGCCGCCGGTCCCGGGAGCGGCCCTGAGCGACCCGCATCCCCGAGAGGCTGCTCGGCAAGGTCGTCGTCATCGCCGGCGCGGCCCGCGGGCAGGGGGCCGCCGAGGCACGACTGCTGCCCCGGGCTGCCCTGCGCCCCGAACCGATGCGGCCGGCGGCGAGCAGGGCCCCGAGGCCGCGGCCGTCTTCAACGTCGTCCGCGGCGAGGGGGCCACCATCGTCAGGTAGACCGCAGACGAACCCTGCTCAACCTCACCGACGAGGGATGTGATCTCCTCGACTCGCTGATCGGACCGGCCGGGGAAATCAACAGACAACTCCTCAACTCGCTTACCGGCGACGGGACGAGTCACCCGGCGGTCCGTGAAGCCGTCCCTGGGGGCCGCTGCCTCTGAGGACTGGTCGAAGGACGGGCAGCACTGCTGCTCGTCGGCGGCCAGTGCGGCGACGGCCCCGGCCCGGTCGGCGAGCTGGGAGATCCGCGTCGTGCGCACGACGCGCCGACGGTAGAACTTCGACCCGACTCGAAGGTCAAGACGGTGCTGCCCGGCCACAGACCCCGTCGATCGCCCATGATTCACGATTTTATGAATTCAGTTTTCCGTGTACTCTCAGGGAATGCTGACTGTTGCCTCCGACATCGAGGTGCTGGCCCGGTTCGGCCGCGCGCTCGCCGACCCGATCCGCTGCCGCATCCTGCTGGCCCTGCGCGAAGCCCCCGCCTACCCTGCCGACCTCGCCGACACTCTCGGCATCTCGCGGACACGGCTGTCGAACCATCTGGCGTGTCTGCGCGACTGCGGGCTGGTCGTCACCGTGCCGGACGGCCGCCGCACCCGCTACGAACTCGCCGACGAACGCCTCGGCCACGCCCTGGACGACCTGCGCACCGCGGTGGTGGCCGTCGAGACCGACCGAACCTGTGCGGACGCCGACGAGAAGGGCTGCTGCTGACCATGACCGCCGGGATGCCGATCGCCCTGGGACCGTCACCGGCCCGCCGTGAAGCGCTCGCCGGGCGCATACGCCTTCTGGTCGCCGCCACCATCACCTACAACGTCATCGAGGCGATCGTCGCCATCACCGCCGGCACGATGGCATCCTCCACCGCCCTGATCGGATTCGGACTCGACTCGGTCATCGAAGTCTCCTCCGCCGCCGCGGTCGCCTGGCAGTTCTCCGCGGCCGACCCTGCCGTCCGCGAGGCCCGAGAGCGGCGCACCCTGCGGATCATCTCCGTCTCCTTCTTCGCGCTCGCCGCGTACGTCGGCGTCGACGCCGTCCGCGCCCTGACCGGCAACGGTGAAGCCGAAAGCTCCGTCACCGGCATCGTCATCGCCGCACTGTCACTCGCGATCATGCCGTTCCTTTCCGCCGCCCAGCGCCGGGCTGGTCGGGAACTCGGCTCCGCGAGCGCGGTCGCCGACTCCAAGCAGACGCTGCTGTGCACCTACCTGTCCGCGGTTCTCCTTCTCGGCCTGGTCCTCAACGCCACCCTGGGCTGGTCCTGGGCCGACCCCATCGCCGCCGTCGTCATCGCCGCCATCGCCGCCAAGGAAGGCCGCGACGCCTGGCGCGGCAAGGGCTGCTGCGCGCCCACCGCCACAGCAGTACCGGCCGTCGATGCCGCAACAGGCGCCTGCGGCTGCCATACCGGCTGCGACTGCCGCAACTGACATGGGCCGTGGACATCCACGTGTGCACTTCACCACCTGCTGCCGATCGAGCCGTAGGCGCGAAGGACCCACAACCGGGCCTGTGTGACCCAGGGCCAGCCGGCTGCCCCTCACACGCAGTGCGGGCGGGTCCAGGCCGTGCGCCGCCGCCCGCTCCGCATTGATCACGACTGTGGGGCAGCCCCCGCGAAGAGATGGGCACGCCTGGCGGCAGGCGGGCACGCTGGTGGTGTTCGTTATGGTGGAACCGGTGCTTGGGAAGCAGGCACGCCCGCGGCGCGCACGCGCATGTGTGCCGCGGACACTGTTTCCTCCAGGATCACAGGGAGTCCGTAGCGTGAGCCACGAATGCCGGGATGCGGCACCTTCCGGTCGCGCAGCGCCTCGTATCAGCGTGACGGTCACACACGCCCAGCAGGGTGGCCTCGAAGAGCGCAATCGCCGACTGGCTCATGCCGGTGTCGCACGTGCCCAGCAGGTACTCGTCGGCCGCTACCGACTGGACGGCCCGCAGGTTTCCTTCGAGTTGCTGCGCCAGACGTCGCAGCGGTTCAACATCAAGCTGCACACCCTGGCCGACGCCGTCACGCATATCCACGGGCCAAGTCCCGGCGCGGCACAGTGGTTTCCCCGCCGAGCCCGTTACAGTCCGCCGCCGCTGCCGGGCCTGGGGATGGAGGGACCCGAACGCCGGCACCACGGGGCCGTGCTGAGGGCTGCAATGCGACGGATGCTACACATCACCGACGCCGGAATGGGCAACGTGCAGCTGGCGGAGAGCGGACTGCTGCGCCTGGAGAAACACACCGGCTTGAACCAGGAGTTCACCGACTTCTTCACGTTCGTCCAGGACTCGACCACCGCCTGCGCGCAGGCCGCCCGGGAACGACACCAGGTCACTGTGAAGGACGCGGCCGAGGCGGACATCTTCGACGACGCCTCCCGCCATGCCATCCTGCAGACAGGCGCCCGGGGAGTCCACAGCCTGCCTCTGACCAGTCCGTCCGGAGCGGTGCTGGGCATGGTCTCCTCACACCACGAACGGCCCCTGCCCCGCCTGAGCCAAGCCCGGCTCACCGCCCTGGACACCCTCGGCACGCAGATCGGCCGATGGCTGCTCTGGCACCGGCACACCGTCGTCCTGGACGCCCTCGAACACCTCCACACCGTCAGCGCCACAGCCCGCTGACCGCCGGACAGGGCTCAGCTGCGAACACCCGGTCCGGATCAGGTGCATGGGCGGGGGGACGGCGCGGGGCGGAGGGGTCGGAACACGGCCCTCCGGGCGGTGCGGATGCGGGAGCCGGACTCCAGGCCGCGCGCTGTCTTCGGCTCGCCGTTGTCCAGGCAGTGGTCGGTTATGACGGCCCACGGTCCTCCCGTCCGGGCCCGGACCCGGAACGCGGCGAAGGGCCGGGGCGGCGGCCCCTCGCGCGGGATGCCCAGGGAGAACTTGGCCGAAGTACGACGGTCCCCGCCCCGGGGCACGACCGTTACGGGGCCGTCCTCCCGACCCCCGTGACGGGAGGACGGCCCCGGCCTTTTCCGACGGCCGCCCGGTCAGTACAGCTTGGTGACGGCCGTGCTCGTGGTCTTCTTGAAGGCGGCCACGGGCGCGTTCCCGAAGTCGCCCATCTGTCCCCACTTCACGACGGTGACGGTCCTGCCGTCCCGCCCGACCGACAGCAGGGCGATGTCTGTGGCGCCCCAGGACGTCTCGGTGTGCAGGCCGCGGACGCGGGCGCCCTCCTCGACCGGCAGCTTGCCGTAGTCCCGGCCCTCGGCCTCGACGTCGGGCGAGGACTCCTCGACGCGGTCGGCGCAGGTGCGGATCAGGTCGTCGTAGTGCTTCGCCAGGGCCTTGGCCTGGGTGGCTGTGCCCGTCACGACGGTCAACTGCACGGCGCCGGTGTCCAGGTCGGTCCGGAACTCCCGGTGCCGGTAGTCGTAGGCGGACACGCCCTCCGTGCTCACGCAGAGACCGAGTTGCTCCGGGAACCCGTCGGTGACCGGCCCGGCGGTCCAGGACGACGTCGGGTGCGGCGGCAGCTGGGACGCCGACAGGAACTTGGGCGCGGCGGCCTTCGGCGCGGCGCCGGCGGCCGGTGCCGTGAGGACCGTGCCCGCCGAGAGGGCGGCGACGGTGAGTGCGGTGAGAGCGCTCGTTCGGATGCGCATGGACATGGATGTCCCCCCGTGGATGAGTGCGTGGTCGTGGATGCCGCGGCGGTGCCGGCTGGTCGGCCCGGGCCTGGTCGGAGCGGCACCAAAAGCATCAGCGGTCACAGCGGCCGGGCGCAACAGCCGACGGCCGATCGGGCACGGTGGAACCATCCCAGCCCGTCTGACGTGCAGGTACATGGGGTGCCTGGGATACCGTCCCGGGCCGGGTGGGGCCGTACGAGGACGGGGGGACCGCTGTGTCGGCACAGGACGACGGCGACGGCATCGACGAGGTGGCGGAGTTCGCCGCGCTGCTGCGGGCCCTGAAGGAGCGCACGGACCGGAGCTACGGCTCGCTGGCCCGCCGTCTCGGCATGAACACCTCGACGTTGCACCGCTACTGCGCGGGCGACGCGGTGTCGCTCGACTTCGCCCCCGTGGAACGCTTCGCGGCCCTGTGCGGGGCGACCTCGGAGCAACGCCTGGAACTGCATCGCCGTTGGCTCCTGGCAGTGGCGGCCCGCCGT
>NZ_RAIF01000032.1:1876631-1934518 GCF_003671715.1 Streptomyces sp. E2N166 | reverse complement strand
ACGCTCCCGCCCGGGCCGCCGGTCCGGCGGCGTCCGGCACGGCGGAGGCCAGGGCGCCTGAGCCGAGCGGCGCCTCACCCAGCCCGAGCGGCACACCCGCCTATGAGCGGCCTTCAGGCTCCGCCACCCCGAAGCAGAAGCCGGGCACCTCGCGACCGCCCGGCGTGACATCCGCCCCGCCCCGCGGCGAGCAACCCGCCGGGCTGCCGCTCACCTGGTCGGTCAACTCGCAGGCATGGGAACTCGGTTGCGGTCACGACTACGTCATCGCCAGGCCGCCGAGCCAGGTCCCCCCTCCCCCTGCCCCGCAGGACGCGGCGCCCTGGGCGGCGACGCAGAGCGCGGTGCACGGCGGGGAGACGCTCGTGCAGCTGTCGGTACAGGGGCGCAGCGACACGGCGGTCGTGCTGGAGGCGCTGCGGGTGCGCGTGGTCGGCCGTACGGCGCCGGCCGAGGGCAACGCCTACGCCATGGACCAGGGCTGCGGCGGTTCGGTCACTCCCCGGTACTTCGCCGTGGACCTCGACAAGGACCGTCCCATCGCCCGCGCGGTCGCCGGGAACGACACCGGCACGCCGATCCCGGCCGTGCGCATGCCCTACCGCGTCTCGGCGAAGGACCCCGAGGTGCTGCTGGTCACGGCCGGCACCAGTTCGTGCGACTGCCGTTGGTACCTGGAGCTGGACTGGTCCTCCCAAGGCCGCAAGGGCACCGTGCGCGTCGACGACGACGGCCGCCCCTTTCGCACCAGCGCCATCGAGAACCTCCCCCAGTACACGTACGACACCCTGGAACACCAGTGGACACCCGACGGCTCGGACGCGGCATAGCTGCACGCGGGTGGGAGCGGCCCGAGGGGGAGGCCGGCTCGTAGCTCGTGGCGGGCCGCAGGCACTGCGCACCGAGGGCCCCTTCGGGTACGGGGATGCACCAGACGCCGCGGCCACCAGGTCCCAACAAGTCGAGACGTATCGTCTTGCCTATCGGCTCGTCGTGGCGTACCGTCCTGCGCATGGGTTCCCTGTGAGATCAACGATGACGACCGCGTAGAGCAGTGCTCCGCCGTCGCCGCACACAGCCGTGCAGTCATCCACCCCGAACCGGCCCGGGCCGAAGCCCGCGCGGCCAGGAGGAACCCAATCATGCACACCTCACAACTCACCCTTCGCCACGTCACCAAGCGCTACCCCGGCCGCACCGTCCTGGACCAGGTTTCCTTCACGCTGAGACCGGGCGAGAAGGCCGGTCTGATCGGTGACAACGGCGCCGGCAAGTCCACCCTCCTCAGACTCGTCGCAGGTCAGGAGCGCCCGGACAGCGGCGAGGTGACCGTGACCGCCGCCGGAGGCGTCGGCTACCTGCCGCAGACCGTCCCCCTGCCCCCGACCGCCACCGTCCAGGACGCCGTCGACCTGGCACTCGCGGACCTGCGCGCCCTGGAGGCGGACCTGCGCCGGGCCGAGCAGACACTCGGTGACGGCGAGGACCCGGCGGCACTTGCCGAGTACGGAGTTCTCCTCGGGCGTTATGAAGCCCGGGACGGCTACGACGCCGACCACCGGGTGGACGTCGCGCTGCACCACCTCGGCCTGCCGGCTCTGCGCCGCGAGCGCCGGCTGGGCACCCTCTCCGGCGGCGAGCGCTCGCGTCTCGCCCTGGCCGGCGTCCTCGCCGGCCGACCGGAGTTGCTGCTGCTGGACGAGCCGACGAACGATCTGGACGATCAGGCCGTGGAGTGGCTGGAGGCGCAGTTGCGGGCACACCGCGGCACGGTGCTCGCGGTCACCCATGACCGCGTCTTCCTGGAGCGTCTGACGGCCACGGTCCTGGAGGCCGAGGCGGGACAGGTCACCCGTTACGGCGACGGTTACACCGGCTACCGCACGGCGAAGGCGGCGGAACGGCGCCGCCGGCTCCAGGAGTACGAGGAGTGGCGGTCCGAACTGGCCCGCAACGAGCGGCTGGCCGTCGGCCACGCTGCCCGGCTCGACGCCATCCCGCGCAAGGCGTCGTTGGCCAACTTCGGCCACGGCGGCTTCCGCGCCCGCGGCCGGGCGCACGGTGCGATGGCCCGGGTCCGCAACGCCCACGAGCGGGTCGAGCGGCTGACCGCGAACCCGGTGGCACCGCCGCCGGAGCCGCTGGCCTTCACGGCGCGCATGGCGAGGACTGCGCCCGTCGTGGAAGGCACCGAGGCCGCTTCCGCGGAGCTGCTCGCCGTACGGCTGTCGGACGTACACGTCGGTGGCCGCCTCCAGCTGGGCTCCCTCGCCCTCGGCCGCCAGGGCCGGCTCCTCGTCACCGGCCCCAACGGTGCCGGCAAGACGACGCTGCTGAAGCTGCTCGCCGGTGAGCTGCGGCCGGACGAGGGCTCAGTGCGCGTGCCGGGCCGGGTGGGCCATCTGCGCCAGGACGAGACGCCGTGGCCGCCGGACTTGACGGTGGTCGAGGCGTTCGGGCTGGGCCGCGCGGGTAACGCCGACGAGCAGGCCGACGCTCTGCTTGCCCTCGGCCTCTTCCGCCCCGCCGAACTGCGGCTGCGCATGAGCGAGCTGTCGTACGGCCAGCGCCGCCGCGTGGACCTGGCCCGACTGGTCTCGGAACCCACCGACCTCCTGCTGCTCGATGAGCCGACGAATCACCTGTCACCGGCGCTGGTCGAGGAAGTGGAAGAGGCGCTGACCGGGTTCCCGGGGGCGATTGTGCTGGTCACGCACGATCGTGCGCTGCGGAGGCGGTTCCAGGGCGAGCATCTGGAACTGCCGGGGAGAGCGGGTGCCCGAGTGGGGTGACGGTCGGCCGGGCCTGCCTGCCCCGGTGCACGGACACCGGAGCATGGGGCATCGGCGCGGCAGCCGGCCACCGAACCGCCGGAAAGGGCCGAAGCCCACTGTGCAACACGCGAGTTGACCGTCTGTGGTGACCTTCACGCCGCCGACGGCGTCGAACAACCGCTACTCCTGCGTGGTGTGGCAGACGGGCAGGTCCGTGTCCCGGGCCGCACCGGGCGACGCGATGCCGGTAGGAGGACCGGTGGGCAGGACGTCGCCGTCGAGGACGGGGGCGCGGAGCGAGAGGTCGTGGTGGCGGGATCCGGAGGCGGGGGGCCACGTCGTCGCTGCTTCCGGTGCCGCCCGGGCGGCCCAAAAGCGCAGTCCCTCAGTGCTCGGGGTCGCGCAGGCCGACGCAGTCGAAGGCCCAGAACGCCTCCGAGTAGACGAAGGTGCCCGTCATCCACGGCTCGTGAGCGGACAACCGGGCGACCTGAAACGCCGGTTCAGGGATACGCAGCGACGGCGAACGGAAGCCCACCGCGCCGGCGCCCTCGAAACCGCGCGTACCGTAGTAGTGCGGCGAACCCTCCAGGAACACCAACGGCACACCCTGGCCGTCGGCCGCCTCGAGGGCGTGGGCGATGAGCTGCGTACCGATGCCCTGGCGCTGGAACTCCGGGACCACCCCCAGCGGTGACAGCGACAGGACGTCCACGATGCGGCGCGGAGCGTCCAACCGCGTCGCGCTCAGCAGGACATGCCCGACGACCCGGTCGTCGGCGACAGCGACGAAGGACATCGGCGCCAATGCGGCCTCCGCGACGCGAAGTGCCTCCACGAGCCCGGGAACGCGATCGCTGTCCCCGAAGGCCCGCGTGTGAACCTCGCGCACCTCTCGGTGATCGTCGGCGGTTTCCCGCCGGATCACCAGCCCGGTACCGGCGGGAGCGATCCGGGAGCCCGCAGGCTCATCGTGTGACGTCATGGCCGCGAGGGTAGATCGCATGGCGGCCCAGCGCGAGGCAATTACGCACCAGCTCGTGAGCCAGGACACCCTTCCAGGAACGTACTTACCAGTTGGAAGGGTGCTCCGCGCGATCGGGCAACGGCTCCGGGATCCACTCGCCCACATACCTCTCGCGCCGCGCCCGCGCCCGCGCCGGAAGGCCGGTCGTCGAGGCCGCTCGTTCACACGCTAGTCGGCGACTATGCCGCGGGCGCTGAGGACGTTCAGCAACTCCGGGCCCAGGAACTCGGAGCCGAGCACACGCCGGAGATTGGGAAGCAGTACGAGGTCGTCGAGGGTGGTCACGTCGAACAGGTCGTCCTCGCCGTCCCACACCGGGGCGCACTCCTGGTACACCTGGTTACCGCCGTCCATGCACAGCTCCTCGACGCCGGCCAGGAGTTCGTCGCTGATCTCCAGTGACTCGAAGTAGCCGCGTGCCTCGGGCACGATCTGGTAGGCGAGGCCGTGCTGCTCGGCGTACTCCCAAGGGGAGTCGCCGAGCCCCTTCTCCTTCAGGAGGTCGGCGAGGCGGAACCGAGGCGTGAGGGTCTCATCGATGAACATCAGCTGCTCGACGACGATGAGCTTGAAATTGAAGTCCTTGAATGTGGCCATGCGCACAACATAGACGGACGTTCGGTCATTGACTGTTCGGTGGGCCGTAGGGCTGGAGGAGCTGGTCGACGGGTGCGTAGTCGTCGGTGAGCACCTGGGCGTCGCCGATCCAGGAGGAGAGGTCGTCTCCGGAGGAGATCCTCCAGCCGGTTCCCCGGGTATCAAGCGCTTCCTGGGTCGCGCGGAGGTCGACCTGCCGGTCGGAGGCGAGCACCACCAGGTTGCCGCCCTTGGGGGTGGTTGTCCGGCTGAGGCCGATGTCGCCGGGTTCACCGATGAGGACGACATGGTCGAAGGTCTCGGCCAGGGTGGCCACTTCGGCACGTGCGAACTCAAGAGCGCCATGATCGATGAGGTTGGCGACGTACAGGCCGTCCTCGTCGAGCACCCTGCGCACGTCGGTCATCGCCTCCACCGTGGTGAGGTGCCATGGGACGCTGACACCCCCGAAGGCGTCGCCGACGACGAGGTCACGACTGTTCGTGGCCAGTCGTCGCAGGCCGAGCCTGCCGTCCTCCGTGCGTACGTCGATTCCGGCCTGCGGCGTCAGACCGAGTTGGTCATGGTTGATGCGCGCGACCCCGCTGTCGATCTCGGACACAACGCTGTGCGTCCCGGAACGCGTCGCCGCGAGGTAGCGCGGCAAGGTGAGCCCGCCGCCGCCCAGATGGTGAGCGGTGAGTGACTCTCCTCCGGGGTAGGCGCTGTCGACCACCGAGGCGATGGCGCGCACGTACTCGAACTTGAGGAAGGTCGGGTCGTCGATGTCGACGTACGAGTGCCTCAAACCGTCCAGGACGAGTGTGCGGCCGCCGGCCCGGTCGGGATCCGCGACGACCCGTGCGCAGTGGTACCTGGTCTCCGTGTCGCAGGCACCGGGCGCCACACTGCCGGCGAGGCCGCCGGCTACGACCACGAGTATGAGGGCAGGGGCGCTGGTCCACCCGCGCACGCGCCACTCGACCAGTGCCGAGCCGACCACCAGCAGTACTCCGAGGCCGACGAGGATGCCGCTGACGGGCCATCGCGAAATAAGGACGAAGCCGGTGAGGACAGTGCCGAAGATGGCGCCGACGGTACCGACGCCGGACAGCCGTCCGACAACCGTTCCGGTCTCGGCAATGGTGGTGAGACGCAGTTTGGTCACCACGGGCGTCACCGCGGAGAGCAGCGCGCCCGGCAGGAGGACGGTCAGCGCCGCGATCAACAGGAGCATCGCCGGTGCCCACTCCGCGGTGGTGCGGAGCACGGCAGGGGTCAGCGCGACGACCGCTCCCGACACCCCGAGCGAGGGGCCCAGAAGCCGGCGTGGATCGACCTGGTCGGCTACGCGCCCGCCCAGCCAGGAGCCGAGAGCGATCGCGGTGAGGGCGATGCCGATCACCATGGTGCTGGTCTCGAGGGTGAGGCCGAGATAGGGAGCCAGCAGCCGCAGAGCTACGATCTCGACCACCAGGACCGCGGCGGAGGACCCGAAGACGAGCGCGGCAGCCGCACGGGAACCCAGGCCGCCGCTGTCAGGCGTGCCCTCGGCGAGAGGCGCGGAAGACGATCCGGTCATGGGCGACATCCTGGCATGCGGCGCCAACACGGGCAGGAGTTGAGGAAAGGCCGTCATTCCGCACTCCGCTGCAAAGCGTCGTTGTCGGTCGTGAGCGCCCGGGCCCGGGACTGGCCGACTGGTCACCGCGTTCGCTTCGGTGTGAGCGCCGTCCGTTCTGGCGACGTCGCCCCGAAGCGGCCGCGGCGCCTGCGGGCGATACGCGCCCTAGGCGTCCGCGAGGAGGGGGTCGTACGGGGTGCTGGTGCGGCGGGCGGACATGAACGAGAGGAAGTCGCTCACGAAGGCGCTCCGGCCGTAGGCACCACCCGTGGTGGCGAGGTCGCGGTGGAAGGCGGTGCGGAAGAGATTCCGGTGCTCCTCCGCGTCGATGGTTCCGCTGCCGTCCTTGTCGGTGGCGTCGAAGAGGACCTCGGCGACGCGGATGAGCGCGGCTCCCGCGAGGGAGGGCACGGCCGCGGCGTACTCCTGCGCGCTCACCCGGCCGTCACCGTCCGTGTCGAGGGCGGTCTGAAGTTCGCGCCACCAGGCGGCGAAGGCGTCGTACAGCCGAGTCTCCTCGGGCTCGTCCAAGTCGAGTCGGGTGGAGAGTTCACGGGCCATGGCGGCGAGGTCGGGCCAGTCGAGGTGGCCGTCGCCGGTCTGGTCCAGCACCTGGTGGAAGAATTCTTCCGCCGAGCGCCGGTCCTCGCCCGCGCCCGCCGCGGGGGCCGGATCCGGAGCAAGGTCGTCGCCCAGCGGGGTGAGGAGGCGGAGCAGGGCCGACGCCCGCTTCATGCGGCCGCGCAGGGCGGCCACGGTCCGGGCTCGGGGGTCGTCGCTTCCGGGTGACAGGGAGAGGAGTTCGATGACGCTTCCGGCGTTGAGCCACCCGTCGGGCAGGAATCGGGCCAGTCCGGCGGCGAGGTAGGCGCCCTGCATGAGGGTCTGGGCACCGGGCATCTCCGGCAGGCCGGCCCGGCGCCGGTACGGCTCGGGGAGCGAGGCAACGGTGATCGCACCGAGGACGGGACCGACGACGGCCCGGCCGGCCGCCCACAGCGTCGGCGCGCCGTCGAGCAGCGCCGGGGCGGGCAGGTGGTCGAAGAGGCGGTAGAGGATGACGCGGGCGGCTTCGGTGTTCTCCAGCCGGGTTTCGACGATCCGGTCGAAGTACCGCCAGAAGTCGTCGAGTTCGTCGGGGAGTTCGCTGGAGTCGCCGTCGAGAGCGGCCAGGAACGCACGGTACTCGGCGTACATCTGCTCCATGGTGTCCTGGTCGAGCGGCTGGCCGCTGAACCGGCACATGGTGACGGCGCTCTCGAAGAGCGTGGCGACCACCCAGGCCCGAGCCGCGCGGTCCATCGCGTCGTAGGACCGGCCGCGGGCGTCGGATCCGCTCATGCGGGCGTGCAGCCGGTTGAGCCGGGCGGCCTCCCGCTCCCGTGCCGCGGGGTCGTCACCGAACATGCGCCGCATGCTGAGGAAGGTGTTGCGGAGCCGGCGCCATGGGTGAGCGAGGAAGGTCGAGTTGTCGACCAGGGCGGCGCCGATCTGCGGATGGGCGGCCTCGAGCACGGTCGCGCGGATCATGGCGAGCGCCCAGCGCGGATCGTCGAAGAAGGCGTGGAACTGCGAGTCGGGTCCGAACAAGGGCGGCACGCCGGCCGGCCGCGGGGTGCCGGTACCGGCAGGACCGGTCGTTCCGGTCGTCATCGTGGATCTCCGTTCGTCTGGGACGGCAGGCCGCCGAAGCGGCGGGCGCGACGCTGATAGGCGTGCAGGCACGCGAGGAAGTCGGAGGCTCGAAAGTCCGGCCAGAGCACTTCGGGGAAGACCCACTCGGAGTAGGCGACCTTCCAGAGCATGAAGTTGGAGATTCGCTGCTCACCGGAGGTACGGATGACGAGGTCCACGTCCGGGGTGTCGGGAAACGGCAGGTACTCCGCGAACAGCCGCTCGGTCACCTCGTCCGCCGGCGTCCCGCTGAGGATCAGCGCTCGAGTGGCCTCTACGATGTCCCGGCGTCCGCCGTGGTCGAAGGCCACGGTCAGCGTCATCCCCCGGTTGTCGCCGGTCAGCATCGCGAGGTCGTCGAAGTCCCTGGCCAGTCCGTGAGGGATGCGCGGGTCCGCGGCCCCAGTGAAACGGCAGCGGATTCCGCGGGCCAGCAACAGCGGCGCGTGCTTGCGCACCACCCGGCGAACCAGACGCATCAGGTAGTCGACCTCGGCACCGGGCCGGTTCCAGTTCTCGGTGGAGAAGGCGTAAAGGCTGAGCCACTCGACACCGGCGGACCGGGCCGCCTCGATGATGTCGATGACGGTGGCCTCGGCAGCCTGGTGCCCCGCCGTGCGCGGCAGTGAACGCCGCTGCGCCCACCGCCCGTTGCCGTCCATCACGCACGCCACGTGTCGGGGCACCGCGCGCGCCGCTCCGTCGCTCCGCCGTTCCCGGCCCGGCAGGCCCTCCGTCGCCGAGCGTCCGCCCGGAACGTCGTACTCCGTCATGCCCGGCCCCGCTCCCCCGCAGTGACGCGACCGGTAGTGCCGTGCTCGCTCACGCCTGTCCCGCCTCGTCCCCCGCCCTCACCGGCGTGTTTCCTGCCGGAATTGTGGCAGGAAGGAGAGGCGCCGGCCTGCTGGTACGGGGCACTGTCACCCTTGGCTCGTACGTCCGAGTCCCCTCCCCCACCCCGGCCGGCCGTCTCCGCCGAAACCTTGACCTGCTGGAGGCCGCACAGGGCGTGTGGGTACCGCGCCTCGTCCACCGGGCCCTCGATGGACGCCACGAGCTGCCGGACGTGGTCGGCGTCGTTGGACAGCCCGCGCAGGGGGTTGGCGGCCGCCACGACTGTGCAGTCGTGCGACTGGCGTGCCTCAACGACACCGTCCCGGCTGGAGGAGTCCGCGAAGGCGCCCTGGACAGGAACGATGGTGGCCGGCTGGACGCGATCCCCGCGCGTACCGAAGTGACCTCACCCTCGGCGCCGGTGACGGCCCCGAAGGGCCGGCCGACGACCTGCATGGCGCTATGAGAGGTCCAGGTCGGCGTACATCCGGTGGTGGTCGGAGTACCGGGAGGGGTGCACGCGGTGTTCGGCGGGGGTGATGCCGCGCAGGAAGACGTAGTCGAACTTGCTCTGCCAGTCGGTGGTCGCCCGGCAGGCACCGGCGGCGGTGCGCGTCGGACGGCACTGGGGGTCCGCGTCGGCGGCCAGTGCCCAGATGCGCGTGAGTTCGGAAGCGTCCGGCACCGCGTTGAAGTCGCCGAGGACGACGGCACGCTCGTGCCGGGCGACTTCGGTGGCGAGTACGCGGGTCTGCCCCGCCCGGAAGGACTCCTGCCGGCGTTGGGCGAGGTGCGTGTTGAAGACCCTGACGTTCCGGCCGCCCACCGTGGTGGTGACCGCCATGTAGCCGCGGTCCTCGGAGCCGCCCTCGGGGTATTCCACGCTGACGTGGTCGGTCATTGGCGCCGCGGAGAGGATCGCCTGGCCGAACTCTCCCGGGTTCCACGGCGTTCCGCCGCAGCGGCTGCGTTTGTGCAGGACCATTCCGTACTCGACGCGGTAGACGAGCCCGTGGCGGTTCCGCAGGTATTCCCGGATGGCCTCGACATCGCGGACGCATGCTTCCTGTACGCCGATGACCTGGGGCGCGAAGACGGCTATCTCCGCTGCCCGGTGGACGTTGCCCGCTTCGCAGGGGTTGCACAGGTTCCAGGTCATGACCCGGTTCGGCACGACGTCCCGGACCGGGTCCACGGGGGCCGCCCGGCCAAAGTGGGGGCCGTCGGGGGCGCTGGAGCCGATGAGGATCACGCAGAGGACGGCCAGGGCACCCACGAGCAACCGTGTGCGACTTGCGAGCACCGTCGCCTCCTCCGTGTCGACGCGCGGAGCGTTCGATGTCTTCACGCACGAGGTTATGGGACAAGTCCTCCGCGCCCCGGGCCGGGGCACGGGTTGCCGCCGGTGCGGCCGGTGTTCCGTGACGCGGGCAGTACCTGAGTAGGAAGTGAGTACGCGCGCTCATGCCCGGCGGGGTGACGGGGAGCACACTCCGAGACATGACGAACCTTCCGCCCCCGGCCGAGGAGCTGCGGCTCCTCGACGCCGAGTTGTGGCACCTCGACGCCCGCCGGGCCGTCCTGCTGCAGCGACGCGCGTGGCTGATCCACACGTTGCGGTCGGCAGCCGCGTCCCGTGGCGGCCAGGACGGCGGTGCCGTGCCGCCGGTGTGGCCGGGCCGGGGCTCCGGCTTCGCC
This sequence comes from Streptomyces sp. E2N166, assembly GCF_003671715.1. Taxonomy (GTDB): domain Bacteria; phylum Actinomycetota; class Actinomycetes; order Streptomycetales; family Streptomycetaceae; genus Streptomyces; species Streptomyces thinghirensis. The sequence continues at coordinate 1,924,311 of NZ_RAIF01000032.1, read as the reverse complement.
CACCGGCCGGAGGCCACCGCCCCCGGCGTGCAGAACCTGCTCCTCGTCCTCGGCGGAGTCCTGCTGACGGTCGCCGGGGTCGCGTTCACCTTGGTCGGCTGGGGACATATGGGGATCGCCGGACGTTCGCTGGTGCTCGGGGCCGTGACCGTGGGGACCCTGGGCGCGCCGGTGGCGCTCCTGCGCCGAGGACTGACGTCGACGGCCGAGGCTGTCGCCGGTCTGGGGCTCGCCCTCACCGTGCTCGACGCCTACGCGCTGTACCAGGTGGCGTTCACCGGCACGGACGTTCTCACGTACACGGCCGCCGCGTCGGCCGTCCTGGCGGGAGCATGGGCCGCATACGGCCTGGGATCGGGCTCGAAGCCCGCGACGGACGCCCCGGGTGAGGAGGGCACGGAACAGAAGGCGGCACGGCTCATGCTCCGTCTTCCTCTCCCCCTGGCCACGGCGACCGCGCACCTTCCCCTGCTCCTGTGGGCACTCGCCGCCGGCGCGGGGCCGCCCACGCTCACGGCCGTGCTGCTGGTGACCGCGGCGGCCGGAGCCGCCGTCGCACTGCGGACGGGATCGGTGCCGGTGCGGATCGTCGCGGCCGTCGGCTCGCTCGGTACGGGGGCCGTGGGAGTTGTCTCGGCCAGTCTGCTCACCTGGAGTGCTTCCGCCCCGGGCACCGCCGTGCGGTCGGCCGCGCTGCTGGCCCTGGCCGCGTCGACCGCCCTGGTGGTGGCCCGGTTCGTCCCGAAGCCGGACGTCGCGGTGGGCGCGGCGATGACGGCGGGGCTGTGCGTGGCGGCCGGAGCGGGCGGGATGATTCGGGTGTCGCTGCCCGGAGCGTGGACTGTGCCGGGGTGCCTGGTCTGCGGCGTCGCCCTGCTGGCGGCCGTCCGGACGCCGCTCCCCCGGACATCGCGCAGAGGGCTTGTGCTCGCTTCGCTGACCGTCCAGGGTCTCGCGGTGGTGTGGGCGGTGCCTGTGGTCGCCGGGACGCTCCTCGGTCCGGTGGCCGGTGTGGGGCGGCCCTGGTCCGGTGTGCCGCGGGACATCCGAGCCGCCGTGTTCACGGACGTGCCCTGGCCTCCGCACGCGGCCACCGTACCGCTCGTGCTCACCGTCGTCGCGGGCGTGCTGGCGGTGGTGGCCCGGCGCGGTGAGGGACGGCGGCCCGCGGCCGCGGTGGGAGCGCTCGTCCTGGGGTGGGCGGCGGTGCTCGTGCTTCCGCTCGTGCTCGAACTGTCCTACGGCGCGGGCCTGGTGGCGCAGGGCGCCGTGGTCGTGGGCGCGCTGGGCTGCGCGGAGTGGGCCCGCCGTGCGACTGACGGAGCGTCGCCACTGACCCTCACGGCCATGATCCTGGCCCTCGTGACCTCCGTCGCCCTCGCTCTCGTCTCCCTGGCGTCCGAGGCGGTGACGATCGGTGTGCTCGTGGTGTTGACCCTGCTGTTCGGCGCCGCGGGCCCGCGCCCGGGGACCGGTCCGTTCGCGGCGCCCGCGGCTCTCGTTCATGCCACGGCCCTGGCCTGCGCGATCGGCGCGTCCATCGGCTTGCAGCCGCAGCACACGGCGCTGCTGGTTCTCGTCGTGCCCGCCCTCGCGGCCCTCGTCGCGGCACGTCCGGTCGGCTCGTCCACGACTGCGCCGGTCGAAGGGGCGGGCGCGGCAGCGGGGCTGCTCGCCCTCGTTCTCGCCGCGACCGACCCGCCGATGCTGGCTCTGGTGCTCTCGCTCGGCGGGGTCATCGCGGCCGGGACCGCGCTGCGACGAGAGCGGCGGCCGGTCGCCCATGTGGCCGCCGTTTTCTTCCTGCTGGCCACGTGGGTGCGATGGGCGGCCTGGGACGTCACCACGCCGGAGGCCTACACGCTGCCGGTGACCGTGCCCGCACTCGTCGTCGGTTTCCTCGGGCGCCGCCGTGACCCGGCCCTCTCCTCCTGGACGGCGTACGGTGCCGGCCTGGCCGTCACCGCGGTGCCGAGCCTCTTTGCGGCGTGGGGCGACCCGCACTGGCTCCGGCCCCTGCTGCTCGGTACCGCGGCGCTGGCGGCCACCCTGGTGGGAGCCGGCAACCGGCTCAAAGCGCCGCTGGTTCTCGGCGGGGTCGTGCTCGCCCTGGTGGCACTGCACGAGCTCGCCCCGCACGTCGCCCAGGTCGTCGGCCTGCTCCCCCGGTGGGCGCCTCCCGCACTGGCCGGTCTGGTGTTGCTCGCGCTCGGTGCCACCTACGAGCAGCGCCTGCGCGACGCACAGCGCGTACGGGAGGCGTTCGGGCGGTTCCACTAGGCCGCGTGAGACCGTCGGCGTCTCCGCGGACGCGCCGGCGGCTCCCCGGCACCGGACCGTTGGCCGATGCCGGGACCGGCTCCTCCTACGGGGCCATCTCGTAGGCGCCGGACAGCGCCTCGACACGCTCCCAGACGCGGGCCGACCGGGCCTCGTCCACGACGGGCCGCCGGACGGCGCCGAGAGCCCAGCTCTGCTGGAGCTCCGTGGCCGAGTCCTTGCCGTGCAGTTCGACGGCATGGTTCGAGAAGTCACGGACGAGGACGGAGAACAGCTCGTCGAGGACGTCCTCGTCCAGGTCGGTCAGCTCGGCCTGTTCCAGGATCAGCTGACCGTGTACGACCAGGGCGAACAGCTGGCCGACGGCGAGCAGCAGATCCAGGTCGCGGCTCTGCCGCTCGTCGGGTGCCGCGGTGGTGACGAACGTGCACAGGGCATCGGCCTGCTCCCGGAACCGGGCCACGTTCGGCACCCCGGCGTAGGTGTCGAAGGCGGAGCGCCAGTCGTGGAACCGGATCGAGCCGAGCCCGCGGGCCGGGCCCTGCCGGAAGAGGAAGGTGTCGTCGGCGGCGTCGAGACGGGTCGGCACCCGCGGGTGGTCGACCGGGTCCAGCAGGTGGTTGCGCATGAACTTCAGGATCAGCGCCAGGTTGACGTGCACCGTGCCCTCGAGCTTCGGCAGGCCCCGGATCTCGATCGCGGCCTGGGCGAAGTAGTTGTCCTTCTCGAATCCCTTGGCCGCGATGACGTCCCACATCAGGTCGATGACCTTCTCGCCCTCGGTGGTGACCTTCATCTTGGTCATCGGGTTGAAGAGCAGGTACCGGCGGTCGTCCGGGCCGGCGGAGCGGAAGTAGTCGACGGCGCGGGCGCTGAACAGCTTCATGCCGGCCAGGCGCACGTATGCGTCGATCAGCTCCCGCCGTACGTGCGGGAAGGCGGTCACGGGGCGGCCGTACAGGATGCGGGTGTGGGCGTGCGTGACGGCCTCGTACATGGCGTGCTCGCAGATGCCGATCGAGGCGGTGCACAGGTTGAACTTGCCGACGTTGACGGTGTTCAGGGCGGCGTCGAAGGCGGCTCGCCCGGTGTGCAGGACGTCCTCGCGGCCGACCGGGTAGTCCTCAAGCCGGAACTCGCTGACGTACTTGGAGGAGTCGACGACGTTCTTGACCAGGTGGTAGGCGGGATGACGGCTGTCGGCGGCGAAGAAGACGTAGCCCTCCGGCCCCTCGACGTCGGTGCGGCGGCCGAACACCGACACGAGCCCGGCGGCGTTGCCGTTACCGATGTAGTACTTGGAACCGGTCGCCCGGAAGCCGCCCTGCCCGTCGGGCTCCAGCAGCATGTCCGTGGAGTAGATGTCGGCGCCGTGGCTCTTCTCGGAGAGGCCGAACGCGAACACCTCGCCCCGGGCGAGGAGTTCGGCCGCTCGGGCACGGGCGGAGGCGTTGTCGCTCTGCCAGACCGGGCCGAGGCCGAGGATGGTGACCTGCCAGGCGTACCAGTAGTCGAGGCCGTAGAACCCGAAGATCTCGTTGAGGGCCGCGATTCGGGCGGTGTCCCAACGCTGGTCCGGACCGTCGCCGTCCGCCGCCGGGGTCAGGAAGGTGGCGAAGAGGCCCTCCTTCGCGGCGAATGCGAGGAAGTCCTCCAGCCACACTCGTGAGCGGTAGTCCTCGATCAGCCTGCGCTTGCCGCGCGCCTCGAACCAGTCGACCGTGGCACGCAGCAGCCTGCGGGTCTCGGGGTCGAAGTGCGCCGGGTCGTACGTGCGCGGGTTGAACAGGAGCTGGTCGGCCATGAGGGGTGCCTTCCGGATATCGGGTCGAACGGAAACGGGCGGATGCGGACAGGTCGTGGGCGGGTTCGCGAGGGGTCAAAGGCAGGTTCCGGCGCCGACGGGGCTCGAAGTCAGTCTCGGCTGCCGGGTCGCGCGGCGCGGAGCCTGCGGAGGGTGTCGAGGACGTCGTCGAGCCATGCGACGGTCATCCGCTCGAAGGCGATGCCTCCGCGCAGGACGGCGTGCTGGAGCTCCTGGCCGACGTCGAGCGGCCGGGGAGCGTCCGGGCCGCCGAAGTCCCGTCGCTCTCCGGCCAGGTAGTGCCGGAGCCGGTCGTCGTGTGCCTCGCGGTGACGTTCGACCTCGGAGATCAGTGCGGACGGTTCGTCGAAGGCCGCGCCCCGGATCTTGACGGCGAGCTCGTGCCGGATGCTTTCCGGTTCGACCGGCTCGTGCAGCCATGCGGTGAGTGCCGCGCGCCCCGGCGCCGCGACGGAGTACTCCTTCTTGTCCGGCCTTCCCTGCTGCGCCACTTCCCGGACTTCCAGCAGGCCGTCGCCGTCCATGCGCCGCAGCACGCGGTAGATCTGCTGGTGGGTCGCGGTCCAGAAGTATCCGATGGATCGATCGAACCGGCGCGCGAGTTCGTACCCCGAGCCCGGCTTCTCCAGCAGCGAGACGAGGATCGCGTGTTCGAGCGCCATGTTCCGGATCTTTCTATGCAACTTGTTGCATAGACAAGTCGTCGCGCTCCGATGAGATCCGGCTCACTCCGCCTTCACGTGGATTCGCGCGTTTTCTCCATGGTCAGGGCTGCTGCTCCGGCTCCGTCGCGCAGCCCTGACCGGGGAGGCCATGTCCGAGGGCGTGACGACGCGCGCGGCGGAAGTCGGCCCCGGAGGCCTGGCGTGGCCTACGCCGCCAGCGTCTCGTCCTCGCGGGAGACGCTTGTCCGGCCGGCGTACTGCGCGAGCAAGGTGTCTGCCGTGAGCAGTGCCTGATCGACGGTGCGGGCCCCGGTCATCACGCACAGCGTGTACGTCGTGTCCTCGAGCACCCTGCTGGTGTGGCCGGTGGGGCACAGATCGTGCTCGATGCGCGCCTGAGCGAACCGGGCCAGCACCGCACGCAGCTCCTTCTCCGCCGGAAGGATCATGGTGATACCTCTCCCCTCACAAGCCCACCCGCGGCACGGTCGGCCCGCACCGCGAGGAAGTGGCTGTCTCCATCACGTCTGACGGCCGCGGTCCAGGTCCGGCGGCGTCAACCGCACTTCGAATGCCCCGTTCCGACAGGTCTACGCCGCAGCGCCCACCGCCGTTCCGCTCGCCCGTACGCTCCAGCCCGTGCCGGCTGTCCGACGACCGCAGGCGGAGGCCTGGCGCCCAGGCGGACAACGGTCCGCTCACAGTCCGCTGCGCCACCGCGCCGGGTCGATCCGCCCCTCGTACAGGGGGAGTTCCAGGGGAGTTCCAAAGGCTGCCGGCCGTTCGCGAACGTGTCCCGGACTGGGGTGAGACCCGCGGTGCCGTGCTCGCGGACCCGACGGGTATCGGCCAGGCCGAGGACGTCCGTCACGACGATTGCCCGCCGTCATGTGGACCATGCATGGCACCTACCGGGGCACGCCCACCTTCGGCGCTCTGACCGGGCAGCCGGTGACCGTGCTGGGCGTCTCCCAGTTCCTGATCCAGAACGGCCGGATCGTGCGGGAGTACCGCGTGTACGACGAGATCCCGCTGCGCGCCCCGATCAACGCGGCACGCGGGGACGGCGCTGACGAGGTCGACGCCAACATCTACTGAGCCGCACACACCGCAGCTCCCGTCGGACAGCGGCGGCGGGGGCTCCGCGCTGTCAGGCGACCGTCCCGCCCGCGTTGCGGATCAGTCGCCGGAGCACTTTCAGTGTGCTGACGTAGTCCGAGTCGTCGATGCCCTCGTGAAGGGCGGCGCGGATCGCGGGCGCGTTGCGCGCCAGACCGACGCGGGCCCTCTCCCCCTCCTCAGTGAGCCATAGACGGTGCTCGGCGTCCCGGGTCAGCCAGCCGCGTTCCAGGAGCAGCTCGGCCTCCGCTGTCAGATCGTCCTCGGGTCGGATGTAGGAGGTCATGGCCTCCCGAAGGTCGGCCAGGGTCATCCCCTCGCCGTCGGGGGAGATGTCGTTCGCCGACAGGTTGCGCAGCAGCCAGAACTGGGGCTGGGTGTAGCCCTTTTCGACGAGCTGGGACCGGGTGTACGCGATGAGCGCCTCGTAGGCGACCCCGGTCCAGTACGCGGCGGGCTGTCCGGCGAGTTCGGCATCGGAGATCTGCTGGGTCGCCACCATGGGGTGTCCCTCCTGCATTTCGCGGAGCCTGCACGCTCTGCGGTTCATGCAGGGAACATACGACCTCAAGTGCGGTTGAGGGCAAGCAGGTGATCTTCCAAAGGTCGTCGGTGCGGAGGCGGGAAGCCGGCCGGTCCGCGAGCCTTGATCGCTTCCGCGCCCGGTGGCAGGTCGGCCGGCATGGCTGACCCCAGACCCCTCGCCCGGCCGACTGCCCCGATCAAGACCGAGCCGCTCGTACTCCGCGAGTCGGAGGCCCGGGACCGCGCGGCGGTCATCGGGCTGAACGCCACGGACGACTGGTCGGCTACCGCGTGTGCGGTACCCGGGCGCCGCCTGCCGCGTCCGCGGTACCCGGATGCCGCAACGGCGGCAGCGGCAGATGCCCGCGCCTGCTGGACGACCGGCGGGGAGACCGGCGCGCATGCTCGAGCCCGTCGAACGTCGCAATCAGCGACGGAGAGGCTGGCAACGGGCTCGTCGGCGCCGTCGCAGCCGTCCCGCTGGGGGTGGGCGCCGTGTTCCTCGGCCGCCAGGCGCTGACCCGCTCGCGCCGCGACGACCGGCAGACCGATCGGGCGGCCGTCTGACCGCCCTCTGTCTCCGGGCCACGGCCTGCGTGCGGCCACCGCGCGCCGAGGACACGTCGCTGCCACTCTTCGCGCCGCATGCACTGCTCAGGCCCGATGGGGAGACACGCGGTGATCCGCTCTGCCATGAGCCAAGGGTGACGACCACTTGGGCGCCGACACTGTGCACAGGATCGTGAACGACCGATACCGGAAGGGCCGGCGCCACCCTCGGCCACCTGCACGCCACCGCCGCTGAACGGGAGTTCCGACGTGGCTCCGCCCGATGGTTGCCCGTGCCGTGGAGGGGTACCCCGTCGATCTTGGAAGGAGAGAGAGGAGAGTCGTGTCTGAGGACAATGTCAGGAACATCTTCGTGGTCGGCCTCGACGAGGCCAACCTTCCGACGCTCCAGGCCGTACCGGGCGCCGATACACTGCGCTTCCACGGCCTGTTGACGGTGGAGGAGCTACAGGACGGCGAGGTGTCGCTACCGGCGGTCCTGGAAAAGGCACAGAAGGTGCTGGACAGCTTCGACGGAAGCATCGACGCGATAGTCGGCTACTGGGATTTCCCGGTCAGCACCCTCGTCCCGATCCTCGGCGAACGGTACGGCACCCGGACCACCAGCCTCGAGTCGGTGGTCAAGTGCGAGCACAAGTACTGGAGCAGGCTCGAGCAGCAGAAGGTGACGGACCGGCATCCGCGCTTCGGCCGCGTCGACCTGGAGGCGGATCCGCCGCGGCCCCCGGACGGGGTGCGGTTCCCGATGTGGCTGAAGCCCGCTTTGTCCTACTCGTCCGAACTCGCCTTCGGGGTCGGGGACGAGGAGGAGTTCCGGGCGGCCGTCGCGGAGATACGCGAGGGCATCTCCCGTATCGGCCGCCCCTTCGAGCACATCCTCGAACAGGTCGAGCTGCCGCCGGAGATGGACGGTGTCGGTGGCCGGGTGTGTCTCGCCGAGGAGTCGCTGTCGGGTGTGCAGGTCGCGGTGGAGGGTTACGTGCACGAGGGGGAGGTGACCGTCTACGGCACGCTGGACTCCATCGACTACCCGGACACACCGTGCTTCCTGCGTCACCAGTACCCCTCCATGCTGCCCCCGCAGGTCGTCGCCCGGCTGCACGAGGTCACCGAGCGGGTGATGCGCCGCATCGGCTTCGACTCGGCGACGTTCAGCGTGGAGTACTTCTACGACCCCGGCAGCCAGGACATCAGCCTGCTGGAGATCAACCCGCGCCACTCGCAGTCGCACGCCGAGCTGTTCCAGTACGTGGACGGTGTCCCCAACCACCACGCCATGGTCGCCCTCGCCCTCGGGGACGACCCGCGCATGCCCCACCGGCAGGGCCCGTACGCGATGGCGGCCAAGTGGTACCACCGGTGGTTCACGGACGGAGTGGTGCGCCGTGTGCCCTCCCCCGAGGACATCGCCCGCATCGAGAGCGAGATACCGGGTGTACGCATCGAGGTCATGCCCGAGCCCGGCCAGCGGCTTTCCGACCTTTCCCAGCAGGACAGCTACAGCTACGAACTCGCACACATCTTCACCGGCGGCGACGACGAACAGGACTTGCGCAGGAAGTACGACCAGTGCGTCGCCGCCCTGGGCCTCACCTTCGACGAGCCGTCCGAAGGAGCGCGAGGTTAAGGAGCGCCGACCATGCGTCATGTGACCCACCTGCCGCACACCACCAAGGAAGAAGAACACGTCGTCATCCCCATGTCGGACGGCGTCCGTCTGTCGGCGCGCATCTGGCGGCCCACGTCGTCGGACGACGACCCGGTACCGGCGGTGCTGGAGTACATCCCGTACCGCAAGCGTGACCTCACCGCGGAACGCGACTCCATCCACCACCCGTACATCGCCGGGCACGGCTACGCCTGCGTCCGCGTCGACCTGCGGGGCACCGGTGAGTCGGAGGGGGTGCTGCGCGACGAGTACCTGGAGATCGAACAGCGCGACGCCGAGGAGGTACTGGCCTGGCTCGCCGACCAGCCCTGGTGCGACGGCACCACGGGGATGATGGGCCTGTCCTGGGGCGCGTTCGCGGCCCTTCAGGTGGCAGCCCGGCGTCCGCCGAGCCTCAAGGCCATCGTCATCGCGTCCTTCACGGACGACCGGCACGCCGACGACATGCACTACATGGGCGGGGCCATGCTGTCGGACAACCTGGCCGAGGCGGGCACCATGTTCGCCTACGCCACCTGTCCCCCCGACCCGGCCGTGGTGGGCGACCGCTGGCGCGACATGTGGCACGAACGCCTCGAACACGCACGGCCCTGGGTCCTGGAGTGGCTGCGCCACCAACGCCTCGACGACTACTGGCGGCACGCCTCGGTCGCCGAGAACTACCAGGACGTACGCTGCCCGGTGCTCGCCTCCAGCGGCTGGGCGGACGGCTACTCCAACGCGGTCACCCGGCTGCTCGCCCACCTGGACGTCCCCAGGAAGGGGCTCATCGGCCCCTGGTCGCACAAGTTCCCGCACCTCGGTGAGCCGGGCCCCGCCATCGGCTACCTGCAGGAGGTGGTGCGCTGGTGGGACCACTGGCTCAAGGGCGTCGACAACGGCGCCATGGACGGGCCGATGCTGCGGACGTGGATGCAGGACAGCGTCCCACCGTCCACCTCGTACGAGGAACGGCCTGGACGCTGGGTGGCGGAACCCCGCTGGCCGTCCCCGCACGTCCACCCGGTCACGCACCCGCTCATCGGGCACCGGATCGCACCTCCCGGCGCGCTGCACGCAGGGACGGCTCCGGAGGCGACGGAGGACGGAGCGGAGGACACGGGCGTCCGGACCGGCGGAACGGACGGAGCCGGCGATCACAGCGTCCTGACCGTGCGGTCTCCGTTGTCCGTCGGGCAGTTCGCCGGCAAGTGGGCCTCCTACAACGCACCCCCCGACCTGCCCTACGACCAGCGCGAGGAGGACGGCGGCTCACTGGTCTTCGAGACCGCACCGCTCACCGAACGGGTGGAGATCCTCGGTTCGCCCACCCTCGATCTCGACCTGTCGTCCGACGAACCGGTCGCCATGGTGGCCGCACGGCTGTCGGACGTCCGCCCGGACGGAGCGGCCACCCGGGTCACCTACGGCCTTCTCAACCTCACCCGGCTGGACAGCCCGGAGCAGCCCGAGCCCCTCGTGCCCGGCCGTCGCTACCGCGCCACGGTCCACCTCAACGGAGTGGCGCAGAGCTTCCCGCCCGGCCATCGCATCCGGCTCTCCCTGTCCACCTCCTACTGGCCGCTCGCCTGGCCGCCGCCGAAGCCGGCGATGCTCAGCGTCCACGAGCACTCCAGCACGCTCACCCTCCCCGTCCGGCCGCCGGAGAAGGCCGACGACACCCTGGCCGCGCCGTTCGGCGAGGCCGAGGGCACCCCGCCCGTCAGCAGCACGACGGTGACGCCCCCGGAGGAACGGTGGGATGTCAGGCGGGACCTGGTCGGCTACCGCTCCGAGCTGGACACGGTGAAGGACCGGGGCACGGTCCGCTTCGAGGACATCGGCCTGGACGTCGGCCGGCGCGCGCACGAACGCTACGCCTCCGTCGCCGACGACTTCACGTCCGTGAGCGGCGAGTCCACGTGGACCATGGGCTTCCGGCGCGACGACTGGGACGTACGGGTGGTCACCCATACCCGCCTCACCTGCGACGAAGGCCGGTTCTTCGTCGACGCCACACTGGACGGGTACGAAGGCGGCCGACGGGTGTTCTCGCGCACCTGGAACGAGACGGCGCCCCGCGATCTGCTCTAGTGATCCGATCCGGAGGCTCACCGCCAGGTCCTCGTCCGGCGGCGGCACGCGACGGGGCGTGCCGCCGTCGCGGAGGAAACCCGGGCGACCGGGCGGCGATCTCCGCTCCGGGCCGGGATGCTCAGTCGAGACAGAACTCGTTGCCCTCGATGTCCTGCATCACGATGCACGAGTCGTTGCCGTCATACAGAAGCCGCACGCGTACCGCGCCGAGCGGGATGAGGCGTGCGCACTCGGCTTCGAGCGCGGCGAGGCGCTCCTCGCCCACGAGCCCGGTGCCGACCCGCACGTCGAGATGCACCCGGTTCTTGACGACTTTCCCTTCGGGAACGCGCTGGAAGAACAGTCGGGGGCCCGCGCCGGAGGGGTCACCGCAAGCGAACCACGAACCCCGTTCCTCACGCGGCCGCGAGCGATCGAAGTCGTCCCATGTGGCGAACCCCTTCGGCGGCGGCGATACGACGTACCCCAACACCTCGCACCAAAAGCGCGCGAGGCGCTCGGGTTCTGCGCAGTCGAAGGTGACTTGGAACTGCTTGATCGAAGACATCGGCGCACCCTAGCAGGGGGTTTCGCCGCTCATCCGGGGACGGGCACGGGCGCGGCCAAGCGCCTTTCCAAGGCTCAGTCGCCCGTGCCGGGCCGGTGACCGGCGTCACACACGGCCCCTGTCAGCAATCGGGACGCCATCTCGTTCAAGGGGCACGTGAACGAGACAGGGAGCAACGCCATGAAGCACCGCATCGTCGTACTCGGCGCCGGATACGCCGGCGCCTTCGCCGCCGGAAACCTGGCCCGCCGGCTCTCCCCCGCCGACACCGAGATCACCGTCGTCAACGCCGTGCCCGTCTTCGTCGAGCGAATGCGGCTCCACCAGCTCGCGAGCGGCCAGAACATCGCGTTCCGCGAGCTCGCCGACGTGTTCGCGGGCACCGGGGTGCGGCTGCGCCTGGCGCGCGTCACCGGCGTCGACCCGGAGCGCAGGACCGTCACCGTGACCGACGAGGACGGACCCGGCGAGCTCGCGTACGACACGCTTCTCTACGCGCTCGGCAGCTCCGTCGCCCACCACAGCGTCCCCGGGGCGGCCGAATACGCCTTCGATGTGACCGGCCGGTCCTCGGCACTGCGGCTGCGCGAGCGACTGGCCGGTCTGGACGAGGGCGGTACCGTGCTGGTCGTCGGTGAGGGGCTGACCGGCATCGAGACCGCCACCGAGTTCGCCGAGTCCCGGCCCGACCTCTCGGTCGCGCTCGCCGCCGGCGGCGAGCTGGGCGCCTGGCTCTCGCCGGGGGCCCGCCGTCACCTGCGCCGGGCGTTCGAGCGGCTCGGCATCACCGTCCTCGAACACACCCACATCGAGGCAGTCGAGCCGGCACGGGCGATCACCGCCGGCGGTACCTCCGTCCCGGCCGACGTGACGGTGTGGTCGGCCGGGTTCGCCGTACACCCCATCGCGGCCGCCAGCGGCCTGGAGGTCGCCGGGACGGGCCAGATCGTCGTCGACCGCACCATGCGCTCGGTCTCGCACCCGGACGTCTACGCCGCCGGCGACTGCGCCCACGCGATCGGTGACAACGGCCGGCCGCTGCCGATGTCGTGTGCCTCGGCCGGCTTCACCAACATGCAGGCGACCGCCGCGATCATCGCGCGCCTGACGGGCGGCGAGGTTCCGACCACCGGGCTGAAGTACCACGGCAACCACATCAGCCTCGGACGGCGGGACGCGATCTTCCAGATGGTGGACGGGGACGTCCGGTCGAAGTCCTGGTACCTCGGCGGCCGGGCCGCCGCGCGACTCAAGTCGGGAGTGCTCAAGGGGGCCGGTTGGGGCATCGCCCACCCGACCTTCGGCATGCCCAAGCGCAAGCGTCGCCTGGTCAGCACGCCTGAGCGGTCCGGTGTGCCGGGCGCCGCATAGGCTGTCGCGCATGGACAGTGCAGCCATCGATCGTTTCGCGGCCAGCCGGAGCCGGCTGGCCGCGCTCGCGTACCGGCTGCTCGGCTCGGCCGCCGACGCCGAGGACGCCGTGCAGGACACGTTCCTGCGCTGGCAGGCCGCGGATCACGAACGGGTGGAGGTGCCGGAAGCGTGGCTGACCAAGGTCGTCACCAATCTCTGCATCGACCGGCTCCGCTCGGCGCAGGCGCGCCACGAGCGGGCGGCCGGTACCTGGCTCCCCGAGCCGCTCCTCGAGGGCGACCCGATGCTCGACCCGGCCGACACCTTCGAGCAGCGTGAATCGGTGGCCTTGGCCGTACTGACGCTCATGGAGCGGCTCTCGCCGGTCGAGCGGGCCGTCTACGTCCTGCGTGAGGCCTTCTCGTACAGCCACGCCGAGATCGCCGGGATCCTCGACATCACCGAGTCCGCGAGCCAGCAGCACGTCCACCGGGCCCGGGCCCGGGTCACCGCCGAGCGCCGCCGCGGCCGCGAGGCCGACCCCGCGTCGGCCCGCCGGGTCGTCGAGGAGTTCCTCGCCGCCGCCGCGTCAGGGCGCACGGAACGGCTGGTGGCGCTGCTCACCGACGACGTGACGGCGGTCTCGGACGGCGCCGGACTGGCGAGGCGGCTGCTGCGCTACACGACCCGCGAGCGCGTCGCCTCCTACGTGCGGGCCGGCTTCAAGCCCACTGCGGCGAAGCGGCGGCTGGCCGGTGGCTCGCCGGCGATGCACATCGCGTGGGTCAACGGCGCCCCGGCCGTCCTGGCCGTGATCGAGGACCGAGTGGTGGGCGCCGTCGCGTTCGAAGTGCGCGAGGGCAAGGTCGCGTCCCTGTACGGCATCGCCGCCGCGGACCGGCTCGCGCGCCTCAGCGAGTCCTGGCGGCAGCACGGATCCGGCACGCCGGTCATCGAGGCGTGGTGACCCGGTCCGGAGCAGGCGGGAAGGGCGCCTAGAGCTTGCCGAGTTCCCGCATCGCGTCGCGTTCGATGCGCGAGAGCTCGTGCAGGAGGGTGCCGGCCCGCATGAGATTCTTCGCGTCGCCGGTTTCGCCCGCTGTCGCGATGAGGGCGGCCACCCGTGTCCAGAGGGAGGCGGCCTCGGTATACAGGCTGTGGGCAGTGCGCAGGTGGCTGCTGTCGATCAGCTGGGCGCACTCGGCGAGGAAGTCCCGGTAGAGATTGCGGAACAGGGCGCCGCCGGTTCCGGCCTTCTCCATGAGGAGTGCGGCCCGTGGCAGGTCCTCCCGCGGATTGTCGCTGCGCTGAAGCCACTTCAGTACTTGTCCGGCGGTCTTCTCGATGCCCCGATGGCCCAGATTCGCGATGGGCGGGTGCAGGAAGGCGTCCGCGCAGGTCTTGATCGCGGGAATGATTCGCTTCTGCGGCGACGTCAGGTTCTCGGGCGCCGTGATGGTGAAGGAGCGGTGCTTGGCCGTCATGGGGCCGCGTTCGGCCCTGGCCCTGGCCAGACCCGCGAGGCTGGTCGAGACGGCTCCGCCCTGCGGGGCGGTGTCCACCAGGAAGGCGTCCTGTTCGTCGTAGCCGTACATGGCGACGACGTGCCCGCCGAAGTGCGCCTTGCTGCTGAAGTAGTCCAGGTGGTAGCTGTCTAGCTGCAGGCCGACCGGTCGACCGGCGTCAATGGGTGCCGCCACGTTCTGCCATGCCTTGCGCGGAGAGCTGGTCTCCCCGACCCGCAGCTCCAGCCCGAGAACGGCGGCCAGACTCCTGGTGAGCTCGAACGGCTTGACCCGGCCTCCCAGGAAGGGGAAGCTCATGCCTTTGCTGTCCCAGTAGACGAAGGACAGTCCGGAGCCGAGCCCGAACAGCATGGGCTCGGACAAGTCGAGTCCCTCATAGCGCAGCAGCACGCCCAGCGCCGTCGTCTCACAGTGCTGCATACCGCGGGCATCGATGCCTTCCACCATGGTCATGCCGCTCATTCTTCCTCCCCCAGCGCCAGGCCACCGGGGAAGGCGGCGATCGGGCAGGGCTTCCAGTGCTTCGAAGCCCTGCCCGTCGGGGGCCGGTTCGCAGATGTCCGGCCGACGCGCTCGCTACGAGCGGCCGCGAGGTCGTCTCAGGCGACCGCGGTTCCCTCGAGTTCGACCATCAGGTCGGGAACCGCCAACCGTGCCACCCCGAGCATGGTGGTCGTCGGTGCCACCCCGGCCGCGCCCAACCGCGACGCCAGCACGCCGTAGTGTTCGAAGAGCCCGTCGACGTCGGTGGTGTAGACGTTGAGCCGGACCAGGTTCGCGAGGGACATGCCGCCCTCGCGGAGCACGGCCTCCAGATTGTCGATGGTCAGCGCCAACTGCGCCGCCATGTCACCGGCATGCTGGGGCTTGCCCTCGCCACTCATGGCGGCCTGCCCGGAGCAGTACAGGGTCCGGGTGACCCCGGAAACGATCTCTCCCTGGCTGTAACCCATGTCCACCGACCACGTCCACGGGTTGACCGTCGATCGCTCCATTGCCACATCAGCTCCATTCGGTTTCACCGGCAGTACGTACGTCCGAAGACTCCGCAACCACCGTCTTCGGCATCACGTCGAAAAGCCTCCCCGCAAATGACGACATCCTTGGTCATGTATTCCGCTAACGTGCTCGTATGCGTGCCGACCGGTTGATCTCGTTGGTGCTTCTGCTGCGCCGACACGGTCGGCTGACCGCGGCCGCGCTCGCCCGCGAACTGGAGGTGTCCACCCGCACCGTGCTGCGCGACATCGAGGCGCTGTCCGCAGCCGGCGTCCCGGTCTACGCCGAACGCGGCCGGCACGGCGGCTTCGCGTTGTTGCCAGACTTCCGGACCGATCTCACCGGACTGCATCACGACGAGGCCGTTGCCTTGCTGGTCGCCGGCGCGGGACGTGGCGAGCAGGTGTTCGGCCTCGGTCCGGCACTCGCGTCGGCCATGCGCAAGGTGGCGGACGCACTGCCCGAAAGCCACCGGGACACCGCGAGCGACGCCGCCCGGCGATTGCTCGTCGACCCGGAGACCGACCTGCTCTCGCGCCGCCTTCCCACCGGGGAGTTGCCCGATCCCACGATGATCGAGGTCCGGCGCGCGGTACTCGCCGGCCACAAGCTGCGCATCCACTACGCGGCCACGGACCAGGCCCCGCAGTGGCGCACCGTGGACCCGATCGGCCTGGTCACCGTGCGCGGCCGGGGCTACCTGCTGGCCACCAGATCCGGCACCGACCGCACCTACCGCCTGTCGCGGATGCTGGCCGCCGAGGAGCTCCCAGAACCGGCGGAGCGACCGAACCAGGTCGATCTGGACCGGATCTGGCGGGAACGCCGCGCGCAGTTCCTGTCGGACGGCGACCAAGTCGGCGTACTGGTACGGGTGAACCCGCAGCGTCGGGAGGAACTGGTCAGCACCGCGCTGGCCGTCCGTGCCGAGGAACCCGACGCGGACGGCTGGCTGCGGTTGGAGGTGACCTACCAGGACGCACGACACGCGGAGTGGGCGCTGTGGCAGCTCACCACGGACGCGGAAGCGCTGACTCCGCAGTGGTTGCGCACCTCCCTGCGCGACCGCGCGGCCGCGATGGTCTCCTGTTACGGAGTGTCGTACTGACGAGGCTTGACCTCAAGTCAGGTCGAGGTCGCAGAGTGGGTGTGCTTCTGCCGACCGACTGGAAGGAACGGCCATGCGCGCCGTCGTGCTGCACGAGTTCGGACCCGCCGACAACCTCCGTTACGAGACGGTGCCCGATCCGGTTCCGGGCCCGGGCGAGGTCCTCGTCTCGGTGAGGGCCGCGGGAGTCCACCAGATCGAGACGGCCCTGCGCGAAGGACTGGAGATCGGTCCGCCGCTTCCCCGGCTTCCGGCTGTCTTCGGGGGCGAGGTGGCCGGCGTCGTCGAGTCGGTCGGGCCGGGCGTGGACACGGCCTGGATCGGCGCCAAGGTGGTGACCTCCCACGGCAGGCCGGGCGGCTACGCCGAGCTTGCCGTCGCAGACGTCGCGTCCCTGCACCGGATCCCGGCCGGACTGGGCTACGAGGCCGCCGTCACGATGGTCGTCACCGGCACCACCGCCATCGGCCTGCTCGACATCGCGGAACTCACCTCCGACGACGTAGTTCTGGTCACGTCCGCCGCCGGTGGGATCGGCCGTCTGGTCGTCCAGTTCGCCCTCCGCCTCGGCGCCACGGTGATCGGCGCGGCGGGCGGTCCGGCCAAGACGGCGGCCGTGCGCGAGCTGGGAGCCGATGTCGCGGTCGACTACAACCTGCCCGACTGGGCGGACACGGTCCGCCGCGCCCTGGGCCGGCGCGGTGTCACGGTCGTTCTGGACGGTGTCGAGGGCGACAAAGGACGGGCCGCCTTCGGACTGCTGACCGAAGGCGGGCGCCACCTCAGCATCGGCGCGGCCTCCAGGGAGGAATTCCGCCCGGGCGAGGCGGAGATGAAGGAGCGCGGCGTACGCTTCATCGACGCGCTGGCCCTGCTGTTGGAGGGCCAGGACGCGCCCGCCGACGAAGCTCGCGCACTCGCGGCGGCCGCCGACGGGAGCCTGGAGCCCGCCTTCCAGAGCTTCCCCCTGTCGCAGGCCGCAGCGGCGCACGCCGCTCTGGAGTCGCGGGAGACGACAGGCAAGGTCGTTCTCGTCCCCGACGCTCGATGACGAGTACCTCGTCCGGTACGGTCACGGCATTGTTGTTGCTGCCGGGTGCCACGGGACTCGTCTGTGGCACCCTGTCTCGCCCAGAACTGAGAGTAGGTTTCGTCAATGGCATGTCGTATCAGTGAACTTGTGCTCGGCTGCCGCGACCCCGAGGTGCTGGCGCGGTTCTGGTGCGAGGTCCTGGACTTCGTCGTGCTCGATCGCGAGGACGACGGCACGCTGGAGATCGGGCCGCGCAAAGGGTTCGGCGGCCCGCAGCCGACAATCATCCTCAGTCGCAGGGACGAGCCGGAGAAGGGGAAGTCCCGGCTGCACATCGACGTCAACGCCACCGACCGCGATCAGGACGCCGAGCTGGAACGCCTTCTCGGGCTGGGTGCGCGCCCAGCCGACATCGGCCAGACGGGGCAGGAGCAGTGGCATGTCCTGACCGACCCCGAAGGCAACGAGTTCTGCCTGCTCAGGGCCCGCCTCAACCCACTCTGACGCTAGTCACGCGGCTTCCGCCGACGCAGCCGCCACCGCGCCGTCGCCACGACGGCGTACGGCTGCGTCGCCGCCCGGCGGCCATGGCCGTCTCGCTTGCGGGCCATGCGGAGGGCGCCAGGTCGGCGAGCGTGACTCCGCCCTCCGCCAGCGTCCTCCACTGCGAACCTCGGCGCTCCCCCAATTGCCCTTCGCGTCGAGCCACCGAGCGCTAGTGTTCGGATGCAGCCAGCTGATCCACGAGGAGTTGCAGACATGGTCGGTCTTCCCAGCGCGCGTTGACGTTGTGGGCCGATCGGCCTGTCATCGCGTGCTGCCCTTGATGTCGCGGCACAGCGAGCCTTCCCCTGCCCGAACCGTCGGCGCACCCGTCGTGTGCCCGGTGATGGGCCTCGTTGTCGGCGCTCCGAGGGATCCCTGTGTCATCCGCGTCCACCCCCGCATCCGATTCCGGCCGCCCCGTTTCGCCGAGCCTGTGGCGGGACAGCGACTTCCGCAGACTCTGGGTGGGACAGACCGCCTCCCAACTCGGAGAACACACCGCCCTGGTGGTGCTCCCGCTCTTCGCCGTCCTGACGCTCCATGCCAGTGCCACCCAGCTGGGCATCCTGCGGGCCGTGGGCCAGGCGCCGATCCTGTTGCTCGCGCTTCTCGCCGGCGCATGGGTGGACAGGTGGCGCACCCGCACAGTGATGGTGCTGACCGACGTCGGCCGGTCCCTCGTCCTGGGAGCAGCCGCCCTGGCCGGTCTGTTCGGCTGGCTCGGCCTGCACGCCCTCTTCGTGGTCGCCTTCGCCGTCGGGGCCCTCTCCGTGTTCTTCGACGTGGCTTACCAGGCCTCGCTTGTACGCCTGGTACGACGCGATCAGCTGGTGCGGGGCAACAGCGCGCTCGAGGGCAGCCGGTCCGCGGCCCAGATCGGCGGCCCCGCCCTCGGCGGTGCGTTGGTGTCCCTGTTGTCGGCGCCGGTCGCGGTCGCCTCCAGCGCGCTGTTCTTCGCGCTGTCGTTCCTGTCGATACGGCGGATCCGTCGAATCGAATCCACCCCACCGCACCTGGAACGTCCGTCTCGGGTCCGGCGGCGGATCCACGAGGGGCTCCGGTTCGTCGTCAGCAACGCCGAGCTGCGGACCGTGTGCCTGGCCTCGGCGTCCTTCCAGTTCTCCTTCGCGGCCGTGATGACCGGCTATCTGCTCTTCCTGCCGCGAGAACTGCACCTTTCCGGCACCGCCGTCGGGCTGTCGCTCGCGGCGACGGGACCGGGCGCGCTCGTGGGCTCCGTGCTGGCCGCCCGTCTGCCGAACCGGTTCGGGTACGGCCCGGTACTCGTGGCCGCGGCGGCTCTCGGCGACGGCGTGTTCCTGTGCGTACCGGCGCTGCACGGCTCCTCCGCTGTGACCGTTCCCGTGCTTCTCGCGGTCAACTTCGTGTTCGGAGCCGGGGGCCAGTTGGTGAACGTGGCACTCATGGCCGTACGGCAGACGGCCACTCCGGACGGGATGCAAGGCCGGACGGCCGCGACGATCACGTTCGTCGGCATGGGGCTGACCCCGCTCGGCTCCCTGCTCGGCGGGTTCCTCGCCGGGCAATGGGGGCCGCGCACCAGTCTCCTGGCAACGGCCGCAGGCATGCTGCTGTCCCCGGTGGTGATGGTCCTGTCCCCGCTCGCACGCCTCGGACGGACGCTGCCGGCGGCCCCGGACACGCCACTGCCGGCCTGCCGCTCCGAGCTCCACGAGTCCGGCAGCAGCCGCCTTCCAGGTGACGTCGAGTGACACGGGCCATCTCGAGACCCGGCGATGACCAGTCCGCGTACACGACGACCAGACACAGAACCGCGGACGGCAGGACTCACGGCACACGCCATGGGCCGGTCGGTCCACTACGGATGCAGTTCCAGGCTGATGTGCGGGGACAGCGCACGCAGGAAGTCCGCGGCGTCGAAGGCCTCGCCCGCGGAGACGACCCCGACCGCGGCGGCACGTCCGTCGAGGACACGGCCGAGGGCTTCCACCACCAGCGGTGCGGTGACGGCGTAGATGTCCTGTCCCCGGGCCACGGCGCGCCGTTCGGTGTCGCCCGAGCGCACCAGGACGTCGACGAGGAAGGTCTGGGCGGATCTTCCGCGCTCGTCCACCGCGGCCGGTGCCGGCGTGTCCGGGGCGGCGATGTCTCGGGCCGCCTCGACCGTCATGTAGGTGCGCACTTCGGGAATGGTCAGGTGGCTCGGTATGGTCACGACGTCGGCCATCGTGAACTCCGCGAGCACGGGGCGCCGTCCCACGGGGTCGGGGAAGGGCCAGTCCTCGGTCCGCGCGGCGTCGTTCGTGTACTCCAACCGCCCGCCGGTGTAGCGCACCCGCCGGCCGTCGCGCCGCTGCCGTGAGACGGCGCCTGCCGTGCGAGTGCCGGCGGTGGGGTGCCATTCGCTCAGTGCGTAGGCGATGTGCGCCTCGTCGGCCACCGTCCAGTCACCCATCGCGGCAGAGGCCAGCAGGTCACCGAGTCCGCCGAAGAAGGCCATCGCCGGGACGATCACCGCCCCCGCGTCCCGGGCGCGGTCGGCGAAGTGGGCGAAGGTGTCGGCGTTGGCCTCGATCTCGGCCGCCACGTCGAGGTACGGGAGCCCCGCCCGCAGGGCCGCCTCGATCACCGGTGCGGCCGTCACGGCGAAGGGGCCGGCGCAGTTGATCACGGCCGCCGCTCCGGCCAGCGCACGGTCGAGCGAGGCCGGGTCGTCGACCGACGCCGGGCGGGCGTCCAGCCCCGTCTCGTATGCCAGCTCCTTCAGCCTCCCGACGTCGCGACCGGAGAGGACCGGGCGGAAGCCACGCTCCCTCAGCTCTGCCACCACGAACCGGCCGGTGTGCCCGTAGGCGCCGAACACCACCACTGTCTGGCCCGACTCCATGAGTTCTCCCCTTCACTCGAACGACCCGCTGCGCTCCGACACGAACATCCTCACGAGAACCGGCCCCCGCCACTACTGTCCGGAACGCCATCACCCATACAATTCCGGACATGACCACTGTCGCGCTGGCCGCCACCGACGGCATGCTGCACTTCGAACTGTCCTTGGCGTGCGAGGTCTTCGGAACCGGTCCGGCGGGCATGGCCGGCCCCTGGTACGGCCTCTCGGTCTGCGGCCCGGGCGCCGTGCGGGTCGGCCGCTTCCGGCTGGAGCCCGACCACGGGCTCGACCACCTCCCGCACGCCGACACCGTGATCGTGCCGGGGTGGGCCGACATCGACCGGGATCCGCCGGCCGACCTGGTCGATGCGGTGCGCGAGGCCCACGAGGCCGGCGCGCGTGTGGCCTCCCTGTGCACGGGCGCCTTCGTGCTGGCCGCGGCCGGCCTGCTGGACGGCAAGCGCGCGACCACGCACTGGGCCCACACCGAGGAACTGGCCCGACGCCATCCACGGGTGACGGTGGACCCGGACGTCCTCTACGTCGACAACGGCAGCGTGCTCACCTCCGCCGGCAAGGCAGCGGCCATGGACCTGTGCCTCCATCTCGTCCGTCTCGACCACGGCTCGTCGGTCGCCAACAGTCTCGCCCGCCGCCTGGTCGTGCCGCCCCACCGGGACGGCGGGCAGGCCCAGTTCGTGACCACTCCGGTCCCCGCCCCGGGCAACCACCCGCTCGCCGAGCTCTTCCCCTGGGTCATGCAGCGCCTCGACCACCCGCTCACCGTCGAGGACCTGGCCCGCCAGGCACGCATGAGCTCGCGCCACCTGGGCCGCCACTTCAGGTCGGCGACCGGCACCACCCCACTGCAGTGGTTGCTCACCCAACGCATCCGTTACGCGCAGGAACTGCTGGAGACCAGCGACGCCACCATAGACGCGATCGCGACGGCAACCGGCATGGGCACCGCCACGACGCTGCGCCGGCACTTCCACCGGACGGTCGGTGTGCCGCCGGACGCCTACCGCCGCACCTTCCGCTCGCGGACCCGACTCGCCCGGACGACCCCGGAGTCCGCGCCTCCCCGTCCAACCCGGTGACCGCTTCGCCCGGCGGCGGACCACCCCGTCGAACCGACCGCGATCGTTGCGGATCGGCGGATTGACGGATTGGCGGCCGTGCGCGGTGGGCAGGGAGCCACGTGATGTCATGCACACGACTGCCCTTCCCCCACAAGGAGGTCGAACCATGCACGTCCGTACCCTGACCGGCGGCCTGGCCGCGGCTCTGCTGCTGTCCCTTCCCCCGCTGAGCGGCCAGGCCGTGGCCGCCGAACCGTCCGGCGGCACCACGCTCCCCCTGTCCGCCGCCCGGGTGCTCACCTACGACGCGAGCGGCTCCGCGGAGTTCGCGTCCGCGGTCGACCGGGGCGCGGCGATCTGGAACGAGAGCGTCGACGGCGTGGTACTGCGTCCCGCCGCGTCCGGGCAGCGCGCCAACATCCGGGTCCTCGCCGACAACGGCTGGCCGCGCGCCCTGCCCACGTCCCTGGGCAACGGCACCGTCTACATCGGACGCCAGGCCGTGAACCAGGGCTACAACACGGTGCGCATCTCGTCCCACGAGCTCGGCCACATCCTGGGCCTGCCGGACCGCAAGCCCGGCCCCTGCTCCAGCCTGATGTCGGGTTCCAGCGCGGGCGTCCCGTGCACCAATCCCTACCCGAACGCGGCCGAGAGGGCCGAGGTCGAGGACAACTTCCAGGCAGGCTTCTCGGCAGCCTCCCGGGCACCGGTGCCGACGCCGCGGGCCGCCACGGTCGGGGACTGACCGGGCGCACGGGACCGCGAGTCGACGCTGGGCCGCCGCCGGGTCCGGGCCTAGCATCGAAGGCGTGGACCTTCCCCATGACCTGATCGTCCTGGAGCGGGCGGCGGAAGAGCAGCGTGCGCGCCTCGCCGGACTCGACGGCGAGGAGTTCGACGTGCAGCACCGGGCCTGGCAGGAGGCCGCCCGGGCCGCGCAGGCGGCGATCGCCGATCACGCCACGGTCAGCGGCCAGTCGGCGGAAGCCGTCGAGAGCGAGGTCAAGAGCGCCGTCCGGCGGACGGAAGAGGACCCCGCCGAGTAGCCGGTCGCGAGGTGAGCGCGGCGACCGGCATGGCCGCGGCCTCACCGACCGGACCCGCGCCGGAGTCCGCGTCGGCCAACCGCTCCGGGCCGCCGCCGGCCACATACTCCCCCATCGGGCTTCCCGCCGCGCCCGAAGCAGACGGTCAAGCCCCGGGCGGGGCGGCGCGCTCGGCTCGCCGGTGCGGGCGTGCAGCGTCGCGGGCGTGGTGGGCGCCGCGACGCGGCGCGCGAGGCTTACGGAGAGGGGTATCGCTGGTCTCCTCGGTTCTCGGCGCACGGTTCTCGGCGCACGGCGCACGGCGCACGGCGCACCGACCAGTGCCGGCCCCCCTCCGCGGGACCTCTTCCGCACCGGGCCGCCGCTGCGAAGCGAGCACATTATGTTGGTCCTGTGCAGCTTCGCGGTCGACCCCATGGAACCCGGACGAGGCGGCCCATCTCGCTGGGCGGTGCCCGGCGACGCCGTGATAGCACGGAGTACCAGATGGGAAAGGGCTCACGATCATGGGTATCTTCAGCCGTCGCCAGACCGCCGTCATCGAACGGAACCCGGCTGACGACACCGGCGTGTCGGGCACGGAGGCCGCGGCCCGGGGCGTCGCGCTCGACCCCGCGCTTCGCGCGCTGACCGGGCGATGGACCATCGACCGACCGCACAGTCGCATCGGCTTCTCCGTACGGCACGCGATGGTCACGACGGTGCGAGGGGCTTTCACCGACTACGACAGCATGCTCTACTTCGACGGAGCCCGGCCCTCCGAGTCGCGGGCCGACCTCGTCATCCGGGTCGCCAGTGTCGACACGGGCGTGGAACAGCGGGACGCGCACCTCGTCGGCCGCGACTTCTTCGACGTGGGCCGGTACCCGGAGATGGTCTTCCGCAGCACCTCCACCGTTCACGAGGGCGGTGAGACCTTCCGCATGACCGGGGACCTGACGATCCGCGACGTCACCCGGCCCGTCGACCTGCAACTCGACTACCTCGGCTCGGTCCTGGATCCGTTCGGCGCCGAGCGGGCCGGCTTCGACGGCACCACCACCATCGACCGTACGGAGTGGGGCCTGGTCTACAACCAGCGCCTGAAGGCGGGCGGCACGATGGTGAGCGAGAAGGTCCGGCTGCAGTTCGACATCTCCGCGGTCCGGTCGACGTCATAGGGCCGTGAAGTGCTGGTTGTCCGAGCCGTCGCAGTTCTGGATCCGCAGCGGCTCGCTCGGGCCGGCCAGGGTGAGGCAGAGCCCTCGCGCGGACGCCGGCCGGATCGTGGCCCCGTCACGGACGAACTTCTGATGCGCCCCGCCGTGGCAGTTCCACAGGACCAGGCCCGTGCCGGCCGGATACCTGGCGTCGGGGACGTCCAGGCAGCGGTCCTGGGTCAGCTCGGTATGGACGGTGCCGCGATCCGGGTCGTACCACCAGCCCTGGTTGCGGCCACCGTGGCACTCCCAGCCGAGGACGCCGGTGCCGTCGGCGCTCTCGGCGGCGTCGACGTCCACACAGGTGCCGGTCGCCCGGTTCGTCAGCGGTCGGTAGGCCGTGTCCCAGGCGTACGGGAAGAGGACCGGTTTGCCGGACGAGTCGACGTCCGCGCAGCTCGCCTCGTCGGCACCCGAGGCGTACAGCTGCGTGAGGCAGGAGGCGAAGGCGGCGTGGCCGCGCCTGTTGGGATGGAAGGACTGGCGGAGGGAGTTCTCGTCCGGCATGCCGGGCTTGGAGAGGTCGATGTAGGCGCCCCGGGCCCAGGTGTCCTCCATGCAGACCTCGTGGCCGTGGAAGAGCCGTGAGTTGTCGAGGTAGATGGCCCCGGTGTCGGCCGCGGCCTTGCGCATTCCGCGCTCGAAGGCGGGGACCGCGCTGTTGCGGCCCCAGACGGTGTCGGAGTCGTAGCCCAGGCCGCCGCAGGCGAGTTTACCGGCGAAGGCCGGGTTGTCGCGGAAGTCGGGGCCGATGGGGCTGGGGTAGCCCATGAGGACGAGTTCGTAGTCGCCGTCGGCGTAACCGGCGTCCCTCATCACGCTCTTCAGGTCGCGCACGGTCTGCTCGACCTTGGGCACGAGAGCGTCGACGCGGTCCTGCCAGCCGGGGGCGTACTTGGATTCGCAGGGGCCCCGGAGGAGCAGGTAGCGCGTGACGCAGTCGGTCATGACGGGGCCGAACTGGAGGTCGTCGTTGGCTCCGGCGACCAACAGCACCATCTTGACGCGGGTGTTGCGCGCCTTGATCGCGAGGCTGTCGCTCTGCACGAGTTCGTCGGCATACTGCTTGGCGCCGCCGATACGGATGTTGCCGGTGTACGCGCCGGAGCACGACACGTTGATCGTGAGGTCGGCGGGGATCCCGGTGCGGTGGATGGCGGCGTCCGGCGAGCGGTGGCACCAGTTGTCGGGGCCGTTGGTGCCGGGTTCGTAGGTGCCGATTCCCTCCCCCGAGATCTCGCTGTCGCCGAGTGAGATCAGGCTGGTCCTGCGGTCGCCGAGAGGTCGTTCCGCCGGGTTTCCGTAGAGCTTGGTGGCCTCGGCGGCGCGGATGGCCTCCAGTTCGGAGGAGAGCGGTACGGAGGAGACGGACTCGGCGGAGCCGGGCCGGGCGGCCTGCGCGGGTGCGGCGGCGGTGATGGATCCGCATACCACCGCCACCGCGGCGGCGGCCGTCAGCCAGTGGCGTCTGTGCCGTTTGCCCTTCACTGCACCTCCTGGTGGGTTCGGGTGTTACCAGGGGTTGTACTGACCGGTAGGCAACGTGGGAATGCTTGAAACAAGACAACTGCTCAACTTTGCTTCCCGCCCGCGGCTCGCCGGCAGCCGTCCGCGGTTCGCCCGCGGGTCATCGTGGTGTGCGCGGAGTCACGACGACGGTGACATGCGCGCCGGGCCGCGCCCGCACCCGCGCGATCGCCGCGCGGTCCCACGGCAGCACCGGCGTGGCCGTGCGGGCGCCGGTCAGCTCGATGCGCCAGCCGCCCGCCCGGGGCGGCACGGAGATCTCGGTGACACCGCGCCCGGCCCGGTACGACAGCCGGAAGGCTCCGCCGCCCGGCTCGTAGACCTCGGCGGTGACCCGGCCGGCGACCGCCGGGGCGTACGGCGCCGCGGTTTGCTCCTTGTTGGTCCGGAAGCGTCCCTCCGCGTCGACGGCGCAGTACCCTCCGCCGTAGCACCACACGTAGCCCGCCCAACCGGAGCCGTAGCGGTTCAGGGACGACAGGGCGTCACGGTAGAAGCGCCCCATGTTCGGCAGGGAGTTGTTGAGCGGGCCCCACTCGCCCACCACGACGGGAACGCGGTACCGGCGCGGATAGACGGTCACCGCGGACTCGTACGCCTCGATCCAGGCGGCCGAAGGGTCGTAGTCGGCGCCCGCCTCCATGGCCGTGTTGTAGAAGTGGGGCGCGTAGACGGCCTTCGGGTCGTCGATGCGGCCCAGACCGGTGGGGACGCCCTCCCCCACGATCGGGGTCGGTTCGAAGAAGATCCAGGAGTCGTCGTCGACGGAACGTACGGCGTCGGCGAGGCGGTTGTACAGCGGGGTGAGCTGATCGCGCTCTATGCGCCGGGCCGCCGTCGGCAGGTCCTCGCCCTGCCCGATCTCGCCCATGGGTTCGTTGATCAGGTCGTAGCCGAGGACGGCCGGATGGTCCCCGAGGCGTCCGGCCAGCACCCGCCACATGTCCGCCTGCGCGCGCCGCAGGTCCGGGTCCTCGTAGAGGTGGGTGAAGGCACGCTGCACGGCCGGTTCGAAGTACTCGGCGAACCAGTCGTCGGGGTGCGGCCGGAACGGCAGCCCGTCGGTCCTCGTCGCCCACTCGGGGATGCCGCGGTGCCCGAACGCGGGCCCGAAGACGTCCTGGTGCGCGTCGATCAGGACGTGGACGCGGTGCTTGTGCGCCCAGTCCAGGACGCGCTCGATCCTGCGGAGGTACCTCTCGCTGTACCCGCCCCGCTCGGGTTCGAGGTCGTCCCAGAAGACCAGCAGCCGCGCGAAGTTGAAGCCCCGGGCCCGCAGGTCCCGGAAGTGACGCTCGCCGATCGCGGACAGAGCGGCCTCGCCGCGGTGGGTCTTGTCCTCGACGTTCCAGCCGCGCAGGGTCAGGACGCGGCCCCGGTCGTCCGTGAGCCGGGGTATGCCGGGGGGCGGGTCCCCGTGGTCCTCGACGGCGGCCTTCGCGTGAGCGGTTCCGGTGGACAGCAGGATGATGCAGACGAGCGCGGCGCACAGACGGCGGTACATGGGGCCTCCGGCACGGTCGGTCGACAGTGCCGCAGATCACATCAGGAAAGCTGAGAATTGTTCAAGAGTGCGGGCGCCGAGGTCCGCCGCGGCCCGCCCCGGCGTCTCAGTCCTCCGCGATCAGGGCGGGAGTCGACCGGGTGAGCACCTCGCCGCGGAAGAAGGCGGGGCTGCGCCGGCGCATCACGCACATGATCACCACACCGAGTGCGAGCAGCCCCACGCCGATCACGAAGACCGATCCGACCCCGAGGACGGACGATCCGCTGCCGTATGCGGGGTCCCACATGTCGGCCAGCGTCTTGACGAAGACGGCCGCGAGCAGGCCGCCGCCGACGACCGGGAAGAGCCCCTTGAACATCAGGTCGCGCCCGGACCTCAGCAGGTCGGCGCGGAAGTACCAGGCGCAGGCGAAGGCCGTCAGCGCGTAGTAGAAGCAGATCATCAGGCCGAGCGCGTAGATCGTGTCGACCAGGACGTGCTCACTGACCAGCGTCATCACCGTGTAGAAGACGCCCGTGGCGATGCCCGCGGTGACCGTGGCACGGCCCGGGGTTCGAAAACGCGGGTGGACCCGGGCGTAGGAGGCGGGCAGTGCCTCGTAGGTCGACATGGCCAGGACCGTTCGGGCGACGGGGATGAACGTCGTCTGCAGGCTCGCCGCCGCCGACGCGAGGACCGCGACGAACAGCAGGACGCCGAGACCCGGGCCCATCACGGGGCCGGCGAGCGCGGCGAAGACGTTGTCCGACGTGTCGGGGTTGGCGAGTCCGAGGCCCTGGTCACCCGAGCCCACGGCCATCTGCGCGGCGACGCCCGTGGCCAGGTAGGAACCGACGAGCACGATCATGGCGACGAGCGCGGCCCGGCCCGGCGTACGACTGCTGCCGCTGGTCTCCTCGTTGGCCGTCAGACAGGCGTCCCAGCCCCAGTACATGAAGATCGACAGCGAGAGGCCCGCCGTGAAGGCGGCGAACGACTGGACTGCGAACGGGTTGAGCCACGACCAGGAGAAGTCGGCGGAGGTGGGGAGTCCAGCACTTCCGGCCTTCGAGAAGGCCATTGCCACGAAGACTGCCAGCACCAGGAGTTGCAGCGCCACCAAGGCGTACTGCAGGCCCTTGGTCGCCGTCATCCCGCGATAGCTGATCACCGTGGCGATCGCGATCAGCGCGAGGCAGGTCACGATGTGCACGACCTTGTTGCCGTCCAGTTCGGCCACCGAGACACTCCCGGTGATCTCTCCGGCAAGCAACCAGAAGTACGAAGTCGCCACGCCGGCCAGGTTCGACAGCACGATGATCGTGGCGATCACCAGGCCCCAGCCGCACATCCATCCCACGCGCGGACCGAACGCCTGCACCGTCCAGGTGAACGACGTGCCGCAGTCGGGCATCGCCTTGTTCAGCTCGCGGTAGGCGAAGGCGACGAGCAGCATCGGCAGGAAGCCGGCGAGGAACACCGCCGGCATCTGCGGCCCTACCTCGCCGGCGGTCGAGCCGAGCGTGGAGGTGAGGCAGTAGACCGGGGCCACGGTGGAGACGCCGATGACGGCACTGCCCATCAGGCCTACGGAATTCCCGTTGAGGCCCTTGGCGCGCATACCTTCGGCGGAGGCACCGTCGCCCGGCTCGGGGGCCTCCAGCCGCACGTCCAGCTGAGTCATGAACAAGACGTTAAGTCCTGCGGTTTCCGTGGTGGCCGTTACATGACTCGTCTCGCCGTCACTCACTTCACCATGGGATTGCAGGCAGCTTTGTTGATACACCTGCACTGCAGAGGAGAAGGGTCGGAAACACTCGCACCTCCCAAAGGACGGGCGATGACTGTCCGATATTCGGTTATCGCAGAAGTGGCCGATTCACGCGGTTCGGATGCGCCGCATGACCTGCGTCACACTTCCGGAACCCGTGGAAGGGGAGGGCCCGCTCACAGGCGAGCCGCCCCGCCCGCGCGCTCGTCCCGGCCGTCAGACGTGGCAGCGGCCGGAGGCGAGGAGACGGAGGTTCCCCGTCCCGGATCTGCACCCTCAGCCGCGACGACGTCCTCGACGACGGCACCACGCTGCGGCTGCTCTTGGGCACACACCCGGTAGAGATCCCGCCGCCGCTGGACGGGGATGCTCCGCGAACTGGTGCGCCACCCGGTCGGCAAGGCCCATCGCCTGGAACCCGGCCCGAGCCGATGGCCGTTCCCCGGGCCGGTCGGCCGATGGGGCCCGCCATGCCGCCCACCGGGCCCGCGGGGCGGACCGCGCCTGACACATCTCCCGGTCCTGCCGGGTAAGGGGCGGGACACACGGTGTGGGCGGGGGCCCTACAACAGGGCACCGCCGGACACCTCGAGGCGCTGGGCGGTGACCCATCGCAGGTCCTCGGAGGCGAGCGCGGCAATCGCGTCGCCGATCTCCTGCGGTTCACCGACGCGGCCGAGCGCGGTCTGCGCGCCCAAGCCCTCGCGCATCCGCGCGTCGTCCCGCATCGCACCGCCGTTGAAGTCGGTGGCGGTCGGCCCCGGCGCGATGGCGTTGACGCGGATCTTGCGCGCCCCCAGCTCCAGGGCCAAGGTCCGGCTGAGGACCTCGACCGCCGCCTTGGAGGCCGAGTAGACCGAGGTGCCGGTACTGGTGTGGCGGCTGAGGGAGGAGGAGACGTTGATGATCCGCCCCCCGTCGGCCAGCAGGGGCGCGAGCGCCTGGATGAGGAAGAACGTGCCTCGCACGTTGGTGTCCATCACCGCGTCGAAGTCGTCGACCGTGACCGCTTCCAACGGTCCGAACAGCCCGATCCCGGCATTGTTGACCAGGACATCCAGCCGGGTCGCATCCCAGCGCTCCAGTTGCGCAGCCAGGTGGGAGACGAAGGCGGGAAAGGAGGCCACGTCGCTGATGTCCAGCCGCAGTGCGGCGGCCGTGGCGCCGGATTCCTGAACGATTTCGACCGTCTCCTCGGCCTCCTGCGCGTCGCCGCGGTAGGTGACGATGACGCGCAGCCCGTGCCGGGCCAGCGCCTGGGCCGTAGCCCGGCCCAGCCCACGATTGCCGCCGGTCACCAACGCGATCCTGCCTGACTCCATGAGCACTTCTCTTTCGGGAACGGAGAGACGCCGGCCGGGAGTACTCCCGCCGACCGAATGCGAGTCGTGCGACTCGCCTCTTCGGCCACGTAAACATCTACACAGTGGCGAGTCAAGTGACTCGCCTCGTGATGAGTCATACTGAGCCCATGACCGCAGGACTCTCCGCGCACCATCAACGACTCGCACAGCGCAAGCGCGAGGCGATCACCGCAGCGGCCACGAAGCTGTTCCTGGAACGGGGCTATGACGGGACCTCGCTGGCGAAGATCGCCCAGGAAGCGGTCGTCTCGAAGTCCACGTTGTTCAAGCAGTTCCCCACCAAGGCAGCGCTCTTCGAAGCCATCGTCACCGAGTACTGGAAGGGCGGGCCGGACCCGGCGGCCTCCGCGAGGCAGCCCGGTGACCTGCGCGTCGGCCTGAGCTCCATCGGCCGCCAGTACGCCGACCTGATCGGCCGACCCGCGATGGCGGCCCTCTTCCGCATCGTCATCGCCGAACTGCCGCGCTTCCCGGAACTGGGACGGGTTCAGTTCGAGCTGGGCAAGCTGCCCTACTTCATCTCCGTCCAGCACTACCTGGAGGCCCAGCACGCCGCAGGCACTGCGGTGGTACCCGACGCGGAGAGCGCCACCAACCAGTTCCTCGGCATGATCGCCAACTACGTCCTGTGGCCGCGGATGCTGCTCGCCGACTGGAGCCCCGCACCTGCCGACATCGGTCGCGCGGTCGACGAGGCGGTCACGACGATGCTCGCCCGCTACGGTCGCAGCGCCAACGACTCGCAGCACTCCTGAAGGGCTCCGGCGCCCCTGCTGGTGCGGTCCGTGGAGGAGGCGGGACCGGCCGTGTCGTTCGGGACGGCGGCGCGGTCCCGTCGTAGGGGGTGCGGAGCCGCGGTACGCCACGTCCGCGTCGTCGGGGCGCGTCACCGGCCGGCCGTACTCCCGGCCGCTTCGGCTTGTACGTTCTCCACGATGGCGGGCCGACCGCGGACCGACCTCGACCGCTTGCCGCGCGGCGCGACCGTTGACGGCTCCGGCCTGCCCGGCCACATCTGAAGCGGTCGCGCGTCGACGGCCCGCCTCCCGTGACGGCACACCACCGTCTGGGCGGACGCGGTCCGCCGGGCATAGCCTGCGGCAAAGTGTCACGTACGTCAGCTGTCTCAGGAGGTACCGCATGCCTCAGCTTGTGACGTCCCGGGAGTTGGACGTCATCGTGGACCATCGGCTGTTCGGCCTGGTCGACGAGGAGGGCCAGGAGGGTGAGCGGCCGGCGTCGCCGCGGTCGGTCGGCAGTTTCGTCAGTTCCAACGCCACCATGCTCTACATCGGGTCGGACGAGGACATTCTCAACGCGCGGTTGCGGCTCGAGGCTTGGGACGGACCGGCGAGCGCCCTCGCGGACGAATGGCCGTCGACGGAGGTCCTGTCGCTGGACCTCCCCTCGGGCCGGTTCCTGGTGGACGAGATCGCCGCCGGGGGCAAGTCGGACGTCTTCCGGCTCCCGCATGCCGGCAGGTGGCGGGCGCGGGTGGGCTGGCGAGAGAACGCCCCTGCCCCGGACGGTGGCTTCGCGGAGCCGGGCGGCTGGGCACTGGTCCAGTTCTGGCCGGACGCGGACTGAGACGGACCGATACGTGTGCGGGGCCCGGCCTCGTCGGCCGGACCCCGCACAACTACTGGTCAGCGGTCAGCGGATGGGGATGTAGAACGCGTCCTGGTCGAGCAGCCGGTCGACGTCGTACCAGCGGCCGAGGCGCCGTCCGGCTTCCTGGTTGACCTCACTGTTGACCCATCGCGCCGAGTAGTGACGCTCGTACTGGGCACCACCGTACGGTTCGTCGGGGAACAGGTGACGTCCCGCCCCCTCGTAGGTCGAGGCCATGGGGTACTCGTCGCAGTCGTACGGACCCTGGTTCACCGGAAGGGTCGCCTTGAGGTCCTGCATCGCCTTGGTGGCGCAGAAGTTGCGGACGATGCGGCGGTTCTCGTCGTACCGGAAGCTCTGCTTCTCTCCCTTGGCCTGTGCGAGACGGTGGATCGGGTCGCCGGGTGTGCCGCCGGCCAGGTGCTTGTCCGCCTGCGTGGGCATCGTGGCCCCTGGGTTGACCCGGGCCCCTTCCAGGTGGGTGGCGACGCCGGCCACCTGCGCGTCGGACTTCGTGTAGGACATGCCCGGCACCGCCCGGTCGAACACGGACCCGAGCTTGTGCGACTGGAGGTACCACGCCGAGTCGAACCGCATGCCGCCTTCGGGGCTCTCGGTATCGATGATCTGGAAGTACCAGGGCAGATCGAACTCGTACTCGACGTGGAACACGCCGGTCGCGATCTGCTCCCCCCACAACGGGTCCGAGCTGATCGCCTGGGAGGCGATGTCGAAGTACGCCTCGTCGTTCACGCGCCACTCGTTGATGGTCTTCTCGGTCTCCTCGTTCTCGTGCGCGTAGCAGGCGTGGTCGTCGTTGAGGTTGGAGTCCTCGTCGGTGTAGGTGCCCTCGCACTCGATGGCGGCACTCATGTCCGCTCCGGAACCGGCGAACGGGCCGGTGGTGACGATGTTCTCGACCTTGAGCCGGAAGTCCGCCCAGCGGAAGTTGGGATGGTCCTCGTGTCCGCCCACCTTGCCGTAGCCGATCAGCGTGTTCGTCGAGGAGTAGACGCCGCTGATCTTGCACTGCGGCGGGAAGAGCCCGCATTCGAAGGCCGGCATGAACAGCAGGTGCTTCTGGCAGTACGAGTAGCGGTTCTTGATCCACCCGGCGTCCTGGGATGCCGCGTCGGAGTTGGCGCCGCACTCCTCCCAGTTGGTGTAGTCGTAGATGTCGGCCGGGATGCGGCCGTTCGGGAACCGTGAGGAGTCCACCACGTAGCTCGCCGGGTCTGCGGCGAGGGCCGCCCTCTTCGTCATCTGTGAAGGACCCGCGGAAGTCGACGGCTTGACGCCCAGCCGGTCCAGATCGCCGCGCTTCGTCACTTCCTCGACGAGCTTCCCCGGGTCGGCGATGAGCGCCGGGTCGGATATGACGTACGGGGTGATCTTGTAGGTGGTCCTTCGGTCTTCCTGCGGGCTCTGCGCCTGGGCCGGCAGGGCGCCGACCAGCAGCAGAGCCGCGGCGGCCAGACCGGTGAAGGCCGCCTTGAGGCGTAAGGATGTCACTGCGCTGTCCCCCTGTGAGTGCAGTAGGCGTGCGATACGTCAGTACAGACCCAAGGGATGATCGTGTACAGGTCAAGTACGGCCAATGGTCCGGCACAGCGGACTCGCCCCAGAGCCTGCTCAACGCCTTTGGCGCTGCGTGCCCGCGTGTCCGAAAAGCTCGACGCCGAGGCTGGCGGAGGTCCATTGCCACCGTTTCCGAGGAGCGGGATGACGCATTCCGGATGCCGGCCTCGCCGCCGGCGTCCTGCCACTGCTGGCTCGCGGCCGATCCGTCTCCACCTGGCAGGAACCGGCCTACCGGTCACCCGAGCGGGCCGCCCGGGTGGCCAGGGCGGTCGTGGACGCCCAGGACGGCGACTGAGAAGGCCCTGGTGCACATCGGTGAAATGACCGATGTGCGGGCGGCGGGGGTGTCGGCATAGTCCTCGGGAGATCGTTCGCGGGTGGCCGTCGTGCACCCGCTTTCCGAAGGGGACCTTCCATGGACACGTATGCGGATCTGGTGTTTCTCGGCGGACGGGTGGTCACGGTCGACGCCGAGTTCTCCGTCGCCTCGGCCCTGGCGGTGACCGGCGGGACCATCAGCGCCGTCGGTGGGCGGGACGACGTCGCGCCGCTCGTCGGGCCCGGCACCCGGGTGATCGACCTGCGCGGGGCAACGCTGCTGCCGGGTATCAACGACTCCCATCTGCACGGCTGCGCGTTCGGCATGGCGACGCCACCACTCTCCGTCGACCTCGGTCACCCCGCCGTGTCCTCCCTCTCGGACGTGGCCGAGGCGGTGCGGGTGGCCGTCGGGCGAACCCCGGGTGGGCAGTGGATCACGGGGCACGGCTGGGACACCGGTTACCTCCAGGAGTGCGTCACCGATCCGTCGCGACTGCCCTCGCGGCACGACCTGGACGACGTGAGCCCGGACCACCCCGTCGTCCTGTACTCCTTCTCCGGGCACGCCACCTGGGTCAACTCCAAGGCACTGGAGCTCATCGGGGTCGACCGGCACACCGTGGCACCGCCCGGCGGGGCCGTCGTCGTGGACGACGCCGGGGAGCCGACCGGCCTGCTCCACGAGGGCGCCCAGGCCCTCGTCCAGAACGCGCTGCCGCCGCTCAGCCGGCAGGAGCGGACCGACGCGATCAGGTCGACCCTCGCCACGCTCGCCCGGCTCGGCGTGACCAGTTACACCGAGCCCGGGCTCGGCCCCGGCGGCGACGGCATCATGCGGGGAGCGCTCGGCACGCAGACCCTCGACGTATACCGCCGGCTGCTGGCCGAAGGAGAACTGACCGCCCGCGTAGGCGTCCTGCTCCTGCCCACCGGAATGGCAGGCACCGCCGAGGAATTCGCCCGCACCCTCACCGCCCTCGGCGAATCCGGAGAGTCCGGCGACACGGATCCGCGCCGCCTCGCCATCCACGGGGTCAAGGTCTTCGCCGACGGCATCGTCCCCAACAAGACGGCCTGGATGAACGAGCCGTACGTCGGCGGTGGCTGCGGCTCCCTGTGCGTCGGCGGCGAGAACGACACCGAGCGGACCGCCGAGATCGACGCCATGATCCGGCATGCCCACACCGCCGGGTACCAGCTGGGCGTCCATGTCACCGGCGACCGCGCCGGCGACACCGTCGCGGACGCCTTCGCCGCGGCCATGGCCGAGTATCCGCGACCCGACGCCCGCCACTACGTCATCCACGGCGACTTCCTCACCGCCCACAGCATGAAGGTCCTGGCCGCACACGGCTTCGGCGCCAACATGAACCCCACCATCAAGTGGACCGTCGCCGACATGGAGGAGGAGTTCGTCGGCGCCGAACGGGCCGCGTACGCATGGCCCTATCGCGACGCCATCGACGCCGGCGTGCGGGTGGCGAGCGGGTCCGACGCCCCGGTCACGTTCCCGGACTGGCGCCAGGGCGTCGCCACCATGGTGCTGCGCGAGTCGAAGGCCACCGGCCGGGTCAGCGGCCCCGAGCAGCGCATCGGTCTGGCCGAGGCGATCCGTACGTACACGATCGACGCGGCCTGGCAGGACTTCGCCGACGACTGGAAGGGCTCCCTGGAGCAGGGCAAGGTGGCCGACCTCTGCGTACTCGACGGGGACCTGCTCGACGCCGACCCCCATGACATCCCGGACATTCCCGTGGTGCTCACCGTCGTGGAAGGGCGGGTCGTGCACGACGCCCTTCGCGATTGACGTATCCCGGGCCCATGATCATCCTTGGTGGATGGCAGCGGAGCGGAGCACGACGGACATCCTGGACGCGGCCGTCCACGTCCGTGAGGCCGCCAGAAGCGCCACGAACGGCGCGACCGGCGCCGACTCGGTCCTTGCGGCGCTGTCGGAGGTGATGGCGTACGACCACGCCTCCCTGGCCCGGTGGGATCCGTTGCGCCGACGCCACACCACCCTGGCGGGAAGCTACCCGGACGACGCGACGGCCTACATCGAGTCCCGCCTCCACCACGACCCGGTGTTCCCCGTGCTCCGCAGCCCCGCCCGGGGCGGCCTCTGGCTCAGGGACGTCCCCGGGCAGCTCCTGGCCGCCTCCCCCGGCTTCCAGGAGGTGCTGCGCCCCCTGGGCGTCGAGGACGGCGTGGCCCAGTGCCTGTTCGCCGCCGACGGCCGGTACGTCGGAATGCTGAACGTCAGTACCCGCCGTCCACGGCACACGTCCGACCCGGCGCGCGCCGTGGTCACCCTGCTCACCGAGGTGCTCGCCGCGGCCGTCGGCTCCCCGGCGTGCGCACCTCCCCGCCGGGTCGCCGCGGACGCGCGGCGGCCCGGCGGTCTCTCGCCACGGGAACTGCAGGTGCTGGCCGAACTGACCACCGGCCGCACCAACCGTGAGATCGCCGAGCGGCTCCACATCACGCCGCGCACCGTGGGGACCCACATCGAGCACATCCTCGCCAAGCTCGACCTGCCCAACCGCGCGGCCGCCGCCGCCAGAGCCGCCGCCTGGGGCATCGAACCCTCCCGCTGAGGCACCTCCGCCGGCGGTCCCGGGACCGTGTGCCGGCGGGTCCTAGGCGGAGGGGCGGGTGACCACGTTGATGTTGAACGCGTGGGCCCCCAGGCCCCCGGCGATGCCCATGAAGAGCAGGGCGAAGTGCTCCTGTCCACGTGCGGTGTCGATGCCGCCGATGTCCAGTTGGGACGACGCGGGCCAGCCGAGGTCGGTGAGCAGTCGGCCGGCGGTCCGCTTGGCTTCGGCGTCATCACCGGAGAGGAAGACGGTGCTCGGGCCGGCCAGACCGTCCGGTGCGGTCATCACGGTGGAGTCCATGGTGCACAACGTCTTGACGACGGGGGTCGAGGGGAAGGCCTGCTGAATCTGTTCCCCCAGACTGCTGTTGGGGTGGGAGAGCTCGCTGAAGTCGTCGGAGAGGCCCACCCCGACATCGATCAGCGGGGTGCCGGCCAGGGCCGCTGCCCCTATGGAGTGCAGCAGCTCCACCGAGACGGTCCCCGGAGTGGCGTTCACGAGCACCTCCGCGTGGGCGGCTGTTTCGTTCAGGCCCGCCACGGGAAGACCGAGGTCCGTCCGGTCCCCGGGCCGGCGCGAACCGAGGAGCACATCGTGTCCTGCGGCGCTCCAGCCGTGGGCCAGTGCTCGGGCGACATTGCCGGTACCAAGTAGTCCTATACGCATGGTCAGACGCTAGCCATTGCCGCCGGGGCGGCGAATCGGGCGGCGGACCCTGGTGGACCGGTACCAAAGGCCTAGTTCTGTGGTCGCTCCTCCCTCCCGGTTCCACCATCGATGGGCCAGATGCAACCTTTCGGTTGCACTGAGGGGAGAAAAGTGCAACCATCGAGTTGCATTGAGGGACACGAGGGAGGAAGCCATGAACGACACCACCCACACGGGCTCGGAGCTCGACGAGCTCGACCGGATCGCCCGGCAGATCGACATCGACGCCCCGGCCGACCGGGTATGGGAACTGGTAGTACGGCCCGGCTGGTACATCAATGACGGCGTGGTCGAGGAGGAGCAGGACCTGAGCCACGAGGGCGACGTGGCCGTGGTGCGCCATCCTTCGTTGGGCGAGTTCCGGTTCCGGACGATGGAGCTGGACAAGCCGCGCTACGCGGCGTTCCGCTGGATCGGGACCCCGTCCCGGGACGCGTCGACGCCCTCGACCCTGGTCGAGTTCTGGATCGACGAGAGGGACGGCGGCGGGGTGACCCTGCGCGTGGTGGAGAGCGGGTTCTCCAGCCTCGCCGACGATCCGGCGGCGTGGCTGAAGGAGCGCGAGGGCAACGACAAGGGCTGGCTCACCGAGCTGGCGGCCGCGAAGGCGTTCGCCGAGAAGAGTGCCCCGGCCCCGACGGGGCACTCGTGACCGCCCCCGCCCTTCCCGACGTGTGTGCCGCGCTCGGCGACGCGACGCGCTGGGAGATCCTCACCCGGCTCGGCGAAGGCCCCATGTCGGCGTCCGCTCTTGCCAGGGTCCTGCCGGTGAGTCGGCAGGCGATCGGCAAACACCTGGAGGTGCTGCGCGAGGTCGGGCTGGTCGAGTCCGAGCAGCGCGGGCGCGAGGTCGTGCACGTCGCCGTCGGGGCCCGACTCGGCGCGCTGGCCCACGAACTCGACCGGATGGGCCGCTCCTGGGAGACCCGTCTGTCGGGGATCAAGGAGCTGGCGGAGCGTCCCCGACCGGACGTCAAGGGCTGACGGCCTTCCAGGCCGGACCGGACCGCGCGTCTCATGCGTCTCCGGGGACCGCCATTTCCCCGAGCAGGGACCAGTCCTCCTGCGGGACCGTGGCGTTGACGATCCGGGGCGTCTCCACCAGGTGGGGCGGCAACGTTTTCCGGGCCTCGGCGAAGTGGCCGGAACCGACGTGCGCGGCACCGGCCTCTTCGTCGCGGAACGCTTCGAGCAGCACGTACTCGGTCGGGTCGTCGACGCTGCGGGACCAGTCGAACCACAGGCACCCGGGTTCGCCGCGGGTCGCCTCGGTGAAGGCGCGGGTGATGTCGGGCCAGGCGTCGGCGTACTCGGGCCGGACGCGGAACCTGGCGGTGATGAAGATCATGGGTGGTCCTCTCGGACGTTCGGGAATGGCCGTTCCTACGGTCAGGGGATCACGAGCGCGCGTCCTCGGACGCGTCGGCCCCGCGTGAGCCACCGCCGGGCCGGCGCAGCGCGAGTGCTTCGGCGAGTGCTTCGGTCACCCTTGGGCAGGGGTGAGCACCACGAAGTCCGCGTTCGACGGATCCACGCACACGGCCAGCCGGCCGACGCCCTCCGCGTCCTCGGGGCCCATCTGCACCCTGCCGCCGTTCTCGGTGACCGCGGCGACCGCGGCGTCGCAGTCGCTGACGGCGAAGACCGGGTGCCAGTACGGTCGGCCGTTCGCCAGAGCGAGATCCTGTTCGCGGACCTCCATGACGCCGCCGTGCATGCGCTCCTCGGGAAGGCCGGCCGGAGTGATGAGAGAGTACGTGCCCCCTCCGCCCGGCAGCGCCATGTCACCGAACCGCCAGCCGAAGACACCGCCGTAGAATTCCTTGGCCGCCGCCGCGTCGCTCGTGTACAACTCGGTCCAGCACAGTGAGCCGGGCTGGTCCACCAGCTCGACGCCCTTGTCCTTCCCCGGCTGCCATACGGCGAACTGACCGCCCGAAGGGTCGCTGTACTGGGCCATCCGGCCCCAGTCGTCGAGGTCCATCGGCGCCACCCGCACCGTGCCGCCCGCGCTCCGCACGGTCTGGGTCGTGGCGTCCGCGTCGCTGACGCGGTAGTAGATCATCCAGGCGGGGCGCGCGCCTTCTTCGGTGAGCTTGCCGAGCCCGGCGACGATCTTGCCGTCCTTGCGGAACATGCCCCCTTCCATGTCCTCTCCCATGGACTCGTAGTCCCAGCCGAACACGGCGCCGTAGAAGGCCGCGGCACCGCGGACGTCGGGGGTGCCGAGGTCGAGCCAGCAGGGAGAGCCGGGGACGAAGTCGTTGGTGATCACGGCGATACCCTTTCGCAGGTCCTGTGTGGACTCAGCGTGACACCCCGCACTGACACACGCCCGTCGTGCTGGTCCGGTCCGCGCGGGCCCCAATGACCGACCCGCGCTCCCCCTTGCCTGTGCTGTTACCTGTGCTGTTACCTGTGCTGTTACCTGTGCTGCTCCGTGTAGTGCGCGCGCAGCAGGTCGGCGCCCCAGTCGTGGCGGACGTGCCGCCAGACCGAGTGGGCGTGATTGCCGTCGTCCTGTGTGTTGTCGTACTCGATGAGCAGGTCCGGAGCTCGGACGCAGTAGTAGTGCCGGTCCCCGGGTGCGCGGCCGCCGGCCCAGGCGAAGGAGAGGGCGTCCAGTCCACGCGCCACCATGCCGGACCAGCACTCCCGCGCGTACTCCGCGGGCGCGCGGTCGAGGTAGCGGCGCACCAGACGCTCGAGCAGCCGCTGCTGGCCGGGCGTCATGGCGCCGTACGGCAGACCGGCCGGCAGCAGGTCCGGATCGGCGAACGGGTCGGCGCGGGAAAGGATGTCGTCCGGCGGCGCGGCGGCGAAGACCGCCCTCGTCCGTCGGCCGACGTCCAGGTCCGTGACCAGGCCCCGGGCCAGATCCTCCTCCGGCCCCAGCAGCCGGCGCCCGGCCTGCGGGCCGTCGGTGATCCGCGCCGGCTCCGCACCGATGAAGTGCGGCGTCACCCGGATCCCGGCCGCCGTGATCAGTACGTGCACGGCGAGGTGGTGGCCGTTCATCCGCCAGCCCCAGGGACCGTCACCGTCCGGGTCGCCCAGCAGCCGCACCCAGTAGCGGTCGGCCCCCGTGGCGCCGACCGTGGCGCGGCGGTGCCGCTCCACCTCGATCGCCCCGCGCGCCAACGCCGCACCCGGCGCACTGTGCGCCGCGGCCAGCAGCGCATCGACAGCCTCGCGCTGCCGGCCGCCGAGGCCCTCGGTGGGCAGACCGGGGCGCGGGCCCGGCAGATAGGTCCACTCCCGCAGTTCGGGCGCGTCCAGCCTGGCGGGCCCCGCACGCAGCTCGCGCACCTGCTCCGGCTCCAGCACGGAGAGCAGCGCACGCGCCGCCTCCCGCATCTGCGCGTCCGCCGCCTCCGATCGATGCCCGTCCACGGTTTCTCCTCCCCCTCGGCCCTCGACGCGGCGCGTCCTCGGGGCGATGCCACACCTTGCGATACATGGTCCGCCACCCGGCCGCGAGGGGACACCGGATTCCCGGGTTCGCCGAAGCCGGCCGCCTGCCGAACGTGCGCTCCGGTCCGCATCGGCGGGCACACGGGAGTCCTCCCGCAACCGGAGGGCCACCGTCACTCGTGCACCTTGCACGTTCTGGCGCAAATCGCGCATCGGACGTGACGGACGCGGGTAGCCTGCCAGATATGCCAGAGACGGGGCCCCCTTTCACCGGCGCATCCGAACTGCTGTCCACAATCGGGGAGTTGGCTAGGCGACCCCGCTTTCTGGCCAGGACCTCGGACGACGAAGTTCGAGGCGAACGGCCACTGCCTCTGGTCTGCCTCGTGCGCGACCGAGGCACGGACGATTTCCTCTCCGTACTCAATGAGCGGCTGGAGGCGTCCGACCACCGGTCCTCGGTACCCCACGCCTATATCGACGCCCACTCGGTGGACGACTCGGTGACGGACCGCTGGCAGGACGTCCAGGACCGGTCGCTTCCGCTGGTTCCGCTGCTCGACGAGCTGAGGACCAAACTCGCCGGCGACCGCTTCGGCCCCGGGCGGCCCTTCCGCTTCGACTACTACCGGCTGGCCGACTGGCTGACCGGACAGCGGCTGTCGCCCACACCGGGACGCCACGAGCAACAACTGGCCGACCTGCTGCGCCATTGGAGTGGCCGGGCGCACCGGTCGGACCCCGGCGCTCTCACCACCTCCACGGCCGCCGCCCCCTCGGCCTTCAGCCTCATCGGATCCACCCTGTATCTGCTCGTGGAGGCCGGCCGCCGTATGGGGCTGCGCTGGCTGGGGCGGCGCAGCCCCGGCCTCGGGCGGGAGGCACGCTGGTTCATGCGGCGACAGCCGTTCATGGTGCCCCGCCACTCGACCAGCTTCCGTGGGTTCGCCGAGCGGCTGACGGAACGCGGCCGGGAAGCGGAGAGCCCCGAGCAGATCAAGAAGCTGCTGGTGCACGCTTTCCTGGAAGATCTGCGCCGGGCGTACCGCCGTCGACGCTGGGTCGTCTTCCCCAAGCGCTCCGGATGGCGCCGTACGACCTACACGACCGTCCTGCTCGACAACATCACCGACGCCAACGGCGGCTGGGAACTGCTGCGGCTCATCAGCGAGGTCCGCAACGAGACAGGAGAACTCGACCCCCTCCTCGTCGTCGCGGCAACCGACGAACGCCCGGCTGCGCTCGATGCGGGGGACTCCGGCACTCTTTGGAGTCCCCAGGATGCCCCCGCCGCGCTGACGGCGTGGCTGGACAACCTGCCCAGCAAACGGCAACGCCTGGTGGAGAACGCCCGTTACCTGTGGATCGCGCTGCCGCCCTCACAAGTGAGCCGGCCCGACGGCCGGGAAGCCCGGGTGAGATCAGGGGACTTCCGTCCGCCCTCGCCGCCCTTGCTGGCCCGACGGGGCATCGGCGAAACCCTGCTGACGATCGCCATGGTCCTGGTGCTGCTTCCAGTGACCCGGAACGTCATCGACTCGTGGGCCGCCGAGTGCGTCTACTTCCGTTCCGGTTTCCACGACGGCGTGTCGGTCAAGACCGTCGAGATCGGCCGGGACGACCGCCAGTGCATCGGCTACAGCGACGACGCCGTGCAGATCTTCGGCACCAACAAGCGTCTGCGCTGGGCTCAGCAGGCCATCTTCGCGCAGAACGAGGTGGCGAAGAAGCTGCACCGCCAGCAGCCCGGCCGCCCCTATCTCAGCATCGTGCACTTCGTAGGGCTGACCCACCGAGAGGCCGCGCCCGACACCGATCACGCCGCCGCGGAGGAACTCGAAGGGCTCCTCCTGCGTCAGCGGGCACAGAACGTCAAGTCCAAGACGCAGCCGTTACTGCGCGTCATCGTGGCGAACGGCGGAGACGGTATGCGCAAGGCGCCCGAGGTGGCGCGTGACATGCTCCGACCGCTGTTCGACGAGGATCCGTCGGTGGTCGCTGTCGTCGGCCTGGACCGCACGGTCAGGGAGACCGAGCAGGCGATCACCGAGACCGGCCTCGCCGGTGTTCCGGCCATCGGCACCACTCTGACCGGTTCGGGGCTGGGCGACAGATCACCGCTGTACTTCCAGATGGTCCCCGACAACACGGTGCAGGCGCAGCTGATCGCCGGCTACGCGCAGCTGCTCGAGGCGCGGAAAGTCACTCTGTACCACCCTGAGAAGACGGACAGCTACATCGACACTCTGGCCGAGGCGGCCGACGCGGAACTGGGCGAGCGGAACGTGCCAGTGGCAGAGACGACATGGGACGACTCAGCCGGCGAGGTCGCTTCCCTGTGTGCGGACGGGATCGACCGGAGCGATGAGATCGTCTACTACATAGGGCGCGAGGACGACTTCGGGGACTTCATCCGATCCGCGACCAACGGCTGTACCAGTCAGCGGAAGCTGCCCCTCATCGTCGCCGCCGACGCGGTCTCCCGGTTCGTCGCGCAGGGGGAGAACCGTAGGCAGAGCGCGCTGGCGAACCGGTCGATGTCGTACGTCGGGATGGGCAGCCTCGTCACGCTGGCGGGTGCGTCGTGCTCACAAGAGGGGCGCCCCGCGCCCCTGATGGGAATCGGGACGCCCTTGGACGCGTTCTGCGCGGGCTACGGAAAGCTCCGCACGGAACTCGGGAAGGCGCTGCCCGAGAAGGAGTCACCGCAGACTCCGTGGCCGGCCGAACGGACCGGCACGGCGTACGACGTGGCGGGACTGCTCGTCGAGGCCACTTCCACATTGCACCAGCGGTTGGACACTGGGACGAAGGGAACGGCGCCGCACCGGGCGGCGATCGCCCAGGAACTGCGGGAGAACACCTACCAGGGTGCGACCGGGAAGATCGACTTTCGGGCCTCACGCATCGGCAACGAGCGCAATCTCGCGATCCTGCGGATCGCCAATATCCACGACATGGGCTCCGCACCCACCTGCCTGTACATGAAGGGCGACCTGTTCGACGCGCAGCAGCGGCGCGCCCCGGACACCGGTTGTCCCGGGTAGCGGCTCATCCCTCGCCGCGTGCCCTCATCACCGTCCTGTTCAGCACCCACAGCCCGATGCCGATGACCAGCAGCACGCCCGCCCGGATGTAGACGTGCGCGGGCCGGTCGGACAGAGGGCTGGCCAGGATGAGGGAGGTGACCGCGCCCAGCACCGGCAGAGCGGTCGGCGTACGGAAGTGCTTGTGCTCGACGCGGTCGCGGCGCAGGACCAGTACGGCGATGTTGACGACGGCGAAGACGCACAGGAGCAGGAAGGCCGTGGTGTCGCCGAGGCCCGCGATCTCCCCGGTGGAGACCAGTCCGATGGCGAGTACGGAGACGAAGACGATCCCGACGACCGGTGTACGCCGCCGGGGAAGAACGCGGCCCAGGGCACGCGGCAGGATGCGTTCGTTCGCCATGCCGTAGCAGAGCCGGGAGGCCATCATGATGTTGATCAGTGCCGAGTTCGTGACCGCGAACAGGGCGATCAGCGCGAACAGCTTCGGCGGGAAGTCCAGCCCGCCTGCCTTGACGACCTCCAGCAGCGGGCCGCTGGAACCCTCCAGCACGCGGTAGTCGACGAGCAGCGAGGAGACCAGGGCGACCAGGACGTAGATGGTCCCGGTGACGGCGACGCCGATGAAGATGGCGCGCGGAAACGTGCGCACCGGATCCTGGGTCTCCTCCGCCATGTTGACGGAGTCCTCGAAGCCCACGAAGGCGAAGAAGCCGAGGGCCGTCGCCCCCAGCACGCTGGTGATCAGTGCGTAGCCGGTGCCCCCGGCCTGGAACTCGCCGAGCCGGGAGGGGTCACCGTCACCGGTGAGGACCGCCCAGGCGCCGACGGCGAGGATGACGAACAGGCCGGTCAGCTCGACCAGGGTGAGAACCACATTGGTCTTCACCGACTCGGACACGCCGCGCAGGTTGAGGGCCGCGAGGGCGAGGATGAAGAGGATCGCGATGAGAGTGGGCGGGAAGAAGTCCGTGAACTCGGCGAGGTAGTCGCCGCTGAAGGCGCGCGCCGCCGCGCTCGCCGAGGACAGGCCCGAACACATGACCATGAAGGCGACGATGAAGGTGAGGAACGGAACCTGGAACGCCTTCTGGGTGTACAGCGCGGCCCCGGCCGCCTTCGGATACTTGCCGACGAGTTCCACGTACGAGGCCGCTGTCAGGATCGCCACGACGAACCCGATGACGAACGGCAGCCACAGCGCCCCGCCGACTTTGCCCGCGACCTGACCGGTGGTCGCGTAGATGCCGGTACCGAGGATGTCGCCGATCACGAACAGGATCAGCAGTTTGGGACCGATGACCCGCCGCAAGGGGGTGCCGGCGCCCGCTCCCTCCGGCGAAGCAGTGGCGTCTCGTCCGCCTGTGGTCACGGAGGCCCCCTGATGTGTCTGGTACCGAACAACGTCTCCTCTGCCCGGAGCGCCGGTTGATCATGCCCGTGCATACTGCAATCGGAAGCACGCCGACGGGACCGGCGCCGGCGGACTTGCCGCATGCGGAGGCTCGGCACCGGAACGAGG
This sequence comes from Streptomyces sp. E2N166, assembly GCF_003671715.1. Lineage (GTDB taxonomy): Bacteria > Actinomycetota > Actinomycetes > Streptomycetales > Streptomycetaceae > Streptomyces > Streptomyces thinghirensis. The sequence goes on along the minus strand of NZ_RAIF01000032.1, from coordinate 1,879,319 downwards.
AAGAGCGACGTGAAAACCCTTCAGGCCGGGTCCACGTCGGTGTGCAGCAGGTGGTGGTCCGAGTACGGAGTGGGTCGCACTCGGTGTTCGAGCGGGGTGAGGCCTCGCAGGAAGACGTAGTCGAACTTGCTCTGCCAGTCGGTGGTCGGCTCGCAGGAGCCGGCGGGCGAGGGGCGGCACTGGGGGTCTGTGTCCGCGGCCAGGGCCCACATCCGGGCGAGTTCGGGAGCGTCCGGCACGGCGTTGAAATCGCCGAGTACGACCGCGCGGTCGTACCGAGCGACCTCAGCGGCGAGTACCCCGGCCTGGTCCGCTCGGACTGCTTCCTGACGTCGCTGGGCGAGGTGTGTGTTGAAGACGCGGACGGGCTGACCGCCCACCAGGGTGGTGACCGCCATGTATCCACGGTCTTCGGAACCACCGTCGGGGTATTCCACGCGAACGCGGTCTGTCATCGGTGCTGCGGAGAGAACCGCCTGACCGAAGCCCCCCGGATTCCACGGCACTCCCCCGCAGCGGCCCCGGTGTTGGAGAACCATCCCGTACTCGACGTGATAGTCAAGCCCGTAAAGGCTCGCCAGGTGATCCCGGATCCTCTCGACGTCACGCACGCACGCTTCCTGCAGGCCGATGACCTGGGGCGCGTATGTCGCGATCTCCGCCGCCCGGTCGACGTTGCTCACCTCGCAGGGGTTGCATATGTTCCACGTCATGACCCGGTTCGGTACGACATCCCCGACGGCATCGACGGGCAGTGACCGCACGAAGAGGGCATGGCCCGGTGCACTGGGGCCGACGAGCAGCATGCAGACCACGGTCATGGCGCCTGTGAGCAGCCACCTGCCCCTTGCGAGCACCATCGCCTCCTGATTGTCGATCCACATGGCAACTGACGTCTCCACACGCAAGGTTATGGGACGGGGGCGACGCGGACGGCTTCGTCGATGGCCGCCCGGTTCGGCCGCCCGGTTCCGACAGCCGGGAGACGGACGGCGTCGTGAGCAACCGCGATGCTAGCTTTGCCTCTTGAGCCAGGGGGGCAGCACGTGACATCGACCACGTTTCGCATCGGCGGGGACCTGGGAGTACGGCGGCTCGGGTTCGGAGCCATGCACTTGCCGACGGAGCCGGGTGCAGCCCGCGAGAACTCTCTCGCGGTGGCCCGAAGGGCCGTTGAGCTGGGCGTCACTCTGATTGACACCGCGTACATGTACGGCGGGGGCGCCAACGAGGAACTGCTGGCCGAGGCCCTGCACCCCTACCCGGATGGGTTGCTGATCACCACCAAGGTCGGCGTCGCCCGATCGGGCCCTTCAGGCGAGTGGAGGCTCGATGGGCAGCCGGCCGTTCTGCGCGATCAGGTCGAGCGGGCGTTGCGCCGGCTGCGCGTCGAACGGATCGAGCTGCTCCAGCTGCACCGGATCGATCCGGAGACGCCGCTCGCCGATCAGCTCGGCACGCTGCGGGACCTGCGAGCCGAGGGCAAGATCGGCCGCATCGGACTGTCCGAGGTCACCGTGGACGAACTTGACCAGGCACGGCAGATCGTCGACGTCGCGAGCGTTCAGAACCGCTACAACGTGCTCGACCGCGAGCACGAACCGGTACTCGCCGCCTGCGAGTCCGCGGGGATCGCGTTCCTGCCGTGGCGTCCTGTCGCCTGGGGAGATTCCGGAGCGAGGGCCGAGGTCGCCGCGGTGGCGGACGAGCTCGATGCCACTCCCACGCAGGTTGCGCTCGCATGGCTCCTCGGCCACTCGCCCGTCATCCTCCCGATCCCGGGTACCGCCCGGGTGAACCATCTGGAGGAGAACCTCGCCTCGGAACGCGTCCACCTGACATCCGACCACCGCGATCGCCTCGACCGGCTGTCCGCCCTGGCGTAGGCCCTGAGCCCGGCACGGGGTCTCCTAGCCAGGGCCGGCGGTCCGCTCGGCCGGTACCTCGGAGTGGTGAGGGCAGGATGCGGCGACCACGAAGGGCCACACCGACTGGATGAACGTCACGACGCGTTCCGCGACGCCGGCGTTGCCGTGCCGGTCCATCTCGATCAGGAACCATGCTCCGCCGGCGGCCGTCAGGACGGTCACCACGATCGAGGGCGCAAGCCTCAGAGCCCAGGGAGCGGCTGCGCCGCCGTTGGCGGCCAGCACCGGCCACACCGCCAGGAGTGTGAACCCGACCGCCACCACCGCTCCGTGACGCAGTGAACCCCCGCTGGTCGGTGCGGGGAGCAGTACCACCGCCAGCGCCGCGAGACCGCCGCCGCCCAACGCCACGCGTCCGGCGGTGGCAGCTGTCCGCAGCCCCCAGGCGGTCAGCAGGTGGCAGGCGCCCAGAGCCAGGAACGCCGCCGTCATCACCCAGAAACCGGAAGCCCCGTAGGCCCCCAGGGCACTGATCGTCTCGGTGACGGGGTCGTAGGCGGGCCCTTCGAACAGTGCCGCACCCGTCCAGCCCCCGATCAGCAGGAGGGGCGCACACCCTGACGAGAGCAAGACCCATCTAGGGGCAAGTCGCATTTGAACACCATAAAACGTCGCATCCGTCCGGAGCGGAACCCCGGGCTTCTCCGGCCGCACCATGCGCGGCACGCCGCCCGACGGAGTGGTCAGGCGGCGTGGCAGAGCACCGCGGGGGCGGCCGGGGCGGCGTGGCGGAGCACCGTGGGGGCGGCCGGGGCGGAGT
>NZ_RAIF01000032.1:1856111-1876387 GCF_003671715.1 Streptomyces sp. E2N166 | reverse complement strand
ACTCGGTCGCGAGCACAGTGGAGCCCGCGGTGATCAGGGCGTTGGCCAGTACCCACGGGACCCAGAGGGCGACGACCGCCACGGCGAGGCTGGAGGCGATCCCCACTCCGCCGCCGCAGAGCACGAAACGGGCGAAGGAAGCGAAGGACCCGGGTGCCCGCTGCCGACTCTGTGCTGTCTCCATGATCCGCCCCCTGCCGGCTCACCAACGAAACGCGCACTTCCCGATCCGTGCGACCGTCGCCCCGTCGTTTCCAACACCAGAAACGCTACGTTGCGTTCACCAAATGGGCAATCGATTTATCGCACTTGAGTACTATCGTCGCAGGCAGCAGTCTTTTAATCGTTGCAATGCCCCAAACTTAATGCAACGAAATCTACTGCCGTTCGTTGCAATGACAGAACCATTGGGCGTCCGCCCCTACGCCACCGCATAGTCTTTCCCCCATGACGCGCGCGTGGGTGTTGCCGATGGCGTTCGTGGTCTGCGGCGTACTCCTCGCGACCACGCGGTTCGTCGACGGGTCTCCCGGTGTCGCCGTCGCACTTCTGCTGGCGTTCGCCCTGCTCGCGGGCCTGCACTCGCCGTTGGCGTTCCCCCGGTCGATCGGAGCGGTGGAGGCACAACGCCGGAGCGCGGTCGACGGCCGGCCGATCGTCTACTGGCGGGCGGGCTGCAAGTACTGCCTGCGCCTGCGGTTCCGGTTGGGTCGCAGCTCACGTCGGCTGCATTGGGTCGACATCTGGCGTGACCCGGCCGGAGCCGCGGTGGTACGAACCGCCAACAAGGGCGATGAGACCGTGCCGACCGTCATGGTGGCAGGCCGGCCGCACGTCAACCCCGACCCCGATTGGCTGCGCGGACAGCTCCCTGGGACCGGCCCCTGAACGGCCGGCGAGCAGCGCGCGTTACCGCCCCGGTGGTGTGGCGGCCTGCCGGCCCAGGCACGTGCCTCGTGTGATGCCTGGGTGGGGCGGAGGTCAGTGGCCGGCGGCGACGCCGGACAGTTCGTTCGTGCGCGCCCGGGATGACCGGCGAAGCGTCACCGCCGGCCTGGTTGCCGATACGGCCGTACTCGGCTGACCCGGATGTTGTGCGGCGCCAACTCGTTGGCGGCCATCACGTGATTCCTTTCGCCGAGGCTACACGGTATGCGTCCCGCACCATATGAGTGTGATGCGTCAGCTGGGCAGGCGAAGGGTTCGACGGCTTGGGGGAACGGGATGCTGACCGGGATCGTGATCGACGCGCTGGATGTCGCGCGCATGGACCGCTTCTGGTCGGACGCGACGCGCGGCCGGACGGGCGGCCTGCGGCTGCGGTTCGCGCCGACCGCGAAGCCGAAGACGGAACACCCGACTCCAGGAGTCGCGCGTTGACCCCCGGCTGTCCGGGCGTCGAGCCGCTCCCGCGAAAGCTGCCCTGTCCGCCCCGCCGACCGCGAGGTCAGTCCGCCACGAGGACGACCTCCAGGGTCCGGGGTCCGTGGACGCCTTCCACCCGGTCGAGTTCGATGTCGCTCGTCGCGGACGGGCCGGAGATCCACGTGGTCGGGCGGGTCGGGTCGAGGCGCGGCAGGGCCTGCGGGAGCGAGGCGACCACCTGACCGAGTACGTCGACGACGCAGATGTGCAGGTCGGGGACGAGGGTGAGGGCACGTCTGCCCTGCCCCGGGCCGGCGTCGAGTACGACGGTGCCGGTCTCCGCGACGGCGAGGGCGCAGCCGGTGACCACGGCGTCGGCGGAGTCGAGTTCTGCCGGGGTCAGGGGCGGGTCGTCGTATCGTCGCCGGGCGTCCGAGCCGGCCAGCCAGGCGCCGGGCAGGCCCGGCGGTACGACGACGGAACGTGCGCCGTGGTCGGCCAGGAGCCGGCCGATGAGCGACGGAAGTCCCTGCCGGGTACCGCGGTGCACGCCGGCCCGGTAGTCGACGAGGTTCTCGTGGAGGAGGTCGAGCACCGTGGCGGGGTCGTCCGGCGTGTGGGTCACGAGATAGTCGCGCGTGACCTCGGGGGCCTCGGGCGCTTCGGCGAGGGCCCTGCGCACCCTGCCCAGGACACGGTCGCGGGAGGAGGACGGAGACGTCATGCGTGGTTCTTCTTCCACCAGTCACGGAAGGGTTCGGGGGGCATGGCCGGCAGGTCGCGGCTGTTGGTCCACTCACGCGCGCCGGGGCCGGGAAGCCGTTTGGGATGCAGCTTCCGGGTCCTGGAGGCGAGTCGTTCACCGGCGTTGAGGGCGGCCGGGTGGTCGAGCAGCCAGGTCGCCGTCCGCATCGCGACCCCCTCCAGGCGGTGCCCCTTGCCGCCTTGGTCGGCGACCTTCTCCCGCAGGTGGACCAGCACCTCGGGGATGTCGATGGCGACCGGGCACACCTCGTAGCAGGCGCCGCACAGCGAGGACGCGTACGGCAGGGACGCGTCGATCTCGCTGCCCGTGCCCCGCAGTTGCGGACTGAGGATCGCGCCGATCGGCCCCGGGTACACCGAGCCGTAGGCGTGGCCGCCGGCCCGCTCGTAGACCGGGCAGACGTTCAGGCACGCCGAGCAGCGGATGCAGCGCAGTGCCTGACGGCCGACCTCGTCGGCGAGGGTGTCGGTGCGGCCGTTGTCCAGCAGGACCAGGTGGAAGGTGCGAGGGCCGTCCCCGTCGGTGGTGCCGGTCCACATGGACGTGTACGGGTTCATCCGCTCGGCCGTCGAGGAGCGGGGCAGGGTCTGCAGGAAGACCTCCAGATCGCGCCAGGTGGGCACGATCTTCTCGATGCCGACGACCGAGATCAGGGTCTCGGGCAGGGTCAGGCACATCCGGCCGTTGCCCTCGGATTCCACGACCACGAGGGTGCCGGTCTCGGCGACCATGAAGTTGGCGCCGGAGATGCCGACCCTGGCGCGCAGGAACTTCTCCCGCAGGTGCAGCCGGGCCGCCTCGGCGAGTTCGGCGGGCGTGTCGGTGAGACCCTCGGGCGCCGGCCGGCCCCACTCGCCCATCTCGGAGCGGAAGATGTCCCGGATCTCGCCGCGGTTGCGGTGGATCGCCGGCACCAGGATGTGCGAGGGCCGGTCCCCGCCCAACTGCACGATCAGCTCGGCGAGATCGGTCTCGTAGGCGCGGATGCCCTCCGCCTCCAGCGCCTCGTTGAGACCGGTCTCCTGCGTCGCCATCGACTTGACCTTGACGACCTCCGACTCCCCGGTCGCCTTCACCAGATCCGCGACGATCCGGTTGGCCTCCTCGGCGTCGGCGGCCCAGTGCACGGTCCCCCCGGCCGCCGTGACCGCCTCCTCCACCCGCACCAGATACCGGTCCAGATACCGCAGCGTGTGATCCTTGATCCGCTTCCCGGCCTCACGCAGCCGCGCCCAGTCGTCCAGCTCCGCGACCGCCCGCGCCCGCTTGTCCCGGATGGTGTGCGTCGCGTGCCGCAGATTCCCGCGCAACGTCGGATCGTGTACGGCCTCCCGTGCCGCCTCGGGGAAGGACGGCATCCCCAGATAGGTCCCACTCATCGCAGCGGCTCCTCTTCCGTGCTCGCGAGAATCTCCGCGAGGTGCAGTGCCCGCTGTGGTGCCTCCTGGCGGCGCAGCATACCGCCGAGGTGCATGAGGCAGGAGTTGTCGGCGCCGCACAGCACGTCCGCGTCCGTGGACAGGGCGTTGCGGATCTTGTCGTCGCCCATCGCCTCGGACACGTCGGCGTTCTTCACGGCGAACGTGCCGCCGAAGCCGCAGCACTCCTCGGCGCCCGGCAGTTCGACGAGTTCCAGTCCTTTCACCGCCTCCAGCAGCCGACGGGGCCGGTCGCGCAGGCCGAGCACGCGCAGCCCGTGGCAGGAGGGGTGGTAGGTGACCGTGTGAGGGAAGTAGGCGCCCACGTCCGTCACCCCGAGCACGTCCACGAGGAACTCGGTCAGCTCGTGCACGTGCGGCGCGAGGGACGCGGCGGCGTCGGCCAGCTCCCCGCCCCGGCCCTCGGCCACCGCCTTGGCACCGATCCGGGGGTAGTTGTCGCGGACCATGGCGACGCAGGAGCCGGAGGGGGTGACGACGTGGTCGTAGCCCTCGAAGGCCCGGGCCATGCGGCGCACCAGCGGCTCGGTCGCGCGCCGGTAGCCGGTGTTGTACTGCGGCTGGCCGCAGCAGGTCTGGGCGGCGGGGAATTCCACCTCGACTCCGAGGCGCTCCAGCACCTTGACGGTGGCGATCGCCGTGGACGGGTAGAGGGCGTCGTTGACGCAGGTGGCGAAGAGGGCTACGCGCATCAGGGCTCCGTTCGGGCAGGGCTGAGCCTGGCGGCTGCGGCGTCCCAGGCCGCGCTGTCGCCGCGTGGGGTGTAGCGCCGGAGGTGCTGGGTCGAGGCGACGAGTCGGCGCATCGCCGCCAGGTCGGCCACCAGCCCCGCGGCTCGGGCCTGGACGAGGATGTTGCCGAGGGCGGTGGCTTCGGTGGGCCCGGCGACGACGGGCAGTCCGGTGGCGTCGGCGGTGAGTTGGCAGAGCAGGTCGTTGCGTGAGCCGCCGCCGACGAGGTGGACGTGGGTGATGTCGCGGCCGGCGAGTTCGGCCGCCTGTCGCAGGGTGCGGCGGTGGGCCAGCGCCAGGCTCTCCAGGATGCAGCGGACGACGGCACCCCGGCTGCCGGGGGCCGGCTGGTCCGTACGGCGGCAGTACTCGCGGATCCGTTCCGGCATGTCGCCCGGGGCGAGGAAGCCGGGGTCGTCCGGGTCGATGACCGCGCCGAACGCCGTGGACCGGGCGGCCTCGGCGAGGAGTACGGGGATGTGTGTGGGCGGGCCCTGCGTTTCCCAGGTCCGGCGGCACTCCTCGAGCAGCCACATGCCCATGATGTTGCGGAGGTAGCGGACGGTGCCGTCCACGCCCAGTTCGTTGGTGAAGTTCGCGGCCCGGGAGGCCTCGGTCAGCACCGGGGCGTCCAGTTCGAGGCCGGCCAGGGACCAGGTACCGCACGAGATGTAGGCGAAGTGCGGTTCGGTGGCCGGGACGGCGGCGACCGCGGAGGCGGTGTCGTGCGAGGCGACGGTGACGACCGGGGTGCTCGCGTCGAGACCGGTGTGGGCGGCGACGTGCGGCAGGAGGGTCCCGGCCGGGTCGCCGGGGTGGCGCAGAGGCGGCAGCAGAGCCGGGTCGATGGAGAGCCGGTCGAGGAGTTCCCCGGACCAGGCGCGTTCGCGGGCGTCGAAGAGGCCCGTGGTGGACGCGTTGGTCGCCTCCGCCCCGATGGTTCCGGTCAGCCAGTGGACGAGCAGGTCCGGGATCAGCAGCAGGGTGCGGGCAGCCTCCAACTGACTGCTGCCCGCTGCCGAGGCGAGCTGGAAGACGGTGTTGAACGGCAGGTGCTGGAGCCCGGTGATCCGGTACAGCTCCTCGGGCCCGACGCGGGGCCGGACGCGCTGGGCGGCGTCGTCGGTGCGGCTGTCCCGGTAGTGGTGCGGGGTGCCGAGGAGTACGCCGTCGCCGTCGAGCAGCCCGTAGTCCACCGCCCACGTGTCCACGCCGATGGAGACGACCGAACCGGCCCGAGCGGCCTCCCGCAGACCGTCGACGGTTCCCTGGAACAGTGCGAGCAGGTTCCAGTGCAGTCCGTCGGGCAGGCGTACGGGCGTGTTGGGGAACCGGTGCGCCTCGGTCAGGTCGAGGTTGTCCGGCCCTACCCGGCCGAGGATCACCCGGCCGCTGGTGGCCCCGAGGTCGACCGCGGCGAACGCCGAGGGGAAGGCCGAGGAGGCCGGGATGGTGGTCACGTGGTGTTACCTCCGCTGTGCGCGGCGAGGAGTGGGGTCCCTGATGCCGCCGCGCGCGTCGCAACGGCATCAGGGCGGGCTCGTGGGTCAGCGCAGGAAGGCCGCGGCGACACCCGCGTCCACCGGGATGTGCAGGCCGGTGGTGTGGGTGAGGTCGCCGCCGGTGAGGGCGAAGACCGCGTTCGCCACGTGCTCGGGCAGCACCTCGCGCTTGAGCAGCGTGCGCTGGGCGTAGAACTCGCCCAGTTTCTCCTCCTCCACGCCGTACACGGCGGCCCGCTCGGCGCCCCAGCCGCCGGCGAAGATGCCGGAGCCGCGGACGACTCCGTCGGGGTTGACTCCGTTGACGCGGATGCCGTGCGCGCCGAGCTCGGCCGCCAGCAGCCGCACCTGGTGGGCCTGGTCGGCCTTGGTGGCGGAGTAGGCGATGTTGTTGGGTCCCGCGAACACGGCGTTCTTGGAGGCGACGTAGACGATGTCGCCGCCGAGCTGCTGCGCGGTCATCACCCGGGCGGCCTCGCGGGAGACCAGGAAGGAGCCGCGGGCCATGATGTCGTGCTGGAGGTCCCAGTCCTTGGCCGTCGTCTCCAGCAGCGGCTTGGAGATGGAGATGCCGGCGTTGTTGACGACCAGGTCGACGCCTCCGAAGGCGAGTACGGCCTCGGCGAACGCGGCGGTGATCTGCTCCTCGCTGGTGACGTCCGCGGTGACGGCCACGGCCTTGTCGGGGCCGCCGAGTTCCTCGGCGACGGCCGCCGCGTTCGTGGCGTCGAGGTCGGCCACCACGACGCAGGCGCCCTCGGCGGCGAGCCGGTGGGCGATGGCCCTGCCGATGCCGGAGCCGGCGCCCGTGACGAGCGCGACCCGGGTGGCCAGCGGCTTGGGCGCGGGCATCCGGCGCAGCTTGGCCTCCTCCAGGTCCCAGTACTCGATGCGGAACTTCTCGGACTCCTCGATGGGGCTGTAGGCGGAGACGGCCTCGGCGCCGCGCATCACGTTGATCGCGTTGACGTAGAACTCGCCGGCGACCCGGGCGGTCTGCTTGTCCTTGCCGAAGGAGAACATGCCGACTCCGGGCACCAGCACGATCGCCGGGTCGGCGCCGCGCATGGCCGGTGAGCCGGGGACGGCGTGCCGTTCGTAGTACGCCCGGTACTCGGCGCGGTACTCGGCGTGCAGTTCCGTCAGCCGGGCGATCGCCTGCTCCAGCGGTGCACCGGCCGGCAGGTCCAGGACCAGCGGTCGGACCTTGGTGCGCAGGAAGTGGTCGGGGCACGACGTGCCCAGGGCCGCGAGACGCGGGTGCTCGGTGCGGGAGAGGAAGTCCAGCACCGTCTCGGAGTCCGTGAAGTGGCCGACCTGCGGCAGGTCGGCGGAGGCGATGGCGCGGACGTGCGGGGCGAGCGCGGCGGCACGGGCGCGCCGCTCCGCGTCGGGCAGCGGCTCGTGGCCGTCCAGCACCGGGCCGAACGGCTCGGGGCGGCCCTTGTCGGCGAGGAACGCCTCGGCGGTGCGGATGATGTGCAGCGAGTTGGCCTCGCACTCCTCGGCGGTGGCGCCCCACGCGGTGACACCGTGGCCGCCGAGGACGCAGCCGACGGCCTGCGGGTTGGCCTCCTTGACCGCGGCGATGTCCAGACCGAGCTGGAATCCGGGCCGCCGCCACGGCACCCACACGACCGTGTCGCCGAAGCATTCGGCGGTCAGCTTCTCGCCGTCGGCCGCGCAGGCCAGCGCGATACCCGAGTCGGGGTGCAGGTGGTCCACATGGGCCGCGTCGACCAGACCGTGCATGGCGGTGTCGATGGACGGCGCGGCGCCGCCCCTGCCGTGCAGGCAGTAGTCGAACGCGGCGACCATCTCGTCCTCGCGCTCCACGCCCGGGTAGACACCCTTCAGGGCGTGCAGCCGGTCCAGGCGCAGCACGGCCAGTCCTTCGGCCTTCAGCGTGCCCAGGTCGCCGCCGGAGCCCTTGACCCACAGCAGCTCCAGCTCGCCACCGGTGACGGGGTCGGTGGCGGTGCCCTTGGCGGAGGTGTTGCCACCCGCGTAGTTGGTGTTGCGCGGGTCCGAGCCCAGCCGGTGCGAGCGCGCCAGGAGCCCGGCGACTTCGGGATGAATGGCGGAGGCCATGATGCTCTTTCCTTCGGATGAGTTGACGACGGAGGATGCCCGAGGTCGCGCGGCGCCCCGGAATTGCGGCTACGCGCCCCAGCCGGCCTGCTCGCCGCCCACGCGTTCGGCTACGATCCGCTCCTGCCAGCCGCTGGCGCGGTAGGCGGCGACCGGGTCGGGGTTCAGGCCCTTCTCCTCGCGGATCTCCGCCAGCAGCGGCCGGACGTCGGTGTTGTACGCGTCCATCAGGACGGCGTTGGACGCCAGGACGTCGCCCGCCGCCTGGGCCGCGGCCAGTGCCTCGTCGTCGACCAACAGCGCCTTCGCGGTGGCTTCCTGGACGTTCATCACCGAACGGATGATCGCCGGGATCTTCGCCTCGATGTTGTGGCACTGGTCGAGCATGAAGGCCACGCCGGCGGCGGGGTCGAGGCCGCCGTTCTTGACGACCTCGCGGAGGATCCTGAAGAGCTGGAAGGGGTCGGCGGCGCCGACCATCAGGTCGTCGTCGGCGTAGAAGCGGGAGTTGAAGTCGAAGCCGCCGAGCTTTCCCTCGCGGAGCAATACGGCGACGATGAACTCGATGTTGGTACCCGGCGCGTGGTGCCCGGTGTCCACGACGACCTGTGCCTTCGCACCGAGCTGCAGGCAGTGCGCGTAGGCCGTGCCCCAGTCGGGGACATCGGTCGTGTAGAACGCGGGCTCGAAGAACTTGTACTCCAGAAGCATGCGCTGGTCCTCGCCCAGGCGCTCGTAGACGGCGTGGAGGGCTTCGGCGAGCCGCTCCTGGCGGGCCGTGATGTCGTCCTGGCCGGGGTAGTTGGTGCCGTCGGCGAACCACAGCTTCAGGTCGCGGGAGCCGGTGGCGTCCATGATGTCGACGCACTCCATGAGGTGCGCGAGCGCCTTGCGCCGCACCGCGGCGTCCGGATGGCAGACACTGCCGAGTCTGTAGTCGTCGTCCTGGAAGACGTTGGCGTTGATGGCGCCCAGTTCCAGGCCGCGGTCCTTCGCGTGCGCGGCCAGCGCCGCGTAGTCGTCCACCTCGTCCCAGGGGATGTGCAACGCCACCCGGGGGGTTACGCCGGTGAACTCGTGCACCTTGGCGGCGTCGTCCAGCTTCTCGCGCGGGGTGCGCGGCACGCCTGGCTGCGCGAACACCTTGAAACGCGTGCCGGAGTTGCCGTAGCCCCAGGAAGGCGTCTCGACCCGCTGGTCGGCGAGTGCGGTTCTCACGGCAGTGATGTCAGGCATGTCCACCTCTGGATGCGCAAGTTGCCCCCTCATGGGGTACTTGAATTGACCTGTCGTATGAATCGATTCAGGTTGCGCCCGAAACTAACCCGTGACGCCACCTCCGTCAAGGGTCTCCGCAGGGCTCGACCCAGCTACTTCCTGCCTTATGACGGCGAGAACCGAGCGACCGCACGGGTCCCGGACCCTTGACGTCCCGGACGCGCTGAAGCTAGCTTCCCGGCAACTCCATTGAAACATTTCACTGCGGTGTTTCCGCTCGGCACACGTACGGGAGACAACCCATGACTCATCCCGAACCGGAGACCACTCCGGTGCTCGCCCTGGAGGGAGTGAGTAAGTCCTTCGGCGCCGTCCGAGCCCTGCGCGACGTCTCGCTGCGGCTGTACGCCGGCGAGGCCCACGCACTGGCGGGCGAGAACGGTGCCGGCAAGTCCACCCTGATCAAATCTCTCGCAGGCGTGCACCGTCCGGACACCGGAACGGTCCTCCTCGACGGCGAGCCGGTGGACTTCCACAGCCCGGCGGACGCCCGCGACGCGGGGATCGCCGTGATCTACCAGGAGCCGACGCTCTTCCCCGACCTGTCCGTCGCGGAGAACATCTTCATCGGACGACAGCCCCGGCGCTCCCTGGGCAGGGTGAACCACCGTACGGTCAAGACGGCCGCGGCCGAACTCTTCGCCCGCCTCGGTGTCGCCCTCGACCCCGACCGGCCGGCCCGCGGACTCTCCATCGCCGACCAGCAGTTGGTCGAGATCGCCAAGGCCCTGTCCCTCGACGCCCGGGTCCTCATCATGGACGAGCCGACGGCGGCGCTCACCGGCAGCGAGGTGGCCCGGCTGTTCGGCGTGGTCGAGACGCTGCGCGAGCAGGGATCGGCGGTGCTGTTCATCTCGCACCGCCTGGAGGAGATCTTCGAGCTGTGCCAGCGGGTCACCACCCTTCGGGATGGTGCCTGGATCGCCAGTGAACCCCTGTCCGACCTCGACGAGGACGGTCTGGTGCGCCGCATGGTCGGCCGCGACCTGGAGGAGCTCTACCCCAAGCAGCAGACCCGGATCGGCGAGGTCGCCCTCAGCGTGCGCCGGCTGACGCGCGAAGGCGTGTTCACCGACGTCTCCTTCGACGTCCGGCGCGGCGAGATACTCGGCCTCGCCGGCCTGGTCGGGGCGGGTCGCAGCGAAGTGGCCCGCGCGGTCTTCGGCGTCGACCGGTTCGACGGCGGTGAGGTCGAGGTGCTCGGCCGGAAGCTTTCGCCGGGAGCTCCGAGCCTGGCCATGGCCGCCGGACTCGCCCTGGTACCGGAGGACCGCCGCGCCCAGGGCTTGGTTATGGACATGTCCATCGAGCGGAACATCGGCCTCACCGGCTTCGCGGCCACCTCCCGGGCCGGGCTGATGAACCGGCGGGCCGAGCGCAGCCGCGCCGTGGACTGGGCGACGAGGCTCCAGGTGAAGTACGCACGCCTGGCCGACGTCGTGGGGACGCTCTCGGGCGGCAACCAGCAGAAGGTCGTACTGGCCAAGTGGCTCGCCACGGCCCCCCAGGTGCTGATCGTGGACGAGCCGACCCGCGGTATCGACGTGGGGACGAAGGCGGAGGTGCACCGTCTGCTGTCCTCACTCGCCGCCGACGGGGTGGCGGTGCTGATGATCTCGTCCGACCTGCCGGAGATCCTCGGCATGGCCGACCGGGTCCTGGTGATGCACGAGGGCCGGCTGACCGCGGAGATCCCCCGGGCGGAAGCGACCGAGGAGAGCGTGATGGCAGCCGCGACCGGCCGCACCGACCGAGGGAGGAAGGCGGCATGACCACGACCGTCGAGCCGGTGCGGCCAGAGGTCGCACCCGAGTCCGTCGCCGCGCGGCGGCTCATGGACAGGATATTCAAGGCCCGCGAACTGGCCGTGATCGCGGTGCTGGTGGTGATGCTCGGCGCGACCCAGCTGTCCAACTCCGAGTTCCTCTCGCAGCAGGGCATCAGGGACCTGATGCTGAACGCGACCATCCTCGTGCTGGTCGCGATCGGCCAGGCGATGGTGGTGATCACCCGCAACGTCGACCTGTCGGTCGGCTCCGTGCTGGGCATCTCCGCCTTCGCCGCGGGGCTCCACCTCAAGGACGGCGGCCACCCGATCATCGCCGTCCTGCTGGCCGTGGGGGTCGGCGCGCTGTTCGGCGTGGTCAACGGCGCACTGGTGAGTCTGGGCAAGGTGCCGGCGCTGGTGGTGACCCTGGGCACCCTCTACATCGTCCGCGGCATCGACTCGATCTGGGTCGGCTCCCGCCAGATCACGGCGAGCGCCCTGCCCGACGGCTTCGTGGACTTCGGCAGCGACGGCATCGGGGTCGTCCCCTACCTCGCGCTGCTCACTCTTGCCGCCCTGGTCGTCGTGGCCTACTACCTCCGCAACTACCGCAGCGGACGGGACATGTACGCCCTGGGGTCCAACCCGGAGGCCGCCCGGCTCGCCGGTGTCCCGGTCCGGGCCCGCGTCATGACGGCCTACGTGGTCTGCGGGGCGCTCGCCGGACTCGCCGGCGCCCTGTACCTCGCCAGGTTCGGCAACGTCGACTCCAACACCGGCAACGGGTACGAACTCGTCGTGGTGAGCGCCGTCGTCGTCGGCGGCGTCGCCTTCACCGGCGGATCGGGCACCGTGTACGGCGCCGCGCTCGGCGCCGTACTGCTGACCTCCATCAACGGTGTGCTCCCGGCCCTCGGCGTGAGTTCGGTCTGGGTCACCGCCATCAACGGCTTCCTGCTGCTGCTCGCCATCGCCGTCGACCGGGTTCTGGCGCTCAGAGTCGCCGGAGCCCTCCGCAAGAAGGCCGCCCAGTCGAGGAGTGCCCGTCATGCCTGACCCCACCGTCAAGTCTCCCGTGCTCTCCCGTCTCGGCGGCGCGGTGCGCTGGGACACCTCGGTCGGCGTTCTGCTGGTCGTCCTGCTGATCTGTTCGTTCTCCTTCGTGGAGAACTTCGGCAACGCCCTGAACGTGTCGTTCCTCATCGGCAACACCCTGCCCATCGCCCTGATCGCCCTGCCGATGGCCATGCTCGTGGTCTCCGGCGAGGTGGATCTCTCGGTGGCCTCCACGGCCGGTCTCTCCAGTGCCGTGATGGGCGCGCTGTGGAACGCCGGCATGGCGATCGAGACGATCATCCCGCTCTGCGTTCTGCTCGGCGTGGTGTGCGGCCTGGTCAACGGCCTGCTCGTCACCCGGCTCGGGCTGCCCTCGCTGGCCGTCACCATCGGCACGCTCGGCGCCTACCGGGGCATCGCGCAGATCGTGCTCGGCTCCGACTCCGTGACCGACTTCCCCGTTCAGTACCTGGACTTCGGGGCCGGCCGGTTCGGGGACACGTTCCTCCCGTACGCCGTCGTCCCGTTCGTCATCCTGCTGGCGATCGCCGTCGTCGTGCTGCACGCCACCCGCTTCGGCCGGTCGCTGTTCGCCGTCGGCGCCTCCGAGGAGGCCGCTCGCTTCGCCGGTGTCCGGGTCAAGCGGCTCAAGCTGGCCATGTTCGTGTCCACGGGCGTGATCTCCGCTCTCACCGGTGTCTTCTGGACGCTGCACTACGCCAGCGCCCGCTACGACAACGCCACCGGGCTGGAACTGTCCGTGATCGCCGCGGTGCTGCTCGGCGGCATCGACTTCGACGGCGGCAAGGGCACGCTCGGCGGCGCCATCGCGGGTGTGTTCCTGCTCGGCACGATGCAGAACGTCATGAGTCTGCTGAACGTCTCCGCCCAGTCCCAGACCGTGGCGACCGGAGTCCTCCTGGTCATCTCCGTTCTCGCCCCGCGGATCGGCCGCCGGATCTCCCAGGCACGGGCCAGAGGGAGAACGGCCGCCCCACCGCTGACGGCCCCTTCCACGTAGTCCCTCGCCGCTGACTTCCCTTTGACGCCCTCCCTCCCCTCGCTCCCTCACAGGTAAAGGAACTTCCCATGCCCGGCACCACCGCCAGATCACGCCGCCTGACCCTCCTACTCGCCGCGGTCACCGCACTCACGCTCGGCGCCACCGCCTGCGGCGGCACCACCAAGGACGACGCGTCCAAGGACAACGGCAGCGCCGCCGTCGGCAAGGCGGACCCCGACGCGGAGACCAAGAAGGGCCTCACCGTCGCCTTCCTGCCCAAGCAGGTCAACAACCCGTACTTCACCACCGCCGACAAGGGCGGCGAGAAGGCGCTCGACGAACTGGGCTCCACCTACAAGGAGGTCGGCACCAGCAGCGGCACCGACACCGCCGGCCAGGTCAGCTACGTCAACACCCTGACCCAGCAGCAGGTCGACGCCATGGCCGTCTCCGCGCAGGACCCCGGCGCCCTGTGCACCGCGCTCAAGCAGGCCATGCGCAACGGCGTCAGTGTCGTCACCTACGACTCCGACACCAACAAGGACTGCCGTCAGGTGTTCGTCTCCCCGGCCTCCGCCGAGGACCTCGGGCGCACCCAGGTCGAACTGCTGGCCAAGCAGATCGGCGGCAAGGGCGAGATCGCGATCCTGTCCGCGGCGCAGACCGCGACGAACCAGAACACCTGGATCGACGTCATGAAGGAGGAACTGAAGAAGCCCGCCTACAAGGACATCAAGCTCGTCAAGACCGCCTACGGCGACGACGACGCCCAGAAGTCGTTCCAGCAGACCCAGGGCCTGCTGCAGGAGTACCCGAACCTGAAGGGCATCATCTCCCCCACCACCGTCGGCATCAAGGCGGCCGCCCAGTACCTGTCCGGCTCCAAGTACAAGGGCAAGGTCAAGCTCACGGGACTCGGCACCCCGAACGACATGCGCGCCTACGTCAAGAACGGCACCGTCCAGGAGTTCGAGCTGTGGGAGCCGGCCAAGCTCGGCGCACTCGCCGCCCACGTCGCGGTCGCCCTCGAATCCGGGCAGATCACCGGCAAGGAGGGCGAGACCTTCAACGCCGGCGACCTCGGCACCATGACCATCGGCGCGGACGGTGTGGTCTCCCCGGGCGAGCCGACCGTCTTCGACAAGGCCAACATCGACGAGTACGACTTCTGATCCGTACGAAACTCGTGGGGCCCCGGCATCACCGGGGCCCCACTCTCGGCAACAGGGTGATCCGATGCAACGCGTCTGCTTTCTTCTCAAGGTCCGCTCCGAGATGGTCGCCGAATACCGCGAGCGCCACAGGGACGTGTGGGCCGACATGCTCGCCGCGCTCTCCCGAGCCGGCTGGCGCAACTACTCCCTCTTCCTGCGGGAGGACGGCCTGCTCGTCGGCTATCTGGAGACCGACGACTTCGAGGCGGCCCGGGCGGCCATGGACGCGACCGAGGTGAACACGCGCTGGCAGGCCGAGATGGCGGGGTTCTTCGAAGCACTGGACGGACAGGCACCCGATGCCGCCATGCGTCCCCTCACCGAGGTCTTCCACCTGGCCTGACCCGGAGCCCCCGCTTCGCAGGTCGAACGCTTCCCCGGACCGGCTCGACGGGCGGGGCAGAACAGCAGGGAACACACATGACGCACTCCACGCCGACGGTCGGCATCAAGGACGTGGCACGGGAGGCCGGCGTCTCCGTGGGCACGGTCTCCAACGTGCTCAACCGGCCGGGCCGGGTCTCGCGGCGGACCCGTCGTCATGTGGAGCAGGTGATCGCGCGGCTGGGCTACGTGCGCAGTGAGTCCGCCCGGCAACTGCGGGCGGGCCGCAGCCGTGTCATGGCGCTGCTCGTCCTCGACATGGGCAATCCGTTCTTCGTCGACCTGGCCCAGGGAGCCGAGCGCACGGCCCGGGAGGCGGGACTCGCCGTCACACTGTGCAACAGCGCGCAGAGTCCGCGAAAGGAGGCGGAGTACCTCGAACTCTTCGCCGAGCAGCGGGTCCGCGGGGTACTGGTCACCCCCGCCGATCCGAGCGGGCGCAGCCTGGGCGACTTCCGCCGGCACGGTATTCCCTACGTACTGGTGGACCGGGTGGCCGGCGACGCGGAGGGGTGCTCCGTCTCGGTCGACGACGTCACCGGCGGTGCTCTGGCGATCCGTCACCTCACCGGCGCCGGGCACGGTTCAGTCGCCTACGTCAGCGGACCGCCCCATCTGAGGCAGGTGCGGGACCGTCGGGCCGGGGCGCTGGAAGCCGTCGCCCAGGCCGGCCTGCCTCCCACGGCGTTGCGGGAGATCCCCACCGAACGCCTCGACGTGGCCGCCGGACGCGACGCGGGGGCCCGACTGCTGGGCCTGGCACAGCGGCCCACCGCCGTCTTCTGCGCCAACGACCTGCTGGCCCTCGGCGTGCTCCAGTTCATGTACACGGCGGGGGTCAAGGTCCCCGACGACCTGGCCATCGTCGGGTACGACGACATCGAGTTCGCCGCCGCGGCGACCGTACCGCTGACCTCCGTCCGCCAGCCCGCCCGCGCCATGGGCGCCATGGCCGCGGACCTGCTTCTCCAGGAAGCCGGCGACCGGGCGGACGAGCACCGTCACCAGCACGTGGTGCTCCAACCCGAGCTGGTCGTCCGCGGTTCGAGCCTGCCCGGTCGCTGAGGCCCGCCGCGCGGCCAATATGTTCGTGGAAGGGGAAACCCGACCCGGGACCCGCGTTCTTCACTCGTTGACGAACAGAGTTTGTACTCACTGATGACAAACTCATAGACGCGGCAAGCAAAAGGCTCCTATGGTATCCGACGCCCGGTCGTCTTCAGGCATCTCGCGCACACCAACGCGTCACCCCCGGGGAGGATGCATGAGCCCACGGTCCCGCTCCAGAACCCGCGGACGGCTGGCCGGTCTGGTCGCCGTCTCGTTCCTGTTCGGCTGCTTCACTTCCACGCCCGCAGGCGCCGCCGACACGGCCGACGACCTGCCGCCGCAGGAACCGGGCGTCACACTGCGCGTCTTCGACATCGGACAGCCGATGAACGAGATCTGCGTGCTCAAGCCCGGACAGACCCCGAACGTCGACAAGCTGATGCCCGTCATCGACTTCTCCACGGCCGAGGACTTCGGCATCGGTGACAACTTCGTCTCGCAGGTGATCGCGAACATCGAGGTCCCCGAGGACGGGGCCTACACCTTCCGGCTGACCAGCGACGACGGCTCGCGCCTGAGCATCGACGACCGGACGGTCATCGATCACGACGGCCTTCACGCGGCCGAGCCCAAGGACGGCACGACGACACTGACCGCCGGTCACCACGCCCTGCGTGTCGACCACTTCGACCGATTGAACGACCAGCGGGTGACGCTGGAGTGGAAGCCGCCCGGCGCGGCGGACTTCTCCCTCGTGCCGAACTCCGCCCTGAGCACCGACGCCGACGTCGTACGGGTCACGGCCCCCGGCCGCAAGCAGTGCGAGAGCGGCACCGACACCCCCGGCGACGGGCTGCCCCTGGACGGCGTGCACCCCGACTACACGCTGACGGACCTGCGGCCCGACGGCTTCGAACCCCAGGTCACCGGCATGGACTGGCTCCCGGACGGCCGGATGGCCATCACCACGTGGGGCGGCACCGACAAGACCGAGGGCGAGGTGTACCTCCTCGACAACGTCACCGGCGCGACCGGTCCCGACAAGGTGACGGCGAAGAAGGTGGCGAGCGGCCTCAAGGAGCCCATGGGCATCAAGGCCCTCGACGGGGCCCTGTACGTGTCGCAGAAGCACGAGCTCACCGAGCTGCGCGACACCGACGGCGACGACGTCACCGACGCGCGGCGCACCGTGGCGACCTGGCCGTACGGCGGCAACTTCCACGAGTTCGCCTTCGGCCTGCTCTACCGCGACGGGCACTTCTATCTCAACCTCTCCGTCGCGATCAACTACGGCGGCGCGACGACGGACCCGCAGCCGGCGCCGAACCGGGGCACCACGATCAAGGTGAACAAGAGGACCGGCAAGGTGACCTACCTCGCCGGCGGCCTGCGCACCCCGAACGGCATCGGCTGGGGCCCCGGCGGCGACCTCTTCGTCGCCGACAACCAGGGCGGCTGGCTCCCGGCGTCGAAGCTGGTCCGTATCAAACCCGACCGCTTCTTCAACCACTACACCAACCCGGCCGGCCCGTTCGACGACCAGCCGGTGACCGAACCGGTGCTGTGGCTGCCGCAGAACGAGATCGCCAACTCCCCCAGCACCCCGATCCTGTTGAAGAAGGGCCCGTACGCCGGCCAGATGCTGTTCGGCGACGTCACCTACGGCGGACTGCAGCGCGCCTTCCTGGAGAAGGTGAAGGGCAAGGACCAGGGCGCGGTCTTCCGCCACACCCAGGGCCTGGAGGCGGGCGTCAACCGCATCACCCAGGGCCCGGACGGCGCGATCTACGCGGGCGGCCTGGGCGCCGGGGGCAACTGGGGCCAGGAGGGCAAGCTGACCCACGGTCTGCAGAAGCTCACCCCGAACGGCGGCAAGGCGTTCGACATCCGGGCCATGCGCGCCAAGCGGGGCGGTTTCGAGCTGGAGTACACCCGGCCGCTGTCCCAGGAGACGGCGGACGAGCTCGCCGAGAGCTACCGGGTCGAGCAGTGGCGCTATGTGCCGACACCGGCGTACGGCGGCCCCAAGGTCGACGAGGAGACCCTCACCGTTACCTCCGCACGGCTGTCCGAGGACCGGAAGAAGGTCACGCTGCGGATCACGGGGCTCAAGCCCGACCGTGTGGTGCACGTCCGCTCACCACGTCCGTTCAGCTCGGCCGAGGGTGAGAAGCTGTGGAGCACCGAGGCCTGGTACACGCTCAACGCCATGCCGGGCAAGCAGCCCCCGACGACGACGTACGAGGCGGAGGAGGCGCGGCGCTCCGGCGGCGCCGGCGTCGACACCGAGCACACGGGTTACTCCGGCAGCGGCTTCGTGGACGGCTACGGCACCCAGGGCGCGGCCACCTCGTTCACCGTCGACGTGGACAGGAAGGGCACCTACGACGTGGCCCTGCGGTACGCGAACGGGCCGAACCCCTTCACCGGCACCAAGACGGTGAGCGTGTACGTGGACGGCCGGAAGGTGAGGCAGTCGAGCCTGCTCAGTACGGGCGGCTGGGACGACTGGTCCACGCGGACCGAGTCGCTGAGGCTACGCAAGGGCGCCAACACCATCACCTACCGGGTGGACGAGGGCGATACCGGGCACGTCAACCTCGACATGATCAGTGTGCATCCCGAGGGCGAGCGCGTCGTCCTGTTCGACGGCGCCGACCGCGCGGCCTGGCAGCAGACGGACGGCCGCACCGCTCAGTGGCCGCTGACGGACGGCGGGATGGAGGTGTGCTGCGGCGACCTGCGCACGAAGCAGGCGTTCGGCGACTTCAAGCTCCATGCCGAGTTCTGGCTGCCCGAGCTGCCCCCGGACGTCACGGGCCAGAACCGGGCCAACAGCGGCATCTACCTCCAGGACCGTTACGAGATCCAGATCCTGGACTCGTTCGGTGACACCACGCCCGCGGACAACGAGGCCGCCGCGATCTATCAGCAGAAGGCCGCCGACGCCAACGCGGCCCGCCCGCCGGGCACCTGGCAGACGTACGACATCACCTTCCGCGCGGCGCGCTTCGACGACCAGGGCGCCAAGACGCGGGACGCGCGCGTGACGGTGGTGTGGAACGGCGTGACGGTCCACGAGGACGTGGCACTCAGCGGCCCGACCGCCGGGGGCGCGCAGGAAGGGCCGACAGCGGGCGCGCTCCGCCTACAGGACCACGGCGACAAGGTGCGGTACCGCGACATCTGGATCGAGCCGTTGTCGTAGCGGCTCACGAGACGGTGGCCGGCCCGGACGTGCCCGGGCCGGCCACCGCCGTCCGGCTCACGTCGGTGGTGCGACCGACAGAGGCGGCCGCGGCGAAGGCGAAAGCGTCTGCTCCGACCAGATGACCTTTCCGGTCTCGGTGTAGCGGGTTCCCCAGCGGTCGGCCAGCTGGGCCACGAGGAACAGGCCGCGGCCGCCCTCGTCGGTCGTGGCCGCGTTGCGCAGGTGCGGTGCGGTGCTGCACGCCCCGCGTCCGGCGGATCCGTACCGGATCCCGGCACGGGGAGCGTCACCGCCGACGCCCTATGGCGTACGCGCGTAGACCTCGGGCACCATTCGTCCTGCACCGAGGTGTCCGACCGTCCCCGGCGGCACTTCGACTGCGGCGAGGAGAGCGGCACGGTGCTTCAAGTGGAGTTCGACGAAGGCGCGTTGACCCGACTGGGGGTGGCACCGGGCACCGACCCCCTCTGGGAGACGGCGCTCAGCCTTCACCTGCTGCAGAACGGTCAGGAATCCCTGGCCTACGACCCCTGGCGGCGCGAGGTGCGCGGCGCCCTGCGCCGCACCGGACTCGCCGACGATGTCCGGGCGTTGCTGCCGCTGTGCCCACCCGCGGGGTACTTTCCTGACTTCCTCACACCCGGTCGTGGTGATCTTGCGCTGGAGGACGGCGTTGACCGGGTGCAGTCGACGCCCCGGCGCAGACTCGTCGCCGAACTGGCCCGGCTGTGCGCGGACTTGCGGGGGCCGGTGCCGCGCAGTGTGCGGTGGGTGGCCACCGGTGACGCGTCCCCGCTGCGCTGGCTGGGCGGTACCCTGCGGCGCTATCACGCCGTTGCCGTGGCACCGTACCTGTCCGTGATCCGCGGGCGGGCCGCGGAGGACCGCGCCGGTCGTGCCGAGGCTGCTCTCGACGGCGGCGCCGAGGCGCTGCTGGCGAGCTACGCGGAGCTGCCGGGCTGGCGGCGGCAGGGCTCCCGGCTCGTGGCCCCCTATCCCGAGCCCCGGCTGCTGCGTCTGGGCGGGCGCCCGCTGACCCTGCTGCCCGGCTTCTTCTGCGTGCGTACCCCGCTGGCCCTGGTGGACGAGTCGCTGCCGCTCGTGCTGGTACATCCGCTGGGCCCGGCGCCGGGCTGGCTCCCCCGGTTGCGTGCCGGTGCGGCCAAACCGTCCGTCGCCCAGCTGATCGGTGCTTCCCGGGCCCACGTCCTGGAGGCGCTGGAGATCCCGTTGACGACGACGGCCCTGGCCACGGCGCTTCGCCTGGCTCCGTCCACGGCGAGCCGGCACGCGGCCGTGCTGCGTGAGGCGGGGCTGGTGGCGACCCGCCGCGAGGGCAATCGGGTGCTGCACCGCCGCACCGCGCTGGGATGTGCGCTGCTGGACGGGGCGGCTCCCGCGGTGGGGGCCGCCCCGGC
>NZ_RAIF01000032.1:1846278-1856011 GCF_003671715.1 Streptomyces sp. E2N166 | reverse complement strand
GGCCGCCCGCCGAAGCCCTCCGCGGGCTCAGCAGGTGGGCACGCCCGGGAGCCAGGATTCGGCGACGTCGATGAAGATGTTGGAGACGTAACCGCCGTAGTCGGGCAGGTAGGACCATCCGTCGTTGCTGTAGCCGGCGTGGTTCACGAGCTGACCGTGGACCTGGCACCTCACTCGCACGGTCGTGGGGCCGGGCAGGCTCGCCACGCGGGTGGAGGTGGTCGTCGCCTGCTGCCGGACGCTCACGTCGGTGCCCCACGTCGGGAACGACGTGGTGTCGCCGCCGCCGTCGGTCCACAGGTAGGTGACGGTCACCCAGCCGTTGTCGTCGAGGCCGACGTTGTAGAAGGTCCCGTCGGCCAGGTCGATGCCGGCCGGATTGGCGACCTGCCGGCCGAACTCGTCCCGGCCGCCGTTGTAGCCGTTCTCGTACGCCGCCTGCGCCTGGGGCAGGCCCCGTGGCAGGTCCTTCCACTGCTCCCGCTGCGCGGAGGGGTTCCAGTGGTCGTCGTGCGTGTTCCACGGGCCCACGTCCCACACCGGCGCCGTCTCGCAGCGGACCGGCCCGCACACCTGTACCGAGTACTGGCCGCTGTCCTTGGGCGACAGGGCCCTTCGCGAGGGGAGCGCCACGAAGTGGTCGTTCTCGCGGATGACGTGGCCGTTGGCCGTGGTGTGCCCGACCAGTCCCTCGCGGGTGGCGTAGACCCGGGCCGAGAAGGCGGATGCCGCCTTCGGCGTGGGCTCGACGGGGGTGCTTCCCGTGTCGTCCGCTGTCAGGGTCAGGGCTCTCACGACCGCTGTGGCCCCGCCCTCGGCGTTCCACAGGGTGAGCCGGGCCTGGACGTCGACGACGTCGCGCGGCAGTTCCACCGCGGTGCCGGTCACCGCCTGACGCCACTCGGTCCAGGTCCCGCCGGCCGTCCGGCCCCGCACGTCGACCTCGACGCTCGCCGCCTCGGGCACCGTCGCGTCGAGGTCCACGGTGACCCGGTTCACCGGCCGGTTCACGCGGTGCGCCTCCAGCACGGCGGAGGCGTAGCCACCGTCCCGGCCCAGGGAGGCGGGGCTGACGGAGCCGTCCCGCACCCGCAGGGCGCCGGCTGCGTACTCGACGTTGACGTCGTCGGCGCCGGTCCGGGTCAGGTCCGGGCGCCAGGAGTCCGGGGTGGACGCGGAGGCGGCGACGGCGGCCGGAACCGTGGCCAGTGCCGACCCGGCGAGGGCTAGGGCGAGCAGGCAGGCCGTGCCGCTCAGTGTGCGCGAGGACCGCGTTCTGCGGCGCGCGGCGGAGCTACCGCGCCGGGGGGAAGGGGTCAGCATGTGGGCACTCCAGGGAGCCAGGCGTCAGTGACGTCGATGAAGATGTCGGAGACGTAGCCGCCGTGGTCCGGCAGATACGACCAGGCATCGTTGCTGTAGCCGTCGTACTCCACGAGTCCGCCGCGGACCTGGCAGGCCACGCGGACGGACGTCGGTCCGGGCAGGCTCGCCACCCGGGCGGAGTCCGTCGACGGCTGCCGCCGGACGCTCACGTCCGTGCCCCACGTCGGAAACGGTGTGCCCGTGGCACCGCCGTCGCCGCGGACCAGGCTCATGTAGTGGGCCCAGTCCCAGTGCGGGCCGGGGTCGGTGTGGTCGTTCCCGGGCACCTCGCCGTGTCCGACGATGTGCGTGCGGTCCCGCGGAATGCCGTACTTGTCGGTGAGACAGCGGGTCAGCGCCGCCGACGAGCGGTACATGGCGTCGGTGAACCAGGCGGGATCGCTGACGTAGCCCTCGTGCTCCACGCCCACGGAGTGGGGGTTGGCCGAGCGGGCGTGCCAGGCGGTGTCGCGTTCGCGGACCGTCTGGGTGACCTGCGACGGCGACCAGGAGGTCCCGGGGGACGTCGTAGGCGGCCGCCGCCCGGGCGAAGGCCCGGTTGACGGGAGTGTCGGGCGTTGACGGCGCCGGCGCGGCGGCGGCTGGCCGGTCAGGGCCAGGGCGGCTGCCACGGTCGCGGCGCACACTGCCCTGCGGGCGCGTCCGGCGAGGAGTCCGGAGGACATGTGGGGGTTCTCCGCTCTCTCCGGTGCCCACGGGTGTGGGGTGGCCTGCGGGCGGGCACGGGCCCCCGCCGACGGGCACGGGCCTCGCGCCGACCGTCGTGACGCCCGACCGCGCGGGCACCGGAGTACGCGGCCGGGCGGTGCCCCGGGCCGAACAGGGCCATGAGGCAGGGGAGTTCGTCGTGCCGGTGGTCGCATGGTGGAGCGCCCACCTTGTCGTGAGCAAGTCATTGCAGCCTGAGCGAAACACACCATCACCGCCTTGCCCCGCCGACGGCTCCTCCCTAACTTGTGCCGCGGTCCGCCGTCCCAACGGGCGGCGGTCTCCTGCTGCTTTCCCCACGAAGGAGCGATCCGCCATGCCACTCAGACGCCTGTGGGCCGTGACCGCCGCCGTGCTGTGCGCGCTGGCCGGCCTGTTGCTCGGCCCCGTCCAGCCGGCCGGCGCGGCCGCCTCCGGTGCGGCCCTGGCCGCGGCCCCGAACTTCAAGGCCCCGTATCCCTGCGGCCAGAAGTGGACCTACAGCCACCACTCGGCCGAGGTACGCCGGGCGCTGGACTTCGTCCGCGCCGACGGCGGCACCACCAACGGCACTCCGGTCCTCGCCTCGGCGGCGGGCACCGCCTACCGGCACGTCCAGGCCGACGGCGCCGGCAACTACATATCCATCGAGCACGGTGGCGGCTGGCGCACCTACTACTTCCACCTCTCCGCCTTCAGCGTCCCCGACGGTGCCCAGGTCGCCCAGGGCCGCCAGATCGGAACCACCGGCAGCACCGGCAACTCCAGCGGCCCCCACATCCACTACGAGCAGCTCTACAACGGCGTCGGTCAGGACATCCGCATCAACGGCGGCGCGCTCGCCTACCCGGGTGGCTATCACCAGTACTACCTGACCAGCGACAACGACTGCGGCGGGGCCGGTACTCCGTTCATGACCTGGGGCAGCGGGGTGCGGGTGCGCGCCGACGCCCGTCTCTCCTCGCCGGTGGTGGCCACGCTCCCCGGTCCCACCGGCGTCCGGGTGCTGTGCCAGAAACAGGGTGACACGGTGAACGCCGAGGGCTACACCAACAACTGGTGGAGCAAGCTGCGCGACCAGAACGGCTTCCTCAGCAACATCTACATCGACCACCCCGCCTCCCAGCTGCCCGGCGTTCCTCTCTGCTGACCTCACGCGCGGTCGGCGGACCTGTCGCTCGCAGGTGGAGAGGCTTTTCGGACGGGCCGGCCAGGGAACACGGTCGCTGACCGCGCACCGCGAGACACAGGAGGCAGCCGTGGCGGACGACCAGCACGACCAGCAGAACCCGACCGAGCAGTACCCCCGCCCCGACTTCGCCTCGCAGGACCAGCCGCACCCGGGCTGGACCGGGCCGATGGACCCGCCGCCCGACCACGGTGAGGAGTCCTACCGCGGGTCGGGCCGTCTGGTGGGCCGCAGGACCGTCGTCACCGGCGGTGACTCCGGCATCGGCCGAGCGGTGGCCCTGGCCTTCGCGCGCGAGGGTGCCGACGTGCTGTTCACCCACCTCGCCGAGGAACAGGACGAGGCACGGGAGACCTCCCGCCTGGTGGAGGACGCCGGGCGGAAGGCCGTCGCCGTATCCTGCGACATCCGTGAGGAGGGGAACTGCCGGGCCTTGATCGACCGGGCCGTGGCGGAGTTCGGCGGTATCGACGTCCTGGTGAACAACGCGGCCTACCAGATGGCCCAGCCGGACGGCATCGAGGCGATCACGACGGAGCAGTTCGACCGGGTCGTGCGGACGAACCTCTACGGCATGTTCTGGCTGACGAAGTTCGCCCTGCCGCACATTCCCGAGGGCGGCAGCGTCATCAACACCACCTCGGTCCAGGCGTACAAGCCCAGCCCTCACCTGCTGGACTACGCGACGACCAAGGGCGCGATCGTGACCTTCACCCAAGGGCTGGCCCAGATGGTCGCGGAGCGCGGCGTCCGGGTGAACGCGGTGGCGCCGGGGCCGGTGTGGACCCCGCTGATCCCGGCAACGCTGCCGGACACCGCCGAGTTCGGCAAACAGAGCCCCCTGGGCCGTCCCGCGCAACCGGCCGAGCTTGCCCCGGCGTACGTCTACCTCGCCTCGCAGGAGGCCGGCTATGTCACGGCGGAGATCCTGAACGCGACCGGTGGCACGCCCCTGCCGTGACCGTGGTCCGGCCCGTGGGGCCGGGCCGCCGCGGCTCCACGGCACCGGCCGGCCGGACTGCGGGCAGCGCGTTCCGTACCCTGGCGGCATGCGCATGCGCCCCACTCTGAGCTGGACCCCTGCCGAGGACCTGCCGCCGGGCACCACCGACCCGGGGCCGGTCGTCCACGCGCTGAGCAGCGGCGGAGTGCTGGTGCTCAGCGGGGCGGGCATCTCCACCGAGTCGGGCATCCCCGACTACCGGGGCGAGGGCGGCAGCCTGAGCCGGCATGTCCCGATGACCTACCAGGACTTCACCGCCGATCCCCAGGCCCGACGCCGGTACTGGGCGCGCAGCCACCTCGGCTGGCGCACCTTCGGCCGCGCCCGCCCCAACGCCGGGCACCGGGCCGTCGCCGCGTTCGCCCGGCACGGCCTGCTCAGCGGTGTGATCACCCAGAACGTCGACGGCCTGCACCAGGCAGCCGGCAGCGAGGGCGTCGTGGAACTCCACGGAAGCCTGGACCGGGTCGTCTGCCTGTCCTGCGGTGCCTTCAGTCCGCGCCGGGTACTCGCCCGGCGGCTCGAGGAGGCCAATCCGGGCTTCGATCCGGTGGCCGCGGGGATCAACCCCGACGGTGACGCCGACCTCACCGACGAACAGGTCGGGGACTTCCGTGTGCTGCCCTGCGCCGTCTGCGGCGGCGTCCTCAAGCCGGATGTGGTGTTCTTCGGCGAAGCCGTTCCGCAGCGGCGGGTCGAGCACTGCCGCGAGCTGGTCCGCGACTCTTCCTCACTGCTGGTACTGGGCTCCTCGCTGACGGTGATGTCCGGGCTCCGGTTCGTCCGCCAGGCGGCCGGGGACGGGAAGCCGGTGCTGATCGTCAACCGGGACCCGACGCGGGGCGACCGGCACGCCCTCACCCGGGTCGCGCTGCCGCTGGGAGCCGTCCTCACCGGCGTGGCCGGACAGCTGGGCATCTCCCTCGACAGCCACGGCGGCCGCGACGACCGCGACGACCCGGATGACGCCATGACGGCCTGACCGGTACCCCGGCCGGCCCCGTCACCGCCCCGCGACGCCGCCCCGCGACGCCGTCCCCGTCGTCTGCCACGGCGATGTCCGCACGGGAGCTGACGTTCGGCTTGCGGTCGTGGCGGCGCAGCAGCCGATGGCACGGGCGACGTCCCAGCGCCCCCCGCCTCTGGTACTGCTCGATCATCCACGGCTCCTGCCTGGACCTCTTCGCTCCGGGCAACGCCCGCGTGTCCACGTCCAACGCGGGCGACACCGCCTCCCAGTCGATGAACGGTACGCCGATGGCCGCGCCGCACGCGGCGGGCTCGGCCGCACTGCTGCCGCCGGCCACCCGGCGTGGTCGTACGCCGTGAACGCCTCCGCCGAGACGGCCGACGGCACGTGGAAGCTGCGCGTGAACGACAACTGGGTCAACGACACGGGGTGGATCAACGCCTGGCCGCTCCAGTACTGACCGCCCGCTCTCCCGTGTGACACGGGCTCCGGGCCGCCCCTCCCCTGGGCGGCCCGGAGCCCGCGGCACGGCCGGGTCGGCCACGCGAAGCGACGTCCGCCCGGCGAACCTGCCGCCGCCCCGGGCACCCGCCCGGCGAAGTTACCTGTGCGTTCCGCACGTCGGAGACGTGACAGCGGTGACTGTCCGGGACACGGCGGCGCGTGACAGCGTCATGCCCGGCACCGACCAGGTGAAGGGAGCAGGCGTGAACAAGGGCTACGCCGTGTACTGCGACGCGGATCCGCACTTCTACGACGCGCCGCACCGCACCGGCCCCGGCACCCGATCGGCGGGCACCCGGTACGCGGCTGCCACCCTGCCCGTACCGGCGGGATGGCAGCGCGGGGAGAGCGGCGACTGGCTCGCCCTGCGCCCGCTGGACGCCGTACTGCCGGCGCAGGGCTGGAAGATCCACGTCTCCGCCTGCCTCGACAACGCCGAGTCCGTCCTGGAGCGCGTACGGCACCACTGCGTCGAGCGTGGCATCGCCTTCAAGTTCGTGCCGAGCCGCTACCTGCTGCACCAGCGCAACGCCAAGTACGCGGACCGGGCGGGCAGCGGCAAGTTCGTCACCGTGTACCCGGCGGACGAGGAGCAGTTCGAGCGCCTCGTGGGCGAGTTGGCCGCTCTGCTGGAGGGCGAGCCCGGACCGCACATCCTGAGCGATCTCAGGATCGGCGACGGCCCGGTGCACGTGCGCTACGGCAGCTTCACCCGCCGCAACTGCTACGACGAGAGCGGGGAACTGCGGCCGGCCGTCGCGAACCCCGAGGGAGTACTCGTCCCCGATTTCCGGGGCCCGGTCTTCCGTGTCCCCGACTGGGTGAGCGTGCCCGCCTTCCTCCAGTCCCACCTCGACGCGCGGGCGACGGTGACCCTGGCCGACATCCCGTACACCGTCGAGTCGGCACTCCACTTCTCCAACGGCGGTGGCGTCTACCGGGCACGGGACACCCGTACCGGCGAGGTGGTGGTCCTCAAGGAGGCCCGTCCGTACGCCGGCCTGGCGGCCGACGGCGCCGACGCGGTGACCCGGCTGCATCGCGAACGCCGCGCTCTGGAACAGCTGTCGGGCCTGTCCTGCACGCCCGAGGTGCTGGACAGCTTCGCCGTCGGGGAGCACCACTTCCTGGTGCTGGAGTACCTCGACGGCAAGCCCCTCAACACCTTCTTCGCCCGGCGGCACCCGCTCATCGAGGCGGACCCCGACGAGCGACGGCTCACCGAGTACACCGAGTGGGCGCTCGACGTCCACGCCCAGGTCGAGCGGGCCGTCGAGGAGGTGCACGCGCGGGGCGTGGTCTTCAACGACCTGCACCTCTTCAACATCATGATCCGCGACGACGGGCGGGTGGCCCTGCTGGACTTCGAGGCCGCCCACCGCGTCGACGAGCCGGGCCGGCAGACGGTCGCCCACCCCGGTTTCGTGGCACCTGCCGGCCGGCGGGGCACCGCCGTGGACCGGTACGCGCTGGCCTGTCTGCGCCTGGCCCTGTTCCTGCCGCTGACCAGTCTGCTGGCCCTGGACCGGCGCAAGGCGGAGCACCTGGCCGACGTGGTGGCGCGGCAGTTCCCCGTGGAGCGCGCCTTCCTCGACGCGGCGCTCGACGAGATCGCCGACTCCTGCGACCGGCGTCCGGCGGCACGGTCCACCACCGAGCACTTCGTTCCCGTGGCGCCGGGCGACTGGCCCCGCAGCCGGGAATCGATGACGGCGGCCATCCGCGCGTCGGCCACTCCGTCGCGCGAGGACCGTCTCTTCCCCGGCGACGTGGCTCAGTTCGCCACCGCCGGCGGAGGACTCTCGTTCGGCTACGGAGCGGCCGGCGTGCTGTACGCCCTGGCCGAGAGTGGGGCGGAGCGCGACGAGAGCGAGGAGCAGTGGCTGCTCGACCGGACCAAGGAACTCCCCTCGGGGATGCCGTACGGCTTCCACGACGGGATCGCGGGAGTCGCCTGGACCCTGGACCGCCTCGGCCACCCGGCCCGGTCGCTGGATCTCACGCGGCTGCTCCTCGAGCATCCCCTCGACGGTCTCTCCACCGACCTCCACAGCGGAACGGCCGGAGTGGGTCTGGTACTGGACTCCCTGGCCGCCTCCACCGGCGACTCCGCCCTGCGCGGCGCGGCCATGCGGTGTGCCGAACTGAGCGCCCGGTGCCTGTCGGCCGACGCACCGGGCCGAGGGAACGAACGCCGGAACCGAGCCGGTCTCCTGTACGGCGCCACGGGCAGCGCCCTGCTGTTCCTGCGCCTGTACGAACGTACGGGTGACACCGGCCTCCTCGACCTCGCGGGCGACGCGCTGCGCCAGGACCTCGCGCGCTGCGTCCGCGGCGCGGGAGGCGCGCTGCAGGTGGACGAGGGCTGGCGCACGATGCCGTACCTCGGCGCGGGCAGCGTGGGCATCGGCATGGTGCTCGACGA
Organism: Streptomyces sp. E2N166; assembly: GCF_003671715.1. GTDB lineage: Bacteria > Actinomycetota > Actinomycetes > Streptomycetales > Streptomycetaceae > Streptomyces > Streptomyces thinghirensis. Next base: position 1,847,847 of record NZ_RAIF01000032.1, on the reverse strand, counting down.
CTACCTGGCGCACCGCGCCGACGAGCGGTTCGAGCAGGCACGGGAGGAGATCGTGCGCGCGGCACAGGCCATGTTCTACGCCCAGCCGGGGCTCTACCGCGGCGTGGCCGGCATGGTGCTGTACCTCGGCCGTACGACCGCCACCGGGCCAGGCACCGGCCCCGAGGCCGTCCGGCGCCAGATCGACGCGCTGGCCTGGCACGCCATGTCCTACCGCGGTCATCTCGCCTTCCCCGGCGAGCAGATGATGCGCCTGTCCATGGACCTCTCCACCGGGACGGCCGGATGCCTGCTGGCCGTCGCGTCCGTACACGGCGACCGGCCCGCCGGTCTGCCGTTCCTCCCACCGCCGCGGCGCGCGCCGCGGCCCATGAGCCGGCCCCGTCCGGGGTCGTGAAGAGAACACCCGTAGTCCGACGAAGGGAAGCGAACATGAACCTGTTCGAGCTGCAGTCGATGGAGACCCCCAAGGAAGAGGCCATGGGCGACGTGGAGACCGGCAGCCGCGCGAGCCTGCTGCTCTGCGGCGACAGCAGCCTCAGCGTCACGACGTGTAACTGACGTCCGAGTCGGCCCGCCGCTGTCAACGCGGCGGGCCGCGCGCTGCGGTACCGGCGCCCAGGCGCCGGTACCGCGCTTCGTCGCCGCCCGTGGCGGCGCCGACCACGAGGAGGGCAGCTGGTGGGAAGGGACCCGGGTCGGCGGCGGCCGATGCGTAAGGGGCACGACTCGCCAGGCTCACCCGGCACCGGCCCGGGGCGGGCGCCCGAACTGCTGGTCCTGGTGTGCTCGGTGGTGGCGGCGGCGGTCGCCGTCGCCCAGCCCCTGGTCCTGGGCCGCACACTGGACCTGCTCCTGCACGACGGCGCCGCCGGCCCCTGGCTCCTGGCGAGCGCCGCACTGCTCGTCGGCGAGATACTCCTCGACGGTCTCACCGCGCTGCTCACCGGCCGGTGCACCGCCGACTGGACGGCCTCCATCCGCTCGCGCGCCCTCAAAGGACTGTTGCACGCCGTGCCGGATCTGGCCCGGCCCCATTCTCCCGGCGATGTCGCCACCCGGCTGACCCTCAACGCCTCCGACGCGGGTGCGGCGCCGGCCGCCAGGGCCGCGCTCGCGGCCTCGCTCCTCACCCCGGCCGGCGCGCTCGTCGCACTTGCCGTCGTCGACGTGTGGGTCGCCGTGTGCGTACTGGCCGGTCTTCCGTTCCTCGCCCTGGTGCTGCGGGCGTTCGCGCGGGACACGGGTGCTTCGGTCGGGGCCTACCAGCGGGTGCAGTCGGACATCGCGTCCCGGCTGCTGGAGACCATGGAGGGCGCGGAGACCATCGCCGCCGCCGGCACCGCCGCACGCGAACGCGAGCGCGTGCTCCGCCCGTTGGCCGAACTCGGCACGCTGGGCGCACGCATGTGGAGGCTGCACGGCAAGGCGCTGGCCACCGGCGGTGTCCTCGTCCCGCTGCTGACGGTGGCCGCCACCGCGGTGGGCGGCCTGCGGCTCGGCGCCGGGGCCCTCAGCGTCGGCGAACTCCTCGCGGTGTGCCGTTACGCGCAGTTGGCCGCGGGATTC
>NZ_RAIF01000032.1:1845366-1846257 GCF_003671715.1 Streptomyces sp. E2N166 | reverse complement strand
GGAACCCGGACACTGCCCCCGGTGGGCCCGGGCACCCTCGAACTGCGCGATGTACGGGTCCTGCGGGACGGGACGGAGGTCCTGCGGGCGGACCACGTGGTGGTGCCGGGCGGTCTGACCGCCGCGGTCGTGGGACGCAGTGGCGCGGGCAAGTCCGTCCTGGCCGCCGTCGCCGGCCGGCTCATCGATCCCGACCAGGGCCAGGTCCTGCTGGACGGCACACCTCTCGGACTTCTGACCCGCTCCTGCCTGCGTGCCGAGGTCGGCTTCGCGTTCGCGCGTCCCGTCCTGGGCGATCGCACCGTCGCCGAGGCGGTGGCGGCCGGGCCGCGCACGGTGTCACCCCACCAGATCAGGGCGGCTGTTCGCCTCGCGGACGCCGAATCCTTCGTACGCCGCCTCCCGCGGGCATACGACACCCGGCTCGCCGACACGCCCCTGTCCGGCGGCGAGTACCAACGTCTGGGACTGGCGCGGGCCTTCGCCCACGCGGGCCGGCTGCTGGTGATGGACGACGCCACGTCCAGCCTCGACACCGCCACGGAGCACGCGGTGGAACAGGCGCAGCGCCGCTCGCCCCGCGGCGCCACACGGCTGGTCGTGGCGCACCGCCCGTCGGTCGCGGCCCGGGCGGATCTCGTGATCTGGCTGGACGACGGCCGGGTGCGGGCGGTCGACAGCCACCGGCGCCTGTGGGAGGAGACGGCCTACCGAGCGGTGTTCGGCACTTGTGAGAACGCTGTGGGGCCGGTCTCCGCCGAGGACGGCCCGGGCGGGTCCCGGCACGGTCGGACCGGCCTGCCGCGCGAAGAGGCGCGGCCGTGACAGCCACCGGCCAAGGACCTGCGGCAGAGCCACGGCGCGAGTCGGGGACCCTGCGACGGGTAGGCC
>NZ_RAIF01000032.1:1817954-1845318 GCF_003671715.1 Streptomyces sp. E2N166 | reverse complement strand
CGGAGTCGGCACAGACCTTCCTGGTCGGCTACGGCGTCGCGCAGGCCGTCGACCGGGGATTCCTCGCCGGTGACACCCCCACGGGTCTCGGCTGGCTCGGGGTGGCCGCCCTCGCCGTGGTACTCGGCGCGCCCGTGATCAGGGGCGTCTTCGCCGAGCTGGCCGGACTGACGGAACCACTGCGCGACCGGCTCGTGCGGCGGGCGGTCGACCAGTCCATGGCCCGTGCCCTGGCCCGTCCCGGTGGCGGGGACCGCGCCGCCGTCTCACGGCTCACCAACCAGGTCGAGATCGTGCGGGACAGCTTCGCCGGGCTCGTCCTCACCCTGCGCTCGTTCGTCTTCACCGCGGCCGGAGCCCTGGCGGGACTGTTCTCACTGGACCCGGCGCTCCTCGTGGTGGTCCTGCCGCCGCTCGCCGGTGGCCTGGCCCTTTTCCTGCTGACGCTGCGGCCCATGGCGGCGGCGCAGCGCCGTGCTCTCAACGCGGACGAGGCACTGGGCGATCACACCACGCGTGCCCGCGGCGCGCTGCGTGACATCACCGCCTGCGGTACGCAGGCGGAGACGGCACGAAGCGGAGCACGGCTCATCGCCGACGCCGCCGCCACGTCCCGTGTCCTCGCCCGCTGGGCCGCGGTGCGCACCCTCGCCCTGGGTGTCGCGGGTCAGCTGCCCGTACTGCTCCTGCTGGTCGCCGTGCCGTGGCTGCGCGGCAGGGGTGTCACGACCGGCGCTCTGCTCGGGGCGTTCACCTACCTGGCCCAGGCCCTGCTGCCCGCTCTGCACACCCTCATGACCGCGATCGGCGCCGCGGGAACCCGGCTGCTCGTGGTGCTGGACCGGTTCACCGTGCCGGAGGCGCGGCCGTCCCCCACCGGGGCGGCGCCACAGCCACCTGCGCCGCTGCCCGGGCGTGCCGGGCTGCCGCGACCCCCGGCCCGCTCCCCGCTCCCGCCGATTCCGGCGCCGTCACAGCGGGTTCCCGCGGTGGAACTGCGCGCGGTGACCGTCGGCTACGGTGCCCGGGCGGAGCCGGTCCTCGACGCGCTCGACCTGCGCGTCGAGGAAGGCGAACACCTGGCCGTCGTGGGTCCCAGCGGCATCGGCAAGTCGACCCTCGCCCGTCTCATCGCCGGGACGTGCGCGCCGTGGAGCGGTGTGGTGCGGGTGACCGGCCGGACGGTCGCCGGCCGGGGGGCGGCGGAGCTGGCCGCGCTGCGCGTCCTGGTGCCCCAGCAGGCGTACGTCTTCACCGGTACGGTCCGGGACAACCTCGCCTACCTGCGGCCGGACGCCGCCACGAGCGACATCGAGGCCGCCGTCCGAGATCTCGGAGCCGCTCCTCTGGTCGAGCGCCTGGGTGGGATCGACGCGCCGCTGCGACCCGACGACCTCTCGCAGGGCGAGCGCCAACTGATCGTCCTGGCGCGCGCTCACCTGTCCACGGCTCGGCTGCTCCTGCTCGACGAGGCGACGTGCCATCTCGACGCCGCGTCCGAGGCGCGCGCCGAGGAGGCGCTCGCCCGGCGTCCGGGAACACTGCTCGTCGTGGCGCACCGCATGTCGTCCGCGGTCCGTGCCGACCGGATCCTGGTGCTGGACGGCGTCCGGGCGGCCCACGGCACCCACCGGGAGCTGCTTGAGCGTTCCTCCCTCTACCGGGACCTGGTGGGGCACTGGAGCCGAACCGGAGGCTGACCCGCGAGCCGTGCCCCCGCGTCCGCGTGCCCCGCCGCCGTCACATCCAGCCGCCGCCCTGGACGATGCGAATCGCGTCCACGCGGTTGCGCGCCCCGACTCTCCGGATCGCACTGGCCATGTAGTTGCGGACGGTCCCCCGGGACAGATGCAGGCAGGCGGCGATCTCTGCGACGGACGACCCCTGCGACGCCTGGAACAGGACGCTCAGCTCACGGGCGGTCAGTGGCATCTCGGACGCCCGCAGCAGTGCGACGGTGAGCCGCTCGTCGAGGAACCGTTCCCCCTTGGCCACCGTGTGCACCGCGGCGATCAGCCGCTGCGACGAGGCGTCCTTGTCCACGAAGCCGAGCGCTCCGGCGTCGAAGGCCCTGCGCAGCACACCCGGCCGCTCCGGAGCCGCGAGGACGACCAGCCGCGTCCCGCACCGGTCCCAGACGGGCACTCGGCCGGCCTCGCCGGGCGGGCCCTCCAGACAGTCCCCGTCGACCACACACACGTCCGCGGGTAAGTCGTTCTCGTCCGGGCCGTCCCCGCGGGACGACACGGAGGAGACGTCGAGTCCGTCGGCCGACCGCAACAGTTGCACCAGTGCCGACCGCAGCAGCGTCGCGTCGTGCACCACAAGAACGCGGACCATGTACAACCCCCTGGTTTCCCCGGCCGCCGCAGGCGGCCGGGCTCGTCCCCCTACCGGTCCCCAGCCGTCTGCCCCCGGGTGCCGCACAAGAAGCACGGGACTCGATCACGCCCGGGCCGACCGTCGGCAATACGCCGTTCTGAGCGCCGTCGGGAAGGGAGGGGCGACGCGGAATCGGGCCGGAACGCGTCGGTGGTCCGCGTGGAATCGGACGGCGGCACTCGGTGCCGGCCTCGCCCGTTGGCTGTTCACATCGCGGTTGGTGGTGCCGGGCGGCCGGCGGACAGCGGGACGCGGTGACGCCGTGGCGTTCGCTACCGGAGAGTCACAGACCGAAAACAGGCGAAGTGAATGTGGCCCGAATGCCAGTGCACCCGTACGGAGCGTCGTCGCCCCGCACGGCGATGCCCGCGGCGCTTCCCGCCGCCGGGGCGTCCGTGGGGCCATAAGGATGGCCGGAGGCCGTGTCGAGCGGCCCTCGCGGGCCCGGTCGGCCATCCTGGGCCGGAAGCGGCGCCCTTCCCCACGATTAGGAGCACGGCCATGCCGACGGACCCGGTTGGACGTTTCCTGGCGGCTCTGGACCCGGATCACCGGGATGTTGTCAGTGCGAAGTCTCGCGAGGAGCAGGAACGACTGGCGGAGGACTGGGAGAGGGAACTCCGGGCGGACACCGATCTCGACACCCTCGACGAGTTGTCCCCGCCGGCGGCGGAGGCCGAGGCCGCCAGGCGGGTCCTGGGCGACCGCTGACCCTTCTGCCCACGGTCTCCACTCACCGGACGCCTCCGCCGGACGACCCGGTGCTCCCGGGGCCCCCTGCGTTCAGATGCTGCAACGCCTCGACCAGTTCCTGGCAGGCCCGTTCCACGGACCGTCTGGTGTTGATCTGTTCGCTGATCACGGAGGACAGCAGGAGCGCGGTCAGGCCCAGGGTTCCATTGAACGCCTGAAGCTTCATCATCGTCTCGACGTCGGTCAGCCTGGCGAAGGAACCGGCCTCTTCCCTGGCCGCGACGGTGGCCATCACGGAGGCGAAGAGCGCGCACGGCATGCCGCCCGCCAGCTGGAAACGCAGCGCGGCCCAGATCAGCAGCGGATACACCAGGAAAAGGACGCTGACCGAGCTGTACGTGATCAGTGGCACCAGCACGCACACGACGAGCGCGAGCCCCGCGGCCTCGCCCCATCGACCGGACGGGGGCGGCCAGCGGGCCCGGTGCAGCAGAAGCAGCAGCGGAGTGACGATCACGACGCCCATCGCGTCACCCACCCACCACGCCAGCCAGACGAGCCAGAAGTCGTCGGCGGCGAGTTTGTCCGTGAGGGCGAGTACGCCCACGCCCACGCCCGAGCTGATCAGCATGGCTGTCATCGCCCCCAGGAACACGAGCGTCAGGCCGTCGCGCAAGCGGCTCAGACTCACGCGGAATCCGACCGCGCGCAGCATCAGACAGGCGCACACGGGCGCGAGGGTGTTACCGAGCACGATCCCGGCGGCGGACAGACGGGGAGCGGTCAGAGAAGCGACGACCAGCAGGGCGCCGACCGCGATGCCGGGCACGCACCGCAGTCCGAAGAGCAGGAGGCAGGCCACGGCGACGCCGGTGGGCGGCCAGATGGGGGTGACCACCGCGCCGTCCGCGACCAGTTGCTGCGAGAGCCCCAGTCGTCCCGCCGCGTAGTAGCAGACGGCGACGAGCAGCGTCTCGCAGACGAGGACGACCGGTCGCGGCCAAGCACGGATACCCACCACAGCAGCCATCAGACACCGGGGCCGACGCATCAGCGAGGCGAGCCGCGCATCGTCCCGCCCTACGGCGTAACGGCACGTCCGTCATGGCCGACGACGAGCACGGCCGCGTCGTCCTCGTGTCCCACCAGTTCGGCGTTCTTGAGCACGGCGGCCGCGAGCGAGTGCGCCTCCATGCCCGCGACGGCGGCGACGCCTGCCAGTCGCACGACCCTTGCGAGCCCTTCGTCGACGCTCAGGGAAGGCCCTTCCACCACTCCGTCCGTGAGCAGGACGAAGACTCCGCCCGTGGTGAGCCGGTACCGGGTCACCGGATATTCGGTCCCCTTGAGGACGCCCAGCGGTGGCCCTCCTTCGTCCTCGGAGACCTCCGCCTTGCCGTCGGCCGTGGCCCATACGCAGGGAATGTGCCCGGCCCGCGCGCTCTCCAGGACGCCGGTGGCAGGGTCGAAGCGCATGAAGGTGCAGGTGGCGAAGAGGTCCTTGTTCAGGGAGAGAAGCAGGTCGTTCGTACAGGCGAGCAGGTCGCCGGGCTCACTCGTCACTGAGGCGAGCGCCCGCAGGCCCACGCGGATCTGCCCCATGAAGGCCGCCGCGTCGATGGCGTGTCCCTGGACGTCTCCGACGGAGAGGCCGATACGGCCGTCGGGGAGTACGAAGGCGTCGTACCAGTCCCCACCCACGTTGAGTCCGGCGTACGCGGGCGCATAGCAGGCGGCGAGGTGAAAGCCGGGGACCGTGGGCAGGCTCGCGGGAAGCATGTCGCGTTGCAGCGCGACCGCCAGCTCCACCTGGGACCGGCGCAGCTCGGCCAGCTCCCGTGCCTGAGTGGTCAGCGATGCCAGCCTGGCCAGCAGCTCTTCGCCGTCAGGTGCGGGACGCTTGCGGAACATCGACCACTCCCGGGCCATCCGATCCGCCTGTCCTCACGGCGGCGCCTCTAGAAGCCGGACGGTCCAAGTCTCTCATTCACCTCGACAACGGGCATACCGAAACCGAACCGACCGGAGGCGAGTGGCTTCCAGCCCAACTTAGGTTAGCCTGACCTGCATGGCGAAGGTCCGTCGGCTCATGCCTCAGCAACCCGGAATGTTCCGCGCCCGCGTGGTGCGCACGGAACGCGTCTCCCCGTCCATGCAGCGGGTGACCGTCGCCGGAGCGGAACTCGCCGAGTTCCCGTGGCTCGGGTACGACCACTGGTTCCGTCTGTTCCTCCAGCTCCCCCATCAACGCCGCCTCCGGCTACCGGAGCACACCGGCTCCCAGTGGTGGCGGCCCTACCTCGCCATCCCCGAGCACGAACGGCCGCACTGCGCCAACTACTCCGTGGCCGACTTCCGTCAGCGGGCGGCGGAGATGGACATCGATTTCGTCGTGCATCGCGGCCCCGGGGGCGAGATCGAGGGCAGAGCCGCGATCTGGGCCTGCCGGGCCGCCCCGGGCGACGCCCTCGCCGTACTCGACCAGGGCATCCTGTTCGACTGCCCGCAGGACGCCTCCGAGGTCACCATCGTGGCCGACGAGACCGGGCTGCCCGCCGCCGCGGGCATTCTGCGCTCCCTGCCCGGCGAGACGGTCGGACGGCTCATCCAGGAGGTCCCCACCGCGGCTGACAGGCGTGCGCTGGACGGTCCGGCCGGCGTGACCGTCTCCTGGGTCGTGCGTCAGGACAACACCTCGGTGCCCGGCGCCGCCGCACTCCGTGAGCTGCGACGGCTCGCCTCCACCGATGCGGCGGGGTACGCGTTCGTGGTCGGCGAGTCGACCCTGGCCACCGAGGGCCGCAGGCACCTGCACCGCCTGGGGATGCCCAAGGATCGCATCACCTTCTCGGGCTTCTGGAAGCACGAAGCCGCTCAGGCCGCCTGATCCGGCACTGCGGCCGGAAGCCTGCTTACCGCGGCTCGGTCGCGATCTGGATGAGGTTGCCGCAGGTGTCGTCGAAGACGGCGGTGGTGACGGGACCCATCTCCAAGGGCTCCTGGGTGAAGTGGACCCCCAGGCCACGCAGGCGCTCGTACTCCGCATTCACATCGTCGACGGCGAACTGGGCCAGCGGGATGCCGTCCTCGACGAGCGCGTCGCGGTAGGCCTTGACGGCCGGATGGCCGGCGGGCTCCAGCAGGAGTTCCGTGCCGCCGGGCTCGTCGGGCGACACGACGGTCAGCCACCGGTCCCGCTCGCCCACCGGCACGTCGTGCTTCGTCACGAAGCCGAGAATCTCGGTGTAGAAGCGCTGGGCCTCGGCCTGGTCGTCGACGAAAACGCTGGTCAGACGGATCTTCACGGAGTGCTCTCTTCCGGTTGGGACGTGTCGGGCCCGAGCCATCGCTCAAAGCCCCGCCGCAGGGGGGCCGTGTTGAGCTCGTGGAACTTGTAGCGGCCCTCCCGCCTGGTCTCGACGAGCCCGGCCGCCTCCAGTACGGCCAGGTGCTGGGAGATCGCCTGGCGCGAGATGGCGAGCTGGTGCTTCATGCTCAGTCTCGAGCAGATCTCGAACAGTGTCTGTCCGGACTTCTCGGCCAGCTCGTCGAGGATGGTACGGCGGGTGGGGTCGGCCAGGGCTTTGAAAAGGTCGTCGGCCACGTCCACAGGATAGGCAAGCAATCACTTGCCTATCAAGTCGTACTACCGGACCGCGGTCGCGACCTCCCAGGCGAACCCGTCCGGATCGGTGAAGGCACCGTCTCCGCCGCCGATCGTGAGCCCGTGCGGTCCGGTGCCTTCGGGCGGGACTCCGGCGTCCTTGGCGAGGGCGCGACGGCCGTAGAGCGCCAGCTTGACGGAGTTCGGCGGTGTCTCGAACTCCACGTACTTGCGTCCGAAGCTCTTACCCACGGTGAGGCCGCGAGCGACGTAGAACTTCTTGGTCGCCACGACGTCCTCGACACCCAGCAGGAGTACGAACTGGTCGATCTGCCGGGTGGCCGGGCCGGTGTCCTTCTTCGCGGAGGTCGCGATCTTCCAGAGCGCCCCGTCGGGGGCGCGTACGACGCCGCCGTAGCCCCAGAAGGACTTCGTGGCCGGCTTCACCACCGACGCCCCGGCGGCCACCGCCGCGTCGACGAGGCCGTTGACGGTGCCCGGCTGGGAGACGGTGAGCGACAGGGTGAAGCCGCGGAAGCCGGTGGCGGGGGTCTCCGACGCCCGTACTCGTACCTGGCTGCCCAGGCCGAAGGCGGCGTCGTAGAAGCGGGTGGCGGCGGCGGGGTCGTCCGCGCCGAGGGTGACGGAGTCGATGGAGGTCATGCACCGAAGGTATGGGCCGCCCCGGCCCGCGTGCTTCTCCGATCCTGACCGCTTGGCGCGGCCCGTCGCCCAGACCGTGGCTCGCGGTCTCCGGCGGACCGCCGAACGCGCCCCCAGTAACCGAATATTCGCGTGCTCCGCACCGGAACACGCGTTACCTTCGTCGGCATGAACGTCATCGGCCGAACCATCTCCGCGACCGCGCGAGCGACCAGCTCGCCGGTTGCCGCCGCCTGACCTTCTCCTCTCCCACCGGCGACCGGAAACGGCCCGCCGGTGGTTCTTTGTGACGTTCCGACGTCCTCGCCTCTGGGTGACGACCACGCGGTCCCGTTGTCCGGTGCCTCTCCCGCTGCGACGCGAAGGAGTCACCCTCATGAACACAGAGCGCATCGTCCGCACGTTCGTCGAGTACTTCGAGGAACACGGTCATCGCCGGATCAGCGGATCGACACTGCTGCCGCCGCCCGGCGACACCGTGCTGTTCACCACCTCCGGCATGCACCCCATCACCCCGTATCTGGAGGGCCGCCCTCACCCACTGGGCCGGCGGCTGGTCAACGTGCAGCGGTGTCTGCGCACCACTGACCTGGAGGAGGTCGGCGACAGCACCCACCTGACGGTCTTCGAGATGCTCGGCACCTGGTCGCTGGGCGACTACGGGGGCTCGCGGAGTCTCGACTGGGGCTACAGGCTGCTCACCGAAGGGCTGGGGGTCGATCCGGGTCTGCTGCACGCCACCGTCTACGGCGGCGACGACCAGGTCGGGCCGGACACCGACTCACTGCGCCTGTGGCAGGAGCGCGGCGTGCCCGTGGAACTCACGGTGGAGGACAACTGGTGGTCGAACGGACCGACCGGCCCCTGTGGGCCCGACTCGGAGATCTTCCTGTGGAGCGGTGACACCCCACCCCGGTCGACGCCCACCCGCGACGACCGCTGGGTGGAGGTCTGGAACCACGTGATGATGCGCCACCGTCGCCTCGACGACGGCCGCCTCGTGCCGCTTCCCCAGCGCAACGTCGACACCGGGCTGGGCCTGGAGCGCCTCGCCTCGCTGCTGCAGGGCAAGTCGTCGGTGTTCGAGTGCGATGTCTTCGACCCCTGGCGGCGTGTCGTGCCGTCGCTGTGGCCATTGGACGAATCGTCGCTCCGCCTGGTCTACGACCACCTCCGCTCGGCCGTCGTGGTCGTCGGCGACGGGGTCCGCCCGGCCAACACGGGACGGGGCTATGTGCTGCGGCGCCTGCTACGACGGGTGCTCACCGTGCTGTGGCGGGGCGACCCGTCGCGCGGTCTCGGCGACCTGCCGGACGAGTTGGTCTCACACACCCTCGACCACTTCCGGCAGGAGGAGGATCCCGGTCACGTACGCCGAGTCCTGCTGGAGGAGGAGAACCGGTTCGGCCGACTCATGGAACGCGGGCGGAAGGTGCTGGCCCGGCCCCGGTTCCGCGGCCCCCTGGGAGACGAGGATTTCCATTACCTGCACGACACCCACGGTCTGCCGCGCGACCTGGTGGTGAGCCTGCGCCAGGAGTGACGGCTCGCGGGGCCCCTGGCGCATCGATGTCAGTGGCCCCGCGTACGGTCGGCGCATGGCTGACCGGAACCCTTCCCCGAGCTCGGTGCACGACTTCTCGACCTGGGCCCCCGTACTGCGGCTTCTGCGCGACGGCGGCACGCGAGAAGCGACCGCGTCCTCGCCGCTGCGCGTGACGGGACGCATCGGCCGACAGAGTTGGAGTCTGCCTCTGCGACGGCAGGCGCCCCCGAGTGGGCGGGCCGCCCAGGCAGCGGACATGCGGGACGAGACGGAGGCGGTGGAGCGGGTGCGTCACGCGCTCGTGGACGCCGGCATCGACGAGATCTCGTTCACGACGAAGATTGTGCCCGCCGGGGAGAGTGCGATCCGTCTGCTGGCGCGCAGTCCCGCCACGGAGTCCGGGCTCGGCCCGCATCCGGGCGCGCTGCTCCTGGTCGAGGGCGCCGTTCCGCAGCCTTGGCGCTGCCTTCCCGACCCGGTGCCCGGCGCGGTACCGGCCGCTGGCGCGGACCCGGCGCTGCTGGAGCGGACACTCCGTGAGAGGTTGCCCGACGCCGTCGGCGCGACCGAGGCGGAGATCGCGCGTGCCGAAGCGCGCCTCGGCGTCGCCCTGCCCGATGAGCTCAAGGCGCTCTACCGGGTGACACGGTCGCGGTGGGAGGACTGGGGCGACGACCATGAGGCACCGGCGCGGGAATGCGCCGCGGTCGGCTGCGAACTCTTTCCCTTGGACGACGTGTACATCGCCGACGCGTCGTCCCGCCATTGTTCTTGGCCGTTCGCGGCGATGGAGGCGGTCGTCACCCCGCCCCACGCCGCCGTGCAGGGTCTGGTCGGCTCACCCGGCTGGCTCGTCTTCGGGGACAACGGCGGCGGGGACCGGCTGGCGGTCGACCTGACGCCCGGCCCGCGCGGACACCTCGGGCAGATCATCATGATCGGCCACGAGGAGAACGTCGGTGCCTCTTTGGTCGCGGACTCGCTCACCGACCTGGTGTTGGACCGGCTCGGCGAGCCTCGCGGCGGCTCGCACGAGGACCGGCCGCCGGCCGTCGCCCACGTCAACATCCGAAGCCTGCCCAGCATCGAGGCCGCCGCGCACGCCGGCCTGGAGGTGCTGTCCATCGGCGTATGGGACGCCGAGCCGCTCAGCCTCGCCCCGGTCATCGGACTGCCCCGGCTGAGGACCCTCGTCGCCTATCCCGGTACGCTCGCCGATCCGCTGGAGATCGCCGAACTCACCGCCCTGGAGTACCTGGAGATCGGCCCGGAGGAATGGCGCGTCCTCCTGGACGCGGACGCCGTCCCACGCGGCCTGTCGGCCGCCGCCGTCAAGGTGCACGGTGACGACGACCGGGACGTGGCGCCCGTCAGGGCCGTCGTCAACGAGCTCCTGGCCATCTGGGGCCGCCCCCCGATCATCCAGACCGTCCTCCGGGGCGACCTCGGCCCCATGCCGTAGCCGACGGGGCGGCCCGCTGATGATTTCCTTGTCAGTCGTCAGTCGTCAGTCGTCAGTCGTCAGCCGGTTCACCGTGGTCTCGAACTCCCTGCCGAGGGGTTCGGGTCACAGACACTCCTCCGCCCCTGATTCGTACAGGAGACGCTCAGATGCCAGACCTGGAGATCGATGCCGTCGTGTTCGACGTGCTCGGCACTCTCGTCGACGAACCCGCCGGTGTCCGCGCCGGCATCCGCGCGCTCGACCCGTCTCTGGACGACACCGGGGTCGAACAGCTTCTCTCACTGTGGCAGCGGCACGTCGACCACGAGCAACGTCGCATCGTCGCCGGCGTCCGCCCCTACGTCACCAGCGACCTGCTCGACCTGGAGGCCGCCCGGCTCGTCGCCGATGCCGTCGGGGTCGGCGACCCGACGGCCGTGGCGGCGCTGGCCGAGTCGGGTCGCAGGCTCGCGCCGTGGCCCGACACCGTGGCGGGGCTCGCCCGACTCGCCGAACAACTCCCGCTGATCGGGCTCTCCAACGCCGGCCGGGCGGCGCTGCTGGAGATCAACGCCCACGCCGGACTGCGCTGGCACCAGGCCCTGTCCGCCGAAGACGCCCGGACGTACAAGCCGGACCCGGCGGTCTACCAACTGGCCGTCACCGTCTCCGGAGGACCGCCGGAACGGCTCCTGATGGTCGCGGCCCACGCCTGGGACCTACGCGCGGCACAGAGCCTCGGCCTGCGCACCGCCTACGTCGCCCGTCCCGTCGGCGAACCGCCCGCGTCCTCGGACCGCTTCGACCTGCACGCCGACGGTCTGGCCGACCTGGCCGACCGGCTCGACCACGGCCGGGGGCACGTTCGGCGGGGCGCGCGGTCGTAGAACTCGCCTGTTCCGCGGCCGGCCGGTCCTGAAATCGAGGGTGCGTCCTGCACGGGAAGCGCAGGAACGAGCGGAACAGGCGAAGAAGGCCCGCGCCAGGACGCGTGCGCCCTGGCGCTGCTGGATCAGGCCCGCCATGCGGGGGGTGATTTCGCCGGCATCCTGTTCGCCGCGGCTGACAGGCTCCAGGTCTTCCGCTTCCCGGCCGACCGGTCCGCCGTCCTCTTCCCTGAGACCCTGACGAGAAGTCGCGTCCGCGCGGGCGCTGTGGCCCTACTCGAAGAACTTGAGGCTCCAGCCGGTGTCGCTGTTGGGGCCGGGGACGTTGGCGCGGCTGTAGGTGGTGCCGCCCCACCCGCAGAAGGTGCCGGTGTACCAGTACCGGTTCTCCCACGAGTACGGCGTCCCCTTCGGCACCGCGTGGAACATCAGGGGGAACGTCGGGCCGGCGGGCGGGCTCGTGGCGATGTCGCCGTCCAGCAGGACGAAACTGTGGTGGCCGGGGCCGTTGACGTGCAGGGTCGGGTCCCAGCCGGGCATCATGGTCGCGCGGTTCGAGCCGAACAGACAGCCGTTGGACTTGTACCAGTCCCACACGTGCGCAGGGTCGCCGCCGGCCCGCAGTCTCAGGTCGGCGAGACAGTACTGGTCGCTCCAGCTGCCGTTGGCGGAGTACGCGATGTGCAGCTGCCCGTTGGGGTCCATGACGGGTTCGGGCCCCTCGTTGATGAACGGGTTGCCGACCACCCGCTCCCAGCTCTCCCGCGGCTGCGAGATGACGTGTCGCGCGCCGGTCGGTGTGGTCGGGCTGCTCATCCGCGCGATGTAGAGGTTCTGCTCGACGTTGGTGTCGCCGGCCCAGCCCGACCAGACGAACCAGCGCTGACCGTTGTAGGTGAACAGGGTTCCGTCGATGGCCCACTTGTCGTCCGGCAGGGCCAGTCGCGTCTCGGCGGTGTACCCGCTGTCCGGAGCGGCGGAGCTGATGACGTACATCCGGTGGGCCGCCCCTCGGCCGGCCGTGAAGTAGATGTAATAGCGGCCGCCGTCCCGCACGATCTCGGGGGCCCACACCTCACCGCGGTCGTGGGTGTCCGACCAGACCTGTCGAGCGGGTGCCGACGCCAGACCGGCCGTCGACGCGGCCTGGCGTACCGCGAGGCCGCCACCGGTGGACTGCACCGACACATAGGTGCCACCGACCCGGATCACACTGGGGTCGGCGGCCCGGAGGCCGATCCGGTCCGCCTGCGCGGACCCGGCGGACGACAGGAGCAGCACGACGGCGAGGACACCGGACAGCGCGGCCGCGACGGCGCCGGAGACGCGGCGGGGGCGCTTCACGGTCCGTTCCGTCGGTGGACGTCCAGGCAGGGGCGACATGTCCCTCCACTTCCACGAGTCTGGTTTACATCGATGGAAGAACGCATGCTCAGCATCCTGATTGGAGGCGAACATGTCAATAAGGTCGCCACCGCCAACGGCGCCCTTCTGTGAGTCGAACACCCCGCGCGCACGTAGGTAGTACGGGAGGGCTCTCGCCCTCCCGTACCCGCGTCGTCCGAGGACGCACCGACCGATTCGAGGAGAGCGCACCGATGAGCACCGCACGCCTGAACGACCGGCTGACCAGGCAGCAGCCCCTGGTTCTCGGACTGTTCCGCATCGTCCTGGGCCTGCTGTTCACCAGCGAGGGCGCTGCCACGGTCTTCGGGCTGCTGGACCGGGCGGCCAGCCCCGCGGGCGACTGGCCCTTCTGGTACGCCGGAGTCATCGAACTGGTCGCCGGCGCCCTGGTCCTCATCGGCGCGGCCACGCGCAGCGCGGCGTTCCTCTGCTCGGGGACCATGGCCTTCGCCTACTTCACCGAGCACCAGCAGGACGGCCTCTTCCCCCTGCAGAACGGCGGCCTGTCCCCGGCGTTGTTCTGCTGGGGGTTCCTGCTGCTGGCCTTCTTCGGACCGGGCTCCCTGTCCCTGTCGGGGCTGCTCCGCCGTGGCGACACCGTCCGGGGCACCGCACAGCCGTTGACCGGACGGGTCTCGTGACCGTACGGCACGAGCGTCACCACCGGCTCCGGGTGTGGTGAACCTGGCTGTCGGCGTACCGGTCCGCGGAAGCCCCACATGGTGCGCCCCAAGACATCGGCTCGGCGTCGGGCTGGCGCCCGGCGCGACCCGACCCCGGTGAAAAGCGGACCTCACGCACCGACTCGCCACGCTCTCCCGGTCGGAACGAAGCGAACCGGTGGCCGACTTCGTCGACGGCACCTTCCGGGGACACGAGGCCAACCCCGCATTCGCGGTCGGCTTCACCGTCCACCTCTGCGCCGCCGGCATCGGCGTGGTCCTGGCGAACCGGGCCCGCGGCAGAGCGAGGGCAACGGCTCGCGGACGCTGACGCCGGTCAGCCGAACACTCGTGGCCGAAGAACGACGTACGCCCGGAGGGGCCGCCTTGACTGGTGACTCGCCGACCCCCATATTCACCAACACCCCGTCGTTCACTCCCCTTCGAGGTGACCAGTGAGAAGCCTCAGAGCCTGCGCTGCCCGGTACGCGGCCACTGCCCTCGTCCTTCTCACCACGGCCCTGACTCCCGCTTCCACCTCCTCGGCAGCCGCCTCCCCACCGGGGAAGCCGGCCTTCGCCGCCCACTCCGCCAAGGCAGTGCTCGCCCGGCTGTTGCCTCGCCATGTCTCGCAGTTCAGCCTCGTTCCGGTGAGTCGCCCGGCGTCCGGGGACTACTTCAGCGTCTCCGGCCGCGCGGGCCACGTGCGCGTACGGGGCACCAGCCCCGCCGTGATCCTCAGCGGCGTCAACTGGTACCTCAAGTACACGGCCAAGGTGGACATCGGTTGGCCCGGGCGGAGCACGGCGAGGCTGCCCCGCATCCTGCCCGCGCCCACGGGCACCATCCGCAGACACGCTTCCGTCCCGCACCGCTTCGCGCTCAACGACACCGACGACGGCTATTCCGGTGCCTACCGCGACTGGGCGTCCTACGAGAAGCAGATCGACCTCCTCGCCCTGCAGGGTGTGAACGAGGTCTTCGTCCAGATGGGTGCCGACGCGGTCTACTACGAAACGCTCCAGGAGTTCGGCTACTCCGAGGAGGAACTGAGATCCTGGATCCCCGGTCCGGCGCACCAGCCGTGGTGGCTGATGCAGAACATGTCCGGCTTCGGTGGCCCTGTCTCCGAGCGGCTCATCCAGCAGCGGGCAGACCTCGGCCGCAGGATCGCGAACCGGCTGCGCCAACTCGGTATGACTCCCGTACTGCCGGGCTACTACGGCACCGTGCCTCCGGGGTTCACCGAGCGGAACCCCACCGGACCGGTCGTCCCGCAGGGCGACTGGGTCGGGTTCGAGCGGCCCGACTGGCTCGACCCGCGCAGCGAGGCGTTCCCCAGGGTCGCCGCCTCGTTCTACCGCCACCAGCGTGAGCTGTTCGGCGAGTCCGCCATGTACAAGATGGACCTCCTGCACGAGGGGGGACGGCCGGGGAACGTGCCCGTCCGGGAGGCGGCCCAAGCGGTGATGAACGCTCTCCAGACCGCGCGCCCCGGCGCTGTGTGGACCCTGATCGGCTGGCAGAACAACCCCTCGACGCAGATCATCGACGCCGTCGACAAGAGCAAACTGCTCATCGTCGACGGACTGTCCGACCGCTACAACGGCCTCGACCGGGAAACCACCTGGCACGGCGCACCCTACGCGTTCGGTACGATCCCCAACTTCGGCGGTCACACCACTGTCGGCGCCAACACCGCCGTCTGGGCCGAGCGGTTCGACCAGTGGCGCACCAAGCCCGGCAGTTCACTGGCAGGCATCGCCTATATGCCGGAAGGCACCGGCGGCAACCCGGTCGCCTACGAGCTGTTCACCGAACTGGCCTGGCGTACGGGCCCGCTGGACCACCGAGCGTGGTTCGACGCGTACGCGGAACGCCGCTACGGCGGTGCCGACCCGCACGCCGCCCGGGCGTGGGAGCTGCTGCGCACTGGCCCCTACAGCACGCCGTCCGGGACCTGGAGCGAGTCCCAGGACAGCCTCTTCACCGCCCGCCCCAGGCTGACGGCCACGAACGCGGCCAGCTGGAGTCCCGGTGCGATGCGTTACGACCCCGGCACGGTGCACCGGGCGCTGGCCGAGCTGCTCCGGGTCGCACCGACACTGCGTACCACCGACGCCTACCGCTTCGACCTGGTCGACGTCGCCCGTCAGGCCCTGGCCAACCGCAGCCGGACCCTGCTCCCGCAGATCAAGGCCGCCTACGACGCCAAGGATCTGCCCGGCTTCCGTGAGCGGGCCACCGAGTGGAAGAGCGACCTGGCCCTGCTGGACCGGCTGCTCGCCACCGACACCCGGTTCCTCCTCGGCCCGTGGCTGCAGGACGCCAAGTCCTGGGGTCGTACGAAGGCGGAGAAAGCCGCTGCCGAGTTCGACGCCCGCTCGATTCTCACCACCTGGGGCCACCGCTCCGGCAGCGACTCGGGGGGCCTGCGGGACTACGCGAACCGGGAGTGGTCCGGGCTGGTCTCCGACTTCTACGCGATGCGCTGGACGACGTACCTCGACTCCCTCGACACCGCGCTGGCCACCGGCCGAGCACCCGTCGCCATCGACTGGTTCGCGCTCGAGAACGCCTGGAGCCAGCAGCGCGACAGCTACCCCGTCCGAGCGTCGGGCGACCCCGTGGCACTGGCCGCCGCCGTCCTCGACGCCCTGCCCACTCCTGCTCCGTCCGGGGCCGGGTCGGCCGGGGGCGACGCCTGACGGGGCGTCCCCCGTCCTCGGACAGCCGATTTCACCGATCCACTCCGCCGGTTGGTCGATCGTCTCGAGAGGCTGGGAGGCTGTAGTGAAGCACGCGAGCAACAGACGTGTCGGTGTCGTGGTGGCCGTGCTGAGCGGTCTGACCCTGGCCGCGACGGCATCGACGACCGCACACGCGGACGAGCGGCCCGACGACCGGCCCGACGCCATCGCACACCGCGGCTCATCCGGCATGGCACCGGAGAACACCGAGGCCGCCATCGACCTCGCCGTCGACCAACGCGCCGACTTCGTCGAGATCGACGTCCAACGCACCAAAGACGGCACACTCGTCAACTTCCACGACTGCACCATGGAACGCACCACCAACATCGAAGAGATCTACCCCGACCGCCCCCGCTACCGCGTCTCCGACTTCACCTGGGCAGAACTCCGCCAACTCGACGCCGGCTCCTGGTTCCACCACGACTACACCGGCGAACCCCTCATCACCGTCGACCACGTCATCACCCGCATCAACAACACCCGCACCGGACTCCTCGCCGAGATCAGCCCCTGCGGCCACTACACCGACCTCGCCACCGACCTCGCCAAAAACCTCCAGAACAAACCACGCTACGTCCGCCGCGCACTCGCCCGCGAACAACTCGCCGTCCAGTCCTTCCAGACCGACGACGCCCACCAATTCCACACCCACATGCCCGACATCCCCATCGGCCTCCTCGACGCCGACCGCCCCACCGACACCGAACTCCTCGAACTCAGCACCTGGGCCGACCAGATCAACCCCCAGCACACCGTCACCGACCAGAACCTCGTCGACCGCATCCACCAACTCGGCATGGACATCAACGTCTGGACCGTCGACGAACCCGGCGCCATACGCAAAATGACCACCCTCGGCGTCGACGGCATCATCACCGACTACCCCCAGTCCCTCACCCAGCACTGACCCATGGAGCAGACCGCGCTTGCGGTGGCCCCTCGGGCTCCCGGGGTGTGGAATGGCCTGGTGAGCTCTCGTACACCCGGCCCCGAACGACCCGAGCGCGCCCGTCCCGCCTCCCACAGCCTGACCGGTGTCGGCCTCGCCGTCCTCGATCCCACCGGACGGGTCCTGCTCGGCCTCGGCCACGATGGCCGCTGGGAACTCCCCGGCGGCAAGGTCGACACCGGCGAGGACTTCGAGACGGCCGCCGCCCGTGAACTGGCGGAGGAGACCGGACTCGCGGTGCCGGCGACGGACGTACGGGTGGTGGCGGTCCTGGTCGACGGCCTGGTCGGGCTGACCCGGGTGACGGCCGCGGCCGTCACCCGGCGCGCCGCGGGTACGCCCCGGGTCACCGAGCCGGACAAGATCGTGCGCTGGGAGTGGTTCGACCGCGACGCGGTGCCGTCCTCGCTCTTCGCTCCGTCCGCCTCGGTCCTGGACTGCCTGTGGCCCGAAGCCGCCGCACCACGAGGACCCGCCGGGGTCCGCCGCTACGAGGTGCTCGCCGACCGGGCACCCGGGAGCGGGCCGAACGAGTTCAGCCGAGTACTTCCCTGAGTCGGTCGCATACCCGCCGCACCTCCGCCGCCTCGGGGAAACACCCCGCCTCCCCCATGGCCACCTGCAGCGCGGGGCCGAAGGCGGCGAACCGGGCCATGTCCCGTGCGTCCACGGGCTGTACGACGAAGTGGATGTGACCGGGCACCCCGCCGGCGTGCGACCACAGACACACGTACACCTGCTCCGGGGTCATCACCTCGGTGACGGCGGCGCTGACCCTCCGCAGCAGGGGGCCGAGCTCGCCGGACTCCTGCGCCGTCAACTCGGCCACGTGCAGCACGTGGCGGGCCGGCTTGACCACCAGGGTGCCCAGGCCGAGCGGTCCGACGCAGTGCTCAACCACCCATGACTCGGTCCGCAGCACGCTACCGCCCGGCAGCGGTGCCCTGCCGAGCATGAGGTCGCAGGCCTTGCATCCGCCGCCCGCATCCGTGTCCTCAGCCATACCGCTCCCCCTTCGCACGCGTCCCTGCTGCCACGCCGGCATTCGATCACGGCAGCCCGCCCATGAGAAAGGCGCTCCGCGCACCGGCCCGGCGCCAGGCCGTGCCGGTTTGTGGCCCGGCAGGACCGTCGCCGCGACGACCGCCATCGGCATGATCGGAGCCCGGGGTGGGCGGCAGGTCTCCGAAAAGCCGGGGGAACGAATTCGGCGCCGATGTCGAGAACCCGTGACCGGCTCCGTCCCAGGGGTGAACGCGACCACAATGGGTCGCAACAGCACCGCCGAGGAGAACACCATGGCCAAGTACTTGCTGCTCAAGCACTACCGCGGCGCTCCCGCTCCGGTCAACGACGTGCCCATGGACCAGTGGACGCCGGAGGAGATCTCGGACCACATGCGGTACATGAGTGACTTCGCGGCCCGGCTCGAGAAGACCGGCGAGTTCGTCGACGGACAGGCACTCGCCCCCGAGGGGACGTTCGTCCGGTACGACGGTGAGGGGCGCCCGCCGGTCACCGACGGCCCGTTCGCCGAGACCAAGGACCTCATCGCCGGCTGGATGGTGATCGACGTCGACAGCTACGAGCGTGCCGTCGAGCTGGCCGGGGAACTGTCGGCCGCGCCCGGGGCGGGCGGGAAGCCCATCCACGAGTGGCTCGAGCTGCGCCCGTTCTACGGCGTGTCGCCCACCATCACGGAGTGACCTCACCCATGGACGAGGTACTGCTCCGCAGCCTCACACCGAGCGTCCTCGCCATCCTCGTCCACCGCGGAGCCGACTTCGCGGCGGCCGAGGACGCCGTACAGGACGCGCTGGTCGAGGCGGTCCGCGTCTGGCCGGCCGACCCGCCCCGGGATCCGAAGGGCTGGCTGGTCACCGTGGCCTGGCGACGGTTCCTGGACGCGACCCGGGCGGACACCGCCCGCCGTCGGCGTGAGGACCTCGTCGACGAGGAGCCGGCGCCCGGTCCCGCGCCCCAGGCGGACGACACGCTCCAGCTCTACTTCCTGTGCGCCCACCCGTCGCTGACGCCGTCGTCCGCGGTCGCCCTGACGCTGCGCGCCGTCGGCGGACTGACCACCCGTCAGATCGCCCAGGCCTACCTGGTGCCCGAGGCGACCATGGCGCAGCGCATCAGCCGGGCCAAGCGCACCGTCTCCGGGGTGCGGTTCGACCGGCCCGGCGACGTTGCCACGGTGCTGCGCGTCCTCTACCTGGTCTTCAACGAGGGCTACTCCGGCGACGTCGATCTCGCCGCCGAGGCCATCCGGCTGACCCGTCAGCTCGCGTCCGCGATCGACCACCCCGAGGTGGCGGGGCTGCTCGCCCTGATGCTGCTCCACCACGCCCGGCGCGCCGCCCGGACCGCGCCCGACGGCAGTCTGGTGCCGCTCGCCGAGCAGGACCGCGGCCGGTGGGACACGGAGTCGATCGCCGAAGGCATCGGGATACTGCAGGCGGCCCTCGCCCGCGACCGGCTGGGCGAGTTCCAGGCCCAGGCCGCCGTCGCGGCCCTCCACGCGGACGCGCCCACCGCCGGGGAGACCGACTGGGTGCAGATCGTCGAGTGGTACGACGAGCTCGCGCGCCTCACCGACAGCCCGGTCGTCCGGCTCAACCGCGCGGTGGCCGTCGGTGAGGCCGACGGGCCGCGCGCCGGCCTGGCGGCGCTCGCGGGTCTGGACGACTCCCTCCCCCGCCACACCGCGGTGGCGGCGTACCTCCACGAGCGCGACGGCGACCTGGTGACCGCGGCACGGCTGTACGCCGAGGCGGCAGAGAAGGCGCCCAACCTCGCCGAGCGCGCCCACCTGACACGCCAGGCCGCCCGGCTCAACGCCCGCCTGCGCCACTGACGGGTGCGCTCGGAACCTCCGCGGCCACTCCGAACGGGACCCGCCCGGAACCCCCGCGGCACCCCACGCGACCCGTCGCAGGCTCCGATCACGATTCCGCGCTCCATCCTCATTGACATGAACGCGCCCCGGCGTGACGCTGAGAGCGCTCTCACAATCGGTACGGACCAATCCCCCCACACCCGCACGGAGGTGGAGAGTGCTCTCAAGCCTCAAGCACCGTCTGCTCGCCGTGGCCATGGCCACGGGCCTGGCCGGCGCCCTGCTCACGTTCGGCGCCGCACCGCCCGCGGACGCCGCGGTGCCCGCCACCATCCCACTGAAGATCACCAACAACTCGAGCCGCGGCGAGCCGGTCCACATCTACAATCTGGGCACCTCGCTGACGACGGGCCGGCAGGGCTGGGCCGATGCGAACGGCACCTTCCACGCCTGGCCCGCCGGCGGCAACCCCCCGACCCCCGCCCCCGACGCGTCCATCCCCGGACCCGCCGCCGGGCAGACCAAGACGATCCGCATCCCCAAGCTGTCGGGACGCATCTACTTCTCGTACGGCCAGAAGCTCGACTTCCGGCTGACCACGGGCGGTCTGGTGCAACCGGCCGTGCAGAACCCGAGCGACCCCAACCGCGACATCCTGTTCAACTGGTCCGAGTACACGCTCAACGACTCCGGGCTGTGGCTCAACAGCACCCAGGTCGACATGTTCTCCGCGCCCTACACCGTCGGCGTGCAGCGCGCCGACGGCAGTGTGGCCGCCGCCGGACGGCTCAAGGCCGGCGGCTACAACGCGGTGTTCAACGCGCTACGGGCGCAGCCCGGCTGGGGCGGGCTCATCCAGACCCGGCCCGACGGCACCGTCCTGCGGGCGTTGTCGCCGCTGTACGGGCTGGAGACCGGTGCGCTGCCCGGGTCGGTCATGGACGACTACATCAACCGCGTCTGGCAGAAGTACACGTCCGCCACGCTCACCGTCACGCCGTTCGCGCACCAGCCGGGCACCAAGTACTTCGGGCGCGTCTCGGGCGGTGTCATGAACTTCACCAACAGCGCAGGGGCCGTCGTCACGAGCTTCCAGAAGCCCGACGCCTCCAGTGTCTTCGGCTGTCACAAGCTCCTGGACGCCCCCAACGACCAGGTACGCGGGCCTATCTCGCGCACGCTGTGCGCCGGCTTCAACCGCTCCACGCTGCTCGGCAACCCCAACCAGCCCGACGCCTCGGCAGCCGACTTCTACAAGGAGTCCGTGACCAACCACTACGCCCGGATCATCCACGACCGGATGGCAGACGGAAAGGCGTACGCCTTCGCCTTCGACGACGTCGGCCACCACGAGTCACTGGTGCACGACGGCAACCCGGCCCAGGCACGGCTCACGCTGGACCCGCTGAACTGAGGAACCGGTGGCCGGGTCCGCCCCCGCCCGCCGCGTCGGCGCGGCGGGCGGGGGCGGACCCATCGGTCAGGCTCCGGGCAGGACGCCGGTGCGCACGACCTCGGAGTACCAGCGTGCGCTGGCCTTGGGAATGCGCGTGCCGGTCGGGTAGTCCACGTAGACCGCGCCGAAGCGCCTGCCGTAGCCATGGGCCCACTCGAAGTTGTCCAGCAGGGACCACAGGAAGTAGCCGCGCACATCCACGCCGTCCACGATGGCCCGGTGCACGGCGGCCAGGTGGTCGCGTACGTAGGCGATGCGGGCGGGGTCGTTGACCTGCCCCGAGGGGTCGGCGTAGTCGTCGAAGGCCGCCCCGTTCTCGGTGATGACCAGCGGCAGCCGCGGGAAGTCGGACGCCAGCCGGGTCAGCAGGTCGTACAGGCCGGTGGGGTCGACGGCCCAGCCCATGGCGGTGGTGTCGCCGGGCGGCTGGTGGAAGGCGACCCGCTCGGCCCCCGGCCAGGGGGTGTGGGTGCTCCTGCCGTGTCCGTCCGAGGTGTGGGTGCCGCTGCCGTCGGCCTCGGAGACGAGGGTGGGCGTGTAGTAGTTGACGCCGAGGAAGTCCAGCGGCTGGTGGATCCGCCGCAGGTCGCCGTCCTGGACGAAGGACCAGTCGGTCAGCGCCGCGGTGTCCTTGAACAGGTCCTCCGGGTAGGCGCCCTGCAGCATCGGGCCGGTGAAGACCCGGTTGGCGAGCGCGTCGATCCGGCGGACCGCGTCGGCGTCGGCGTCGCTGCCGGTGAGCGGGCGGACGTGGTGGATGTTGAGGGTGACCGAGCACTGGGCGTCGGCGCGGACCCGGTCACGCAGTGCCTGAACGGCCAGGCCGTGCGCCAGGTTGAGGTGGTGAGCGGCGCGCAGGGCGGCGACCGGGTCGGTTCGGCCGGGGGCGTGCACGCCGGAACCGTAGCCGAGGAAGGCGCTGCACCAGGGCTCGTTGAGGGTGGTCCAGGTCTTCACCCGGTCGCCGAGGGCGTCCGCGGCGAGGGCCGCGTACTCGGCGAACCTCTCGGCCGTGGCACGCTCGGGCCAGCCCCCGGCGTCCTCCAACTCCTGGGGCAGGTCCCAGTGGTAGAGGGTGGCGACGGGCTGGATGCCCTTCTCCAGCAGGTCGTCGACGAGGCGCCGGTAGAAGTCCAGGCCCTTCTGCACGGCGGGGCCGCGGCCGGTGGGCTGGACACGGGTCCAGGCGAGCGAGAAGCGGTAGGCGCCGAGCCCGAGCTCGGCCATCAGGGCGACGTCCTCCCGCCAGCGGTGGTAGTGGTCGGTGGCGATGTCACCGGTGTCGCCGTTGCGGACCCGGCCGGGGGTGCGGGCGTAGGTGTCCCAGATGGACGGCGTACGGCCGTCCTCCGCGGCGGCCCCCTCGATCTGGTACGAGGCGGTCGCGGAGCCCCAGAGGAAGCCCTTGGGGAAGGTACGGGCGGCGTCCGGGGCGGACGCGGTCTGCTGTGCTGCGGTGACCACGTAAGTCCTTTCTGGGAGGGGGTGTTCGCGGGCGCGCGAACGCCTGGAGAGGTGGGGATCGTGGTGCGGCCCGGCGGCTCGGGGCCGGGCCGCACGGTGGCGGGTCAGCCCTTGACGGCGCCCGCCATGATGCCGCTGACGATCTGGCGGCCGAAGACGATGAACATCAGCAGTAGCGGCAGGGTGCCGAGCAGCGCACCCGCCATGATCAGTGACTGGTCCCGGACGTATCCCGCGCTGAGCTGGGTGAGCGCGACGGGGACCGTCGGGTTCGTCATGTCGAGCACCACGAAGGGCCAGAAGAAGTCGTTCCACGCGTGCACGAAAGTGATCATGAACAGGACCGCCATCGCGGGCCGCGCGACGGGCAGCACGATGCTCCAGAAGATGCGCAGCGAGTGCGCCCCGTCCACGCGGCCGGCCTCGACGAGTTCGTCCGGCAGCGCCTCCGACAGGTACTGCCGCATGAAGAAGACCCCGACCGCGCTCACGAGCGTGGGGAAGATGACGGCGGGCAGCTGCTGCGACCAGCCCAGCTCGGACATCATCATGAACAGCGGCACGACACCGAGCTGCGGCGGCACCATCATGGTGCCGATCACCAGCATGAGCAGGGCGTTGCGGCCCTTGAACCGCAGTTTGGCGAAGGCGAACCCGGCCAGCGTCGCGAACATCACCGTGGACAGGGCGATCACCCCGGCCACGATGAGGCTGTTGACCATGGCCTTGCCCATCGCCGCCTCGTCCCAGGCCCGGGCGAGGTTGCTGAACAGGTTGGGGCCGGGCAGGAACGGCGGCGGGGTCTGGCTCACCCGGGTGTTGTCGGTGGAGGCGGCCACCATCGTCCAGTAGAGCGGGAAGATCGACAGGATCGCCATGATGGCGAGCAGGACGTAGGCGAGTGGGCCCGCGTGATGCTGGCGGCCGGCGCCCTGGCGCAGCAGCCGGCGGCCGCCGCGGCCGGCCGGCTTGTCGGCGGGGGTCCGGGCCGGGGCGTCCGTCCGGGCCGGGAGGCTTTGGGTGGTCATGTCGACTCCAGGTCAGGACGTACGGGAACGCAGGCGCTTGATCAGGCGCTGGGCCACGAAGACGAGGACGAGCAGCATGAACATCGCCCAGGCGACGGTCGCCGAGCGGCCCATCTGGTAGTTCTTCCAGCCCTCCTCGTACAGAAGCAGGCCGAGCGTCTGGTACTGGTTGTCCGCGCCGCCGGTGATGCCGTTGGGGCCCTGGCCGAAGATCAGCGGCTCACCGAACAGCTGAGTGGCGCCGATCGTGGAGAGCACGATGGTGAAGACGATGGTGGAGCGGATCCCGGGGACGGTGACATGCGTGAACTGCTGCCACCGGGATGCGCCGTCGAGGGAGGCCGCCTCGTACCGGTCGGCGGGGATGGCCTGCATGGCGGCCAGGTAGAGCAGCGCGTTGTAGCCGGTCCAGCGCCAGATGACGATGGTGGAGATCGCGGCCTGGGCGGGCCACTTGTCGGCCTCCCAGTTCACCGGGTCGATGCCGACCGTTCCGAGCGCCCAGTTGATCATGCCGAAGTCGCGTTCGAAGATCATGGTGAACACGAGGGCGGCGGCTGCCACCGAGGTGGCGTAGGGGACCAGCGAGGCGACGCGGAAGAACAGCGAGGCGCGCATCCGGTAGTTGAGCAGGTGGGCCAGGCCGAGCGCCATCATCAGCTGCGGCACCGTGGAGATGACGCCGATGGTGATGGTGTTCCGCAGCGCGTTCCAGAACCGGGAGTCGCCCCAGAGTTCGACGTAGTTGTCGAACGCCACCCACTCCATGACGTCGAGGGTGGCCAGTTCCACGTCGTGCAGGGAGATCCACGAGGTGTAGACGAGCGGGTAGAAACTGAACGCGGCGAAGACGACGAAGAACGGTGCGACGAACGCGTACGGGGCGCCCTTGATGTCCAGCCGGTGCAGCAGTGCGCCGCGCCGCCGGGCGGTGCGCTCGCCGCCCGTCCTGGGGGACCGACCCGGAGGCTCGTCCCCGGCCAGGGCCTTGGTGGTGGAGGTGGCCACCGGACTTCCTTCCTGAAAGCGGATGTGTGAGCCGGGCCCCGGGCCCGCCGGCAGGGCGCCGGCGGGCCCGGAGGGCCGCAGGGGCGGTGGGTCAGCCGACCGCCTTCTGGATGCGCTCCGCGGTGGTGTCCCACGCCTCGTCACGCGAGGTGCCCTGCTGCTCGATCAGGGCCAGCCCCTGGGAGAAGGTGTCCTTGATCGTGCCGTCCTTGCGGCCGAGGACCTGCTTGTCCGGGATCTCCTGGGCGGCGGCGCCGAAGATCTGTCCGATCGGGGCGTCGCTGAAGTACTCCGACTTGGCGCTCTTCACATCGGCGCTCTCCAGCGCCTGGAGCGAGGACGGGATGTTGCCGATCTCCTTGAAGATGTGAGCCTGCTGCTCGGGCGCGGTCAGCCAGGCGACGAGCTTCTTGGCCTCCTCCTTCACCGGGCTCTGCTCGACCACGCCGAGGAAGGAACCACCCCAGTTCGCGCCCTTGGGGGCCTTGGCCACGTCCCACTTGCCCTTGTTCGCCGCACCGGCCTTCTCGCTGATGTGGCTGAGCATCCAGGCCGGGCACACGGCGGTGGCGAACGTGCCGTTGGCCAGGCCCGGGTCCCAACCCGGCTGGAACTGGCGGAGCTTGGCCGTCAGCTCGTCCTCCGCGGCGTCGGCGGCGAGGTTCCACGCCTCCTTCACGGCCGGGTTCGTGTCGTGGATCAGCTCGCCCTTGTCGTTGTAGTACTGCTCGGGGTAGCCGTAGACCATGGCGTTGAACAGGCCGCTGGCCGCGTCCATGTAGGCGACGTCGTCACCCTTGAAGTCCTTCTTGAAGGTGCGGCCGACCTCGACGTACTTCTTCCAGTCGCCCTCCCACAGCTTGGCGACCTCCTCACGGTCGGTGGGCAGGCCCGCCTTCTCGAAGTAGTCCTTGCGGTAGCAGACGGCCATCGGGCCGATGTCGGTGCCCAGGCCCAGTACCTTGCCGTCCTCGGTGCTGATCTGGGACTCCTTCCAGGGCAGGAAGTGGTCGGTCCCCGACATCTCGGAGAAGTCCGCGAACTTGTCCGCCTGGGTCTCGGTGATCTCCTTGGCCCGGCCGATCTCTATGCCCTGGATGTCCTTCAAGCCCTTGCCCGCGGCGAGCCTGGTCTGCAGCGCGGTGTAGTAGGTCTGCTCGTCACCGGCGATCTCGGCCTTGATGTCGACATCGGGGTTCTCCTTCTCGTACTGCTCGAGAAGGCCGGTCTCCTTGATGCCCATCACGCCGTACAGGCCCATCGTGATGGTGGTCTTGCCGTCCTCCTTGCCACCACCGGTGACCGAGTCGTCACTGCTGCTGCAGCCCACGACGAGTGCCAGCGCGCCGGCGGCCGCGACCGCCGCCACCGCCCTTGTGCGCAACGAACCGAGACTGCCCATGGATCTCCTCCTAGCGACGGCGCTGACACATCGGCGTGACGAGTTCCGCGATGACCACAGCGACGACTACAGCGGCTCTGACAGGTTTGGGAACGTGCCCAAACTTGGTGGGCACGTTCCCACCGGCGCATCGAAGACTCGTGGGAGCGCGCCCATCTGTCAATGACTTGAACGCAAGTTGCCAGGGAACTCCGAGCCTCGCCCTCGTCCTCCGAGCCTCGGGGGGTGCTCTGCCGACGGCCGCGTCTGCAAGAATTGCCGCAGGTCACCTCCGCGGCAGGCACGGCCGCCGCGGCCGCCGAGGGGGGAGTTCATGACCGGCAACCGCCGTCCCACGATCAAAACGGTCGCCGCCCGCGCCGGCGTGGGCCGCACCACGGTCTCGCGTGTCGTCAACGGCTCGGAACTGGTCAGTGCCGACGCACGCGCCAGGGTCCTCGCAGCGATCAAGGAGCTGAACTACGTACCCAACTCGGTCGCCCGCGGTCTGGTGACCAACCGCACCAACGCCGTGGCCCTGGTGATCCCCGAGTCGGAGAGCCGGCTCGGCTCGGAACCGTTCTTCGCCGCACTGATCCGGGGCGTCAGCGGCGCTCTCGCCGAGAGCCGGACCCAGTTGCAGCTGATGCTCGTCCGCGACCAGGCCGAGCGGGACCAGTTGACCGAGTCGGTGGCGACCCGCCGCGTGGACGGCGTCCTGCTGGTCTCCGTGCACTCCGAGGACCGGCTGCCGGGCATGCTGGAGGAGATGGGCCTGCCCACCGTGCTGGCCGGCCGCCGCGACGCGGGCGAGCGGCTGAGCTACGTCAACTCCGACAACGTCGGTGGGGCCACCGCGGCCGTCCGGCACCTGCTGGGCAGCGGCAGGCGGCGGATCGCCACGATCACCGGCCCCCTGGACATGGACGTCGGCCGCAGCCGGCTCGCGGGCTGGCGTGCCGCGCACGGGGACGCAGGGGTGCCCGCGAGGGAACTCCTGGTCGAGGCCGGTGACTTCACGGAGGAGGGCGGTGGCCGTGCCATGCGTTTGCTTCTTGAACGCGCCCCGGACCTGGACGCCGTCTTCGCCGCCTCCGACCTCATGGCGGTCGGCGCCCTGGCCGAGCTCCGCCGGCAGAAGCGGCGGGTTCCCGGTGATGTCGCCGTGGTGGGCTTCGAGGATTCCGTCCTCGCC
>NZ_RAIF01000032.1:1813406-1817794 GCF_003671715.1 Streptomyces sp. E2N166 | reverse complement strand
CGGTGGAGGAACTGGGCCGGACCATGGCCCGGATCCTCACCGGCATCACGCAGCACGGCGCGTCCCGGCAGCAAATGACCCTGCCGACCGAGCTGGTGGTGCGCGAGTCGTCCTGACGCACGGCCCGGAGGCGAGGCGAGGGGGCGGTCGCGGATCCGTGCCTCATCAGGTCGCGGGCCCCGCGCTCCGCCAGTCGGGGACGGCGGTCCCCGAAGGGGCGTCGCTGCGTCCGTAGTGGTGGCGTGGTGAACATGTACACGAGGCCGACGGCCACCATCACTCCCCCGCCGAGCAGCCCGATCCAGTTGTCCTACCAGGGGACGCCGGGGGTCCGGGGCCAGGAGATGTTCACGATGGCGAAGATGCCGTAGGCGAGCGCCCCGACGTTCCCCAGCGGGCCCCACCGGCCCAGCCGGTACTCGCCGCTCGGCTTCCAGCCCTTGCCGCGGGCTCGCAGCGCGGCCAGGACGACCATCCGGAACGCGGCGTGGATGCCCAGGATCGCGAGGGACACGATCTTGGTGAGGGCGTCCGTCGAGATCAGCGAGCCGACGGCGATCAGCGCCGGGACGGCCGCGGCGACCAGCAGCGCGTACTCGGGCACCGCGCGGGTCGGGGAGATCTTCCGCGGCAGCCGGTGGCCGATGATCATCTCGCCGCGGGCGTAGGTGAAGGTCGCCGCCGCGCCACCCACGTAGATGGTGCGTCGCAACGCCTTGGGTATCACCTTGCCGGGGTGTGCCACCTCCTCGGCGACGTCCCCGCAGGCCTCGAAGCCGTAGTACTGGTATAAGCCGATGATCGCCGCCCCGAGGAAGACGGGCAGGCAGGAGCCGTCGCCGGCGGCCCCGTAGTCGTCGAAGAGGACGCCCGGGCCGTGGAAGCGATGCGTGACCAGCAGGATGACGCCGACGACGAGGGCGATACCGGGGAGAGGTAGGTGAAGCCGAGGGGGAGTTCGCCCACGGCCCCATCTCCTTGCGGAACTCCGAGTCCTTCTGCCCGTGGCCGGCGTCCGAGGGGTGGCCCGGCGTTCCGGGAACCGTCGCCGGGGCTACCCTTCCACGGCCGGCGGCCGTGGGGCCGGCCGGGCGGTGATGAGGTCCGCCGCGCGCTCGGCGGCGAGCAGTACGGTGACCATCGGGTTGACGGTCGGCATGGTGGGGAAGACGGACGCGTCCACGATCCGCAGCCCGTCGTGGCCGCGCAGCCGCAGCTGGGGATCGAGTACCGCCATGGGATCGTCCTCGGCTCCCATCCGGCAGGTCCCGGCCGGATGGTAGACGGTGTGTGCGGCGCGGCGTCCGTACTCGGACAGGTCGGCGTCCGAGCGAACGTCCGGACCCGGCGCCACCTCCCGCAGCAGCCAGTCGCTGAACGGCGCGGTGGACGCCACCTCGCGGGCGATCCGCAGGCCTTCGACGATGGTGCGCTCGTCGTGCCCGTCCGGGTCGGTGAAGTAGCGGAAGTCCAGGGCTGGTTTGACGTCCGGGTCGGCGCTGCGCAGCCACATGCGGCCGACGGACCGGGCGCGTGGCACGTTCGGGGTCATGCAGACGCCGTGCTCGGGGACGGGGTAGCCCAGCCGTTCGGTGTTGGTGGTGAACGGCACCTGGTAGAAGTGGAACATCAGGTCCGGGCGCGGCCCTCCCGCCGGGTCGCGGCGCAGGAAGAGCCCGGCGTCGGAGTCCATGGCAGAGTTGGGCGGCAGCGGTTCACGGGTCTCCCACACCATCACCGACTCGGGATGGTCCAGCAGGTTCTCGCCCACCCCGGGCAGGTCGGCGCGGACCTCGATGCCCAGGTCCCGCAGTTGGTCGGCCGGGCCGATGCCGGAGAGCATGAGCAGGCGGGGCGTGTCGATCGCCCCGGCGCACAGCAGCACCTCGGCGTCGGCCTCCAGTGTCGAGAGGGAGCCGTCGGGGTTGCGGACCTGGACGCGGGTGAAACGGCCCTCGCTGTCGGTCGTCAGCCGGTAAGCCCAGGTTTCCAGGCGCAGCGTCAGGTTCGGGCGGTTCAGTACAGGGTGCAGGTAGGCGACGGAGGCGGACGAGCGGGTGTTGGTCTCCGGGTCGTAGGCGAGGGAGAAGAAGCCGGCGCCGTCGGTGAAGGGGCGGGCGTTGAAGTCCTCGACGACCGGCACACCGAGCCGGGTGGTCGCCGCCGTGACGAAGTCCTCGGCGATCGCGTTCCGGTCGGCGGCGCCGACGGGCACGATCGTGTTCTGCAGCCGTGTCCGGTACGGCAGGATCGTCTCCGGCTCCCAGCCGGTGCAGCCGCGCTCCGCCCACTCGGCCAGGTCCTGCGGGAACGGAAGGAAGCTGATCAGAGTGTTGTGCGAGGAGCAGCCGCCGAGGACGCGGGCGCGGGAGTGCAGGATGTGCGAGTTGCCGCGGGGCTGTTCCTCGGTGGTGTAGCCGTAGTCGAACTCGGAGCCGAGCAGGTTGATCCAGTTCCGGAGCCGCAGGATCCGTTCGTCGCCGACATCGCTGGGTCCGCCCTCCACCACGCACACGCGGCAGGCCGGGTCCTCGCTCAGCCGGGCGGCCAGTACGCAGCCGGCCGTACCTCCGCCGATGATCACGTAGTCGTAGGTCGTCGTCTCGTCGTCCATGGCGTCGCCTTCTCTCTCGCCCTGCCCGCTCAGCCCTTGAACCAGCCGGAGGGAGCCGGCCTGAGGTTCTGGTAGATGTGCTTGGCCTCCTGGTATTCGCGCAGGCCGGTGGGCCCGAGTTCCCGGCCGAAGCCGGAACGGCCGAAGCCGCCCCACTCGGCCTGCGGCACGTAGGGGTGGAAGTCGTTGATCCAGACCGTGCCGTGCCGCAGCCTGCCGGCGACCCGCTGGGCTCGGCTCGCGTCGTTCGTCCACACGCCGCCGGCCAGGCCGTAGCGGGTGTCGTTGGCCAGTTCGACGGCCTCGTCCTCGGTGCGGAAGCGCTCCACGGTGACGACCGGACCGAAGACCTCCTCCTGCACGATGCGCATGGAGCGGTCGCAGTCGGCGTAGACGGTGGGCAGCAGGAAGAACCCGCGGGACAGCTCGGGGTCGTCGGGGCGGCGGCCGCCGCAGACCAGGCGGGCGCCCTCGTCGCGGGCGATCTCCAGGTACTTCTCGACCTTCGCCCGGTGTTCCGCGGAGCTGAGCGGCCCGCTCTCGGTCGTCGGTTCGAGCCCGCTGCCGAGCCGGATGGACTGCGCGCGGGTGGCCAGCCGCTCCACGAACCGGTCGTGCAGGCCCTCCTCCACGAGCAGCCGCGAGCCGGCCGAGCAGACCTGCCCCGAATGCAGGAACGAGGCCTCCAGGGCGTGGTCGACGGCCGCGTCGAAGTCGCAGTCGGCGAAGACCACGTTGGGGTTCTTGCCGCCGAGCTCCAGGGCGAGGTTCTTCACGCCCGGCGCGCACGCCTCCATGATCCGGCGCCCGGTGGCCAGGCCGCCCGTGAAGGAGACCAGGTCGACCTCGGGGTGGGAGGACATCGCCGCGCCCACGGTGCCGCCGGGGCCCAGGACCAGGTTCGCGACCCCGGGCGGCGCTCCCGCCTCCGCGATCAGCCGGATCATGTGGATCGTGGACAGCGGTGTCGTCTCGCTCGGCTTGAGCACGAAGGTGTTGCCCGCCGCCAGGGCCGGGGCCACTTTCCAGGAGGCTTGCAGCAGCGGGTAGTTCCACGGCGCGATGAGGGCGCAGACGCCGAGGGGATGGTAGGTGACCCGGCTGAGTACGTCGGGGCCGACGTCCACCACCCGGCCGCCGTCCTTGTCGGCGATCTCCGCGAAGTAGCGGAACGCGTTCGAGACGTCCTCGACGTCGATGCGTGCCTCGGCGAGCGTCTTGCCGGTGTCGAGGGATTCGACACGGGCGATCTCCTCCTGGTCGCGCAGGAGGAACCGCGACACCCTGAGCAGCACGTCGGCCCGCTCCCGGGTGGGCGCCGACGGCCAGTCGCCCCGGTCGAAGGCCCGCCGGGCGGCTCGTACGGCCAGGTCGACGTCCGCCTCGTCGGCGTCGTCCACCTGCTGGATGACGGACGCGTCGAAGGGGTTGATCACGTCCCACCGCGCGCCGCCCACGGCGGCCGTCCACTCGCCGTCGATGAACAGTTCCGGCATCGCAGGCTCCCTCACTCGTACCTGTCCGGTGCCGACACAGCCCTCCGGCGCGGCACACCTGGCACCAACATCGTCCGAGGGGCCCGCGCCGGTCATGTGGACGCACCGGCCGAGGGAGGGTTGGGCGGGGATGTGACCTGGTTGGGCTAGCTTGGGCGTGGATGCGGAGGCTCGTCGTCCGCCGGAGGCCGACGGGGGCGACCCGGAGATCGGAGGTCGTGTCGCCGGAGACGGGCCGGCCGAGCCCGTCGGGTGGGCACCCTCGTGGCCGGCGCGGG
>NZ_RAIF01000032.1:1794136-1813162 GCF_003671715.1 Streptomyces sp. E2N166 | reverse complement strand
GCGTCGGGCAGCGCCCCCGGGAGGCCTTCCTCGTCCGCCTGCCGCCGCGCCCGGCGGGCGTTCTCCTCGCGCAGCGTCTCCAGCCACCGCCACGGCTTGATCCCGTCCAGGGTGAGGCCCGGGCACGCGAGTCGGTGGGGGACGCGGCAGGTGGTGCCGGCCGCAGGCTCGTTCGGACCGCTGTTCCAGGCCTGCCCGCCGGGGTCGATGTGCCAGCGGTGGCCGTCGGGGACGAGGTGCGCGGGGATGGCGGGCAGGGGCTCGAGCAGGACGTGCCGGCCGGTGTAGGTGGGACGGCGTTCGCCGACCAGGCCGCAGTGCGGACAGATCGGCCGGGCCGGCGGTTCGGGCCCGGTGGCGCCGTCGCGGGCGGCCTGCCTCCGGTCGACGCTCTCCCAGGGCCGCGGGGCATCGACGGGCGGCTGCCGGTGGCTGTCGGGGCCGGGTACCGGGAAGAGGGTCGGTTCGTGTGTATCCCCCATGGACGCGAGCGTGCGGTGAAGGCGGGGAACGGGCCAGGGCGCAAGACGGGCGCAACGGCAGCATGCGGACGGATCGCACGGGCGCGGGGCCCAGCCTCGCCTCCCCTCGCGGGTATCGACACGACGTTCTCCCGCCCAGCGCGGCAGCCCCCGCTGGGACACGCGTCACCGATGAGTCACGGGAGCCGACGATCGCAAGCCCGGCGGGTCACCGCGAGGCCGACACCTCACTGACAGCGGCGCGCAAGTGTGATCGGACGTTCCATGACCTTCGGCGGCCGGCGGACCGGCCTGGCAAACTGGCGGACGTGACAGCTCACGAGGCAGTGCGCGCGCCCGTGTTCGCGCAGATCGTCCGGGCGCAGGATGCCACCCCGGCCCTCCGCCGGGATCTGCGGGACTGCTGGACGGCGGTCATCAACGCCGGGGGCGCGGTCATCCCCATGGGCTGTCCACTGCCGCCGGTGCCCTCGCCGGAGGTCGAACCGGCGCTGGACGAGATCGTGCGGGGGCTCGCTCCGCAGCGCAGCCGCATCATCCTCGCCACCGTCGACGGCGCACTCGCGGGCTGGGTACTCCTGCGCCGCGAGCCGCACCCTCTCGTCGCGCACTGCGGAACGGTGAACCACCTTCAGACGCACGTCCGTTTCCGCGGCATGGCCGTCGGTGCCGCGCTGATGCGCCGTCTCCCGGAGATCGCCCGCGACGAGATGGGCATGGAACGGCTGCGGCTCACCGCGCGGGCCGGTCTGGGGCTCGAGGACTTCTACCGCGGGGCCGGCTGGACCGAGGTCGGCCGATGGCCGGGCGCGCTGCGCGTGGCGCCCGGTGACGACCGTGACGAGATCCTGATGAGCCTCGCCCTGTGAACCGGCTGGGGTTCAGTCGCCCGTGACCGCCACCAGAACGGCACTGTCGCCGAACTGCCAGACCGGCGCGACGTGGTGGAAGCCCGCCCGACGCAGCAGCTCGATGTGGCGGTCCACCGCGAGATCCTCCCCGGCTCCGCTCCCCCCGCGGGCCGCGTGGCGCTGGGCGCGCTCGGCGAGCAGGTCGGCCAGCTCGGGGTCCCGGGCCGCCGCGGTCCACCACTCCTGCCAGTCCTCGTGGGCATGGCCACCCGTCCGCTCGGCGCGGCGGCGGCCCACGTGGCCGGTGATGTCCGAGCACGGTGCCTCGCCGGGCGGGAAGTGGTCGCCGTTGACGAGTACGCCGCCGGGGCGCAGCAGCGCGGCGAGTCGGCGGTACGTGTCCAGCAGTACCGGCTCGGGGAGGTAGTGCAGGGCCGTCGTGGAGACGGCGGCGTCCAGGGGGCGCTCCAGCCCGAGGGCGTCGGTCCAGCCGTCGGCACCGATCACGGTGTCGACGTAGCGGGCGGCGTTCGCGTGGTGGGTCCGTCCCAGTTCCAGCAGCAGGGGGTCCATGTCGGCGGCGACGATCTCCGCGTCCGGCAGCCGGTCGGCGAGTCGGGCGGCCAGGGAGCCCGGGCCGCAGCCGAGGTCGAGCAGGAGCGGCCGGGCACGGCCGGCCGTGACGTACTCGACGACATCCGTGATCACCGTGAACCGCTCCTCGCGGTCCACGGCGTAGCGCTGCTGCTGTCGCTCCCAGCGCTCCACCCACGTCCTGGCCACCGCCATGCTGATGCCCATCTGGTCGCGCCACCTCTTCCGTTCCTCACCCGTAGTGGACGCGACCGAATCTACAGGTGGAAACGGTTATCACTTGCCATATCGCTCGTCCTTCACGCCAATGACGCCAGTACGGTGAGCAGACGGTCGATTTCCTCCACCGTGTTGTAGACGTGCAGGCTGACACGCACCGACCCGTCCTTCTCGCCCGCGCCGGCCTGGCAGAGGCTGTCGGCCCGCACCATGAGGCCGTGGCTGTAGAGGATGAAGCCGAGGTCGTCGGACGGGATGTCCTGGTGCCGGAAGGTGACGATGCCGTGGCGGCGCTGGGTCGCGGGGAGCACGGAGTCGGCGGCCAGACTGGTGGGGCAGCCGAGGATCTCGTACGGGGCGAGGTGTCTGAGCCGGTCGGTCAGCCGGGTCGTGAGGCCGGCCGTCCAGTCTGCGATCCGGTCGGGACCGGCCATGTCGAGCCAGTCGAGCGCCGCCCTCAGCGACACGATGCCCACCGTGTTGGGCGTGCCCTGCCAGCCGGCCGGCCGGAGGGCGGGCCCCCGCGCGTTGCGCGCCCAGACCGCTCCCGAACCCGGCAGGGCCATCGCCTTGTGCCCCGAGAAGACCACGAAGTCGACGTCGAGCCCGGGATCGGCCAGGTCGACGGACAGATGGCCGACGCTCTGGGCCGCGTCCAGGCAGATCGGCACGTCCGGGCCGACCGCCGCGCGGATGCGGTGCACGTTCATGTCACCGCCGTAGACGTGGTGGACGTGTGTGGCGGCCACGAAGCGGGTCCGCGGACCGACGAGGTCGCCGAGGGCACGGTGGTCGTAGTCGCCCGAGACCGCCTGGTACGGCAGGCCGCGCAGGTGTACGCGGATGCCGCGGGCGGCCAGCAGCCGCTGCGCTTCGACCCAGGGGTCCAGGTTGGCCCGGTGGTCGGCGAACGGCACGAGGATCTCGTCGCCGTCGTTGAGGTACGGCACGAGCCAGTCGCGGGCGACGGTGCGCAGGCCCTCGGTGGTGCCGCTGGTGAAATGCACGGTGGAGTGGTCCGGTCCCGGATCGCCGAGGAACTCCTTCACCCGGTCCCGGGTCCCCTCCACCAGCTCCGTGGTGCGGTTGGCCCAGGGGTAGGCGCCGCGGCCCGCGTTGGCGTTCGACGTCGTGAGGTAGGTCTGGACCGCCTCCAGCACGGCCCGCGGCTTCTGGGACGTCGCCGCGCTGTCGAGGTAGGCCGACTCCGGATGTGCGGTGACGATGGGGAACTGCTCCCTCAGTTCCCGCTGCCGGAACGCCGCGCTCATTCGCGCACCAGCGGGGCGCCCGCGTCCCGCCAGGCGACGATTCCGCCGGCCAGGCTTCGCACGTCGGGATGCCCCATGCGGGCAAGCAGGGCGGCGTAGCGCAGTGACCTCTCGCCGACGGGACAGGCCAGCAGTACTGGTGTCCGCTTGGCGAAGGGGAGCCCGCCGCGGACGAGTTCCTCGAACAGTTCGTCGACGATGTTGACCGAGCCCTCGATGTGCAGGGCGGCGTAGGCGTGCGGGCTGCGCAGGTCGACGACGAGCGGCCGGGGGTCGCCCTCCGTGAGCCGGCGGCGGGCTTCGTCCACGGTCGCGGACCGGCCGCCCGCCCGCACCTCTTCCTCGGTGAGCGTCGCGAGGGTGGGCCCGCGGCTCGCCCTGCCGAGCAGCTCGGGGCGGCGTGCGCGAACGTAACTCAGGTAGCTCTCCGCCCGGTCACAGACGATGAACACCGCGGTCTCCCGACGGCCCGACCCCTCCAGCGCGGCGTCGACAGCCCCCAGGTGCCGCACCGCGCCCTGGTAGGCGGCGCCCCCGGTCGGTCCCGTCAGCAGTCCGCACCGGCGTACGAGGGTGAGCATCCCGTCGATGGCCTCGCCCGAGGTGACGGACTCGATCGTGTCGTACGTCGCCGGATCGAACAGGCCTACCTGATGGACCTCGTCGATGGTGCGGATGCCGGGGATGAAGTCCGACTTGTGGGCGACCAGGCCGAGTACCCGTACCTCCGGGTCGTGCTCGCGCAGCACCCTGGCGACACCGGTCGACGAACCGGCCGTGCCCACGCAGGCGACGAACCAGTCCGGCGCCCGCCCGTCCAGGTCCTTGACTATCTCCGGCCCGGTGCCCTCCGCATGGGCCTCGACGTTGCGCGGGTTGAAGTACTGGTCGGTGTGCAGATACGTGTTTCCCGGCTCCGAGAGCGTCCGGTGGAAGTGGGTCAGCGGATCGTCCGTGTCGGTCGGGTCGAGGCACTCGCTGCGCCCCGGCAGCTCCTCGATCTCGGCGCCCAGGAGCAGGAGCAGCTCCTTGATCTCCGGTACGCGCATCCGGTTGGTGACGCTCTTGAACCGCATTCCGTGCATGCCCGCCAGCAGGGCGAGCGCCTTGGCCGTGTTCCCGCTGGAGAGTTCCACGACCGTTCCCTCCCCCTCGGCCGCGTCCTCCAGGTGGGGGCGCGCCATGTGCCAGGCGGGCCGGTCCTTGACGGAGCCGAACGGGTTGAGCATCTCCAGCTTCGCGTAGAGGTCGATGTTGCGCAGCCCGTGCACGGCGGGGTCGATGCGCACCAGCGGTGTGTTGCCGATGGCCTCCGTGATGCTGTCGTACCTCATGCGGGCGTTCCCCCCGGGTGTGTGATCGGCCAGTAGTCCTCGTCCAGGCACCAGCGCCAGGAGTCACCCTCCTTCTCCACCGCCACCGTCCGCGCGAGGGGCTGCCGCTGCGCGTGGTGGGCGTGGAAGTCCATCGCGTACCCGGCGGTGTTGACGAAGGCCAGCAGGTCACCGGCGCGCGGCAGCCTGGGGAGGAACACCAGGCGGCGGGTGATCAGATCGGCCTCCAGGCAGAGGTTGCCGACGAGGTGGACCCCGACCGGCCCCTCGTCGTCCTCCTCAGGTCCGCCCCGCGGCAGCAGTACGGGGTCCACGAGGACTCCGTGCTCCTCCAGGCTCACGTCCCCGGCGTTCATCCCGAGGCGCACCAGGTAGGTCTCCGAGTCCTCCCCCGTGCGGCGCACGTCCAGCACGCGGGCCAGTGACAGCCCGCACTGGTCGACCAGGGAACGGCCGGGTTCGATGTGGAGGTCGTGCAGATGCTCCAGCAGAAGGGTGCCGGGTCCCCGGCCCAGCACCGGTGCGGGGAGCGAGAGGAGTTCGTCGAGGTAGCCGGGGCCGGCGTCGGGGCGGTGGCCGGGGTACAGCGCGACGGACCCGCGCACCGTGCCGCCCTCGTTGCGCAGCCCGTAGCCGTGACCGCGCCAGGTCAGGGGCGGGCGGCCACCGAGGACCGCCTCGCTGAGCGCGGTCGTCCAGCGTTCCCACTCCTCGGCGTCGGCGACGTAGCCGACACCGAATCCGCCGCCGATGTCGACGGCGCGCGGTGCCAGGCCCCGGGCCCGGCACCGGTCCATGAGCAGCACGCACTGCTCCAGGGCCCGGCCCTTCTCCTCCAGGCCCGTGGTGTCCAAGTGGTAGGCGAGGCCAGTCAGTTCTACGGCGTCCGCGTGCCGTTCCACGGCCGCCAGAAGTCCCTCCACCTCCCCCGCGGGGGTGCCGAAGCGACTGCGGCGCGACAGCATCCGGGTGCCCGCTCCCCCGTGGCCGGCGGCCGACTCGAACCCGGACAGGCGCGCCAGGACGTCGACCCGCGAGAGGCCGTACTTCCGTACCAGGCCGGCGAGTTGTTCCAGCTCGCGGACCGAGTCCAGGTTCACCGTCGCGCCCACGCGGGCCGCCAGCCAGAGGAACTCCCTGTCCTTGGGACCGGTGGCCATGACTCGGTCCCCGGTGAAGCCGCAGCTCAGGGCGTGCCGCAGTTCGTCCAGCGAGGCGACGTCGACGCCGACGGCGGCCGGTGCCTCGGCGGCCAGTCTCCGCACCAGGGCGCTGGACCGGTTCGCCTTGTGCGCGAAGTAGACGCGCCCGGCCAGATGGTGGCGACGGTAGACGGCCCGGAAGCGCTCGGCGTTCGCGGCGACGGACTCGGGGAGCAGCACGTTGAGCGGAGAGCCGAGCGCGTCGACGAGCGAGCGCAGGAATGGTGCGGCCCCCAGCAGTGAGGCGAGCGGTGGATCCACCCGCGGCCTCAGATATAAGGGCACATCCACGAAAGACCCCTCCCCGTGTCGGCCGACCGTCGTCGCGACGACCGTTCGGGAGTAGTCGTTTCCAGGTACACACGCCGCTAAGCCTCGGGGCGCGGCCAGGGGCCCGGGCGGCCGCTTGCGCCGCTGCCGGCCGGCTCGGCGCCCGGAGCGCGACGTGCGCCCTGGGGGACCACGGCGGGCCGACGGCCGGAGAAGGCTGAGGGAACCGGCGGCGCACGCCTACGGGGCGCAGGCCTCGGCGATGGACAGGCTGTTCTCGTAGAGGTGGTGACGGGTGATCCGGCCGTCCTCGACGGTGAGGTGGAGGGCGAACGGGCCCTCGAAGGACTTGCCCGTCACTCGTACGGTCCCCGACAGGTGTCCCATCAAAACGGCGTCGGTGCCGTCGACGAGGAAGGTGTCGAGTGAGGCACGCGCGTCCTCGGGCACGGTGTGCTCCATCAACTCCGTGAACTGGGCGGCACATTCGGCGGCCGTGGACCGCGGCCGGATCCACGGAACGGCGGGGTTGTCGGCGAGCAGCCAGTCGACCTCGTCGGCGAAGAGGTCGACGAGCCGCCCGGTGTCCCCGGCCATGCGGGCGGCGAGGAAGTCCTGCACCACGGCCCGGGTTGCCTCGGCGACCGAACTCGCGGCGCCGACCGAACTCGGCGTGGTGGCGGTGGGCTTGACGGACATGCTGCTCTCCTCGCTGCTGCGGCTGGATCCCGGCCGGGGTTGGTTCGCGGGGTTTCCCGTCGACGCACTTGATCCTGCCGGGGGAAGGGAGAGCGGTCGATTACCCCGAAGGTAAGTACGGGGTTGATCAGGGATGGTCAGGGTGCCGATGCCGCCCCCGGTCGAGTCTCGCGTAGCCCGACTGGGCCGGTCGGCTGACGGCGAGCGTTGCTCCGCGGGCTGTCATTCGTTAAGGCGGACATGATCAAGAAGCTTGCCTGCGTCTCCGTCATGGCCACTGCTCTCCTGGCGTCCGCACCTGCCGCTGAGGCATCCCCCGTGCCCGGCCCCTCGGCCGGGGTCCCGGGCGGGCCTCTCCTGGACGGTCTCCTCGGGTCGCTCGAGGTGGGCCACCCGGCCACGTCCCCGCAGTCGCTGCTGCCCGAGGGCATCCTCGGCAGGTGACGGGTGCCGTCGCAGTTGATCACCTCCACCGCTGATCAACGCCCCTTTCACGTCGTCCCGTTCGTGCGGACGGACGCGCGCGAATGCGCCTGATCGTCCCTTCGGCCTCGGATCAGCCGGTTCACCGTTAC
Source organism: Streptomyces sp. E2N166 (assembly GCF_003671715.1). GTDB lineage: Bacteria > Actinomycetota > Actinomycetes > Streptomycetales > Streptomycetaceae > Streptomyces > Streptomyces thinghirensis. The sequence continues at coordinate 1,805,665 of NZ_RAIF01000032.1, read as the reverse complement.
GGTCCACCGGCTGATCGCGGCGCCGCCAGACCGCGGCAGGTTTCCCGTAACCACCGTCCGGCAGCCTCCAGGGAGTCATTCGAACGCGGGAGGCTGTAGTGAAGCACGCGAGCAACAGACGTGTCGGTGTCGTGGTGGCCGTGCTGAGCGGTCTGACCCTGGCCGCGACGGCATCGACGACCGCACACGCGGACGAGCGGCCCGACGACCGGCCCGACGCCATCGCACACCGCGGCTCATCCGGCATGGCACCGGAGAACACCGAGGCCGCCATCGACCTCGCCGTCGACCAACGCGCCGACTTCGTCGAGATCGACGTCCAACGCACCAAAGACGGCACACTCGTCAACTTCCACGACTGCACCATGGAACGCACCACCAACATCGAAGAGATCTACCCCGACCGCCCCCGCTACCGCGTCTCCGACTTCACCTGGGCAGAACTCCGCCAACTCGACGCCGGCTCCTGGTTCCACCACGACTACACCGGCGAACCCCTCATCACCGTCGACCACGTCATCACCCGCATCAACAACACCCGCACCGGACTCCTCGCCGAGATCAGCCCCTGCGGCCACTACACCGACCTCGCCACCGACCTCGCCAAAAACCTCCAGAACAAACCACGCTACGTCCGCCGCGCACTCGCCCGCGAACAACTCGCCGTCCAGTCCTTCCAGACCGACGACGCCCACCAATTCCACACCCACATGCCCGACATCCCCATCGGCCTCCTCGACGCCGACCGCCCCACCGACACCGAACTCCTCGAACTCAGCACCTGGGCCGACCAGATCAACCCCCAGCACACCGTCACCGACCAGAACCTCGTCGACCGCATCCACCAACTCGGCATGGACATCAACGTCTGGACCGTCGACGAACCCGGCGCCATACGCAAAATGACCACCCTCGGCGTCGACGGCATCATCACCGACTACCCCCAATCCCTCACCCAGCACTGACCAGGGCGTCCGGAAGTCACCGCGTTGACACACAGCGCCATCGGGCGTTGACTATCAGTACGGCGCAGAGCCAGGCCGCTCCGGGGAACCGGTGATTCAAACAACCCAGGAAAGCGGCATTCGATGATGTACGACCAGACGCGCGCACAGCAGCCGTCGGATCAGCCCCCGCGCCACCCCGAGCACCATTCCGCGGCGCCGGACGCGCTCCTGCCGTCGGACGAGCGGGACGCGGTCCTTCGGCGACTCCGCCAGGCCATGAACACTTTCGCCGACACTCCGCTTCGAGCGCTGGAAGAGGCGGAGGGCGCCTTCGACGACGCCGCCGCCCACCTCGCGAACGCTCTCGCGGAACGACGCCGTGCCCTTCACGAGAGCTGGCAGGACCGCGACCCCGAGACGCAGGCCGAAGAACTCCGGATCGCGCTGCGGCAGTACCGGGAGATCACCCAACGGCTGCTGCGCACCTAGCGGGTGCCGTTCGGACCGTCGAGCATCGCGGGGTGTGAAGCGCGGTCGGTCACCACCTTGAATACCCGCGTCGGCCCTTCGAACGCCAGAGCTAGGCACTCCTCGGTTTGCGGGCGGGCGGTTTGCGGGCCGGCGTCTTCTTCGCGGTCGTCGCCTTCGCGGTCGTCGCCTTGGACGAGGTCTTCTTCGCCGCTGTCTTCCTGGCGGGCGTCTTCCCCGCTGCGGGCTTCTTCTTCGGTCCGGGCAGTTCGTGCACCTCGGCGTGCCCGTTCTCACCCCGGGACTCCTTCGCCTGGGACACGGACTCCCGCAGCGCGGCCATCAGGTCGAGCACCTGACCCGGCCGCTCCTCCTGCTCGGGCGCCTCCGGCGGCGCCCTGTGCTCGCGCTTCGCCTCGATCAGTTCCGCGACGGCGTCCGTGTAGGTGTCACGGAACTCGTCGCCCTCCAGGTCGTCGCGGGTCATCGTGTCCATCAGCGCGAGCGCTCCTTCGATCTCCTCCTCGGCCACCTCGACCGGCGGCGGGGTGAGCGAGGACGGGTCACGGATCTCGTCGGGCCAGCGCATGGCGTGCAGCACGATCGCCTCGCCCCGCACCCGCAGCAGGCCCAGCCGCTCCCGCCCCGACCACGCGTACTTCGCCACCGCCACCTTCGACGACCGTGCCAGGGCCTGACGCAGCAACTCGTACGGCTTCGCCGCGACCTGTCCGTCCGGCTGCAGGTAGTAGCCGTCGCCGATCCTGATCGGGTCCACGGACCCCAGCGGCACGAACGCCACGATCTCGATGGCCTTCGCGGTCGGCAGCGGCAGCTCCCGCAGATCCTCGTCGGTGACCGGAACGATCTGCGTCCTGGTCAGCTCGTACCCCTTGCCGATCTCGTCGGGGCGGACCTCCCGGTCCTCGAGCTCGCAGACCTTCCGGGTCCGGATCCTCCCCTGGTCCGCCAGGTGGTACCGGTGGAAGCGGATGCTGTGGTCCTCGGTCGCGCCGACCACATGGATCGGCACGGTGACCAAGCCGAACGAGATGGCACCGCTCCAGATCGACCGGGGCATGGACAGGCCTCTCCACGAAACGTCCCCGAGCAGCACCAGACTAGGAGGGACACGGCGGGCCCGCACGTGCGCCACCGGCGCCGACCCCGGCCCGGGGCATCACATGCCATCACGGCAGGACGGGCGTAGTGTCCTCATATGCGTGATGCTCGGTGTGGTCGGCGTCGAGCAGCCCTGCCGGAGCCGGAGTTCTGATGGACACCGCGATGGCCGCCGTGGTGCGGGAGAGCGGTGCGTTCGGAGGGCTGTTGTACGTGCTGCCGCCGGGCGACAACGCCCTGTGGCAGATCCTGGTGGCGGGCGTTCCCCAGGAGATGGCCGCTCCGTGGCGGCGTGTCGCGCTGACCGATCCGATGCCGGTGGCGGACGCCGTCCGCGAGCGGCGCCTGGTATGGGTCGGCGGCCGGGAGGAGATGGCGCGCCGGTATCCGCGGCCGGCGCTGGTCCTGCCGTACGACTTCGCGCTGGCGGCCTCCCCGCTCGCTTCGGGCACCACCGTCCGGGGCGGACTGGTGCTGCTGTGGTCCGCGGGCCACCCGGAGCGGCTGAGCCCCGAGGAGCGCGACGTCATCCAGGAGGCCTGTCGCCACCTGGGCGGGATCCTGCAGCAGGCGGCGGAGCGCGGCGACCCGCTGCTGCCCGCGAACCGGCCACGGACCCTGCCGCCGCCGGCCGGGCGCACTCCCTCCCCGACCGAGGCGACCGCGGCGTCGGCCTTCGTCGACCGCCTGCCGGGCGGGTCCTGCGGGCTGGACATGCACGGACGCATCACCTTCATCACCCCGGCCGGGGCCGACCTGGTCGGTGCCGACCGAAGCGACCTGGTGGGGGCGCTGCCTTGGGAGGCGCTGCCGTGGATGGACGTACCCCATGTGGAGGACCGCTACCGGGCCGCGCTGGTCAGCCGCCGGCCGCAGAACTTCAGCGTCCTGCGTCCCCCGGACACGTGGCTGGCCTTCGAGCTGTACCCGGACGCCACCGGTATCAGTGTCCGCATCACCCCCGGCGGCCCGGCCGAGGACGTTCCCCCGTCGCCGTCCGTGCCGACCGCCGGCCCCAGCCGCGCCACCGTTCTGTACCACCTGATGCACCTGGCCTCCACCCTGACCGAGGCCGTCGGTGTGCAGGACGTGGTCGAGCAGACCGCCGACCAGTTGCTGCCCGCTCTGGGTGCGCAGGCCATGGTGCTGATGACCGCCGAGGACGGCCGCCTCAAGATCCTCGGCCACCGCGGCTACCGCGCCGAACTCATGGAGCGCTTCGACGCCGTTCCCCTCAGCTCGGACATCCCCGGCGCCGACGTCCTGGCCCGCGGCGTCCCGGACTTCTTCGCGTCCTTCGCGGAACTGCGCCACGCCTACCCCGCCACCGTGCACGAGGACGGTATGGCCGCGTGGGCGGTCCTGCCGTTGATCGCGTCCGGTCGGCCGATCGGTTCCCTCCTCCTCGCCTACAAACGGCCGCACGTCTTCCCGCCCGGCGAACGGGCCGCGCTCACCTCACTGGCCGGCCTGGTCGGGCAGGCCCTGGACCGTGCCCGTCTCTACGACGCCAAACACCACCTCGCACACCGCCTGCAGTCCGCCCTGCTCCCGCACACCCTTCCCCACGTGCCCGGCCTGCGGGTCGCCGCCCGCTATCTCCCGGCGGCCCGGGGCCTGGGGATCGGCGGTGACTTCTACGACCTCATCCGTCTCGACGAGCACACGGCCAGCGCCACCATCGGCGACGTACAGGGCCACAACGTGGACGCCGCCGCGCTGATGGGGCAGGTCCGCACCGCCGTGCACGCCCACGCCACCGTGGGGGCGACCCCCGACGACGTCCTGGCCCGCACCAACCGCCTGCTCACCGACCTGGACCCCGGCCTGTTCACCAGCTGTGTCTACGTCCACCTCGACCTCGCCACGCACCGCGCCTGTCTGTCCTCCGCCGGTCACCCGCCGCCGCTGGTGCGCCATGCCGACGGACGCATCGAGATCCTCCAGGTGCCGCCCGGCCTCCTGCTCGGCATCGAGCCGGACGCCCAGTACTCGGTGCTGGAATGCGACCTGCCGCCCGGCAGCGTGCTCGCCCTGTACACCGACGGACTCGTCGAAGCCCCCGGAGTCGACCTCGACGACGCCACCGCGGCCCTCGCCGGGTTTCTCGAACAGGCCGATCCCACCGACCTCGACGCGATGGCCGACAACCTCATCCGGCATGCGCCCAGCCCCGGTGACGACATCGCCCTGCTCCTCCTCAGTACCCGTGCATGACGCACGGGGCACTCCCGTGACCAGCAGATCGTTTACACAGGCAAGTAGGACTGACGCCGGCCGGCACAGGCCGGCAGCGGAGGAGAAGAACCTCGATGAAGCACCAGAAGGTGTGCGATCTGATGAGCGACGCCGTGGTCCGCGTCCAGCGCGGCACACCGTTCAAGGAGATCGCCCACCTGCTGCAGGAGTACGACATCACAGCGGTGCCCGTCGTGGACGAGGAGAACCGGCCCGTGGGAGTGGTGTCCGAGGCGGACCTCCTGCAGAAGATGTGGGGTGGAGACCACGACCGGTCCCCGGCGGACGGGGAGCGCTCCCGGACGGCCGGAGGCAAGGCGTCCGCCACGGACGCCGCCGGGCTCATGACCTCGCCCGCGGTCTGCGCGCGGGAGAACTGGAGCGTCGTGGACGCCGCCCGGGTGATGGCCCGGCACGGCATCAAGCGGCTCCTGGTCGTCGACGAGGGAGGGCGGCTGATCGGGGTCGTCAGCAGGAGCGACCTGCTGCGGGTCTTCCTCCGCAAGGACCGGGCGATCCGCACCGAGATCATCGAGGAGGCACTGGTCGGGTCCCTCGGTCTGGCTCCCTCGTCCATGCAGGTGGATGTGACACACGGCCATGTCGTCCTCAGCGGCCGGCTCCCGGGCGACGTGTCCGTTTCCGTGCTGGAAGAGCTCTGCCGGCGCGTCGACGGTGTCGTGGCCGTGGAGTTCAGACCGGCGGGAGAGGCCGGCGCCGAGGGCTCGGCCTCCGTCGGCCGCTGACCGGTCGCGCGGTTCCCTCGTGCGGCCGCCGACACGCCCGCCCGTGCCCGCCTCCGGCGGGTGGAGACGGGCACGGGCGGGCGGGACCGGGTGTGGTCAGACCCCGGTCGAGTCCTTCGCCTGGGATACCCTCGCCGAGGGCTCCGGCACCGCGGCCGGGGCGGGCGCGGGCCCGCTCTCGCTGAGTCCGAACCGTCCGTGCAACTTCCGCGGGAAGCCGGGCGCGTACCAGGCCGAGCGGCCGAGCAGTCGCATGGCGGCGGGTACGAGTACGCCACGGACGGCGACCGCGTCGATGAGGATGGCCAGCCCGCTGCCCAGGCCGAACATCTGCATGACATCCACAGCCGGATCTCCGGGCCCGTCGCGGACTGAGAGACAGCGTGCGCCGCGTCCGCTCGTGCCGACAGGCTTCACGGTTGTGGAGCCTCGCCACGGGGTTCGGCCAGTGCCGGGATCTCCGGGTGCTCGCGCAGCGCGGCGATGACCGCGTTCACCGCGGCGCGCTGCGGGGTTGCGCGCCGCACCACGACGGCGACGTTGCGGTGCACCGGTGGGCTGAGCTCCCGGGTGACGACGGCGTGGTCCGGCGTGACGGCCAGGGCGGGCAGCAGGGCGATCGACCCTGCCGATTCCACGTGTCGCAGCAGCATCAGGTAGTTGCCGAACCGGCATGCCACCCGGGGTTCGAACCCCGACTCGCGGCACAGCCGCACGGTCAGATCCGCCATGTACGACTGCGGTCGATCACAGGCCCAGGTCTCCTCCTTGCAGGCCGCGAGGTTCACCGCCGTGCGGGAGGCGAGTGGATGGCCACGCGGCAGGACCAACACGACCGAGTCGGTCCCCAATGACGTGATCTCGAGGTCCGCGCCCCATGAGAGGCCGGCGTAGTCGGTGGTGGTGACGATGACGTCCGCCTCCCCCGAGCGCAGGGCTGGTCCGCTCTCGTGCGGCTCCATCTCGACCAGTTCGACGTGCAGGTGCGGGTGGGTGGTGGCCAGGCGCGTCGCCGCCGGGACCGCGAGGGTGTAGATCGCGCTCTGGAACACGCCGAGCCGGACGGTGCCGATGGGCTCTTCGTTCAGCGCGCGCAGTTCGGCCTCGGCCTCGGACATCCGGTCCAGGATCTCCCGGCCGCGACGGGCCAGCACGAGACCGGCCGGGGTCAGCCGCACCCGCCGACCGGTCCGCTCGATCAGCCGGCACCGGGTCTCCGTCTCCAGCACCGCCAGCTGCTGGGAGACCGTCGACGCGCTCAGATGCAGCGTTTCGGCGACCGCGCGGACCGTACCGAGAGTGTCCAGCAGGCTGAGCAGTCGAAGCCGTCCCGAGTTGAGCACGCCTCGACTGTACGGAACCTTGTCCGGCCTTGCCGAACAGCAGCGTCGAATCTGTGCGATGGACACGCGCAGCGGCACGTCTCTAACGTCGGTCGCATGCCTTCCGAGACGGCCTTCGCCGACCCAGAGCGCCACCTCATCCGCTACTCCGGCCACGCACCCTTCTCGCCGGAGGTCATCACCCGCGCCGCGGGCACGTCGGTGTTCACCGAGAGCGGCCGTGAGCTGCTCGACTTCACCTCCGGTCAGATGAGCGCGATCCTCGGGCACTCCCACCCGGCGATCGTGTCGACGGTGCGTGAGCAGGTCGCGCACCTCGATCACCTCCACAGCGGCATGCTGAGCCGTCCGGTCGTCGAGCTCGCGCGCCGGCTGGCCGGCACCCTGCCCGAGTGCCTGGACAAGGCGCTGCTCCTGACCACCGGGGCGGAGGCGAACGAGGCCGCGGTGAGGATGGCGAAGCTCGTCACCGGCCGCCACGAGATAGTCTCCTTCGCCCGGTCCTGGCACGGCATGACCCAGGCCGCCGCGAACGCCACCTACAGCGCGGGCCGCAAGGGCTACGGCCCCGCCGCGCCGGGCAACTTCGCGCTTCCGGTGCCGGACCGCTTCCGCCCCGCCGTCGTCGACTCCGACGGCGAGCTGGACTGGCGTCGCCAGCTGGACATGGGCTTCGAGCTGATCGACGCCCAGTCGGTCGGCAGCCTGGCCGCGTGCCTGGTCGAGCCGATCCTCAGCTCGGGCGGAGTCGTCGAGCTGCCGCCGGGCTATCTCGCGGCCCTGGCACGCAAGTGCCGGGAGCGCGGCATGCTGCTGATCCTCGACGAGGCCCAGACCGGGCTGTGCCGCACCGGCGACTGGTACGCCTTCCAGCACGAGGGGGTCGTCCCCGACATCCTCACGCTGTCCAAGACACTCGGCGCGGGGCTGCCGCTGGCCGCCGTACTGACCAGTGCGGAGATCGAGCAGCAGGCCCACGACCGGGGGTTCCTCTTCTTCACCACCCATGTCAACGACCCGCTGCCGGCCGCCGTGGGCAACACCGTCCTCGACATCCTGGTCCGCGACCGTCTCGACGAGCGTGCGCGCCGGCTCGGCACGACCCTGCGAGGTCAGCTGGACAAGCTCGCCGCCCGCCACGACGTCGTCGGGGACGTCCGAGGCCGGGGACTGCTCCTGGGAGTGGAACTGGTCGGGGACCAGATCCTGGGCGACGGCGGCGCCGACCGCCTCGGCGCCGCCGTCACCCGGCGCTGCTTCGAGCTGGGGCTGCACATGAACATCGTCCAGCTGCCCGGCATGGGGGGCATCTTCCGCATCGCACCCCCGCTGACCGCCAGCGACGACGAGATCGCCCGGGGCGTCGCCATCCTCGACGAGGCGCTGACCGACGCGGCTCGGGACCTCTGAGGACTACGCCCCCGTGCGAAGGCCCCGGTGGCCTGGAGGAGCAGGTCACCGGGGCCGTACGCGTGAGTGTCAGACGGCGGCCGTCTCCGGCTCGCGGACAGGCTCCTGGGGCGCGGTGGTGTCACCGAGCTCCTTGTGGAGCTTCTCGCCCTCCACGTCGACGTTCGGCAGCAGGCGGTCCAGCCACTTGGGCAGCCACCACGCCTTGGTGCCGAGCAGGGCCAGCACGGCGGGCACGATGGCCATGCGGACCACGAAGGCGTCGAAGAGGACGGCGATGGCGAGGCCGAAGCCCATCATCTTGATCATGTTGTCGTCCTCCAGGATGAAGCCGGAGAAGACACTGATCATGATGATCGCGGCAGCCGCTACGACCCGGCCGCCGTGGGTGAAGCCCGTGGTGACGGACTCGGCGGCGGACGATCCGTGGACGTAGGCCTCACGCATGCGCGTCACGAGGAAGACCTCGTAGTCCATGGCCAGACCGAAGACCACGCCGATCATGAAGATGGGCATCATCGACATGATCGGGCCCGGCTGGGCCACACCGAAGAGGTCGGCGAGCCAGCCCCACTGGAAGACCGCGACCACCGCGCCGAGCGCCGCGGCCACCGAGAGCAGGAAGCCGAGGGCCGCCTTCAGCGGGACGAGGATCGAGCGGAAGACCAGCATCAGGAGCAGGAAGGCGAGGCCGACGACCAGGGCCAGGTACGGGATGAGCGCGTCGTCCAGGGTCTGCGAGAAGTCGATGGTCATCGCGGTCGCGCCGGTCACCAGCATGGTCGCGCCGGTCTCGGCCTTGATGTCGCCGGACAGCGAGCGGATGTCCTTCACCAGCGACTCGGTGTCCGCCTCGCTCGGCCCCGTCTTGGGCACGACCGTGAGGAGGGCGGTGTCGCCCGCCTCGTTGAAGTTGGCCGGGGTGACGGCGGCGGCCTCGCCCAGGCCGGTGATCTCCTTGCCGACGGTGTCGGCGGCGGCCTTCGCGTCGTCCGCGCCCCGGGTGTCGACGGTGACCATCAGCGGGCCGTTGAACCCGGCGCCGAAGGACTCGGACAGCATGTCGTAGGCCTTGCGCTGCGTGGTCTCGGGCGCGGAGCTGCCCTCGTCGGGCAGGCCCAGCTCCATGCTCGCGGCCGGCACGGCGATGGCGCCGAGGCCGAGCACCGCGGTCAGCAGCACGGTCACCGGACGCCGCAGCACGAACTGCGCCCAGCGGGTGCCGAGCTTCGGCTTGGCGGACGCGGCCCGCTGTCCGGCGGGCGCCTTGCGGTCCTTGCGGCTGAGCGCCTTCTTGCCGGCGAAGCCGAGCAGTGCCGGGGTGAGGGTGAGCGCGATCAGCACGGCGATGCCGACCGTGGCCGCTGCGGCCAGGCCCATCTTGGTGAGGATCGGGATGTTGACCACCGCGAGGCCGGCCAGGGCCACGATGACGGTGAGTCCGGCGAAGACGACGGCGGAGCCGGCGGTGCCGGTCGCGCGTCCCGCGGCATCCTCCGGGGTGCGTCCCTCGGCGATCTCCGCGCGGTAGCGGGAGACGATGAACAGGGCGTAGTCGATGGCGACCGCGAGGCCGATCATCATGGCGAGGGTCGAGGTCGTGGCGGAGAGTTCGAGCGTGCTGCCGAGCGCCCCGATGGCGGAGATGCCGATGCCGACACCGATGATCGCCGAGAGCAGCGGCATGCCGGCCGCGACGAGTGAGCCGAAGGTCAGCAGGAGGACGATCGCGGCGACACCGATGCCGATCAACTCGGCGGTGCCGCCCATCTCCTGCTCGGCCATGACCGCGTCGCCGCCGGTCTCGACGGTGAAGCCGTCGCTGCGCGCGCCGTCGGTGGCGGCGGTGAGCGAGTCACGCGCCTGGTCGGTCAGCTCCATGGCGTTGACCTTGTACGTCACCGAGGCGTACGCGGTCGTACCGTCCTCGCTGACGGCGTCCGCCTTGAACGGGTCGGCGACCGAGGAGACCTGCGGGCCGTCACCGAGGGCCGTCACCAGTTCCTCGACCTTGGCCTTGCCGGCCGGGTCCGAGATCTTCCCGCCGTCGGGGGCACGGATCACGACGCGTGCGGTGGCGCCCTCGGCACTGGCGGCCGGGAAGCGCTCGTCGAGGAGGTCGAATGCCTTCTGGGACTCGGTGCCGGGCATCGAGAAGGAGTCTTCGGGCGGGGCGGGCGCCGTGGACGCGGCGACGCCGGCGCCCACGAGTATGGCCACCCAGAGCAGGGCGACGAGGCCGCGGCGCCGGAACGCGCGTCGGCCGAGTCGGTAGAGGAACGTAGCCACCTGGGACCAATCCGTCGGATTTCGGGAAGGACGAAGACCCGGCACATGGGGGGAAGGCAGAGACGCTGACCGGGGTACGGTTCCATGCTCGCCCGGCGTCTCCCGCATTTGATCCGACCCTGGGGCTGGACTGGCGTACTGCATCGGGTGTAGTGCGACCTCGTCCCCCTCTCCCCCGGGTGTAGATCGCGGAGATGGGTGTACGCCGCACTTCGTTGCCGCGGGCAGCCGATGCCGCGCGCACCACCAGGGAGGCTCCGGCGGTCCCGACAACATCAGCTGCGTGGTCGCCGACGCCACGGGCAGGGTGACTGCGCCGCGTACGATGCCCAAGGGGTGCGACGTGCGCTCCCCGCCCCGCGATCACGGGGTGAGGAACAGGCACCCCGAGGACGACCACACCCGGACGGACCTGCCGCCCCGTCAGGTCGTCATCGCCTGGGCCCTGTTCGAGTACCACGCCGACGGCTTGGACGACGCCCTGTGCCCGTGGGCGCCCGACCCGCACCACTGGACGGTACGGCCGGACGATCGGAACGCTCCTCGCCGGCCACGGCGCCGTGGCGGTACGTCCGCCGTCGTGGCCGGGCAGCCGTCCGGTGCGACACTCAGCCGGTCGACGCGGCGACCCGGACCCGGTCACTGTCCCGGTCGGAGAGGAAGGACGCCAGCGCGCGCCCCTCCTCGGCGACGGCGGTGCGGTCGGCCCGGGGGAGGCGGCGCAGCGGCGTGACGGTCACCGTGCCGGCCTCGACGCTCCAGGTCGCGGCGACCCGGCCGTCGACCAGGACGACACGAGCGCCGGCGACCGACAGACCCCGGTGGGCGTCGTCGATGATCCGGCTCCGGTCGTGGTAGCCGAGGATCGCGTTGTCGAACGCCGGGAGGAACCGCACCGGGGCGGGGCTGTCGGGATCGGGGCGCGGCGCGTCCGCCAGGTCCAGCAGTTCCCGGCCGCGCTCGTCC
>NZ_RAIF01000032.1:1792750-1793588 GCF_003671715.1 Streptomyces sp. E2N166 | reverse complement strand
CGTCCGGCGGGGCGGTGGTCGGTGGCGGGCGGCGGAACCCGGCCGGGCCGTGGGACGCCCGCCATCCCTCGCTTCGACGGTCAGGACGCGTTGTAATCGCTCACGACGTCCAGGACCCAGGTGACGCCGAAGCGGTCCCGCAGCATCCCGTAGAGCGGCGCCCACTGCGCGGCCGCCAGCGGCCGCAGGACGGTCGCGCCGTCGGACAGCTTCTCCCAGTACGCGGTGACCTCCTCGGCCCCGTCACCGCGGACCGAGACGAAGAACGCGTTCTCGCCCTGGCGCCACGGCATGCGCGAGGGCACGTCGTAGGCCATCACGCACAGACCGCTGCCGGCGGACACCTGGCCCCACATCACCTGGTCGGCCTCGGAGGCGTCCTGGACGTTTCCGGCGTCCTCGTACGTCACCACGGCCACGTCCCCGCCGAAGACGGACTGGTAGAACGTGAGTGCCGCGCGGGCGTCTCCGCGGAAGTTCAGGTGGGTCACGGCTTTGACGGACACGATGGGCTCCTCGCCTCTGGATACGACCGGACCGCCCAAGGCGGGAGAGGCCGGCCGCGGGGACCGCTCGGTCCCGCGGTTCCCACGGTGTCCGGGATAGCGGTCAGGTCGTGGCCGCTTCTCGGGGCAGCATGGGCTCATGCAGAAGACCTCAGCACGACTGCTGTCGCTGCTCTCGCTGCTCCAGGCGCGCCGGGACTGGCCCGGAGGGCTGCTGGCCCGGCGGCTGGACATCAGCCCGCGTACCCTGCGCCGCGATGTCGACCGGCTCCGCGGGCTCGGCTACCCCGTCGTGGCAGTCAAGGGGCCCGACGGCGGATACCGGCTCGACG
>NZ_RAIF01000032.1:1787084-1792608 GCF_003671715.1 Streptomyces sp. E2N166 | reverse complement strand
GGTCCACGTCCCGGGCCGACGGCGGCGTCCTCATGGCCCTGAGCGCCGCCGTCCGCGCCCACGAGGTCCTGCGCTTCGGCTACGCCTCGCCGTACCCGGCGGAGACCGGCGAGGACACGGTGCCGCCGCCGCGCCGGGTGCAGCCCCACCACCTCGTCACCCGCGGCGGACGCTGGTATCTCGTCGCCTGGGACCTCGACCGGGACGACTGGCGCGTCTTCCGCGCCGACCGGATCACCCCGCGCACCCCCACCGGGCCCCGTTTCACACCGCGGGAGTTGCCCGGAGGAGATGTGGCCGACTTCGTGACCGGAAGGTTCCGCGGCTCCGACCACTCCCCCGAATGGCCCTGCCGCGGGGAGGTCGTCCTCCACCTGCCCGCCGCCACCGTGTCCCCCTACGCCCCCGCCGGAACCGTCGAGGAGCTCGGCCCGGACCGCTGCCGGCTCACCCTGGGTTCCTGGTCGTGGCCTGCCCTCGCCGCCGCCGTCGGCGCCTTCGACACCGACATCGAGGTCATCGGCCCGCCCGCGCTCAAGGAGGCCTTCGCCCGGCTGGCCCAGCGTTGCGCCGACGCCGCGAGGAGTGCACCGGGCGCACTTCCCACGCCGACGGAGGGCGCTCCACCCGGCCGTCGAACGCCGTGAACGGGCGCCGTACGGTTCAGCCCGTCACGGGGTTCCCGGCCGGCCGGACATGGCACCGGCCAGCGCCCGGAAGGTCTCCTCGGGGTCGCTCCCGCTCAGCAGTCCGTCGAGGTTGCGGGAGAGCAGCAGCGTCGCGAAGCCATGGGCCATCGACCAGGCCGCCATGAAACCGAGGGCCGGATCGTCGCCGTAGCCCTCCACGGCCGCGCGAAGCCGGGTCCGCGTCCGCTCGCGCGCGGCGAGGAGCTCCGGGTCGTCCGTGCGCAGCAGTTCCGGCCGGAACATGACCTGGAAGTGCGCCGGGTGCGCGCCGGCGAAGCGCACGTACCGGACACCCAGGTCACGCAGGTCTTCCGCCTCGCCGAGCGCGGCGGCCAGAAGGCCGTGCCCCTCGGCCGCGATGGCCGTGAGAAGGCCCGCGCGGTCCTTGAAGTGATGTGCGGGCGCGGCATGGGAGACGCCCGCCCGGCGGGCCAGGTCCCGCAGGGACAGGGCGGCCGGTCCTTCGGTGGCGATGACGTCGAGGGCCGCGGTGAGCACGGCCCGTCGCAGGTCTCCGTGATGGTAGGAGCGTTCGGCGGTCATGAGAGCAGGCTAGCGCAATCTAGTCATTGACAAGACCGTACGCCGAACAGCAATCTAGTCGATGTCAAGATATGGGACGCGCGGAACGAGGGACGCCATGGGTATCGACAACGGACGCGTGCGGCAGATGTGGCATCTCCTGGAGCCGCTGCACGCCGTCGTCTACTACGCGCCGGAGGTCTTCGAGGAGACCCGGTCGCTCGGTTACGACACCGACGAGCGCTGGCCGACCTACTTCCCCTTGCGGGCGGCGCCGCTCGGGGCGCCGGAGACCCGTCTGGTGACATCGGCGTTCTACAGCTTCAGCCCGCGCATGGTGGCCGAGCACATCCCGGCCGCCTGGGACGTCGCCGCACCGCACGAGGTGCTCGCCGCCCGGGCGCGCGGCGTCGACCGGGCGTACACCGCGCTCATCGGGGATCGGACGGGCAGTCCCGATCTCTCCGAGGCCGCCGCGCTCGCCCGCCGGGCGGCGGAGGCCGCGCCCACCGGAGGCCGACCGCTCGCCGCCGCCAATGCCGGCCTGCCCTGGCCCCAGGAGCCGCATCTCGTGCTGTGGCAGGCCGCGACGATCCTGCGCGAGCACCGCGGCGACGGTCATCTCGCCGCTCTTCTGACCGCGGGCCTCGACCCCGTGGAGGCGCTGGTGTCCTTCGCGGCGATCGGCGCGGCACCGGCCGGCGTCTTCGCGAGCCGCGGCTGGAGCGAGCACGAGTGGGCGGCGGCCCGCGAACGGCTCTCCGTGCGAGGCCTGCTGGAGGCGGACGGGACCGCGACCGACGCGGGCCGCGCCCTGCGCGCCGAGGTCGAGCGCCGTACCGACGAACTGGCCGCCGCTCCCTGGCAGGCGCTCGGGGCCGAGGGCACCGCGCGGCTCGCCGAACTCCTCGGACCGGTCTGGCTGGACGTGCTGGGCTCCGGCCTGCTGCCCCGCGAGAACACCCTCGGCATCGGCAAGGTCTGACCGGGGCGGCGAGAAGGGGCGGGGCGGCCGGATTCGAACCGGCGTCCTCCGAGATGATGTCGCGGCGCACTACCTCTGTGCTACGACCCCGCCTTGTCGATCATCATACGGAACGCCCCCGCGTTCCGGCAGGCGTCACACCCGCTGGGTCTGCTCCGCACCCACGGGCTCCGCGGCCATGCCCCCCATCACGATGCGCGACCGGCTGTGCAACCGCAGCGAGACGACGACGAAGGCGATCGCGACCAGGGTCATCGCCGCGCCCGCCCAGGCGGTGGCGGCGTAGCCGAGGCCCGCGTCGATGACCGTGCCGCCGAGCCAGGGGCCGCCGGTGTTGCCAAGGTTGAACGCGGCGGTCGTCGTCGCGCCGGCGAGGGTGGGCGCGGCGCCCGCGACGTTGAACATGCGGGCGTTGAGCGCCGGCGCCGTGTAGAAGGCCGAGACGCCGAGGAGCAGGGAGAGGGCGATCACGACGGCGGGGCTCGACGCGAACAGCGCCAGTGCGGCCAGCAGCACGGTCGAAGCGGTGATGCCGGAGAGCAGCACGCCGAACAGGTGCGCGTCCGCGATCCGGCCGCCGATCGTCGTACCGATCAGCGCGCCGAGGCCGAACAGGGCCAGCACGGTGGGCACCCAGCCGTCCGCCAGCCCGGCCACGTCGGTGAGCAGCGGCGCGAGATACGAGAAGGCACAGAACACGCCGCCTGCGGCGAGTGCGGTCATCATGATGGACAGCCACACCTGGCGGTCGCGGTAGATCGCCAGCTCACGCTTGAGCCGGGGCCGCTGCTCGGGCAGGGGGATGTGCGGGATCAGGGTCACCACACCCACGAGCGCGATGGCGGACGCCGCACCCACCGCCCAGAACGCGGACCGCCAGCCCAGGTGCTCACCGAGGAAGGCGCCCGCCGGGACACCGAGGACGTTGGCGATCGACAGTCCGCCGATCATCACGGCCATCGCCCGGGCCCGTGAGGTCTTCGGCACCATGGCGATGGCGACGGCGGCGCCCACCGCCCAGAATCCGGCGCACGCCAGCGCGCTCACGACGCGCGAGACGAAGAGGATCTCGTACGTCGTCGCCAGCGCACCCGCGACCTGTCCGAGGCCGAACACCGAGATCAGCGCGACCAGCGTGATCTTCCGTGGCAGCCGCAGGGTCGCCACCGCGAGCAGGGGCGCGCCGACCACCATGCCGATCGCGAAGGCCGATATCAGCAGCCCGGCCTGGGGTATCGACACGTCCATGTCGTCGGCGATGGGCGGCAGCAGCCCGGAGAGCATGAACTCGCTCGTGCCGAGGGCGAATACGGACAGGCCGAGGATGTATACGGCGAGCGGCATGCGGGATGCCGGGGGCCGTGCGGAAGAGTCGGGCATGACAGGTGTCAACGAAGCCCTTGATCCCGCCATTCCCGCACGCGGGTGCCGTCTCACGATGCGGCGGGGCCGTGGTGGCCGGGCCCATTGTCAGTGGTGGGAGGCAGGATGCCGCTCATGACGACTTCCGCAGCAGTGATCGTTGACGCCGCCGCCTACGCGCAGGCCGTGCAGGACGCCGCGCGTGCCGCCGCCGCCTACTACGCGGGCGGCTCCTCGCCCCTGGACGACCACACGTACGACCGGCTGGCGAGAGGTATAGCGGCGTGGGAGGCCGAGCACCCCGACGACGTGCTGCCGGACTCGCCCACCGGGAAGGTCGCCGGCGGAGCGGCCGAGGGCGATGTGCCGCACACGGTACCGATGCTCAGCCTCGACAACGTGTTCTCACCGGAGGAGTTCACCGCCTGGACGGCGTCCCTGGCGCGTCGCCTGGGCCGGGAGGTCACGCGGTTCGGCGTCGGCCCCAAGCTTGACGGGCTCGCGGTCGCCGCCCGCTACAGCGGTGGCCGCCTCACCCGGCTGATCACCCGCGGTGACGGCACGGCCGGCGAGGACGTCTCGCATGCCATCGGCACCGTCGAGGGGCTGCCCGAGACGCTGTCCGAGCCCGTCACCGTGGAGGTGCGCGGCGAGATCCTCATGACGACGGCCCAGTTCGAGCATGCGAACGAGGTGCGCCTGCGTCATGGCGGACAGCCGTTCGCCAACCCGCGCAACGCGGCCGCGGGCACGCTGAGGGCCAAGGAGCGCGCCTACACGGTCCCCATGACGTTCTTCGGGTACGGCATGTTGCCCCTGCCCGAGACCGAAGCCGCGCTCGCCGGGCGACTGGTGGAGCTCGCCCACAGCGACCTGATGTCCATGGCGGCCCGGCTCGGTGTGCACACCAGCGCGGGGACCGCGGTCCCGGACGTCGTCGTCGAGACGCCGGAGCAGGTGGTGGCCAGGGTCCAGGAGATCGCGGCGCTGCGCGCCGAACTGCCGTTCGGCATCGACGGGATCGTCGTCAGGGCGGACCTGGCCGCCGACCAGCGGGCCGCCGGATCCGGCTCCCGCGCGCCGCGGTGGGCGATCGCCTACAAGCTGCCGGCCGTGGAGAAGATCACCCGGCTGCTGGAGGTGGAGTGGAACGTGGGCCGCACCGGCATCATCGCCCCGCGCGGTGTCCTGGAACCGGTCGTCATCGACGGCTCCACGATCACCTACGCCACCCTGCACAACCCGGCCGACATCACCCGCCGCGGCCTGCGCCTGGGCGACCACGTCATGGTCCACCGCGCCGGCGACGTCATCCCCCGCGTCGAGGCCCCGGTCGCCCACCTGCGCACGGGGGACGAGCGGCCCATCGCCTTTCCCGAGCAGTGTCCGCGCTGCGGGTCGGACATCGACACGAGCGAGG
The DNA here is from genome assembly GCF_003671715.1 of Streptomyces sp. E2N166. Taxonomy (GTDB): domain Bacteria; phylum Actinomycetota; class Actinomycetes; order Streptomycetales; family Streptomycetaceae; genus Streptomyces; species Streptomyces thinghirensis. Next base: position 1,787,630 of record NZ_RAIF01000032.1, on the reverse strand, counting down.
AGCGCTGGCGCTGCGCGCAGGGACGCAACTGCCATCTGGTCGCCTCCCTCGCCTACGCCGCGGGCCGCGACCAGTTGGACATCGAGGGCCTGGGCACCACCCGCGTCGTCCAGCTCGTCGAGGCCGGTCTCGTCGCCGACCTCGCCGACCTGTTCACCCTCCGCCGCGAGGAGTTGCTCCGCCTCGACCGGATGGGCGAGGCCAGTACGGACAACCTGCTCGCCGCGATCGCCAGGGCCAAGGAGCAGCCGCTGGCGCGGGTGCTGTGCGCGCTCGGCGTCAGAGGTACCGGCCGGTCCATGTCCCGGCGCATCGCCCGGCACTTCGCCACCATGGATCACATCCGCGCCGCCGATGCCGACGCCATGCAGCAGGTCGAGGGCATCGGGTCGGAGAAGGCCCCCGCGATCGTCGCGGAGGTCGCCGAACTCGCCCCGCTGATCGACAAGCTCGCCGCCGCCGGCGTCGGCATGACCGAGCCCGGCGCCACTCCGCCGGAGGCGCGTGCCGGTGTCGAAGGCCGAGGCGACGGCGAAGGTGAAGAAG
>NZ_RAIF01000032.1:1766236-1786955 GCF_003671715.1 Streptomyces sp. E2N166 | reverse complement strand
GCCGGCGGAGGATGGTCCGCTGGCGGGGATGAGGGTGGTGGTCACCGGCGCGATGACCGGAAACCTGGAGAAGCTCTCGCGCAACGAGATGAACGAACTCATCGAGCGGGCCGGCGGGCGCTCTTCCTCCAGCGTCTCCAAGAAGACGTCGCTCGTCGTCGCGGGCGAGGGGGCCGGCTCCAAGCGGGTCAAGGCCGAACAGCTCGGTGTCCGCCTCGCCACCCCCGACGAGTTCGCCACCCTTGTCGCCGGTCTCCTGGAGTGAGCCGAGCAGTGCGGTGGCCCACACCACCCGAAGAATCCTATGGGATCTGCCGGGTGCCGCAAGCGTATTGACCAGGTGATGGCACCTGCCTCACCATCAGAGGCGACACGATCCTATGTGATTCCAGCCGTCCGGTACTCCAGTGGGGACACGACCATGGCAGCGGCGCGCATCACCGACCTCGACGTGATCGACATCCGTTTCCCCACCTCACGCGAGCTCGACGGCTCCGACGCGATGAACCCCGACCCCGACTACTCGGCCGCGTACGTGATCCTGCGGACCGACGCGGGTGACGGGCTGGAGGGCCATGCCCTCACGTTCACCATCGGGCGCGGCAACGACGTGCAGGCCGCGGCGACAGCCGCCCTGCGCGACCACGTCCTGGGCCTGTCCGCCGAAGCGGTGTGCGCCGACCCCGGGTCGGTGGGCCGGGCCCTGACCGGCGACAGCCAACTGCGCTGGCTCGGCCCGGAGAAGGGCGTGATGCACATGGCGATCGGCGCCGTGGTCAACGCGGTGTGGGACCTGGCGGCCAAGCGGGCGGGCAGACCGGTGTGGAAGCTGCTCGCCGACGCCGAACCGGAATGGCTCGCGGACCAGGTGGACTTCCGCTACATCGAGGACGCCCTCACCCGTGAGGAGGCCGTGGCGCTGCTCCGGCAGGGCAAGGCCGGTGCCGTCGAGCGCGAGGCCCGCCTTCTGACGAACGGATACCCGGCGTACACCACCTCCCCCGGCTGGCTCGGTTACTCCGACGAGAAGCTGGTCCGACTGGCCGAGCAGGCGGTCGCCGACGGCTTCACGCAGATCAAGCTGAAGGTCGGCGCCGATCTAGCCGACGACGTCCGCAGGCTGCGCGCGGCGCGCGCGGCCGTCGGCCCCGACGTCCGGATCGCCGTCGACGCCAATCAGCGCTGGAACGTCGCGGAGGCCGTCGAGTGGACCAACGCGCTGGCCGACCAGACCCCGTACTGGATCGAGGAGCCCACCAGCCCCGACGACATCCTCGGGCACGCGGCCGTACGAAGGGCGGTCGCCCCGGTCAGGGTCGCCACCGGTGAGCACGTCCAGAACCGCATCGTGTTCAAGCAACTCCTGCAGGCCGAGGCGATCGACGTGCTGCAGATCGACGCGACACGGGTGGGCGGCGTCAACGAGAACCTGGCGATTCTGCTCCTCGCCGCCAAGTACGGCGTCCCGGTCTGCCCGCACGCCGGCGGCGTCGGCCTGTGCGAGCTGGTGCGCCATCTGTCGATGTTCGACTACGTGGCGCTGAGTGGGACGACCGAGGACCGCGTGATCGAGTACGTGGACCATCTGCACGAGCACTTCGAGGACCCCGCCACCGTGGCGAACGGCCACTACAGGGCGCCCACGAGACCCGGCTTCTCCTCGGAGATGCGCGCCGCGTCGATCGCCGCCCATCGGTATCCGGACGGTTCCTTCTGGGTCAACGACGCCACCGGTTGCGCGGAACGGCGGAAGGGTACGAACCGATGAGCGAACTGTCCGGTCTCAGAGCCCTGGTGACCGGCGGCGCGTCGGGTATCGGCAGGGCCACCGCGGCCCTTCTGGCCGCCCGCGGCGCCGACGTCGCCGTGCTGGACCTCGACCCGTCGGCCGTCGGCGAACCCCTGCGCGGTTACCTCGCGGACGTGTCCGACGACGCCTCCGTGCGGTCCGCCGTCGCCACCGCCGCCGGGGACCTGGGCGGCGTCGACATCCTGGTCAACAACGCCGGCATCGGCGCGGTGGGCACGGTCGGGGACAACGACGACGCCGAGTGGCACCGGGTCCTCGACGTGAACGTCCTCGGCATGGTCCGCGCCACCCGCGCGGCGCTGACCCACCTGCGGGCCTCCGCGCATGCCGCGGTCGTCAACACCTGTTCGATCGCCGCCACGGCCGGCCTGCCACAGCGCGCCCTGTACAGCGCGAGCAAGGGCGCCGTGCTGTCCCTGACGCTGGCCATGGCGGCGGATCACCTCCGGGAGGGCATCCGCGTCAACTGCGTCAACCCCGGTACGGCGGACACCCCCTGGATCGGCCGCCTCCTCGACCGGGCGGCGGACCCGGTCGCCGAGCGGGAGGCGCTCGCCGCCCGGCAGCCCATGGGCCGGCTGGTCACGGCCGAGGAGGTCGCGGCGGCCATCGTGTACCTGGCGAGCCCGGCCGCGGCCTCGGTCACGGGCACCGCGCTCGCCGTGGACGGTGGAATGCAGGGGCTGCGGTCGCGCCCGGAGGCACGGTGACGCGGCCGGGCCCGAACGGTGCGCGCCCTTTGCTGCCCAGCCGCGCCCTCGGCCGCAGTGACGTCCGCGTCACCGCCCTCGGTTTCGGCGGCGCGGCCGTCGCCGGTCTCTACCGGGGCGTGGGCGAGGAGGAGGCCGCGGCCACCGTGGACGCCGCCTGGGCGGCGGGCGTCCGTTACTTCGACACGGCGCCGCACTACGGCCTCGGCCTGTCGGAACGCAGACTGGGCGAGGCCCTCAGGGACAGGCCCCGGGACAGCTTCACCCTGTCCACCAAGGTGGGCCGGGTACTCGTGCCCCACGACGGCGGCGGGGACGACCTCGCCCACGGCTTCGCCGTTCCGGCCACCCACCTGCGGCGGTGGGACTTCAGCGCCGACGGGGTGCGCCGCTCGCTGGAGGACAGCCTCACCCGCCTCGGGCTCGACCGCGTCGACCTGGTCCTGCTGCACGATCCCGACGACCACGAGGAACAGGTGTTCCGGGAGGCCTACCCGGCGTTGGAGGACCTGCGGTCGCAAGGGGTCGTACGGGCGATCGGCGCGGGAATGAACCAGACCCGGATGCTGACGCGCTTCCTGCGCGACACGGACGTCGACACAGTGCTGTGCGCGGGGCGCTACACCCTCCTGGAGCAGGGCGCGTTGGACGCCCTGCTGCCCACCGCGGAGGCGGCCGGCAAAAGCGTGGTCGTCGGCGGTGTGTTCAACTCCGGACTGCTGGCCGATCCGTCACCGGGTGCCACGTACGACTACGCGGCCGCCCCCGCCGACCTCCTGCGCCGGGCCGTGCGGATGCGCGAAGTCACCGAGTCGTGGGGAGTGCCGTTGCGTACGGCCGCGCTGCGCTTCCCCTTCGGGCATCCGGCGGTCGCCTCCGTCCTCGTCGGGGCGCGGTCGGCCGCCCAGGTACGGGACGCGGCCGAGCAGTTCCACCGGCCCCTCCCCGGCACGGTGTGGGAGGGGCTGCGGACGCGAGGCCTGCTGCCCGGTGAGGTACCGGTGCCGGCCGGGAGCGATTCCTGAGCCTCGTCCGCACGCAGCGCCACGGTCGAGGCAGCGGGAACCGGTGCGCCGTCAGCCGGGTCCGAGCCGGCCGAGCCGGCGTTCCAGGCTGCGGGCGAGGTGGTCCGCCATCGCCTCGGCCGCTCGTTCGGGCCTGCGGCGCAGGATCGCGCGGACCACGCGCTCGTGTTCCGCGAGGGTCGGGGCGCCTTCGCTCTGGAGACTGCTGAGGCGGAAGATGTGCAGGTGGGAGTGGAGCCGCTCCACCGCGTCCGCGAGCAGGGGCCGGCGGGCGGCCTCGGCGATCGCGTCGTGGAAGCGCTGGTCCAGGACGGCGAAGTCCCGGTAGGCCGCGTACGGTCCGGCGGGGCCGGGGTGGGCCTGCATGTCCTCCAGGATGGCCTCGACGGCGTCCAGTTGGGGCTCGTCGGCGTGGCGGGCGGCCAGGGCGGCGGCTCGCGGTTCCAGGAGCAGCCGCATCTCGAAGAGCTCCTCCACTCCCTGCCGGGTCAGCAACTCGGTGGCCCGGTATCCGGACAGGGAGCGCTTGACGACGAGACCGTCGGACTCCAGCCGCGCCAGGGCCTCGCGCACGGGGGTCGGTGAGACGTTGAGCGTGCGGGCCAGGGCCTCGATGCCGACGCGGGCACCGGGGGCGATCTCATGGTCCATGACCATGGCCTTGATGTCCTCGTAGACGCTGTCGGACAGCACCTGCCGGACCGGTGCCGAGGACGGCCCCTGCGCCCCGGCCGCGTCGGCGGAGACGGACGGGTCGCGTGCCGGCATCCGGGTCTCCTCAGGGGCGCTGTGCGTTACGGCGGGCGCCAGTTTAACGAGGTGGGGCGACCGCTTCGAGGCCGGCGACGGTGCCCGGCATGATCGTCCGCGGCTCCTCGGTGATGAGACCCGCCGGCCAGTCCCACCAGGCCACCGCGAGCAGCCGGGCGACGTCCTCGCCTTTGTGGCGGGTGCGGATGAGACGGGCGGGGCTGCCGCCGACGATCCCGTAGTGGGGCACGTCCTGGGTGACCACGGAGTCCGCGCCGATGATCGCCCCGTATCCGATCCGTACGCATGGCAGGACCGTCGCGCCGTGGCTCGCGAGGCACCCGATTCGGGAGTGTACGTTCGTACACTCCCGACTGTAGGCTCCGGGCATGACTGTTGACGTACTGCGTCGGCCCGCCCTGGCCGAACGGCGGGCTCGCGTGGCCGTCGCCGTGCTGTTCTTCACCAACGGGGCCCTGTTCGCCAACCTCCTGCCGAGGTATCCGCAGATCAAGGCCGACCTCGGTATCGGCAACGCGGCTTACGGCCTGGCCGTGGCGGCGTTCCCGGCCGGCGCCATCGCGGCCGGGCTCGCGGCCGGGATACTCGTCCGCCGGTTCGGCTCGGCGCGGGTGGCGGTCGGCGGCACGCTGCTGACCGGGGTGGGGATCCTCGCCGCCGGACTGGCGGACACGGTGGTGCTGTTCGCGGGCGCGCTGTTCCTGGCCGGGGCGGCGGACGCGTGCACCGATGTCGCGCAGAACGCCCACGGTCTGCGGGTGCAGCGCCGTTACGGACGCTCCATCATCAACTCCCTCCACGCCATCTGGTCGATCGGCGCGGTCACCGGCGGGTCCATGGCCGCCGCCGCGATGGCTCTCGACGTCCCGCGGGGCGGGCACCTGCTGTTCTCGGCCGTGGTGTTCGCGGTCGCGGCGTGCGCCGCCCTGCGGTTCTGCCTGCCCGGCCCCGAGACCGAACCGGACGGGGAACCCGACGCCGGGGGCCGGGCACCGCGGCAGACGCGGCACACGGCACCGGGGCCGCGTACGAGCTACGTGCTCGCCGCGCTCGTGCTGATCGCCACGGCCGGCACGCTCGTCGAAGACGCGGGCAGTTCCTGGGCCACCCTCTACCTCTCCGACTCGCTGCACGCGTCGGTGGCGCTGGCCGCCTCCGGCTATGTCGCCCTGGTCGGTGCGCAGTTCGTCGGCCGGCTGATCGGCGACCGGCTCGTGGACCGGTTCGGCCAGCGCGCGGTGGCCCGCTCCGGCGCTCTCGTCGCCGCGGCCGGCATGGGCCTGGCGCTGACCGTGCCGACGGTACCCGGGACGATCCTCGGATTCGCGGCGGCCGGGTTCGGAGTGGCGACCCTGGTGCCGGCCGCGATGCACGAGGCGGACGAGCTGCCCGGCCTGAAGCCCGGTTCCGGGCTCACCATCGTCTCCTGGCTCATGCGGCTGGGGTTCCTGCTCTCCCCGCCGATCGTGGGGCTGGTCGCCGATGCGTCGAGCCTGCGGGTGGGGCTGCTGGTGGTGCCGTTCGCCGGGCTCCTCGTGCTCCTGCTCGCCGGAGTGCTGCGGCCCCGGCGACAGTGAATGTACGTTCGTACGCTCCAGGGTACGATCGTGCGCATGCCGACGGACCACTTCGCGCAGGACCCCCGCACGAACCTCGAGCGCATGGAGGCGGGCGACCTCTACATCGCGGACGACCCCGAGATCGCCCGCAGGCAGCAGCAGGCCGTGCGGCTCGCCGCCCGCTACCAGGCCGCGTACGTGGACGACGCGGAAGCCGCGCGGCCGGTCCTCGCGGAGCTGCTCGGCTCCCTGGGCGCCGAGGCCCACGTGCGGCCACCGCTGTACGTCGACTACGGCAGCAACATCACGATCGGCGCGCGCACCTTCGTCAACTACAACCTGACCGCGCTGGACGTCGCGGCGATCACCATCGGCGAGGACTGCCAGATCGGGCCGGGCGTCCAGCTGCTGACCCCCACGCATCCCCTGGAGGCCGAGCCCCGGCGGGACAAGCTGGAGGCCGCCCGACCCATCACCATCGGCGACAACGTCTGGCTGGGCGGTGGCGCCGTCGTCCTGCCCGGCGTGACCATCGGCGACAACGCCGTCATCGGCGCCGGAGCGGTCGTGACGAAGGACGTGCCCGCCAACGTCGTGGCCGTCGGCAATCCCGCCCGCCCGGTGCGGAAGGTGTAGGCCTGCTCCCATGGCAACCGGACACAGGGATCCTCAACGGCGTGAACGCATCATCGCCGCCACGCTCGACCTGATCGCCGAGGAGGGCATCGCGCGCGTCTCCCACCGGAGGATCGCCACGCGCGCCGGGGTCCCCCTGGGTTCGATGACGTACCACTTCAGCGGCATCGAAGAGCTGCTGCGGGAGGCGTTCGGCCGCTTCACCGACCACATCGTCGCCGTGTTCGACGCCCGCCTCGGCGCGGCGGCCGACCGCGACCAGGCCCGGGCGGCGGTCGCCGACCTCGTACACGAACTGTCCGAGGGGAGCCAGCGGGACCTGGTGCTCACCCAGGAGCTGTACACCCTCGCCGCGCGGCAGCCGGCCTACCGGGAACTCACCCACGAGTGGATGCGCCGCAGTCGCGTCCACCTGGAGAAGCACTTCGACCCGGACACGGCCCGCCAGCTCGACGCCCTCATCGAGGGCCTGACCCTGCACCGCGCGCTGGCCCGTGAACCCCACGGGCGGGCCCTCACCGCGGAGGCCGTCGCCCGCGTCACGACCACGGACCGGCGCGTCTCCTAGGGGTGTCGTTCGGATCAGGCCGGCTTCCGGGCGAGCCTCGCCACCGACCCCGAGCGGGGTCTGGTACGTGCGGCTGCAAGGCGGGGAAGCGCGACAGGGCGGAGCCCCGGCAACCGACGACAACGCCGCGGACGCGCGTGCCGGACCCGGCGACCCCGGCAGGATCCGAACGACACCCCTGGCCGCCCGTGCGGCACAGGCCTGACCCCGTGCCGCACGGGCATCCCCGTTCAGCAGACGCCGTCGCCCGGCTTGGGGCTAGAGCGTCCGCTCCAGACGGTCCGCCACCAGCTTCACGAACCGGGCCGGCTCCTTCGGCCGGCCTCCCTCACCGAGTACCGCCAGGGCGTGCAGCAGTTCGGCGGTCTCGGTCAGTTCCGTCCGGTCCCGCTGTTCCGTGTGCGCCCGGTTCAGGGCCTTCACCAGCTGGTGCTCCGGATTGAGTTCGAGGATCCGCTTGGCATGGGGCACCTCCTGGCCCATGGCCCGGTACATGTTCTCCAGCGCGGGCGTGAGCTCGTTGGCGTCGGAGACGACGCAGGCCGGGGAGACCGTGAGGCGGGAGGAGAGGCGGACCTCCTTGACGTCCTCGCCCAGGTGCTCCGTCATCCAGCCGAGCAGCCCGGCGTACTCCTCGCTCTGCGCGTCCTTCTCGGCGTCGCTCTTGTCGTCCTCGGTGCCACCGAGGTCGATCTCGCCCTTGGCCACCGAACGCAGCGGCTTGCCCTCGTACTCCCCCACCGCGTCGACCCAGACCTCGTCCACGGCGTCGGTCAGCAGCAGCACCTCGACACCCTTGGCGCGGAACGCCTCCATGTGCGGGGAGTCCTCGATGGCCTGCCGGGACTCGCCCGTCATGAAGTAGATGTCGTCCTGGCCGTCCTTCATCCGCTCCACGTAACTCTTCAGCGTGGTCGGCTCGTCGGCGTCGTGCGTGCTCGCGAACGAGCAGGCGGCGAGGATCGCGTCCCGGTTGTCGGAGTCGGTCACCAGGCCTTCCTTCAGGACGGCGCCGAACTCCCGCCAGAAGGTGGCGTAGCGGTCCGGCGCGGACGTCATCAGGTCCTTGACCGTTGCCAGCACCTTCTTGGTCAGGCGGCGCTGGATCATGCGGATGTGGCGGTCCTGCTGGAGGATCTCGCGGGAGACGTTGAGCGAGAGGTCCTGCGCGTCGACGACGCCCTTGACGAAGCGGAGGTACGGCTGCAGCAGTTCCTCGCAGTCGTCCATGATGAAGACGCGCTTCACGTAGAGCTGTACGCCGCGCTGGTAGCCCTGGGTGAACAGGTCGTGCGGAGCGTGCGAGGGCACGAAGAGCAGTGCCTGGTACTCGAAGGTGCCCTCGGCCTGCAGCCGGATCGTCTCCAGCGGTTCGCGCCAGTCGTGCGCGATGTGCTTGTACAGCTCGTGGTACTCGTCGTCGGACACCTCGTCGCGCGGGCGGGCCCACAGTGCCTTCATCGAGTTGAGCGTCTCGGCCTCGCGCGCCTCGGCGCCCTCCCCGGCCGGCTCCGGCAGCAGGCGGATCGGCCACGTGATGAAGTCCGAGTACCGCTTGACGATCTCCTTGATCTTCCACTCGGAGGTGTAGTCGTGGAGCTGGTTCTCGGCGTCCGCGGGCTTGAGGTGGAGGGTGACGGATGTCCCCTGCGGCGCCTCGGCGACCGTCTCCAGGGTGTACGTGCCCTCGCCGCGCGACGTCCAGCGGGTGCCCTCGGTCTCACCGGCGCGCCGGGTCACCAGGGTGACCTCGTCCGCCACCATGAAGCCCGAGTAGAAGCCGACGCCGAACTGGCCGATGAGCCCGTCGGCCCCTGCGGCGTCCTTGGCCTCGCGCAACTCCTCCAGGAACTTGGCCGTGCCCGAGTTCGCGATGGTGCCGATGAGGTGCGTGACCTCTTCGTACGACATCCCGATGCCGTTGTCCCGCACGGTGAGGGTGCGGGCCTCCTTGTCGACGTCGAGCTCGATGTGGAGGTCGGTCACGTCGACGTCGGGAGTGTCGTCCCGCAGGGCGGCCAGGCGCAGCTTGTCCAGCGCGTCGGAGGCGTTGGAGACGAGCTCGCGCAGGAAGACATCCTTGTTCGAGTAGACGGAGTGAATCATCAGCTGCAGGAGCTGACGCGCCTCTACCTGGAACTCAAACGTTTCGGTCGTCATGGCTGGTGAGTACCTCACAGGTCCGCGGTCTTCTGGACTGGCGGTAGTCACTCTAGAACAGCCCGGTTCCCATCGGCGCCGGTCAGCCGTGCTCCAGCACGGCGGCCTCCGCCAGCCAGTCCGTCAGCGCCTCCGGCGGGTTGAGCCGCAGCGCCCGCTCGTCGTTGCCCGTCTCGGACGGCACCTCGACGGTGACGACGACGGAGTGACGGTCGGTGCCGGTACCGAAGAGTCCTTCCGCGTCGAGGCGGGCCATGGCCGTCTCCATCGCCCGCAGTCTCAGGTCGAACTCGGCCTCCCACTCTCCGTCGGGCAGGTCGAAGAGCTCCCCCCGCGCCTCGAAGAGGGGCCGCACCGGCTCCAGATGGCGTTCGCCGTAGCCGCAGAACGGGGAGTCGGCGTAGGACCACTTGATGTCCAGCGGCGCGCGGCCCTGGCGCGCCGACTCCTCGGCCAGGGCCTGGACGGACCAGGCGGACAGCGCCGGCCCGTAGGCCTCGCCGGGGGTGACGAGGGTGCAGTAGTAGAACCGGTGGTCGGGATGGTCGCGGAACAGGTCCAGGAGGGCGGCACGGGCCGCGCTGTGGACGGCGTCGGCGAGGTCGGTCTCGGTCGGTGGCACGGCATCGGCTCCCGGTGCGCGCGGGACGTAAAGGGCTCGGTGAGCATAGCGACGGGCACCGACAGCGCTCACGGCAGTCGGCCGACCGGGCCACCTGGGGGCCGACCTCCGAAAAGGCGGATACAAGAAGTTCCGTCAACAACGTTGACTCAAAGTCAGGGCGCGGGCACATTACTTAAAAGTAGAACCGGCCGGTAACCACCGGTCGCGCGCTCGCTCAACTCCCCCGCCCACGCCCCGAGAAGAGGGACCACATGCCGAAGCATGCCCTGCGCCGTGTCATGACCGCGTCAGTCGCTCTCGCCGGCACGCTGGCTCTCGGTCTCACCGACGCCACCGCGCGCGCCACCCCCTCCCTGGACTACGTCGCCCTCGGCGACAGCTACAGCGCCGGCTCGGGCGTCCTGCCCGTCGATCTCACCAACCTGCTCTGCCTGCGCTCCACGGCGAACTACCCGCACGTCATCGCCTCCGCCACGGGCGCCCGCCTCAAGGACGTCACCTGCGGCGCCGCACAGACTTCCCACTTCACCCAGGCGCAATACCCGGGAGTCGCGCCCCAGGTGGACGCGCTCAGCACCGGCACGGACCTGGTCACGCTGACCATCGGGGGCAACGACAACAACACGTTCATCAACGCCATCACGGCGTGCGGTTCCGCCGGTGTCCTCAGCGGCGGGAAGGGCAGCCCCTGCAAGGACAGACACGGCACGTCCTTCGTGGACCAGATCGAGACCAACACCTACCCCGCGCTCAAGGCCGCGCTGCGCACCGTCCGTGACAAGGCTCCCAACGCCCGGGTGGCGGCACTGGGTTACCCGTGGATCACACCGGCCACCGGCGACCCGTCCTGTTTCGTGAAGCTGCCGGTGGCCGCCGGTGACGTGCCCTATCTGCGGGACATCCAGACCCGCCTCAACGCCGTCGTCGAGCGGGCCGCCGAGGAGACCGGTGCCACGTATGTGGACTTCTCCCGGGTGTCCGAGGGCCACGACGCCTGCGAGGCCCCCGGCACCCGGTGGGTCGAACCGCTGCTCTTCGGACACAGCCTGGTCCCCGTCCACCCCAACGCCCTCGGGGAGCGGCGCATGGCCGAGCACACCATGAGCGTGCTGGGCCTGAGCTGACCCCCGCTCCCCCACGTACGCTGGCTCCGTGCCGTCCTCCCGCCTGCGTCGTGTCGCCGTCCTCGTGCTCGAGGGTGCGAAGCCTCTCGATGTCGGTATTCCGGCGCAGGTGTTCACCACGCGCGCGAGCATGCCGTACGAGGTGCGGGTGTGCGGCGCGGCGCCCGGCCTCGTGACCGGCGGTGACGGCCTGTCGTACCACGTGGCCCACGGCCTCGACGCGCTGGCCTGGGCCGACGTGGTCTTCCTGCCCGGTTACCGGTCCCCCGACCTCGACGATCCGCCGCGGACCGTCGTGGACGCGCTGACGGCGGCCCACGGACGGGGCGCGCGGCTCGCCGCCATCTCCACGGGCGCCTTCGCGCTCGCCGCAACGGGCCTGCTCGACGGCAGGCGCGCCACGACGCACTGGCACTACACCCGGGCGCTCGCGGCGAAGCACCCTCTCGTGCGGGTCGACGAGAACGTGCTGTTCGTGGACGAGGGCAGCGTGCTGACGTCCGCCGGCGCCGCCTCGGGCATCGACCTGTGCCTGCACATCCTGCGCGGCGACCTCGGGGTGGCCGCGTCGAACCACGCCGCCCGGCGCCTCGTGGCCGCCCCCTACCGCAGCGGCGGTCAGGCGCAGTACGTGCCGCGCAGCGTGCCGGAGCCGCTGGGCGAGCGGTTCGCCGCCACCCGCGAGTGGGCGCTGCGCCGGCTCGGCGAACCACTGACCCTGGAGGCCCTCGCCCGGCATGCGGCGGTCTCGGCACGCACACTCTCCCGACGCTTCGTCGACGACACGGGGTACACGCCGATGCAGTGGGTCATGCGCGCCCGTATCGACATGGCCCGTGAGCTGCTCGAACGCTCGGAGCTCAGCGTCGAGCAGATCGCCGCCGACGTCGGCCTCGGCACTGGTGCGAATCTGCGGCTGCACTTCCAGCGCATCCTCGGCACCACACCCAGCGAGTACCGGCGCACCTTCGCCCGGGGCGCGTAGCCCGCCACCGCCGCCTCCCACGATTGGCGCGATCCTTGCGGACCGTGGCACTCACGCCGCTGCCGTCGGCGGACGCCGCGCGGGAGTCTGGTGGCGGACCGCACGGCGAACCCGAAGGGGACACCACTCATGACTCGCATCGGCATCAACGGTTTCGGCCGCATCGGACGCAACGTGCTGCGCGCCCTGCTCGAACGCGACAGCAAGCTCGAGGTCGTCGCCGTGAACGACCTCACCGAGCCCGCCACCCTCGCACGGCTGCTGGCCTACGACTCGACGGCAGGCCGGCTCGGCCGCCCGGTGACCGTCGACGGCGACACCCTCGTCGTCGACGGCCACCGCATCAAGGTGCTCGCCGAGCGTGAGCCGGCGCGGCTGCCCTGGGCCGAGCTCGGCGTCGAGCTCGTGCTGGAGGCCACCGGCCGCTTCACCTCGGCCGGCGCCGCCCGCGCCCACCTCACCGCGGGCGCGAGGAAGGTGCTGGTCAGCGCACCGTCGGACGGCGCCGACGTCACCCTCGCGTACGGCGTGAACACCGACGCGTACGACCCGGTCGCACACACGATCGTCTCGAACGCGTCCTGCACGACCAACGCGCTCGCGCCGCTGGCCGCGGTCCTCGACGAGCTGGCCGGTATCGAACACGGCTTCATGACGACGGTGCACGCCTACACGCAGGAGCAGAACCTCCAGGACGGTCCGCACCGCGACCCCCGCCGCGCCCGCGCCGCCGGGGTCAACATCGTGCCGACCACGACGGGCGCCGCCAAGGCGATCGGCCTCGTGCTGCCGAACCTCGACGGCAAGCTGTCGGGCGACTCGATCCGGGTGCCGGTGCCCGTGGGTTCGATCGTCGAACTGAACACGACCGTCGCCCGCGACGTGACGCGGGACGACGTGCTGGCCGCCTACCGCGCCGCCGCCGAGGGACCCCTCGCGGGCGTGCTGGAGTACTCGGACGACCCGCTGGTCTCCTCGGACATCACGGGCAACCCGGCCTCGTCGATCTTCGACTCGGCCCTGACCCGCGTCGACGGCCGCCACGTCAAGGTGGTCGCCTGGTACGACAACGAGTGGGGCTTCTCGAACCGCGTGATCGACACGCTCGGACTGCTCGCCACACGCTGAAGGCATGGCCGGTGCGACATCACGGGGGCTCGCACGTCACAATGGTGCGATGAGCAATTCCAAGGTTTACTTCGACATCGACATCGACGGCCAGGATGCGGGCCGCATCGTCTTCGAACTCTTCGAGGACGTCACCCCCAAGACCGCCAAGAACTTCCTCGAGCTGGCCACCGGCGAGCACGGCTTCGGCTACGCGGGTTCCCCGTTCCACCGCGTGATCCCGCAGTTCATGCTCCAGGGCGGTGACTTCACCCGGGGTGACGGCACCGGCGGCAAGAGCATCTACGGCGAGAAGTTCGCGGACGAGAACTTCCAGCTGAAGCACACCGAGCCCTACCTGCTCTCCATGGCGAACGCGGGCCCGAACACCAACGGCTCGCAGTTCTTCGTCACCACGGTCCCCACGCCCTGGCTGGACGGCAAGCACGTCGTCTTCGGCAAGGTCGTCGAGGGCACGGACGTGGTCGACAAGATCGAGGGCTACGGTTCCTCCCCGGCCGGCCGCACCTCCGCGAAGATCACGGTACGGGAGTCCGGCAAGGTCTGAGGGCTGATCGGCCGCACCAGGACCTGAACCGGAGGGGGCCCACCGCACACCGTGCGGTGGGCCCCCTCGCCGTCCCGTCTGGTGGGGGGCGCCAGGTGGTGCGACGCTGGGGTGGAGAGGCGTCCGAGCGAGGCAACCCGGGAGGGCCGATGGGACGGGACGTCCCGGCGCTGGTCTTCACCCGCGAGGACCGCCGCCGGTACCGGAGCAAGATGCAGGAGTGCCTCGAGGCCTTCGCGCAGATGCTGCGCGAGTCGCGGTTCGAGACCGGGCGGCCCCAGGTGGGGCTGGAGATCGAGCTGAACCTGGTCGATGACGAGGCCGAGCCGGCGATGTGCAACAGCGACGCGCTCGAAGCGATCGCGGACCCCGCCTGGGCCACCGAGCTGGGCCGGTTCAACCTGGAGATCAACATCCCGCCCCGCCGGCTGACGGCGGGCGGCCCCGACTCCTGGGAGACCGAGATCCGCGCCGCCCTGAACCACGCGGAGGACCGCGCCAAGTCGATCGGCGCGCATCTGATCATGGTCGGCACCCTGCCCACACTGCGCGAGACGGACGTGGGCGAGGCCGCCCTGTCGGAGAACCCGCGCTACCGGCTGCTCAACGACCAGGTGTTCGCCGCCCGGGGCGAGGACCTGCACATCGAGGTGGACGGCGTCGACCGGCTGCGGACCTACGCGGACACGATCATGCCGGAGGCCGCCTGCACCAGCACTCAGTTCCACCTCCAGGTCTCCCCCGACGAGTTCGCCGACTACTGGAACGCGGCCCAGGCGATCGCCGGCGTCCAGGTCGCCCTAGCGGCCAACTCGCCCTTCCTGCTCGGCAAGGAACTCTGGCACGAGAGCCGTATCCCGCTGTTCGAGCAGGCCACCGACACCCGGCCGCAGGAGATCAAGGCGCAGGGCGTGCGGCCCCGGGTGTGGTTCGGAGAGCGGTGGATCAACAGCGTCTTCGACCTCTTCGAGGAGAACCTGCGCTATTTCCCGGCACTGCTGCCCCTGTGCGACGACCAGGACCCGGTGGAGACGCTGGACCGGGGTGACATCCCCGACCTGGGCGAGCTCACCCTCCACAACGGCACCATCTACCGCTGGAACCGGCCCGTCTACGCCGTCGCCCACGACAAACCGCACGTCCGGGTCGAGAACCGCGTGCTGCCCGCCGGCCCGACCGTCGCCGACACCCTCGCCAACGGCGCCTTCTACTACGGGCTCACCCGCGCCCTGGTGGAGGAGGAGCGGCCGGTGTGGTCGCGGATGTCCTTCTCGGTCGCCGAGGACAACCTGCACACCGCGGCCCGGCACGGCATCGAGGCACAGCTGTACTGGCCCGGCGTGGGCGAGGTGACCGTGCCCGAACTGGTCCTGCGGCGGCTGCTGCCCCTGGCGCACCGGGGACTGGAACTGTCCGGCATGGACGCGGCCTGGCGGGAGCCGCTGCTCGGCATCATCGAGCAGCGGTGCGTCACCGGACGCAACGGCGCGGTCTGGCAGAAGGAGATGTTCCACCACATCGACGCCTCCGTCCATCCGGGCCGCCACGAGGCCCTGCGCCGGATGACACAGCAGTACATGGACTACATGCATCTCAACGCCCCGGTCCACACCTGGCCGGTCGACTGAGGGCCGCCGCCCCGCGCGGCACGCGCCCAGGACCAGGGAGGCGGCAGACGATGTGCCGATGGCTTGCCTACTCGGGAACGCCCGTGCTGCTGGAGACCATCCTCTACCAGCCGCAGCACTCACTGATCGACCAGAGCCTGCATGCCCGGATGGGCGTCGAGACGACGAACGGGGACGGGTTCGGCGTCGGATGGTTCGGTCCCGAGATGACGACACCCGCGATCGTCCGGGAGATCGGTCCGGCGTGGAGCAACCGCAATCTGCGGGAGATCGCGAGCCATGTCCGCTCACCCCTGTTCTTCGCGCACATCCGGGCCTCGACGGGCAGCGCGGTGCAGCAGACCAACTGCCACCCGTTTCGCCACGGCCGCTGGATGTGGATGCACAACGGCGCGATCGCCGAGTTCCACCGCGTCCGGCGCGACCTCGCCCTGGCCGTCGATCCGCGGCTCTTCACGCACATCGAGGGTTCGACGGACTCGGAGATGATGTTCTTCCTGGCCCTCACGTTCGGCCTGGAGGACGATCCTCCTACGGCCGTGGCACGGATGACGGGGCTGGTGGAGGAGGTCGGACAGCGGCACGACGTGGAGTACCCGATGCAGATGACGGTCGCCGTGACCGACGGGCTGCGGCTGTGGGCCTTCCGCTACTCCAGCCAGGGGGAGTCACGGTCGCTCTACTACAGCTCACGTGTGGAGAGCCTGCGTGCCCTCCACCCCGACCTGCCGTTCCTCCGGGAGGCGTCCGACGAGACCCGCCTCATCGTCTCGGAACCCCTGGGCGATCTGCCCGGCGTCTGGAACAAGGTGCCCGAAAGCAGTTACGGCGTGGTCCAGCCCGAGGGCGATGCGATGCTGCCCTTCGTCCCGCAGCCCGTCCGACCCCGTTGACACGAGCGCGAGAAGATCACACAATCGGTGCCATGACCACATACCGGTTCGGCACCACGGCGGAGTGTCCCCGCGTGCCCGAGCGAACCGGCTGTGAGCGCTCCGGCCGATAACGGCCGTCTTCGAACCGAGGGCCCGACGCGTACCGCGTCGTGAGCCGATCGGTGTTCCTTCCGGCGAACAGTCCGGAACACCTTCTTTTCCCGGGCTTGTCCGGCGATGACGTCGTACCGCCATGGCCCGGCCCGCCCGTACCGCCGCACAAGGGGAGGACTCCCATGACCGTCACCACTGCCGGCCCGATCACCAGTCTGCGAGAAGCGCGCGTCCCGGAGGACGGAATGTACGAGGGCCGGCGTGTGCTGCGCCGACTGCCCGCGGGCTGGGAGGAACGGCCCTACGAACTCTTCGAGGTCGTTCCGCAGGCGCGCACGATCGGCGCCGAGATCAGAGGCGTCGACCTCTCGCGCCCGCTCGATTCCGCACTGCGCGAGGAGCTGAACCGTGCCCTGCTGGAGTGGAAGGTGCTGTTCTTCCGGGCCCAGCACCTCACCTCCGACCGGCAGCGCCACTTCGCGGGCCACTGGGGCGAGCTGGAGACCAATCCCCTTCTCGCCGCCGGCTCCAGCGAGGACGTCGTCCGCTTCGACAAGGCCGACGGGGCCACTCCGACGTACGAGAACGTCTGGCACACCGACGTCACGTTCCGCGAACGGCCGGCGCTCGGCGCCGTCCTCCAGCTGCGCGAGGTCCCGCCGTTCGGCGGGGACACCATGTGGGCGGACATGGCGGCCGCCTACGACAACCTTCCGCAGGAGGTGAAGGACCGCATCGACGGTGCCCGCGCCGTGCACGACTTCATCCCCGGCTTCGCGAGGTTCTACGGTCCCGAGCGGCTGATCCCGCACCAGGATCTCTTCCCGCCCGTGGAGCACCCCGTCGTGCGTACCCACCCCGAGACCGGGCGGCGCATGCTGTTCGTCAACACCTCCTTCACCACCCACATCACCGGCATGGACCGGGACGAGAGCGACCGGCTGCTGCGCTTCCTCTTCCAGCAGGCGCACGTTCCCGAGTACCAGGTGCGTTTCCGCTGGCAGCCCGGCGACATCGCCTTCTGGGACAACCGCGCCACGCAGCACTACGCCGTGGGCGACTACGGCACCGACCGCCGTGTCGCCGAACGCGTCGCCATCGAGGGCGACCGTCCCTTCTGACCCGGCGCGCCCGGGGCCGGAGGCGGCGGTCCGCCGCAACACGGCCCCGGGTCCCGCTACGCCGGGTCCTGCTCCTCGATCGCGGCCGGCCGCAGTTGCGCGGCACGGATGCGTGCGACGTCGAGTTTCAGGCCGCGGTCGAAGCGGTAGACGCCGTTCTGCTCCTGGAAGACGTCGGTCAACTGGGTGTAGCAGTAGCCGAACATGTCAGGGTCGCCCAGCAGCACCTCGGTCAGGCCGCTGAACCGTTCGTGGAACTCGTCCTCGTTGCGGACCCGTTCCCCGTAGCCCCAGGACACGGTGCGGTCCTCGCCGGAGCGGTCGGCGGCCGCCTCCGGGGCCCACCAGATGCCGCCGAACTCGCTGACGAAGTACGGCTGGCCGCGGTAGGGCTGGGAGTAGGGGGCGCCGTTGTCGTAGGCGTTGACGAAGGGGGCGTCCTTGGCGAGGCCCGACATGAGCCGGCGGAAGGCCGCCGGGTCCTGCTCGTAGTTGTGGGAGTCGTAGATGTCGGTCTCGGCGACCCGGTGGGCGTAGCCGGAGGCGTCGATGACCGGTCGGGTGGTGTCCATGGCCTTGGTGGCCAGGAACATGGCCCGGGTGACGGCGTCGAGCTGGGTGATGCGGTCGTGCAGCTTCTGGTAGGTCTCGTTGAGCGGGCACCAGCCGATGATGGAGGGGTGCGAGTAGTCGCGTTCGAGGGCCTCCAGCCACTGGCCGACGTAGGAGGCGTCGGGCTGCTGGTTGTCGCCGGAGGAGCCGCCCGTCTCGCAGCCCCAGTCGCCGAACTCGCCCCAGACCAGGTAGCCCAGGCGGTCGGCGTGGTACAGGAAGCGCTCCTCGAAGACCTTCTGGTGCAGCCGGGCTCCGTTGAAGCCGGCCTCCATGGCCAGCTCGATGTCGCGGGCCAGTGCCTCGTCGGTCGGGGCGGTCATCAGTCCGTCCGGGTACCAGCCCTGGTCGAGGACGAGGCGCTGGAAGAGCGGGCGCCCGTTGAGGGTGACGGCCTTGCCGCGCAGGCCCACGGCGCGCAGCCCGGCGTAGCTCTCCGCGCTGTCGACGACCTGTCCGGCGGCGTCGAGGATTTCGAGGCGCAGGTCGTACAGGTGCGGGTCGTCGGGGCTCCACTCCCGACGCCGGGCCTCCGGCACCGGCAGGTGGAGGCGCGGGGCGAGGTCCAGGTCGGCACGGGCCTCGGCGCGGCTCACCTCGCCGTCGGCGTCGCCGAGGACGGCGCGTACCCGGTGTCCGGGCCGGTTGCCGGACAGGGGCAGTTCGAGGTGGAAGGCCGAGCCCGCCAGGTCCGGGGTGATCCGGGGGCGGCGCAGGTGGAGGTCGGGGACGGGCTCCAGCCAGACGGTCTGCCAGATGCCGGTTACCCGGGTGTAGTTGCAGTCGTGGTTGGCGTACTGCACGGCCTGCTTGCCGCGCGCCTGCGGACCGGACCTGGGGTCGCGGGCCCGGACGGTGACGACGACCTCCGCCCCCGCCCCGGCGATGTCGCCGAGGTCGGCGGTGAAGGGGGTGAAACCACCGCGGTGCCGGGCGACCTCATTGCCGTCGGCCCACACGGTGGTGTCGTAGTCGACGGCGCCGAAGTGCAGCAGTACGCGGCGTCCGGCCCAGGCCGCCGGCAGGGTGAGGGGGATGCGGTGGCTAGTTTTTACATCGATGTACATGGGCTGTAAAGAGCTGTGGCCCGAAGACGGGCAGCGGCGACGGTGGGCGGGGGGTCACACCGGGAGTTGCTCCCGCCCGCGCTCGGACCGGTGCGGTACCGGGACATAGACTCGGTCCTCGCGTGAGAGGCAGGGAGGTCTCGGTGGCACGGCCCAGGATCAAGGACGTCGCACGTCGTGCGGGCGTGTCGGAGAAGACGGTCTCCAATGTCATCAACGACTACGCCCATGTCTCGGACAGGACCAGGCAGGTGGTGCGCGAGGCCATCGAACAGCTCGGCTACCGGGTGAACCTGGCCGGGCGCCATCTGCGCAAGGGGCGCACCGGCATCATCGCCCTGGTCGTTCCCGAACTGGACATCCCGTACTTCGCCGAGCTGGCGCGGCATGTGATCCGCGAGGCCGAGCAGTGCTCCCTGACCGTGCTGATCCATCAGTCCGGGGCGGATCGCGACCATGAGCTGGCGGCTCTGGCCGGCTTCGGCTCCGCCTTCGTGGACGGGATCATCCTGAGCCCGCTCGCCCTGACCGCGGACGACCTGCGCGACCGTGCGGGCGCCCCGCCCACCGTGCTTCTCGGGGAGCTGCTGGAGGAGGGCGCCGACCACGTGGCCATCGACAACGAGGGCGCCGCGCGCGAGGCGACGAACCACTTGATCGGTCTCGGGCGGCGCCGCGTCCTCGCCGTCGGCGGGCGCGACGACTCGGGCCTGGGGACGGCCGAGGCCCGCACCCGCGGCTACCGTGCCGCCCTGGCGGAAGCGGGCATCGCCTACGATCCGGCGGCCCTGCTGCCGGTCGGCTCCTTCCGGATGCCCGACGGCGCCGAGGCAGTGGCGCGGGCGCTGCGGGAGGGCGCGCGGCCCGACGCGCTGCTCTGTCTCAACGACCAGTTGGCGCTGGGCGCGTTGCGCGCCCTGCACGAGCACGGCGTCAGAGTGCCCGAGGACGTCGCCGTCATCGGCTTCGACGACGTGGAGGGCGGCCGTTTCAGCGTACCGACGCTGAGCACGGTGGCCCCCGACAAGGCGGCGGTGGCCAAGGTCGCCGTGCAATTGCTCCAGCGCCGCATCGAGGAGGCGACGGGACCGGACGGCGTGAGTGACGGCGTCGATCCGGGTGTGCTGTCACCCCAGGACCGCATCGTGGCCCACCGGCTCGTCCTGAGAGAGAGCACGGAGGGCCACGAGCGGCGCTGAGGGGGCGGTCGGTGCGGTGAGCGCGGGCAGCAGGCCCACGACGGGCCCGATCGCGGAGCGCGACGTCGAGCGCGTACAGGCGCTCGTCCTCCATCACCTGGCGACGATCCGCAGCCCGGCCCTGGGCCACCACGCGCGGGAACGGGCGCGGGAGAACGAACAGCCTCAGCACGGCTTTCGGCGGCGAACAGCGGGCATACGGATGTCCCGAGGCCCTCTCCGTCGCCGACCAACGGGAGTTCCCTGTGACGCCGAGCCTGCGCACCGCCCACGCGTGCCGTGCCGCCGCCGCCCTCCTTCTCGCGGCGGCCGGATACGCGGCCACCCACCACCCGTGGCTCGCCCTTCCGGGCCTGTACGCCGCCGCCGTGTTCGCCTGGTGTGCCGCCCGCGCCCGGACGGAGCACCGGCTGCGCGTCGCGCGGGCACAGCGCGCCGAGCGGCTGGCACGCCCC
>NZ_RAIF01000032.1:1757264-1766081 GCF_003671715.1 Streptomyces sp. E2N166 | reverse complement strand
GCAACACTGAAGCCCTGCTGCGCGTTCTGGCAGCACTCCGACGGGGCCGTGCACGGCCCGGGATGCACCCGCCCCGCTGCCGCCCGCGTCCCCTTCCGCGACGACTGCTGCGAGCGGTGGTGGACCTCTCTGGGCGCACAGCACGACACCGGCTGCCGCCGTCACGTCGGCACGCCGGAGCACGACCGGGCCCGCACGACCCCGCAGTAAGGCGGTCAGTACGTCACCGCTCGTGGGGCTCGCCCACTGCCGGGCCGTTACCGCCGTGCCCGCTCTGCCTGCTCCAGTGCCGTCCGCAGAGCCGGCGGGGTGGCGGCCGCCCAGGCCTGGGGCGAGCAGGAGTGGGGATACGGGACCGGTCCGGCGGTCGCCGGGCGGTCGTAGCCGACGAGGACCTCCGGCAGCCGGTGGCCGTGGTGGGCCGCCGCCGCGACGAGACCCCCGGCGACGGTGCGCACCTCGGCCGTGAGCCCCTGACGGGCCAGGCCCAGGGCGATGACCGCGTTGTCGTGCGGCCAGGCGCTGCCCCGGTGGTACGACAGCGGGTGGTACGGCCGCTGGCCGGCGGCGAGGGTCCGGATCGCCCAGCCGGAGAAGAAGTCCGGCTCCAGCAGCCGCCGTCCCACCCGGCGGGAGCGTTCCGTATCGAGGATGCCCGACCACAACAGGTGCCCGGCGTC
This sequence comes from Streptomyces sp. E2N166, assembly GCF_003671715.1. Classification (GTDB taxonomy): domain Bacteria; phylum Actinomycetota; class Actinomycetes; order Streptomycetales; family Streptomycetaceae; genus Streptomyces; species Streptomyces thinghirensis. Next base: position 1,765,401 of record NZ_RAIF01000032.1, on the reverse strand, counting down.
CGAGGCCAGCGTGTCGGCCTGGCGGCCGGCGCCGTCCAGGGCGAGTGCCGGGAAGTCCGCCTCCGGCATCCAGAAGTCCGCGGTGAAGCGGTCCCGCAGCCGGGCGGCGGTCTCGCGGAGCCGACGCGCGTAGGGCTCGTCCCGCCAGATGTCCTCGGCGAGCCCGGCCGTGCGCAGGAGCGCGTCATAGGCGTAACCCTGCGCTTCCGACACCGCGATGGACCCCTGGGCCTGGGTGCCGTCGCGGAAGCAGATGGCGCCCGCGGAGTCCTTCCAGTTCTGGTTGACCAGCCCGCCCGGGTCGGGGTGTACACGAGGTAGCCGTGCCTCTCCAGGCCGCCGTCGGTGAGCATCCAGTCGACCGCCTTCCGGGCGTGCCGCTCCAGACGTACGGCCAGGGAGCGGTCGCCGGTCGCCTCGTGGTGGGCGTGGAGCAGGACGAGGAAGAGCGGCGTGGCGTCCACGGCACCGTAGTACCGGCCGTACGGAACCTGCCGGAAGTGGGCGAGTTCGCCGTGCCGGGTCTCGTGGACGATGCGTCCGGGCTGCTCGCCGCTGAAGACGTCGTGGCGCTGCCCCTGGGTGGCGGCGAGCGCGCTCAGGACGGCGGCCGCCGTCGCGGGCCGGTACGGCAGCAGGAAGTACGACGTCAGGAGTGAGTCGCGGCCGAACAGGGTGAGGAACCAGGGGATACCGGCGGCCGGGCCGCCTGCACGACCGGTCCGACGCGCTGTGCATGTGCGGCTCCCACGGCTGCCTCGCGGCCGTCGCCAGTGGGCGCGCGATCGCCAAGGAGCTGTCCGCCCTCGGCCTGGACACCGCATCCGGACGGGACGTGCGGCGCCTGCTCAACGAGGGCCACCCGGACGCGGTACGGCTGGCCCGGGAGGCCGGGCGGCGGGTGGGCGAGGTCCTGGTCACCGTCGTGACGCTGCTCAATCCCGGGGTGCTCATGATCGCGGGTGAGCTGTCGGGGGTGCCCTTCCTCACCGGGGTGCGGGAGTTGGTCTACCAGCGCGCGATGCCCCGCGCGACGGCCAACCTCCAGGTCGTCACATCGCGGCTCGGCGACCACGCGGGACTCGTCGGGGCCGCCGCCATGGTCGTGGAGCACCTCTACTCCCCCGCCGGCGCCGACGCCCGCCTCGACCGCCTCGCGCCCTGAGCGCACCGCCAGCCCTCCCCGCGCACCCGCCGAGAGACCCCGAAGTGCACCAGGAAGACAGGAACACCGTGACCGCTGCCCCCGCCCCCTGGACCGGCCGGCCCGTCGAGGCCGGACTCGTGGGCGCCGGCCCCTGGGCCCGCACCATGCACGCCCGGATACTGGCCGCCGGGCCCGAGACGCGGCTGACCGCGGTCTGGGCCCGCCGTACGGAGGCCGCCCGCGAGACCGCCGAGCCCTACGCCGCCCATGTCGCCGCGGACTTCGACGAGTTGCTGGACCACTGCGAGGCCGTGGCCTTCGCCGTGCCGCCCGCCGTCCAGGCCGAGCTGGCACCACTGGCGGCGAAGCGGGGCAAGGCCCTGCTGCTGGAGAAGCCGCTCGGGCCCGATCCGGTCTCGGCCCGCCGCGTGGCCGACGCGGTCGCGGATGCCGGTGTCGTCTCCCAGCTGGTGCTGACCAAGCGCTACCACCCGGCCACCCGGGCCTTCCTGGACGCCGCGCGCGCCGTCGACGTGGCCGGGGCCCGCTCCTGCTACCTCCACGGCGCCTTCCTGCAAGGCGAGTTCGCCACCGGCTGGCGCCTCGAACACGGCGCCCTGCTGGACCTCGGCCCCCACCTGCTCGACCTGCTGGATGCCGCGATCGGCCCGATAACCGGCCTCCGCGTCACCGGCGACCCGCGCCGCTGGGTCGAACTGACCTGCGAGCACGAGAACGGGGCCGTCAGCCAGGCCTCCCTGTCCGGCTCGGTGGCCGTCCCTCGCACACTCACCCGCGTCGAGCTCTTCGGCCCCGGGCATCCGCTGGTCTACGACACGGCCGACATCGACCACGAGGAGTGCTGGCCCGTCCTGCACCACGACTTCGCGACGGCCGTCCGCAGCGGCACGCCGACCCCGATCGACGCACGGCGCGGCCTGTACCTGCAGAGCCTCCTCGACCGGGCGGTACACGGCTGACCGACGGGCGCGACGGCCCCGCGTTCAGCGGGTGTCCGTCAGGCCGCCCGTACTGGAAACGGTACGGGCGGAGAGAGCTCCGCCTCCTCCTGGGGCATCGCCGGACGGTGGCGCCCGGCGATCGCGTGTCCGCGGCTCAGAGCCTCAAGGCAGCTCCGTCGGGTTCAGTCGACGACCGCCGTGGCCTCGACCTCGATCAGGTGCTCGGGCACGTCCAGCGCCGCGACGCCCAGCAGCGTGGCCGGCGGTGCCGCGGTGACCCCCAGCTTGGCCGTCGCCCGGGCGATGCCCTCCAGCAGCAGGGGCATCTTGTCTGGGGTCCAGTCGACGACATGCACGTTCAGTTTCGCCACGTCGTCGAAGGAGGCACCGGCCGCGGCCAGAGCGGTGGCGACGTTGAGGTAGCACTGCTCGGCCTGCGCGGCGAGGTCGCCACCGCCGACCGTGGTCCCGTCGGCATCCCACGCGACCTGCCCGGCGACGAAGACCAGCTTCGATCCGGACGCGATCGACACCTGCCGGTAGACGTCGATCTCCGGCAGTCCGCCGGGGTTCACCAGGGTGATGGCCATGACTTCTCTCTCCTTGCCACTCGATCTTGCGTTGGATCTCTTGCGGTCGGTTTCCTGTGGTTACTCGGGAACCGTAGGAGAGTGGCCGCTGACATGGAAGAACGCACCTTTCAGTGACTGGGGAACCTGATGGTGACCAAGCAGTTCACTGGCTCGCCCGACGACGCGGAGCCGGGGCGGGGGCTGCCGAAGACGACGCCCACATGTGCGTCTGGGCCCACCAGAACCTGGGTCACATCGGGGCGCCCCGTCGCAGCTTCGGGGCCTGACGGGCGCCGCCCGGTTCAGCGTCGTCGGCGAGTGGAGCCGCGGAAGACGGCCAGCCGCAGGACCACGAAGCGCACGACGGTGACGGCGACGGACGTGGCGGCGAGGACTCCGGTCTCGGCGGCGGGCGAGGCGCCGGGCTCGGCGTGCCCGAACCACAGCACGGCACCGGACGTGACCAGGTAGCCGAGCACGAAGAGGCCACCGGCTCCCAGATGGGCGCGGACCGCCCCCGCCGCGGTGTGCCGGAACGTCAGCCGCCGGTTCGCCTCGGTGTTCAGCACGGTCAGCACCAGCAGGGAGACCAGGTTGGCGGCGGCCGGTGGCCACCACAGGCGCAGCACCCAGTACAACAGAGCCTGCCCGACGGTCGACACGATGCCGACAGCGACGAACCAGCCGACCTCCCGCGACCACACCGTGCGCCGCGTGGAGGGAGTGCGGAGCGGCTCGCGAGGCTCGGGAGCGACCGGTGACGCGTTCAGCCGAGCCACACGTCACGCCCCCGCCCATGCCGACCGACCGTCAACTCCTGGTCGCGCAGCCTACTACGCCACCGTGAGACACTTTGCCCGGCCTTTGCCTTTCGGGAACCGAGCGGCCCACGGGTGCGTTCATCCTGATAGCCGCGAGAAATCGCGGCCAAGGACCAAGACGGACACGCAGCAGCAACAGAAGCCGAGGTGGCACGAGTGGCGATGTGGGACAAGATCAAGGACCAGGCCAAGACCTTCCAGCAGTCCCAGGGCACTCGGGGAGCCGGCGGACCCGGGCAGGGACCGCAGGGACATCAGGGGCAGCAGGGATCCGGCCGGCCCGGCTCCTCCTCCGGCGGCTCCAAGGCCCAGCTGATCGGGATGTTCAAGACCCAGCTCGCGTCGGTCAAGACCGAGCTCAAGAGCGGCGCCTACCGGGACGCCAGCATGGCCATGTGCGCGCTGGTCGCCGCGGCCGACGGTCAGGTGGAGCCGGCCGAGCGGCAGCGCGTGGAGGAGCTGATCGTCTCCAACGAGGTCCTGCAGAACTTCCCGGCCGACCAGCTCCGTCAGCGTTTCAACCAGCACGTGGACAAGCTCGTCGCCAACTTCGAGCTGGGCAAGAGCGAGGCCCTCCAGGTGATCGCCAAGGCCGCCAAGAAGCCCGCGGAGGCCCGGGCGGTCATCCAGACCGGCATGGTCATCGCCGGAGCCGACGGGGTCTTCGAGCAGTCCGAGCAGTATGCGATCCGCGAGGCCTGCACCGCCCTCGGAGTGCCGCCCTCGGAGTTCGGCGTCTGACCGAGCCGGGTCCGTCGGCCTCACCGATGGGGAAAGCGTTTGACGGCCGTCGGCGTCGGCGGATCGGATGGGCCGCATGAGTTCAGGTCAGACGCAGCAGGGCCTTCACCCCCTCGACGACCGTCTCGTACGGCGCCTGGTCGCCGGGCAGTTCCCGCAGTGGGCGGGACTGCCTGTCGAGCGCTTCCCGTCCGGTGGCACGGTCAACGCGATGTACCGGCTCGGCGACGACCTGGTCGTACGGCTGCCGTTGATCGAGGGCGGGGTCGGGGACGTGCTGGCGGAGCGGGAGTGGTTGCCCCGGCTGTCGCCCCTGCTGCCCACCGCCGTCCCCGAGGTGCTCGGGGGCGGCGGGCCCGCCGAGGGGTATCCGTGGCCGTGGTCGGTGTACCGGTGGCTGCCCGGGGAGATCCCCGAGGCCGGAGCGCTGAGCGAACCCGCGCTGCTGGCCGCAGATCTGGCCGGGTTCGTGGCGGCGATGCGGAGCGTCACCCTGCCGGGCGCGCCGCGCGCCCATCGCGGCGGCCCGCTCGCCACGCTCGACGAGGCGACCCGGTCCGCGATCGAGGAACTGCGGGGCCTCCCCGAGGAAGGGGTCGACTGCGACGCCCTGGCCGCCGTGTGGGAGGACGCGCTGCGGGCCCCGGCCTGGGAGGGACCGCCGGTCTGGCTGCACGCCGATCTGATGCCGGGCAACCTCCTGGTGAACGGCGGCAGGCTGTCCTCGGTGATCGACTTCGGGTGCATGGGAGCGGGCGACCCGGCCTGCGACCTCTTTCCGGCCTGGAATCTGCTGCCGGCCGACGCGAGGGAGGTCTTCCGCGAGGCGCTCGGCGTGGACGACGCGGCATGGAGGCGCGGCCGCGGACGGACGCTCTCCCAGGCGCTGATCGCGCTGCCGTACTACCGCGAGACCAACCCGGCGATGGCCGGTAACGCCCGCCACGTGATCCGGGCGGTGCTGGCGGAGAACGGTTGAGCGGTCGCCCTCCCCGACTCCCGCGGTCTAGGGAGCGATGCCCACACCGTCGATCCGGCTCCACGCCCGCTCCCGCGCGGCGGTCATGGCGGGCCAGCCGAGTCCGCCCGGCCTGGGTCGCACCCGCGAGGCGTACGGCGCGGGCCGGTATCCGGGGTCGTAGAAGCAACCGTCGTCGTACGTCACGTCGAAGGCGCCGCAGGAGGCCGCGATCGAACGCGGGGTCGGCTTGCGGCCGGAGCGCACCCAGGTGTCCAGCGCGGAGACGGAGTTGGCGTACTCGGAGTCGCTCAGCGAACTGTGCTCGGCCTCCTTCGTGAACGTCTGGACGAGGTTGCCGCCCCGGCCGGCGCCCCGGACTGTGGCGCGGTAGGCCGCCTCGTGCTCCACGAAGGCCGTCGGGTCGTCGATCGCGTGCAGGGTGAGGACGGGGAGGGACACCCTGCCGGTGAGGTCGCTGTCGTAGGAGAGGTCACGGCGTGCGGTGGGGTCGGCCGAGAAGCGCTCGACGCCCGCGTTGAGTGCCTTGTCGTCGTGTGAACCCGTGTACCGCACGCCGCGGTTGCTCCACGGGTTCCGGCCGCCGAGCCGGTTCGTCACGATGTCCCGGAACGTGAAGGTCGCGAATCTCAGATGCGACTCCAGGGTGCGCTCCGGTATGCGGGTGACCGCGAGGATGTCGTCGAGGTTGCGCTGCTGGAGCGCGGTCCGGGCCTCGGGTTCGGAGGCGTACCCGGTGCACTCCTGCAGACGGGCGCGGAGTCCGGCCGTCGTCATGGTGGAGTCCGGGCGCAGCCCCTGCCACAGCGGGTACCGCGGCTCGGTCGGGCGAGGGTGGTTGTGGCAGTAGTACTGGTAGACGGCCCGCAGGTCCACGCGGTAGTCGTAGCCGCGCGAACCGCCGCCGAGGACACCGTTGGTCAGCAGAACTCCGTCGTAGGGCCCGGGCCGCCCGCCGTAGGTCTCCGCGACCTTGGCGGCCACGTTGCCGCCCCAGGACTGTCCGTGGAGGTAGGTCCGCTCCGGCCGGCCGAACCGCTCGGTGAACAGGCGGCGGACGTTCTCCGTGTCGGCGGCCGCCATCCGGGCTCCGTAGCCGCCGCGGCGGTAGGCGGAGCCGGCCCACGCGTACCCTTCGTCGACCATCACCGCCCAGCGCTCCAGGTCCTCGGTGCTGCGGGACGGGTCGGAGGAGTCGCCGAGACCGGGGCCGCCGTGGGCGTGCACGACGAGGGAGCCGTTCCAGTCCGCCGGCACGGCCATCGTGTAGTGGGCGCCGTTCGCGTCCTGGCCGGTGTAGCACCGCGCCTTGCCGGCCAGGCCGGCCGGGCAGGCGTTCTGCTGGGGCGAGGCGGGCCGCGCGTGAGCGGCCGGTACGTTGCCGAGCGTGCCGAGGAGGACGGCGGCGAGGACGGCGGCCACCACCGCCGGACGGCGTCGGCGGTGGGAGGCCCAGGGGACACGGGTGGACGTGTCAGGTGTGGTCACGAAGCGGCTCCTGTGAGTGCTCGGCGCGAAGTTGCGCTGCGAGCCGGGATGCTAGGAACCCGCCGAGGCCGGAGCCACCCCTTCGATCATTGCGTTCATAGTGTTCGCCCGTTCACCGAAGAGTGCCGCGGGCTCAGCTGTCGTAGTCCACGGTCAGCGTCTCCGAGACCGGGTACGACTGGCAGGTCAGGACGTAGCCGGCGTCGACCTCGGCCGCTTCGAGCGCGTAGTTGCGGCGCATGTCGGCGCTGCCGTCCGTGACCAGGGCGCGGCAGGTGCCGCAGACGCCGCCCTTGCAGGCGAAGGGCAGGTCGGGGCGGGTCTGCTGGGCGCCGTCGAGGATGCTCCGCTCGCGGGAGAGGGAGGAGGTCGTGGAGCGGCCGTCCAGGGTGATGGTGACCTCGCTGACGGGTCCCTCGGGGCCGGCCTCCTCATGACGGACCTCCCGCACGGGTTCGTCGTCGGCGTGGAACAGCTCCCGGTGGACGCGGTCCGCCGGGACGCCGAGGCCGGTCAGGACCTGCTGGGCGTCGGCGACCATGCCCTGCGGGCCGCACAGCCACCAGTGGTCCGCGCTCTCCACGTCCACCAGGGAGTCGACCAGCGCCGAGAGCCGCTCCGCGTCCAGGCGGCCGGAGAGCACCTCGGCCTCGCGGGGTTCGCGGGAGAGCACGTGGGCCAGGTGGAAACGGGTCGGGTGGAGGTCCTTCAGGTCGGCCAGTTCGTCGGCGAACATCACCGTGTCGGTGCGGCGGTTGCCGTAGAACAGGGTGACGGTCGAGCGGTCGTCGGCGGCCAGCACCGACTCGGCGATGGACACCATGGGCGTGATGCCCGAACCGGCCGCGATCAGCACATGGTGGCCCGGCGTGGTCAGGTCGGGCGTGAAGAAGCCGGTGGGGGCCATCACCTCGACGGTGTCGCCCGGACGCACCTCGCTCACCAGCCACGACGAGAACAGGCCGCCCGGCACCACCCGGACACCGATGCGCGGGACCGTACCGGCCGGTGCGCAGATCGAGTACGAGCGACGCTCGTCCCGGCCGTCGACCTCGCGCCGCAGGGTGAGCGACTGTCCCGGCGAGAAGGCGAACTCCTCGGCCAGTTCGTCCGGGATCTCGAAGCTCACGGCCGCCGCGTCCGCGCACAGCCGCTGGACGGCGGCGACGCGCAGGCGGTGGAAGGCGGGACGGCGGCGGGCGCGCGCCGGCGGTGCCGAGGCGGACGCGGTCGCCGAGGCGGGGGCGGTCGGGGCCATCAGATCTCCTTGACGTACTCGAACGGCTCGCGGCAGGACCGGCAGCGCCACAGCGCCTTGCAGGACGTGGCGGCGAAGCGGGAGGTCTCCTCGGTCTCCGCCGAGCCGCACCGGGGGCAGGGCACCGCGGGCCGGGTGGGCGACAGGACGAGGGGGACCGGGCCGCGGG
>NZ_RAIF01000032.1:1732226-1757058 GCF_003671715.1 Streptomyces sp. E2N166 | reverse complement strand
GGCGGGTCGAGGACCGTACGGATCTCCACGCGCGCGTACCCCGCGTCGCGCAGTCGCGCGGCGACGTCCGCCCGCATCTCGGCCATGGCCGGGCACCCCGAGTAGGTGGGGGTGAGGCTCGCGACCACGGTCCCGTCCCCGGTCACCTCGACGCCGCGCAGCACACCGAGGTCGGCGAGGGTCAGCATGGGCAGCTCGGGGTCGGGCACCTGCTCGGCGACGTGCCGGGCGCGGCGGGCGTCCAGGAGCGCGGGGCCACCGGTCACCATGTCGCCTCCGGGTGGGCGCGGGCGACGCCCTGCAACTCCGCGAGGAGCGGCGCCAGATGTTCGGTGTGCTCGCCGGCGCGGCCGGAGCCGGGCAGCGGGCGGTACACCGGCAGGGGCAGTCCGGCCGCCTCGGTGACCTGGCGCAGGTCGTCGGCGACCTCGTCCCGGACGTCGTACGCGGTGTGCAGTTCGCCGAGGTACGGGGCGATCCGCTCCAGCGCCGCGCGCGTCCTGCGGTGCGACTCGTCCGTGCCGTCGCCCAGGCGTACGACCCACTCGGCGGCGTACTGCCGGTGGTACGTCAGTTCCTTGACGCCCTTCGCCGCGACCGCCGCGAGGACCGGGTCGGGGTGGGCCGCCAGCCGCTGGAAGTGGGCCAGGCGCCAGCTGGAGAGAACCAGGAGCCGCACGACGGCGAACGCGAAGTCGCCGCCCGGCAGTTCGGCCAGCGTCACGTTGCGGAAGTCGCCGGCGTCCCGGAAGTAGGCGTAGGCGTCCTCGTCGCGGCCGGTGCCGTCGACCTGACCCGCGCGCGAGTAGAGCAGACGGGCCTGGCCGAGGAGGTCGAGGCCGATGTTGGCCAGCGCCACCTCCTCCTCCAGCTCCGGCGCGCGCGTGACCCACTCGGCGAGCCGCTGCGCCGAGACCAGGGCGTCGTCGGCGAGCGCCACGCAGTCCGCGGCCAGTTCACCGGTGTCGACTCCCTCGGGCATGGTGGTGTCGACGCCGTGCAGCGGGTCCTCGAAGCCGGTGCCGTAGGCCCAGCGGGTGTCGTCCTCGTGCCCCTCGGCCAGGGTCAGGTAGACGTGGTCGTCGCTCATGCCCTGCTCCTAGATGTGGGGGACGTCGTCGGGGATGTCGTAGAAGGTCGGGTGGCGGTAGACCTTGTCGGCGCTGGGAGCGAAGAAGGGGTCCTTCTCGTCGCGGGTGGAGGCGGCGATGTGCTCGGAGCGCACGACCCAGATGCTCACGCCCTCGTTGCGCCGGGTGTAGAGGTCGCGGGCGTGGGTGAGGGCCATCGTGTCGTCGGCGGCGTGCAGCGAGCCGACGTGGACGTGGTTGAGGCCGCGCTTGCCGCGCACGAACACCTCGTACAGCGGCCAGCCCTGCTTCTCGGCGCTCATGCCGCCGCTCCCTTCTCCGTGCGGGCCGCCTGCTTGGCCGCGTGGGCGGTGGCCGCCTCGCGCACCCAGGCACCCTCCTCGTGGGCGGTCCGCCGCCGCTGGATCCGCTGTTCGTTGCACGGGCCGTCGCCCTTGATGACGCGCATCAGCTCGTCCCAGTCCGGGGTGCCGAAGTCGTGGTGCCCCGTCTCCTCGTTCCAGCGCAGCCGAGGGTCGGGCAGGGTGACGCCGAGCTTCTCGGCCTGCGGGACGGTCATGTCGACGAAGCGGCGGCGCAGTTCGTCGTTGCTGTGCCGCTTGATCTTCCAGGCCATCGACTGCGCCGAGTTGGGCGAGGCGTCGTCGGGCGGGCCGAACATCATCAGGGACGGCCACCACCACCGGTTCACCGCGTCCTGGACCATCTCCCGCTGGGCGTCGGTACCGCGCATCATCGTCATCAGCAGCTCGTAGCCCTGCCTCTGGTGGAAGGACTCCTCCTTGCAGATGCGCACCATCGCGCGCGCGTACGGCCCGTACGAGCTGCGGCACAGCGGTACCTGGTTGCAGATCGCGGCGCCGTCCACGAACCAGCCGATCACGCCGACGTCGGCGAAGCTCGGGGTCGGGTAGTTGAAGATCGACGAGTACTTCTGGCGCCCTTCGATCAGCCGCTGGGTGAGGTCGTCGCGGTCCGCGCCGAGCGTCTCGGCCGCCGAGTACAGGTACAGCCCGTGGCCGGCCTCGTCCTGGACCTTGGCGAACAGGATCGCCTTGCGGCGCAGCGACGGCGCCCGGGTGATCCACTCGCCCTCCGGCTGCATGCCGATGATCTCCGAGTGGGCGTGCTGGGCGATCTGCCGGATCAGCGTCTTCCGGTAGCCGTCCGGCATCCAGTCGCGTGGTTCGACGCGCTGGTCGTGCGCGATCGTCGCGTCGAAGTGCTCCTGCAACCCGTCCGGGGGCGGTGCCTCGGCGGCGTGTGTCGTGGTCATCGTCACCAGCTTCCCAACCGACCATTCGTTCGGTATCAGTGTGACGCGTTTCCCGGTGCCGGGCAAGACCCGGACCTCGTCGGCCACACCCTTGACAGGGCAACCGCACGGCTGGATTACTGGGCCCTGCCATGCGCTAACCGAATGGTCGGTCGGGAGAAGGTGGTGGGACCACGTGGCGGAAAGGGTGTCGCAGGCCGCTGAGCCGACGTCCACGGAGGTGATGTTCTCCGCGGACGAGGCGTCCCGGCGGCTGGGCATCGAGCTGGTCGAGCACGGCGAGGGAAGCGCCGTGCTCCGCATGACCGTGACCCCGGCGATGGTGAACGGCCACCGGATCGCCCACGGCGGCTACCTGTTCCTGCTCGCCGACACCGCCTTCGCCTGCGCCTGCAACAGCCACGGCCCGGTGACCGTGGCGGCGGGCGCCGACATCGTCTTCGTCGCGCCGGCCCGCGAGGGCGACGTCCTGGTGGCGCGCGCCGAGGAGCGCGCCCGGTACGGCCGCAGCGGCGTCTACGACGTGACCGTGCGGCGCGCCGGAGAAGTGATCGCGGAGTTCCGCGGACGCAGCCGCAGCGTACGGGACACTACGGCGCGCGAGACGCCGGGCACGACGACGAAGGAGTCGCGATGAGCAGCGAGCCGACGACCGGGACGGCCCCGGCACCCCGCCGAGGGGAGCCTCTCCCCCACGACCTGCTGGACGATGCCGAGCGGCTGTCCGGTGAGCAGCTCCGGGAGCTCCAGCTCGACCGGCTGCGCACGACTCTTCGGCACGCCTACGAGAACGTGGAGCTGTACCGCAGGAAGTTCGACGCCGCCGGAGTGAAGCCCGACGACTGCCGGAGCCTCGCGGACCTGTGCAGGTTCCCCTTCACCACCAAGGCCGACCTGCGGGACACCTACCCCTTCGGCATGTTCGCCGTCCCGATGGCCGACGTGCGGCGCGTGCACGCCTCCAGCGGCACCACCGGCCGGGCCACCGTAGTCGGTTACACGGACGACGACCTGTCCATGTGGGCGGACGTCATCGCCCGCTCCATCCGGGCCGCGGGTGGCCGCCCCGGCCACAAGGTGCACGTCTCCTACGGCTACGGTCTGTTCACCGGAGGTCTCGGCGCGCACTACGGCGCCGAACGCGCCGGGTGCACGGTGATCCCGGCCTCCGGCGGCATGACGGCCCGGCAGGTGCAGATCATCCAGGACTTCCGGCCCGAGATCATCATGGTCACCCCGTCCTACATGCTCACCCTGCTCGACGAGTTCGAGCGCCAGGGTGTCGATCCGCGCACCACCTCCCTCCAGGTCGGCATCTTCGGTGCCGAACCGTGGACCGAGGAGATGCGCCGTGAGATCGAGGAGCGCATGGACATCCACGCCGTCGACATATACGGGCTGTCCGAGGTGATCGGCCCCGGCGTGGCGCAGGAGTGCGTCGAGACCAAGGACGGGCTGCACGTGTGGGAGGACCACTTCTACCCCGAGGTGGTCGACCCGCTCACCGACACCGTGCTGGCCGAGGGCGAGGAGGGTGAGATCGTCTTCACCTCACTCACCAAGGAGGCCCTCCCGGTCATCCGGTACCGCACGCGCGACCTGTCCCGGCTGTTGCCGGGCACCGCCCGGCCCGCCTTCCGCCGGATGCAGAAGGTCACCGGCCGCTGCGACGACATGATCATCCTGCGCGGGGTGAACGTCTTCCCCACCCAGATCGAGGAGATCGTGCTGCGCACGCCCGGCGTCGCCCCGCACTTCCAGATCCAGCTCACCGAGCGCGGTCGCATGGACCACATGACCGTACGGGTGGAGGCACGCCCCGACGCCGGTCCCGAGCAGCGCGCGGCCGCCGCCGGCGCGATCCGGCAGGGCGTCAAGGACGGCGTGGGCGTCACCGTGGAGGTGGAGATCGTCGACCCGGAGACCCTGGAGCGCTCGCTGGGCAAGCTCCGCCGGGTGAGGGACCTGCGCCAGGCGTGACCGTCGGCCGGCGGAGGGACGAAACGTGAGCACCGACACGCCCGTTCGCCTCTCGTGCCGGTGTGCGGAGGAGTGTGGATGGGCAGTCACTGCATGATCGGGGGAGATTGAGTCCGTCCTGGGGGGAAATCCCGTGCGTGTGTGTGTGATCGGTGCAGGTCTGTCGGGGTTGGCGGTGGCCCACGCCCTCAAGGCGCGTGGCATCGGATTCGTCTGCCTGGAGAAGGCTCCCGACGTCGGCGGGATCTGGCGTCAGCCGGAGGCGGCCGAGCGGGGCCCCGGGTACCTGTCGCTGCACCTCAACACCGCCAAGCAGCTGACCGGTTACGCCGACTTCCCGATGCCGGACTCGTATCCGCTCTATCCCCGGCACAGCCAGGTCGCCGCCTATCTGCGCTCCTTCGCCGACCGGGCCGGCCTGCGCGACCACGTCGAACTGCGGACCGAGGTGGTGTCCGTGGACCAGGGCGCGGACGGCATGTGGACGGTGGTCAGCCGGGACGCGGACGGCGCCATGGCGTCGCGGCGGTTCGAGCGGGTGATCGTCGCGTCGGGACACCACACCGACCCCGCTCTGCCGGACCCGCTTCCGGCGGGTTCCGAATCATTCACCGGAACGATTCTGCACTCCCTCGACTACCGCGACGGCGGCGACTTCGCGGGCCGGCGCGTCGTCGTGGTGGGCCTCGGCGCCTCGGCGGTGGACATCGCCGCGGACCTGTCCCGGCACGCCTCCCAGACCGTGCTCTCGGTGCGCCGGGGACTGCACATCGTGCCCAAGCAGTTGTACGGGAAGTCGCTCGACGAGATCGCCGAAGCGCCCTGGTGGAACGAGATGTCCTTCGCCGAGCGGCGCAAGTGGGCCGAGGAGGCCCTGCTCGTCGCGCGCGGCAGGCTGGCGGACTACGGCCTGCCCGAGCCCGACCACCCCATCTTCTCGTCGGCCACGACCCTCTCGGACGAGATCCTCAGCCGGATCCGGCACGGCGCCGTGACCCCGAAGCCCGCGATCGCCTCCTTCGACGGCGGCGAGGTCGTCTTCACCGACGGCACCCGGGAGGCGGCGGACGCGGTCGTGTACTGCACCGGCTTCCACATGACCTTCCCCTTCCTGCCCGACGGCTGTCCGGTGGCGGCGGACGGCTCGGTCGAGCTGTACAGACGGGTGGTCCCGGCCGACCGGCCGGGCCTGTACTTCGTCGGACTCGTCCGTCCCGTGGGAGCGATCACCCGGTTGGTGGAGGCCCAGGCCCAGTGGGTGGCGCGGATCATCGACGGCGAGACCGAGCTGCCCGCGGCGGCGGAGATGCGCGAGGAGATCGGCACGTACCTCGCCGCCGTCGTCGAGCGCTACGGCCGGACCCAGGGCGCCTCGATCCAGGTCGACGTGGGCCCGTATCTGGCGGAGTTCCGGGAGTCGCTGCCCGTGTAGCCGTCCCGCCGGGTGCCGCCGCCGGCCGGCCGGCCACCCCGTCCGCGACCAGGGCTCCCGGTGGGTCTCACCGGGAGCCCTGCGGTGTCCGGAGGGGTCCGCTCAGTGCACCGCCACCGGGTGGCGGACGGCCTCCACGGCCGGCGGCCTGACCGCGTACGCCTCCGAGGAGAGGTAGGCCGTCACCCGCGGCGGGCGGTCCTGCTGGTGGGCCAGGGCCAGGTAGGCGATGAGCCCTACGCCGTCCTCGGGCCGCCGGTCGGTGAGCGCGGCCAGGGCACGGGCCGGCACCGAGGCGTCCATGCCGTGGTGGCGCAGCACGCTCGCCGCCCGTGCCAGTGCCTCCCCGTCGTGCCCGGCGTAGTCCCTGACCGGGATGTGGAGGGTGAAACCGCTCGGTCGGGCGGCGGCGGTGTCGGTGAAGGAGTGGCAGGACAGACCGGGCCGCCTGCTGAGCCCGGTCGCGTCGGGGCCGAGGCCCGCGGCCGTCCGGAAGAATCCCTCGATCGCCGCGGGGCCGGGGCCCGGGGACATGCGGGACAGCCGCCCGGCCTGGCCGGCCGTGAGGTCGTCGTGGCGCACGTAGACCTTCGCCCGGGGCTCCTCCCAGTCCCCCAGGTCCAGGGCGAGGAAGGGGTACCCGCTTCCCTGGGGCAGGCCGGCGAAGGCCTGCCGGTGGCCCAGCCGGTGCAGAGCCTCGCGCACCGTCCCGGCGGAACGTTCCGCCCCGTTCGCGGCCGGGTTCAGATAGACCTTGACCTTGGGCACACCGCCGGGTCTCAGCTCCAGGGCGCACCACAGGGCCAGGGGACCCTGCGGTGAGGGCGGGAGGAAGAGGTCCTCGAGGTCGTCGAGCGGTCCGGTGGTGAAGTGCCAGCGCCGGGCCAGCGCCCGGATCGCCTCCAGTCCGACGCGACCGCCCTGGGCCAGGCTGTCTGCGCCGCAGCCCGGGTCCAGGAGCACCCGCAGGGCGGGGGCCGCATCCGGCTGGAAGGAGAGCGAGAACTCCACGGGGGTGTGATCGTCGGACAGGAACGTGCGGCTGGGCGGCGGCAGGTTCAGCGGCCGCTGCGCGACCGCGCCCAGCGAGTCGCTCAGGACGCGGGCGTACGTCTCGGCGTCGGCCTCGGACAGGCCGGCGACCGCGCCGAGTCTTCGCAACTGGCCGCCGGTGAAGGCCCCGAGCGTCAGTGTGTCCCGCAGGCCCGTGTCCGTCGGTGCGGCCGTCACCGGCCCGTCCCCGGCCGGGGCCGCACAGCGAGATACCCGCCTGGGGAGGCGGGTATCGGGGGGTTCGGCTGCGGCGGGAAAGCGGCGTTCGTGGATATGTGGTCCACGACACCTCCTTTTACTCGTAAGCAACTTGAATGCCGCGTTGCTCACTACCCGTGCCGTTGAACCTTCATGCGGGAGGGGCAGGTTGGGAGGGTGTTGCGCATGTCACCGTGTGAGCCAGTTGAGGAACTGGCTCCACATGCCGTTGCGTTCGGACGGACGGGCCGGACCGGCCGACTTGTCCTGCTCGGCCGCCCCGGAACCCGGCTGCGGGTCACCGCGCCGTCCGGACCGAACCGGGGTGAAGTGGGCCGGGAGTGTGGCGAGGGCTCTGTTGAAGGGGCCCGGACGCCACGTCAGGCTGTCCTCGGGAACGGCGAGTTCGACATCGGGCAGTTCGTTGAACAGGTGCTCGATGGCGGTGACCGTGATGTGCCGGGCCGGCTCCTTGGAGGGGCAGGCGTGCGGGCCCGCGCTCCAGGCCAGGTGCGCGCGGTTGCTGCCGGCCTGGCGCGACGCCCTCAGTGCGGGGCCGGTGTTGGCCGCGGCGAAGCTGACCAGGACCAGGTCGCCGGCCTGCAGTTGCTGTCCGGCGAGTTCCGTGTCGGCGGCCGGGTAGTGCGGCGCGTAGTTCGACATCGGAGGGTTCTCCCACAGCGTGTCGTCGAGGGCCTCGTCGATCAGGCCGCCCTCTCGCGCGTAACGCTCGTGAGTGAGGAGCCGGTGCAGGGTGTTGCCGATGAGGTTGCGCAGCGGCTCGGCGCCCGCACCGAGCAGCAGCGCGAGCTGGTGGACCATCTCCTCGTCGGTCAGCCGGGCCTCGTGCCGCATCAGCCAGGAGGTGACGTCGTCACCGGGCTTGCTCCGCTTGAGCGCCACCAGCTCCCCCACCGCCTGGAACAGCACCGCGGTGGCCTTGTCGGCGTTGACGCCGTCGAACATGCCGGAGATGCCGAACAGCACCCGGTCGCCGATGTCGGCGGGGCAGCCGAAGAGTTCGTTGAACACGAACAGCGGCAGCTGCTTGGCGTAGTCGCCGAGCAGGTCGGCCGAACCACGGCCGCGGAACTGGGCGATGAGGTAGCCGGAGATCTGCTCGGTGCTCCGGCTCAGCCGGCGGGTGTCCACCTTCGCCATGCTGTCGGTGACCGCCTGGCGCAGCCGCAGGTGGTCGGCGCCGTCGGCGAACATGCAGTTGGGCCGGTAGGCGAGCAGCGGCGCGACGGGGCTGTCCGGGCCCACCTTGCCCTCGTTGAAGGCCCGCCAGCGACGCGCGTCCTTGCGGAAGGAACCGGAGTCCTGCAGCAGCTGGAGCGCCGCCGCGTAGTCGGTGACCAGCGTCGCCTCGACCCCGGGGGCCAGCTCGACGGGCGCGGCGGCCCCGTAGTGGCGCAGGTACTCGTAGTACGCCTGGGGGTCGGCGGCGAACTCCGTCCCGTGCAGCGGCACACGGGCGCCGGAGCCGTGGGCCGGGCACCCGGGCGGCGGCACCGGGGCGGTGTCGTGGGCGTTCATGTCTGCTCCCAGTTCCTAGCGGGTGCGGTCCAGCAAGTAGCGGACGAGGGTGGTCAGTGCGGCGGCCGAGGACTTCTCGTCGCGGGCGTCGCAGGTGACGACGGGGGTGTCGTCGAGCAGGTCCAGGGCCTCGCGCAGCGCCCGCTCGTCGCGCAGCGGCGCCCCGTCGAAGTGGTTGACGGCGATGGCGTACTCGAGTCCGTAGTGCTCGATGAGGTCGATCACGGGGAAGGAATCGGCCAGCCGCTCGGGGTCGACCAGTACCAGGGCGCCCAGCGCGCCGCGGGCCATGTCCTCCCACATCTGGACGAAGCGCTGCTGGCCGGGCGTGCCGAACAGGTAGAGCACGACGCGGTCGCTGATGGTGAGGCGGCCGAAGTCCATGGCGACCGTGGTGGTGGTCTTGCCCTGGACCCCCTTGAGGTCGTCGACCGCCTCGGCGGCCTGCGTCATCGTCTCCTCGGTGGAGAGCGGCTCGATCTCGGAGATGGAGCCGATGAGGGTGGTCTTGCCCACCGCGAAGTGTCCGACGACGAGGATCTTCACCGCGGTCTGGGTCGCCCCGCCGCGTACGTAGTCCTGTTCACCCAAACTTGGCGCGGAGCCCATTGAGCACCTCCTCCAGGATCTCCCTGTCGGCCAGGCGCGCGGGGGCCACCGGCGGGCGGGTCGTGACGTAGCCGCCTTCCATGAGGGATGCCAGCAGGATCCGCACCACGCCCAGCGGAAAATGGGTGTGTCCGGCGATCTCGGCGACCGAGAGGTAGCCGGCCGAGCAGAGTTCCAGCAGGCTCTGCTCCTCGGGGGACAGCCGGGTCGGCCGCCGCGCGTCCTCGGCGGAGGCGGTGACCAGGGTGATGAGGGAGAGGTCGTCCTCGTCGGGCAGGCCGCGCCCCTTGGTGATGACGTACGGCCGTACTAATTCGGCGGCCTCCGGCTCCCAGCCGTCGCGGCCGGTCATGAGCGGGCGCCGAGGTTCTCGCGCGGCGGTGTCGTCAGCCGCTTGCCGAGCTGGGCGACGAGCTGCTGCATCCGGAAGGTGATGTCCGCCATGTCGACCTCGGGGGAGGCGGAGACGCCGAGGTAGGCGCCCTCGCCGGCGGAGATGAGGAACACCCAGCCGCCGTCGAACTCGACCAGGGTCTGCCGCCACGCCTGCTGCGGGTCCTCACAGAAGAAGGCGAGGGTTCGGCTGAGTGACTGGACACCGCTCATCGCGGCGGCGACCCGGTCCGCGTCGTCCTTGTCGAAGTCCTGCGTCCGGGCCATCAGCAGGCCGTCGGCGGAGATCAGGACCGCGTGCAGGGCCCCGGGAATCTCCAGGGCGCTGTCGAGCATCCATGACAGATCGTCGTTCACGAGTCCTCATGTCCTTCTCTGCTTGCACCAAGTGTTCTGCTCGTCCGGTCCGTTTCCTCGGGCCGGGTGACGCGGCCGGTCTGCGTGCCCCGCTGGAAGGCAGCCATGATCTGCGCCTGCTCGGAGTCGGAGCGGCCCGCTTGGCGCGGGGCGGAGGAGCTGCCGGGCACGATGGCCATCGGGCGCTTGCGGCGTCGCCGGGGCAGGCCGTCATCGGTCTGGGACGAGGTGAGGGCCGTCTCCGGTCCACCGTCCGGGCCCGGCCGGGCCGTACCGCGGGCGGCGGGGGCGGGCGCCTTCTTCTCCGGCATGGCGGTGAGCAGTTCGTGCGGCAACAGGACCACCGCGCGTACACCTCCGTAGGGGGAGGAGGAGTCCACCGACACCTCGAAGCCGAAACGCTCGCACAGCAGGCCGATGACCGCGAAACCGAACTGGGGCGGGTTGCCGAGCCCCGCGACCCCCGAGGCCCGCTCGGTGGCGAGCAGTTTGTCGGCGCGGGCACGCTCCTCGTCGCTCATGCCGACACCGGCGTCGTCGACGACGACGCAGACGCCCTTGGGCACGGTCCGTATGTTGATCTCGACGACGGTGTCCGGGCTGGAGTAGCTGGTGGCGTTGTCGAACAGCTCGGCGAGGGCCAGGGCGACGGGTTCGACGGCGCGGCTGGTGATGCCGAAGTCGACCTGGGAGAGGATCTCCACCCGGCGGAAGTGCCGGATCCGGCCCTGGGCGCTGCGCACCACGTCGTACACCGAGGCGGTGTCACGCCGGCCGCCGAGCCAGCCGTCGCACAGCACCGCGATGGACTGGGCGCGCCGGCCGAACTGCGAGTTGGTGTGGTCGATCTCCAGCAGGTCCTGCAGGAGCGCCGAGTCGCCGTACTTGCTCTGCAGCCGGGAGAGCACCAGTTGCTGTTCGGCGGCGAGGCCCTGCAGGGTCCGCATGGCCGACTTCAACACCGTCTTCGTCTCGTCCTCGGCCCGCTCCTGAGCCGCCCGCACGGACTTCCCGTAATCGTTCTCCAGCTCCGTGTAATGATCCCTGAGCCCTTGGACCTGCTGCCGCAGAGCTCGTGCCGCCCTGCGCTGGCGGCTGATGAGCGCGGCGGCTGCGACGAGGGCGACGAGAAGGACCCAGAGCAATGGGTTCCCTGTGTATTCCGTCATAAGACTCTCTTCAGGCGACTGAAGGCCGGCTTGCTGGATTCCCGTCTACGCGGGCGGCTCGGTGGACTGCCCGCACCGGGGTTGCTGTCCGGGCTGTCCCTGAAGTCGGGGATGCGGCTTTTCACCCATCCGCCCGCTCCGCAAACGCGGTGATCGTATCACCGCGTGATCAGGTGAATTGACGTCAAGAAGTGTTCATCCAGGACCGGTTGGGACCGGCACTTGGATCGACTCGGGCGGTGGGTACAGTCGGCCCCGTGAAAGATGCACAGGACACCTTCCGGCCGGGCCGGTGGGCGGCGCGGGGCGGCACGGCGTGACGCCGGAGGCCATGGCCGCCGTGTTCACGGCGGGCGTCGGGGCCGGGGCGATCAACAGCGTCGTCGGCTCCGGAACGCTGATCACCTTTCCCGTACTGCTGGCGACGGGGCTGTCCCCCGTCACCGCCACGGTCTCCAACGCGCTCGGCCTCATCCCCGGCTCCATCAGCGGGGCGATCGGCTACCGGAAGGAGCTTCGCGGCCAGCGCCGGCGCATCCTGAGACTGGGCATCGGCGCGCTCGTCGGCGGCCTCGCCGGCGCCACGCTGCTGCTGGCGCTGCCGGCCGACGCGTTCGAGACGATCGTGCCGGTACTGGTGGGCCTGGCCCTGGTGCTGGTGGCACTCCAGCCCCGGATCGGCAGGCTGGTGCAACGCCGCCGCGAACGCACGGGCGACTCCCCCCGCCGTGACGGCGGTCCACTGCTGTTCACCGGCCTGACACTCGCCAGTGTCTACGGCGGCTACTTCACGGCCGCGCAGGGGATCATCTACCTGTCCCTGATGGGCATGCTCCTCGACGACTCCCTGCAGCGCCTCAACGCGGTCAAGAACGTGCTGGCCGCCATCGTCAACACCGTCGCCGCGCTCTTCTTCCTCTTCGCCGCGGACTTCGACTGGACGGCCGTCGCGCTCATCGCGGTCGGCTCGGCCCTCGGCGGTTACCTCGGAGCCAAGGTGGGCCGCCGCTTCAGCCCGCTGGTCCTGCGGATACTGGTCGTGACGGTCGGCACCGTCGCCCTCGTGCAGCTGCTGCTCCGCTGACCCGCCAGCGGGCCCGCGGCCTCCCGGCTCCGTGGCGAACACCACGCCCTCGCGCGACTGCTCCGGGCAGTGATCAGGGAAGCCATGGAGGCGCCCAGGATCGACTCGAAGGGACACGCCCTCGTGCCGCTCGTAGCGCCTCCCCCCAGGGCAGCGGGGTCGCTGCCGCTTCTGGGGCACGCGATACGGCTCCCGCGCGACAACCTCGGCCTCATCGCCTCACCGCGCGCCTCCTGCGGACCGCTCACCGAGATCACCCTCCAGCCCGGCACCCCCACACTGGTCGTCCAGGACCCCGACCGCCGGCCGGACGGCGACCGGCCCCGGCCCACGCACGCGTTCCCGCCCCCCGGCGCGGGCAAGCACAAGCGCATCGGTGACCGGTTCGCCCGCACCGAACTCGTCACCGCCATCGCCACGATCACCCGGCGGGTGCGGCTGGAACTGGCTTCCGGTCGGGCGGCGCCGCCCGTCGCCGCGGCCACCGTACGGCCCCGGGCCCTGCTGACGACCGTGCGCGGCAGAAGGGACGCACCGGCCTCGCCCGCCGGCTGAACCGACACACCGGCCGGCCGGCAGGCTCCGCCGGCCGGCCCGGCCCGCCATAACGGCGCGTTATGAGAAGTCGGGATTGGTGGCCCCGTAACCGCGCCCGACATGCTGAGCGGCGCCCCCACACACCAACACGCGCCCCCACGCGTGTCGTCGGAATCGAGGAGCCTTGCGCATATCCAGACTCGTCCCCACCTTGACGGCCGCTCTCGTGGCAGCCCTGCTGTCCGCCCTCGCGCTCGCACCCGGCGCCCTGGCGGCGGAACCCCGGCCCGGTGACGGCGGCCCCCAGCCGATCATCGGCGGCGGCTACGCGCAGAACGCCCCCTGGGCGGCCCGGCTGTTCTCCAACGGAACCCAGACCTGCTCATCGACCATCATCTCCCCCACCTGGATCCTGACCGCCAAGCACTGCGTGAGCGGCGGAAACCTCTCCTTCCGCATCGGCAGCCTCGACCAGAGCTCCGGCGGCACCGTGGCGAGCGGCGTCCAGACCGTCACCCACTCCTCGTCGGACCTCGCTCTGGTCCGGCTCGACCGCTCCGTGTCCGCCTCCTACGCACGGCTCGGGCAGCCGGGCACGGTGCGGGTCGGCCAAGGCGTGCAGGTCTACGGCTGGGGCGCCACCTCCCGGTGCGGCTCCGAGATCAACTGCCAGTCCCGGTACCTGAAGGTCGCCAACCTGACCGTCACCCGCGGCTGCTACGACGCCTACTACGGCCAGGCGATCTGCGCCCGCCCCGGTGACGGCATCACCGCGGGCGGCGACTCCGGCGGCCCGATGATGGCCGGCGGCGTCCAGGTGGGCGTCGCCTCGACCAGCGACCGGCAGACCACCACCGCGTACACGAACGTGACCGCATACCGTTCGTGGATCCAGTCGGTGGCGGGCGTCTGATCCTGACCCGTCTCCGGCGTGGAGCGGACCGGGCCGTCCAGGAAGCGGACGGCCCGGCAGGCACGTGGTGGATGCATCCAACGTTCCCCCTGAACGATCGGCCCCGTGCGAAGGAGCTCCGCCACGGCCGGGCAGACAGTCGAGTCACCGGTGGACGACTACGAGGCCGTCGTGCTGCGGCTCCGGGACGTGAGCGTCCGCCGCCACACGACGGACCACCTGATCCTCGACGGGGTCGACTGGACGGTCCGGCCGGGAGAGCACTGGGCCCTGCTGGGAGCCAACGGCGCCGGCAAGACCACCCTGCTGCGGCTGCTCGGCGCACTCATGCACCCCACGACCGGCACCGTCGAGGTACTCGGCAGCCGGCTGGGACGGGTGGACGTCCGTGAGCTCCGGGCGCGCATCGGCCATGTCAGTGGCACCGTGCAGCCTCTGTGGCGGTCGTACACGTTCAGAGGGTGTCCTCCGGATCAGGCCGGCTCCGGGCAACGGTGCCTCGCGCCTGAGCCGAGCGGGGTCTGGCGCGTCGGAGGGCCGGGCGGACGCCTGGGCCTCCCGCGGGGAAAGCGGTGCGAGGGGGCCCCGGACGTACCGGTTCACCGAACGCCCGGGGCCGCCCCTCGGCTCCCCCGCCGGGGACTGCCCGTGCGCCGGCCCGCGGAAACGGGAGGCTGGGTCGGAAGGCACGAGTGCACGCCCACGGGTTACCCCGGTCAACACGGCGACGCCGTCGAGGTGCGGGGTCGTCCCGTGCGCGCTGCCGGCTCGTTCACGGGGCATGCGCACGGGTGGAGGACCTCCGCCTCGCCCGTCCCGCCCCGACACGAGGAGCAGCCGCACCGTGGGAACCGCCGTTCACGTCCCGCAGACCCGGGACATGCTCGGAGACGAACTCTCCGGCGACGAAGCCCTGACCGCCCTGCGCCGGTACGGCGGCCTGCGGCTGCTGACCGACTCCTTCGCCCGGTTCCGCTACGCGGACGGTTTCACCAACGCGCGGGCCCTCGCCTTCCAGGTGGTGCTCGGCCTGGTCCCGTTCACCATCGTGCTCGTCGGCCTAGCCACGTCGGTGCACACCGAGGGAGTGGGGCGGGTCATCGAGCTCACCCTCGGCCGGATCGTGCCGGGCGCCAGTGCCGACGTCGTGGAGAAGGCGTTCGAGGGCACCCGGCGCAGCGCCGACAGTGACGCGTGGAGCACGCTCGCACTGTGGCTGGGTCTGGCGTTCGCCGTACTGAACCTCGCTTCGGCCATGGGCCAGATCGAGCGCGGCGCCAACCGCATCTACGGCATCGAGCGCGACCGTCCGGTCCACCGCAAGTACGCGAGGGCGCTGGTGCTCGCGCTCACCGCCGGCCTGCCCATGGTGCTGGGGTTCCTCGTACTCGTCGCCGGTGAGGCCGTCGGGGACGCCGTGGCCCGCTCCGTCGGCGACCGGGACGGCGGCACCGGGTGGTGGAGCGTGCTGGAGCTGCCGGCGGGGCTGCTGCTGGCCTGGGTCGCCTCGGCGGTGATCCTGCGCTGGTCACCCCGCCGTGACCAGCCCGGCTACACCTGGCTGGCCTTCGGCTCGGCGGTCCACCTCGTGCTGTGGGTCTCGGCGACCTGGCTGCTCGCGCTCTACGTCGGGCGCAGCGGCGCCTTCGGTGCCGTCTACGGTCCGCTGACCGCCTTCATCGCGCTGCTGCTGTGGGCGAACCTCACCGCCGTGGCGCTCTTCCTCGGCGTCGCGTTCGCCGCGCAGCTGGAGGCGGCCCGCGCCGGCATCCGTACGCCGGTGCGGCCGGATCCCGGGCCGGGAGACTGACGGTCCCGTCGGTGACGACCGGGTCGCCCGGCGAAGCCGGTCCGGGACTACGCGGCGTCGCGGGGCGGAGTGAGCGCCCAGCGGATTCCGGCGGTCACGGCCACGCCGAGCGGGCGTACGCACACACCCTCGGCCGGGGGGACGCGGGGCAGCCACAGGGCGCGCGAGGCCCAGCCCGGCAGGAGCGAGACCGCGTTGGCGGCGATGACCGCGTACGGGAGACGCGCGAGCAGCGGCAGGGGCGGATTGAGCAGCAGGAACCGCGCGGTGCTCCGCGCCTCGCCGGTCGCGCGCAGTTCGCCGCGGTAGGCGGTCAGTCGCTCCGTGAGTCCGGCGCGGTCCATGGGCGGGTCGGGGACGCCCAGCGCGGAGGCGATGCGCGCCGCGTCGGCCACATACGCGTCGCACTCGTCGTCGTCGAGGGGCCGGGCGCCGTAGCGCTGGTGGGCGCGCAGGAAGCTGTCGACCTCGGCGACGTGCACCCAGCACAGCAGGTGCGGATCCGCGGCGGCGTAGGTCTGCCCCTCGGAGGTGGTGCCGCGCACGCTGTCGTGGACCGCCCGTACCCGCTCGCACGCCGCCTGGGCGCTGTCGGCCGGTCCATAGGTGGTGACGGCCAGGAAGGTGCTGGTCCGCTGCAGCCTGCCCCAGGGGTCGCCGCGGAACCCGGAGTGCGCGGCGACGGCCGCCATGGCGAGGGGGTGGAGGGACTGGAGCAGCAGGGCGGTCAGGCCCCCGATGAACATCGAGGCGTCCCCGTGCACCCGCCTGATCGGCCGCTCGGGACCGAACCAGCGTGGACCCGGTGTGTCGTGGATGCGGGCACGGTTTCCGGGCCCCTCCGGCCCCGCCACCCTGGAGAAGATCATGTCGCCGAGCCGTGCGCGCGGGGCGGGACGGCTGTTCCCGGGGAGAAGTCCCATGGCTGCCGAGCCCTCCTTCACCCTGATGCGGACGGGCGGCTCACATGACTACTTCTGCCCGGGTCCGCCGGGCTGGAACGTCAGGCGCAGCCCCAGGCCGACATTCCCTGAAGACGGGCGAGGCGTTCGGCCACCGCGATCTGCTCCCCGCGGGTGGCGAGATCGGCGCGCGGGGCGTACTTGAGGCCGCCGGCCGCGATCCAGCTCGACCGCGCGAACTGCAGGCCGCCGTAGTAGCCGTTGCCGGTGTTGGCCTTCCAGTTGCCGCCGGACTCGCAGGCGGCGATGGCGTCCCAGTCGGTACGCGGGGGGACCGACGGCGAGGCCGCCGCCGCGGTGGTCGTGCCCAGTGCGGTCGCGGCGAACAGGACCACCACCGCGGTCCGGATCCTGCGACCCCGCGAACTGCGCACGTCGCTCCTATGAGCATTTCGTCTACAGATCATACAGAGACTGTTACACCACGTGACGGCGAGATCGCGCGCCGACCGCCGCCTCCTTACGCCGGTCGGAGCACACGGTCCACCGTCGTCGCTGGCCTCCGGCCCCCCTACCCGCCCGGTGTCGCCGACCGAATGGGGCGCGGGCTGTCCATCAGCGCCTCGGAGGCGAGGCGGTACACGACCGCCTCCGGGTCGACGAGGCGGTTGAGGCGGTTGAGGCGGTTGAGGCGGCTGGGGACGTCGAAGCCGACCAGCAGGATCACGACGAGCGTCAGCGAGAACGCCAGCACCGCGAGCGACTGCCCCAGGGTCATGGCCGACGCCGACTTGGCTCCGAGCACCGGGGCGACGGCGCGGCCCAGCGCTCCGACGTCGTACGTGCCGGAGCGGGAAGACCGGGGCCCGCACCGACCGGGCAGTGCACCGGGTGCTCCACCGATCACCGGACAACGAGTTGCCCAGCGAACTCCTCGACGCCTTCTGGAGCGCGTTCCACCGGGTGCGCGCGCAAAGCCTGGGCACGGCCGCCGACGGCGAGGAACTGGCCCGGACGCACGCCAGGACCGGTCGGGCGGGTGACGCGGAGGCCGCGGAGTCGGCCGTGCACCGGCATTTCGACGGCATCCGCAGCCGGCTGTCGCGGCACTGAGCGCGCGCACCCCTCGTTCGTGTGAAGAAACGCGACGACGTCCGCCAGTCGGGTGAGAGCCGGGCGGGAGCGTCCCGGCGCGCCCTTACGGTTTCGCGGTGACCTCGATCTCAACCGACACGCGCCCCCTGCGAACCGCCGACCTCGGCACGCTCGTCATCATGTCCTGGAGTCGTGAGACCCCCGACGGCGACGTCCCCTTCCTCCTCGCCTGTTCGCTCGGCGACGGCGAAGGCGGCCCGGAGGCGTCCCGGACGGCCGTCGAACGGCTGCTGCGACACTCCGGACTCTCCGTGGGCGACGGCATCCTCGACGCGACGCTCCTGTCGAATCTGCCGGTCAGCCTGCTGGTCGTACCGGGCGCGGCGGCGCTCACCATGCCGGGTGTCAACGCCCAGTTCGTCCCGACACCCGAGTGGCGTGCGGCGGTCGACAAGCGCGGGTACGCCTGCCTGATCTTCGCCACGCGCCCCTGGTCCGATGGGGAGCCCGGCGACGGCGAGGCGGTCGCCGCCTTCGCGAACGACGAGGACACGCTCACGTCTGCCGCGCAGGTCATCCTGCCCGTGCGCAGCCTCCGGAGCTGACGGGCCGGGACCGGTGGGTGCCCGCGCCGGCGGATCGCCTCACGTCCACAACTCGCCGCTGTCGCACAGCCGGGCGCCCATGTTCCGCTGCATCATGCGCAGCGCGGCGTCCGCGAGGTCGGCGTGGATGTGGGCGACCGCGTCGCGCGGAACGATGACCTGCAAGTGACGGATGTGGGCGTCGAGCGCCGAGTAGAGCACGCACTGCTCGGTCACCTGCCCGCACAGCACCAGCCGGTCGATTTCCTGCTGGTGGAGCAGATACGTCAACGGGGTCTCGTAGAAGATCGAGTGGCGTGCCTTGACCACGAAGAGGGAGGCGTCGTCGGGACGCAGCGGCTCGACGAGGCGGGCGTGCGGTCCCGAGAGGGCCTGGTCGAGGATCTCACCGTGGTGCGAACGCCACTCCCCGAAGTTGTCGTTGACGTAGATCACGGGGACGCCCTGCCGACGCGCCCGCTGCAGCAGGCCGGTCAGCGCCGGCAGCACGGACTCCACGGCGGGAATCAGCGAGTCGGCGTCCTCGTGATCGTAGGTGTTGATCATGTCGATGACGATCAGCGCGGTCTTGCCCATGATGACAAGGTTGCCACTGGACGGCGAAAGATCCGCCCTTCCCGGGGCGACGGCGGGGCGGGGAGGACGCGGCAGGTCACCGGGGGTACCGGTCAGCGGCTTCCGCCTCTTCCTCCACGAGGTCACTCGGTGCCCACGGCGGCGGCCCGAGCCCCTCGCTCCAGTCACGCAGTTGACTCTCGTTCACGCAGAGTATTCCGCACTGCTCGGCGTACTCTGCGGCCGGAGCGGTGAAGTCGCTGCTGGTGACGACGACCGCGACGTCGGCCCCGTGGACGGTGAAGCAGGTACCGCCGAAGCGCTGGAGATCCTGGGAGCCGACCTTGTTCTCGTCGTCGTAGCGCTTGCACTGGATGACGACGCGGCGGCCGTCGGGAGCCACCGCCACGACGTCCGCGCCGAGGTCGCCCGCTCCGCCCACGACCTCCACCTCGGCGCAGCCGTCCCGTACGCAGAGATCGGCTATCGCCTGCTCGAACTCGTCGGGACTGAGCCGCTCGTGGTCGACGACCGCCTCCGTCGCGGACTCCTCGATGCCGTGCGCCTCCTCCGCCGGCGCGGCCGTCGGCGCCTCCAGTGCGTCCAGGGCCGTGGCCGTGGCCTCCTCCAGGGCGCCCGTGGCGCGGCGCGCCAGTCTCCCCGGGGAGAACCCGGCTCTCCTGCGCAAGCAGACGATGCCTGCCGCCACTCCCCCGAGCACCAGGACGACGGCCCAGGCGGGACGCCGCTCCGCGACGTCGAGCGCCATCCGCACGACCCATCCCACGACGCTCAGGCCGACGGCGGTGAGCCCGAAGAACATGGCCGTCGCGCGGAGGTCGAAGCGGCGTCCCGGGCGTATGCGGCGTTCAGGCACGGTCACGGTGATCATTCCTCCCTGGGCCCGACATGAAGATCACTTACGCCGTCTGCCCAAGAACCACCGGTTCACCGTCCGTTCATGACACGCCGTCGGATGGCTCATCCCTCCCGCGCGAGAATCTTTCGGGCATAACGTGCGGAATATGAAGAAATGCCATGTCGTGTACCTGGTGTGCACCGCAGCGATGATCGGAACGGGGCTCGGTGCGGCTCCGGCGTCCGCCGGCCACATGACCCACGTGGTCCACCCCGGCGAATCGATCCAGAAGGCAGTGGACGCTGCCGACTCAGACGACACCGTGCTCGTCGCCCCCGGCACCTACCGCGAAAGCGTCCAGGTGAGCACGCCCGGGCTCACTCTGCGCGGCATGGGCCGCGGCACGGTCATCATGCCGAGCACCGAGAAGGCCGCCGCCGCCGACACCTGTGCCGAGGGCGGCAACGGCATCTGCGTGACCGGGACGAAGGACGAGAACGTCAAGGGCGTCACCGTCGCCAACCTGACGGTGACCGGCTTCAAGCGCACCGGCCTGTTCTCGAGGGCCACGGACGGGCTCACCGTGCGGAACGTGACGGCGGTGAAGAACGGCGTCTGGGGCATCGCCCAGGAGCGGTCGATCCACGGCACCTTCCGGGACAACACCGCCCGCGACAACGGCGACGCCGGCATCTTCCTCGCCAACACCATCAACGCCGAGGAAGGCGCCGCGGACACCCAGGGCACGGTCGTCGAGCACAACCGCGTCGAGGGCAACCGGATCGGCGTCACCGTCCGGCGCCTGCGCAACCTCGCCGTCGCGGACAACTACATCGGCGGCAACTGCGCCGGCGTGTTCGTCGTCGGCGACGAGAACAAGCCCAAGGCCGGCGACCTGGTCGTGCGCGACAACTACGTCGTGCGGAACAACAAGTCCTGCCCGAAGACCGACCGGCTGGAGGCGCTCCAGGGTTCCGGCATCGTGCTGACCGGTGCCGAGAAGGTACTGGTCGCCGACAACACGGTCGAGGGCAACGCCGGCAAGTCGTCGATGTCGGGCGGCATCGTCCTGGCCAAGAGCGTGGTGGGCGCCGGCAACTCGGACAACGAGGTCAACGGCAACAGGCTCCGCGACAACTCGCCCGCCGACCTCGTCCACCCCGAGACCGGGGACACCGCCAAGACCAACACCTTCGAAGGCAACACCTGCGGGGCCTCCAAGCCCGCGGGACTGTGCTGACCGGCCGGCCGTAGCCACCCGTGGACCGAAGCAGGAAGGAAAGCGGCACATGACGACCGCACAGACTGCCCCTCCCCCGCCCATGCGGCTGAGGGAGCTCGTGTTCGGGGCGGCATGTGCCGCCGCCCTCCGCGCGGCCGCCCGCCTCGGTGTCGCCGACGCCCTCGGCGACACCCCCATGGCCGTGGAGGACCTCGCGGCCTCGGTGAAGACCGAGCCCGGGCCGCTGCGCCGGCTGCTGCGTGCCCTTGCCTGCTACGGCGTCTTCGCCGAGCGGAAGGACGGGACCTTCACGCACACCGACATGTCCCTGCTGCTTCGGGAGGACGACCCGCACAGCCTGCGCAACATCACCCTGTGGTGTACCGAACCGTGGACCTGGGACGCGTGGCCCCAGCTCGACGAGGCGGTGCGCACCGGCCACAACGTCGTCGAGGGCCTGTACGGCAAGGAGTTCTTCACCTACCTCAACGAGGACGCTCCCGAGTCGGCCGAGGTCTTCAACCGCGCCATGACCACCTCCAGCCGGCAGTCGGCCCGGGACGTCGCGGCGCTCCTCGACCTGTCGGGGAGCACGTCGGTCGCGGACATCGGCGGCGGCCAGGGGCACGTGGTGGCGAGCCTGCTGGAGAAGTACCCGTCGATGCACGGCACCCTGCTCGACCTGACACGGGTGGTGGAGAACGCCGACCCGCGGCTGCGCGAGGGTGGATCGCTCGCGGACCGGGTGCGGATCGTGCCGGGCGACTGCCGGGTGGCCGTCCCCGTCCAGGCCGATGTGTACATCATCAAGAACATCCTGGAGTGGGACGACGACAGCACCGCCCGTGCCCTGCGCAACGTCATGGCGGCGGGCGGGCCCGGGGCGCGCGTCGTGGTCATCGAGAACCTCGTCGACGACACGCCCTCGATGCGGTTCAGCACCGCCATGGACCTGCTGCTGCTCCTCAACGTCGGCGGCGCGAAGCACACCACCGACAGCATGGTCGGCCGGCTGACCGACGCGGGCCTGGTCATCGACGACATCCGCCCGGTCAACCCCTACCTGCACGCGTTCGACTGCACCGTGCCCGAGTGAGCTGACCGGGAGACGCGGCACGTCGGCCGCCGGACCGCGCGCAGCGGTCCGGCGGCCGACGTGTGCGCGCCGTGAGCGGGGCGGATCAGGCGTCCGGCGAGCGGCGGTCGGTGACGAGTCGCATGCGAGCGCCCTCGAGAGCGCGGGCGAGGTCACCGCCCGTCGGCGCGGAAGCGTCGCCACCGTCGGGGTCGTCCAGGAGCGCCGTCAGCTCGGCCACCTGGCCGGGGTCCGTGAGCCCGAGGGAAAGCGCCGGGTCGCCGGCGTCGAGACCGCCTCGTACGTCGACCAGCCGGACCACCACGTCGTCGCGCTGGAAGATCGTGCTGCACAGGACCGGGCTGCGCGGATCGTCCGCCGCCGCCTCGTCTCGGTCGGCGAGCAGCTGGGCCAGCCGCATGCCGCAGCCCGGCCGGGCCGGGTACGACAACGCGTGCCGCCGCGCCGCCGGATCCTCCTGCCCCGCGGTCACATGGTGGACGGCGGGCAGCGCCGCCCGCGTGTAGAACACCCGGGCGGACTCCGGATCGCCGAGGTCCCGGTCCTGCTCCAGATACGGGTTGATGGCCTCCTCGACGGCCCGCACCTCGGGCTGCTCGGCCACGTGCCGCAGCGCCGCGAGCAGGTCGCCGCGCACCTCGATGGCCCGCACCACCCGGTTGCCGTGCAGGAACAGAGAGGTACGGCACAGCCGTGTGGTGTCGTCGACCCGCGGCTCGGGCGAGGCGTAGTCGGCGAGGATCTTCCCGACCGCTTCCTCGCTGCCCGGCCTCACCGTGAAGGTGAGGGCGTGCCGGATCACTCCGTCACCGATCCGGGGCGACGTCTGGAGCCCGCCCCGGGCGGTCCCGTCACCCGCCGCCGGGTGGCTCGTCTCGCGGACTACGTGGAAACGCAGCGACCTGGTGTCCCGGACGCAGCTGTGCAGCGGCTTCACCATCCGCACGTGCTCTTCGCTGCTCACCCAGTTCAGGAACGGCGGGGCACTCTCCCACTCGCTGGTGATGAGCCACTGGGAGGGGTTCTCGATGGACTGGCACAACTGCTCGCCGAGGTGCCCGGGAACGGACTCGACGTGGCTACGCAGCTGCTCGTACGTCTCGAGGAACTGCTGCTGGGCCCCGTCGTAGACCTCCACCAGAAGGACGACCCGGAGTCTGGAGCCGTCGAACACCGACTGGGAGACATGGTGCGACACCTGTCGCGTCAGCGGTTCGGAAACAGGGATGGATGTGGTGGTCATCCTGCGCACATCTCCTTCGCGGGGGCGGAACTGAATGTCGGCCGCGGTGATACGACGCCAGCGTGCCTCGATCCTGTGCCCGGCCCCGCGGGCGCGCGACTCGTATGCACTGCGCGGGTGACCGGGAGACGCCGGGACGGCACGTGCGGGACTCAGGTGAGGTGTGCGAAGACCACCAGGTTGTCCGTGTAGTCCTTGGCCTCGCGGTCGTAGTCGCCGGCGCAGGTGATGAGCCGTACCTCGGCCCGGTCCCCGTCGCCGTACACGCGCTTGCTGGGGAAGTCGTCCTTGTCGAAGGTCTCCAGGCCGTCGACGACGAAGGACGCCTTGCGGCCGTCGGCTCTCTCGACGTGGAAGACGTCGCCCTTCTCCAGTTGGCCGAGGCGGGCGAAGACGGCCGCCGACGTCTTGGTGTCCACGTGCCCGGCGATGATCGAGGTGCCCTCCTCCCCGGGGGAGGCGCCCTTGGCGTACCAGCCAACGAGGTTCGTGTCGTCCGGTGGCGGGGCCTGGAGCTGTCCGTTCGCGCCGATGGCGAGGTCGGTGAAGGGGGCGTCGACGGAGATCTCCGGGATGCGCAGGCGTACGGGCTTCGACCGTGGCAGGCCCGTCTCCGGCTCGGCGACGGCGGACGGGGCCGACGCGCCGGGCTGGGCGGCGAGCGGCGGGCGGGAGGAGTCGGCCGAGGTGTCGTTGCCGCCGATCAGGCTCACGGCCAGGACCAGGAGGGCCACGGCGCACAGCACCGTCATGCCCGAGCGGGACCCGGTCGGCGCCGGCTCGTCGTCGGCGGGGGAAGGGGGGACTGCCATCGAGGACCACCTCACTGGGTCACGGGCGGACGGGGTGGGGGAAGCGAGCCGGGCCGCCACGCGGTGCCTGGGCGGCGGCCCGACTGCTATCTCGCCCGGCACGGCTCAGGCCGTTCCGTGAGCCGACTTCCTGCGTCGGACGGCGTACAGACCGGTCCCGGCGACGGCCAGGACGGCCAGCCCGCCCGCGGTCGTGGCCGGCTCGGACAGCCCGCCGCCTCCGGTGTGCATTCCGCCGCGCGGCTTCTCGTGCTCGCCGCCGCCCCAGGACTTCTCGCCCTCGTCCTGCTTGTGGGTCTCCGAGCCCTGCTTGGAGCCACCCTCCCAGTCACCCTCGTTCACCGCGGTCAGCGCACCGCCACCCGTGTGCATCCCACCGCGCGGCTCCT
This sequence comes from Streptomyces sp. E2N166, assembly GCF_003671715.1. Lineage (GTDB taxonomy): Bacteria > Actinomycetota > Actinomycetes > Streptomycetales > Streptomycetaceae > Streptomyces > Streptomyces thinghirensis. The sequence continues at coordinate 1,732,839 of NZ_RAIF01000032.1, read as the reverse complement.
CGTGCTTGCCTCCGTTGTCGTGCTCCTTGCTGTAGGAAGAGTCGTCGTGGTCCCAGTCGCCGCCGACCGCCGCGTAGGCGCCGGGTGCGCCGAGGACGAGGACGGCCGAGGCCGCCGCTGTGGTCAGGAGCATGTGAGCAGAACGCATCTGAGGTTCCTTCCGTCACGGCCGGGCAGCTGGTGCTTCGTCAGCTGAGGTGACCCGACCCCGACGTGATTTACCGTCAGCCAGACGTGCCGCTCGCACCACTCAAGGCGCTCAGCCGGGTGACGGCCCGTCCGGCGAGGGAGACCTCGCGGCCCCCCTCCACCGTCCGGTGGTGGGTGGGTGCGACGGATACCTCGGTCCGTCAACTTCCCTGACCAGTAAGGCAGTCGGCGCGGAAGGGCCGGGGCGGTGGACCACCGTGTCGGTAAGGCCGGCCGGGCGCGACCGGAGCGCGGAACGCACGGAGCAGATGCCGATCTCCGCCCGTTCGGGTGCCCCGGACGGGCGAGCCGCCGCGCCCACCGGCTTCCGTGCCTCGCCTCGGCGGCTCGACCGACGCGGGTCCGGCCCACGACCGACGACGGCCGCGCTGCTCGGATGAGCGAGGCGCGGCCGGTCGGGGGG
>NZ_RAIF01000032.1:1728283-1732082 GCF_003671715.1 Streptomyces sp. E2N166 | reverse complement strand
GGAGGCCCGCTCGTAGACCTTCAGCTCCGCTCCCTCCACGAGCCGGGCGGTCTTGCGGCCCGTGGCGTCGATGGGGACGATCCGGTCGTCGTCGCCGTGGACCACGAGGGTCGGTACGTCGAACTTCTTCAGGTCCTCGTGGAAGTCGGTGGTGCCGAACGCGTCCACGCAGTCGACGCCGCCCTGGATGGTCTGAGCCATCGCCATGTACCAGAAGGCGTCCTTGTTGCCCCGCGTGACCTTGCTGCCGTCGCGGTCGGCGGAGAAGAAGCCGACCGCGGTGTCCTGCCAGAACTGCGAGCGTTCCTCGATGATGCCGGCCTTGAGGCCGTCGAACACCGACTGCGGAACGCCCTCGGGGTTGTCCGGCCCTCGCAGCATCAACGGCGTGATGGCGGAGAGCAGGACCACGGAGCGGACCCGCTCAGTGCCGTGCCGGCCGATGTAGCGGGCCAGTTCCCCGCCGCCCATGGAGTGCGCGACGAGGGTGACGTCACGCAGGTCGAGGGCGGTGATCAGGTCGTGCAGGTCGTCGGCGAAGGTGTCGAAGTCGTAGCCGTCGTAGACCGGCGTGGAACGTCCGTGGCCGCGGCGGTCGTGGGCGATGCCGCGGTAGCCGGCGTCGGCCACCGCCTTGAGCTGGTCCTGCCAGGCGTCGCCGTTCAGCGGCCAGCCGTGGATGAATACGACCGGACGGCCCCGGCCCCAGTCCTTGTAGAAGATGTCGACGCCGTCGCGAGTGGTGCAGATGGGCATGCGCCCTCCGTGGGTCAGGAGCCCGGCCGTGCGGCGGGCCGGTGGGTGGGAAGGACGCCGCGGCATCCCCCGGAAGCCGCCGCGTCCCCCAGAAGTCGAACGCACCCGCTGAGCCTTCGCACGCAGCACGCCGCCGGACGAGTACGGGGAGCAGGGCGGGCACGTGAACGCGCCGCCGCGCATCCCCCTGTGCCCTCTGCTCGTCTGCCCTCTACTCGTCCGGGTCGACGTGTGTCGGGTCCCGCACCTCGGGCTGCTGGCGGCGGGAGCCGGGAGCGGCCCGGTCCGGGGTGGCCTCGCTGTGCGCGGACTGGGGCGGTGGAGGCGGTGCGTCGTCCCCGGGGGCGCCGACGCCGGCGGCGGGCAGGCGCAGGGCGAGCAGGGCGACGTCGTCGCCGCGGGGCGTGATGCGGTCGAGCAGCTGGTCGCAGTACTCGTCGATGCTCCGCCCCTCCAGCCGGCGGGCCAGGACGCCGGCGTGGTGGCGGAGCTTGGCCATGCCGAGGTCGATCGGGCGGTCGCGGCTCTCCACCAGACCGTCGGTGTAGAGCAGGAGGGTGCTCTCCGGCGGGAGTTCCTCACGTGTGTCGGGCCAGCCCAGACCGAGGCGCAGGGCGGCGCTCATGCCGATGAGCGGGCCGTGTCCGCCCTCCAGGAAGCGGGTCTCCCCGTCCCGCGTGATCAGCAGGGGCGGCGGGTGTCCGGCGTTGACCCAGTGCAGCTGCCAGGGGCCGCCTTCGGGGCCCACGACACGGGCGAAGACGAGCGTGGCCATGGGGGCGTCGCTGGTGTTGGTCACTGCCTCGTCGAGGCGCCGCACGATGACGCTCGGCGGTTCCTGGTGGTCCCAGGCCAGGGCGCGCAGCATGTTGCGGACCTCGGCCATGTGGGCGGCCGCCTGCAGGTCGTGCCCGACCACGTCCCCGATGACCAGGGCCATGACACCGTCAGCGAGCAGAAAGGCGTCGTACCAGTCCCCACCGACCTCCATGGCGCTCTCGGCGGGCCAGTACCGGGCCGCCATGCGCAGGTGGTCGACCTGCGGGAGGGGTGTCAGCAGCTGGCGTTGCATGGTCTCGGCGACGTTCTGCTGCTCGTGGTAGAGCCGGGCGTTGTCGAGGACCAGTCCGACCCGGCGGCCGATGTCGGCCAGCAGGGCGACCTCGGCCTCGGTGTGGGCGGGCCGGTCCCCCGACCTCGCCACGGTCAGGATCCCGTACGACCGTTGCCTGGTGCGGAGCGGGACGACGACGGCCGCGTGTCCGCCGAGCCGTTCGAACAGCACGCGATGAGTGGCGGTGAAGGGGTTCCCCGGGTCGTGCAGCACGTCCTCGGCGCTCAGCGGTGCGGGGCGGTCACTGTTGATCAGCCTGGTGAGCGCGGCGCGGGCCGGGTCCGGCAGCGAGGTCACCGGCCCTCTCAGCCGTCCCGCCCGGTGCGGGTGCGTGCTGCTGCGCACGGCGACCCGCTCCAGGACGTCCGAGTGCCCCTGGCAGACGTCGACCGCGGCCCACTGGCCCAGCTCCGGCACCAGCAGCCGCAGGAGACGGCGGAGCGTGGCGGAGGTGTGCTCGGAGGGGATCAGTACGGTGGAGATCTCGGCCACCAGGTGCAGTTGGGTGGTGAGTGCCTCCAGGGCGGCGGTGCGCGCCTCGGTCTCCTCCGCGGCGCTTCGGTGCAGGCTGAAGTCGTGGAAGACCAGTACGAGCCCTTCCTGCCGGCCGTCCCTGACCAGTGGGGTGGTGGCCCAGATGATCGGTACCGTGGTGCCGTCCGCCCGCTGGAAGTACTCCTCGCTTCCCTCCTCGGCGGCGACGCCGTGCAGCGGGTTGCGCAGCGCGCACCGCTCGCGCGGCACGGGACTCCCGTCGGCGTGCCGGTGCAGCAGGTCGTGCGCGTCGTGTCCGATCATGTCCGGCGCCGAGCGTCCCAGCAGATGCTCGGCCCAGGGATTCACCGAGGTGATGCGCGCGGACGGGTCGAGGGTGAGGACACCGGCGCCGAGAGCCTGCAGGACGGCGCGGTCGAAGCCGGACGCCGGGGCATCGTCCGCTCCTTCGTCACCTGGCTCGTCGCCCTCCCGGTGGCCCGCCCAGCGTGATGTCACGACCCTCACAGCCTTCCGACGCCGTCCGTCCCGCCAGGTTCCCTCAGCGGGCGGGTAAGGACCGCTCCGGAGGGCCGAAGGAGGGAGGTCGGGTAGGCTCCCGGTGCTGATCATGTACCTGGAGGGTTTCGTGCGGGCGAAGACCACGACCACGGCGTCGGCCGTGCTGACCTGTCTGCTGGCCGGGACCCTCGTGGCGGGGTGCGGCAGCGGTGACTCCGGCGGAAACCGGTCCGCCGACGACATGCTCGAGGACGCCAACGCCGCGATGCGGGCGCTGAAGTCCGTGCGGGTCGACTCCACCAGCACCGCGGCGAAGGGCGGCACCGTCACCATCCGGCTCGTGACCGACCTCGACGGCCGGTGCACCGCGAGGACCACCCTGTCCGAGGGCGGCCGCCTCGACCAGATACGGATCGGCGGGACCGACTACGTCCGTCCCGACCGCGCCTACCTGCAGAAGTGGAAGGGCGGGACGAGCGTCACCGGCGAGCAGAAGCTCTGGATCAAGAAGCCGGTGGACGCCGCGCAGCCCGGTGACGGCCTCTCCGCCTGCACGCGCCCCTTCGTCTCCTTCGGCACCGCGAAGACGGGGAAGACCACCCGCGTCGGCGACCGGAAGGCGGTCGAGCTGACCGTGACCGACAAGGAGGACAAGGGCGGGACGTACCGCTTCTACGTCGCCACGCAGGGCAAGCCGTACCTGCTGAAGGCGGTGTACAAGGGCGCCGAGTACGACACGACCACGTCCTTCGCCGACTTCGACGAGCCGCTGGACATCCGGCCTCCGCGGCCGGCCGAGGTGGTCGACGCGGAAGAAGGGTTGAAATGAGGCCGTGAGCGGCTCCGGGCCGGAGTCCGGCGCCCGGCCGTACGGCAGGGGCGGCGGGGCGCGTCTCGCACGGCGGTGCCGCCGTCATCCCGTCGGGCTCGGTG
>NZ_RAIF01000032.1:1719288-1728190 GCF_003671715.1 Streptomyces sp. E2N166 | reverse complement strand
GCGAGCCGCACCGCGGCCCTCATGCGCTTGCCGACCGGCTCCCGGTGCACCTCGAAGCTCTGGCAGACGGCCATGACTATCTCCAGCCCGTGCCGGCCGATCCGGCCCGGGTCCGTGGTCTCGGCCACCGGCAGCACCGGATCGCTGTCCCACACCGTGACCTCCACCCGGTCCTCGGTCAGCTCCAGATCGACCATTGAGGGGCCGGGCGCGTATTTGCAGGCGTTCGTCAGCAACTCGCTGACCACCAGTTGCACCAGGTCCGTCGCGCGGTCGGACACCGGGAGACCCCGCGCCGCCCGCACCCGCGCCAGAAACTTCCGGGCCAGCTCGCGGCCCCGGGCGATGTCGCCGGGCGTGCCCTCGTACTCTGCCGAAACTCTGACCAGCTCATTTCTCAGCTGGTCTCCACTCTGGGCAGCCACGTCCATCCGATCCGCCCTCTTCCTGAGCCTTGACCGTTACGCCAGCGCGTCTACCCCCAAAATCCGCGAACACCGGAGAAAACCGGAGAACAGCCCGTCCGATCGGCAGAACTCCGTGGTCCTGCCACTCAGTCGCCCGTGGGGCGCAGGACGAGGCAGAGGAAGCCGAACGCGTCCCGGTAGACCCGAAGCCATCCGTCGCGGTGGGCGGTGGCCGTCTCGAGTGCTTGCGCACTGTCCGGGTCGGTGGGGTGGTCCAGGGCCCAGGAGGCCAGTGACCCGGTCCAGGACCACTCGTAGTCGTCGAGCTCCCCGCGGGTACTGACGTGCCCGCCGACGGGTGTCCAGCCGTCCGCGACGACCCGCTCCAAGGTGGTCGGCAGATCGGTGAGGTCCCCGAGCATCTCGATGGCCTCGGCGGACGGCTCGCCCTCCCAGAAGCCGTCACCGACCAGGACGCGGCCCCCTGGCGCCAGGTGCTCACGTGCGGCCGCGAGGGTGGCGAGCAGACCCCCGAAGGCGTGCGTGGCGCCGACGCACAGGACGAGGTCGAACCGGTGCGGGGCGGTGAACCGTGCGGCGTCCTGGCGGTGGAGGACCAGTCGGTCCCGCACGCCGAGCCGGTCCGCCGTCTCCCGGGCGTGTGCGAGCGAGATCGCGGAGAGGTCGACGCCCTCGGCCGTGAGCCCCGGATGTTCGGCGAGGGCGCGAAGGAGCCACTCTCCCCCTCCGCAGCCCAGGTCGAGGACGCGTGCGCCGCCATGCGGGACGCCACGTGCCAGGAGCCGGCGTACCGAGTCGTCGTCGAGCGGGGCCGCGATCGGGTGATCGGCATGGGCGAGTCCGGAGATCCTCTGTCGGTCCACCGGCGGAGCCTTGCACAACCGTCCCGACGGCGCACCCGGTTTCGGAGGGCGGCCGTCCCAGGACCACAACCAGTGGTTGTACTCCTAGGATGGCCGCCGTGGATCTCATCGCCGTACGGACCTTCGTCGCCGTCGCGGAGGCGGGGCAGTTCCAGGTCGCCGCCGCCGAGCTGGCGATCACCCAACAGGCCGTCTCCAAGCGTGTCGCCGCGCTGGAGCGGGACCTCGGGGTTCCGTTGTTCACCCGCACCCCGCGGGGATCCCGGCTCACCATCGACGGGCAGGCCTTCCTCCCGCACGCGCGTGCGCTCCTCGCCGCCGCGGAACGGGCGGCCGCCTCGGTGCGGCCCGGGCGGCGGCCGCTGCGGGTCGACGTGATCGGCAGACGGCTCTCCGTGGCCGGGGTGCTGCGCGACTTCCACCGGGCCCACCCCGAGGTCGACCTCGACGTCGTCACCTTCTTCCACGTCGACGCGGACGCGGCCGTGACCGCCATCCGGTCCGGGGCGATCGACGCGTCCTTCCGCTGCGTCACCATGCCGGGAAGCACCCTCCCCGACGATGTCGAGGCCACGCCCGTCTTCGACGAGCCGCTCCACCTCTGCACCGGGCCCGCCCACGAGTTCGCGAAGGCCCGGGCGGTGACCCCGGCCCAGCTCTGCGGTCATCGCATCTGGATGCCCGGAAACGCCCCCGGCACCGAGTGGTCGGCCTACTACGACGCGCTCGCCGCCGAGTTCGGGCTCGCCATCGACGCGCTCGGCCCCGACTTCGGCGTCGAAGGGCTCCTCGACACGATCGCCGAGTCCTCGACGATCGCGACCTTCCTCGGCGAGCAGACACCCCTCGTCCGGCCCGCCGTCCACGACCTGCGACGTATCCCCCTGCGCGACCCCACACCCGTCTACCCGCACTCCCTGCTCTGGCACGCCGACAACCCGCACCCCGCGCTGTCCGTACTGCGTGCCTACCTCGCCTCCCGGCCGTCCGGTCGTCTCGACACGGAGGTCTGGACACCGGCGTGGGCCCTGCGCTCCCACCCACGGGGCGGGCGCGCCCGGACGTGATGTGCGCGGCACGCCCGAGCGGCACGCCCGGCTCGGCGGTTCCCGGGGGTGGTCAGGGGCCGGTGCGTCGCCGGTCCTGCGGACCACGTCATCGAGGCCGCCCGGCCAACGGGGCCGTACGGTACCGGACTCGGGGGTGCCCACTGGTGCACCGCGGACACGAGGCAGCCGGCTCGGCGCGCAAGGCCGAACGGGGACGGTCGCGGCCGGCGTGCCGGTCGGTCACGCCACACCCGGCCCTCCCGGGCCATCCAACGACTCACGGAGACCGATGTCCTTCTCAGCCGCCTGTTCGCCCTCGACGGCGTCCGGATGCACGGGGAGCCGCGCGTCGCCTTCCGGGAGGCGATCGGTGGTTACGAGATCCGCGGGCCGAGCGTGAACATCCCCGGGCCGGTCGTCGCCGACCGGCCCGGGTCCGGTTCGAGGGGGCCGTACGGCGTCAGCCGCCCAGGGCGCCGAGGACGACGAGCTTGGCCTCGTCCTGCACCTGCCGGAGGTGGTCCGCCCCGAGGAACGACTCCCCGTAGATCTTGTACACGTCCTCGGTGCCGGAGGGACGGGCCGCGAACCAGGCGTTCTCGGTGGTCACCTTGATGCCGCCGATGGCCGCGCCGTTGCCCGGTGCCTCGGTGAGCACGGCGGTGACCGTTTCCCCCGCGAGGGTGTCGGCGGTGACCTGGGCCGGGGACAGCTTGGCCAGGCGGGCCTTCTCCTCGCGCGTCGCGGGTGCGTCGATGCGGGCGTAGGCGGGTTCGCCGAAGCGGGCGGTGAGAGCGGCGTAGTGCTCGGAGGGCGTCCTGCCGGTGACGGCGGTGATCTCCGAGGCGAGCAGCGCCAGGATGATGCCGTCCTTGTCCGTGGTCCACACCGAACCGTCCCGGCGCAGGAAGGACGCCCCGGCGGACTCCTCGCCGCCGAAGCCGAGCGTGCCGCCGAGCAGTCCGTCCACGAACCACTTGAAGCCGACGGGTACTTCGACCAGCCGTCGGCCGAGGTCGGCGGCGACCCGGTCGATCATGCCGGAGGACACCAGCGTCTTTCCCACGCCGGCGTCGGCGGGCCACTCGGTGCGGTGGGCGTAGAGGTAGGCGATGGCGGTGGCGAGGTAGTGGTTGGGGTTCATCAGCCCGGCGTCGGGGGTGACGATGCCGTGCCGGTCGGCGTCCGCGTCGTTGCCGGTGGCGATGGTGAAGCGGTCGCGCCGTTCGATGAGCGAGGCCATCGCGTGCGGCGACGAGCAGTCCATGCGGATCCTGCCGTCCCAGTCCAGCGTCATGAACCGCCAGGTGGGGTCGGTGAGCGGGTTGACCACCGTCAGGTCGAGGCGGTGCTGCTCGGCGATGCGGCCCCAGTAGGCGACGGAGGCGCCGCCGAGCGGGTCGGCGCCGATCCGCACGCCCGCCGACCGGATCGCGTCGAGGTCCAGGACGCTCGGCAGATCCGAGACGTACGCGTCGAGGAAGTCGTAGCGGCCGGTGCCGGGCGCGGCGAGCGCCCGGGCGTAGGGGACGCGTCGTACGTCCTTGAGGCCGGCCGTGATGATCTCGTTGGCCCGGTCCTGGATCCAGGAGGTGGCGTCGGATCCCGCGGGGCCGCCGTTCGGCGGGTTGTACTTGAAGCCGCCGTCGGCGGGCGGGTTGTGCGACGGGGTGACGACCACTCCGTCGGCGAGGCCCGAGGTACGGCCCCGGTTGTGGGTGAGGATGGCGTGCGAGACCGCCGGGGTGGGGGTGTAGCCGTCCGCCGTGTCGACGAGGACGGTCACGTCGTTGGCCGCGAACACCTCCAGTGCGGTGATCCTCGCCGGCTCGGACAGGGCGTGCGTGTCGGCGCCCAGGAAGAGCGGGCCGTCGGTGCCCCGGGCGGTGCGGTACTCGCAGATGGCCTGGCTGGTGGCGGCGATGTGGTCCTCGTTGAACGCCGCCGCGAGGGACGATCCGCGGTGCCCGGACGTGCCGAAGGCCACGCGCTGCCCCGGCTCGGCCGGGTCCGGGTGCAGGGCGTAGTACGCCGTCACCAGCCGGGCTACGTCGATCAGGTCCTCGGGGCCGGCCGGCTTTCCGGCTCGGTCGTGCTGCATGCGCCCACTCCTCCGCGTCGGTCGGGACTTCGCTCGCGGTCCCATCTTCCCCTGTCCGGGGAGTGGTCCCGCGTGTTCCAGCCGAGGTGGAGGAACCGGGAGCGCCGGTTGTGCCGGCCCACCGGCCGGCCGGATGTCAGATCCGGCCGCCGGTGAGACGGGTGAGGGGACCGTGCGAGTGCCGTCCGGCGCGGCGTCCCACCGCGTACGACGCGGCGCTCACGGCGGTGATCCCGGCGCCCACGCCCGCGGCGACGAGCTTGCGGTGGGCGATGGCCGTCCACGCCGTCTTCGCCGTGGCCGCGACCTGGCCCGAGGTGGTGACGACCGCCTGGCGGCCGGCCGCGACGCCCCTGGCCGCCGTCTGCACGGCTCCGTTCGCGGCCTCGGCCGAACGCTGGGCACCGGCCTTGGCCGCCGACGCCGCGTCACCGGCCCTGTCCGCGGCGGCCCGGCTCGCCCGGGAGGCGGGGGCCGTCGCCTTCTCGGCGGCGCCGCGAGCCTTGGCCTCGGCGGTCCGGGTGCTGGTGGGCTTCTTGTTCGTGTCCTTGTTCGGATCGCTCATGGAGACCGCCTTGCCCCTCACCGCGGCGGCAAACACGAACGGCCCTTCCGGTGCTCAACGGGACTGAGTAGTCGGGGTCTTGACGTGCCGGAGGCCGAGCACGGTCGCCGCGGTGTGGACGTCGGTCAGGGCGCCGACCGTCTCGAACGCGAAGCGTGTGGAGGTCGCCGGTGGCGGGCGTCCGAGCCGTCACCGCGCCGAGCCGTCATCGCCGCAGGCCGGGCAACTCACGTGGCTCGACGCGCTCCTCCACCGCTGTGTCACCCTCGCGTACGACCACGTAGGCGCCCTTGCCCGGGACCTCCGTGACCGCCTCGACCAGTTCGGTGCCGCGGTAGACGAGGCCGACGCCGTCGTCCGTGCAGTGGGCCGCCGGAAGGGTGCCGTCGGCGACGAGGCGGTGGATCAGGGGGCGGCGCCCCGGGTCGACGTCGTAGTGCACGCCGTTGCCGTAGGGCAGGAAGCCCAGGGCGTCGGTGACCGGGCGCAGTTCGGGGCCGAAGGAGTCGGTCGCGCCGCCCCGGAACCAGCAGAGGGAACCCGCACTCACGCCGCTGAGCACGACACCCGCCTCCCAGGCCCGGCGCAGGATCCGGTCCAGGCCGTGCACGCGCCACACGGCCAGCAGGTTCGCCACCGAGCCGCCCATGACCCACACGACGTCCTGGGCGAGCACGGTCTCCTCCACGTCCTCGACGTTGGGCATGGGGAACAGGTGCAGCGGTGTCAGGTCGAACCCGGCGACGCGGGCCGCCTCCGTCATACGGGCGGTGAAGTGCTCGGCGTCCCCTATGGCGGTGCCCACGTACAGGACGCGGGGGCGGCGGCCGTGCGCGCCCGAGAGGTCCACGGCGTGATGGACCAGGGCGTCGAAGCTCACCATGGTCCGGCCACCCGCTCGGTGTCCGCCGGAGGTGGCGAGGATGGTCGGTTCCGGTGCCGTCATGCGGGTGATGCTAACGACGGCCCATGGGCGGCGCGGTGACGGGCCGTCACCGGGCGGCGGTCGGCGGCAGTTGGGCCGCGCTCACCTGCTCGCCCAGCACCTGGGCCAGGAACCGCACCAGCCACCGCTGCGCCGGGCTGCGCGAGGACTCGTGCCGTGCGTACAGGGCGATCTCGATCGGCTCGGTCTCGAAGGGCAGCCGCACCAGTCGCACCCGGTGTGAGGCGGTGAAGACCTCGCCGACGTACTCGGGGACGATGGCGATCAGGTCGGTCTGCTCCAGCAGGTAGGGCAGCATCGAGAACCGAGTGGCGTCCACGGCCACCCGCTCCAGCAGCCCGTGCGCGGCCAGCACGGCCCGGGGCGCGACGTGCCCGCTCGGCCCGAACACCGTCGCGTGGTGCTCGGCCGCGAGGTCCGGCAGCGTGACCGCGTCGCCCCGCACGCGCGGATGGTCCGCGGCGACCATGAGGACGTAGCGCTCCCGGAAGAGCGGGATCCGCACGGTCAGGTGCGAGGTGATCACCGGTGTCGCCACGAACGCGTCGAGGTCGCCGCGGCGCAGCTGGCTCTCGGCGTCCTCCACGTCGAACGGGCGGACGGTGAACGACACCCCCGGCGCACGCTCGCGCGCGGCGGCGAGGAGCCTCGGCAGGAGGGTCGCCTCGCCGAGGTCGGAGAGGGCGATCGTGAAGCGGCCCGACATGGTCCTGGGGTCGAAGGCGTCGCCCTGCCGGACCGTCCCGTCGATCTCCGCCAGGGCGCGCTGGAGCGGCTCGTACAGCCGTCGGGCGCCGGCTGTGGGCGTGAGCCCGCGTCCGTTGCGGCGGAACAGCTCGTCGTCGAAGTGCCGCCGGAGCTTGCCCAGGCTGTAGCTCACGGTGGGCTGCGTGACGTGGAGCGTCTCCGCGGTGGCCGTGACGCTGCCGGTCTCGTACAGGAGGACGAAGACGCGGGCCAGGTTGAGATCGAAGGTGCCCATATCGACGGACTCTATATCGGCATGCCGAAACATCTATTGGTGCCCATGTCGCGGGGTGCCTAGCGTGTCGGACGTCACTTCGAAAGGAACGTCCGTGCCATCCGTGCGTCGTGTCTCCCACGATTTCCTGGAGCGCCAGGGGCTCACCACCGTCTTCGGCAATCCGGGCTCCAACGAACTGCCCTTCCTCGCCGAGCTGCCCGACGGCTTCCGCTACGTCCTCGGACTGCACGAGGGCGCCGTCGTCGGCATGGCCGACGGCTACGCCCAGGCGACCGGCCGCCCGGTCCTGGTCAACCTGCACGCCGCCTCGGGTTCGGGCAACGCGATGGGCGCGCTGACCAACGCCGTGGCCTCGCGCACCCCGCTCGTGGTGGTGGCCGGACAGCAGGTGCGGCCCGCCATCGGTCCGGAGGCCAACCTGGCGAGCGTGGACGCGCAGACCCTGATGAAGCCGCTGGTCGGCTGGGCGGCGGAGCCGGCGTGCGCCGAGGACGTGCCGCGCGCGCTCGCCCAGGCCGTATTCGAGGCGCGGCTCCAGCAGCGCCCGACCTACCTCTCCGTCCCGTACGACGACTGGTCGGCCGAGGCCGGCGACAACGCCCCGGCCGTGCTCGACCGGCGGGTCGAGCGGGCCTCCGTGCCCGGCCGTGAGCACGGCCGCCGGCTCGTCGAGCAGGTCGCCTCCGCACGGCGTCCCGCGCTCGTGCTGGGCGGCGACATCGACTCGGCCGGCCGCTTCGACGACGCCGTCCGGCTGGCCGAGCGCCTGGGCGGCCCGGTGTGGGCGGCTCCCTCGCTCTTCCGGCTGCCCTTTCCCAACCGGCATCCGCAGTTCCGGGGCGTGCTGCCCGCCGGGATCGCGCCGATCTCCGAGGCCTTCGAGGGGCACGACCTCGTACTGGTGCTGGGCGCGCCGGTGTTCCGCTACCACGAGTACGTTCCCGGCCGGTACCTGCCGGAGGGCACCCGGTTGATCCAGGTGACCGAGGACGCGTCGGCCGCCGCGCGGGCGCCGATGGGCGAGGCGCTGGTCGCCGACCCCGGGGCCGTCATCGACCTTCTCCTGAAGGCGCTCGACGCGCCGGGAACGCCGGCGGGCCCCTACCGGCCCGCGCCCGAGCCGCTCACCCCCGAGGGGCCGGGCTGCCACCCCGAGCAGGTCTTCGCCGCGCTGCGCGACGAACTGCCCGAGGACACCGCGTACGTCGTCGAGTCGACGTCGACCAACTCCGCGTGGTGGCGCCAGATGGACCTGCGCCGCCAGGGTTCCTACTACTTCCCGGCGGCCGGAGGGCTCGGCTTCGGTCTGCCCGGCGCGGTCGGCGTCGCGATGGCCCAGCCAGGCCGCCCGGTCGTCGGCGTGATCGGGGACGGCTCGGCCAACTACGGCATCACCGCCCTGTGGACGGCGGCGCAGCACCGGGTCCCGCTGACCGTCGTGCTGCTGCGCAACGGCACCTACGGGGCGCTGCGCTGGTTCGGCGGTCTGCTCGGCGTGCCCAACGCCCCCGGGCTGGACATCCCGGGACTGGACTTCACCCGCGTCGCGGAGGGCTACGGCGTCCGCGCCCGGCATGTCGGCGGGGCCGGGGAACTGCGCGCCGTGCTGGCCGAGCGGCCGGACCAGCCCCGTCTCATCCAGGTGGACACGGCGCTCACCACGCCCTCCTGACATACGACTTGACCGGCCGAGCGCCCGGAGCCGCCGACGCGCTCGGCACCCGAAGATCCCGAAGAAGGGGAAGCCGATGACACTCCTGGACAGCGACGTCTGGGGCGGGAAGTTCTTCAGCGACGGCTGGCAGGACTCCCCCGCCGAGCAGCCGGTGACCGAGCCGGCGACCGGCGACCGGCTCGGCACGGTGGGCCTCGCCACGGCCGAGGACGTCGGCCGCGCGGCGGCCCGGGCCGCCGGGGCCCAGCGAGAGTGGGCGGCGACCTCGCCGCAGCGGCGGGCCGCCGTGC
>NZ_RAIF01000032.1:1716651-1719145 GCF_003671715.1 Streptomyces sp. E2N166 | reverse complement strand
TTCACCGAGCACGCCGCCGGGATCGAGGACTGGCTGGTGCGCGAGGCCGGCTCGGTCCGGTCCAAGGCGGGCTTCGAGGTGGGGCTCGCCGTGGGCGAGTGCTTCGAGTGCGCGGGCCTGCCGACGCACCCCCAGGGCGAGGTGCTCACCTCGGAGGAGGCCCGCTGGTCGCTCGCCCGCCGCCGGCCCGCCGGTGTCGTGAGCGTGATCGCGCCCTTCAACTTCCCGCTCATCCTCGGCCTGCGCTCGGTGGCCCCGGCGCTCGCCCTCGGCAACGCCGTACTGCTCAAGCCGGATCCGCGCACCGCGGTCAGTGGTGGCGTCGTCATCACCCGGATCTTCGAGGAGGCCGGGCTCCCCGCCGGTGTCCTGCACCTGCTGCCGGGCGACGGCTCGGTGGGCCGGGCCGTCGTCGAGGCTCCGGAGGTCCGGGTGATCTCCTTCACCGGGTCGACGCCGGTCGGGCGGGCCATCGGCGAGCAGGCCGGGCGGTTGCTGAAGCGGGCCCATCTGGAGCTGGGCGGGAACAACGCGCTGGTCGTGCTGCCCGGTGCGGACGTGCGGAAGGCCGCCTCGGCGGGAGCGTTCGGCTCCTACCTGCACCAGGGGCAGATCTGCATGACGACCGGCCGGCACATCGTGCACGAGTCGCTGGTGGAGGAGTACACCGCCGTACTCGCCGCGAAGGCCGAGGCGCTGCCGGTCGGTGACCCCGCCCGCGAGGACGTGGCGCTGGGCCCGATCATCGACCGCCGTCAACTGGAGCGGGTGCACGGCATCGTCACCGACAGCGTCGCGGCGGGTGCGAAGGTCGCCGCGGGCGGCGAGATCGACGGCGCCGGCTACCGCGCCACCGTACTGACCGGCCTGACGACCGAGATGCCGGCGTGGCGCGAGGAGATCTTCGGCCCCGTCGCCCCCGTCATCTCCTTCTCCACCCTGGAGGAGGCCGCGCGGATCGTCGACGACTGCGAGTACGGGCTGTCGGTCGGCATCCTCGGGGACGTCGGGACGGCGATGAGGCTCGCCGACCGGATCGACTCCGGCAAGGTCCACATCAACGAGCAGACCGTGAGCGACGAGCCCAACGCCCCCTTCGGCGGGGTCAAGGCCTCCGGTACCGGGTCCCGCTTCGGCGGCGCCGCGGCCAACGTCGAGGCGTTCACCGAGACCCAGTGGGTCACGGTCCGCCCGGACATCGCCGACTACCCGTTCTGACCCTCCGGCCGTCCTCGGCCGTCCCGGCCACCCCGGCCGTTCCGGTTCCGCTCACTCACACCCGTCCCCCGGGGGGAGAGTCACCATGGCTTCCGCCACCACGTCCGGCGCGCCCGCGAAGGCAGGACGCGCCGGCAACAGCACCTGGACGGTGATCCTGTGCTGGATCACCGTCCTGCTGGAGGGCTACGACCTCGTCGTCCTCGGCGCCATCATCCCCACCCTGCTCAAGACCGACCACCTCGGCATGACCGCGGGCGACGCGACCACCATCGCTACGCTCTCGCTCGTGGGCGTCGCGATCGGCGCGGTCTGCGTCGGTCCGCTGGCCGACCGGCTGGGGCGCCGCCGCCTGCTCATCGGCTCGGTGGTGCTGTTCTCGCTCTTCACCATCGTGGTGCCGCTGGCCGGCTCCGTCGCGATGTTCGCCGCGCTCCGCCTGATCGCCGGTCTGGGCCTGGGCGCCTGCATGCCGGTCTCGCTCACCATGATGGCCGAGCACATGCCGGCCAGCCGCCGGGCGCGGGCCAGCACGCTGACGATGACCGGTTACCACACCGGTGCGGTGATCACCTCGCTGCTCGCCCTCCAGGTGACCGACGACTGGGAGATCCTCTTCTACCTGCTCGGCGTCGTCGGCCTCGTGGTCGCCGCCGTCCAGTGGTTCAAGCTGCCGGAGTCGGAGGCCTTCGTCCGGGCCAGGCGGGACGGGGACCGGCGGGTGCCGTTCACCGAACTGCTCAAGCCCGCCTACTTGCGCGCGGGCATCGGCATCTGGGTCGCGTCGTTCATGGGTCTGCTGCTGGTCTACGGTCTCAACACCTGGCTGCCGAAGCTGATGAACGACGCCGGATACCCGGTGCCCACGGCCGTCACCCAGCTCCTCGTGCTCAACATCGGCGGCGTCGTCGGCCTGGTCGTCGGCGGGTTCGTCGCCGACCGGCGGGGCATCAAGGGCACCACGATGGTCTGGTTCGCCGTCTCGGTGGTCATGCTCGGGTGCCTGAGCATCAAGATGGAGAGCGACCTGCTGCTCAACGTCATCGTCTTCTTCACCGGCGTGTTCGTCTTCTCCGCCATGGTGCTCGTCTACGCCTACGTGACGAGCTTCTACCCGGCGTCCGTGCGGAGCACCGCGCTCGGCTCGGCGTCCGGGATCGGCCGGATCGGCTCGATCGTCGGCCCGTCGATCACCGGTGCCCTGGTCGCCTCGGGGATCGGTCACCCGTGGGGCTTCTACTTCTTCGCCGCGGTGGCGGTATGCGGCTTCCTGGCC
>NZ_RAIF01000032.1:1715007-1716641 GCF_003671715.1 Streptomyces sp. E2N166 | reverse complement strand
CCCGGCTGCTCCCGTGCGGCTTCGGTTCTTCTCGCGGTGTGCGGGGGCGGCGCTCAGTCGCTGTCCACGTCCTCGCGCAGTACCTCGCCGTTGGTCGCGTCGACGTCCACGGTCGTCTTGTCCCAGTTGTCGGTCGACACGACGTCCACGGACCACATGACCTTCTGGTTGTCGCCCTCTTCGAGTGCGACGTGGGTCACGGTGCCCTTGGCGTTGTCGGTGGCCACCTTCACGGCCTGCTCCGGCGTCTGCGTGGCCTTCTTCAGCCAGTCGGCGACCTGCTGCTTGTCGTCGGCGTCCTGGTCCTCGGCCTGGGTGCGGAAGACCTCGCCGGAGACCGCGTCGACGTCGATCCGGTGCACGGTGCCGTCGGGGGCGGCGACCTTGGCCTCCCACTCGGGTGCGCCCTGACTGGGAGCCGGGTTCGGCATGCTGGGGCTGGGCGAGCCGGTCGACGCGGTGGCCTCGGCGGACGTGGGCTTCAGTTCGAGGTCGACGAGCTTGCCCTCGGGGACCTCCTTGACGGCGGTGTCGGCAGCCTTGTCCCAGGTGACCTTCGCCTTCGGGACGAGCGCCTGGCGCTCGGCCTGGTCGTCGGTCAGGGACTCGGAGGGAGAGGGGGAAGCGGTGTCGGTGGCGGAAGCCGTGTTGGTGGGGGACGTGGTGGGGGGAGTGGTCTGAGCCGCCTCGGCGACACTGGAGCGTGTCGTGTCGGCGTTCGTGCAGCCGGTCATCAGGAGGACGGAACTGCCCAGGGCACAGATGACGGCCATCGAACGAAGAGGCGGAAGACGTCGCACAGAGCTCATACACCTCTCCGTAACCATATGACCTTCTTGCCATACCGGTTAGGGCGGGAAACCACCGTAATGGCCGATACGGCTCAGGGGGCCGCCGGTACGAGGCGGGGCCCGAGGTGCTCCAGCCACTCCCGGTACGCGGGGGACTGACGGGCCACCTCCCAGTACGCCTCCTCCAGCGCCGGATAGACGGCGTCCAGCTCGGCCCGGGTACGCGCGGCCAGCAGCAGGCGTACGCCGAGGGGGTCGCCGTACAGCCGCCGTACGGCCGTGTCGGGGCGGGACTGGGAGCTGGGCTGGCAGACGGTGACCACCTCACCGGTGGCGACGAGGGACGCGGCGGTGTGGTAGTCGCCGTGCAGGACGCGGGGGTCGAGGCCGACGGCGCGCAGCATGCGGTGCACGCCGTCCCACTCGCCGTCGACGGTGGGATCGACCATCCAGCGGTCGTCGGCCAGGTCGGTGAGGCGGACGACGGTCCGGGCGGCCGCGGGATGGTCGGCGGGCAGCATGACGAACTGGGGTTCGCGTTCGACGAGGACCCGCAGCCGCAGGCCCTCGGGGACGTGCAGCGAGCAGCCCTCCACCTCGTGCACGAAGGCGACGTCGAGCTGGCCGTCGGTGACCCTGCGCAGCAGCGCGTTGGCGGAGACGTCCATCTGGAGCGTCGGTTCCAGGCCCGGCTGTCTGAGCCGGCGCAGCCAGCCGGCCAGGGCACGGCTGGCCGTGGAGCCGACGCGCAGCCGGCTGTCGCCGCCGGCCGCGGCGGCGCGGGCCTCGCGGACCAGGGTGCGCATGTCGGCCAGGAGCGGACGGGCCCGGCCGAGGACCGTC
>NZ_RAIF01000032.1:1710784-1714938 GCF_003671715.1 Streptomyces sp. E2N166 | reverse complement strand
GGCGTGGGTCGGCAGCCGGTGCGTTCACGAGTGAACAGCGGGCCGCCCAGGGCCTGTTCGATGCGGCTCAGCTGGGTGCTCAGGGTGGGCTGGGCGACGCCCAGTTGGCGTGCCGCCCGGTGCAGGCTGCCGGCGTCGGCGATGGCGCACAGTGCGCGTAGGTGCCTCACCTCGAGCTCCATGCAGGGAGCGTAGGGCGGAACAATTGGTTGCGCCAGGTGAACAAAACGCGGCGGATCAGGGCGAGTTCTGCACTCCGGTCGAAGCTGTTCCGGGCGGCCGCGCGGCGATGGCCCCGTGGGTGATAGCCCCGCCCTATCACCTGTTGCCATCATCACAGCGGGCTCGTGGGCGCTCCACACTCACCGGTGACGACTTCTCTCCCCACTCCCCCACAAGGAGTCATCGATGCGTATCAGCCTGCCCCTTCTGTCCTCCGCGGTCGGCCTCGGCCTGACGGCGGCCGTACTCGGCTCCGGTCCCGCCGCGACGGCCGCCGCTCCCCAGGCGCCGGCCCAGGGCGCCCACGTCGGCTACCAGCCCGCCGCCGGCTCGGGCGAAGACGCCGCCGCCAACCGGGCGTTCTTCGAGGCGGTCATCAAGTCCGTCGCCGAGAAGCGCGCCGCCAACCCGACCTCGACGGCCGCCGTCACCGTCTACTACAGCGCCACCAACGCGCCCAGCTTCCGCTCGCAGATATCCCGCTCCACCCAGATCTGGAACAGCTCGGTGTCCAACGTGCGTCTCGCGGAGAGAAGCTCGGGCGCGGACTTCGCGTACTACGAGGGCAACGACTCGCGTGGCTCGTACGCCTCCACGGACGGACACGGCAACGGCTACATCTTCCTCGACTACCGGCAGAACCAGCAGTACGACTCGACCCGCGTGACCGCCCACGAGACCGGGCACGTGCTCGGTCTGCCCGACCACTACTCCGGCCCGTGCAGCGAGCTGATGTCGGGCGGCGGCCCCGGCCCGTCCTGCACCAACGCCTACCCGAACGCCAACGAGCGCGGCCGGGTCAACCAGCTGTGGGCGTACGGCTTCAAGGCCGCTCTCGACAAGGCGCTGCAGAAGACCTCTCAGCGCTGATCGCCCGAGGCGGACGCGTGCGTGGGGGCGGCCCGGACCGGGCCGCCCCCACGCCCGTACACCCTCTCTCCGCTTGTGCAACGTCCCCGCGGGTACCCGGAGTTCACTCTTCTGCGAACTTTTGAAGGAGTCCGACGTGAACGAGCGGCAGGCACCCACCGGCAACGGTCTCGGCGATCTGGAACCGGGCACCCGGCAGCGCGCGCAGTTGCGCACCCGCCTCGCCGACGTCGCGTGGACGGCGTTGTGCGTCGTGCTCGCGCTGTGGGCCGTGTGGAGCGCCGTGGACCTCGCGCGGGGCGCGACGGCGTGGGCGTACTGCGCCGTCGCCTGGGTGCTGCTGGCCGTGGCGCTGACCCTGCGGGTGGTGGCGGTGCGGCGCAGGACCTCGCTGTAACGGGCCGGGGCTCGCCGGCCTGGTGACGGACCGGGCCGGGGTTCACGGGGCCTGGTGACGACGCCGGGCTCACGGGCCGGCGGGCAGCGCGGAGAGTACGGCCCGGTGGACGGCCCGGGCCAGCCGGGCTCCCCACTCGGAGCGCGGGCCGGCGAAGGCGTGGGCCCCGGCTCCCGACCGCTCGGCGCGGGCGGCGACGCACACCGCGTCCGTGGGCGTGCCGGAGCAGTCGAGGCCCGCCTCCAGCAGCGCCTGGACCTTGGCCTCGGTCGCCGTCATCACGGCGTTGACCAGGGCGGCGTCGCTGAGCGCGGCCGGCACCGCGGCGACGATGTTGATCGTCCCCGGTGCGGCGGGGGCGGTGGCACCCTGTTCGGGTGAGGCCGCCCATCCGCGTACCGAGATCCCCGCGGTCACCACGGCTTCCACGCCGCCGTCCCGCGCCCGTGCGAAGGCGGACACGTCGGCGGCCGTCATCAGACCCACCCCGGGACCGCGGGCACCGGCGGCGCGCGCCAGGCCGGCCAGGTGCCGCGCCGGGTCGGTTCGCCGGTAGCCGTGGGCGACCTGGGCGTTGAGCACCCAGGCGCGGTCGGCGATCCCCCCGCCCAGCACGGCACTGCTGGCCATACGCCAGCCCGGTCCGGGGCACCACAGCAGGGCGTGCAGCCGCTCGCCGTCCTCCACCCGCGTCAGCCGCTCCGGGTCCAGCAGGCGGGGCCCGGTACGGGGCGGGGGCAAAAGGGCGGACAAGGGTCGGGGCTCCTTGCGTCGATCAGGGTACGGAGGTGGTCGGCGGACCGCACGATCGTACTCAGTGCGGTGCGCACGGCCGCGGGCGCGTTGCGAACGCGGTACCGGGCGCCTTCACTGAACACAACTTCGCCGCCAGGCGTCGGATCGGAGGCCGCGATGCTTTCCCACACCCTGGAGCACGGGGTCCTGGTCATCACGGTGGACCAGGACCCGGGAATCGACGGGCGGGCCACGCTGACCACGCACATCACCAACCTGGTCGACGCCCATCAGCCGATCCCCGTCGTCATCGTCCTCACCGACCGGGCCGCCGGCCCCGCCTCGGTCAGCGCCGTGCTCCGGGCCCACCAGTGGTGCCGTCGCCTCGGCGTCCTGATGTGCGTCGTCACCCACAGCGCGCCCGTCCGTCGGCTGCTGGAGAACAACTCCGGCACCTCGGGCCCGCGGCTGGTCGTGCACGCCCGCGTCGACACCGCCATCACCACCGCGTTCACCGCAGCGGCCTAACGCCGGTGCGGAATTCCCGCGCTGGGCGCGTGCCCGGCCGAGACGGGCCGCGACCGCTCCCCCGCTACCGCTCTCCGAGCCACAGGTCGGGTCCGAATACCTCGTAGTGGATGCCCGCCGCGGGCACACCGCGGCGCAGCAGGTCGCCGCGGACGGCGCGCATGAAGGGCACCGGCCCGCACAGGTAGACCGTGAGCCCCTCGGGCAGTTCGAGGCCGGCGATGTCCGCGTGGCCGGCCGAAGCCTCCGGCGCCCGGTCGCCGGGCTCCTCGTACCAGAGGTGGAGCCGGGCGTCGGGCAGCTCGCGTATCAGGTCGAGCTGTTCCCGGCGGTGGGCGTGCGAGGCGGGGTCGCGGTCGGCGTGGACGACGGTCACCGGCCGGGTGGCGCCGGAGGCGGCCAGGTGGTTCAGCATGGCCAGCATGGGGGTGACGCCGATTCCGGCGGAGGCCAGCAGCAGCGGGCCGTCGTCCTCGGTCAGCACCAGGTCGCCGAACGGCGCGGACACGGTGAGCACGTCGCCCTCGCGTGCGTGCGCGTGGAGCCAGGACGAGACCTCGCCGTCCGGCTGCCCGTCGCCCCGCACGTGCTTGACGGTGATGCGCAGGTCGGTACGGTCCGGCGCGGCGGAGAGGCTGTACTGGCGGATCTGCCGGGAGCCGTCGGCCAGTCGGCACTGGACGCTGACGTACTGGCCCGGGCAGAACGGCTTCGTGAGCGGGCCGTCGGCGGACCGCAGGACGAGGGAGACCGCCTCGGGGGTCTCGTCGCACCGCTCGACGACCTCCATGCGGCGCCAGACCTCTCCCTCGGCGACCCCTGCCTCCTGGTAGAGGCGGGCCTCGATGGCCACGAGGGCGTTGGCCATCAGCCAGTAGACCTCGTCCCAGGCGGCGGCGACCTCGGGGGTGACGGCGTCGCCGAGCACCTCCGTGATCGCGGCGAACAGATGACGGTGGACGATCTTGTACTGGTCGGCGGTGATGCCGAGGGAGGCGTGCTTGTGCGCGATCCGGGAGAGCAGGATGTCCGGACGCGCGTCGGGGCGCTCCACCAGCATGCCGGCGAACGCGGCGATGGAGCCCGCCAGAGCCCGCTGCTGCTCCCCGCTGGCCTGGTTCCCGCGGTTGAACAGGTCCCGCAGCAGCTCGGGGTGTGCGTCGAACAGCTTCCGGTAGAACAGCGCGGTGATGTCACCGATGGCCGCTCCTACCGCCGGAAGGGTGGCCCGGACCACGGGGACGGACTGTTCGGAGAGCACAGCGACTCCTTAATTGGTAGATGATATTCGTGTTTTGACTCACGGCTCTACGGCTCGACGACCCGGCGGTCGACCGCCGACAGCCCGAGGCCGCCCGTCACCCCCCGGAGGGGCGGTCCGTCAGTCCGATCAGGACCGGGC
>NZ_RAIF01000032.1:1706055-1710528 GCF_003671715.1 Streptomyces sp. E2N166 | reverse complement strand
GCCGCCGCGACCGCGCCGCGCCTCCACGACGCCGAGGTGCTGCAGGCGTGTGACGGTCTTCGCCGCGTGCGTGTACGGCACACCGACGGCCTCGGCAACCTCGCGGGTGGTCAGTGGGTCGTCACCGTCTCTCACGACCGCCAGGCGCATGACGGAACGCAGCGCCAGGTCGGTGAACTTCGTCAGCCGCACAGCCAGGACGCTACCAAATACGCATAATGGATTCGTGTCTACTTACGACCATGGCTCTGTGGAGTGCGTCACCGGACGCCGAACGACGGACGGTGACACCTGATGGCGGCGGAAGACGGCGGCTTCCCCCGGCCGGCGGCCGGTCCGCCCCTCCCCCGGGTCCTGTGCGACATCGCGGAACTCCTGTCCGCCGGCGGCGACGCGCCGGCCGGCGCCCTGTGGAAGCTCGCGGAACCGGGGCGGCAGCTCGACGCCAACGTCGTGCGCATCCCCGCGGCGGGGCGGGTCGACACGCACACCGAACCGGACCTCGACGTCCTGCTGCTCGTCCTCGACGGTGCGGCGGTCCTCGTCCGCACCGACGGCGAAAGCCCCCTGCGCGCAGGCGTTCTGACCTGGCTGCCGCACGGCTCGACCCGTGGCGTCGTCGCCGGCCCGGACGGGGTGACGTATCTGACCGTGCACCGGCGGCGACCCGGCATGCGGATCCAGCCGCCGGACGCCGCCGACCGGCTCCGGCCCGGCGGCGCCTGAACCGTCGGACGCACGCTCGGCGCGCCGGTGCGGGCACTGTCAGACGTCCGTCGTGCACCTCGGTGACACGGTCGGCCGCGGCCAGATGGGCGTCGACTCCCGCATCGCCACCGCTACCGCCCTCGGTCTCATCCGGCGCTGAACCGAACGCCGGGCCGCGGCGGGTATCGCGGCTCTTTGTTGCGTCCGGCCGTCCGGGGGGCACTCATCCAGGGACCGAGGAGGAAACGGCATGGAGGACTGGCGCGGGTTCGCGCAGCAGATGGCGTCGTTGGCGCGCGATCTGCTGGCCCAGGAGTCGGTGAACGACACGCTGAGCCGGATCACCGGTTCGGCCAAGCAGCTGGTGGAGGGCTGCGACGCCGCCGGCATCCTCATCCTGCGCGGGAAGCAGGTGCAGTCGCTCGCCCCCACCGACCAGGTGGTGGTCGACAGCGACGAACTTCAGGGGCGCGTCGGGGAAGGGCCCTGTTTCGACGCCGCTCGCAGCTCCGACGGGCAGCGGCGGTTCCGGATCGCCGACTTCACGGACGAGGCACGGCGCTGGCCCAAGTACTTGCCCGAGGCACGCAAGCTGGGCCTGGGCAGCATGATGGGCTTCCTGCTCTTCACCGAGGACGAGGATCTCGGGGCGCTGAACATCTACTCGTTTCGGCCCGGCGCCTTCACCGACGCCAGCGAGACGGCGGGCTGGCTGCTGGCCTCGCACGCCGCGGTCGCCTTCTCCAGCGCCCGTACGCACGCGCAGTTGCAGGAGGCCATCGGTACCCGGCACACCATCGGCGAGGCCATGGGCATCCTCATGGGCCGGCACCGCCTCACCGAGGACCAGGCCTTCGCCACGCTGCGCCGGTACTCGCAGGACCGCAACGAGAAACTGCGTGACGTCGCCCGCCGGGTCTGCGAGCAGGGCGGCCTCCCCTGAGTGCTCGGGGCGCAAAATCGTCCGGGATTCAAACAGGCAACCGGCGTACGCCGGCGCGGCAGCGGGCACAAGTCAGCGGTGACCTTGGCTGACTTCCTCTTCACCGTGCTCGGGGCGGGTGCACTCGGGGCGGCCGTGCTGCCCCGGCTGGTGGCCGGGCGACCGCTGTCCATGCCGCTCGTCTTCCTCGCCTGCGGGGCCGTGCTGCAACTGCTGCCCACGCCGCTGCCCGAGATCGACCTGGTGCGCGACCGGGTGTGGGTGGAGCACCTCACCGAAATCTGCGTCATCGTATCGCTGATGGGTGCCGGCCTCGCGCTGAACCGTCCCCTCGGTCTGCGCCGCTGGCAAGCCCCCTGGCGGCTGCTCGGCATCACGATGCCCCTGACCATCGCGGCCACGGGTCTCCTCGCCTGGTGGCTGCTGGACTGGCCGCCGGCCGCCGCGCTGCTGCTGGCTGCCGTGCTCGCGCCGACCGACCCGGTGCTCGCCTCCGAGGTGCGGGTGGGCGCGCCCACCGACTCCGAGCACGACGAGGACGAGGTGCGCTTCGCGCTCACCAGCGAGGCCGGCCTCAACGACGGCCTCGCCTTCCCCGTCGTCATGGCGGCGATCGCGCTGACCGCGGCGGCGGGCACCGGCCTGTCCGGCGGCTGGGTCGGGCACTGGCTCCTGGTCGACGTACTGTACAGCTGCGTGATCGGAGTACTGGCCGGTCTAGCCGTCGGCAAGCTGCTCGGCTGGCTCTTCTTCCGCGCCGGCCGGGCGTCGGTGCGTCTGTCCGAGCACCGGGAGGGCTTCGTCGCCCTGGGCGCCACGTTCCTCTCCTACGGCGTCACCGAGCTCGCCCACGGCTACGGGTTCCTGGCCGTCTTCGTCACCGCCTGCCGCATCCGCGCCGCCGAACGCGACCACGGCTACCACGCCGTACTCCACGACTTCGTCGAGCAGGTCGAACGACTGCTCACCGCCGGGCTCCTCTTTCTCCTGGGCGTCTGTGTCGCGCAGGGTGCCCTGGCCGACCTGACCTGGCAGGGCGCCGCCGTCGGTCTGCTCGTGCTGCTCGTCGCCCGCCCGCTGACCGGCTGGGTCGCGCAGTTCGGCACGGCCGCCGGCCCTCGGGAACGCCTCGTGACCGCCTTCTTCGGCATCCGCGGCATCGGCTCGCTGTTCTACCTCGCCCACGCGCTCGGCACGGAGGGCTTCCACGTCCCGGCCGGGGAGCTGTGGGCCGTGGTGGCCTTCACCGTCCTCGCCTCCGTCGTCCTGCACGGGGTGACCGCCTCCCCCGTGATCCGCCGTCTCGACCGGCTGCGGCTGCTGAAGGCCCGCGACCGCCGGCTCACCGGGCGGACACCCGGTGAGGACGACGTGGCCGGCGAACGCCTGTGACCGTCACGCGCCTGTGACCGTCCGCGCGAAGAAGCAACGGAAAGTATGCGGTAGTTGAGCGAGATCCTTCTCAATTGGATCACGAACTCTCGTATAGTGATCGCCTGTTGCGTGCCGCGTGAAATCTTCCGGCACTCACGCGCCCCGAAGGACGACACGAGGGCCGTTCCGCGGCCTGGCGAGGACCCGATTGATGACCGCGCCCGCCCGCCCCGGCGACCGACCCGCTCCCCGTGCTCTCCTGGCCGTCGCCCTGCCCTGCGCCGTGGTGTCGGCGCTCGTCGTCGGCGGCGCCGTCGCCGCGGCACCGTCCTCGGTACGCGTGCCACTCGGCCTGGGCGCGAGCGCCGCGGCGCTCCTGCTCTGCGCGGCGGTGACCGTGGCCGTGCACGCCGTCCGCCGGGAACGGGCCACCCGCCGCCTGCTGGACGCGGCCCGCGCGGACGCGGCCGGGCTCGCCCAGGACCGGGCCCGGCTGGCCGAGCGGGCGGGACGGGAACAGGAGCGCCTGCGCGCGGAGGCCGATCGTGAACGGGCCCGCGCCGTGGCGGAGTTCGACCGGGATCGGGAGCGACTCGCGGACGGTTTCGAGCAGGAGCGGGTACGTCTTGCCGAGCAGCGGGCCCAGGAGGTCGCGCGCCTCACCGAGGAGACCACCCGACTGCGGGCGCGGCTCGACCGGGCGGCCGGTGAGCGTGCCGCCGCCGTCTCCGCGATGGCCAACGCGGCCGGCCGGATGCAGGCGCTGGCCACCGGGATGCTGGCCGACCTGCGTGCCATGGAGGAACGGCACAGCGACGAGGACGTCCTCGCCGACCTGCTCCACCTCGACCACCGCACCGCGCAGGCGGGCCGGCTCGCCGACTCCGTCGCCGTCCTCACGGGCGCCCGCTCCGGACGTCGTTGGGCGCGGCCCATCGGCATGGAGTCCATTCTGCGCGGCGCCATGGGACGTATCGCCGGCTACCAGCGGGTGCGCGTGCACTCGGCCAGCGACGCCGCGGTCGCCGGGCACGCCGCCGAGGGCGTCATGCACGCCCTGGCCGAACTCCTCGACAACGCCGCGAACTTCTCTCCGCCGACCGCCGAGGTCCACGTCTACGTCGAGGAGGTGCCGGCCGGCGTCATCGTGTCCGTGGAGGACAGCGGGCTGGTGATGGGTGAGGTGCAACTGCGCCGGGCCCAGCAGGCGGTGGCCGGCGAGTCGGCCGGGCTCGGCGGCCTGACCGGTACCCGGCTGGGCCTCTCCGTGGTGGGCCGGCTGTCTGCCAAGCACGGACTCAAGGTGTCCTTCCGGCCCTCCGCCCGCGGCGGTACGGGCGTGCTGATGCTCGTCCCCCAGGACATCCTGAGCGGTCCCGCCGCTTCCGGCGGTCCGGCGGCGTCCCCGCCACCCGCCACCCCGGCCGGCCTGCCGCGCACCCCCGCAC
>NZ_RAIF01000032.1:1702070-1705765 GCF_003671715.1 Streptomyces sp. E2N166 | reverse complement strand
CGCCCGGGCCACCGCCCGGTCCGCCGAGCCGCGCGCCACGCCGCCCGCCGACGACGCGAAGGCACGCGCGGCCCGCTTCAGCAGCTTCCGCCAGGCCGTACGGGCCACCGGCCCCGCCACCTCACGGGACGGTGCCCCGCAGGCGCAGCCCTCAGCACCCGCACCGGCCGAGACGGCCCCCGACCACCCGTCCCACTCGCACGCGCACCCGGAAGGCGACACCACTTCATGACCGGCTCGACCACCGCCGACGAGAAGCTCACCTGGCTCATCGAGGGCCTCCTGGAGCGCACGCCGGGCGCGCGGCACGCGCTCGTCCTGTCCCGCGACGGACTCAGGCTCTGCCGCACCCCGGAGCTCTCCGTCGACCAGGCCGACCAACTGGCCGCGATCGCCGCCGGCATCCAGTCGCTGTCCCACGGCGCGTCCGTGGAGTTCGGCGACGGCAGCGGCGGGGTGCGCTCGGCCATGACCGAGTTCTACGGCGGGATCCTGTTCATCGTGGAGGCGGGCCAGGGCGCGCACCTGGCCGTCGTCACCTCCGAGGACGCGGACGCGGGGCTCGTCGGGCACAACATGAGCGAGCTCATCGAACAGCTCGGCGAGCACCTCACCGCGCAGCCCCGTACGTCATGAGCCGCCCCGGCAGGGACGACGCGCCCGATCGCCTGTACACCGTCACCCAGGGACGCAGCCGGTCGAGCCCCGGCAACCCCTTCGACCTGGTCACCCTCGTCGTCGCCGAATGCGAGCCGGCGCCCGGCATGCAGTCGGAGCACACGGCGATTCTCAGGATGACCGAGGCGCCCACCGCCGTCGTGGAGATCGCCGCCGAACTGCGGCTTCCGGTGAGCATCACCAAGGTCCTGCTCTCCGATCTCCACGCCGCGGGCCGGGTCAGCGCACGCCACCCGCACTCGGCAGCCGTTACCGATCCCGACATCCTGGAGCAGGTGCTCGTTGGACTCCGCAACCTCTGACGCCCGCACCCCCTTGGGTGCGTCCGCCGACAACGGCCTGAAGATCGTGGTCGTGGGCGGGTTCGGCGTCGGCAAGACGACCATGGTCCGCTCGGTGAGCGAAATACGCCCCCTCAACACCGAGGAGACGATGACGCAGGCCGGCGAGGCGGTCGACGACATCAGTGAGGTGCGCGGCAAGACCGCGACGACCGTGGCCTTCGACTTCGGCCGCATCAGCCTCGACGCGCGCAACGTGCTGTACCTGTTCGGCGCGCCCGGCCAGGAACGCTTCTGGTTCCTGTGGGACCGGCTGTTCTCCGGCACGCTCGGCGCGGTGGTCCTGGTGGACACCCGCCGCATCGACGACTCCTGGTACGCCATCGACCGCCTGGAGCACCACGGCACGCCGTTCATCGTCGCCTGCAACGACTTCGGCGGGCCCCGGCATCGTCCCGAGGCCGTGCGCGAGGCGCTCGACCTGGACCCGCGGGTGCCGCTGGTCTTCTGCGACGCCCGGTCCCGCGAATCCGGCAAGCAGGTGCTGATCGCGCTCGTGGAGCACCTCCAGGCGCGCCACGCCGCCCAGCCCCGACAGGAGTTCGTGTGAGCACCGACGCCACCGACGTCACCGACGCCCCGGACGCCGTACCGCTCGGCGGCCCCCGCTTCCAGACCGAACCCGCCCTGCTGTACCGGCAGATGCGGCGCGAGCACGGTGCCGTCACCCCGGTGCTGCTGGACGGGGACGTCCCGGCCTGGCTGGTGCTCGGCTACCGCGAACTGCACCAGGTGACCGGCGATCCGGTGCTGTTCAGCCGGGACTCCGGCCTGTGGAACCAGTGGGAGAACATCCCCGGTGACTGGCCGCTGCTGCCGATGATCGGCCGGGGGCAGCCGTCGATCCTCTACACGGTCGGCGAACGGCACCGCGAACGCGCCGCCATGATCAGCAACGCGCTGGAGGCGGTCGACCCGCACATCCTGCGCGGCCATGCCGAGCGGTTCGCGGACGAACTCGTCGACCGGCTGTGCGCCAAGGGCGAGGCCGACCTGGTCGGCGACTACGCCATGCTGCTGCCGGTACGGGTCCTGGCCCGTCTGTACGGCTTCTCCGACGAGCAGGGTCCGGCGCTCGTCACCGCCCTCAACGACATGATCGACGGCAGGGAGCGGGCCATCGCCGGCCAGACGCACCTCGCCACGTCGATGGCGGGCCTCCTCGCCGACCGGAAGGCGGCGCCCGCCGACGACGTCGCCTCCCGGATGCTGGCCGACGACAGCAGCTTCACCGACGAGGAGGTCGCCCAGGACCTGATGGTGATGATGGCCGCGGGCCACCAGCCGACCGCCGACTGGATCGGCAACTCGCTGCGCCTGATGCTGACCGACGACCGCTTCGCCGCCTCCCTCTTCGGCGGCCGCAACAGTGTCGCCGAGGCCATGAACGAGGTGCTGTGGGAGGACACGCCCACGCAGAACGTGGCCGGCCGCTGGGCCTCGCGCGACACCCGGCTCGGCGGGCGCCACATCCGCGCCGGCGACCTGGTGCTGCTCGGTCTTCAGGGCGCCAACTCCGACCCGCAGGTCCGCACCGACGGCTCCGCGCTCACCGGCGGCAACAACGCGCACTTCTCCTTCGGACACGGCGAGCACCGCTGCCCGTTCCCCGCGCAGGAGGTCGCCGAGGTCATCGCGCGCACCGGCATCGAGGTCGTCCTCGACCGGTTGCCGGACATCGACCTGGCCGTACCCGCCGGGTCCCTCATCCGTCGCCCCTCGCCCTGGCTGCGGGGGCTGACCGAGTTGCCCGTGCGGTTCACCCCGACCACTGCCCTGGGAGGCACGTCAGCATGACGACCGGAACCGAAGAAGCCCGGATCCCGCTGGACCCGTTCGTCACCGACCTCGACGGCGAGAGCGCCCGGCTGCGCGCGGCCGGACCGCTCGCCGCCGTGGAGCTGCCGGGCGGCGTGCCCGTCTGGGCGGTCACCCACCACGCGGAGGCGAAGGCCCTCCTCACGGACCCCCGCCTGGTCAAGGACATCAACGTGTGGGGGGCGTGGCAGCGCGGCGAGATTCCCGCCGACTGGCCGCTGATCGGGCTGGCCAACCCCGGCCGCTCGATGCTCACCGTGGACGGCGCCGACCACCGGCGGCTGCGCACGCTGGTGGCTCAGGCGCTCACGGTGCGCCGGGTGGAGCACATGCGGGGTCGGATCACCGAGCTCACCGACCGGCTGCTCGACGAGCTGCCCGCGGACGGCGGCGTCGTGGACCTCAAGGCGGCCTTCGCCCACCCGCTGCCGATGTACGTCATCGCCGACCTGATGGGCATCGAGGAGGCGCGGCTGCCGCGGCTGAAGGTGCTGTTCGAGAAGTTCTTCTCGACGCAGACGCCGCCCGGGGAGGTGGTCGCCACGCTCACCGAACTGGCCGGGATCATGGCCGACACGGTCGCCGCGAAGCGCGCCGCGCCCGGCGACGATCTGACCAGCGCGCTGATCCAGGCGTCCGAGAACGGCGACCACCTCACGGACGCGGAGATCGTCTCCACGCTCCAGCTGATGGTGGCCGCCGGTCATGAGACCACCATCTCGCTCATCGTGAACTCCGTGGTCAACCTCGCCGCGCATCCCGAGCAGCGGGCCCTGGTGCTCTCCGGGGAGGCGGAGTGGTCCGCGGTGATCGAGGAGACGCTGCGCTGGTCGACCCCGACCTCGCACGTCCTGATCC
>NZ_RAIF01000032.1:1691594-1701770 GCF_003671715.1 Streptomyces sp. E2N166 | reverse complement strand
GGCGGTACCGGTATCGGACCTGCGCAACAAGCCGGTGGTCACGCAGAACGACCTGTTCGAGCTGCCGGTGAGGCTGGCGTAACGGCGTCCGGAGCGGCCGGGTCGACGGCGGTCTCCTCACCCGCGGGGCGTTTGCTCCCCGCCCTGCGGGTAACTCCGGCATTCCGGACACCGATCCCCGGGAGTCGCCATGTGGAAGCGCAAGGGCAGGAAGGACCGCCGGGCCGCCAAGCCGGTCCCCATGGAGCTGTGCGACCTGTGCGCCAGGGTCTTCCCCGAGGACGCAGCCGTGAGCGGCTACGTGCCGGACTCCTCCGCGGCCCATCTCACCAACGAGTGGTTCGACGGGCTGCGGCTCATCACCGCGTGCTGCGACGATCACTTCGACGTGATCAAGAACGGTTACGCGCACCGGCCCTTCGTGGACGAGGAGCTGTGGGCGGCGAAGCTCACCCGCGCCCTCACCACGGGCTCGCCGGCGCTCTCCATGGACCAGCTCGGCTGCCGGACCGGCCTCCAGGAGCCGCAGATACGCGCCGCCATCGCCTGGCACAACGAACGCATGCGTGAACAGCAGCGCATGGACCCCTGATGAGGCCGTCGGACGCCTGTCTCCCGGTCGTGGTCAGGATCGCCTGTCTCCCGGTCGTGGTCAGGACGGGCGGGTACCGTGCACGCGGTACTGCTCCGCGTCGGCCCACTTGACCTCCAGGCCGAGCCCCGGCCGGCCCGTGTCGGGGCGCAGGGCTCCGCCGTCGGGCGACAGGACGCCGTCGAACAGCAGCCGCTCGACGCGCACGTGGTCGTGGAAGTACTCCAGGTGCCGCAGCCGGCGCACGGCGCAGAAGGCGTGGGCGGACACCGCGGGGGCGCAGTGCGCGGACAGGTCGAGGTGACGGCCGGCCGACAGACCGGCGACCTCCAGCACGCCGGTGATGCCGCCGCAGCGGGTGACGTCCGCCTGGAGGCAGTCCACGGCCGGCCCGTCGACGAGGTTGGCGAAGTCCTGGGCGGTGAAGGCGTACTCCCCCGCCGTGATCTCCAGCCTGGCCGGGCCCCGGTCGCGCAGCATCCGCAGCCCCGCCAGGTCCGCGGAGCTCACGGGCTCCTCGAACCAGCGCACGTCCCACTCGTCGTGGAACCGGTGCGCCCAGTACAGCGCCTCCTTGCGGCCGAGCGCTCCGTTGGCGTCGGTGAACAGCTCCGTCCCGTCGCCCACCGCCCGGCGCACGGCCGTCAGGCGCCGCGCGTCGGCCCCCGGGTCCCGCGAGGTCTTCAGTTTCACGCGCGGGATGCCCTGCTCGACCCATCCGCAGAGCTGGTCGGTGAGACGGTCCTGGGGGTAGTTGGTGAAGCCGCCGCTGCCGTAGACCGGCACCCGGTCGTGGTGGGCGGGGAGCAGGTGGACCAGGGGGAGGCCGAGCAGTCTCGCCTTGAGGTCCCACAGCGCCACGTCGACGGCGGACAGGGCCATGGCCCCGACGCCGGGACGGCCGGCGTTGCGCATCCGGGTCCCCATCCGCTCCCACAGCTCGGGCGGTGAGGCGACCGGCTCACCCTTGACCGCCGGCGCCAGCACGGAGTGCGCGAAGGCGGCCACGGACACGTCCCCGTAGGTGTAGCCGAGGCCGGTCCTGCCGCCCGCGTGCACCCGCACCAGGACCATGGTGGTGGAGTCCCACTCCAGGGTGCCGTCCTGTTCCCGTCCGTCGGGGCCGTCGGTGGGGACCTCGAAGGCGTGGACGTCGACCGCGTCGACCGCGCATCCGTCCAGCGCCCTCGCGTCGAAGCCGGTTGCCGGCGTCATCCCGTACTCCCTCGGGCCGTCACGTACGCGCAGGCGAGCGGTCAGTCCGCGCCGCCCTCCAGCGTGATCACCGTCTTGATGTCGTCGGCGCTCGGTTCGAACGCCCGTGTCGCGTGTTCCAGCGGCACCCGGCGGTTGAGCAGCCGGTGGAGCCACTCCCGGTCCGCTCGGGCCAGGGCGTCGGCGGCCTGCCGGAAGTGGCGGAGGTTGGCGTTGACGGAGCCCACCACGACGTCGTTCTCCAGCACGATGTCGCGGTTCACCGAGCCCGCGTCCACGGTCAGGCTCCGCCCGGCGGGCGAGACGCCGGTGAGACAGACGATGCCGTACGCCGCCGTCCCGCGCATCGCGTCGAACACCAGCCGGCCGGCCCCGGTGGCCTCCACCACGACGTCCGGGCGTACGGCGGCGAACACGTCGTCGGACGCACCGCTGTGGTAGGTGGCTCCGAGGGAGCGCACGAGGTCCGGCTTGGGCCCGTCCGTGACCCGGTCCAGGACGTGTACGTCGAGGCCGCGCTGCCGGCCGAGGAGCGCGGCGAGGAGTCCGATGGGGCCGGCGCCGGTCACCAGTACGCTGCGGGGCTCGAACCAGGCCCTGGCGCCCACCCGCTCGATCTGCTCCCAGGCCTTGGCGACCACACTGGCCGGCTCCATGAGCACGCCCGCGAGGCCCAGTCCCGCGTCGACGCGCACGGCGTAGTCGGTCTCCAGGCACCAGAGCTCGGCGCCGTACCCGTCGAGTTCCTTGATGCCCCGTTCGCGGTAGCGGCCGTTGCGGCACATGTCGAACTCGCCGTGCGCGCAGGCTCCACAGGGCTCCGGGTCGGGGCGCCGCACCACGCCGGCCACCAGGTCGCCGACGGCGAATCCGCTGCCGTCCGGCGCCTCGGCCACGCGCCCCAGGGACTCGTGGCCGAGGATCAGCCGGTCGCGATCCGTCGGTGCCTGGCCGTACGCGCCGGAAGCGATCTCCCGGTCCGTGCCGCAGACACCCAGGGCCACCCCTCGCACCAGCAGCTCGCCGGCGGCCGGTTTCGGCTCCCCCACCTCCTCCACAGCGAGCGAGCCGTCCCCGCCGGGTCGGACGGTCAGTGCGCGCATGATGCCTCCTCTCGGCTCGCCTTCCCGGAGCCGGTTCCCCGCATCGTTCGGCCCATGCGAGGGCCGTCCGGTCGGTGCGCGGCGGGCGTCCGGGTGGCACCACGTTTGTCCGGCCCGCCGACGGGTCACTCAGTTCCGCATCCGCGAGCCATCGAAGGGACCGCCCGAGGAGCATCCCGTGAACCGCTTCCGGCAGCCGTTCCACCGTGTGTGGGACCGGTTGGCCGCTTCCGCCCTCGTCCGGCGCGGCCGGGACCTGGAGCTGATGCACCGGGCCATGGGGTTCGCCACGCTCGCCCTGGTCACGCTGGCGCCCCTGCTGATCGTGGTGGCCGCCTTCGATCCCCTGGGGGCCCGCGGCGGGTTCGCCTCCTGGCTGGCCGACGGCATGGGGCTGTCCGGCCGGTCCGCCCGGGTGCTGACCGACATCATCAGTCCGCCGACCAAGATCGTCGGCACCACGAGCGTATGGGGCGGTATCGCGCTCGCCGTGTTCGGCGTGTCCTTCGCGGCGAGCGTCCAGAACGGCTACGAACGCATCTGGGAGCTGCCGTCCGGCCCGTGGCACCGTGTCTGGCGCCAGGCGACCTGGGTGGTCATGCTGACCGCCTACCTCTACCAGGAGGTGCAGACGCGGACCGCGCTGCACGGGTCCGTGCGGATCGCGCTGTCCACGGCGACGGGCATGCTGTTCTTCTGGTGGGGCCAGCACTTCCTGCTGGGCAGCCAGGTCCGCTGGCGCGACCTGCTGCCGGGGGCGATCGCGACCATGGTGGGCCTGATCGGCCTGCGCGGCTTCTCGTACCTCGTGTTCACGCCGCTCATCCTCGACAACGCGATCAGTTACGGCACGGTCGGCATCGTGCTGGTGGTGGAGTCCTGGCTGATCGGGGTCGGGTTCGTCGTCTTCGGCGGCGCGATGGTCGGCCACTGGTTCTGCGAGCACCACTGGTGGACACGGAACATCGACCGAGAATGACCCGTTCTCCGCCACGCTCCCGTCCGGCTTCCAGGAAGCCGGACAGCCCGTGGCCCGCCCGCTCACGTGCACCTCCGTCGGGCGTCGTGCCCGCGGTACCGGGTTGCCCGCGGTACCGGGGTGCCTGGTCCGCGTCGACGCCGTGCACGGACGGCTCCTCGGCACCGCCGTGCCGGACGGCCGGCCGGACGGACGGCCGCGGACAAGGAGCGGGTCTCCGCCCCGGCCGCCTCGGCTCAGGTGCCGCCCGAGGAGGCCGTCGAGCAGGTGAGGAGTCCGGAGTTCGGCAAGGTGACCGGCATCCGGCCGGAGCGGGACCGGCAGCACCAGGCCGTGTGGTCCGTCGACGTCACCACCGTCCGGCGGGATGACACGCAGACATATACCTGGCCGCCGCCGTGACGAAGGACGTCCTCGACCGGCGGACGGCTCCGCCTCCGGACTGAGCCGCCCGGAGGGCCGGCGCCCGGGAGGACGGGCGTGCCGGGGTCACTCCCCCACGCCGCGTCGCGACGGCGACCCCGCAGCCGTCGGCCGGGCAACCGGCGCCCGCAACCGGCCCGGGCATCGCGTCACCATCGCGTCACCGACAACGTCGGCGCATGCCGTCGGCCAGTACCGCCGCGACCGTTCCGGTCACGGCGGCGCCCAGTGCGAGCGGCCGGCGGTGGCGGGAGAGCCAGAACTGGAGGCTGCGGGCGTGGGACTCGTCGTCGAAGGCCCCGTGCGCGCCGTAGTCGGCCGGTGCGGTGTCGTCCGGCGGCTTCCAGAGGTTGACCGGGCGGGACGGGTCGACGGGCTCGTCCGTCTGCTGCGAGTCGTAGCCGGTCCGGGCCAGAAAGCGGTCCAGCAGCCCGGGAGCGAGCTTCTGGCCGAGCAGGGTGGCGACGGTGGAGCCGCCGACCCAGTACTCGCGCCGCTCGGGATGGTCCGCGGCGTACAGGACCGCCTCGGCCGCGACCTCGGGCTGGTAGACCGGGGCCACCGGGCGCGGATGCCGGGGCAGCCGGGTGAGGACCCAGCTGAACTGGGGCGTGTTGAGTCCGGGCATCTGGACCATCGTCACCCGGACCCCGCTGTGGTCGTGCAGCAGTTCGCAGCGCAGGGAGGCGGTGAAGCCCTGGATGGCGTGTTTGGCCCCGCAGTACACCGCCTGGAGCGGGACGCTGCGCTGGGCCAGGGCCGAACCCACCTGCACGATGGTGCCGCGGTCGCGCGGCGCCATGTGCCGCAGGGCGGCCTGGGTGCCGTGGACGAAGCCGAAGTAGGTCACCTCCGTGGCCCGCCTCAACTCCTCCGGTGCGATCTCCGCCACCGGCGCGAAGACGGTCGAGAACGCGGCGTTCACCCAGACGTCGATCGGGCCGAGCTCCTCCTCGACCCGGGCGGCCGCCGCGTCCACGGCCTCCGGGTCGGCGACGTCCACCACCAGGGGCAGTGCGCGTCCGCCGGCCTCACGGACCTCCTGCGCCGCCTGCTCCAGAGCGTGCTCACCGCGCGCGAGGAGGGCCACGGAACTCCCGCGGGCGCCGAAGGCCCGGGCGGTGGCCCGGCCGACGCCGCCGCTCGCCCCGGTGACGACCACGACCTCCGCCCTACGGTGTCGGCCACCGCGCGGCGCCCGCCGCCCGCCGCTCACTTCTTGCTCCGGCCGGGGAGGTGCTCGGCGTACTCGGTGAGCTTCTGGCGTACGCCCTCGGTGGCGATGCCGGTGGCCTGCGGGTCGTGCACCACGGGCTGGTGGTCGAGCGTGGCGTCGTAGAGGCCGTTGAGCAGGTGCACCGCGCCCGGACCCGACGTGGCGATGCAGCACCCCACCTCGCCGGTGAACTTGGCGTGGGCGCAGGCCATGAACGCGGGCGTCTCCTCGTGCCGTGCCTGAATGAACTCCGGGTCGCCGTCGGCCCGGTCGAAGGCGCCGAGCAGGCCGTTGATGCCGTCGCCCGGATGGCCGTACACCCGCTGGACGCCCCACTCGGACAGGCGCTGGAGCACATGGTCGGCGACTTGGGTCATGAGGCTCTCCTGGGCGTGACGGGGGACGACGGTCGGCTTGTGGAGTTGCCTTCCCGGCAGCCCGTAAACCGGGCGGTACTCACCCGTTCGGCCAGGAACCGGCCGATCATTCGCCCAGGACAAAGGAAGGTGAGCACCCGTCCGGCGGCACGGGGCTCCATGGGCGCACGGACTCCCGCGCCGCACACCGTGGACCGGAAGTGGACGCGCACGTCCGTCACCGGCACTCCCCGTACGCGGCAGCCGGGCGCGCGGTCGAGCCCCGACGGACCCTTGACCGTCGCCCTCGGGGCAGGGTAGACATGCGGCCATCGATGTTTACGTAAACATGACCCACATCCCTGACAGCGGGAGCACCCTCCGCGACGCTCGATG
Organism: Streptomyces sp. E2N166; assembly: GCF_003671715.1. GTDB lineage: Bacteria > Actinomycetota > Actinomycetes > Streptomycetales > Streptomycetaceae > Streptomyces > Streptomyces thinghirensis. The sequence goes on along the minus strand of NZ_RAIF01000032.1, from coordinate 1,695,490 downwards.
TTTACGCAAACAGAATGAGCGACCACACCTTCCAGCCGGGAGCACACGATGGCACGCCGAACCCGCACCAGACGCCCTCTCGGGGCCGCCGCCCTGACCGCCCTGGCCACAGGGGCCGCCCTGATCAGCGTTCCCGTCCAGGCCGAACCGGCCGCGGCCGCCGCCTCCGTCACCGTGCGGCCCGACCCGTCGTACCAGCAGGAGGCGTTCGAGGGCTGGGGCACGAGTCTGGTCTGGTTCGCCAACGCCACCGGCGACTACCCGCCCGAGATCCGCGAGAAGCTGGCCCGGCTCCTCTTCGGCGACGACGGCCTGGGGCTGAACATCGCCCGCTACAACATCGGCGGCGGCAACGCGCCGGACGTCAAGGACTACCTGCGCGCCGGCGGCGCCGTCGAGGGCTGGTGGAAGGCGCCCGCGGGCACCACCCGCGAGGACACCGACTGGTGGAGCGCCGACGACCCGGCCGACTGGAACGAGGACGCCGACGCGACCCAGCGCTGGTGGGTCGAGCGCATCAAGGACGACATCGACCACTGGGAGACGTTCAGCAACTCCCCGCCCTGGTTCATGACCGTCAGCGGCTACGTCTCCGGTGGCTTCGACTCCTCCGCCGACCAGCTCAGGACCGAGTCGGTCGACGACTTCGCCGCCTACGTGGCCGGTGCGACGAGGCGGCTGGAGAAGGCCGAGGGCATCAAGGTCGACACCGTCGACCCGTTCAACGAGCCCAACACCCCCTACTGGGGCACGCGGCTGGGCGCGGACGGCGAACCCGTCGGCGGCCGGCAGGAAGGGGCGCACATGGGCCCCGGGCTCCAGCGCGAAGTCCTCCGGGCACTCGCCCCCGCGCTGAAGAAGGCGAAGGTCAAGGCGGACATCTCGGCGATGGACGAGACGAACCCCGGCACTTTCGCGACGAACTGGAACGCCTACTCCCAGGCCGACCGCGACCTCGTCGACCAGATGAACGTACACACCTACGGCACCGGGCAGCGCACCACCGTGCGCGACCTGTCCAAGGCCGCGGACAAACCCCTGTGGATGAGCGAGGTCGGCGGCGACTGGGGCGACGGCCAGGACTTCGAGGACATGCGGCCCGGCCTCGGCCTCGCCCAGCAGATCGTCGACGATCTGCGGGAACTGGAGCCGCGCGCCTGGGTGTTCTGGCAGCCCGTCGAGGACTACGACAACATGAAGCCGGGCGGCGAGTCCGCCGAGGGCGGCAACTGGGGCAGCATCCAGCTCCCGTTCAGCTGCACCGCCGAGGACACCCTCGAGACCTGCCCGATCCGGACCAACACCAAGTTCGACACCGCCCGCAACTTCACCCACTTCATCCAGCCCGGCGACCGGCTGATCAAGACGGACGACACCTCCAGCGCCGCCGCCGTCACCCGCGACGGCAAGGGCGCCTCGCTCGTCCACGTCAACCGCACCGCCGAGGCCCGCACGGTCACCGTCGACCTGTCGAAGTTCCGCGACGTGCGCCGGGGCGCCACCGTCACCCCGGTCGTGACCAGTGCCGACGGCAAGCTCGAACAGCAGGCCCCGATCAGGGTGAGCGACCGCGCGGCCACCTTCACCGTGCCCGCGCAGTCCGTGACCTCCTTCGAGATCAAGGGCGTCTCCGGCGTCGCGAAGGACGCCGCGCTGCTGCGCGAGGGCCACACCTACACGCTGACCGGCGTGCAGAGCGGCAAGGCCGTCACCGTCGCGGGCAACGGCACCGGCCTGGTCCTCGGCGCAGGGGCCGGAACCAGCGCCCAGCAGTGGCGGCTCAGCGCGGTGCGCCACGACAGCGGCGTGCGCGACCGCCATGTCTTCACCAACCCGGCGGACGGCACGCGGCTGGCCGTACGCGACGACGTCCCCGTGTCCGAACCCGACACCGGCAGGCGCGACAAGGCCGCCGAGTGGGTCATGTCGACCACCGGTGACGGCACCTGGACGCTGGTCAACGCGGCCACCGGGCGCCTGCTCGAGGTCGGCGGCCAGGCGACGCACGAGGGCGCGGCCGTCACGACGTGGCCGCCCAACTCCGGCGCCAACCAGCGCTGGACGGTGACGGACGTGTCCGCCGGCTGACACCCCCTCACGGCCGAACGGCCCCGCCCGCATCCACCCGCGGTGCGGGCGGGGCCGGCCCCGCCCCGTACAGACGGGCCCCCACAGCCCCTCCACACACACCCACACAGACAGAAGGAGACGGCATGACCAGCGACCCTCGCGAGCTCGACGTCCGCCGCAGAATGGCGGCGCAGGAGCTCTACTCGGACGGCGCGCCGGGACTGGAGGGCCTGACGGAGGAGCGGCTGCGGGGCAAGGAGCTGGCCGACGCCTACAACCGGACCGGTGCCCGGGACGAGGAGGGTCGCGGGGCGCTCCTGAAGGAGATGCTCGCCTCCGTGGGCACGGGGGTCTGGATCGAGCCGCCGCTGCACGTGGCCTACGGCGGTCGTGTGCACCTGGGCGACGACGTGTACGTCAACTTCGGCCTCACCCTCGTCGACGACGTCGAGGTCTTCGTGGGGAACCGGGTGATGTTCGCCCCGCACGTGACCATCAGCGCCACCGGGCACCCCGTCCACCCGGACCTGCGCAGGGACGGTACGCAGTTCTCGGCGCCGGTGCGCATCGAGGACGACGTGTGGATCGGGGCCGGCGCGCTGATCATGCCGGGGGTCACCGTCGGCCGTGGCTCGGTGGTCGGCGCGGGCAGCGTGGTGACGGCGCACGTGCCGCCCATGGTGGTCGTCGCCGGGACGCCGGCACGGGTGATACGCGAGATCACGGACGCGGACCGGGAGTGGACCTATCGTCCGCCCCGCACCCTGGCCCGCAGCTCCGAGTGATCGCGGGAGGACCGCCGGGTGATCCCGGACCGCACGGCAACTCCCGCCGTCCGCCCCGCACATGGCCGGGAACGCGGAGCAGTACGATGATCGGGAATTTGCGGCGGAGCGTCACCTCCCGGACCACGGAGCCTGTCATGACGACGGACCATTCCCAGCCTCCCCACATCGACACCGGCCGGGCCCACCCCGCGCGTGTCTACGACTGGCTGCTGGGCGGCAAGGACAACTACCCGGTCGACGAGGCGGTGGGCGAGACGCTGCCGCCCGAGGCGCGGGACGCGGCGCGGCAGAACCGCGCGTTCATGAACCGTGCGGTGGCCCACCTCGCCGCGCAGGGCGTCGACCAGTTCCTGGACATCGGCACCGGCATCCCGACCGAGCCCAACCTCCACCAGATCGTCCAGCAGGCGGTGCCGTCGGCCAGGGTCGTCTACGCCGACAACGATCCGATCGTCCTGCGGCACGCGGAGGCCCTGCTGGTCAGCAGTCCCGAGGGGGCCACGGACTACATCCAGGCCGATGTCCGCGAACCGGACGAGATCGTGCGGCACGCACGCGAGATCCTTGACTTCGACCGGCCCGTCGCGCTGTCGCTGATCGCCCTGATGCACTTCGTTCCGGACGAACAGGACGCCCACGGCATCGTCCGCGGCCTGGTCGACACCCTCCCGTCGGGCAGTCACCTGGTCCTCTCGCACGCCGCGATCGACCTCTTCCCGGAACTCGCCGAGCAGGTGATCGCCCAGTACGCCAAGGGCGGCATCCGTCTCGGCTTCCGTACCCGGGCGGAGGTGGCACGTTTCTTCGACGGACTGGATCTGCTGGCGCCCGGCCTGGTCACGGCCACCGAGTGGTACGGCGAGGGCCAGGAGCCGCCCGCACCGGAGGAGAGCGGCATTTACGCGGGCGTGGCGCGGATCCGCTGACGACGGGCGGGCGCGGGGGCTCAGCGGCGCCGCCCGCGCGTCGCCCAGCCGCTGCCGATCCCGGCGACGTGCAGGGCCAGCAGTGCGAGGCCGATGAGCATGACGTTGGTAG
>NZ_RAIF01000032.1:1684239-1691426 GCF_003671715.1 Streptomyces sp. E2N166 | reverse complement strand
AGATGTCGTTGGTCGAGATCTCCGCCGCGTTGATCAGCCAGGCGATGAGGAACAGAACCGCCGCGATGATGGCGAGCACGGTGTACATCCCTTCGGATCGGCGGCACCGGGCCGGTGCCGTGTCACGCGTATGCCCCCGACCGGTCGCGTGACACCGCGGAAAGCACCACGCGCTTCGTACAGTGGAGGGACCGGGACCATCCGCGGCGCACCGAGGCCGGGAGCGGTCCGTCCCGCACCCGCCCCACCGGAGCACCCATGCACGACCCGTCCACCGCACCGGACGACGGCCCCGGCACCCTGTTCGGCCTCGACGCCCTGACGCCCGGTCCGCCGGCTGCGGCGGCCGCCGCCGGCGGACCGCTCTTCCGGGACTCCTCCACCGCCCGCCGTCTGCTGCCCGTCCGCGAGATCCACGCCGAGCCGGCGGCGGCCGCGTCCCCGCGCGGCCGGCAGATTCTCGCCCGCTTCCCCGACGCCCGCGTCGTCGAGGTGGACTCCCACTGGCGCGTCCCCGGCCTGCACGGCAACGAGGGCAACGTCGAGCGCTGGGTGCGGATCAAGGGTGAGACGCTGGTCCTGGGCGAGAGGAAGACGCTGACCACCCGCCCCAACGGCCGTTCCGCGGACTGGATCGCTCCCGGCGCCTCCAACGGCTGCGCCATGGCCTGCGCCTACTGCTATGTGCCGCGCCGCAAGGGATACGCCAACCCCGTGACCGTCTTCACCAACATCGACCGGATCATCGCCCACCTCGGCCGGCACATCGCCCGGCAGGGGCCCAAGCCCGAGCCGAACCAGTGCGACCCCGAAGCCTGGGTCTACGACGTCGGCGAGAACGGCGACTGCTCGGTGGACGCCCTGATCTGCGACAACACCGCGGACCTGGTGCACGCCTTCCGGCAGTGGCCGACGGCCAAGGCGTCCTTCGCCACCAAGTTCGTCAACCCCGACCTGCTCGCCCTCGATCCGCGCGGCCGGACCCGGATCCGCTTCTCCGTGATGCCGCCGGACGACTCCCGGCTGCTGGACGTGCGCACCTCACCGGTGGCCGAGCGCATCGCCGCGGCCGGCGACTTCCTGGACGCCGGCTACGAGGTGCACTTCAACCTCTCCCCCGTGGTGGTGCGGCCGGGCTGGGAGGAGGCCTGGGCGGGGCTGCTGCGGCACCTCGACGACGTCCTGCCGGACCGGGTCAAACGACAGGCCGCCGCCGAGGTGATCACGCTGACCCACAACCGGGAACTGCACGAGGTCAACCTCGGCTGGCACCCGCGCGCCGAGGAGGTGCTGTGGCGGCCCGAGCTCCAGCAGGCCAAGCGCTCGGAGAACGGCGCGCTGAACGTGCGCTACCGGAACAGTGTCAAGGCCGGGGCGGTGGAGCGGCTCCGGGCGCTCGTCGCCGCCCATGCGCCCTGGCTGCGCGTCCGGTACGCCTTCTGAGGGCGCACCGCCCAGCCGCGCTCCGCGTCGCTCCGGGCGCCGGGCAAGGCGGACCTGACGTCGGATAACGTGCCGGGTGCAACCGTCCGCCGGAAGGCCACTTCCGGCAAGCACACACCTGGGGAGCCGGCCTTGCCGCACACGATCGACGCGACCGGAGAACGACCGGGCGCCGTCACCGAGGAGGGCTGGGTCGAGCTCGGCTCGCGCGCGGAACTGCGCGAGCTGCTGGGCGAGCCCTGGCCCCTCGTCATAGACAAGGTCCACGACCGGCTCACGGACGAGGACCGGGACATACTGGCCCGCTCCCCCTTCTGCCTGCTGGCCACGTCCGACGCCGGGGGCGGCTGCGACGTCTCGCCGCGCGGCGACGCGCCGGGCTTCACGCACGTCCTCTCACCCGGCACCCTCGCCCTGCCGGACCGGGCGGGGAACCGGCGGGGCGACAGCTTCCACAACATTCTCGACAATCCGCACGCCGGACTGCTCTACCTGATCCCCGGCGGCAAGGAGGTACTGCGGATCAACGGCCGGGCCCGCATCCTCACCGACGCCCCCTTCTTCGACGCGATGGCACGGGACGGGCGGCGTCCGGACCTCGCCCTGCTTGTGGAGATCGACGAGATCTACCTTCACTGCCCGCAGTCCCTGAACCGGGCGGGATTGTGGAAACCCCAGTCGTGGCAGGTGAGTTGAGCCAGTCGCCCGGCCGGCGGCGAACGGGGCGCCACGGTCGCCGCCGAAGCTGTGTGAGCCCCGTCTCTACCAGCGATTTTTAGGTTAGGCTAACCTTCGCCACGTGAGATCTGGTGAAGACGCAGCCGGCACCCCGCGCCTGCGCGGTCATGAACTGTCGGCGACCGGTGTGACCGTGGCGTACGACGGTGTCGATGTCGTGCACGACGCGGAGGTCCGGCTCAGGCCCGGTGAAGTGACCGTCCTGGTGGGACCGAACGGCAGCGGCAAGTCGACGCTGCTGCGGACCGTCGCCCGGCTCCAGCGTGCCCGCAGTGCCACGCTCAGCATCGACGGGGACACCGACGGCCTGGCGCTGACGTCCCGTGAGTTCTCGCGGTTCGTGGCCCTGCTGACGCAGGGGCGTCCGACTCCCGGCGGGCTGACCGTCCGGGACGTCGTCGAGTTCGGCCGCTATCCGTACCGGGGCCGCTGGGGGCGGCCGGACCCGGACGGCCCGGCCGCCGTCGACCGGGCGCTGGCGCTCACCGGCGTCGACGGCCTCGCCGACCGCGGCGCCGACCACCTGTCCGGCGGGCAGTTGCAGCGGGTGTGGCTCGCTAGCTGCCTCGCCCAGGAGACCGGCGTACTGCTCCTGGACGAACCGACGACCTACCTCGACCTGCGCTACCAGATCGAACTCCTCGACCTCATCCGCGACCTGGCCGACGACCACGGCATCGCCGTCGGTGTCGTCCTGCACGACCTCGACCAGGCCGCGGCCGTCGCCGACCGGATCACGCTTCTCGAAGCGGGCCGCATCGTCGCCGACGGCCCGCCCGAGGACGTGCTGACGCCGGAACGCCTCAGTGCCGTCTACGGCATCCGGATCGACGTCGACACCGACCCCCTGACCGGCCGGCTGCGCACCCGCCCGATCGGCCGCCACCACATACGAACCCCCGAAAGGCTCGGCACCACCTCATGAGACGCCTCCTGCTCACCGCGGCCGCCACCACCGCCGCGGCGCTCACCCTCGCCGCCTGCGGCACCACCGAGCCCGCCGCCGACAAGACCGAGAAGAAGGCCTCCGAGGCCATCACGCTCAAGGATGGCAAGGGCACCGAGGTGAAGCTCGACGGCCCGGCCACCAAGGTCGTCGCCACCGAGTGGAACGCCGTCGAGAGCCTCGTCTCGCTGGGTGTCGACCCGGTCGGCGTGGCGGACGTCAAGGGCTACAAGACGTGGGACACCTCGGTCCCGCTGAAGAACGAGCCCAAGGACATCGGTACGCGCGGCGAGCCCAGCATGGACACCGTCGCCTCCCTGGCCCCCGATCTCATCGTCGCCACCACGGACCTGCCGCCCGCCGCCGTGAAGCAGCTGCGCGAGGTCGCCCCGGTGCTGGAGGTGAAGTCCGCCGACGGCACCGACCAGATCGGGCAGATGCTCGACAACGTCGACCTCATCGCCAAGGCCACCGGCACCACGGACAAGGCGAAGACGATCCGCGCCGACTTCGAGGCGAAGGTCGCCGAGGGCAAGAAGGCCCTGGCCGACGCCAAGATGGCCGGCCAGGAGATCGCCTTCGCCGACGGCTACGTGACCTCCAACCAGGTCTCCATCCGCCCCTACACCGCGACCTCCCTCATCGGTGAGGTCAACGAGGCGATCGGTCTGAAGAACGCCTGGAAGGTGAAGGGCGACGAGGCCTACGGTCTCGCCTCCACCGACGTCGAGGGTCTGACCGCCCTGCCGGAGGGCACCCACTTCGCCTACATCGGCAACGACGACGACCCGAACGCCACCCCGTTCACCGGCGCGCTTGCCGAGAACTCGGTGTGGAAGTCCCTGCCCTTCGTGAAGGCCGGCGACGTGCACCGGCTGAACGACGGCATCTGGATGTTCGGTGGCCCCGGGTCGATGGAGGCGTACATCGACGCCGTCGTCGGCGCGCTGACGAAGTAGCGAGGCCATGGCCGTCACCGCAACCAAACCCGCTGCCCGTCCGTCGACGGCTCCCACGTCCCGGTCGGGTGCGGCCGCGGTGACGGCCGGGCTCGTCCTGCTGGTCGCCGTCCTGGCCGTCGCCGACATCACCCAGGGCACCGCCGCCGTGGGACCCGCCGAGGTGTTCAAGGCCCTTACCGGGCAGGCAGATCCGGACGACGCGTCCGTCGTGATCGCGTCCCGGCTGCCCCGGATGGCCGCGGGGCTCCTGGTCGGTGCCGTCCTCGGCACGGCCGGTGCCGTGCTCCAGGCGGTCAGCCGCAATGTGCTGGCGTCCCCCGACACCCTGGCCGTCAACGCGGGTTCCTACCTGGCGCTCGGACTGGTCGGCGCCACCGGCGTCTCGCTCCCGATGATCGCCTCCTCCGGCGTCGCCTTCGCCGGCGGCCTTGCGGCGGCGGCCGTCGTGCTCGGCCTGTCCGGGCTCGGCACGGGCACCGTCCGGCTGGTGCTCGCCGGTACGGCGCTGATGCTGGGGTTCAACTCCATGACGGAGGGACTGCTGCTGCTCTTCCCCGAGCAGACGGACGGCCTCTACCAGTGGAACCAGGGCAGCATCGCCCAGAACGGCTTCGACGGCGTCCTGCAGATGCTGGCCATCGCCCTGGCCGGGCTCGTGGGGCTGCTGCTGACGGCCCGTCGGGTGGACGCGCTCGCGCTCGGCGACGACGCCGCGCGCGGCCTGGGCGTCCCGGTCCGGGCCACCCGGGTCACGGTCGTCGTCCTGGCGGCGCTGCTGTCCGCCGCCGCGGTCACGCTCGCCGGGCCGATCGGCTTCGTCGGCCTGTGCGCACCCGCCCTCGTCCGCCCGCTCGCCCGCCGGTTCCGCGGCTTCGCACGATCCCGAACGGCCATGCCGGCGGCGGCGCTCACCGGCGCGGCCCTGGTCCTCGGTTCGGACGTGCTGCTGCGGGCCTTCGTCGCGGACGACCTCTCGGTGGCCGTCCCCACGGGCGTCGTCACCAGCCTGGTCGGCGCCGTGTTCCTGGTCGTCATGGCGCTGCGGCTGAAGGACACGGCCGGGGCCGGCGCGCCCGACCGGTTGCGCATCCCGAGCCGGACGGTGTTCCTGGCCACCGTGGTGGCCCTGGCCGCCGTCCTGGTCGGTCTCGTGATCGCCGCCGTGCTGGTCGGCGACAGCAAGCTGCTGCTCGGTGACGTCGTCAACTGGGCGCAGGGGCGGGCCGGGCGGACCGTCTCGTTCGTCCTGGACACGCGGGTGCCCCGGGTGCTCGCCGCGCTCTGCGCGGGTGCGGCGCTCGCCCTGGCCGGCACGCTGGTGCAGGCGGTGACCCGCAACCCGCTCGCGGAACCCAGCGTCCTGGGCGTCTCCGGCGGGGGCGCGCTGGGTGCCGTGGTCCTGGTGACCACCGCGCCGGTCGCCGGGACGTGGGGGGTCGCCGGTGCCGCTTTCGCGGGGTCCGCCGTCACCGCGGTCCTCGTCTTCGGGCTCGCCGCCCGGGGCGGCTTCCAGCAGAACCGGCTGGTCCTCGTCGGCATCGGTGTCGCCGCCGCGACGACCGCGCTGATCAGCCTGCTGATCGTGCTCACCGACCCGTTCAACGCGACGAAGGCGCTGACCTGGCTGTCGGGTTCCACCTACGGGCGGACCATGCCGGACATCGTGCCGGTCGCGCTGGCGCTGACCGTGGGCATCGGTGTGGCGGTCGCCCGGCGCACCGAGCTGGACCTGATCTCGCTGGACGAGGACACACCCCGGCTGCTGGGCCTTGCGCTGGGTCCGGGACGCCTCGGGTTCCTCGTGCTCAGCGTCGTACTCAGTTCGACGGCCGTGGCCTGCGCGGGCACCATCGGCTTCGTCGGGCTCGTGGCCCCGCACGCGGCCCGCGCCCTCGTGGGCCGGCGGCACGTGCGGGTCGTGCCCGTCGCGCTCCTCCTCGGCGCCACGCTCGTCTGCGCCGCCGACCTCATCGGCCGCACGGTGATCGCGCCGGCACAGCTCGGCGCGGGACTCATGACGGCGGTCATCGGTACGCCGTACTTCCTGTACCTGCTGGTGCGCAGCCGCCGGTAGGTGCCTCCGCCCCCGGCCGAAAACCGGGTGACGCCGATCGCGTGCCCTCGTACGGTGCCGGGATGGACCGACGCGCCGCGGACGGGGGCCGCGAGACCCTGCTGAACGTCATCGACCTGGAGGCCACCTGCTGGGAGGGGCAGCCGCCGCCCGGCGCGGTGAGCGAGGTCATCGAGATCGGGCTCGCCGTGGTCGACCTCGACGCCCGGGAGCGCGTGAGCCGGCACCGCGTCCTGGTGCGGCCCTCCCGCTCCCGGGTCAGCGCGTTCTGCACCGAACTCACCGGCATCACCCAGGCCGAGGCCGACCGGGGCGTGAGTTTCGCCCAGGCCTGCGCCACGCTGGTGCGGGAGCACGGCGCGGGCGTCCGGCCCTGGGCGAGCTGGGGCGACTACGACCGGCGCCAGTTCGTCCGCCAGTGCGCCGCGGACGGGGTCCCCCATCCCTTCGGCCACCCTGCCGAGCGCACGCACACCAACGCCAAGGCGGTCTTCACCGACGCCCACGGGCTGGGCCGCAGGCCCGGTATGGCGCGGGCTCTCGAACTCGCCGGGCTGCCGCTGGAGGGTCGGCACCACCGTGGCGTGGACGACGCCTGGAACATCGCGGCGCTGGTGCTTTGGCTGGCCGACCTGGGAGCCTGGCCCGCTGTCGGAGGGCGTGGCGGGTCCTGACGTCGCCGCCGAACAGTCGGGCACGTCCTGGTTGGCGGCGTGACCGTTGTTAGACAGACCGTCAAGTTACTGAACCGTAATAAGCATGGCGCTACCCGTGGTAACCCCTGGCCGGTTACGGTCCCGTCACCCCACAGGAGCAGCGCGACCACGGCCCTCTCCCACCGGACCGCGGCCGACCGGTTCCGGCCCTTCCCCAGGAGGTTCGCCATGCCCCCACGCCCACGCACGCTCGCCGCGGCCGTCACGGTCGCGCTCGCCCTCGGTGCGCAGGCCGTCCCGGCCGCCGCTGCCGACGGATCGGCCACCGACCCGGCCACGGAGGTGTCCCGCGGCGTCGAGATACCCGC
>NZ_RAIF01000032.1:1675464-1684081 GCF_003671715.1 Streptomyces sp. E2N166 | reverse complement strand
CCCCGCCGTCCACGCTGCCCGACGCCGACGGCGCGCTGGTCCGCAGCGAACCGCTGCGCCTCGCGCTGAGCCTGCCCGGCCTCGACGGCCCCCTTCCGGGGCGGGCGACCCGGCTGATGTACAAGTCCACCGACGCGAACGGCGAACCGGTCGCCGTGACCGGCGCCTACATCGAGCCGGCCGCGAAGTGGCGCGGCGAAGGGCCGCGCCCCCTGGTCGCCGTGGCACCCGGCACCATGGGCCAGGGCGACCAGTGCGCCGCCTCGATGGCCCTGGAGCACCCGCTGCTGCTCAACGGCGAGACGGTGTCGGTGGGTTACGAGGACCTGTCGATCTACCGGCTGCTGCTGCGCGGTGTCGCGGTCGTCGTCACCGACTACGTCGGCCTCGGCACCACCGACCGGCTGCACACCTACGTCAACCGCGTCGACGGAGCCCACGCCGTACTGGACGCCGTACGCGCCGCGCGTTCCCTCGACTCGGCGTCGGTCACCCCCGGCTCACGGGTCGGCCTCTTCGGATACAGCCAGGGCGGCGGGGCGACGGCCGCCGCGGCCGAGCTCCAGCCGTCCTACGCCCCGGACGTCGAGCTGGCGGGCACCTACGCGGGCGCTCCGCCCGCCGACCTGACCGAGGTGACCGCGGCCATCGACGGCGGCGACCTGGCGGGCGCCCTGGGCTGGTCGCTCAACGGCTTCCTGCAGACCGAGCCGTCGCTGCGGCCCATCGCCGAGCGGTACATCAGCGCGGCCGGCGAGGAGGCGCTCAGGGACCTGTCGACCATGTGCGTCGGAGACGCCCTCTTCGGGTACGGAGGCGACAGCAGCACCGGCTGGACGAAGACCGGGCTGTCGATCAGCGACGTCATCCGGGCCGAGCCGACGCTGCAGGCCTTCCTGGCCGAACAGCGCATCGGCTCGCTGAAACCCGCCAGCCCGGTGCGCGTGGCCACGGGCGTCAGCGACGACCTGGTCCCCCACGAGCAGTCCCGCCGACTGGCCGTCGACTGGTGCCGCAAGGGCGCGAAGGTCACCTACGACGCGGTCCTGCTGCCCGGCGTCGGCAGTGGCCTGCTCAACCACTTCGCCCCGCTGCTCGCCGACCAGGGCAAGGCCATCTCCTGGCTCACCGACCGCCTCTCGGGGAAGCCGGCCGGCTCCAACTGCTGGAGCATGCCCGTACAGCCCTGAGCCCTGACGGTCACACACAGGGGCCCCGGCGGATGTCCGCCGGGGCCCCGCCATAGGCCGTCGGCTCCGTCGGCTCCGTCGGCTCCGTCGGCTCCGTCGGCTCCGTCGGCTCCGTCGCGATGGTCGTCCGGGAGCTCATCAGCACCTCGAAGGACCTCTACAGCTTCTCCAAGGGGCGCTCCGAGGTCCGCTGACGGGCCCCCGGCACGCGGCGCCGGCGGGCGAACCCCAGTGACGCGGCGCCCGAACCCACGGCGACCCCGGCGCAGACCAGGGCGCTGCCCACGGCCTGCGCGACGCCGTAGGTGCCCGTGCCGACGAGCGGTGCCGTGCAGGCGGCGGCGACCGGGATCAGGCCTGAGAACAGCGTGGCGCGCTCCGCCCCGATCCGCTGCATGCCCATGTACCAGCACACGAACCCGACGACGGTGACCACCGCCGCCTGCCACAGGAGCGCGCCGGCCTCGATCGCGTCCGGCCGCCGCAGCCATCCGCCGCCGTCGGCCAGGACACCCGCCAACGCCGACTCGACGGCGGCCACACCGCACACCACGGTGGACAACAGGCGAGGGCCCAGGGGGCGCAGTACGGGCACCGCGAGGACGGCGAAACCGACCTCGCCGACCAGGGCGCACACGGAGAAGGCGATGCCCGCGCCGTCGGTGCGCCCCCACCCCTGGACCGTGAAGGCGCCCACGGCCACGAACAGCGCCCCGTACAGCACGACGCGCTGCGGCCGGCGCCCGTCCAGGAGGGGGACGAGGACGGCGACCACCACGGGCGCGCAGCCCACGAAGACGCCGGGGACCGCCGGTTCCGCCGTGCGTTCCGCGGCGAGGACGGCCAGGTTGAAGCCGACCATGCCGACGGCGGCGAGCAGCGCCAGGCGCAGCCACCGGCCGGCCCCGAGCCCGCGCAGCCGGGTCCTCGCGCCGGGACCCGCGAGCGGGACGAGAAGCAGGAAGGCCAGGCCGTAGCGCAGGAACTGGCCGCCCGCGTACGGGTAGTCGCCGAGCAGGCTGTTGGCGGTGAAGGACCCTCCGACGAGGACACAGGCGAGCGCGGCGAGCAGGGCTCCGCGCGTGGTGGTGGCGTTCATGACCACGACGCTAGAAAGCACGGCGGTCCGTCACGGGGTCCACTCGACGGGCGCCATCGGGGACCAATCGGCGGCGACGACCCTCACACGGGCATCACGGCTTCTCCATCACGTGCATGTCACAGGAATCCGGGGTAGTCGGAAGCTCCCGGTGCCAACACATCGGGAAAGCAAGGGATTTGACCGTCATGAACAGACATGTGAAGGGGCTTCCAGTGCGCACCAGCAAAGTGGCAACCGCTGTGGCGACCGCGAGCGTCTCGGCCGCCTTACTGGCCGGCTGCGGCGGCGATTCCGGTGGTGAGAGCAAGCCGTTCGAGGGGCAGAGCGCCGACGACATCGCCGCGAAGGCGGTCGAGGCCACCCGGCAGGCCAAGTCCATGCATGTGAAGGGCGACAACCGTCTGGAGGACGGCAGCACCGTCACCATCGACGTCTCGGTCGACCAGGAGAAGAACTGTCAGGGCACCATCGGCACCGGCGAGTCCACGGCCGAAGTGCGGCACACCGAAGCGAGCCTCTACCTGCGCGGCGACGAGCGGTACTGGCAGAACGCCCTGAAGCAGCAGCCCGACGCGGCGCGGAAGATGGCGCCCGAGCTCCAGGACAAGTGGGTGAAGATGCCGGCGAACGACGCCACGACCACCGGTGTCTGCGACAAGCAGGGCTTCATCTCCGCCATGGACGAGGACAAGTCCGAGCGTCAGGGCATGAAGCGCGGTGACACGACGGAGGTGGACGGCGAGGAGGCCCTGAAGCTCACGAAGAAGGGCTCGGCCGGGGAGACCCTCGCCCTGTACGTCGCCACCAAGGGCGAGCCGTACATTCTGAAGACCACGACCGAGGGCGGCAAGAACCCGGGCAGCGTCACCTTCAGCGACTACAACAAGCCGGTGAGCCCCGAACAGCCGCCGGCCGACCAGACCGTCGACATGAAGGAACTGGCCGGCGAGCAGCAGGCCTGACCTACGGGGCGCCGCTCCCCGCCTCCCCGCGCTCCCGGTCCGAGGCCGGCCACACATAGGGCAGGTCGTCCGGGATCCCGGGAAACAGCTCGGCGTAGACCTCCGGCTCCTTGCGCACCAGCGCCGACCGGTGGCTGCGGTGGAAGGCGTCGTCCCCGAGCCAGGGCGGCAGTTCCCCGGCGTCCGCCAGCTCCGGCTGGTCCCGCACCGGCTCGTGCGGGCGGCTCGCGGCGAGCCCTGCGACGAGCGAGGCGGCGCAGCTGTCCTGGTGTCCCTGCTCGCGCCAGACCCGGCAGACCTCCAGGCCGTAACGGACCAGCGCCTCCTCGTAGCCCGTCCACATCCGCACCGCCGGATGCCGGCGCCAGCCGTAGCCGGGCACGGTCAGACCGCGCAGCACCTGGAGCGCCTCGACCCGCTGTTTGCCCAGCCGGCGGCGGTCCAGGGCCAGCGCCGACTCCCGGAAGCCGGGGTGGGGGAGGAAGGTCTGCATGCCGGTACTGCTCCGTTCAGCCGGGGAACTGGCCGCGCTCGCGCAGGTGTCCGCGGCGTTCGGCGTAGGCGAGGTCGTCGCGCCACAGGCGGCCGGCGGCGGCGCGCATCAGCGGGCGCAGGGCCGGAGCCAGTCGCCTGGCCACGGGGAAGCCCGGCCGGTCCGAGGTGGCCAGCACCGCTTCGACGACCGCGGTGCGCGGTCGGCCGCTCCTGTCCGGGCCCAGCGGCGTGGCATGGCTCTCCACGACGGACCCCGTGCCCTCGCCGTCCGTGATGCGCATGACGACGGTGCGGGGCTCCGGCGCGGTGAACTCGGCCCGTACGGGCACGACGAGCCGGCCGGTCAGCCGGAAGGACACATCCACGACGAAGCGGTCGTCGTCCTGTCCGGCGACCGCGGTTTCGCCGGAAGTCTCGCCGGGCGTCTCGACGACGGTGAGGTCCACGAAGGAGTACGGGTGGAACCAGGCACCGTGCCACGGGTCGAGCCGGTTGGCGACGACGTCCTCGGGTTCGCAGACCCCGACCCCGCGCCACACCGACGTCAGGGCCGTCGCCAGCGGTGGCCTGCCGGGCACGAAGGGCGCGACCGTCGGCGTCTCCTCCCCCACCGCGTCCAGCCGAACCCACACCAGTACGCCGTCGTCGTGCACCGGCAGCGGCTCCCAGCCGGCGAACGCGGCACCGTCCAGGGCGAGTCCGTGCCAGTGGCACACGAGCGTCCCGCACCGCACCGGACTCTCGGCCAGCGGGGCGCCGAGGTGGGGACACGCGCCGGGTCCGCCCACCAGGCGCCCGCGCGCGTCGCGCCAGACGACGACCTCGACGCCGGCGACCGTGCCGGACAGCGGGCGGGTGGTCCGTACCTCCGTACTCGCGCCGAGGACGTACCAGTTGCCCGAGGGGCGTGCCCGGGCGCGCCCGAGAGCCGCGGCGATGAGGGCGGGGCGGGCCTCGCGCCAGGTCGGGCGCTGCTTCTGCCAGGGGATCGGGCGGCGGCGCAGCCGCAGGGGGAAACGGCCGCGGCGGGGGCTGGGGTCGTGCCTCATCCGGCCTCCTTCACGGAGCAGGCGTCGCTCCGGCACGGCACCGGCGGCGTCCCGCGAGCGGCGCCGCCCCGCGCCCTCAGCCGGGCGGACAGCACTCGTACGAGCCCGTCGGCGGCCACGGTCGCGCGACGGCGGCGGCGCACCACCGCGCGCCGGTGCAGTACCGCGTACCCGCTGTCCGCGATGGCGTCGAGGATGCCGCGATAGAGGACGTACGCGGTACGGATGCAGGGCCGCGAGACCGGGTCCAGCATCGCCAGCCCGGGTGCGGCCTCGCGGTAGACGGCGCGGGTGAGGTCGTCGGCGGCCCGCAGCGCGGCGGTGATGCGGGGGTCGTGGCGGCCGGTGCGCCTGCTCCACAGCAGCAGGTCCCGCTGGACGCCGTGCGCGGCCAGCAGGTCCGCCGGGAGGTAGATCCGTCCCCGGTCCAGGTCCTCGCCCACGTCCCGCAGGAAGTTGGTCAGCTGGAAGGCGACGCCCAGCGCGGCTGCGTGCGGCGCGGCCGTGGTGCGGGCGGTCACGGTACCGAGCACGGGGAGCATCTGCAGGCCGATGACGGCGGCCGAGCCGTGCATGTAGGCGCGCAGGTCGTCGTAGGTGGCGTAGTCGGTGACCGTGAGGTCGCTGCGCATGGAGGCCATGAAGTCGGTGAAGTGCGCCGGGTCGATGGCGTACCGGGCGGCGGTGTCGGCGAGGGCGACCACCACGGGTTCGCCGGCGGGCCCGGCATCGGTCAGCGCCCGCCGCAGCTGCTCCTCGAGCCGGGTGAGGGTCGCCGCGCGTTCGGCGGTCGTCGCCCGGGCCCCCATGTCGTCGACGATGTCGTCCGCCCACCGCGCGAATCCGTACAGGGCGTGCACGGCCGGCCTGCGGTCGGCGGGCAGGAGGCGGGTCGCCAGGAAGTAGGTGCGCCCGTGCCGGGCGTTGAGGAGCCGGCACCGGGTGTAGGCGGCGCGCAGGGCGGGATCGGTGATGCCCGCGGCGTCCAGTTCGCGGCGGGTCATCGGCGCCCGCCCTTCGCCGCCGTACGTCGTGCCGGTGTGCCGGTGATGCGGGCGGCGGCCAGCTTCCCGGAGATCAGCACGGTCGGCACGCCCACCCCGGGGGTGGTGCCGCAACCCGCGAGGACCGCGTTCTCCGTGCCGCGCACCAGGTTGCGGGGGCGGAAGGGACCCGTCTGGGCGAAGGTGTGGGCGACGGAGAACGGCGTGCCCGCGGCATGCCCCTGGGCGGTCCACTCGGCGGGTGTCACCAGGCATTCCTCCTCGATGGCGGCGGCGAGACCGGTCAGCCCCCGGTGTTCCAGGGTGGTGAGCAGACGGTCGCGGTAGCGCGGCGCGAGATCGGTCCAGGCCCGGGCGTCCGGCCCGATGTCGGTGTTGGGGCAGGGCGCGAGGACGTAGTGGAGGTGGCGTCCCTCGGGGGCCAGGGTGGGGTCCCCGGCGGTGGGCCGGGTGATCAGCAGCGACGGATCGGTCATCAGGGTGCCGGTCCGGGTCAGTTCGTCGAAGGTCCGGCGCCACGCGGCGCCGAAGGAGAGCGTGTGGTGCGCGAGGTGCGGCCAGGTACGGGTGGTGCCGGCGTGCAGGACCACGGCGGAGGGCGCGTGCCGCAGCCCGACCGGGCGGCGCGGGCGGCGGCCCAGCAGCCGGTGGACGACGGGCAGGTCGGGGGTGAGGACGACGGCGTCGCAGGGGATGCGCTCGTGGGCGGTGACGACGGCGGTGACCCGGTTTCCGGACCGTTCCAGGCGGGTGACGTCCTGTCCGAGGCGCAGGTCGGCCCCGGCGTCGGCGGCGGCGTCCGCCATGGCCCGGGGCAGGGCGTGCATGCCGCCGCGGGGGAAGTACACCCCGGCCACGGTGTCCATATAGGCGATGACGGCGTAGGCGGCCAGCGCGCGGGCCGGTGCCACACCGGCGTACAGGGCCTGGAAGGAGAAGACCCGTTTCAGCCGCTCGTCCGTCAGGAAGCGTCCGATGCGCGCGTCCAGCCGGCCGAAGCCGCCGAGGGCGGCGAGTCTGGCCAGGTCGGGCGTGAGCAGGCCGAGCGGAGAGTCGAAGTTGGCGTCGATGAACCGGCGCATCTGCACCGCGTACAGCTGCCGGAGCCAGGCGCGCAGCCGCCGGTATCCGGCCGCCTCACGCGCCCCGGCGAACCGCTCCACCTCCGCCTCCATGGCGGCGGCGTCGGTGTGGACGTCCAGGGTGCCGCCGTCGGCGAAGAACGCCCGGTAGGCGGGGTGCAGGGGAAGGAGCTCGACGCGGTCGGCAAGCCGGTCGCCGACGGCGGCGAACGCCTCGTCGGCCAGATCGGGCATCGTCAGCACGGTCGGGCCCGTGTCGATGCGGTAGCCGCCGAACTCACGCCGTCCGGCGCGACCGCCGGGCAGCGGGTCGCGTTCCACCACCGTCACCCGCCGCCCGGAGCCCAGCAGATGCAGGGCGGCCGACAGGCCCGCGAGCCCCGCACCGACGACCACGACGTGGTCGGTGCGACCGGTCACCGTCCGCGTCATCGCGGGCCCTCCGCCGGGTGCGGCAGGTCCCGCGGCTTCTCCCGGCCGTCGTCGGCCGTGCTGGGGCGCATCCCGGGTCCTCTCGTCGTCGGCTGCGGCGCTGAGCCGTTCGGGTACGTCGGCCGCTGCGCCTACTTCGACCGGGCGGCGCGCGGTGGATGCACCGTCCGGCGCCGGCCCCGGCGGGTGACTCGGCGTCATGCCTTCCCCCTTCGCTTCCGGCCCGACGCCGCCGACACCCGTTCCCGCCCCGCAGTCACCCGCCCGGCGGGCACCCGCCCCGGGCCGACCAGCGCGCCGTGCGTCCAAGGGCGGCACGAGGACGGAATACTCCGCCGGAACCGAGGCCGCGCACGCTCTTCGTACAAACGGAAACGGAAACGGAAGGAGGTGGCCGTGGTCGAGGCGGACATCGTCGTCGTCGGTGCCGGGGCGGCAGGTCTCTCCCTGGCGCACCGGCTCCCGGCTCGCTCACCGCACGGCACGGCGCCCTCCGTCGTCCTGATCGATCCGCCGCCCGGCCCGCTGCGGGCACCGCGGCGCACCTGGTGCTTCTGGGAGTCGGGCCCCGGCCGCTTCGACCCGGCGACGACGGCGTCCTGGGAGTGGCTGCGGGTGCGGAGCCGGGACGGGGCGGTGGCCCTGCGGCACATCGCGCCGGCCCGCTACAAGATGATCCGCTCGGACGACTTCGAGGCGCTCGTGGACCGTGACCTGAAGGAACGGGCCGGGCTTCGGCGTCTGGAGGCCACCGTCGGCACGGTGACCACCCTGCCGGACGGGACCGCCTGGGTGCCGGCCACGGACGCCGCCGGGGCCGAAGTCGGCCTGCGCGCCCGCTGGGTCTTCGACTCCCGCCCGCCCGACCATCCGCCGCCCGCCCGCACCCGCCTCCTCCAGCATTTCCGCGGCTGGTTCGTCCGCACCGAGCGGCCGGTCTTCGACCCGGCGGTGGTCGACCTGATGGACTTCCGCACCCGGCAGCCGGAGCGCGGCCTGTCCTTCGGCTACGTGCTCCCGACCGGGCGGCACACCGCGCTGGTCGAGTACACCGAGTTCGGCCCGGCGCCGCTGACGTCCGCCGCGTACGACGGCGCCCTGGAGGACTACACGCGCCGCGTCCTGCGGACCGGTGCCACGGAGGTCCTGTCGACGGAGCAGGGGGTGATCCCGATGACCGACGCCGTGTTCGAGCGGCGGGCGAAGGGGTCCGGTGCCGTCTTCCGGATCGGGATGGCGGGCGGGGCGACGCGTGCGTCCACCGGCTACACGTTCGCCGCCGTGCAGCGGCAGTCCGACGC
>NZ_RAIF01000032.1:1674125-1675439 GCF_003671715.1 Streptomyces sp. E2N166 | reverse complement strand
GTGCGCGCCCGGCTGATGGACGCGGTGCTGCTGCGCGCGCTGGACACCGGCCGGGTGGACGGCCCCGACCTCTTCTTCCGGCTCTTCGACCGCGTACCCGCCGGTCGGCTGCTGCGCTTCCTCGACGGACGGTCCCGGCTGTACGAGGACCTCGCGGTCGGGGTGCGCACCCCCGCCCTGCCGATGCTGCGCACGGCGGCCGAGCTGCCGTGGCTGCCGCGCCGCCACACCTCCGTCCGTTGAGCGGGACCCGCCCGTACGCGACCTGTCCGTACGCGACCCGCCCGTACGCGGACCGTCCGTGCCCGGCCCGTCCGTATGCAGACCGTCCGTACGCAGACCCTCCGTACGCGGCCGCGTGTCCGTGCACAGGCCGTACGTATGTGACCCGTCCGTGCGCGACCCGTAGCCACCCCTCCGCGCGGAACCTGCCGGTGGGTTACCGCCCGGGAGCAGTCCACCCGCCGGCAACGCCTGTCCGTGAGCAAGGCCCGCCCGTCGACAACACCCGTCTACTGACAGCACCCGTCCGTGAGCAACACCCGTCCGTGAACCACCTGCCCCGGGAGTCCCGATGCCGCCCTTGCTGCGCGACGCCGCGCTGACCGCCGCCTTCGACCACGGCGCCGGCCGCTACGACCGCCTGGTCGCGCTCAACCCGGGCTACCACGCCCAGTTGCGCCGCTCCGCCCGCCGGCTCGGTCTCGCGGACGGCGGCGCCGGACGCCGGGTGCTGGACCTGGGCTGCGGCACCGGCGCCTCGACGGCGGCGCTGGCCGCGGCCTTCCCCGCCGCGGAGATCGTCGGGGTGGACGCCTCGGCGGGCATGCTGGACCGGGCCCGGGCCAAGCGCTGGCCGTCACGGGTGCGCTTCGTGCACGCCCCGGCGGAGCAACTGCACCGGGCCGAGGTGCACGGCCCCTTCGACGCGGTGCTCGCCGCCTACCTCTTCCGCAACCTGACCGATCCCGACGCCGTCCTGCGTACGGTGCACCGGCTGCTGGCTCCGGGCGGCAGGCTGGCGGTGCACGAGTACGCGCTCGACGGGCGGCGCGTGGACCGTCTGGTGTGGGCCGCGGTGTGCCGGGGCGTCGTACTGCCGCTGGGCACGGCCACGGGTGACCGGGACCTCTACCGGCACCTGTGGCGCAGCGTCGTGGCGTTCGACACCGCGCCGGCGTTCCGAGCGCGGCTGGGCCGGGCCGGGTTCGAACACGTCCGGGTCCTCCCGTTGCCCGGCTGGCAGACGGGCATCACCCACACCTTTCTCGGTCTCCGCGCCGGCGCGGAGACGGACGGTTGGGAGACTCGCGG
>NZ_RAIF01000032.1:1668727-1674098 GCF_003671715.1 Streptomyces sp. E2N166 | reverse complement strand
GGCGGGGTGCGGCCGCCGGGGCGGGACCGCCGCGCACTGGCCGTCCGTCCCCGGGCAGGGCGGGAGCGCGTGGCCGGTGATCCGCCGTCCGTGGCGGTGATCGGCGGCGGCATCGCGGGCCTGGCGGCGGCGACCGTCCTGGCCGAACGGGGAGTACGGGTCGTGCTCCACGAACGCGAGGCCGTGCTCGGCGGCAGGGTCGCCGGATGGCCGGTCGACCTGCCCGACGGCACGCCCGCCACGATGAGCCGGGGCTTCCACGCCTTCTTCCGCCAGTACTACAACCTGCGGAGCCTGCTGCGCCGTTCCGACCCCGCGCTGGGGATGCTGACCGGGCTGCCGGACTATCCGCTGTGGCACAGCAGCGGGCTGCGCGACGGTTTCCGCCGGGTACCGCGCACTCCCCCGTTCAGCGCTCTCGGCTTCGTCGCCCTGAGCCCCAGTTTCGGGCTGCGCGACCTCCCGGCCATGCGGCCCGCCGCCGCCCTGCCGCTCCTCGACGTCCGTACGCGCCGCGTCCACGAACAACTGGACCACATCAGCGCGCACGACTTCCTCGACGCCGTGGGCTTCCCCGCGGCCGCGCGGCATCTGGCCTTCGAGGTGTTCTCCCGCAGTTTCTTCGCGGACCCGCGGGAGCTGTCGGCCGCGGAGATGGCGCTGATGTTCCACATCTACTTCCTCGGCTCCAGCGAGGGCCTGCTGTTCGACGTCCCCCGCGAGCCGTTCCCGCGGGCGCTGTGGGATCCGCTCGCGGAGCAACTGACGCGGCACGGTGCCGAGGTGCGGACGAACACGTCCGTCGAGGCGGTCCGGCCCGGCCCGTCCGGCGGCCACCTGGTGGTCGACTCCGCCGGTGCCCGGCCGTACGACGCCGTCGTGCTCGCACTGGACACCGGCGGTCTGAAGGGGGTGGTGGGCCGTTCACCGCAGCTCGGTGACGACGGGTGGCGCCGGGGGGTGGCGCGGCTGCGGACCGCTCCGCCGTTCCTGGTCTCCCGGCTGTGGCTGGACCGTCCGGTCGCGTCCGGCCGGCCCGGTTTCCTCGGTACCAGCGGCTACGGCTCGCTGGACAATGTCAGTGTGCTGTCCCAGTGGGAGGGCGAAGCGGACCGCTGGGCCGCGCGCACCGGAGGATCGGTCGTCGAACTCCACGCCTACGCCCTGCCCTCGACGGCCGTCCGGGAGGTCGAGGAGAAGCGCCTCGTCGGCCAGTTGCACCAGGTGTACCCGGAGACCCGCGAGGCCCGGGTCGTGGCCGCACGGCACGAGTGGCGGGCGGACTGCCCGCTGTTCACCGTCGGCGGCTACCGCGACCGTCCGACGGTCCGCACGCCCGACCCGGCCGTCGTCGTCGCCGGCGACCTGGTCCGTACGGATCTGCCCGTGGCCCTGATGGAACGCGCCGCCACCTCCGGGTTCCTCGCGGCCAACGCCCTGCTGGAGCGGTGGGGCGTTCGCGGGGAGACGCTGTGGACGGTGCCCGACCGGGGACGGTCGGTACTGCTGCGTGCCGTGGCTCGACGGTTCGGGGCGCGCTGACCTGCGCGGGCTCGACGGTTCGGGGCGCGCTGACCTGCGCGGGCTCGACGGTTCGGGGCGCGCTGACCTGCGCGAGGCTCTCTACGCCCCCGTGTCCTCCACCGCGCGGTCGGCCCGCCCGCCCGCGCCGAGCGGGCCGGTGGGGGCCATGGCGCCCTCGGCCTCCAGCCGTGGCAGCTCGCGGCGGGACAGCCGCAGAACCAGGGGCGGCAGGGTCGTGCGCCCCACCTGTGCCAGACGCAGCCAGCCGGGCACGTACACGGCGGTGCGACGGCGCTCCACGGCGCGCACCAGCCGGTCGGCGGCGTAGTCCGCCGGGAAGGTGCGGCGGGCCGGAGCCGGCATGTGTGCCCGCAACTCGCGCAGGACGGCGTACCGGTCGGCGTCACGGATCATGTCGGTGTCGAGCCAGTTGAGGTAGGCGATGCCCACGGCGACCCCGTGGTGGGCCACCTCGGCGCGCAGGGAGTGGGTGAAGGCCTCCACGCCCGCCTTGGAGGCGCAGTAGGCACTCATCATGGGCGCGGCGCCGAGCGACGCCAGCGAGGCGATCTGCAGGTGGTATCCGGCGGTGCGGAGCAGGTCCGGCAGGAAGGCGCGGGCGGTGTGGGCGCTGCCGGTCAGGTTCACGTCGACGACGCGGCGCCACTCGGCCGGGTCCGACGTGGCGAACGGGCCGCCTTCCGCGATGCCCGCGTTCGCCACCACGACCGACGGCGGCCCCAGGCGCCCGCGGACCTCACCGGCCGCGTCGTCCAGTGCGGCGGGGTCGGTGACGTCGGCCTCGACTGCGCACGCCGGAGTCGGCAGGTCCGCCGCCACGGCGTCCAGTCGCGACTTCTCGTGGCCGAGCAGCGCGATCCGCGCACCTCGGCGGGCGCACGCGTGTGCCAGGGCGGCGCCCAGTCCGCGCGCGGCGCCGGTCACCACAACGGTGCGGTTCTGGAGGGGGCTGTCTGTCACCGGTCGGCCCTTTCTCGGGGAACACGTGGACGGTCGCACGCGGCCGGTCGCAGGTGCGCGGTCGCACGCGGCCGACCGCGGGCGCCAGGCGAACGCGGCAGGTCGCACACGGCCTGGAGCACGCAGCCGGTCATGGCTTGTCGCCGGTGCGGTCGCGTCGGGTGAGGGTGCGCTGGACCCGCGCGAGGCCGGCGAACCGGTGCTGACGCAGCGCGGCGCGCGCGGCGTTGGCGCCCGGCGCCCCGTGCACCCCGCCGCCCGGATGGGCGCCCGCGGAGGCGAGGAAGAGGCCGGTCACCGGGGTCTCCGGCCGCCCGGTGCCGGGCACGGGCCGGAAGACGAGTTGCTGGTGCATGGCCGTGGTGCCGCCGTTGATGGCGCCCCCCTCCAGGTTGGCGTTCATGTTCTGCAGCGTCGGCGGGGCCAGTACGCGCCGGGCCCGGATCAGTGACCGGAAGCCGGGAGCGAAGCGTTCCACCTGGCGCTCGACGCGGTCGGCCATGAGCTGCTGCTCCTTGGTGTCCCAGCTGCCGGTGATGCCCTCGTCGCCCGCGTCGGCCCGGATGTCGTGGGGGACGTGTGTGTAGGCCCAGGCGGACTCCGTGCCGCGCGGTGAGCGGGACGGGTCCGTGGTCGTCATCTGGCCGAACAGCGCGAAGGGACGGTCGGGGACCTGCCGCATGGCGATCTGGGCGGCGAACCGGGTCAGCTCGTCGAGACCGTCGGCCAGGTGCACGGTCCCGGCCCGCGCCGCGTCCTCGCACCGCCAGGGCACGGGGCCGTCCAGCGCCCAGTCCACCTTGAAGGTGGCGAAGTCCCACTGGAAGCGCCGCAGATCGGCGAGGACTTGTTCCGGCAGGTCCTCGGGGGCCACGAGATCGCCGTAGAGGGCGGGCACGGACACGTCCGCGAGGACGGCGCGCCGGGCGGCGACCGTCTCCCCGCCTGCCGTGCGGACACCCACCGCGCGCCGGTCACGCACCAGGACGTGCTCGACGCGCCGCCCGCAGCGCAGGATGCCGCCCCGGGCGCGCAACCGGTGGACCAGGGCCGCGGTGAGAGCGCCGGAGCCGCCGACCGGCACGGGAAAGCCGTAGGTCTGTCCGAGCATGGACATCAGCCAGCCGAAACCGCCGCTCCCGGCGGCCTCCGGCGCGAGGTCGGCGTGCAGGGCGTTGCCGGCCAGGAGCAGTTTGCCGCCCTCGCCGTGGAACTCCTCCTCGCCCATGCGCCGTACCGGCAGCACCAGGGTGCGCGCCAGTCGCAGTCCGCCCCCGCCGCGCAGCCGCAGGGCCAGCCGGGCGCCGGCCCGGACCGGGGGGAAGGGGGTGAAGAGGGCGTCCAGGATGTCGGCCCGGTACCGGTCCCACACCTCGTGCAGGCGGTCCCAGGCGGCGCCGTCCCCGGGCGCGAAGGCGTCGAGGGAGGCGGCGGTGGTGCCCACGTCGCGGTCGAGGACGGCGCACGTGCCGTCGGTCAGGGGGTGGGCCAGCACATGGGGGGCGTGCGCCCAGCGCAGCCCGTGGTCCTGCAGCCGCAGTCCGGCGAGGACCGGGGAAGCGGCGGCGAGCGGGTAGAAGGAGCTGAACAGGTCGTTGACGAAGCCGGGGGCGACCTCGCTGTCGTGGCGCACCGCCCCGCCCGGCTCGGGCTGCTCCTCCAGGACCTCCACGCTCCAACCGGCGTCCACCAGCAGGTTCGCCGCCACCAGCCCGTTGGGGCCGGCCCCGATCACGACGGCGTCAGGCACGGCCGGCTCCGGGTCCGAAGTCCACCGACCCCGTCGTCTCCGCCGGTTCCGGCCTGCACTGTTCGCCGGCCTCGGACTCGCACAGCTTCGCGAGCCGGGCGAGCATCGCACGGTGGCGCACCTGGATCAGCGCCTCGACACCCACGTTGTGCAGCAGGCCGCCGGGGCCGCGCAGCGGGTGTTCGTCCACGATCACCAGGCACTGCTCGCCCCAGGGGCGCAGCTCGATGGCGATCCTGGCCGTGCCGAGCCTGCCCGCCTTCGCCTCCAGCTCCAGCACGGAGCCCTCCACACAGTGCCGGACCACCGACTCGTTGTTCAGCCGCATCGGCCCGAGCCGCACCTCGTAGGCGATCGTCGCGCCGACCTGCGGCCACTGTCCGGTCTTGGGGATGACCTCCGACGGGCCCACCACCCACTCCACGTACCGGTCGCCGTCCGCGAGGACGTCCCACACCGCCGCCGGACTCGCCTGGATCAACCGATGCCGAACCGCCACGCGTGCCTCCCACATCCCGAAGCCGTCACTGCAAGGACGCAGCACTGAGTGCCCCGTCCGGGACCGGCCAACCAAGGCAGGCTCTCCCGCCCCTCCGCGCGGTCTCCTGCCGCCCGGCGGCCAGGCTCTCCGGAAAGCCTCTGCATTGGCATGGACCTGACGTCGCACTCTGACTAAGCTCGGAGCCAACCCTCTGAGAGCGCTCTCAGACTGCGGTTGTTCCACCCCCACCTTGCTGGAACGACGAAGGGCAACTCCCGTGAGACGCAGCAGACTCAGGCACCTCGGCCTGGCCACCCTTCTCATGCTCGGCAGCCTCACCGCGGTCGGCACGCTGCCCGCCTCGGCGGCCGGCTCCCCCACCGACTCCGCCAAGGACCCGGCCGCTTCCGCCGGGCTCCTGGACGCCATGCAGCGGGACTTCGGCCTCACCCGGACCGAGGCCGAGGACCGGCTCGCGGCCGAACGCCGCGCCACCGACCTCGCACCCACGGCCCGCAGGGCCGCCGGGGACGCCTACGGCGGCTCCTGGTTCGACGCCGGTCGCGGGCGGCTGACCGTGGCCGTCACCTCGGAGGCGTCGCCCGCGACGGTCCGGGCCGTCGGCGCGACCGGTG
>NZ_RAIF01000032.1:1660545-1668597 GCF_003671715.1 Streptomyces sp. E2N166 | reverse complement strand
TCGACCGCCTGGACGCGCCCGCCGGCGTCAGCAGCTGGCACGTCGACCCGGCCGCCAACGCGGTGGTCGTCGACGTGGTCGCGGGCCAGCGGGCTGACAACGATGTCCGGCGCTTCGTGACGCGGGCCCGCGAGGCCGGGCCGGTCACGGTGCGGACGGTGTCGTCGGCCCCGCAGACCTTCGCCGCGGGCACGGTCGGCGGCGACCCGTACTACACCGGCAACGTCCGCTGCTCCATCGGCTTCTCGGTGCACGGCGGGTTCGTCACCGCCGGGCACTGCGGTGGCGTGGGAGGTGCGGTCCGCGGCTGGGACGGCTCGCACATCGGAACGTTCCAGGGCTCGTCGTTCCCGGGCAACGACTACGCCTGGGTCAGCGTGGGCAGCGGCTGGTGGACGGTGCCGGTCGTGCTCGGCTGGGGCACGGTCTCCGACCAACTGGTGCGCGGCTCGAACGAGGCACCCGTCGGCGCCTCGATCTGCCGCTCCGGCTCCACCACCCACTGGCACTGCGGCACCGTGCTGGCCAAGAACGAGACGGTCAACTACAGCCAGGGCGCGGTGCACCAGATGACGAAGACCAGCGTCTGCGCCGAGGGTGGCGACTCGGGCGGCTCGTTCATCAGCGGCGACCAGGCGCAGGGCGTCACCTCGGGCGGCTGGGGCAACTGCTCCAGCGGCGGGGAGACCTGGTTCCAGCCCGTCAACGAGATCCTGAACCGCTATGGGCTGACCCTGCACACGGCCTGACCCCGGAACGGCGGGGAGGACTTCGCCGGGTGACCGGCGGGGCCCTCCCCCGACCGCCGGTCGGGATCGGCCCCATCCGCCGGCCGGGGAATCCTCCCCACCCGTCGGTCGCGCGCGGTCAGAAGTCGCCCGGGCCGGCGCCCGGCTCCGGTGCGTCGGGTCCGGTCGCCGTGGTCAGTCGGCGGTAGGCGGCCCGGGCATGGACCAGGCGGGCCAGTCCACCGTACCGACGAGAGCCGCGACGAGCAGACAGCCCAGCCAGACCGCGTCCCGCCGGCCGGCCAACGTCAGCGTGCCGGCGGGCGGGATGGCGAAGCCGTTGAGGGACAACCAGCAGAGGACGGCGGTTCCGGGGGCGGCCGCGAACCGGGCGCAGAGCCCGAGCAGGGCCGCCAGCAGGGAGAGCACGGCGAGCGCGAGTCCGGGGCGGCCCGAGCCCACGGTGCCGTTGAGGAGGGCCACCAGGGCGAGGGCGCCGCCGAAGGCCCCCGCCCACACAAGCGGAGCCGCGACCGGCCGGGGAACGGGTCTGGCACCGCTGCCCAGGGGCACCCACTCGATCACGCTGACGGCTCCTTCCGGTCCCGGACGGCTCCGACCACGCCGTCGGACACCGACCCTGCGGGCAGATTGTCCCACCGGGGGGCCCAGTGACGTACCGGCCGGGGTGGTGACCGGGGTTCGTCGGCGCCGCCGCGCCCCGTACCCGCGTGCCGTTCCGGTCGGCACTGGCCAGGAGCCGGCCCGAGCGCGTCAGCGGCAGCCGGTCGCAGCGGTCGGCCTCGTCCATGACGTGGCTGTAGACCAGGAGGGTGGTGCCCTCCTCGGCGAGCCGCTGGAAGACCAGCCACAGCTCCGGCGCACCATCGGGTCGAGGCCGACCGTCGGTTCGTCCGTCACCAGCAGGTCGGGGCGGTCAGCAGGGCCACGGCCAGGGAGACCCGCGAGTACTGACCGCCCGACAGCCGCGCGACCGGCTGGTCCGCGTACGCCACGAGGTCCACCTCCTTCACGACGCGGACCACGGCGTCCTCCCGGTGTCAGCCCCGCATGCCGGGGGCGGCGGCGAAGTACCGCAGGTTCTCCAGGACCGTCAGGTCCGCGTACACAAAGGGTGCCCGGGTGACGTAGCCGACGCTGGTGCGCAGCGGCCAGGCGCCCGCCGCGTGGCCGAGCACCTGGACATGGCCGCCAGTGGGCTGCTGAACGCCGACCACGCGGCGCAGCAGGGTGGTCGTGCCGCAGCCGCTCGGGCCCGGCAGGCCGACGACGCGGCCGCGGGGGATGGTGGAACTGACGTTGCGCAGCACCGGTTGGGTGCCCCGGGCCACCTGCGGCCCGCAGGCGGCGACGGCCGGAAGGCCATCCGGAGGCGCTGCGCTGTGCTCGGTGTGCTGCACGGCTCCACTGTGTTTCGTCGGATCGGGACCTCGGCGGCAGCATCGGCGCGGCCACCCGGGGTGGCGCGGGGTGAGTCCGGGTCAGGATTCGCGGCGGGTCACAGCCCAGGCGATGTCGTGCAGTTGACGGTAGGCGTCGGCGGTCGGCCGGGCCAGTGACAGGGCCCGCAGCGCGGCCGTCATCTGGTGGCGTGCCTCCTCCTCGGCCGCCTGCCGTCCGCCGGCCCGCTCCACGAGGTGACGCGCCAGGTCGATGTCGGCCTCGTCCAGTGGGTGCGGTGTGCGGTACAACTCGCGCAGCCGTTCGGCCTCCGTGCCCGGAGCCGCGAGGGCCGCCGCCACCGGCAGTGACTTCTTGCGCGCGGCGAGGTCCGCGCCGACCGGCTTGCCGCTGCGCGCGGTACGGCCCCAGATGCCGAGGATGTCGTCCGCGCACTGGAACGCCACGCCGAGTCGCCGGCCGAACTCCCGCAGGCCGCCGACCCGGACGTCGTCCGCGCCGGCCAGCACGCCGCCCAGCGCGCAGGCGCAGCCGATCAGGGCGCCCGTCTTGCCCGCTGCCATGTCCAGGTAGTCCGCGACCGACACCTCGTGGGCCTTCTCGAACGCGACGTCCTTGCTCTGCCCCTCCACCAGTTCCAGCAGGGCGCCCACGAGTTCCTGCACGGCTGCCTCGGCCCGCCCCGGCGGGGACTGGGCCAGCGCGCTCAGCGCCGCGACCAGCAGGGCGTCTCCGGTCAGTACGGCCGCCGGGGTCCCGAACAACGACCAGGCGGCGGGCCGGTGGCGGCGCAGCGCGTCGCCGTCGATGACGTCGTCGTGCAGCAGGGTGAAGTCGTGAACCAGCTCGACCGCCACGGCGCCGGGCACCGCGGCCGCCGGGCTCCCTCCGACGGCCACCGCCGACAGCAGGGTGAGTGCCGGGCGCACCGCCTTGCCGCCGCCGGACTCGGCCGCGCGGGGTGCGCCGTCGGCCTCGCACCAGCCCCTGTGGTACCGGGCCACCAGGCTCTCCGCGGCCGGCAGCGACTCGACCGCGGCCCGCAGGGCCGGCGAGAGCACGTCGTCGACCCAGTCCAGACGCGGAAAGGCACCTACCGGGGCCGAGTCGGTCATCTGCGACACGTACTGCTCCTCACGTTGGCAGGACACGTTGGCGGAAAGCGGAAACCGACGGCACTCGCACCGCGCCGGGTCGGGCCGGCCGCATCGCCAGTCAATCGGCTGCCGCACCGCGGGAGAGTCCACGGCGCCCCACCCGGCGAAATATCACCGTGGCAGCCCAGCTCTATGACCATGCACCCAGCCGACAATCACGCGACCACCCGCTACGGCTCCCGTCGACCGCCCCGCGCGGCCCGCGGTGCCACGCGGTGCGCGATCCGCAGTCCGCCCCGCCGCGGGATGCGGCGGGGCGGACAGTTGCGGACGGTCCGTCAGCACGGCGCGACTGCCATCAACTTCTCGAAGGAAGCCATACAGTCAGGGCAGTGACGTGCCCGTTCACCGTCGGATGCCTCGATACGTTCGCGGAGTCGCTGTCCGCACAGGGTGGCCGCGGCCTGTTTGGCCATCACGTGCCACACCAACGCTCCGCCCGCCTTCTCCGGGCCCACGCACATTTCGTACATGATCGGCCTCCCAGCCTGGACGCCGCTGACACTCTCCAGGAGACACCGGATCGGCCGTCACCAGTACTGTGCAGGGGCCATTCGGGTGACGGCCGCTCGTCCCTCCGAGGCGACGACGCACCCGGACGGATAGAAACGATCAGCCAATCGGCCCTACATGGGTGGTCGCGTGACGTGGCGTCGACGCAGGCTGCCGTGGGTCGGCTGCTCTGGTCGGATGGCGACACAGACCGAACCGATCGCGCCGGTCCCGGCGGTGGAACACCGCGGCAAGGGGCGGGTGGTCGTCTCCTGGCTGACGACGACCGACCACAAGCGGATCGGCCACCTCTATCTCATCACGTCGTTCGCGTTCTTCCTGATCGCCGGGGTGCTGGCGATGCTGATCCGGATGGAGTTGGCCCGGCCGGGCCTGCAACTGCTCTCCAACGAGCAGTACAACCAGGCGTTCACGATGCACGGCACGATCATGCTGCTGCTGTTCGCCACCCCGACCTTCGCCGGATTCGCCAACGCCGTCATGCCCTTGCAGATCGGTGCGCCCGACGTGGCATTCCCGAGGCTGAACATGCTGGCGTACTGGCTGTTCCTCTTCGGCGGTCTTATCGTGCTCGGCGGCTTCCTCACGCCGCAGGGCGCCGCGGACTTCGGCTGGACCGCCTACGCACCGCTCAGCGGGCCGGTCCGGTCCCCCTACCTCGGCGGTGATCTGTGGATCATGGGGCTGGCGCTGTCCGGGTTCGGCACCATCCTGGGGTCGGTCAACTTCATCACGACGATCATCTGCATGCGCGCACCCGGCCTGACGATCTTCCGTATGCCGATCTTCGTCTGGAACGTGCTGCTGACCTCGGTCCTGGTGCTGCTGGCGTTCCCGGTACTGGCGGCGGCGCTGCTGGTGCTGGAAGCGGACCGGCACTTCGGTGCGCACGTGTTCGACGCCGAGAACGGCGGGGCGATCCTGTGGCAGCACCTGTTCTGGTTCTTCGGCCATCCCGAGGTGTACATCCTCGCGCTGCCGTTCTTCGGGGTGATCACCGAGATCATCCCGGTCTTCTCCCGTAAGCCGATCTTCGGATACATGGGCCTGGTGGGTGCCACCATCGCCATCGCCGGGCTGTCGGCCACCGTCTGGGCGCACCACATGTTCGCCACCGGTGCCGTACTGCTGCCGTTCTTCTCCTTCCTGACATACCTCATCGCCGTCCCCACCGGGGTGAAGTTCTTCAACTGGATCGGCACCATGTGGAGGGGGTCCCTGTCCTTCGAGCCGCCGATGCTGTGGGCGGCCGGCTTCCTGGTGACGTTCCTCTTCGGTGGTCTGACCGGAGTGATCCTCGGCTCACCGCCGCTGGACTGGCACGTCACCGACTCGTACTTCGTCGTGGCGCACTTCCACTACGTCCTGTTCGGCACGATCGTGTTCGCGATGTTCGGCGGATTCAGCTTCTGGTGGCCGAAGATGACGGGCCGCATGCTCGACCACCGGCTGGAGAAGGTGCACTTCTGGACGCTGTTCGCGGGCTTCCACACCACGTTCCTGGTACAGCACTGGCTCGGCACCGAGGGCATGCCGCGCCGCTACGCCGACTATCTGGCCGTCGACGGATTCACGGCCCTCAACACCCTCTCCTCCATCGGCGCGTTCCTGCTGGGCCTGTCCACGCTGCCGTTCCTGTACAACGTGTGGAGGACCGCCAAGTACGGCCGGCCGGTCGAGGTCGACGATCCCTGGGGCTACGGGCGCTCGCTGGAGTGGGCCACGTCCTGCCCTCCGCCCCGCCACAACTTCCGCGAACTGCCGCGTGTGCGCTCCGAGTCGCCGGCCTTCGACCTGCACCACCCCGGCCTCGCCCGGCTCGACCAGGCGGAGCAGACCGGGCGGCGCGACGCGGTGGAGCCGGGTGAGGGACACAAGGGCGGTGACCGTACGTCCTGACGCGGGTCAGGGCACGCGTACGCCGGTGACGGCGAAGCCGCTGCGCGGGCGGGTCGGGACCCGGCGCAGGGAGATGCGCAGGTCCTGCTCGGGCACCGTGTACTCCAGACGCGCCAGCCGCACCGCGAGGGACTCCAACAGGCCCACGGTGACGCGCTCGCCGGGGCAGCGGTGACCGGTGGCCGGATCGCCGCCGCCCTGCGGGATCAGTTCGTCGGGGTCGGCGGTCCGCTCCAGGAACCGCTCCGGCCTGAACACGTAGGGGTCGCCCCAGAGCTTCTCGTCGTGGTTCTGGCCGTAGACGTCGAGCAGCAGCATCCCGCCGGCGGGGACGGACTCGCCGTGCCAGGTCAGCTCCTTGACGGTCCGGCCGCCGAGGAACGGGGCGAACGGGTAGAAGCGGCGGACCTCGTGCGCGAACGCCGTGGGGAACGCGCCGTCACCCGCGCGCAGCCGCTCCCGGTGGGCCGGCCACCGGTGCAGGGCGTGGGCGGCGAAGGCCACGAACCAGCTCACGGCGGCCGTGGGGCGAAGCACGTTCAGCAGTTCCACCGCCGCCGTCCCGGCGTCCAGCGGCGCCTCCGGCACGTCGTGGTGCCGGGCGACCCGCTCCAGGACCGAGCCCGCGGGGGCGGTGACCTTCCCGGACCGTACGTCCTCGATCAGGCGGGCCGTACGGGCTTCCTGCCGGGCGCGGGCGCGGCGGGCCCGCAGCCGGCGGGGCCCGGGGACGGCGAAGCCGTCGACCATGGCGATCAGGTCCCGCGCCAGTGGCTCCGCGTCGACGGCCTCCGCCGGGAGCCCGGCCCATCGGCAGACCCCTCGGGTGAGTACCACGCCCGCCTCGTCGAACAGTACGACGCGGGAACGTTCGCTCCAGGAGCGTGCGGCCTCGTCCCAGGCCGCGGCGACGTGCTCGGTGAGGTCGGCGACGCGGTCGGGGTCGAGCAGCGGAAGGAACAACTCCTTGCGGGCGCGGTGGGCGTCCCCGTCGAGGGTGTGGACCGCGCCCTGCCCGAACAGCGTGTCCAGCACGGGCGCGGGGACGGCGCCGTGGCGGTGGACGTTCTCCTCGTCGTAGAAGAAGCGCACCGCCTCCGGTCCCCGCACGGCCAGCGCGGGCTTGCCGAGCAGCCGGGTGCGCACCACGGAGTCCGTGCTGTCTCGCATGCGGTTGGGCAGCCAGGCGTACCCCTCGGTCAGCAGGGGCAGGGTGCGGTCCATCAGCGGGCGGCGGTGTGCGTCCATGGCCGGCGAGTGCCCCGGGCCGCCACGCGGACACCCGGCCCACCCGGGCCGGGTCGGGCGGTGGGGCGCGGCACGGGGCGGGTGAGCGTGCGTGGGAGGGGTACTCCGTCCTCCCGTGAGGACCCGGCCCGGACGTGCGGGCCGGCCAGGCACTCCCGTTCACTCCCGGACAGGTAATCCCCGACAGGATCGGACCACCCCCATGTCGCCGTCCCCGGACGACTCCCTTCGGATCCACTTCGTCGGCAACGCCACCGTGCTGCTCGGGTACCGCGAGCTGAGCCTGCTCACGGATCCGAATTTCCTTCACCGAGGTGAGCGCGCCCACCTCGGGTACGGCCTGGTGAGCCGCCGTCTCACCGAGCCCGCGCTCGATCCCGGCGACCTGCCGCGGCTCGACGCCGTGCTGCTGTCCCATCTGCACGGCGATCACTGGGACCGCAGGGCCCGGCGGCACCTGTCCCGGTCGCTGCCGATCGTCACCACGCCGCACGCCTCCCGCCGGCTGCAAGGGGTGCACGGGTTCCACCGGGCCGTGGGGCTGCGCACCTGGCAGGAGGAGACCGTGCGGCACGCGGACTCCCAGGTGCGCATCACGGCGCTGCCCGGCCGGCACGCCGGGCACCCCGCGCTGCGGCGTCTGCTGCCGCCGGTGATGGGCAGTCTGCTGGAGTTCGGCCCGGTCGGCGGCCCGCCGCTGCACCGGCTCTACGTGTCCGGCGACACGCTGCTGTTCGACGGACTGGACGAGATCGCCCGGCGCTTTCCCGGACTGGACTTGGCCGTCCTGCACCTCGGCGGGACGACGCTGCCCGGCGGTTTCGTGGTGACCATGGACGGACGCCAGGGGGCGGAGCTGGCCCGGCGCCTCGATCCCCGGCTGATCCTGCCGGTGCACTACGGCGACTACACCGTCTTCCGCTCCCCGCTCGACGCGTTTCTGGCCGAGGCCGGCCGTAAGGGCCTCGCGGACCGGATCGTGCACTGCCGGCACGGTCAGCGGGCCGTCCTCGGCCCGGACGGCGGGCCGCCCGCCGTGACGTAGCGGGCGGCGACCGCCGCGGCCGTTCAGCTCAGCTTGTCGA
>NZ_RAIF01000032.1:1645114-1660423 GCF_003671715.1 Streptomyces sp. E2N166 | reverse complement strand
GCCGTGACCGTGGTGGCCTTGAAGTCGGCCACCTGGGCGTGCGCGAAGGTGCCCATCCGGCCCCACTGCACGACGGTCACGGTCCTGCCGTCCCGGCCCACCGAGAACAGGCCGATGTCGGAGGCGCCCCACTCGGCGACCGTGTGGACGCCGTAGACGTGGGCGCCCTCCTCCACGTTCAGCCGGCCGTAGTACTTCTGCGTGGCGGTGATGTCGGGGCACCGCTCCATCACCTTCCGCGCGCAGTCGGCGAGGTTCCTGCGCAGCAGGGCGGCGAACTCCCGGGCCTGCCGCGGGCTGCGCTCGACGACCGTGACCTGGAGGGCACCGGTGTCGTACTCGGTCCAGTACCGGCGGTGGGAGGCGGTGGACGGCAGCGCCTCGCCGACGCACATGGGCAGCGGCTCCGGCTGTCCGGCGGTGACCGGTCCGGCGTACCAGTCGGAGGCGGGGTGCGGCGGCAGTTCGGCCGGCTCCAGGAAGGCGGGCGGATCGGTCCGCGGTGTCGCCGCGGTCGCCGGGACCGCGGCCACGGCGACCGCGGCACCGGCCGCCAGCGCGGTCATGGCGGCGCGGGCCCCTCGGTTACGGACGTGCATGTGTCCCCCATGTCGGTTCGTCGGTATCGGTCGTCCTTTTCCCCGTACGACCCGTACGACCCGACATGAGGGTGAAGGGTTGCCCTTGTCCCTGCTACGAATTCACCCGTCCGCGTTGTCGGTGCGCATCCGCACCTGCTCCTCCAGACGGCGCAGGCTGCTGTCGAGGGCGTCGGCCACCGTGTGCTGCCCGGGGTCGTGGCCCTCGTCGAAGAACGAAAGGTGCACCGTCACCTCGCTGGCCCCGCTGTCGAGTCCGGCGACCTGCAGCCAGCCGGCGTAGCTGCCCTGGTCGCGGGTGCCCCATTCGAGCCGCATCTGCTCGGGCCGGGCGCTCAGCAGCGCGGAGGTGTCCTGGTCGGTGCGGTCCTCGTGCACGGTGACCGCCGGCGGGTCCTCGGGCTCCACGTGCAGGTCGCGGGGCAGCCAGGTGTCCAGCTGTCCGACGTTCGCGGCCTGGTCGAAGACCTGCTCGGGATGGGCGGGCATGGTGCGGGAACGCTCGTACTCGGTCATGCGGCACCACTCCTTCGCGCTCGGTGTCGTACGACGTGACGCGTGCCCTGTCTGCCCGGACCGAAGCGCTTCGGCGGTGATCCGCTCGACGGGCGGGGCGGGGCGCCCAATGCCAGACTGCTGCGCAGTGTGCCCCGCCACGACGGGTTTCTCGACGAGGGGAGACGAGGTGTCCACGCCAGAGGCGAGCGATGCGCTGCTGCAGGAGTTCCTCGCCGATCCGGCCCATCTGACCCTGGACCTGGCCGGCGCGGTGGCCCGGTGCACGAAGGCGCTGGATCTCCAGCACGCGGTGGTCTACCTCGTCGACCTGCAGCAACGGCACCTCATACCGCAGACCGACGTGGCATCGGCCATCCTCGTCGACGGCTCCCTCGCGGGCTGGGCCTACCGCACCCAGGCGCTGCGTGTGGAGGAGTCGGACACGGGCGGCGTCACGGCGTGGCTGCCCCTGGTGGACGGTGCCGAGCGGCTCGGCGTACTGGCGGTGCACTCGTCGGCGCTCACCTCCGCCACCCTGACCCGGGGGCGGGCGCTGGCCTCGCTCCTGGCCATGATGATCACCTCGAAGCGGGCCTTCGAGGATTCCTTCGTCCGGCACACCCGGACCGAACCGATGCACCTTCCCTCGGAGATGCTCCGCGCGTTTCTGCCGCCGCGCACCATCGGCAACTCGCACGTCGTGTCGACGGCCGTCCTCGAACCGGCCTACGAGCTCGGCGGGGACGCCTTCGACCACTCGCTCACCCAGACGACACTGCACGCCTCGGTCATCGACTCCATGGGGCACGACCTGGCTTCCGGGCTGACCAGCGCGGTGGCGCTGGCCGCCTGCCGCAACGCCCGGCGCAACGGCGCCGACCTGCCCACGCTCGTGGAGTGCGTCGACGACGCGCTGGCCCGCTGGCTGCCGGAGCAGTACTGCACCGCGGTCCTCGCCCAGTTGGAGTTCGAGACCGGCCTGCTGCGCTGGAGCAACTGCGGGCACCCGGCGCCTCTCCTGATCCGGGGCGAGCAGTTGATCGTCGACGCCCTGGAGCGGGACGCCGACCCGCCGATGGGCGCGCCGGCTCTCCTGTCCGCCGAGCCGCGCCGGACGCACGAGATGAGGCTCGAACCCGGTGACCGGGTGCTGATGTACACCGACGGGGTCACGGAGGCGCGCACCCGGGAGGAGAAGCTGTTCGGGCTCGAACGGTTCGCGGACTACGTCATCCGGGCCACGGCGGGCGGCGAGCTGGCGCCCGAGTCGCTGCGGCGCCTGATCCACTCGATCCTGGACTCGCACACCGGCGGGCGGCTGCGGGACGATGCGACGATCCTCATGTTCGAATGGCGGCCGCCGGTCTGCTGACGCCGCCGCGGCACGGCCCCCGACAGGTCAGACCGGGTGCCCCTGAGCGCGCAGCCAGTCGTGCACGGTGTCCTTGTCCGACGGGGTGATGCGGACGGGTCCGTCCACGTAGGGGCCCTCGTCCTCGGTGAAACCGGTGTCCGTGATCCTCGCGGTGACCCAGGTGGCCAGGTCCTGGGCGGCCCGCTCGGACAGGGCGCCTCGCTCCCAGCCGGTGCGGGCCTCGTGGGCCGCGGCACGGTCGTGTTCCT
This sequence comes from Streptomyces sp. E2N166, assembly GCF_003671715.1. Lineage (GTDB taxonomy): Bacteria > Actinomycetota > Actinomycetes > Streptomycetales > Streptomycetaceae > Streptomyces > Streptomyces thinghirensis. The sequence continues at coordinate 1,657,703 of NZ_RAIF01000032.1, read as the reverse complement.
CGGTCTCCGCCAGCCACGCGGCCACCAGCCGTTCCACCGTCCGGCGGTCCTCGGGTCCGGTCCGCTGCTGCGCCTGCTTGTCGTTCATGCCGCCCGAGTGCCCGGATTCCTCCCGACGCCTCACCTCCAAGACGGGTTCGTGTCGGCGCTACCCGGCCGGGTACCCGGAATCCAGCGGAGGACCGACCCGACACGGACAGCCCGGGAAGGGGACAGCGATGACGCAGCCCGCCGACGACCACGCTCTCGACCAGCGCGCCGGCGTTTCCGAGCTCCGTCTGGCAGCGGGGGACCCGGAAGTCGTCCCTCAGAACGACGCACGCCACGAGGATCTCCCGCTCGACCGCAATCAGGCGATCCTGCAGGCGACCAAGCAGGTGGGCTCGATCCTGAAGAAGAAGGAGCACCCGTTCGCGCTGGCCGGCAGCGTGGCCGTGTACGCGCACGGCGGCACCCAGAACCTTCAGCACGACGTCGACTTCTGCATCCGGCCGGGCGACGCGGAGGCCGTCGCCGCGACGCTGCGGGAGGCCGGTCTGGCGGTGTACACGCCGCCCGAGGACTGGCTGCTGAAGGCGAACTGCCTGGGACAGCAGGTCGACCTCATCTTCGAGCTGGCACACGAGCCCGTCACGACACAGTTGCTGGCGCGGGCCCAGGACCTCTCGGTCGACTCGGTGCTCATGCCGGTCCTGTCGCCGACCGATCTGCTGCGCGGTCTGCTGGCGGCCTTCTCGGAGCACCACTGCGACTTCGGGGCGGTACTGCCGATCGCCCGCACGCTGCGGGAGAAGATCGACTGGGAGGAACTGCGCCGCGACTGCGGGGACGCCCCGATGCCCGCCGCGTTCTTCTTCATCCTCGAACGGCTGGAGATCATCTCCCCGGCCCACTCCGCGAAGGAGGACCAGCGATGAGCGACCCCGTCGCACACCAGGGGCCCGCGGCGAGCGGCACCCCTGCCCCGGCCGAGAACGTCGAGTACCGCGTGGCCCACCTGCACGACCGGCTCGCCGCGGAGGAACTCGGCGAGCTGGGCGTACGGGCCGAGATCCGGGCCGGCGCGATCGTGCTCACCGGCACGGTGCCTTCCGCGCAGTGCCGCGAGACGGTGCTGCGGGTCGCCCACGAGGAGTTGGCCGGGCTCACCGTGCACACCGACGTCGTGGTGGCGGAGACGGCCGGCCCCGACCACGCGGAGGAGCTGTGATGGTCCGCGTCGCCGCCGTCGGAGACATCCACATGGGGCCGGACAGCCAGGGACTGCTGCGGCCGGCCTTCGAGACCCTGCCCGACTGTGCCGACCTGCTGCTGCTCGCCGGGGACCTCACCCGGCACGGCACGCCGGAGGAGGCGCGGGTGGTGGCCCAGGAGGTACGCGGCCTGCCGGTACCGGTGGTGGCCGTGCTCGGCAACCACGACCACCACGACGAACAGCCCGAGAAGGTCACCGCCCTCCTCCGGGACGCCGGCGTGCGAGTCCTGGAGGGCGAGGGGACCGTCGTGGAGTGCGCCGGGACACGGGTGGGGATCGCCGGGACCAAGGGGTTCGGCGGCGGTTTCGTCGGGCGCAGCGCGGGAGAGTTCGGCGAGCCGATCATGAAGGAGTTCGTCCGCACCACACGCCGCTCGGCGGACAGCCTGCACGCCGCGCTGAAGGAACTGGACGACGAGGGCTGCGCGGCCCGGGTGGCACTGACCCACTTCTCCCCCGTCGCCGACACGCTCGCCGGGGAGCCGCCGGAGATCCACCCGTTCCTCGGCAGCTATCTCCTGGCCGAGGCGATCGACACGGCCGGCGCGGACCTCGCCGTTCACGGTCACGCCCACCTGGGCTCGGAGCACGGGATGACGGCGGGCGGAGTGCGGGTGCGCAACGTGGCCCAGCCCGTGATCCGCCGGGCCTTCAACGTCTACCGGCTGGGCACCGGATGACCGCCGCCTGCGTCAGTCCGGGCCGGTGTCCTGCGTCGTACGTCCGAGGCAGGTGACGTTCGCGGGGTCCAGACCCGCCGCCTCGATCACGTGGAAGCCCATACGGTCGTAGAAGGCCCTGGCCGGCGTGTTGGCGGTCGCCATGACCAGGTGGACGGCCGGTACCCCGCGCTCCCGCAGTGCCCGCCAGAACGTGCGCATCAGTGCCCGGCCGTGTCCGCGGCCCTGCCAGTCGGGCAGCAGGTCGATGTGGAGATGGGCCGGGTACGCGGCGAGTTCGGGGACGATCATCCGCTCCGGGTCGTGCAGCAGTCCGGCCATGACCTCGTCCGGGGAGCCGGGCGGGCCGTCCGGTGCCGGGTAGCGGTGGGCGACCCGTGGCAGCCACGTGGCCCGGAACCTCTCCGCGAAGCGCGGGGTGTCCGCCGTGCCGAGGATGTAGCCGACCGCCCGGCCCTGTCCGTCGTCCAGTACGAAGGCAAGGTCGGGGTCCAGGTGGACGTAGGGTGCGGCGAAGATGGCGGGCAGGACGGCTGGGTCGGCGTACACGGGCCTGCTGTCCCGGCCGTTGTGCGCGGTGCGGACGCAGATGTCGTCGAGTGCGGGGGCGTCGGCGGGGCGGTACGGGCGTACAGCGGCTGTCGAGGTCACCGCAGCATCCTGCCCGCCTGGGAGCGCTCCCACAAGTGGTCCGCTTCGATCTGTGGCGCCCGGGTACCCGGCGGCCCGCAGCGTGACGGCGGTGGGCAGGAGGCCGGCAATGAAGGACACGGCGGACCGGATCGCGCAGCCGTGGGGCGACAGAGTGCCCTACGGGCGGCACGAGACCTGGCCGGCCCGGGTGGACACGTTCCTCGCGGACGGCGTGGAGCCCGAGGCGGTGCAGCAGTGGGTGCAGTCGGCGTCGATCCTGCACTCCGACGGGGACGCCATGGACATCGCGGTGGCCGACGGCCGGATGGTGGGCGTACGGGGCCGGGACGTGGACCGGGTCAACCGCGGCCGGCTCGGCCCGAAGGACCTGTTCGGCTGGCAGGCGAACGGCTCCCGGGACCGGCTGACCCGGCCGCTGGTGCGGCGCGACGGGCGACTGGAGGAGACTGACTGGGACACGGCGATGAACCTGGTCGCCGCCCGCTCCCGCGAACTGCTGGACGAGCGCGGACCGGGCTCGATCGGCTTCTACACCACCGGGCAGCTGTTCCTGGAGGAGTACTACACGCTCACGGTCCTCGCCCGGGCCGGCATCGGCACCAACCACCTCGACGGCAACACCCGGTTGTGCACGTCGACGGCCGCGGAGGCGCTCAAGGAGACCTTCGGCTGCGACGGGCAGCCCGGCAGCTACGACGACTTCGACCACGCCGACGTGGTCGCGCTGTTCGGCCACAACATCGCCGAGACCCAGCCCGTGCAGTGGATGCGGCTGCTGGACCGGATGGAGGGGACCGATCCACCGCGCCTGCTGTGCGTGGACCCCCGCACCACGCGGGTCGCCCGGCACGCCGCCGTGCACCTCGCGCCTCGCGGCGGCACCAACGTCGCCCTGCTCAACGCGCTGCTGCACGAGACGATCCGGCACGACCGGATCGACCGCGACTTCATCGACGCGCACACCGTCGGCTTCGAGGAGCTGGCCGAGCGCGTCGCCGACTGCACGCCCAAGTGGGCCGCGGAGATCTGCGACGTCCCCGCCGCGCGGATCGAGGAGGCGGCCGAACTCGTCGGCACCACCGACGCGTTGGTCTCCACCGTCCTCCAGGGCGTCTACCAGTCCCACCAGGCCACGGCCGCCGCGGTGCAGATCAACAACCTGCACCTGATCCGGGGCATGCTGGGCCGCCCCGGCGCCGGCCTCCTGCAGATGAACGGCCAGCCCACCGCACAGAACACCCGCGAGTGCGGCGCCAACGGCGACCTGCCGGGCTTCCGCAACTGGCAGAACGACTCCCACGTCGCCGACCTCGCGAAGGTGTGGAACGTCGAGCCGGAGACCATCCCGCACTACGCGCCGCCCACGCACGCGATGCAGATGTACCGGTACGCCGAGCAGGGCTCGATCCGGATGCTGTGGATCAGCGGCACCAACCCGGCCGTGTCCCTGCCCGAACTGTCCCGCATCCGCTCGATCCTGACGCAGAATCGCCTGTTCACAGTCGTACAGGACCTGTTCCTGACGGAGACGGCGCAACTGGCCGACGTGGTGCTGCCCGCCGCCACCTGGGGCGAGAAGACCGGCGCCCTCACCAACGCCGACCGCACGGTGCACCTGTCGGAGAAGGCCGTCGAGCCGCCCGGCGAGGCCAAACCGGACCTCGACATCTTCCTGGACTACGCCCGGCGCATGGACTTCCGGGACAAGGACGGCGGCCCGCTGATCACCTGGGACGACCCCGAGTCGGCGTTCGAGGCGTGGAAGCGCTGCAGCGCGGGCCGCCCCTGCGACTACACCGGCCTGTCCTACGCCAAGCTGCGCGACACCAGCGGTGTCCAGTGGCCCTGCGACGAGGAGTCACCCGAGGGCACCGCGCGCCTCTACACGGACGGCATCAGCTGGGCCCACCCGGACCTGTGCGAGAGCTACGGCAAGGATCTGGAGACCGGGGCGTCGCAGGAGGCAGTCGAGTACCGCTCCCTCAACCCCGACGGCAAGGCGATGCTGAAGGCCGCCGCCTACCGGCCGCCGCACGAGGAGCCGGACGAGGAGCACCCGTTCCAGCTCACCACCGGACGGACGATCTACCACTTCCACACCCGTACGAAGACCGGGCGGGCACCCCAGCTCCGCGACGCCGCCCCGGACGTGTGGGTGGAGATCTCCACCGCGGACGCGGACCGGCTCGGCCTCGGCGAGGGCGACCTGGTCGACGTGACGAGCAAGCGCGGTTCGCTGCGGGGGCGGCTGCGGGTGACCGGCATCCGGCCGGGCCTGCTGTTCGTGCCCTTCCACTACGGCTACTGGGACACCGAGGACGGGTCGGGACCGGGCCCGGACACCCCCGGGCGGGCGGCGAACGAGACGACCGTCACCGACTGGGACCCGGCGTCCAAGCAGCCGCTGTTCAAGACGGCGACGGCCGGCCTCACCCTCGTGGAACGCGGCGACGGCAGTGCCTCCCCGGCACCGACCACCGCCGCCTCGGCGCCCGCCGCCCCCGGCGTCGCGACACCCACCGCGGGCGGACCGGCGGCGCACACGACACAGACGCCGACCGAGTTCCCGCACGGCCGTGAGGAAGGCGCCCAGTGAACGGCATCACCCTGACCCTGCGCACCCTGCACCGCGGCGAACGGCACCTGGCGCACGACCTGGTGAGCGTCGCCGAGCGGCACCGCACCGAGCACGAGGTCCATCACGTCGCCACCGACCTCGCCGTCTGGTCCCGCGAACACGTCCGGCGGCTGGCCGAGGTCGCCGCGCACCACGACGTGAGGCTCGGCGACCCGCCGGACCACTCGTCGGACGGCGTCCTCGCGACGCTGCGGAAGCAGGCGTCGGAGGCGGTGGTGCACCGTCCCGAGCCCGGTCTGCTGCTCCTGCACGACCTACGGGAGCTGCACATCGCCGCCGCGGAGAACTCCCTGCACTGGGAGATGCTCGCCCAGGCCGCCCAGGCTTCCAGGGACAGCGAACTGCTGGGGCTGGCCTCGGCCTGCCACCCGCGGACACTGCGCCAGATGCGCTGGACCAACACCATGATCAAGAACCTGTCGCCGCAGATCCTCAACAGCCTGTGACCTGCGCGGAGCCCGCGCGGCGCGATGCCGGAGAGCGCCGGTACCGCGCCGGACGCCGAATGGCGCCGCCGGGTCCGGGCACCTGATGATCCAAGTAGGCGTCACACCCTCGGCAACCTCCGACACCCATGGAAAGAAGCGGGAGAGACTGTCATGAGTCTTCTGCGTATGGCCGGCCGCCCGATGCTCGCCTCGATGTTCGTCGCGGGCGGTCTGCACGCCCTGCGCCGGCCCGCGGACGTGGCCCCGGCGGCCGAGCCGATCGTGCGGCCGGTGGCGGACCGCGTGGCGGCGCTGCCGGACGACACCGAACAACTAGTACGGCTCAACGGCGCCGTCCAGGTGGCGGGCGGGGTCCTGCTCGGGCTCGGCCGCTGCCCGCGGCTGGCCGCGCTTGCCCTCGCGGCGACGCTGGTCCCCACCACTCTGGCGGCGCACCGCTACTGGGATGCGGAGGACCCGTCCGACCGCGCCCAGCAGCGAATCCACTTCCTGAAGAACCTGTCCATGATGGGCGGGCTGCTGATCGCGGCCGACGACACCGGCAGCGCCCCCTCGCTGCTGTGGCGCGGCCGCCACGCGGCCCAAGACCTGCGGCACGACGCCCACTTGGTGCACCGTTCGGTCAAGGCCGCGGCCCGCCCCGCGGCGGCCGCGGGTGGTATCCGGGCCAAGCTGGGCAGCTGCTGAAGGGGGCGTTAGCCCACTGAGTGTGGGGGGACCCGACGTCCGTGGCGGGTCGGTCCCGTAACCGCCACGACCTGCTGGAGGTGAAGCATGGGACACGGAGGAAACGTGATCGACGAGCTGACGACCGATCACCGTGAGGTCGAGGAGCTCTTCGGCAAGATCGAGGCCCTGCCGTCCGGTCACAAGGACCGCAAGCTGTACGCCGATCAGGCCACCATCGAGCTGATCCGGCATTCGGTGGCGGAGGAGGCGTATCTCTACCCGGCCGTCCGTGAGCACGTGGCGAACGGAGATGCCCTCGCGGACAAGGAACTCGAGGACCACGCCGAGGCCGAGCAGATCATGAAGGACCTGGAGGGCTGCGCGGCGGACGACGCCGAGTTCGACCGGTTGATCGGCAAGCTGATGAGCGAGATCCGTGAGCACGTCGCCGACGAGGAGGGCAACCTCTTCCCGCGGCTCCGCGAGGCCTGCCCCGCGGACGCGCTGAACCAGTTGGGCGACAAGGTCCGGCAGGCGAAGAAGACGGCGCCGACACGTCCGCACCCGTCCGCGCCGGACAAGCCCCCGATGAACAAGCTCCTGGCGCCCGGGGCGGGAATGGTCGACCGGGTGCGGGACGCGATGTCGGGGCGGGGCAAGGCCGACTGAGCGCCCTGTCCGCAAACCCGTGTGAGGGCACGTCGCCATTGGCGACGGGCCCTCACACGGCGTTCAAGCCCACCACTCCCCCGCCCTCCCGGGTGCCGCCGTCGTCGGGATCGTCTCGGGCAGGCCGCGAAGCGAGGCGATGGTGCGTTCCAGTCCGTCCTGCCAGGTCACGCTCGGCAGCCAGCCGAAGATCTCGCGGGCGAAGCCGGTGACCGGCCGGGGCTCGGCAGGCCGGTCCCCCGCCCCGTCGACGAACGTCAGCGGCGAGCCGGACCCGGTCAGGTCGATCACCAGGCGGGCGATCTCCGCGGCGGTGGGCTCCTCGTCGCCACCGATGTCCACGGGCCGCACCGAGCGCCCGGCGGCGACCAGCAGCACGCCGTCGACCATGTCGTCGACGTAGCACAGGGGGTGCTTCCGGCTGCCGTCCCCGGTGACGGTGACGGGCCGGCCGGCGAGGGCCTGCTCGATGAAGCCGGCCAGCGTTCCACCGGCGTCCGTGCGCATGCCGGGTCCGTAGCCGGTGAACAGCCGGACGATGCCGGCGTTCGAGCCGTGGGCGCCCGCGTGCGCGGCGACCAGAGCCTCCGAGAACCGGACGGCCTCTGCACAGGCGCTGTGCGGACCGACCGGGTCGGCGTCGGGCGGCACCGGCGGCGAGGAGGCGAGCAGAAACCGGGCACCGTCCCGGTCGGCGACGGCCAGCGCGTTGCGGGTACCGAGGCTGGCGGCGTCCAGGACCTCCACGGGCCGGTCCGGCCAGGCGGCCGGGGATCCGGGGCCCGCCAGGTGCAGGACCAGGTCGTAGGAGCCGGCCAAGGCCTCCGAGCAGTCGGGATCGGAGACGTCGCGTTCCAGGAAGCGGAAGCCGGGCCGGCCGGCGAGATGGGCCACCTTCTCCGCCCGCCCCGTGGAGAGATCGTCCAGGCAGTCGACTTCGACACCTGAATCGAGCAGGCGGGTGCACAGATGTGAACCGAGGAACCCCGCGCCGCCGGTCACCAGGACATGGTTCCAGGACGGGCTGAACGCCGCCGTCGACATCATGAGGACGACCTTTCTTCCTCTGCGAAACGCTGACGGAGCGTGCCCCGGGTGCCCAACCGAGTCGCTTTCACGCTCTGACGTCTACTGCGACCCCCTGCCGTCACGGTCCGTGAGCACCAGCGCCTGTGATCAAACCCACTCGAACCACCAAATCAGTTGGCGGAAAAGGAGTTTGGCCCCTCCGGCCCTGGCCCGGGGGCGGGGACCGGCGATGACTCGCCGTTCCCTTCTGCCACGATGGTCGGCGCCGTCTCCGGCTCAGTGGAGTGGCCGCGCAACGCAGCCGGCCTCCTCGCTCCCGTCCCTTTCCCTTCCGGGTCTCACGACTCGTCTTCGAGTGGCGCACTGTGTCTTCTTCCCCCGCCTCCGCACCGTCCCGTTCGCCGTGGCGTTCCCTGAGATACCGCAGCATGCGCTGGTGGTCGGTCGCGAACTTCGTGTCGAACGCCGGTACGTGGATGCAGCTCACGGTGCAGAACCTGCTGGTCCTGCAGATCACCGGGTCCGCCGCCGCGACAGGTCTGTCGATGTCCGTCCAGGCCGCGCCCGCGCTCCTGATCAGCGTCTTCGGCGGCGCGGCCGTCGACCGCTGGCCACGGAAGCTGACCGCCGCGGTCAGCCAGGCCCTGCTCGGCGCGGTCGCGTTCGTGACGGCGCTGATGGTGGCACTGGACCGACTCGACGTGACCTCCCTGATGCTGCTGGCCGCCGTCACCGGGGTCATCGCCACCGTCGACGGCCCGGCGTGTTCGCTGCTGGGCAACGACCTCGTCCCGCCCCAGGACGTGCCCTCCGCGATCGGCGTGGGCGCCCTGGTGCACCAGGCCGGCCGCCTCACGGGCGCCGCGCTGGCCGGGGTGACGGTCGGCTTCCTCGGCACGGCCGCCGCCTACGCCGCCAACGGCTTGTCGTTCCTGTTCGTGGCCTCGGTCATCCCCTTCCTGCGTCCGGCACCCGGTGCGGTCAAGCGCACCGGGGCGGTGAAGCGCGGCGCTGACGCGGACACCATGACCATCCGCGAGGGACTGGCCTTCTTCGCGCGCCGTCCCCGCCTGCTGGCGCTGGCCGGCGTCACCGGGGTCAGCGCGGTCTTCGGCCGCAACTACCAGCTCACCCTGGCCGTCCTGGTCACCGGGCCGCTCGCGGGCGGCGCCGGTTCGTTCGGCACGGTCTCCACGGTGCTGGCCGTCGGCGGCATCGTCGGCGCCGTCCTGGGCGCCCGGCTGCGCCGGCCCTCCGTGCGGATCGTGGGCGCGCTGGCGGCGGCGGGCGGGCTGCTGCAGGTGGTGGCCGGCCTGTCGCCATCACTGGCCGTCCTCCTGGTGATGGTGCTGCCGATGGCCGTGGTGGAGTCCGTCTCCGACACCGCGGGCACGGCGGTGCTCCAGACCGACCCGCCCGCGCACATGCGGGGCCGGGTGCTCGGGGTGTGGGGCAGCATCGGCACCGTGTGGAGCCTCGGCGGCCCCCCTGCCCTCGGCCTGCTGATGGAGCTGGCCGGCGCACGCGGCGCCCTCGTCGCGGGCGGACTGATCATCGCCGGCAGCATCGGCGCCGGCCACCTCCTGCGGGAGCGCCGGATCACCGCCCCGGTGGCGGTACGGGCCGGAGACGCGGATGTGCCCGAGCAGGCGGCGCTGGGGACAGCCGCCTGACCGAGCGGGGCGCGACTCGGGACGGGGTTGGGTGACGCGTCCCGGCGCTACGGGGTGCCGCCGCGCCCACCCGTGCCGCCCCAGCGGCACGACTGGCCGCAGCTGGGCGGGCTGGACGGACAGCCGCGTACGACTGCCCGCAGCTACGCGGGCGGGGAAAACCGGTAGCCGCGTACGGCGCGAAGGGGACGTGTCGGGGGGTGTCCGCCCGCAGCGGTGGGCGCGTCAGCGCCGGCGCTTCCGCGTCCGACCGATTCCGCGCCGTTCCGAGGACGGACACCCCCCGGGCTCGGCCCCGACCCACCACACCACCGCACGCGCCACCCGTACCCCCACCGGCGCAGGTGCACGGATCAGGCGACGAGCGCCTGGCCGGGATCCAGTCGGGCCACGAGCCGGGCGTGGTGGAGTTCGGCGACAGGCGCGGCGAGGTCGGGATGGCGCAGGAGCGTCGCCGCCCGCCGGTCCTGCTCGTCGGGCGCGAGCAGGCGCCGGAACTCGACCGGTGTACCGGACGGCCGCCCCGCCACCGGGCCGCCGTCACCTTCCGCCAGCGCCGCCACGGCCAGGGCGGCCAGTTCCGGGTCGGTCAGCAGGCAGGCCGCCCAGCTCGCGACGACCTCGTCCACCCAGGTCCGCCAGGCGTCCCCGTCCGGGTCGGCGGCAGCCGTACCGTCCGCGCCGGTGATCCAGTCGAGCCGGGCAGAGCCTCCGGGGCCCGCCACGCCCAGCAGCGCGACGTCCATCGGGGTCGGATAGCGCAGCCGGGCCGCGACCGTCACCGCCTGCCGCGCCTGCACCTCACCCAGGGCGCAGGCCAGCGCGCCGCCGGACGCCGGGTAGGCGCGGGTGAGCCACTGGGCGGTCGCCGCGATGACGGGGGAGAGATCTGCGTGCACTGCCGGGCCGTCCGAACTGCTCGTCGTGGGGACAGGGAGTCTGGTCGTCGTGGAGGACACGACGACCGTAGCCCGGGGCCCCCGGCGCGGAACATGGCCCGGCTCTCCCCGGCGGCGTGGCCTCGGACACATCGCACGCGTGAAGGCCGCCCGGCCACAGGCAGCGGCACACGGCGTGAGGACCGCCCCGTTGGCAGGCAGCCGCACACGGCATGACGACCGCCCGGCCCCAGGCAGGAACACACGGCATGACGACCGCCCCGCCCCAGGCAGGAACACACGGCATGACGACCGCCCCGCCCCAGGCAGGAACACACGGCGTGACGACCGCCCGGCCGCAGACAGGGACACACGGCGTGCCCCTCCGCGCCGCCGCCTCACAGGCGCGCGACCCCGGCGGCGCCGCCCCATGCCGAGCGTTCGATCACTCGGCCGCCACGACGATGCAGCGCCGCAGCTCCTCGACCGCCACCGGATCGCCCTCGATCGTCACCCCGGAGCCCTCAGACCCCCCGGTACCCCCGTCGGCGCCCTCACGGTTCCACAGCCGGCGCAGCACGGCCTCCGGGCTGCCGCTGAACGTCACGTCGGCCGTGCCCTCGCCGGCGCCGTCCGTCACGGCGAACTCCCCCGGGCCGGTCCGCACCCGCCACGCCGTGTCACCGGCCCGCACCAGGAGCGTGTGCCCCGGCGAATCGGCCAGGATGTCGGTGAAGTACTCGCCCCACTCGGCGACGGAGTACGCGGCGAAGACCTTGAGCAGCTCGTCGATCCCGTCCACGGCGAGATCGGCCGGGACCGGCGCGACAGCCTGCCCGGTGCCCAGTTCGGCGTCGATGCGGTGGATGACGGTCTCCTGGGCCATCCGCCGGATCCAGAAACCGACGCTCTGGTCGGGGCCGTACCAGGCGGCGGCCGGGTCCTCGGGAGCGCGGGTGGCGAACTCGGCGCGCAGCGCGGTGTACCCACGGTCGAGCAGCGCCGTCGGCTCCTCCTTGGCGAACTCCTCCGGCGGCCACGGCTCGGGCTCGACGCCCTCCCGCATGGCGACGGTCTTGTGCAGGTAGACCTCGCCGACGTGGCGGGTCAGATCGGCGACGGTCCAACCGGGGCAGGTGGGAACCGGGGCGTCGGCGGCGGTCTCGACGACGGCCCGCAGCCGATCGTAGTCGGCCGCGAGGCAGTCGAGGAAGCGGGAGTACTCCATGCCGCGGAGCCAAGCACACGCTCAGGACCGGAGCACGCGGTTTTACCGGCCCGGGGGGATCGGACCCGTGGTCACCAGGCCCCGCTGGTGAGCACCGGCCGGCGGACCGCCTCGGCGGCGTCCCGCAGATGGAGGGCGACGGTGATCAGGGCGCGCAGGGCGGAGGGACGCAGGCTCTGGGCGCTCTCGGCGGCCAGCACCAGGAGGCAGCCCGCGGCCTGCTCGACCACCGGGACGGAGAACGCGAAGTTGTCGCCGTCGGCCCCGCGGAACGCGCGCCAGGGGGTCGCCGCGCCGTCGATGGCCTTCTGGACCGCGTGCTCGAGGTGCTGTGCGGCCTGCTCGCACACGGGGGCGGGCAAGGTGATGGTCCGATGGAACGCTGAACTGGTCATAGTCCCACTGCTCCCCCGCGCCCGGGGGGTTCGATCGGCGTACCGGGCGTTTTTCACCGGGTCGGCCGCAACCGGGTCCCGGGCTCCTAGGCTGGTCGCCGTGTGCCCCACCACCTCGCCCTCGGCCGCCGCGGCCCGGTTCACCGGCCGGTCGGTGACCGGTGAGCGCCCGCTGTCCGGTTCGCTCACCGAAGTCACCCTCGACGACGGACACACGGTGATGGTCAAACGCGGTGACGGGGCGGGAGCGGCGCGGGCCGAGGCCGCCGGGCTGCGCTGGCTGGCCGACGCCCACTCGGTGCGGATCCCGGCGGTGCGCGGCGACGACGAGCGCTGGCTGGTCACCGACCGCGTGGCACAGGGCCGGGCGGG
>NZ_RAIF01000032.1:1631769-1644913 GCF_003671715.1 Streptomyces sp. E2N166 | reverse complement strand
GCCGCCCCACCCGGTGGGCCGAAGGACGCGTACATCGGGCTCGCCCCGATGCGCAACGTCACCGCAAGGGACTGGCCGAGCTGGTACGCGGAGCACCGGGTGCTTCCGTACCTGCGCCGCGCGGTCGACGCCGGCACCCTCCGGCAGGCCGAGGCGGCCGATGTCGAGCGGGTCTGCGAGCGGCTGCCCGAACTGGCGGGGCCCGCGGAGCCGCCCGCCCGGCTGCACGGCGACCTGTGGAACGGCAACGTGCTGTGGGGGGCCGACGGGCGGGTCCACCTGATCGACCCGGCCGCGCACGGCGGGCACCGGGAGACCGACCTGGCGATGCTGCGCCTCTTCGGCTGCGCGCACCTGGACCGGATCCTGGACGGCTACGAGGAGACCGCGCCCCTCGCCGACGGCTGGGCCGGACGCGTCGGCGTGCACCAGCTCTTCCCGCTGCTGGTGCACGCCGTGCTTTTCGGACGCGGCTACGCCGAGCAGGCCCTCACGGCGGCCCGGACGGCACTACGGCGCCCCGGCTGAGCGTCAGCGCGTCACGACGTGCCGCTCGTTGGGGACGCAGTGGGTCATCGTCAGACCCGCGACGTCACGCGGCGGGTTCTTGCCGAGGTTGGCCAGCCGCTCGCGGTCCTCCTCGGTGAGGTCCTGACTGGCCAGCGGCTCCAGATCCGACACGTCGTGCGGGCTGATGCCGATCCCCTCGCCGACCCGCAGGCCGAGGTCGTTCTCGACCAGCAGGAAGTGCCACACCATGCGCTCCTGCACCGGCCGGTCGCACTGGGAGAGCAGGTTGACGAAGTTCGCCACGAGGTCGTCGCGCTCCCACGGCTCCAGCAGCAGATAGCGCTGCCCGGCCTGCATGTAGTCGTTGGTGCGCGGGATGCGCTTGCGGGTGAGCCGCCCCTGGATCTCCGGTCCCTGCTCGTCGTGCGTGGGGTACTCGCCCTCGCGCAGGCCGCCGGTGATCGACGGCTCGTAGTTGACGATCGGGTTCTCGCCGCCGCCGTCCTGGTGGTAGGCCATCTGGCCGTCGCGCTGGTTGGTGCGCACGTTCGCGTTCTTGGCCTGGTTGACGGGCAGCTGGAGGTAGTTCGGGCCGACCCGGTAGCGCTGGGTGTCGCTGTAGGAGAAGGTGCGGCCGACCAGCATTTTGTCGTCGGAGAAGTCCAGCCCGTCGACGAGGACGCCGGTGCCGAAGGAGATCTGCTCGTTCTCGGCGAAGTAGTTCTCCGGCATCCGGTCGAGCACCATCCGGCCGACCGGCTTCGCCGGGAACTCCTGCTCGGGCCAGGTCTTGGTGTCGTCGAGCGGGTCGAAGTCGAGCTCCGGGTGGTCGTGGTCGTCCATCATCTGGACGAGCAGCTCCCACTCGGGGTACTCGCCGCGCGTGACCGCGTCGTAGAGGTCCTTGGTCGCGTGGCCGAGGTTCTGGGCCTGGACGTTGGCGGCGTCCTCCTCGGTCATGCTGCGGACGCCCTGTTTGGGCATCCAGTGGTACTTCACGAGCTTCGTCTCACCGGCCGCGTTGACCCACTTGTAGGTGTTGACGCCGAAGCCCTGCTGATGGCGGTAGTCCGCCGGGATGCCGCGCGGGCTGAACAGGTTGACCAGCATGTGCATGCACTCCGGCGTCTGCGACATGAAGTCGAAGATGCGCCGCGGCTGCTGCTCGAAGGTCACCGGGTCCGGCTTGAGGGCGTGGATGACGTCCGGGAACTTGATCGCGTCGCGGATGAAGAAGACGGCCAGGTTGTTGCCGACGAGGTCCCAGTTGCCGTCCTCGGTGTAGAACTTCACCGCGAAGCCGCGGGGGTCGCGGGCCGTCTCGGCCGAGTCGCGTCCGCCGATGACGGTGGAGAACCGGACGGCCAGGTCGGTGCGCTTGCCCCGCTCCTGGAACAGCTTGGCCCGGGTGTAGCGGTCGATCGGCTCGTCGCCCCAGGCGCCGTACGCCTCGAAGTAGCCGTACGCGGTCACCCCGCGGGCGTGCACGACGCGCTCGGGGATGCGCTCACGGTCGAAGTGGCTGATCTTCTCCAGGAACTGGTAGTTCTCCAGCGTGGCGGGGCCGCGGGCGCCGACGGTGCGCTGGTTCTGGTTGTCGTAGACGGGGTGCCCCTGCCGGTTGGTGAGCACCTTGCGGTCGTCGCCCGGGGTGGATCCCTGGCTCGATACGTCCGTCATGTTCGTGGGCTCCTTCGACTCGTGGCCGGCCTCGGACGCGGCCCTGAGCTGCGAGGCGGCCGTCGGCCGCGCACATGGGCGCCCCGGGTACCCCGCGGTGCGTCATCCGACACATACCGATTTGCACTTGTTTCCCGCATCTCACGCCGAGGACCCGGAAGCCCGGGCGCCGGGCGTCCGGGTCCTCGCGGACGGACCGCGCTCAGCCGCCGTTCAGCCGTGCGCGCAGCAGCCCCTTGCCCAGTTCGGCGCCCTTGCGGCTGTCCGACTGCGCCTTGCGGAACAGCTCCGCGACCTCGCTGTCCTTGTTGCGCTCCGCGTCCTGGATGTACGTCTCCAGGCGCAACGCGTTGTTCAGGCACGACTCGACGTACCAGATCAGGTTGTAGTCCTTGTCCTGCGTTCCGGTCACGCCGCCGGCCTCCGTGCCGCTGGTCATGCGGACCTCCTCTTCGAGGTTGTTCGTTCCGAAGTGCGGGCCGGGTACCCGGGGCGCCATGGGGCACACGGCGTTCGCGGGCACGGAGTCGGACCCGGGCCCCGACCCGGAGCCGGTCTCGGACCCACGGGCAGTCGTGTCCCAGTGGGTCACATGTCCCAATGAGACATTTCAGGTGTACTCTCGGAGGCATGACGGCGACGAAGCCCTCCCCCACCCCCGAGGACCGGCGGCAGCGCAAGGCGCGGCAGACCCGCGACGCGCTGGCCACCGCCGCCTGCGACCTGATCCTGGAGCGCGGGGCCGCGGCGACCACGGTGGAGGCCATCGCCGAGCGCGCGGACGTCACGCGCCGCACGTTCAGCCGGTACTTCGCCGGCAAGGAGGACGCCGCCCTCGACTTCGTCCGCCGGGACGGCGACCGCATCAACGCGCTGCTGCGGTCCCGCCCCGCCGGCGAGCCGCCCCTGCTCGCCTATCGCAGGGCCGTGCGCGACTGGCTGGCCGACCGGGACGACCCGGCCTGGCACGTGCGTCCCCGCATGCGCCGGCTGCTGGCCCTCGCCGACAGCGAGCCCGACCTGTTCGCCGCCTACCAGCGCATCCGGGTCGACGCCCAGGAGGAGTCGATCCGCATCGTCGCCGACCGGCTCGGCACCGACGACGCCCGGGACGTGCGCCCGGCCGCCCTCGTGGACGCCGCCGCCGGAGTCCTGATCGCCGCCCTGCGCCTGTGGGCACGCGGCGACGACCGGGACGCGGGAGCCGCAGACCTCGCCGCCCTCGTGGAGCGGGCCTACGACGCCCTGACCTCGGAGGCCGCGGCCGCGACCCCCGACAGCACCACCGAAGAGTGAGAGCACCATGAGCACCACCACCCCCGCCGCCGAGTTCACCGGCCGTACCGCCCTCGTCACCGGCGCCGCCTCCGGCATCGGCCTGGCCACCGCCCGCCGCCTCGCCGCCGGCGGCGCGAACGTCGTCGTGGCCGACCACAACGCGGAGGGCGCCGAGAAGGCCGCCGCCGAGCTGGTCGCGGAGGGCGTCAAGGCCGCCTCGGTCGAGGTGGACGTGACCCGTCCGCAGTCCGTCGAGGCCGCGGTGAGGTTCACCGTCGACACCTTCGGCGGCCTGGACCTCGCCGTGAACAACGCGGGTATCGGCGGCCCGAGCGCCCCGACCGGCGAGTACGACATCGAGGCCTACGACCGCGTCGTACGCACCAACCTCGACGGGGTCTTCTACTCGATGCGCCACGAGCTGCCCGCCATCGAGGCCACCGGAAAGGGCGGCGCCATCGTCAACGTCGCCTCCATCCTCGGTTCGGTCGGCTTCGCCGGCTCCCCCGCCTACGTCGCCGCCAAGCACGGCGTCGTCGGGCTGACCAAGGCGGCCGCCGCCGAGTACGCGGCCAAGGGCATCCGGGTCAACGCGGTCGGCCCCGGCTTCATCGACACCCCGCTGCTGAAGGCCATGGACGAGGCCGCCTACGACGGCCTGGTCGCCCTGCACCCGGCCGGCCGTCTCGGGCGATCCGAGGAGGTCGCCGAGCTCATCGCCTTCCTGCTGTCGGACCGGGCGTCCTTCGTCGCCGGCAGCTACCACCTGGTCGACGGCGCCTACACCGCCGTCTGAGACCCGCCGCAGCACGGCCGGCCGCACGACAGCCGGCCGCACAACAGGGGGCCGTCCGGGGGGAAGAACAAAGGAGTTCAGCCATGAAGGCACTGCAGTACCGCACCATCGGGGCGCCGCCCGAAGTGGTCACCGTCCCCGACCCGGAGCCCGGCCCCGGCCAGGTGCTGCTGAAGGTCACCGCCGCCGGCGTCTGCCACTCCGACATCGCGGTGATGAGCTGGCCCGCCGCGGGCTTCCCCTACGAGCTGCCCCTCACCCTCGGCCACGAGGGCGTCGGCACGGTGGCGGCCCTGGGCGCCGGAGTGCGGGGCCTCGCCGAGGGTGACGCGGTCGCCGTGTACGGCCCCTGGGGCTGCGGCACCTGCGCCAAGTGCGCCGAGGGCAAGGAGAACTACTGCCTGCGCGCCGACGAGTTGGGCATCCACCCGCCGGGGCTCGGGCGTCCGGGGGCGATGGCCGAGTACCTGCTCATCGACGACCCCCGGCACCTGGTCCCGCTGGACGGGCTCGACCCCGTCACGGCGGTGCCGCTGACGGACGCGGGGCTGACGCCGTACCACGCCGTCAAGCGGTCGCTGCCCAAGCTGGTCCCCGGGTCGACCGCGGTCGTCATCGGTACCGGCGGCCTCGGCCACGTCGCCATCCAGCTGCTGCGCGCCCTGACGTCCGCCCGGGTCGTCGCCCTCGACGTCAGCGAGGAAAAACTGCGCCTCGCCCGTGAGGTGGGCGCGCACGAGGCGGTGCTCTCGGACGCGAAGGCCGCGGACGCGGTGCGCGAACTCACCGGCGGCCTAGGCGCCCAGGCCGTGTTCGACTTCGTCGGAGTGGCGCCGACCGTGCGGACCGCGGGCGCCGTGGCCGCCGTCGAGGGCGATGTCACGCTGGTCGGCATCGGCGGCGGATCGCTCCCCGTCGGCTTCGGCCTGCTGCCCTTCGAGGTGTCGGTGAACGCCCCCTACTGGGGAAGCCGCAGCGAGCTCATCGAGGTGCTGGACCTGGCCCGCGCGGGCGCCGTGTCGGTGCACACCGAGACGTACTCCCTGGACGACGCCCCGCTCGCCTACGAGCGGCTTCACGAGGGGAAGGTCAACGGCCGTGCGGTGATCCTGCCCCACGGCTGACCGCCCGCCCCTTCCCGCGCCACGGGCCCGGACGCGGACCTTCGACTCGGCGCGCGGTGCCGACGACCACTTGGCGTTCGGCGTCGGAGTCACCGATGCGCCGGGGCTCCGCCGGCCCGTGCGGAGGTCCTGACGGCGGCGCTGCCCACCCTGTTCGAGAGGTTTCCGGAGCTGCGCCTGGCCGTGGGGACCCCGACGGAGTCGGCGGAGGGGGCGCGACCGGTCCCCCGTTCCGGTCGTGCCCCCTCGGTCCGTCGAACCTACGTGGACGGCTCGGCCGTTGTGAATCGTCTCGATGCCCGCTGCCGGGCCGCGGGGACTCACCCGTGCACAGGTGAGTCCGGATGGTCCGGTTTCGTCCCAAGCAGGCGTGGCTGGTCGAGGTCGCCCGCCGCCAGATGGGCGAGCACGACCTCGTACAGGTCGCTGCCCGCGGCGAGCAACTGGCGTTCCAGGACGGGCTCGGCGCTGCGGACGTGCTCGCGCACGGTCTGGGCGTGCACGCCGAGCGTCCGCGCTGCCCGCTCGGCGTTGCCGCCGACGGCGATCCAGGTGCGCAGCGTGCGCCGCAGGTCCCGGGGGTCCGGTTCCAGGCGGCCGAGCAGGTCGCCGGCCCAGGTGCGCAGCGCGGGCCCGGCCAGCAGATCGGTGAGACGGGCGGGGCCGGGGCGTTCGGTGCCGCCGGGCTGCTGCGCGAGGCCGGCCTGGGCGTTCAGGGCGAGGTGGACGGCGGCGCGGGCGGTCAGGTCGGCGAAGTCCGTCCGCAGCAGTCCCTCGACCCGGTCCATGCGGGCGCGGACCGTGTTGCGGCTGACGCCGAGGACCTTCGCCGTGTTGACGGCGGTGAACTCCAGGCCGAGCCGAGTGGTGGCGAGGAGTTCGGCGCGGGTGTGGTGCGGCAGGCCGTCGAGAGGGCGCAGCAGGTGGAGCGTCCAGCCGTGCAGCGCCGCCGGGTCCATCAGGCGCTCGGGACGGGTCCGCTCGGCGTACACGGCCGCCTTGTCGGCGCGGAACCGGGCGACGGCCAGGGCGCTCACGGCCTGGCCGTACGCGGTGGCGGTGCGGGCGAGGCTCTGCCGGGCGCTGCCGCCGAGGAAGACGCCGGGGAGACGGCCGACGAGCGAGCGCAACTCCTGACCGGCCGCCTCGCCGGGCGTGAGGACGATCACGTGCCCGTCCATGGCCGGGCACCGTACGACGAGGGCCCGTTCGCCCGTCGCCGACAGGCACTCCTCGGCGAGCCGGTCGCGCTCCTCGGGGCTGCTCTCCACGACGTAGACACACGCCTCGTCGGTGTCGAGGAGACCCGGCCAGAGTCCGGCGGCCACACGGCGGGCGGAGACGGTGTCCTCCACCATCAGCAGTTGCAGGATGGCCAGGCGCAGGTCGGCGGTGGCCCGACGCAGCCGGTGTCCGGCCGCGGTCGACTCGTGGCCGGCCAGCAGCAGCTCCACGACCTGCGCGGTGTGCGTGACGATGTCGGAGACCCGCCGGTCGAAGGGGGCCTCGCGCGCCACCGCGAGGACGGCGGCCGACGCCGAGTGGACCCGCTCCACGCGGACGAGCCGCAGATGACGACCCCGGTCCTCCAGGGCGGCGGAGGCGATCCGGCCGCAGGTGATGTCGGCGACCAGGTCCTCGTCCAGCGGGGTGCGGGTACCGGCCAGCAGGCGGCCTGCACCGTCCTGCAGGGACACGGCCGCGTGCGCGGTCCGGGCGAGCCAGGTCACGACCCTGCGTACGTCGCGTCCGGCCGGCCGCAGGTGGTCGAGCAGTTCCGCCGACCAGTCCGCGTCTTCACCGGCCCCGGCTCTCCACTGCCGTGCCCCGTCCTCTCGGCCCGCCACGTCGGCCTTCTCCTCGCCCTAGCTTGACCCTCGGCCCAGGCCGGGGACGTTACCGCATGGCTGAGCGCGCACGGCACTTCCGGCGGACGCGACGATCCGGAACGGACGACCGCCGAGCCGCCGACCGGGCCTGTCGGCCCGGCGCCCGCCTACGGGCATAAGCTCGGTGAATGGCGAAGTACTTCGACGTGCACCCCGACAACCCCCAGCCGCGCAGCATCACCCAGGTCGCCGACAGCGTCCGCTCAGGGGCGCTGATCGCGTATCCGACGGACTCCTGCTACGCGCTGGGCTGCCGACTGGGCAGCCGCGACGGCATCGACCGCATCCGGTCGATCCGGCAACTGGACAGCCGGCACCACTTCACCCTGGTGTGCCAGGACTTCGCGCAGCTCGGTCAGTTCGTACAGATCGACAACGACGTGTTCCGGGCGATCAAGGCGTCGACACCGGGCAGTTACACCTTCATCCTGCCGGCGACGAGGGAGGTGCCGCGCATGCTCCAGCATCCGAAGAAGAAGACCGTGGGCGTGCGCATCCCGGACCACGTCGTCACGCAGTCCCTGCTCACCGAACTCGGTGAACCACTGCTGTCCAGCACCCTGCTGCTGCCCGGCGAGGAGGAGCCGATGACCCAGGGCTGGGAGATCAAGGACCGGCTCGACCATGTGCTCGACGCGGTGATCGACTCCGGGGACTGCGGCACCGAGCCGACCACGGTCGTCGACTTCTCCGGCGGTGAGGCGGAGATCGTGCGGCGGGGCGCGGGCGACACGGCCAGGTTCGAGTAGCCGCCGCCCACCACCGGGGGACCGCCGCACTCCCCCGGAGCCACGTGCCAGGATGACCACGATCCGCCGGTGACGCCGGCGGATCGGGCACCGAGGCACGACAGAAAGGCAGTCCCCCATGACCGCCGTACAGGGAACAGCCGTCGACGTCCCCACCGACGAGGGCACCGCCGACGCCTACCTCACGCATCCCGCCGACGGGAGCCCGCATCCCGCGGTCCTGCTCCACATGGACGCCTTCGGACTGCGCCCGCAGCTGCGGAACATGGCCGACCGGCTGGCCGGTGCCGGGTACACGGTCCTGGTCCCCAACGTCTTCTACCGGCACGGGCGGGCGCCGGTCGTGGAACTGCCCGAGTTCGTCGACCCGGGGGCTCGGCCGGACATCTTCCAGCGCCTCGGGCCGATCATGCGGTCGCTGACGCCCGACCGGGCGATGCGGGACGCCGGGGCCTACCTGCGGTGGCTCGCGGACTGCCCGGCGGCGGCCGACGGCCCGGTCGCGCTGACCGGCTACTGCATGGGTGCCGGGCTCGCCCTGCGCACGGCCGGCACGTATCCGGACCGGGTCGCCGCGGCGGCCGGTTTCCACGGCGGGAACCTGGCGACCGAGGGACCGCTAAGCCCGCACCTGGTGGCCGGGCACATCACCGCCGAGCTGTACTTCGGCCACGCGGACCACGACGACTCCATGCCGCCCGAGCAGCAGGAACGCCTGACGGCGGCGCTGACCGCGGCCGGCGTCCGGCACCGCTGCGAGGTGTACGGCGACGCCCCCCACGGCTACACGCAGGCCGACACCGCGGCGTACGACCCGGAGGCGACCGAGCGGCACTGGGCGGCGCTGCTGGACCTCCTGAAGCGGACGTTCTGACGCGTACGGCTGCGAAACGGCGGTGCCGGGCCGGAAGTTGACGGGGCTCCCGCGCCGGGCCCGGTCCCGGGCGTTGTTACCGTGCCCGGGTGTCTGACTCCTCACGTGATACCGCCGAAGGCGCCGGCTGGGGCTCCGCCGAGCGCGGCTCCTACCGAGCACTCGTGCCGCAGCGCACCGAGAAGCTGTCCTGGCTGAGTCCGAGAACGCTGTGGGCCGCCCGCAACGGCGTGCTGGCCTCCTGGTTCGGGGACCCCACGGGCCGGACCCGGGGCCGCTGGGTGGCGCGGCGGACGGCGGACGGGGCGCCGGCCGACAAGGTGATCCGGCGCGACGACCCGGAC
The DNA here is from genome assembly GCF_003671715.1 of Streptomyces sp. E2N166. Lineage (GTDB taxonomy): Bacteria > Actinomycetota > Actinomycetes > Streptomycetales > Streptomycetaceae > Streptomyces > Streptomyces thinghirensis. Next base: position 1,635,669 of record NZ_RAIF01000032.1, on the reverse strand, counting down.
CGGTTCTCCTTCCTGGTCGTCGGCGACACCGGGGAGGGCGACGACCCGCAGTACGCCGTCGTCCCCGGCCTGCTGAAAGAGGGTCAGGACACGCGGTTCGCCGTCCTCGCCAGCGACGTGATCTACCCGGTGGGCAGTGCCGACGACTACGGCACGAAGTTCTTCCGCCCGTACCGCGACTACCCGGCACCCATATACGCGATACCGGGCAACCACGACTGGTACGAGGACCTCGGCGGCTTCATGCGCGTCTTCTGCGACGACGCCCCGCCCCTGCCGCCGGAACCCGCGCCGCGCCCCCTCACCCCCGCCTGGCTGCGGTCCCTGCTGTGGCACCGGCCGCGCCCGGACGACGGCCGGCGTCTGGACGAGGCGCGCGAGATGCGGTCCGCGCCCGCGCAGCAGGCCGACCAGCCCGGACCGTACTGGGCGATCGACGCCGGACCGGTGCGGATCATCGGCATCGACACGGGGCTGCTGGGCACGGTCGACGCCGAGCAGGGCGCGTGGCTGCGGGAGGTGTCCCGGGGCCCGCGGCCGAAGATCCTCGTCACCGGCTCACCCCTGTACGTGGACGGCGAGCACCACCCGTGCCCCATAGAGGGCGGCGGCACGGTCGACGACCTCGTGCGCGATCCCGGCCACCACTACGTCGCGGCCATAGGCGGCGACATCCACAACTACCAGCGCTATCCGGTCGACGTGGACGGCCGCACCGTCCAGTACGTCGTCGCGGGCGGCGGCGGGGCGTTCATGCACGCCACCCACACCATCCCCCGCGTTTCGGTGGCCGGCGTCGACGAGCAGGACTTCCGCTGCTATCCGCTGCGCGGCGACTCCCTCGCCTTCTACAGCCGGCTGTACGGCCGCCGACTGCGACTGCGCCGCTTCTTCACCCTCACGGAGGCCGAGGCGACGGCCGTGATCACCGAACGCCTCGGCATCCGCCCGGCCCGCGCCCCGGGTTCGGCCGCGCGGGTCACCCGGCGCACCAGGCTGGTCGCCGGGCTGCTGGGCACCGGACGGCGGCCCGGTCGCGGGAAACGGTTCCGGCTGCCCGTGCGCAAGATCTACACGCAGTTGTTCTCGCCGAGTTCGGCGACGTACGACCCGCCCTTCTTCAAGTGCTTCCTGCGTCTGGACGTCGCCCCGGACGCCGTCCGGCTGCGCTGCTACGCCGCCACCGGCAACCGGGCCCAGGAGCTGGACCCGCCGGTCGAGGACGAGGTGACGATCCCGCTCGTCTGACGGCTCACCAGCGTCCCGGTTCGCTGCCGGCGATCGCTTTCGAGGGAACGCCGCCGACTCCGGCCGGCACGTCGCCGGCGAGCATCACGCGGTGCATGGTCCGGGGGTGGTCGAGGTGGGCGTTGTCGCTCGGGGCGAGGTGGATGGTGGCCCGGTTGTCCCAGAAGGCGACGCTGCCCGGCTCCCAGCGGAAGCGGACGGTGTACTCGGGCCGGGTCGCCTGCTCCAGCAGCAGCTGAAGGACCGCCGCGCTCTCGGGACGGGAGAGCCCGGCGATCTGTTCGACGTAGTAGCCGTTGACGAACAGCACCCGCTCCCCCGTCTCGGGGTGGACGCGGACCAGGGGGTGCACGGTCGCGGTCTGGTGGTCGAGCAGGTGGCGGACGTAGGCGTCGTCGCCCGGCCGGGGCTGGTAGCCGACGCCGAGGCGGTGTTCGGCGCGCAGTGTGTCGACGAAGGCGCGCATCGGGGCGGACAGCCCGGCGTAGGCGGCGGCGAGGTTCGACCAGGTGGTGTCACCGCCGTACGGCGGGACCGTCTCGGCACGCAGGATCGTGGCGGCCGGCGGGTCGACGCGGGCGCCGTGGTCGCAGTGCCAGCCGCGCAGCAGCGTGTGGCGCCGGCGCCGCAGCCACTCGTCGTGGTCCATCCCGAACCGCCCGCCCAGCTCCAGCCGGTCGGCGGTCGTCTCGACCTCCGGGAAGTCCGCCGGCGACGCCTTGCCGCGCCGGGGCAGGACGACCGGCTCGCCGAAGAGGCGTGCGAACGCGACGTGTCCGGCGTGGTCGAGGCGCTGGTCGCGGAAGAACACCACCTTCCAGCGCAGCACCGCCGCCCGGACCACCGCTGCCTGCGCCGCGCCGAGGCCGCCGGCCAGGTCGACGCCGTCGATCTCGGCGCCGATGTGCCCGGCGACCGGTTTCACCTCGATCCCGGCCGCCTCGGCCGCCGTACGTTCCGCCGTTGCCCTGTCCGTCGTCATGCGCGCTCCGTTGCTCGGTCCGTCGTCGGTCGTTGGTCGGTCGTAGGGCGCCGGCCGTTCGTTCGTGCGTGTCGGCTCCAACGGAGATCGTGGCAGACCCCCTCCCGCGCCGTCCGGTTGATCACCGCTCGCCCCGTGGGCGACGCTGGACGGGCGGCACACCGCCGTACACATCCAGGGAAGGTCCCCACGTGATCAGCATCCCGACGCACACGCTCAACGACGGCACCCCGCTCCCCGCCCTGGGGCTGGGCACCTGGCCGATGACGGACGACGAGGCGGAGCGGGCGGTCCGCGAGGCCCTGGAGACGGGCTACCGCCTGATCGACACGGCGACGAACTACCGCAACGAGACCGGCGTCGGCCGCGGCGTGGCCGGCAGCGGGGTTCCCCGCGAGGAGATCGTGGTGACGACCAAGCTGCCCGGCCGGCACCACGGCTACGAGGAGACCCTCGCCTCGTTCGAGGAGTCCCGTGCCCGGCTCGGACTCGAGTACGTCGACCTGTACCTGATCCACTGGCCGCTGCCCCGCGTGGACAAGTACGTCGACTCCTGGAAGGCCATGGTCAAGCTGCGCGAGGACGGCCTCGTACGCTCGGTGGGCGTCTCCAACTTCACGGCCGGGCACATCGAACGCCTGGAGAAGGAGACCGGCGTCCTGCCGTCCGTCAACCAGATCGAGCTGCACCCGCTCTTCCCGCAGGACGAGCTGCGCGCCTTCCACGAGCGCAGGGGCATCCGCACCGAAAGCTGGAGCCCGCTGGGACGCGGCAGCGACCTGCTGGACGATCCGGCCCTGGTCGCGGTCGCCGACGCGCACGGCGTGACGCCCGCCCAGGCGGTACTGCGCTGGCACACCCAGCTCGGGGCGGTGCCCGTCCCGAAGTCCTCCGACCCCGCGCGGCAGCGGGCGAACCTCCACGTCTTCGGCTTCGAACTGGACGCCGGCCAGATGCGCACGGTCGCGGACCGCGCGCACCGGCGGATCGGCGGCGACCCGGAAGTGCACGAGGAGTTCTGACCGGGGTACCCGGCCCCGGTCGTCGCACATCTCCCTGGAAGGAACCACAGGCGGTGGTCGAGGGGACCGGGCCGCGGGACTACCGCGGCAGGCGTGACTTCGGCATGCCCGGCGGGGCGCGGGGCGTCCTCCGAGGGGTTCGGGAGGGCGGCGCCCCGCTTCGTCGTGCAGATCCACGACGCGAGCACCCCGCACTTCGGCTTCCGGCTCCAGGTGGCCGACGTGCTGAAGTCCTGGGCGGTGCCGAAGGGACCGTCGGCGGACCCGAGTGACAAGCGGCTCGCCGTGCCGACGGAGGGCCATCCGCTGGAGTACCAGGAGTTCGAGGGCGTGATCCCCGCTGGCGAGCACGGGGTTCGGCACGGTCATCGTCTGGGACCACGGCACCTACGAGCCGCTGAGCCACGACCGCCGGGGACGGCCGGTGGACCTCGGGGAGTCGCTCGCGCGCGCCCACGCCAGGTTCCGGCTGCACGGTGCGAAGCTGCGCGGCGGAGTACGCGCTGACCCGTTTCCGCGGTGGGAGGGCGGCGACGGCGAGGAGGCGTGGCTCCTCGTGAAGACGGCCGGCGGCGGGTCCCGCGGGCACGGTACCCCCGGCCCTCGGCGTGCCCGGTCCGCACGGACCGGCCGCACGCTCGCGCGGGT
>NZ_RAIF01000032.1:1616124-1631588 GCF_003671715.1 Streptomyces sp. E2N166 | reverse complement strand
GCCCTGGGCGGGGTGCGGCTCCGGCGGGTCGTTCAGTCCACGGGCAGGGGCTGTTCGGCCCAGATGGTCTTGCCGGTGCCCGTCTGCCGGCTGCCCCAGCGCTGGGTGAGCTGGGCGACCAGCAGCAGGCCCCGCCCGCCCTCGTCGTAGACGTGGGCCCGGCGCAGGTGCGGTGAGGTGGAGCTGCCGTCGGAGACCTCGCAGATGAGGGCGCTGTCGCGGATGAGGCGCAGCTGGATGGGCGGCTCGCCGTAGCGGATCGCGTTGGTGACGAGTTCACTGGCCACCAGTTCGGTGACGAACGCGGCCTCGTCCAGTCCCCACTCCGTCAGCTGCTCGGTGACGGACCGCCGGGTGGCGGCCACGTGCGAGGGGTCGGGGTGGACGTCCCAGGTGCGGATCTGGTCCGTGCCCAGCGCACGCGTACGGGCCAGCAGCAGCGCCACGTCGTCATCGGGCTCCTCCGGCACGACCGCCTTGAGCACGGTGTCGCACAGGGCGTCGAGCGAGTTGGCGGGGGCGGTCAGCGCCCGGCACAGTTCCGCGGTGGCGTGGTCGACGTCGCGGTCGCGGTCCTCGATGAGGCCGTCGGTGTACAGGGCGACGACGGAGCCCTCGGGAAGTTCCAGCTCGGCCGCCTCGAACGGCAGTCCGCCGACACCGAGCGGCGGCCCGGCGGTCATGCGGACGAGCCGCGCGCTGCCGTCGGGCAGGACGACGGCCGGAGCGGGGTGGCCGGCCGCGGCCAGGGAAAGGCAGCGGGAGACGGGATCGTAGACGGCGTAGAGGCAGGTGGCGCCCAGTTCCGCGACGTCGTCGCCCGAGTCGCCGGCCACGAGGTGGGTGACGAGGTCGTCGAGATGGGTGAGGAGTTCGTCGGGGGGCAGGTCGACGTCGGCAAGGGTACGGACCGCGGTGCACAGCCGGCCCATGGTCGCCGTGGACGGGATGCCGTGGCCGACGACGTCGCCGACGACGAGCGCGACACGGCTGCCGGCCAGCGGGATCACGTCGAACCAGTCACCGCCGATGCCGGCCGCCGACACGGAGGGCAGATAGCGGTGGGCCACCTCGACCGCCGCCTGACCCGGCAGGCCCTTGGGCAGCAGGCTGTGCTGGAGGGTCAGGGCGGTGGAACGCTCGCGGGTGAAGCGGCGGGCGTTGTCGATGCAGACCGCGGCCCTGCTGGCGAGCTCCTCGGCGAACACGGCGTCCTCGCCGCCGTACTCGTCCGGCTGTTCCATGCGCACGGCCACGGCGACGCCCAGGGTGATGCCGCGGGCCCGAAGGGGCACCGCCATCATCGAGTGGGCGCCCGTACGGTAGGAGCGCCCGGCCGGGGCGCGCGCGTTGCGCTCGGCGACCCAGTGCACGAACGACGGCTCACCCGCCTGGCTGACGAGGACCCGGCCTTCCCGCATCGCCCGGGCCGGTGGTGAGAGGGCGGGGTGGACGTCCACGTGCCCCAGGTGCACGGCCGCCTCGGGGGTGCCCTCGGTGACGGAGCCGTGGGCGACCCGACGCAGCGCGATCTCCTCGCTGAACACCGCCGGCGACTCCTCCGCGCCCAGGACCCATTCGAGCAGGTCGACGCTGGCGAAGTCGGCGAACCGCGGCACCACGACCTCGACGAGTTCCTCGGCGGTGCGCACCAGGTCCAGCGTGGTGCCGATGGCGGCCGCCGCCTTGTTCAGCAGGGCCAGCCGCTCCCTCGCCCAGTACTGCTCGGTACTGTCGAAGGCCGCGAGAGCGGTCCCCAGCAGCTCGCCGGAGGCGTCCCGCACGGGCCAGATCTCGGTGGTCCAGGCGTGGTCTCGGTTGAGGGTCGGCGCGCCCGTGAAGCTCTCGTAGCGCGCGGGCCGGCCCGTCTCGGCGACCTGGCGCAGATGGCGCAGGAAGCCTTGACTGTGCTCGGCGTTCTCGACCGAGTCCGAGAAGCACCGGCCGATCAACGCCTCTTCCGGCACGCCCATCACCTGGCACGCCACCTCGTTGAGCCGCAGGTAGTGCTGGCGGGTGTCGAAGACGGACATCGACATGGCCGCCTGCTCGAAGGCCAGCTCCGCCAGCGAGGTCCGCCCGCCGGCGGGCGGTTCGACGGTGACGGCGTATCCGGCGGGCCTGCCGTCGGCGCCCGTCAGGGCGCGGGCCCGCAGGCCGAGCGCGACGAGGCTGCCGTCCCGGTGCCGCGTCCGGACGATGCCGGACAGGGTGGCCAGGACGTCCGCCGGCACGTCCTCGGCCAGCAGCTCCCGGGCGGCCCGTCCCACGGCCTCCTCGGCCGGGTAACCGGTCAGCCGCCGGGCGCCCTCGCTCCACCCCGTCACCGTGCCGTGGGCGTCCAGCGTCGCCACAGCGGAGGGATGCTCCATAGTCTCCAGGATTGACCCTTGACAGCACGGTTTCAACCGCGACGGAGCGGGAGCGGACCGCTACCCCTGGTGTGCGCGCAGTGCGGCCAGGGCGCGGTCGGCGTGCGTGTTCATCCTCAGCTCGCTGCGGACGACCTCGAGCAGGGTGCGGTCCTTCCCGATGACGAAGGTGACCCGCCTGGTGGGGGCCAGGCTGAACCCGCGTTTCACGCCGAACGACTCACGGACCGCGCCGTCGGCGTCGGACAGCAGCGGCATGCCGAGGGCGTGGCGCCCGGTGAACTCCTGCTGCCGTTCGACGGGGTCCCCGCTGACCCCGACGGGGCGGGCTCCGGCCTCCGCGAACTCGGCGGCGAGGTCGCGGAAGTGGCAGGCCTCCGCCGTGCAGCCGGGGGTCAGGGCGGCCGGGTAGAAGAACAGCACGACCGGGCCGTCGGCGAGCAGCTCGGACAGGCGGCGCGGGGTGCCGGTCTCGTCCGGGAGCGTGAAGTCGTCGACCGTGTCACCCACGGCCGGGGCCGGACTCACGACCGGCCCTCGCTGCCCTTGGCGACGCTGCGGGCCCACAGCACGAGCGGCACCTGCACGGGGAGCCGGCCGTAGGCGGCGGCCTTCTGCGGTGCGGGGCGGTGCCGCCAGTCCACGGCCATCTTGACGTTGGCCGGGAAGACTCCGACGAAGAAGGCGGCCGCGGTCAGCGCGGCCGCCTTGCGGGTGCGCGGCAGTGCGACGCCCGCGGCGAGCGCCAGTTCGGCGACGCCACTGGCGTACGTCCAGGCCCGGGGCGCGCCGGGCAGGCCGCGCGGCACGATCGCGTCGAAGGTGCGGGGGCGGGCGAAGTGGGCGACGCCCGCGGTGGCCAGCAGGCCGGCGAGCAGCAGGGGTGAGCGTTCGGACCGGGGCACGGTTCCTCCTCTGGGGGCCTGCCGCGCGATATTACTCGACGGTAAGGAACAGAGGCGACGGGTTCGCGTACGGCGGCACGGCCGCACGGCGGGGCGCCCGCACGGCGGAGCGTCCGTCAGGCCGTCCCGCCGGCGCCGTGGGCCGAACCTCGGGCTCCTCGTCCGCCGCGCAGCCGGGGAAGCCGTCGGCCATGCGGCGGAAGAGGGTGGCGAGCTGCCGAAGTTCCCCGGGGGACCAGTCGGCCGGGGCCCGCCGCATGCCGCGGGCTCCGGCCTCGCGCAGACGCGCGACGGCCTGACGGCCGGTCCCGGTCAGCTCGATGCGCTGGGCGCGGCGGACGTCGGGGTCGGGGACGCGGCTGGCGTATCCGGTCCGCCGCAACCGCTGCACCGTGCGCGTGACGTGCGAGGCCTCCACGCCCAGCCGGGCCGCCGGCTCACCCGGGCGCAGCGGCTCGGAGTCGGCCACCTGACGCGGCAGCGCCCCGGCCTACGGCGCCATGCCGGCCCTGATCATGGGTGCGGTGCCGGCCGGCGAGACGGCCGCCGCCAACAGTCTGAGCACCTTCACGCGGTCCATCGGTACGTCGGTCGCCGGCGCCGGCGTGATCCTGGCTCAGATGACCGTCAGCCTCGGCGGCTTCGCCCTGCCGTCCGAGAACACGTTCAAGGCCGTCATGGCGATCGGCGCGGGCCGCCGCCCTGCTCGCCTTCGTGATCGCGTCCTTCCTCCCGCGGCACCGCCCCGCCACCGGTCCGGCGCACACGGCACCGGCCCCGGGCGTCGAGTCCGAGGCCACCGCCGCTCGCCGACGGGCACGGCGCCGGTCCCGCCCCGGGGCCGGCGCCGTTCAGGCGAACCTGGCGGACAACGCGCGTGACGGCGCACGGGCGGGTCGAGAACTGACCCGTGGAGCTGCCGCTGATCCCTCCCATGCTCGCCACCCCGGGCACCCTGCCGTCCGCCGCGCAGGACGCGCGCTGGGCCTACGAGACCAAGCAGGACGGCCAGCGCGTGGTGGTCTACCTGCCCGGCGACGGCAGTGTGCGGCTGCGCGCCCGCTCCGGCCACGACATCACGGCCGCCTACCCGGAACTGGCACCGCTCGGCACCGCGCTCGGCTCCACCGCCGCCGTGCTGGACGGGGAGGTGCTCGCCCTGGACGAACAGGGCCGTGCCGACTTCCAGTTGCTGCAGTCCCGTATGGGCCTGGCGCACGCCCCGGGCCGGGCGGCGCACCGGGCGGCAAGGGTCCCCGTCCACCTGGTGCTGTTCGACGCCCTGTACCTGGCGGGCCGGCCCCTCCTGCGCCTTCCTTACACCCACCGCCGCGAACAGCTGACGGACCTCGGTCTCGGCGGGCCGTCCTGGTCCACCCCGACCGCGCTGGTCGGCCACGGGGAGCAGGCGCTGCGAGCCACCCGCGAGCACGGCCTGGAGGGCCTGGTCTGCAAGCGGCTGGACTCGGTGTACGAGCCAGGGGTCCGCTCCCGGGCCTGGATCAAGATCCGCAACATGCGCAGCGAGGACGTCGTGGTCGGCGGCTGGCTGCCCGGCAAGGGGCGGCTCTCGGGCCTGCCGGGCGCCGTCCTGGTCGGCCAGCGCGCCGCGGGCCGGCTGCGCTACGTCGGCGGGGTCGGCACCGGCTGGAGCGCGGCCGAGCGCACCGAGCTGGCGGCGCTGCTGGGGGCCGCCGCGAGCGACGTGTGCCCCTTCGATCCCGTACCGACGGTGCCGGGGGCCCGCTGGGTCGTCCCCCGGCTGGTCGGCGAGGTCCGCTACAGCACCCGCACCCGCGAGGGCATGCTGCGCCAGCCGTCCTGGCTCAGGCTCCGCCCGGACCTCGCACCCGAGGAGTCCGCCGCCGACATTCCGGACGGCATGGTGTGACCGTGTGACGCGGGGTCAAGTATTGGGCTGCCCTTCACCGCGGGGACGCACGCGCCCCCTTGGCCCGGAAGTGAAAAGACGGGACCCTGAACTCCCCTTCCCCCCACAGCCGTTGGGCTGCGCCCGGAATCAGAGGAGGACGCGGTGTCCACGCGTACCGCCGGAACCCGCCGCAAGAGATGGCTCGCCGCACCGCTCGGTGCCCTCGCCCTCGTCGTCGCCTTCCCCGCCACCGCCTTCGCCGCTCCGCCCCCGGGGCTGCCCGGCAACGCCGACAGCCTGGAGCGGGCGTACCAGCCCGCCTACGACTACGACACCGACGGCTGCTATCCCACACCGGCCATCGGCTCCGACGGAGCGGTCAACGGCGGGCTCAAGCCGACCGGCGCCCTGAACGGCAACTGCCGGGACGCCGCCGACCTGGACAACACCAACGGCTACTCGCGCGCCAAGTGCGACAACGGCTGGTGCGCGTACATGTACGGCCTCTACTTCGAGAAGGACCAGGCGCTGCCCGGCAGCAGTCTCGGCGGGCACCGGCACGACTGGGAGCACGTCGTGGTGTGGGTGCGGGACGGCACCGTGGAGTACGTCTCGACCTCGAACCACGGCTCGTTCAGCGTGCACGCGAGGTCGGCGGTCCGCTTCGACGGCACCCATCCGAAGATCGTCTACCACAAGGACGGCATCAGCACCCACTGCTTCCGCCCCGCGGCCTCGGGCGACGAGCCGCCCGAGAACCACAAGGGCGGCTGGCAGTACCCGACGCTGGTCGGCTGGAACGGCTATCCGGCCGGCCTGCGCGAGAAGCTGAGCTCCCACGACTTCGGCAGCGCCGGCTTCGGCCTGAAGGACGGCAGCTTCGCCTCCCACCTGGCGGCCGCCAAGCCGTCCGGCATCTCCTTCGACCCGAACGCCTGAGTCGACCGCGGCCGGTCGAGCGAACCCCGCCACCGACTCGCCCCCGGGAGCACTATCGTGTCCGCATGTCCGTCCCCGAACTGATCCGCATCGTCTCCCGCGACTCCCCCATGGCCCTGGCGCAGGTCGAGCGCGTCCGGGCCGAGTTGGCGGCCCTCCACCCCGGCGTGCGCACCGAGGTCGTGCCGGTGAAGACCACCGGCGACAAGTGGCTCGGCGACCTGTCGCTCGTGGAGGGCAAGGGCGCGTTCACCAAGGAGGTGGATGCCGCACTGCTGTCGGGCGAGGCCGATCTGGCGGTGCACTGCGTGAAGGACGTGCCCGCCGACCGGCCGCTGCCGGCGGGCACGGTGTTCGCCGCGTTCCTGGAGCGGGACGACATCCGGGACGCGCTGATCCATCCGGACGGGCTCACCCTGGACGAGCTTCCGGCCGGGACCCGCGTCGGCACCTCCTCGGTGCGCCGCGTCGCCCAGCTGGCCGCCACCCACCCGGACCTTGAGTGCGTGCCGTTCCGGGGCAACGCCAACCGGCGGCTGGCGAAGCTGGCCGCCGGCGAGGCGGACGCCCTGCTCCTCGCGGTCTCCGGCCTGGAGCGCATCGGCCGCCGCGACGTGATCAGCGAGGTTCTCTCCCCCGAGACGATGATGCCGCCGATCGGCGCGGGCATCCTCGCCCTGCAGTGCCGCGAGGGCGACACCGCCCTCATCGACGCGGTCAGCGGCCTCGGCCATCCGGGGACCCATCGGGAGGCGACGGCGGAACGCATGTTCCTGCACGTGCTGCAGGGGCACTGCAACAGCCCGATCGCCGGATACGCCCGCGTGGACCGGAGCGGGGAACTCTCCCTGCGGGCCTGCGTCTTCACCCCGGACGGCAAGACCCGGCTCAACGCCCACGAGTGGGCCGGCCGGCTCGACCCGGCGACGCTCGGCACGTCGGTCGCCGTGGCCCTGCTGCGTCAGGGCGCCCGCGAGATCATCGACGGCATCGCGCACTGAGGCGCCGCCTGCCGGGGATCAGGCGGAGCCCTCCTCCGCCTGGCCCCGCAGGAAGGCGCTCACCTGGTGCGCCAGCCCGTCGTCACGCACCGTGCCGGAAAGGGTTCCGGCGCTCCCGTCGTGCAGCCCGAGGCCGCCGGTCCACAGCCGGCGGTCGGCCCACTCCTCGTCCACCCGCAACTGCACCTGGACGTCCACCTGGCTGAGACTCGCCTCCGGGCCGGCCGCGTAGAGCACGGCGGTGGCCCGGCGCAGCGGGTAGACGTCGAAACCCTCGACGAACTGGGAGTTGCGCCAGTCGAGGAAGGCACTCTCCCCGTCGGGGCCGATCCGCACGTCGATCTGACCGTCCTCCAGGTGAATGCCTCGGTGCCGGGCGCCACGGTTCTCGACGGTCACCCGGACACAGAAGTACGTCAGCCCTTCGGCGGCGTCGTCGCGTCCACGCGGCGGCTCGGCGGGCTCAAGTCGGTGGACGCGGACCCGCAGACCGGCGTGCTCGTCGTACTCCTGCCAGTCCCCGACCACGTTCGGCTCGTACACGGTGCCCCTCTCGACCTCTCGACGCTGCTTCCTATCTGTGCGCTCAGTGCACTGTCAAATGAGCGGAATGCGCTGTGGCCAGGGACTTCACCCCTTTTGGCCAGCGATCAAGCGTTGCGCAGGAAGTATCCGCCGACGCTCCCTCGGGGCGGTCACCCAGAGCGTGCCGCACATCACGTTCGGCGGCGGCGCCGTCTCGCTCACCGGCCCGCAGCCGTTCGGGTGGCCGTCCGGCGCATTCGCGCTCACTATCCATATATATGAGGACTTGCCCGCACCCCTGCTGAGGGAGGTGCGCATGATGCGTATCGCCGGCAGAACCAAGCCCCATCCGCACGACGACGCTCCCGACACGGCCGCGGCCTTCGATCGCCTCGCGGGGCTGCCCGAGGGCCCGGAGCGCAAGGCGCTGCGGGACCAACTGATCCAGGTGTGGCTGCCCATGGCCGAGCGGATCGCGGTCCGCTTCCGGGGCCGCGGCGAGAACCTGGAGGACCTCTACCAGGTGGCGGCCCTCGGCCTCGTCAAGGCCGTCGACCACTACGACCCGGAGCGCGGCCACGCCTTCGAGGCGTACGCCGTGCCGACCGTGACCGGCGAGATCAAACGGCACTTCCGCGACCACATGTGGACCCTGCACGTGCCGCGGCGGATCCAGGACCTGCGCAACCGGGTGCGCAAGTCCGCGAAGGAGCTGGCACAGACCACACCGGGACGCGCCCCCACCATCGAGGAGATCGCCGACCACGCGCAGCTGACCACGGTCGAGGTCCGAACCGGCATGGAGGCCCTGGAGTGCTTCTCCGCGCTCTCGCTGGAGGCGGAGATGCCCGGCACCGACGGGTACGCCCTCGGGGACGCGCTCGGCGGGCTGGATCCGGCCTTCGACGCGGTGGTGGACCGGGTGGCCGTCCGGCCCTGCCTGGAGGCGCTGCCCGAGCGCGAGCGCACCATCCTCTACCTGCGCTTCTTCGGCGAGATGACGCAGAGCCGCATCGCGCAGCAGCTCGGTATCTCCCAGATGCACGTCTCCCGGCTGCTCAGCGGCTGCTTCGACCGGATCCGCGACGAGATCCTCGCGGAGGCCCGCTGACTCGGATCTCCGGCGCGGCACCGGGGATGCGAGTCGGGCCGTGCCGGTCCAGAGCGCCCTCGAGGGCGGCCCGGATCTCCGGCTGCATCACTCCGGTGCGCCCCCAGATGAGTATCATTTCTGCCACATTGCGGAGTTTGATGTTCGTATGCTGGGAAACTTCCTTAAGGACGATCCATCCCTCGTCCGGCGTCACCCTGCCGAGGACGACGACCATCCCGATCGCCTGGTCGACGACGGCGTGCGAGACGACGGCCTCCTTGAGCTGCCGGACCTGTTCCTGCAGCTGGAAGATCTGGTCCGAGCCGGTCTGGTCCGATCCCCAGTCCGTGGGCATGATCACCTCCGGATCCGGCGGGCCACCGCCGCCTGTGCGGCGCGGTGCCGCTCCGACGCATCCATCGTCGCCACCTGCGCCTCCTCGCGCCACTGGGCCGTCCGGGGCGCGTCCGCCACCGTTTCGGCGCCGCGCCCGGGGTACTCGGCAGGCGCCCGCCGCACTCCCGGCCGGACACTGGTGTGGAGCCGGTGGCTGCCGGTGGACGAGACCAGGACGCGACTGCCATGAACCACGACATGCCCTTCCCCGCCGGCGAGAGCCTCCTGTCCACGCACTCCGTGTTCGGGGCCCCCTGCTGGGTGAGTCTGACCAGCCGTGATCTGAAGGCCACCGAGGAGTTCTACTCCGCCGTACTGGGCTGGCAGTGGCGGCCCGGCAAGCTGGGCGAGCCCTTCCGGATCGCCCTGGCCGACGGGGTGCCGGTGGCCGGGATCGCCGCCGTCGCCGCGATGTGGCAGATGGCGGTGGCGTGGACGCCGTACTTCGCCGTGCGCAGCGCCGACGAGGCCGCGTCCCGGGTGCAGGAGCGCGGCGGCACGTCCGCGGTCGGGCCGATCTCCCTCCCGCCCGGGCGGGCGGCCCTGCTGGCCGACCGGGACGGCGCGACCTTCGGGATCTGGGAGGGCGAGCTGTTCTCGGACTGGGAGACCTGGCGCACCTCGCGCCCAGCCTTCATCCGGCTGCACACCCGTGACGCCTTCGACGCCGCCATCTTCTACGGCGAGATCTTCGACTGGGCGGGGCCCGACGGCTGCTGCGAGGTCCAGTACGAGGGCGACGAGGTGGTCCTGCGCAGCCAGGGCGACGTGGTGGCGCGCATCGAGTCGGGCGCCCTGGGAGCGGCGCCCGACCCGGCCATCCGGCCGCACTGGCAGGTGCACTTCGCGGTCGAGGACGTGGCGGCCTGCGCCCGCACCGCGGAGCGGCACGGCGGCAGCGTGCTGTCCGTGAGCAGGGACGAGGCCGTGCTCCGGGACGCCGACGGCGCGCAGTTCACGGTGACCGCGCGCCGCCTCGGCAGCTGACCTCACGGGCTGCTCACCGGCCGGTGCGGGACGGCCGGGAGAGCAGCACCAGACTGCGCTGCTCGACGGTCACCACGGTGCCCGCCTTGTGCTCCGCCTCGTCGGGGACGCCCTCCGGGTCGGCGGTGTCGATCAGGGTCGCCCAGCGCTCGCCGTAGGTGGCGTCGGGCAGCCGGAAGGCCGTCGGCTCCCAGTGGCTGTTGAACAGCAGCAGGAAGGAGTCGTCCTCGACCGGCCGGCCGCACGGGTCGGGTTCGGCGATGGCGTCGCCGTTGAGGAAGACACCGACGGCGTGCGCGTCGGAGCGCTGCCAGTCGTCGTCGGTCATCTCCCGCGCGTCGGGCAGCAGCCACACCAGGTCGGGCAGCGGCTGGTCGGCGCGGGTGGGGGTGTCGCCGCGGAAGTAGCGGCGCCGGCGCAGCACGGGGTGGCCGGCCCGCAGCGCGATGACGCGCCGGGTGAAGTCCAGCAGCGCGCGCTGTTCCCCGTTCAGCCTCCAGTCGACCCAGGAGATGTCGTTGTCCTGGCAGTAGGCGTTGTTGTTGCCGCGCTGGGTGCGCCCCAGTTCGTCGCCGTGGCAGAGCATCGGGATGCCCTGCGAGAGCAGCAGCGTGGCGAGGAAGTTGCGCTGCTGGCGGCCGCGCAGCTCCCGGACGGCCGGGTCCTTGGTCTCGCCCTCGGCGCCGCAGTTCCAGGACCGGTTGTGGCTCTCGCCGTCCCGGTTGCCCTCGCCGTTGGCCTCGTTGCGCTTGTCGTTGTAGGAGACGAGGTCGCGCAGGGTGAACCCGTCGTGCGCGGTCACGAAGTTGACGCTGGCTCGGGGGCGGCGCCGGCTGTGCTGGTACAGGTCGGAGGAGCCGGTCAGCCGGGAGGCGAACTCGCCGAGCGTGTGCTCCTCGCCGCGCCAGAAGTCCCGTACCGCGTCCCGGTACATGCCGTTCCACTCCGACCACAGCTGCGGGAAGTTGCCCACCTGGTAGCCGCCCTCGCCGACGTCCCAGGGCTCGGCGATCAGCTTGACGCGGCTGATCACCGGGTCCTGCTGGATGAGGTCGAAGAACGCCGACAGCCGGTCCACCTCGTGGAACTGCCGGGCCAGGGTGGCGGCGAGGTCGAAGCGGAACCCGTCGACGTGCATCTCGGTGACCCAGTACCGCAGCGAGTCCATGATCAGCTGGAGCACATAGGGGTGGCGCATCAGGAGGCTGTTGCCGGTGCCGGTGGTGTCGTAGTAGTGCTGCCAGTCGCCGTCCACCAGGCGGTAGTACGAGGCGTTGTCGATGCCGCGGAAGGAGAGGGTGGGGCCCTTCTCGTTGCCCTCGGCGGTGTGGTTGTAGACCACGTCGAGGATCACTTCGAGGCCGGCCTCGTGCAGGGCCTTGACCATCGACTTGAACTCGTTGACCTGCTGCCCGCGGGTGCCGTGGGCGGCGTAGCCGTTGTGGGGCGCGAAGAAGCCGATGGTGTTGTAGCCCCAGTAGTTGGACAGGTCCCGGTCCTGGAGGTGGCCGTCGTGCACGAACTGGTGCACCGGCATCAGCTCCACGGCGGTCACACCCAGGGACGTCAGGTGTTCCACGACCGCCGGGTGCGCCAACCCGGCGTAGGTGCCGCGCAGTTCCTCGGGCACGTCCGGGTGGGTGCGGCTGAGTCCGCGGACGTGCGCCTCGTAGATCACGCTCTCCGAGTACGGGCGCCCCGGCGGGCGGTCGTCGCCCCAGTCGAAGAACGGGTCGGTGACCACCCCGAGCATGGTGTGCCCGGCGCTGTCCCCCGGGTCGGCCCTGCCCCTGGCCCGCTCGAAGAGGGAGGCGTGGTTGTCCACCATCCCGTCCACGGCCCGGGTGTAGGGGTCGAGGAGCAGTTTCGCCGGGTTGCAGCGGTGGCCCACGGCAGGGGCCCACGGACCGTGGACCCGGTAGCCGTAGCGCTGCCCCGGGCCGACGCCGGGCAGGTAGCAGTGCCAGACGAAGCCGTCGACCTCGGGCAGCGGGACGGTGCTGTGGGTGCCGTCGTCGTCGACGAGGACGAGGTCGACGCGTTCGGCGACCTCGCTGAACAGTGCGAAGTTGGTGCCCTGTCCGTCGTACGCGGCCCCCAGGGGATAGGGGTGCCCGCTCCACACGGGCGACCCCTTCCAGTTCGGCCTGGCGCGGGTCACCGGGCCTCCTCCAGAATGCCGTTCGTCCTGCTGGCCGGACCGGCCACCCGGGCCACCGGCATGATCTCTCGCGGCACTTCCAGCCCCTCCTGGGTGATCGGCTCCGGCGATGTCGCCACGAGCGGGACGCGTTCGCCGGCCCGGGCGCGCTGGGAGAACCAGATCACCTTGGCCCCGGTGTCCGCGGCACAGCAGCCCCAGCCGTCACTGGTGGCGGCGAGATGCTGCAGGCAGGTGCGCAGGTCCTGGTCGGGACGGAGCGCGTGGTCGTTGCCGCCCACGGCCGTGATGAGGTGCTGGTGGTTCCACCACATCTCGATCGACGTGTTCTTGTCGCTCGCGTGCTCGTCGATCGCCCGAAGCAGCATTTCGGCGCCCGAGCAGACGGGTTCGACGAGGTTCTCCAGGTTCCAGAACCGGAGGTGAGCGGCCAGGATGCGCCTGACCTGTCCGACCCGTTCCGGGCTCACTTCCACGTCGAGGTGGTAGTAGCAGGGCACTGCGGTCTTCATCGTCGTGGCTCCTCACCGCGAAAGCTCTCGCTCCTCCTCGCCCCTTGGGGGACGAGCTCCCCGAACACGAAGCGTGAGCACTGATCGCTTCTGAGTCACTCCAGAGTGAGAGCAGTAGTCCATTCGTGCAACACGAGAAAGCAGTTGAAGATCCAACAAGACGGCGCGTCACCACCCGTGCACCATGTGTGAAGAACTCGATCGTCCGTACCCCCGGACCGTCCGGAAGGTGACCGGCCATGCTGCTTCCCGCGAAGAGCGAAGTCGCCCGGCAGCTGCGGCGTTACCGCGCCTGGGAACGCTCGATGCTCGCGTCCCCGGCGGACGTGGGCGTCCGGTCCACCTTCGAGGACTCCGGCTACACCCTCTGCGTGCTGATGGGAAAGCGGTGCGCACGTGAGGCCGCGGACGCCGCCGAACGGTATCTGCGAACGAACCTGGTCACCCATGCGCAGGAACGGGCGGACCGGCTCTCCCCGTCGGGGCGGAAGACCCCCTCCGGCGCGGCTTGACCCGAACGGCCGGGCTGCGGCCCGGCCCCGAGCACGGCGGAGGTGAGAACGGATGAGTGCGACCGTGGGGATCGGACGTATCCCGGTACGGGACGTCCACCCGGTGGTGGAGCACGGCAGGCGCCCGGCGAAGGCGGTGGCCGGAGAGACGTTCCAGGTCACCGCCACCGTGTTCCGCGAGGGGCACGACGCGGTCGCCGCCAACGTCGTGCTGAAGGACCCCGAGGGCCGGCCCGGCCCCTGGACGCCGATGCGGGAGCTGGCCCCGGGCAGCGACCGCTGGGGCGCCGAGGTCACCCCCGGCACCCCGGGCGACTGGACCTACCGGGTGGAGGCGTGGAGCGACCCCGTCGCCACCTGGAAGCACCACGCGCGCATCAAGATCCCGGCCGGTATCGACACCGGCCTGGTCCTGGAGGAGGGCGCCGAGCTCTACCGGCGGGCCGCCGCGGGTGTGCCGAAGGGCGCCGGGCGCGCCGTGGTGCTGGCCGCCGCGGCTGCCCTGCTCGACGACACGCTGCCGGTGGCCACCCGTTTGGCGGCGGCGTTGACACCGGAGGTGGACGCGGTACTGGCCCGGCATCCGCTGCGGGAGCTGGTCACCACCTCCGACCCGCTGCCCCTGCTCGTGGAGCGCGAACGCGCCCTGTACGGCGCCTGGTACGAGTTCTTCCCCCGCTCCGAGGGCACCCCCGAGCAGCCCCACGGCACCTTCCGCACCGCCGCCCGCAGACTGCCCGCCATCGCCGCGATGGGCTTCGACGTCGTCTACCTCCCGCCCGTCCACCCCATCGGCACCACCCACCGCAAGGGCCGCAACAACACCCTCTCCGCCACCCCCGACGACGTCGGCGTCCCCTGGGCCATCGGCTCCCCCGAGGGCGGCCACGACACCATCCACCCCCAGCTCGGCACGATCGACGACTTCGACCACTTCGTCGCCGAAGCCGCCCGCCAGGGCCTGGAGGTCGCCCTCGACTTCGCCCTCCAGTGCTCCCCCGACCACCCCTGGGTCCACAAACACCCCGACTGGTTCCACCACCGCCCCGACGGCACCATCGCCCACGCCGAGAACCCGCCCAAGAAGTACCAGGACATCTACCCCGTCGCCTTCGACGCCGACCTCGACGGACTCGTCGCCGAGACGGTCCGCGTGCTGCGCCACTGGATGGACCACGGGGTGCGGATCTTCCGCGTCGACAACCCCCACACCAAACCCGTCGTCTTCTGGGAACGCGTGATCGGCGACATCAACCGCGCCGACCCCGACGTGATCTTCCTGGCGGAGGCCTTCACCCGCCCCGCGATGATGCACACCCTGGCCCAGATCGGCTTCCAGCAGTCCTACACCTACTTCACCTGGCGCAACACCAAGCAGGAACTGACCGAGTACCTCACCGAACTCTCGGGGGACGCCGCCTCCTACATGCGGCCCAACTTCTTCGCCAACACCCCCGACATCCTGCACGCCTACCTCCAGCACGGCGGCCGCCCCGCCTTCGAGGTCCGCGCCGTCCTCGCCGCCACCCTCTCCCCCGCCTGGGGCATCTACAGCGGCTACGAACTCTGCGAGAACACCCCCCTGCGCGAAGGCAGCGAGGAATACCTCGACAGCGAGAAATACCAGCTCAAACCACGCGACTGGGCCACCGCCGCCCGCGAGGGCACCACCATCGCCCCCCTCATCACCCAGCTCAACACCATCCGGCGCGACCACCCCGCGCTGCACCGGCTGCGGAACCTGCGCTTCCACCGGACCGACAACGACGCGCTGATCGCGTACAGCAAGCGCGTGGGGTCCGACGTCGTGCTGGTGGTAGCCAACCTCGATCCCCACCACACCCAGGAGGCCACGATCTCGCTCGACATGCCGCAGCTCGGCCTGGACTGGCACGAGTCGGTGCCGGTCCACGACGAACTCACGGACGAGACCTACCACTGGGGCCGGACGAACTACGTCCGGCTGGAGCCCGGCCGGACCCCCGCTCACGTCTTCCACGTCCGCCGGCCGTCCGCCGCCACGCCCCAGAACGGAAGGTCAGGAGCCTCATGACCGTGAACGAGCCCGTGCCGGACAAATTCGAGGACACCCCGGTCAAGGACCGGGACCCGGACTGGTTCAAACGAGCCGTCTTCTACGAGGTCCTCGTCCGTTCCTTCCAGGACAGCAACGGCGACGGCGTGGGCG
>NZ_RAIF01000032.1:1615168-1616114 GCF_003671715.1 Streptomyces sp. E2N166 | reverse complement strand
TGGACGCCGCCCACCAGCGCGGCATGCGCGTGATCATCGACTTCGTCATGAACCACACCAGCGATCAGCACCCGTGGTTCCAGGAGTCCCGCAAGAACCCCGACGGCCCGTACGGCGACTACTACGTCTGGGCGGACGACGACACCCGGTACTCCGACGCCCGCATCATCTTCGTCGACACCGAGGCCTCCAACTGGACCTTCGACCCGGTACGCGGGCAGTACTACTGGCACCGCTTCTTCACCCACCAGCCGGATCTCAACTACGAGAACCCGGCCGTCCAGGAGGAGATGCTGGCGGCGCTGAAGTTCTGGCTGGACCTGGGAGTCGACGGCTACCGCCTCGACGCCGTGCCCTATCTGTACGCCGAAGAGGGCACCAACTGCGAGAACCTGCCCGCCAGCCACGCGTTCCTCAAGCGTGTCCGCAGCGAGATCGACGCGCACTATCCGGACACCGTGCTGCTGGCGGAGGCCAACCAGTGGCCGGAGGATGTCGTCGACTACTTCGGCGACTACGCCACCGGCGGCGACGAGTGCCACATGGCGTTCCACTTCCCGGTCATGCCCCGGATCTTCATGGCCGTACGCCGCGAGTCCCGCTACCCCGTCTCCGAGATCCTCGCCAAGACCCCGGCCATCCCGTCCGGCTGCCAGTGGGGCATCTTCCTGCGCAACCACGACGAGCTGACCCTCGAAATGGTCACCGACGAGGAACGCGACTACATGTACGCGGAGTACGCCAAGGACCCGCGGATGCGCGCCAACATCGGCATCCGCCGCCGGCTGGCCACCCTGCTGGACAACGACCGTGACCAGATCGAGCTGTTCACCGCCCTGCTGCTCGCCCTCCCGGGCTCGCCGATCCTGTACTACGGCGACGAGATCGGCATGGGCGACAACATCTGGCTCGGCGACCGCGACGCGGTCCGCACGCCGATGCAGTG
>NZ_RAIF01000032.1:1588651-1615158 GCF_003671715.1 Streptomyces sp. E2N166 | reverse complement strand
ACCTGCGATCCGGGGCGCCTGTACCTGCCGACGATCATGGACCCGGTCTACGGCTACCAGGTGACGAACGTCGAGGCGTCCATGGCCTCGCCCTCGTCCCTGCTGCACTGGACCCGCCGCATGATCGAGATCCGCAAGCAGAACCCCGCCTTCGGCCTCGGCACCTACACCGAACTGCCCTCCTCCAACCCCGCTGTGCTCGCCTTCCTGCGGGAGTACGAGGACGACCTGGTGCTGTGCGTGAACAACTTCGCGCGGTTCGCGCAGCCCACCGAACTCGACCTGCGGGAGTTCGCCGGGCGCCATCCGGTCGAGCTGTTCGGCGGAGTCCGCTTCCCCGCCATCGGCGAACTGCCGTACCTGCTGACCCTCGGGGGCCACGGCTTCTACTGGTTCCGGCTCACCCGAGTCGCATCCCGCATCGGCCGCCGCGTTTGACCGTGGGCCGAGGAAAGGACGCGTCACCATGCCGAAGACCGCACCCCTGCGCCCCAGACGCGGGCATCTCGCCGAGACCATGGCCTCGCTCGGCGAGCTGCTGCGGGAGTGGCTGCCGCGCCAGCGCTGGTTCGCGGGCAAGGACCGGCTCGTGGCCGAGCTCGGCCTGCTGTCGATGACCGAGCTCTTCCCGGGCTGTCTGCACCTCCTGGTGCACACCGGGCAGGGCCCCGTGCCCGCCCCGGGCGGCGGTCCCCCGGCCGGCGACTGCTACCAGCTGCTGCTGGGCGTGCGCGAGCAGCCGTCACCGCGCCTGGGCCGGGCGATCATCGGGCAGGTGCAGGACGGCCCGCTGGCCGGCCGGACGGTCTACGACGCGCTGCACGACCCCCGGTCGGCCCAGCTGCTCCTGGAACGGCTCCGGCACCCCGGCAAGGCGGGACCGCTGCGCTTCGAGTCCGACCCCGCGCGGCCGGTGCCCGGCGGGCTCGTGCCGAGGCTGCTGGACGCCGAGCAGTCCAACTCGTCGCTGATCTACGGCGACGAGTTCATCCTGAAGCTGTTCCGGCGCATCCAGCCCGGCGTCAACCCCGACCTGGAGGTGCCGGACGCGCTGGCCAGGCAGGGCTGCGGGCGGGTCCCCGCGCCGGTGGCGTGGATGCGGACGACCCATCCCTACGAGGCGACGCTCGGCGTACTCCAGCCGTTCCTGCACGACGCCTCGGACGGCTGGACCCTCTCCCTGAACGCGCTGGCGTCCGGGGACGACTTCACCGTGCAGGCCCGCGAGCTGGGGCGGGCGATGGCCGACGTGCACCTGGCGCTGGCCTCGGCGTTCCCGGCCGGCCCGCCCGGGGAGAACGGCCGGACGGCGGCGGCGATGACCGAACGGCTGACCGCCGCCGCGCACTGCGTACCGGCGCTGCAGCCCTTCGTGCCCGGGCTGCGGGGGGCCTTCGCGGCGCTGTCCACCTGCGACTCCGGGCCGCCCGCCCAGCGCATCCACGGCGACCTGCATCTGGGGCAGGTGCTGCGGGCCGGCCGGGACTGGTTCGTCATCGACTTCGAGGGCGAGCCGTCCCGCCCGCTGTCCGAACGGCGCAGCGCCCACTCCCCCTTGCGGGACATCGCGGGCATGCTGCGCTCCTTCGACTACGCCGCCCGGCAGCGCCGCCCGTGGCGCCCCGAGTGGGCGCGCCGCTGCCGGGAGGCGTTCTGCGCCGGCTACGCCGCCCGCGCCGGGTGGGACCCCCGTAAGAAGCACGGCCTGCTGCGCGCCTACGAGACGGACCGCGCCGTGTATGAGGTGCTGTACGAGGCCCGGCACCGCCCCGACTGGCTTCCCGTACCCATGGCGGCGATCGAACGACTCGCCGTGAGAGGAGACTGACCCGTGGCCCTCCGCGACACCTCGCTTCCCGAGCCGTCCGGTCCCGTCCCGCCCACACCCGGTGCGTGCGGAACCGCCCCGCCCCTCGACCCGACCGACCGCGGGCGCCTGCTGGCGGGCGCCCACCACGACCCGCACGCCCTGCTGGGCGCCCACCCCGTCCCGGGCGGCATCGCCTTCCGGGCGCTGCGCCCGTTCGCCCGCGAGGTGAGCGTGGTCGTGGACGGCGAGCGCCACGGCCTCGTGTCGGAGGAGGACGGTCTCTTCTCCGGTGTGCTGCCCCTGGCGGAGATCCCCGCCTACACCCTCGTGGTGACGTACGAGGAGGGTGAGCGGGAGACGCACGACCCGTACCGCTTCCTGCCCGCCCTCGGCGAACTCGACCTGCACCTGATCGGCGAGGGCCGGCACGAGCAGCTGTGGCAGGCCCTCGGCGCGGAGCCGATGACCCACGAGGGCGTCACCGGCACCCGGTTCACGGTGTGGGCGCCGAACGCCCAGGGGGTGCGGGTCGCCACGGACTTCAACCACTGGGACGGCACGGCGTTCCCGATGCGCTCGCTCGGTTCGTCCGGGGTGTGGGAGCTGTTCCTGCCGGGCGTCTGCGAGGGCACCCGGTACAAGTTCGAGATCCACTCGCGGTACGGCCACCGGTTCCTCAAGGCCGACCCGATGGCCCGCGCGGCGGAGGAGCCGCCGAACACCGCGTCCGTCGTGACCGCGACGGCGTACGAGTGGGGCGACGCGGAGTGGATGCGGACCCGGGCCGAGACGCCCGTGCACGAGGCGCCGTTCTCCGTGTACGAGGTGCACCTGGCGTCCTGGCGGCCGGGGCTGTCCTACCGCGAGCTGGCCGAGGAGCTGCCCGCGTACGTCAAGGACCTCGGCTTCACCCACGTCGAGCTGATGCCGGTCGCCGAGCACCCGTACGGCCCGTCCTGGGGCTACCAGGTCACCGGCTTCTACGCGCCCACCGCGCGCCTCGGCTCGCCCGACGACTTCCGGTACCTGGTCGACGCGCTGCACCGGGCCGGTATCGGCGTGATCATGGACTGGGTGCCGGCGCACTTCCCGAAGGACGACTGGGCGCTGGGCCGCTTCGACGGGGACCCGCTGTACGAGCCCGGGGACTCCCGGCGCGCGGAGCACCCGGACTGGGGGACGTACACCTTCGACTTCGCGCGTACCGAGGTGCGCAACTTCCTCGTGGCGAACGCCGTGTACTGGTGCGAGGAGTTCCACATCGACGGGCTGCGCGTGGACGCGGTCGCCTCGATGCTCTACCTGGACTACTCGCGCGACTCGGGCCAGTGGGAGCCCAACCAGTACGGCGGCCGGGAGGACCTGGCGGCGATGGCGTTCCTCCAGGAGATGAACGCGACCGTCTACCGGCGCTGCCCCGGCGTGGTGACCATCGCGGAGGAGTCGACCGCGTGGGGCGGGGTGACCCGGCCCACCGACACCGGCGGGCTCGGTTTCGGCCTGAAGTGGAACATGGGCTGGATGCACGACTCACTGGAGTACGTCGCGCACGAGCCGGTGCACCGCAAGTACCACCACCACGAGATGACCTTCTCGATGGTGTACGCCTACAGCGAGAACTACTGCCTGCCGATCTCCCACGACGAGGTGGTGCACGGCAAGCAGGCGCTGGTGTCGAAGATGCCGGGCGACTGGTGGCAGCGGCGGGCGAACGTGCGCGCCTACCTCGGCTTCATGTGGGCGCATCCGGGCAAGCAACTGCTGTTCATGGGGCAGGAGTTCGCGCAGGGCGCCGAGTGGTCGGAGAAGCAGGGCCCCGAGTGGTGGCTGCTGGACGAGGGGTACCACTCGGCGTCCGACCACCGCGGGATCCAGGACCTGGTCCGCGAGCTCAACACCCGCTACGGGCGGACGCCGGCCCTGTGGCAGCGCGACACCGATCCGGCCGGTTTCCGGTGGGTCGCCGTGGACGCGGCCGAGGACAACGTCTTCGCGTTCCTGCGGTACGACGCGGAGGGCACTCCGCTGCTGGCGGTGTCGAACTTCTCCCCGGTCGTCCGGCACGAGTACGGCCTCGCCGTCGGCGACGAGGTCACCGCCTGGCAGGAGGTGCTCAACACCGACTCCGAGCAGTACGGCGGCAGCGGCGTGGGCAACCCCGACCCGGTCAAGCCCGAGGACGGGAGCCTCCGGATCGCCCTCCCGCCGCTGGCGACGGTGTGGCTGATGCCGTACGCCCTGTGAGGCGCGGCGGCGCGACCAGGTGTCCGACCGCCTTCCTGGGGCAGTCGATGGTCCAACGGACCGAGACGACCTCGTCGCCGCCGCGACCGGGCCCACAGAAAGGCGGCATCACGTGCGCACCGTCGGAGTGGAGGAGGAGCTCCTCCTGGTCGACCCCGGGACCGGTGAGCCGCGGGCGCTGTCCACCGCCGTGCTCGCCCGGGCCTCACTGGACGATGCCGAGCAGGACGTGTTCGAGAAGGAACTGCACGAGCAGATGCTCGAGTTCGCCACGCATCCGCAGTCGGACATGGAACGGCTGCACGCGGAGATCGTCCGCTGCCGTGCGGAGGCCGGGGGCCACGCCGGGGAAATCGGCTGCGCCGTGGCCGCGCTCGCCACGTCGCCGCTGCCGGTGACCCCGTCCGTCGGCGTGAACCGCCGCTACGACTGGATGGCCGAGCAGTACGGCGTCGTCGTCCAGGAGCAGCTCGTCCTGGGCTGCCACGTGCACGTCTCGGTGGAGTCCGACGAGGAGGGCGTCGCGGTGATCGACCGGGTGCGGCCCTGGCTGCCGGTGCTGGCCGCGCTGAGCGCGAACTCGCCGTTCTGGCAGGGCAGGGACTCCTCCTACAGCAGCTATCGCAGCCGGGTCTGGCAGCGCTGGCCGTCGGCCGGTCCGACGGAGCTGTTCGGTTCGGCGGAGACCTACCACCGGCGGGTCGCGGACATGCTCGCCACCGGCACGATCCTCGACGACGGGATGATCTACTTCGACGTCCGGCTCTCCCAGCGCTACCCGACGGTCGAGTTCCGGGTCGCGGACGTCTGCCTGGACGCGGGCACGGCCGTCGTCGTCGCGGCCCTCGCCCGCGCGCTGGTCGGCACGGCCGCGCGGGAGTGGCGGGAGGGCACGGAGCCGGCCGAGCACAGTGTGAGCCTGCTGCGTCTCGCGGCCTGGCGGGCGGCCCGGTCCGGGCTGACGGAGGAACTGCTGCATCCCGCGACGATGCGGCGGATGCCGGCCGAGACGGTCGTACGGGCGCTGCTGGACCACGTCGGGGACGCGCTGGCCGACTACGGCGACCTCGACCGGGTGCGGGACGGCGTCGGCGAACTGCTGCGGCACGGCAACGGTGCCCGGGTGCAGCGCGAACTGCTGGAGCGCACCGGCAGCCTGCGGAACGTCGTCACCGAGTGCGTACGCCGTACTCAGGCGGCCTGAGACGCCCCGCGGGGCCGTCGCTCCTCGTACCTCCTCAGAGGATCAGGACCAGGGCGTAGCCCAGGAAGCCCGCCGCGATCAGCACCACCAGGGCGAGGATCACGGTCAGGGGCGCCTTGGCCCAGCCCTTGGAAGGGTTGTTGCCCTCCCACGGGCCCGCCTCGGACATGCTGCTCTCCCCCGGCGGGGTCTCGCCGGGCGGCACACCGCCTCCCTGCTCCAGTCCGGTGGTGCGTTCGGGTTCCGGGTCGGGGTTCGTATAGCTCATGCCGTCCGGGTCCCCCGATCCGGCCGAGATCACCAGGCGGGAACACTTCCGCCGTCCCGGCCCCCCGCCGCCTGCGGCTCCGCTACATTCCGAGCACGGCCGATCACAGGAATCGTCGGTGCTCGTCCGTGGGGTCCACCGTCCGTACATGTCAGGAGCCAGCGCATGCGCGACCTCGCTCTCGCTCCCCCGGCCGTCTCGCCCCTGACCGGCGGGCTCGCCGACAGCCTCTTCGAGACGGCCGCCCGCAGTCCGACCCTGCCGATGCTCGCCCGCCGTACCGGGCCGGAATCCACCGTCTGGCACGAGGTGACGGCCGTGGAGTTCCGCGACGAGGTGGCCGACCTGGCCAAGGGGCTGATCGCGTGCGGGATCTCGCCGGGCGACCGCGTGGCGATCCTGGCCCACACCCGCTACGAGTGGACGGTCTTCAGCTACGCGCTGTGGACGGTGGGCGCCGAGGTCGTGCCGATCTACCCGACCTCCTCACGCGACCAGGTCGAGTGGATCCTGCGGGACGCCGGCTGCGTGGCCGTGGTGGTCGAGGACGAGCAGAGCGTGATGACCGTCGGCTCGGTGTGCGCGTCGCTGCCGTCACTGCGCCATGTCTGGCAACTGGACGCGGGCGTGATGGACACGCTCGTGGCGCGCGGCGAGTTCCTCCCGTTCGCCACGGTCGACTCCATGCGCCGCATCGTGCTGCCGGACTCCACCGCGGTCGTCGCCTACACCTCGGGCACGTCCGGCCGCGCCATGGGCTGCGCGCTGAGCCACCGCGGCCTGGCCAGTCCGTGCGACACGCTGCTCGAGGGCTGGGGCCACACGGTCGCGCCGCCCGGGGAGCAGGGCGCCGTCCTCGCCTTCCTGCCCTTCTCCCACGTGTACGGGCTGATGATCCAGAGCCTGTGCGTCCGGGGTGGGCTGCTCATGGCGCACGAGCCCGCGATGACCGGGGAGGCGCTGGCCTCGGCCCTGCGCTCCTTCCGCCCGACCTACTTCTACGCCGTCCCGTCGGTACTGGAGAAGCTGTACAAGACCTTCCTGCGCACGGCCCAGAAGGCCGGCCGCGGAGCCCTGTTCGAGCGGGCCGCCGAGACGGCGCGGGACTTCGCCGCCGCGCTGGAGCGCCAGCGGCTGGGCAGGGGGCCGGGGCCCGGCTTCGACCTCCGCCTCCAGCACGCCCTGTACGAACGGACGGTGTACCGCCGGCTGCGGAGCGCGCTCGGCGGTCGGGTGCGCCGCGCGACATCCGGTGGCTCGCCGCTCAGCCGTGAGCTGTCCCTCTTCTTCGAGGGCATCGGCGTCTATGTCCACGACGGCTACGGCCTGACGGAGACCAGCGGCGGACTGACGATGCAGCCGCTGGGCCGGGAGAAGTCCGGCACCGTAGGGCAGCCGCTGCCCGGCATGGAGATCCGGGTGGCCGACGACGGGGAGATCCTGGTGCGCGGGCCGTCGCTGTTCCAGGGATACGTCGGTGACGAGGCCGCCACCCGTGAGGTGCTGCGCGGCGGCTGGCTGGCCACCGGGGACATCGGGCACCTGGACGACGAGAACTATCTGGCGATCACGGGCCGCAAGAAGGACATCATCATCACCAGCGGCGGCAAGAGCGTGGCCCCGGCCGCCCTGGAGCAGCGGCTGCGCATGCATCCGCTCGTCCACCAGGCGGTGGTCGTGGGCGACAACCGGCCCTGCGTCGGCGCCCTCATCACGCTCGACCCGGAGTTCCTGACGCACTGGCGGGCGGGGTTGACCCTGCAGGGCGACGCCCCGGCCCGTGAGGCGCGCGAGGAGAACGCGCTGCGGGAGGAGGTCGCGCGGGCCGTCGCCGCGGCCAACAGCGCCGTCTCGCGTTCGGAGTCCATCCGGGTCTTCCGCGTCCTGCCCGATCCGTTCGACGTGGCCAACGGGCTGCTCACCCCGTCGATGAAGCTGCGCCGGGACGAGATCGTACGGACCTACGCCTTCGAGATCGACGCGATGTACGAGGCGCGGTCGCACCGCCGGCCGCCGGCCCCGCCGGCGGACCCGGCCGGGTGGGAGGACTCGGACAACGTGTTCTTCCGGTGACCGGGTACGCCGGCAGACGTGCGCGGGCGCACCGGTGGGGTACCGGCGCGCCCGCGCAGTCGTCGTCCGGTGTGCCGGCCGGGTCAGCCACCCACGTACCAGCTGAAGCCGCCGCTCGACGCGCTCACCGCGAGCAGGACGGCGAAGAGGACGAGGGCCAGGATGCCGAGCACGACACCGGCCTTGGCCATACCCGCGCCGCCCTTGGCCGGGGCCTGCCGCAGTCCGACGGCGCCCAGCACGATGGCGACCGGTCCCAGAATGACGTTGAGGAAGAACAGGCCGATGATTCCGCAGCAAAGACTCGCGATGGCCAGACCGTTCGTGCGTGACCTGGACGACGCGGCAGGGGAACTGCCGTAACTGGTCATCAGATATCTCCCGAGTGGGGTAGTCGGACACGGGCGCCCCCTCGCGGAGCGCCCTGGTGTGTTCCGCCTTCCGGGTTCCCTCGCAATCCGCTCCGTATTCCGGGGAATTCGCCGGGGGTGACGGGACAGTCACCCGCGGCCACCTCGCCCCGGCCCGCACAACGAGGCGCGTAGGGTCGGCCGGCACGGGAACTAACAAACGAAGGGAAAACGAAGAAGGGACAACGCCCGGCGGATGCCGGGCCGGGAAGGCGAAATGGCAGCCGAGTCGCGTTGGGACAGGACACTGGCTTCCGAGGAGATCACGAACCGCACCGCCAGCTTCACCGGGGAGCTGCACAATGTGACCGGTGCGCGCCTGGTCGCGGAGGAATTCCTCTACGACCTGGCCCGTGCGTCACCACCCTCGCAGCCCGAGCACTGGGACGACATCCTCCTGGTCGTCACGGAGCTGGCGGCGAACGCGGTGCAGTACGCCCCGGGACCGTTCACGCTGCGGCTGCGCCGCACCTTCGACGGAGTGCACGTGGTGATGCACGACACGAGTACGACCGAACCCGCGCCGCGCCCCTTCCATCCGAGCAACGGCGGCGGCGGCATCGGCTGGCACCTGATCCACACCCTCTCCGACCAGGTGAGCGTCGTCACCGCCGAGCGGGGCAAGGACATCCACGTCTTCCTGCCCTGGTGACCGCCCCGGTCACGCGGCGCCCGCGTCGCGCAGGGGCACCAGCACGCTGATCGCCTTGCCGCCTCCCGGGTGCCGGTCGACGGCGATGTGGCGGGCCAGACGGGCGACGAGCGGCCAGCCGTAACCGCTCCCATGGTGCCTGGTGGGGAACTCGTAGGCGGCCCTGGGCACCACCGCGCTGTTGTCGTGAACGGCGATCCACACGCCCTCACCCATGGGCCGGACCTCGAACCCGGCCAGTCCGCCGCCGTGCCGGATCGCGTTGGTGACCAGCTCCGAGACGACGAGCAGCAGGTCGACGACGTCCTCGTCCCGCACCCCGCGGCCCGAGCCCCACTGCGCGCGCGCCACCGACTCCGCGTACGCGCGTGCCGTCGCCGCGCTGGTCACGGCGCCCGACTCCGGTGCGCCGGACGGCGCGAAGCCGGATGAGGCCGTGGACGTCCCGTCGGTTGGTTCCATGTCAGTGGTGTCCCTGGTCTTCGCCGTGCTGTCGTTCGGCGCCGGTTCAGTCCGCGGTGGTGTCCTGCGGCGGCAGCCGGTGGTAGTAGTCGCCGACGGACGCCAGGTACTCCCGGTCCATCGTCTCGCTGTCGGTCCGGAACCGGGGCGCGGCCTTGACCTCCGCCCTGGTGCAGGCCACCGTGACGGTACGGGCCTCGGTGTCGATGCCCCTGACCACGCCGACCGGCACGAGCACGCTCCGGCCGAAGACCCAGACGCCGGTGTCGACGACCAGGTGCCGCATGCCGAAGTGGTCGGCCTGGCGGTCCACGTGACCGATGGTGCCGTCGTTCGCGACGACGGTGCAGCCCGTCAGGTCCTGTTCCTCCGTGTAACCAGTGCCCGCCGCGTACGACCAGATGCTCTCCATCGGCACGCTGTCCCTTCCCTCCCGCGTGGGTGACGACTGCGGGGCCGGGCCGACGCCACGGGCCGGACCGGCTCCACAGCAGCAGATACCCGGCCCGGGCCGCCGCATTCGGACGCCGTGGGCCAATCGGCGGCGGCGAGATCCACCGGGCTGCCCCACGGCCGGTTCCGCGTGCGCGGCCCGATCCGTCCGGAGCGCGCTCCACCAGGTGACGTCCCGCTTTGTTCGGACCCGCCACCTGGGTTAGCCTCTGGCGTATTTTTCTCTTTGGGCAATCCGTGAACTGCGGAAATGCGTCCACAACAGGCCGGACCGGGCAATCGGCCCGGCAGGGGGTCGTCGAGTCCTCGGTCCGAGGGCTCCTGGGGAGCGGAACGAGGGTGCGCATGACCAGCGACAGCGCCGGTACCGTCGAGGCGGTTCCGGGCGATCAGGAGTTGCGCCGTCTCCTTGCCGGCCTGACGGCCGTGCGGGACGGCGACTTCGGCACTCGTCTGCCGGACGAGGCCGATGGCCTGATGGGCGACATCGCCAAGGTCTTCAACGGCATGGTGGACCAGCTGTCCGTGTTCACCTCGGAGGTCACCCGGGTGTCCCGCGAGGTGGGCACGGAGGGGACCCTCGGCGGACAGGCGAGGGTGCCGGGCGTCTCGGGCACCTGGGCCGACCTGACGGACTCGGTCAACGCCATGGCGGGGAATCTGACCACCCAGGTCCGTGACATCGCCCAGGTCGCCACGGCGGTGGCCAAGGGCGACCTGTCGCAGAAGATCGACGTGGACGCCCGCGGCGAGATCCTCGAACTGAAGAACACCATCAACACGATGGTCGACCAGCTCTCCGCCTTCGCCGACGAGGTCACCCGCGTCGCCCGCGAGGTCGGCACCGACGGGCGGCTCGGCGGCCAGGCCGACGTCCAGGGCGTCAAGGGCACGTGGCGCGACCTCACCGACTCGGTGAACTTCATGGCGGGCAACCTGACCAACCAGGTCCGCAACGTCGCCCAGGTCGCCACCGCCGTGGCCAAGGGCGATCTCTCCCAGAAGATCACGGTGGACGCCCGCGGCGAGATCCTCGAACTGAAGAACACCATCAACACGATGGTCGACCAGCTCTCCGCCTTCGCCGACGAGGTCACCCGGGTCGCCCGCGAGGTCGGCACCGAGGGCAACCTGGGCGGCCGCGCCCAGGTGCGCGGGGTGTCGGGTACCTGGAAGGACCTGACCGACAACGTCAACTCCATGGCCAACAACCTCACCGGCCAGGTCCGCTCCATCGCCCAGGTCGCCACCGCCGTGGCGCGCGGCGACCTGTCGCAGCGGATCACCGTGGAGGCCAAGGGCGAGGTCGCGGCGCTGGCCGACGTCATCAACACGATGGTCGACACGCTGTCGGCGTTCGCCGACGAGGTCACCCGGGTCGCCCGCGAGGTCGGCACCGAGGGCCGGCTCGGCGGCCAGGCGCAGGTGCCGAACGTCGCCGGCACCTGGAAGGACCTCACCGACAACGTCAACTCCATGGCCAACAACCTCACCGGCCAGGTGCGCAACATCGCGCTGGTGACGACCGCGGTGGCCCGGGGCGACCTGTCGAAGAAGATCGACGTCGACGCGCGCGGCGAGATCCTGGAGCTCAAGACGACGATCAACACGATGGTCGACCAGCTCTCCGCCTTCGCCGACGAGGTCACCCGCGTCGCCCGCGAGGTCGGCACCGAGGGCCGGCTCGGCGGCCAGGCCGAGGTGGAGGGCGTCTCCGGTACCTGGAAGCGCCTCACGGAGAACGTCAACGAGCTGGCCGGCAACCTCACCCGCCAGGTCCGCGCGATCGCCGAGGTCACCTCCGCCGTCGCCGAGGGCGACCTGACCCGCTCCATCAACGTGGAGGCGTCGGGCGAGGTCGCCGAGCTCAAGGACAACATCAACTCCATGGTGGAGTCCCTGCGCGAGACCACCCGGGCCAACAAGGAGCAGGACTGGCTCAAGACCAACCTGGCCCGGATCTCCGGCCTGATGCAGGGGCACCGGGACCTGCCCGTGGTCGCCGAGCTGATCATGGACGAGCTGGTGCCGCTGGTATCGGCGCAGTACGGCGCTTTCTATCTGGCCGAGGACGGCGACGAAGGGCCCGAGCTGCGGCTCGTCGGCTCCTACGGCTATCCCGAGGACGCGAACAGGCCCACCCGCATCGCCTTCGGCCGCACCCTGGTCGGCCAGGCCGCGCGCAGCCGGCGCACCATCGTGGTGGACGAGCTGCCGGCCGGCTACGTGACGATCTCCTCCGGGCTCGGCGAGGTGGCGCCGACCGCCCTGGTGCTGGTGCCCATCGTGGTCGAGGGACAGGTCCTCGGCGTCATCGAGCTGGCGTCGGTCGCCGCGTTCACGCAGATCAACCGGGACTTCCTGGAACTGCTGATGGAGACCATCGGCGTCAACGTCAACACGATCGTGGCCAACGCCCGCACCGACGAGCTCCTCTCCGAGTCGCAGCGCCTGACCGCCGAGCTGCAGGCCCGTTCCGCCGAGCTCCAGGTCCAGCAGGAGGAGCTGCAGCGCTCCAACGCCGAGCTGGAGGACAAGGCGTCCCTGCTGGCGACGCAGAACCGGGACATCGAGGCGAAGAACCTGCAGATCGAGCAGGCCCGGCAGGAGCTGGAGGCCCGCGCCCAGCAGCTGTCGCTGGCCTCGAAGTACAAGTCCGAGTTCCTGGCCAACATGAGCCACGAGCTGCGCACCCCGCTCAACAGCCTGCTCATCCTCGCCCAGCTGCTCGCCCAGAACCCGTCGCGCAACCTCACCCCCAAGCAGGTCGAGTACGCGGGCATCATCCACTCCGCGGGATCGGACCTGCTCCAGCTGATCAACGACATCCTGGACCTGTCGAAGGTCGAGGCGGGGAAGATGGACGTCGCACCCGAGCGGGTGTCGCTGCGGCAGCTCATCGAGTACGTCGAGGCCACCTTCCGGCCCATGACGACGCAGAAGGGCCTGGAGTTCACGGTGTCGACGGCCGCCGGAGCGCCGGCGGACCTGCTGACCGACGAGTCCCGGCTGCGTCAGGTGCTGCGCAACCTGCTGTCCAACGCGGTGAAGTTCACCGAGCGGGGCGGGGTGGAGCTGGCCGTCGAACCGGCGTCGGACGACGAGGTGCCCGCCGGCGTGCTCCGGGGCGGAGCGGTGGTGGCCTTCCGGGTGAAGGACACCGGCATCGGCATCCCCGAGCAGAACCTGGAGTCGATCTTCGGCGCGTTCCAGCAGGCGGACGGCACGACCAGCCGCAAGTACGGCGGCACCGGACTCGGCCTGTCCATCACCCGGGAGATCGCCCAGCTGCTCGGCGGCGCCGTCACGGTGGACAGCACGCCCGACCGGGGCAGCACGTTCACGCTCTTCCTGCCCGTGGCCCGGCCCGATTTCGAGGAGCTGCTGGACCGGGGCGCGGAGCACGCCCCGGCCGCGTCGCCCGCCGACGTGCTCAACCGCCCGGCGGCCGTGCCCGAGCTCACGGGCGGCCACCGCCGGCGTCCGCGGCGGCTCCTCGTCCTGGAGGAGCGGCCGCGCGGTCTGCTGACCCTCGTCGCGGAGAGTGTGATCACCGACCTGACGCACGGACGGGACGACGCGGGCGACCGGCCCCCGCTCGACGTCATCACGGCCGTGGGGGCGCAGGAGGCCGCGGGCGCGCTCGCGGCCGAGCCGTGCCACTGCGTCGTCCTGGAGCTGGGCATGCCGGACTCGGAGGCGTCCCGCTTCCTTGAGGCGCTGCGCGGCGACTCCGCGCTGGCGAGCGTGCCGGTGCTGGTGCACAGCGGTCACCGCGCGGACGCGGCGCTGGAGGAGAGACTGCGCTCCGGGGCGCAGGGCGGGGCGCTGGAGTTCCTGTCCAGCCTCGACGAGCTGCGCGAGCGCATCGCGCTGCACCTGGCCGCCGAGGAGCCCGGCGACGTCCTCTCCCTGGTCCGGCCCGAGGAGCCGCAGCACCTGGCTCCGGACTCCGTGGACGACTCGTCGGCCGGGCGCACCGTCCTGGTCGTCGACGACGACGCGCGCAACCTCTTCGCGCTCAGCGGGATCCTGGAGCTGCACGGTTTCCGGGTCCTGCACGCGGAGAACGGACGCCGGGGCATCGAGACGCTCGTGGACCACCCGGACGTCGCTCTGGTCCTGATGGACGTGATGATGCCGGAGATGGACGGCTACACGGCGACGGCCGAGATCCGCCGGATCCCCCGGTACGCCGAGCTTCCGATCATCGCGGTCACCGCGAAGGCGATGCCCGGCGACCGGGAGAAGAGCCTCGCCTCGGGCGCCAGCGACTACGTCACCAAACCCGTCGACACCCGGGACCTCATCGCCTGCGTCCGACGGTGGCTGCCCGCATGAGCGTGCCGGCCCCCGTCCCGTACACCGGTGGGCCGGGCGGTGCGCGGCACGTCCCGTCGCGCTCCGTGGCGGCCTCCAGCCGAGGAGCGTCCTCATCGTGAACATGTCCCAGCAGCCACGCGGGCCGGCCGGCGACGCGCCGCGGGACGCGGCCACGCCGCCCCCGGCGTCCGGACCGCGGCAGTCCGGCGCGGTCGACGGGCCGGCCGCCGGCTTGCGCGCGATGGCCCCGCTGTCGCCCGTGGGCAGGCTCGCGGCCACGGTGGACCGGCTCAGCCGCGAGGTGCGGGCCGCCCAGGCGGAGGCCGAGGGCCGGGCCCTGATCGAGCTCGCCAAGGGCATCCTGGTCGCGCGGCTCGGGTGTGGTCCGGCGCAGGCCGCGCGGCAGCTCGCCGAACTGGCCGAGCAGTCCCAGGTGACTCCCCTGGAGTTCGCGGTCGACGTCATCAACCAGGCAGCCCGGGACCGGATGTCGGAGGTGACGGACGCGTTCCTGACGGCCACCGCCGCCGTGCGGGCCACGGACGCCGACGACGGCGACGACGACGGGGACGCCGGCGAGACGGTGGCCGAGTCGGCCGCCGTACGCCTGCGGGCGGCCGAGAGCGGCGCGCTGGCCGCGGACGACACCCAGGCCGTGGCCGACGCCCTGCTGGAGCAGGCGCTGCGCCCGCTCGGCGCGGTCGCCGTGGCCATCTGGGCGGCCGGGTACGACGGGTCGCTCACATTGGCCGGCAGTGCGGGGTTCTCCCCGGCCGAGGCCACCCGCTGGCGTTATGTACCGCCGGACGTGGCGACGGTGGCCCGGTCAGGGCTGACCGAGCGCGAGGGCCAGTGGATCACCTCGCTGGCCGGAACCGGGCTGCCCAGCGTGGGCCGGCACCAGTATCCGGACGGCGGCAGGGTCGCCGTACCCGCCGGTACCGGGGGGCGTATCCACGGCGTGCTGGAGATCGCCTGGCCGGTGCCGCTGGCTCCGCAGCCGCCCCAGGTGGTCCGTCAGGTGGAGGCCCTGGCGGAGCTGTGCGCGCACACCCTGGAGTCGTACACACCGGCGGACGGTGCCGGGCAGGAGCCGCCCGTCATGCCGGACTCGGTGGAGCTGATGGACCTGGCCGACGGTCTGTACGACCCCGCCCTGGTCCTGGTGCCGCACCTGGACGCCGCCGGCAACCTGGCGGACTTCCGCATCCAGCACGTGAACAAGGGCTTCCTGGATCCCGCGGGACGGCCGCGTGCAGTCGTGCGCGGCGCGCTGCTGCTGGAGGCCTACCCGATGGCCGCCGGGGACAGCGAGCTGTTCCAGAACGTGGAACGGGTGTACGCCACGGGCGAGCCGTTCCGGGCCCGGCGCATCAACCTGACCGCGCTGGTGGACCAGGTGCCGCTGTCGGCGGTCGCGGACATCAGTGTCAGCCGGCACGGCAACGCCGTGCTGCTCATCTGGCGCATCGAGGACGAGACGGCCCGGCTGGCCAGCCTCCTCCAGCACGCCCAGCGCCTCGGCCGCATCGGCGGCTTCGAGGAGAACCTGCTGACCGGCGAGATCACCTGGAACGGACAGCTGTTCGACCTTTACGGGCGTCCGCAGACGAGTACGCCGGTGCCGCTGGAGGAGTTGACCGCCCACGCCCACCCCGACGACGCCGTCACCATCGGCCGGTTCCTGCGCACGCTCCTGCACCACCGGCGGCCGGCGTCGGCGGCGTTCCGGCTGCAGCGGCCCGACGGGGTGACCCGGCACGTCCGGGCGGTGGCCGAACCGGTCCTGGACACCGACGACCGCCTTCTCGTCGTACGGGGGGCGTACCAGGACATCTCGGCGCAGCACTGGACCGAGGTGGCGCTCGCCGCGACGCGCGACCAGCTGGCGCACAGTGAGCAGCAGGCCATCGAACGCAACCGGCTGACCCTGCAGTTGCAGCACGCCATCATGCCGCCGGAGCAGACCCCGCTCAAGGTGCCGGAGCTCCAGGTGGCCGTCCGGTACCGGCCCGCGGAGACGGAGCAGTTGGTGGGCGGCGACTGGTACGACGCCGTGATGCTGCCGAGCGGGCGGGTGCTGCTGTGCGTGGGGGACGTGGCCGGGCACGGCATAGAGGCCGCGACCAGCATGGTCGTGCTGCGCAACGCCCTGCGGGGCCTCGCGGTGACCGGCGCCGGGCCCGGCCAGCTGCTGTCGTGGCTCAACATCGTGGCGCACCATCTCACGGGCGGGGTCACCGCGACCGCGGTGTGCGGGCTGTACGACCCGGCCCGGCGCACGCTGCGCTGGGCCAGGGCGGGCCATCTGCCGCCGGTGCTGGTCCGGGGCACGGTTGCCAAGCCGCTGCCGCTGCTCAAGGGCATGCTGCTGGGAGCGGTGGCGGAGGCGGTGTACGAGGAGGACGAAGTGCAGCTGGCCGGCGAGGACACGCTGCTGATGTACACCGACGGCCTGATCGAACGCCGCGACCGCTCGGTGGAGGAGTCGCTGGCCCAGCTGCTGAGCACCGTCCGCCCGACGCCGAACACCCTCGACCAGCACCTGGACCGGCTGCTCACCTACAGCAGGTCGGACACGGACGACGACACGTGCCTGGTGGGCATCCGGGTCGGGTGACGCAGGACACGGGATTCCGGTCCCGACCCGACAGGTGTGACGAACGGATTCGGGGGTAATCGCCGGGCGCGGTGGGACATGATGACGCCCCACCGCCCGGCCGTATTGTTGGAGGTACACGTGCCCATAGCCCAGAACCCGCTGTCCGTCGAAGTGACGCTGCCCCGGGAGGAGGTCGCGCTGCTCACGGTGGAGGGCTACCTGGACGTCGACACCGCGACCGAGCTTCAGCACCACCTGGCCAACCAACTGCACCACGGCCGGCGGCACTTCCTGCTGGACCTCTCCGAGGTGCCGTTCATGGACTCGTCCGGCATGAA
Organism: Streptomyces sp. E2N166; assembly: GCF_003671715.1. GTDB lineage: Bacteria > Actinomycetota > Actinomycetes > Streptomycetales > Streptomycetaceae > Streptomyces > Streptomyces thinghirensis. Next base: position 1,598,319 of record NZ_RAIF01000032.1, on the reverse strand, counting down.
CATCATCCTGCGGGTCTATCAGGAGGCACGCGAGCTGCCGGGCAGTGTGCACATCATCTCGCCCGCCCCGGCGGTGCGGCGCGTCCTGGACCTGACGGGGGTGAGCCTCACCGTGCCGGTCTCCGAGAGCATCGACGAGGCACTCTCCCGCGTCGACGCCGAGCCGGAGGGTCCGCATATACCGGAGGTGTGAGTTCCCCCTCCTACCCGGCGCTCATCCGGACCGTTCACGCGGGAGCAGGTGTCGTACGAGGTCGGCGGGTGGTTACAGTTGTCGCCCGGCAGAGTCACGTCGCCGTCACGTCGCCTCCCGGGGCTGTGCGGCGCAATGCGGATGAGGAGTGGAACAGGTGCCGGAACAGGCGGAGGGAACAGCGGGATCGCCGACGAACGAGGTCAGGGACTTTCTGCGGCGGCGCCGTGAGCAGATCGCCCAGCGCTGGGCGGACGAGCCGTTGTTCCGGGCCGTGTTCACCGTCTCGCGCGACGAGGCGGTCGAGGCGGGCAAGGCCGTGGTGGACGCGCTGGCCCAAGTGGCGGACGCGGCGCGGGTGGAGGACCCGGACGCCGCCGGATTCACGTCGGTGCGCGAGCAGTTGGCGCGGATGGGTGCGGCCCGCTCGCGGGCCGGCCTGAGCACCGCCCAGGTGTCGAGCGAACTGGCGGCTCTGCGCCAGCCGGTCGAGAACCTGCTCGTGGCCGACCTCCCGGACGCCTCCGCCGAGCACGCCCGGGACTGCGTCACCACGCTGAGCGTGCTGATGGGCACCCTGCGGGTCGTGGTCATGCAGACGGCGCTCAGCGAGGGGCAGGCACTCATCGACCGCCAGCGGCTGCAGTTGCTGGAGGTGGCCACTCCCGTCATAAAGCTGTGGGACGGCATCGTGGCCGTCCCGCTGATCGGGACGCTCGACAGCGCCCGCAGCCAGGTCGTCATGGAGACCCTGCTGGAGTCCATCGTGGAGCAGCAGGCGCGCTACGCGATCCTGGACATCACCGGGGTGCCGACCGTCGACTCGCTGGTGGCCCAGCACCTGATGAAGACGGTCGCGGCGGCCCGGCTGATGGGCGCCGAGTGCATCGTCTCCGGCATCCGGCCCGCGATCGCGCAGACCATGGTCCACCTCGGCCTGGACCTGGGCACCGTGGTCACCCGGGCGAGCCTCGCCGACGCGCTGGGCTACGTGCTGCACCAGCTCGGAGTCGGCATCGTCAACCCCGTCGCGAACGGTCCGGTCACGCGGTGAGCGAGGCATTCCCGGGGCCCCACGCGGGGCCCGTGACGGGTCATGTTCCGGTCCTCCGGCTCGGCGAGGTGCTGTTGGTCACCCTTCAGGGAGACCTGCACGACAGCACGGCGCAGCAGCTCCAGCAGGATCTCGCCGAGACCATCTCCCGCAGTGGCGCCACCGGTGTGATCATCGACATCTCCGGTGTGGAGATCGTCGACTCGTTCCTCGGCCGGGTCCTGGCGGAGATCGCCGGGCAGACCGAGTTGCTGGCCGCGCGCACCGTGCTGGTCGGCATGCGGCCGGCGGTCGCGATCACACTGGTGGAGCTGGGCCTGACGCTGCCGGGGGTGCATACGGCACTCAGTACCGAGGTGGCTCTTGACCTGCTGACGCGGCACGCCCCGTCGTCCCACTTCGGCGGCCTGCGCCAGGAGAGTCCGTGATGCACACTGCCGCGGGCGCACAGGCCCGCCTGCCGATCCGTTCGGACATGGATCTGGTGTGGGTACGCCAGCACGTGCGGCAGGCCGCCGCCCAGATCGGCTTCGGTCTGGTGGACCAGACGAAGCTGGTCACGGCGGCCAGCGAACTGGCCCGCAACACGCTCGTGTACGGCGGCGGTGGAACGATGGAGACGGAGCCTCTCGCCGAGGGGGGAACCCGTGGACTGCGGCTGACCTTCAGCGACGAGGGACCGGGCATCGCGGACCTGGAGCAGGCCCTCAGCGACGGTTTCACCTCGGGGGGCGGTCTGGGCATGGGGCTGGGCGGCGCGCGGCGGCTGGTGCACGAGTTCGCGATCGAGAGCAACCCGGGGGCGGGCACCACCGTGCGGGTGACCTCCTGGGTGGGCCGGGCACCCCGCCCACGTGAGGAGATCTGATGCCGCGCGTGTGGGACGTCCCGGTGCACGACTCGACCCGGGTGCGCGACGCCCGGGTGGCCGCGGAGCACGCGGCGGTCCTGGCCGGGCTGGACGAGCAGCGCACCGCCACCGCGGCGCTGGTGGCGACGGAGCTGGCCACGAACCTGCTCAAGCACGCCGGGGGCGGTCGGGTCCTCATCGACGTGGTCGCGCCTACCGTGCTCTCGGCCGACCGTGACGGCGAGTCCCGGCTCGTGCAGGTCGCCACGGTCGACCACGGCCCGGGGATCGCCGACGTGTCCGCCGCCCTGCGGGACGGTTTCAGCACGACGAACTCCCTGGGCGCCGGTCTCGGCACCTGCGCGCGCGTCGCCGACGACTTCGACCTGCACAGCGGCCCGGGGCGGGGCACGGTGGTGGTCGCCCGGGTCGGCGCCGTACCCGACGGCCGTGCCGCGGAGCCCGGTCCGGCGGCCGGGGTACGGGCCGGCGCGGTGAACGTCCCCTTCGGCGGGGACGACTACTCGGGCGATGCCTGGTCATGGGCCCGGGCCGGAGACCGGGTCACGCTGATGCTGGCCGACGGGCTCGGCCACGGCCCGGAGGCGGCCCGCGCCTCGACCGCCGCCGTCGAAGCGCTGCGCGGCTCGGCCCACCTCGCGCCCGCCGAGGCGCTGCGGCGGCTCGACACGGCGCTGGGCGGGACCCGCGGCGCGGCCGTCGCGGTGGCCCAGGTCGACACGCGTGCCGCGGTGCTCAGGTTCGCCGGCGTCGGCAATATCGGGGCACGGCTGTGCGCGGGCGGCACCTGGCGGCACCTGTTGTCCCGGCCCGGCATCGTCGGCACCCACCGGCCCACGACCCTGCGCGAGGAGGAGGTGGCCTGGGCGGACGACCGGGTGCTGGTCCTGCACAGCGACGGTCTGCCGAGCCGCTGGACCCCGACGCCCGACACCTGCAGCACGGCGGCCGACCCGGCGGTGACAGCCGCTGTGACGGTCCGTGACGCCAGCAGTTCCGCCCGCCCGGTGCGGGACGACACCGCCGTGGCCGTACTGGCCTCGACCCCGCCGGACACCCGATGACCCGTACCCCACACACCACCGACGCGGCCCGGTCACGCCCCACCACCGCGCACCCGGCCGCGGCTCCCGGCACGGCACGACTGGAACCCACGCAGGAGGACATCACCGCGACCGGCTCGGCCCCGACCCCGCTGGACCGCACATGACCCGCACCTGGCAGATCACCGACATCACCGACGCGGCCCAGGCGCGCATCACCACCGCGCGCCTGGCCGCGGCCTACGGTGTGCCGCCCCTGGAGCGGGCGCGGCTGGTGGCATCGCTCGGCGCGCAGCTGCGGCTGTGTCTGACCAAGGGCGGTACCTGGCGGCTCACCCTGGAGGCGGGCACGGCTTCCCGTGCCACGCCGGAGGCCGGGGAGGGTGTGCTGCACGCCGTACTGACGCCGTCGCACGACGCCGCGGCCGCCGGGGAGCCTCCGTGGCGGGTCACGGTGCCCTGCCCCGAGGCCGTGCCGACCGTCGATGCCGACGCGTCCGCGGACGACCCGACCACGTTGGCCGAGGCCCTGCTGGGGGCCGACGAGGACACGGCGCTGGTGCTGGACAGGCTCACCGAGCAGGAGGACCTGGTCGACTTCCACCGGGAGGAGCTGCACCAGACGAACCAGGGCGTCGTGGCCCTGCACGCCGAGCTGGACGCCGCCGGACGGGCCCAGCGGGAGGCGTTCGCCGCCGAGCGCAAGGCGCGCACGGAGGCGGAGAACGCCCGTCGCAGGCTGACGTTCCTGGCGGACGCGAGCGCCGTGCTGACCGCGTCGCTCGACCACCACGAGATCGTGCGCCGCCTGCCGGAGCTGCTGGTGCCGGAGTACGCCACGAGCGTCGACGTCTGGCTGTTCGATCAGGAGGGCGACCGGCCGGGGCCCGCCCATCCGGCCGCCGCCGTGGTCGCCGCGCGCACCGGGCGGCCCCAGTACGCCGCCGCTCACCCCGGCGGCCTGCCCGGCGTCGACGACCAGCCGCCCTCGGCGCTGGACCCTCGACGGCCCCTGCTGTGCATCCCGCTGCCGACCCGGCAGGCGCCCCTGGGCGTGGTGACCCTGTCCCCGCCCGGGGAGCGCTGGGACCCGGACGACGCCGTGATGGTGATCGAGCTGACCCGGCGGGCCAGCATCGCCATCGACCATGCCCAGCGCTACCAGCACAACCGCGACATCGCGGAGACGCTCCAGCGTGCCCTGCTGACGGAACTGCCCGCGCCGCCGGGGCTCGGCCTGGCCGCCCGCTATCTGCCGGCCACTCACGGGCTGAACATCGGCGGCGACTGGTACGACGCGTTCCGCCAGCCCGACGGCGGCGTCATCGCCGTGGTCGGCGACGTGACCGGGCACGGGCTGCGCGCGGCCGTGATGATGAGTCAGCTGCGCACCGCGCTGCGCGCCTACGCCGTCGACGGCGGCAGCCCCGGCCGGCTCCTGACCCGGCTGCACACCTTCCTCCACCACCTCCAGCCCGACCTCTTCGCCACCGCCGTCATCGCGCGCTTCCACCCCGACGACCCCACCATGACGTGGGCCGCCGCCGGCCACCCGCCGCCGGTGCTGCGTACCCCGGACGGGCGGGTCCAGACACTGGACGCGAAACCGGGGGCGATGCTCGGCATCCCGCTGAAGCAGGAGATCGCCGACCACACGGTGCGGATGGCGCCGGGCTCGACGCTCGCGCTGTACACGGACGGCCTGGTGGAGCGCCGCGCCCGGGGCATAGACCCGGGCATCGCGCGGCTGGCCGAGGCGCTCGGGTCGTTCGGCCCGGCGGAACTGGAGGCGGACCTGGAGGGTTCGGCGGACGGCATCCTGCGTCCCCTGCTCAGCGACTCCGAGCGGGACGACGACGTGTGCCTGCTGCTGTGCCACCTGCGCGAGTCCGGCTGACCCGCGCCGACACCGTCCGCCGACCGGAAGGTCCCGGGCGGTTCGCTCCCGCCCGGCGCGCCGCGGGCCCGGGCGGGGCATGGCGGTGATCGGAACGTGTCGCCTGCCTGCCGCGCCCGGCTGGCCGAACCGGCGTGGGCGCGGTGGGATCGACGAGGTGCGAAGCAGCGATCCAGGGGCAGGCGAATGGCGTTCGCGGCAGACCGCCTGGAGCCGCAGAAAGGGATGAACACCGTGACACGACCCAGGATCCTGGTGGTCGGCGCAGGTTTCGCCGGCGTGGAGTGCGTCCGCCGTCTGGAGCGGAAACTCTCCCCCAACGAGGCCGACGTCACCCTGGTGACGCCATTCTCCTACCAGCTCTATCTGCCGCTGCTGCCCCAGGTCGCCTCCGGGGTGCTGACGCCCCAGTCGATCGCGCTCTCCCTGCGCCGCAGCAGCAAGTACCGGACCCGGATCATCCCGGGCGGCGCCATCGGCGTGGACCTCAAGGCGAAGGTCTGCGTGGTGCGCACCATCACCGACCAGATCGTCAACGAGCCGTACGACTACATCGTGCTGGCCCCCGGAAGCGTCACCCGCACCTTCGACATCCCGGGGCTCACCGACAACGCGTTCGGCATGAAGACGCTGGCGGAGGCCGCCTACATCCGCGACCACGTCATCTCCCAGCTGGACCTCGCCGACGCCAGCCAGGACCCCGCGGAGCGCGCCTCCCGGCTGCAGTTCGTGGTGGTCGGCGGCGGTTACGCGGGCACCGAGACCGCGGCCTGTCTGCAGCGGCTGACGCACGCGGCCGTCAAGCGCTACAACCGGCTCGACCCGAGCCTGATCAAGTGGCATCTGATCGACATCGCCCCGAAGCTGATGCCCGAACTGGGCGACAAGCTCGGACGCGACGCGCAGGAGGTCCTGACGCGGCGCGGGATCGAGATCTCCCTCGGCGTGTCCATCGAGAAGGCCGACCCCGAGGAGGTCACCTTCACGGACGGCCGGGTGGTGCCCACCCGCACGCTGATCTGGACCGCCGGAGTGGTGGCGAGCCCGCTCATGGCCACGCTCGGCGCGGAAACGGTCAAGGGACGGCTCGCGGTCACCGCCGAGATGTGCCTGCCCGACCACGACGGAGTGTTCGCGCTCGGCGACTCCGCCGCCGTCCCCGACCTCGCCAAGGGCCAGGAGGGCGCTGTCTGCCCGCCCACCGCCCAGCACGCCATGCGGCAGGGCCGGCACGTCGCCGAGAACCTGATCGCCACCCTGCGCAACCAGCCGAGGCGGCCGTACGTCCACAAGGACCTGGGTCTCGTCGTCGACCTCGGCGGCACCGACGCGGTCTCCAAGCCGCTCGGCGTCGAACTGAAGGGTCTGCCCGCCCAGGCCGTGGCCCGCGGCTACCACTGGTCGGCGCTGCGCACGGGCGTGGCGAAGGCCCGGGTGGCGGCCAACTGGACGCTCAACGCCATCGCCGGCGACGATTTCGTCCGCACCGGCTTCCAGGCCCGCAAGGCGGCCAAGCTGAAGGACTTCGAGTACACCGACGCCTATCTGACGCCGGAGCAGGTCCGGAAGCAGGTCGAGGGAGCGGGCCGGGCGCAGCTGTGACCCGGCGGCGGTGGTCCGCTCGCGGCATGACATGCTGAGAAGTGGATCTCGGCGTGAACCGGCCGGGCATCGGGCGTGAATCGGGAGAGTGTACGGCGGCGTGAAGGCAGCGGGGCGCTCGGTGCGGACACGGCTGCGGGACCGCGTCGCCGCGTCCGACCCCGGGCTGCTGCGGCTGACGGCCGGGCTTCGGACGGTGGGCGCCATCGCGCTGGCGCTGGCGGTGCTCGCCGCCTTCGGTGCGGACGTCACGCATCTGGTGGCGGGCGCCATGGCGGCGATGGTCGCCACCTTCGCCATCCGGGAGAAGGAGCCCAAAGGGCAGGCAGTCACCCTCGCGCTGGGCCTGCCCGTCGCCCTGGCCTCGGTGTCGATCAGCGCCCTGCTCACCTCGCGGGTCGTCATCGGTGACGTCTTCTTCGTCGTACTGATCTTCTGTGCCGTCTTCGTCCGCCGGTTCGGCGACCGCGGCACCGCGCTCGGGCTGATCGGCTTCCAGGTCTACTTCGTGTCCCTGTTCGTCGGCGCGAAGGTGTCGGTGCTGCCGGGGCTGTTGGGTGCCATCGCGGTGGCGTTCCTGTGCAGCGCGGTGGTGCGCTTCGCGGTGGTGCCGGAGACACCGGCGGGCGTCCTCCAGCGGCTGCGGCAGGCGTTCCGCGCCCGGCTGGCGCAGCTGATCGCCACACAGAGCGAGCTGCTGGACGCCGGTCCGGACGGGATCGAGAAGACGCTGGAGCACCTGCGCGACGGCACCGCGCGCCTGCACGAGACGGCCCTGATGATCCAGTCCCGGCTGGAGGAGGGCACGCCCGACGCGTCCACGGCGCGTCTGGTGCAGCGGCGCATCGCGGACGCCGAGATCGCCGCCGAGCGCCTCGGCCTGCTGCTGCTGACCGCGCGCAGCGCCGAGCGGGCGGACACCCTGACCCTGCATCTGCCGGGCGCGCCCGCGCCCTCGGTGGGCCGCTCACCGGCGCCCGGCGAGGCCACGGAGATCCTGCGTCGCGATCTCGGGGCGCTGCGCACGCTGGTGCTGCGGCCGCCCGCCGAGGCGCGCGGTACCGCGCTGTCCCACCTGCGCAACCGGCTCCTCGGCTACCGCGACGAGGAGAACCTGCCCGAGGCGATCCCGGCGGTCCAGGACGTGTTCCGCGGCATCGGTGAGACCGCGCGTGCGGTCATGGGCCTGCGGATCGCCCTGGACGGGCCGCAGGACGAGTCGGACGACACCCCCGCGACGACCCGTTCCCGGGAGGAGCTGGACGCCGAGGACGCCGCCATCGACGGCGGTGAGGAGACCGCCCCGAAGGAGGAGCCGACCGGGCTGCGGCGGCCCACCACGCGCGCCGCGGTGCAGGTGTCGGTGGGGTCGTCGCTGGCCATCCTGGGCGGCGAGCTGCTGTCCGCCGAGCGCTGGTACTGGGCGGTGCTCGCGTGCTGGATCGTCTTCCTGAACACGGCCTCCACCGGCGAGATCCTCGTCAAGGGCTACCGCCGTGTGCTGGGCACGATGCTCGGGGTGGTGGCCGGCATCGTGCTGGCGGGCCTGGTGGGCGGCCACACGTGGATCGCGTTCGGGCTGGTGCTGCTGTTCATCTTCGCGATGTTCTACACGGCTCCGCTGTCGTACACGCTGATGTCGTTCTTCGTGACGGCGATGCTGGGACTGCTGTACACGCTGCTGCACACCTACAGCCTGTCGGTGCTGCTGCTGCGGGTGGAGGAGACGGCGCTCGGCGCTGCCTGCGGGATCGTGGCGGCGGCGCTGGTGCTGCCGATACGCACCGACCGGCGTACGAACGAACTGCTCGGCACGGTGCTGGAGCGGCTCACCGACGTCACCGAGGGGGCGGTGGACCAGCTCAGTGGCGGGCCGGCGGCCGATCTGCTGGACACGGCGCGGGAGCTGGACCAGGCGCTGGGCGATCTGCGGGCCGCCACGCAGCCGCTCACCCATCCGATCACGCCGCTGCGGGCCCGGCGCAACACCGCCCAGTACGTGGTCGCGCTGCTGGAGACCTGCGCGTATCACGCCCGGTCCCTGGCCGCGACGGCCGAGCTGCTGCCCGCCCATCCCTCGATCGCGGCCGACCCGCGGCTGCGCGGGGCGGTGCGGCGCACGGTGCGCAACATCGAGGCGATCGCCGCCCGCGTCGCCGACGAGGACGCGGAGACCGAGGTGGAGACCGGACCGAGCATCGCCTCGCTGCTGGCACCGGACGCCGCCGGGGTACCGCGGTACGGCCGCATCACCGGCCGGGTACTGCGGCACCTGGAGCGCCTTGACGAAGCGGTCGTGGGTCTGGCCCGGCCGCTGGGCGTGCCCGTCGCGCCGCCGAAGCGGTGACGCTCAGAAGTCGCTGGGCAGACCGCTCGCCTCGGCGATGCCGCGCAGCTCCTCGTTCTGCACGTGGCGTTCCTTGAGGTAGTCGGCTATCTCCCCGAGGCGTTCGGGGTCGGAGGCGGTGGCCGCGTCGGTGACGACCCGGACCGGGCCGGTCTCGTCGGTGCTGATCTCGACGACCTCGTTGTCCAGTCGGCCCGTGACCGCGGTGGCGATGACCAGGGCGGCCTCGTCCCTGATGGCCTGGGGCAGCGCCTCGGCGTTGTCCCCGTCGAGGGAGAAGTCGATGGTGGGCATCTGGTGCTCGTCGATCGCCTGGAGAACGGGTTCCACCACGCTGAGCAGGAGCTGGTAGTCGTCGGTCTCCATGCGTATGCGCAGGAGGTCGAGGTAGACGTCCACGGGACGTCCGTCCGGCGGAGGAATCTCGTGTTCGTTCATGCGCCCCGTGTTCCCCGTGCGGCGCGGCTCAGACGCGGCGCCATCGCGCGAGGGCGAAGGAGAACCCGCCGAACAGCATCAGACCTGCGGCGACGCAGATCAGGAGCCAGGGCCCGAGCGGGGTTTCGGCGAAGGAGCGGAGGGTGTCGTCCAGCCCCTTCGCCTTGTCGGCTTCGTAGTCGACGGCGGCCCGCACGGCGAAGGCGCCCGCCGCGGCGAAGAC
>NZ_RAIF01000032.1:1587789-1588610 GCF_003671715.1 Streptomyces sp. E2N166 | reverse complement strand
TCAGCGCGCCGATCTTCAGCTTCTTGTGATAGCTGCGGCGCAGCGCCTGTACGCCGATCACCACTCCGGCGACGACGATCGCGGCGCCGGCCACGCCCACGAGCGACCGCCCGGCGGGCATCTCCATCACCTTGGCCGTGACGTCCCGGGACTGCTGGTCGCTGGAGCCGCTGCCGCCCGTCCCGGCCGCGAAGGCCAGTACGGAGTAGGCGACGAACGCGTAGAACACGCAGCGGGCGGCGGCCGGCAGCCGCTTCTTCGCCGTGTGACCGTCCTTGCCCGTGGCGCCGAACAACGCCTCGGACAGGCGCCACAACGCCATGCCGACGAGCCCGATGCCGAGCGCCCACAGCAGTACGGCGCCGAACGGCTTGTCCGACAGCTCGGCCAGGGCACCTCCGCGGTCCGCCTGCCGGTTTCCGGTGCCGAAGCCGATCTGCAGGGCCAGGACGCCGACCAGCAGGTAGATCACGCCGCGAGCGGTGAGTCCCGCCCGGGCGGCCCCCTCGGCGGCCGAGCCGTTCGCCGCCCGCCTGGCCCGACCGCGGCCGGTACGTGCCATGACACGTGTGTTCATGTGGACCTCCCCTCCCGGACTCCGCATGCCCCGGCATCCGCCGCGCACACCGGGCGGCGGGGCCCTGACCCGGCGGAACGCGCGCCGCCCCGGTCACCGTGACGCACGACTGCCCGTATGCCGCCTCGCGGCATACGGGCAGTCACGCCACCACACGTCCCCGCCGTGGGTCAGTCCGCCACTCCCACGGGCTCGGCGACGCGCCCGGGCGCGGGCGCGGGGCCGGCCGCGAGCCAGCGGCGGG
>NZ_RAIF01000032.1:1571770-1587733 GCF_003671715.1 Streptomyces sp. E2N166 | reverse complement strand
CGTCGCGCGTGCCGGTCGACACGCACAGCGTGTACGCCAGGTCCCGGGCCCGGGGGCCCGGTCCGCCCGTGTCGTCGGCGTGCTCGCACAGCGCGGCCGCCTCGTACTCGTCGACGAGTCTGCGCAGCACCGCGGGGTGAGGCATCAGCATCCGTCTCGTTCCTCCTTCGGTCCTCTGTACGTCAGGTACGCACCGGCCGGCCGGACCCCCGGTGGCCCGGCCGCTGGCCCAACGCCTCGTCGCGGACGCGGGCGCAGCTGCGGCTGATGAGCCGCGAGACGTGCATCTGCGAGATGCCCAGGCGGTCGGCTATACGGCTCTGCGTCATGTCCTCGAAGAAGCGCATGTAGAGGATGGCGCGCTCGCGTTCGGGCAGCCTGCGCAGCCCTTCCTTGGCGGACTCGCGGTCGATCACGGTGTCGTACGAGGCGTCCGCCGCGCCGAGGGTGTCCGCGAGGTTGTAGCCGTCGTCGCCGGCCGACAGTTCGGCGTCCAGCGAGAGGGTGCTGAAGCTCTCCAGGGCCTCCATCCCCGCGCTGACCTCGTCCTCGGTCAGTCCGGTGTGGGCGGCGAGGGCGGCCACCGAGGGTTCGGGGCTGCCCGGGCTCTGGGTGAGCTCGCGCCGGGCGACCCGCACCTTGTTGCGCAGTTCCTGGACCCGGCGAGGCACCCGCAGGGCCCACATCCGGTCCCGGAAGTGGCGCTTGACCTCGCCGGTGATGGTGGGCACGGCGTAGCTCTCGAAGGCTCCCCGTTCCGGGTCGAAGCGGTCGATGGCCTTCACCAGGCCGAGCGCCGCGACCTGGCGCAGGTCTTCGAGGGACTCGCCGCGGTCCCGGAACCGCCCGGCGATCCGGTGGGCCATGGGCAGCCAGGCCGTGACGAGTTCGTCGCGCACGGCGTCGCGTTCGGGTCCGTCCTCCAGCCCCGCCAGCCGGCCGAAGAGGGCCATGGTGTCGGGGGCGTCGTCGTGCCGGCGACGGGCGGGAGCGGCGGTGGCGGCAGCCGTGGCGGTGGCGGGCTCGGGGGTTGCGGGACGGGTGGCGGACGTTTCGATGAGCATGCGGATTCGCTCCTGAACGGTGGTCTCAGGGGACTTTCCGCGGGAACGGCATGTCCGGGTCATTCACCCGAAGGGCCGAAGCAGCCATACCGCTCCCGCTGCTGCGCCTCCGGTCCGAAGCACGAACTTGCGACTGCCCCCACGCCGGTGGAACAAACTCCGCTTTTCGAAAAGTACTCAGTACAGCGGAACGACCACGGTGATGCACTTGCCTCCCGCGGGAAGGTCTGCCACCCGCACGTCGCGTGCGAGCCTGCAGACGATCGGCCAGCCCCGGCCGCCCACGCGGCGGCGCCCCTGGGTGTCGGTCGGCGGCACGGCCACCGGCAGGTCGCGGCTGCGGTCGCACACCGAGAGCCGGACGCCGGGACCGACGACGTCGACCTGGAAGTCGGTGACGCCGCCGCCGTGCAGGATCGCGTTGGTGGTCAGTTCGGAGGCGACGAGCACGGCGTCCGACAGTGCGCCCGCGTCGCACGACGTGTGGCCGTCGGTGCCGCAGCATTCGGTGACGACGCGTTCGACGGTACGGCGTGCCTCGGCCGGTTTGCAGGGCCGGTACCGCCGGTGACGGTCCGCGCCGTACTGTTCGACGACGGGTTCGGTCGTGTGCCTGTCACACATCCGTCAGCTCCCTGGTCGGTGGGACGGGCCGGATCCGGTCGGCCCCACGCCGTGTGTGCGCCGTGCGACCTCGTTGCTTTCGGCTGACCTCTGCCCGTACCCCCAAACCTCCGGCCCTCCTTACGGCCCAGTGGCCATCCGGGCGCCCTGCGGGGGTACGCGGAGTGCATGACGGATGTTGTGGACTCGGACGAACTGTTGCGCCGCATGCACCGCGCGAGGGCCTGCGCGGTGGAACAGGAGCGGACCTGGCGGGCCCGGAGGGAAGAGCTGCGGCCGACCGACCCGGAGGGTTCCCGGGAGGCCGCCGTACGGACGATCGCGTACGAGGCCGTCCTACGGGTGCTGGACGAGGTGCTGACCCCGGGGCGGAGCGCGCGGTGAGGTGCCGCGGGGCGGATTGACGGGATCCCGGCCGGGAAACCGGACCGGCATGACAGCCGACCACACCCGAGCACCGGTCCTGGAAGCCCTCGTCGACTACCGCCGCGAGGGGCGGTTGTCGTTCACGCCTCCTGGGCACAAGCAGGCGCGTGGGGCCGACCCCGCGGTGCGCGAGGTGCTGGGCGACGCCGTCTTCTACGGTGACGTGCTGGCGACCGGCGGACTCGACGACCGGCTGACCAGGGGGCGGGTGCTGCAGCGCGCGCAGGAACTGATGGCCGACGCCGTGCACGCCGACCACACGTTCTTCTCGACGTGCGGGAGTTCCCTGTCGGTGAAGGCCGCGATGCTGGCGGTCGCGGGGCCGCACGAGAAGCTGCTGATCGGCCGGGACGCCCACAAGTCCGTCGTCTCGGGGCTGATCCTGTCCGGTATCGAGCCGGTCTGGGTCGAGCCGCGCTGGGACGCCGAACGGCACCTGGCCCATCCGCCGTCCGCCGAGGAGTTCGAGAAGGCGTTCGCCGTCCATCCCGACGCCAAGGGCGCCCTCGTCACCAGCCCGACGCCGTACGGCGCGAGCGCCGACCTGCGGGCCGTCGCCGAGGTCTGCCACCGTCGCTCGGCGCCGCTGATCGTCGACGAGGCCTGGGGAGCGCATCTGCCCTTCCACCCGGAGCTGCCGTCCTGGGCGATGGACGCGGGCGCCGACATCTGTGTGACCAGCATCCACAAGATGGGCAGCGGTCTGGAGCAGGGTTCCGTGTTCCATCTGCGCGGTGACCTGGTCCCGCCGAAGCTGCTCGGCATGCGGGCGGACCTGCTGGGCACCACCAGCCCTTCGGCGCTGATCTTCGCCGGGCTGGACGGCTGGCGCCGCCAGATGGCGCTGCGCGGACGTGAGCTGATGGGCGGCGCCCTGGAACTGGCGGCCGAGGTCCGCGCGGCCGTCGAGGAGATCGACGGCATGCACGTCAACGACCGGGACGACTTCTGCGGCCCGGGACTGGCCCACGGCTTCGATCCGCTGCCCGTCGTCATCGACCTCGACGGGCTCGGCGTCTCGGGCTTCCAGGCGGCGGACTGGCTGCGTGAGCAGCGGAGCGTGATCGCGCACATCACCGACCATCGCCGCATCGGCGCGCAGATCACCCACGGCGACGACCGGGAGACCGCCGGCGAGCTGCTCACCGCGCTCAAGGACCTCGCCCACGCCGCCCCCGGTCTGGATCGCGCCCCGCGCGTCGACGTGCCGTCGCCGGCCGAGCTGCGGATGCCGCAGGTGGGCCTGCCCAGGGACGCGTTCTTCGGCCCCACGCGGGACGTGCCGCTCGACCGGGCGGCAGGTCGCGTCGCGGCGGAGATGATCACGCCGTACCCGCCCGGCATCCCGGCCGTCCTGCCCGGCGAGCGGCTGAGCGAGCCCGTCCTGCGGTATCTGCGCAGCGGCCTGGAGGCCGGGATGTACCTACCGGACCCGAGCGATCCGGAACTGGAGACGGTCAGGGTCGTCGCGGAGGACGGCGTGTGAAACGGGTCACGTGCCCCCGGCGCCGGTTTCACGGAACGGACGGAGATGGTTTAGCGTTCATCCATACGTGGCGACGAAGTCGACCGGAGTGTCCTTCGTGCGCCACCGGTTACGGCCCTGGCTGGCTTCCCCCGTCCAGCCAGGGCTTTTTCATGCCCTGACGGCGCCGTCCCCGGTTCCGGCACGAAATCCGTACGGGATCCGCCGTCCGCCGAGGTGCTCAGGGCGCCGAGAGCGACTGAAATGGGCATAGGGAAAGCCCCGGAACCGAATCGCCGGCGAGGAGCCCCGTGCCATGACCAAAGCGATCAAACTCCTGACCGCGCTCCCCCCGCCCCAGCGCGAGCGGCTGATGGCGCTCGCCCGGGAGGTCTCCTTCCCGGAGGACTCACGGATCTTCGAGGCGGGAGACAGGGCCGACCGTTTCTGGGTCGTCCGCTCCGGCGCGGTCTCCCTGACCCAGCAGGTGACGTCCCTGCAGCGGGTCACGGTCGCCAGTCTCGGCGCGGGCGACCTGCTCGGCTGGTCCTGGCTGTTCCCGCCCTACGAGTGGGACTTCGGCGCCGAGGCCTTCAGCCCGGTGCGGGCCTACGAGTTCGACGCGGCCCCGGTGCTCGCCCTGTGCGACGAGGAACCACACCTGGGCATCGTGCTGGTGCGGTCGGTCGCCGAGATCCTCGCGCACCGGCTGGAGACCACCAGGGGCCGGCTCATGGAGCACTACGCGTTGCACGGGCGCGGCTCCCTGTGAGGTGCCGTCAGACGCGGTAGCGGCGCAGCGCCCGGCCCACGGCCGCCCGGGCCGGCATCACCACGACGACGAGCAGCCCGCCGCCGGCCACCGCCTCCCGCGCCGAAGGCGGAGCCCGCGCCGCCGGGGACGCGTGTGACCGGGTCCGGCCCGCTCCCCGTTCAGGCTCCGGCGACGAGCGTGACGCCGAGGACGATCATCGTGGCGGCGACCACTGCGTCGAGGACGCGCCAGGCCGCGGGGCGGGCCAGGAAGCGGCCGAGGTAGCGGGCGCCGAAACCGAGCGCGGCGAACCAGCACAGGCTGGCGGCCGCGGCACCCAGGCCGAACGTCCAGCGCAGCGGGCCCTGGTCGGCGGCGACCGAGCCCAGCAGGAACACCGTGTCGAGGTAGACGTGCGGGTTGAGCCAGGTCAGCGCCAGGCAGGTGAGGATCGCCCGCCGACGCGAGCCCGCGGCGTCGCCGTCCGCCCGCAGCGCGCCGGCCGGCCGGAACACGCGCCGAGCGGCCAGGGCGCCGTAGCAGAGCAGGAAGGCGCCGCCGATCCAGGCGACCGCGGTCAGCGCGGCCGGCCAGGCCACGACCACCGCGCCCACCCCGCCGACGCCCAGGGTGATGAGCAGGGCGTCGGACAGGGCGCAGATACCGACCACGGCGAGGACCGCGTCGCGGCGGATCCCCTGGCGCAGGACGAAGGCGTTCTGGGCACCGATGGCGACGATGAGCGAGAGGCCGGTGCCGAAGCCCGCGGCCGCGGCGGTGAGTGCGTTGGTCATGCCTTTGACGCTAAGCGGACGATCACAGGAGGTACAGCTAAAGATTCTTACGTATCCTTAGCATTCGTGATGACGGGGTGACACGGTGACAGGATGACAGGCACGACGGGAATGACCACGGCCGCCTTCGCGGACCTTCCGCTCGACCAGGTACGGACCCTGCTGGCCGTGGTGGACGAGGGCACCTTCGACGCGGCCGCCGCGGCACTGCACGTGACACCGTCCGCGGTCAGCCAGCGGGTGAAGGCGCTGGAGCAGCGAACCGGCCGGGTGCTGCTGCTGCGCACCAAGCCGGTGCGGCCGACGGATTCCGGCGCGGTGCTGGTGCGCCTGGCCCGCCAGGTGGCCCGGCTGGAGCGGGACGCGTACGCCGAGCTGGGACTGAGCGGGGCCGGGGAACCGACGCGGGTCTCGGTCGCCGTCAACGCCGACTCGCTCGCGACCTGGTTCCTGGGCGCCCTCACGCGGGTGCCCCGGGAGCCGCGGCTCTGTTTCGAACTGCGCCGCGAGGACGAGGACCACACGGCGACCCTGCTGCGGGAGGGCGTGGTGATGGCGGCGGTGACCTCGTCGCCCGACCCCGTTCCCGGCTGCACCGTCCGTTACCTGGGCCGGATGCGGTACCTCCCCTGCGCCAACCCCGGTTTCGCCGAGCGCCATCTGCACGGACCGCTGCGGGAGTTGCTCGTCGAGGCGCCGGTGGTGGTCTTCGACCGGCGGGACGACTTCCAGGACGGCTTCGCGCGGCGCCTCGGTCACGACGGCGCGGGTTCCGCGCGGCACTACGTACCGACCTCGGAGGGCTTCGCCGAGTCGGTCGCCGCCGGTCTGGGCTGGGGCATGGTGCCCGAACCGCAGGCGGAACCGCTGCTGCGCGGCGGGCGGCTAGTCGAGTTCGCCCCGGATCTGGCGGTGGACGTCCCGCTGTACTGGCAGCAGTGGAAGCTCGACTCCCCGGCGCTGGTGACGGTGGCCGAGGCGGTGGTGGCGGCGGCGCGGGAAGAGCTGCGGAGGTAGGCACGACGGCACGACCGAGGGCGCGGCGCCGGTTTCACCCCGCTGTCGACAGGTCACCCGCAACGGAGTAAGGCATTCACGAGGGCGCGAACGATACCGATCGCAGGTGACTTTGATGGACAACTGGCGAGAGCACGCCGCGTGCCGCACGGAGGACCCCGACCTGTTCTTCCCGATCGGCACCACCGGTCCGGCCGCTTTGCAGACCGAGCAGGCGAAGACGGTCTGCCGGCACTGCCCGGTCCAGGAGCAGTGTCTGCGCTGGGCACTCGACACGGGGCAGACCATCGGCGTCTGGGGCGGCACCAGTGAGTTGGAACGCCGCGCGCTCAAGCGGCGCGAGGCCGTGCGCAGGAAGACCGGCTGATCCCGGTGCGGCCCCGTCGCCTCCGGCACCCGGACACCGGTTCGCGACCGCACCGCCCCGGAAGGGACCGGCCGTGAACGTACGTGTGCACCGCGTCTACGACCCGCCCGAGCCGGAGGACGGCGTACGCGTCCTGGTGGACCGGCTGTGGCCGCGCGGCATGGCGAAGGACGCCGCGCACGTGGACGAGTGGCCCAAGGGGCTCACCCCGTCGACCGAACTGCGCCGCTGGTACCACGCGGGTGACGGCTCCTACGAGGAGTTCGCCGAGCGGTACGAGGCCGAGCTGGCCGCCCCGGAGGCGTCCGAACTCCTCGACCGCGTACGGGAACTGGTGCGCGAGGGAGACGTAACCCTGCTCACGGCGTCCAAGTCGCCCGAGGAGAGCCATGCCGCCGTGCTCCTCCGTCTCCTCGACGAGGCGTGAGGAGACGGAGGAGACGGGGAAGGCGCGAGTCGCGTCCGTCGCTCAGCCGGTCTGCCGCGCCGCGGCCCGGCCCGCCGCCCTCCCGGAGAACAGGCAACCGCCGAGGA
Organism: Streptomyces sp. E2N166; assembly: GCF_003671715.1. Taxonomy (GTDB): domain Bacteria; phylum Actinomycetota; class Actinomycetes; order Streptomycetales; family Streptomycetaceae; genus Streptomyces; species Streptomyces thinghirensis. The sequence goes on along the minus strand of NZ_RAIF01000032.1, from coordinate 1,580,688 downwards.
AGGTGCCCTCCAGCGCGTTGTATCCGTGTACCCCTCCGCCGCCGAAGCCGGCCACCTCACCGGCCGCGTACAGGCCCTCGACCGGTGAGCCGTCGGCGCCGAGGGCGCGGGAGTCGAGGTCGGTCTGGATGCCGCCGAGGGTCTTGCGGGTGAGAACGTGCAGCTTGACCCCGATCAGCGGGCCCGCCGCCGGGTCGAGGATGCGGTGCGGCGTGGCGACCCTGCCGAGTCGGTCGCCGATGTAGCGGCGGGCGTTGCGGATGCCCTGGACCTGGGCGTCCTTGGCGTAGGGGTTGGCCATCTGGAGGTCGCGGGCCTCGATCTGGCGCCGGATGGCTGCGGCGTCCAGGAGCGGCTTGTCGGTCAGCCCGTTCATCTTGTCGACCAGTTGCTCCAGGTTCGGCGCGGACACGAAGTCGGCGCCCCTGCGCAGGAACGCGTCCACCGGGCCCGGCGCGCCCTTGCCGAGGACGCGTTCGCGCAGGAAGCCGGCGCGGTCCTTGGCGGTGATGTCGGGGTTCTGCTCGGAGCCGGAGAGCGCGAACTCCTTCTCGATGATCTTCTGGGTGAGGATGAACCAGGAGTGGTCGTGGCCCGCCAGGTCATCGGCCGTGCGCAGGTGCCGGAGGGTGCCGAGGGTGTCGTAGCCGGGCAGGCAGGGCTCCGGCAGGCGGCGGCCGAGGGCGTCGAACCACATCGAGGACGGTCCGGGCAGGATGCGGATGCCGTGGCCGGGCCAGATCGGGTCCCAGTTGCGCACGCCCTCGGTGTAGTGCCACATCCGGTCGCGGTTGACCAGGCGTGCGCCCGCCTCGGCGCTGATGTCGAGCATCCGCCCGTCGACGTAGGCGGGGACGCCGGTGACCATCTCGGCGGGCGCGGTGCCGAGGCGCTCGGGCCAGTGGCGGCGGACGACGTCGTGGTCGGCGCCGATGCCGCCGGAGGTGACGATCACGGCCTGGGCGGTGAGTTCGAACTCGCCGACGGCGACGCGGCTGGAGGCGACTCCGCGCGGCGAGTGGTCCTCGGCCAGTACCGTGCCGCGCACGCCGCGCGCGGCGCCGTCCTCGACGACCAGGTGGTCGACGCGATGGCGGTGGTGGAGGGTGAGGAGTCCGTCGCGCACGGCCTGCTTGGCACGGCCCACGAACGGTTCGACGACGCCCGTGCCGGTGCCCCAGGCGATGTGGAAGCGGGGCACGGAGTTGCCGTGCCCGCCGGCCCGGAGGTCGCCGCGCTCGGCCCAGCCGACGGTGGGCAGGAAGGTGATGCCGTGTCCGGCGAGCCAGGACCGCTTCTCCCCCGCCGCCCACTCGACGTACGCCCGGGCCCAGCGCACGGCCCAGGAGTCCTCGTCCTCGGTCCGGTCGAAGCCCGCGCTGCCCTGCCAGTCGTTCCAGGCCAGGTCGAAGGAGTCCTTGACGCCGAGCCGGCGCTGCTCGGGGGAATCGACGAGGAAGAGGCCGCCGAAGGACCAGAAGGCCTGTCCGCCGAGGTTGGCCGCGTTCTCCTGGTCGACGAGGGCGACCCTCCTGCCCCGGCTGGTCAGTTCGTGGGCCGCGACCAGTCCGGCCAGGCCCGCTCCGACCACGATGACGTCGGCATCCATGGCGACCGTCCCTTCCTGTTCCGTGTCGTTGGGTTCAAGTGGTGTCGCCGCCCTCGGTGAGCAGTGCGGTGAGCAGCTGTCCCAGCCAGGCTCTGGCGTGCTCGACGTCCCGGTCCAGGAGCAGTTGGGTGGTGACTCCGTCGTACGCGGCGACCACGGCGTGCGCGGCGCCGTCGGCATCGCCCAGCACGGCGGGCAGGGTCGCGTCCCCGCGCGCACCGGCGAGCCGGTCGGCGATCGCGCGTCTGAGCCGTGCCCGGTGCTCCAGCAGAGTCCGCGCCACGGCCGGGTCGCGGGCGGCGTGCACGAGGAAGTCCGTCTTCACCAGGAGCCAGTCCCGGTCCAGGAGCAGCACCTCGGTGACGCGGTCCACGGCGGCGGGGACGTCCAGGTCCGGACCGTCCAGCGCGAGGGCGCCGGACACCTGCTCCGCTATCAGGTCGGCCCGTTCGCGGTAGAGGGCGAAGAACAACTCGTCGAGGCTGTCGAAGTTCGAGTAGAAGGCGCCCCGGCTGTATCCGGCGGCCTCGCAGACCTCCTCGATCGACACCCGGCCGAACCCCTTGGCGCCGAACACCGCGAAGGCCGCGTCCAGGAGGTTCGCGCGGGTGCGCGCGCGGCGCCTGGTCACGCGCCCGGTCGTCGCCCTCACCACCGTCTCCGGACCCCCTCCCGTTCGATTCGCGAATGTATCGGATACACCGGCGCATCCGAAGGGGTATGACACAGCGCGCGACATACATAGAACACATTTTCGAATGAGGAGTACGCTGGCGCCATGACCACGCACCTCCAGGGATCGCTCTTCGACCAGACGGACGAGGCCCGGCTCGGCCCGCTCGCCGGGCTGCACCGCACCCACCTGGGCTCCGGGGCCTGGATCGACCTGCTCCCCGGGTGGCTGAGCGGCGCCGACGCGCTGTTCGAGCGGCTGGCCGCCGACGTTCCGTGGCGCGCGGAGCGGCGGGCCATGTACGACCAGGTGGTCGCCGTACCCCGCCTGCTCGCGTTCTACGGCGCGGGCGACACGCTGCCGCACCCGCTGCTGACCGAGGCGCGCGACGCGCTGTCCGCGCACTACGCCCAGGAGCTGGGCGAGCCGTTCACCACCGCCGGCCTGTGCCACTACCGCGACGGCCGGGACAGCGTCGCCTGGCACGGCGACCGGATCGGGAGGGGCGCGCGCCAGGACACGATGGTCGCCATCCTGTCCGTCGGCGCGCCCCGGGACCTGCTGCTGCGCCCGGCGGGCGGAGGCGGCGACACGGTGCGCCGGCCACTGGGCCACGGCGACCTGATCGTGATGGGCGGCTCCTGCCAGCGCACCTGGGAGCACTGCGTCCCCAAGACCACCCGCGCCGCGGGCCCACGCATCAGCGTCCAGTTCCGCCCGCACGGCGTGCGCTGAGGGCCGTGCGGCCGGCGTGCGCTGAGGGCCGTGCGGCCTTTCGTGCGCCGTGTCTGGTTGGCTGTCCTGTCGGGCAACCACCTGGAAGGCGGGAGACCACCATGGGCGCGGACGTGCGGCAAGTCGCCGACGACACCTACCTGGTGCACGGCGGCAACACCAACTGGGTCCTCCTCACCGAAGGCGACGCGGTGACCCTGGTCGACACCGGCTACCCCGGCGACCGGCAGCTCCTGCTCGGCTCCCTGGCCGCCGTCGGGAGCTCACCCGAGGCGGTCGAGGCCGTGCTGATCACCCACGCGCACAACGACCACCTGGGCTCGGCCGAGTACCTGCGCGCCGCCCACGGCACTCCGGTGCTCCTCCACGAGGCCGAGGTGCCCCACGTCCGGCGGGACTTCCTCCAGCAGGTGTCGGTCGGCACGGTCATCGGCAACGCCTGGCGGCCGGGCGTGCTGCGCTGGGCGATGCACGTGCTCCGCTCCGGCGGCACCGAGCAGCACCCGGTGACCGTGGCGGAGCCCTTTCCGGCCGACGGCGCCCTGGACCTTCCCGGCCGGCCCGTACCGGTGCACACCCCCGGACACACCGACGGGCACTGCGCCTACCACCTCCCGGGCGCCGGGGTGGTGATCTCCGGCGACGCGCTGGTGAGCGGGCACGCCACTTCCCGGATCGCGGGACCGCAGCTGCTGCCCGGCATGTTCCACCACGACCTGGCGCGCACCGTGGCCTCCCTCGACGTCCTGGCAGCACTGGACGGCGACGTCCTGCTGCCCGGGCACGGACCCGTCCACCGCGGCCTCGTGAAGGAAGCCGCGCGACAGGCACAGGAACGGGCGTTCTAGAGTCGGGGCATGGCCTTGCAGATCAGCGCCACCAATCCGGAGCACCCCGCGCTCCTGCTCGAACTGCCCTGGCAGACGCCGCTGGAGGAGTGGCCCGAGGAGTACCTCGTGCCGCTGCCCCGCGGCATCTCCCGCCACGTCGTCCGCTACGCCCGGGCCGGGGACGAGGTGATCGCCGTCAAGGAACTGGCCGAACGGCCCGCGCTGCGCGAGTACCAGCTGCTGCGCGACCTGGACCGGCTCGCCATCCCCGCGGTGGACGCGCTGGCCGTGGTCACCGGCCGCACCGGCACCGCCGGCGAGGCGCTGGAGCCGGTGCTGGTCACCCGGCACCTCGGCGGCTCGCTGCCGTACCGGTCGATGTTCGAGACGACGCTGCGCCCGGCGACCATGCACCGTCTGATGGACGCCCTGGCCGTGCTGCTGGTGCGGCTGCACCTGGCCGGCTTCGCCTGGGGCGACTGCTCGCTGTCCAACACGCTCTTCCGGCGCGACGCGGGCGCCTACGCCGCGTACCTGGTGGACGCCGAGACCGGTGAGCTGCATCCTCGGCTCAGCCCCGGGCAGCGCGACTACGACCTCGACCTCGCCCGGGTGAACATCAGCGGGGAGCTGCTGGACCTGGAGGCGTCGGGGGCGCTTCACCCCTCCGTCGACCCGGTCGACTTCGGCATGGAGATCTGCGCCCGCTACCGGAGCCTGTGGGAGGAGCTGACCCGCACCTCCGTCTATCCGGCGGGCAAGTACCACTACATCGAGCGCCGGATCCGCCGGCTCAACGATCTCGGCTTCGACGTGGCCGAGATGCAGATCGAGCACGCCTCCAACGGCGACACGGTCACCTTCGTCCCCAAGGTCGTCGACGCGGGCCACCACCAGCGCCAGTTGCTGCGCCTGACGGGCCTGGACGCCGAGGAGAACCAGGCCAGGCGGCTGCTCAACGACCTGGAGAGCTGGATGGCCACCCAGGACGACTACGCCCCGGGCGACCCCCTCGGCGCCCGCCCGGAGGTCCTCGCCCACCGCTGGGTGCGCGAGGTCTTCCGGCCGACCGTCCGGGCGGTGCCGGTGGAGCTGCGCGGCGCGATGGACCCGGCCGAGATCTACCACGAGCTGCTGGAGCACCGCTGGTACCTGTCCGAGCGGGCCCAGCACGACATCGGCCTCGACACCGCCGTCGTCGACTACATCGAGAACATCCTGCCCAAGGCCCGGGAGACCCTGCAGCCCACGGCGGACTGAGCGGCGTACCGGTCCGTCACGTGTGCGGGACCACCGCCACCGGGCAGTCCGCGTGGTGCAGCACGCCGTGCGCCACCGAGCCGATCCGGGCGCCGACGGCCGTACGGCGGGCGCGGCGCCCGACGACCACCAGCCGGGCACCCGCGGCCACCGAAAGCAGCACCTGCCCCGCGCTGCCCATCTCCACGTGCTCGATCACCGGGACGTCGGGGAAGCGCTCGCGCCACGGTCCGAGCGCCTCGCGGAGCGCCTTCCTCTCGTACTGCTCCAGGCCCCCGGCCTCGTCGGCGAGCCGCATCGAGCCGGGGCTGTAGGTGAACACCGTCGGCAGGGCCCAGGCCCGGACGGCACGCACGGCGGCACCGCGGGCGGCGGCCGCCTCGAAGGCGAAGCCGATCACGTCGGCGCTGTCCTCCGGCTCGCCCTGCTGTCCCACGACGACCTCGCGTTCGGCGGCCTCGGTCGCGGCCTCTCCCCCGGCCCGTACGAGGACGACGGGCCGGTTCGCCTCGGCGATCACCTGCTGGCCCACGGAGCCGAGCAGGAAGCCGACGACCGCCCCGTGGCCGCGCGAGCCGAGCACCAGCGTCTCGGCGCCGGCCGCGGCGGCGAGCAGTACGGCGACGGCGTCGTCGGCCTCGCGGACCTCGGTGGACACCGTGAGGTCCGGGTGCCGCTCGGTGACCGCGCGGACCGACTCGGCGACCGAGTCCCGCGCCCACCTCTCCTGCGCCTCCCGGTCCCCCGTGCCGGCGGCGTCCAGCGTCTGGAACCGCCAGGCGTGCACGACGTGCAGCGGTGTCCCGCGGCGGTCCGCCTCCCTCGCGGCCCAGGCCAGTGCGGCCAGGCTCTCCTCCGAACCGTCGACCCCTGCCGTGATCGGGCGCGTCATGTGGGTCCCTCCCTGTGTCGCGGGCACGTCCATGGGGTCAGTCTTCCCTACCCTGCCCTCATGACCTCGGAGTGGGCGTCCACGCGCTGTGCCCCGGGGGCGGCTCCCGGCTTTCCGATCGGGGCCCGGCCATCGAACCCACGGTGGACGGCAGGCCGGTGCGGTGACGGGGCCCTGGTCCGGCGGCTCGGTCGGGCGGAGCCGTCCGGTGTGCGGCCCTGCGGCGCGACGATGGCGTGATCCGGGCGGCGCTGCCCGGCGCCCTTGCCCGCGCGGGGCTGTCGCAGGCGCGTGCCAGGATGGGCATCGTGCAGCAGACCTCTTTCAGCAGTCCGCTCGTCGGTCGCGAGGCCGAACTCGCGCGTCTCACCGGCGTACTGGAGCGCGCCCGCTCCGGTGAGGCGCGCGCCGTGCTGATCGCCGGGGACGCCGGGGTCGGCAAGACCCGGACCCTGGACGAGGTCGCCGGGCGGGCCGCCGCGGCCGGGACGATCGTCCTCACCGGGCACTGCGTCGACCTGGGCGACGTGGGCCTGCCGTATCTGCCGTTCACCGAGATCCTCGGAGTGCTGGCCGCCGACGAGCGGTTCACCGCCGTGCTGGCCGCGCATCCGGTCGCCGACCGGCTGCTCGGCGGCGATCCGGACGACGGGGGTGACGGGGGCGCCACCACGCGGTCGCGGCTGCGGCTGTTCGAGGGCGTGGCCGCCCTGCTGACCGAGCTGGCGGACATCGCCCCGCTGCTGCTGGTCCTGGAGGACCTGCACTGGGCCGACCAGTCCTCCCGTGACCTGCTGCGGTTCCTGCTCAGCCGGGGAGTCCTGCAGCGGCCGGCGGGCGGGGCGCCCGGTGGCCGGCTCGCGGTGTTCGCCTCTTACCGGGCGGACGACCTCCACCGCCGCCACCCGCTGCGGCCCCTGCTGGCCGAGCTGGTACGGCTGCCCGCCGTGGAGCGGCTGGAACTGCGGCCCCTGCCCGACGCCGACGTGGCGCGGCTGGTGCGCTCCCTGCGCGACCTGCCGCTGCCGGACACCACCGTGCACCGGATCGTCGAACGCGCCGAGGGCAACGCCTTCTACGCCGAGGAGCTGGTCGCGGCCACGGACACGCCCGCCGGAGGTGTACCCAGCGGCCTGGCCGACGTCCTGCTCATCCGCTTCGAGCAGCTGTCCGAGATCGCCCAGCAGGTACTGCGCACCGCCGCGGTCGCCGGACGCCGCGTGGGGCACGACCTGCTGCGGGACGCCGTCGGGCTGCCCGAGGAGGAGTTGGAGTCGGCGCTGCGCGAGGCGGTGGAGCGGCAGTTGCTCGTCTCAGGCGACGGGGACGCCTACTCCTTCCGGCACGCCCTCGCGCGGGAGGCGGTCTACGCCGACCTGCTCCCGGGGGAACGGGCCCGGCTGCACGGCGCGTTCGCCCGGCTGCTCGCCGCGCGAGGCCGCCGGTCCGACAGCGCGGCCGAGCGCGCCCACCACTACCGCGAGAGCCACGACCTGCCCGAGGCGCTCGCCGCGTCCCTGGAGGCCGCCGACCACGCCCAGCGCGTCGGCGCGCCCGCCGAGGAGCTGCGGCACGTCGAGACGGCCCTCGACCTGTGGTCCGCGGTCGACGCCCCGGCACGGCCCGCCGGGCCCGACGCCGTGACGCTCACGCTGCGCGCCTCGGCGGCCGCCGCGCACGCCGGGGAGCTGCACCGCGCGGTCTCCCTCACCCGGTCAGCGCTGGCGGGTCTCGGCCAGGACGCCGACCTGGAGCTCGCCGCCCGCGTCCGCTACACACTCGCCGGGAACCTGCTGAGCGTCGACAACCTGTCGGCCGCGTTCGCCCACAGCAGCGAGGCGCTCGGCCTGATCCCCGCCGAGCCGCCGTCGTCCACGTGGGTGTGGGCCGCGGCGACGCACGTCATGGCGGCCCGCCAGGTCGGGGAGAACGAGACGGCGCTGCGGGTGGCTCGCCGGGCCCTGCGCGTGGCGGAGGACCTGGGCGTCACCGACGCCCGCGCCGACCTCCTGATCTCCCTCATCAGCCTCGAGGGCGGCAACCGGAGCACCCCGCAGGGCCGCGAGCGGCTGCTGGAGGCACGGGAGCTGGCGCGGCGGGCGGGCAACGCGCCGGTGGAGATGCGCGCGTTGTTCAACCTCGCCATCGGCTGTTTCGAGTCCGGTGACCTGGACGAGTGCCTGCCCTGGGCGGCGGAGGGGCTGGACCGGGCCCGCCGCTCCGGGCTGCTGTCCTCGCCGTATCCGCGGGAGATGCGGTATCTGCGACTGCTGGTGCAGTACACGCTGGGCCACTGGGACGAGTGCGTGCGCGGGGCGGCGGACACCGCCGGCGTGCTGCCCGCCGCGGGCGGTCACGCCATCGGCCCCGGTCTGTACGTGGCGCTGGCGCGCGGTGACTCCGGGGCCGCGGAACGCGCCCTCGCGATGCTGGAGGGGCCGTTCGACTGGATGGGCACGCTGGTCGCCGGCATCGTGCTGACCGACGCCGCCGCGCTGCGCGGGGACGCCGAGGAGGCGGTGCGGTGGGCACGGTCCACCGTCGAGGCGCTCACCGACGACGCGATCCCGCGGCCGGCCGTGACCGTCAGGCTCACCGCCCTGGCCCTGTCCCCGGTCGCGGACACCGTCGTCGAACTGCGCAGGACCGGCGACGGTGCGGGGCTCCGCCGCTGGACGGACACCGCGGCGGAGCTGCTGGAGTGGGCGCGGTCGTCCGCCGGTCAGGGGGAGGACGACAGACCCCAGGGACCGGAGGGCCAGGCATGGCTGGCGCGTGCGGAGGCGGAGGGGGCCCGGATCGCCGGGTCCGGGCCCGACCCGGCGTCCTGGGAGAAGGCGGTGGCCGGGTTCGCGTTCGGCGACGCCTACGAACGCGCGCGGTGCCGGCTGCGGCTGGCGGAGGCCCTGCTGGCGGCCG
>NZ_RAIF01000032.1:1567543-1571618 GCF_003671715.1 Streptomyces sp. E2N166 | reverse complement strand
GCGCGAGCGGCTGAACGACCTGGTCCGCCGCGGCCGGCTGGCGGACGCTGCGCCCGCCGGCGACCGTGCGTCGGTACTCACCGCCCGTGAGCGGGACGTGCTGCGGCTGCTCGCCCTCGGCCGCAGCAACCGCCAGATCGGCGAGGAGCTGTTCATCAGCGCCAAGACGGCGAGCGTCCACGTCTCCAACATCCTGGCCAAGCTGTCGGCGGCGAGCCGCACGGAGGCGGTGGCGATCGCCTACCGGCAGGGCCTGATCACTCCCGAACCGACGCCTTCCACCTGACCTCCGGCCCGCGACGGACGCCGGCCGGCGCCCTCCCCCGGCTCGGGGCGGCCGCGGGAACCACCGGTGTCCGGCGGACGTTGACCCGGCACCGACACCCCTACCGGAGCGAGAACCACGACACAGGGCGGCACGATGAGCGATTTGGTCCCCGGGGGCAACGTCCCCCTGCCGGGCGGCCCCGTGAGCGTGCGGGTGCCCGGTGCCTTCGACGTGTCGGCGCTCGTGACGGACGACGGCGGCAAGGTGGGCGGTGACGGCGACTTCGTCTTCTACAACCAGCCGGAGGCACCCGGCGCCCGGTTGCGGGACGACACGCTCACCGTCGATCCCTCACGGCTGCGCCCCGGTGCCACCCGGGTGACGGTGGCGGTGAGCCCCTCGGACCCCGGGGCCGCCCTGGGCGATCTCCCCTCCCCCACGCTCCACGTCACCGACGCACGCGGCCGGGCGCTGACCCGGTTCACGCCGCCACGCCCCCGGCGGGAGACCGTGCTGCTGCTCGCGGAGTTCTACCGGCGTGGCGAGACCTGGAAGTTGCGCGCTCTGGGGCAGGGGTACGCCGACGGACTCGCCGGTCTCGCCCGGGACTTCGGGGTGGAGGTCGTGGACGACGCCTCGGCGCCCGACGACCGGGCCACGGCCGTGCCCCGCGTCAGCTCCGCACCGCCTCCTCCCGCCGACTCCGACGGCTTCCTCGGCCTGGTCAACTCCGCCCGGGCCGCCGCCGGTTCCGGCCCGGTCGCCGCCGACGCACGTCTGGTCTCCGCGGCCCGGGCCCACGCCGCCGCCATGGCCGCCGCGGGCACGCTGAGCGTCGAGACCCGGGACGGCGTCTCGGTCCACCAGCGCGTCGTCTCCGCCGGGTACGCGTATCTCACCGTCGGCGAGCACCTGGTCTCCGGCCCGCGCACGCCCACCGAGTTCGTCGCGTACTGCCTGCGCACCGAGCGGACCCGGCGCACGCTGCACGGCGTCGCCTTCACACACGCCGGTTGGGCGTACGTCACCGGCGGACCCTCGGGCGACACGTACTGGACGGCTCTGTGGGCCGTACCGTTCACCCAGGACGGCCTGGTCCGTACGGCGGCCGAGGTCGTCGAGCTCACCAACCGGGAGCGGATGAGGGCGGGCCTGCCCGCCCTGGCCGTCGACGCCCGGCTGACCCACGCGGCCCAGGCACACAGCGCGGACATGGTCGCCCGCGACTTCTATTCGCACACCGACCCGGACGGCGGCAAGCCCTGGGACCGGGCCGCCGCCGCGGGTGCCACTCGGCGCACGGTCGGCGAGAACATAGCCTGCGGCCAGCGTTCGCCCGACGACGTGGTGGAGGGCTGGATGAACAGCCCGGGACACCGCGCCAACATCCTCAAGGGCGACTTCACCCACATCGGCATCGGTCTCGCCGGCGGCGGCCGGGCGGGGACGTACTGGACCCAGCTCTTCGGCGGCTGAACACGGCTCCCGGCGCACGATCTTGGCGGAACGGGGCACTCCGGGCCAGGATGCCCGTATGAAGGGTGACCTCTTTTCCAGCGAGCACATGGTGCAGCCCGCCACGGCGCCGGGCATGACCGTCGAGAACTCCAAGTGCATCCGTTACACGGTGAACGGCGACATGCTGGCCCGGCAGGGTGCGATGGTCGCCTACCGCGGCAACCTCCAGTTCGAGCGCAAGGGCCAGGGCGTGGGCGGCATGCTCAAGCGCGCGGTCACCGGGGAGGGGCTGCCCCTGATGGCGGTGCGGGGACAGGGCGAGGCCTGGTTCGCGCACGAGGCGCAGAGCTGCTTCATCGTCGAGGTGGAACCCGGCGACGAGTTCACGGTCAACGGCCGCAACGTCCTGTGCTTCGACTCCTCGTTGGCGTACCGCATCGCCACGGTCAAGGGCGCGGGCATCACCGGCGGCGGGCTGTTCAACAGCGTCTTCACGGGACACGGCAGGCTGGGGCTGGTGTGCGACGGCAGCCCGCTGGTCATCCCGGTCTCGCCCGAGTACCCGGTCTACGTCGACACGGACGCGATCGTCGGCTGGTCCGCCGGGCTGTCGACCTCCCTGCACCGTTCGCAGTCCATCGGCTCGATACTGCGCGGCGGTTCAGGTGAGGCCGTGCAGCTGCATCTCCAGGGCCAGGGCTTCGTCGTCGTACGGCCGAGCGAGGTGACGCCGCAGAAGACGCAGCAGCACTGAGGCAACCCGGACCGCTCCCTCGACGTCTTGACCGGCGACAGGTGACACCGCCCTGGTCGCTCCACGTGACCAGGGCTGATTTTCGACGCACTATACACAACGCGTATACATGGAGTGCATACGAGTGCGGCCAAGCGCTCGCTCCCAGGTACACGCGCCTGTGCGTATGGACCGGAAGGAATCCATGTACGGCAAGGCATTCGCCCCTGAGTACCAGGGCGCCCTCACCGCCCTCTCCGTCAACTCGTCGCTGACCGACGTCCTGGCCGCCGGAACGGAGCAGTTGGCGTCGGCCGAACGCGCGGGACGGCACGGCGAGGCGGCGCGCTCCGGGCTCGCGGTGGCCGAGGCCCAGCGCCGGCTGGGCCGGGCCGAGGAGGCGGACCGGGCGTGGAAGGCGAGTTACCGGGCGGCGCGCACGGCCGGGGACACCGCGGCGATGGCCTGGGCGCTGTGGAGCGGCGGGACGCTGGCCCGGCAGCGCGGTGCCCTCCGGCTGGCCCGGCGGCTGCTGGGGCTCGCGGCCGATCTCGGCGAACGCGGCGGGGACGTGGTCGTCCGCGGCTACTCGCTGGCGGGCCTGGCCGAAACCGGTCGGATCCAGGGTGACTACGAGGCCGTCGGGCGGCTGCACGAGCGGTTGCTGGCCGAGGCCCGGCGGCGTGGCGAGGCACGGCACACCGTGTGGGCGCTGGAGGGCATCGCCCAGATGCACCGCAACACCGGCGCGTACGACAGCGCGTACGCCCTGTTCGAGGAGGCGGCCGGGATCGCCGCCCGGGCCGAGGACCGGCGCGGCCACGCCTGGGCGCTGCGTGGGCTCGCCGACGTCGTCTCGGTGCGCGACGGCGACACCGGGCGGGCGTTGGACCTGCTCACCGAGGCGGAGACGGGCTGCCGGGCGATGAAGCTGTCCGGCGCGCTGGCCTACAACCACAAGATGCGCGGCAACGTGCTGTACCGAGCCGGGCGTTACGCCGAGGCCCGCGACCTCTACGAGCAGGCGCTCGCGGAGTTCCGTGCCATGGGCGAACCGCGCGGGGAGGCTCTCTCCCGGCTGGGCCTGGCCAAGTCACTGGCCCGCCTGGGCCGCGACCGCACCGAGACGGCCGCCGAACTGTCCGAGCTGGCCGGAGTCCTGGAGGGGATCGGCCTGATGCACGCCCGGAAGATGGTGGCCCGGGCACAGGAGGAGTTCGGCCTGGCGGGCACGCAGGCGGACGCGGTGGCGGAGGTTGACGCGGGCGGGCAGACCCGCACTGTGCCGCAGCCCCCAGCGGTGGCGCAGGCCGACACGGGCACGCAGACCCACGCCGTGGCGGAGGTCGTGCGGTGACGGCGACCGCCATGGCGGCAACGGCGCCGGTGGGTGCTCCGCAGGTCCTCGGCCGCAGCCGCGCACTGGTGCGGCCCGCGCTGGAGGAGGCCGTGGGGCGGCTGCACCCGTGGGTGGCCGAGATGGCCGCCTACTCCTTCGGCTGGTGCGAGGTGGGCGGGGCGCCCGCCGCCGTCGGCGCCTCCGGCGGCAAGGGCGTACGGCAGGCCCTCGCCGTGCTGGGCGCCGAGGCGGCCGGTGCGTCCGGGCGGGCGGGGGT
>NZ_RAIF01000032.1:1564818-1567523 GCF_003671715.1 Streptomyces sp. E2N166 | reverse complement strand
GTGCACGCCTTCTCGCTGCTGCACGACGACATCATGGACGGCGATCCGGCGCGGCGCCGCCGCCCCGCCGTCTGGAAGGCGTACGGCACCGGGCCCGCCGTCCTCGCGGGCGACGCGCTGTTCGCCCTGGCCGTCGAGACGCTCGCCGCCGCCCCGGCTGGCCCCCGGACGGTCCGTCTGCTGTCCACCGCGCTGAACGACCTGGTACGCGGACAGGCGGACGACCTGCTGTTCACCGAGCGTCCGTGGACGGGCCCGGAGCGGGTGCGGCCGGACGAGTACCGGGCGATGGCCGAGCACAAGACGGGGTCGCTGCTGGGCTGCGCGGCGGCCGTGGGTGCCGTGCTCGGCGGGGCGCCCCGAGCGACGGCCGACGCCCTCGACCGGGCAGGGCGGCACCTCGGCATCGCCTTCCAGGTCGTCGACGACATGCTGGGCGTCTGGGGCGACCCGGCGGTCACCGGCAAGCCCGCGCACGGCGACCTGCGGGAGCGGAAGAAGACCTTCCCGGTGCTGGCGGCACTCGACGCTCCCCTTCCGGCCGCGCGGCGGCTGGCCGCGTTGCTGGCGTCCGACGCCGCCGATCCCGAGGAGGCCGCCGCCCTGATCGACGAGGCGGGCGGGCGTACGGCCGCGCTGGCCGAGGCGCACCGGTGCCTCGGCGCGGTGGAGGCGGCGCTCGCCGAGGCGGCACCGGGAGCGGAGACGGCCCGGGAGCTGCGGTCGCTGCTGGACTTCCTGGTGCGGCGCGACCTCTGAGCGCCCTTGGCCTGCGACGCCGCCCACCCGCGCCCTCGGCGACGTGTTGACCTTGGGCGCGGCGCGCGAAAGGGTGCGAAAGGGCGCGGAGCACCGCCCGCACGGAAGGATGACTGCCTTGATCGGGATCACCGAGATCGAAGCCGCGGCCGAGCGGATCGCCGGACATGTCGTACGCACGCCGACCGTGCCCAGCCCTGGACTGTCCGCGCTGCTCGGGGCCCCGGTCACCGCGAAGCTGGAGCTGCTCCAGCGCACCGGCTCGTTCAAGGCACGCGGCGCGACGGCGAAGCTGCTGTCGCTGACCGAGGCCGAGCGGGCCGCCGGTGTCGTGGCGGTCAGCGGCGGCAACCACGGCATCGCCGTCGCGGTCATGGCCGCCGCCCTCGACGTGAAGGCCACGGTGGTCATGCCGCGCACGGCACCGGCCCGCTCCGTGGAGACCGCCGAGGAGGCGGGCGCGCTGGTGCGGCTCACCGACGGCATGGACAGTGCCTTCGCTCTGGTGAACCGGCTGCGGGAAGAGGGCCTGACCCTGGTGCACCCCTTCGACGACCCCGTGGTGATCGCCGGGCAGGGCACCGTCGGGCTGGAGTTCGCCGAGGACGCCGGGGAGCTCACCGACGTGATCGTGAGCATCGGGGGCGGTGGACTGATCGCGGGGGTCGCGGCGGCGCTGCGGGCCCTGCGGCCGGACGTGCGGATCTGGGGTGTGGAGACCGAGGGCGCCGAGGCCATGTCGCGGGCGCTGGCGGCGGGCGCGCCGCTCCCCGTGCCCCTGTCCTCGATCGTCACCACGCTCAGCGCTCCGTCCGTCTCGCAACTCACGTACGACCATGTGTCGGCGCTGGTCGGCGAGGTGCTCGTGGTGCCGGACCGGGAGGCCGTCGAGGGTTCGCTGGCTCTCGCCGAGCACGGCAAGGTGTGGACCGAGCCGGCCGCCGGCTGTCTGGTGCCCGCGGCCCGCCGCGTGGTGGAGCGCGTGGGCGACGACGCCCGCATCGGGCTGGTGGTGTGCGGAGGCAACGCCACGACCACCGACATGACGGCGTGGGCGGACCGCTTCGGGCTGCGCTGACCCGGATTTCCCGCGCGAGATCCGCATCTACCGCGGGTTACCCGCAGGTCGGCCCCGTATTTCCGGTGCCACGCGCACCGAGGGTGTAAATGCGGGGCCGAACGGGAGCACGGTGCTGCCCAGTTCAGAGGCAGTGCGCGCCCGCACAGCCGCTTTTCCGGAATTCGCCGTCGCGCACGTGTTCGCCGATTTTGAAGAAGGGTCAGAAATGGCCCGGCCCACCCATTCGTTGAACGCAACACCGCCCGCCGACCGTACCTCTGGGCAAGCTGAGAGCCAGCGGTGCGAACGAGGGATGGCCATGGGCAGGGCGCACGTCTCCACACACGAGTTGGTCGCCGGTCGGTACCGCCTGCTCGAGGTCGTCCACCGTGAGGCGAACCGGGTCTGCTGGTTGGGGGAGGACACCGGGACCGGCCGCCCGTGCCTGGTCACGCAGGTGGGGCTCCCGGAGGAGCAGGCCGGTGAGACCGCCCGCGGGGCGCCCGGCCGGGTGGTCCGCACCTGCGAGACCATGCTGTCGCTGTGCCCAGGGCGGGTCCCCGCCGTGGTCGACGCAGTCGTGGCGGACGGCGCCCTGTGGACGGTGACCGAATGGGTCGGCGGCGTACCCCTCGCCGAACTCCTGGACCGGCAGGGCACGTTCAACTACGTGCGGGCAGCGCGCATCGGCCTGGAACTGCTGGACGTGCTGGAGGCGGCGCACGACCTCGGTGTCACGCACGGCGAACTGAGCCCGGGTCAGGTGTTCGTGCGCGAGGAGGGCTCCGTCCTCGTCACCGGCTTCGGGCTGGCCGGCGCCACCCTCGCGCCGCGGCTCACCGCACCCTCGTACGCCTCGCCCGAGCAGGCCCGCGACGAGCGGATC
>NZ_RAIF01000032.1:1555041-1564510 GCF_003671715.1 Streptomyces sp. E2N166 | reverse complement strand
GGTTCCGCCGCTACGACGCGCCGGAGGGCTTCTCCGTCGCCCTTCCCGGGGGGTGGCGGCGGCTGGACACCTCGCGGGTGCCCGACGTGGCGTACCGGGTCGTCTTCGGCTCGTCCGGCGACCCGCGCACCCTCGCGGTCACCTACAGCGAGCGCGCGGGCGAGGATCCCGTGGCGGTCTGGCGCGACGACGTCGAGCCCGGCCTGGAGCGGTCGGGCGACTACCGCAGGATCGGCGAGATCCGCGCGACGACGTACCGGGGGCGCGAGGCGGCCGACATGGAGTGGGTCGCCCGGGACGGCGACACCCGGGTGCGCACCTTCGGCCGCGGCTTCCTCCTCGGCGGCGGACGCAGCTTCTCGCTGCGCTGGACGACTCCGGCCGACGACTGGGACGACTCGGCGAACGAGCAGGCGCTCGCCGCCTTCCTCAAGACGTTCCGGGAGGACGCGGACTGACACCTGCCCCCGGAATCCCTCCGTTTTCGCTCCGCCTGGCCGGGGACTCGCCCGTTATGGTGCGAATCGGATACACGATGATGACCGAGCAGGCCGGCCCCCGTGAACTCGTCGGCCATCTGGTGCGGGCCGAGGAGGTGGGGTTCGACTTCTCGGTGACCTCGGACCACTACTTCCCGTGGCTGCGTTCGCAGGGGCACTCGCCCTACGCGTGGGCCGTGCTGGGCGCCGCCGCCCAGGCCACCTCCCGCATCCCGCTGATGACCTACGTGACGTGTCCGACGTTCCGCTACCACCCGGCGGTGGTGGCGCAGAAGGCGGCGACGCTGCAGTTGCTGTCCGAGGGCCGGTTCCGGCTGGGACTCGGCTCGGGCGAGAACCTCAACGAGCACGTCGTGGGCGGCGGCTGGCCGTCCGTGGACGTGCGGCACGAAATGCTCACGGAGGCCGTGGAGATCATCCGGGCGCTGTTCGAGGGCCGCCATGTGAACCATCGCGGCACGCACTTCGACGTGGAGTCGGCCCGGCTGTGGGATCTGCCGGACAGCGCGCCGCCGATCGGGATCGCCGTCTCCGGGGAGCGCTCCTGCGCGCTCGCGGGCGAGCACGCCGACCTGGTGATCGCCACCGAGCCGAAGCCGGAACTGCTGGAGGCCTTCGACCGGCACGGCGGCGAGGGCAAGCCGCGCGTGGGCCAGCTGCCGGTGTCCTACGACCCGGACCGGGACACGGCGATCAAGCGCGCCCACGCGCAGTTCCGCTGGTTCGGCAGCGGCTGGAAGGTCAATTCGGAGCTCCCGCACCCGGATTCGTTCGATGCCGCCACCCAGTTCGTGACCCCGGACGACGTCGCCGAGTCGATCCCCTGCGGCGACGACCCGGAAGCCTTCGTGGAGGCCGTACGCCCCTACGCCGAGGCCGGGTTCACCGAGATCGCCCTGGTGCAGATCGGCGGCGAGTCGCAACCCGCTTTCCTGGACTGGTCGGAGAAGACCCTGCTGCCCGCGCTGCGCGAGGCACTGGGCCGGTCCTGAACCCGTTCGTGAAACCCGGCTCAGGCGGATTCACCCGTCCGCCTGAGCATCTTGCGGGCGGGCGGGGTACTAGAGGGCTCTACGTCCGTTCCCCTGGAGGCCCCTGTCGTGAACTCCGTCGTGCACAAGACTCTGGTGGTGCAGCTCCAGGCGGGCGACGCCGACCGCTTCCCCGTGCTCGCCCACTTCGCCTACGAGGCCGCGGACCCCTTCGCGCTCACTGTGGTGTTCAGCCATGACGGCCGCGTGCTCGCCCGCTGGACGCTGGACCGGGAGATGGTGGGCGAGGGCCTCGCCCGCCCGGTCGGCGTGGGCGACGTCCGGCTGTGCCCCGAGTCGCGGGGCATGTGGGACGAGCTGCGCATCGAGCTGCTGGGCGACGCCCGGCCCGACGGAGAACGCCACCACGCCGTGGTGTTCGTGTGGGCCGCGGCCGTGGAGGCCTTCCTGCGCGAGACCCACACCGTGGTCCGGCCGGGCGAGGAGGAGGTCCGCGTCGACGACTTCCTCGCGGAGCTCATGGCCGAGGGCTGACCGGCCTCAGCGCGAGGTGTGGCGGTGCCGGGTCCACAGGGGTATCCCGAACCAGCACACCAGGTACCAGATCACCACTCCGGTGACGAGGTACGGCACGAAGCCGTCGTCGGTCGCGACGCGCAGGATCAGCAGGAGCGAGGACGTCATCGTGGCGAGCAGCAGCACCAGGCCGAGCAGGGTCAGCCGGGAGGCCAGCCGTACGGCCTGGGGTTTCACGCGCCGTCCGGAGACTATGCGGTGCAGGGACACCGGGCCGATGAGGGCACCGGTCGTCACGGCCCCCAGGACCACCGTCACCAGGTAGATCGTCTGGTTCGTGTCCGAGAGGTCGTCGTACTTCGGGGTGAACACGACGGTCAGCAGGAAGGCGAACAGGATCTGCACACCCATCTGCGCGACGCGGACTTCCTGGATGAGGTCCGTCCACATCCGGTCCGCCCGCTCCTCCTCGGTCTCGTCGCGCCCTCTGCGTCGCTCCGAGTTCGCTGTCGCGCCCATTTCCGTCACTGTTCCTCCCGGATACCGCGGCCTGCGTTCCCTTCTCTCTTCCCGGGTTCCCCGCGGTCAGACGCCGTGTCGGGGCGGCGGCGCCCGGTTTGAGGGGGCGGCGGACGGTTACACGGGGCGGGACCGACACAGGCCAGGAGGAAGGCGAAGGATGTCCGACACTCAGCTCACCGTGACGCTCAGCGGTGGCGGCATCGACGACGCGCGGACGATCGTCCGGGCGCTGGAGGGCGTCTTCGGCGCACCCGACGGCCTCCCGGCCGACGAACAGGCGACCGTGCGCACGGCGACCTTCGACTCGCCCGCCGCTCCGGAGGCGTCCTCGGCACCGCGGGAGGCGGGAGCCCCGCTGTCCGCGCCGGTGGCGGTCACCGTTCAGGGCACGCCGCAGGCCGTCGAGGCGGCGAGCGAGACACTGTCCCGCGCCTTCAGCACGCGGAACGAGGGGGCGGCCTCCGGCGACCAGGAACGGGAGCGGGAGCTGCTCCTGGTGCCGTGAGATCCGTCTACCAGCGGCCCTCGACCTGGTCTTTGACGCGCCGGTCGTAGAGGTCGCGGACCGCCGCGAGCGTGTCCTCGGACAGCTCCGGCAGCCGGGCGGCGTCCGTGTTGGCCCGGGCCTGCTCGGGCGAGCGGGCGCCGGGGATCACGGTGGTGACGCCGGGCTGCTGGATGATCCAGCGCAGCGCCAGCTGGGCCGGGGTGCAGCCCTCGGGGGCGAGCGCGGCGAACTCCGCCGCGGCCTCCACGCCGGTGGCGAAGTCGACGCCGGAGAAGGTCTCGCCCTGGTCGAAGGCCTCGCCGTGCCGGTTGAAGTTGCGGTGGTCGTTGGCGGCGAAGACCGTGTCCCGGGTGTACTTGCCGGACAGCAGGCCGGAGGCCAGCGGCACCCGGGCGATGATGCCGACGCCCGCCTCCCGGGCCGCCGGAAGGACCTCGCGCAGGGGCTTCATACGGAACGGGTTGAGGATGATCTGCACGCTCGCCACGTTGGGCCGGGCGATCGCGGTCAGCGCCTCCTCGCAGGTCTCCACGCTGACGCCGTACGCGGCGACGCGCTCTTCCGCGACCAGGGTGTCCAGGGCGTCGAACACCTCGTCGCTGGAGTAGACGGGGGTCGGCGGGCAGTGCAGCTGCACCAGGTCGACGACGTCGACGCCGAGGTTGCGGCGGGAGCGGTCGTTCCACTCCCGGAAGTTGTCGAGTACGTAGTTCTGCGGGATCTGCTCGACCCGGCGGCCCATCTTGGTGGCGACCAGCACGTGCAGGTCGGGCCTGCCGCGCAGGAAGGTGGCGATGGTCTCCTCGCTGCGCCCGTCGCCGTAGACGTCCGCCGTGTCGAAGAAGGTGACCCCCGACTCGGCCGCCGCCTCCAGCACCTTGAGGGCTTCCTTGTCGTCGACGTCTCCCCAGTCGGCGCCGAGTTGCCAGGTGCCGAGGCCGACCACCGAAGCGTGCTGGTTCGACCTGTCGAATGTCCGCTCGTCCATGCCGTCAGTCTGTCATCCGGAGCGATCCCGCACCGCGCCGGGACGGCCCGGGGCGCTCCTTCGGCCGTGAGCGGCCGGCCGGCGTGCCTGGAGCGTCCGCGCGAGCCTCGGTCCCAGCCATCGCTTGAGCCGGCGCAGCCCCTCCAATTGCCCGGCCGCCCGGTCGAGCCGGTAGTACAGCCGGGGCGGGACGTACGGCAGCAGGGGCGAGTGGCGCTGGCCGAGCAGGGCGAACATCCGCTCCGGTGGCAGGTGGATGTAGCGGGGCAGGTTCTCGTACCACTGGGCGCTGAAGCGTGCCGCGCTCTGCGACGGCAGCAGGGCCGCCCTGCGTTCCCGCTCGTAGTGGGCGAGGGCGTCCTGGAGGGCCCCCCGCTCGCGCAGTGCGGCGGACAGGGCCATGGCGTCCTCCAGGGCGAGCGTGGTACCGGCGCCGATGGAGTAGTGCGTGGTGTGGGCCGCGTCGCCGAGCAGGACCAGGTTGCCCCGGGACCAGGTGCGGTTGGTGAGGGTGCGGAAGGTCGCCCACGGGGCGCCGGGGCCGGCCGCCGACCGGCCGGTGAGCGGGTGGCCGTCCAGGACGTCGGCGAAGAGTTTCTCCAGCAGGACCAGCCCTTCGCCCTCGTCGGCCCGGTCCAGGCCCAGACCGGTCCATGTCTCGGGCGCGCATTCGACGACGCAGGTACTGCCATCGGGCCCGAAGCCGTAGCCGTACGCCCAGATCCAGCCGTGCTCGGTCTCGGTGAAGGCGAAGGTGAAGGCGTCGAAGATCTTGGTGGTGCCGAGCCAGACGTAGTGGTTGCGCCCGGCCCGGATCTCGGTGCCGAAGTGACCGGCGTGCCGGGTGCGCAGGACACTGCCCACCCCGTCGGCCGCCACGACGAGATCGGCGGCGGGCGGGTCCGCGGAGGTGATCTCGCACTCGAACTCCAGACGCACGCCGAGGGAGCGGGCGCGGGCGGCGAGGATCTCCAGGAGTCGGTGCCGGCCGATGCCGAAGCCCTCGTCGCCCCGGTGGCGGGCGGTCAGTTCGCCCACGTGGGCGACGCCGTCCCGCCAGCGCACGGAGTGCTCCTCGACGGCGCGCGCGGACTCGGGGTCGTGCTCGTGGAGCCGGTCGAGCAGTCCGCGCCAGTAGGTCACGCCCCAGCCGTAGGTGGAACCCTCCGGGTCGCGTTCGTAGACGGTGACGTCGTGGGAGGGGTCCTGCCGTTTCAGCAGGATCGACAGATACAGGCCGGCGGGCCCGCCACCGACACAGGCGACCTTCACATTCACCCCTGGAACGCACTCGCAGCAGTCAGATGACTACGCAGAGTAGCAGCGAAAGGGGTTGATGATCGTAAGACCCGCCCGGCCCCGGGGCGGCCCTATCCGGCCGCCGCCGTGCGGCACTCCGGGTGGCCCCAGCCCTGGTCGTTCTTGGCGATGGACTCCCCCGCCGCGTAGGAACGGCCGCACAGACAGCGTCCGGGGAACTTTGCCTTGATGGTGCGCGCCGAGGCACCGCCGCCCTTGCGGGCCGTGCCGGGGCCTCGGCGCGATGCCTTCTTCGCCGCCGGGACGTCCGGTGCGGGCGGCGGCTCCGGTGAGCCGAGACCGCTGCCCGCGGGCTCCTGCACGACGGCGGCCTGACTGGCGGCGCGGTCGGCGAAGTCGTTGAGCCGGTCGCCGTCGACCTGGTGGGCGGGCACGTAGCGGAACTCGACCGAGCGGCCGCCGAGCAGCTCGTCGATGCGTACGACCAGCTCCTGGTTGGCGACCGGCTTGCCGGCGGCCGTCTTCCAGCCGTTGCGCTTCCAGCCGGGCAGCCAGGTGGTGACGGCCTTCATGGCGTACTGCGAGTCCATGCGGACCTCGAGCGGTACGTCGGGGTCGGTCGACGCCAGCAGGCGCTCCAGCGCCGTGAGTTCGGCGATGTTGTTGGTGGCCTTGCCGAGCGGCCCCGCTTCCCAGCGGACGGGGCTCTCCGACGCGTCGGCGACCACCCAGGCCCAGCCGGCCGGACCCGGGTTTCCCTTCGAAGCCCCGTCGCACGCGGCCACAACACGTTCACGCATGCGCCCGATCATGCCATGGCTCGACGGGGTGCCGGGACGGGGTCAGGAGACGTCCGTGATCTTAGCCATCTCTCCCTCGGTCCTCGTGATGTCGAGCACCGAGAAAGTCGCGCCCTGCGGGTCGCTCAGGGTCGCGAACCGGCCGAAGGGGCTGCTCATCGGTCCGAACCACAGGGTCCCGCCCAGCTCGGTGGCGCGGGCCACGGCCTCGTCGCAGTCGGCGACGGTGAAGTAGACGTTGATGTACGGCGGCACCTCGGGCGGGATGTCGTCCGTCATGGCCATGCGGCCGAGCACGGTGTCGTCGCCCACGTCGAAGAGGCGGAAGTCCACCCCGTCGTCCTCCATCTGCTTCGCCGTGTAGGAGAAGACCGCGGGGAAGAAGGCGTCCGACTTCCCGGGTTCGCGGGTGAAGACCTCGGCCCAGCAGTACGCGCCGGGCTCGGCCACCGCCTCGAACCCCTCGTGGGTGCCGCCCTGCCAGATGCCGAACACGACGCCGCCCGGATCCCGGGCCAGGCACATGGTGCCGAAATCGCCGACCCGCATGGGCTCCATCAGCACCTCACCGCCCGCCTCGCGGATCCGGGAGGCGGTCGCCGCGGCGTCGGGGGACGCGAAGTAGAGGCACCACTGCGAGTGGCCCTCCTGACCGGACATGGGCGGGACAACGGCGGCGACCGCCTTGCCGTTCGCGTAGCACTGGGTGTAGTTGCCGTGCTCCGACGACGACTCGCCGAAGGTCCAGCCGAGGACGTCGCCGTAGAAGCTCTTGGCTCCCTCGACGTCACCGAACATGGCATCGGCCCAGCAGGGGGTTCCTTCAGGTTGCACGGCCATGACTGCCGCCTCCCGTAGGGATGAACGGTCCGGTGGGTGGTCCGGACGATGAGGTTGGACAGGGGGTCGGGGTGGTGAGGACGGTCCGGTTCCTCACGCTAGTCATCCCCGCCCCTGCCCGCGCGCCGGCGGCTGTTCACTCGCCGGCGTACGCCTTCTCCAGCGTGGCGATGTCGAGCTTGCGCATCGACATCATGGCCTTGTTGGCGCGCCCCGCCTTCACGGGGTCCGGGTCGCGGAACATCTCCTCGAGCCTGCTCGGGACGACCTGCCAGGACACACCGAACCTGTCCTTGACCCAGCCGCAGGGGCCCTCCTCCCCGCCGCCCTCGGTGAGCCTGGTCCAGTAGTGGTCGACCTCTTGCTGGTTCTCACAGGTGATCTGGAAGGAGATCGCCTCGTTGAACTTGAACTCCGGGCCTCCGTTGAGGGCGACGAACTTCTGGCCGTTGGCCGTGAAGTCGACGGTGAGCACGGTGCCGGTGGGCTGGTGCCCTCCCTCGGGGTATCGGGTGACGGCGCCGATGCCGGAGTCCTTGAAGAGGGAGACGTAGAAGTGGGCGGCCTCCTCCGCCTGGCCGTCGAACCAGAGACACGTGGTGAATCCGTCGGTGCTCATGAGTACCTCCTGCGCGTCGAACACGGTCACCACTGTCGACCGGCGAGAGCGGGAGAACTCATCGGTCGTACGCAGTCCGATGCGGACGGTTCCGCCACGGGAACCGAGCGCTCTGCTCGTGGCGAATCTGCCGCGGGCAGAGAAAGCCCCGCCGGAGCCCGCGGCGGGCCGAGAGTGGAGGAACCGCGGCGCCACCGGCCGCGTACCACTCCACCGGAACTCCCGACGACTCGACAAGGAGCGCCGATGTCTCCACTCATCGCCGGCCCGGCCCCGGCCGTGCTGCCCCGGGCCCAGGAGGGCGACACCCCCGCGACCCGGTTCGACGACCATCTGGCCGAGCAGTTGCTCGCGCAGCGGATCGTGCTGCTGGGCACCCAGGTCGACGAGGTCTCCGCGAACCGGATCTGCGCCCAGCTGCTGATCCTGTCCGGGGAGGACCCCCGCACCGACATCAGTCTGTACATCAACAGTCCCGGCGGCTCCGTGCACGCCGGGCTCGCCATCTACGACACGATGCGGCTGATCCCCAACGACGTCTCGACGCTCGCCATGGGGTTCGCCGCCAGCATGGGGCAGTTCCTGCTGAGCGTCGGCGCGGCGGGCAAGCGCTACGCCCTGCCGAACGCCCGGGTCATGATGCACCAGCCGTCGGCGGGCATCGGCGGCACCACCGCCGACATCGAGATCCAGGCCGAGAACCTGGAGTTCACCAAGCGGACCATCGAGCGGATCACCGCCGAGCACACCGGTCAGAGCCCGGAGACCATCTCCCGGGACGGCGACCGCGACCGCTGGTTCACGGCCGAGGAGGCCAGGGAGTACGGAATGGTGGACCAGGTCGTCCAGTCCCTCGCGGACGTGCGCCCGGCCGCCACCAGGCGACGGATGGGGCTGTGACATGGGGAGCTACACGATTCCGAACGTCGTCGAACGGACCCCGCAGGGCGAGCGGTCCTACGACGTGTTCAGCCGGCTGCTGTCGGAGCGGATCATCTTCCTGGGCACCGAGATCGACGACGGCGTGGCGAACGTCGTCATCGCGCAACTCCTCCATCTGGAGTCGTCGGCTCCGGAGAGCGAGATCGCGGTCTACATCAACTCCCCCGGCGGCTCGTTCACGTCGCTGATGGCGATCTACGACACCATGACGTTCGTGCAGGCGCCGATCTCGACGTTCTGCGTCGGGCAGGCGGCTTCCACGGCGGCCGTGCTGCTGGCGGGCGGGGACCCCGGGCGGCGGTTCGTGCTGGAACACGCGCGGGTGCTGCTCGGCCAGCCGGCCAGCGGCGGACGGCAGGGCACGGTCTCCGACCTGGCGCTGCAGGCCAAGGAGATGGTGCGGATCCGCTCCCAGGTCGAGGAGGTGCTGGCCCGCCACACGCACCACGACGTCGCGACACTGCGCGCGGACATGGACCGCGACAAGGTGTTCACCGCCGAGGAGGCCGTGGCGTACGGGCTGGCCGACGAGGTCCTCAGCCGGCGCCTGGTGCGCGTGTGAGACGCCGGGCCGGCGCCTCGCCGTCCGCGGGACGCCGGCCCGCGCGGGCGGTCAGGCCGCCAGGCACATCCCGTCGTAGCGGGCGCCGGACGTACCGTGCCCCCGGCCGGCGCCGGTGTGCCGGGAGGTGACGCGCGCCAGTTCTCCCTGGGTCCGCGCCAGCAGGTCGCCCAGCCCCAGTCCGAGTGCGCCCGCGGCGGCGGCCAGCACCTCCGACGACGCCTCCTTGCGGCCGCGCTCCACCTCCGACAGGTACGGCATGGAGATCCGGGCGGCCTCCGCCACCTCCTTCAGCGTGCGCTCCTGGGCGAGGCGCTCGCGCCGCAGTACGTCGCCGACCAGATCGCGCCAGAGGGGCTCTCTGACGGTGGGCGACCTCCGCTCCGGGGAATCCGGGGAAACCGGCGGGGCGGCGGGGCG
>NZ_RAIF01000032.1:1527001-1554717 GCF_003671715.1 Streptomyces sp. E2N166 | reverse complement strand
GCAGGGGGATGACGCGGGCTTCGTTCGGCACGTGGCTGGTCACCTCCTCAGCCTAGGAGTCCTGTCGCGCGACGGAAGGGGCCGGCGTTCCGCCCAGAGGGAAACTGGCCAGAGGGAAACTGGGGGGAACCCGCCGGGTGCCGGCCGCCGCGCACGGGACTACCCTGATGAGGGACACAGCACCCCGCGATGACGCAGCGGCACCGATTATTCGCCACCCGTGAACTCGGGAGGCATGCGCCGCCGCGACCCGGGTACCCGCAAGCGGGAAGAACCTAGGGAGACGTCGAACCGTGACTTTCGTGGGAGAGGTAATGGAGACCGCCGTGATCCGGCCGGAAGCGCAGGTTGTCGAAAAGGCCACCGGGAGCAGGACGGGCGAGGGATCACTGCCGGGTGTCGTGGACCCCCGCACCGTGGCGCCGCGTGACGCGCGGCAGCTGTCCCGCCAGTTCTTTCAGCGCCTGACGGAACTCGAAGAGGGCACGCACGAGTACCAGTACGCGCGCAACACCCTGATCGAGATGAACATGTCACTCGTGCGGTTCGCCGCCGGCCGCTTCCGCGGTCGCGGGGACGACATGGAGGACATCGTCCAGACCGGCATGATCGGCCTGATCAAGGCCATCGACCGGTTCGAGCTGACGCGCGAGGTCGAGTTCACCTCCTTCGCGCTGCCGTACATCGTCGGCGAGATCAAGCGCTTCTTCCGTGACACGACCTGGGCGGTGCACGTACCGCGGCGTCTCCAGGAGCTGCGCGTGGAGCTGGCCAAGGCCCGAGAGGAACTCTCCTCCCGTCTGGACCGTGAGCCCACCGTCGCCGAACTCGCCACGCTGATGAACATCAGCGAGAACGAGGTCGTCGAGGGCCAGATCGCGTCCAACGGCTACAACTCGTCTTCGCTGGACGCCGCGCTGACCGGGGACGGGTCCGAGACCGGCGAGTCGGTACTGGCCGACTTCATCGGTGTGGAGGAGGACGGGCTGCGGCTCGTCGAGGACTTCCACTCCCTCGCCCCGCTGATGGCCGAGCTCAGCGAGCGCGACCGGCAGATCATCCACATGCGGTTCGTGGAGGAGGCCACCCAGGCGGAGATCGGCGAACAGCTCGGCTGCTCGCAGATGCACGTGTCCCGGCTGATCAAGCGGATCATCACCCGGCTGCGCGAGGGCATGCTGGGCGAGCTGGGCTGCGCCTGACGAGGAACGGAGAACTCGCGAAGTGAGGACCCGGAGAACGCGCGAAGTCGTGAACGTGGTGCCCCGCACTCAGACGCCGGGCGGCACGTTCACGATTCGGTGAGGGGCAGCACGGCGCGCACCCGCTTGCCGACCGGCACGCGTTCGACGACGACCGCTTCCGCCAAGGCGTGGACGATCTCCAGACCGTGCCGGCCGACGCGCTCGGGGTCGCGGGGGAAACGCTGGGGCACCGCGCCGCTGCTGTCGTAGACGGTCACCGCCATCGAGGTGCCCGTCCCCTCCAGCTCCAGGATGTACGGCCCCTTGCTGTGGCGGTCGGCGTTGGTGATCAGCTCGCTCACCACCAGCAGCACCGCGCCGTCGGCGCGCGGGCCGATCGTCGCGCACCACTCGGTCCTCAGCTGATCGAGGAAGAGCGAGGCGAAGGAACGCGCCTCCGCTATACATCCCGGCTCGCCGGAGTAGTGTGCCGCCCGCCTCAGCGGTTCAACGGGTACGTCGAAACCAGTCGGTATCACTGCCCCGTCCAGGTACTCGGTCATGCGTTTCTCTCTCGGAAGCCGGACTGGCCGGACGCTGCTGCACCTGTCCTCGTACCCCGAGTCGGGCCGCGCAGTCCCCGTGTCTTCGAACTGCGGGCATCGTCACAGTGACGCGGGGAACCCGGGGGTGCGGGAAGGGTGTGCGATGAGCGAACTGATGACCGCGCGAAGCCTCACCACCCGGCCGGTGGTCACCCTCGGCGGCGATGCCGTCGCCCACGTCAAGGACACCGTATGCGACGCCGCCGCGAGCCGGATCACCGGTTTCACCCTGACCGGGCGGGGACTGCTGTCCGGCCCGATGAAGGAGGGTCTGCCCTGGTCCGCCGTGCACGCGCTGGGCCATGACGCGGTGATGATCCGCGACCGGCGGGGGCTGGTGGCCGCCGCCGCCATGATGGTGCACCAGCAGACCCTGCGGGCCCGGATGCTGGGGGCGAGGATGGTGACGGAGACGGGGACCGAGATCGGCACGGTGCTCGACGTCGTGGTGGCAGGCGGCACCGGCGGATGGGTCGTCGGCTTCCGGGTGGCGGCGAGCAGGGGGTTCCTGCCGGGGCCGACCCGGCACCGGCGCCGGGTGTACGTGCCGCGCGGCGATAAGCTCCTGGTCGCCGGCCGGGCCTTCGTCCTGCCCGGGGACGCGGTACGGCATGTCGCGGACGACCTGCCGGGCTTCACCTCCCTGGTGGGCGGCGTGCCCGGGTACTGGAAGGGCTCGCTGCCGTGATGCTGTTCACGGAGGTGCGGGGGCTCCCGGTGGTGTCGCCGGCCGAGGCCGGGCCGCTCGGCACCGTGACCTCCCTGACCGTCGACATCGCGTCCCGCGCGGTGAGCCATGTGAGGCTCCGCGGCAGCCGTCTGCGCAGGGAGACCGTACTGCCGTGGGACGCGGTGCACGCGGTCGGCCCGGGCGCCGTCCGGGTCCGTTCCACCGCCGCGCCGGACACGCTCCCGCCCCGCCACGACCTGCTGGGCCGCCGGGTCCTGACCGAGGCGGGCGCCGAGCACGGCACGGTCCTGGACGTGGCGTTCGATCCGGAGGCCGGCCGTCTCCTCGCGGTCTTCACCACCCGGGGCGAGGTGTCGGCCGACCGTCTGCTGGGGCTGGGCGACCACGCCCTCGTCGTCCGGGCGGGCTGAGGAGTTCGGGTCCCGCCGCGGGCACCGGCGGAACGACCCGGCCCCGGCCGAGCGACCCGACGCCGGCCCGCACGCTTCCCGGCCGCCTCGCTCCCCCCGAACGCCGGCCCCCCTCCCCCCCTCCCACACCCTCCCCGCACGCCGGCCGACGCGGACGGCCCTGTCGGCGGGCGCGTCCGGTGAGTGCTGCATAGCGTGGCAGCGTGAGTGCGCGAACCCCCTCCGGCCCGCCCGGCCGGGCAGCCGCCCGTCACGGCTGGATCCAGGCACTGGTCACGGTGCTGGCCGGGCTGGTCGCCATGGGTGCCGTGGCCGCGCTCGGGCTGTGGGCGGCCGGGGCCACGGACCTGCCCGACAACGCCTTCCCCCGGGTCGTCACGGCGACCGTCGTCACCGCCGTGGGCGGCGCGCTGGAGGTGTCCGGTGATGCCGGAGGGTTCGCCGACACCGACGCGGGGCTGACGGTGCTCCCGCTGTCGGTCACGCTGACCGGCGCGCTGGTGATCGCGCGGGGCTTCCTGCGGCCGCTGCGCCACCGGGCCGTCGCCGGCGCCCCGGAGCTGGCCGGGTGGGCCGCACGGATCGCCGTGCTGTGGCTGCTCGCCCTCCTGGGGCTGGCCTTCGCCGCCCGCCAGACCTTCGAGGTCTCCCTCGGCGAGGGCGTCCTGAACGACCTCGGCGACCTGTTCGGCGTCACTCCGACGGTCGGCTTCACCACGGACGTGCCGCTGACCGTCCTCTTCGGGCTGCTGTGGCTGGCGGGGGTGCTCGTGCTGGCCCTGCTGGTGTCGCGCGGGGCCCCGTTGCCCGGGCGGCTGCTGCGCCTGCAGACGTCGGTGCGGCCGGCGGCGTACGCGATGGTCGCGCTGCTGCTGGCGTACGTCGTCGGCGGCGTCCTCGTCGGGCTGGTCGTCGCGGGGACGCGGGGACACCCCGCGGACACCTTCGCCGTACTGCTGCTCGGTCTGCCGAATCTGGCGTGGCTCGCGCTCACGATCGGCCTCGGTGCCACCTGGGACGGGCGGGTGGAGGGACCGTTCGGGCTGCCGATGCCGCACGTGCTCGACGAGGTGCTGCGCGGGGCGGACGTCTCGACGCTGAACGTGGGCACGCTCGCCGAGCACGACGGGCGGATGTGGTGGCTCGTGGTGGTCGCGGCGGTCCTGCTCCTGGCGGCCGGGTTCCTACTCGCGTCCCGCTCCCCGGACCGGATGCCGGCCTGGCTGCACGCCGTGCGCATGGCCGTGGCGCTGGCGCTGACGGTTCTCACGATCGGTCTCGTCGGCCGGCTCTCCGCGCACTACGGCCTGTCGGTGCTCGGCATCGGCGACCTGGGCGGCGGACTGTCCGGGCAGTTGTTCCTGCGGCCGCGTCTGTGGGGTGCGGTCGGTCTCGCACTGGCGTGGGGGCTCGTCACCGGGTTCCTCGGCGCGTCGCTCGCGCGGTGGGCGGGCCGGCGGACCGGCGGGCCCTCTCCTCGGTCCCGGTGACGCCGCCGGACCGTGCTCGGGCGGCTCAGGCGACGGGTACGACGAGGGGTGGGGAGGCCCGCTGCATGCGCAGGGCGTCCACGGACTCGGCCATGAGTTCGTACTCGGTGGTGTCGTCGCTGGTGGCGATGCGCACCAGGCGCCCCGCAGCCAACTCGTCGGCGACCAGCTCCTGTTGGACGTCGTCGGCGCACCAGGCGCGCATGACGCGCGGCACGTCGGGTGCGTCGTCGGCGACCGGAGTCAGGGCGCCGCGCGGTAAGTGTGGGGTGTCGGGCTGCGGATCGAGCCGTTCGGCGATCCAGGACGCGCGGTCGCGCAGCCACCACAGGGCGAGGGCGAGGGTGGGAGCCCGGTAGGTTCCCAGGGGTACACCGATGCGCCGACCGTCGCAGACACCGTAGGCGGTGACATGGCACAGGAACTCGTCGTGCACTGCTCCCCTCCCCCCGTCGCCCAGCCCGCCTGCAGGCCGGGCATGGCGTCCGTGCGGCTCGTGTGCTGTGCGTGAGGACGCTGTCGCATGGTGTGAGACGCCCTTGAGGTGAGTATGTTCACTACTGAACCACTGTCACCATGAATTTCCGGCCAGTCTCCTGGCATATTCACGGCACTTGATGGCTGAAATGCCGCGGCGCGCGTCCCCGTCTTCATCACCCCGGGCGCGCCCTCTTCCGGGGCCCGGAAGCGCGATCGCATGACCCCCGGGGTAATCGACGGCGCGGACGGCCGCGGGCATGGTTGCGGTACCGGGTCGCCGCGACCGGTATCCGGTTCCCGACCTGCGCGTATCACCACGATGGAGGCTGATCGACATGTCCGCACCCACCCGCCGTTACGAGGATGCCGTCGCCCGCTACTTCGAGGCCTGGAACGCCGGGCCGGACGCGCTGGCCAAGGCGGTCGCCGCGGCCTGGACCAATGACGGCGGCTACACCGACCCCCTGGCCGACGTCCGTGGCCACGAGCGGATCGCGGCCGTGATCGCGGCGGCGCACGAGCAGTTCCCGGGCTTCGTCTTCCGGCTGTCCGGTGCCGTGGACGGGCACCACGACACGGCGCGCTTCTCCTGGGAACTGGTGAGCGAGGCCGACGGCTCGGCGCCCGTGGCCGGGTCCGACGTGGTCACGCTGGACGGCGAGGACCGGATCCGGTCCGTGTTCGGTTTCCTCGACCGGGTGCCTGCCGGGGCTTGACCGCCCGCGGTCGGCGATGAGTTCCGTCGCGCCCAGGGGTCTACCTGGAAACGGGCCACCGACACCACTGGGAGCGAGGACATCATGACCACGCAGAGGGATCTCGACGAAGAGTTCACCGCCGAGCTGCGCAAGAGCCCGAACGAAGGTGGCTGGACGTATCTGGTCTGGCCGGAGTCCGCCGAGTTCTTCGGCACCCGTGGACTGGTCAAGGTCCGCGGCCACATCGACGGTGAGGCCTTCCGCAGCTCCTTCATGGCGCTCGGCGACGGCACGCACAAGTTGCCGGTGAAGGCCGCCCTCCGCAAGGCCATCGGCAAGGAGGAGGGCGACACGGTCACGGTCCGGCTGGAGGAGCGGCTCGGCTGAGCGTCCTACGGCGCGACGATCTCGTCGATGCGAGCCAGTTCGTCGGCTCCGAAGTCCAGGTTGCCGATGGCCGACACGCTGTCCTCCAACTGCCCCGGGCTGCTCGCGCCGACCAGGGCGGAGGTGACGCGGCCCTCGCGCAGCACCCACGCCAGGGCCATCTGGGCGAGCGACTGGCCGCGGGACTTCGCGATCTCGTCCAGGGCACGCAGCTTGCCCACCAGTTCCCCGGTGACCGCGTCGGAGTTCAGGAAGGGGCTGTCGCTCGCGGCGCGCGAGTCCTCCGGGATGCCGTCGAGGTAGCGGCCGGTCAGCAGGCCCTGCTCCAGCGGGGAGTAGGCGATGGAGCCGACCTTCAGCTCGTCGAGGGCGTCCAGGAGGCCGCTGGTCTCGGGGCGGCGGTCGAGCATGGAGTAGCGCGGCTGGTGGATCAGCAGCGGGGTGCCCAGCTCGGCGAGGATGCGGGCGGCCTCGCGGGTCTGCTCCGGGGAGTAGTTGGAGACACCGACGTACAGCGCCTTGCCCTGTTGCACCGCGGTGTGCAGGGCGCCCATCGTCTCCTCCAGGGGAGTCTCCGGGTCGGGGCGGTGCGAGTAGAACACGTCGACATGGTCCAGGCCCATGCGGGTCAGGCTCTGGTCGAGGGAGGACAGCAGGTACTTGCGCGAGCCCCACTCGCCGTACGGGCCGGGCCACATCAGGTAGCCGGCCTTGGTGGAGATGACCAGCTCGTCGCGGTACGGCGCGAAGTCGGCCTTGAGCGCCTCGCCGAGCGCGGACTCGGCGGAGCCGGGCGGCGGGCCGTAGTTGTTGGCGAGGTCGAAGTGGGTGACGCCGAGGTCGAAGGCGCGGCGCAGGATGGCGCGCTGGGTCTCGACGGGACGGTCCGGGCCGAAGTTGTGCCACAGGCCGAGCGAGAGCGCGGGGAGCTTCAGGCCGCTGCGTCCGGTGCGCCGGTAGGGCATGTCCGCGTAGCGGTCGGTGTGTGCGGTGTACAACGCGACTCCAGAGGGGTTGGCACCCGGGGATACGGGGCTTGGGCGGAACCGTGTCCCACTCTGTCGTGACCTGCGGGCAGTGGTCCAACAGAAGAATCCGATGGAATTGTGCGGCTACGCTTCTCAGTCATGGAACTGCGTCATCTCCAGCACTTCGTGGCGGTCGCCGAGGACCAGCACTTCACCCGCGCGGCGGAACGGCTGATGGTGTCCCAGTCCGGCCTGTCCGCGTCCATCCGGGCGCTGGAGCGTGAGCTGCGGGCACCGCTGTTCGTGCGCACGACGCGCCGGGTGACGCTGACGGAGGCGGGGCGGGCACTGCTGGGCGAGGCCGAGCGGATCCTGGCGCAGGTACGGTCGGCGCACGAGGCGGTCGCCGCGGTGCAGGGAGTGCTGCGGGGCACACTGTCGCTGGGCAGCGAGCAGTGCATCGCCGGGGTGCCGGTGGCGGGGCTGCTGGCCGCGTTCCGCGGGCGGCATCCGGACGTGGAGATCCGGCTGCGGCAGGCGGGCTCGGGCGAGCTGGCGGATGAGGTCGCGGCCGGGCGGCTCGACCTGGCCTTCGCCTACCGGACGCAGGCGGACACCGACCAGCTGCGCTCCGTCTCGCTGGCCGGCGAACCGATGACCGTGCTCTGCCATCCCGACCACCGCCTCGCGGCCGACGGCGCCGCGCTGACGCCGCACGATCTCGCCGACGAGGTCTTCGTCGACTTCCACCCGGACTGGGGCCCGCGCCGCGTCACCGACACCACCTTCGCCGAGGCGGGCGTACGGCGGACCGTCGCGCTGGAGGTGAACGACGTGCACGGTCTGCTCGACCTGCTCGACGAGAACCTCGGCATCGCCGTCGTACCGCGCCACTTCCGGCACAAGCGGGCCTCGCTCACCTCGCTGCCGCTGAAGGACTCCCCCGAGACGGCGTACGAGACCATCGCGCTGCTGCCACCGGCCGAGGCCACCAGCCCGGCCGCGCGGGCGCTGATGGGGCTGCTGGAAACGGGGGGCGGGTGAGCGCGGACTGCGCGATGGTGGACGCATGCATGCGAAGGACATCCTCATCGAGGGCTACGGCCGCATCCAGGAAGAAGTCCATGCCGCCGTCGAGGGCCTGGACCCCGGCGGCCTGAACGCCCGTCCCGCCGACGACGCCAACTCCGTCGCCTGGCTCGTCTGGCACCTCACCCGCGTCCAGGACGACCACGTCGCGGACGCCTTCGGGCTCGACCAGGTGTGGCTGAGCGGCGAGTGGGAGAAACGCTTCGGCCTCGGCCTGCCCCGCCACGACACCGGATACGGCCACAGCTCCGCGGAGGTCGCGAAGGTGCGGGTCGACTCAGCCGGCCTGCTGACCGGATACTACGACGCCGTGCACGAGCGGACGCTCGGCGCCCTGCGCTCCCTGGCCGCCAAGGACCTGGAGCGGATCGTGGACGAGAACTGGGACCCGCCGGTCACCCTGGGCGCCCGGCTGGTGAGCGTCCTGTCCGACGATCTCCAGCACGCCGGACAGGCCGCCTATGCGCGCGGGCTCCTTCAGAGCACCGCTTCGTAGCCCGGCAGGACGACGTCCTCGATCAGGGCCCGGCGCTCGTCGAAGGGGATGAAGGCGCTCTTCACCGCGTTCACCGTGACCGTGCGCAGGTCCTCGGCCGTCCAGCCGGCCTGCTCGACCAGCAGGGACATCTCACGGGTCATCGTCGTGCCGGAGACGAGGCGGTTGTCGGTGTTGAGGGTGACGCGGAAGCCGAGGTCCTTGAGGGCCGTGATGGGGTGCTCGGCGATCGAGGTGGCGGCGCCGGTCTGGAGGTTGGAGGTCGGGCACATCTCCAGGGCGATCCGGCGGTCGCGGACCCAGCCGGCGAGCCGGCCGAGCTTGCCCGCCGCGAGGTCCGGGATGTCGTCGGTGATGCGCACGCCGTGGCCGATGCGCTGGGCACCGCACACCTGGAGCGCCTGGTGGATGCTGGGCAGGCCGTGCGCCTCGCCGGCGTGGATGGTGAAGGGCACGTTCTCGCGGCGCAGGTGCTCGAAGGCGTCGAGGTGGTCGGCGGGCGGGAAACCGTCCTCGGCGCCCGCGATGTCGAAGCCGACGACACCGGCGTCCCGGAAGGCGACCGCGAGGTCGGCGGTCTCGCGGGTGCGGTCGAACATCCGCATCCCGCACAGCAGGGTGCCGACGCGCACCGGAGTGCCCGCTGCCGCCGCCTTGGCCATGCCGGCGGCCAGGCCCTCCTGGACGGTCTCGACGACCTCGGCGAGGGCCAGTCCGCCGCTGGTCATCAGCTCGGGGGCGTAGCGGACCTCGCCGTAGACGACGCCGTCGGCGGCGAGGTCGAGGACGTACTCCTCGGCGGTACGCAGCAGGCCCTCGCGGTTCTGCATCACGGCGAGGGTGTGCTCGAAGGTGGCGATGTAGCGCACCAGGTCGCCGGAGTTGGCGGCCTCGTAGTACCAGGCGGCCAGCTCGTCGGGATCGGCGGTGGGCAGGGTGTGGCCGACGGCCTGGGCCAGCTCCACGACGGTCGCGGGGCGCAGACCGCCGTCGAGGTGGTCGTGCAGCACCGCCTTGGGGAGGCGGCGGAGGGTCTCGATGTCCATGCGGGTCCGGGTGTCTATGCGCGTAGATGCCATGTGCGGTCGTTCCTCGGCGGGTCGTCGGGCGGGGGGTACTGGGCAGGGCCGGCGGTGCCGGACAGGTCAGGAGTCGGCGGGCTGGAGCAGGTCCCAGCGGTTGCCGTACAGGTCCTGGAAGACGGCGACCGAGCCGTAGGGCTCGTACCGGGGCTCCTCCAGGAAGGTCACGCCCGCGGTCGCCATGCGGGCGTGGTCGCGGGCGAAGTCGTCGGTGTACAGGAAGAAGCCGACGCGCCCGCCCGTCTGGTCGCCGATCCGGGAACGCTGGGCCTCCCCCTTGGCGCGGGCCAGCAGCAGGGCGGTGCCCGGTGCCGCGCCCCCCTCGCCGCCGGGTTCGACGACTACCCAGCGGGAGCCGTCGGGCCGTGGCGTGTCCTCGGCGAGGCGGAACCCGAGGGCCTCGGTGTAGAAGCGGATCGCCTCGTCGTAGTCGTCGACGACGAGGGTGACCAGGGCGATGCGTCTCATCGGGGCCTTTCGGGGACGGGCGATTGACGGGAGAGGTTATACGTAAAACCCACCGCGGCGCCAGTCTCCGGTCCTACGTCTCGGGCCCGAGGCGCGGGGCGCGGCCCGTCCACTACCGTCACGGCCATGAAGATCACCGCACCACCGCGCGAGCCCCGGCAGCGCAAGCAGGACGTGCTGGACCGGCTGGAGGGGGAGATGGACATCTGGGTGGCCACGGCGGACGCCGAGGGCCTGCCCTGCATGGTCCCGCTGTGGTTCGTGTGGCACGGGGAGTCGGTCTGGCTGTGCACCCGGCTCACCAACCCGACCGGCCGCAACCTCCGCGACGGCGGCCGGGCCCGGCTGGCGTTCGGGCACACCCGGGACGTCGTGCTGATCGACGGCGAGGTGGAGACGTTCGGCCTGCGGGAGGCGCCGTCCGCGGCGGCCGGGGCGTTCCTCGCGAAGACCGGCTGGGACCCGCGCGAGGACAGCGCGTCGTACGCCTGGTTCCGGGTGCGCCCGCTCGCGGTGCAGGCCTGGCACGAGCAGCGCGAGCTGAAGCAGCGGCACATCATGCGGGACGGCGCCTGGACCGAGTAGCGCGCATGCCCGTGCGGGCGCCGCACGGTCCGGGCGCCTCAGCCCGCGGCCCGCAGCCGGCCCAGGCACCTCAGCCACCAGCCCGCGCCCCGCGCCCCGCGCCCCGCGCCCCGCCCAGGCGTCTCAGCCGGTCCGGGCACCGTCGAGGCGCGTCAGCTCCTCCCCGGTGAGCCGGAGGGCGCCGGCCGCGACGTTCTCGGCGAGGTGATCGGGGTTGCCGGTGCCGGGAATGGCCAGGACGCCCGGCCCCTGGTGCAGGGTCCAGGCGATCCTCACCTGCGCGGGGCTCGCGCCGTGCGCCCGGGCCACCGTACGGACCTCGTCCTCGTGGGCGGTACCGGCGCCCTGCGGTCCGGCCTCGCCGGCGATGGCGTAGAACGGCACGAAGGCGATGCCCTGCTCACGGCACAGGGCGAGGAGTTCGTCGGTGGTGGGGTCGTGGAAGCCGAGGCCGTAGCGGTTCTGGACGGAGACCACGGGGGCGATGGCCTGGGCCTCGGCGAGGTGCCGGGGCTCCACGTCGGAGATGCCGAGGTGGCGGATGAGGCCCGCCTCGCGCAGTTCGGCGAGGGCGCCGAAGTGCTCGGCGATCGAGTCCTGCCGCATGCGGCGCAGGTAGACGACGTCGAGGTGGTCCCGGCCGAGTTGGCGCAGGTTCTCCTCGACGTGGGCCCGCAGGTCCTCGGGCCGGGCGGAGGTGCCCCACTCCCCCGACCAGTCGCGGTACGGGCCGACCTTGGCGGCGATCACCAGGTCGTCGGCGTACGGCGCCAGCGCGCTGTTGATCAGCTCGTTGGCGGAGCGCAGGGAGGAGAAGTAGAAGGCGGCCGTGTCGATGTGGTTGACGCCGAGTTCGACCGCCCGGCGCAGTACGGCCAGGGAGCGCCCGCGGTCACTCGGCGTGCCGAGGTGGAAGGCGGCGCTGCCCGTCAGCCGCATCGCGCCGAAGCCGATGCGGCGGACGGGCAGGTCACCGAGGCTCCAGGTGCCCGCGGACTCCGCGGTGATCGTTTCCGAGGTCACCGGCGGAGTCTCGCACACATCGGGGACGGCTCAGCAGTAGAGGTTGCCGCCAGGTGAGACGCCGAGGATCTGGCTGAACTGCTGGTACTTGGAGACGCGGCTCTGCACCTGTGCGGGGTTCTTGCCGTCGCACTCCAGGGAGCCGTTGATGGAGCGGATCGTCTGGCCGAAGCCGGCGCCGTTCACCATGGCGTTGTGCCCGGTCATACTGCCCGGCCCGGACTGGGTGTTCCAGTACCACAGGGCGGTCTTCCAGGCGACGGCCGCGTCGTTCTGCACCAGCCAGGGGTTGTTCAGCAGGTCGATGCCGAGCGCGTCGCCCGCGGCCTTGTAGTTGAAGTTCCAGCTGAGCTGGATCGGGCCGCGCCCGTAGTAGGCGGCCTGGCCGGCCGGGCAGCCGTAGGGCCGGCCCCAGTCGCAGTAGTGCGGGTAGTTGGCGGTGTTCTGCTCGACGATGTGCACGAGTCCGCCGGTCTCGTGGCTGACGTTGGCGAGGAAGGCCGCGGCCTCCTGCTTCCTGGTGGTGTCGCTGCCGGTGTTGGCGAAGCCCGGGTAGGCACTGAGCGCGGCGCTCAGACCGCTGTAGGTGTAGAAGGAGTTCCTGCCCGGGAACATCTGGTTGAACTGGGCTTCGGACACCACGAAGTTGCCGACCGGAGTCTCCGAGCCGCCGTCGCAGGCGTACGGCTCCCAGTACCAGGTGCTGATGAGCGGGTCGTAGCCCGGGTTGGCGTGCTCGGCCCGGTAGGCCTTGCCGTCGGTGTAGCGGACGATGTCGCCGGCGTTGTAGTTGGCGTCGGCCGACCAGGCCGGGTAGCTCGAACACGCGGCGGCGGACGCCTGGGTGGCGGGCAGGATCACGGGCACGGCTCCCGCGAGGGCGAGCACGGTCACCAGGGCGGACATACGGCGCCTCGACACAGGTCTGCCTCCTTCGGCGGAGCACGGCCGCTCCCGCACAAGGGCAGGACGGAGCGGAGCCTTGTGCGCGCGTGCCGGACGAACCGGCCACGGCGTGGGGGGCGGCCGTGGTGGGGGGGTGTGGAGGCATACTCAACCGCGTTGGTCTGTACCAGTCAAGGGTGTAGTCCACGCCAACCCGGCCGTTTCCCGGCCGGGTTGGCGTGGACTCTTCGGGCGGTCGGCTCGGCGGGCCCTCGGGCTTCTCCGAGACCGCGCGCCGGTCAGCTCAGGGGCTTCTTCAGGACCGCCTTGCGGTGGCTGAACGTCTCGATGGAGTAGCGGCCGTGGTAGTTGCCCATGCCGCTCTCCCCCACGCCGCCGAACGGCAAGTCGGAGACGGTGAGGTGGGCGAGCGGCAGCCCGTGGCCGAGACCGCCGGAGGACGTCTCGGCGGCGAACCGCTCCCGGGTCGTGTCGGACTCGCTGAAGACGTAGAGGGCCAGCGGCTTGTCGCGGTCGTTGACGAAATCGATCGCCTCGTCCAGGCCGGACACGCTGACGATCGGCAGGATCGGGCCGAAGATCTCCTCCCGCATCACCGGAGCGTCGGGGGCGACGTCGGCGAGCACGGTCGGCGCGATGTACTTCTCCGCCCGGTCACTGCCGCCGCCGACGACCACCCGGCCGGAGTCCAGCAGGCCGGTCAGCCGGTCGAAGTGGCGCTCGTTCACGATCCGCGCGTACTCCGCGGACCGCGCCGGGTCGGTCCCGTACAGTCCCTCGACCGCGCGGACCAGCGCCGGCTCCAGGGCGGCGGCGGTCTCCGGGTCGGTGAGGACGTAGTCGGGGGCCACGCAGGTCTGGCCGGCGTTGAGGAACTTGCCACCGGCCAGCCGGGCGGCGACGACGTCGAGGTCGGCGTCGCGGTCGACGAACGCCGGTGACTTGCCGCCGAGTTCGAGGGTTACCGGGGTGAGGTGCTCGGCGGCGGCGCGCATGACGATGCGGCCCACGGTTCCGTTGCCCGTGTAGAAGACGTGGTCGAAGCGCTCGGCGAGCAGGGCCGTGGTCTCGGGGACGCCGCCCTCGACGACGGCCACGGCCTCGGCGTCCAGGTACCGCGGCAGCAGGCGGGCCAGCACGGCGGAGGTGGCCGGGGCCAGCTCGCTGGGCTTGGCGACCACCGCGTTGCCGGCGGCCAGGGCGCCGACCACCGGGGCGAGCAGGAGCTGGGCCGGGTAGTTCCAGGGCGCGATGACGAGGACGACGCCCAGGGGGTCGTACTGCGTCCAGGCGGTGGCGTCGGCACCGAGGTGCGCCGGGACGGGGGCCGACTCGGGGCGCAGCCAGTCGGCGAGATGGTCGAGGGTGTGGTCGATCTCGCGCACGGTGAAGCCGATCTCCGTGCGCTGCGCCTCGGCGGCGCTCTTGCCCAGGTCGGCGTGGAGCGCGGCCTCCAGGTCGGGGCCCTTCTCCGTGAGGAGCTCGCGCAGCCGGCGCAGCTGTGCGGTGCGCCACTCGAAGGGCTTGGTACGGCCGGTGCGGAAGGTGGCGCGCAGCCGGGCCACGACGTCGGCGGGCTGCTCGGGGGCGGGGTGGTTCACTGTGTGCCTCGCTGGTGGGGAATCCGGTGACGGACACCGACTGGACGACTGAACGGCTGGAAACAACTGGATGTAGTTGCCAACCTTTCAGGTGCCCAAATACATTCCCGGGCCACGGCACCGGTTTCGCGTGCGCCGACGGCGGAGGGTCGTGGCCGGAGGCGGACGCGCGACGGGCCTCGACAGCCCGACACGGACGTGACGAGGAAGGGTGTTCGGCGGGGAACGCCCAACGCCCCCTCCCCCGGCCCCCGTTCAGTCCTCGTCGCGGGCCGGTACGACCACCAGGAAGGCGTCCGACCGCAGGTCCATCACGACGGTCGCGGCCTCGCCCTGCGCCCGACGGCGTGCGGCGCACTCCTCCGCCGGCCACGATCCGCGCGGCGACCCCGCTGGAAATCGTTCCAACACCTTCGCGTCCATAGCGGCGGCCACCTCCACTGCCCCTGTGTCCGTTCATGCTCTCCTGCCCGAGCGTTTGCCCGCGATGCGCATGGACATGTCCCGCTCGCCCACGACTACACATAAGGGAGAAATAAGAGCAGAATGGACGTATGCGGCGTTACCGCACACCGCGACCAGATCGATCAAGGCCCGGTAAGTCAAAGGAGACGACTCATGGCCAACGTCTCGCACACCCGAGGTGACCTCTCCAGCCACCCCGACGCTCCGGAAATGCAGGCGCGCTACGCCCGCATGCTCGGCGGTCGGGATGTGGCGCTCGTGGACGGGCCGGTGTTCCTGCTCGGCCTGTACTGTGCCGTGTCCCCGTGGATAGTCCACTTCACCACGAGCCAGCCCTCACTGGTGGCCCACAACCTGATCATAGGAATCGCCATCGGCCTGCTGGCCCTCGGCTTCACCCGAGCCCCGGAACGCATGTACGGCCTCAGCGGGGCGATGTGCGCGATGGGCATCTGGATGATCATCTCGCCCTGGATCGTCGGCACCAACCCGGACGCCGGCGTCATCTGGAACAACATCATCATCGGCGCCCTGACCCTGGCCCTGGGCGCGGTGTGCGCCGCCACGGCGGCGAAGACCATGCGCAAGCCCTAGACACACGGGAAGGGAACACGTCGGGCCGGCCCGCCCTCGCGGGCCGGCCCGCGCCGCGCCCCGGCGCCCCGACGGACTGCGCCCGCCCGCAGCGGGCACACGCACCGCTGCGGGGGTCTTGACAAGAAGGGGCGGAGATGGACATCGACGGCATCATCAGTGCCATCGTCATCGGAATCGTCATCGGCGTCCTGGGCCGACTCGTCGTCCCGGGCCGCCAGCGCATCGGGGTCCTGTGGACGATCCTCGTCGGCATCCTGGCCGCGCTGATCGGGTCGTGGATCGCGACGGCGTTCGACGTGGGCGACACCGACGGCGTCGACTGGGTCGAGTGGCTCATCCAGATCGGCCTGGCCGCGGTCGGCGTCGCCGCGTTGGACCGGTCGCGGCCGAGCAGGCGCCGCTGAGCACGCGGGGCCGTCACCGGCTGCCGAGCCACTCCTCGTACCAGGCCACGGTTGCCTCGACGGTGTCGGCGAGCGGCTTCGGGGCCACCCCGTAGGAGCGCTCGAAGGCGGCGGAGTCCATTATCTGGGGTTCCGTGTGCTGGTAGAACATCTCCGCGTACTCGGCCATGAACCGCTCGTCGAAGGGGCCGCCGGGGCGGGGCTCCGCGAGCACCGTGACGTTCAACGGCCGGCCCACGCGCTTCTCGATCATCGTGTGGATCTCGCGCGTGCTGACGGCGGGCGCGGTGGGCAGGTGCCAGACTCGGCCGTCGCCCTCCGGTCGCTCACCGAGCGTCGCGAGACCGGACGCCACGTCCCGGATGTCCGTGTAGCTGTGCGGCAGGTCGATGTCGCCGAACGCCAGAACCTCCCCGCCGGTGAGCGCGCCCGGGAAGACGGCGGCACCCAGGGACGAGTTGAGTACTCCGGGACCGACGAAGTCGGCGCTGCGGCCGAGGGCCACGCGGGCCCGGCCGGCCCGGTGTGCGGCGAGGTACCGCTCGTCGAGTTCCGCGCGCATCCGCCCCTTGCGGCTGGTCGCCTGCCAGGGGCTGTCCTCGGTCATCACCGCTCCCCCGGTCTCGCCGTACGGGTACAGCGTGTCGAGTACGACCAGCCGGGCCCCGGTCGTCCCGACGGCGGCCAGGACGGCTGCCTGGACGCGGGGCATCACCTCCGTCTGGAGGTGGTAGCCCACGTTGACGCAGTGGTACACGACAGCCGCGTCACCGGCCGCGGCCCGGGCCCCGTCGGCCGTGCTCACGTCGGCGGCGAACCGCTCGACGCCCTCGATCGCGGGACCGTCGCCCTTCCGGTCGACGAGACGGACGGGATACCCCCTGCGGACCAGCTCACGAGCGAGTCCGGTACCGGCGGGGCCCGACCCCAGGACGGTGTGCGGGGCGTACGGCTGCGGGGCGGCGGACATGAGGGGCCCTCTTCTCTTCGTCTCCTTCGCACGGACAGCGACAAGTTCCGCTACCCGCACTCGCTTTAGTTAGAGACTGTAACTCTCGCGATTGGTCATAGCAATGCGTTGTCGGAGACGTTCGGGGTGCTCCACGTCGGCCAGAGGCTTCGCCGCGGCTTCGGGGGACTCCACCGGGAGGTGGTGGCCGCCCAGGTCGACGAGCACGATGTCGAGGCGGTCCCCGTAGCGGTCGATCGCCTCCTGCGCCACCAGGTCGCGAATGGCGAGCACGGCGACCGGCTGCTCCGTCTCGCGCAGCGCCGCGTCCGTGTCCCCGCGCACCAGGCCCTCGATGGCACGCAGGCCCGCGGGCTGCCGTACCGCGACCATCTTCTCGACGTAGGCGTCCACGACAGCCGGGTCGGTCCCGGCCGGCGCCCCCTCGACGAGGCCGCGCACCGCCGCGGTGAAGTCGCCGCGGAACATGCCCGGCATGGCGTCGGTCCGTTCCTCGTTCCGCGCCGGGAACAGGGACGCTGCCGGTAGATCGGTTAGAGCGGGGACGGCACACTGGAGGCGGCCAGGAAGGCGACGAAGACGGCGGCCGCGACGGTGAAGGCAGCCCCGCGCAGTACACGGCGCGTGCCCGTCGGACGGCGGATACAGCAGAGTCGACAGGAGGGTCGTACACCATGGTCGTGAAGGAAACGGAGCTGCCGTATCTGCGCCGTTGCGTGGAACTGGCGGCCGAGGCACTGGACGCCGGCGACGAGCCGTTCGGGTCGGTGCTGGTCGGCGCGGACGGCACGGTGCTGGCCGAGGACCACAACCGGGTGGCCTCCGGGGACCGCACCCGCCACCCGGAGTTCGAGCTGGCGCGCTGGTCGGCCGCGCACCTCGCCCCCGGGGAGCGGGCCGCCGCCACGGTCTACACGTCCGGCGAGCACTGCCCGATGTGCGCCGCCGCGCACGCCTGGGTGGGTCTTGGACGCATCGTGTACGTCGCCTCGTCGCGGCAGCTCGGTGAGTGGCTGGCGGAGCTGGGCGTCCCGGCACCGCCCGTGCGGACGCTTGCGGTGCGGGAGGTGGCGCCCGGCGTGCCGGTGGCGGGCCCGGTACCGGAACTGACCGAGGAGATCCGCGCCCTGCACCGCCGTTTCCACGAGGGACGGGCCCGGGTGTAAGGGGTCACGGACGACGTCACCGAGCGGTCCCTGCCACGCCCGGCGGCGTCGCACGTGTCCCGACGGAGCGGGTCGCCCCGGCGACGCGCTGTCCGGCGCCCCGGGACGACCGTCCGCTCTCGGTCAGCTCCCGGCCCTCGGCCGGAACCGCCGGTAGAGGACGACTCCGCCCAGCACGAGCGCCGCGCCGCCCGCGAGAGCGGGCAGGGTCTGGTCCGTCCCGGTGTGGGCGAGGGACGCCGACGCCTGCGGCAAGGCGGCGTGCGGGACCGGCTTCGGTCGGGCGCGCTCGCGCTCCTCCTCGGGTGCGGACGGCTCGGGCTCCGGCTCCGCGGGGGGCCGCTCGGTCTCGGGGCGGTCGCCGGAGGTGTTCGTCGACTCGTTGCCGACGGCCGCGTTGCCGATGCCGACGACGTTGACGCTGTTGCCGGTCACGTTCACCGGGAGGTGGACCGGCAGCTGCACGCCGTTGCCGGAGAGCACGCCCGGTGAATCCTTCGCGCCGCCCTCGGCTG
This sequence comes from Streptomyces sp. E2N166, assembly GCF_003671715.1. Classification (GTDB taxonomy): domain Bacteria; phylum Actinomycetota; class Actinomycetes; order Streptomycetales; family Streptomycetaceae; genus Streptomyces; species Streptomyces thinghirensis. The sequence continues at coordinate 1,536,437 of NZ_RAIF01000032.1, read as the reverse complement.
CCGCACCGCCGGGCGAGCCGGTGCCCGCGGAGGAGCCCGTCCCCCTGTCGGTCGCACCGGCCCCCTCGGTGTTGGCGCAGCTGTTGCCCGCGGCCGGGTTGAGGAGCCCCACCACGTTCACCGTGTTGCCGCAGACGTTGACCGGCACGTCCACCGGGAGCTGGACGGTGTTGCCCGAGATCAGCCCGGGCGATCCGACGGCGGCACCGTCGGCGGAGGCACCGTCGGACGCGAACGCCGCGAATCCCGGCATCGTCACGGCCAGCGCGCCGGAGGCGGCGACGGCGAACACCGCGTTTCGGGTAACCCTTCTCATGAGGTTCCCTGCCTTCCAGACATGGTCACGGGCGCTCGCCCGCACCGGTTAAAACGCGGGCGCACCATCCGAGTTATGGCTTATAGGTCTTTCACTCCATCGAGTGGCCGTTTTGTCGAACGAGCGGCAAAGCGTCCGTACGCCCGCCGAGGGCCCCTCCCCCGTGCGACCGGGCCGCCGCCCGGAGGCGAGGTGAGCGAGGCCCGCTTATGGTGATCGAGGGCGCCGACCACCGGTCCGCGACGGGGCGTCCGGGAGGCATCGATGCAGGCCAAGCTGTCGACTCGGCCCTCGGTCCGGCGCTGCGCGGTCACCGGAGCGCTCGGGCTGGCCCTGCTGTCCACGGGGCTGCCGGCCGCGACCGCACGGAACACCGGGCCCGACCTGTCCCGGTTCCACGACCAGAGGATCGAGTGGTCGGCGTGCGAGGGCATGGACGTACCGAAGGACCTGCAGTGCGGGAAGGTCACCGTCCCCCTCGACTACGACCACCCCAAGGCCGGAACCCTTGACCTGGCTCTCGCCCGGTACCGGGCGACGGGTGAGTCGCGGGGCTCGGTGCTGCTGAACTTCGGCGGTCCGGGCGGCTCCGGCGTCAGCGAACTCTCCGCCGGCGGCAAGGACTTCATGCATCTGACCAACGGCTACGACGTGGTGACCTTCGATCCCCGCGGCGTCGGCCGGTCCTCGCCGGTCACCTGCGGCCCGGCCACGCTGGACATCGTGGAGGCGACGGACGGGGACGAGAAGCTCACCGACCCGCGGGACGTACTGCGGCGCCTGCGGGAGGCGGCGGCCGAGTGCGCGAAGCACTCCGGCCCGGTGCTGCCCCACATAGGCACGGTGAACGCGGCGCGCGACATGGACGTGATGCGCCGGGCGCTCGGTGACGACCGGCTCAACTACCTCGGCTTCTCCTACGGCACCCGATTGGGCGCGGTCTACGCCGCCCGCTTCCCGGACAAGGTCGGCCGGATGGTGCTGGACGGCGTGGACACCCTGACGGAACCGCTGGCCGAGCAGGGGCTGACCGGCGCGCGGGGGCAGCAGACCGCTCTGGAGAACTTCCTCGACTGGTGCGTGGAGGACATCGCCTGCCCGTTCGGACAGGACGCCCGGCAAGCCCGGCGCCATGTCGAACAGGTCATCGCCTCACTCGACGCGGACCCGGTGCCGACGGGCTTCGGCGAGCCCTTCTCCGGACAGGACATGGTGGGCGCCATCGGTCAGGCGCTGTACAGCGAGGAGCTGTGGCCCACGCTGGAGCGGGCGCTCGCGCAGCTGCTCGAGGACGGCGACACCCGCGGCCTGGAGGGCTTCGTGTCCGGCGGCGTCACCTTCCCGGTCCGCGCGCGGACTCCCGCGGACACCGGCGGCGGCCTCACCGACCCGGAGGACGTCCCGATGGACAACCTGCCGGCCGCCCTGATGGCGATCAACTGCGCCGACGACCCCGACCGCCCCACCGCCGACCAGGTCGCGGGGTCCCTGGAGCGGCTGCGCGCACGGTACGAGGAGGCGTCGCCGGTCTTCGGCCGGTACCGCCTCACGCAGGTGCTGATGTGCCACGGCCGGCCCAAGGGCACGGACTACATCCGTGACGACGTGAAGGACCTCGACACCTCGAAGATGCTCCTCGTCGGCACCCGGGGCGACCCGGCCACGCCGTACCGCTGGACGGTGGAGACGGCGGAGCGGCTCGGCCCCGCGGCGGTGGTCCTCGACAACAAGGGCGAGGGGCACACCGGCTACGCGTCCTCCGAGTGCGTGCACCGCAAGGTCGACGACTTCCTGCTGTACGGCTCCCTGCCGCCCGACGGCAGCTCCTGCGGCTCCGAGGGCTCCCGGACCTCCCGGGACGACGACTGAACCGGAAGGCGTGACCGAGATGGCGAATTGCTCCGAATGCCCGATACGCCCATCAGTTCTATCGTGCTGACATGGAGCACGATCTGAGTCCCGCCACCCTCGCCGAACTGCGGCGCCCCCGCCCCTACCCGGCCGTGTCGGTGCTGACCCCGACGCACCGTCGCGAACCGGACAACGCCCAGGACTCCGTCCGGCTGCGCAACGCGGTCGCCGAGGCCAAGAAACAGCTGCAGGACGATCCCGCGGTCACCCGCGAACGGCGCATGGAGGTGTCCCGGGAACTCGACCGGGCCCTCGCCGAGGTCGATCTGACACACGCCGAGGACGGCCTGGCGCTCTTCGCCGCGCCGGGTGAACACCAGGTCTGGACGCTCGCCCGCTCCGTCCCCGAGCGCGTGGTCCTGTCGGACACCTTCCTGACCCGCAACCTCGTCGCCGCGCAGGCCGCCGAGCGGCCGTTCTGGGTGCTGTCGGTCGCCGCCGACCGCGTCAGGCTGTGGAGCGGGGGCGCGGGCCGGGTCGTCGAGGACCGCACCGGCGGATTCCCGATGGACCGGCCGCCGCTGGACTTCGACCCCGAACGCCAGGAGCGGATCGGGGACGCGCCCAGCACCTTCCGGGACGAGACCACCCGCCGGTTCCTGCGCGACGCCGACACCGAGATGGGCCGGGTCCTGCGCGCGCATCCCCGGCCGCTGTACGTCACCGGGCCGCAGCCCGCGCTCTCCCTGCTGGAGGAGACCGGGAACACCGTGCGGGACGCGGTCCTCGTCCCGCACGGGGGCCTCGCGCACGGCACGGCGGAGGCCGTGTGGCAGGCGGTGCGGCCGGTCCTCGACGACGAGGCGCGGGGCGCCGTCGAGGCCGTCGCCAGGGAACTGGACGCGGCCCGCGGACGCAAGGACTTCGCGGCCGGCGTCGACGAGTTGTGGGAGAGCGCCCACGCCGGCCGGGTCCGGCTGCTGGCCGTCGAGGAGAACTACAAGGTGACGATGCGCGACGACGGTGAGCACCTGCTCCCGGCGGACAGCGGCGACCTCGACGCCCGCGAGGACATCGTGGACGAGATCGTCGAGCAGTGCCTGGAGACCGGCGCCGACGTCCGCTTCGTGCCGGACGGCGCCCTTGGGGAGGTGGACGGAATCGCGGGGGTGCTGCGGTACTGACGCCGGCCGCCGCGCCCCGGCAGCTCCCCCCTCTTGACGACCATGAAACCCTGTTCGCCGTACCGCACCCGCCCTCGGCGGGTGTGCGGCGGACGGGGAAGGAGCCGGCGGAGCGTGAGCGAACTTCTGGGTGTGGCGGTCCTGGGCGCGGGACACATGGGCGCCGATCACGTACGACGCCTCGACCGGGTGGTGAACGGCGCCAGGGTCGCCGCGGTGGCGGACCCCGACGCCGAGCGGGCCAAGGAGGCCGTCGGCGGGATCGACGGGGTCGTCGTGCACACGGACGTCGAGGCCGCGATCGACGCGCCGGGCGTGGAGGCCGTCCTGATCGCCTCGCCGGGCGAGGCGCACGAGGAGGCGCTGCTGGCCGCCTTCGCGCGGGGGCTGCCGGTGCTGTGCGAGAAGCCGATGGTGCCGGACTCCGCCGGAGCGCTGCGCGTGGTGGAGGCGGAGGCGCGGCTGGGCCGGAGGCTGGCGCAGATCGGGTTCATGCGGCGGTACGACGCCGAGTACCGGAAGCTCAAGTCGCTGCTGGACGGCGGGCGGCTGGGCCGGCCCCTGATGCTGCACTGCGTCCACCGCAACGTGTCCTCGCCGCCGCACTTCACCTCCGCGATGCTGGTCACCAGTTCCGTCTCGCACGAGATCGACGCGGCCCGCTGGCTGCTCGGGCAGGAGCTGACCGCGGTGACCGTGCTCCGGCCGCGCCCGTCGGCGGGCGCGCCCGGGGGGCTGCTCGATCCGCAGTTCGTGCTCTTCGAGACCGAGGGGGGCGCGCTGGTCGACGTGGAGATCTTCGTCAACTGCGGCTTCGGCTACGAGGTGCGCTGCGAGGCCGTCTGCGAGGCGGGCGGCGCCCGGATCGGTCAGGCGCACACCATGGTGGTGACGGCGGCGGGCGGCGCCCGGGAGGAGGTGCCGCAGGACTACCTCGTACGCTTCGCCGACGCCTACGACCGCGAGGTGCAGAGCTGGGTCGACGCGACCCGGCGGGGCCGGGTCGAGGGGCCGGGCACCTGGGACGGGTACGCCGCCGCCGCGGTCGCCGAGGCGGGGGTGCGGGCCCTGGAGACGGGTGCGCGCACACCCGTCGACCTGGCACCCCGCCCGGCGCCCCCCGACCCGTCATGGAACAGGGGTCCTACGAACACCAGGACGACGACGCCACCGGCCTCCGACGCCCGTCAAGTCCCGTAGGCGACCTACGACTTGACCCTCGGCTCACGTACGCCGTTCATGTGCCGAAGTCGCTCGGGGAAGACTGTGGCATATGCCCGAAGCACCACCGTATCGTGTGTCGCCAAATCCCTTACGGGGCGTCGCGGGCTGTGCCACAGTCGTAACGGTCCTTGCGCCAGCCTCGTTCCGCCTTGGTCGTACCGCCTGCACATCGGAGTGCGTCATGTCGTCCCATCTCTCCGCGGACCACCCGGCCGCCCAGCCACCGGGACACGGCTCGGTCGAGGCGCTGATATCGCAGGCCCGGCGGCTGCGCGGCGACGTGGACGCGGTACGGCGGGACAGCCAGGACGACGGAACGGACCCCCGCGGACGCTGGCAGCGCGCTCTGTACGACCTGGCACTGCACCAACTCAGCGACATCGACGCGCACTTGGCGCAGCTCCGGGACGGCCCGGCACCCGCCCCGCGACCCGGTTCGCTGCTCAGCCGGGTCGGCAGCGCGGAGTGGAACCTGCTGACGGACGAGGCCGAGTGGTCCGGCGAGCTCTTCCAGATCCTCGGCCGCGACCCCGCCACCGCTCCGCTGAGCCTCGACGAACTGCCGTCCCTGGTACTCCCCGAGGACCGGCCGAAACTGACCGCGATGGTCACGGACTGCCTGGTCGACGCGCGGCCCATCGACGGCGAGTTCCGCGTCGTGCGCCCCGACGACACCGTGCGTACCGTGCACATGATGGGCGAGCCCGTGCTCGACGCCGACGGCAGCACCGCCTCGATGTGGGCGGTACTGCGGGACGTCAGCGAACTGCGCCGCAGCCAGCGGGCGGTGAGCGAGACCCGTGACTCGCTCCGCCGCCGACCGCTGTCCGCGGACACCGGGCAACGGGCCGCGGTCGAACCGCGGGAAGCCGTGCCGCCGCCCTGGCACGGCCTCCTGCGGTTCCCGCACGAGGGACGGCCGGGCCTGGACCTGGCCGCCGGTTACCTGCCGTCGACGGCCGACGCCCCCGGGTGCGGCGCCTGGTACGACGCGTGCCCGCTCGCCGGCGAGGAGACCCTGCTCAGCGTCGGCGACCTCGTCGGCCCGGGCGCCGACGCGGCGCTGGCTCCGGCGACACTGATCGGTGCCCTGCGCGGCCTGGCGACGGCGGGTGTCCGGCCCGCGCACCTCCAGGACCGACTCGACCGGTTGCTCGAGACCACCACCCTGCCGCCCGTGCGCTCCGCCCTGTACTGCGGTTACCGGCCCCGTGCCCGCGCCCTTGCGTGGGCGCACGCCGGGCACCCCGTCCCGCTGCTGTTCCGCGACGGGACGGGGCGCGGACTGGCCGGGCAGGCCGAGGCGATCCTCGAAGCCGGTGACCTGTTGCTCCTGCACACCGGCGAACTCGGGCCGGCAGACCTGCGTCGGCTCCTCTCCCTGTCCCCCCGCCTGGCCAAGGTGCGCTCGGCGCGGGACGGCGTACGGTTCGTGACGGAGGAGCTAGACGACTCCCCGCGCCGGGCGGACGCCTGCGTGCTGGTGGCCCGGGTGACGCCTTAGCCGACGTGCCGCACGGACAACGCGTCGCTCGGACAGCGCGTCGCGCCCTACGCCGGAGCGATGTCGCCGCCCCTCCCCTTGGGTGACCTGCCGGGCGACTTGCCCTTGGGCAGCGCCAGTTTGATCTCCTCCCGCAACTCCTGGATCTTGGGGTAGCCGGCGTACTCGGCGGTGAGCCGGTACATCTGGCGCAGTCGGTCCCAGGTGCGCTGGGAGGAGTTGGACCCCATCGACACCAGGGCGAGGCGCGCGTAGCGGTCCGCCTGCTCGGGGTCGTCGGCGATGAAGCAGGCGGAGGCCATGGAGAGATAGTCGAAGATCTTCGACCGCTGCCGGCCGTCGATCCTCAGTGCCAGTGCCTTCTCCGCGTAGTGCTGCGCGTGCGCGGCGGCCCCCGGCTCGAAGTCGGCGAGCGTCCGGTAGGCCAGGGCCTGCATGCCGTACAGGTCCTCCTCCTTGAACGTCTGCATCCAGTCCGGCGGCGGCACGTCCGCCTTGTCGGAGACGAAGAGGTCCTCGGCCCGCCCCAGGGTGCGGCGCATCGCCTGGCCCTTGCCCATGGAGGCCTGTGCCCAGGCCTCGATGGTGTACAGCATCGCCCGAGTGCGCGGCAGCACCTCTTCGCCCGAGCCGGACTTGGCGAGCTTCATCAGGTCGAGCGCGTCGTCGGGCCGGCCCAGGTGGACCATCTGGCGGGCCGCCCGGGAGAGCGCCTCGCCGGCCCGGGGCCGGTCACCGCCCTCGCGCGCGGCATGGGCGGCGATGACGAAGTACTTCTGGGCGGTGGGTTCCAGGCCGACGTCGTGCGACATCCAGCCCGCGAGGACGGCGAGGTTGGCGGCGACGCCCCACAGGCGCCGCTGGAGATGGGGTGGGTGGTGGTAGGCGAGCATGCCGCCCACCTCGTTGAGCTGGCCCACCACGGCCTTGCGCTGGAGCCCGCCGCCACGGGCGGCGTCCCAGGCGCGGAACACCTCGACCGAGCGCTCGAGTTCCTCCACCTCCTGCGACCCGACGGGGGCGGCCTCGTAGCGGTCGAACCCGGCGGGGTCGGCGTGCAGGGGTTGGCGGAGGTCGGGAGCGTCGGCAGCCAGGGCCGGGTCGGTGTGCAACCAGTCGTGCATGGCGCTGCTGAGTGCGGATCCCGCGGCGAGCGCGGCGCCCGCGCCCACCAAGCCGCGTCGGTTGAGCATGAGGTCCATTCCCGTGAATTCGGTGAGGACCGCCGCAGTCCGCTCGGGCGCCCACGGCACACCGTCGGGATGTTCCTCGCTCCCGCCGCCCTGCCGTTTCCCCGCACGCCCGTGCCGGACCAGACCGAGGTCCTCGATGGTCACGACACGGCCGAGACGCTCGGTGAACAGAACCGCCAGCACCCGCGGCACCGGATCGCGCGGGATCTCTCCCATGTCGATCCATCTCCGCACCCGCGAGGTGTCGGTCGCCAGCTGGGGGTGGCCCATGGCCGCCGCCTGCCGGTTCACCAGCCTCGCGAGCTCGCCCTTGGACCAGCCGGCCAGGCCGAACAGGTCCGAGAGACGGCTGTTGGGTTCTTTGCTCACGTCAAGCCCCCAGGTTCTCGGCTGAGTTGACAGTAGCCCCGTGCGGGTTGCCGGGCGACTATTCGCCACCGTTCGCCAGGGTGCGCCAGATGGTGTGCCACGGGCGGCCGGGTGTCAGGTAGGAATGCGCCACCCCGACCCGGTCGCCGTGGGGTTACTCCCCAGGGTGGCCCTCGCCGGCCGGGCGGGTAGCGCGACGGCTTTCAGAAGGCGGGACCTTCCGGATCGGATCCCGGATCGACCGGACGGGCACCGCGCTTCAGGCAGGCACAGCAGGCACACGAAGGGATCTGTCTCGCCCATGTACGCAGCATCGTCCTCCGTGTCCGCCCCGCAGCGTTCGCTGCACCCCCGTCCGGCGGCGGGCGGCGGCCCCTATCTCGCCCCCGCACGTCCGGCGGCCCCGGTGCTCGGGGCCGGCAGGGCGCGGCGCGGCACGGTCCCCGGCACGCAGCCGCTCAGCGGAAGAATCGACCTGTCCGGCCCCCAGGGCACCCAACTGCGCACGGCGATCGCCTCCGTGCACCGGATCTGCCCGGAGTTCGCCCCGGTGCAGGTGCTGCGCCGCAGCGGGCGGTCCGTGCTCCTGGTCGGTACGACCGGGCGAAACACGGCGGTGGCCAAGTGCTTACTGGACCACTCCCCCGCGTGGGCGGAGCGGATCCGGCACGAGATAGGGGCATACCGCTCGTTCGTCCGGCACCGCCCCCCAGTGCGCGTGCCGAGGCTGATCGCAGCGGACCCGGACAACTGCACGCTGGTGATCGAGCGGATGCCGGGGCGGGTGGCGGCGCTGCAGCGCCACCCACTGGAAACCCCGCCGCGGGCGGACATCAGGGCGGCGCTCGGCGCGATCTGCCGGCTCAACGCCTGGCGGCCGCCCACGGGCACCTTCGACGCCCCGCTGGACTACGCGGCGCGGATCTCCCGGTACCACGAACTGGGTCTGCTCACCGATCGGGACCTGGGCGACCTGCAGAAGCTGCTGCACGGCATCGCCCATGCGGGCGGACGCCAGGGCATGGGCCAGTTCTGCCACGGTGACGCGCTGCTGTCCAACATCCTCATGTCACCGGCCGGTCCAGTGCTGGTGGACTGGGAGCACGCGGGCTGGTATCTCCCCGGCTACGACCTGGCGACCCTGTGGGCGGTCCTCGGTGACGCCCCGGCGGCCCGCCGTCAGATCAGCCAGATCGCCCAGTCGGCGGGGACGGCCGCGCGCGACGCGTTCGTGGTGAACCTGATGCTCGTGCTGACCCGGGAGATCCGTACGTACGAGACGGCCGTGCAGCGTTCGATGCACGACACCGCTCCGACACCACAGGCGCCGGCCCAGCCGGGCGCCGCGCCGACCGGCGAGGAACAGCGGCTGCTGCTGCGCCGGCTGCACGACGACTGCCAGCTGGCCCGCCGGGCCGTGCGCGCGGCGGTCGGCACGCGCTGACGGGAGCGCCGGTTCCAGGAGGCGACGGTCCGCGGTGTGCCCTTCAGGGGCGCACCGCGGATTTCGTGTGCCCGGGCACTCGCAGCGGCCATTGGTGTACGCCACTGACGCCGCGCAGGCCCGTGCACCGCCGTCGCGAAACTCGCCCGACCCCCTGCTGACATGGGAAATCGCCGTCACGACGGCATGATTGACGGATCGTAGGACCGCCGGGTACCACTGACCCACGCTCGGCCCCGCGCGCCCCGCCACGCCCCACCGTCACAGGAGGCCGCTTTGCGAGGTTCCCCCGTCGTGCCCGCCCTGGCCACCGCGGCGCTGCTGCTGCCGCTGCTCGGCGCGGCACCGCCC
>NZ_RAIF01000032.1:1523856-1526913 GCF_003671715.1 Streptomyces sp. E2N166 | reverse complement strand
GCGTCCTGCTCGGCGTCTCCTACCTCCAGTCCCGCTGGGACGCGCACGGCGGTGCGCCGAGCGTGACCGGCGGCTACGGCCCGCTGCACCTCACCGACGCGCGCACGGCACTGGCCGGGGCGTCGCACCACAGTGAGGGCACCGAGGACCCGCGCGGCGACGACGCCCGCACCCCGCTGCACCCGACGGCCACGGCCGCGCACCCCACCGACCTGCCGGACCGGCTGACCACACTGCCGAAGGCCGCCGAGCTGACCGGGCTGAGCCCCGGCGCGCTGCGCGAGGATCCGGCGGCGAACGTGTCCGGCGGTGCCGCGCTGCTCGCCGCCGCCCAGCGGGAACTGGGTGAGCCGCTCAGCGCGGACCCGGCGGACTGGTACGGGGCGGTGGCCCGCTTCTCGGGCGCGGAGGACTCCGCGACGGCGGCGGCGTACGCGAACGACGTGTACGAGGTGATCCGCGCGGGCGAGCACCGGACCACGGACGCCGGGCAGCGGGTCGCCCTGGCCGCCCGGCCAGACGTGACCCCCGACGTCTCGCAGCTCGCGGACGCGGGCCTGCGCGCCGCCTCCGCCGCCGGCACCGAGTGCCCGAAGACGGTGTCCTGCGAGTGGATCCCGGCACCCTACGAGGAGTTCGGCGACGGCGACTACGGCAACCACGACCTGGGGAACCGGCCCGCCTCCCAGCGCATCCGGTACATCGTCGTGCACGACACGGAGGGCGCCTGGAACGGGGTCCTCAACATGGTCCAGGACCCGACCTACGTCTCCTGGAACTACACCCTGCGCTCCACCGACGGCCACATCGCCCAGCACGTGAAGGCGAAGGACGTGGCCTGGCACGCGGGCAACTGGTATGTGAACGCGAAGTCGATCGGCCTGGAGCACGAGGGCTTCCTCGCGGACCCGGACGCCTGGTACACGGAGGCGATGTACCGCTCGTCGGCGCGGCTGGTGAAGTACCTGGCCAAGAGGTACGACATCCCGCTGGACCGGCAGCACGTCCTCGGCCACGGCAACGTCCCCGGCACCACCACCGCGACGATCCCGGGCATGCACACCGACCCGGGCCCCTACTGGGACTGGCGGCACTACTTCCAGCTGCTCGGCCGCCCCTTCGAGCCCACCGCCGGCAAGAGGTCCGGCCTGGTGACGATCCGCCCCGACTACGCCACCAACCGCCCCGAGTACACCGGCTGCGAGACGAAGGGCGAGCCCTGCGCGCCGCACGGCTCCAGCGAGGTGCGGCTGTACGCCGACCACGACGTGAACGCGCCTCTGATCAAGGACATCGGTCTGGGCACCACCCCGACGACCGGGGTGAACGACCTGTCCTCCCGGGTCTCCACGGGCCAGCAGTACGCGGTGGCCGACCGGTGGGGCGACTGGACGGCCATCTGGTACCTGGGTCAGAAGGCCTGGTTCCACAACCCGGGGAGGAACCCGGCGGCGGCGCCCGCCTCGGGCCGGGTGATCACCCCGCGGGAGGGCCTGGAGAGCGTCCCGGTGTACGGGCGCGCGTACCCGGAGAAGGCCGCCTACCCGGCGGACGTGCCCGCCCAGGCCGTGTCGCCCCTGCCGTACCGGCTGCTGAAGGGGCAGAAGTACGTCGTCGGTGAGAAGGTGCCCGGCGAGTACTACTACGCGGTCACCTTCGACGAGGCCTCCCACCGGGTGGTGACCGGAGAGGACGAGTACTACGAGATCCAGTACGGCCACCGGGTCGCGTACGTGCGCGCCGCCGACGTCACACTCGCGACCGTGCGGTAGCCGGCCGGTCAGCCCTGCTGGAAAAGCTCCGCCGGGAGCGGCTTCAGCAGGGCGTACAGGTCGTCGGTGATGGGCCGGTCCCAGGCGGCGATGGTCACCAGGACACCGTCGCTGCGGTCGAACTGCACGCAGGAGATCCGGCCCTCCGAGAGCTTGAGGCGGCGCACGATGAGCAGGTTGTCGCCCTGCATCACCGGTACGTCCTCGGTGCCGACGACCGTGATCTCCTCGTCGTTCTCCAGGGCGAGCAGCAGCTGGGCCACCTCGAACGGGATCTCCCCCTCGGGGACCTCGCGGGCCGGGGAGCCGGTCGGCAGATTGCCGATGATCATCGCGGGACCGCGACCGCCGAAGAGGTCGTAGCGCAGGAAGACGCCCTGACAGCTGCCGTCGGGCGCGGGCAGCAGGCCGGCGCCCAGGTTCCCGGGCCAGTCGCCCGGATCCATGGCCAGTACGTCGAAGTCGGGCCCGGCGGGCGTGGCGCTGCGGCGGCGGAGGAACGACATGCCGCCATGGTACGTGGCCCGGGCCCACGAACGGCGTGCGGGCGGGAGCCCGACCGGGCTACGCGGTCCCCTTGTGCCGCTCGTGGTGGCGGGCCACCCGGGCCCGGTTCCCGCAGGACGGCTTGCACCACTCCTGGCGGGAGTGCTCCTTCAGGAAGTAGCGCACGCAGCGCGGTGCGTGGCAGGCCCGCAGCCGCGGCCGGTCGGGCCCCGTGAGGAAGCCGATCACCGCCCGCGCGAGGGCGGCCGCGAGATCGGGCCGGCCACCGCGGGCGGGCTCCGCGCGTACGACGGGCCCGGCGCCGTCGGCCCAGTGCAGGACGGGAACGGTGGGGGTGCGGGCGGCTGCCTCGTTCAGGCGCCGCACGGCGTCCGGGACGGGAAGCAGCCGCGCGGCGTCGGCGGGGCTCGGCTCGCCGGGGCGCACGGCGCGCGCGAAGAGGGCACGGGCGGCGGCGCGTACCTCGCGGGCGACTGCCAGGGCGGGCTCGTCGGCGGTGAAGACGCCGGCGCCCGGCACGATGTCGGGGTGCGCCCGCACCCAGGTGGTGAGCCCCGCGAGGTCGGTCAGGTCGTCGGCTACCCCGCCGTGCCCGTCGTGCCGGACGGTCAGCGCGAGGTCGAGGGCGATCCGGGAGTCCCTGCTGGGCGAGTCCTGCATGGGCCGATGATAGGCACGCCGGGTCCGCCGGGGGCCGAGGTGCGTCGCGCCTCGGACGCCGGGCGGGCGGGGCCGACGACGATCCGCTCCCGGTCGGAGTCCGGGGACGGCGGGCGCG
>NZ_RAIF01000032.1:1515003-1523770 GCF_003671715.1 Streptomyces sp. E2N166 | reverse complement strand
CCGCCCGACCCCCGCGGGTCGGGCCGCGACGCAGAGGCGGCAGGCTGCCGTATGGCGTATGGCGTGTGGCGTGTGGCGTGTGGCGTGTGGCGTGTGGCGTATGCAACGGTCGTCGGCACCGCCGACGACGTCGGTCGGCACAGACCCGCGCCTCACTCCTCGGCCGGCGTCGGCGGCACCACCGCGACCGGGGACGCCGCGTGCAGCAGGACGGCGTGGGCGACCGAGCCCATCATGCGGGCCGGGGCCAGCAGGCGTCGGCGGTGGCGGCCGACGACGATCAGCTCGGCGTCGCGGGAGGCGGCGACGAGGTGGCCGGCGGCGTCGCCGGGCAGGACGTGCGCCTCGGCCCGGATGTCGGGGTGACGCCCTCGGTACGGGGCGAGGAAGCCATCCGCCAGGACCCGGGTCTCGCTCTCGATGGAGACCTCGTCGATCACCAGGGGCATCATCTGGCCGGCGGCGGCCCAGGTCTGCACCGGCCATGGGTAGGCGGCGATCACCTGGAGGCGGGCGCCGCGCCGCGCGGCCTCGGCGAAGGCGAAGGACAGCGTGGCGTCGTCGGGGCTGTCCACGTGCAGGCCCACCACCACCCGGGGGCCGGGTTCGGCCGGTGCCTCGCCGTGGACCTCGCGCCCGGGGCGGGGCACCACGACGACCGGGCACTCGGCGTCGCGGGCGACGGCCATGCCGTTGGAGCCGAGCAGCAGGCTGGCGAAGCCGCCGCGGCCCCGGGAGCCGAGAACCAGCAACTGGGCGTCGGCCCCCAGTTCCGGCAGCACGGCGCCGGGTACGCCCTCCATGCCGACGTACTCGGTCGGCACCGCGAAGGCCCGCCCTTGCAGGTGCGCGCGGGCCTGGTCGAGCACCGGGTCCTCGTCGGTGTCCGGCGGTCCCGCGACCAGGACGTCGGTCTGCGCCCAGGCGGCGTACTGGCGTACGTGCACCACCCGCAGACGTGCCTCGCGCCGGTGGGCGGTGTCGAGGGCCCAGTCCAGGGCGCGCAGGCTGTCGTCCGAACCGTCGACCGCCGCGATGACCGGCAGGGTGGTGCTCATGGGTTCCTCACCTCCGGAGTGCAACCGTTCCCCCTCCTGGCGTCAGCCTCGCCCAGGCGTCGGCCACGAAGGGGCACTCACGGTCGCGTGTCCGGAAAAACGGGCGGAACACTCCCGGATCGGCCGGACGCACCCCGGCCCGGCTCACCGCCCCGGTGGGCGTCTCAGGTGAGGTCGAACTCCCCTTCCCGCGCTCCCGACACGAACGCGCCCCATTCCGCGGGGGTGAAGATCAGGGAGGGACTTTCCGGGCTGCCGCTGTTCCGCATGGCGATGAACCCCTCGACAAAGGCGATCTGGACATCCCCCAGGCCTCGGCTGCTGGACTGCCACTGCGCGTTGCTGAGATCCAGCTCCGGCTTGTCCCAGCCCATGAGCGGGCGCTGTTGGGTGGTGCTCTCGGCCACGTCCGTGCTCCTCCCGATTTCGTCGTCCGCGGTCAGCCTAGCGATCGGGTCCGAGCGCCGACAGGCCACGTGACGGGTGCCTTTCGCAAGATCGGCGCCGCGGTTCCCACCCGTCACACGCGCCGATGGTGCCCCGGCGGCCTCGGCACTGCGCGAGAAACGCGACGACACGCCGTACGAACCACTGCGTCGTTCTTCGGCGCCCGTCGTTTCGGCCGCGACGCAGTCGCCGGGTCAGGAACCGGCGAACCGGTCCCGCAGTTCGCGTTTGAGGATCTTCCCGCTGGCGTTGCGCGGCAGCGCGTCCACGAAACGGACCCGCTTGGGTGCCTTGAACGCGGTGAGCCTCTCGCGGGCGTGGGCGATCAGTTCGTCCTCCGTGACCTCGCCGCGCGGGACGACGACCGCCGTGACGGCCTCGATCCACCGCTCGTCGGGCAGGCCGATCACGGCGGCCTCGGCGACGGCCTGGTGGGTGTAGAGGGCGTCCTCGACCTGACGGGAGGCGACCAGTACGCCGCCGGAGTTGATGACGTCCTTCACGCGGTCGACGATCGTGAAGTAGCCGTCCGTGTCCCGCACGGCGAGGTCGCCGGAGTGGAACCAGCCGTCGCGGAAGGCCGCCGCGGTCTCCTCGGGCTTGTCCCAGTAGCCCTCGCACAACTGCGGGGAGCGGTAGACGACTTCGCCCGGCGTGCCGTCGGGCACGTCCTTGCCGTCCTCGTCGACGACGCGTGCGTCGACGAAGAGCACTGGCCGGCCGCAGGAGTCCATCCGGCCCTCGTGCTCGTCCGGGCCCAGGACGGTGGCGAGCGGGCCGATCTCGCTCTGGCCGAAGCAGTTGTAGAAGGCCAGGTCCGGGAGGCGTTCGCGCAGCCGCTCCAGGACCGGCACGGGCATGATCGACGCCCCGTAGTAGGCCTTGAGCAGGCCGCCGAGGTCGCGGGTGGCGAAGTCGGCGCGGTTCGCGAGGCCGATCCACACGGTGGGCGGCGCGAAGAGGCTGTCCGCGCGGCCGGCCTCGATCAGGTCGAAGAGGCGGTCGCCGTCGGGTGCGTCCAGGACGGTGTTCGTCGCGCCGACGGCGAGATAGGGCAGCAGGAAGACGTGCATCTGCGCCGAGTGGTAGAGGGGCAGCGCGTGCACGGGGCGGTCGCCGGCGCCCAGGTCCAGGGCGGTGATGGCGCTCAGGTACTCGTGCACCAGCGCCCGGTGGGTCATCATCGCGCCCTTGGGCAGTGCGGTGGTGCCCGAGGTGTAGAGCAGTTGCACGAGGTCGCCGCCGTCCGGCTCGGGGCCGTCGTACGCGGGCGCCGTGGCCTGCCGGACGAGCAGCGAGTCGTCGGCGTCGCGCAGCGGGAGGACGCGTGTGCCGGCGGGGAGCCGGCCGGCGAGGTCCGGGTCGGCGAGGACCAGGGTGCTGCCGGACTGGCCGACGACGTAGGCGAGGTCGTCGCCGGTCAGGTTCTGGTTGACCGGGACGTGCACCAGGCCCGCGCGGGCGCAGGCGAGGAAGGCGATCAGGTAGGCGTCGGAGTTGTGCCCGTAGGCGCCGACCCGGTCCCCGCGGGTCAGTCCCCGCTCCAGCAGGACGCTCGCCGCGCGCGAGACGGCGGTGTCGAGTTCGTCGTACGTCCAGGAGCGGTCGCGGTACTCCACCGCGACGCGTGCCGGAGTGCGCCGGGCACTGCGCCGCAGCACCCCGTCGACCGTGCTGCCGTGTCCGGGCCTCAGCGTCATGGCATGATCCTCGGCCGGTCGGCGGGGCGGGTCAAGACGTGTGCGCCGCGCCGGAAGCGGCTCTTGTCATGCCACTGACACATACACATACCCACTGGTACGCTCAGCCGCCCCTTCCTCCGAAGACGTCGGGAGGCACGATGCGCACACGCCTGAGACGGCTCGCCATCACGGCCGTCGCCCTGCTCACCGCCGCGACCACACTGCCGGCCGCCGCGGGCGAACGGTCCGGTGACCGGCACGAGCGTCCGTCCCACGGCGGGCTGTCCGCCGTCATCCGCTACACCGAGTACGGCATCCCGCACATCGTCGCCAAGGACTACGCGAACCTCGGTTTCGGCACGGGCTGGGCCCAGGCCGCGGACCAAGTGTGCACACTGGCCGACGGTTTCGTGACCGTGCGCGGCGAACGCTCCCGCTACTTCGGCGCCGACGCGGGGTCCGACCCCGCGCTCTCGTCGGCCGCCACGAACCTCTCCAGCGACCTGTACTTCCGGGGAGTTCGCCGGGCGGGCACGGTGGAGAAGCTGCTCGCCGAGCCCGCGCCGCGCGGCCCCAGCCGGGACTCGGAGGAGCTGATGCGGGGCTTCGCGGCGGGCTACAACGCCTGGCTGGAGCAGAACCGGATCACCGATCCGGCGTGCCGGGGCGCCTCCTGGGTACGGCCGGTGACCTCGCTGGACGTGGCCGCGCGCGGCTTCGCCCTGGCCGTGCTCGGCGGTCAAGGGCGGGCCGTGGACGGCATCACGGCCGCCCAGCCGCCGGCCGGGAGCACGGGGGCGGCCCCGGAAGGGAAGCCCGGAGCGGACGCGACCGCGCGTGCCGCCCGGGAACTGTTCGCCGCCGACAACGCCGGCATGGGCTCCAACGCCGTCGCCTTCGGCGGACACACCACCGCGAACGGCCGCGGGCTGCTGCTGGGCAACCCGCACTACCCGTGGCACGGCGGGCGCCGCTTCTGGCAGTCGCAGCAGACGATCCCCGGACGGCTCAACGTCGCCGGAGGTTCTCTGCTCGGCACCACGACGGTGTCCATAGGCCACAACGCGCACGTCGCCTGGAGCCACACCGTCGCCACCGGCGTCCCCCTCAACCTCCACCGGCTGACGCTGGATCCGGCCGATCCGACGGTCTACCTGGTGGACGGCAGGCGCGAGCGGATGACGAAACGGTCCGTCACCGTCCCGGTGAAGAACGGCGCTCCGGTGACGAAGACCCAGTGGTGGACCCGGTACGGCCCGGTGGTGACGTCGCTCGGCGTCTCGGTGCCCCTGCCGTGGACCACGACGACGGCGTACGCGCTGAACGACCCGAACGCCGCCAACATGCGCGCCTCCGACACCGCGCTCGGCTTCGGCAAGGCCCGCGGCACGGACGACGTACTGGACTCGCTGCGCCGCACGCAGGGGCTGCCGTGGACGAACACGATCGCCGCCGACTCGCGCGGCCGCACGCTGTTCACCCAGTCGCAGGTGCTGCCCCGCATCACCGACGAACTGGCCGAGCGCTGCTCCACACCGCTCGGCAAGGTCACCTACCCGTCGTCGGGGCTCGCGGTGCTGGACGGCTCACGTGGCGACTGCGCGCCGGGCCGGGACCGGGACGCCGTGCAGTCGGGGATCTTCGGCCCGGACCGGATGCCGACGCTCAAGAACGCGCCATATGCGGAGAACTCCAACGACAGTGCCTGGCTGACCAACGCGGACCGGCCACTGACCGGCTACGAGCGGGTCTTCGGCACCGTCGGCACCCAGCGGTCGATGCGGACGCGGGGGGCCATCGAGGACGTGGCGGCGATGGCGGACCGGGGTGAGCTGACCGTGCGGGACCTGCAACGACAGCAGTTCGCCAATCGCGCCCCCGCCGGCGACCTGGTCGCGGCCGACGCCGCGCGCGCCTGTGCCGCACTGCCGGGCGGCAAGGCCACGGGCAGCGACGGGAACGCGGTCGGGATCCGCGAGGCCTGCGGTGTGCTCGCCGGCTGGGACCGCACCGTCGACACCGGCAGCCGGGGCGCGCTGCTCTTCGACAGGTTCTGGCGCGGGCTCACCAGGGCCCTGCCGGCGGGGCGGTTGTGGAAGGTCCCGTTCTCGCCCGCGGAGCCGGTCACCACCCCGAGCACGCTGAACACGTCCGCGCCGGGCTTCGCCACCGCCCTCGCGGACGCGGTGGCGGAGCTGCGGGCGGCGGGCATCGCGCTGGACGCGCCGCTCGGTGAGCACCAGTTCGTCGTGCGGGGCGGCAAGCGCGTCCCCGTGGGCGGTGGCACGGAGTCGCTGGGTATCTGGAACAAGATCGAGCCCGTGTGGGACGCGGCTCGCGGCGGCTACTCCGAGGTGACCACCGGTTCCAGCTACATCCAGGCCGTGGGCTGGGACGGGAGCCGGTGCCCGGTGGCCCGTACGCTCCTGACGTACTCCCAGTCCTCCGACCCCGCCTCGCGGCACCACGCCGACCAGACCCGGCTGTTCTCGGGCGAGAGGTGGGTGACGTCCCGGTTCTGCGAGCGCGACATCTGGGCATCGCCCGGCCTCCGGGTGGTCCGGGTGCGCGAGCGCTGAGCCGCACGCGACTCCGCACCGCGACCCGTCCGGCGCGATGCCGGGCGGGTCCGGCGGTTCGTCAACTCCGCACGCCCCATTGACACGACCCGCCACTGACAGGAAAGTTTCACTCCGCACGGCGATCCAGGAAAGATACTTTCAGCTTCGATGGCGGGAGGCTCTTCGATGGCCGGACAGGCGACGAGCGGATTCACACGGCGTCAACTGGGCGCCGGCGCGCTGGCACTGGGCGGTGCCCTGGCCATCGCCCCGTTCGCGGCCGGGCCGGCCGAGGCCGTCGCGGACCAGGGCCGCCGCCCCACCCTGCGGCGCGGCTCCGCCGAGCGCGCCGGCCTGCTCCCCGGCCATCTGCGCCAGCTCGTCACCGACGCCGAGACGTTTCTCGGCCCCTCCCCCGAGCATCCGTGGTACGCGGGCGCCGTGCTGCTCGCGGGCCGGGGCGGCACGGTGGCGCTGCACGAGCCGATCGGCATGGCCGTGCGCTACCGGGCCTACGACGAGGAGACCGACACCGGTGTCGAGTTCCCGGCCGGGCAGCAGATCCCGATGGCCGAGGACACGGTGTTCGACCTCGCCTCGATCTCCAAGCTGTTCACCTCGATCCTCGCCGTGCAGCAACTGGAGCGGGGCGCGCTGGAACTGGAGGCGCCGGTCGCCTCGTACCTGCCGGACTTCGGGCGGGCCGGCAAGCAGGACATGACGGTGCGACAGCTGCTGACGCACACCTCCGGCTTCCGGGCGTGGATCCCGCTGTACGAGGCGCCCACGTACGAGGAGAAGGTCCGGCTCGTCTACGACCAGGAGCCGGTGAGCGCGCCCGGCACGGCGTACCTCTACTCGGACCTGAACATGATCTCGCTCCAGCTGGTGCTGGAGAAGGTCACAGGGCGCACCCTGGACGTGCTGCTGCGCGACGAGATCACCGCCCCGCTCGGTCTCGACCGCACCCGCTACAACCCGCCCGCCTCCTGGCGGCCCCGGATCGCGGCCACGGAGGACGCCCGCCCGCCCTGGTCCGGCCTCGACCGCGGACTGGTGTGGGGCGAGGTGCACGACGAGAACGCCTTCAGCCTCGGCGGCGTCGCCGGCCACGCCGGGGTGTTCTCCCGCGCGTGGGACCTGGCGGTGCTCGGCCGTACGCTGCTCAACGGCGGCTCCTACGGACGGGCGCGCATCCTGCGGCCGGAGTCGGTGGAGCTGATGTTCACCGACTTCAACACCGGCTTCCCCGGGGACGAGCACGGCCTCGGCTTCGAGCTGTACCAGCACTGGTACATGGGCGCCATGGCCACCCCTCGCACGGCCGGGCACACCGGCTTCACGGGGACCTCGCTGGTGCTCGACCCGACGACCGACTCGTTCCTGGTGGTGCTCGGCAACTCGGTACATCCGGTGCGCGGCTGGCGCTCGGGGTCGGCGCCCAGAGTCGCGGCCGGCACCAGCATGGCGCGGGCCGTGCCGGTCCGTCCCGCGCACGGGCGTACGGCGTGGTTCTCCGGGACGGCGGGTTCCTCGACCGCCACGCTCACGCTGCCCGCGCTGGACACGTCCGGAGGCGGGGCACGGCTGCGCTGCTCGCTGTGGTGGGACACCGAGCCGGGATCGGACGCCCTCGTGCTGGAGGCGACGACCGACGGTGGCGCCAGCTGGCAGCCGGTCCCGTTCACCACCGCGCGCCGCGGTGCGGAGCCGCGGGAGCACCCGGCGGGTTCGGCCACCGGCTGGTCGGGCCGCGTCTGGCACCGGCTGACGGCCAAACTCCCGGCCGCTCGCGGGCTCACCCTGCGCTGGCGGTACACGACCGACCGGCTGTACGTGGGCCGCGGCGCGTACGTCGACGGGCTGCGCGCCGAGGCGGCCGACGACGTCCTGTTCCACGACGCGCGCCCCGCCGACGCGGCGCGGATCGAGGCGGTGGGGTGGACGGCGTCGGCCGACTAGGCGATCGTTCGCGCCGGAGGTCCGCTAGCCGTTGAAGACGGCCTTCTGCACCTCGTTCGGCCCGTCGAAGCTGTTCTCCTCGAGGCCGTCGAGACGGCTCACGACCTTGTCGTCGGCCTTGTTCTTGCGGGCGCAGTCGACGAGCGACTTCCTGTCCGCCGGGTAGTCCATACCGCTGAGGGCCTTCTGCAGGTCGATGGGGCTGAGGTCAGCCATGGCAGGCTCCTTGTCGTATCGATCACAGAGGCGGAATGTCCGCTATGTCGCGGTACCCATCCCCGTCCGGCGCATGCGCCGTCAGTTCGCCGTCCGCTCCAGTACCGCCATCGCCGCGTTGTGCCCCGGCACCCCGCTGACCCCTCCCCCGCGTACGGCACCCGCCCCGCACAGCAGTACGTTCGCGAGCCCGGTCTCCACACCCCAGTGGCCGGTGCCCTCCTGGGCGTGGGGCCAGGCGAGCTCGCGGTGGAAGATGTTGCCGCCGGGCAGGCGCAGGTCGCGTTCCAGGTCGAGCGGCGACCTGGCCTCGATACAGGGCCGCCCGTCGGCGTCCATCGCCACGCAGTCGCTGAGGGGTTCGGCCAGGTGGGCGTCGAGCTGGGCGAGGGTCGACTTCAGCAGTTCCTCGCGTACGGCGTCGTTGTCACGGGCGAAGAGGCGGGCGGGCGTGTGCAGGCCGAACAGGGTGAGCGTGTGCGTGCCCTTCGCGGCCAGGTCCGGGCCGAGGATCGTGGGGTCGGTCAGCGAGTGGCAGTAGATCTCGGAGGGCGGGGCGGCGGGCAGCTCACCGGCCGCGGCACTGGCGTGCGCGGTGGCCAGCTGCTCGTAGCCCTCCGCGATGTGGAAGGTCCCGGCGAACGCCTCGCGCGGGTCGGCCGCGGGGTCGCGCAGCGCCGGGAGCCGCGTCAGCAGCATGTTGACCTTGAGTTGGGCGCCCTCGGCGGGAGGGGGCGGCGCCTGCCCCGTGAGCGCCGCCAGCTCCCTCGGGGAGGCGTTCACCAGGACGTGGCGTGCGGCGGCGACGCCCTCGCCGCCGTCCGAGCGGTAGGTGACCTCG
>NZ_RAIF01000032.1:1502186-1514123 GCF_003671715.1 Streptomyces sp. E2N166 | reverse complement strand
CGGCCCAACCAGCCCAGGCCGACGGCGACCTCGCGGCGGCTGACCAGCGTGTCCGGGTGGTCAGGGCCGAGGACGCGTTCGCGGATGGCGCACACCGCGCGGGACTCGGCGAGTGCCTCCTCCCAGCGGCCGAGCCGGCCGAGGTTGACGCCCAGGCCGTGCCGGGCGCGCAGGGTCTCGGGGTGCTCGGGGCCCTGGGCGCGGGTGCGGTCGTCGATCAGCTCCTGGTAGAGCGCCAGCGCTTCGGTGCTGCGGCCGAGCCGGCCGAGGCTGATGCCGATCTCGTAGCGGGCGGCGAGGGTGTCGGGGTGGTCCGGGCCGAGCGCGCTCTCGCGGGCCTCGGCGACCTCCCGGTAGGTCACCAGGGCCTCCTGCCAACGGTCCAGCCTGCTGAGTTCGTAGGCCACCTCGTAGCGGGTGACCAGGGTGTCGGGGTGCTCGGGGCCGAGCACGCGGGCGCGGTCGGCGGCCACCTCGCGGGCCATGCGGTGGGCGTCCTCGGGGCGGCCGAGCCGGCCGAGGTTGAAGGCGAGGTTGTGCCGGCAGCGCAGGGTGTCGGGGTGGTCGGCGCCCATGACGCGCTCGCGGGCCGCGAGGACCGACGTGTAGACCCGGTGGGCGTCGGTGTGCCGGCCCAGCCGGCCCAGGGCGTACGCCATCTCCTGCCGGACGGCGAGCGTGTCGGCGTGGTCGGGGCCCAGCACCCGGATCCTGGCCTCGGCGACACGTTTGTAGGCGCGCAGTGCGTCGGCGGCGCGGCCCGTGCGGCTGAGCGTGAAGGCGACCTCGTAGCGGCTGGCGAGCGTGTCTGGATGGTCGGGGCCGAGCAGGCGCTCGCGCTCGTCGGCCACCGCGCGGTGCACCTCGCCCGCTTCCTCCCAGCGGCCGAGCCGCCCCAGGCTCAGGCCGGCGCCGTGCCGCCCGGCCAGCGCGGCGACCTCCTCGGGTGCCGGAGCGGATCGCTCGTCGGGGGCGAGGGCGGGGGCGAGTGCGGCGGCCTCGCCGTCGGCCGGCCGCGGAATCCACTCGCCGGACAGGCCGGCGGCGGGGTCCGGGGGCGTGGAGCGCGGCCCGGTACCGGTCGCCTTGAGGCCGGTGGTCATGCCGTGGGTCCAGTACGGCAGCGCGGTCCGGCCCCCGACCGGCTCGGGCGTCCGCGTCCGGGGCGCCGGAACGGCCGGCACGTACGCCGGTGCCGCGCGGCCGGCGGTGATCCGGCGGCCCAGCTCGCGAGCGTCGTCCGGGCGTTGGTCGGGCCTCTTGGCCAGCAGGTCCAGGATGATGCGGTCCAGGTAGGCGGGCAGTTCGGCGCGGCGGGTGCGCGGGGGCTCGGGCTCGGTGTCGCGGTGGCCGATGAGGATCGCCCAGGCGTCGTCGAGGTCGAACGGCGGCACGCCGGTGGCGATCTCGTAGAGCACGCAGCCCAGTGAGTACAGGTCGCTGCGCCGGTCGACGTCGTCGCCGCCGATCTGCTCGGGCGACATGTAGTGCGGGGTGCCCATGGCGATGCCGGTGCCGGTCAGCCGGGCGGTGAACCCGACGTCGTGGCCGAGCCGGGCGATGCCGAAGTCGCAGATCTTCACGGTGCCGTCGGCGAGCCGGACGATGTTCGCGGGCTTCAGGTCGCGGTGGACGATGCCCTGTTCGTGGGTGTAGGCGAGGGCGGAGGCGACCTGTTCGCCGATGTCGACGACGTCGGGCACCGGCAGTGGATGGTGTCTGTTGTCCTCCATGAGCCGGCTCAGGTCACGGCCCTCCAGCAGCTCCATGACCAGGAAGAGCACACCGTCCGACTCACCGAAGTCGTGCACGACGGTCACCCCGCGGTGCTGGAGCGCGGCGGCCACCCTGGCCTCGCGCCGGAACCTCTCCCGCAGGACGCGGGTGAAGGAGTGGTCGTGCCCGGTGCCCAGTGGCTTGAGGCACTTGACGGCGACACGACGGCCCAGAGACTCGTCCCGCGCCCGCCACACCTCGCCCATGCCGCCGCGCCCGATCCGCTCCAGCAGCCGGTACCGGCCCTGGATCAGCGTGCTGTCCCCCATCTCGCCGCCCGCCCCCGTAGCAGTCCGCCCCGCCCTCCCCTGGCCGGTCCAGTATGGCGGTCCATGGTCCGAGTTTGTATGGTGCCGGGCGCGCGGCCGGTCCGAGCCTCGCCTTGGCGCGCAGGATGTGTTTGGGCGGCAGCTGCCAGCGCAGACGTGCGGTAATGGCGCGCAGCAGGGCGCCGGTGGCACGCAGCCGCCGGGTGGCGGTGGCGGGTGCGGAGGCCGGTCTGCCGTAGAGCTCGTGCGCGTACCGCGGTAGGGAGTCGTACGCCAGATGTGCCACCCGCGGCGCAGGGCACCCCCAGCGGCAGCGCGGGGTCGTCGGCGCCGTACCGGGGTGCATCGCCCCGAGCATGCGGTGAATCTTCCGCACCCGGGCGCCGGCCCGCTCGGCGGCCTCGGTGGTGCCGTACGTCGTCGTGCCGACGAAGCTCGCGGTGCGCGTCAGGCGCCCCCAGGCGTCGCGCCGGAAGTCGCTGTTCTGCATCACGCCGCGTACGGCGCGCGGGTGCAGGGCCTGGAGGTACAGGGCCCGGATGCCGGCGATCCGCCATCGGGTCGCCGTGCGCCTGCCAGGTCACCGAGCCGGGGCCGAACAGTCCCGGATCGCCCGCCCGGCCGCCCGATCACCCGTCCGTGTGGCCGTCATACCGGCAGGCTGACGCCTTCGCGTCCGCCGGCCCCAAGGCCTCGGCGCAAGGCGTCAGCGCAGGGTGGCGAGGAACTCTCCGCAGGCCCGGGCGCAGGCGCGGCAGGCCTCCGCGCTCTCCTCGGCGCCCGGGTGTTCGTCGAAGACGTGCGCGCTCTCCAGGCACACCTGCCGGCACCACTCCAGCTGGACGCGGATCGCGGCCTCGTCCACCTGGTTCTGTTCGGACAGCACCCGGCAGGTCGCGTCGCAGACCTCCGCGCACATGATGCCCTTGCGTCGTACGAGCTCCTGGTTCTCGGTCCCGTCCGGGTCCACGAGGCTCGCCCGCAGCGCGCACGCCCGTGCGCACTCGGTGCATGCCTGTGCACAGGCGAAGCGGTCCTCCAGGAAGCGGAACAGTTCCTGCTGGGAAGTCGTCGTCGATGTCACACCGCGCGGGTTGCCGCTGCGGGGTCCGCCAAACCGCCGGGCCCGTTGTTCCCAAGGGTTCCGGCCCGTTTTCCCGGTGCGCCGCCGGGCACCCGGGACCCTTCCCGAGCTGGTGACAGCGATGACGTCGACCACTGCGGAGGTGCACGACATGCCGGGACGACAGGAACTGCCGTCGACCCTGGAACGCTCCCCCCGGGAGGCCCAGCGCACCTGGATCAAGGCTCATGACTCGGCCGTGGAGGAGTACGGCGAGGGTGAGCGCGCCCACCGGGTCGCGTACGGGGCGCTGAAGCACAAGTACGAGAAGGTCGGCGACCACTGGGAGCGCAAGGAGGGCGGCCGCAAGGGCCCCTCCGACCCCCAGTCCGGGCGGCCTCGCGGACAGGGTGGACGCAGCGGCGAGGGCGTCGACGAGAAGGCCTCGAAGGAGCACCTGTACGGCGTCGCCAAGCGACTGGGCGTCGAGGGCCGGTCCCGGATGTCCAAGGCGGACCTGCTCACGGCGATCCGGAAGGCCAACCGTTCGCGGACACGAGCCTCCCGGTCGGGCTGAGCTGGTTGCTTGCCCGGACCGGGGGTACCCGCGCCCCATGACCAACGCATGGATGGACCTGGCGGTGAGCTCCAGCGGGATCGGCATCGGGATCGGTGCCGCGGCCGTCGTGGTGGTGGGTCTGCTGATCGGCGCGTTCGCCTTCGGCAGCCGGCAGAAGCGCAAGGAGTCGCCGCCGCCGCGTCCCGAGGAGCAGCCCCGTATGCCCGATGAGGGGCCCGTCCACGAGACGCGGGAGCGGCGGGAGCCCGACGCGATGCCCAGGAGCGACGACCGGACGCTGCCGCACGACCTCGGGCACCAGGGCAGCCGCACCGCCCCCGATCAGGACCGGCCCCGCTGGGACGAGGGCAGCAGCGGTTCGTTCGGCAGCGGCGGACCGGGCGGACGCTGATCCCCGAGGATGTCGTACAGGTCGTACAGAGGGAAGTGAGAACCATGGCCGACCCCGCTCGCAACACCCTGCCGTTGCCCGACTACGACCAGCTGCCGATCGGAGGGCTGGAGAGCCGGATCCGGTCGCTGGACGCGGAGCAGGTGGAGGATCTGCTGGCGTACGAACGGTCCCACGCCGACCGCATCCCCGCAACGGAGCTGCTGGCGGCCCGACTGGAGCAGCTGAGGTCCGGCGCCGAGCCGTCCTCGGGCGACCCGGACGCCGTACGTCCGGAGCAGTCGCAGGGCCGCGCGGGCTCCCCCGTGTCGCCCGCGACCTCGCCGGAGCCGTTCTCCCCGCCGCCGCACGGCACTCCGGACCAGCCGGGCAAGCCGAAGGGTGACCGTACGTAGCCTCCGCCGGTACGGGCGTAGTTTCCGGCACGGGCGCCGGGGAACCCATGCGCCGTGCTGTTGAAGAGAAGAAGGGCCCGCGCCGGCGCGCGGGCCCGCTACGCGGCCGAACACACCGTCGACTGGGCCGACGGGCGCCTCCCCGTCTCCGAGGGCGGTGGGCTGCTGCGCAAGGCCTTCCCGGAGCACTGGTCCTTCCTCCTGGGCGAGATCGCCCTCTACAGCTTCGTTGTGCTGCTGCTGACCGGGGTGTGGCTGACGCTGTTCTTCAAGCCGTCGATGACGGAGGTCGTCTACGACGGGTCGTACGAGCCGCTGCTCGGGCAGAGCATGTCGGAGGCGTACCGGTCGACGCTGGAGATCAGTTTCGACGTGCGCGGCGGGCTGCTGATCCGGCAACTGCACCACTGGGCGGCCCTGGTGTTCCTGGCGGCCATCGGGGTGCATCTGCTGCGGGTCTTCTTCACCGGGGCGTTCCGCCGGCCGCGTGAGGTGAACTGGCTCATCGGCGTGACGCTGTTCGCGCTGGCGCTCGCCGAGGGCTTCGCCGGCTACTCGCTCCCCGACGACCTGCTGTCCGGCACGGGGCTGCGCATCGCGCAGGGCATCATGCTGTCCATCCCGGTGGTGGGGACGTACATCAGCATGTTCGTGTTCGGCGGCGAGTATCCCGGCGACGACGTGATCCCCCGGTTGTACTCGCTGCACATCCTGCTGCTCCCCGGGCTGCTGCTGGCGCTGGTCACGCTCCATCTGATCCTGGTCTTCCACCTGAAGCACACCCAGTGGGCGGGCCGCGGCCGGACCAACCGCAACGCCGTGGGCAAGCCGATGTTCCCGCAGTTCATGACGAACTCGACTGGCTTGTTCTTCATGGTCTTCGGCGTCCTGACGGTGCTCGCGGCGGTGGCGCAGATCAACCCGATCTGGGCGTACGGCCCCTACCGGCCCGACATCGTCTCCTTCGGCTCGCAACCGGACTGGTACGTCGGCTTCCTGGAGGGGTCGCTGCGGCTGATGCCGCCCTTCGAGACGGAGGTGGCGGGACACACCGTCATGTGGAACGTGCTGGTGCCCGCGGTCGTGCTGCCGGGCGCCCTGTTCGCGGTGCTGTACGCCTACCCGTTCTTCGAGCGCTGGGTGACGGGCGACCACGCGGAGCACCATCTGTGCGACCGGCCCCGGGACAAGCCCGTGCGGACCGGGCTGGGCGTCGCCGCGATCTGCTTCTACGGGGTTCTCCTGCTGGCGGGCGCCAACGACATCATCGCCCACGTCTTCGACGTCTCGCTGAACCTGCTGACGTGGGTGTTCCGGATCTCCCTGGTGCTGCTGCCGCCGATCGCCTTCATGGTGACCAAGCGGGTCTGCCTGGCGTTGCAGGAGCGGGAGCGCGAGCGGCTGGCCGAGGGCGAGGAGACGGGCGACCTGGTGCAGACCCTGGCGGGCGGCTACGTCGAGAGCCACGCGCCCCTCGACGCCGAGGAGCGGTACGTGCTGCGGTCGCGGAAGGAGCCCGGGCCGCTGGCGCCGACGGCGCCCGACGAGGACGCACCGCGGGTGGGGAGGGTGCGGGCGGCGCTCAGCGAGTGGTACTACGGCGACCGGGTCGACGTTGAGGAGACGGAGTCCGGGCCGGAGTCGTCCTCCGACGAGCTGGAGCGCTGAGCGCCCCGGCCGGCGTACTGGAAGACGAGGCCGAGGACGGCAAGGGCGAGCACGCCGAAACCGATCAGGGCGAGCCACAGACCGTAGACGACGCCGAGCGCGAGGACGACGGCGCCGAGGGCGGTGACGATGGGCCAGGGGCTGTGCGGCGGGAAGAACTCCAGTGGGCCCGCGGTTTCCAGGACCTCCGCGTCACCGCGGTCCTGGGCCCGCAGGCCGCGCTTGCGGTACTGCACACGCAGGAAGAACGCGACGAGCGAGGCCATCAGAAAGGCGATGGTCAGTGCGGCGGTGCCGGCCGGTTCCTCGGAGAACCAGCCGTACCCGGCCGCGGTGACGGCGAAGAAGGCCGCCACGCCGGTGAACAGACGCGCTTCGGTCCTCACTGCTGTTTCCTCACTACTGCTTCCTCTGTTCGTGCCTCTGGTCGTGCCGGCCGATGCCGGGGTGGTGCAGGTCGAACGCCGGGGACTCGGAGCGGACCCGGGGCAGCGACGTGAAGTTGTGCCGCGGGGGCGGACATGTGGTGGCCCATTCGAGGGAACGTCCGTAGCCCCAGGGGTCGTCGTGCTCCACCCTCGTGCCGTACTGGCGGGTGCGCCACACGTTGTAGAGGAACGGCAGCGTGGAGAGGCCGAGCAGGAAGGCGCCGACGGAGCTGATGGTGTTCAGCGTGGTGAAACCGTCCGCGGCCAGGTAGTCGGCGTAGCGGCGGGGCATGCCCTGCTGGCCGAGCCAGTGCTGGACGAGGAACGTGGTCTGGAAGCCGACGAAGAGCGTCCAGAAGTGGATCTTTCCGAGGCGTTCGTCGAGCAGCTTGCCGGTGAACTTCGGCCACCAGAAGTAGAAGCCGGCGAACATCGCGAAGACGACCGTACCGAAGAGCACGTAGTGCAGATGGGCGACGATGAAGTACGAGTCCGTCAGGTGGAAGTCCAGGGGCGGTGAGGCGATGAGGACACCGCTCATGCCGCCCAGCAGGAACGTCACCAGGAAGCCGGTCGACCACAGCATGGGTGTCTCGAAGGACAGCGAGCCGTGCATCATGGTGCCGATCCAGTTGAAGAACTTCACTCCCGTCGGCACCGCGATGAGGAATGACATCAGGGAGAAGAACGGCAGTAGCACTGCCCCGGTCGCGAACATGTGGTGGGCCCACACGACGGCGGACAGCATGGTGATGGCGATGGTGGCGCCGACCAGGCTGACGTAGCCGAAGATCGGCTTGCGGCTGAAGACCGGGATGATCTCGGAGACGATGCCGAAGAACGGCAGCGCGACGATGTACACCTCGGGATGGCCGAAGAACCAGAACAGGTGCTGCCACAGCAGCGCCCCGCCGTTCGCGGCGTCGAAGATGTGCGCGCCGAACTTCCGGTCGGCCTCCAGCGCGAGCAGCGCGGCGGTGAGGACGGGGAAGGCCGGCAGCACCAGGATCGACGTGAACAGCACGTTCCAGGTGAAGATCGGCATCCGGAACATGGTCATGCCGGGGGCGCGCAGACACAGGATGGTGGTGATGAAGTTGACCGCGCCGAGGGTGGTGGACACGCCGGTCACCACCAGCCCCATGGTCCACAGGTCACCGCCCGCGCCGGGGCTGAACACCGCGCTGTTCAAGGGCGCGTAGGCGAACCAGCCGAAGGCGGCCGCTCCCCCGGGCGTGAGGAAGCCCGCCACCACCATCAGGCCGCCGAAGAGGTACAGCCAGTACGAGAGCGCGTTGAGCCGGGGGAACGCCACGTCCGGGGCGCCGATCTGCAACGGCATGATCGCGTTGGCGAAGCCGGCGAACAGCGGGGTCGCGAACAGCAGCATCATGATCGTGCCGTGGACGGTGAAGAGCTGGTTGTACTGGTGGTTGGTGACCAGCTGAAGCCCCGGACGGGCCAGTTCACTGCGCATCAGCAGGGCGAGGACGCCGCCGAAGAGGAAGAACCCGAAGGACGTCGTCATGTAGAGGTTGCCGATCACCTTGTGATCGGTCGTGGTCGCCCATCGGGCCAGCGCCCGGCCGACCGTGCGGTTCGTCCGCTGCCGCGCCGGTGTCCGGCGCGGCGGTTCCGTCCTCTCCTCCACCGCCATGCGGCGGAGGGTACCCAGGCGCCCCCGGCTCAGTCGTACGGCCACGCCGGACCGGTGTCAGGTGCTCGCGCCCTCGTCGTCCGGGAAGACCTCGGCGGTGTGTTCGCCCAGTTCAGGTGGTGCGAGACGGTAGCGCGCCGGGGTGGTGGCGAGACGGATCGGATGGGCCACCTGGCGGGTACCGCCGGCGTCCACGACGGCCTCGACGCCCAGCCGCTCGGCGTAGGCGAAGGCCTCGTCGAGGGCGTTGACCGGACCGGCCGGCACTCCCGCCGCGGGCAGCGCGCCGGCCCAGTGGTCGGCGCCGCGGGTGCGCAGCCGGTCCTGGAGGAGCGCCCGGAGTTCACCGCGGTGCGCCACCCGGTCGGGGTTGGTGCGGAACCTCGGGTCGTCGGCGAGTTCCGGGACGCCGAGCAGCGCGGCCAGCGCGGCGAACTGCCGGTCGTTGCCGACCGCGAGGGCGATCGGCCGGTCGGCGGTGTGGAAGGTCTCGTACGGGGCGATGCTCGGGTGGGCGTTGCCGAGCCGGCCCGGTACGACGCCCGCCGCGACGTAGCCGGAGGCCTGGTTGGCCATCGCCGACAGCAGCGAGCCGAGCAGGCTGACCTCGACGAGCTGGCCCTCGCCGGTGCGTTCCCGGTGGCGGAGGGCGGCGAGGATGCCGACCGTGGCGTGCAGTCCGGTGATGACGTCGACGAGGGCCACACCGGTCTTGGTCGGTTCCCCGTGCGGCTCCGGCTCGCCGGTGACGCTCATCAGCCCGCCGACGGCCTGCACCAGCAGGTCGTAACCGGGCAGTCCGGCGCCCGCGCCGGTGCCGAACCCGGTGACGGAGCAGTAGACGAGGCGCGGGTCGGCGGCGCGCAGTTCCTCGTGGCCGAGGCCGAGCTTCTCCATGGTGCCGGGGCGGAAGTTCTCCACCACGACGTCCGAGCCGGCGATCAGCTCGCGGGCCCGGCCGCGTCCCTCGTCGGTGGCGAGGTCGAGGGTGACGGACCGTTTGTTGCGGTTGACGCCCAGGAAGTAGGTGGAGGTGCCGGAGGCGTCGGCGGGCGGGCGCCAGGCCCGGGTGTCGTCGCCGGTGCCGGGCCGCTCCACCTTGACGACGTCGGCGCCCAGGTCGGCGAGGAGCATCGTCGCGTACGGTCCGGCGAGGACGCGGGAGAAGTCGGCGATCCGCACGCCCAGGAGGGCTGCCGTGCCGTGGTCGGTGAGGGCGGTGTCAACGGGCATGGCGTCATCGTGCGCGCTGCGCGGTGCCCTCACACGTGACCTGCGCCACCCGCGCGCGGCTCCGGACGGGACGGTCCGAAGCCGCGTGCGGGGCCGGCCCGGTCGTCTACGACGCGTCGAGCACCGTGCCGTTCAGCACCGGGCCCTGCGGCTCACCCTCGTCGTCGGTGGGCTGCAACCCGATGTGCTCGGCGGGTTCGGTGACCTCGTCGCGGACCGTGGGCACCGTCACCTCGGCCTCGGTCTCCCCCGGCGGAACCAGGGCCCACAGCGAGAGGTACTCCAGCCGGGACAGCGGGACCTCGCCGTTGGGGACCTCCCAGGCGTTCTCCAGCAGCCAGTCCGGGTCGACGTCCTTGGTGGACAGTTCCGGACGGGTGTCGTCCGGAACCGGCAGCAGCGTGGTGCCGAAGAGGACGTCGGCGGGCTCGGACAAGGTGACGCGCCAGCGCAGCGGCCGTCCCTCGGCGACCTCGTCGGCGACGGGGCTCACGGCGGTCTCCGGCATCGGGTCGTCGTTCTCGACGGTGACACCGCCGGCGTAGGAGCCGACGACCGATCCGCGGACCGCCTTCACGAGCAGGTCGTGCGAGGTGTCCCAGGCGTACCGCTTGTTGCCCGCCACCTTCACCGTCACGTCGATGCCGGAACTGCCGGGACGGACGTTCACCAGCCGGTGTTCGGCCACGCCGGTCGCCGGATCGGTGACGTACGTGCGGACCGTGCCGCCGCCCTTGCCGGAGACGCGCACCGGGACGCGGTAGGTGCGCACTCCGTCGTCGCCCTCCTTGACCGCCGTCCGGCCGACGTCGACACGGGCCAGCGGTGCCGGCCGCACCCGGGGGGTGCCCGGCTGCCAGGCGTGGGCGTCCATCAGCCACGCCTTGCCCGCGCGGGATCGCGGCGTCAGTTCCAGCGAGGTGACGCGGCGCAGGTCGACTCCCGCGCGGCCGGCGGGGG
Source organism: Streptomyces sp. E2N166 (assembly GCF_003671715.1). Taxonomy (GTDB): domain Bacteria; phylum Actinomycetota; class Actinomycetes; order Streptomycetales; family Streptomycetaceae; genus Streptomyces; species Streptomyces thinghirensis. The sequence continues at coordinate 1,503,703 of NZ_RAIF01000032.1, read as the reverse complement.
TGAGGGGTACGCGCAGTTCCTGCGCCCAGTAGGAGGCGGTGCGTTCGCTGCCCGGCAGTCCGTCGGCGCGGACGCGGCCGAGGGTGGCACGCCTGCCCCGGGTGTCGGTGACGGTGACGTCGAGCCGGGTGCCGGTGCTGTTGGGCGGGACGATGACGCGCAGTGCGAGGCTCTTCGCACCCTTCAGGGAGACGGGTACGCCGGGGCGGATCCGGGTGGCGGTGCCCGGTGCGGACCAGTCCAGGGCGATCGCGCTGCGGCCGGTCTCTCGTTCCGGCTGCCAGTAGGCGAAGTGCGGTGAGGAACCTCCCGCGTCCTCGCCGAGGCATGCGGCCCCCGGGTCGGGGTCGATCGCGGAGCACAGTCGTCCGCCGGTCACCGTCACCCCGCCGTCCGGCAGGAATCCGGCACCGCGGCCGGCCCCCACCGCGTGCGTCAGCACCCGCGCGGGGCCGGCCGAGGGGGCGCGGCGGCCGGTGCCGTCGATCAGCTCGCGCACCCGGTCGTCACCGGCGACGAACAGCCGTGCGGCGGTGGCGATGTAGGTCGCGCCGGCCCGGTGCTGCTGCTCGGCGGTGAGCCGGGTGGGGCTGCCCACGGAACAGACCGGGTCGCGGTCCTCGGGGTCGTCCCAGAAGTCGTCGGCGGCGGGCGCCTCGGACTGGCCGGGGGTCCACTCGCTGTTGAAGTAGTTGTGGTTCGCGCCGGTGATGTGGACCGCGCTGTGCAGTGCCCGGCCCCGGCTCACGCCGCGGGTGCCGTCGACGTAGAGCTGTCCCTGGAGGTCGGAGACGTCGCCGTCGCAGCCCGGCAGGATCGTCAGCGACGGCACGTCGGGGACCGGGTTCTGGCCGAAGGCGGTGGGGCCGATGAGCACGGTGCCTCGGATGTTCCAGCGGGCCCGGCCCTTGTGGCCGTCCTGGCTCGCGGGCGGCGGGTAGAGGCTGTCCATGGCGGCCCTGTCGACGCCTTCGCCGCCGCGTGAGTGGCCGACGAGCAGGACGCGGGACAGGTCGGCCTCCGGGCCCCGGCGTACGGCCGTCGGCGCCGCGGCGGGCCTCGCGGCCCAGTCCGCCCAGCGGGCCAGGTGCGAGCGCACCAGCGACGAGCGGGCCTGGGCGCCGCCGTCCTCGACGTCGCCGTCCTGGCCGTTGACGCCGTTGGCGGAGATCGAGACGGTCACGTAGCCCTGGGAGGCCAGCAGCTTCTGGTCCTTCAGGTAGCCGCGGTGGCTGGGGATGGGCCGGGCGCCGTCGGCGCAGGGCCATTCCATGGTGACGGCGTCGTCGCCCTTGCCGGGGACGTAGCAGGTGGCGTGTCGGCCGTGCAGGAAGAGGGCGAGGGGGCGCCTGCCGGTCGCTCCCTCGGGCGCGACGACCAGACCGCGCATCTCGACCGGGGCGGCGAAGCCGGGCAGTCGCACCGCGCCGAGCCTGTACTCGCCGGTGGTCGTGGCGAACCGGCCGGGTCTTCCCGGGTCGACGGTGGCGGCGGGGAGCGGGGGCGGGAGTTTCCCC
>NZ_RAIF01000032.1:1495109-1502146 GCF_003671715.1 Streptomyces sp. E2N166 | reverse complement strand
GCGCCTCGGTGGGGCGGCGCTCGCGAGCGGCGGCACCGGGTTCGCCGTCCAGCCGGCGTCCGGCGGCGATGACTTGGAGGTCCGTCAGCCCGTTCCGCGCGGACGGTTCGGTGTCGTCCAGGGGTAAGCGGAAGGTCCGGCCGTCCTCGTCCGGTTCCGGTACGCCGAGCAGGCGGCCGTCGGTGCGGAACTCCACCCGTGCGTCGCCGGGCGGGACGACCCGCGGGGAGCGCCACTCCAGGGTTCCGGCGTCATCGGTGCCGGTGATCCGCCAGCCGGGCGGCAGGTCGGCGGTGCCGTCCGGTGCCGACTGCGCGGAAGCGGCGCCGGGCGGCCGCGGCAGGGCGTGGGCCGCGGCGGGCGCCACTCCCACCAGTGTCAGCACCGCCGTGGCGGCGGCCCAGGTCTTTCGAGCTCGTATCAAGAATCCGCTCCTCAATACCTCGGGGCGGGGCTTCGCCCGTGCGGGCGCCCCTCGTTGGAGGAGGAGGGGGAGATGATCCTTCGGGTTGCCTGTGAGGGGTCAGCCGCCGCCGGTGCCGCCTGCGCTGCCCGTCCCGTCCTCGCTGTACGGCCCTTCCGCGCTGTCCGGTCCGTCCGCACCGCCAGTCCCTCCGGCCTCGCGGGTCCCGCCCGCCGGGCAGTCGTCGCTGGACCGGCCCGCCAGCCGGCCGCCGGGCTGCTCCACGGTCACCTGCGCGCTGCCCAGCGCCGGGTCCTGACGCAGACGGGCGACGGCGACCGTGCACGCCAGTTGGTCGACGGCCGTGCCGCTGAGGCTCCCGGCGCTCCGCGGCAGCTGGACGACGACCGCCGCTCCGTCGGTCCGGATGGTGGGCACCACGGAGGCCGGCGGCAGTTCGGTCGTCAGCCCCGCCTCCCGCTCCCGCTCGTCCGGGCCCTTGAACAGCATGAGTACCGCGCTGCCGAGATCGGCCGCGCCGTGCGTCGTGCGGCCCACCGCCACCAGGGCGCCGTCCGTGACGAAGTAGAGCGGGACCGTGGTGACGGGCACGGCCACGGACTCGGCCTGCGACGGGGTGGGGGGCCGGCCCGGTTCCAGTACGCCGGTCGCGGGTTCGCCCGCCTCGACCACACCGGTCGCGGGGATGCCGCAGGCGGAGAGCGGGAGAAGCGCCGCCGCGAGCAGGAGGGGGAGCCGGCGTCGAGCGCTGGTGCCGGCCGGTACCGCGCCCGGGGCCGTCGTGGTCGCCGGTGGTGGCGTGGGCGGGTTCATGGTTGTTCCTCCTTCGCCGCGTGCGGCACCCGGTCCTGCGTCCCGTCCGGTCTCAGCGGGAGGACGACCGTGAAGACGGCGCCGCCGTCCGGATGGTTGGCGGCCCGGACGGTGCCGCCGTGCAGGTGTACGTTCTCCGCGGTGATGGCCAGCCCGAGGCCGCTGCCCTCGCTGCGGGTCCGGGCGCTGTCCGATTTGTAGAAGCGGTCGAAGACGTGCGGCAGGACGCCGTCGTCGATGCCGTCCCCGGCGTCGCCGACCACGACGACCGCCTGCCTCCCCGCGTGGGGATCGTCCTCTGCGTAGAGGTGCAGGCGGACGGGTGGAGCGCCATGCCGGAGGGCGTTGGCGACGAGGTTCGCGACGACGACGTCGAGGCGGCGCGGGTCGACCCGGCCGCGCAGCGTGCCCGGTTCCGGCAGGCTGGTCTCCACGGTGTCCAGCCAGCCGCGGGAGGCGAGCGTGCGCCGTACCGACTCGGCGAGGTCGATCTCGTCCAGGTGCAGGGCGGCCGCGCCCGCGTCGAACCGGGAGATCTCCATGAGGTCGTCCACCAGACCGGCCAGCTTCGTGGTCTCCTCGCTGATGAGGCGTACGGCCATCGCGGTGTCGTCGTCGAGGCCGGCCGCGTCCTCGTCCAGCACGTCCGTCACCGCCGACATCGCCGCCAGCGGGGTGCGCAGTTCGTGCGAGACGTCCGCGGCGAAGCGGCGGGCACCGGCCTCCATGCGGCGCAGTTCCGCCACCGATCCCTCCAGCGCGGCGGCCGTCTCGTTGAAGGTGCGGGACAGGTCGGCGAGTTCGTCGGAGCCCTGTACCGCGAGCCTGGTGTCCAGACGGCCCTCGGCGATGCTGCGGGTCGCCCGCCGCAGCGCCCGCACGGGCCGCAGCACTCCGCGCGCGGCCAGGAGGGCGATCAGCACGGCCAGGGCCAGGGCGGGCACGGTGGCGCGTTCGATGGCGGTGACCAGCGCGTCGACGTAGCCCTGCTCCTCCCGCTGCGGCACGGTGAGGTAGACCTCCAGTCCGGAGGCGCGCCGCTCGGTGCCGTACTGGCCCGCGAAGGTGACGGGCATGCCGACGACCAGTGCGGAGTGGCCGTCCCGCGTAACCCGCTGGAACACGGTGGCGCGGCGGGTGCGCACGGACTCGCGCATCGCCGGGGACAGTTCCCGGAACGCGTCGCCGGGGCCGGACGTGGCGCTCGCGTCCCGGTAGGCGACCAGCACCCGCCAGTTCTGGGACCGCCCGCCGCGCGACACGTCGACGGCGAACGACTGCAGGTCGGACTCGTCGGGCGGAAAACGGTAGTTGGGGACCAGGGTGTTGACCCGGTGCCGGAAGTCCTCGATCACGGTGTCCTGGCTCTGTTGCAGGACCCCGGTGCGTGCCTCACGGAAGGTCAGCGCGCCGGTGGTCACCGTGGCCACGACGGCGACCAGCGTGAAGGCCACCACCAGCCGCACGCGCAGGCCGCTCAGCGCGCGCAGCACCCGGGGAACTCTCACCGGGCCCCGAACCGGTAGCCGAAGCCGCGCACGGTGTGGACGTAGCGGGGTCTGCCCGCGGGCTCGCCGATCTTGGCCCGCAGGCGCTTGACACAGGCGTCCACGAGCCGCGCGTCCCCGTGGTAGTTGTGCTCCCACACGGCTTCCAGGAGCTGCTGGCGGCTGAACACCTGCCCGGCCGAGGCGGACAGCGTGAGCAGCAGCCGCAGTTCCGAGGGGCCGAGGGCGACGGGCCGCCCCTGGTGGGTGACGGTGAGTCCGGCCCGGTCGATGACCAGATCACCGTGGTGCTCGGTACGGGGCGTGCCGTTCTCGTCCGACGCGCCGCCCACGCGGCGCAGCACCGCGCGGATGCGTGCGTCCAGTACGCGGGCACGGACCGGCTTGACCACGTAGTCGTCCGCCCCGGCCTCCAGCCCGACGACGATGTCGGTGTCGTCACCGCGGGCGGTGGCCATGATGATCGGCACCTGGTCGTGCGCGCGTATCCGTCGGCACACCTCCAGGCCGGGCATGCCCGGCAGCATCAGGTCCAGGACCACGGCGTCGGGCCCGAAGGACCGCAGCAGTTCCAGTCCGTCCTCGCCCGTCGCGGCCGCGGCGACCTCGTGCCCCTGGCGGCGCAGGGCGAGGCGCACGCCCTCCCGGACGGCGCGGTCGTCTTCGATGATCAGGACCCGTGGCATGGATCTCAGTATGCGTATGAACGTGCGAATGTCCGTGCGCGGGTGGCGGCTGTTACACAGCGGTCCAAAAGCCGTCCACGGGCGATCACACGGCGAGGGCACGCTTCGTGATCATGAACGAGCACCGATCGACGTCCTCGCCGGCCTCCGGTACGGCCCACCGACGCAGCCGCCGCAGACGGGGCGGGAAGCCACCGAGGCTGTGGACGGGGCTCGCGGCCGGCGCCGTGCTGCTGCTCGCCGGCGGTCTGGTCCTCAAGGAGGGCGCGGACACCTCGCCCCGCTCCGTCGACGCGACGGATGGCGCCGGGCGGTCCTCGGCGTCCTCGGCGTCCGAGCGACCCGCGTCGCACGAGGTCGTCGAGACGGAGGAGGCGACGGAGGACGAGCCCGGGGCCGAGGCCGGAAAGGAGAAGGAGAAGGAGGGGAGCCCGGACCCCGGCTCGATTCCGTCGTCGGGCCCGGGGACGTTCGCCACCGCGGGCGGCGGCGGCGACCGGGTCGGCGGGAGCGGGCGGACGCTGACCTACGTGGTCCAGGTCGAGGACGGCATCGGGATCCCGGCGCGGGACGTCGCGACCGAGGTCGAGCGGATCCTCGCCGACGAGCGGGGCTGGACGGCCGACGGGAAGGTCGGGTTCCGGCGGGTCTCCGGCGGCCCGTCCGACTTCCGGGTACGGCTCGCCACGGCGGAGACGGTGGACGACATATGCGGCCAGTACGGTCTGGACACCGGCGGCGAGGTCAACTGCAACGTGGGTCAGGACGTCATGGTCAACCTCAAACGGTGGCTGCTGGCCACGCGGTACTACGCGGACGACGTGACGTCCTACCGGGCTCTGATCATCAACCACGAGGTCGGACACTTCCTCGGCCACGGCCACGAGGGGTGCCCCGGGGCGGGGCGGCCCGCACCGGTGATGATGCAGCAGATCAAGGGACTGCACGGATGCCGGACCAATGTCTGGCCCTACGACACCGAGGGCCGGCCCGTCACCGGACCGGCCGTCGGCTGAGAAGAGCAGGCGTACGCGTCGCCCCGGACGGTCGCCTCGGAGCGGGCCCCGCCGTTCAGGCGGTGGTCGTCCGCTCCACGGGAATCCACAGTTCCGCGTCGGCCCGCGCCCCGTCCTCCGTCAGTCGGACGCGGAGGATCTCGGGTCCGGGCCTGCTCTGGTAGGGGTTCGACGGGAACCACTGGGTGAACACGTCCCGCCACAGGTACTGGAGGGCCTGCGGGAACGGACCGGAGTTCTCGAACACCGCCCACGTGCCCGCCTCGACCGGGAGGGCGTCCAGGTCCGCGGGGGTCTCCGCGCGAGTCACGACACCGTGGTAGTAGTCGAGTTCGGTGCCCTCGGCGCGGCTCGGGTCGATCTGGTCGGACACTCCGACGATCCCCTTCGGCTCCTGGTCGGAGAGCGACGTGATCCGCTCCAGGGTGCCGGGACCAATGCCCCGGATGAACTCGGCGATCGCCGGATTGACCCCCTCGTGGACCAGGGGGACACGGGCCCTCTTTCCGACGACACGGAAGTCCTCCTTGTCCTGGATCCGGTATCGCATGCTGCTGCTCCCTTCTACGACGAGACGGAAGGACATCCGGGGCTGGGACTGCAGAGCCGCGCCGGTTCGCCGGGCCTCGCCCGGGCCCACACCGTGCATGGCGCGGAACGCCCGCGCGAAGGCCTCCCCCGAGCCGTAGCCGCAGCGGACCGCGATGTCCAGCAGCGTCCGCTCACCGGCGAGCACCTCGGCGCCCGCCACGGTCAGCCGCCGGCGGCGGATGTACTCCGAGAGCGGTATGCCGGACAGCGCGGAGAACATGCGCCGGAAGTGGTACTCCGACGACACCGCGATGCGCGCGAGTTCGGCGACGTCGACCGGCCGGTCGAGATGCGCCTCGATGTGTTCCATGGCCTGGTTCAGCCGTTCCAGCACCCCGGGCTCCTTCCCTTTCGCTCATTCACGTTAGGGAGCCCACGCCTCCGGGACCCGACATCCTGTGCCCGGCGCGGTCGGGTGCTGTTGCCGTGTCGAGCGCGCGGCGGCGGTGTGTCCGGCACGGAGATCGGCACGGAGATCGGCCGGCTGGTCGCCGGTGCGTTTCGCCGAGCCGGTGGTCACCCGCGGCGGTCGGCCGCGGATTCGGCGCAGTCAGGGTTGCGGCACGTGCCCCGGTGCCACTCCGGGACGTAGATGCCGAGGGTCTTGTGCCGTTTGATCTCCGCGGGGACGTGGTGGCCGCAGGACGGGCAGGTGTGCCCGCGCTGCACGTCGGCCTGCCGCGGTTCGGCCCGCGTCGTCTTCGTGTGCTGCGTGTGACTGCCCATGATTCTCACGTCCACGCTAGGAAGAGCCTTTTAGAAGCTTTTGCCCCTACTTTACGTTCTCATGCCCGGCGGGAACAGTCCTGTGCCACGCCGGGCTTCACCGGGGGTCCTGGCGCCCTCCAGGGGGTGGCGCCAAAGCCTCCTCCTCGTCAGAGCCGCCCGCGTCCTCGTCGGCCGGGTCGACGGGGTGTCGCAGGCTCAGGATCACCGACACCGCCAGGACCACGACGATGATCGCCAGACTCACCGGGGACGGGATCTCCGGCACGGAGGGGCTGACCATCTTGTGGAGGGCCTGGAGGATGAGCTTGACGCCGATGAACCCGAGGATGATCGCCAGGCCCTTGCTCAGGTAGTGGAAGCGGTCCAGAAGCCCCGACAGCAGGAAGTACAGGGCTCGCAGGCCGAGGATGGCGAAGGCGTTGCTGGTGTAGACGATGAAGGCGTCGTCACTGACGGCGAGCACGGCCGGCACGCTGTCCACGGCGAAGATCAGGTCGGCCGCCTCGATCGCCGCGACGACCGCGAGCAGCGGCGTCGCCACCCGCTTGCCCGCCTCCTTCACGAAGAACTTCGGGCCCGCGTAGGTGTCGCGCACGGGGATGACCTTGCGCAGCAGCCGGACGGCGAAGCTCCGGCCCGGGTCGAAGCTCTCCTCCTCGCCCTTGAGGATCTTGTAGACGCTGTAGAAGAGGATGGCCGCGAAGACGAACAGAACGGCGGTGAACCGGCTGACCACGGCCACACCCGCGGCGAGGAAGACACCGCGGAAGACCAGGGCGCCGATGACGCCGAAGAAGAGAACCCGGTGCTGGTAGGCGCGGGGCACCTTGAAGTACGCGAAGATCAGGGCGAAGACGAAGAGGTTGTCGACCGAGAGACTCTTCTCCAGCAGCCACGCGGTGGTGTACTCCGTGCCCGCCGTCCCGCCGAGGACGAAGAAGACGACCCCGCCGAAGACGAGGGCGAGGCCGACCCACAGCCCGCTCCAGGCCGCCGCTTCCTTGAAGCCGATGACGTGCGTGTCGCGGTGGGCCAGCAGGTCGACGGCGAGCGACACGACGACGGTGGCGGCGAAGGCTATCCAGAGCCAGAACGGCACATCGAACATCCGGGCCTCGCAATGATCCGCAGGGACACACCCCTACACCCGAGTGTGCCCCACGCGACGGCCTGGGACGATCTCAGCGGTCCTCGGCCACGGGGGCGGGGCGCAGCGCCTCGGACGTGACGCCGTTGGCCCTGGCCGCGTCGGCGAGTGCCTGGGCGGCGG
>NZ_RAIF01000032.1:1492041-1495091 GCF_003671715.1 Streptomyces sp. E2N166 | reverse complement strand
GCGCGGAGGTGACCTCGCTGGGAATGACCCAGAAGGTACTGCCCGGCCCCTGGGCGAGCTGCGGCAGCACCTGGAGGTACTGGTAGGCGAGGAGTTTGGGGTCGGGGTCGTTGCGGTGCACGGCCTGGAAGACCTCGTCGATCGCCCGGGACTGTCCCTCGGCCTTGAGGATCTCGGCGGTGCGGTTGCCCTCCGCGCGCAGGACGGCGGCCTGCTTGTCGCCCTCGGCGGTGAGGATCTGCGACTGGCGCTGTCCTTCCGCGCCGAGGATGGCGGCGCGCTTGTCCCGCTCGGCCCGCATCTGCTTCTGCATCGCGTCCTTGATGGACTGCGGGGGGTCGATGGCTTTGATCTCCACCCGGTTCACTCGCAGCCCCCATTTGCCGGTGGCCTCGTCGAGCACACCGCGGAGCTGGCTGTTGATGGTGTCGCGCGACGTGAGGGTCTTCTCCAGATCCATGGAACCCACGACATTGCGCAAAGTGGTGACAGTGAGCTGCTCGACCGCCTGGAGGAAATTGGCGATCTCGTAGAAGGCCGCGCGCGGATCGGTGACCTGGAAATACAGCACGGTGTCGATCTCGACGACCAGGTTGTCCTCGGTAATTACCGGCTGCGGTTTGAAGGAGACGACCTGTTCCCGGAGATCGATCACCGGGTAGACGCGATCGATGTACGGGATGACGAGGCTCAGGCCCGGTTTCAGGGTGCGGTGGTAGCGGCCGAGCCGTTCGACGTTGCGGGCGCGGGCCTGGGGCACGATGCGTACCGCCCGCACCACGGTGAAAACCGCGAGCAGCGCGACGATCACACCGGCGATGAGGAACGCCGAGGCTTCCATGGTCACTCCCGGGGGTAGACGAGTGCGGTGGAGCCGCTGATCTCCATGACGTCGACCGTCGTTCCCTGCGGAATCACCAGCGTCTCGTCATAGGAACGGGCCGTCCATTCCTCGCCGTCGATACGGACCCTGCCCTCCATGCCCGTCACGTCGGAGACGACGTAGGCGGCCTTGCCGACCAGCGCGTCCACACCGAATCGCGTCGTCTGGGGCTGGATGACGTGACGCAGCGCGACGGGGCGCACGAAAAGGACGGTGACCGTGGCGACGACGGTGAAGACCAGGAACTGGAAAGGTGGTGAAAGTCCGGCCGCGGCGGACCCGGCCGTGATCAGCGCGGCCGCGCCCAGCATTCCGAGAGCGGCGGTGAGGGTGAAGATCTCCGCCACGATCAGGACACCTGCGACGATCAACCAGATCAGCCAAGGATCCATTACGACCCCTCCTGGACGGTGCGGGTACGCGAATGGCTGGGCGTATACCTCTGTTTTACCTTCTTCCAGGGAAACAGAACCCTTCCGGTGCTGTCACGAATCCGTCCGTGGAACATTCCGGACCGCCGTGGAAGCCGACGTCGACGGGGCTCACGCTCGCGGTGCTCAGTGGCCGCGGCACCGTGCGTGCCGGCAGCGCTGTCGGCCGCACGGACGCGGGCACGCGTCCCGGCGGTCTGCGCGGCAAGCGGATCCGCCGGTGGCGGCTTCCCTCGCTCGGCACGGAGGTGAACGCCCTGATGACCCGCACGGCGGCACGGCTGCGCGCCGCCGTGCGCCCGGGTCGTCGAGGTGACCTGGTCCTTCCTGCAGGTGGGCGACCGCGAGGGCGCCCATCTCGGTGGAGGGCTGGGCCACCGTCGTCAGCGAGGGCGAGCAGTACTCCGCCAGCCCGATGTCGTCCACACCGACTACGGAGAGGATCCCCCCTCGACGCTTCTGCTCCGCCGGCCGGGACGACGTCTCCTCGATGCGCGGCGTACGGCTGCACGGCCTCGCGGCCCGTCCGGCTTCCGGAGTTGCGGACGGTGACGGTGACCGAGGTGCCGTCCGACTCGATCGACTCGTACGTCCAGTCCGTGTAGCCCACGCCGTTTCCGAAGGCGTACGAGGGTGTCCATCCGCTCCCAGGCACGGTGGCCGATGAACACGGCCTCGTCATAGTCGAGTTCGGCGTCGGACGACGGGCTCGTGGAGCCCGCCGCACAGGAGCATCCATGCGCCGGGTGACGGGCACGCCCGGCGGGCCGAGTTCGGGGAGGCGGGCGAAGCCGCCGTGGTGGCGTACTTCCACGCCCGCTCGTTCATCCGCGCTCGGCGGTCTCGCAGAACTCCGCCAGTCCGATGTTGATGTGCTTCGCCTCGTCCTCTGTCACCTCGTGGGCGCTACTGCTGAATCGCTGCTGCGCGCTCCACTCCAGCCGCTCGGCTCCGCCGTTGAGCGCCGCGCACTGATTGCGGGCGTTGTCGATGGCCTCTTCCTCGTCGGCGACCAGCGCCGGGTTGACGTCGAACAGAACGGCGAGCACGTTGTCACGGGCCGCGCCGGTCGGCTCCGGGGGGATACCGGCCTTCTTCTCCGCGGCGGAGACGTCGACACCGGGGCTCGCGGCCTTGGTGGTCGGGGCGGCACGGGTGGTGTCGTCCTTGTCGCTGTCGTCACTGCTGCTGCACGCCGACAGGGCGGCGAGGGTGGCGAGCAGGACGGCGGCGGTGACGGTGCGCTTCACGGTGTGGTTCCTCCCACGGTACGGATGTGTCTGGTGTGAGACATGGCCGGAGGGCGGATGGTTGTGCCGGGCGCGGGAGCGCCGACGGCGCGCCCCGGCTCGGGCCGCGTAGGAGCTGTTGCCACAAGGTCTGCTCCCGGCGCGCCCATGACGTTCTCGCGCGTGACGTTTCGCTGCCGCGAGGCCGATACCGCCGACAGCGACACTCGGGCCGAGACCCGCCCGACCGTCCGACCGGCCTGGCACCTGACACACCGTCTGACACACCGTGGCTGAAGACGCGGGTCGAGGACTCGCCTGCGGCCCCTTCCCCTCGGCCGGGCTCCAGCGCTGGGCCCGCCTCGACGCGTTCCGCCGGCTTCATCGCTGCGACACCCGACGCCGTCACTCCCGCCTCGGCCACCGCGGCCCGACCGCCTACGGAAGCTCCTTCCGAACGACGCCAACCACTGGCTCAAGCCGCAGAGCCGTGTTCCGGGATCGACG
>NZ_RAIF01000032.1:1473727-1491875 GCF_003671715.1 Streptomyces sp. E2N166 | reverse complement strand
AAGAGGGAGGCGACGGTGTTGACGACGGCGAGGACGGCGAGCCAGGTGAAGCCGCCGTCGACGGCCGCACTGAAGATCTCCAGTTTGCCGAGGAAGACGCCGGTGGGCGGAGTGCCGACCAGGCCGAGGAGGCAGACGACGAGGACGGCGGCGAGGCCGGGGTGGCGGCGGGCGAGGCCGAGGTAGTCGTCGAGGGTGCGGGCGTGCGGGAGTTCGGTGACGACGGCGAAGGCGGCGAGATTGGTGGCGGCGTAGGCGGCGAGATAGAACAGCAGGCTCTTCTGGGCCAGGTCGGTGCGGGTGGCGACGGCCAGAGCCATCAGGAGATAGCCGACCTGGCTGATGGTGGAGTACGCGAGCAGGCGTTTGACGGAGCTCTGGAAGAACGCGGCCAGGTTGCCCAGAGTCATGGTGACGGCGGCGATGACGGCCAGCAGCAGGGGCCAGTTCACGTCGGTGCCGGGCAGGGCCTGGTGAAGCAGGCGGTAGCCGGCGATCAGGCCGCCGATTTTGGGCAGGGTGGTGACGTAGGCGGCGACGGGGGTGGGGGCGCCGTCGGTGACGTCGGGGACCCAGAAGTGCGCGGGGACCGCCCCCGCCTTGAACAGGAGGCCGGCCAGGACGCCGATGAGTCCGACAGCGACCAGTCCGTGGGCGGCGGTGGGCAGCGCGCTGTTCAGCTCACGGTAGAGAGTGCTGTGGCCGGCCGCGTACAGGAGAGCGGTGCCGGCGAGCATGGTGGTGCCGAGCAGGGCGCCCATCAGGTAGTACTTCAGGGCGGCTTCGGTGCCGCCTTCGTCCTTGGCGTAGGCGGCGAGGGCGTAGGCGGGGATGCTGGCGAGCAGGTAGGCGGCGAAGAGCGTCAGCAGGTCGTTCGCGCCGATCAGGGCGAGGGTGCCGGCCCCGGTGAGCAGGATCAGCACCCAGTATTCGGTTTCGCGTTTGTGGCCGCGGACGGTTTCCACGGACATACCGAGGATCAGGAGCAGGGCGCCGAGGACGGTCAGGCGGCCGAAGCCGGTGGCGGTGTCGACGGCGAACGCGTGCGCGAAGACGGTCTGTTCGCGTTCGGTGGCCATGGTGATGCCGGTGGCGACCAGACCGGCCGCACAGGCGGCTGCCGCGAGGACCGCGACGATCCACTGTCGTCGGCGGGGCAGCCAGGAACCGGCGAGCAGACCGATGACGGCGGTGCCGAGGAGGGCGAGTTCGGGGACGAGGGCGGCGAGGTTCTCGTTCACCGGGCCACCAGTTCGATCACCGTGCGGCTGGCGGGTTCGATGACGTCCAGCAGCCAGCGCGGCACGACGCCGATCACCAGCGCCACCGCCAGCAGCGTCACCGTCGGGACGGTCTCGGTGCGTTCGAGGTCGCTGATGCCGCCGGTGGGGACGGTCCGTGGCAGTCGCGGGACGCCGAGGAACATCGAGCGCAGGGCACGCAGGAACAGGGCAGCGGTGATCAGGATGCCGGTCAGGGCGATGGCGGTGGCGATCGCCTGGGAGGCCAGGGAGCCGGTGAAGATCTGGAACTCGGCGATGAACCCGGAGAAGCCGGGAATGCCGAGGCCGGCGAACGCCGCGACGGCCGTGACGCCGGCGAAGCGCGGGGTGTGCGCGGCCAGACCGGAGTAGGCGTCGATCGCGTAGGTCCGCCCCCGGTCGTAGAGCACGCCGGACAGCAGGAACAGGGCGCCGGTGATCAGGCCGTGGCTGACCATCTGGGTGACCGCCCCGGTGACCGCGAGGGAGCGGGCCTGGGCGTCGGTGCCGGCCAGCGTCCCGGCGGCACCGACGGCCAGGACGACGTAGCCCATGTGGTTGACCGACGTGTAGGCGATCATCCGTTTGAAGTCGGTCTGCGCCAGGGCGACCAGCGCCCCGTAGACCACGGAGACGGCGCCGACGACGACGATGACCAGGGCGTACTGGCGCCAGCTGCCCGGCAGCAGGGGCATGGCGATGCGGACGAATCCGTAGGTGCCCATCTTCAGCAGGATCCCGGCGAGGATCGCCGAACCGGCGGCGGGGGCGTCGGTGTGGGCGGGCGGCAGCCAGGTGTGGAACGGCACGGTCGGGGTCTTGACCGCCAGGCCGACGCCGATGGCCAGCAGTACGAGGCCGGCGTACGGGCCGCGGCCGGCGAGCGGGTTGGCGCGGGTGAGGTCGACGAGGTCGAAGGTGTGGGGTTCGGCGGCGAGGTACAGGCCGATGAAGCCGAGCAGCAGGGCGAGCGAGCCGATGAAGGTGTAGAGGAAGAACTTCTGCGCCGCCGCCCTGCCCCGCTCGCCGTGGCCCCATCCGGCGATCACGAAGAACATGCCGACGATGGACAGGTCGAAGAAGACGAAGAACAGGATCAGGTCCTGCGCGACGAACAGGCCCAGGCTGACGGACTGCAGGAACAGGAACAGGCACACGTAACCGCGCACCCGCTGCCGCTCCTTGAGCGAGTACACGGCAACGGCGAGGAACAGCAGGCAGGTCAGCGCGACCAGGGGGAGGGACAGGCCGTCGACACCGACGTGGTAGCCGACCCCGGCGCTGGGGATCCACCGCACCCGCTGCTGGTACTGCATCCCCTCCCCCGGGTCGAAGTCGATCCAGACGGCGACGACCAGTGCGAGGTCGACGGCGGCCGTGGCGATCCACACCCGGATGTACGTCCTGTCGGCGAGCGCCCGCGGCAGGAGCAGCAGGAGCGCGCAGGCCAGTAGGGGGAGGAACGTGATGACACTCAGCACAGGGCTACCTCACCAACAGCACGATCAGGACGAGTACGGCGAAGCCCACGGCGGCCTGGGCGTAGTACTGGTGCAGCAGCCCGGTCTGCGGTCGGCGCGCCGCCCGGCCCAGACCGCGGGCGCCGGCGGCGACCGCTTCCACGGCGGCGTCGATGCCGCCGTCGTCCAGCCGACCGGCGAGCCGGGCGCCGGCGAGGCCGCCGCGAGCGGTCTGCCCTACCGCGGCGTCGATGCCGCCGTCGTCCACTCGGCCGGCGATCCTGGCCGTGGCGAGCCCGCCGCGCGCGACCCGGCGTACCGCGCCGTCGACGACGCGGTCGTCGAAGACGGCCAGCGCCCGCGCCAGCCCCAGGACGGGCCGTATCACCAGCGCTTGCGCGGCCCGCTCCAGGTGCAGCCATCCCCGCGCCCACCGCACCACGGGACGCGGCACGGGCGCCGGGCGGGAGGCCCACCACCAGGCCAGGCCCGCGGCGGCGAACGCGACACCGGCGCTCAAACCCAGTTCCCACGGCTTCGGCGACGGCTCGTCCGGCGCCCCGACCAGCCGCTTGAGCCAGGACGCCGGTCCGGGCAGGGCCAGCACTCCCAGTACGGCGGCGGCGAAGGTGAGAACGAGCAGCGGGCCAGGGGTCGTGCGGGCGGTACGGCGGGTGCCGTCCCGCTCGGTGTCGTAGCCGGCCGCCGGGTCGTCGGGCAGCGGCCGGGTGACGTACCACAGGGCCTTGACGCTGTAGACGGCGGCGACGGCGGCCGCCGCGAGCCCCACGGCGTACAGGCCGGTGCTCTCGGCGTGCGCGGAGGCGAGGACCTCGTCCTTGGCCGCCCACAGCGACAGCGGCGGCAGTCCGGCGAGTGTCAGAGCGCCGACTGCGAAGGCGACGCCGACCAGACGGTGGGTGCGGGCGGCACCGCGCAGGGCCGGCAGTCGCTTGGTGCCGAGCGCGGTCAGCCAGGCACCGGCGGCGAGGAACAGCCCTGACTTCGTGGCGG
Organism: Streptomyces sp. E2N166; assembly: GCF_003671715.1. Taxonomy (GTDB): domain Bacteria; phylum Actinomycetota; class Actinomycetes; order Streptomycetales; family Streptomycetaceae; genus Streptomyces; species Streptomyces thinghirensis. The sequence goes on along the minus strand of NZ_RAIF01000032.1, from coordinate 1,488,139 downwards.
CGTGCGCGACGAACTGGGTGGTGCCGGCGGCGATGCCGCCGCTGCCCGCGGCCAGGACCATGAACCCGAGCTGGGAGGAGGTGGACGCCGCGAGCAGTTGCTTCAGATCCCGCTGGGCGACAGCGACCACGCCCAGGCAGAGTGCGGTGGCGGCGCCGGTCCAGGCCACCAGCGGCCCGGCCCAGCCGGTGGCGGCCAGCAGCGGGTGCAGGCGCAGCAGCAGGTAGGCGCCGGCGGCGACCATGGTCGCCGAGTGCAGCAGCGCCGACACCGGACTCGGACCCTGCATGGCCCGCGACAGCCAGAACGAGAACGGCAGCTGCGCCGACTTGCCCAGCGCGGCCACGACCACACCCGCGGTGATCACATGCAGCCATGGCGAGGTGGCGTCCGGGAGGGCCTGAAGGTCCAGCGATCCGGCACCGCCGGCCATCGCCGCACCGGCGGCCAGGTACAGACCGAGGTCGGCGGTACGGGTGGTGAGGAACGCGACATCCGCTGCCCGCGCCCGCTCCGGCCGCCGCCACCAGTAGCCGATCAGCGCCCAGCTGGTGGCACCCATCACCTCCCAGGCCATCAGCAGCAACGGCAGCGTGGTCGCCGTGACCGTGGCCAGCATGGACCCGGAGAAGACCAGCATCAGTCCGAAGAAGCGACCCCGGTTCTCGTCCGGTCCGAACTCGCCCGCGGCGAAGGCCAGGACGGCGGTGGTGACCGCCGCCACGGTGACCACCATGAACGCGGACAGCCCGTCCACCGCCAGACCCGCCCGCAGCCCCGCGAACAGCGGGGCACTCGTCCGGGGCAGGACCACCGAGGCGGCGACGGCCACACCGAGCGTCGCCACGGCCACCGCCACGCCCAGAGCGGGAACCAGCCGGTTGTAGCGAGCCCCCGTCACGCCCAGGACTGCTCCCGCGCCGAGGGGGAGGGAGATCAGCAGCCAGATCACCGCGCTCATCCCTTCAGCTCGCCGGCCATGTCGGTCATGTCGACCCGGCGGGCGCGGTAGATCGCGGTGGTCACGGCGAAGCCCATGGCCATCTCCACCGCCATCGCGACCACGGCCGCCACGATCACCACCTGGCCGCTCGGCGCCCCGGGGGCGAGGAAGTGCCAGAAATCGGCGGCCGCGACGATGACGCCGCCGATCATCAGCTCGATCCCCATCATGATCATGACGATGGACTGCTGGGACAGCGCGCCGAAGAGGCCGGTGGAGAACAGGCCCGCGGCCAGTACCAGGATCAGTTCGAAGGTCACCGGCCCACTCCTCCGCCGGCCGGGTCCTTGGCCGGCCGCTGGTCGAGGTCGTCGCCGAAGCGGTCGTAACGGCCCCGGTGCGTGGCGAGGACGGTGGCACCGACCATGGTGGCCAGCAGCACGAACCCGAGGAGGACCATGGTCAGCATCTGTTCGGCCATCAAGGCCCTGCCGACCTGGAAAGTCGTGTCCCTGGGCCGGGACGCGGTGCGGTCCGGCCAGGACACAAGGAAGATCCCGGCGGCCAGCGCCACGAAGACGAGGCCGCTGATGGTGAGGGCTCCGCGCTTGTTGTGCAGCATCGACATCGGCATCAGACCGGCCGGGTTCATCATGTAGGCGATCATGAACACGGCCATGATCACCATTTCCATGACCATCATCAGCACGATGACCACGCCCAGATAGGGCAGACCGAGTACGGCCGTGATGCCGCCGACGCAGACCAGGGCCGCCAGCAGCGAGAACGTGACCCGGGCCATCGAGTTCAGCGTGAACACCAGCACGCCGAAGACCAGGGCGAGTACGCCCAGAGCCGCCAGCAGCACGGTGTCGGTCGTGCCCATGACGCGGTCCCTCCCTATTTCCTATCGGTTGAGGTTCACCACAGCCGGTACCAGGGCCTGCACGATCGTCAGCGGGATGAGCACCACCCAGGCGAACTCCACGTACCGGTCCGCGCGGATCACCGGCAGCCGCCGCAGCCCCCACACCAGCAGACCGAGTACCAGCAGCGTCTTGACCAGCGACCACGCCCAGGCCGGCAAACCGGGCCCGGCCCCACCACCCAGGAACAGCGGCACGGCCATGGCCGCGCCGGACGCGAGCCACAGCCACCGGCCGGCCCGCAGCAGCAATCGGTCCACCCCGGACACCTCGCCCAGAACACCGCCGGCCAGGTCGCGGCCCGCCGGATAGGCGAACGGGCCCAGGAAGCTGAACGCCAGCACACCGGCCAGATAGGCGGCGAAGGCGACCGGCATCCACACCGCGTACCACAGCCCGTCCTGCGCGGCGGCGATGTCGCCCACCCGCAGCGACTCGGCACCGGTGGCGGCCGAGATCAGCGCGAACATCAACGGAAGCTCGTAGGCCAGGCCCTGAGCGAGGAACCTGTACCCTCCGACCAGGGAGAAGGCGGCGTTGGGCCCCCAACCGGCCAGCCACAGCCCGGCCCAGGTCAGCACCTCCATGGCGTTGAACCACACCACCCCGACCGACAGGTCGGCGACCACATGGCCCCCGAATGGGATGACCAGCGTCGACAGCACGGCGGCCACCGGCACGGTCACCACACCCGCCCGCCACAGCAGCCGGTCCGCGGCGGGCAGCCGCCGCGGCTGAACCACCAGCGCCCGCGGCACATCGAGAAACGGCCGCACCGCGCCGGCGACGCCGACGGGCCGGCCCGCGTTCCTCGCGTCCAGCACCGCGTTGCCGGCCACCGCCAGCGCCGCCAGGACAACCAGCAGTCCCGGAGCGGCCAGCAGCGTCCACCACGCCCCCGCCTCAACCACGCGCCACCTCCACCGCGCTGCGGGCGGCCAGTTCGTCCGGCTCGGGGTCGAGACTGGCCACGACGAGGCGGGCCGCAGCCAGCTCGGCTCCCTCCAGCAACCGGGGCAGCAGCGCGATCAGGGCGGCCGACGGCGGGTCTTCGGCACTCCAGAGACCACGTGGGCTCTCCTCCATCGCCACGTCCAGAGGCGCGGCGTCCTCCAGCCGCGGCAGGTCACGCCGGATGTCGGTGAGCCACTGCCGGTAGCGGGCGGTCACATCCCCGCCGGCCCGCGCCGCCGGCCCGCTCACCCCGGCCTCCCGTGCCTTCTGGGCCGTGACGACGCCGATGCCGCTGGTCAGCCACGCCAGGGTGCGGGACCGGCCGACCCTGCGGGTGAAGCGTTCCAGCCGAGGCGCGACCGCGGCACGAGGCGCGCCGGAAAGCAGGTCGTCCCGCAGCCGCCGGGCCCGCACCGCCTCGGCCGGCCAGCCCGCCACCGCCAGTAGCCGACCCAGGCTGTCCAGATGCGCTGCCGCGCGCCGACGCACCGCCTCGCCCACGGGCACCCGTTCACCAGAGGCCACCCGCAGCCACGGCTGCGCCCAGTAGGGTTCAGCCGCTCCGCCGGCGGCGGGTGTTGCCGGTTCGTCCACGCCGGCCCGCTGAACGACGTCGCCCTGCAGCACCAGACGGATCGTCAGGCCCGCGGGCCAGTCGGCCAGGAACGGCCCCAACGACACATGCAGCTGATCCAGCGCCAGGCCGTCCCGGTCCGCACCCTGCTCGGCCATCGGCAACCCGCCCGGCATCTCCGTCCGCCCGCCGCCGTGGCCGCCATGACCGCCGTGTCCCCCGGGGTTGCCGTGCCCGTCGGCGTCCTGGTCGTCGTGGGCCTGACCTCCATCGCCGTGCTCTGCCTCCCTGTCCTGGCCGGCATCGTGCGGGGTGTGCCCGCCGCCGGGCCCACCGTGGGCGTCATCCGCCCGGCGCTCCCCCTGCCCGCCACCTTCACCACCATGGCCGGGAGCCTGGCCATCACCCTCGTGCCGCTCCCGCGAACCATGTTCTCCCTCCTGGTGTCCGCCCGCTTCGGCCGGGAGCGCGGCTGACTCGTGCTGGACGGCCGGTGAACCGAGGAGGGCACGGCCGGCGTCCAGCGCGGCCTCCACCTCATCAGCCGTGCGGGCGTGCACCCGGGCGCGCGGCGCGGGCAGGTCCCGCCACAGCCGCTCGAGCGCCGCCTGCGACTCCGGGGAGTCCGGACCGGCCACGAGGAGGAGATCGGCCTGGGCCGGAGTGGGCACCTGTGGCCAGTCGCGCGAGCTCAGCAGCCGCTCGGCTGCCAGCCGTACCGCTGCCCCGCCCGGCACTGTCGCCAGCAGCACGTGTGGTCGCGCCGCGGTGACACGCAGGCCCAGGCCGGTCAGGTCCATCGCAGCGCGCCCTCCCGCCACGCGTAGACGACCCCAGTGACCAGGACGGCGAGGAAGACGAACATCTCGATCACCGCGCTCGGTCCCATGGCGGAGATCACGCGCGTCCACGGATACATGAAGACCATCTCCATGTCGAAGGCGAGAAAGAGCATCGTCACCGTGTACCAGCGCACATGGAACCGGCTCACCGCGTGCTCCGTGGGCTCCAGCCCGGACCCGAACGGCGCAGCGCCCAGCGCGCCGGAACCGATCCGCACCACCGACGCCGCCCCGTACACACCGCCGACGGCGATCAGGGAGATGCCGAGCAGCGACAGCGCCGCCGTCGTGGCGCTCATACGCCCTCACCAGCCCGGGCGGTGGCGGAACGGCCGGATCGTCCCGGCAGGGTCCGGTTGCCGCGCGCCGCGCGCGCCGACGTTCTCTCACCCACGGACATGCAATGCCTCCTCGCGGCGTGGTCGGCCCGCCGGGTATCCCCGGGCCGCCCCGAGCATTCCTTCCTCGCGGACCATCGGGCCGGTCGGCACGGCGCTCGCACTCGTCGGCACAGGCTTTGCAGACGGTCGCGAACGCCTGGAGAATCGCGCGGGTGATGTCGGCCCGGTCGGCGTTCGTACGGATGAACTCGGTCAGTTCACTGACCTTCTCCTCCGACAGGCCCCGCGGGCCGCGCACGCGGTACACGCCTGCGCACGGGCGCCGCGTTCCTCGATACACCGGGCGACCTTCTCCCGGGCCCACCCCGCCGGATCGGCAGGATACGTAGCGAGCCTGTCCCTGACTGCGGTGGCCACGGCGGAAACCTCCAGTGCTGCCCAGCGACGGCTGATGCCGTTCACGTAGGGGTAACACCACGCCGGACGCCGCAAACCGCCGCGTGCTCCGTCAGCACCGCTCGGCCCCGACAGCGGTCGCGGTGCGTTGGACCTGGCGCGAGTGGAGGCGATGGCGGCGGCCGCAGACGAGGGGGCGGGGTTGGACGGCGGCGAGGCGGCCGTGGAGACGATGCTCCGGACGTCCGCGGCGACCGGCTCCCTCACGTCGTGTCCCAGGACCGGAGGCGTGCCGACGCTGCGAACAGGCGTGGTGCAACGCTCTGATCATCTCCCTGGGCTGACGGGCGTACGGGCGTACGGGCGGCCGGCGCCCACGCCCGGGACGAAGCAGCGGCGACGCGTGCGGTTCAGGTCCGAGTCGTCGGCCGGCGCGAAGAGGTTCCCGGGTCCCTCGGGCGACGGCTGAGCGTCCGTCTGCTGCCAGTCGAAGGCGGTCCGGGCCAGATGGCGGTCCAGCAGCCCGGGGACCACGGCGTCGGCCAGCAGCGTCACCACCGTGGAGGCACCGACCCGGTACTCGCGCCGCTGGGAACGGTCGGCGGCGCGCAGTAAGGGCGTGGGCGGCGACCTGCGGCTGATGGATCGGGGGGCCGGCTGCGCGTGCCGGAGCAGGTGCGTGCGCGGCCAGGTGAACCGGGGAGTGTCGCCCGCGGGCATCCGCGCCATATCCGGCTCTCCCGGTCTGTTCCCGGGGGCCCGAAGCCGGTCGTGCCGGACGGCGGAACCGCCGCGGGCTGCGGCACGCGGGTCAGGCCGAGGTGACGGCGGCGCGAGCGAGAGCCGCCGTCTCCTGCGGCGTACCGTCGACCGGGACGGCCGAACCCGTTTCGTCGTCGCCCAGTGGTTCGAGGTCGGCGAACTGTGTACGGAGCAGCTCGGGCGGCATGAAGTGGCCCTGTCGCGCGGTGATCCGTGCGGCGATCAGCTCGGGCGAGCCGTCGAGGTGGAGGAAGAAGACGCGCGGCGCGGCGGAGGCCAGCCGGGCGCGGTAGCGGCGCTTGAGCGCCGAGCACGTCACCACGCCCCCACCGTCTGCATGGCCGGCCAGCCATCGTGCGATCTCGTCCAGCCAGGGGCGGCGGTCCTCGTCATCGAGCGGGTGGCCCGCTCGCATCTTCGCCACGTTGGACGCGGGGTGGAAGTCGTCTCCCTCGGCGTATGGGACGCCGAGGGAGCCTGCCAGCAGCCGGCCCACCGTGGTCTTCCCCGCACCCGACATACCCATGACGACAACCAGTGGAGCAGTGCGATGAGACATCCGGAGCCTTCCTTCGTACCGTGTCACCTACAGCTCGATGACGACCTTGACATCGTCAGGTGGTTGTTGCGTGAAACGCCTCCAGCAGCTCGCCGTCGGCAGGGACGGGGGCGGACTCCTCCCGCACCTCCAGGGCTTCCTCCTCGCCGGGCCGCACGGTCAGTGCGCGCATCGCCCACCTCGTGCCTCACACCACGCGGCGCCTCGTGCCGTGCGCGCCGCTGCCTGCCGTACTCCTCGGCTTCACGTGTGTCCCGCTCGGGCCCTTTCAGCACCAGCCACGCGACCTGAACCTTCTCGAACCCCTCCGGACAAGGAGACTCGCGTCCCACCCCGACACCCTGCCTGCTGTCGGAATCCATGTCAGGGTGCCCGCTCCGAGCACATCATGCTCAACGGTCCACCAGTGGCTGTGGATTCGGCCGACGCGGAGCTGAATCCGTTTGCCGAGGGGGCAGCGGCTCGGCGACTCCGACGGGAAGGCGCTTCTTCGGCGCCCGGCAAGGGATGAGTGCCACGCGACACACCGGTGACGTCGTACAACCCGCCATTTCACTCCGGCGGCCGATATCGAAGCCACGGTCCATGGCCGGAGCCGGAGGTCCGCGTGGTCGCGACCGCTCGGGTCCGTAACGGCGCGTGATCTGGTGGAGGAAGGTCTCCAGCGCACGGACCGTGCCGACAGGGGATCGAATCCCGTGGGGCAGCTCGCGGTTTCACCGTGACGTGTCGCACCGGTCTCCTGGGCTGACGTCCGCGTCACCGGGTCGGCTTCGCGAGGTCGACGTTTCCGTCGTGTCCGCACGGTTACCCCATCGAAGAACGTGCCTCGCGCGCCCCTGGGCGCGCCACGGAACCAGAGGCACTGGGACAGTCGCTCACTGACGGGATCGGAAACGGAGTGTCCATGGCCAGCACGAAGGTGTCCGACTACATCCTCCAGCGGCTGCGCGAGTGGGACGTCGATCATGTCTTCGCCTACGCGGGTGACGGCATCAACGGTCTGCTGGCGGCCTGGGGGCGCGCGGACAACAAGCCGAAGTTCGTGCAGGCCCGGCACGAGGAGATGGCGGCCTTCCAGGCCGTCGGGTACGCCAAATTCTCCGGCAAGGTGGGTGTCTGTGCCGCCACCTCGGGTCCCGGCGCGATCCACCTGCTGAACGGGCTCTACGACGCCAAGCTGGACCACGTGCCCGTGGTGGCGCTGGTCGGGCAGACCAACCGCAGCGCCATGGGCGGCTCCTACCAGCAGGAAGTCGATCTGGCCAGCCTGTACAAGGACGTCGCCTCGGAGTTCTGCGAGACGGCGACGGTGCCCGAGCAGCTCCCGAACCTCATCGACCGGGCCTTCCGCACCGCCTACGCCAAACGCACCGTCACCGCGATCATCCTCCCCGGCGACGTGCAGGAGCTGGACTACAGCCCGCCCAGCCACGCGTTCAAGATGGTGCCCTCCAGCCTCGGGCTGGGACGGTACGCGCCGGTCCCGGCCGACGAGGACCTCCAGCGGGCCGCCGACGTGCTGAACGCCGGTGAGAAGGTGGCCGTGCTGATCGGACAGGGTGCCCGCGGAGCGCGCACCGAGGTCGAGCGGCTGGCGGACGTGCTCGGCGCCGGCGTGGCCAAGGCCCTGCTCGGCAAGGACGCCCTGCCGGACGACCTGCCCTACGTCACCGGGTCCATCGGGCTGCTGGGCACCCGTCCCTCCTACGAGCTGATGCAGGAGTGCGACACCCTGCTGATGATCGGCTCCAGTTTCCCCTACACGCAGTTCATGCCGGAGCTGGACCAGGCGCGGGCCGTACAGATCGACATCGACCCGCACATGATCGGCATGCGCTACCCCTTCGAGGTCAACCTCGTCGGCGACGCCGGCGAGACGCTGCGGCGGCTGCTGCCGCGCCTGCACCGCAAGACGGACCGGACCTGGCGGGAGAAGGTCGAGAAGAACGTCGCCCGCTGGTGGGAGGTGATGCAGCGCCGCGCCGCCGTCAGCGCCGACCCGGTCAACCCGGAGTACGTCGTTCACGCCCTGGACGGCAAGCTCCCCGACGACGCGATCCTCGCCGCCGACTCCGGGTCGGCCGCCAACTGGTACGCCCGCCACCTGCGGCTGCGCGGCCGGATGCGCGGCTCCCTGTCCGGCACCCTGGCGACGATGGGCCCCGGTGTGCCGTACGCCATCGGGGCGAAGTTCGCCCACCCCGACCGGCCTGCCATCGCCCTGGTCGGCGACGGCGCCATGCAGATGAACGGCATGATGGAGATGGTCACCGCCGCGAAGTACTACCGCGAGTGGTCCGACCCTCGGCTGATCGTGGCCGTGCTGAACAACGGCGACCTCAACCAGGTGACCTGGGAGATGCGGGCCATGTCCGGCGCCCCGCAGTTCGAGGAATCGCAAGCCATCCCCGACCTGCCGTACGCGGACATCGCGCAGCGCCTCGGCCTGGACGGCGTCCGGGTGGAGAAGCCCAAGCACGTCGAGTCCGCCTGGGACCGGGCCCTCGCCGCCGACCGGCCCTTCGTCATCGACTTCCGCACCGATCCGGCCGTCCCGCCCATCCCGCCGCACGCGGAGCTGGACCAGATCGAGGCCGCGGCCACCGCGATCCTCAAGGGCGACAGCGACCGCGGCTCCATGGTGAAGCAGGGGCTCAAGGCCAAGGTCCAGGAGATGCTGCCGGGCAGCCGCCACCGCGACGACCGCCCCGGCGCCGGACCGCACGACAGCACCGAAGGGAACAAGTGACCCATCCGGCGCCATAGGCTCAGACACTCACGACGGGCCTGCCTGCCGCGGAGTACCTGGCCGTCTTCGTGTACCGCGTCCCCATCGGCCTTCCGGGCGGGGACGCCACCACCCTCGTCCTGGTGGAAGCCGCCACGGGCGGACACGGGTCTCGGCCGGTCCTACGGATCGGCCGCCACCGCACCGGTGGTCCGTGACGAACCGTCCGGCCTCGTCACCGAGTACGACGTCTTCGACGGTCCTCCTCGCGCCCCCAGGACTCCCCGGCCTTGACGGGCCGTGAGGTCTCGCAGGGCGGTGTCGACGGCGGCGATCGCGCCGTAGGCGATGCCCGACGTCACCCGGTGCGGAGGCATCACGTGTGGCTGCGCGCCGCCGCCGTCGCCGCCGCCGAAGGGCTCGGCCCGCACCAGATCCTTGGCGGGTACGCATACCTGGCCCGGGCTGTGGCAGAGGACAGGGCAGAGGCGCCTGCCGGTCCGGAGCGGCGCCGCAGGACCTGGCCGAGAGCGGGGGGCATTTCAGGTGGTACTCGTCATCGTCTTCGGGGTGGCGCTGTTGGTGGCCGTGCTGCTGTCCGGGCTGGCCGCCCGGTCGGTGCTCTCCACCTCGCTGCTGTTCCTGGTGGGCGGCGCGCTCGTCAGTGACGGCTTCCTCGGTCTGGTCCACATCACCCCGGACAGCGACATCGTCAGGGCCACCGCGGACCTGGCGCTCTTCGCGGTGCTGTTCACCGACGGGATGCACGTTTCCTTCCCGGCCCTGCGCCGGTCCTGGCGCAATCCGGCCCGTGCGCTCGGGCTGGGCATGCCGCTGGCCTTCCTCGGGGTCGCGCTGCTGACGCACTTCCTCGTGGGCCTCGACTGGACGACGTCGTTCCTGGTCGGTGCGGTGCTGGCACCCACCGACCCGGTGTTCGCCTCGGCCATCGTGGGCCGTGAGGAGGTGCCCGCCCGACTGCGGCAACTGCTCAACATCGAGAGCGGCGTCAACGACGGTCTCGCGCTGCCGTTCGTCCTCGTCTTCGTCGCGGCCGCCGCGCCCGCCGGTCACGCCGAAGACGTCGGTGTCGCCTCGATCGCCGGTGAGCTCCTCCTGGGACTCCTCTTCGGCGTGGCCCTGCCGCTGCTGGTGCACTGGCTGGTCCGATTCCGCCTGCTGGGCGCGGAGCCCTCGCTTCAGCCCCTGCTGCCGCTGGCGGTCGGAGTCATCCTGTACGCGGCCTGCCACCTCACCCACGCCAACCCCTATCTGGCCGCCTTCTCCGCGGGCGCGATGATCGCCGCCCTCGCGCCGCAGGCCAAGGACGCCTTCGAGCCGCTGGGGGGAGCCCTGGCCGAGCTGGCCAAGTTCGCGGCGCTGCTGGTCTTCGGCGCGCTGCTCACCCCACACCTCTTCGGCGATCTGTCGATCGGTGGCTACGCGGTGGCGGTCTTGTGCATCGTCCTCATCCGCCCGGCATCGCTGCTGCTGTCTTTGGTGGGCACCGACTTCAACCGCAAGGAGAAGCTCACGGCGGCGTGGTTCGGGCCCAAGGGGTTCGCCTCGGTGGTCTACGGACTGCTGGTGCTCAAGGCCGGCATCCCGCAGGGCGAGAACGCGTTCACCCTGATCGCCGTCACCATCGCCTTCTCGATCGTCGCCCACAGCAGCACGGACGTACCCATTGCACGGATCTTCGACGTCGAGAAACTGATCGGCCTCCCCGACGACGGAAAACGACAGCTTGGGCCGGACCCCGGCATGCCGCAAGAGCGCAGCGAGACGGGAACCGGCAGCCACGAAGACCGGCCCCGTGCGCGTTGAGCGGCCTGCCTGCGAGGATCCGACCGGTCGAGCGCCCAGGATCATGGCGGCGCCGGTGGCGTGGCACTCCGGAGGTCGTGTCCTTCGATGCGGTCGAGGCGAGCTGGACCGTCGCCTCATGCTTCGGACCGAAGTCCGACTGGTACCGGAATCTCCGCGCCCAGCCGCAGTCTGTCGTCCGGTTCGGCAACCCCCCGCTCCCGGTCACCGCCCGCTTCCTGCCCCCGCGACGACGGAGCGGGGATCATGGCCGGCCAGGACACACGGGAAGAGGCGTGGGACCGCGTCGTTGACGTGAACCAGAAAGGCACATGGCTCGGCATGAAGGCGGCGCGGCTGCGGCCTACCAGGCGTCCAAGGGAGCCGTGCGCCTGTTGAGCAAGACCGCCGCGGTCGAGTACGCCCGGCAGGGAGTTCGGATCAACTCGGTGCATCCTGGGGTGATTGCCACGCCGATGATCCAGGACCTCCTGGACGACCAGGGCGACCAGGGCGACCAGCAGCCGGACATCCAACGCACCCTCATGCGCCGCGCCGGCCGCGCCGACGAGGTCGCCCCCGCGATCCTTTTCCTGGCCTGCGACGACTCCTCGTTCGTCACCGGCACGGAACTGGTGGTCGAGGGCGGGCTCACCGCGCACTGAACCACCCAGCCGTACGACGTCCACGTGGGCCTGCCGTGCATGCGTCAACGGCGCGGCCCACCCGGTCCGCACCACCGCACCACCGCGCGGCACCTCATGTGTCCTGCACCGGGGCACCTCCGCCGGCCCCTGTGCGGGTCCGCCTCACCTCTGGGTGCACCGCCCCGGCACGGGGTCCGGGTGCGGCACAGGGCTCCCGGTCGCTCGGCGACCGCGCCCCGCCGGAGCTGTACGACCCGGCGACCGGCGTCGGAGTCCGTGGGGCCGATCCTGAGCTTTGGCCCTGTCTGCCAGGCCGGTATTCCCCGACCTCTTCGCACGTCGCCTCACGTGACCTTCGCGGTCGCAAGGTCGATACTGCCCCTGTAGGGCTCCCGTCGGTACACAGTCGACCCGCCGCAGGAAGCTGACGCCGCGTCATCGAAGTCGACATCACCACCCCGGACCGCCAAGATCAAGAATCGCCCATTCCTGCTCTGAACAGCAAGAACGCAGGCAGACACCCCGCCTGCCAAGCTCCCTAGGAGGTACCCATGAGGATGCTCATCAACGTTCCGGAGACCGTGGTCGCCGACGCGCTGCGCGGTATGGCGGCCGCCCATCCCGAGCTGACCGTGGATGTCGAGAACAGGGTGATCGTGCGGCGGGACGCTCCCGCGGCCGGGAAGGTCGCCCTGGTGTCGGGGGGCGGCTCCGGGCACGAGCCGTTGCACGGCGGGTTCGTGGGGCCCGGGATGCTGTCGGCGGCCTGTCCGGGTGAGGTGTTCACCTCGCCGGTGCCGGACCAGATGCTGCGGGCGGCGGCGGCCGTGGACAGCGGGGCCGGGGTGCTGTTCGTCGTCAAGAACTACACCGGTGACGTGCTCAACTTCGACATGGCCGCCGAGCTGGCCGAGGACGAGGGCATCCAGGTGGCGAAGGTACTGGTCAACGACGACGTGGCGGTGACGGACAGCCTCTACACGGCCGGGCGGCGCGGTACGGGCGCGACGCTGTTCGTGGAGAAGATCGCCGGGGCCGCGGCGGAAGAGGGCCGGCCGCTGGAGCAGGTGGAGGCGATCGCCCGTCAGGTGAACGACAGTTCACGCAGTTTCGGTGTCGCGCTCAGCGCCGTCACCACGCCGGCCAAGGGCAGCCCGACCTTCGACCTGCCGGCCGGCGAGCTGGAGCTGGGCATCGGCATCCACGGTGAGCCCGGCCGGGAGCGGCGCCCGATGATGACTTCGGGGGAGATCGCCGAGGCCGCCGTGGACGCGGTCCTGACGGACCTCACCCCGCGCAACCCGGTCCTGGTCCTGGTCAACGGCATGGGCGCGACGCCGCTGCTGGAGCTGTACGGCTTCAACGCGGAGGTTCAGCGCGTACTCGGCGAGCGCGGTGTCGCCGTCGCCCGCACCCTCGTCGGGAACTACGTCACCTCGCTGGACATGGCGGGGGCGTCGGTCACCCTGTGCGAGATCGACGAGGAACTGCTCGGACTGTGGGACGCGCCGGTGAAGACGCCCGGTCTGAGGTGGGGCATGTGACGGTGGACGGGGAAAGGATCGGAACGTACCTACCAGGCAAGGAGATCCTGTGCTCGACGCCGACTTCTTCCGCCGTTGGATGACGGCGACCGCCGCGTCGGTCGACCGCGAGGCGGAACGGCTCACCGCCCTCGACTCGCCCATCGGCGACGCCGACCACGGCAGCAACCTCCAGCGCGGGTTCACGGCTGTGGTGGCCACGCTGGAGAAGGAGGCGCCCGACACGCCCGGCGCCGTACTGATGCTCGCCGGACGGCAGCTCATCTCCACGGTCGGCGGCGCCTCGGGGCCGCTCTACGGCACGCTGCTGCGCCGCACCGGCAAGGCGCTCGGGGACGCCGCCGAGGTGAGTCGGGAGCAGCTGGCCGAGGCGTTTCGGACGGGAGTGGACGCCGTCCGGACGCTCGGGGGTGCCGCGCCGGGCGACAAGACCATGATCGACGCCCTGGCGCCCGCCGTGGACGCCCTCGGCGACTCGTTCGCCGCGGCCCGCGCCGCGGCCGGGGAAGGGGCCGAGGCGACCGTGCCGTTGCAGGCACGCAAGGGCAGGGCGAGCTATCTCGGCGAGCGCAGCATCGGGCACCAGGACCCCGGGGCGACCTCGGCGGCTCTGCTCGTCGCGGCGCTGGGGGAGGCGGCCGGTGAGTGACGAGAAGCTGGTCGGGATCGTGCTGGTGTCGCACAGCGCCGAGGTCGCCACGTCCGTGGCCGAACTGGCGAAGGCACTGTCGGGCGGTGGCGTGACGGTGCCGATCGCGCCGGCGGGCGGGACCGCGTCCGGCGAGTTCGGGACCAGCTCCGAGCTGGTGTCCGCCGCCGCCGCGACCGTGGACCGGGGCGCGGGGGTCGCCGTCCTCACCGACCTCGGCAGCGCGGTGCTCACCGTCAAGGCGCTGCTCGCCGAGGGCGACGAACTCCCCGAGAACACCCGTCTGGTGGACGCCCCCTTCGTCGAGGGCGCGGTGGCCGCGGTCGTGACGGCCGCGACGGGCGCCGACCTCGCGTCCGTGGAGGCGGCGGCCGCGGAAGCGTACTCCTACCGGAAGGTCTGAAGGTTTCGTTCGGATCAGGCCGGCTCCGGGCAACGGTGGCTCGCGCCTGAGCCGGGCGGGGTCTGGTGCGTGCGGCTGCGAGGCGGAGGAGGGCGACGGGGCGGAGCCCTGGCAACCGGCGACAACGCCGCGGATGCGCGTGCCGGGCCCCGCGACCCGTGCAAGATCCAAACGACACCCCCTGGCCGCGAACGTCCGGTGCTCCGAGCGGCGGCGGGAAAATCCTTCCCCCGCCACCGGCGTGGCGCGTCAGGTGAGGCCGCCCGCCGCCGCCCGGACAGCGGTGCGCAGGGTCGCGGCCAGTTCCGCCCGCGCCGTCGCGGCGTCGGCGGGGG
>NZ_RAIF01000032.1:1444800-1473626 GCF_003671715.1 Streptomyces sp. E2N166 | reverse complement strand
GCCGCACGCAGCGCCGCGTTGAACATGGCCGCCCAGATCGCCGGCCGCAGGTCGTCGGCGGGCAGCCCGGCGCGTTCGGCGAGGGCGCGGGCGAACGCCGGTTCGGCCTCGTCGTAGGTCTGCAGCCAGGCGGGATCGACGTCCTGGTGAACAACGCCGGGATCATGGACCGGATGTCGGCGCTCGCGGACGTGAGCGACGCCGAATGGGAGCGGGTGCTGAGGGTCAATCTCACCGCTCCCTTCCTGCTGACCCGCGCGGTGCTGCCGCACATGCTGGCGGCGGGCCGGGGCGCCGTGGTCAACACCGCGTCCGAGGCGGCCCTGCGCGGCAGCGCGGCGGGCGCCGCCTACACGGCCTCCAAGCACGGCGTGGTGGGGCTGACCAAGTCCCTGGCGGTGATGTACCGGGGACGGGGCATCCGCGCCAACGCGATCTGCCCGGGCGGCACGCAGACGGCCATCACCGTCGACCCCGCCCAGGGCGCCCACGGGCCGGCCACGCTCGGCCCGCACTTCGTCAACCTCGGCCGGGTGTCGCAGCCCGAGGAGCAGGCCGCGGCGATCGTGTTCCTCGCCTCGGAGGCGGCGAGCAACATCAACGGCGCGATCCTGCCCGTCGACGATGGCTGGTCCGCGGTCTGAGGCACCTCGCACCCACGGGGCGCCGGGGGTTCACCCGCCGTCCACGAACTCCCGCGCCAGGCGCTCCCCCGCCTTCTCGGCGGCGGCCTTGTCCTCGATGGGCTCGACCTCGCTGCCCTTGAAGACGATGTACGTCACACCGGACGCGATGCCGCCCCCGTGCGGGTCGGCCGGGATGCCGAGCGACTCGGCGGCGGCGTAGGAGGCCTCGCCGATGAGATCGCGCGGGCCGACGTCGCCGACGACCGCGTAGCGCACCCGGTCCTCGTGGACGACCGCCGCGACCGATCCGCCGTGGACGTCGCTCTCGCGGTGGTCCCAGATGTCGCTCGGCTCGGGCACGACGACGTAGGGCAGGCGTTCGGCGTCCAGGGGACGGCCGTCCGACCCGGGATAGGCGGTGGCGGGGGTGAAGTGCGGGTCGGTACCGCTGTTGCAGTGGTCACCCGGCCGGCCGTCGCAGTCGACGTCCAGGTCGGCCTTCCAGTACACGGCGTCCCGCGTTCCGCAGACCGGGATGTCCGCCGGCGCCCCGGCGTCGGAGCGGTAGCGCCCGCGCGAGACGGGGTCGCAGTCCCCCACCTTGGCCAGCAGGTCGGCGGCGCGGACGGGGCCGTGCCGCCGGGCCTCCTTCGACCCGTCACCGGCACCCGCCTCGGCTCCGGGCCGGATCCCGGAGGGCGGAACGGGACCGGTCCGGGACGGCGGGACCGGCCCGATCCGGGTGCCGGACCTGCCCGCGCGGACCGGCGGGGCCTCATGCCGGTGACCGGGGCCGAGCTGGGCCTGGGGACCGGGGCGGGGCGGGGGCGGAGCGCCGGGGAACGTCGTGGGGGCGAGCAGGGCGGCGCTGGCCGCGACCAGTGTCAGCGACTGGACACGCACTATGTGGCCTCTCCTGGGGGACATGGACGGTCACTCGGCCACATCTGTCCCCGAATCGTGCGCACGACCACCTTTTGTGGGCCAGACGGTGCACGTCCGCGCACGGCGCGCGGCCCGGGTCCCCGACCCGCCCCCTTGATGTGATCGCGTCACAGGCGCATATTGGTCCGGACCATTGCTCTCGGGCCGCAGAGCCGAAGCAGAAGCCGAGCCGCAGCCGTCCTGGAGGCAGACCGTGCGAGACGCACCCGTTCCCGCTGTTCCCGCCCCTGTCTGCGCATCGCGCCGCTGCGCCCTGCTCTGCGGCACACTCGTCCTGGTCACGTCGTGCGGCTGGGGCGTGGGCGACGACGGCGACGCGAGCGGCGGGCCGCCAGGGGCGCCGATGGGCGTCACCGCCGAGGCGGGCAGCGCCACGACCGTGCACGTGATGTGGAACGCGGTCGACGGCGTCGAGACGTACGAGGTCTACCGCGGCGGCACGCTGGTGAAGAAGGTGGAGGCTTCCGACCGCATGGTGGACGTCACCCGGCTGCGCCCCTCGACGGCCTACGCCTTCACCGTGCGGGCGCGCGACGCCGACGGGCGACTGGGGCCGAACAGCCAGGAGGTGCGGGCGACCACCCCCGCCGCCGTGGCCGACGACTCCGCCCCGACGCGCCCGGCGGACGCCCGCGGCCGGACAGCGGGCAGCCGGACGGTCCAGCTCACCTGGTCCGCCGCGACCGACGACCGCGGGGTCGCGTCGTACGACGTCTACCAGGGCGCGACGAAGGTGCACAGCGTCGGCGGCGGCCAGACGGCGGCCGTGGTCACAGGGCTGCGCGCGGGCACCCGGTACTCCTTCACGGTCCGGGCGCGGGACGCCGCCGACAACGTCTCCCCCGCCAGCGCCACCGTCCGGCTCACCACCTCGGGCTCCGACGACGGCCGCGCCACCGCGCCCACCGGTCTGCGTGCGGCCTCCCACCACGCCGACGGCGGCTACTACATCGACCTCACCTGGACCCCGCCGCGCACCGACGGCCTGGTCAGCGAGTATCAGGTCCACCTGGACGGCCGCCCGGCGACGTCACTCGTCTACGGCGCGGACGCGCCGCGCGACCGGGCGGAGTACAGCTTCTACGCGGGACCGGAAGCCGGGGTCACGCACCGGGTGCGGGTCCGGGCCAGGCTGTCCGACGGCACCTGGGGCGGACTGTCGGCGGAGCGGAAGGTGACCACGGGCGACGGCGGGTGACGCCCCGGCAGTCGTGCGGCCGGTCGGCGCGTCACCTGGGCGGTCGCGCTCGGCATGCGGGCACGGCCGCCGCCCTGTTGGCTGCCCGTGAGGCAGCACGGGCGTTCCCGATATCGGCGGCGCAAGGGACGCACCGCCGACCGTGCCGCCGGAGGGCAGTCCACATGCGCATCTCATCGCCACAACTCCGCTCCGGCCTGACCGCGGCAGCCGCCGCCGCGCTGCCCGTCGCCCTGGCCGCCGGGCCGGCTTCCGCGGGCCCGGGGATCTCCGTGAGCACCACCGGGACCACGGTGTCGGTCACGACCACCGCCTGCGCCCAGCTCAACGGCAGTTGGGGCACCGCCTCGCTGCTCACCGGCAGTCAAGGGGACTTCGCCCAGGGACGCCAGGTGGCGCTGTCCGGAACGAGTTCCGGACAGTCCGCCTCCTGGTCGGGCATCACCCCGGGCACGTACACGGTCATCGTCATGTGCTCCAACAACAGCACCGCCGGCAGCCAGACCGTCATCGTCTCCGCGGCGCCCTCTCCTTCGCCCAGCCGCTCCCCCTCGCCCTCACCCTCCGCGTCGCCACGCGGTGTCATGGGCGGTCTCGGCGGGGCCGTCCAGGACTACGGCACGGCCACCCTCGTGGCGGGCGGCGCGCTGGTCGGCACGGGCGTCATCGCCGCGGCGTGGTTCCTGCGCCGCCGCCAGAAGCCGTACCGGTTCTGAGCCGTGGCCGCGCTCACGTCCGCTCGTCACCAGGCAGCCCGGCGAACTCCGCCAGCGCGTGCCTGAGCCACTGGGTCCAGAAGGTCTCCAGGTCGATGCCGGCGCGCAGCACCAGGTGCCGCAGCCGGTCCTCGGTACTGTCCCTCTCGGGCGGGAAGTCCCGCTTCTCGATCTCCTCGTACTCGGCCAACTGCCGTTCGTGCAGCTCCAGATGGCGGCGCAGGTCCGTCTCGATACCGGTGGTGCCGACCACGGCGGCGGCACGCAGCCGCAGCAGCATCGTGTCGCGCAGGGGCTTCGGGTCCTGTGCGGCGGCGGCCCAGCGGGCCAGTTCGGCGCGGCCCGCGGGCAGGACCTCGTAGGACTTCTTCTGGCCGCGGGCGGGCTGCTGGCCGGGCAGGGCGCGGATCAGGCCGTCCGCCTCCAGTTTCCCCAGCTCGCGATAGATCTGCTGGTGCGTCGCCGACCAGAAGTAGCCGATCGACCTGTCGAACCGGCGGGTCAGCTCCAGCCCCGAGGACGGCTTTTCGACCAGGGCGGTGAGGATCGCGTGCGGGAGTGACATGGGCTCATCCTAGGGACGGCACCGGTGCCTTCCGGCCCACGCGTTCCTACAGCGCCGCCGCCAGCTCGGTTCCCTGTTTGATGGCGCGCTTGGCGTCCAGTTCGGCGGCGACGTCGGCGCCGCCGATGAGATGCGCGCTGCGCCCGGCGGCGACCAGGTCGTCGTAGAGGCCGCGGCTCGGCTCCTGGCCCGTGCACAGGACGACCGTGTCGACCTCCAGGACGGTGGACTCGTCGCCGATCGTGATGTGCAGCCCGGCGTCGTCGATCCGGTCGTAGCGCACACCCGGGACCATGGTGACGCCGCGGTGCTTCAGCTCGGTGCGGTGGATCCAGCCGGTGGTCTTGCCGAGGCCGGCGCCGACCTTCGACGTCTTGCGCTGGAGCAGGTGCACGGTGCGCGGCGGTGCGGGGCGCTCGGGCGCGGCGAGGCCGCCCGGCGCGCGGTAGTCCATGTCGACGCCCCAGAGTCGGAAGTACGTCTCGGGGTTCTCGTGCGCCTTGTCGCCGCCGTCGGTGAGGTACTCGGCGACGTCGAAGCCGATGCCGCCCGCGCCGAGGATCGCGACCCGGTCGCCGACGGGGGCGCCGTCGCGGAGCACGTCGAGGTAGCCGACGACGCTCGGGTGGTCGACGCCGGGGATGTCCGGGGTGCGGGGGGTGACGCCGGTGGCGACGACGACCTCGTCGTGACCGGCGAGGTCATCGGCTCCGACCCGGGTGTTCAGCCGTACGTCGACGCCGTGTTCCGCCAGCCGGGTACGGAAGTAGCGCAGCGTCTCGTCGAACTCCTGCTTGCCAGGGACCTTGCGGGCGACGTTGAGCTGGCCGCCTGTCTCGCTCGCGGCGTCGAAGAGGGTGACCTCGTGGCCGCGTTCGGCCGCGCTCACCGCACAGGCCAGCCCGGCCGGTCCGGCCCCGACGACCGCGACGCGCTTGCGCAGCCGGGTCGGGGCGAGGACCAGCTCGGTCTCGTGGCAGGCGCGCGGGTTGACCAGGCAGGAGGTGATCTTGCCGCTGAAGGTGTGGTCCAGGCAGGCCTGATTGCAGCCGATGCAGGTGTTGATGGCCTCCGGGCGGCCCGCCGCGGCCTTGGCGACGAAATCGGGGTCGGCGAGCATGGGACGGGCCATCGACACCATGTCGGCCGTGCCCTCGGCGAGCAGCCGCTCGGCCACCTCGGGGGTGTTGATGCGGTTGGTGGTGACGAGGGGCACCGACACCTCGCCCATCAGCCGCTTGGTCACCCAGGTGTAGGCGCCGCGCGGCACGGAGGTGGCGATGGTGGGGATGCGGGCCTCGTGCCAGCCGATGCCGGTGTTGATGATGGTCGCGCCGGCTGCCTCTACGGCCTTGGCGAGAGTCACGACCTCGGCGAGGGTGGAGCCGCCCGGGACCAGGTCCAGCATGGAGAGCCGGTAGACGACGATGAAGTCCTCACCGACCGCCTCGCGCACCCGGCGGACGATCTCGACGGGGAGGCGCATGCGGTTCTCGTAGGAGCCGCCCCAGCGGTCGGTGCGGTGATTGGTGCGCGCGGCGATGAACTCGTTGATCAGGTAGCCCTCGGAGCCCATGATCTCGACGCCGTCGTACCCGGCCTCGCGCGCGAGGCGGGCGGTGCGGGCGTAGTCGTCGATGGTGCGCTCGACGTCGGCGTCGGTCAGCTCGCGGGGCACGTGGGGGCTGATCGGCGCCTGGAGGGGGCTCGGGGCGACGAGGTCGGCGTGGTAGGCGTACCGGCCGAAGTGCAGGATCTGCAGGGCTATCCGGCCGCCCTCGCGGTGCACGGCCTCCGTGACGACCCGGTGCCGGTCCGCCTCCGCCTCGGTGGTGAGCTTGGCGCCGCCCTCGTACGGCCTGCCCTCGTCGTTGGGGGCGATACCACCGGTGACGATGAGGCCCACTCCCCCGCGGGCCCGGGCGGCGTAGAAGGCGGCCATGCGCTCGAAGCCGCGCTCGGCCTCTTCGAGGCCGACGTGCATGGAGCCCATCAGGACCCGGTTGGGCAACGTGGTGAAGCCCAGGTCGAGCGGGCTCAGCAGGTGGGGGTAACGGCTCATCGGGCCCTCCGTGCGCGGTGTCGTGCCTCTGTTGTAGAGGACGGCCGCCCCTTTGTGCAACTAGTTGCACAAAGGGGCGGCGCACACCACACCGCCGCGTGGGCGGCCCTCGGTCAGTGGCTCTCCAGCCGTACGTGCAGTTCCCGCTCCTGGTCCCCGGAGACCGTGCTCAGGTCGTGCACGGTGAACAGGGAGTCCAGGGTGGTGCGGAAGCGCTCGATCGCCCAGTAGCCGCCCTGCACGTCGGCCTCCACGGACGCCCTGAGCCGGGCGGGGTCGCACTCACCCCGGGCCTCGGCCACGTCGAAGGTGCCGAGCCACACGGTGGGGCGCACCTCGTGGTGGTCCCGGGGCACCTCGTCCGAGCGCCGGTCGGACGAGAAGCACGTGCACAGGGCGTCGAACACGGTCCGGGCGTCCTCCTTGCTGCACCCGCTCAGCTCCACCGAGACGGACTCCGGATGCAGTCGCTCACCGTCCATCGTGATCGCTCCTCTCGTGGCCGATACCACCAGAAAAGCACCACCTGCGGCCGAGCACTACCGGCACGGTCCGGCCGTGACCGTGCCGGTGGCGGCGGACGGGTCAGCCCCGGGTGAAGCGGTAGGTCTTGCTGTCCGTCAGCACGCAGAAGCCCGGCGACACGACGATCACGCGCAGAGTGCCGGTACGGCGGTCGTAGTCGATGCCCTCCGTCTCGAAGCCGCCGGAGCAGGCGCTGCGCAGGGGCAGCTGCCGCAGGGCGGTGACGTGGCCGGTGACGTCGGCGGTGCCGTTCGGCACGGCGGACAGGTCGATCCGCAGCAGCGGCTTGGTGATGCCGAAGAGGGTGCCCGCCGGGTCGTCGGAGGAGCACAGCAGCGTGGTCGCGTCGAGGAAGTCGCAGCCCTGGACGTCGCGCACGGCGTGGTCCAGGCGGACGGTGGCCGCCTGCGGGAGGTTCGCGGAGGGCGAGGTGCTCGCGTTGACGCCGGGCGTCGGGAAGACCAGCAGCCGGTTCATGGTGCCCCACTCGCCCGCCAGCATCCACTGGCCGTCCGGGGAGATCGCGGACCAGGAGTTGTTCAGCGCCTCGCCGGGGCTCAGCGTGTGCACGTACTCCGACCAGCGCCCGTCCGGCGCCTGCACGCGGAACATCTTGGTGTTCCCGTCGTCGCGCTGGTACGGCTCGACGTAATGGCCGTCGTAGGAGGCGTCGGGGTCGCCGACGTGGTTCCAGCCGCGGGCGCTGAGGCTCAGGGGGATGGTGCCGATGCCCGTGTAGCGGTTGGGGCTGCCGGCCGGGACCTCGACCGAGGCCAGGCCCTGGCTCTCGGTCAGCGGGTCGGCGCGGTCGGAGCCCACCTCGGTCCAGGTGTCGGCGGACGGGGCGGCGGCGGACGGACCGGCGAGGCCGACGGCGAGGGCGAGGGCGGCGAGGCCGGTCAGGGCCGCATGACAACGTTGCCGGGCGCGTAGGGGCATGGGCGGGCTCCTCTGTGGGGGGTGGGGCGGTACGCACTCGGCGCACAGTCTGTCCCGACGTCGCGGTCATGTACAGACCAACCTCGGCCGCGCTCCGTGCGGCGGCCACAGCCGTGCCGGGTGATGCTGGAAGGAGACGGCGGAGCCTCGGAGAAACGGCCCTGTGGGCGATGGAACGCGGTAGAACAAGGGAGTCGGCATCAAAAGGGCGTGCCACGTGGAACGGCGAAGGCGGGGCGTGGGATGAGTGCAGCCGGGTCTGCCGGATTCGGGGGCGACGCGTCGCCGCGCGGCCCGGTGCGGCCCAGCGGGCTGCTCGACGTGCTGAACGTGGCCTCGGTCGTACTGGACACCGAGGGCCGGATCGTGCTGTGGAGCCCGCAGGCCGAGGAGTTGTTCGGATACCCCGCCCAGGAGGCGCTGGGGCAGTACGCCGCCCGCGTCATGGTCCACGAACGCCATCTCGACCTGGTCGTGAAGCTGTTCGCCGACGTCGTCAAGACCGGCCAGAGCTGGGCCGGGGCGTTCCCCATCCGCCGCAAGGACGGCGGCACCCGGTTGGTGGAGTTCCGCAACATGCGTCTCCTGGACGACCGGGGGGACGTCTACGCGCTGGGACTCGCCGTCGACCGGTCCACCGTGCGCCGGCTGGAGCACGACGTGGCGCTGTCGACGCGGGTGATCAGCCAGTCCCCGATCGGGCTGGCCGTCCTCGACACCGATCTGAGGTACGTCTCGGTCAACCCGTCCCTGGAGAACATGAACGGCATGACCGCCGAGCAGCACCTCGGCCGGACGGTCCGCGAGGTACTGCCCCTGGTGGACGCGGCGCCCCTGGAGGTGGCGGCGCACCGGGTGCTGGAGACCGGACGGCCGATCGTCGGCCAGCCCGCGACCGGGCGGACCCCCGCCGACCCGGACGAGGAGCACACCTGGTCGCTGTCGCTGTACCGGCTGGAGGACGCCGTCGGTGCCGTACTGGGCGTCGCCGTGTCGGTCGTGGACGTCACCGAGCAGCACCGGGCGGGCGTCGAGGCGGAGGCCGCGCGGCGCCGGCTGGCCGCCGTCGCGGACGCCTCCGCGCGGATCGGCACCACCCTGGAGCTGGACCGCACGGCGCACGAGCTGGCCGACGTGGCCGTGCCGGACCTCGCCGACATCGCGGCCGTGGACCTGCTGGAGGCCGTGGTGAAGGGCCGGCGCAGCACTCTGGGCCCGGCCGAGCCCGCGGTGATCCGGGCCCTGGCCGTGCAGGCGAACGACGCCCCGGACGCGCTGCGGGCGGCCGATCCTCCCGGCCAGGTCGCCCGGTACGGGCCGGACCGCCTGGTAACCGAGTGCGTACGCACGGCCCGGCCGGTGCTGGTGGAGCGGGTGACGGAGGAGGACCTGCCGCGCATCGCCCGTTCACCGGAGGCGGCCGAGCTGCTGCGCCGGGCGGGTGTGCACTCCTACCTGGCCGTTCCGCTGATCGCGCGGGGCGAGGTGCTGGGCGCCCTGGACCTCAAACGGACCGGCAATCCGCTGCCGTTCGGCGAGGACGACCTGCTGCTGGCCCGGGAGCTGGCCGTCCGCGCGGCGGTGCAGATCGACAACGCCCGCTGGTACCAGAACGCCCGCGACACCGCCCTCACCCTCCAGCGCAGCCTGTTGCCGAGCCATCCTCCGGTGACGGGCGGACTGGAGGTCGCCTCCCGCTACCAGCCCGCCGAGGCGACCAGCGAGGTCGGCGGCGACTGGTTCGACGTGATCGAGCTGGAGGACTGCAAGACCGCGCTCGTGGTGGGTGACGTGATGGGCAGCGGCATCGCGGCGGCGGCCTCCATGGGAAGGCTGCGCACCGCGACGAACACCCTGGCCGCCCTCGACCTCGACCCGGCGTTCCTGCTCGGACACCTCGACCGGACCACGGCCGGCCTGGACCAGGCCATCGCCACCTGCCTCTACGCGGTCCACGACCCGCACCGGCGGCAGTGCCTGATCGCCAACGCCGGGCACCTGCCGCCGGTACGGCTGCGCGCCGGCCGGCCACCGGAACTGCTGGACCTGCCCACCGGGGTGCCGCTGGGGGTGGGCGGCGTCGCCTTCTCGACCACCGCCGTCGATCTGGAGCCGGGCGACCGGCTGGTGTTCTACACCGACGGTCTCGTCGAGACGCGCCGGCATCCGCTGGACGAGCGGCTGGACGCGCTCCTCACCCTGCTGGAGGGCCCGGACCGCCCGCTGGAGGAGGTCTGCGACCTGCTCCTGCGCACGCTGCACGAACCGGACAACTCCGACGACGTGGCCCTGCTGATCGCCCGGGCCACGACGCCGGACGGACCGTAGCGGGGACCGCGCCGCTACTCCCTGACGCCGATCACCACATGGGCGTACAACTCGTCGCAGACCGCGAGGCGGGTCGTCAGGCCGGCGCGGGCGAAGGCGTCGACGGCCGCCGGCGCCTGGCGTTCGCTCGTCTCGGCCAGCAGGCAGCCGCCGGGCGCGAGCCAGCGGGGCGCCTCGGCCGCGACCCTGCGCAGCACCTCGAGACCGTCGGTGCCGCCGTCGAGGGCGACCAGCGGCTCGTGCTCCCGTGCCTCGGCGGGCAGCAGGGCGACCTCGCCGGTGGGCACGTAGGGCACGTTGGCCGCGAGTATGTCCACCCGGCCGCGCAACGTCGCGGGCAGCGCGTCGAACAGGTCACCGGCGTACACCCGCCCCCCGGCGTCGGCGAGGTTGCCGCGGGCGCAGCGCACGGCGGCCGGGTCGACGTCGGCGGCGTGCACCTCGGGCCCGTCCAGCGCGGCGGCCAGGGCGGCACCGACGGCACCGGAGCCGCAGCACAGGTCCACGACGACGGCCGCGTCCGGCGCGTGCGCGAGGGCCTCGGCCACCAGGAACTCGGTACGGCGGCGGGGCACGAAGACACCGGGGGCGACGGCGACGCGCAGGCCGCGGAACTCGGCCCAGCCGAGGACGAGTTCGAGGGGCAGTCCGGTGACGCGGCGGTCCACCAGGTCGGTGAGTTCCCCGGCGGTGCGGGCGGCGCCCAGGATCAGTTCCGCCTCGTCCTCGGCGAAGACGCAGCCCGCGGCGCGCAGCGCGGCCACGACGGAGTCGGGCGACGGGAAGGAGGGGGAGAAAGGGGAGGGGCGGGAAGGGGTGGAGAACAGCTGAGGCATGGAGCCGAGAGCCTTTCGAGAACCGAAGGGCGCTCTCACGGTCACCCGTTGGCGGGGACCGCACTGCCGTGAGGTGAGAGCACCCGGGCCGACACAGCGGTAATGGGTCTCACCTCCCAGGCGTCCGGCGGCCGGGACTGTCCTCGGCCGCCGGTCACACTACCCCAACGATCAGACGCCGACGGTCTCCTCGGCCTCTTGGTCCGCCTCCCGCGCCGCGGGCACCGCCTTCCGCTCGTTCGGCCTCGCGTGCCTGGCAGGGGTGGCCGGCACGGGCGTCTTACCGCCCCGCTCGCACAGGGCGGCGACCGCCGTCACCAGGAGGCCGAGCAGCAGCCAGGCGACCAGCGTCCAGACGCCGCGGCCCAGTCCGTCGCCGTCGAAGTACAGCAGGCCGCGGGCGCCCTCGACGAACCCGGCGCCGTTCCAGAAGGCGTGCAGGGTGCCGAAGAAGCCGTTCTGCAGTTCGGGGCGGAACAGGCCGCCCGAGGTGGTGAAGTTCAGCATCACGAACAGCACCATCATGGCGAGCGTGGTCCACCGCTTGAGGAAGGTGTGCAGGCCCACGCCGAGGAACAGGATGCCCGCGGCGTACAGCCAGGCCAGTCCCCACACGCCGGCGAGATCGTGGTGGGCGAGATGGAAGACCGGCCCGGCGAGCAGGGCGCCGATCCCGCCGACGACGACGGAGACGCCGAGGGTGAGCAGGGCCCGGACGCGCATGGACAGGGCGGCTCCGGCGGCGCCGAGGGCGGCCACGGAGGCGTAGGAGCCGATGCTGACCGCGATCAGCAGGAAGAACAGGCCCTGGCCCGTGGGGTCGTCGTCGACCGGGGCGGCCACGTCGGTCACCTTCAGCGGGACACCCTGCCGCTCGGCGAGCGGGGTGAAGACCTTCTCCGCCGCCATGGCACCCATGTCGGACGCGGCGGTGGCCACCACGACCTCGGGCGCCTTGCCGCCGGGCACGTAGGCGCCGGTGATGTCGCGGGCCTTCAGCAGGTCGACGGCGTCGGCGCGGGTGGCGACGGTCCGTACGTCGAGGTCGTCGCCCGCCCTGTCCTTGACCGACTGGGCGAGCACCTTCGCCTCGGGGCCGGAGCCGACGACGGCGACCGGCAGGTGGTTCGGCTCGGGGGCGACGAAGGCCCCCATGTACGCGAGTCCCATCCCGACACACATCAGCAGCGGGGTGATCAGGTGCGTGAGCACGTGGCGCAGGGCGTGCGACCTCATCGCTCACATCCTCCAATGACTGGTTCGGCGATGGCGGATAGTTGGCTTATACAACTCTTTCTTCAAGTTGTACTGTACAACTAGCAATGTGGAGGAGGACCCGTGACGACGGCCGAGATGCCCGATGAGACGACTGTCACCCCCGGTGGCCGCCCGGCGGAGGCCGTGGAGACCATTCAGCGGGAGATGACGGCCTTCGCCCGCCGCGCCCGCGCCTCGGCGGGCCGCATGCACCCAGAACTGTCGCTGGTGTCGTACACGCTGCTCGGTCACCTGGAGGAGCGGGACGGCTGCCGGGCCACCGACCTGGCCGCCCACTACGCCCTGGACAAGTCCACCGTCAGCCGCCAGGTGTCCGCCCTTGAGCGCGCCGAACTCGTCGAGCGGCGCGTCGACCCGGACGACCACCGCGTCCAGGTCCTGCACCTGACGGAGGCCGGACGGCACATCCTGGCCCAGGTCACCGAGAGCCGCCGGACGGCGTTCCGGGAGCGGCTCGCCGGCTGGCCCGAGGAGGACCTGGTCCGCTTCGCCGCGTATCTGGAGCGGTACAACGCGTGGCAGGAGGCCGCACCCGGCGAGGACCAGCACTGAGGTCCGCCCACGAACACGTACGGTTGACCGCGTACGCACTGATCACGCCGGCCGCGGGCATCCCTCGCGGCGGCCCGAAAGGCCCCACCGCATGAACACCACCCGAGGCTTCACCGGGCGCCCGCGCGCCGCCCGGCCGGGACTGCCGCCCGGCCAGTACGACGCCGGTGACGACTGGCCCGTGCTGTCCGCCGAGGTCACGCCCGACGTGTCGCCCGCCGACTGGACCTTCCGCGTGAGCGGCCTGGTGGCCGAGCCCCGCACCTGGGACTGGGCCGGGGCGCACCGGCTGCCGGCGTCGGCGTACTCGGGCGACATCCACTGCGTGACCGGCTGGTCGAAGTTCGGGGTGCGCTTCGGGGGCGTGTCCCTGGACACCTTCCTCGAGGCGGCGCGCCCGCTGCCGTCCGCCACGCACGCCGTCGCCTACTCGCACACCGGGTACACCGCGAACCTGCCGCTCGCGGACCTGACCGGCGGGCGCGCCTGGATCGTGCGGGAGTACGACGGGCAGCCCCTCGCCCCCGAGCACGGCGGCCCGGCACGGCTGGTGGTGCCGCACCTGTACTTCTGGAAGAGCGTCAAGTGGATCGCGGGCCTGGAACTCCTGGACCACGACGAACCGGGCTTCTGGGAGCAGAACGGCTACCACGCCCGCGGCAACCCCTGGGAGGAGCAGCGGTACTCCGGTGACTGAGACAGCGGCGCACACGACAGGGTCCTTCACTCCCCCGACGCGGTTCGCCGTGCCCGGGCGCATCGAGGTGGACGGCGCGGCGGCCGGGACGTGGCAGACCGCCACCCTCACGGAGATCCGCCGCGAGACGCACCGCGCGTCCACCTTCCGGTTCGCCGTACCCGGCTGGGCGGGCCATCTGCCCGGCCAGCACCTGATGCTGCGGCTGACCGCCGAGGACGGGTACGTGGCCCAGCGCCACTACTCGCTGGCGTCCGCGCCGGACGACTCCGGGCACATCGAGCTGACCCTCGACCACGTCGAGGACGGCGAGGTGTCCGGCTGGTTCCACACGGTCGCCCGGCCCGGTGACCGGATCGAGGTGCGCGGCCCGCTGAGCGGCTTCTTCGCCTGGCCGGGCGACCGGCCCGCCCTGCTGCTGGGCGCGGGCTCCGGCGTGGTACCGCTGATGTCGATGGTGCGGCACCACCGGGCGCTGGGGCTGACGGTGCCGCTGCGACTGCTGGTGTCCGCGCGCACTCCCGGGGAACTCATCTACGCCCGCGAGCTCGGCACGGAGACGACCCCCGTGTTCACCCGCGGCGCGCCGGCCGGGACGCCCGTGGGCCGGATGACGACCGCGCACCTGGCACCGCTCCTGGCCGAAGCGCCCGCCGGCGGCTGGGAGGCCTACGTGTGCGGCTCCAACTCCTTCGCGGAGCACGCCTCGCGGCTGCTGGTGGCGGCCGGTCAGCCGGTGGACCGGATCAGGATCGAACGCTTCGGCTGACCCACGGCCGGGCCGTGGTGGACGGCGCCCCGCGCCCCGCCCCGTTGCCGGACGCCCCTCGGCCTCCGAACCCCTGGGGCCGCACCGGCCGCGCCGGTTTCCCTCACGCACCGCCGGGCACCTGTCCGCGGTGCGGAGCAGTCGTCCGGCGTTCCGGGGGCGACATGGTGAGCGAGGCGTGCCGAACGGGGTACCAGACCTGGGCGGGCACTCGCACGCGTGGCGCGACGCGGAGACACGGCGGCCCCGGCTCTCGCGGCCGTCCGCCCGGCCTCCGGTCGCTGTGATCGCGAGGAGGTCGACATGCGAACCCGGGTACGCGGCTGGCGCATGCGGCGCAATCCGCTGCGGCGCCGGTCGGACGTCGTCGAGGCGTGGACCGTGCTGGTGGTCGCGGTCCTGCTGATCGTGGGGGCACCGTCGCTCGGAGCCGCCGCGGCCTGGTGGGGCCACGGTCAGGCCCAGGCGGTCGCGGCGGAGCAGCGCGCGGAGCGGCACCCGGTCCGCGCCGAGGTGGCCGGCCGGACTCCCGACACGGTGCCGTCGGTGCAGGGCGGCGGGCAGCACTCGTACCGGGCGACCGTCCGCTGGAGCATGCCGGACGGTACCGAGCGGAGCACTACGGCCCGTATCCCGGCCGGCGCCGGGCACGGTGACGTGGTCGACGTGTGGCTGGACTCCCGGGGCAAGAGCGTGCCGCCGCCGACGGACGGTTCCGCGGTCTGGCAGCACAGCGTCACGGTCGGCGTGTGCACCACCATGGGGACGGCGCTCACGGTGCTCCTCGCGCACTGCGCCGTACGCAAGGTGGCCCTCCGGCACCGGATGGCCGAGTGGGACCGCGACTGGGCCCTCACCGAGCCCCAGTGGACACACCGCCGGGCCTGACGGGACGCCGGTGACCCGATCACCTGGCCCCGGCCCCGGGGCTCGGCACGGTCCTGGCCGGCGTTCGATCCGTCGAACCGCAGGTCAGGTCGGTGGGCCGCCCCTGGACGATCTGGCGAGTCCTCCGACCACTCACGTACGGTGTGATCACCCGTACGGTCCGGCACTGTCTCCCCGCAAAGGCGGTTCTCGATGGCCCTGTTCGACCTTCCGCTCGAAGAACTCCGCGCCTACCGCAGCGCGTCGGCCGAGCCCGAGGACTTCGACGCGTTCTGGAGCAAGACGCTCGACGAAGCCCGCGCGCACGATCTGGACGCCCGCTTCGAACCGGTCGACACGGGACTGTCCACGGTACGGGTGCACGACGTCACGTTCGCCGGGTTCGGCGGTCACCCGGTGAAGGGCTGGCTGATCCTGCCGGCCGTGGCGGAGGAACCACTGCCGCTGATCGTGGAGTTCGTCGGGTACGGTGGCGGGCGCGGGCTGCCGCACGAGCACCTGCTGTGGGCGTCCACGGGCCGGGCGCACTTCGTGATGGACACCCGCGGCCAGGGCAGCGCCTGGGGCGGCGGTGGCGGGACGGCGGACCCCGTCGGCGGCACACCCGCGTACCCGGGCTTCATGACCCGCGGCCTGGACGCCCCCGAGAACTACTACTACCGCCGCGTCTTCACCGACGCCGTGCGCGCGGTCGAGGCGGCCCGCTCCCACCCGCTCACCGATCCCGCACGCACGGTCGCCCTCGGGGGCAGCCAGGGCGGCGGCATCACGATCGCCGTGGGCGGCCTGGTGCCGGACCTCACGGCCGTGGCGCCGGACGTGCCGTTCCTCAGCGACTTCCCGCGCGCGACCAAGCTCACGGACCGGCACCCCTACCGGGAGATCGGCCTGTACCTCAAGACGCACCGCGGCCGCACCGAGGACGCGCTGCGCACGCTGTCCTACTTCGACGGCGTGCACTTCGCGGCGCGCGGCCGGGCGCCCGCGCTGTTCTCGGCGGCCCTGGAGGACCAGACCTGCCCGCCGTCGACCGTCTTCGCGGCGTTCAACGCCTGGGCGCACGAGGACAAGGCGATCGAGGTGTACGACTTCAACGACCACGAGGGCGGCGGACCCTTCCAGGAGGCGGCCAAGCTGCGCTGGCTGCGCTCGTACCTCTGACTCCGCCTGTCCGGCCGCCTCGTCGCGTTCCCGCCACGGGGCCGGGTCGGCGGACTTCCGCCCAGTCCGACCAGTCGGTACGTTCAGGGAGCCGGGCCGCACCGTCGCGGTCCGGCTCCCGGCGTACGACGGAGGGCGGCCCCATGTCCGAGGACGAGGAACAGGTTCACGGCCACTGCGACACCCGCTTCGCGGCGGTACGCGCGGTGTTCGAGGAGAACTTCCGAAGCCGCGGCGAACTGGGCGCCGCGGTGACCGTCACCGTGGACGGCGCGACGGTGGTGGACCTGTGGGGCGGATGGGCCGACGCGGCCCGAACCCGGCCGTGGGAGGGGGACACGCTGGTCAACGTGTGGTCGACGTCCAAGGGCCCGACCGCCCTGTGCGCCCATGTCCTCGCCGACCGCGGACTGCTGGACCTCGACGCGCCGGTGGCCGTGTACTGGCCCGAGTTCGCGGCGGCGGGCAAGGAGAAGGTCCTCGTGCGGCATCTGCTGTCGCACCGCGCCGGTCTGCCGGGGCTGCGCGAGCCGCACTCGGCGGCGCAATTGTACGACTGGGACCTGACCACCGGTCGGCTGGCGGCCATGGAGCCCTGGTGGGAGCCGGGCACCCGGTCCGGATACCACGCGCTCACCTACGGCTTCCTGGTCGGTGAGGTCGTGCGGCGGGTGTCGGGGCTGCTGCCCGGGGCGTTCCTGGAGCGGGAGGTGACCGGGCCGCTCGGCATCGACTTCACCATCGGGTTGCCGGAGAAGGAGACGGGGCGGGCGGCCGAGCTGGTGCATCCGCGGGTGGCCTCCGACAGCGCGCAGGCCGCGGTCTTCGCCCAGTTGGCGCCCGCGGCCGTGGCGGCGCTCACCAATCCCCCGACAGGCGCCACGGAGGCCAACACCGCCGCGTGGCGGGCCGCCGAGATACCGGCGGCGAACGGACACGGCACCGCGCGGGCGGTGGCCGCGCTGTACGGGATCCTCGCGGGCCGGGGCGCGTACGACGGCCACCGCGTGCTGTCCCGGGAAGCCGCCGAGCGGGTGCGCGAGGGACAGGGCCCCTGCCGCGATCTCGTCCTCGGCGCCGGCTTCGCGCACGAGACCGAAGTCGGGCTGGGGCTGTGGCTCAGCGGCCCCAATGGCTCCTACGGTCCCAATCCGCGGGCTTTCGGACACGACGGCTTCGGCGGCTCCTGCGGTCTGGCGGACCCGGACGCCGGGGTGTCGCTGGGCTACGTCATGAACCGCATGGGACCGCGCATCGCCGACGACCCGCGGAAGACGGCACTGGTGGAGGCCCTGTACGGCGCCTTGTGAAGGGGTGACGGACGGTCGACGCGCGGGTGAGGTTTCGGCCGAACCGGCGGACAGCTCTTCCAGGTTGGTTTAGACCAATGATAGTTCTGGTGGCGCACCGAGCCCGCGCGGCTACCGCACGTCACCAACAGGAGGGCGCGGCATGGTCCGCACCACCCCGCACGACCCCCCGTTCACCGACGCACAGCCCCTCTACCGGCGGGTGGCCGTACAGCTGCTCGGCGAGCTTCGCGACGGGACCCTCCCACCGGGCGCACGGCTGCCGGGCGAACGCCGGCTGGCCGAGCACTTCGAGGTGAGCCGGGAGACCGTGCGGCAGGCCCTGGAGGTGCTGCGCCGGGACGGCCTGCTCGCGACCGACCGGCGGGGCAGCCACGCCGCCCTGCCCGGACCACCCGCGCAGAGCCCGGCGTCCCTCACCTTCCCGGTCGGCGCCCGAACCGCGGAGCCGTCCACCGGCGACCGGGCGACCGTCGCCTGGGAGGTTCCCTCGCCGGAGCACGCAGCGGCACTGGGGCTGGCGCCTGGCCGGCCGACCCTGGTGCACCGCTACCTGTCCGCGACCGCCGACGGAACCGGCCGGCGGACCGCCGTCACCTCGTTCTCCGCCGTGGCGCTCGCCGAGGTCGAGGAGTTGGCCCGGTACCGCGACCGCGCCGACGGCACCGCGTCGGCGCACCTGCGGCGGGCCTACGACTGGATGCGCCGGGCGGGCCTGACCCTGCATCACCGCGACACGATCAGCCACCTCGCGGACACGCCGTCGGTGCGGGTCGTGCGGCGGGTGCACGACCAGTACGCACGGCCCCTGGAGATCACGGACCTCCTCGTGGACGCCCGGCAGGACGCGCTGGTCTACGAGTTCACCCTGCCGGCGGCCGGCTGACCCCGCCGTCAGGGCAGGCGCCGGGCCACGACCATCCGGACCCGCGGGCTGCCGTCGGGCCGGCGCCCGAACCCCGGCAGGGCCTGCAGGTCCGTCCGGAAGCCGGCGCGCGCCAGTTCCCGGCCCACGTCCCCGAGCCGGAACGTCCGGTAGTACATGACGAACGGCGGCCGCCACAGCGCGTTGCGCGCCCGCATCACGGCGTCGAAGCCGAGCAGCGTCCAGTAGCCGCGGGAGCCGGGGCGGGGCGGCGCGACCACGGGGAAGGCGAAGCAGCCGCCCGGGCGCAGTACGGAGCGCACCTGGGTGAACAGGCCCGGCAGTTCACGGGGCAGGAAGTGCCCGAACGCACCGAAGCTGACCACGAGGTCGAACTCGGGACCGAACGGCAGGGCACGGGCGTCCGCGCGCACCCAGGAGACCGCCGGCCCCTCGGGCACGACGCGCCCCCGCGCGACCTCCAGCATGCCCGCGCTGAAGTCGACCCCCGTCACGCGCTCCCGGCACACCCGGGCCAGTACGTCCACTCCCGCGCCGGTACCGCAGCACAGGTCGAGTCCGGCGCCGAACGGCCCCATCGGCGCCAGTGCCGAGGCCACGGCGTCGAGCACCCGGTCCGGCGTCCGGTACGGGGTGTGCTCGAACTTCGGGGCGAGCAGGTCGTACCCGCGCTCGACCGACGACAGTGCCTGGACGGCGAGTTCGCGCAGGGTGGGGCCTTCGGGGCTGAACATCCGGTCAGCCTAGAGGCTGCCCGGCGGGTCCGGCGGGGGCGCGCCGCTCCCGCAGCACCGTGAGGACGCGCTCGCACCAGCGGGCGTTCTCGCGTTCGAAGGTGATCCCGGCCAGCAGGGTGAGGTAGGGCCCGACGCGGCCGGAGTCCCGCAGGTGCTCCTCCTCCCCGCGCCCGTCCAGGAGGCGCTCACGGACGCGCTCGTAGCGGGCCAGCTTCCCCAGGGCCCAGGACCTGCGCTCCTCCACCAGCTCGCGGACCCGATCCGGGTCCACGCCGTCCATGGCCTGCATCTTGATCAGGAACTCGTCCCGGATGGCGGTGGGGCGCCGGGTCGGCTCGGCGGCGAAGGCGCGCAACTGCTCCCGGCCGGCCTCCGTGAGCGAGAACAGCCGCTTGGTGGGCCTGCGTTCCTGCGGCACCGTCCGCGCCTCGATGAGCCCGTCGCCCGCTAGGCGCTCCAGCTCCCGGTAGAGCTGCTGCGGCGTGGCGGGCCAGAAGTTGGCGAGCGAGACGTCGAACACCTTGGACAGCTCGTAGCCCGAGGCCTCGCCCTCCAGCAGGGCGGCCAGGACGGCGTACTTGAGAGACATGTCGACACGCTAGCAAGCGGAGGCTAGTCTACTCCGCACCTATTCAAATAGTTCAGTACTTCTCATCGAGGAGATACGATGCAGGCATTCCGCGCGGCGGTCGAGGCCCACGACCTCGACGCCGTCGAGGCACTGCTGGCCGAGGACGTCGTCTTCACCAGCCCCGTCGTGTTCAAGCCCTACCACGGCAAGGCGATCACGGCCGCGATCCTGCGCGGCGTCACCCGCGTCTTCGAGGACTTCCGCTACGAACGCGTCATCGGCGAGGCCGGCGGCCCCGACCACGCGCTGGTCTTCACGGCGCGGATCGGCGACCGCGAGATCGGCGGCTGCGACCTCCTGCACCTCGACGAGTCCGGCCGCATCGACGAACTCACGGTGATGGTGCGCCCGCTGTCGGGCGCGCAGGCTCTCCAGGCCGCGATGGGCGCGCAGTTCGACCGGATCGCCCAGGAGGCGCAGGAGGCTCAGGGACGTTCGGGCGCCTGAGTCCTGCCCGGCACACGCGGAAGACGGAACAGAACCCCGTCCCACCCTCGCCGAACGGGGGTGGGACGCAGCGAACGTCCCACCCCACCGCCGCTCGACCACTTGCCGTGGTAGGCTGCCTTCAGCACTTGTGTACGCCCCATGCGGGCGCCGGTGCCAGTTTCCCTTCGGTTCGCCGACCCGCCCGTCCTTGTGCGACCGGCGCGTCCGCTTTTCAGCACAACCTCGTGAGCAGGGCCTTTCCCCGCCGTACCCGAGGTGCTGTTCCCGCCGTCCGGAGGCGTGTCGTCCGACCCCTCGCACGGCTTCTCCCCCCCTCCCTTCCGCATGACCCATGCCCGTGTCCTCGAAAGGACCGAACGCCATGACCACCACACTCGAACGCCCCCCTGTACAGCAGTCCCCGGCCGAGACCGCGAACGGTGTCCTCGACATGGACGCGGGCGGGAAGGGGTACTTGCGGGGCAGCAGCCTCCAGCCCGAGCCGTCCGACCTCTCCCTCTCCCCCGCGCTGATCCGCCGCCACGGCCTGCGCAAGGGCGACCTGGTCGAGGGCGTGCGCGGCGACCGGCGGACCCTGACCGACGTCGTCCGGGTCAACGGCCGCACGCCCGACCGGCAGGGCGGCCGACGGCACTTCCACGACCTGACGCCACTGCACCCGCACGAGCGGCTGCGCCTCGAACACCCGGCGGCCGGCCTGACCGGGCGGGTCGCCGATCTGATCGCCCCGGTCGGCAAGGGCCAGCGCGGCCTGATCGTGGCCCCGCCGAAGACCGGCAAGACCGTCCTCCTCCAGCAGATCGCCGCCGCCGTCGCCGGCAACCACCCCGACTCACGCCTGATGGTGGTGCTGCTCGACGAGCGGCCCGAGGAGGTCACCGACATGCGGCGCTCGGTACGGGGCGAGGTGTACTCCTCGACCTTCGACCGGAGCGCCAAGCAGCACATCGCACTCGCCGAGCTCGTGATCGAGCGGGCCAAGCGCCTGGTCGAGGCCGGTGAGGACGTCGTCATCCTGCTCGACTCCCTCACCCGGCTGTGCAGGGCGCACAACAACGCCGCCTCCTCCGGCGGCCGCACGCTCAGCGGCGGTGTCGACGCCGGGGCGCTGCTCGGGCCGAAGCGGTTCTTCGGCGCCGCCCGGACGGCCGAGGAGGGCGGTTCGCTCACCATCCTCGCCACCGCCCTGGTGGAGACCGGCTCCCGTGCCGACGACTTCTACTTCGAGGAGCTCAAGGGCACCGGCAACATGGAGCTGCGGCTGAGCCGGGAGCTCGCCTCCCGCCGGGTCTTCCCGGCCGTGGAGATGAACGGCTCCGGCACCCGCCGCGAGGAACTCCTGCTGTCCGCCGCCGAGTCGACCGCCGTACGAGGGCTGCGGCGGGCCCTGGGGGGCCGGGACGAGCAGTCCGGTCTGGAGACCCTGCTGGAGCGGATGCGCCAGACGCCGGACAACGCCACCTTCCTGCGGCGCGTCCAGCCGACGCTGCCCACCGACTGACGCCGCGCGTTGCCGGTGGGCCCCGGCCGGCTCACCTGCCTACGGCATCCGGGTGCTTGTGGGCGCGACCCGGCCCGGGCAGCGTGGCGGTCCGGGGGCCCGTTCCTACGTTTGCGGTATGACTATCGGATTCTCATCCCGGGCGGCTCGATCCACCTGTGTGCTCTGTGTGGCAGGGCTGCTGACGCTCATGCCCGCCGCCGCGGCCGCCCGTGCGGTGCTGCCGGACCCGGGTCCGCCCGGCGGACCGGGCGCGGCGGCGGCTCAGGCGTCGCCGCTG
Organism: Streptomyces sp. E2N166; assembly: GCF_003671715.1. GTDB lineage: Bacteria > Actinomycetota > Actinomycetes > Streptomycetales > Streptomycetaceae > Streptomyces > Streptomyces thinghirensis. The sequence continues at coordinate 1,451,746 of NZ_RAIF01000032.1, read as the reverse complement.
CACCGCTCCGGGACACAGGTCCGGCCCCGCCCCGGCGCGCCCGGGGTCCCCGATGTCTCCGCGCTGTCCTGGGTGGTCGCCGACGCCGGCACCGGCGACGTGCTGGCGGCACACGACGCGCATCGCAGACTGCCGCCGGCCAGCACCCTCAAGACCCTGTTCGCTCTCACGGTGCTGCCGGTCCTGCCGGGCGGCATCCGCCACGAGGTGAGCGCCGACGAGCTGACCGGCATCGGCCCCGGCAGCAGCCTGGTCGGTGTCGTCGAAGGCCACACATACCGCGTCTCCGACCTGTGGAACGGCGTCTTCCTCAACTCCGGCAACGACGCCGTCCACGTCCTCGCCTCGCTCACCGGCGGCTGGAGCGCCACGGCCGCCCGTATGCAGGCCGAGGCCCGCGCCCTGGGCGCCCATGACACCCACGTGCGCTCACCCGACGGCTACGACGCGCCGGGCCAGGTGTCGTCGGCGTACGACCTGGCGGTCTTCGGCCGGGCGGGGCTGCGCAACCCGGACTTCGCGCGGTACTGCGCCAAGATCGACGCGATGTTCCCCGGCCGGAACGGGAACTCCTACGGGATCATCAACACCAACCGGCTGCTCACCGGGGCGGACGGCGTGGAGCCGTACCCGGGGCTGATCGGCATCAAGAACGGCTACACCAGCAACGCCGGCAACACACTGATCGCGGCCGCCCGCCGAGACGGGCGGGCCCTGGTGGTGACGGTGATGAACCCGCAGGAGGGCGGCGGCCACGCCGTCTACGAGGAGGCCCGCTCGCTGCTCGACTGGGGCTTCGAGGCGGCCGGGCACGTCGACCCGGTGGGATCGCTGGAAGCCGGGAGCGCCCGGCCGCTGCCGGGCCCGCAGGCCGTGCCCGCGGCGGTCGTTGCGGCGCGGCCCTCGCGGGACGACGCGGGCTGGCCGGAGACCGGTGCCATCGTGGGCGTCGCCGGGCTGGGCGCGGGGGCCATGGCACTGGCGCTGCGGCTCAGGCTGGTGCGGGCCGAGGAGAGTTGACGGCGCCCGGGCCATCCGGTCAGAACACCGACAGGCCCGTGAGTGTCGCGAAGCGGTCCAGCGCCGCCACGCCGGCCACCGAGTTGCCCCGCTCGTCCAGGCCGGGGCTCCACACGCACAGCGTGCAGTGGCCCGGCACCACCGCGATGATGCCGCCGCCGACCCCGCTCTTGCCCGGCAGACCCACCCGGTAGGCGAACTCGCCGGCCGCGTCGTACGTCCCGCAGGTCAGCATCACCGCGTTGACCTGCTTGGCCTGACTGCGGCTCAGCAGCCGGGTGCCGTCCGCGCGAACGCCGTGCCGGGCCAGGAACCCGGTCGCCAGGGCGAGGTCCGCGCAGGAGGCGGCGACGGAGCACTGGCGGAAGTACTGCTCCAGCAGGACGGGCACGGGGTTGTCGATGTTGCCGTACGACGCCATGAAGTGGCCGAGGGCGGCGTTCCTGTCGCCGTGCGCGGCCTCGGAGGCGGCGACCTCCTCGTCGTAGGTCAGGTCCGGGTTGCCGCTCTCCGCGCGCAGGAAGGCGAGCAGTTCACCCGCCGCGTCCCCGGTGCGGGTGTGCAGGCGGTCGGTGACGACGAGGGCGCCCGCGTTGATGAACGGGTTGCGCGGGATGCCGTTCTCGTACTCCAGCTGCACCAGGGAGTTGAACGGGTTGCCGGACGGTTCGCGGCCCACGTGTTCCCAGAGCGCGCCGCCCTCGCGGGACAGGTCGAGGGCGAGGGTGAAGACCTTGGTGATGGACTGCACGGAGAAGGGCTCGCGCCAGTCCCCCACCCCGTACACCGTGCCGTCCGGCTCGGCGACGGCCATGCCGAAGCGGCGCGGGTCGCAGGCGGCGAGCGCCGGGATGTAGTCGGCGGGCCGGCCGCTGCCGGGGGTTCGCTCGATCTCCTCGGCGATGCGCTCCAGGATTGGCTGGAAGGTCGTCCACGTACTCATGCTCGCCATTCTTCCTCCGGGCCGGTCCCGGCGCGCAGTCGGGCCGGAGCGGTGCCGCTGCCCGCCAGGATCTCCGGCCGCGGCAGGCGCGGTGCGCCGCTCGACCGAGCGGCGCGCTACACGCGCGAGGCGGTCGCAACGGTGTCCAGCGCGGGTACCGGGCGTACGCGTCCCACCGGCTCCCCGCCGCCGAGCAGCGGTTCACCCGCGAACTCCGTGAGCAGCCGCGGCGCGACACCGGCCCGCGCGAGGGCCGCCGCCGCGACCGGGACGCGGGCACGGTCGGCGCCGTCGGCTATCTTCACGGCGATCGCACTGCCGTCGGGCCGGGCGGCGACCTGGACTCCCTCGAAGCCGTCCTTGGCGAGCAGCCCGGGCACGGCCCGCATCAGGGCGGCGACGTCCCGGCCGGACCCGGAGGCCATCTCGGCGTGCTCGCGCATCGCGTCCGCCACGCGGGCCTCCGGGGTGCCTGGGAGCGCGGTGGTGATGCGGGCGGCGGCGCGGGCGAGACCGTGCAGGGAGATCGCGAACAGGGGCGCGCCGCAGCCGTCGACGGTCACCCGGGCGACGCGCTGCCCGGTGAGGTCCTCGACGATCTCGGCGATCGCCTGCTGGAGCGGGTGGCCCGGGTCGAGGTAGTCGTCCAGGGACCAGCCGTTGAGCACGCAGGTGTACAGCATGGCGGCGTGCTTGCCGGAGCAGTTCTGGGCGAGCCGGGAGGGGAGGCGGCCCTGACCGACCCAGGAGTCCCGGACGACCGGGTCGAAGGGCAGGTCGGGGACGTTGCGCAGGTCGCTCTCGGTGAGTCCGGCGAGTTCGAGGACGCGCCTGGCGCCGGCGAGGTGGCGTTCCTCGCCGGAGTGGCTGGCGGCGGCGAGCGAGAGCAGTTCGCCGTCCAGCGGCAGACCGGCGCGGAGCATGGCGACGGCCTGGACCGGCTTGAGCGCGGAACGCGGGTAGCAGGCGGCCTCGATGTCCCCGAGCTGGAGGCGTACCTCTCCGTCCGGGGCGAGGACGACGACGGAGCCGTGGTGGACGCCCTCGACGACGCCGCCGCGTACCAGGTGGGCGACGGATGCGTGGCGGGGTTCGCGGATGGGGGGCGGATCCGCGGGGGAAGCGCTGTACATCACTGCCTGGGGGTCGGAGGCCGGCGCGGTCGCCTGCTGCTGTCGGTGCTCGCTCACGCCTCGGGTGCGCCTTCCGTGGGGGTGTCCGTGCGGGTGGGGCGCACGATGTCGGTGAGGGTGGTCTCGACGCGGTCGAGGTGGTGGGCCATGGCCTCTTCCGCGTCGTGGTCGCTGCCGTCGAGCAGCGCCTCGACGATGGCCCGGTGCTCCCGGTTGGACTGTTCGCGCCGGCCGCCCAGTTCGTTGAGGAAGGCGGACTGGCGGGCCAGCGCGTCGCGGATCTCCTCGATGACCCGGCGGAAGACCGGGTTCTGCGCGGCCTCGGCCACGGTGAGGTGGAAGAGGGTGTCCATCGCGACCCACGCGGTGGTGTCCGTCTCCCGGTCCATGCGGTCCAGGAGATGGGCGAGGCGGTCGAGGTTGTCCGGGGTGCGGCGGCGGGCCGCGTAGCCGGCCACCGGGATCTCGACGTGGCGGCGCACCTCCAGCAGGTCGTCGGCCGTGTAGTCGCCGAAGGTGGGGTCCTCGACGGCACCGGCGACCACGAAAGTGCCCTTGCCGGTCCTGGAGACGGTCAGCCCCATGGTCTGCAGGGCGCGCAGGGCCTCGCGGAGTACCGACCGCGAGACCTCCAGGGTGCGGCACAGCTCCGCCTCGGAGGGGAGCTTGTCGCCGATCGCGTACTCGCCGCGCTCGATCGCGCCGCGCAGGTGGCCGAGCACCGCTTCCATGGCGCTGACGCGCCGCAGGACCGGAGCTGCTGTCTGGCTGTCTGACAGGTTCACGGAGTGATCCTGCGGGCCGGGCGGGAGGGCTGTCAAGGGAGGACCGCGGGGGCGGGGGTGGTGCTAGCCACCCCCTGCTTCGGGTGGCAGCCGTCATTCTGCGGCCGGGGAAGCGCCCGGATACTGAGGCACATGGCCAACTCAACGGTGCTCATCGAGAGCCTGCCCACCCGGGAACTGGAAAAGGGACGCGAAAAAGGGAGCGACTTTTCCGAAATCTCACGGCGTATAGCCGACGCGGGGCTGCTCCGGCGCCGCCCGCTCTATTACACGGTCCGTTTCGGTGCCGTCGCCCTCGCGCTCGCGGGCGGTGTCGCCGCCTTCGTCACGCTGGGGAACAGCTGGAGCCAGCTGTTCGTCGCGGTGGCGCTGGCCGTCGTCTTCGGCCAGCTCGGGCTGGCCGCCCACGACCTCGCCCACCGGCAGGTCTTCTCGCGCCGGCGCCCCAGCGAGACCGGCGGTCTCCTGGTGGCGAACCTGCTGCTGGGCATGAGCTACGGCTGGTGGATGAACAAGCACACGCGCCACCACGCGAATCCCAACCACGAGGAGAAGGACCCGGACGTCTCCCCCGACATCCTGGTGTGGTCACGGCGCCAGGCGAGCAGGGCCAAGGGGCTTCCCCGCTTCGTCGGGAAACACCAGGCCGCCCTGTTCTTCCCGCTGCTGACGCTGGAAGGTCTCAATCTGAGTTTCAACAGTTTCAAGGCCCTGCGCAGCCCGTCGATGAAGCGGCCGGTTCTGGAGGGCACGCTCCTCGTCGCCCACTTCGCCCTGTACTTCGGCGGTCTGTTCACGGTCCTCTCCCCCGGCAAGGCGCTCGCGTTCATCGCCGTGCACCAGGGGCTGTTCGGGGTCTACCTCGGCTCGGTCTTCGCTCCCAACCACAAGGGCATGCCGATGATCGAGGAGGGCACGCGGCTCGACTTCCTGCGCCGCCAGGTCCTCACCTCCCGCAATGTGCGGGGCGGCGTGCTCGTCGACGCCTTCATGGGCGGCCTCAACTACCAGATCGAGCACCACCTCTTCCCCAGCATGCCGACGCCCGCCCTCTCCAGGGCCCAGGACATCACCGAGCGGTACTGCGCCGAACTGGGCGTCCCCTACCACCAGACGGGCCTGCTCGCGTCGCACCGCGAGGCGCTGCGGCATCTGAGGAGCGTCGGCGAACCGCTGCGCCACGCCCACTGACCAGCGGGGCGGGCCGGGTCCGGCCGCGCGGTCAGCTGTGCAGCACGCCCGCGCCGAGCAGCCCGAAGAGCAGGACGCCGACCGCGATCCGGTAGATGACGAAGGCGTTGAAGGAGTGCTTGGCCACGAACTTCAGCAGCCAGGCGATCGAGGCGTAGGCGACCACGAAGGAGACGAGGGTGCCGACCGCCAGCGGGGCGGCACCCGCCCCGGTGCCCAGGGCGTCCTTCAGCTCGTACAGTCCGGCGCCGGTCAGGGCCGGGATGCCGAGGAAGAAGGAGAGCCGCGTGGCGGCCACCCGGTCGAGGTCGAGCAGCAGGGCGGTGGACATGGTGGCACCGGAGCGGGAGAAGCCCGGGAAGAGCAGGGCGAGGATCTGGGAGCCGCCGACCAGCATCGCGTCCTTGAACGAGGTGTCGTCCTCACCCCGCTTGTGCCGCCCCGTGCGGTCCGCCACCCACATCACGCCGCTGCCGACGATCAGCGAGCCGGCGACCACCCACAGCGAGGCGAGCGGTCCCTTGATCAGCGGTTTGGCGGCCAGACCGACGAGCACGATCGGGACCGTCGCGAAGATGACCCACCAGGCGAACCTGTAGTCGTGGTGGTAGCGCTCCTCCCGGTCGGCCAGGCCGCGCGCCCAGGCGGAGAGGATCCGCACGATGTCCTTGCGGAAGTAGACCAGCACGGCGGCGATCGCACCTACCTGGATGACCGCCGAGAACCCGATGACGGCGTCGTCGTCGACGGGGATGCCCATCAGCCCCTCGACGATCTTCAGGTGGCCGGTGGAGGAGACCGGGAGGAACTCGGTGACGCCCTCGACGGCTCCGAGGACGACGGCCTGGCCGATGCTGATGACGCTCATGAAGTCCTGTCCTACTACACGCGGGGCGGTGCCTCGTGTCAGGCCCAGAGCGCGTCGGCCAGTGTCACCCCGGCGTACGCCGCCCCCAGGCCGGCCGCCACACTCGCCGCCACGTTCACGGCGGCCAGGAGGCGTGTGCCCGTCTCGGTCAGCCGGAGCGTCTCGTAGGAGAAGGTCGAGTACGTCGTGAGGGCACCGCACAGCCCGGTCCCGAGCAGGAGCCGCAGCTCGGAGCCCGCGGCTCCCGCGAGTGCCGCGCCGGTCAGCAGGCCCAGTACCAGACAGCCGACGACGTTCACCGTGAAGGTGCCCCAGGGGAAGACCGAGTCCTGCCGCGCCTGCACCGCTCGGTCGGTGAGGTAGCGGAGCGGGGCACCGACCATGCCGCCCGCGACGACCAGAAGCCAGTTCACGACGATCCCTCACCCTTCGCGTCCGTGTCCCCGCGTGTCCCGGGCGGCGCCGCGCGACGGGTCGCCCAGGTGGCGAGCCACACCGCCGCGAGCGCCGCGAGCGGAGTGGCGGCGAGGTAGAGGAGACCCGTACGGGCCTGGTGGGCGGCGAACAGGTCACGGAGGTCGACGGCGTAGGTGGAGAAGGTGGTGAAGCCGCCGAGGACGCCGGTGCCCAGGAAGGGCCGGACGAGGCGGTGGGCGTCCCGCACCTCGGTGACGACGACCATCAGCACGCCGATCAGTGCACAGCCGGCGACATTGACCCAGAAGGTCGTCCAGGGGAAACCACCCGTCTGCGTCGGCCACCACAGGGAGGCCGCGTAGCGGGCGGCGGCGCCCGTGCCGCCGCCCAGGGAGACGGCCACGACGACCGGCGCCTGGCCGCGCCGGGCGGGCCGGCCGGCGGCGCTCTCGGTGTTCGGGACTGTCATGGTCGTACGTCTCCTACTCGCCGGGCAGGGGATGCCCCCGTTCGCAAGTAGGGACCGTCGGCGGCAGCGGTGCCGCGGTTCGGGTACGGCGGGCCCCACCGCCGCGCCGCGCGCACCGGG
>NZ_RAIF01000032.1:1417911-1444528 GCF_003671715.1 Streptomyces sp. E2N166 | reverse complement strand
TAGTACGTCCGGCCTCGGATTCCGCCGGTGCGGAGCAGACCCATGCTCGCGAGCAGGTCGAGGTGGGTTCCGGCCGCCCGGCGGGACACGCCGAGCTTCGCGGCGACGAGCTCCACGCGGACGCCGTGCGTGACGACGTCCGCGTGGTGCTCCGGGGGGAAGTGGGCGGCCGGATCCTTGAGCCACTCCAGGATGTCGAGACGCGTGCCGTGCACGGGGGTCCTCAGCATCTCGTCCTCCCTCCGCCCGGGCCCGCCCGTACCGTGTCCTTCCACTGTCCCGCAGCCGGGGCCTCGCTGTCCGGGACTCCGGGGCCTTGTCCGGTACCGGGCCGTCCCGTCCGGCACGGGAGGTGTCAGCGGTGACGGAACCAGGCCATGGCCGGCAGCGCCCTGTCGTCGTAGCCGAACAGGGCCTGGTTCTCCCAGCCGTTGCCGGAGGACGGGTCGGCGGGGTCCCAGCCGTTGCCGTCGACGGCGGTCCAGGTCGCCTCCCAGTAGAAGACGCCGAGGCCGCGGCCGTTCGGGACTGCCTCCACGATGTTCGCCACCGTGTTCATCCACGCCGTCTGCCCGGCGGGGGTCGCCGGGTAGCCGGGGACCAGCTCGCCGGCGACGTCGATGATGTTCTCGTGCGCGTCCTCGCTGTCCAGCCGGAACGGGTAGGCCGTCTCGGCGACGAAGACCGGCTTGCCGTAACGGGCGGCCGCGTCGTCCAGGGTGGTCTGGAAATCGGCCAGCGGGCCGTGCCAGTAGCCGTAGTACGACAGGCCGATGGCGTCGAACCGGACACCGTGCGCGACGGCGTTGTCGAACCACCAGCGGGTGCCCGCCAGGTCGCCGCCCTTGGCCAGGTGCAGCGCGACGGGGGTGGCCGCGTCGACGCTCTTGACCGCGTCGTATCCACTGTTGATCAAGCCGGCGAGCTGCGTCCAGTTGTCCGTGGAGCCCTCGTCCCACAGCATGCCGCCGTTGATCTCGTTGCCGACCTGGACCATGTCGGCGCCGGTGCCCTGCGCCTTGAGCGCGTTGAGTACCTCGCGGGTGTGGTCGTACACGTCCGTCTTCAGCCGGCCGTACGAGTGGCCGGCCCAGGCGGCGGGCTTGCTCTGGGCGCCCGGGTCGGCCCAGGTGTCCGAGTAGTGGAAGTCGACCAGCAGCTTCATGCCCCGGTCCTTGACGCGCTTGGCGGTCGCCAGGACGCGCGCCTTGTCGTTGTAGCCGTCGGCCGGGTTCACCCAGACCTTCAGGCGGGCGTAGTTCATGCCGGCGGACTTCAGGATGCCGAGCGCGTCGCCCGCCGATCCCGGACTCGTCCGGTAGGTGCCGCCCCTGGCCTCGCTCTTGGCCAGGGAGGAGACGTCGGCCCCCTTGGCCGGCAGGCCGGAGGACGTCCCCGGCATGAAGGTCAGGTCGTCGACATTGATCCAGTTGCCGGCGTTCGCGTCACTGTTGATGCTGACGGTGCACTGACCGGCGGTCACATTGACGGGCACGACGATCCGGATCCACCCACCGGCGGACACGGGAAGACCGGTGCGCTGCTCGGCACCGCCGCAGTTCTTCAGGGCTATCCAGGCGGCGTTCTGGCCGCCTCCCGAGCGGACCCAGGCGGTCAGCCGGTAGCTGCCGTTGGCCAGCCCGGAGAGGTACTGGTACGTCTCGACCTTGTACGCGGACGAGGACCAGTGACTCAGGCGGTTGCCGCCGCCGTGGCCACCGGCCTCGGTGTACGAGGCTCCGGTCGAGCCGTACTCGGACCAGCCTGCGGGCGTGGCCGCGCCGCCGGCGTCGGTCTCGAAGCCGCCGTTGGCGAGGGTGCTCGCCGCATGGGCGGTCCGGGCCGGCAGGGCGGTGAGGGCGAGCCCGGCCACGAGGAGCGGCAGCAGGGCCTTGAGGGTGCGTCGGGGCTTGAGAGTGTGTCTGGGATGGAACATCGTCGTCCGTGGTCCCTTCGGCTCGGTGATGGGGCGGGAAACAGCGGGAACCGGGGCTGGGAGGGTGCCGTTTGGATCAGGTCCGCTTCAAGGGCACGGCGCCTCGCTCGGCTCCGCCAGATTCGGACGACACCCCCTGACCGTCGAGCCGTACGATCCGCACGGCGCCGGCCGGGACCGCGAGGCGGCCCGCGGCGCGCTCCCCGGTGAGCAGTTCGGTGCCGTGCGCGTCCAGCGGCACTTTGGCGTCCGAGGCGGTGTGATTGATCGCGAACAGGTAGGTGCCCGACTCGCCGGTGCGGCGCACCACTTCGACGTCTCGGGGCAGGTCGGCACGAGGGCCGATGCGCGCGTCCTCGGCCGCCCGGCCGAGGACGGCGTCCAGGCCTTCGGCGCCGAGGCGGGTGGAGACGTACCAGGCGGTGCCCTTGCCGAGGCGGTGGCGGGTGACGGCCGGGTGGCCCGCGGTGAGGCCGTCGGTGTACGTCCACACCGGCTCGGCGCCGCGCGGCACGACGAACTCCGTCCACACGTCGCCGGTCTGCCCGTAGCCGTCCGGGCCGGTGAGCCCGACCCGCTCGCCCGCGAGCAGGGGTGAGAACTCCTCTACGGTGAGGCCCAGCACGTCTCTGAGCGCGCCCGGATAGGGGCCGTCGTGGACGGCGTCGTGCTCGTCGACGATGCCGGAGAAGTACGAGACGACGAGGGTGCCGCCGTTGTCGACGTATTCGCGGAGGTTGTTCCCGGCCGCCTCGGTGGCGAGGTACAGCGCGGGAACGACGACAAGTGGATAGGCCGACAAGTCGGCTTCCGGGTGGGCGAAGTCGACGGTCAGGTGGCGGTCGTAGAGGGCTTCGTAGAAGGCGTCGGCGCGTTCGCGGGGGTCGTGGTCCTCGCTGGGACGCCACTGGAGGTTCTGCGCCCACCAGGACTGCCAGTCCCAGACCATGGCCGCGTCGGCTTCGGTGCGGGTGCCGCGGACGGGGGCCAGTGAGCCGATCGAGGCGCCCAGTTCGGTCACCTCGCGCCAGACGCGTGTCCCGGTTCCGCCGTGCGGCAGCATCGCCGAGTGGAACTTCTCGGCCCCGCGCCTCGACTGCCGCCACTGGAAGAACATGGCGCCCTCGGAGCCGCGGGCCACGTGGCCGAGGGAGTTGCGGGCCATCTGACCGGGGGCCTTGGCGGGGTTGCGGGGCTGCCAGTTGACGCCCGAGGTGGAGTGTTCGAGCAACAGCCACGGTGCGCCGCCCGCGACGGAACGGGTGAGGTCGGCGGCCATGGCGAGGTTGACATGGGTGCGGCGGCCGTCGGTGATCAGGTAGTGGTCGTTGGTGACCAGGTCGACCTCGCGGCCCCAGGCCCAGTAGTCGACGGAGTCGCACTGGCTGAGCGCGGTCATGAAGTTGGTGGTGACGGGGACGCCGGGTGAGAGGCGGTGCAGGATGTCCCGCTCGGCGCGGAAGTTCTCGCGCATGGTGGCGTCGGCGAAGCGCTTGTAGTCCAGCGCCTGGGCCGGGTTGCCCACCGTCGGGGTCGCGCGCGGCGGGTTGATCTGGTCGAGGTCCGCGTAGCGCTGTCCCCAGAAGGCGGTGCCCCAGGCCTCGTTGACGGCGTCGACGGTGCCGTATGTCGTCGCCAGCCAGCGGCGGAAGTGTGCGGCGCAGGAGTCGCAGTAGCAGGCGGAGACGGGGACGCCGTACTCGTTGTGGACGTGCCAGAGCGCGAGGGCCGGGTGGGTGCCGTAGCGCTCCGCGAGCCTGGTGGTGATGTTCGCGGCGGCGGCGCGGTAGTCGGCGTTGCTGTGGCAGATGGCGCCCCGGGAGCCGAACTCGTACCGCACCCCCTCGGCGGTCACGGGCAGCGCCTCGGGGTGGGCCCGGTAGAACCAGGCGGGCGGGGCGACGGTGGGCGTGCCGAGGTCGGCGCGGATGCCGTTGTCGTACAGCAGGTCGAGGAGGCGGTCCAGCCAGCCGAAGTCGTAGGTGCCGGGAGCGGGTTCCAGCAGCGCCCAGGAGAAGATCCCGGCGCTCACCATCGTGACGCCGGCCTCGCGCATCAGCCGGACGTCCTCCTGCCAGGTCTCCTCCGGCCACTGCTCGGGGTTGTAGTCCCCGCCGAAGGCGAGCCCGGCCAGGCCCCTGGGGGTGGTCTCCGGCATGGATGGTCTCCCGATGTGATCGATCAATTGGGAACGTGCACACACACTGTCGGCGGTGCGAGCCCAACATAACCGCACAGCAACAACCATTGACAAGTGTCCGGGATGTTTCTCTACTGTGAACGCTCACAGAAGCATGGCAGGTCTTCGCAACAGGCGGAGACCCCAGGTCAGGGGAGAGTTCCATGCCGTACACGAAGCGCCGTCGCCTGGTGACCTCGGCCGTCGCCGCCGCCCTCGGAGCCACCACCCTCGCCGCCTGCGGCTCCTCCGGCGACGGCGGCGACGCCCAGTCGGGCCCGGTCTCGCTGACGTACTGGACCTGGACGCCCGGCATGGACAAGGTCGTCGACCTTTGGAACAAGGGGCCGGGCAAGGAGCAGCAGATCACGGTCACGGTGAAGAAGCAGGCGTCCGGCGACACGCTGGTCACCAAGATCCTCACCGCCCACAAGGCCGGCCAGGGGCCCGACCTGGTGCAGGCCGAGTACCAGGCGCTGCCCACCCTCGTCAGCAACGACGCGCTCGCCGACATATCGGGCGAGGTCGGCGACGTGAAGGGCAAGTTCGCCGAGGGAGTGTGGCAGCAGACCACACTGGGCACGGACGCCGTCTACGCCGTCCCGCAGGACATCGGGCCGATGATGTTCTACTACCGCGAGGACCTGTTCAAGAAGTACGACCTCAAGGTCCCGGCCACCTGGGACGAGTTCGCCGAGACCGCGCGCGAGCTGAAGAAGGCGGCGCCCGAAAAGGACCTCACCACCTTCTCCGCCAACGACTCCGGCCTCTTCGCGGGCCTCGCCCAGCAGGCGGGCGCCCGGTGGTGGACGACCGAGGGCGACAAGTGGAAGGTCGGCATCGACGACGCGGCGACGAAGAAGGTCGCGGACTTCTGGGGCGGCCTCGTCGAGGAGGGCGCCGTCGACAACCAGCCGATGTACACCCCGGCCTGGAACAAGGCGCTCAACACCGGCAAGCAGATCGCCTGGGTCAGCGCCGTGTGGGCGCCCGGCACGCTGACCACGGCCGCGCCCGACACCAAGGGCAAGTGGGCCATGGCCCCGCTCCCCCAGTGGTCCGACAGCGAGAACCGCACCGGCAGCTGGGGCGGCTCCTCCACCGGCGTCACCACCGACTCCGAGCACAAGGACGCCGCCGCCGAGTTCGCCCAGTGGCTGAACACCGACGGCGACGCGCTCAGCGCCCTGGCCAGGGAGGGAGGCATCTACCCGGCCTCCACCTCCGCCCAGCTCAGCGGTGCCTTCTCCAACCCTCCGGAGTTCTTCGCCGACCAGCCGGACTTCTACACCAACGCCGCCGCCATCGCGAGGACGACGGCACCCTCGGCCTGGGGCCCCAACGTCAACGTCGCCTACACGGCCTTCAAGGACGCGTTCGGCGCCGCCGCGAAGAACAAGTCGGACTTCACCGCCGCCCTGGGCACCATGCAGGAGGAGACGGTCGCCGACCTGAAGAAGCAGGGCTTCGAGGTCGCCCGGTGACCAGTACGACGGCACGCCGGAGGCCGTACGGGGCCAAGGGCGCCCCGTATGCCTTCCTGATCCCCGCGATCGCCCTGTTCCTGCTCTTCTTCGCGCTGCCCATCGGCTACGCCGTCTACCTCAGCTTCCGCAAGGTGGAGGTCTCCGGGCTCGGGCTGGGCGCCGGGGCGCGCGAGGAGGTGTGGGCCGGTCTCCAGAACTACACCGACGCCCTCACCGACAGCGAGCTGCTGGACGGGGCGCTGCGCGTCCTGGGTTACGGCTGCGTCGTCGTGCCGGTGATGCTGGGCCTCGCCCTGCTGTTCGCCCTGATGCTCGACTCCGAGAAGGTGCGGTTCACCCCGGTCACCCGGCTCGCGATCTTCCTGCCGTACGCCATTCCCGGCGTGGTGGCGGCGCTGCTGTGGGGATTCCTGTACCTGCCGGACGTCAGCCCCTTCTACTTCGTTCTCGACCGGCTCGGTCTGCCGCAGCCGGACCTGCTGGACGGCGGTCCGCTCTACCTCGCCCTGGCGAACATCGCCGTCTGGGGCGGTACCGGCTTCAACATGATCGTCATCTACACGTCGCTGCGGGCCATCCCGGCCGAGGTGTACGAGGCGGCGAAGCTGGACGGTGCCTCCCCGCTGCAGATCGCGCTGCGGATCAAGATCCCGATGGTGGCGCCGTCGCTGGTGCTGACGTTCTTCTTCTCGATCATCGCCACGCTCCAGGTGTTCAACGAGCCGACCACCCTCAAACCGCTCACCAACTCCGTGTCCACCACCTGGAGTCCGCTGATGAAGGTGTACCAGGACGCCTTCGGCAAGGGTGACATCCACGCCGCCGCCGCCCAGGCGGCGATCATCGCGCTCGTCACCCTGGTGCTGTCCTTCGGGTTTCTGCGCGCGGCGAACCGTCGCGACAAACAGGAGGCAGCACGATGAGTTCTCTCGCCGTACGCAAGACGCGGCCGGCGGCGGGCACCACGCCCGGCACGGTCCAGGGCCCGCCGCGGCGCCGCCGCATCGCGCCGGTTCCGACGCTCACCCTGCTGCTCGGCGCGGTCTACTGCCTGCTGCCGGTGACCTGGGTGGTCATCGCGGCCACCAAGTCGGGCAGCGAACTGTTCTCCACCTTCACCTTCCTGCCGGGCACGGGCTTCGCCGACAACGTGAGCGACCTGAGCGCCTACCGGGACGGCGTCTACTGGCAGTGGATGGCCAACTCGGCCCTCTACGCCGGTCTCGGCGCCCTGCTGTCCACGGTCGTGTCGGCGCTCAGCGGCTACGCGCTTGCCACGTACCGATTCCGCGGCCGGGAGACGCTGTTCAACGTGCTGCTGGCGGGGGTCCTGATGCCGCCGGTGATCCTCGCCGTGCCGCAGTACCTGCTGCTGGCCGAGGCGAACCTGACGGACTCGTACCTGGCCGTGCTGCTCCCCCAGATCCTCTCCCCCTACGGCGTCTACCTGGCGCGCATCTACGCCGCGGCGGCCGTGCCCGCCGACGTGGTGGAAGCCGGGCGGATGGACGGGGCGAGCGAGTGGCGGATCTTCACCCGGGTCGCGCTGCCGATGATGGTGCCGGGGCTGGTGACGGTGTTCCTGTTCCAGTTCGTGGCCGTGTGGAACAACTTCCTGCTGCCCTACATCATGCTCAGCGACGACGAGAAGTTCCCGATCACGCTCGGTCTGTACACACTGCTGGAGCAGGGCGCGAACACACCCGCGCTCTACACGCTGGTGATCACCGGCGCCTTCCTCGCGGTGCTGCCGCTCGTCGCCCTCTTCCTGGTCGTCCAGCGGTTCTGGAGCCTCGACCTGCTCTCCGGGGCCGTAAAGTCATGACCATGAGCAACACGGGGGGCCGGCGCCGACCGCCCACGATCCACGACGTGGCGCGCGAGGCGGGAGTGTCGCGGGGCACGGTGTCACGGGTGCTCAACGGCGGGCACTACGTCAGCCCGGCCGCCCAGGAGGCGGTCAACGCGGCCATCCGCAGGACGGGTTACGTCGTCAACCGGCACGCCCGGTCGCTGATCACCGGGCGGTCCGACTCGGTGGGCTTCCTGCTCACCGAGCCGCAGGAGCGGTTCTTCGAGGACCCCAACTTCAACGTCCTGCTGCGCGGCTGTACCCAGGCTCTGGCCGCGCACGACGTGCCGCTGCTGCTGATGCTGGCCGGTACGGAGGACGAGCGGCGGCGCATAACGCGGTACATCACGGCGGGGCACGTCGACGGCGTGCTGCTGGTCTCCAGCCACTCCGGGGACCCGGTCGCCGAGGAACTGCGCGCGGCGGGTGTGCCGCTGGTGGCGTGCGGCAAGCCGATCGGGCTGGGTTCGAAGGTGAGTTACGTGGCCGCCGACGACCGGGACGGGGCCCGGGACATGGTCCGCCATCTGCTGTCGCTGGGGCGACGGCGGGTGGGTGTGGTCACCGGCCCGCTCGACACCCCCGGCGGTGTGGAGCGCCTGGCCGGGTACCGGGAGGTGCTCGGCGAGGCGGGCGTCGCCGTGGACGAACGGCTCGTCGTCCCGGGCGACTACAGCCGGGCCAGCGGTGAGGCGGGGGCGGAGCGGCTGCTGGCGCAGGCACCGGACGTGGACGCCGTGTTCGTGGCGTCGGACCTGATGGCGCAGGGCGTGCTGGCGGCGCTGCAACGGGCGGGGCGGCGGGTGCCCGAGGACGTGGCGGTGGGCGGTTTCGACGACTCTCCCGCGGCGGTCGCCGCCAGTCCCGAGCTGACCACCATCCGGCAGCCCTGGGACCGGATCAGCGCGGAGATGGTCCGGGTGCTGCTGGCCCAGATCGGCGGAGACGACCCGGCGGCGGTGATCCTGCCGACGGAGCTGGTGAAGCGCGACTCGGCCTGAACGAGCCGGTCGCCCCTCCGCACCGCTCCGCCGGTCCTTGCACGCACACTAGTTGCACAAACAAGGAATGGTCGCTTCGGTGCTACCGTGCAGGTATGGCAGTCAAGACGGCCGGTGGGCGGCTCGAGGAGCGGTGGCGGGAGATCCTCTCGGTGCACGCGCGCACGATGTGCGAGATCGACCGCGTACTGCACCCGCACGGTCTGGGCGCGAGCGACTTCGAGGTGCTCGACCTCCTGGTGACCGAGGCGCCCGAGGAGGGCGCCCAGTGCCGGGTGCAGAACCTGGTCGGCCGGGTCCACCTGAGCCAGAGCGCGCTGTCCCGGCTCATCGCCCGGCTGGAGAAGGACGGGCTGGTGGAGCGGTCGATGTGCGCGGAGGACCGCCGCGGTGTGTACGTCGCCCTGACGCGCAGCGGCCGGGCCCTGCACACCGAGGTACTGCCGCTGCAGCGGGCCGCACTGGCCCGCATGCTCGGCGACGTGGAGGACTCCCGCCCCTAGGGACGGGAGCGGCCCTCTAGGGACGGGCCAGCAGAGTACGCACGCCGTCCGACGTGAGCGTGAGGCGGTGCTCCGAGCCCGCGTCGATGGACAGGGACAGGTCGTCGGCCGGCCACTGCGCGGCGAGGGCGCCCAGCGGCACCATGCGGTAGCGGGAGACGTACGGCAGCAGGTCGGCCATCTCCAGCTCCGAGGTGAACACGGGCACCACCTGGCGGCCGCCCTGCTGCTCCAGCACCGGCAGTGCCAGCATCCCGGGGTCGGCGGCGTCCTGGTCGTTCGCGTCGTCGGGTACCGGGACGAGGACGTCGCTGCTCGCGAGCGTGTCGAGCGCCGTCGTGTCCTCGGTGTTCTCGGCAAGTGCGTCCAGCGCCCGCTGGGCGGGCGAGACGGAGTTGTCGTTCGCGGGTGTTTCCATGGCAGATCCCTGGTAGCGACGGTGGTGGGCCCGCCCGATGATCGGCACGGGGCGGTCCAGGCTCGCGTACCCGAACGCCCAGGGCGCAATCATGTTCGATGCCGGGCGCCGGGCCGGCCGGGTTCGAGCGGGGCCCCTCGCTCCCCTTCCCCCGTCGAAGTCGCCGACCGCCCCGCTGACAGTGCAACCTTCCGGTCAATTCGCTCGTCTCACCCAATACCGGAACATCCACACCCTGGGGGGACACAGTGCGACGAAGCAGATCAGCATGGTTGGCGGTACTGCTCACGGGCGCCGCCTTGGGAACGGCCACGGTCGCGGCCGACGCGGCCCCGGCCGCCGACGCGCGGAGCACCGTGCGGAACGCCGCGCACACCACGGCGTGCCCCACCGGCTGGGGCAGCCGGGACAAGACCCGCGTCGCGGGCACGACGACGCCCGTGCGGGACGTCAGGACCGGGCGCCACGCGTGCTTCGACCGCATGGTCGTCGACGTGCCCGGGGCGGACGCCGATCACCTCGGCCACTTCGTCCGGTACGTCGACCGGCTGCACCAGGACGGTTCGGGCCGCCCGATCGCGGTCGGCGGCGGAGCCGTCCTGGAGGTCCGGGTCGCCGCGCCCGGATACCGCCCCGACACCGGCGCCCCCACCTATCCGGGCCGGACCGGCCGGCCTCTGCCGGATGTCGACCTCACCGGGTACCGCACCTTCAGGGACACCCGGTTCGCCGGCAGCTTCGAGGGCGAGACACAGATCGGTCTCGGCGTCCGTGCCCGGCTGCCCTTCCGAGTACTGGCACTGGACGGCCGTGTGGTCGTGGACGTCGCCCACTCCTGGAGCGGCACACGCTGAGGCGGGTCGGGCCGGCGGGCGTTCGAGGGCCGGCGCCCGTCGGCCTCCACCGGCACTCATCTGATCAGCATGGGGCCCACTTGATCGATCAGAAGGGCGGTCGGGTTAGCATATGAGCGCCGCCTAGCTCGAAAGATAGAGACGTGACTGCCAACGACGACTCGTTCACCAACTGGAAGAACCGCGAAGAGATCGCGGAATCGATGATCCCGATGATCGGGAAGCTGCACCGGGAGCAGGACGTCACGATCCTGCTGCACAGCCGTTCCCTGGTGAACAAGTCTGTGGTCAGCATCCTCAAGACCCACCGCTTCGCCCGCCAGATCGCCGGTGCGGAGCTGTCGGTCACCGAGACGATGCCCTTCCTGCGGGCCCTCACCACGCTCGACCTCGGTCCCTCGCAGATCGACATCGGCATGCTCGCCGCGACCTACAAGAGCGACGACCGCGGGCTGACGGTGGAGGAGTTCACCGCCGACGCCGTCGCCGGGGCCACGGGCGCCAACAAGATCGACCGGCGCGAGGGGCGCGACGTCGTCCTGTACGGCTTCGGCCGCATCGGCCGGCTCGTCGCCCGCCTGCTCATCGAGAAGGCGGGCTCGGGCAACGGCCTGCGACTGCGTGCCATCGTGGTCCGGGGCGGCGGGGAGCAGGATCTCGTCAAGCGCGCCTCGCTGCTGCGCCGCGACTCCGTGCACGGTCAGTTCCAGGGCACGATCACCGTCGACGAGGACAACAGCACGATCCTCGCCAACGGCAACGCCATCAAGGTGATCTACGCCGACGACCCGACGCAGGTCGACTACACGGCGTACGGCATCAAGAACGCCATCCTCATCGACAACACCGGCAAGTGGCGCGACCGCGAGGGCCTTTCGAAGCACCTGCGCCCCGGCATCGACAAGGTCGTCCTGACCGCGCCGGGCAAGGGCGACGTCCCCAACATCGTGCACGGCGTCAACCACGACACCATCAAGCCGGACGAGCGGATCCTGTCCTGCGCGTCCTGCACCACCAACGCGATCGTCCCGCCGCTGAAGGCGATGGCCGACGAGTACGGCGTGCTGCGCGGCCACGTGGAGACGGTCCACTCGTTCACCAACGACCAGAACCTGCTGGACAACTACCACAAGTCGGACCGCCGCGGCCGCAGCGCGCCGCTGAACATGGTCATCACCGAGACGGGTGCCGCCTCCGCCGTGGCGAAGGCCCTCCCGGACCTCAAGGCGAAGATCACCGGCAGCTCGATCCGCGTCCCGGTGCCGGACGTGTCGATCGCGATCCTCAACCTGCAGCTCGCCCGCGAGGCGAGCCGCGAGGAGGTCCTCGACCACCTGCGCGACGTGTCGCTGACCTCGCCGCTCAAGCGCCAGATCGACTTCATCAGCGCCCCCGACGCGGTCTCCAGCGACTTCATCGGCTCGCGCCACGCCTCGATCGTGGACGCCGGCGCGCTGAAGGTCGAGGGCGACAACGCGATCCTCTACCTCTGGTACGACAACGAGTTCGGCTACTCCTGCCAGGTCGTGCGCGTCGTGCAGCACGTCTCCGGGGTCGAGTACCCGACGTACCCGGCCCCGGCGGCCTGATCCCCGGACGGAGCGGTGTGTGTAAGGGGCGGTGGGGCACGGCTCCCGCCGCCCCTCGGCCACCGGACCGCCCTCCGGCTGCCCGTTCCGCACTCGCTGCCGGGAAGGCGGACGACGCGTGCGCCACCGCCTCCCCGGCGGGGACGGGCGGTCCCGGCGGACACCGCGGGCGCTGCGTGCACCCCCAGCCGAGCGTCGCCGTGGAGGAAGCTCTGAGCGGAGGCTGACCGGTATCGCCCGACCGGGCCGGGGCATGAGTGTGATGGCGTTCTCCACTCGGACGCCGTGTCGCACGACGGTCGGCCGAAACGAGAATGGGGCCATGGACGCACTGGTTCGGCGCTCGCACCGGGTCGAGGTGCTGGTCTGGTGCGTCGCGGTGCTGAGCCTGACCGTCCTGGCCGCGGCCGCCGTCGTGCGCAGCACCGTGCTCGATCCGAAGTTCTACGGCCAGGTACTGGAGGACGAGCGGGCCTACCAGCGGTTCTACGACGAGGTGCTGGTCGACCCGGACAGTACGCCGCTGGCCCGGGAACTGCTGGACCGACTGCCCGTTCCGCAGTCGACCATCACCTCGAACCTCAAGGTCGTGATTCCTCCGGAGACCCTTCGGGCCATGGGTGACCGGCAGATCGCCGAGGTGATCCAGTACCTGGAGGGGGACCGCGACCGGCTTCGGGTCACGGTGGACCTGGAGCCCGTCGTCGCGAACGTCGAACGGCTCAGCCGGGCCTACTTCGGTGACGCCGTCGCCGCCCTCCAGCAACGGTCCGAACCGGACTTCCAGGCCTTCGTGCAGCGCCTGTCCGAACTGGCGGCGCAGGTGGTGGCCGGCGAGGCGCCGCTGGAGGGCCTGCCGTCGCTGCCGCTCTCCCACGGCCAGGCGGTCGCGGCCACGGACGCGCTGATGCGACTGGTGCCGCCGGACGCGCGCGCCATCACCAGACCCACGGTGCAGACGGCACTGGACCGGGGTGACGTGGTGGCGGCACTGGCCGCGGTCGCGCCGGTCGCGCTGACGGACCAGGTCCGGGCAGCCGCCGCGGAGCTGCTGCGGGACGCGGGCAGGGGCGCCTGGGTCATCACCGTCGACCTCGACCCCTCGCACGAGGCGCTGGCCCCGGTGGACCGCGCACGTTCCGTCACCCGTCTCTTCCAGGAGGTGGTGGAACCGGTGGCGGCCATGCTCTGCGCCGCCGCGCTCACCCTGCTGTGGTTCCTCACGCCCGGCCCCACCAAGCGCCGGCTGATGCCTCTCGGCTGGGTGCCGACCGCCGCCGCCTCGGTGATGGCGCTGTCGGTGCTCCTGCTGCGTCTCACACTGGGGGACGCACTGTTCGACACGCCCGCGGCGTGGCCCCCGTCGGCTTCGGATCTCCTCGGCGACATTCGGGCCACCGCCGTCGACCAGCTCCTGACCAGCGCGACCGTCGTCGCGGTGATCCTGCTCGCCGCCGGCGCCCTGCTGATCACCGTCGGCTGGGTCTGGCAGACCAGGCCCGGCGTGCCGGTGCTCACCGATCCGCGGCACGGCCCCACCCTGACCTTCGCCGTCACGGCGTGCGCGCTCGTGGGCACGATGCTGGCGCCGGTGGCGATCACCGGCTCCTCACCGCGCATCTGCCAGGGCAGCGCCGAGCTGTGCGACGCCCGCTACGACGAGATCGCCCAGCTCGCGTCGCACAACGCGATGGCCACGACGGCGGACCGGTTCATCGGCCCCCTCCAGGACCCGGACATCGTCGGTCAGCTCAACGCCGGGGTACGGGTCCTGCTTCTCGACACCCACCGCTGGGAGCGGCCCGAGGAGGTCGCGGAACGGCTGAGCACCTCGGACTTCTCCTCGGCCCTGCGTCGCCGGCTCACCTCGATCCTGGAGCGGGTGAACCCGCCCCACCCGGGGATGTGGCTGTGCCACTCGGTGTGCGGCGCGGGGGCTCTCGAACTGACACCCGCACTGCACCAGATCGGCGACTGGCTGCGCGCGAACCCCACGGAGGTCGTCACCCTGATCCTCCAGGACGGCGTCGACTCCGTGGCGTCCCAGAGCGCCTTCCGGCAGGCCGGCCTGTCCGACCTGCTGTTCGAGCCGGACGCGGACCCGGACCGGCCGTGGCCGAAGCTGGGCGACATGATCGACAGCGGCCGGCGCCTGGTCGTCTTCGCGGAGAAGGCCGACGGGCCCGCGCCGTGGTACCGGAACCTCTACCGGTACGGCATGGAGACGCCGTTCGCGTTCCGCAGCCCGGACGAGATGTCCTGCCTGCCGAACCGGGGCGGAGCCGACAAGCGGCTGTTCCTGCTCAACCACTTCGTCACGGCCGGCGGCGGGCTGCGGCTGGACGCCGGGCTCGTCAACTCCCGGCAGCGGGTGCTGGAGCGGGCGCACACCTGTGAGCGGCAGCGCGGCAGACCGGTCAACTTCATCGCGGTGGACTACGCGACGATCGGCGACGCGCTCGGCGCGGTCGCGGAACTCAACGCCGAACGCCTTGCGGACGATTCGCGCTTCCCCGTCGGACGATCACCGGATAGGCTCCGCGACGCGCAAGGAACGCGCACGTCAGACGGGGGGCAGGGGACATGACGGACGATTCCGCGAGACCCGAGAAGGGCATGAGCGCGGCGGCGCAGGCGATCACCGCGGTGGTACTGGTCGGTGCGCTGGCGGGCGGCATGTGGACCATCGCGCGGGCCGACGCGCAGAGCGCCGGGAAACGGGGGCCGGCCACCTGCTCGGCCACGGACGACGCCCCGCCGCCGAAGCGCCTGTCCGGGATGCAGCTGTGCACGGCGCTGAACCGTCCGGACCTGCCGGCGCTTCTGGGAACGCCCGAGGAGCCGGCGCAGAACGCCTACGGCGACGACGGGTCGGCCGAACTCGCCGACGGCAGGAAGATTCCGGCGCCCGAGGCGACCGTCAGGTTCGAGACCTACACGGTGAAGCTCTCGGCGTCCTACGACGATCTCTCGGTCGCCGGGACGGCCGACCTCCTGGGAGAGGCCGCGCAGGCGAAGAAGGTCCTGGGCCACGCGGCGGCCCTCTACTCGAACCGGACCATCGCCATCTCCTTCGGCGGCGACGGGGCGGAATCCGGCCCGGGCGGCATCGCCCGCAGCCTGCTGGTGGCCCAGGACGCGAAGGACAGCGGCGGCTCCTACGAGCTCTCCGTCTGGCGCGAGGACGGTATGCCGCCCGACGACGCGATGGTGCTCCGCGTCGCCGAGCGGGTGTTGCCGGCGGTCCCCGGCTGGACCGCCGGCTGACCTCACCGGTTGATCTCGAACTGGGATCCCGGCTCGATCGTCACGTCCTCCTCGGCCGAGTTGGTGATCGTGACGTCGGTCAGGGTGGCGCTGCCCCGGGCGCCGCCCATCGCGAGGATGCCCGATCCGTTGTTGGACTTGTCGATGCGGACGTTCTGGATCTTCACGTCCGGCATCGCACCGCCTCCCGTCTTGAACTGGATGCCGTCATAGGTCGAGTCGAGGACGTCGGTGTCCCGGATGGTCACGCCGGGGATGTCCTGCCCCTGCGCGAAGAGGGTGATGGCGCCGAACTCCTGGTCCTCGTTCCAGAACGCGCCGCCCGTCCGGTGCAGGGCGTTGCCCGCGATGAGGGTCTGCCCGGAGAAGGGCAGCGGGTCGTGGTCGGTGGCGAGCATGATGCCGGGGTAGTTCATCGTGTCGGAGACGACGTTGTTCTCGATGGTGTTGCCGTAGCCGCCGTAGACCGCGATGCCGTTGGCCCGCCACGGGAGCTGGATCGTGTTGTTGCGGAAGTGGTTGTCGTGGCCGACGTCCACGGAGGTGTCCTTCACGTACTTGCTGGCCCACACCGCGAGTGAGTCGTCGCCGGTGTTGCGGAAGGAGGAGTTGTAGACCGTGGAGTCGCGGGTGCCGTTGGCGAAGTTGACGCCGTCGGCGTAGGTGTTGCGGATGCGCATGCCGGTGAACTCCAGACCGTCACCGGGTCCCCACAGCTCGGGGATGTTCGAGTAGTCGCGGCCGGCCCAGACGCCGACGTTGGCGTGCTCGATCCACACGTTGGTGATCTTGGTGTCCTCGCCGAAGCGGCCGTTGAGGCCGACGCCGCCCTCGTGGTTGCCGTCACCGCCGCGGATGGTGCCCGAGCCGAAGATGGCGATGTCGGAGATCTGGGTGTTGTCGTCGATGTCGAAGCCGAAGTTGCCCTCGTGCGGGTGGTTGATGCCGCCGGCCTCGTGCGGCGGGGTCAGGGTGTGGAGCTGGGAGTGCCACATGCCCGCGCCGCGAATGGTGACGTCGCGGATGCCGACCTGATTGTGCTGGCCGCGGTTCTGCGGGTCGTCGGTGAGGATCTTCTGCTCCTGGCGCCACTGCCCGGCCGGGATCCACACGCAGGGGATCTCGCCCTCCTGGTCGGCGCTGACGGCACGCTGGATGGCGTCGGTGTCGTCGAGTCCGTCGCCGGGGACGGCCCCGTACTCGGTGATCGAGGCGCAGTTCGCCGGCTTGGGCGCCGGGGGCGCGACCTGCTCCAGGTCGATCAGGTCGATGACGTGGAAGGCGGCCGAGTCGCCGGCGTCGCGCTGGAGGCGGAACTCGGTGCCCTGCGGGAAGGTCCGGTCCAGCAGCGCGTGGGACTCGTCGAACAGCCGCCGCGCGTCGCCGCCGGGCCGGTTGGTGAGGCCCTCGGGGTCGTCGGTGTTGCCGTACAGCCAGCTGTGCTTGGACGACAGGGTCAGCTTCCGCACGAAGTCGCCGTCGGCGTAGAGGCTGATCGTGGCTTCCGCTCCCCCGCCGCCGGGGGCGTCGGGGACGGAGTTGCGCACCACGATGGAGTTGGCGGGTGTGGTGGAGGTGAACTCGACGTACTCACCGGTCGAGTCGAGCCGGACGGACTTGCGCCCGGACGACTCGGTGCCGAAGTTGGTGTGCCCGAAGGTGCGCTTGGCGTCGGTGGTGAGCAGGGTGCCGTTGTGACGACCGTCCTCCGCCTCGTACTCGGTGTACGGCACGGCGGCGCCGCGTCCGACGACGAGGGACTCGGCGAGCACGTTGTTGTTCTCGTTGGTCTCGGTGACGACGCCGGTCGCGTCGGCGGTCGCGCTGAGGGTGACGCCGCCACTTGCCGCCGTCCAGGTGCCGCTGATCGGCACGTTCACCGTGGCACCGGCGGCCACCTCGGCGGTCGTGCCGTTCAGGATGGTGGTGCCGGCCTGGAGCCGGGTCACCGAGCCGGCCACGACGGCGCTCGTGCCGCGGTTGTGCACGGCGACCGTGAAGGAGACCTTCGCGCCCACGGCCGGGTTGGCCGGGTTGGAGGTGATGGAGCGCACCTCCAGGTCGGGTCCGGGGGCCCGGCCGACGACCAGCCGGTCGGAGGCGGTGCGGCTGTTGTTGGAATCGTCCAGTTCGGCGACCCTGTCGCGCGGGTCGGCCACCGCGGCGACCGCGTAGTCGCCGGCCGCGTGGGTGCCGGTGGCGACGGCGACCTCGGCGGACTCACCGGGGCCGAGCGCGGGTATCTCCGCGCTGCCGGCGGCCGTTCCCTCCACGGTGACGTCCGCGGTCGTCGCGGCCGAACGCGCGGTGCCGGCGTTGCGGACCGTGGCGTTCACGGTGACCTCGTCCCGCTCGGAGGGGTCCGCGGGTGACCAGTCGAGGCCGGTGACGGTCAGGTCGGGCGCGGGCGCGGCGGTGCCGACGACCTGGAACTCGGCGACCTGACCGCCGGGCGCGCCGGTGTTGGAGAAGAACCTGAGCCGCACGTCGGACACACGCCCGGTGACCGGGATGGTCACCGTGTTGTCCTCGCCCGGACTGAAGGAGTAGTCGGCGCGGGCGCGCAGCGAGGTGAAGTCGCTCTGGCCCTGCGCACGGCCGAGCACCTGGATGCTCTGGGTACGGGCGGCCCAGACGGGGTCCGGGTCGAGCTTGGCGACCACGGCGCTGATGTCCGCGTCGGCGCCGAGCCGCACGGTGAGGTCGGCGGGGTGGCCGGCCGCTTCCCAGTAGGTGGAGGTGGAGTCGTCGGTGGCGTTGGCCGCGACGTAGGAGTGCACCGACGAGGTGGCCTCGACCGGCTTGTTGCGGGCCAGGTTGGTGCCGGTGGGTGGCGGCTCGGTGACCACTTCCTCGCCGTACACCTCCAGTTCGGCGAGCTGTGCGGCGTTCCAGCCGGTGTTGCCGGTGACGTGGACGCGGACGTAGCGGGCGTCGGAGGGGGAGGCGAGGTCGACGGCGACGGTGTTGGTCCGGTCCGGGCTGAACGCCCGTGCGGCCGGGCCGGCGAGCGCGCTGAAGGTGGAGCCGTCGGTGCTGCCCTGGAGGGAGAGGGTCTGGCTGCGGCTCTCCCAGCCGGCGGGCAGTTTCAGGACCACCCGTTCGACGTTGCGGGCCTCGCCGAGGTCGACCTGCACCCACTGGGGGAAGGAGCCGGCCGGACCCTCCCAGTAGGACGCCTGGGTGCCGTCGGTGGTGTTGCCGGCCGGGTACGCGCCGTGCGAGCCGCCCGCCGTGGCCGGACGGCCGAGGGCGAGGTTGACGTCGGCGGCGGCCGTCGCGGCGTGCGCGCCGGCCGCGAAGGGCAGCGGGAGCAGCCCGGCCGTCATCAGCCCGGCCACGACGGTGCCCGTCAGCGACCGTCGGCCGAGGGATCTCCATCTCATGGGGGTCCTCTGTTCCGTGGGGAGTCGGGGAGCGCGACAGGTCGACGGTGAGGGGAAGTACCGACCATGCGCGCCAATTGAGCAGTACAGTCGATTCTTTGCGGAAAGTGCGTCATCAGATTTCTATCGCGTCACCTGTTTGTCAACGGCCCTCGTTACGGCGGAATTTGACACGTAAGCAGTTTGCGTCGCTTGCAGACCTCTTGCGTTCACGTTGAACTGGGAAGTAGACGCCATCGGGGGGAGAAGTTGCCGTGCGAACCTCGTCGCGCACGCAAGTCATGCGCCGGGACGAGAAACAGAAGGGCCGGCTCGACGCCCGTAGGCGTCGAGCCGGCCCTTGCCGGTGAGGGGTCCCCGGAGGGAGGGGGACGGATCAGTCCGTGCCGAACTCCATGGCTGCGCGGTCCAGCAACTCGTCGTCGCCGGAGACCTCGCCGCGCGAGGCGATGGCCTGCGCGCCGCCCTCGGGCATGGCGCCGATCAGCCCGGTCGAGGCGGCCTGGGCGGCACCGATGGCGGGGTTGGCGGTGCCGATCAGACCCAGCCCGGCGTACTGCTCCAGCTTGGCGCGGGAGTCGGCGATGTCGAGGTTGCGCATGGTGAGCTGGCCGATCCGGTCCACCGGGCCGAACGCGGAGTCCTCGGTGCGCTCCATCGACAGCTTGTCCGGGTGGTAGCTGAACGCCGGGCCCGTGGTGTCGAGGATCGAGTAGTCCTCACCGCGCCGCAGCCGCAGCGTGACCTCGCCGGTGACGGCCGAGCCGACCCAGCGCTGGAGCGACTCTCGGATCATCAGCGACTGCGGGTCCAGCCAGCGGCCCTCGTACATCAGCCGGCCCAGGCGCCGTCCCTCGGTGTGGTACTGGGCGAGGGTGTCCTCGTTGTGGATCGCGTTGACGAGGCGCTCGTAGGCCGCGTGCAGCAGGGCCATGCCGGGCGCCTCGTAGATGCCGCGGCTCTTGGCCTCGATGATCCGGTTCTCGATCTGGTCGGACATGCCCATGCCGTGGCGGCCGCCGATGGCGTTGGCCTCCATCACCAGGTCGACGGGGGAGGCGAACTCCTTGCCGTTGACCGTCACCGGGCGGCCCTGGTCGAAGCCGATCGTGACGTCCTCGGCGGCGATCTCGACCGACGGGTCCCAGAACCGCACGCCCATGATGGGCTCCACGGTCTCCACGCCGGTGTCGAGGTGCTCCAGCGTCTTGGCCTCGTGGGTGGCGCCCCAGATGTTGGCGTCGGTGGAGTACGCCTTCTCCGTGGAGTCCCGGTAGGGGAGGTCGTGGGCGAGGAGCCACTCCGACATCTCCTTGCGGCCGCCCAGCTCGGTCACGAAGTCGGCGTCCAGCCACGGCTTGTAGATCCGCAGCTGGGGGTTGGCGAGCAGGCCGTACCGGTAGAACCGCTCGATGTCGTTGCCCTTGAACGTGGAGCCGTCGCCCCAGATCTGGACGTCGTCCTCGAGCATCGCCCGGACGAGGAGCGTGCCGGTGACGGCACGGCCCAGCGGCGTGGTGTTGAAGTAGGCCCGCCCGCCCGAGCGGATGTGGAACGCCCCGCAGGTGAGCGCGGCCAGGCCCTCCTCGACCAGCGCCGCCCGGCAGTCGACCAGGCGCGCGATCTCGGCGCCGTAGGTCTTGGCGCGGTCGGGCACCGAGGCGATGTCGGGCTCGTCGTACTGGCCGATGTCGGCGGTGTACGTGCAGGGGACGGCGCCCTTGTCACGCATCCACGCGACCGCGACCGAGGTGTCGAGGCCGCCCGAGAAGGCGATACCGACGCGCTCGCCGGTGGGAAGGGAGGTGAGGACCTTGGACATAGGAAGAGTATGCATGACAACGCATGGCCATGCAAAGCCCGGGTGGTCACCGGGCCGTCGGCATCGCGATGTACTGGTATTCGAGGAACTCCTCGATCCCCACCGTGCCGCCCTCCCGGCCGAGCCCGGACTGCTTGACGCCGCCGAAGGGCGCGGCCGGATTGGAGACGAGCCCGGTGTTGAGGCCGACCATGCCGACCTCGAGGCGTTCGCTGACGCGCAGGGCCCGGTCGAGGCCCTCGGTGAAGACGTAGCCGACGAGCCCCCAGGGGGTGTCGTTGGCGCGGCGTACCACCTCGTCCTCGTCGTCGAAGGTGAGAATCGCCGCCACGGGGCCGAAGATCTCCGTACCCATCAGGCGGCTGTCCGGACTGACGTCGGTGAGCACCGTGGGCGGGTAGAAGCAGCCGGGCCCCTCGGGCGTACGGCCGCCGCAGAGGACCCGCGCGCCGCGCGCCACCGCGTCGGACACCAGGTCCTCGACCTTGGCGCGCCCGACGGCGTCGATGAGCGGGCCGACGTCGACGCCGTCCCGGGTGCCGGGGCCCACCACCAGCGCCTCCATCCGCCGGGCGAGGCTCCGCGCGAACTCCCCGGCCACCGAGTGGTGGACGAAGAACCGGTTGGCTGCGGTGCACGCCTCACCCATGTTGCGCATCTTGGCGATCATCGCGCCGTCGACGGCCGCGTCCAGGTCGGCGTCGTCGAGGACGATGAAGGGCGCGTTGCCGCCCAGCTCCATCGAGGCGCGTACGACCGTGTCGGCACACTGGGCGAGCAGGAGCCGCCCGACCTGCGTGGAGCCGGTGAAGGACAGCTTGCGGATCCGCCCGCCGCGCAGGAGGGGTTCGCACACCTCCCCCGCCCGCGAGGTGGTGATCACGTTCAGCACCCCGTCCGGCAGTCCCGCCTCCTTGAGGATGGCGGCCAGGGCCAGGCTGGAGAGCGGGGTCTGCGGGGCGGGCTTGAGCACCATCGTGCAGCCGGCCGCGATCGCCGGGCCGATCTTGCGGGTGCCCATGGCCAGCGGGAAGTTCCACGGTGTGATCAGCAGACAGGGCCCGACCGGGCGCCGGGAGAGCAGCATGCGGTTGCGTCCGTCGGGAAGGACGCCGTGACCGCCGTCGATGCGCACGGCCTCCTCGGAGAACCAGCGGAAGAACTCCGCCGCGTACGCCGCCTCCCCCCTGGCCTCGGTCAGCGGCTTGCCCATCTCGGACGTCATCAGGCGGGCCAGCTCGTCCGTGCGGTCGAGGATGATCTCGTAGGCGCGGCGCAGGATCTCGCTGCGCGCCCGCGGCGCCGTCCGGGCCCACTCCTCCTGCGCACGCAGCGCCGCGTCCTGGGCCGACCGGGCGTCCTTGGGGCCCGCGTCGGCGACATGGCAGAGGATCTCGCCGGTCGCGGGGTCGTCCACGGGCATGACGGCGCCGTCCGCGGCGTCGGTCCAGGCGCCACCGATGAACAGCTGGGTCGGTGTGCCGGTCATGAGGTCCTTCCTCGCCGTGTTCATCGGTCCGCCGCTCGGGACGTGCCCGCCTCGACGGCGGCCGTCCACGCCCGGAGCCCCTCGTCGACGTCCGACTCGCCGATCACCAGTGCCGGGATCATCCGGACCACCTGGTTCCAGGCCCCGCAGAGCAGCAACAGCAGGCCCTCGTCGACGGCGGCCCGCTGGACCCGGGCGGCGGTCTCGGGGTCCGGGTCGCCGTCCTCGGTGACGAACTCGCTGCCCAGCATCAGCCCCAGTCCGCGCACGTCCCCGATGGCCGGGGTCCGGGCCGCCACCGTCTCCAGCCCGTGACGCAGCCGCGCCCCCATCGTCTCGGCGTTCTCCACGAGCTTCTCGTCGCGTACGACGTCGAGCGTGGCGCAGGCCGCCGCGCACGCCACCGCGTTGGCGCCGTACGTGCCCCCCTGCGAGCCCGCCCACGCCTTGCGCATCAGCTCCTCGGACGCGGCGATCCCGGACAGCGGGAATCCGCTGGCCAGGCCCTTGGCGGTGACGAGGATGTCCGGGCTGACGCCGAAGTGCTCGTGGCCCCAGAACCGGCCGGTGCGGCCCACGCCGGTCTGCACCTCGTCCAGGATCAGCAGGAAACCGTGCCGGTCCGCGCGTTCCCGCAGGCCCTCCATGAAGGCGCGGGTCGCGGGGACGTACCCGCCCTCACCGAGCACCGGCTCGACGATGACGGCGGCGGTGTCGGCGGGCGAGGAGATGGTCTGGAGGGTGTAGTCGAGCTCCCGGAGGGCGAAGCGGGTGGCGGTCTCCTCGTCCCAGCCGTAGCGGTAGGCCGTCGGGAAGGGGGTGACGACCACGCCGCTCATCAGTGGTGAGAAGCCCGACCGGAAGCGGGTGCCGGAGGTGGTCATGGAGGCGGCGGCGACGGTACGGCCGTGGAAACCGCCGTGGCACACCACGACGTTCGGCCGGCCGGTGGCCTGGCGGGCCAGGCGCAGCGCCGCCTCCACCGCCTCGCTGCCGGAGTTGGTGAAGAACAGGCTGTCCAGACCGGCCGGCAGCACCTCTCCGAGCTTGTCGACGAGGTGCCGCAGCGGCGGGTGCATGACGGTCGTGTACTGACCGTGGACCAGCGTGGCCACCTGCTCCTGGGCGGCGGCCACGACCCTGGGGTGGCAGTGTCCGGTGCTGGTGACTCCGATGCCGGCGGTGAAGTCCAGATAGCGGCGGCCGTCCTCGCCATGGATGTGGACGCCCTCGCCCCGGACGGCCACCACGGGCGTGGCCTGGCGAAGGTGCGGCGACAGTGCGGTCATGCTCGTCTCCCGGCCTGGTCGTCGGTTGTGCTGCGGTTCCCCGAGCATGCCCGCGGTCCACGGCCGGACAACGCGTGATCTGTCCGGCCGGGGCGCGGTATCCGGACGATGTGTCAACCGACGCGGTCCCACCGCCTCCGGCACCCGTGTCACGGCCGCCGCATCGGCGCCCTTGCGCAGGTCAGCGCGGCTTGTCAGAGTGGCGGGGGCAGGGAGGCACCGTGAGCGAGAACCAGCGCAGAGGCCCGGTACCGGCGGGCCGTCCGCTCACCGTGGCCGACGTGCTGGCGCTGCCCGTCCTGGCCGGCGGGGATCCGCGGGTGGTGACCGGCCGGGACCGCACCGACCGTCCGGTCCGCTGGGTGCACATCACCGAACTGACGGACCCGGCCTCCTTCCTCAAGGGCGGCGAACTCGTCCTCACCACCGGCATGCCGCTGCCCGACGACCCCGCCGGTGTACGCCGCTACGTGGACGAACTGGCCGACGTGGGTGCCGCGGCCCTCGTCATCGAACTCGTCCGCCGCTACCACCGGCCGCCCGACGCCCTGGTCCAGGCCTGCCGGTCGCGCGGCCTGCCTCTCGTCACCCTCGCCGAGGACGTCAACTTCCTGGAGGTGACCCAGGTCGTCCACACGCTGATCCTGGGCAGCCAGGCGGACGCGATGCGCAGGACCCAGCGCGTCCATGAGGCGTTCACCGCCCTCACCCTGCGCGGCGCCGGCCCCGAGGACGTGCTGCGCGCCGCCGCGGAGATGAGCGGGCACACGGTCGTGCTGGAGAACCTGGTCCACCGAGCGATGGTCTGCGAACCCTCCGGCAGTACGACGGAGGCCGCGCTCACCGACTGGGAACGGCGTTCCCGGGCCACCCCGCCCGCCGACCGCACCGGTCTGCGCGGCCCCGAGGGCTGGCTCGTGGCCCCGGTGGAGTACCAGGGCGAGGGCTGGGGACGGGTGGCCATGCTCCCCGGCCCGTCCGGCTCGGCCGCGTCACCGGTCTTCGGGCCCGAGGACGTCACCGTGCTGGAGCGGACCGCGATGGCCCTCACCATCGCCCGTCTCACCCACCCCACGCCCTGGGAACGCACCGCGCACCGCAACGCCCTGCGCGACCTGGTCGAGCAGCGCCACCGCTCCCCCGCGGACGCCCGCGCCCGGGTCGCGGCGCTGGGGCTGCCCACGGAGCACGCTCGCTTCGTCGCCGTACTCGTGGACGTCCCGGCGGCAGCGGACACCGCCAGGATCGAGGTCCACCTCGCCGAGGAACTGAGCGCCACGGGGGCCCCGGCACTCGTCGGCCTCCTCGGTCCCGCCCGGCTCGGCGTTCTGCTGGCGCTGCGCCCGTCCCGGCCCTGGAGGCAGGCCGTCGAGCGGCTGAGCCGCACCGCACTGGGCCCGGCCCCGGGCGCGACCGTGTGCACCGGCCCTCCGGCCACGGACCTCGCCGACGTCGCCCGCTCCTTCCGCGAGGCGGCCCGGGTGGCCGAGGCGACCGGGCCGGAACAGCCCCTCCCCCCGGACCGCTCCTTCCACGAACGGTCGGACATCGGTCTGCGCCGCCTGCTGTTCGCGCTCCGCGAGGACACCCGGGTGCAGGATTACGCGGAGCGGCAGTTGGGCCGGCTCCTCGACCACGACGCCCGCCACGGCACCGGCCTCCTGACGACCCTGCGCGGATACCTGGACGCCGCCGGCAACAAGACCGTCGCCGCCCGCGCCATCGGTGTGTCCCGGGAGACCGTCTACCAACGGCTGCGCACGATCGAACGGTTGCTCGGCCGCGATCTCGAATCCGGCGAGCAGCGCACCGAACTCCACGTGGCACTGCAGGCACTCGACGCCCTGCGAGGACGCTGACCCGCTCACCTCGCCCGGCGCGCGTTCACCCAGCCGAGCAGGACCACCGAGCACACCGCCGCGAACGCGCACCAGGTGGAGACGAACTCCATCCGCCACAGGGCCCAGCAGAGCAGCGCGCCCGCGCCGGCCAGGGTCCCCAGCACGCGCAGGCCCCGGTCGCCGGACAGCAGCAGCGAGCCGACCGTGGCGACGAGGTAGCCCACGATCAGCACCGGGGCGTGGGGCAGGTCCACCACGTAGCCGACGGTGCGGCCGCGGATCTCCGCCCGCACCGGGCGCGTGGCGAGTACGTACGCGAGCACCGCCGCGGTCGCGACTCCGACGGCGAGCGGCACGGTCAGCCCGCGGCGCGCGGACCGTGGCGCGGCGCACAGCACGCCCGCCGGCACCCAGAGCGCCAGCAGTGGCAGGGCCATGACCGTCCAGGCGAGGGTGGCCGGTCCGCTCCCTCCGTCCGAGGCCCAGACCGCCGCCTCGACCATCTGGTGCACTCCGAGCAGCAGGGGCAGCGCGGCCAGCGGCAGGTCACGGCCCCGTCGTGCCCGCGTCACGCAGGCCACACCGACGGCGGCGATCCCGACACCCGCGACGAGGTCGGCCTCCGCGCTCCAGCACATGACTGCGTCCTCGGGTCGGCCGACGGGCCCTCCATCCTCACCGATCCGATACGGCACGGGCACGCCGACACGGCCGCCCCGTCGGTGAGGACCGGCGGCGAAGACCGGTGGTGCGGGAACGGAAGTACGGGTAGGGGCGTCCCAGAGAACGTAGGCGAGGATCTTCGTCGCCGACGCCCGGCCCCACCCGGACACCGGAGGAACGGACACATGGAAGCCCCCACGGAAGCCCCCACCACCCTGGGCGAGCAGCTCCTGCTCATCTCGCTGGACGACGAGTCCGGCACCGCCAGGGAGTCGGCGAAGGTCGCCCCGGCGATCGCCGCGGCCTCGCTGGTGGAACTCGCGCTGGCCGGCCGGATCGACGTGACGGACGACAAGGTCACCGTCGTGGACGCCACGCCGCTGGGCGAGCCCGCCCTGGACGCCGCGCTCGAAGCCGTCGCCGGCAAGGACCGGCCGGGCAGCCCCAAGGACTGGATCAACCGGCTCAAGACCGACGCCGTTGCCCGGGCGAACACGGGCCTGATCGACAAGGGGCTGGTCCGGGAGGAGAAGAAGAAGGTGCTCGGTCTCTTTCCCGTGCGCCGCTATCCGGAGGCCGACGGCTCGGTGGAGGCTGCGGTGCGGCAGCGCCTTGACGCGGTCGTCCTGTCGGGCGCGGCGCCGGACGAGCGTACGGCGAGCCTGGTCGCTCTCCTGCACGGAGCGAAGCTGCACCGTCTCGCCTTCCCCGACGCCGACGCGCGCCGGGTCGAGGCGGCCATGGAGTCGGTCTCGCGGGGGCGGTGGTCCGCGACGGCGGTGCGCCACGTCGTGAAGGCCGCGGAGGACGCGCTGACGGCGATCATCGCGGTGACCGTGACGACGACGGTCGTCACGAACGGCTGACTTCAGTGGTCACGAACGGCTGACGCCCCACTGAAGGGCGGGGGCGCCGTCCTCGGTGAGCGTCTCCGCCAGCAGGTCGCAGTAGCGGTGCAGGTCGTCGTGCCAGCCGACGAACGAGGCGAAGTCCCGCATGTGGACGGCCAGTCGGAGGGTCGCCGCGCGTGCGGTGCCGGGC
>NZ_RAIF01000032.1:1411940-1417650 GCF_003671715.1 Streptomyces sp. E2N166 | reverse complement strand
GGCACGCAGCTCGTGCAGTTCCCCGAGGATCCAGCCGAGGTCGAGGGCCGGGTCGCCCCCGGTGACCTCCTCGCCGGTGAGCAGGGTGGCGTGGCCGCCGGCCGGGGAGGGGACCAGCCAGCCGGTGCTGGGCGCGCCGTGCAACAGGACCGCGTCCGCCCCGCCGGACGGTTCGTTCGCGGCCTCGGACCAGTCCGTCAGCCGCGCCCACAGCGAGGGGCCGAGCCGGGTGCGGGCCTGGGCGCGCAGCCGGGTGGTATCGGGGCCGGTCTCCTCCCCCAGGATCCAGGCGCGCAGCCGTCGCACGCCGAGGTGCGGCGGCCGCTCCGGGAACTCCCAGGGCTCCCGGTGCAGTCGCCGCAGTGTCCTGCCCGCGTCCGCGAGCGCGCTCACCGAGAGCCGGAAGGCGGTGTCGTCGCCGGAGGGCAGCAGCCGGGCCACCGAGACCGCGCCCGGCACGCGGTACCGCACGCCCGGCCGCGCGGCACGGTCCGGCACCGGGCCGGCGGCCCACTCCCCCAGCGCGAGCCGGGCACCGCGCCGACCTTCCGCCGCGTCACCGACGGCGGTGTCGACGCGCCGCAGTGCCGCGGCCACCGCCACGGGGGGAAGGCGCTGCGGGCGGGCGTGGGCCGGCCCGGGCGTGCGCAGCCAGCTGAATCCCGCGTCCCCGTGGTAGCGCACGGTGATCCGCAGATAGCGGGTGCCGTACTCGCGCACGGTCACGGGCTCGGCTTCCGAGGCCACGGACGGCTCAGCCACCGTGCCGCCGCCGGACCGCCTCGATGATCTCCCCGACGTCCCGGAACGCGGCGTCCCGGCCCTCGGTGAAGAGCACCCCGCCGCAGTTGAGGACCACCTCGTCCACCCCCGCGTCCCGGTACTCGTCGAGCCGGGCGGCGATGTGGTCCGCCGAACCGAACACATAGGTGCCGCTGTCCACCAGGGAGACGGCACCGGCCCTCGGATCGGCGGGATCGGCCTGTACACCGGCCCGGCGCAGCATGTCCGTGTAGTGGTCGGCGGCGAGGTGCCCGGCGGCGGCCGTGTGCGCGAGGACGTACGGGTCCCGCCCGCCGCGCTCCACCGCGACATGGACGACGGTCGCGACACGGCAGCGGCCGTCCCTGTCCTTGGCGCCTTCCTCCAGGGCGGGCAGCAGGGTGTCGGCGACGTATCCGGGCGGGGTCATCCAGGTGATGGCGACGTCCGCGACGCCGCCCGCGGTCCGGGCCATGTTGGGGCGCAGCACGCCCACGCCGACCTCCACCCCGGGGTGGTCCATGGGGATCAGCCGCCCGCGCAGCGCGTGGTAGTCACCCGCGTGGTCGACGATCTCCCCGTCGAGCAGGGAGCGGACCGTGCGCAGGTAGTCCGCGGCCATCGTGCGCGGGCTGGCGTAGGGGCGTCCGTTGAGGCTGCGTACGAACGCCGGTGCGCCGACCCCGTATCCGGCCACCACCGGCCGGCCGGTCATCAGGGCCAGGGAGCGGGCCTGGAGGGCGGCCTCGTACGGATGGCGCAGCGGCATCAGGGTCACGCCGGTGCCGACGGGGACGCGTACCCCGGCGCCTGCGAGATGGGCGAACGCCTGGTGGGTCTCGACCTTGAGCGACTGGCCCGTCCACAACCGGCGCGCGCCGGTGTCCCGCACCAGTTCGGCGTAGGGCCGCAGGGCGTCCGGGGTGTCGGGCATGTTCGGCACGAGCATGCCCGGGAGCACAGCGGTCACAGGTAAGCACACCCTTCTGTAGCGGTTTCTTGACGACCTGTTGTGTTAGTACTACATTCCTCGCATGAGCCCAGTGAGTCATCGCGAGGGAATGCCGATCTACAACCAGCTGAGAGTGCTGCGCGCGGAGCGCGGTCTCAGCAGGGTCGCGCTGGCGGAACTGGTGGAAGTGCATCCGCAGACCATCGGCGCCATCGAGCGGGGCGACTACTTCCCGAGTCTCGATCTGGCGTTCCGCTTCAGCGACGTGTTCGAGCTTCCGGTCGAAGCGATCTTCAGTCGTAAGCCCTTCGTCCCGCTCTCCGCCCAGCTGTACAAGAAGGAGGAACGCTCGTGAGTGGGGAAGGTTCTGACGTGACGACGGGCCCGGTCCGCAGCCCCATGCGCCCCGTGGCACTCTCGCTGTGCGCGCTGAGTGCCGCCATGGTCGTGCTGTCACTCGTCTCGGACGGCAACGCGTTCTCCGACTCGTGGTGGCTCGTGGGCTTCGTTCTCTGGTTGCTGCTGTGGGGCGTACTGCGTTCGATGACCCGCGGCGTGGCCGAGCGACCGGTGGCGGGACTGGACGAACGCGAGCGCGGACTGCGCGACCGGGTCTCCTTCATCGGATACCAGTGCGCGGTCGCCGCCGGCATGGCCGTCGTCCTGCTCATGGTCGTCTTCCAGAACGAGCCCGGGATGATCGAGCGGATGCCCGGGCTGCTGACCACGCTGATGCTGACGTCATCGGCGCTGCCCTCCATCATCCTGGGGTTCTCCGACACCGGCGCCGAGGACGCCGAGGCCGGTGCGGACGAGTGATCCGACCGCCGGAAACCGGCGACCCGCTATCGTGCGACAGGGCGGGTGCCCACCGATTGCGGCGGTGGGCACCCGCCCTGTTCTCAGCGGGTCACGCGGTTCAGCAGGAGTGGTCGAACGTGTTGTCGATCGACACCGCCGAGACGGCGGACGCGGCGGAGATGCACGCCTGCGACGAGGTGGTGATGGTGATGGTGGCGCCCGGGGCCTCGACCGCCGGAACGATCTCGTCGGCGGCGGCGTAGGCGGAGTAACCGCTGATGAGGGACTGGGTGTTCATGATGACTCCCATTGGGTGATAGCGGAATCGAATGGCGGCCGGATCGGCGATTTCCGCAATCGCGTTCTCCGGCCGTGACTGAACCATTTCCCGGCCGGTGCCGCGATGGCAATGGAGTTGGCCGCATGCGGACAGTGGCCGCAATCGGTCAACGTCTAGCGTTGAGTGGGCACTTGACCCGGCCTATGCTCGCCCGGATGATCCGAACTCAGCTGCGCCGCCTGGTATTGGACAATGGCCTGCGGATACTGCTGGCACCGAATCCCGTGGGTGCCTCGGTCGGCGTCGCGGTGCACTACGGCGTCGGTTTCCGGACCGAACCCGAGGGGCGCACGGGCCTCGCGCACCTCTTCGAGCACCTGGTGTTCCAAGGCGGCCGCGATGCCGCACCCGAGGGGTACCTGCCCCGGGTACAGCGCGCCGGCGGTTTCGGCGACGCCAGAACCCGCCAGGACGTGACCGTCTACTACGCCGCCGCCCCGGCCTCCGCACTGGAAATGCTGCTCGCGCTCGAAGCGGACCGAATGCGCTCACCCGGTATTTCCGAGCGGACCCTGCGCACGCAGACCGCGGTGATCGACGAGGAGATACGCCTCATGGTCCGCAATCGCCCGTACGGCGCATTCCCCTGGGTGCTGCCTCGCGTCCTGCACTCCCGGGCGGAGAACACCAGGGACGGGTACGGCGAATCCGCCGACCTGGCGGCCTTCGACGTCCCGCTGTGCGAACGGTTCTTCGCCGACCACTACGGTCCCGGCAATGCCGTGCTGACACTGACCGGTGCGTTCGACCCGGCGGCGGCGGAGCGTCTCGTGCGCGGGCACTTCGAGGACCTGCCGGCGCGTCCGCCGGTGGCCGCGCCCGACACGCACGAGACGTTGCCGGACCGGGAGCGGCGGCTGACGGTCACCGACCCGCACGCCGGTCCGCACGCCGTGGCGGTGGGCTACCGGATGCCGGACCCGGTGACCGAGCGCGCCGACTATCTCGCCCACCTGGTTCTGGCCGCACTGCTCGGGCAGGGCAGACAGGCACTGCTGCGTCGCGGGCCGGCCGCCGCGGCAAAGGTGTCGAGCCTCTCGGTGGGCTGCGGTCTGTTCGGGCTGCCGCTGGACACGACGGGGCCCGATCTGCTGACCCTGTTCGCGGTGCACGAGGGCGAGCAGGGCGCGGAGGACGTCCTGGCCTCGCTGGACGGCACGCTGGAGGCGCTGGCCAGGGACGAGGCCGAGGCCGGCCTGCTTCGGGCCACGACCGCCCGCTGGGCCGCCGGGGCGCTGCGCGAGCTCGGTACCCCGGGGACCCGGGCCCAGCTGCTCGGCCTGCGCGAAGCGCTGTTCGGCGAGGCCGAGCTGACGCTGGCGCTGCCGGAGCTGGTGCGCACCGGGGTGACCGGGGAACAGGTGAGCCGCGCGGCCGCCCGACTCGCCTCCTCGCACCGGGCGGTGGTGCGCTTCGCGCCCGCGGAGGCCGCGGCGGGGGTCACCGAACGTGCCGCGCGCGAGCAGGCGGCGGCATGACCGGGGGCGCGGTGCACAGCCCCCTTCGGGACGCCCCGGACGGGCGGCTGCCGCTGCCCGACGCCGACGTCGTCCTCGGCAACGGGCTGCGGGTGGTGGTCTGTTCGGCTCCCGTCGTCCCCCTCGTCGAGATCAGGCTCACCGTCCCGTACGCCGCGACGGAACCCGGGGAGGTGGCGCGGTGCCAACTGCTGGCCGCCGTCCTGCTGCGAGGCACCGCGCACCGGGACGCGGACGGCTACGACGCGGCACTCGCCGCGCACGGCGCCACCCTGAACGCCGCCGCGGACGCGGACAAGCTCACCGTCGCGGGGCACACCATGGCCGACACCCTCCCCGCCGTACTCGCGCTGCTGGCCGAGACCGTCCGCGCACCGAGGTTGACCCGGGACGTCGTCCTCCCCGAACGTGAGGCGCTGGCACGCCGGGTACGGCTGGCCACCCACCAGCCGGCGGCCCTCGCGCAGCACGCGCTGCTGCGGAGGCGGTACGGCGAGGAGGCCGCCGCCCGCCGGCAGCCGGCGCCCGAACAGGCCGCCGCCTGCACACCGGACGACCTGGCCGAGTTGCACGCGCGGCACCTGGGCGCCCGGGGCGCGGTTCTCGTGCTGGTCGGAGACTTGCGGCCGGAGGAAGCCGTCGCCGCGGTCACCGACACGTTCGGCGCGTGGGAGGCCGGGCCGACCGCGGGGGCGCCCGAGGTGCCGTCGTGGTTTCCCGGCGGGCCGCTGCGCGAGGTGGAACGACCGGGCGCCGTCCAGAGCGTGATCCGGCTGGCCGCCCCCGCACTGCCCCGCACGGACCCGGGCTACCCCGCCCTGCATCTGGCGCAGTTGGTCTTCGGTGGCTCCTTCGCCTCCCGGCTGGTCACGCGCCTGCGGGAGGAGAAGGGGTACGCCTACCAGCTCGGGTCGGGCGTGGAGTCGGTACCGGGCGCCTCCACGCTGATGGTCGAGGCCGACACCGCCGCCGAGCACACGGTGCCGGCCCTCGCGGTGATCAAGACCGAGCTGGAGCGCATGGCGGCCGAGCCGCCGTCGGTGCGGGAGGTCGACGCCGCCCGGAGTTACGCGGCCGGCTCCACGGCGACCGCGATGTCGTCCCCGGGCGCGCTGGCGTCCGGCCTGGCGAACCTGCTGCACGCCGGAGTCGGTTCCGACTGGCTGCACAACTGGGGGCCGCTGCTGGCGGGCGTGCCCCACGACGCGGTCGTCGAGGCGGCTCACCGGTTCTTCCGGCCCGCGCGTATCACGGGTGTGGTCGTCGCCGACGAAGCGGCGGTGGCGCCGCTGCGCCTGGACGACACCGGCGAACTCGCCTTCTGACGGCTGGAGGGGGCGGTGGCGCCGAGTGGGTCGACTCGGCGCCACCGCCCCC
>NZ_RAIF01000032.1:1410549-1411930 GCF_003671715.1 Streptomyces sp. E2N166 | reverse complement strand
CCGGGCCGGTCAGCCCCGGCTCTTCCTGATCCCCGCGATCACGGCGACCAGAAGGGCGATGCCGATGGCGATCCAGAGGGCGGTGCTCATGAGGGACTCCTCGTTTGTCGGGCGGCCCGGTGGGCCGAATGGGGGTGTTCCGGACAGGGATGGGGGACGGACGAAGGGATGGAGGACGGACGAAGGGAAGCGGACGAAGGGAAGGTGATGAAGGAAGACGGTCGCCGGGAGGTTCGGCCTACTGACGCAGCCGCAGCGCCTCGGCGAGCGGGACCCTGGAGCCGCTGCGCAGCACGCTGTTGGCGTACATCCGTCCGGCGACCCGGGTCATCCCGGCCAGAGCGGCGGCCGCCAGCACCAGGGAGAGGGCGATCTGCCAGACGGGAGCGATGCCGAGCAGTATGCGGGCCGGCATCAGGATCGGGCTGAGCGGCGGCAGCAGCGACAGCCACTCGATCAGGGGGTCGTGGGCGTCCTTGCTCAGCAGGGCTATGCCCAGCACGAACGGCGTGGTGATGAGCAGCATCACCGGTTGCACCACACCCTGCAGATCCTCCTGCCGGGAGACCCGCGCGGCCGCCGCGGCCAGCATGGCGGCGAAGAGGAAGAAGCCCAGGAGGAACCAGACGCCCAGCGTCACCAGCGTCCCGCCCACGGCGGTCGGCAGGGCGACGGCGCCGGTGCCCTGGGCGAGCGCCACCGCCGCGCCGCCGAGCAGCACGAGCTGGGTCAGGCCGACCACGGCCACGCCGATCAGTTTCCCGGCGAGGAGTTGCCAGGGGCGGATGGTGGACAGGAGCAACTCCACGACGCGGCTGGTCTTCTCCTCCACCACGCCCTGCGCCAGCATGATCCCGTAGAAGACGAAGAAGAAGTACAGCAGGCCGGTGGAGGCGAGGATCAGCGCGAACTGCTCGGCGGCGCTGTTCTCCGAGGGCTCCAGCGCGGCCACCCGCACGGTGGACGATGCCACGCGTTCCCGGAACTCGGCGGGATCCAGGCCCGCGCGTTCCAGCTCCCTGGAGGTGCGCTCCTCGGTGGCCGCGGCCCGCACCACGGCGAGCAGCTCCTCGTCCGCCTCGTGCTCCACAAACAGCGTGAGCTGCCCGTCGGCGCTGCCGATCACGGCGGAGAGTTCCCCGTCGCGCAGGATCCGGTCGGTGCGGTCGCCGTCGACGGTGACGAACTCGAAGTCGCCCGTCCTCTCGGCCACCGCGGCGAGCGCCGGGCGCAGTGCCGAGGCCTCCCGCTCGACGCCGATCCTGGCCGGGCCGTCCCTGGAGACGATGATGATCAGTGCGTAGGCGCCGAGTCCGAGCAGCAGCCCCAGGGTGCTCAGGACGAAGGACCTCGTCCGCATCCTGCTGCTGATCTCCCGCCG
>NZ_RAIF01000032.1:1407855-1410539 GCF_003671715.1 Streptomyces sp. E2N166 | reverse complement strand
CCGGCAGCGCGCCGGGGCCGGGCCGCGGTCCCGCGGTGTCCCGGTCCGGGGCGCCGGCCCGTTCGCCGTCCGGTGCGTCCTGGCCGTTGGCCCCGCCCGGTGCTCGGGCCACCGTACTCATCGCGCACCGCCCCCGGCCCCGTTGCCCGCCGTCCGTCCGACGGCCGCCGCCGCGCCCGCGCCGGCCGTCCCCTCGGCGTCCTCCTCCGGCTCGCCCGTCCTGGTGACCAGGTCGCGGTACAGCTCGGTCAGCGGCGGGTGCTCGGACACGAAGGCGGAGACCGGCCCGGTGGCCAGCGCGGCGTGCAGCACCCGCTGATCGTCCGCGCCCTTGGCCAGACGGAGCCACGTACGGGTGCCCTCGCGGCTGACGACCTGCACGCCCGGCAGGCCCTCGGTCCAGTTCTCGCCCGCCTGCGGGGCGTCGACCAGCAGCCGGCGGTCGGCGTTCTCGCTCAGCTCCCGGACCGTCCCGCAGGCGATGAGCCGGCCGCCGCCGACGATGCCCACCCGGTCGCAGACGCGCTCGACGAGCGACAGCTGATGGCTGGAGAACATGACGGGCACCCCGTCGGCCGCCCGCTCCGCGAGCACGTCGCGCATGACGTCCACCGCCACCGGATCGAGGCCGGAGAACGGTTCGTCGAGTACCAGCGCCTTCGGTCCGTGGACCAGCGCCGCGGCCAGCTGGACTCGCTGCTGGTTGCCGAGGCTGAGGTTCTGGACCTCCTGTGAGGCGTAGGAGGACAGCTCCAGCCGCTCGATCCACCGGCCCGCGGCCGCCCGCGCGGCGGCCTGCGACAGGCCGTGCAACTCGCCGAGGTACCGCAGTTGTTCAGCGACTTTCATACGCGGATAGAGGCCGCGCTCCTCGGGCATGTAACCGAACCGCCTGCGGTCGGCGAAGCCGACCGGACGGCCGAGCCACCGGACCTCGCCCGCGTCGGGCGTGAGGACTCCGAGGACGATGCGCATCGTGGTGGTCTTGCCGGCCCCGTTGCTTCCCACGAAGCCGAACAACTCACCGGCGCGGATGTCGAAGGTCATGTCGTCCACGGCCCGGCGTCTGCCGTAACTCTTCCGTACGCCATCGACCTCCAGCGCCGGCACGGCCATGTCACACACCTCCCGATGCAATGTGTTAACTGACTGGAGTATTGCGTTAACACAACGGCCCGTCAAGTTGGTCAGACGGTTTGGCGCTCCACCACATAGACATGCTTCTCCGCCTGGTCCGTGACGGGACTGCGGTCCCAGTCGGCCCAGCGGCCGACCACGCGCAGTCCCGCGAGCCGGGCCATCACGTCGAACTCGGCGGGCCAGGCGTACCGGCTGACCTCGGGCACCTTCCGCAGCCGGCCGGAGCCCATGACCGTGTGGACGACCAGTACGGACTGGAGCGCCTGGTTCACCTGGATCGTGTCGAGCAGCAGCGCGTCCGGCGCCAGGTGTCCGACCCTCGTCGTCGCCTCGGTGAGCCGGTGGTAGGTCTGCGGGTTGTACGTCTCGAAGACCGCGGCCCCGCCGTCCGCGAGCGCGTCGTGGATGCCGCGCAGGCAGTCGATCTGCTGCTCCTGGGTGGGCAGCATGAAGAAGGTGTTGAGCGCGGTGAGGACGAGGTCGTACCGCTCCTCGACGGCCAGCGCGGCGAAGTCGCCCACCGCGGTGGTGACTTCACCCGTGGTGTCGTTCTCGTGGAGTTTCGCCAGCATCGCGGGGGACGCGTCCACGCCGTGCACCCGGTAGCCGTGTGCGGCCAGCGGGATCGCCAGCCGGCCGGTGCCGACGCCCAGTTCGAGCAGCGAGGCGGGGGCGGGGCGCAGCTCCTGGAGGAAGGCGACCATGGAGTCGACGGCGGGTCCGGAGGTGGGGTAGAGCGAGTCGTAGATGTCCGCGAGCGACTCCCCGTAGGCGCTGCTGTCCCCGGAGTTCGGCCGCTGCCGGGCCTGCCGGGGTGTTTCCGTGGTCATGGTTGCCTCCGTGAGGTGTCAGGCGGGTGCGTGTTCCTGGTCGGACCCGGGGTGGCCGCCAAGATCGGCTGTCTCCAGTTCCGCCCGCAGGCCGTCGGCCGCGGCCAGCACTTCGGGGAAGGACGCGGGCGCCCACGCCTCGCGCTTCCCGCTGGTCGTACTGCGGCCGGGATGCGGTGGTACGACGACCACGTTCCGGCGCGCTCGGAGTCTGGCGGTGTGGTCCGCGTACGCCACGCTCTCCGCGCCACCGGGTGGCAGCGCGGGTGCCAGCGCGATCGCGGCCCGCGTGCACTGGAGTGCGAGGACGGAGGGCGAGTCGCCCAGTCCGGTGGCCAGCCTGGCCACGTAGTTCAACGTCGCCGGCAGCACCACGACCGCGTCGGGCCACTGGGCGAGGTCGACGTGCCGGGCCCTGGGTTCCGGCTCGTCGGGCCACCGGTCGGTCAGTACGTCGCAGCCGCCGATGGCGGTCAGCGCCTCCCGGGTGACGAACCTGGTGGCCGCCCCGGTCAGTACGTAGCGGACCTCCGTCCCGGGGTGGCCGGCCTTCAGCCAGCTCGCCCAGAACGGGAGATGCGCGGCGGTCACCGAGCCCGTCCCGATCACCAGCAGGCGGCGCGCCCCCACCGGTTCGGCGGCGTTCGCCGGGCCGGTCACCGGGCCACCGCCCCGGCCACCGGTGCGGACGCGGCCGACCCGCCGGACGCGGTG
>NZ_RAIF01000032.1:1389078-1407754 GCF_003671715.1 Streptomyces sp. E2N166 | reverse complement strand
AGCTCCTGGTAGAGGGTGGAGCGCGTCAGCAACTCCTCGTGCGTCC
The DNA here is from genome assembly GCF_003671715.1 of Streptomyces sp. E2N166. Classification (GTDB taxonomy): domain Bacteria; phylum Actinomycetota; class Actinomycetes; order Streptomycetales; family Streptomycetaceae; genus Streptomyces; species Streptomyces thinghirensis. Next base: position 1,407,708 of record NZ_RAIF01000032.1, on the reverse strand, counting down.
CCCGGTCGACGATGCGGCCCTCGTCCACGACCACGATGAGATCGGCGTCCTGCACCGTGGAGATGCGGTGCGCGACCACGATCACGGCGCGCTCGGCCGCGAGCGTGCGCATCAGCGCCCGCAGCCTCTCCTCGTTCTCGCTGTCGAGCTGCGAGGTCGGTTCGTCGAAGATGACGATGCGCGTGTCCCGCAGCAGGACGCGGGCGGCCGCGAGCCGCTGCCGCTGGCCTCCCGACAGGTCCTCGTCCCGGCCCAGCTCGGTGTCCAGGCCGTCCGGCAGCGCCTCCACGGCGCCGCGCAGCGCCAGCGCCTCCAGCGCCCGCCACAGCTCCGCGTCCGGGAGGACACCCCTCTCGTCGTCCCGCCCGAGCTGGAGGTTCTGCCGCACCGTGCCCTCCACCAGGGTGAAGCTCTGGTCGACGTAACTGATCTCACTGCGCAGTTGGTGCAGGGGCCACTGCTCGACCGGGCGCCCGCAGACGGAGATACGGCCCGACTCCGGCAGGAGGAAGCGTTCGGTGAGTGCGAGCAGCGTCGTCTTGCCCGCCCCGGACGGCCCGACGATGGCGGTGAGCCCTCGTGCGGGGGCCGCGAAGGCCGCCTCGTGGATGATGGTGCGCCCGCCGTCCGTGTAGGTGACCGCGTCGAACTCAACCGCGGGCGCCGTCGGTGACGGCTCGACCGGGGAGGTGGCCCCGGAGCTCTCGGGGGCGACGGTGAGCACGCTGTTGAGCCGTCCACGCGCGGCCAGGCCGCTCTGCATCCGTGCCACACCCGAGACCAGCATGGTCAACGGCGCGACGAGTTGCAGCAGATAGACGATGAAGGCTGCGAACTCGCCGATGCCCAGGTCCCCGGAGGCGAGCCGGGCTCCGCTGGTGACCATCACCGCGATGATCGAGAGCTGCTGGCCGAACTGCATGGTGGGTCCGACCAGGGCGGTCACCCGCGCGACCGATACGGCGGCCTTGCGCGCGTCCTCGACGCTGTGGCCCAGCGTGGACGCCACCTGGCGTTCGGCGAGGAACGCCTTGACGGTGGGCAGGGACAGCACGGCCGCCGTCATCTGCTGCGACATCGTCCCGATGGCGTTCTGCTGGCGTTCCACACCGCTGCGGATCGACCGGACGCACAGGAAGATGCCGGCACCGGCGAACGTGAAGGTCGCGAGCACGACGAGCAGCAGGACCCAGTCCAGCACGCCCATGGCGATCAGGGTGCCCACCGCCAGGAAGAGCGAGGACGGTATCTGGGCCACGCCGACGTCCACCACGGAACGCAGCTGCGTGCTGTCGGAGTTGGCGCGGGCGACCAGATTGCCGGCGCCTTCGCGCCGCACCCTGCGCAGCGGCAAGGTCAGAATGTGCGAGATGATGCGGAACCGGGCCTCGGAGACCAGGCCCTCACCGGCACGGGCGAGCAGGTAGGAGGAGAGCGCCGACGCCAGCCCCGCGCCCACCGCGAGGCCCGCCATCATGAGCAGCGGGCCGACGGGGCGTTCGTCCTCCGCGAGAGCCATCACCAGGTCGCGGACCTGGAGCGGGAGGACGAGGGTGGCGGCGGCGGACAGGAGACTCAGCACCACCGCGGCGGCCACGGTGGCCTTGCGGCCCTTCAGCAGCTGTGTGAAGACCCGCAGCTCGTCGGTGCCGTCCGGACTTGGTTCTCTGGCCATGGTGAGGGCCTTCCTGCAGTGTGCGGTCGGGTCGGGCCACCGTCGTTCGCACGGCCGACGGTTCAGGTCGCGGCACCCTGCGCGGCCGGCGGCGCGTCGCCGAGGGCCGGGACGGGGGTGGTCGGGACGTCGGCCGACGTGTGCCGGGGGGCCGTGTTCCAGGGCCAGGGGCCTGAGTCAAGGTTCCGGGCGGGGTCGGCGGGGTCGACGTTCGCCGCGACGCACGCCGCCGACAGTTCGGCGGCCGTCGGACGCTCGCGGTGCTGCTGCGCCGCGGCCACGAAGGCCCGCGCGACGACATGCGCCCGGTGTTCGCCGAAGCTCAGTCCGCGCATGCCCGTGCGGTGGTCGTTCGGCTCCCACGCGGCCGTCACACCGGGCGCGACCACGTGGGCGAACGCGGGGGCGGGCCCCTCCGGCAGGCCGGTGGCCAGAGCGCTTCCGGTCACCGCGTCGACGGCGTCCCAGGAGCCGGAGCCCAGGTAGACCACCATGCCGTCGTTGCGCGGCAGGCTCGACGGATTGGAGATGATCTTCGCGCGATACGTCACGGAGCGGCTCTCCAGGGCGCTCAGTACGCCGTGCCACAGCTCGGGCGCCGCGTCGGCGTCCGCGACCCGCAGATAGATCCGCAGCAGATCACCGCCGCCGGTGCGGCCCGTACCGCTGTCCACGAGGAAGAAGCCGGGCGAGACGAGCGGACGGGCCGCCGGAAGGTTCAGCAGCACCACCGGGCGCCCCGTGTCGCCCGCCGTACGCCCGGTCTCCCGGAGCGTCACCGAGTCCGGGACGCCCACCCGCAGGCCGTCGATCTCCACGACCCGCCGGCCGGCGGCCGACCGGTCCTCGGTGAGGAGCGCCGCGGCGACCGTCTCCGGGTGCGGGGTGGCCTTCGCCAGCCGGGCCTCGTAGTCCGGCGCGCGCAGCGTTGCGGGCGCCTCACGGTCCTTGACCCCGCGCCCGGTGTGCAGCACTTCGTAGAGGGTGCGGGCCAGCGCGAAGCGCATCGCCGACGCGGACTCGGCGGTCACCTCGTCGTCCCGTACCCAGGCCGTTCTGCCGTCCGGCGCGATCCGCACGTCCGCCAGCGCGAGGCGCAGCCCGGCCGCGAGCTCGGTCTCTTCGGTGCGCGTGGTCATGAAGCCTCCCCGAGTCCGACCGTGGAGACGAAGCTCCGCGGGTCGAGCAGCGCCGTCCTGCCGATGCCCGCCGCCGCCCGGACGATGGCCGACAGCCGGCCGCTCTCCCTGGTCGAGGCGATCAACCGGTCGATCAGATGCCATCCGGCGTAGGACGTGGCCCGCACCACGAGCCCGTCGTCGTCGGGGCCGCCGCCCTCGCGGTAGCCGCGGTGGAACGCGGAGACCAGCGGCAGCACGCGGGTCAACTCCTCGCTGCCGCGCGCCACGACCTCCTCGTGGGTGAGGACCGCCGAGAACGCGTCGTCCGTCTCCTGGGCGGGAATCCTCAGCACCGCGCGGTGCAGCCATTCGCCGACGTACGCACCGACATCGCGGGCCGGGTCACCGAGCCGGAACTCCTCCCAGTCGTTGACGTAGAACGCGGTGTCCGTGAGCAGGAACTGATCCAGCCGCAGGTCTCCGTGGACGGGGACGCGGGCGACCTCGGCCTCGGTCGCCCGCAGCCGCTCCAGTCCCTCGAGCAGCGCGGAGTCGCGCTGCAGCAGTCCCCATGCCTGGACGAACGCGCCGGTGGCGTGGACGTACATCTCCAGCGGCAGCGATCGCAGGTCGTCGACCGGCGGGAACGGATGGGGGTCCGGTCCGGGGAAGTCCTCGTCCCGGAAGGGGAGTCGGTGCAGTGCGGCCAGGGTCCGGCCGGCCCGCGCCGACATGGACTCGGTGAACTCCTTCTCCGCGGCGAGTTCGCTGCCGGACCTGATGTCGTCCAGCATCCGGAACACCAGGAGCCTCCGTTCCTCGTCTCCCCCGAGGAATTCGGGGCGGGGGAAGGGGCGGACGCCGCTCTTCGCGAGGCGCTCGAACGCCACGATTCTCCGGTAACGCTTCAGGGATTCCTCGGGACTCCCTTTGAGCCGTTTCACGAATACCGAATCGCCGGTGTCCGTGATGCCGGACCAGTTCTCGTTCCGGCCGGGATAGGAATAGACCTCCGAGGCACTCAGCGAACCCAACCGGAGCTGCCCCAGTAGCTGTTCGACCGATGCACCCACGGGATTGTCGACAGCCGACGCGGAAGGCCGGCCCTGCGGGTATCTGATCTTCTCGCCTGCCACAGACGCTTTGTATCGTGGGGCGACGCCGCCGGACAACGAAGTGACCGGCATCGGCCATCTCCGGCGAGGGTGCGCCGGTCGCCGTGCAGGACGACCGCCGAAGGCGGGCGGGCGGTGGCGTGTGACGGTCTCCTCCGCGAACCGTCACCCGCCGCCTTCTCCGACCTTTCCGGCGTCCTTGCTCAGATAATTCTTCGGCGGACGGCCCACACCACTGCTTCTATCGGTGTTTCCACGTCCACACGGTCGCATATCGACCGTATTTTGCGTCGTAGCGTGCGGTCGCTCATCTCCATTCTGCGGGCGACCTGCGACATGGTGCAGCCCTGGGAGACTAGTTGCAGGATTCTCAAGTGATCGTTTCCTAGTCTGAGGTGGGGGTCTCTTAAGGAAGTACTACGATTCACCTATCAACCTCATGGTCGTCCGACGGTGGGGCGCCGAATTTCGATGCACCAAAACAGTTGAGGGAAGAGGCTGGTTCGCGGCCGATTCAGAGATAATCCGGGTTCCGGACAGGGAGATCGGATCAACGGCCTGACGGTCAGCTGCCCGACGTCGCGGCGCCGATGACGGCACCGGCCCGGCCGACGGCGGCAGCAGAGAGGGCCGGAGGGGCCATGACGTTCTGATCCACCTTGCCCAGCAGCATGAACTTCCCCCTTGACTGAGACCTCGTGAACTGCGCGGGGCCCGCGGCGGTCACACCTGGAGGGTGAGCGATGAAGCGGCGGTCAATCCGCGGCACCGGGCGCGCCGTCAGTATATGAACCATCAGATCCGCTTGATCAAGTATTTACCCATGTGATCGGCGTCACATCATGATTGTTTGGGCGGAACTTGAGGTTCCGAATGTGTCGGCCGAGTTCCCCGAGACCTGCTATTCAGCGCCGCGCTCCTCACCATTAACGAACGGAACACCCGGCTTTCCCTCCCCCCATTCATTCGGAGAGCAAGGCGAAAGCCAACCGTAAAGCAGCGAGCGGTGCTCCCGGCACTTTCGCCGGGCGCACCGCTCGTGGTATTGCTGACGGATCAGGCGTCGGCAGTGTTTTCCTGACCGAATACGGCGTGCAGGCGCCGCGTGTGGTCGACATGGCGGACCGGGCCGGTGAGGGTGACCGTCGCCGTCAGGAGCGGGGCGGTGCTGGACGCCGCGAGCCGCAGCTCCAGGTCGCCCGGCTCGACGAGGCGGCGGCCGTCGCGGCCGGTGAAGGAGGCGAGGTCGGCCGGTACCGTGACGCGCACCCTGCGGGCCTCGCCGGGGGCCAACGGCACCCGTGTGTAGCCGATGAGTCGCTGAACCGGCTGGACCACGGAGGCGACCGGGTCGTGCAGATAGAGCTGGACGACCTCGGTGCCGTGCCGTTCGCCGGTGTTGCGGACGGTGAGCGCCAACGAGAACTCACCGTCGGTGGCCGCTTCCCCGGCGTACGTCACAAGGTCGCTCCAGGCGAACGTGGTGTACGTGAGGCCGTGCCCGAACCCGAAGGCGGGCGTCGGGTCGATGTTGGACACCTCGCTGGCGTGGGCGAGCCGCGCTCCGAGATAAGTGGTCGGCTGCGCGCCCGCCCCGCGCGGCACGCTGACCGGGAGCCTGCCGGAGGGGCTGGTCCGCCCGCTGAGCACCCCGGCGATGGCTGCGGTGCCCTCCGCGCCGGGGAAGAACGACTGCACGATGGCGGCGGCCTCCTCCACCGCCCGGCCGAGCGCATAGGGACGTCCCGCGAGCAGCACCGTCACGACCGGTCTGCGGGTGTCGATCAGCGCGTCGAGGAGTTGCTGCTGGGCGCCGGGCAGGGCCAGGGACTCGGCGTCACAGCCCTCCCCGCTGGTGCCGCGGCCGAACAGGCCGGCGCGGTCGCCCAGGACGACGACGACGACATCGGCGTCCCGGGCCGCCCGGACGGCCTCGGGGATCCCGGAGGTGTCGCCGTCGTCGACGCCCGTGCCGCGTACGACCGTGAACTCGGCCTCGGGGAACTCGGCGGCCAGGGTGTCGCGCAGGGTGGGCAGTTCGATGCCGACCGGGGTCTCGGGATGGTGCACGCCGATGTGCTGGGGAAAGGAGTAGCAGCCCAGTACGGCGGTGGCCTCGGCGGCGTTGGGCCCGACCAGGGCGATACGCCTCGGCCGGTCCAGCGGCAGGGTGCCGTCGTTGCTCAGCAGCACGACCGCTTCCTCGGCCACCGTGCGGGCCAGCTCGCGGTTGGCGGGCCCGTCCAGGTCGATTTTGCCGCGCAGGGCCTCCGGGTCGTCCAGGTCGGCGCCGTCGAGCGCGGGCGGCACGGGGTTCCAGTCCGGGTCGAGCAGCCCGAGCATCGCCTTCTGGGTGAGTACCCGGCGCAGGGCGCGGTCGATCACCCTCTCCGGTACACGGCCGGCGGCGACGGCCTCCGCCAGGGGCGCGCCGAACGTCTTGACGGTGGGCAGTTCGACGTCGACGCCCGCCCCCAGCGCGGCACCGGCGGCACCGGCCCAGTCGGCGGCCACCCCGTGCAGCGTCTTGAGGAAGGCGATGCCGAAGTAGTCGGCGACGACGGTGCCCTCGAAGCCCCACGTGTCGCGCAGCAGCCCGGTCAGCAGGTCCTCGTCGGCCGCGGCGGGCACACCGTCGATGTCCGTGTAGGCGTGCATCACCGACCGTGCGCCACCCTCGCGGATCGCCATCTCGAAGGGCGGCAGCAGGACGTCGGCGCGTTCCCGCGGCCCCACGGAGGAGGGGGCGAGGTTGCGTCCGGCGCGGGAGGCCGAGTAGCCGACGAAGTGCTTGAGGGTGGCGACGATCCCCGCTCCCTCCAGCCCGCGTACGTAGGCGGTGCCGATGGTCCCCACGAGGTACGGGTCCTCGCCGATGGTCTCCTCGACCCGGCCCCAGCGGGCGTCGCGCACCACGTCCAGGACGGGCGCGAGGCCCTGGTGGACGCCGACGGACCGCATGTCGCGGCCGATGGCGGTGGCCATACGGTGGATCAGGTCCGGGTCGAAGGTGGCGCCCCAGGACAGCGGGACGGGGTAGGCGGTCGCGCCCCAGGCGGCGAAGCCGGCCAGGCACTCCTCGTGCGCGACGGCGGGAATGCCGAACCGGTTCTGGGAGGCGATGCGGGCCTGGGTGCGCGACAGGGAGAGCGCACCGAGTGCCGGGTCGACGGGAACGGTGCCGAACGACCGGGTCAGTTGACCCAGTCCGGTGGGCAGGAGTGCGTCGAGGTCGACGGCCTCCTCCATGTCGTGCTGATGGGGGGCCACGTCACCGCCCTCGTCGGACGCGCCGACCCAGACGCCGTACAGCTGGGCGATCTTCTCCTCCAGGGTCATCGCCTTGATCAGCGCGGTCACCCTGGTGGTGAGGGAGTGGGCGGGGTCGTTCCAGAGGGGGACTTCGGGGGTGGTCTCAACGGCCACGTCGGCGATCACTTTCCTCCGACGCCCATCAGGCCCTGGACCAGGGCGCGACGGGCGAACAGGTAGACGAGCAGGATGGGCACCATGGACAGCACCACGGCTCCCAGCAGACCGGGGATGTCGATGCCGTGCGCGGTCTGGAAGTTGTACAGACCCAGGGTGACCACCTTGGTGGAGTCGGACTGGGTCAGGACGAGCGGGAAGAGGAAGCCGTTCCACGCCTGGAGCGCCGAGAACACCACGATCGTGGACACTCCGCCGCGGGACAGCGGCATGACGAGCTGGAAGAACATGCGCCGCGGGCTCGCGCCGTCCATCGCCATCGCCTCGTACAGCTCGGGGGAGATGTCACGCATCGCGCCGCTGAGGATCAGCGCCGACATCGGCAGGCAGAACGCGGCCGTGGGCAGGATGACACCGAGCAGGTTGTCGTACAGTCCGGCCTCGTTGATCAGGTAGAACATCGGCACGATCACCGCCTGGGCCGGGATGGCGAGGCCGAGCAGGAACAGCCGGAAGATCGCCGACGTGGCTCTGCCGCGGCTGCGGACGATCGCGTAGGCGAGCGGTGGGACGAGCAGCAGCACGATGCCGATCACGCTGGCGGTGACGACCAGCGTGTTGAGGAAGTACTGGCCGAACCCCGAGTCGAAGGCGCCGGTGTAGTTGTCCAGCGTGAAGCTGTCCGGGAACGAGACCGGGCCGTTCTCGGCGTAGTCCTGACGGGTGCGCAGGGTCGCGGCGAGCATCACGTACAGCGGCAGGCCGACCAGGACCAGCCAGACGAGCGAGCCCGCGCCGGCCACGTAGTTCGGTCGGCGCCTCATGACACACCCTCCGCGGAACTGCGCATCTTGTCGTAGCCGGAGACCCGGACGACGATCAGCGAGATGATCGTGGCCGCGACGACCAGGGCCAGGGCGATCGCGGAGCCGGTGCCGTAGTCGAAGCTCTTGAACGCCTTGTCGTACATGTAGTAGGCGCTGATGGTGGTGTCGGTGCCGGGGCCGCCCTGGGTCAGGATGAGGATCGTCTCGAACGTGGTCAGACCACCGACGATCATCAGGATCATCGAGGTGACCATGGAGGTGCGCAGCTGCGGCAGGGTGATGTGGAAGAACTGCCGGTAGCGGCCCGCCCCGTCGATCTCCGCCGCCTGGTACAGCACCTGCGGGACCGCGCGGGCGGCACCCTGGTAGATCAGCGTGTGGAACGGCGTGAACTGCCAGGTGCTGACGAACGCCAGCACCCCGATGGCGGTGGCCTGTTCACCGAACAGGTTGCCGTCCCCGAACAGCCAGGTGGCGTCGGCGGGGATGCCGAAGTTCGGGTCGAGCAGCGCACGCCACAGCACCGAGACGGCCGTCGCGGACAGCAGCAGCGGGATGAAGTAGATGACCGACAGGACGGCCCGGTTGCGCTGGTGGCCGGCGGCCCAGACGCCGAGCAGGATGCTCAGGGGGGTCTGGAGGACCACGCCGAGCGCGGTCAGCAGCAGGGTCAGCCAGATGCTCTTGAGCATGACCGGGTCGTCGATGAGGCGCGACCAGTTGTCCGTGCCGACGAACTCGGGCGGGCTGATCCCGTCCCAGCTCATGAAGGACAGTACCGCCACCATGATCAGCGGGACGATCGCGAAGAGGGCGAAGAACACTGCGGCGGGCAGCGCCCAGGCGAAGCCCGGGCGGCCCACCTTCGTTGCGGACGAGGCGGGCGGCCGCCGCCGGGACTCCTTGCGGGGTCCGGCGGCCGGCCGGGCGCTCGTGATCTGTGTGGTCATGAGCCGTTCGTCACTCGGTCGGGAGGGCCTGCATGGCCTTGATGAAGCCGTCCGTGTCGAGCTGTCCGTTGAAGAACTGCTGAACGGCCTTGTGCATGTCCGAGCTCGCCTTCTGCGGGTAGGCCTGGTCCCAGGACAGCTGGAACGACGGGGCGTCGGCGACGAGGTCGTACTGGAAGCGCGAGTACTCGGGGGTGGCCGAGGTCTCGATGAACTTGTCGGTGTTGGTCGTGGTCGGCAGGTTGCCGATGTCCAACTGCGCCTTGACGAAGTCGTCGGAGTACATGAGCTTCAGGAACTCGGCGACGGCCTCCGGGTGCTCGGTCTTCTTCATCACCGAGTAGTAGTTGTTGGTGTTGCCGGCGACGTTGGCCGGGTCGCCCTTGCCTCCCTCGACGGCAGGGAAGGCGGTGTAGCCGAGGTCCTTCTCGGCGAACTCCTGGTGGTCCGTCAGCTGCTGGGAGTAGTACCAGGAGCCCATCAGCTCGAAGCCGGCCTTGCCCGAGGCCACCAGCTGGACCGAGCCGCCGTTGGTGTACTTGACGGAGTCGTAGTTCTTGCCGAAGGCGCCGGTGTCGACCAGCTCCTTGATCATGTCCAGCGCCTTCTTGCTGTCCGCGCTCTCCCAGGCACTCTTGTCGCCCCCGACGGCCTTCGCGAACAGCTCCGGGCCGGCGATGCGGTCGTAGAGGTACTGGAACCACATCTGGGTGGGCCAGACGTCACCGCCGCCGAGCGCGATCGGCGTGACGCCCTCGTCCTTGAGCTTCTCCACCGCGTCGAGCAGCTCGTCCCAGGTCTTCGGGGGCTGGACGCCCGCCTTGTCGAGGACCTGCTTGTTGTGGAAGAGCAGGACCGGCTGGGTGCCGCGCATCGGGATGCCGTACGGCTTGCCGTCGACGACGGCGCTGTCGAAGACGGACGGCAGGAACTTCTGCTTCAGATCAGGGTTCTTCTTGATGAAGTCGTCGAGCGGCAGCAGCAGGTCGGCCTTGACGAACGGTTTGATGCTGCCGCCGCCCCAGTTGAAGAAGACGTCCGGAGCCTGGGGGGTGTTGATGATCGTCTGGAGCTTCTTCTGGTAGTCGGCACCGGGGATGGTGTCGAGCACCGCCTTGACGTCGGACGTCTTGTTGAAGGTGTCGACGATCCGCTGTTCGACCTTGTTGGTGGCGTCCCCGTAGACCAGGACATGGATCTTGCCGTCGTCCGACGACGCCCCGCCGTTCCCGTCGCCGCAGGCCGACAGGCTCAGCGCCAGGGCGAGCGTCGCGCCGGTGGCGACCAGTCTGGGCAAGCGCGCACGTGTCTTCATCGTTCGCCTTTCGAAAGTTTCGGCACCATCACCGAAAGTCCATGCTGTCGGACAGTAAAGTCAGTCGGGATTTCCGGTCAATGGCCGTGCGGGTGCCGACTCAAAACGTTATCGACCGCATGACCTACCCTGCCTGCATGCACGGTGAAGTTGAGGTGGGCGCCAGGGTGACGTTGGCCGAGGTGGCGAAAGAAGCGGGGGTCTCCCCTCCGACAGTTTCGAAGGTCCTCAACGGTCGTTCGGATGTCTCCAGCCTCACCCGGGCCAGGGTGGAGCGGCTCCTGGAGGTCCACGGCTACCGCCGCCGGAGCTCCAGCCCACCGCGCTCCCCGCTCGTCGAACTCGTCTTCCACGACTTGGACAGCGTCTGGGCGATGGAACTCGTCCGGGGCGTGGAGAACGTCGCCAGGGCCAACCGGGCGACCGTGGTACTCACCAGGAGCGGCACCCGGCACGCGCCCGCCCCCGGCTGGATCGAGGGCGTGCTCCGGCGCGGGCCGCTGGGTGTCGTGCTGGTCTTCTCGTCGCTCCCCGCGGAGGTGAAGCACCGGCTCGGATCGTGGGGCATCCCCTTCGTCATCGTCGACCCGGCCGGCGACCCCGATCCCGACGTACCGTCCGTGGGCTCCGCCAACTGGGCCGGAGGGCTCGCCGCGACGCGCCATCTCACCGACCACGGACACGAACGCGTCGCGATCATCACCGGACCCGAGGACATGCTGTGCTCACTGGCCCGTCTCGACGGGTACCGCTCGGCCATGACCATGGCGGGCCTGACGGTCGACCCCCGTCTGGTCCGGTTCGGCGACTTCCAGGTGCGGGGCGGCTTCGAGCACGGAATGGATCTGCTGGGCGGTCCCCACCGGCCGACGGCCGTCTTCGCGGGCAGCGACCTCCAGGCGCTCGGCGTCCTGGAGGCGGCCCGGCTCAGGGGGTTGAGCGTGCCGGAGGACCTCTCGGTGGTCGGCTACGACGACGTACCGCTGGCCCAGTGGTCGAGCCCGCCGCTCACCACGGTCCACCAGCCGCTGCGGCACATGGCCGAGGAGGCGACCCGCATGCTCTTCCGCCCGGACGGCCACCGCGGGGCCGCCCAGCGCATAGAACTGGCGACACATCTCGTCGTACGGCAGAGCACGGCGCGACGGGGGCGGCGCGGGGACGCGGCGGAGACGGTGGGCGCGGACGCGTGAGGAGACCTGCCGGTCGCGGGCGGTGCTGTCGGTGCTGTCGGTGCGGACGTGCAGGCGGTGCGGATGGTGCCGCCGACACCATCCGTGCGGCCCGTGCGGCCGGTGCCGTCGAAGCCACCTGTACGACCCGTGCGACCCGTGCCGCCGGTGCCGCCCGTGCGGCCGGTGCGCCCCCGTGCGGCCGACGCCGCCCATGCGGCCCGTGCCGCCACCGAGACAACGTGCCGCCCGCCCGGCGCCGGTGGCGAACCGGAGGCATCCGCTACCGCGCGTCGCGCAGCTTGAGCACGTACGCCGCGGTGAGCGCCACGGCACGGTCCTCGTCGTGCGCCAGTTCCCCGAGGGCACGTGACGCCGTCGTTCCCGGAATGTCCGCGAGCGCCTGTGTCAGCCGTCGACGTGCGGATGATCCGACGGTGCCCGGCGTGAGGCGGTCGACGAGCCCGGTGGCGATCCGGTCCGCCAGCGCCGGGTCGAGCGCCAGCGAGCCCAGCGCGTCGGCCGCGTCGACGTCGTTCGCCTCGTCGACGACCACGTCGACGAGCGTCGGCACCGCGTCGGCCACCCCGCGTGCCCCGAGCGCCACGGCCGCGTAGCTGCGGACCGCGACGCAGGAGTCGGCGAGTGCCTCCTTGAGCAGTGTGGTCGCCGCATCGTCCGGGATCTCGGCGACGGACCGGACGGCACGTTCGCGCACCTCGGGGTCCGGTGAGGCGAGTCCCTCCGCCAGCAGCGCGAGTCCCGCATCGCCCGAGCGCGCCAGAGCCCACCGAAGGGCCCCGGCGACGTTCGGGTCCGTCTCGGTCAGCACCGCCTCGACCAGTGCCTCCACCGGCACCGGAGCCTCTTCTGCCGAGGACAGGGCCGCGCGCTGGCGCGTCGCCGCGCTCTTCGACCCCAGTGCCTGAAGGAGAGCCACGGTCTGCAGGACGTCCTCCCAGCCGGCGGGTTCCGCGGCACCGATCCGGTCCAGTCGCGTGAGCAGTTCCGTCTCGGCCGCGATACGTTCCCGCGTCTGCCGGACGAGGTCGCCGACGAGCTGTGCGGGCGTGAACCCGGGGTCGTCCAGCGCGCGCCCGACCTCACGCAGCGACAGGCCCAGTGACCGCAGGCTCTCGACATGGAAGATCCGCCGGATGTCCTCGTCGGAGTAGTCGCGATAGCCGGCGTCGGTACGACCCGTCGGCCGCACCAGGCCGAGCGAGTCGTAATGCCTGAGCATGCGGGCGCTGACCCCGGACCGTCGCGCCACATCACTGATCAGCACTGCCTGTCACCCCTGACCTGTCACCCCTGGCTCGTCCTGCCCAGGACCACGATGCGCTTCGCCTCCTCGATCGCGAACTCGAACCCGGCATCCGGGTCGCGCAACAGCCGTTCCGTGGCGATCGCGTGCCGGCGCACGAGGGGGTCGGGATTCGCCGTCGCGGCACGCAGGGGCGGCGTGATCACCTCTCCGAGCGCGATCAGCGCCCTGCTGAGGCTCAGCTGCGTCTCCCGTTCGCCGCGCCCGAGCTGGGTGGCCAACGCCGTGGCCAGCCGGGGCTCTTCCCCTTCGGGCACGAGCACGACCGCTGCCCGCCAGGCGCTCCGCGCCACCTCGTCGTCGGCGTCGGACAGCAGCGCCCGTGTGATCGCCGGCCACGCCTGCCGGTCCCCGATCTTGGACAGCGTGTGCAGGGCCTGGCTTCGTGCCCGCGCGCGCTCCGAGCGGACTTCGTGGAGAAGCGCCGGGAGCGTCACGGAGGACGGGTGACGCGTGAGTGCCCAGGTGAGCATGTCACGCACGTAGAACTCGGGCTCGACCGCGCATCGTTCGACGAGCTTGTCGACGAACCGCGGGTCGGGGGCCGTTCCGGCCTCCAGCGCCGCCCGCAGCCGCACCGACGGGCTGATGTCCGCCAGCCTCAGAAGGGCCTGCTCGGTATCCCTGTCCTGTTTCGGCATGTCGTCGGGACCACCTCCTGGCCACAGTGAAGACCTTGTCACCGTGTGAAGGTCAAACGGCCCCGACCACACCGTCCCCCTGCCCCGCACCTCGGCGACCGGCGTCGGCCGGAGTGACGGAAGATGCCGCGGGACGGGTGCTGCCCGGCGACCCGGCGGGCAGCACCCGTCACATCGGGGAGGAATCTGCCGCACATACTTAATGAAAGCCAAAAGAAAAGCCATGCGAAGAACCTTGACCGCGACCGGCGAGGCGGGCAAGGTGCCGGAGAGCGCTCTCCCACCCCTCCCGTGTCAAGGAGTGTTTCCATGCCCACTGTCGGCATACCCCCGGCGGTGCCGGTGCCGCGCAGACCCGGACGCCGCGGTCTCGTCGGCGTCCTCGTCACCGCCCTGGCCGCCACCCTGCTCGCCGTCCTCCCCGCCGCGCAGGCCCAGGCCGCGCCCGCGCTGCTGTCCCAGGGCAAACCGGCCACCGCCTCCAGCCAGGAGCACCACGGCACCCCGGCGACCGCGGCCGTCGACGGCGACAACGGCACCCGCTGGTCCAGTGCCGCCGCCGATCCGCAGTGGCTCCGCGTCGACCTCGGCGCCCCAGCCGCCCTCAGCCGGGTCGAGCTGCGCTGGGAGGCCGCCTACGCCAAGTCGTACCGCATCGAGACGTCCCAGAACGGCACGGACTGGTCGACGGCCTTCTCCACCACCACCGGCGCCGGGGGCACGGAGACCGTGAACGTGTCCGGCAACGCCCGGTACGTCCGTATGCTCGGCACCGCCCGCGCCACCGGATACGGCTACTCCCTCTGGGAGTTCAAGGTCTTCGGCACCACCGGCGACGACCCGGGCCCGGTCATCCCGGGCGGCGGCGACCTCGGCCCGAACGTGCACGTCTTCGACCCCTCCACGCCCGGCATCCAGGCCAAACTGGACCAGGTCTTCCAGGAGCAGGAGTCGGCGCAGTTCGGTTCCGGCCGGCACGCCTTCCTCTTCAAGCCGGGCACCTACGAGAACCTCAACGCCCAGATCGGCTTCTACACCCAGGTCCTCGGTCTCGGCCTGCGCCCCGACGACACGACGATCAACGGTGACATCACCGTCGACGCCGGCTGGTTCAACGGCAACGCCACCCAGAACTTCTGGCGCGGCGCGGAGAACCTCGCCGTGAAGCCGGTCAGCGGCACCAACCGGTGGGCTGTCTCGCAGGCGGCCTCGTTCCGCCGGATGCACGTCAAGGGCGGCCTCAACCTCGCGCCCAACGGCTACGGCTGGGCCAGCGGCGGCTACATCGCCGACAGCAAGATCGACGGCCAGGTCGGCAACTACTCGCAGCAGCAGTGGTACACCCGCGACAGCTCCATCGGCGGCTGGTCCAACAGCGTCTGGAACCAGGTCTTCTCAGGAGTCGAGGGCGCTCCCGCCACCAGCTTCCCCGAGCCCCGCTACACCGCACTCGACACGACGCCGATCTCCCGCGAGAAGCCCTTCCTCTACCTGGACGGCGACGAGTACAAGATATTCGCCCCCGCCAAGCGCACCAACGCCCGCGGCACCACCTGGGCGGGCGGCACCCCGCAGGGCGAGTCGATCCCGCTGGACAGTTTCTACGTCGTCAAGCCCGGCGCCACCGCCGCCACCATCAACGCCGCGCTCGCCCAGGGCCTGCACCTGCTCTTCACCCCGGGCGTCTACCACGTCGACCAGACGATCAACGTCAACCGGGCGAACACCATCGTGCTGGGCCTCGGCCTCGCCACGATCATCCCGGACAACGGGGTGACCGCGATGAAGGTCGCCGACGTGGACGGCGTGAAGCTCGCCGGCTTCCTCATCGACGCCGGGCCGGTCAACTCCCCCACGCTCCTGGAGATCGGCCACCAGGGCGCCGCCACCGACCACGCCGCGAATCCGACCACCGTGCAGGACGTCTACATCCGCATCGGCGGCGCGGGCGCGGGCAAAGCCACCACCAGCATGGTGGTCAACAGCCACGACACGATCATCGACCACACCTGGGTGTGGCGGGCCGACCACGGCGAGGGCGTCGGCTGGGAGACCAACCGGGCCGACTACGGCGTCCGCGTCAACGGCGACGACGTACTGGCCACCGGACTGTTCGTCGAACACTTCAACAAGTACGACGTCGAGTGGTACGGCGAACGCGGCCGGACGATCTTCTACCAGAACGAGAAGGCGTACGACGCGCCCAACCAGGCGGCCATTCAGAACGGCACGACGAAGGGGTACGCCGCCTACCGCGTCGACGACTCCGTGGACACCCACGAAGCCTGGGGCCTCGGCAGCTACTGCAACTACAACGTCGACCCGAGCATCCGCCAGGACCGCGGCTTCAAGGCGCCCGTCAAACCGGGGGTGAGGTTCCACAGCCTCCTCGTGGTCTCCCTCGGCGGCATGGGCCACTACAACCACGTCATCAACGACACCGGCGCCTCCACCGTCCCGGCCGGCACGTCGACCGTGCCGTCCACCGTCGTGTCCTTCCCCTGACCGAGCCGTCAGCCGGACACAACTCCCCTCCGGGCCGGGCCACGTCCCGGCAAACCCGGCCCGGAGGGGCCATCAGGCGGCGCCCCCGGCCACCCGCCCCATCGGCTCTCCCCAACCCGCCAGGAGCAGATGTGTCCCCAGCCCTCTCGTACCGCAGACCGGCCGCCCGCCGCGCCGTCCCCCTGCTCGCCCTCGGCGCGCTGGTGGCGTCGTCGCTCGCCCTCACCGCCCCGCCCGCCCAGGCCGCGGAGACCCTGCTCTCCCAGGGAAGACCCGCCACCGCCTCGTCCCAGGAAGGCGACGGATACGCCCCCGCGGCGGCCGTCGACGGCGACCTCACCGGCACCCGCTGGTCCAGCCAGTGGAGCGACCAGTAGTGGTTCCAGGTCGACCTCGGGCAGCGGTCCGACCTCAGCCGGGCCGTGCTGACCTGGGAGGGCGCGTACGGCAAGGGCTACCAGATACAGGCGTCCGACGACGGCACGCACTGGCGGACCCTCAAGACCGTGACCGGCGGTGACGGCGGCAAGGACGAGGTCGCCGTCACGGGATCCGGCCGCTACGTGCGCATGCTGGGCACGGAGCGTCCGGTGGCTACGGCTACTCCCTGTGGGAGTTCCAGGTGTACGGCACCACGGACGGCACCCCGCCCGCCACCGGAGCGGTCGAGGTCACCGGCTTCCAGGGCGACTGGCAACTGACCGTCGGCGGCCAGCCGTACACGGTCAAGGGCCTGACCTGGGGCACCGACGGCGGCACCAAGCCGCTGCTCGACAGCGCCGCCGCCAACGGCATCCGGGTCGTCAACGGCTTCTGGCTGCAACCGGGCGGCGGCCCGGGCTCCGGTGGCTGCGTCGACTACGTCACCGACCCCACGTACAAGACCGACATGCTCACCGAGTTCGCCAAGTGGGTGGAGGAGTACAAGAGCCATCCGGCGACCCTCATGTGGAACGTCGGCAACGAGTCGGTGACCGGGCCCGTCGACGGGGGAGGAATGGGGCGGGAATGAACGACGGGACACTCGATCGGCTCATCGGCGAACTGAGCCTGGAGCAGAAGGTGCGCCTGCTCACCGGCTCGACGACCTGGCGCACCGCCGGTGAGCCCGGGATCGGACTGCGGGAGATGGTGACCTCGGACGGGCCCGCCGGGGTGCGCGGCGAGGCGTGGGACGAGCGGCGCACCTCGGTCCTGCTGCCCTCCGCCTCCGCTCTGGGGGCGATGTGGGACGAGGAACTGGTCGAGCGGCTCGGCGGGCTGCTCGCCACCGAGGCCGTCCGCGAGGGCGTCGACGTGGTGCTGGCCCCCACGCTCAACCTCCACCGGAGTCCGCTGGCCGGCCGGCACTTCGAGTGCTTCTCCGAGGACCCGGAACTGACCGGCCGCACCGGGGCCGCGCTCATCCGGGGCATCCAGGCCCACGGGGTGGCGGCCACCGCCAAGCACTACGTCGGCAACGACTCCGAGACCGACCGGCTGACCGTCGACGTCCGGGCCTCGGAACGCACTCTGCGAGAGGTGTACCTCGCACCCTTCGAGGCAGCCGTCGAGGCCGGGGTGTGGCTGGTCATGGCGGGCTACAACGCCGTCGGCGGCACGACCATGACGGCCAGCCCGCTCCTGACGGAACCCCTCAAGGGGGAATGGGGGTTCGACGGGGTCGCCGTCTCCGCCTGGGCGGCCGTGCGCACCACCGAGGAAACCGGACGCGCCGCCCTCGACCTGGCGATGCCGGGCCCGGACAGTCCCTGGGGCCCCTCGCTGGTGCGGGCGGTGAAGGACGGCCTGGTCGCCGAAGCGGCGGTCGACGACAAGGTGCGCCGGCTGCTCCGGCTCGCCGGCCGCGTGGGCGCGCTGGAACCGCGTCGGCCGCGTCAACCGCGCCGGGGCCCGGCGACGGCTTCCCGCGGCACCCGGGCGTTGCTGCGCCGCGCCCGCACCGAGCCCGGCGGCCGGCTCCCCACCACCTGGGCAGCGACGTCGGCGGATGCGCCCGTCACGCGCACCCGGCCGGTCGGTGGCCGGCTCGACTACGCCGAGGGCCTGCACATCGGCCACCGGGCGTGGCTGCGAGCCGGACGCGAGCCCGCCTACTGGTTCGGCCACGGACTCGGCTACACGACGTGGGCGTACGCGGAAGTGACGGCCCCGCTCAGGTGGTTGCGGGCGAGCCGTTCACCGTTCGGGTGACAGTGCGCAACACCGGTACCCGCGCCGGGCGCGAGGTCGTACAGGTCTACCTGGCCCGCCCCGGTTCGGCGGTGGAGCGTCCCGTCCGCTGGTTCGCCGGCTACACGGCCGTGCGGGCGGCAGCGGGCCGGACGGCGAGCGCCGAGGTGGTGGTGCGCCCGAGCGCGCTGCGGCACTGGTCGGAGGCGGACCACGGCTGGACCACGGAGCCCGGCCCCTACCGGCTCATGGTGGGCAGGTCGGCGGGGGACACACGGTGGGAGGGGACGGTCACGGTCAGCGGCTTGTGACGGAGGCCCGGACAGCGGCCGGCCGACCGGTCCGGCTGCCGGGGGGCACGCCACCGGCGGGCGCCCGGCC
>NZ_RAIF01000032.1:1370902-1388841 GCF_003671715.1 Streptomyces sp. E2N166 | reverse complement strand
GCCGCCGCGGGCGAAGAAGTCGGCGAGCGGCAGGATCGCGGCCCCTACGGTGACGGCGTCCGGTCCCAGGGTGCCGAGGTCGATGCGGACGTGGGCGGCCGGATAGGTCAGGGCGTAGGAGGTGGCGTGGGCCGTCACCGACTCCAGGAAGCGCCGGCCGAGCTGCAGTCCGGCCCAGCCGCCGACCAGGATGCGTTCGGGCTGGAAGAGGTTGATCAGGTCGGAGAACCCGGCGCCGAGGTACTCGGCGGTCTCCTCGAGGACGGCCAGCGCCGTGGCGTCGGGTTCCGGGACGCCCCCCGACGCGTCCGGACCGGGGTACGCGGCCGCGAGCATCGCGGTGAGCGCGGTCTCCTCGTCCGCGCCCTCGGGTGGCTGCCCGCCCGCCTCCGCCCAGCGCTGGAGCAGCGCCTCCGCGCCCGCGTACGCCTCCAGGCAGCCCCGCGCGCCGCAGCGGCAGCGGCGCCCGCGCACCCGTACCGTCAGGTGCCCCCATTCCACGGCCCGGCCCGGTCGCATGTCGTCCCCGACCACACAGGCGCCGACACCGGAGCCGAAGAGCACCACCGCCGCGCTCCGCGCGCCCCGGCCGGCGCCGAACCACATCTCCGCCTGGCCCAGCGTCTTGGCCCCGTTGTCGATGTAGTACGGCACCGTCTCGGGCAGGATCCGGGACTCGCGCAGCAACCGCTCCAGCGGAACGGCGTCCCAGCCGATCGT
The DNA here is from genome assembly GCF_003671715.1 of Streptomyces sp. E2N166. Lineage (GTDB taxonomy): Bacteria > Actinomycetota > Actinomycetes > Streptomycetales > Streptomycetaceae > Streptomyces > Streptomyces thinghirensis. Next base: position 1,388,121 of record NZ_RAIF01000032.1, on the reverse strand, counting down.
CTGGCCGTGCACGACCGCGCCTTCCCCGGCACTCCTGGCGACGATGCCCGGCACGCCGATCCCGACGCCGAGCAGCCGCTCCGCCGCGATGCCCGCCTCGTCCAGCACCTCGGGGATGCCCTCGCGCAGATGCGTCATGACGACGCCGACGTCGTAGCGGTCCACGCGGCGCGGCCCCTCCGTCTCCAGCGGTCTCTCGACCCGGGCCAGCTCGGTGAGGGCGAGGTCGAAGAGTTCGATCCGCACCCGGGTCTCGCCGATGTCGACGCCGATCATGTAGGCGCTCCGCGCGCTGACGCGCAGCAGCGTGCGGGGGCGGCCGCCGGCGGAGTCGACGCTTCCGGCCTCCTCCACCAGTCCTTCGGCGACCAGTTCGGAGACCACGTTGCTGACCGAGCCGGAACTCAACCCGGTGGCCGGCCCCAGCGAGAACCTGCTGAGCGGCCCGTCGAAATACAACCGTTGCAATACCGCGGTGCGGTTCTGCCGCCGCAGGTCACGCACCGTACGCCCGTTGCGCACCTTCACCCTCGCCCCCTCGTTCCGAAATCCTTACCGCAACTTACATGCGGCCGGGCCCTTGACGCGACCTTCACTTGAGGTTTAACTCACATCCTAAATTAAGCCGTGGGGGCTTCAGGGGAACGCGGGGCGCCGCTCCGGCCCCCCTCCGCGGGCGACCCCGTCACTTCCCGGAAGGCCTCTGGAGCCATGCGCAGAATCAGAGCCGCAGCCGTCGGCGCCGTCACCCTCTCCTTCGCCCTCACCGTGGCCGCCTGCGGCGGGGGATCGTCCGGCACGGAGGGCTCCAACGAGCAGCCGAAGACCCTCACCTACTGGGCCTCCAACCAGGGAGCGAACCTGGAGGTCGACAAGAAGGTCCTCCAGCCGGAACTCGACAAGTTCGAGAAGGAGACCGGCATCGAGGTGAAGCTCGAGGTCGTGCCCTGGGCGGACCTCCTCAACCGCATCCTCACCGCCACCACCTCGGGGCAGGGCCCCGACGTCCTGAACATCGGCAACACCTGGAGCGCGTCGCTGCAGTCCAGCGGCGCCCTCCTGCCCTGGGACGCGAAGAACTTCGAGGCCATCGGCGGCAAGGACCGCTTCGTGGAGTCCGCGCTCGGCTCCACCGGCGTACAGGGGCAGGACCCGGCCGCCGTACCGCTGTACTCCATGGCCTACGCGCTCTACTACAACAAGAGGATGTTCGCCGACGCCGGCGTCGAGAAGCCGCCGGCGACCTGGGAGGAGCTGGCCGAGACCGGCAAGAAGCTCTCCGGGAACGGCAAGTGGGGACTCGGCGCGGAGGGTTCGAACCTCTCCAACAACATCCACCAGGTCTTCGTCCTCGCCAAGCAGCACGGCGCGGACTTCTTCACCCCCGAAGGCAAGGCCGACTTCACCTCCGACGGCGCCGTCGCGGCGGTGAGGCAGTACGTCGATCTGATGGCCAAGGACAAGATCGTCGCACCCGGCAACGCCGAGTACGCCCAGAACCAGTCCCTGAGCGACTTCGCCAAGGACAAGACGGCCATGGTGCTGTGGCAGACCGCGTCGGCCACCTTCGAGTCGCAGGGCATGAGCGAGGACGAGTGGGGCGTCGCGCCCGCCCCCGTGCAGTCCGGCGAGCCCGGCCCCGGCAAGGCCACCAACTCCATGGTCGCCGGCATCAACATGGCCGTCTTCAAGAACACCAAGAACATCGACGGCGCCAAGAAGTTCGTGAGGTTCATGACCAGCGACGAGGAGCAGGTCGTCCTCAACAAGGCCTACGGCTCCATCCCGCCGGTCAAGGCCGCCCAGCAGGACCCGGCATTCAACACCCCGTCCCTCACCGTGCTCCGGGAGACCCTCGCGACCAGTGCCACCGCACTGCCGCAGGTCCCCGAGGAGTCGCAGTTCGAGACCGTCGTCGGCACCGCCGTCAAGGAACTCTTCGCCGACGCCGCAGCCGGCCGGGCGGTGACCGACGATTCGGTGCGGGCCGAGCTCGAGAAGGCCCAGCAGCAGATGCCCAAGAAGTGAGCACGGACACCGCCATGACCACCACCGCTGCCCTCGACGCAGGTGAGCGGACGGCGCGGAAGAACGACCCCGGAGCGGCGCCGCGCAAGCGTCGCTCCGGGCGGCTGCGCCGCATCGCCCTGCCGTACCTGCTGCTGTTCCCCGCGATCCTCCTCGAACTGCTGGTCCACCTGGTGCCGATGGTGATCGGCGTCGTCGTCAGCTTCAAGGAGCTGACCCAGTTCTACATCCGCGACTGGGGTACCGCCCCCTGGGCCGGCTTCGACAACTACGCGATGTCGCTCGACTTCGACGCCCCCGTGGGCGAGGCGCTGCTGAAGTCGTTCCTCACCACCTGCCTGTTCACCGTGGTCTCCGTCGGCCTGTGCTGGATGCTGGGCGTGGCCGCCGCGGTCTTCATGCAGGAGTCGTTCCGCGGCCGGGGCTTCCTGCGCACGATCTTCCTCGTGCCGTACGCGCTGCCCGTCTACGCCGCCGTCATCACCTGGTCGTTCATGTTCCAGCGGGACAACGGGCTGGTGAACCACGTGCTGCACGACCAGCTCGGGCTCACCGCCAGTCCCCCGTTCTGGCTGATCGGCGACAACAGCTTCATCGCACTGCTCGTCGTCTCGGTGTGGAAGGGCTGGCCCTTCGCCTTCCTCATCATCATGGCCGGACTGCAGAACATCCCGAGGGACGTCTACGAGGCCGCCGCCCTGGACGGCGCGGGCGTCTGGCAGCAGGTCCGCCGCATCACCCTGCCGGCGCTGCGCCCCGTCAACCAGGTTCTCGTCCTGGTGCTGTTCCTGTGGACGTTCAACGACTTCAACACGCCCTTCGTCCTGTTCGGCAAGGCGGCGCCGGAGGCCGCGGACCTCATCTCCATCCACATCTACCAGTCCTCGTTCCAGACCTGGAACTTCGGGACGGGCTCCGCGATGTCGGTCCTGCTGCTCCTGTTCCTGCTCGTGGTGACGGGCGTCTACCTCTGGCTCACCTCCCGAGGAAGGAAGGCCACCGATGCCTGACCCCGCCGTCCGGCGACCCCGCTCCCCGATGGCCGCCCCGCGGTCCTTCCTGTGGAGCCGCCGCGTCTTCCTGACCCTCCTGACCGTCTTCGTCCTGCTGCCGGTCTACGTGATGATCTCCAGCTCGCTGAAGCCGCTGGAGGACGTGTCGGGCAAGTTCGAGTGGCTCCCCTCGGGTCTCACCGTGCGCCCGTACTTCGACATCTGGGAAACGGTCCCACTCGCCGACTACTTCGTGAACTCGCTGATCGTGGCGGGCGCGGCCACCCTCTGCTCCGTCACCATCGCCGTCTTCGCGGCCTACGCGGTCAGCCGGTACTCCTTCCGCGGGAAACGCGTCTTCACGGTGACCGTGCTGTCGACCCAGATGTTCCCCGGCATCCTGTTCCTGCTGCCGCTGTTCCTCATCTACGTCAACATCGGCAACGCCACCGGGATCGCCCTGTTCGGCTCCCGCGGCGGCCTGATCCTCACCTACCTCACCTTCTCGCTGCCGTTCTCCATCTGGATGCTGATCGGCTACTTCGACTCCGTGCCCAGGGACCTCGACGAGGCGGCCAAGGTGGACGGCTGCGGACCTCTCGGCGCCCTGTTCCGGGTGATCGTGCCCGCCGCGATCCCCGGCATCGTCGCCGTCGCCGTCTACGCCTTCATGACCGCCTGGGGCGAAGTGCTCTTCGCCTCGGTCATGACCAACGAGACCACCCGCACCCTCGCCGTCGGCCTCCAGGGCTACGCCACCCAGAACGACGTCTACTGGAATCAGGTCATGGCCGCCTCACTCGTCGTCAGTCTCCCCGTCGTCGCCGGCTTCCTGCTCCTCCAGCGCTACCTCGTCACCGGCCTCACCGCCGGCGCCGTCAAGTAGCCGTCCGGGCCCCGGCCCCTGCCCCTGCCCCTGCCCCTGCCCCTGCCCCACTCCACCCGACCAGCCCAGAGAGGCCCTCTGTGTCCGAATCGCTCGACCTCGCCGCCTTCCCCGCCGACTTCACCTGGGGCACGGCCACCTCCGCCTACCAGATCGAGGGCGCCGTCGCCGAGGACGGCCGGGCCCCGTCGATCTGGGACACCTTCTCCCACACCCCCGGCAGGATCGACAACGACGACCACGGCGACGTGGCCTGCGACCACTACCACCGGTGGCCCGAGGACATCGCCCTGATGAAGCGGCTCGGCGCCGGCGCCTACCGCCTGTCCGTCGCCTGGCCCCGTGTCCTGCCCGGCGGCGACGGGCCGGTCAACGCTGCCGGACTCGACTTCTACGACCGGCTCGTCGACGGTCTCCTCGACGCGGGGATCACCCCGAACGTCACCCTCTACCACTGGGACCTTCCCCAGGCGCTCCAGGACCGCGGTGGCTGGACCGTGCGCGAGACCGCGGAGCACCTCGCCGACTACGCCTCGGTCGTGGCCGGCCGCCTCGGCGACCGCGTCACCCAGTGGGCCACCCTGAACGAACCCCTGTGCTCCGGCTGGATCGGCCACCTGGAGGGCCGGATGGCACCCGGCCTGACCGACCTGACCGCCGCCGTACGCGCCTCGTACCACCTTCTCCTCGCGCACGGCCTCGCCACCCGGGCGGTCCGCGCGGCGGTGCCGGGCGCGCAGGTCGGCCTCGTCACCAACCACTCCACCGTCGAGGCCGCCTCGACCCGCCCGGAGGACATCGCGGCGGCCACCCGCATGGACGGCCACACCAACCGCTGGTGGCTCGACCCGGTCTACGGCCGCGGCTTCCCCGGCGACATGCGCGAGCTGTACGGCGTGGACCTGCCCGAGCGCCCGGGCGACCTGGACACGATCGCCGCGCCCCTCGACTGGCACGGCCTCAACTACTACTTCCCGGCGACCGTCACCGACGACCCCCGGGGCCCCGTCCCGTACGCGCGTGAGGTCCGGCTGCCCGACGCACCGCGCACCGGCATGGACTGGCAGATCGACGCCGGCGGCCTGGAGGCCCTGCTGCTGCGCCTGACCGACGAGTACGGAGTCCGCAAGCTGTACGTCACCGAGAACGGCTCCGCGTTCGCGGACACTGTCTCGCCCGACGGCGCCGTCCACGATCCCGACCGGGCCCGTTACCTGGAGCAGCATGTGAGCGCCTGCGCCCGGGCGGTCCGCAAGGGCGCACCGCTGGCCGGCTATTACGCCTGGTCCCTGCTCGACAACTTCGAATGGGCCTACGGCTACGACAAGCGCTTCGGCCTCGTCCACGTCGACTACGCGACACAGGTCCGGACCGTCAAGACGAGCGGCCTGCGGTACGCGGAGATCATCCGCGCCCACGGGGAGTCCCGCGCCTGATCACGCCTGTCCGCCCCTGACCACGCCGATGGCCGGCGCACTCGGTCGCGGCTGGATCCCGATCCTCGGAGCGGGCTGCGACGCGTACGACGTGAAGCGCTCGGCCGACGAGAAGGACGTGGCGGGCGCGTCGCTCGGCATGGCGGGTTTCGTCCCGTTCTTCGGCGCGAAGTTCCCGAAGCAGCTGGAGCGGCTCGACGACGCCGTCACGGCGGGCGAGAAGGCCAAGGACGCCTCCAAGATCACCCGTGGTCTGGACGATCCCGAGTCATCAACGGAGGAGAGGGAGCCGACCTGTGGGCCCTGCTGGCCGACTGGTCCGACAGTGAGGACGAGGAGGAGTGGAAGAAGCACATCCCGCGCTTCTCCCGCCTCATCCGCTGCTGGCAGCGCCTCGGCTTCATCAAGGTGTTCCAGTCCGACGAATGGCCCGCGCACCTCACCAGCGAAACGGTTACCGGTCAGGCCCTGGACGACCTCCTCGCCGATCCCGCCAGCTGGGAGTACCAGGTTCCCGGCCGCTGGACCTGTGTCGGCTCCGGCGACCGGGACATCCACGAGCTGGAGGAAGGCATGTGCGACCGGGAGCGGTGAGCGCCGCGTCCCTCAGCGGCGATGCACGCTGACCGCGTAGCCGCCACCGTCGTACGGATCGGCGTCCCACGTGGCGAAGCGGTCGGTCAGGGTGAGGCCCGCGGCGCCGCAATACGCGTCGTACTCCCCCAGGGTCAGGCTGGGCGGCACGGGCAGATGGTCCCGGTCCAAGCCGAAGCCCGCGACGAGGAGTCCCCCGGGGCGCAGGGCATGGGCCAGCCGGGCGGCGACGGCGGCCTCGGTGCCCTGGGCGAGGAGGGGGAAGATGTTGCCCGCAGCAACGACGAGGTCGAAGCCGGTGGTGACGCCCGCGGTCGCCGGGTCGAAGTCCGACAGGTCGGCCTGCAGCCAGGTCAGTTCCGGCGCCTCGCGACGTGCCACGGCCAGCATGGAAGCGTCACGGTCCACGCCCACGCCCTCATACCCGAGCTGGGCGAGCCGGATCAGAACCCGGCCGGTGCCGCACCCGGCGTCCAGCACCCGCGCCCCAGGGGGCACCAGCGTGGCACACAGTCGCGCCTCGCCGTGCACGTCTTCACCCTGCTCGGCGAGGTGGGCGAACCGAGCCGCGTACTGCTCGCCGGACACGCCACCAGTCAGCTTCTCCCATCGGCTCATGGCCGCAAGCATAGGCACCGGGTGAACGCCCGGGTGCAGGCGCGCATCCTGGGCGTGCATCTGGCTCCCGTCATCGGCATGGGGGTCGCACGCACACCTCGGCGCCGAACTATGTTGTCCCGCCACATGTGCCCCTGACCTGCGGCTTCCTACCGTGTGCCATCACGTACCCGTCCCCACCGCACACGAGGAAGTGGCGCACATGGCCTCCGCAGCATCCGCTCCCCCGACACCCGGCAAACTCAAGCGCATCGTCGCCGCGTCCCTCATCGGCACCACCATCGAGTGGTACGACTTCTTCCTCTACGGCTCCGCCGCCGCCCTCGTCTTCAACAAGCTGTTCTTCCCGGACTCCGACCCGCTGGTCGGTACGCTGCTGTCGTTCCTGACGTACGCCGTCGGGTTCGCCGCGCGTCCGCTGGGGGCGTTGGTGTTCGGGCACTACGGTGACCGGCTCGGGCGCAAGAAGCTGCTGGTGCTCAGCCTGTTGATGATGGGCGGGGCGACGTTCGCGATCGGGCTGCTGCCCACGCACGCGACGATCGGTACGGCCGCTCCCGTGCTGCTGACCGTGCTGCGAATCGTCCAGGGCTTCGCGCTCGGCGGCGAGTGGGGCGGCGCCGTGCTGCTGGTGTCGGAGCACGGGGACGCGCGGCGGCGCGGTTTCTGGGCGTCGTGGCCGCAGACCGGGGCGCCGGCGGGGCAGCTGCTGGCGACCGGCGTGCTGTCGCTGCTGACGGCCGTGCTGTCGGACTCCGCGTTCAACAGCTGGGGCTGGCGGATACCGTTCCTGCTCTCCGGAGTGCTGGTCATGGTCGGTCTGTGGATCCGTCTGTCCGTCGACGAATCCCCCGTCTTCAAGCAGGCGTTGGCGCAGGCCGAGACGCGCAAGGTGAATGCCGAGCCGCTTCCGATCGTCGCCGTGCTGCGGCACCACTGGCGCGACGTGCTGATCGCGATGGGCGCGCGGATGGCGGAGAACATCAGCTACTACGTCATCACGGCCTTCATCCTCGTCTACGCCACCACGGCCGCCGACGTCTCCAAGCAGAGCGCGCTCAACACGGTGCTGATCGCCTCGGCCGTGCACTTCGCGGTCATCCCGGCCTGGGGCGCGCTGTCGGACCGGATCGGCCGGCGTCCGGTGTATCTGCTGGGCGCGGCCGGTGTCGGGCTGTGGATGTTCCCCTTCTTCATGCTGATCGACACCGGTGACTTCGGCGCTCTGCTCCTCGCGGTGACCGTGGGCCTGTTGCTGCACGGCGCGATGTACGCGCCCCAGGCGGCGTTCTTCTCCGAGATGTTCGCGACCCGGATGCGCTACTCGGGTGCGTCCATCGGCGCGCAGTTCGCCTCCGTCGCGGCCGGCGCCCCCGCGCCGCTGATCGCCACCGCACTGCTGGACAAGTACGACAGCTCCGCCCCGATCTCCCTCTACGTCATCGCCGCGGTCGTCCTGACGCTGATCGCCGTGGGTGTGGCGAAGGAGACCCGCCACCGGGACCTCAACGAGGTCATGCCCTCCACCGAGGACACGGACAGGGACGCGGACGTGAAGGAGGCGGAGGGGAGCGCCTCGGGGGCGCCGGGAGCGCGCACCCTCTGACCTGCCCTGCCGCCGGCCCCCGTTACGCCGTGTGCGTACGGGGGTCAGTGCTGGGCCGGTATCGACAACCGGTGCAGTCTCAGGGCCAGTTGTATCTCCAGCGCGCGATCGGGGCTCTGCCAGTCGTCGCCCAGGAGGCGGCCGACGCGTTCGAGGCGCTGGGCGACAGTGTTCACGTGGACGTGCAGGGCGTCCTTGGTGCGGGCGGGACTCATGCCGCAGGCGAAGTACGCGTCGAGCGTGCGCAGGAGTTCGGTGCCGCGCCGCTCGTCGTAGGCGACGACCTGGCCGATGGTGCGCTCGACGAAACCGGAGACGTTCTGGTCCCCGGCCAGCAGCAGTCCCAGGAATCCGAAGTCCTCGGCGGCCGCGCCGTCCCCGGAGCGGCCCAGCAGGCGCAGGGCGTCGAGGCAGCGTCGGGCCTCGGCGTAGGCGGCGGCCACGGCGTCGGGGTGGGCGGCGAGATCCTCCACGGGGGCCGAGGCGCCGACGGTGACGGCCTCGTGGACGGCCGTGCCCAGCTGGCGGGCGGTGCGGCGGGCCAGGTCCGTGGCACCGTCCCCCGCGGTCAGGGGCAGCAGCAGTACGGTGCCGCCGTCACGGGCGGCGGCCAGGCCGTGACGGGTGGCGGCGAGGTGGGAGGCGGCGGCCCACAGGCGTCTGCGCGCGTCCGCCTCCTGATCGGCGTCGGATGCGGTGGCGTCGAGGCGGGCGGCGAGTACGACGTGGGTGGCGTCCAGGTCGGCGCGCAGTCGTCGGGCGCGGTCGCCCAGCAGGCGCGGGTCGCGGTCGCGGGCGTCGAGCAGGTCGTCCAGCAGCTCGCCGCGTACGCGCTGTTCGGCTTCGGCGGCGGAGCGCCGGGCGAGCAGGAGGAGCGAGGTGACCATCGCGGCGCGCTCCAGGGTGAGCTGGTCGACGGGGTCGAGTCCGGGGTGGCCGCGCAGGACGAGGGCTCCGAGCAGTTCGTCGCCGGCGGCGACGGCGGCGATCCAGTCGTCCTCGTGCCGCACCGCGTGCCCCTCGGCCCGGGATGCTTCCAGGGCGCGCGGCGGTGCCGAGGCGGCCTCGGTGAACTCGACGGTGCCGGCCAGGACCTGGGAGACGGCGGCGGCCACGTCGTGGACACCACCGCCGCGCAGGACGAGCTCGGCGAGCCGGTCGTGGACGTCGGAGGCGCGCTCGATGACGCCGCTGCGGTCCCGGATGATCTCGTTGGCCCGCTCCAGGCCGGCGAGGGCCGATCGGGTCTCGGCGAGGAGGTTCGCGGTGTCGATGGCGGCTGCCGCGAGGGCGGCGAAGGAGCCGAGCAGGGCGATCTGCTCGCGTTCGAAGACGCGGGCGCGCCGGTCCGCGGCGAAGAGCACCCCGATGACGTGGTGGCCGAGCATGAGGGGCACGCCGAGAATGGCGACCAGGCCCTCGTCGCGTACACCCGCGTCGATGGTGCGGGTGTGCTGGAAGCGGGCGTCCTTGAAGTAGTCGTCGGTGACGTAGGGGCGGGCTGTCTGGGCGACGAGGCCGCCGAGTCCCTCCCCCATGCCGAGGCGCAGCTGCTGGAAGCGGGCCGCGACCGAGCCCTCGGTGACGCGCATGTAGGTGTCGCCGCGGGCCGTGTCGTTGAGGCTGAGGTAGGCCACGTCGGTGCCGAGCAGCGAGCGGGCCCGTTGCACGATCGCGCGCAGGACCGCGTCCAGGTCGCGCAGACCGGCGAGGTCGTGGGCCGTCTCGAACAGCGCGGACAACTCGGCCTCACGCCTGCGCCGGCCCTCCAGCTCGGAGCGCACACGCAGGGCGAGGTTCCTCGCCTCTTCGAGCGCGGTGATCCGCTCGGCGGGTCCCCCCTCGGCGCGGGCGAGCAGCACCGGCTGCTCGTAGGCGTCGGCGGACGCGCCCCGGGCCAGCAGCTCCAGGAACGGCGTCTCGACGGCGGCGGCCGGGCTCCCGGCCTCGCCGACCGGCGCCCCGGCATCGTGGGCGGCGCGCTCGGCGGACTGGACGTGATCGCGGGACATGCTCACAGGATTCCCCATCGCACGGTCGTCCCGGCAGCCCTGTGGAAAACCCCGGCCGCCGAGGGCTCACCCGGCTCGGTGAGCGGGCCGGGCCGCCACCCTGATCAGTGCGCGGTCCAGCCGCCGTCCAGGACGAGTGAGGTGCCGGTGACGAAGGACGCCTGCGGGCCGCAGAGGTAGGCCACGGCCTCGGCGACCTCCTCCGGTTCGATGAGCCGGCGCACGGCGCTGTCCCGCAGCATGACGTCGGTCAGCACCTGCTCCTCGGGGATGCCGTGGGCCCGGGCCTGGTCGGTGAGCTGCTTTTCGACGAGCGGTGTGCGCACGTAGGAGGGGTTCACGCAGTTGGAGGTGACGCCGTGGGCGGCGCCTTCGAGGGCGGCGGTCTTGGACAGTCCCTCCAGCCCGTGCTTGGCGGAGACATAGGCCGCCTTGTAGGCCGAGGCACGCAGGCCGTGGACGGAGGAGATGTTGACGATACGGCCCCAGCCCTGCCCGTACATGTGGGGCAGGGCGCCGCGGATGAGGCGGAAGGGGGCCTCCAGCATCACGGTGAGCACGGTGTGGAAGACGTCCGGCGGGAACTCCTCGATGGGCCGCACCAACTGCAGCCCGGCGTTGTTGACGAGGACGTCGGTGCCGGCGGCGGCGAGCTCGGCGGCGTCCAGGTCGGTCAGGTCCAGGACGTGGGGTTCGACGCTGCCCGCGAGGCCCCCGCAGCTCTCGGCGAGCGCGTCGAGCCCGACGGAGTCCCGGTCGACCGCTCTGACCTTGGCCCCGGCGGCGGCAAGCCGCTGCGCACAGGCACGGCCGATGCCGCCGGCGGCGCCGGTGACGAGGGCGGTACGGCCGCCGAGGTCGAGCGGGGAGGCGTGAGGGGCCGGGAGGACAGTGGGCGAGGTCATATCTCCGACCCTAGGCAGCGTCCACCGCACCCCCCATGTGGGCACACCCCATACTTCAGATGCAGCCAGTGGGGTCGAACCATGTGGGGGCGTCGGACAGCGCCTGCTTGACCCGGGCCTGACCGAACTCCTTGAGGTCCGGCAGGGCGTCCACCGCGAACCAGCCCACGTCCAGCGACTCGTCGTCGTTGACCCGGGCGTCGCCACCGACGGCCCGGCAGCGGAAGGTGATGTCCATGTACTGGCAGACGTCACCGTTGTCGTACGTGACCGGGTTCAGCGCCTGGACGAGGACCACGCGCTCGACGACGCATCGTACGGCCGTCTCCTCCTCGACCTCGCGCACCGCGCAGGCGGCGGGCTGCTCCCCCGGTTCCGGGATGCCGCCGATCAGTGACCAGCGCCGGTTGTCGGCACGCCGGTTCAGCAGCACGCGGCCCTCGTCGTCGAAGACGACGGCGGTGACCCCGGGGAGCCACAACAGCTGGTGTCCGGCCGAGACGCGCAGGTCGCGGATGAAGTCGGGAGTAGCCATGCGCACGACCCTAACGGGCGGATCGGGCCACTCCGGGCGGGGCCGCGGGGCGTGCGGCGGGCGTACGGCTACACGCCACGGGAGCGTCGCCCGCGCACACCGGCGCCCACCGCCCAGCCGAGCCCGCCGGCCGCGACCAGCACCAGGGCGATCTCGGGCGCCACGCCCAGCCGGGTGGCGGGCGTCTCGGAGGAGCGCAGGGGCACCTCCTGGACCAGGGAGTCCGCCACGAACATGCCGGTCCTCTGCGTGATCCTCCCGTCCGGCATGATGATCGCACTGACGCCGCTGGTCACCGGCACGGTGACGGTCCGGCTGTGCTCGACCGCCCGGACGCGGGACATGGCGAGCTGCTGGTAGGTCATCTCGCTGCGGTCGAACGTCGCGTTGTTGCTGGGCACGGAGATCATCTGGGCGCCGTCGGTGACCTCGGAGCGCACCGCCCAGTCGAAGGCGGCCTCGTAGCAGGTGACGAGCCCGACCTTGGTGCCGGCCATGGTGAACACGCCCGGTTCGGTGCCACGGCTGAAGTCCTGGCTGACCATGGAGGTCCAGTCGTCGTTGATCGCCCCGATGAGCGAGCGCAGCGGGAGGTACTCGCCGAAGGGCTGGATCTGCCGCTTGTCGTAGGTGTCGACCGGGCCCTCGTCGGGGTCCCACAGGATCTGTTCGTTGAGCAGCTTGCCTTCGCGTTCCACGACGCCGCCGACCGAGATGGGCACACCGATCGCCTTGGCGGCCCGGTCGATGACCAGCCGCGCGTCGGCGTTGGCGAACGGGTCGATGTCCGAGGAGTTCTCCGGCCAGAGCACGAAGTCGGGCCGGTCCACCTCGCCGGCCTCGACCTCGGCGGCAAGGCGTCGCGTCTCGCGCGCGTGGTAGTCGAGTACGGCCCGCCGCTGGGCGTTGAAGTCGAGGCCCGCGCGCGGCACGTTGCCCTGGACCACGGCGACGGTCGCGGTGCCGTCCTCCGCCTTGTCGCTGACCAGCGGCCGGGCCGCCAGGGCGCCCACGACGGGTACGGTCACGCTGAGGAGGGCCACCGCCGCCGCGCTCCGCCGCACCTCTGTGGTGCGGCGCGCCAGAAAGGCCAGGCGCACGGCCTCGTAGAGGCCGAAGCCGCACAGGACGACCGCGAACCCGAGTACCGGTGTACCGCCGACCGCGGCCAGCGGCAGGAACACGCCGTCCGCCTGCCCGAACGCGATCTTGCCCCAGGGGAAGCCCTCGAAGGGCACGCGCGCGCGTGCGGCCTCTCCCGCGATCCACAGCGCCGCCGCCCACACGGGCCAGGCCGGCAGTTTCGACACGGCGGCGACGCCCACGCCGACCAGGGCGACGAAGAGCGCCTCGATCGCGACCAGGGCGAGCCAGGGGCCGGGGCCGACCTCCACGCCGGTCCACACCAGCAGCGGCAGCAGGAAGCCGAGGCCGAAGAGGTAGCCCAGGCCGAGACCCGCCTTCCAGCCGCGGCCGCGCAGCGCCCAGCCGAAGACGGCGAAGGCGGGCAACGCCAGCCACCACAGGGTGCGCGGCGGGAAGCTGACGTAGAGCAGCACTCCGGAGAGCGCGGCGGCGGCGGCCGGGAGGAGGCGCGGGAGCCGCGCGGCGACCCGCGAGACGCGCGTGGTCTGCGGCTGCGTCCGGTCCGACTCGCCGACGGAGGTTGCGGTGGCTGTCACCCCCCGGAGTGTACGGCGGGTGACCACGCCGCCGACAGCGCGGTCGGAGGTCGCCGCGGGCTCCTGGCGGCCGGTGCCGCACCGTTTCGGCAGATCCGGGTGCCGAGCGGTCCACACTCCACCGACCAGCCGTTACGGTGTGCCGGAGCCTCAATCGTCGGCCCGAGCCGGCCGGGTGACCGGGGCTCGTCAGGTCGTCGCACGGACGCGCCGGCGCGAGCCCCGAGCGGTGGGGCGGTGTGCGGGGCGCTCCTTACGGTCGCGGCCCTGGTGCCGCGCGCTGGCCGGGCGTCCGCCCCGGCGCCGGCGAGCGGCGTACGACCTCGGGACGACCGGATGTCCTGGTGAGGGCCGGGGCTTCGGTGCCGGTAAGGCCGACCGCTTCGGTGCCGGTAAGGGGGAGAAGCCGGGCCGGCGCGGAGCGCCGCCGAGCCGCGCGGGGCGACCTCGTCGGGCGCGTGCCTTGCGTGGCTGCCCGGACGTGGCGGTCCGGGCGGCTTCGCTCTCCGCGGGGTGCGCGAGGGCTCGTCCCGGCCGGAGCCTCGCCGCGCTCAGTGCGCCGCGCCGGGAGCCTTCGGGCGCAGGCGGTCCTTGATGACCTGGACGGCCGCTTCGGCGTCGTCCACGGTGATCGTGAAGGTGTGGCCGTCCCACAGGCGCAGGATCACGCCCTCCCCACGCCGTACGACGACCGCGGTGCCCTTCTCGGGACGCCAGCGGTAGCCCCAGCCGCCCCAGTGGCGCGGGGTGACGCACGGGGCGAACTCGGCGCCCGCGACGTGCGAGAGGGGGATGCGGCGACGGGGCACGCCGATGTGGCCGCAGCGCACTTCGAGGCATTCCTCGTCGACTCTCAGGGCGACGTGCACGAACGCCAGCGTGCCGAAGAGGACCAGCAGTCCCGCCGCGATGCAGCCGACGACCGCCATGGCCAGCGGGGCGACGCCGGACTCCCAGGCCGATTCGACGGCCAGCGCGATGCCGAGCGCCATGCACGCGGCGCCGATGAGCGCCAGGAACCACTGGACCCGGTTGGTGGCACGTCCGGTCCAGACGTCCGGCTGGGGGGTGGTCTCGCCGTGGCGATGCCTCATGGACAAGAGGTTACTGCCGTTTCGCTGCGCGCGTACCCAGTCGCAGAGCGTGACTGGGCCGACCGGGCGTGCCCGCCGGTCAGCGCGCGGGTGCGACCGCTCGCAGGAGCCGGCCCTCGTCGTAGGCCAGTGCGGGCGCGGGCAGCGTGCCCTCGCGTCCGCTCAGCAGCACGGTGAGGGTGCCCTCGGCCGGGGCCCCGGGGTCGGGGTCGGCTCCGATCCGGCGCAGCGCCTGGGCGGCGACGGCCCCGGCGGAGCCGTGCAGGACGAGGCGCGGGGCGCCGGGGCGCTGAACGGCGGCGCGGATGCGTTCGGCGACCAGTTCGTAATGGGTGCAGCCCAGGACGACGGTCGTCACCGCATCGGGTGTCAGGGCGGCCGCGGCGGCGATCGCCGCGGTGATCGCGGTCTCGTCCGCGTGCTCGACGGCGTCGGCGAGCCCCGGGCACGGCACCTCGGTGACGGTCGCGTCGCCGGCGAACTCCTCGATGAGACCGCGCTGGTAGGGGCTGCCGGTGGTGGCGGGCGTGGCCCAGATCGCCACGGGGCCGCCGCCGGCCGCGGCGGGCTTGATCGCCGGGACGGTGCCGATGACCGGCAGTGCGGGCTCCAGCCGGGCACGCAGTGCGGGCAGGGCGTGCACGGTGGCGGTGTTGCAGCCGACGATCAGGACGTCGGGACGGTGCGCGGCGGCGGCCTCGGCGACGGCGAGGGCCCGCTCGGTCAGGTCCTCGGTGGTGCGCGGTCCCCACGGCATGCCGTCGGGATCCAGGGAGAGGATGAGATCGGCGTCCGGTCGCAGGCGCCGTACCGCGGCGGTGGCCGCCAGCAGACCGATTCCGGAGTCCATGAGAGCGATCTTCACCGGGCCACCATAGACGATGGGCCGCCGCGGGCCGCGGCCGTGGGGCAGACTGCGCACGTGAGCGCCGATGCGTGGACCTCCGTCGTGACCGCCGTATCCGCCCTGTCCCTCGCCGCCTGGCTGTGGCTGCTGCTCGCCCGGGGCTTCTTCTGGCGTACGGACGTCAGGCTGCCGTCCCGGGAGGATCCGGACGTCTGGCCCTCCGTGTGCGTCGTCGTCCCGGCGCGCGACGAGGCGGCGGTCCTGCCGAGGAGTCTGCCGTCGCTGTTGGCCCAGGACTACCCGGGACGGGCGGAGGTCTTCCTGATCGACGACGGCAGCGCGGACGGAACGGGTGAGCTGGCCTGCGAGCTGGCCCGGCGCCACGAGGGTCTCCCGCTCACCGTGGCCTCGCCCGGGGAGCCGCCCGCAGGCTGGACGGGCAAGCTGTGGGCGGTGCGGCACGGCGTCGACCTGGCACGCGCGCGTGAGCCCGAGTACCTGCTGCTGACGGACGCCGACATCGCCCACGCGCCGGACAGTCTGCGCCGGCTGGTGGCCGCTGCCCGCACGGGCGGTTTCGACGTCGTCTCGCAGATGGCCCGGTTGCGGGTGGAGAGCGTGTGGGAGCGGCTCGTGGTGCCGGCCTTCGTCTACTTCTTCGCACAGCTGTACCCGTTCCGGTGGATCGGCGCGAAGGGGGGAACGGCGGCGGCCGCGGGTGGCTGTGTGCTGCTGCGCGCCGAGGCCGCCGAACGGGCTCGGATCCCGGACGCCATCCGGCACGCCGTCATCGACGACGTGGCCCTCGCCCGGGCGGTCAAGGGCGACGGCGGCCGGATCTGGCTGGGCCTGGCCGACCGGGTGGACAGTGTGCGTCCGTATCCGCGGTTGCACGACCTGTGGCGCATGGTCTCGCGCAGCGCGTACGCGCAACTGCGGCACAACCCGCTCGTGCTCGCCGGAACGGTCGCCGGCCTGGCTCTGGTGTATCTGGTGCCGCCGGCGTCGGTGGTCGTGGGCGCGGCGACGGGGAGTGCGGCGGCGGCCGTCCTCGGCGCCGCCTCCTGGCTGGTGATGGCGGGGACGTACGTGCCGATGCTGCGCTACTACCGGCAGGGGCTGTGGCTCGCGCCGCTGCTGCCGTTCACCGCGTTCCTGTACCTCCTGATGACGGTCGACTCGGCGGTGCAGCACTACAGGGGGCGCGGTGCGGCCTGGAAGGGCCGCACTTACACCCGTCCGGGCGCCGTGCCCGAGGAGGGCTGAGCGCCCGCGCCGGCCGCGGGGTTCACTTCCGGCCGGGGGTCCAGTTCATGCCCCAGCCGTAGGCGTGGTCGACCGTTCGCTGAGGACTCACGCCGCGTTCGGGCACCAGGTAGCGGGCCTCGCGCTGGACGACCAGGTCGCTGCCGGTGTTGGTGATCAGCGCGAGGGCGCACACCGTCGAGGGAACCGTGCACTCGTCGAGCGAGAAGTCGATCGGGGCGCCGTACTGCGGCTGGAGGGTGACCGTTGCGTGCAGGTCGGCGAAGGAGCGCGCTCCCTCGTAGATGGTGACGAAGACGAGGATGCGCCGGAAGTACTGCTTGTGGTCGAGGTTGACGGTGAGGTTCTCGCCGCTCGTCACGGCGCCGGTGCGGTCGTCGCCGTCGAGGTGGATGAACGGTGGCTGGTGCAGGGACCCGAAGGCGTTGCCGAGGGCTTGGACGACTCCCTTGCTGCCGTCGGTGAGTTCGTACAGGCAGCACAGGTCGAGGTCGAGGTCGTCGTGCATGGCGACCGGGCGGCCGAGCTTGCGGGCCCAGCCCGAGAACTGTTTGCGCATCTGCCAGTTGAGGTTGACGCGCATGGCGCCCGAGGTGCCGCCCTGCTTGGTCAGCGAGACGGAGGGGGCCGCCTTGGTGAGCGTGACCTTGGTCAGACGGACCGGCTCCGCGGCGGACGCCGACGGGGGCGGCGGGACGGCGGCCGGCCGCGTCGCGGG
>NZ_RAIF01000032.1:1369765-1370816 GCF_003671715.1 Streptomyces sp. E2N166 | reverse complement strand
CCAGGCGCCCTGGCGGCGGTAGAACTCGCCGAGCACGAAGGCCGTCTCCACGGTCGCGCCCGGATTGTCGAAACGCGCCGCCACCGTGTTCTGTACGGCGTCGCGGACCTCGATGTACAGGTCGGGGACCTTCCCGAACGATCCACCGTCCGAGGAGGCCGCGAGGATCACGGTCTCGATCACGGGCTCCACGCGCGCGAGGTCGACGAGCAGACTGTCGGTCACCCGGCCGCCGACCTCCCGCTTGCCCTCGTGGCGGACCGCGCCGGAGGAGTGTGCGGACTGGTTGTAGAAGACGAAGTCCGCGTCGGAACGCACCTTCCCGCCCACCAGGAGCAGGGCCGAGGCGTCCGCGTCGGGCACGCCGGGGCCCGATCGCCAGCCCAGTTCCACCCGCAGCGCCGTCGTCGGCACCGGGGTGTTCGATCCTTTCGACATTGACATGTCCGCCCCCATCACGTGTCACCGAACCGGGCTGCGTCCCGGCGGTTCGCCAACTTCTCCGCGCCCAACCTATTCCCCCGCCGCCCGCTCCCGACGAGGAGCGCGGCAAGAGGTCCGGCCAACCGCCGGTAACCCGCCCGGAACTCGGCCTTTACCGCGCAATCACGTCTCGCGATGCCCTATTTTGCCAAGTTCGCTCGCATTAGGGATCCCAGGTCACTGCGGACACGGAAAACAACCCTCTTATCGGTCTCCCCAACCAGCACATCGTGGGCTTAACTTATGTGCCATGACCTCCCCCCGCTCCACTTATGGCGGCGGCTACTACTCCGCCTCCTTCCCGGACACTCCGATCTACGACTCGCTCGTGGCCGAGCGGGGCACCCCGCAGATCGCCCCGATCCGGGTCCCCGCCGCGTACGACGCGCCGGGCAGCCACCTGCCCGCGCTCCCGTCGGCTCTGCCCGCCCTCCCGGCGGGCCCGTCCCAGTCCTCCTACGGCTACCCGCAGCAGGTGCCACAGCCCGCCCCGCTGCAGCAGGCCCCCGCCGCGTACATCCCGCACCAGGCGACCGCACCGCGCGGCTATCCCGGCCCCCAGCAGCCG
>NZ_RAIF01000032.1:1363826-1369751 GCF_003671715.1 Streptomyces sp. E2N166 | reverse complement strand
GCCCGGCCCCGCGGGATACGAGGCGATGCGCCCCGCGGCCCCCCGGCCGGCCCCGGCGCCGTATCAGGACCCGTACAACCAGCAGCAGTACCGCGGCTACTGAGCCGTCCCCGGCGTTGTCGGTGCCACCTGGCACGATGACCTCATGGGAAACGCGCGGCTGCAGTCGATCCACGTCCATCCGGTCAAGGCGTTTCGGAGCCTGGCGCTCCGGGAGGCCGTCGTGGAGCCCTGGGGGCTGGCCGGAGACCGCCGCTGGATGCTGATCGACGACGGGGGAAAGGTCGTCACGCAACGCCAGCAGCCGCGCCTCGCCCTGGCCGCCGCCGAGCTTCTGCCCGGCGGCGGTGTCCGGCTGTCCGCGCCCGGCCGGGAGCCGCTCACGGTGCCGGTCCCTCGTGCGCAGGGCACGGTCGTGGTGCAGATCTTCCGCGACAAGGTCGAGGCGCTCCCCGCGGAGGGGGAGGCCGTGCACGCTTGGTGCAGCGACTTCCTCGGCGCGGACGTACGACTGGTGTACCTGGACGATCCGGCCACGCGCCGGCCCGTGGACCCGCGGTACGCGCTCCCGGGCGAGACCGTCACCTTCGCCGACGGCTTTCCGCTGCTGCTCGCGGCCACGGCCTCCCTCGACGCCCTCAACTCCCTGATCGCCGAGGGCGAGCACGCCGACGAGGGACCGCTGCCCATGAACCGCTTCCGGCCGAACGTGGTCGTCTCCGGCACCGACGCGTGGGCCGAGGACGGCTGGTCGCGCGTCGCCGTCGGCGAGGTCGATTTCCGGGTCGCCAAGCCGTGTGGGCGGTGCGTCGTGACGACGACCGACCAGGGCTCCGCCGAGCGTGGCAGGGAGCCCCTGCACAGCCTCGGGCGGCACCGCCGCGTGGACGGCAAGCTGGTCTTCGGACAGAACCTGGTCCCGGTCGGCCACGGCACGATCCGGGTCGGTGACCCGGTGCGGATCATCGGGTGAGATGCCGCTTTCCCGGGCGGGGTCGGTTCCGGACACCGGCGGGGGCCCGGGAACCGGGCCCCCGGCCCGCCCGTTGGGCTTCGTGAGACGTTCATGAGAAACCCGGCCGCGAGCCCCCCGTGGAGAGGTGATGGCGCGCTCTCCCGGACCGGCCCGCGCGTGGACGGCTCCACCGGGGGCGGTACGGAGCGGGAAGGGGGGTGCGGATCGTGCGGGCGATCAGCGGGCTCTGGCGCTGGCGGCACAATCCGCTGTGCCGCGCGACCGATCTGGCCGAGGCGTGGGTGGCGCTGACGGGGCTGCTGCTGATCCTGTGTGTGGCGCCCCTGGCCGGCGCGCGCGTGGGCGGCGCCGCGCAGGACGCCATGCAGCGGTCGGTGCGCGACCAGCACGAGTCCCGGCACCGGGTGACGGCCACCGTCGTCCGCTCTCTGAAGCGCCCACCGGTGGCCCTCGGCCCCGACGGCACGTCCGCCGGGGGGCTGCGCAGCCGTGTCCTCGCCGCCTGGACCGCGCCGGACGGCTCAAGACACGAGGCGCCCGTCATGGCGAGCATCGACGACCCGGAGACCGGCGACCGCTTCGCCGTCTGGACGGACGGACGGGGCCGGACGGTGGCCCGTCCACTGGACTCCGCGACCGCGACGACGCACGCCGTGCTCGCCGGGTTCGGCGCCACCGTCGTGGCCGCGGCGCTGATCGAGGCCGGCCGGCGGATCGTCGTGTGGCGCATGGTCCGCCGCCGGTACGCCCGTTGGGAGCGGGAGTGGGACCGGGTGGGCCCGGACTGGGGCAGGACCGGCGCGGGCAGTTGACGGGCTTCCGCCTCCGGTCAACTCACCACCTGTGCGCACGCTACGGTGGACCGGCCGAACCGAATCGGCGACGACCCGCGTACGACGAGGTGGGGGCACAGCAACGCCATGGCACAGGGCACGGTCCAGGTGACGCACACCGGCACCTCGCGGTGGCGGCGCCGCACAGGTGAGTACGCATCGCTCGCCGCCGCCCTGGAGGCCGCGGCCGACGGTGACGTCCTCACCGTCGCCCCCGGGACCTACCGGGAGAACCTCGTCGTCCAGCGGGCGGTGACCCTGCGCGGACCCGAGGGCGCCCAGGGTTCGGTACGGATCGCACCGGTCGACGGCGTACCGCTGACCGTGCGCGCCTCGGCGGTGATCCAGGACCTGCACGTGGAGGGCCAGGACGCGGCGGCGCCCGCGGTGCTCGTGGAGGAGGGCACGCCGGAACTGCTGGACCTGCGGGTGGTCACGCGTTCCGCGTCCGGAATAGAAGTGCGCGCCGGCGCCCGGCCGACGGTGCGGCGTTGCACCGTCGACAACCCGGCCGGTGTCGGCATCGCCGTTCTCGACGGCGGGGGCGGCGTGTTCGAGGAGTGCGAGGTCGTCTCGGCGGGTCAGGCGGGCGTCGCGGTGCGCTCCGGCGCGCACCCCCGGCTGGAGCGCTGCCGGGTACACCACGCCGCCGGTTCCGGCCTGACGGCCACGGGTGAGGGGTCCTCCCTGGAAGCCGTGGGCTGCGAGGTCTACGAGGTGCGGGGCAGCGGCGTCCAGGTCACCGGCCGGGCCACCGCGCACCTGACCGACTGCGACGTGCACCGCACCACCGGCGACGGCGTCACGCTCGACACGGACGCGGTGCTCACGCTCGCCGACTGCCGTATCCACGACATCCCGGAGAACGCGGTCGACCTGCGCTCCCGCTCCGTCCTCACCCTGACCCGCACCACCGTGCGGCAGTTCGGCCGCAACGGCCTGTCGGTGTGGGACCCGGGTACGCGGGTGGACGCCAACCAGTGCGAGATCTTCGACAGTACCGGCGATTATCCGGCGGTCTGGATCAGTGACGGCGCCACCGCGGTGCTCGACTCCTGCCGGGTGCACGACGTGCCGGACGCGCTGTTCGTCCTGGACCGCGGTTCGCGCGCGGACGTCGTCGACAGCGACCTGTCCCAGGTACGCAACACGGCGGTCTCGGTGAGCGACGGTGCCACCGCGCAGCTCGACGACTGCCGCATCCGGGACGCGGCCACGGGCGCCTGGTTCCGCGACCACGGCAGCGGCGGCACCCTGAACAACTGCACCCTGGTCGGCAACCGCACCGGCGTGATCGTCACCAAGGGCGCCGACCCCACCATCGAGCGCTGCACGGTCGACTCCCCCTCGGAGGCGGGCGTCTACGTGTCGGCCGGCGGCCGCGGCAGCTTCCTCGGCTGCCGGGTGACCGGCAGCGCCGGCTACGGCTTCCACGTGATCGACGGCTGCCGTACGACGTTGCGGAAGTGCCGTACGGAACGGTGCGCGCGCGGCGGGTACGAGTTCGCGGACGGCGGCCCGGACACGGCGTACGACTCCGGTCCGCTCGTCGAGGACTGCACCAGCGACGAGAGCGGCGGTCTGACGTCGCCCTCCGCTCCGGAGCCCGTCGTGCAGACGGTGAGCCAGTCCCCCGGCCTGCTGGGCTCGATCCCCGGGCAGCGCAGCACCGAGCAGGAGCCCTTGATCGCGGGCGCCGCGCCGCAGGAGCCGGCCCGCACCTCCAAGGCCGTCCTCGGCGAACTCGACGCGCTGGTGGGCCTGGACAGCGTCAAGCGCGAGGTCCGGGCCCTGACCGACATGATCGAGGTGGGCCGGCGCCGGCAGCAGGCGGGTCTGAAGGCCGCGTCGGTCAAACGCCATCTGGTCTTCACCGGCTCCCCCGGCACCGGCAAGACGACGGTCGCCCGGCTGTACGGCGAGATCCTCGCCTCCCTCGGCGTGCTGGACAAGGGGCACCTGGTCGAGGTGTCCCGGGTCGACCTGGTCGGCGAGCACATCGGCTCCACGGCGATCCGCACCCAGGAGGCGTTCCAGCGGGCGCACGGCGGCGTGCTGTTCATCGACGAGGCGTACGCGCTCTCCCCCGAGGACGCGGGCCGCGACTTCGGCAAGGAGGCCATCGACACGCTGGTGAAGCTCATGGAGGACCAGCGGGACTCGGTCGTGGTGATCGTCGCGGGGTACACGGCGGAGATGGAGCGCTTCCTGTCCGTCAACCCCGGTGTCGCCTCCCGCTTCTCACGGACGATCACCTTCGGTGACTACGCTCCCGAAGAACTGCTGCGGATCGTGGAGCAGCAGGCCGACGAGCACGAGTACCGGCTCGCGCCGGGCGCGGCCGAGGCGCTGACGAAGTACTTCACGGCGATCCCCAAGGGCCCGGCCTTCGGCAACGGCCGTACCGCCCGTCAGACGTTCGAGGCGATGGTGGAACGGCACGCGAGCCGGGTCGCCCAGGTCTCCGACCCCAGCACGGACGACCTGACCCTGCTGTACGCCGAGGATCTGCCGGACTTGCCCTGAAGACACCCACCAGGGCTGCGCGGACACACCCCGGCGGGTACGGCCGGTTGCCCTAGCAGTCCTCGGGTCCGCCGTCCGCCGCCGGGACTGACGGAGGCCGGTCGGTGTGGCGCGGCGCCGGCACCTCCGGACGCAGCCGGGCCAGCAGACGCTGCCGTTCCTCGGCGAACGCGGGGTCGGCCTGGTAGTCGGAGTGGCCGAGGAGCGGCGCGGGCAGCGGGTGGAGTTCCGTGCGGCCGTAGGTGAGCGGGTCCTTGAGGGGCGCGCGGTCGACCGCCGGGCCCGAGTCGCCGGGCAGCCGCATCGGACCGCCGATGGGGTCGGTGCGCCGGTAGAGGTTGCGCCAGCAGTCGACCTCCTCGTGCAGCGAGCCGAGCTCGTCCGGTCCGAAGTGGGCCGGGAACCAGCGGCCGTACAGCCGCTCCAGCGGGGAGCCGTAGGTGAGCAGGGCGACCCGTTTGCGGGCCGACGGCTCCAGCTGCCAGGCCGCCGCCGCGGCGAGGACGCTGCCCTGCGAGTGCCCCGAGATGACCAGCCGCCCGCCGGTGGCCCGGGTCCAGGTCGCCATGCGCCAGGTCAGGTCGGGCACCGCGCGCTCGGCGTAGCAGGGCGGTGCGAAGGGGTGGGCGGCGCGCGGCCAGAAGGTGCCGACGTCCCACAGGATGCCGATGGTGCGCCGCGCGGAGGCGTCCTTGTAGGCGCGCCTGCCCCAGGTGACGAACAGTATGAAGCCGAGGCCGATGAGCCAGGAGCCGAGTGCCTGCGCGGTCTGCGCGGCGCCGTGCACGACGGCGTACGTCCCGCGCGCGGCGTCGCCGGGCACCTGGTCGGTGGTCAGGGCGCCCACCAGGGCTCCGGCACCGAGCAGCAGGGTGGCGGCGGAGGTGATGGCGACGAGGAGGGGTGCCCGGTCGGTGAGGGTGGCCAGGGCGCGGGTGAGCGCGATGCGCCGGGTGCGTTGCGGGTCCCCGGCCTCCCCCGGATGGTCGCCCTCCACGGCGTCCCGTTCGGCGCGGGCGAGGCGCCAGGTGTGCCGGGCGAGCGCGGCGCAGAGCAGCAGGACGACGACGAGCAGCGGCGGGATGACGGACGCCTGCCAGGTCAGCAGGACGGGCGGGCCGTCGATGGAGGTGCCGGTGCCGTCCAGCCAGTCCGAGACCCGCTGGGAGACACCGCCGGACATGACGCCGCCCAGCGCGCAGGCCAGCATGGCGACGGCGGGACCGCCGAGGCCCCGGATCGCGGCACGGGCGTCGGGGAGGGCGCGGTGGAGGCCGTGGGCGACCACGGCGAGGGCGATGACCAGCAGACCCTGCACCAGGGCGATGCCGCCGAAGGTCATGTCCCCCGGCAGCCGGCCGGCCGACGTCCACTCCGGGCGGGCCCAGCCGCCGTACAGCAGGGCGAGGACGAACAGGACGAGGGCGGCGAGCGGCAGGCGTCGTACGAGGTGCTCGTCGAGTGTCCGGTCGAGGCGGTTCTCGCTGCGGCCCCGGCGGCAGACCACCACGACCACGGCGACCGCCCCGGCGACCAGCGCCGCCTCCAGGGCCCAGCCCAGCGCGTCGAGCGGCGCCGGTCCGCCCGGCC
>NZ_RAIF01000032.1:1358512-1363735 GCF_003671715.1 Streptomyces sp. E2N166 | reverse complement strand
TCGAAGCGGGCCGCCGGTGCGCCGACCGCCGCGGCGACCGTCAGCAGCGCGGCGGCGGTGTGCGCGGCGCGCAGCCGGGCCACCAGGCGGCGCCCGTACCAGAACCCGGGCCGGCCGAGGGCGGTGCGCGCGGGGTCTTCCTCGGGGTCGGTCGCGCGGTCCATCGGCTGCTGGGACTCGTACGCCCGCCAGGTGCGCAGCGACAGATACCACAGCAGGCCGGTGAGCGCGGCGGGCACCGCGGCCGCGAGGGCGAGCCTGCGGCCGGGCGTGCTCCACCAGCCGCCGTCCGACATCACCGGCGACAGGAAACCCAGCCAGGAGTGCCGCTCGGCGCACGCGCGCGTGCCCGCGCACTGCCAGGCGACGAGGTCGAGGGCGACCTCGCAGGCCCCGGCGATCAGCAGCACCGTCAGGGTCAGCCCCGCCAGCCGCACCAGCAGCCCGTACAGGCGTACCGTCCTGGTCCGGCCGTGCGCCGTGGGCCGCATCCAGTGGGCGAGGTTGACCACCATGAACGGCAGGAGCAGCAGCCACAGGGCGCGGGTGCCGTTGCCGGAGGTGAGGTTGCACCAGACGTAGGCCTCGGGCACCGGCCGGCCCCGGTAGTCCTCGGGCCGGGACTCGGCGTCGGCGTCCTCGGCGCGCCGGAAGACGGCCGCGACGTGGTCGCCGGTGATCCGCACGGTCCGCGGGTCGTCCAGCATCTCGGCGGGTGTCGTGCCGCCCACTCCGTGGACCAGGAGTTCCAGGGCGGTGCCGGTCCTCCCGTCCGTCCCGTCTTTCGCGTCGCGTGGTCCGGGGGCGTCCTGTCCGCCCGTCCCGGCCCGTTCCTGCGCCTGCTCCACTGTCCCGCACTCCCCCGTGACGCGCCGTCGGCTCTGTCCGTGCGGGCACAAGGATCTCCGCTGAGCGGGCGGCGCACACCCCTCGGCACGGAATCTCCCCGAACAGTGTGCCGGGTGACGCCGGGGCGGGGCGGAGGTGACATGTGCGCGGCTGGCGGGCGGTGGCGCGGCCCGTGGCGGGGCGTGCGAGGATGGGTCGTCCACGCACCGGAGCCGGGGAACTCCTCGTCGTAGCGGGTGCGCCGGGCGTGTCGGGCGGTTTCGCGGCGAAAGGACCGAAGCGTACGTGAGTGAGAATCCGAACCTCCTCGCGGAGCAGCGGCGCGCCCTGATCCTGGACGAGGTGCGCCGCCGGGGCGGGGTCCGGGTCAACGAGCTGACCCGCAAGCTCGGCGTGTCGGACATGACGGTCCGCCGCGACCTCGACGCGCTGGCCCGGCAGGGCGTGCTGGAGAAGGTGCACGGCGGCGCGGTCCCGGTGGTCGAGGCGAGCACGCACGAGCCGGGGTTCGAGGCGAAGTCGGGTCTGGAGCCGACCGCCAAGGAGGACATCGCACGGGCCGCGGCGGAGCTGGTCGCGCCGGGTGCGGCGATCGCCCTGTCGGGCGGTACCACCACGTACGCGCTGGCGCACCGGCTGCTCGACGTGCCCGACCTGACGGTGGTCACCAACTCGGTGCGGGTGGCCGACGTGTTCCACGTGGCGCAGCGGACCTCGGGCGCGCGGCAGGGTGCGGCCACGGTGGTGCTCACGGGTGGTGTGCGCACGCCCTCCGACTCGCTGGTGGGCCCGGTCGCCGACCAGGCGATCGCGATGCTCCACTTCGACGTGCTGTTCCTCGGCGTGCACGGGATATCGGCCGAGGCCGGCCTGTCGACGCCGAACCTCGCGGAGGCCGAGACCAACCGGCGGCTGGTGCAGTCGGCGCGGCGTGTCGTGGTGGTCGCCGACCACACCAAGTGGGGCGTGGTGGGTTTGAGTTCGTTCGCGGCACTGGAGCAGGTGGACACGCTGGTGACCGACGCCGGCCTGCCGGCGGACGCCCGCGCGGAGATCTCGGAGCACCTGGGGCTGGTCGTGGCGGGCGAGCCGGAGAAGGCCGACTGACCTCGGCGGACGCCGGCGCGCGTCCCTGGCCCCGCTGACACCCGGCGCACCTCAGGCTATCGTGGCGCCTCGTCGCCGATCGTCCGCATCCGCGGCTGCGCCCAAGGGGGTTGCGACCATGGCTCGCCGTCTGCGTCCGGTGGGTCTCGGCTTCGTCGAGACGGCTCCGGTACGCCTGGTCTTCGCGCGGGAGATCTCCGCCGCCCCGGACGTGGTCTTCCGCGCGCTGGCCGAGGACGTTCCGGGCTGGACCGCTTGGTTCTCGGCGGTGGCATTCGCCCGGCCCATCGGTGGCGGCGCGGGGCGCGAGATCCGGCTCAAGGGCGGTACGCGCTTCGTGGAGACGGTGCTGGCCGCCGAACCGCCCGAGGTGTACGCCTATCGCGTCGACGTCACCAACGCGCCCGGCGCCCGGGCCATGGTCGAGGAGTGGCGGCTGGCGCCGGCCGGGACGGGCACGCGCGTGCAGTGGACGTTCGCCGCGGACGGTACGGCGCCGTTCCGGTTCGTGCTGAACCGCGCGCGTCCGGGTCTGGGGCGGGCCTTCCGGGACGCGGTCACCTCGCTGGACCGGCGGCTCACCCGCCCGTAGCGCGCGGCCGGACCGCCCACCGTTTCCGGCCGGACCGCCCACCGCCTGCGGCCTGCGCCTCGTCGCCCCGGGTCAGCCGGGCCAGGTGCCCGTGTGCAGCAGGGACTCGATCGCCGCCGTGTACGGGCCGATGTCGAGGCCCTGCTCGGCGAGCCAGGTGTCCGAGTAGTACTTGTCGAGGTACCGGTCCCCCGGGTCGCACAGCAGCGTCACCACGCTGCCCCGGCGTCCCTCGGCCACCATCTCGGCGACGATCTTCAGCGCGCTCCACAGTCCGGTGCCCGTCGAGCCGCCCGCCTTGCGGCCGATGGCCTGTTCCAGTGCGCGGACGGCCGCCACGCTCGCCGCGTCCGGCACCTTCATCATGCGGTCGATGGCGCCGGGCACGAAGCTGGGTTCCATCCGGGGCCTGCCGATGCCCTCGATCCGGGAGCCGCGGTCGCAGGCGACGTCCGGATCGCCGGTGGTCCAGCCCTCGAAGAAGCAGGAGTTCTCCGGGTCGGCGACGCAGACGCGGGTGTCGTGCTGCATGTAGTGGACGTAACGCGCCAGGGTCGCCGAGGTGCCGCCGGTGCCGGCCGTGGCGACGATCCACGCCGGTTCGGGGAACCGCTCCAGCCGCAGCTGGCGGAAGATCGACTCGGCGATGTTGTTGTTGCCGCGCCAGTCCGTGGCGCGTTCGGCGTAGGTGAACTGGTCCATGTAGTGGCCGCCGGTCTCGGCCGCGAGGCGTGCGGACTCCTCGTACATCCGGCGGGAGTCGTCCACGAAGTGACAGCGTCCACCGTGGAACTCGATCAGACGGATCTTCTCGGGGCTGGTCGTGCGCGGCATGACGGCGATGAACGGGACGCCGATCAGCTTCGCGAAGTACGCCTCGGACACGGCCGTCGAACCGCTGGACGCCTCGATCACCGGGCGGTCCGGCCGGATCCAGCCGTTGCACAGGCCGTAGAGGAAGAGTGAGCGGGCGAGGCGGTGTTTGAGGCTGCCGGTGGGGTGGGTGGACTCGTCCTTCAGATACAGGTCGATGCCCCACCGCTCGGGCAGCGGGAAGAGGAGCAGGTGGGTGTCGGCCGAGCGGTTGGCGTCGGCCTGGACCTTGCGCACGGCTTCTTTGAGCCAAGCGCGGTAGGCGGTGTCGCTGTGGTCGACGTCGAGAGTGGCGCCGGTGCGGGTCTGCTGGGGGGTACTCACGACGGGGCTCCTTAAGGCTGCGCGCCGACGGCGCGTCGCGCGGCCGACGCCTCGATCATAAGCACCTTGCACACGCTTCTCACCTGCATAAACACACCTTTGGGAGGTCCAAAGACTCCCCTGGGGCCCGACCCCCGGCCCGGTGGGGGCGCATTCGCGCGAGTGCTCCGGTCGCCACCGGAAGGGGGCGGCGCGTACTGGTGCTCGGCGCGTGGTGCGGGCAGACTGCCAGCGGGCGGGACCGGGTTCCCGCCGCGGGCGCACACTGGAGCACGACACGAGCCGGCCGGTACCGGGCCCAGCGAGGTGCACGGTCCGGCAACCGACGCGCGCGAGGGGGCGACGGCATGGCGGAGCCGGAGTTCAGGGCCACGGGGGTGCGGATCGGCAAGCGGCTGCGGTCACTCACCCGGGCCGGAACGGTCCGGATCAGCGGTGGCCGGGTGGAGTTGCTCACCAGCTACGGCAGTGAGATCGACAGCGCTCCGGTGCAGGCGGTACGCGCCTCCAAGCCCTGGTTCGCCCCGGAGGACCGGGCCCTCGCCGACCTCAACGGCAAGCGGTACCTGCTGACGCTCGGCGAGCACGACCCCGCGCCGGGCGAGCCGGGTCCGCCCGCGGCTCGCCATTTCATCGAGGCGGTGCGCAGGGCGGCCGGGCACCGCGGTTGAGATGTCCGTAAGTTGCGGTGCCTCACCCCTTGCGTCACGCTGGTCTCACGTCACTCTGGGTTTACCGGCGATAACGCTGCGAACCAGCCCGCCGGCCATGACAGCAGGCGGCGATGCGCCGCGTGCGCCCTGCTGGATCCGAACTCCGTGTTCTTCCGGACCTCTATGTCGGGGAGTCGCAGCCGTGATCAGTCACCCAAGCAGACACTGCACGGTGGAGCTCCAAGCCCTGCCGTCGCGGATCGGCCAGGTCCGCAGAATCGTATCTGCGCAATTGCGCTACTGGCATATGGATTCCCTGATCGACCGGGCCGCGCTCGGCGTGACGGAGCTGTTGACCAACGTCCACCTGCATGCCCGGCCCGACAAGACGTGCACCGTGGAGATAGAGCTGCTCCTTGACCGGCTCACGGTCTCCGTGCGCGACCACGACCCGCGTCTGCCCGTGGTGGACGACGCCGAGCCGCTCGCGACCTGCGGACGCGGGCTCTCGATGGTGGCCGCGATGAGTGAGAGCTGGGGCGCCCGGCCGGACGGCGAGTCCGGCAAGGTCGTCTGGTTCACGCTCCCGACGGCCGTCACCGCCGCGCCGGTCACCGCGACACCCGTCTCCGCGCGCCCGCCGCGACGCCTGGTCGAGGAGGTGCCGGCCGCCGCGTTCGCGGAGGTCGAGCACGCGGTCGACCTGGGCAGACCCCAACCCGCTCCCGCCCGGTCGGCCGTTGCCGGCTGACCGGGCGGTGACCCTTCGATGCCGCGGGCCGTGCGGCCCGGTACCGGCCTCGCCGCCGGCGAGCGGTCCGGCGC
>NZ_RAIF01000032.1:1345449-1358338 GCF_003671715.1 Streptomyces sp. E2N166 | reverse complement strand
GGTCGTCGGTCCCGCGGACCTGCCGGAGCCCCAGGGTTCCATGACGGCGGTGAAGCGGCCGGCCGGGAAGCCCACGCTGCCCCCGTCCAGGACGCGTACGGCGGTGTCGCCACCGCTGTAGACCTTCACGGCGTCGACGACCCGGGCGGCGGCCCGGACGGCTGCCGTCGTGGTCATGCCGCACCGCCCTTGCCCGTACGGCCGAACCGCTCGTCCAGCACGGACAGCCGGCGCCAGTACTCGTCCTCGTCGATCTCGCCGGAGGCGAAGCGGTGGCCGAGGACGCTGATGGGTGAGTTGTCGTCGAACGCGGCCGGGCGGCCGGGGCCGCGGCGGACGCGCCAGACGGTGCGGCGCAGCGGGGTGACGCCGCCGGCGATGACCAGTGCCCAGACCACCGGGAAGAACAGGATCCACGGGCCGGGCCCGCCGTCGCCGAAGTGTGCCAGGGTCTCCATGTCGTCCAACTCCTCGGTAGCGATATCCTCGGTGACGTCCTGACGTCCTTGTTCGTCGCTTTCGAGCCTCCTCCCCGGGGCGGGCCCGGGTCGTCGTACGGCCAGCGGCAGCGTGCGTACCTCGCGGGGAGTACGCGCGCGTTCCGCTCCCGCTTCCGGGGGCCGGGGGCATGGGTAGGCTCGGGGCCATGCTGAGACTCGGTATCCCTGTCATCGGCGTCACGGACGTGCCCCGCGCGGTGGCGTTCTGGACGGCTGCTCTGAACCTGGTCGCCACCGAGGAGTGGAAGAGCGAGACATGGCGCACGCTCGGCCACGCCGACGGCTCCGGGCCGGCCCTCGGCCTGCTGCGCAGCGAGTCACCGGCCGAGCCGCGCCCCCGGCTCCACCTCGACCTGTTCACGGACACGGCGGAGGAACAGCGGGCGGAGGTGCGGCGGCTGACCGGTCTCGGCGCGCGGACCGTCGACTGGGACCTCTATCCGCCCGAGCCCGACTTCGTCGTCCTCGCCGACCCGGACGGCAACATCTTCTGCGTCGTCGACCTCAGCCACGCGCCGAGCGGCGGCAACCGGCCGACGTCCTGACCCGGCCGGCCCGAACCGGCACCTCACTCAGGCCAACGCCCCCAGCGGGTCGTCCAGGACCGGCTGCCAGGCCAACTCGGCCGCGCCGACCAGGCTGTTGTGGTCCAGGCTGCACGGCAGGATCGGCACGCCTCCGCTCTGGCCCCACAGGCTGCGGTCGGCGACGACCGCGCGCAGGCGCTCGGGGTCGGCGTCCAGGAGCGCGCGGTGGAGTCCGCCGAGGATGATGCGGTCCGGGTTGAGGATGTTGACCAGGCCCGCGAGGCCGAGGCCCAGACGGTCGATGAGGGTTTGGGTCGCGGCGCGGACGGCCGGGTCGGTGTAGCGGCCGCGGATCAGGTCGATGGACTGCTGGAGCAGGGACACCTCGGGGCCGGGCTCGCGGCCGGCCGCGGTGAGGAAGGCCAGCGGGTCGGTCTCCACGTCCAGGCAGCCGTGGCCGCCGCAGTAGCAGGGGCGGCCCTCGGGGTTGACGGTGACATGGCCGACCTCCAGCGCGAGACCCGAACTGCCCATGTGCAGGCGGCCGTCGAGGACCAGGGCGCCGCCGACCCCGCGGTGGCCGGTGGCCACGCACAACAGGTCGCGGGCTCCGCGCCCGGCCCCGTGACGGTGCTCGGCGAGGGCGGCGAGGTTGACGTCGTTCGCGGCGAACGCGGGTCCTTCGATGCCGGCGGCGCGCACCTGCTCCGCGAAGATCCGCCGCACGGGCGCGCCCGCGGGCCAGGCCAGGTGGAGCGGGTTCAGCGCCAGGCCCTCCGGTTCCGCCACGGCGGACGGTACGGCGAGTCCCGCGCCGACGCAACGTCGCCCGGTCTCCCGGAGGAGTTCCGCGCCCGCCTCGACGACGGAGCCGAGCACCTTCGCCGGGTCGGCGTCGACGACCTCGCAGCCGGGCGCGGTGGCGACGATACGGCCGCCGAGGCCGACCAGGGCGGCACGGAATCCGTCGGCGTGGACCTGGGCGGCCAGCGCGACGGGTCCGTCCTCGGCGACCGCGAGGCGGTGCGAGGGGCGGCCCTGCGAACCGGCCGCGGCGCCGGGCCGGGCGTCCACGCGGATCAGGCCCAGCGCCTCCAGTTCGGCGGCGACCGCGCCGGCCGTGGCCCGGGTCACGCCGAGTTCCGCGGTGAGGACGGCCCTGGTGGGGGCGCGTCCGGTGTGCACGAGCTCCAACGCGGGTCCGAGCGCACCGCGCCCCCGGTCCAGCCGCGTCCTCGAGGTGGTCCCTTCCCCCGCCGCCCGGGGGTCCGCCTTGCCGCTCATGAGGGGGAGTCTCCCATGATCCGCCGGGCCGGGGGGCCTAGAGGCCGCTGACCCTCAGCGTGATGTTCAGCCGTCCGGTGAGCCCCAACTCGGGCGGTGCGGTGCCCGCGTGCACCCGGGGCACGCCGTGGTGGGAGAGCCGGGACGGCCCGCCGAAGACGAACAGGTCGCCGCTGCGCAGCTCGACGTCGGTGTAAGGGCGGGCCCGGGTTGCGGGATTGCCGAAGCGGAAGACGCAGGTGTCGCCGAGGCTCAGGGACACCACGGGCGCGTCGGACTTCTCGTCGGCGTCGCGGTGCATGCCCATCCGGGCGTCGGAACCGTAGAAGTTGATCAGTGCCACGTCGTACGGCGTCTCCGCCACCGCGTCGGTGCCGAGCGCGTCCGTCACCGCCCGGCGGGCCAGGTCCGCGAGCCATGCCGGGAAGGGCTTCACCGGCGCGCCGTCGCCGTCGACGACGGTGCGGGCGTAGGCGTACGGGTACCAGTGCCACCCGAGGCAGACCTGTCTCGCGGTCATGGTGCCGCCGCCGGGAGTGCGGACCGTGCGCAGTCCGGCCGGTGGGCGGGCCCACTCGCGGCAGGCGCGCAGCAGCTCACGCTGCCGCCCGGTGCCCAGCCAGTCCGGCACGTGGACGGCGCCGGGCGCGATCTCGGTGAGGGCCCTGGGGAACAGCTCCGCGTCCATGTCTCCATCCTGCCCGCAGCCCCCTTCGCTCCGCCCGGCACGGCCTGAGCTGCGGCTCGGCTAGCCTGGACGCACGATGAACGACCGCAGCGACCGTATGACGACTCCATGGGGCGAGCATGTGCCGGCCCGCTTCCCCGAGGACCCGCGCGACCGGCTCCGGGCCTGGGACGCCTCCGACGAGTATCTGCTGGGGCACCTCGCGGAGCAGGACGTCCCGCTCTCCGGCACGGTCGTGGTCGTCGGCGACCGCTGGGGAGCGCTCGTGACGGCGCTGGCGGCGCACCGGCCGGTGCAGATCACCGACTCGTACCTCACGCGGGAGGCGACGCGCGCCAACCTGGAGCGGGCCGGCGCCGAGCCGGGTTCCGTGCGCCTGCTGACCACGCAGGACCCACCGCCGGACCGTGTCGACGTGCTGCTGGTGCGGGTGCCGAAGAGCCTGGCCCTGCTGGAGGACCAGTTGCTGCGGCTGGCGCCCGCCCTGCACGAGGGCACGGTCGTCGTCGGCACCGGGATGGTCAAGGAGATCCACACCTCGACGCTGAGGCTGTTCGAGCGCATCGTCGGACCGACCCGGACCTCACTGGCCGAGAAGAAGGCACGGCTCATCTTCGCCACGCCCGACCCCGCGCTGAAGCGGCCCGACAATCCCTGGCCCCTCACCTACCGGCTCCCCGACGACGTCGGGCCGCTGTCCGGCCGGCCCGTCGTCAACCACGCCGGTGTCTTCTGCGCCGACCGGCTCGACATCGGCACCCGGTTCTTCCTCCGGCACCTGCCGGACGCCGGCGGCGCCCGTCGGGTGGTGGACCTGGGCTGCGGCAACGGTGTGGTCGGTACGGCGGTCGCGCTGGCCGACCCGGCGGCGGAGGTGCTGTTCACCGACGAGTCCTTCCAGGCCGTGGCCTCGGCGGAGGCGACGTACCAGGCGAACGGGGCGGCGGAACGGGCCGAGTTCCGGGTCGGTGACGGGCTGGCCGGGGTGCCCGACGACAGCGTCGACCTGGTGCTCAACAACCCGCCCTTCCACTCCCACCAGGCGACGACCGACGCCACGGCGTGGCGGATGTTCACCGGGGCGCGGCGGGTGCTGCGCCCCGGCGGCGAGCTGTGGGTGGTCGGCAACCGGCACCTGGGCTACCACGTCAAGCTGCGGCGCCTGTTCGGAAACAGCCACCTGGTGGCGAGCGACCGGAAGTTCGTGGTGCTCAAGGCCGTCAAAAAGTAGTCCGTGGACGGCCGGGGAGAGGTCCAGTGACGGTCAGGAAGTAGTCCGGGCGACCACCTCGATGATCGTCGCCACCGTCCGCGCCATGGCTTCCCTGCCCACCGTGAGGTAGCCGCGCGAGTCGACCGCCTCGGGGCGGGTGGCGAGGTACTCCCTGATCGCGCCGGTCATGGCGATGTTGAGCGCGGTGCCGACGTTGACCTTGGAGATACCGCCCGCGACCGCCGCGGCGAGTTCGCCGTCCGGGACTCCGGAGGAGCCGTGCAGGACGAGCGGCACGTCCAGCGCACCAGACAGTTCCTTGAGCAGGTCGTGGTCGAGGGCGGCGGTGCGTGTGGTCATGGCGTGGGAGCTGCCGACGGCGACGGCCAGCGCGTCCAAGCCGGAGTCGGCGACGAAGGCGCGTGCCTCGGCGGGATCGGTGCGGGCGCCGGGCGCGTGGGCGTCGAGCGGCGGTGCGCCGTTCTTGCCGCCGACCTCGCCCAGTTCCGCCTCGATCCAGAGCCCCTGGGCGTGCGCCCAGTCGGCGGCGGCCCGGGTCGCCGCGAGGTTCTCCGCGTACGGCAGCCGGGAGGCGTCGTACATCACCGAACTGAACCCGGCGTC
Source organism: Streptomyces sp. E2N166 (assembly GCF_003671715.1). GTDB lineage: Bacteria > Actinomycetota > Actinomycetes > Streptomycetales > Streptomycetaceae > Streptomyces > Streptomyces thinghirensis. Next base: position 1,353,502 of record NZ_RAIF01000032.1, on the reverse strand, counting down.
CGGGGCCTGGCGCAGCAGGCTGTCGTTCTGGACATGGTCGAGGTGCAGGGCTACGGGTACGGCGGCGCCCTCGGCGGCGGCGACGGCCGCGCGGGCCAGCGGCAGCAGGCGGCCGTAGCGGTACTTCACGGCGTTCTCGCTGACCTGGAGGACGACGGGCATGCGCACGGACTCGGCGCCCGCGACGACTGCCTCGACGTGTTCCAGGGTGATGACGTTGAAGGCGGCGACGGCGGAGCGCTCGTGCGCGGCGCGGCCGACCAGGTCGCCGGTGGTGGCGAGGGGCACGGTCTCTCCCTTCCCGCGCGTCGGAGCGCGGGTGTCGGGGGTCGGTGTCGGGGCGGGGGTCAGGAGGAGGGCGTCAGGCGCGGGTGTCAGGGGCTGAGGATCACCGAGCGGGTGAGGTGACGGGGCTGGTCCGGGTCCAGGCCGCGCGCGGCGGCGACGGCGACGGCGAGGCGCTGGGCGCGGACCAGTTCGGCGAGCGGGTCGAGGTCTCCGGGCACCCACAGGGCGCCGGTGTCGCGGACCTGGTCGGCCAGTCCCTCCGGGGCCTCGCCGAACATCCAGGTCGCCGTGGCGACCGTGCTGATGCTGATGGGGCCGTGTCGGTACTCCATGGCCGGGTATGCCTCGGTCCAGGACAGGGAGGCCTCACGCATCTTCAGGCCCGCCTCGTTGGCCAGTCCGACGGTCCAGCCCCGGCCCAGGAAGGTGAACTGGTTGCACTCGACGAGCCCTTCGGGCAGTTCGGCCGCGAGTGCGGTGCGCGCGTCGGCGACGACGGCGTCCGTGTGCAGGCCCAGGTGGGCGCGGAGCAGGGTGAGGGCGGTCGTCGCGAACCTGGTCTGCACGACCGACCGTTCGTCGGCGAAGTCGAGGACCACCACGTCGTCGGCGGCCGCCATGACCGGAGTCTCCGGGTCGGCGGTGAGCGCGACGGTGCGGGTGCGGCCCTTCAACTCCCCGAGCAGTTCGAGTACTTCGGTGGTGGTGCCGGAACGGGTGAGGGCGACGACACGGTCGTACGCCCGGCCCCGCGGGAACTCGGACGCGGCGAACGCGTCCGTCTCGCCCTGGCCCGCGCCCTCACGCAGCGCCGCCGCCGACTGGGCCATGAAGTACGAGGTGCCGCATCCGACGATCGCCACCCGCTCCCCCGGCACCGGAAGCGCCGCCGTGTGCCGTGCCGCCTGCGCGGCGGCGCGCGTCCAGCACTCGGGCTGGCTGTTGAGCTCGTCCTCGACATACGTCATGCCGCACACTCCCCGATCGCTCCACTACTCCTGCGTGCTGATTGTTCCTGCAAGATATAGCCAGCTTTCGAGCACAATCAAGCAATCCGAGGAAGAGTACGGTGCGCTAGGGTCGGCTGGAGATCGAGGAACGGAGGCGCGGATGTCGCGCGACGCCCGCTGGAAGGCGCTGCTGGAGCTGCTCGTCGAGCGCGGCCGGCTGGACGTCGAAGAGGCGGCGACCGAGCTTGAGGTCTCGGCCGCGACGATCCGCCGCGACTTCGACCGGCTCGCCGAGCAGCAGATGCTGGTGCGCACGCGCGGTGGCGCGGTCGTTCACGGGGTGTCGTACGAACTGCCGTTGCGCTACAAGACGGCCCGCCGGGCCTCGGAGAAGCAGCGCGTCGCGCAGGCGGTCGCCGCCCTGGTGGTACCGGGCGAGGCGGTCGGACTGACCGGGGGCACGACCACCACCGAGGTGGCGCGCGCCCTGGCCGTGCGTGCCGACCTGGCCTCCGGCACCCCCGCGCTGACCGTGGTCACCAACGCGCTGAACATCGCGAACGAGCTGGCCGTCCGGCCGCAGTTCAAGATCGTGGTGACCGGCGGCGTGGCCCGGGCGCAGTCGTACGAGCTGATCGGGCCCCTCGCCGACGGGGTGCTGGGTCAGGTGACCCTCGACGTGGCGGTGCTGGGCGTCGTCGCCTTCGACGTCGCGCACGGCGCCGCGGCCCACGACGAGGCGGAGGCCGCGATCAACCGGCTGCTGTGCGAGCGTGCCGAGCGCGTCGTGGTGGCCGCCGACTCCAGCAAGCTGGGCAGGCGGGCGTTCGCCCGGATCTGCGCGGCCGAGTCCGTGGACACGCTGGTCACGGACGGTGCGGCCGACCCGGACCTGGTACGGCAGTTCGAGGAGGCGGGGGTCCGGGTCGTCACGGCCTAGGGCAGACCACGTCCGGTCAACGGCCACGACGGCCGTCAGCGGCCGGGGCCGTCAGTGCCCGTGACCGTCGGTGTGCTCGGTCGGTGCTGCCGGAGCCGTCGGAGCCGAGTCCTGCGCCGTGGGTGCCGATCCGGCCCGTACGGTGAACGCCGCGGTGTGGACCTTGCCCTGGTGCTGGAAGTCCAGGAAGAGACGGTAGGTGCCGTCGCTGGGCGCGGTGGCCGTGAAGGAGATCTCCGGGCCGGGCTTCGTGGCGCCGTCGCCGGGTTCGCCGTTCGGGTGGACGTGGAGGTAGGCGAGGTCGCCCGAGCGCAGGGCGACCAGGTGGCCGTAGGCGCCGAGGTAGGGCTGGAGGTCGTTGACGGGCTCTCCGCCCCGGGAGACCTTCAGCTTCAGCTCACTCGCCTTGCCGGGGCGCAGGGATCCGGCGAGTTCGACCTGGTAGCCGTCGGCCCGGGCGGTGCCGTCCGGGGCCGGCAGGTTCACGGGCTCGTAGCGGCCGGAGGCGGCGAGGTCGGCGCCGAGGGTGAGGTTCTCCGCGTCCTTCTTCGCCGGGGTGAAGTCGGCGAAGACGCGGTAGCCGCCCGCGCGAGGCAGGTCCACGGGGGCGCTCCAGGTGCCGTCGGCGGCTCGCGTGGGGTGCAGGTGGCGGTAGGTGACCAGGTCGCGTGAGGCCAGGATGAGGTGGAGTTCCTTGTCGTGCTCGCGCTGGTACGCGGTGACGGCCTCGCCGCTGCCGTCCCGGACGGTGAAGCGCAGCTCGGCGCGCTGACCGGCGGTGACGCGTGGGGTGGCGAGGTCGAGGGAGTAGCCGTTCTCGGAGATCTGCAGCCCGCCGGGCGTGATGTTCTCGTGCCCCCCGTGACCGCCGCCCCCCTTCGGTTCCGGTGCTGGGCGGCTGTGCTCGTCGTGGGTCGCGGGCGCCTTCTCCGCGACGACCGGGTCCACTCCCCTGCCGACTCCGTAGGCGGTGCCGAATGAGGCGGCGAGTGCGGCGGCGAACGCGGTGATCCTCAGTCCGGTGTGCATGGCGGTCGTCTCCTCGGATTCCGGGTCTCCGTGGCTCGTGCGGAGGCCTCTCCATGCACTTCACCATACCCCTAGGGGGTACCGAGTCAAGGCGAATGGAGAGTTGCCTTTACTACCCCCTGGGGGTATACATGAACTCGGCGAGGGTACCCCCTCCCCGTATTTCACGACGACGCTCTGGAGAAACCCCATGACTTCGACCGTCACCACCCCCGTCACCCCGCCCGTCAGCACCACCTACACGGTCGCCGGGATGAGCTGCGGTCACTGCGAGGCGACGCTCACCCGGGTGATCGGCGAGCTGGACGGTGTCACCGGTGTCGACGTCGAGCTCGACACGGGCCGGGTCACCGTCACCGCGACCGCCGAGCCGGACGACGCCGCGCTCGCCGAGGTCGTCGACGAGGCCGGCTACGAGCTGACCGGCCGGGTCTGACCGACCCGCGCTCCCCCGCCGCACCACCTCGACCCGCACGCCGGGTCCCGGCCGACGACCCCCGCATCAGGAGCAGCCATGACCACGAGTACGACCAGCGCACCGGCCGAGGTGGAACTCGCCATCGGCGGCATGACCTGCGCCTCGTGCGCCGCCCGGATCGAGAAGAAGCTCAACCGGATGGCCGGGGTCACCGCCACCGTCAACTACGCGACGGAGAAGGCCAAGGTCCACTACGCCGGTGACGTGTCCGTCCCGGAGCTGATCGCCACGGTCGAGGCGACCGGGTACACCGCCCGCGAGCCCGAGCCGGTGCGCGCCGAGCCCGCGCCCGGCACGGAGAGCGCCGAGCCCGCCGACGAACTGCGGCCCTTGCGGGAGCGGCTGGTCACAGCGGTGGTGCTGGCCGTCCCGGTCGTCGCGATGGCGATGGTGCCGGCGTTGCAGTTCGAGTACTGGCAGTGGCTGTCGCTGACCCTGGCGGCGCCCGTGGTGACCTACGCCGCCTGGCCCTTCCACAGGGCTGCCTTCACCAACGCCCGGCACGGCGCGGCCACCATGGACACGCTGATCTCGGTCGGCACGTCGGCGGCGTTCCTGTGGTCGCTGTGGGCGCTGTTCCTCGGCACCGCGGGCACTCCCGGCATGACCCACCCGTTCGAGCTGACCATCGCCCGCACCGACGGCGCCGGGAACATCTATCTGGAGGCCGCCGCCGGGGTGACCGCCTTCATCCTCGCCGGCCGCTACTTCGAGGCCCGCTCCAAGCGCAAGGCCGGCGCCGCGCTGAAGGCCCTGCTGGAACTGGGCGCCAAGGACGTCACCGTACTGAACCCGGACGGCGGTGAATGGACGATTCCCACGGCGGAGTTGGCGGTGGGCGACCGCTTCCTGGTCCGCCCGGGCGAGAAGATCGCCACCGACGGCACGGTCGTGGAAGGCACCTCCGCGGTCGACGCCTCCATGCTCACCGGCGAGTCGGTGCCCGTCGAGGTCGGCGTGGGCGACCCGGTCACCGGCGCCACCCTGAACGCGGGCGGCCGCCTGGTGGTCGAGGCGACGCGGGTCGGCGCGGACACACAGCTGGCCCGGATGGCGAAGCTGGTCGAGGACGCGCAGAACGGCAAGGCCCAGGCGCAGCGGCTCGCCGACCGCATCTCCGGGGTCTTCGTCCCGGTCGTCATCGCCCTGGCGCTGGCCACCCTCGGTTTCTGGGTCGGCAACGGCTCCGGACTGACCGCCGCGTTCACGGCCGCCGTCGCCGTACTGATCATCGCCTGCCCCTGCGCCCTGGGCCTCGCCACCCCGACCGCGCTGATGGTCGGCACCGGGCGCGGCGCCCAGCTCGGCATCCTCATCAAGGGCCCCGAGGTCCTGGAGTCCACCCGCAAGGTCGACACGATCGTCCTGGACAAGACCGGCACCGTCACCACCGGCCGCATGACCCTGCTCGCCGTCCACACCGGCGCCGGCACACCGGAGGCCGAAGTGCTGCGGCTGGCCGGGGCGTTGGAGCACGCGTCGGAGCACCCGATCGCCCGGGCGGTCGCGGACGGGGCCCTGGAGAAGCTGGGCGCGCTGCCCGCCCCCGAGGACTTCGCAAGCGTCCCGGGGCTCGGCGTGCAGGGCGTCGTCGAGGGTCACGCCGTCCTCGTCGGCCGCGAGCAGCTGCTCGCCGAGTGGGCCATGGCCCTCCCGGCGGAGCTGGCCACGGCCAAGGCCGAGGCGGAGACGGCCGGCCGGACCGCGATCGCAGTAGCCTGGGACGGCGAGGCGCGGGCGGTCCTGGAGGTGGCCGACGCGGTCAAGGAGACAAGCGCCGAGGCGATCACCCGGCTGCGCGCCCTGGGTCTGACCCCGGTACTGCTGACCGGTGACAACCGGGCCGTGGCCGCCTCCGTCGCCCGCGAGGTCGGCATCGGCCCCGAGCACGTCATCGCCGAGGTCATGCCCGAGGACAAGGTCGACGTCGTCAAGCGCCTCCAGGGCGAGGGCCGCTCGGTGGCGATGGTCGGTGACGGCGTCAACGACGCCGCGGCGCTCGCCCAGGCCGACCTGGGACTCGCCATGGGCACCGGTACCGACGCCGCCATCGAGGCCGGCGACCTCACCCTCGTCCGCGGCGACCTGCGCGCCGCCGCCGACGCCATCCGGCTGGCCCGCAAGACGCTGGGCACCATCAAGTCCAACCTGTTCTGGGCCTTCGCCTACAACATCGCCGCCCTGCCGCTCGCCGCGGCCGGACTGCTCAACCCGATGATCGCCGGCGCGGCCATGGCCTTCTCCTCGGTCTTCGTCGTCGGCAACTCCCTGCGCCTGCGGTCCTTCCGCGCCGCGGGCTGACCCACCGCGACGCCGCCGAGCCGCCGGCCGCCCCCTCGTGGGTCGGACGGCGGCTCACGCGCGTGTTCGGCGGCTCGCCGGGCACACCTTCGCGGACAGGACGGGCCCGGCGTCGCCCTCCGGACGAGTGGCCGTGAGGCGCCCGCACGAGTTGGCCGGGGGCGCCCGCGCGGTCCCCCGGACGGGCCCCGCCGACGCGCGGTGGGCCCGGAGGGGGTCCAGGCTGGTGCGGCGACGGATCACGCGCGGTGCGCGACGGGCTCACGGCGTTCCCGGCGCCCCGGGCGTCACCCGGCCTCATCGCCCCTCGGAGCAGGAGCCCATGACCGAACCGACCAACGCCGACGGGGACACCAGCGGACCGCTCGCGCCGGATACCGGCCCGGCGCGTCCACGCAGGCGGGCCCTCACCGCCGTACTCGGTGATCTCCGTGCCGTGGACGGCGCCCTGTACGCGGCGGTGGCCGCCACGTCCACGCCCACGCTCGACCGGACGCTGCGCCGGCTGTCCCACGCCGCCGACCACTCGAAGGTCTCACTCGCGATCGCCGCCGTGCTCGCCCTGAGCGGTGCGCGGCCGCGCCGGGCGGCTCTCGTCGGGATGGGGGCGGTCGCCGTGGCCTCGGCTTCCGCGAACGTGCTGGGCAAGCGACTGGTGCGCAGGGCGCGGCCCGACCGGGAGGCGGCGCGGGTCACGGTGGACCGGCACGTGCCGATGCCCGCGTCGGCGTCGTTCCCGTCCGGTCACACGGCCTCGGCGGTCGCGTTCGCCACGGCGGTCGGCGTGGTCCTGCCCGCGGCCGCCGTCCCGCTCGGCGCGCTGGCGAGTGCCGTCGGCTACGCCCGGGTCCACGTCGGCGTGCACTATCCCGGCGACGTGGCCGCGGGCGCCGTGCTGGGCATCGCCAGTGCGGCCGCCGCCCTCGCGGCGGCGGCCGCTCCGGTTCCGGGCGTGCGGTCGTTCCGCTCGGCGGCGCCGGTGTCGTCCCCCGCGCCCGGGTGACGGGCCGCCGAGCGGACCGTCAGCCGAAGGCCCTCACGGCCTGGTAGTACGTCCACGCGGTGCTGTTGCAGGCCGCCTTGGTGGCACCGCCGTAGCGGGCGCAGACCCGCTTGAGGTCCTCGTAGAAGGCGCTGTCGAGGCGGGACTTGTTGGCGCTGAAGGAGCCGGCGTCCTTGTAGTTGCGGTAGCCGAAGTCGTGGCGTGCGCACGAGGTGCTGAACGGGAAGCCGAACGGGTTGTCCGGCGAGGACGAGCAGTAGTCGGTGGTCCAGTCGAACCCGTAGGCGGCCCAGGCGGACTGGTTCGCCCGCGCGGCGGTCCAGGCGTTGTAGCTCGACGCGCTGGTCTGGGTCCAGCTCGCGAGTACCCGAGGTTTGTCGGCGGGAGCGGCTTCGGCGGTCGCGGCGGTGCCGAGGACGGCGGTCACGGCCAGGGCCGAGGTGGTGAGTCCGGTGGCGAGTCTGCGGTGCATTCCACACCTCCATGAGGCTGCGACCCGCCCCTCGGGCCGCAGGTTCATGTCAAGATGATGCGCATCTCGACCATGCCTTCACACATCCGTCGCCCTAATGACCCATTAACTCTTCTGCCCGGCGGGAGATCAGGGCGTGAACGTACGCCGACCCGACCCCCCTGCCACTCAACTCCCGTGTGCGTGCCGCACGTCCACGGCCGTGAGCGCCAACACCAGTGGCGCCGGGGCCAGGAACGCCGCGGCAGCAGCGTCCAGGCACACAAGGCCGCCGTAACCACCGCGAGCAGCACCGGGCCGCTGCCGCCCACGTCCCGTACGGCGTCCCCGGCGGTCCCGGCGGCGGCGCGCACGGCGGGCCGGCCAGTCGGTGAGCGACTCGGGCGGGCACAGGCCCGCAGTACCACCAGTGCGGCGAACGCGCCGATCATGGCGGCCAGTACCGGTACCGAGAAGAGCCGTGACCCGGCAGTCCGGCACCGGCCGGCGCCAGGTCGGCGGCGAACAGCAGCAGCCCGGCGCGGGCGACGTCACCTCTCCCTCTCCTCGGTCCGTCGCGCGCCCCCTCCCCCCCCGCCCCCTGCTGCTGCGC
>NZ_RAIF01000032.1:1340501-1345282 GCF_003671715.1 Streptomyces sp. E2N166 | reverse complement strand
CGCGTACTCGTCGCGCCGGCCGCACATGCCGTAGCCGCCGTGCCGGGTGGGCGCGGCCTCGTACGCGGTGGCGTCGGCGAGGTAAGCCGGACGGCCGTCGAGGAGCGCGTCGAGCTGGGCGCCGGTGCGTTCGGCGGCGGCCAGTGCGCCGGCCCGCCACAGCTTCCGCCAGCCGGGCACCTTGTCGCGCACCAGGTGGGCGGCGGCCCGCTGGAACTCCCGATACGGACCGGCGTCGCCGGCGACGAGGGCCTCGCGCAGGACGAGATAGCCCTCGACGGCGAGGTCCCTGCGGCGGCGCGCCGCGGCCTCCGTCTCCGGCCCCGTGCCGGGCGGCAGCATGGCCGCGGCGGCGTACGCGTCGGGGTCGGCCAGTACCTCGGGCGGGAAGGTGAAGACGGCGTCCCCGGCCTCGGGCAGGCCGCTGTTCTGCATCAGCACCGTGACGCGCAGGCCGCCGCTCTGCACCATGCGGTGCACGGTGCCCGGCGTGAACCAGGCGAGGGAGCCAGGCTCCAGCGGGATGTCCCGGTAGCCGTCGGGACTCAGTGTCTGCACCGCGCCGCGCCCGCCGGTGACGACGTACGCCTCCGTGCACACCAGGTGCAGATGCGGACTGCCGCCGCACACGCCGTCGGCGGCCGCCCAGTCGTAGGCGCTCAGGTGGGACATGCCCACCGCGCCGGGCAGGGGACGGGGAAGTTCGGGCTTGGCGTCGCTCACCACGGCAGCCCCTTCAGATACGCCCCGACGCGGTCGCCGTCCCAGGCGCCGTCGGCGACCACGATGCGGTAGCGGTAGGCGAAGGACTCGCCCGGAGGCAGCTCGAACTCCTCGAAGAACGCCCAGGAGAACGCCACCGACGGGATCGGCTCGGCGCGCACGAACCAGTGGGAGGGGTGGATCGCGGCCTTCTCGTCGAGGTTCTCGGGCGCGTGCGCGAAGACGAGCGTGGAGTGTGCGTCGACGTCGTCGTGCTCGGTGGTGAAGGCGAGCCACGGGCCCCGGGTGCCCATCAGCCCGGCGGCGTCCGCGTCGGTGTCCGGGGCGAAGGCGGTGCCGCCGGTGAAGTCGCGGGGGCCGCGCCACTGGAGGCCGGTGTAGCCGGCCATCTCGCGGCCGGCGGTGGTCGGCGAGCCGAACGCCAGTGACTCGTCGCGGGTGTTGGTGAGGCGGATCGACCAGTCCAGGACCCAGGCACCCGCCGCCTCGTCGACCGAGTGGACGGTCAGTCCGCGCTCCTCGCGGGCCCACTCGGCACCGCCGTTCTCGATCCAGGTGAGGTTCTCGGTGATCGCGAGCCGGTCGTCCTCGACCGCGAAGCCGGCGAAGCCGTCGTGCCGCATCGAGCCGATGCGCTCGGGCAGGGGCAGGTAGCCCTCGCCGTGGACGTAGCAGTTGCCGCCCCAGAAGTTCTGGCTGGAGAGGTGACTGGCCGTCATCTGCAGGCCCTTGTGCCAGCGGTGGTCGCTGGGGCGGTACCCGGTCACCCGGCGTCCGGCGAGGGTGCGCACCGGGTGGGCGTAGGGCTTGCGGGACTCGAAGCTCTCGGGATCGGGGCGGTACACGTAGCGGAGGATCTCGATGCCGTTCGCCGCGGTGACCGCGACGTGGTCGCCGTGGGTGTGGCTGACGCTCAGGGTGCTCATGCGCGCTCCTCGGGTGCCCAGTCGGGGTGGTCGCCGTGCATGGCCGAGTGGAAGGGGTCGCCGGGTGCGATCTCGCCCGCGAGGACGGGCCGTCCGGTGAACGCCGACTTGTACAGGGCGGCGGCGAACTCCATCGTGGCGCGTGCGTCCGGACCGCTGCCGGGGGGCCGTTCGCCCGCGTCCCAGGCGTCCAGCACCGCGCCGAGCTGCGCGGTGTGGGAGCTGGGCACGTCCGCGGCCGGGGTGCGCCAGGCGGTGGCCCGTTCCGGGGCGACGTGCCGGGCCGGGGTGTAGGTCCAGTCGTCGTTGCGGTGCCCGTAGAGGTGGGTCAGCTCCACGGTGGCGTCGGCGCAGTCGACGCGGACACGGCTCACCTCGTCCGGGGAGAGCACGCTGTTGACGACGGTGGCGAGGGCACCGTTCTCGAACCGCACCAGGGCGGTGGAGACGTCCTCGCTCTCGGTGTCGTGGACCAGGCGCGACGCCATGGCCCGCACCTCCGCCCAGGGGCCGAGCAGGTGCAACAGCAGGTCGTACTGGTGGATGCCGTGGCCCATGGTCGGGCCGCCGCCCTCGGTGGACCAGCGTCCGCGCCACGGCACCGCGTAGTAGGCGGCGTCGCGGTGCCAGGTGGTCTGGCAGTGGGCGACCAGCGGGGCGCCCAGCTCGCCGCTCGCGATCAGGTCGCGGGCGTGCGCGGCGCCGGAGCCGTACCGGTGCTGGAAGACCACGGACGCGTACGCGCCGGACGCCTCCTCGGCGGCGGCGATGTCGTCGTACTCGGCGAGCGAGAGGCACAGCGGCTTCTCGCACAGCACCCAGGCGCCGGCCTTGAGCGCGGCGACCGTCTGCTCCCGGTGCAGGGACGGCGGCGTACCGATGAGCACCAGGTCGGGGCGTACGGCATCCAGCATGGCGCCCGTCGACGGGTAGCCGGCGACGTCGCCGCCCGCCTCGGCCCGGAAGGCGTCGAGGCGGGCCGGGTCCACGTCCACGGCGGCCACCAGTTCCGCGCGGTCGGCGTGGGCTCCGAGGGCGGGCAGGTGGCTGCCGGTGACGATGGCACCGGTACCGACCACGGCGACCCGGCGGCGGGCGGGACGTGGGGACATACGGTCCTCCTCGGACACCGGCGCACGACAGCCGCGCACGCCGCTAGAAAGCGCTTGCACTGCGGCAGACCCTAAGTGGAAGGCGAATGTCCGGACAACCCCCCAGCGTTTGCGGGCTCGGCACACGGCTGGTCGACTGTCGCCCGGGGGGACGGAGCCGGTCGCACCGCGCCGGCGCGGTCTTCAGTCCTCTCCCGAAGGAGTTCAGGCGTGAGCAACCCGAAGTCGTCGTCCGTGGAACACCGGTCCGACGGCAGCCAGCCCTGGCTGCACCAGAAGGGCCGCACCATCCAGGAGTTCGGCACCGTCAAGCAGTTCCCCGTGGCGCTGACCATGGAGACCCGCCTCTACTCCTGCCAGCGGCTCAACAAGGTTCTGGCGGACACCCGGATTCTGCACGACCTGTACAAAAAGTACCACTGGCTCATGCGCGGGGCGACGTTCTACCAACTGCACCTGCTGCTGGACAAGCACGCGGGCGAGCAGCTGGAGCTGATCGACACCATCGCCGAGCGCGTCCAGACGCTCGGCGGCGTGGCGATCGGCGACCCACGGCACGTCGCCGAGATCACCACCGTGCCGCGTCCGCCGGACGGGGTGGAGGAGGTGCCGTCGATGCTCTCGCGGCTCCTGGAGGCGCACGAACTGATCCTGGCCGACTGCCACGACGCCGCCGGCCGCACCCAGGAACTCGGCGACGACGGCACCAACGACCTCCTCGTCTCCGAAGTCGTGCGCACCAACGAACTGCAGGCGTGGTTCGTGGCGGAGCATCTGGTGGACACCCCGCTGGTGCACGCCTGATCCCGTTCCACGCGACCTCCGCGGGCCCGCAAGACGTCTCGGTCACGCTCCGCACACCCCCGGGCGACGGCGCTCTTGGTGCCCTTTCGTCCCCGCTGTGGAAGCGTCCGAGACATGGCCCACATGTCCCACGGCGCCCATGCCCAGCCTCCGACGCGCGGTCAGCGGTGGTCCGCGCTCCGGCAGTCGCCGTTCTGGCCGGCCACCGTACTGGTACTGATCCTCGCCGCTGCGGCGGGCCTCTTCGCGGGTTCGTACACCTACTCGATGGCGGACCCGACGCCGCACTCGATCCCCACGGCCGTGGTCGGTTCGTACGAGGAGGCCCGCGGCCAGGCCTTTCTGGACGGCATGGAGAAGGCGCTGAACGCCTCGGTCAAGGTGCGCCCCTACGGCAGCGAGGCCGAGGCCCGGGAGGCGATGCAGGACCAGGAGGTCTTCGCGATCTTCGAGCTGCGCGACGACGGACGCACCGCCGTGCTCGACCTCTCCAGCGCGTCGGGTGCCTCCGTCGCGCAGGTGCTGGCCGACACCGCACCGGTCGTGGGGCGGAAGACCGGCGTCGAGGTCACCGTCCGGGACATCAACCCCCTCCAGGAGGGCGACCCGCGGGGACTGGCGATCTTCTACATCTCCCTGGCCGCGGTGATCATCGGCTTCGTCGGGGCGATCCAGCTGAGTGTGCACGCGCGCTCGTTGACTCCGTTCGAGCGCATCCTCTTCACCGCCGCCTACGCGCTGCTGGGCGGGTTCGCCATCGCCGCGACGGTGGACTGGCTGCTGGACGCGCTCGACCTGCCGTTCGTCGAGTCGTGGCTGATCCTCGCGCTCACGATGTTCGCGTCCGGCATGGTGTTCACCATGTTCAACACCCTGTTCGGACGTTGGGCGATGCTGCCGACCTGGGGGCTGATGGTGCTTCTCGGCAATCCCTCCTCCGGCGGTGCGGTGTCCTGGCCGCTGCTGCCGTCCCCGCTGGGTGCGATCGGCCAGTGGCTGCCGCCGGGGGCCTCGGTCAACGCCCAGCACACGGCGGTGTACTTCCAGGACCACCAGCACGCGTTCCCGTTCCTGGTGCTGGGCGGGTGGGCGCTGCTGTCCTGTACGGTCTTCTGGATCTGGCGGCACCGTCATCCCGGCGGCCGCGAGAAGCGGCCGGCGCACGCCGCGGACTCCTGAGCCGCGCGTCCCCCTCCGTGCCCGCCCCGTCCCCGTC
>NZ_RAIF01000032.1:1326783-1340288 GCF_003671715.1 Streptomyces sp. E2N166 | reverse complement strand
ATGCGATCATGAGGTGGGAGTTTCCGCCTTCGGTTGGAGTGCACATGGCCCTCGACGTCGACGCGATCCGCGCGCAGATACCCGCCCTGAAGTCCGGTTCCGCCCGCTTCGACGCGCCGGGCGGCACCCAGACCCCGCAGCCCGTCATCGACGCCATCGGCGAGGCGCTGGCCAACCCGCTGGCCAACCGGGGCCGGACGACCGAGGGCGAGCGCAACGCGGACGGCATCGTCGCGGACGCCCGGAGCGCGCTGGCCGACCTGCTGGGCACCGAGCCGCGGGGCGTCGTCCTCGGCCGCAGCGCCACACAGCTCGCCTACGACCTGTCCCGGACGCTCGCCAAGACGTGGGGGCCGGGCGACGAGGTGGTCGTCACCCGCCTCGACCACGACTCCAACATCCGGCCCTGGACGCAGGCGGCCGAGGCGGCCGGCGCGAGCGTGCGCTGGGCGGACTTCGACCCGGCCACCGGGGAGCTGCTTCCCGAGCACATCGGGGCGGTGCTCTCCCCGCGCACCCGGCTGGTCGCGGTGACGGCCGCGTCCAACCTCATCGGCACCATGCCCGACCTGCCGGCCGTCGCTCGCCTCGTGCACGGTGTCGGCGCGCTGCTCCACGTCGACGCGGTGCACTACGCCTCCCACGCCGTCGTCGATCCGGCGGCGCTCGGCGCGGACACGCTGGTGTGCTCGCCGTACAAGTTCCTGGGCCCGCACCTGGGGGTGCTGGCGGCCCGGCCCGAGTTCCTGGAGACACTGCGCCCGGACAAGCTGCTGGCCTCCAGCGACGCCGTCCCCGAGCGCTTCGAGCTGGGGACGCTGCCGTACGAGCTGCTGGCCGGCGCCCGGGCCGCGGTGGACTTCCTCGCGGGCCTGGAGCCGGACGCGCGGGGCAGCCGCCGGGACCGGCTCGTCGCCTCCTTCGCGGCACTGGAGGCCCACGAGGACGCGCTGCGCGAGCGGATCGAGCGCGGGGTGGCGGACCTCGGCGGGATCACCGTGTACTCGCGGGCCGCGCGGCGCACGCCGACCCTGCTGTTCACCGTGGCGGGCCTGCGCCCGGCCGACGTCCACCGGCAGTTGGCCGAGCGAATGGTCGACGCGCCCGCCGGCTCCTTCTACGCGGTGGAGGCTTCGCGCCGGCTGGGGCTGGGCACCGAGGGCGGCGTACGGGTCGGGCTCGCGCCGTACAGCAGTGCGGACGACGTGGACCGGCTGCTGACGGCGCTGGCCGGCCTCGACCGCTGACGGCGCGGGCCGACGGGGCTCACCCCAGCGGCACGCTCACCTCCCCGGCACCCTCCGCGCTCGCCCCGCCGGTGACGCGCACGGTGAACGGGCGGTCGGTGCCGCTCGCGGTGACCCGCAGTACGTCCCCGTCGCGCCGCACGCGGAACGTCGCGGCGGGCGTGCCCAGCAGGTCGGGCACGGTGGCCTCGGCCGTGTAGTCCGGTCCGGCGGGCGGGTGGACCAGCAGGGTCGGGGTGTCGAGCCAGTCCCCGTCGGGGCGTTGGTCGTCGGAGGCCAGCGGCAGGACGGCGCCCTCGCGGACGTACAGCGGCAGGCTGTCGTAGCCGTGCCGTTCGGTGCGCCAGGCGGGGCCGGTGACGCGCTCGCCGCTCAGGAGGTGGGTCCAGGTGCCCCCGGGGAGGTATACCTCGACCTCGCCGTCCTCGGTGAAGACCGGGGCGACCAGGAGGTCGGGGCCCAGCATGTACTGGCGGTCCAGCGGGCGGCAGCCCGGGTCGTGCGGGTACTCCAGGACCATCGGCCGCATCATCGGCACGCCGGTGCGGTGGGCCTCGGCGGCGACGCCATACAGGTAGGGCATCAGGCGGTGCTTGAGGAGGGTGAAGCTCCGGGCGACGTCGACAGCCTCCTCGCCGAACTCCCACGGCACCCGGTACGACGAGGAGCCGTGCAGGCGGCTGTGCGAGGAGAGCAGGCCGAAGGCCAGCCAGCGCTTGAAGACCGCCGGGTCGGGCGTGCCCTCGAAGCCGCCGATGTCGTGGCTCCAGAAGCCGAAGCCGCTCAGGGACAGGGACAGGCCGCCCCGGAGCGACTCGGCCATCGCCTCGAAGGACGACCAGCAGTCGCCGCCCCAGTGGACGGGGTACTGCTGGCCGCCGGCGGTCGCGGAGCGGGCGAAGAGGACGGCCTCGCCCTGCCCGCGCTCCTTCTCGAGGAGTTCGAAGACCGTCCGGTTGAAGAGGTGCGTGTAGTAGTTGTGCATCCGCTCCGGGTCGGAGCCGTCGTGCCAGACGACGTCGGTGGGGACGCGTTCGCCGAAGTCCGTCTTGAAGCAGTCCACGCCCTGGTCGAGCAGCGGCTTCAGCTTTCCGGCGTACCAGTCGCGGGCGGCCGGGCTGGTGAAGTCGACCAGGCCCATGCCCGCCTGCCACAGATCCCACTGCCAGACGTCGCCGTCCGGGCGGCGCACCAGGTGGCCGAGGGCGGCGGCCTCGTCGAAGAGGGGGGACTTCTGGGCGATGTAGGGGTTGATCCAGGCGCTGACCTTCAGCCCCTTGGCCTTGAGCCGGGCGAGCATGCCGTCCGGGTCGGGGAAGACGTCCGGGTCCCACTGGAAGTCGCACCACTGGTACTCGCGCATCCAGAAGCAGTCGAAGTGGAAGACGGAGAGCGGGATGCCCCGCTCGGCCATGCCGTCGACGAACTTCGTCACCGTCTCCTCGTCGTAGGAGGTGGTGAAGGACGTGGTGAGCCACAGGCCGAAGGACCAGGCGGGCGGCAGGGCGGGGCGGCCGGTGAGGGCGGTGTAGCGGGTGAGGACGTCCTTCGGGGAGGGCCCGGCGACTACGTAGTACTCCAGCGTCTGGTCCTCGACGCTGAACTGCACCTGTCCGACCGACTCGGAACCGACCTCGAAGGAGACGGCGCCGGGATGGTTGACGAAGACGCCGTAGCCGCGTGAGGAAAGGTAGAACGGGACGTTCTTGTACGCCTGCTCGCTGCTGGTGCCGCCGTCGGCCTGCCACATGTCGACCACCTGGCCGTTCTTCACGAACGGGGTGAAGCGCTCGCCCAGGCCGTAGATCTGCTCACCGACTCCGAGCGCGAGCCGGCTCAGCATGTGGTGCGCGCCGTCGTCCGTGGTGGCGAACGCGGTGCTCTTGGCGTCGGCACGGGTCAGCTCGCGTCCGTCCGCGCCGTGGAAGGTGAGTCCCCAGGGGCCCTCGCGGTCCAGGCGGAGGGACAACGGACCGCTGGTCAGCTCGGTGACCGTGCCGTCCTGGCGTACCGCGCCGGCGCCGTCCGCCGCGCCCGTGAGGGCGAAGTCGGGGCCCGGCCGGCGCTTTCCGGCGTGGTGGGTGACGCGGACGCCGATGACGCCCTCGGCGGGAGAGAAGCACTCGACCGTGAGGAGCGGCGCGTTGAGCGTGTCCCCCCTCCGCGTCACCTTCTTCACGGCGGCATGGGCGGTGAAGCGCTTCGATTCGGGACGCACATCGCGTACTTCGGTGGCGTACGAGAGATGCACGCCCTCGCGGATGAGCCAGAAGCCGTCGGTGAACTTCATGATCTTCCTCGGGTGGGACGGGAGCTGTCGGATGGGAGCACGGGGGCCGTCTCACAGCGTTTTGATCGTACACAAAACAAATCCCCGCACGGAGGGCTCCGAACCGAGTTCACCGTGCTGAACAGCCATGATTACGCACCAGAACAGTCCACTCACCCCGCGAAGCGGGGAGACGGGGGCCACTTTGCTCTAGCGCGACAGCGCTCCCTTGACGTATTAGTCATCACATCAAACAAAACAGTCCGGCAAGGAAGCCGGACGGTACGACAGCAAGGGCCGCACCATGTCGAAGCGCTTCACCTCGCTCGCCTTGACAGCACACCCTCCGGCTGCCACGCGCCACGGGCGAGGACGCTCACACCGAGCCGTCGCCCCGTTCGCCGCCGTCTCCGTCCTGGTCGCCGGGGCGGCGCTCACGGGCTGCGGACAGCAGCGCGACGCCGGCGTGTACACCGTGATGAACTCCTCGACCGACGAGTCCTACCACCGCTGGGACGCGGAGGCGATGGCCCGCTGCGGCGAGCAACTGGGCATCACCATCGAGCAGCAGAGCGTCCCGGCGTCGCAGGTGATGACGAAGGCACTGCGCATGGCATCGTCCAAGTCGCTGCCGGACATCGTGCAGTTCGACGCGTCCGAGATGCCGACCTTCGCCGACGCCGGCGGACTGGTCGACCTGCGGACCCTCGGGCTGAGCACCGAGGACATCCCCGAGGGCATCGTCGACTTCGGCTCGTACGAGGGGACGTACTACGGCGCGGCCCGGTCCGTGAACACGCTCGCGCTCTTCTACAACAAGGACGTCCTCGACAAGGCGGGCGTCGAGGTGCCCACCACCTGGGCGCAGTTGCGCGAGAGCGCGGAGCAGCTCACCGAGGGCAAGCAGTACGGACTGGCGCTCAGCGCGGGCGGCGCGGAGGACGGGGTCTTCCAGTTCACGCCGTTCATGTGGTCCAACGGCGGGGACGAGACCGAGCTGGACAGCCCGCGGGTCGTCGAGGCCCTCGACTACTGGAAGGGCCTGCTGAAGGACGGTTCGCTGTCGAAGTCGACGGTCAACTGGACGCAGGCGGACGTCAACGACCAGTTCATGGCCGGCAACGCGGCGATGATGATCAACGGGCCGTGGCAGGTGGAGACCCTCAACACCGACAAGTCGCTGCACTGGGGCATCGCGCCGATCCCCGTGCCCGAGGCCGGCGACGACTCGGTGGGCCCGCTCGGCGGTGCGGTGCTCACCGTGCCCGACACCGGTGACGAGGCACGGGAGAGGACGGCCGGGAAGATCGTCGCCTGCCTGGCGAGCGAGAAGGAGCAGCTGACCTACGCGCTCAACAGCTGGATGGTCCCGGCCAACGCGAAGGCCGCCGCCGTCTGGCGCGAACGGGTGCCCGAGCTGGACTCCCTCGCCGACCAGGTGGCCGTCGCCCGGTCCCGCACCGCGCAGCTCGGCGCCGGCTGGTCGAGCGTGTCGCTCGCCCTGCAGAGCGCCTTCCAGTCGGCCCTGACCGGCCAGTCCAGTGAGACCGCCCTGAAGCGCGCCCAGCAGCGGGCCACGAGCGGGAACTGAGGTACGCCCCCATGACCACGTCCACCGTCACCGCCCAGACGCCGGCCGAGGCGTCCAAGACGGCCGCCGCCCCTGACCCGGCCCGGCTCAGGCACCGGCGCCGGCTCGCCCAGTGGGGGTTCGTCGCCCCCGCCGTCGTCTTCATGCTGCTGTTCTTCGGCTACCCGCTCGTCCGCAACGTCGTGATGAGCTTCCAGCACTACACACCGAAGACCTTCTTCACCGGTGAGGCGCCCTTCAACGGCACCGACAACTGGTCCGACGTGTTCCAGGGCGCCCTGTTCGGCAAGGCACTGTGGCACACCCTCGTCTTCACCGCGGGCTCGCTGCTCGGGCAGTTCTGCATCGGCCTGGCGCTCGCGGTGTTCTTCAGCCGCCGCTTCCCGCTGAACGGGGTGCTGCGCTCGCTGATCCTGCTGCCCTGGCTGGTGCCCATGGTGGTGTCCGGCATCGTCTGGCGCCGCATCCTCGACCAGGACACGGGCGTGCTGAACTCCTTCCTCGAAACCGTCGGGATCGGCGGCAGCACACCTTGGCTGACCAGTCCGGAGATGGCCCTGGTGTCGGTCATCCTGGTCAACATCTGGATCGGCATCCCGTTCAACATGGTCATCCTGTACGGCGGTCTCCAGGAGATCCCGAGGGAACTGCACGAGGCGGCCGCGCTGGACGGCGCCTCGGCCTGGCGGACCTTCCGCTCCGTCACCCTGCCGTTGCTCAAGCCCGTCGTCACGGTCGTGCTCGTCCTCGGCTTCATGTCGACGGTCAAGATCCTCGACCTGATACTCGCCCTCACCGACGGCGGGCCCGCCGACGCCACCCAGACGCTCGGCACGCTGACGTACCAGAACTCCTTCGTGCAGCTGGACTTCGGCGCGGGAGCCGTCGTCGGCAACGTACTCATCCTGATCTCCGCCGTGTTCGCGGTGTTCTACCTGCGGGTCAACCGCACCGAGGGGAAGTGACCGACGATGGCAACCCACACGCCCACCGCGTCCCGGCGCCGCTGGGGCTCCACCGTCTCCGGTGTGCTCGTCCTCGCCGTGATGCTGTTCCCGCTGTACTGGATGCTCAACACCGCGCTCCAGCCCGAGTCGGGGCTGCTCCAGGTCGACCCGGTGCCGGGCAGCCTGGACCTGTCCGGCTTCTCCAAGGCCATCAGCGACCAGGGCGGGCACCTGCTGACCTCGCTCGCCGTCTCGCTCGGCGCGGTCGCCATCTGCCTGGCGATCTCGGCACCGGCGGCGTACGGGCTGGCGCGGTTCGGGCTGCGCGGCTCGCGCACCATCGTGTTCGGCACGCTGATCACCCAGATGGTGCCGGGCATCGTCATCGCCAACGCGCTCTACAACTCGTACGTCGACCTGGGCCTGGTCAACTCCTACTTCGGCCTGATGCTGGCGGACGCCTCGCTGGGCATCCCGTTCTCCATCGTGCTGATGCGCTCCTTCATGGTGTCGATCCCGGGCGAGGTGATCGAGGCGGCGCAGATCGACGGTGCCGGACCGGTGCGGACGTTCGTGCGAGTGGTGCTGCCGATGAGCCGCAACTCACTGATCACGTCGGGGCTGTTCGCGTTCCTGTTCTCGTGGAGCGACTTCATGTTCGCGCTGACCCTGAACACGACCGACGACGTCAAGCCCATCACCCTGGGTATCTACCAGTACATCGGCGCGCACGTCGGCGACTGGGGCTCGGTGATGGCCGCCTCCGTGCTCTCCGCGGTGCCGGCGGCGATCCTGCTCGTCCTCGCCCAGAAGTACATCGCCGCCGGAATCACCGGCGGATCCGTCAAGTGACCCGCGTTTACACGGAGATGAGCTGCACAGCATGAGCGACTACCCCAGCTTCCCGCCCGGTTTCGTCCTGGGCGCCGCGACCGCCTCGTACCAGATCGAGGGCGCGGCACGGGAGGACGGCCGCGGTCCGTCCATCTGGGACACGTACAGCCACACCCCCGGCCTGGTGGTGAACGGCGACACCGGTGACGTGGCCTGCGACCACTACCACCGCTACCCGCAGGACGTGGCGCTCCTGCGCGACCTGGGCGTGGACTCGTACCGCTTCTCGATCGCCTGGCCGCGCATCGTGCCGGAGGGTTCGGGCGCGGTGAACCCGAAGGGTCTGGACTTCTACTCCCGCCTGGTCGACGAACTGCTCGCGGCGGGCATCGAGCCGGCCGCCACCCTCTACCACTGGGACCTCCCGCAGGCCCTGGAGGCCCGGGGCGGCTGGCGGGTGCGGGAGACGGCGGAGCGGTTCGCCGAGTACACGGCCGTGGTCGCGGAGCACCTGGGCGACCGGGTGCCGCGCTGGATCACGCTCAACGAGCCGTGGTGCAGCTCCTTCCTCGGCTACTCCATCGGCCGGCACGCGCCCGGCGCCAAGGAGGGCCGGGGCGCCCTGGCCGCCGCCCACCACCTGCTGGTCGGCCACGGTCTGGCGATGTCGGCGCTGCGGGCGGCCGGGGTACGCGAGGCGGGCATCACGCTCAACCTGGACCGCAACCTGCCGGCCACCGACTCCCCCGCCGACCTGGCGGCCGTGGTCCGCGCGGACACCCAGCACAACCTGGTGTGGACCGAGCCGATCCTCGCGGGCCGCTACCCGGCCACCGAGGAGGAGACCTGGGGCGAGCTGATCACCGGGGAGGACTTCCGGCGGGACGGCGACCTGGAACTGATCTCCCAGCCGCTGGACTTCCTCGGCGTCAACTACTACCGGCCGATCGTGGTCGCCGACGCCCCGCACCGCGAGAGCGACCCGGCGCGGCGCGTGGCGACCGACAACCGCTACGAGGAGGTCCGGCTCCCCGGAGTCCGGCACACCGCGATGAACTGGCCGGTCGTCCCGGACTCCTTCACCGACCTGCTCGTCCGGCTGAAGAAGCAGTACGGTGACGCGCTGCCGCCGATCCACATCACGGAGAACGGCTCGGCGGAGGACGACGCGCCCGCCGCCGACGGCACGGTGCACGACGCCGACCGCGTCGCCTACCTGCGCGACCACCTCAATGCGCTGCGGGCGGCGATGGACGCGGGCGTGGACGTACGCGGCTACTACGTGTGGTCCCTGCTGGACAACTTCGAGTGGGCGTACGGCTACGACAAGCGGTTCGGCATCGTCCGGGTCGACTACGACACGCAGGAGCGCACACCGAAGGACAGCTACCGCTGGTACCGGGAGATGATCGCCGCGAACCGCGCCTGACGTGGGCCGCGGGGGGCCCCGGCCTGGCGGCCCCCCGCGTCAGCCCTGCTCGCGCTCGGCGTACGCCGCCGGGTCGGCCAGCACCTCGCGGACGATTACGCCGGCCGCGCCCCGGGCCGCGTCGCCGAGGGAGGACGAGGCGCGCAGCCGCTTCCCGTCCTCGCTCCACAGCCCCGAGACGACGCGGAGCGCGAGTTCGCGGTCGACGGCGGGGGCCAGCCAGTCCATCAGCTCGCGATAGACACCGCCGAGCATCACCGCGTCGGGGTCGAAGAGGTTCACCGCGCCCGACACCACGACGCCCAACTGCCGCCCGGCGCGCCCGATCGCCGACAGGGCGGCCGGGTCGCCCCGCCGGGCACGGCGTTCGAGCTCGGTGACGCCCTGCACGCCCGCGTCCGCGTCGATGCCGGCGGCCCTCAGCAGCGCGGCCTGACCGGCGTACTGCTCCAGGCAGCCGCGCGCTCCGCACCGGCACAGCGGTCCGTCCGGATCGACGACCATGTGCCCGATCTCCCCGGCGAAACCGTGCGCGCCGCGCAGCAGTTCGCCCCCCAGCACCAGGGCGCCGCCGATGCCGATCTCACCGGTCAGGTACAGGAAGCTGCGCACGCCCTCGGTGCCCGCGCCGTACCACAGCTCGGCGAGGGCGGCGGTGTTGGCCTCGTTGTCGGAGCTGACCGGCAGGGGGCGGTGGGCGGGGCGCAGGGCGAGGAGCGCCTGCGCGAACAGCCCCTCGACCGCGACCCGTTGCCATCCCAGGTTGGGAGCCTGGCGCACGGTGCCGCCGGCCACCAGGCCCGGCAGCGCGACGTGGACGCCGGCCGGTACGAGGTCCTGTTCGGCCGCCGAACCGATGGCACGGGCCGCCAGCCGGGCCGCGCGGGCCAGCACCTCGGAGGGCTGGACCCCGCGGTTGTCGAAGTGCTCCACGAGCCGGACCCGGTCGGTGCCTGCGAGGTCGACGACGCACACGGTGACGTAGTCGATGTTGATCTCGACACCGAGACCCGCCGGGCCCGACCGGGACACCTTCAGGACGGTGCCGGGCCGCCCCGCCTGACCGCTGCTGGTCTTGCCCCACTCGGAGACGAAGCCGTACTCCAGCAACTGCTCGACCAGGGACGACACCGCCGCACGCGTCAGTCCGACATGCGTGGCGATACCGGCCCGGGTCGACTCCCCCGCGTCGTGCACGGCTCTCAGGACCAGGCTGAGGTTGTGCCGTCTGACGGTGGCCTTGTCGGCCTTCGGCTCCAGGGGGGCGAGGTTGTTCTTCATGGTGGTGTCGAGCGTATGCGACGCCGGGGTCGCCGCCCCGCGCCCCGGCGTCCGGCCGGTACGCCCTTGCTCCGCCCCCGCTCCACCTCTAGCCTGACTTTGTGCCGCAAATAAACAAAGCCCGTTCGCACAACGCCGTGCCGGGCCCCGGCGACAACCTCATCCGCCTCCGCATCGCCCTGACCGCCTTCTTCGCGCTCGACGGCTTCGTATTCGCCGGCTGGGTCGTGCGGATCCCCGCCATCAAGGAGCAGACCGGTGCCTCCGCCAGCGCCCTGGGGATGGCGCTGCTCGGTGTCTCGGCGGGTGCCGTCGTCACCATGACGCTCACCGGACGGCTGGTCCGCCGCTACGGCAGCCACCCCGTCACCGTCGCCTGCGCGGTCCTGCTCTGCCTCAGCATCGCCCTGCCCCCGCTCACCCACTCCGCGCTCGCTCTCGGCGCCGTACTGCTGGTGTTCGGCAGCGCGTACGGCGGGATCAACGTCGCCTTCAACAGCGCCGCCGTCGACCTGGTGGCCGTGCTGCGGCGCCCGATCATGCCCAGCTTCCACGCGGCGTTCAGCCTGGGCGGCATGATCGGCGCCGGGCTCGGCGGGCTCGTCGCCGGATCCTTGTCGCCGGTGCGTCACCTGCTCGGTCTCAGCGTGATCGGCCTGCTCGTCACCCTGGTCGCGGGCCGCGCCCTGCTGCGCTGCGAACCCGCCGTGCCGCCCGACCGTACCGACCGGACCGACCGGACCGAGCGCGCCCCGCGCCGCCTCGACCGCCGCACGCGCCGCCTCGTGGTCACCTTCGGCCTGATCGCCATGTGCACGGCGTACGGCGAGGGCGCCTTGGCCGACTGGGGTGCCCTGCACCTGGAGCAGGACCTCGACGCGTCGCCGGGCATGGCGGCGGCGGGCTACTCCTGCTTCGCGCTCGCCATGACCGTCGGCAGGCTCACCGGCACGACGCTGCTGGAGCGCCTCGGCCGGACGACCACGGTGGTGGCCGGCGGCACGACCGCCGTGGCCGGCATGCTGCTCGGCTCGCTCGCCCCCTCCGTGTGGGCGGCGCTGTTCGGCTTCGCGATCACCGGACTCGGGCTCGCCAACATCTTCCCGGTCGCGGTCGAACGGGCCGGCGCGCTGGGCGGTCCCAGTGGCGTCGCGACCGCGTCCACGCTGGGGTACGGCGGCATGCTGCTCGGGCCGCCCGTCATCGGCTTCATGGCCGACTGGTTCTCCCTGCCCGCCGCACTCACCAGCGTGGCGGCGCTGGCGGCGGTGGCTGTGCTCGTCACGATCGCGACCCGGCGCGCGGCGGCTGCGGGCTGAGCCGCGTCGCGTGCCGGGTCCTCTCGCCGGAGCGACGGCGGCCGCCCGTCGCGGCAGGTGCCGCGGAAGCCGCAGTCGGCACTCCCCCGGTAGTCGGAGTCGGTACTCTGCGGTGGCATGCGGCCTGGCGGACCCCGCTACCCGACTGGGAGGACCCGACGTGACCAGTAAGTTCACCGAGCTCGCGATCGACTGTGCCGATCCCGGCGGTCTCGCCCGGTTCTGGTGCTCGGTCCTCGGCTACGAGGTGCAGGACGAGGAGGACGGAGTCGTCTCCATCGGCTCCCCCGAGGTGCCCGAAGGCAAGGACCGCCTCGGTCCAGTGCCACCGACGTTGACGTTCGCGCGCGTTCCCGAGGGCAAGACCGTCAAGAACAGGCTGCACATCGACGTCAATCCCACCGACGGGGAACAGGACGAAGAGGTCCGTCGCCTGCTCGGCCTGGGTGCTCGACACGCCGACGTCGGCCAGACGGGCGACGAGAGCTGGGTCACACTCGCCGACCCGGAGGGAAACGAGTTCTGCGTCCTGGCGGGCCGCCGTCCCTGACCGGAGGCCGCACACCGCGGCCGGAGCTGTTTCCGGTCGCCTGCCCGCAAGCCCACTCCGTCCGGCACACTCCCTGCCATGGAGACTGCCAAGTTCGTCGAAACACTGGACCGCGAGGGCGCGTTGCTCGCCTCGGCCGCCGAGGCGGCGGGCGTCGACGCCAAGGTGCCGACCTGCCCCGGCTGGCAGGTGCGGGACCTGCTGCGGCACACGGGGATGGTGCACCGCTGGGCTACGGAGATCGTCGCCGAGGGGCACACCGGTCCCGTCCCCGACGGTGGCCTGCCCGACCTCGACGGCTCCGCGCTGCTGGCCTGGTTCCGGGAGGGCCACGGGCGACTCGTCGACACCCTCGCCGGCGCCTCGCCCGGCGTGCGCTGCTGGCACTTCCTGCCCGCACCGTCGCCCGTGGCCTTCTGGGCCCGACGGCAGGCGCACGAGACGACCGTGCACCGGATCGACGCCGAGTCGGCCGGGGGCGGCGTCCCCACCGGCATCGGCGTGGACTTCGCGGTGGACGGCATCGACGAGTTGCTGTGTGCCTTCCACGCCCGCCCGAAGAGCGCGGTTCGCACCGAGGAGCCCCGCACACTGCGGGTGCGGGCGACGGACGTGCCCGGCGCCGTGTGGACCGTACGGCTGTCGGCAGGGCCACCGGAGACCGAGC
This sequence comes from Streptomyces sp. E2N166, assembly GCF_003671715.1. Taxonomy (GTDB): domain Bacteria; phylum Actinomycetota; class Actinomycetes; order Streptomycetales; family Streptomycetaceae; genus Streptomyces; species Streptomyces thinghirensis. The sequence continues at coordinate 1,328,154 of NZ_RAIF01000032.1, read as the reverse complement.
GAGGCGACGCCGGGGACACCGACTGCGAGCTGACCGGACCCGCCGCCCGCCTGTACCCGGCGTTGTGGAACCGCCTCCCGTTCCCGGAGGTGACCGGCGACGCCTCCCTGGCCGCGTTGTGGCGTGAGAAGTCGGGCGTCACCTGGAACTGAGCCGTCCCGCGCGCGGCGAGGTCGGCCGGCCTCCGGTGCGGCAACGGTCGAGAGTTGGCACCGGTTGCGGGCGCAGGGTGCGGGTGCGGAGGTCGTGGTGGGCGTCGCGGTGCCGAATCGGTGGACGTCTGGGAGGCTTGCCCGCATGGACACCTACGGGGGACGGCGTACGCAGGGCGAGCGGGACGCGATCACGGTCGAGATCGGGTACGCGCTGTGCAGCGCGGCCTTCGCGGCGGCCGTGCTGTTCGGGGCCGTGGCGGGGCCGGCGTACCTCTTCGGCCTGCCGTCCGGTGTGCGGGGCGTGCTCGTCGGTTCGGGTGCGGTGCTGGCCGTGGTGGTGTTCTTCCTCCGTGTGGTGAGCGTGCTGGTCCGGTTCGCGCGCGGCGATCAGCCCAGCCAGCCCGGGCGCACCAACCCCGACTCGTAGGCCAGCACGACGAGTTGGGCCCGGTCGCGGGCGCCCAGCTTCACCATCGTGCGGCTGACGTGGGTTTTGGCGGTGAGCGGGCTGACGACCAGACGGCGGGCGATCTCCTCGTTGGACAGGCCGATGCCGACCAGGGCCATCACCTCCCGTTCGCGCTCGGTCAGCCCGGCCAGTTCGCCGGCCGCGGCGGGCTCCTTGGAGCGGGCCGCGAACTCGGCGATCAGGCGGCGCGTGACCCCCGGCGACAGCAGCGCGTCACCGTCGACCACCGCCCTTACGGCGCGCAGGAGTTCCTCGGGTTCGGTGTCCTTGACCAGGAAGCCGGAGGCACCGGAACGGATCGCCTCGAAGACGTACTCGTCGAGTTCGAAGGTGGTCAGCATGACGACCTTCACGTCCCGCAGGGCGGCGTCCCCGGTGATCCGACGGGTCGCGGCCAGGCCGTCGAGGAGGGGCATGCGGATGTCCATCAGGACGACGTCGGGGCGCAGTTCGCGGATCGCGCGCACCGCCTCCTCTCCGTCGGCGGCCTCCGCGGCCACCTCGATGTCCGGCTGCGCGTCCAGCAGCGCCCGGAAGCCGGCCCGTACCAGTGACTGGTCGTCGGCGAGCAGTACGCGGATCACCGGTCCTCCTCCTTGACGTCCTCGGCACACTCGCGGCTCTTGTCGTCCTCGGTGATTCTCACGTCGATCGGCAGGGCCGCGAGCACCCGGAAGCCGCCGTCGGGGCGCGGGCCCGCCTCGATGGAGCCCCCCAGCGCCGCCGCCCGCTCCCGCATCCCGGCCA
>NZ_RAIF01000032.1:1303175-1326613 GCF_003671715.1 Streptomyces sp. E2N166 | reverse complement strand
GTCGACGCGCAGCCGCAGTGTGCCGCCGTCCCGGCCGAGGCGCACGCGCGCGTGCCGCGAACCCGAGTGCCGTACGACGTTGGTGAGGGCCTCCTGGACGATGCGGAACGCGGCCAGGTCGGTACCGGGCGACAGCCGCGACGGCTTGCCTTCGACCTCGACGGTGAGACCGGCGCTCGCCGCCTGCTCGACCAGTTCGGGAAGCCGGTCCAGCCCGGGGGCCGGCGAGCGGGGCGCGTCTCCGGGGGTGCGGAGCGCGCGTACGCGAACGAACTGAGGAAGAAGACCGGGAACACCAGCAGCGCGCACAGCGAGACCGCGACCGTGACGCCGTTGAAGACGACCGTCCGCCCGGCGGCGCGGGTCGCCCCGACGACGGCCTCCGGCTGGGCGTGCCCCGCGGCGCGCTCCTCGCGGCGGAACGCCGAGGTCTCCTGATACCCGGGGTCCCCGCCTCGCGGTCCGCCCGCGCTAAGGGAAGACCAGACCCACCCCGTGGGCGAGCCGCTCCGCCGCGTGGCGGAAGAACGTCTCCCGGTCCTCCACGACCCGGTTGAACTGCCCGAACAGCTCGAATCCGACCAGCCCGAACAACTCGGCCCAGGCGGCCACGAACGCCGCCACCGTCTCCGGTGGCAGGTCGGGGGCGAATTCCGCCGCCATCCGATGGGCCTCGGGTCGCAGTTCGGCGGGCAACGGCGGCTTGGCGAGGCCCGGACCCTGGTGTGCGTCGCGCACGATGCCCGTGAACACGTAGGCCACCCGGGCGGCGGCCGGGATGGTGTCGTCGGGCGCGGTGTAGCCGGGCACCGGCGAACCGTAGATCAGCGCGTACTCGTGGGGATGTGCCAGCGCCCACGCGCGCACCGCCTCGCACACCACGGTCCAGCGGCGGACGTGTCCTGCGTCGGCCGCCGTGTCGCGTGCCGCCTCGGCGGCCTCGCCGAGCGAGTTGTAGGCGTCGATGATGAGGGCGGTCAGGAGGTCGTCGCGGCTGGGGAAGTAGCGGTAGAGGGCGGAGGACGCCATGCCCAGCTCGCGGGCCACGGCCCGCAGCGAGAGCTTGGCGGCACCTTCCGCCGCGAGCTGTCCGCGCGCCTCGTCCTTGATGGCGGCGGTGACCTCGATCCGGGCGCGGGCGCGGGCTCCCTTGGCGCCTTGTGCGGTGCTCATGCGAGCAGTGTGCCAAAAGGAGAGCAGTGCACGCAATTCAGATCAGCGATCTCATGAGCGATCGCCGCTCACACTTCGGAGCAACGATCGCGTTCGAGAGCGCCGCTCACAAATCGGAGCGCCGCTCTTGCTCCGAAGCACCGCTCTCGTGCAGACTTACCACCAAGCGAGAGCACTGCTCACAAAAGCGAGCGACGCTCTCCCTCATCCTTCGAGCAACCCTGGGGGCCCCATGTCCACGCACGTCCAGAAGCCCGGCTGGCTCACCGTCAACGTCCTCAACCGCACCGTGGCCTGGCTGACCCGCCGCGGCCTCAGCGTCTGGGGTTCACGCGTCCTCGCGGTGCGCGGCCGCAAGAGCGGCCAGTGGCGCACCACGCCCGTGAACCTGCTGACCGTCGACGGGCGGCAGTACCTGGTGGCTCCGCGCGGCCACGTCCAGTGGACGCACAACATGCGCGCGGCCGGCGGCGGCGAACTGCACCTCGGCAAGCACGTGGAAGCGTTCACCGCCACCGAGGTCGGCGACGACGACAAGCCGCCGATCCTGCGCGCCTACCTCAAGCGCTGGAAGGCGGAGGTGGGAGTCTTCTTCAACGGCGTTGGCCCCGACTCCTCCGAGACCGAGCTGCACCGCATCGCACCCGACCACCCGGTGTTCCGGATCGAGATCAGGAAGTGACCTCGTCACCGGCGGGGTTCGCGGTGCCCGGCGCGCCCACCGCCCCCTCCGCGCCCGCGGGCCGGCGGTCGATCGCCGCGAGTGCCCGCTGCGCCAGCGGATGGCCGCGGACCAGCTCACCCAGCGAGGTCGAGCCCTGCGTGATGTCCTTGAACGCCTTCCAGGCCGGACGGAATCCGGTCAGCGCCGCGTGGAAGAGCCCCGGCCGGCGCTCGAACACGGCCAGCATCCGCTTGCCGACGCTCATCTCGACGCCGAGCCCGGCCTTGATGGCAAAGGCGTAGTTCAGGGCCTGCTTGCGCGCGTCGACGGCGTCGTGCGCCTCGGAGATCCGCACCGCCCACTCCCCCGCGAGCCTGCCCGAGCGCAGCGCGAAGGAGATCCCCTCTCGCGTCCACGGCTCCAGAAGCCCCGCCGCGTCCCCGCAGACCAGGACCCGGCCGCGCGACAGCGGTGAGTCGTCGGCACGGCAGCGCGTCAGATGGCCGGAGGAGATGCTCGGTTCGAAGCCGGCGAGGCCGAGCCGGCCGACGAAGTCCTCCAGGTACCGCTTGGTCGCCGCGCCCTCGCCGCGCGCCGAGATCACACCCACGGTCAGCGTGTCGCCCTTGGGGAAGACCCAGCCGTAACTGCCGGGCATCGGCCCCCAGTCGATGAGGACCCGACCCTTCCAGTCCTCGGCGACCGTCTCCGGCACCGGGATCTCCGCCTCCAGGCCGAGGTCGACCTGGTCGAGCTTGACCCCGACGTGCGCCCCTATCCGGCTGGCGCTGCCGTCCGCGCCGACGACGGCCCGCGCGAGCACCGTCTCTCCGCCCTGGAGGACGACGGCGACCGTGCGCCGGTCCGGCACCGCCGACCCGTGCTGCTCCACCCGTGCCACCGTCGCCCCGGTGCGCAGTTCGGCGCCCGCCTTCTGGGCGTGCTCGACGAGTTGCTGGTCGAACTCGGGCCGGTTGACGAGCCCGAACAGCATCTGCCGGGAGCGCCTCGTCCGGGTGAACCGCCCGTTGTTCGAGAACGTCACCGCGTGCACACGGTCCCGGAAGGGCAGTTCGAAGCCGGGTGGGAGGGTGTCGCGCGAGGGACCGATGATGCCGCCGCCGCACGTTTTGTAGCGGGGCAGGTCCGCCTTCTCCAGCAACAGCACGCGCCGCCCCGCGACCGCCGCCGCATAGGCGGCCGAGGCCCCCGCGGGTCCCGCGCCCACCACGACCACGTCCCAGACCTGACGCGCGTCGTCCGCCGAAGAGTTCTCGCTGCTCACGATGGTCTACTGCTCCCAACAAACCGCATGCCGCACCTGACCCCCGCATCCTACGGCGGGCATCGCCGCAGGCCACTGTGGGAGGATCGGGCCTACCAATCCCAGTACTCGTCGTACTCCTGTACTCCGCGTACTCCTCGGTACAACGTCGCACCCACAAGGAGCGTGCCCATGTCGTCGAATCCGGTCGCCGAGACCGTCTCCTCCCTGATGCCCAGGGCCAAGGAGGAACTCACCGCGCTGGTGGCCTTCAAATCGGTGGCGGACTTCGACCAGTTCCCGCGCAGCGAGAGCGTGGGCGCGGCCAACTGGATAGCGGCCGCACTGCGCGCCGAGGGCTTCCAGGACGTGGACCTGCTCGACACACCGGACGGCACCCAGTCGGTGTACGGGTACCTGCCCGGGCCCGAGGGCGCCAAGACGGTGCTGCTCTACGCCCACTACGACGTGCAGCCGCCGCTGGACGAGGCCGGCTGGGTCACTCCGCCGTTCGAACTCACCGAGCGCGACGGCCGCTGGTACGGGCGCGGCGCGGCCGACTGCAAGGGCGGCGTGCTCATGCACCTGCTCGCCCTGCGCGCGCTGAAGGCGAACGGTGGCGTCCCGGTGCACGTCAAGGTGATCGCCGAGGGTTCGGAGGAGCAGGGCACGGGCGGCCTGGAGCGGTACGCCGAGCAGCACCCCGACCTGCTCTCCGCGGACACCATCGTCATCGGCGACGCGGGCAACTTCCGGGCCGGGCTGCCGACGGTCACCTCGACGCTGCGCGGCATGACCCTCGTCCGCGTGCGGGTCGACACGCTCGAGGGCAACCTGCACTCGGGCCAGTTCGGCGGCGCGGCCCCCGACGCGCTGGCCGCCCTGATCCGCGTACTGGACTCGCTGCGCGCAGAGGACGGTTCGACGACCGTCGACGGGCTGGCGGCGGACAGCCGGTGGGAGGGTCTGGCGTACGACGAGGAGCAGTTCCGCCGGGACGCCCGGGTGCTGGACGGTGTGGAGCTGATCGGTTCCGGCTCGGTCGCCGACCGGATCTGGGCACGCCCGGCCGTCACGGTGCTCGGCATCGACTGCCCGCCGGTCGTCGGCGCGACCCCGTCGGTGCAGGCGGGCGCCCGCGCGCTGGTCAGTCTGCGGGTGCCCCCGGGCGTGGACGCCGCCGAGGCCACCAAGCTGCTCCAGGCCCACCTGGAGGCGCGTACGCCGTGGGGTGCCCGGGTCGGCGTGGAGCAGATCGGTCAGGGCCAGGCGTTCCGTGCCGACACCACCAGTCCGGCGTACCAGGCCATGGCGGACGCGATGGCGGTGGCGTATCCCGGCGAGGAGATGCAGTACGCCGGTCAGGGCGGCTCCATCCCGCTGTGCAACACCCTGGCCGCGCTGTACCCGCAGGCGGAGATCCTGCTGATCGGCCTGAGCGAGCCGGAGGCGCAGATCCACGCCGTGAACGAGAGCGTGTCCCCCGAGGAGCTCGAGCGGCTGTCGGTCGCGGAGGCGCTGTTCCTGCGCAACTACGCGGCGAGCTGAACCCGAGGCGCTCCGGTTCTGCCGTCGGCAGAGGACTCTCGCCACCCGGCGGGGCCCTGCCTACGGTCGTGCCATGGACGTCATCGAGCTCCTCCCCCGCCTGCACCTGCTGCGCTTCCCGGTCGGCCAGGCCTACCTCTGGCGCGACGGCGACGACCTGACGCTGGTCGACGCCGGGCCGGCCGGGTCGGGCGAGCGCATCGCCGCCTCGGCCGGGGCTCTCGGACGCGTACGGCGGGTAGTCCTCACCCACTTCCACGAGGATCACGCGGGCGGGGCCCAGGAGGCCGCGGCGCTCACCGGGGCCGAGGTGGTGGCGCACGCCCAGGAAGCGCCGGTCGTGCGGGGTGAGGTGCCGGGTCCGCCGCCCGCGTTCGAGGACTGGGAGCGCCCGCTGCACGCGGACGCCGTACGGCGGGGCTCCCGCGGGGCGGATTCGACCGGCCGGCGCGGGTGACCGAGGTGTCCGACGGCGATGTCCTGGACTTCGGCGGCGGGGCGCGCGTCGTCCACGCCCCGGGCCACACGGACGGCAGCATCGGGCTCCATCTCCCGCGGCACGGCGTGCTGTTCACGGGGGACGCCGTCGCCGCGTCGCCGGTCGACGGCAACGTCATGCTCGGTGTGTTCAACGTCGACCGGGACCGGGCCGTCGGCTCCTTCGGGCGGTTGGCCGACCTCGACACGGACGTGGCCTGCTTCGGTCACGGCGATCCGGTGACCGGCGGGGCCGCGGAGGCGCTCCGGGCATCGGCGCGGACCTACGGGGCGGTCGGCTGACGTCAGCCGACGGGGGTGCCCGCCTCCAGGTACAGTGCCGCGCCGCGTTCCCGGGCCCGCAGGGCCCAGCGCAGCCGCTCGTAGCGGACCGGGGGCAGCAGGCCGGCGGCCTCGTCCTCGCTGACGAAGCGCCAGTCGCGCAGTTCGGGGCCGGGCAGCAGCACGCGGGCGGCGTCCGCGGAGTCGAGCCGGCCGCCGTCGAAGAGCAGCCGCAGTCCGCCGTAGCCGGGGGGCACGGGCGATTCCCAGTCGACGACCAGCAGGGCGGGTACGTCCGCGAGGCGGATCCCGGTCTCCTCGGCGACCTCGCGCATCCCGGCACGGGCGGGGGCCTCGCCGGGTTCGACGACACCGCCGGGGAACTCCCAGCCGGGCTTGTAGGTGGGGTCCACGAGCAGCACCCGGTCCTGCTCGTCGAAGAGCAGGACGCCGGCGGCGAGGGTCTCGGCGGTGGGCTCGGGAGTCTGCACGATGTCGCAGACCGGTACGGCGCCGGTGCCGACGGCCTCGGCGATCCGGGCGGCGGCCTCGTACGGGGTGAGCGCGCCGGTGTCGATCGGGTGGGCGTCGGCGGTCAGCCAGGCGGCCAGGGCGGCGCGGTACGGCTCGATGTGGTCGTAGGACCACTGGCGTACGCGTAGCTCGCCGTCGGGCAGGTCCTCCGGTATCCCGCGGTCGGCTATGCGCTCCCGCAGGATCGTTTCCGCCGGAGCGAGCAGGACGTGCCGGACCGCGATCCGGCGGGCGGCGAGACCGCCGAAGATCTCGTCGCGGTACTCCTGCCGCAGCAGGGTCATGGGGACCACGAGGGTCCCACCGAGCTCGGCGAGCATCGCGGCCGCCGTGTCGGTCACCAGACGGCGCCAGATCGGCAGGTCCTGGAAGTCGCCGACCTCGGCGAGGCGTTTGGGCGGCAGCAGGTGTGCGAGTGCGCCGCCGATGACCTCGGGGTCGAAGAGTGTGCTGTTCGGGATCAGTTCGATCAGTTCCCGGGCGGTGGTGGTCTTCCCCGCACCGAACGCGCCGTTGATCCAGACGACGGTCACAGGTCCCCCTCTTCTGTTGGCCCCCTGTGGCTTGCCCGCTTCACCCTGCCACGGAAACCAGGCCCAGTTGAGGGCGCACGACAGCGGCGCCGGCGTCCCCGGGGGAGGGACGCCGGCGCCGTGTGAGCCGGGTGTCGCGTGACGGGCGGTGTGCGTCAGCCCAGCCGCCCGAGGGCGTCGTCGTCCACGTCCAGGCTGTCGACGGCGACGGTGTCCTGGACGGTGCTGACGGTGTCCTCCACGTCGAGGTTGAGCGGGAGGTCGGCCGGGGCGGCGTGGGAGGGGCTGACGGCCGCGACGACGAATCCGGTGGCGAGGGACGCGATGGCGAGCATGCTGCGCTTCTTCATGCCTGCTTCAACTGCCCGACGGCGTCGGGGTCACGGGTGCGGGCCCGGGAGCGGCGGAATGGACCCCATGGTCCCCGCTCAGCGCCCCGGGCCCGGCCGGGTCACGCCTGCCCGACTTCTGCCTGCCGGACTTCTGCCCTGCCGGACTTCCGCCTGTCGGGCCAGGGTGTTCTGTGCGCCTACTCCCGCCCTCGTGCTCCCGTGTCCGTATCCCCGTGCTCGGGCCGCCGGCCACGTATCGACGCACCCGCGCGCACCCCGCGCGCAGCCGCCCGCGGCTCAGACCCGTGCCGGCGTGGCTCCCGCCGTCCTCGTGAGTGCCGCCGCGGCCGCCCCCACCAGCCCCGCGTCCGTGCCCATCTGGGCGGGCACGACGGCCAGGCGCCGCACGAAGGACAGGGTCGCGTAGTCGGTCAGGGCCTTGCGCAGGGGAGCGAAGAGCACGTCGCCCGCCTTGCCGACGCCCCCGCCGACCACGGCGATGTCGATCTCGACGAGGGTCGCGGTGGCGGCGATACCGGCGGCCAGTGCCTGCGCGGCCCGTTCGAAGGACGCCACGGCGACCGGGTCGCCCAGGCGGGCCGCGGCGGCGACCGCGGCGGCGGAGGTGTCGCCGTCCGGGCCGGGGCGCCAGCCGGCGTCGAGGGCGCGCCGCGCGATGTTGGGGCCGCTCGCTATGCGCTCCACGCAGCCGCGCGCACCGCACGGGCACGGATCGCCGTCCAGGTCCACGCTGATGTGGCCGATGTGGCCCGCGTTGCCGGTCGGGCCGGGGTGCAGCCTGCCGCCCAGGACCAGACCGCCGCCGACGCCCGTCGAGACCACCATGCACAGCGCGTTGTCGTGGCCGCGGGCCGCGCCCTGCCAGTGTTCGGCCGCCGTGATGGCCACTCCGTCGCCGATCAGCTCGACGGGCAGGTCACCGGCGGCGGCGCGGACCCGCCGGACGAGCGGGTAGTCACGCCAGCCGGGCACGTTCACCGGGCTGACGGTGCCGGCGGAGGCGTCCACCGGTCCGGCGCTGCCGATGCCGACGGCCGTCACCCGCCCCCACAGCGGCGACGCGGCCAGTTCCCCGAGCACCGCCTCGACGGCCCGCATCACGGTGTCGCCGTGCTCCCGGGCGGGCGTGGCGCGCTGCGCGCGCGCCTGGATGCGGCCGTGGCCGTCCACCAGCGCCCCGGCGATCTTGGTGCCGCCGATGTCCAGCGCTGCCACGAGGTCGGTGTGCATCAGAGTCGGATCTCCCCGTCGGACCGAAAAAAGCAAAAATGACGAACACAAGAACACACAGCGAACCGGCCCGACGGTGGGGACGAGGACCGGAGAGTGCGATGGACAGTGTCACCCGCATCTGACAACGTTGTCCAGGCTCTATGCTCGACGCCACATCCTCATACAAACGCATGACCGACGCATCCCCCGTGGACGACAGGAGCCGACGCACTCCCGTGGACGACAGGACAGGACACCGCATCGTGCCCGACACGCCCCGCCGCGCAGACCGCCTCCCCGGGAACCGTTACGGCAATCGCCCGACCATGAAGGACGTCGCCGCCCGGGCCGGGGTCGGTCTCAAGACCGTCTCCCGGGTGGTCAACGGGGAGCCGGGCGTCACCCCGGAGACCGAACGCCGCGTCCAGGAGGCCATCGACGCGCTCGGTTTCCGCCGCAACGACAGCGCGCGGGTGCTCCGCAAGGGGCGCACGGCCAGCATCGGCCTCGTCCTGGAGGACCTCGCCGACCCCTTCTACGGGCCACTCAGCCGTGCCGTGGAGGAGGTGGCCCGCGCCCACGGCGCCCTGCTGATCAACGGGTCCAGCGCGGAGGACCCGGACCGCGAGCAGGAGCTGGTGCTGGCGCTGTGCGCGCGGCGCGTGGACGGGCTGGTGGTGATTCCCGCCGGGGACGACCACCGGTATCTGGAGCCGGAGCTGAAGGCGGGTGTTGCCACGGTGTTCGTGGACCGCCCGGCGGGGCAGATCGACGCCGACGTGGTGGTGTCCGACAACTTCGGCGGCGCCCGCGACGGCGTGGCACACCTCATCGCGCACGGACACCGCAGGATCGGCTTCATCGGCGACATGCCCCGCATCCACACCGCCGCCGAGCGGCTGCGCGGCTACCGGGCCGCCATGGAGGACGCCGGCATACCGGTGAAGGACTCCTGGATGTCCCTGGGCGTCACCGACCCCGTGCGGGTACGCCGGGCGGCCGAGGAGATGCTCACCGACCCGCACCCGGTCACCGCGATCTTCACCGGCAACAACCGGGTGACGGTCACCGTGATCCGCGTCCTCGCCGAGCACGCGCGCGGCGTCGCCCTGGTCGGCTTCGACGACATCGAGCTGGCCGACCTGCTGCAGCCGGGCGTCACCGTGGTCGCCCAGGACGCGGCGGCCCTCGGCCGCACCGCCGCCGAGCGGCTCTTCAGGCAGCTGGACGGCACCCTGATCGCACCCGACCGCATCGAACTGCCGACCAGGCTGGTCACCCGGGGCTCGGGCGAGCTGCCGCCGGCGGACTGAGCGGCCCGTGTCTGAGCCACTGAAGCGGGGCCCTGCTCAGCCGCCCCGGCCCCCGGAGAGCGGCCGCGCGCCCGCACGCCCGACCGGCGAGGACCGGACGTTGCGGGCGCTCGGACTGGCGGAAGTGCCTCGGGAGGAGCCGCTGCTGTACCCGGGCGCGTGGCCCCGGGAGTCGGGGCTGCTGGACGGGGACCGGCTGCTGCCGCTGGACGAGCCGGTCCACGAGGACCGGGACGGCCGGGTTCCGGTGCTCGCGATCGGTTCCAACGCCAGCCCGGGCCAGCTGCGGCACAAGATGGCCGAGTTCGGGATCGACTCGCCGATCCCGATGGTCAGGACGAGGGTCACCGGCGTCGACATCGGTGTGTCCGCGCATGTGAGCCGCATGGGCTACGTCTCCGCCTCGCCGGTGGGCGCCCCGGGCGTCGTACGGGAGCTGTTCGTTCTCTGGCTCGACGCCGAGCAGCTGGCCGTGATCGACGCGAGCGAGGGCGTGCCGATGGCGTCCGGCAACTTCGACCGCGTCTGGCTCCCGGCACCCGACGTTCGTGTCGAGCCGGCGGGCCTGGACGGCACGGTGCTGCGCGGCGCGTACGCCTACGTCAACCGCCACGGCGTCCTGCGCGACGGCACCGGGGCACCGCGCCGGCACCCGGGCGACCAGCGCGTCCTGATCACGGAGCTGCTCCAGGGGTCGGCCCGGCTGCGAGAGCTGTTCGGGGCTACGCCCGAGGAGTTCTGCGCGCGGGCGCGGGCCGACCGGCGGCTGTGCGCGCGGGGGACGCGGCTGTTCGCCGAGGAGCGGCGGGTGACCACGTCCGGCCTGGAGCGGTACGTGCGCTCCGGCCGGGCCGGCGAGCCCCTCCCCCGCACTCAGCCGCCGCCTACTGCGCCGATGCCGTGAGGTCGCCGCGCCGCGGGGACGAGAAGCCCTCCAGATCGGCGCGGGTCAGGCCGGTCAGCCGGGCGACCTCGCCGATGTCGAGGGCGCCGCAGTCCAGGCCGCGCAGCAGGTAACCGCTGAGGGCCTTCGCGGTGGCGGGCTCGTCCATGACGTCGCCGCCGGTGTGGTTGGCGTAGCGGGCGAGGCGGGCGGCGGCCTGCTCGAAGCCCTCGCGGTAGAAGGCGAAGACCGCCGCGTACCGGGTGGGGATGTGGCCGGGGTGCATGTCCCAGCCCTGGTAGTAGGCGCGGGCGAGGGCGCGGCGGGTGAGGCCGAAGTGCAGGCGCCAGGCGTCGTGGACCTTGGCGGTGGGGCCGACCGGCAGGACGTTGGTGGAGCCGTCGGAGACGCGTACGCCGGTGCCGGCGGCGGCGACCTGCATGATCGCCTTGGCGTGGTCGGCGGCCGGGTGGTCGCTGGCCTGGTACGCGGCGGAGACGCCGAGGCAGGCGCTGTAGTCGAAGGTGCCGTAGTGCAGTCCGGTGGCGCGGCCCTCGGCGGCCTGGATCATGCGGGCGACGGCGGCGGTGCCGTCGGCCGCCAGGATGGACTGGCTGGTCTCGACCTGGATCTCGAAGCCGATCCGGCCGGGCTCCAGGCCGCGCGCCTTCTCGAACGCCTCCAGGAGCCGCACCATGGCGGTGACCTGCTCGGGGTAGGTCACCTTCGGCAGGGTGAGGACCAGCCCGTCGGGCAGGCCGCCGGCTTCCATCAGGCCGCTGAGGAAGACGTCGAGCGTGCGGATGCCACGGGCGCGCACCGGGGCCTCCATGCACTTCATACGGATGCCCATGTACGGGGCCGCCGTGCCCTGCTGGTACGCCTCGGCGATCAGCCGGGCCGCGCGGGCGGCGGCCTCGTCCTCCTCGGCGTCCGTGCGGTTGCCGTAGCCGTCCTCGAAGTCGACGCGGAGGTCCTCGATCGGCTCGCGCTCCAGCTTGGCGCGCACACGGGTGTACACGGGCTCGGCGAGGTCGTCGGTGAGGCCGAGGGCGGCGGCGAGGGAGGCGGCGTCGGGGGCGTGTTCGTCGAGCGCGGCGAGCGCCTGGTCGCCCCACGAGCGGATCGTGTCGGCGGCGAAGACGTCACCGGGTACGTAGACGGTGTGGACGGGCTGCCGGGTGCCCGGGTCTCCGGGGTAGAGGCGCTCCAGCTCCGCGTCGACCGGCGCGAGGGAGGCACTGATCTCCTCGCCGACGCCGCCCGCGAGACTCGTCGCCACCTTCTCCTGCTGACCCATCCCACACCCTCCTGTTTTCCGCTGAACGGAATCAATAATCCGTAGAGCGAAGTTATCTGCCGGTCTCTCGCCGGTCAACACCATCCTGCGCAGACGCCGAGGCCCCCGCGACCAGGAAGGACGGTCGCGGGGGCCTCGGCAGGTGCGGGCAGGTGCTGCGAGCGGAGGTCAGCCCTTGCGGGTCTTGACCTCCTCGGTCAGCTGCGGGACGACGTCGAAGAGGTCACCGACCACGCCGTAGTCGACCAGGTCGAAGATCGGGGCCTCGGCGTCCTTGTTGATCGCCACGATCGTCTTCGAGGTCTGCATGCCGGCGCGGTGCTGGATCGCGCCCGAGATGCCGGAGGCGATGTACAGCTGCGGCGACACGGACTTGCCGGTCTGGCCGACCTGGTTGGTGTGCGGGTACCAGCCGGCGTCCACCGCGGCACGCGAGGCGCCGACGGCCGCGCCGAGCGAGTCGGCGAGCGCCTCGATGATGGCGAAGTTCTCCGCGCCGTTGACGCCACGGCCGCCGGAGACGACGATCGCGGCCTCGGTCAGCTCCGGACGGCCGGTCGACTCACGCGGCGTGCGCGCGGTGACCTTGGTGCCGGTCGCCTGGGCGGAGAAGGACACCGACAGGGCCTCGACCGCACCGGCGGCCGGGGCCGGCTCGACGGCGGCGCTGTTCGGCTTGACCGTGATGACCGGGGTGCCCTTGGAAACGCGGGACTTGGTGGTGAAGGCGGCGGCGAACACCGACTGCGTGGCCACCGGGCCCTCGTCGCCGGCCTCCAGGTCGACGGCGTCGGTGATGATCCCGGAGCCCAGGCGCAGCGCCAGACGGGCCGCGATCTCCTTGCCCTCGGCGGAGGACGGGACCAGCACGGCGGCCGGGGAGACGGCCTCGTGGGCGGCCTGGAGGGCGTCCACCTTCGGTACGACCAGGTAGTCGGCGTACTCGGCGGCCTCGTGGGTGAGGACCTTGACCGCGCCGTGCTCGGCGAGGGTGGCGGCGGTGTCGGCGGCGCCGCTGCCGAGGGCCACGGCGACCGGCTCGCCGATGCGGCGGGCGAGGGTCAGCAGCTCCAGGGTGGGCTTGCGGACGGCACCGTCCACGTGATCGACGTAGACGAGAACTTCAGCCATGGGACTTCTTCTCTCCTGCTTGCGAGATGTGAGGGGCGGTCGGCGAATCCGGGGCTCAGATGAACTTCTGGCCCGCGAGGAACTCGGCGAGCTGCTTGCCGCCCTCGCCCTCGTCCTTGACGATCGTGCCCGCGGTGCGCGCCGGGCGCTCGGCCGCGGAGTCGACCTTGGTGTAGGCGTTCTCGAGACCGACCTCGTCCTCGTCGATGTCGAGGTCGGACAGGTCCCAGGACTCCACCGGCTTCTTCTTGGCCGCCATGATGCCCTTGAAGGAGGGGTAACGCGCCTCGCCCGACTGGTCGGTGACCGACACGACGGCCGGCAGCGACGCCTCCAGCTGCTCCGTGGCGGAGTCGCCGTCACGGCGGCCCTTCACGGTGCCGTCCTCGACGGAGACCTCGGACAGCAGCGTCACCTGCGGCACGCCCAGGCGCTCCGCGAGCAGCGCCGGCACGACGCCCATGGTGCCGTCGGTGGAGGCCATGCCGGAGATGACCAGGTCGTAGCCGGCCTTCTCGACGGCCTTGGCCAGGACCAGGGAGGTGCCGATGGCGTCGGTGCCGTGCAGGTCGTCGTCCTCGACGTGGATCGCCTTGTCCGCGCCCATGGACAGCGCCTTGCGCAGCGCGTCCTTCGCGTCCTCCGGCCCCACCGTCAGGACGGTGATCTCCACGTCGTCGTCGGAGTTCTCCGAGATCTGCAGCGCCTGCTCGACCGCGTACTCGTCCAGCTCGGAGAGCAGACCGTCCACGTCGTCCCGGTCGACGGTCAGGTCATCGGCGAAGTGCCGGTCGCCAGTGGCGTCGGGCACGTACTTCACAGTGACAACGATCCTCAAGCTCACGCCGGCTCTCCTACTGCGTCGACATTTCAGTGCTGCCTCTTGCAGGCAGCATAGGCGCCCCAAGCGGCCGATCCCGGTCGGGGCGACCCGCGCTCCGCCCGGAATATTACTCGTCAGTACATCCAGTTCTTTCCCGCTAAGCAAGCGCTTTGAACTGTGACCTTCGCAACGCAGCGTAACCGGAACCCGACGGCTCCACGGAAACGCCCCCGGTGACCGGTCAGTCTCGCAGACCGTTGTAACGCCCCTGGTGGTACAGCAGTGGACTGCCGGCACCCGTGGGGTCGCCGAGGAGAACCTCCGCCAGCACGATGCGATGGTCCCCCGCGGGTACGCGGCCGGCGACGCGGCACACGAGCCAGCAGAGGACGCCGTCCAGCACGGGCACGCCCTCGGGCCCCTCGCACCAGGCGGTCGGTGCCGCGAAACGGTCGGCGCCGCTGCGGGCGAAGGTGGCCGCCAGGTCCTCCTGGTGGTCGCCGAGCAGGTGGACGCCGACGTACTCGGCCTCGGACACCGCGGGCCAGCTCGACGAGCCGGTGCCGATGCCGAACGACAGCAGCGGCGGCTCGGCGGAGACGGAGGTGAGGGAGGTGGCCGTGAAACCGACCGGGCCGGCGTCACCGCGGGCGGTGATCACGGCGACTCCCGCCGCGTGCCGCCGGAAGGCGGACCGCAGCAGGTCGGCGGTGGCGAGCCGCGGCGCGGCGACGTCGGGGGTGACCGTCATACGGGGTGTCCTTCTGCGTTGCGCCTCGGTCCGGGGAGCGGGGAGCGAGGGCCTACGGGCAGGCTGACGACGGGTGGCACACACAGTCAAATACGTCCCGGGATGTGGGGCTGTGGAGAACGCCTCACCGGTGACGTGGCGGTGGTCACACCGCCTCGCCCAGTGCGGCGATCACGTCCGCCTTGCGCGGCTGCCCGACGGCGCGCCGCACGACGCGGCCGCCGGCGTCGAGGACCAGCACGGTCGGCGTCTTCAGTACGTCGAGTGCGCGGACGAGCTCCAGCCGGGCCTCGGCGTCGATCTCGACGTGGGCGACGCCGGGGACCAGGCCGGCCACGTCACCGAGCACCCGCCGGGTGGCCCGACAGGGGGCACAGAAGGCGCTGGAGAACTGCACGAGCGTGGCGCGCGCGCCGAGCTCCGCGCCCAGATCGGCCGCGTCGAGCCGGGGGCCGGAGGTGTCGAGCCGGGGGCCGGTGATGTCGAGCCGGGGGCCGGAGACATCGGGCCGCGGGCCGGAGGTGTCGAGTCGCCCGCCGTCGCCCTGCTCGCGCACCCGTTCGCTCCTGTTCCGCCGCCGTCGCGGCACTCCTCGGCGCGCGTGACCCGCGCGCCGCCAGTCCGGTCGTCCCCAGGTACAGCGTTCGCGGGACGCCGGAGATTCCCGGCTCACGCCGCGTTTCGGCCACGAAACGGCAGACGAAGTGATGAGGATCTCGCCGCGGGTGGGCACCAAGGCTGGTACACAGGCCGTTCTTGGGGCACGATCTGCGACAAGCCGTAAACCTACGGCTGCGTAACTTTCGACTGGGAGCCCCCTTCCCAGGCTGACAAGGAAGGGTCCGACCCGCCCATGGCAGAACTCGCCTACCGCCCGGCCATCGGTCTCGCCCGCACCCTGTTCAAGGTGTGGGACCTCAAGATCGACTGCCAGGGTTCGGAGAACATCCCGCGCTCGGGCGGCGCCGTGCTGGTGAGCAACCACATCAGCTACCTGGACTTCATCTTCGACGGCCTGGCGGCGCTGCCCCAGAAGCGGCTGGTGCGCTTCATGGCGAAGGAGTCGGTCTTCCGGCACCGGGTCTCCGGGCCACTGATGCGCAACATGAAGCACATCCCGGTGGACCGCAAGCAGGGCGAGGCCGCGTACGCGCACGCCCTGGACTCGCTGCGGTCCGGCGAAATCGTCGGAGTCTTCCCGGAGGCCACGATCTCCGAGTCGTTCACGCTGAAGAGCTTCAAGTCGGGCGCCGCCCGCCTGGCGCAGGAGGCGGGCGTCCCGCTGATCCCGATGGCGCTGTGGGGCACACAGCGGCTGTGGACCAAGGGACACCCGCGCAACTTCAAGCGCAGCCACATCCCGATCACGATCCGGGTCGGCGAGGCCATGGAGGCCTCCCGCGAGCAGTACGCGGGCGCCATTACCCGCCGGCTGCGCGAGCGGGTGCAGGAGCTGTTGGAGGCCGCGCAGCGCGCCTACCCGGTGCGCCCCAAGGGAGCGGACGACACCTGGTGGATGCCGGCCCATCTCGGCGGCACCGCCCCGACGCAGGAGCAGCTGCGCACGGCCCAGGCGCGCTGACCGAGCGCGTCACAGGGCGGGCGGCAGCGTCGCCCACAGGTGCGGCCGGTCGGCGGCCGCCTTCAGCACGTCCACCACGGCCGGATGCGGCGCGGCGTACAGGTCCGGGTAGTCCGCCTCGCCGGCCGCGGTGTCCGGCGTGAAGGCCAGCTGTTCCCGCCCCAGGGAGAACTGCGCGTTCACGCCGGGTCTATTGCCGCGTGGGTCCTGCCGGTGCCAGGCACCGTCGAACCGCACGGCGACCAGCCCGTGCACCACGTCGAACCGCTGGTAGCACAGGGCGGTCGGGATGTCCTCGGCCCGCAGCAGCGCGGTCAGCGCGTGGGCCTTGGCGTAGCAGATGCCGGTGCGCTGCTCCAGGACGTCGGAGGCGCGCCAGGTGACGCGGGGGTCGCCGGAGTCCTGCGAGTGCGGGATGGTGTCGCGCACGAACTCGAAGGCCAGCCGCGCATAGGCATACGAGTCCTCCGCCTCCTTGGCGAGCCCTCCGGCCACCTCCCGTACGCGTGGATGGTCGTGGTCGATTACCTCGTCGGCGGCCAGGTAGGCGGACAGGTCAGGGGTTCTCTGGATCAGCTCCATGCCCGCAGAGCATAGGAAAGCGATCACCCATCAGTCAATGACTTTTCAGGTGACCGCATACCTATGCATTGCCGAGGCGGGGCCGTCAGCGCGCCATCTCCTCCTTGAGGGCGGCGACGAACGCGTCGACGTCGTCCTCGGTGGTGTCGAAGGCGCACATCCAGCGCACGTCGCCTGCGGCCTCGTCCCAGAAGTAGAAGCGGAACCGCTTCTGCAGGCGCTCGCTCACCTCGTGCGGCAGGCGGGCGAAGACCGCGTTGGCCTGCACCGGATAGAGGATCTCCACGCCGTGCACGGCGCGCACCCCCTCGGCCAGGCGCTGGGCCATCTCGTTGCCGTGCCGGGCGTTGCGCAGCCACAGGTCCTTGGCGAGCAGCGCCTCCAGCTGCACCGACACGAAGCGCATCTTGGACGCGAGCTGCATCGACAGCTTGCGCAGGTGCTTCATGTGGCGCACGGCGTCCTGGTTGAGGACCACGACCGCCTCACCGAACATGGCGCCGTTCTTGGTGCCGCCGAGGGACAGGAGGTCGACGCCCACCGCGTTGGTGAACGTCCGCATCGGGACGTCCAGGGAGGCGGCGGCGTTGGCTATCCGGGAGCCGTCCAGGTGCACCTTCATGCCGTGCGCGTGGGCGTGCTCGCAGATGGCCCGGATCTCGTCGGGCGTGTAGAGCGTGCCCAGCTCGGTGCTCTGGGTGATCGAGACGACCTGCGGCATCGCGCGATGCTCGTCGTCCCAGCCGTACGCCTGCCGGTCGATCAGGTCGGGCGTGAGCTTGCCGTCGGGGGTGGGGACGGTGAGCAGCTTCAGGCCGCCCATGCGCTCGGGGGCGCCGCCCTCGTCGACGTTGATGTGCGCGCTCTCGGCGCAGATCACCGCGCCCCAGCGGTCGGTGACCGCCTGGAGCGCGACGACGTTGGCGCCGGTGCCGTTGAAGACCGGGAACGCCTCGGCCGAGGAGCCGAAGTGGCTGCGGATCACACGCTGGAGGTTCTCGGTGTACTCGTCCTCGCCGTACGCGACCTGGTGCCCGCCGTTGGCCAGCGCCAGGGCGGCGAGCACCTCGGGGTGCGCGCCGGCGTAGTTGTCACTGGCGAAACCGCGGACCTCGGGGTCGTGGTGGCGACGCGCGTCGGTCTTCGGGGGGTTCACGGCTTCTCGGTCAGCCACAGACGGTTTCCGTTCACTTCCGCGGCGGGCTTCTCCCAGACTCCGGCGACGGCCTCGGCGAGGTCACGCACGTCCGTGAAGCCCGCGAACTTCGCGTTGGGGCGCTCGGCGCGCATCGCGTCGTGCACCAACGCCTTGACCACCAGGATCGCAGCCGCGGACGTCGGGCCCTGCTCGCCCCCCGCCTTGCGGAAGAAGTCCGCCATGGCCAGCGTCCACGCCTCGGCGGCGGCCTTCGCGGCCGAATAGGCGGCGTTGCCCGCGGTGGGGCTGCTCGCGCCCGCGGCGCTGATCAGGACGTAGCGGCCGCGGTCGCTGCGCTGGAGCGCCTCGTGGAAGGCGAGGGAGGTGTGCTGGACGGTGCGGATCAGCAGCTTCTCCAGCAGGTCCCAGTCGCCGAGGTCGGTCTTGGTGAAGGTCTGGCTGCCGCGCCAGCCGCCGACGAGGTGGACCACGCCGTCGACCCGGCCGAAGTCCTTCTCGATACGGTCGGCCCAGACCCGGGTGGAGTCCAGGTCGAGCAGGTCGACCGTCTCGCCGGTGACGGTGGCGCCGCCGTGCGCGTAGCGCGCCGCGTCCACCGCCTCCGCCAGCCGCTGCGGGTCGTTGTCCGAGCCGACGACCGTCGCACCCGCCTCGGCGAGCCGCAGCAGCGCGGCCCGTCCGGCGGGTCCGCCCGCTCCGGCCACCGCGATCACCGCGCCGTCGAGCGTCCCGTTCCCCATGGTCCTCGCCTCCCGAGCCTGCTGTGTCTGCCTGTCCGTGCCGTCGCTCACGCGGCGGCCCGCTCGGCGCTGTCCGCCGTCGCCGTGATGCCCCGGGTCGAGGCGATCACGTTCTTGAGCTTCTTGGACAGTGCCTCGTAGAACATGCTCAGCGGAAACTCGTCCGGAAGCACGTCATCGACGAGCTTGCGCGGCGGGAGCGTCAGGTCCAGGGCGTCGGGGCCCTTGGCCCACTTCGAGCCCGGGTGCGGGGCGAGGTAGGTGGAGACCAGCTCGTAGCCGGCGAACCAGTGCACGATCTTCGGGCGGTCGATGCCGTCGCGGTAGAGCTTCTCGATCTCGGCGCAGAGCTGGTTGGTGACCTGCGGGGCGCGCTGCCAGTCGATGAAGAGCTTGTTGTCGGTCCAGCGCACGACGTCGTGCTTGTGGAGGTAGGCGAAGAGGAGCTGGCCGCCCAGACCGTCGTAGTTGCGCTGGCGCTCGCCGGTGACCGGGAAGCGGAAC
This sequence comes from Streptomyces sp. E2N166, assembly GCF_003671715.1. GTDB lineage: Bacteria > Actinomycetota > Actinomycetes > Streptomycetales > Streptomycetaceae > Streptomyces > Streptomyces thinghirensis. The sequence continues at coordinate 1,307,805 of NZ_RAIF01000032.1, read as the reverse complement.
ATACGGTCGAAGAGGACGGCGTACTGCACGTCACGGGCCTGCGGGACGCCCTCGTCCGCGAGCTTCACGGCCTCCCTGAAGGCGGTGAGGTCGCAGCGCAGCTCTTCCAGGCCGTACATCCAGAACGGCTGGCGTTGCTTGATCATGAAGGGGTCGAAGGGCAGGTCGCCGTGGCTGTGAGTGCGGTCGTGGACCATGTCCCACAGGACGAAGGCCTCCTCGCAGCGCTTCTGGTCGTGCACCATCGCGGCGACGTCCTCGGGCAGTTCCAGGCCCAGGATGCCGACGGCGGCCTCGGTGACGCGGCGGAAGCGGGCGGCCTCGCGGTCGCAGAAGATGCCGCCCCAGGAGAAGCGCTCGGGCGCCTCGCGCACGGCGATGGTCTCCGGGAAGAGGACGGCGGAGTTGGTGTCGTAGCCGGCCGTGAAGTCCTCGAAGGTGATGCCGCAGAAGAGCGGGTTGTCGTAGCGGGTGCGCTCCAGTTCGGCCAGCCAGTCGGGCCAGACCATGCGCAGCACGACCGCTTCGAGGTTGCGGTCCGGGTTGCCGTTCTGCGTGTACATCGGGAAGACGACCAGGTGCTGGAGGCCGTCCGCGCGGCTCGCGGCGGGCTGGAAGGCCAGCAGCGAGTCGAGGAAGTCGGGCACCTGGAATCCGCCGTCGGCCCAGCGGCCGAGGTCCGTCACCAGGGCCTCGTGGTAGGCGCGGTCGTGCGGCAGGAGCGGGGACAGCTCCTCGACGGCGCCGGCGACACGGCGTACGGCGTCCTCGGCGGCGGCCCGGTCGGGCGCGCCCTCGGCGTCGAAGTCGATCGCCCCGTCCTTGGACTGCCATGGCCGGATCCGCTCCACGGCATCCTTGAGGACGGGCCACGCCGGGTGCTCCACCACCCTGCTCGCCGGAGGAATGTTCTCCTCCACACCCACCTGCACAAGAATTTCCGTCATGTCCCATCCTCCACGGGAGAAGCTCACGTCAGGACACCGTATGCATACGAGGTTTCTCCCAGCAAGGGGGGCCTCCGTAAATTATCCTGCCCGACCCTGCCCTTCACCGCATTTTTTCCTGCGGGATGCCTGAGTCCGGATACCAGGCGCGGCAGAGGGGAAACGGTCCCGCAGGGCCGTTAGGCTGCCGCCCTGCCATCGCCGACGTCGACGGAAGCGAGTCGAGCCTTGAACTTCCTCACCATCGGTCACCGTGGAGTGATGGGTGTCGAACCCGAGAACACCCTGCGTTCCTTCGTCGCCGCCGAGCAGGCCGGCCTCGACGTCGTCGAACTGGACCTGCACCTGAGCAAGGACGGCGCGCTCGTCGTCATGCACGACGCGGACGTGGACCGCACCACCGACGGCACGGGCGCGATCGCCGAGCAGACCCTCGAGGAGCTGCGGGCGCTGGACGCGGGCCGCGGGGAGCGCGTCCCGGTCTTCGAGGAGGTGCTGGACGCCGTGTCCGTGCCGTTGCAGGCCGAGATCAAGGACGCGGCGGCGGCGCGCACACTCGCGGAGGTGATGCACCGGCGTGACCTGGTGGACCGGGTGGAGGTGATCTCGTTCCACGACGAGGCCATCGTGGAGATCGCCCGGCTGGTGCCCGGGGTGCGGACCGCTCTGGTCGCGCAGTACTACGGCCCCGAGGTCGTGGACCGTGCCGTCGAGGCCGGTGCCGGCACGCTGTGCCTGGACATCAACCGGATCACGCTGGAGATCGTGGAGCGGGCCCGCAAAGCGGGTCTGCGGGTGTTCTGCTGGACGGTGAACACCCAGGACCATCTGCGGCTGGTGCGGGCGCTCGGCCTGGACGGCGCGACGACCGACTACCCGGAGATCAAACGCACCGGCCGCTTCACCGCGTGAGCGGCACGGCGCACGCGCTCACGCGGGTCAGGCGGGTCAGGCCAGCGGCTTGACCAGCAGTTCGAACTGGAGGTCGTCGCGCTGCGGAATGCCGAAGCGCTCGTCGCCGTACGGGAACGGGGTCATCTCTCCCGTACGGCGGTAGCCGCGGCGCTCGTACCAGGCGATGAGATCCTCGCGCACGGAGATCACGGTCATGTGCATCTCCGTCACCCCCCACGCCTCGTGGGCCCACCGCTCCGCCGCCGCGATGATCGTCTTGCCCAGGCCCTCGCCCTGGAGCGCCGGGCTCACGGCGAACATCCCGAAGTAGGCGTGCGCCCCGCGGTGCTCCAGCTGGCAGCAGGCCACGATCCGGCCGTCCCGCTCGACCGTCAGCAGCCGGCTGTCCGGCGACCCGACGACCTCCAGCACGCCCTCCGGGTCCGTGCGCTGCCCCTGGAGGATGTCCGCCTCGGTGGTCCACCCGGCGCGGCTGGAATCCCCGCGGTACGCGGACTCTATGAGCGCGACGATGTCGCCCACGTCGGCGGCGGTGGCGTCGCGGTAGGTCAGTGGGCTGGCGGCGGTGTCCATGGGAGCGTCTCCGGTTCGTTCTCGACGGTCGTTGTTCGGGCGCGGGTTCGTTCTCGGGCGCGGGTTCGTTCTCGGGCGCGGGTTCGTTCTCGGGCGCGGCGAGGGCACCGATGAGAGTAACGCCGCCAGTAGTCTCGGGACGCATGGTGCATGTACTCAGCAGCCGAATCCTGCTCCGCCCCGCCGACCCCGACCGCTCCCGCGCCTTCTACGGCGAACAGCTCGGCCTCGCCGTCCACCGGGAGTTCGGCACCGGACCCGAGCGAGGCACCGTCTACTTCCTCGGCGGCGGCTTCCTGGAGGTCTCCGGCCGTTCCGAGAAGCCCCTCTCACCCGCGCTGAAGCTGTGGCTCCAGGTCGAGAACGCTGCCGCGGCCCACGACGAGCTGCGCGCGAAGGGCGTCGAGATCGTCCGGCCGCCGGTCCAGGAGCCGTGGGGGCTGGTGGAGATGTGGGTCGAGGACCCGGACGGCACGCGGATCGTGCTGGTGGAGGTGCCCGCGGACCATCCGCTGCGCTACCGGCCCGGGATCTGAGCCACCGGGCGGTACGTGCCGGATGGCCGCGGTCGGGGCCCGGCCTTAGCGTGCTGGAGGGGGACGGACGGTCTGCGGCTCTGCGGAAGGACGCCCCACGCGATGAAGCTCCACGAACCGGTGACCGGCGGGCCCTGCTGGGCCGAGCTGGGGACCAGCGATCTGGCAGCGGCCAAGCGGTTCTACACCAAGCTGTTCGGCTGGCGCCCCGAGACGGACTCCCGGCAGCAGGCGGGCGGCTACACGATCGCGCGCCTCGGCGACGCGGCGGTCGCCGCCCTGGCTCCGCTGTACCAGCCGGCTCAGCCGGTCGCCTGGAACGTGTCGTTCGCCGTGCGCGACGCGGACGACGCCGTACGGCAGGTGACGGCGGCCGGCGGGGTGGTCCCGCAGGGCCCCACGGACGTCTTCGACTCGGGCCGTTTCGTGGTGGCCGCCGATCCGACCGGCGCGGTGTTCCAACTGTGGGAGGCACGCTCCTTCCCGGGGGCCGGGCTGTTCAACGCGCCCGGCTCGCTGGGCTGGGTGGAACTGCTGACCCGGGAGCCCGACCGGGCCGCCGACTTCTACACCACGGTGTTCGGCTGGACCGTCACCACCTCCGACCGCTACCCGCAGTGGGGGATCGGTGGGGCGGACTTCGGCGGCATGGTGACGATGGACGAGAAGTTCCCGCACGAGGTGCCGGCGCACTGGCTGCCGTACTTCGCGGTGGCGGACGTGAACACCGCCGCTGTCGACACGACCGACAGCGGCGGCACCGTGCTCATGGAACCCACCTCGCCCCCCGACGGGCCACGCATCGCGGTCCTGCGCGACCCGCAGGGCGCGATGTTCGGCGTGTACCGGGCGGGCGACGAGCGCTGAGACCGCTTCTGTCCCTGGGCCGCGGTGCCGCCGGGCCGGCGAAGCGTCACACCCGCAGCGCGCCCAGGCGGCCCTCCAGCTGGCCCAGCAGAGCGCCGAGGAGCGCCGCCAGTTCGCCTTGGTCCGGGCCGTCGACGCCGGAGAGGACGGCGGACTCGTAGGCGAGTTGTTCGGGCAGGATGCCGTCGACGAGGTCGCGCCCGGTGTCCGTGAGGCGGACGTGGGCGACCCGGCGGTCGCGGGTGTCTCCGCGTCGCTCCACCAGGCCGCGCTCGGTGAGCTGCTTGAGGCGCTTGGTGACGGCGGCGCCGGAGGAGAAGGTCTCGCGGGCCAGGTCGCCGGGGGTCAGCTCGTGCCCGGTGCGGCGCAGCGCGCCGAGCAGGTCGAACTCGGCGCGGCTGAGGCCCGCCCGGCGCAGTGGGGCGTCCTCGGCCTGCTGGAGGAGGGCGGCGCAGCGGTTGATGCGGCCGATGATCTCCATCGGGCCGGTGTCCAGCTCCGGATGGACGGCCCGCCACTGCCGTACGACCGCGGCGACGGTGTCGCCGCCCGGTCCGCCTCTCTCGTCGCCCCCGGTCGCCGAGCCCCCGTCGGTTGCGGTCATGGCCGTACGTCCTCCGTTCTCGTACCCGTTTCACGGTCCGGACGCGCTGCCTGGCGTCGGACCGTTGCGGCGAGCGTACGGTGTCCGGACTGCTCGGCGAGCACGACCCTCTCCTGGGGCAGGGCGCGCCCCCACCATTCGCCGGCCGCGGCGTCGACGGTGGCCCGCAGGTCGGTCAGCGCGGCGGC
>NZ_RAIF01000032.1:1302434-1303137 GCF_003671715.1 Streptomyces sp. E2N166 | reverse complement strand
CGGTTGGTGACGGCGACGGCGGCCAGGAAACCGACCAGGGCACCGACGAGGGTGTCCACCACTCGCTCGGTGATCAGCTCACCGGGCGCCTGGTAGCCGGCGAACTCCGTGATGAGCAGGGCCATCGGGGTCACGCAGACACTGCCGAGCCAGTAGTTGCGGGTGATCAGCGCCTCGGCGCCGAAGTTGAGGGCGAGGCAGAGGATGACCAGGAGGGCCTGCCCGAGGTGGGCGAGCGGTGCGATGGCCGCGAACAGCAGCACCCCTGCGATGTTGCCGACCACGCGCTGCACGGCGCGGCTCCAGGTCAGGGCCATGTTGGCCTGGTAGAGGGCGGCGGCGGTGACCAGGGCCCAGTAGGGGCGGCCGATGCCGAGGGCGAGGGAGGCGTAGCCGGCCAGGGCGCAGCCGAGGGCGGTGCGGGCGGCGATCGGGGTCAGCGGGCCGAGCCGCTGCCACAGGGGTTCCGGAGGGGCGGCGAGTTCGGCCTCCACGCCGAGGAGTTCGGCGGTGGCGCCCGGGGTGGCGCCGCTGCGGGGGATCCGGCCGGTGCCGCGCAGGGCGCGGGCCCAGCCGCGCAGCCGCTCCGGGTCCGTGTCGGCGGGCGCGGCGAGGGCGACCTCGGCGCGGACGACGAGGTGTTCCAGGGCGTGCCGGGTGGTGGCGCGGGTGCCCTTCACCGGGAGGGACAGCAGCGTCTGCC
>NZ_RAIF01000032.1:1294732-1302390 GCF_003671715.1 Streptomyces sp. E2N166 | reverse complement strand
GGCGTACCCGGCGGCGCGGGCGGCGGCGTGGCCGTCGCCGGTGCCGCCGGTGCCGGCGTACGAGGCGGCGGCGTTCAGGGCCGCGGCGGTGGCCCGGCGCTCGGGGCCGTGCGGGCGGACCAGGGCGGGTGCCATGCCGACGAGCCAGGCCCAGGCGCCCGCGGCGGCGGCCAGCGCCAGATGACCGGGGATCTGGCCGAAGGTCTGCGGGACGAACAGGGCGGCGGAGCTGATGAAGGTCAGGACCACGTTGCCCGGCGGGCCGACTCGGGTGGCGTCGCACAGGGCCTTCTGCACGGCCGCCAGCAGGGCTCCCACGGTGACGAGGACGACGGCGTCGCGCGTGAGCGAGGCGGTGACCAGGGCGACGGCGACGCCGCCGAGCATGCCGAGCACCACCCAGCCCAGGGTGCGGGCCCGGGCGGCGTAGGGGCGGTTGTGGGCGTAGAGCGCGCACAGCGACCCGGCCATGGTGTACATCGCCAGGTCGAGCCGGCCGAGGGCCAGCAGGACCAGGTTGGGCGGGGCGACGGCGGCGACCGAGCTCAGGGCGGGCTTGAACCAGATCTCGGAGGGCCGACGCAGACGCAGCACACCTGTCAGGGACAGACGTCGGCCGAGTGAGGTACCGGAGGTGGGGGTCGCACTGCTCATGGAGTTGAGTTTAGCAGGTGTTTTACAAGTAAATAATTGACCGGCTTGCGACGTCGCTCCTCTCCCCCACCTGCGGTGATGGGCCGCGCTCCCCCGAATACCCCCCGTGTACACCCTTGCGCTCGCGTGCGCGCCGCACGGCCCGGGCAGCTCTTGACCGACTGTCGGGCAACGACCGTCGAGCGTCGAGCGGGGGAGGCACCTGTGCACGGACCGGCGTCGTCCGGCTGGCTGCTGGTCGCGCTCTGCGCGGCGACCGGCGCCTACTGCCTGCTGCGGATGCGCAGCAGCGTCGAGGAGCAGCGCCGCGCCGCGGGCGGCGAAGCCCTCATGGGGTTCGGCATGGCCGCCATGGCCGTGCCCGCGGCGGTGTTCACCCCGCCGGAATGGGCCTGGCCCGGCTACGCGGTCGTGTTCGGTGCCGCGGGACTGCGCGCCCTGTGGGCGGCCCGGTCCGGGCCTCATCATCTGCATCATCTGGTCGGGGCCGCGGCCATGGTCTACATGGCGGTGGTGATGGCCGGCTCCCCCGCCCACGCCCACGGCACCTCCGGGATACCCGTGCTGACCGGGGCGCTGCTGCTCTACTTCACCGGATACGTACTGCTGACCGGCGTACGCCTGATGCCGGTCGTCGCCGTGGCCGGGGGCGGTCCGGCGGCCGGATGGGGCGACCGGCCGGAGCTGGCGCGAGCCTGCCGGCTCTCCATGGGGATCGCGATGGTGGCCATGCTGCTGACCATGTGACATCTGGCCGCCCGGCCGCCGCGCGCCGCATACCCGGCATACCTCCTACGCAACCGTTGCCTGCGTCACTTCGCGCGGCGGGCCGCACCACCCACGGCGCGACGCTCATAGGCTGCCCCCATGACTCTCCCCGCGGCACTGTTGCTGCTCGGCACCCTGACCGCCGTGCTCGCCCCCAGGCTGCTCGCCCGGGCCGACTGGCCGGACCGGGAACCGGTGGTCGCGCTGTGGGTCTGGCAGTGCGTGGTGGCGGCCGTGCTGGTGTGCTGCGCGCTGTCGATGACGTTCAGCGCGGCCGCGGCCTGGCACGCGGTGGGCGGGCACGTGTTCGCGACGGCGCCGGGCCCGGTGGTCGAGGCCTACGCGCTCGGCACCTCCGGCCTCTGGGCGGACACGACCGCCGTCGCGCTGGCCTGCGGCGGGCTGTGGAGTGCCGCGATGCTGACCCGGGAGGTCGTACGGGCCCGTAGCCGGCGTCGGCGGCGCCGGGCCGAACTCCTGCTGCGCGCTCCGGTGTTGCCCGGCGAAGTGCCCGGTTCCGACCCGCTCGTCGTTCTGGAGGGTGAGCGGTCCGACGCCTGGTGGCTGCCCGGCACTCCCCCGCAGCTGGTCGTCACAACCGCCGCGCTGCGCCGCCTCAAGGGCCGGCAGCTGGACGCGGTCCTGGCCCACGAGAAGGGGCACGCGCAGGCACGGCACGACTGGCTGCTGCACTGCTCGTCCGCGCTGGCGGACGGATTCCCGCAGGTTCCGGTGTTCGCGGCGTTCCGCGACGAGATGCACCGCCTGGTCGAACTGGCCGCCGACGACGTGGCCTCGCGCCGCTTCGGCCGGCTGACGACCGCCCTGGCGCTGGTCGAACTCAACGAGGACCGTGGCGTGTTCGGCCCGTGCCCGACCGCCGAGGCCCATGTCCCTCAGCGCGTGCACCGATTGCTCACGCCGCCGAACCGGCTGTCGGCGGCCCGGCGGCTGCGGCTGACGGCGGCGGCCGCCCTGGTACCGGTGGTGCCGGTACTGGTGGCTTTCGTGCCGGGGCTTCGGGCGCTGGGGTAGTCACTCACCACGCTCCCGCCCCGGAAATTGGCTTCGGGCCCCCCGCGTCGGCGAGTATCGCAGCATGCAGACGCCGCCCGTCGACTCCCCGCCCAGCCCACCGCGGCCCCGCACCGCCCTCCGCGTCACCTGGGTGCTGGCCGTGTGCTCCGCGCTGCTGCTCACCCTGGTGGCCGTGGAATGGCCCCCGTTGATCAGCCTGGACGACGACATCGCCGGCACGACGCACCGCTGGGCGGTCGACGAGCCGGGCATCACGCACGCCATGCGGATCCTCACGGACTGGGTGTGGGACACCTGGACGATGCGACTGCTGTGCGCGGTGGTGGTGTTGTGGCTGTGGTTCCGGCGTGGGGACCGGTGGACGGCCGTGTGGCTGGGGATGACGTGCCTGCTGGGCAGCCTGTTGCAGCAGGCTCTGAAGGCGGCGGTGAACCGTTCCCGCCCGGTCTGGCCCGACCCCGTGGACTCCGCGCACTACGCGGCCTTCCCCTCGGGCCACGCCATGACCGCCACGTTCGTGTGCGGCCTGCTGGTCTGGCTTCTCCACCACTACGGCGCCGCTCACTCACTGCGCCTGACCGCCCTGGCCGTGGCGGTGGTCTCCGTGGCCGGAGTCGGCGTGACGCGGGTGTGGCTCGGCGTCCACTGGGCCACGGACGTCGTCGGCGGCTGGCTCCTGGGCGCCCTGGTCGTGGCCGTCGCGGTACTGCTCCATCGGCGCCGGCACCCCTGACCACGCCGGCGCCCGGCCCCCGGCACGCCTACCACTGCGTGGGGCCGCCCGAGCTGCGGGCGGCCGTCCGGCCCGGCGCCGAGGGGCACGCGATCCGCCCGCCCGCCGGTCTCGGCGCCTGGGTGACGGAGCGGGGACCGGCCGGACGCCGCTGAGCCGTTCACCTACGTCGTCGGCCACGACGGTCGGCCACGACCGGCTCCGCACCGCGGTGAGCACGTGGCGTGCGCGGGCGGCCGGGACGTACTGGGCGCGGGCGAGATCACCTTCGGCCACATCACCTCGTAGGATCCGCCCATGGCTGCCGTCCTGTTCGACTTCTCCGGGACCCTTTTCCGCGTCGAGTCCACCGACGCCTGGCTGCGCGCGGCACTCGCCGGCACCGGAGTGACGCTCTCCGCGGCGGAGTTGACCGAGACGGCTCGAGCACTGGAGACGTCGGGCGCGCTGCCGGGCGGCGCGCCTCCGCCGCGGGTGCCGGAGGAACTCGCCGATGCCTGGGAGGCCCGGGACCTGGGTTCCGAGCAGCACCGGACCGCGTACACCGGGCTCTCCCGGCAGGTGCCGCTGCCGGACCCGGGGCTGCACGACGCGCTGTACGACCGGCACATGGCGCCGGGGGCGTGGCGCCCGTACCCCGACGCCGCCGAGGTGCTGAGCGCGCTGCGCGGGGACGGGATCGCCGTGGGCGTGGTCAGCAACATCGGCTGGGACCTGCGTCCGGTGTTCCGCGCCCACGGCCTGGACCGGTACGTGGACACGTACGTCCTGTCGTACGAGCACGGCATCCGCAAACCGGACCCTCGGCTGTTCGCCACCGCCTGCGCGGCGCTCGGGGCCGAACCGGGGCGGACGCTGATGGTCGGTGACAGCCGGCCGGCGGACGGCGGTGCGGCGGCCCTGGGGTGCGGGGTGCACTTCGTGGACCATCTCCCGGTGACCGAGCGGCCGGCCGGGCTGCTGCCCGTACTCGATCTGGTGCGTCGGCCTGGCGTGCGCGGTGAACGCCCACTCCGGCCGGGCACGTAGCCCGGGGCAACCACATGGGGGATGGTCCGTCCGCCTCGGACGATCCCCCGTGTCGCCCGAGGCAGACGGTAGCCGGACCTGGCCCACTGGGGCCCGTCCGTCTGCGCTGAGTATAGTTGGCTGGCAGCCAGTCAACGCAGGAGTACAGCATGTCCCCGCGCAGCGCCTCGGTCAATGAAGAGTTGCGGAGGCGTTCGAAGGAGCGGCTCCTGCAGGCCGCTGTGGAGCTGGTGGGCGAGCACGGGTACGACACGACCACGCTGGGCGACATCGCCGACCGGGCGGGCTCGGCGCGCGGCCTGGTCTCGTACTACTTCCCCGGAAAGCGCCAGCTGGTGCAGTCCGCCGTGCACCGGCTGATGCACCGCACCCTGGAGGAGGCGCTGGAGCGGGAGCCGCGCACCGCCGAGGGGCCGGAGCGGATGGCGCGGGCCATCGACGCGATCCTGGGCCTCGCCCGGGACCGGCCGGTGCTCATGCGCCAGCACATGGCGGGCCTGCTCCAGGCCGAGGTGGGTTTCGTGCCCTGCCCGGAGCAGCGGCGGCTGGCGGAGCTGCTGCGCGACACCGTGGCCCGGCACGGCTCACCGGACGTCGACCGCGACTACCCGATGCTGCGCGCGCTGCTGATGGGCGCCGTCTTCGCCGCCCTGGTACCGGGGGTGCCGATGCCCGTGCCGGTGCTGCGCGCCGAGTTGTTCAAGCGCTACCGGCTGGAGTGGGGGATGGGTGTCCCGCCGGACGCCGAGGCGCCCGACGGGACGACGTGCGACACGGATCTGTCGCGGTTCTTCTCGACCGGAGGGCCCGATCGGCCGACCGGGACCGACCGTGGGGACCGTTCCGAACGGACCACTCAGTCGAAGTAGTCCGGCTGGGTCTGCGTGTTGAGCTCGCGCAGATGGACCCGCTTGGCCGGGTCGGTGCGCCGGTCGCTGAGCTTGAGGACGTCGAAGCCCTTGGCGATGTCGTTCGAGTAGATGTAGCCGTTGTAGTAGTACGCGGACCAGGAACCACCGGTGGTGATGCCGTCCGTGGTCAGCGGGCCACGCTCGAAGTAGGCGATCTCCCTCGGACGCTTGGAGTCGGTGAACTCCCAGACGGAGACGCCACCCTGGTACCAGGCCTGGACCATGATGTCGCGGCCCTTGACCGGGATCAGCGAGCCGTTGTGGGCCACGCAGTTCTCGGTGTCCGCCTGGTGGCGGGGGATCTTGAAGTAGCTGCGGAAGACCAGCTCGCGGTGGTCGCCCCTGCCGACGATGTCGTAGATGCCGTCGGCGCCGCGGTTCGGGCCGATCTCCGCGTTGCAGGTGGCGGCTCCGCCGCCGCCCAGCTCGTCGGTGAACACGACCTTGTTCGCCTTCTGGTTGAAGGTCGCCGAGTGCCAGAACGCGAAGTTGACGTTGTCCTGGACCCGGTCGATGACCTTCGGGCGCTCGGGGTCCTCGATGGAGAACAGGATGCCGTCGCCCATGCAGGCGCCCGCCGCGAGGTCCTTCGAGGGCAGGACGGTGATGTCGTGGCAGCCGGTGGTCTTGGAGACACCGGGGTTGGTGGGCCCGCCCGGGTTGCCGCCGCCGTCGGGGCCCTCACCGGGGAACAGCACCGGGAAGTCCACGACGGCCGCCCGCTCCGGAGCCTTGCGCGGCACCTTGATGACGGAGATGCCGTCGTGCGGCGGCCGGCAGTCGGGGTACGCGGCGTTCGGCGAGTACGAGGATACGTAGACGTAGACGTTCCTGCGCTCGGGCACCAGCGTGTGGGTGTGCGAGCCGCAGGCGGTCTCGACGGCGGCGACGTACTTCGGGTTCCGCTTGTCGCTGATGTCGAAGACCTTCATGCCCTCCCAGGAGGACTTCTCGGTCGCGGGCTGCGTGGTGCTGTTGCAACTGCTGTCGCTGCGCGAGGAGTCGGTCGACAGGAACAGCAGGTCGCCGGAGACGGAGATGTCGTTCTGCGAGCCGGGACACAGCACCTGGGCCACGGTCTTCGGCTTCTTCGGGTTCTTGATGTCGAAGATGCGGAAGCCATCGTAGTTGCCGGCGAAGGCGTACCGGCCCTGGAAGGCCAGGTCCGAATTGGTGCCGGACAGCGCGTCCTTGGGGATGTTGGCCAGGTGGTCGATGTTGTCCGAGTGGACTATCTCGTCCTGGCCGGGTATCTCGCCGCTCTCGATGGCGTCGCGCACCTCGGCGCGCGCGCTCTTGGACACCTCCTTCGACGCGTCCGGGCTGTCCCCGGGGTCGGGGGTCGCCACGGCCGGGCCGGCGGTGAGCAGCGCGGACAGGAGTCCGGCGGCGGCAGCCGCGACTCCCAGGCGTCTGCGCCGCGTTCGCGGGTCGTTGAACAGGGTCACTGTTTCCTCCCTACGTCCGTTCCCTTCGGAACGGTTCACGCACCCCCGCAGTATCGTCTTCACCATGCACATATCAACAGGGGGCAACGAACTCGCGATGTAGTTTTTCGATCAGTGACACGCGGAAGCGTGCTAGGACGGTCATCGCACCCACAAGGTGCCTCGCATCCCGCCTGCCACAGGAGGTTGTTGTGCCCTCTCGTCCCACCTTGTCCCGAGCGGCGCTCGTCACGGCCTCGCTGACCTCGCTGGCCGTACTCGGGCTCGGGGCCTGCGATTCCGGTCCGGACACCGGGTCCGCGGCCGCGGCCGGGCCTTCGGTGATCGCTCCGGGCGAGCCGGGTGAGGGCAACCGCACGCTGTCCGCCGAAGAGGCCGAGAAGCAGCGCGCCGACGACGACTCCCCCAACTCGGCGGACGTCTCCTACGCGCGGATGATGATCCACCACCACGCCCAGGCACTGGAGATGACCGAGCTCGTGCCGGAACAGGCCGAGTCCGGCCAGGTCGAGAAGCTCGCCGAACGGATCTCCGCCGCACAGGGGCCGGAGATCACGGCGATGAAGGGCTGGCTGAAGAACCACGGCGAGAAGGAGTCCGGCGGCGGACACGACCACGCCGCGATGCCGGGGATGGCGACCGAGGCCCAGCTGGAGAAGTTGCGCGCGGCGAAGGGCAAGGCGTTCGACCAGCTCTTCCTGAAGCTGATGATCACTCACCACGAGGGGGCGATCACCATGGCCACGGACGTGAAGTCGCAGGGCAACAATGTGCAGGTCGAGGAGATGGCCGACGACGTGGTCGCCCAGCAGACGAGCGAGATCTCCCGGATGCGCGGGATGCTGTGACGGGCCGTCGGCGGAGCTTCAGCGCCGTGCGCGACGCGGGGCCAGAAAGCCCTCGTCGCGCGCCTGGCCGATCAGCCTGAGCGACTTCCGCCGGCTGTACCCGGTCGCGCGCATCACCGCGAGGACCGGGTCGCCGCCCAGGTCCCGCGCCGCCCGGTACTCCTGTGCGGCGAGCCGGCACCCCTCCCTGCCGCGCGGCCACGCGGGCCGGGCCCGCCGGGGCGCGGCC
>NZ_RAIF01000032.1:1272887-1294624 GCF_003671715.1 Streptomyces sp. E2N166 | reverse complement strand
CCAGGTCGTCGAGGGACAGCGGCGGCTCGGCCCGTACGTCCTCGACCCGCACGCCGTGACCGGACAACACGGCGAGTGCGTCCACCCGGGCGCCGTCGGGGAACGTCAGCCGGACGTCGAACCAAGAGGTGACGGTGGCACCCTCGCGCACCACCCAGGTGTGCCGCACGGACATCTCACCGTCGCCCGGACAGCGGTCGGAAAGCTGAAGAGAACGATCATCGAAGGATGCCTCAAGCACACACGCAACGTAACCTCATGATCACATTCCATACGAACGGAACACGCGCGAACATACGCCGTTCACCGGGCGCAGCACCCTGTCAGCGGAGCGGAAGCGGTGGGATGCTTGGAGCAAAAGCGACCCCTCCGACTTCCGGACCATCCGCCTCCCGGACAAGGAGTTCCGCCGTGCTGCGTGTCGCCGTCGTCGGCTCGGGACCGAGCGGGTGCTACACCGCGCAGAGCCTCGTCCAGCTCGGCCGCGACGTGCATGTGGACGTCCTGGACCGTCTGCCGTGCCCGTACGGACTGGTGCGGTACGGCGTGGCGCCGGACCACGAGAAGATCAAGTCGCTGCAGAACACCCTGCGCACGGTCCTGGAGCACGAGCGGGTGCGGTTCCTCGGCGGGGTCCCGGTCGGCCCCGGGGGCGTGCCGGCCGCGCGGCTGCGCGAGCTGTACCACGCGGTGGTGTACTGCGTGGGCGCCGCCACCGACCGGCGCCTCGGCATCCCCGGCGAGGAGCTGCCGGGGAGCTGGTCGGCGACCGAGTTCGTGTCCTGGTACAGCGCCCATCCGGACGCCGTGGACGACGGCTTCCTACGCGATGTGCGGTCGGCGGTCGTGATCGGGATGGGCAACGTCGCCGTCGACGTGGCGCGGATGCTGGTACGCGGCGTCGCGGAGCTGAGCGGCACCGACATGCCGCAGGCGGCGCTCGACACGCTCGCCGCCGGGCGGGTGGCCGAGGTGCACATGGTGGGCCGGCGGGGCCCCTCGCAGGGCCGCTTCACCACCAAGGAGCTGCGTGAGCTGGGCGCCCTTCCGGACACGGCCGTCCTGGTGGATCCGGCTGAGCTCGCGCTGGACCCGGCGTACCGGGATTCGTCCGGGCTCCCCGGTCCGCAGCGCCGCAACGTGGAGGTGCTGCGCGGCTGGGCCGGACAGCCCGCGCCGGACGCCGCACGCCGGATCCGGCCGCGCTTCTTCCTGCGCCCGGTGGAACTGACGGCGGACGGCGACGGCCACGTCCGCGCCGTGCGCTTCGAGCGGACGGCACCGGACGGGCGCGGTGGCGTGACGGGCACCGGGCGGTACGAGGAGATCGCGGCCCAGCTGGTGCTGCGGTCGGTGGGCTACCGCGGAGTGCCGCTGGAGGGGCTGCCGTTCGACGCGGCGAGCGGCACGGTGCCGCATCGGGCGGGGCGTGTCCTGCGGGAGGGCGCGGTCGCCCCCGGGGAGTACGTGGCCGGCTGGATCAAGCGGGGCCCCACCGGCGTCATCGGCACCAACCGCCCGTGCGCGAAGGAGACGGTGACCTCCCTGCTGTCGGACGCCCCCGCGCTCGCGGGGCGGGAGCGTTCCGCGGACCCTCTCGCCCTCCTGCGCGCCGAGGGGATCGAGCCGGTCGAGTGGGCCGGGTGGCGGGCCATCGAGCGGGCCGAGGCGGAACTCGGCGCCTCGCTGGGGCGGCACGTGGTCAAGCTGCCCGACTGGGAGTCGCTGCTGACGGCGGCACGGACGACCGCGGCCCGGGAGCGCGGACGGCGACGGCCCCAGTAGCGGTCCCCTGCCGCGGTCAGTCGGTGCCGAGGCGGGCGGCCTGGCGGGCCGCGGCGGCCAGGAGGGCGTCGAGCAGCCCCGGGTAGAGGGCGTCCAGGTCGTCCCTGCGCAGACCGTTCATCTTGGCCGTCCCCCGGTAGGTCTGGCGGACCAGCCCGCTCTCGCGCAGCACCCGGAAGTGATGCGTGGTGGTGGACTTGGTGACCGGCAGGTCGAAGTGCGAGCAGGAGAGAAGCTCGTCACTGTCGGCGGCGAGTTCCCGCACGATGCGCAGCCGCACCGGGTCGGAGAGCGCGTGCAGCACCGACTCCAGCCGGATCTCCTCGCGCGCCGGGTGCGGCAGGTCGCGGGTGGTGGCGGGGGGCACGGCGGCTCCAGTCGGTCCGGGAGGGTCCCACCGTTGAGGAGGGAGCCTCATTGTACGAAGAGCACCGTAGTTTGACATCTACCGTACTACGAGGGCTATCGTACGAGCCGTTCCGCCCGCCCTTCCCGTCGCGACCAAGGGAGTACCCGCTCATGAGCGCCCTCTTCCAGCCCCTCCAGCTGCGTGACACCACGATCCCGAACCGGATCTGGATGCCGCCGATGTGCCAGTACTCCGCCGCACCGGAGGGCCCGCTGGCGGGCGTCCCCGGCGACTGGCACTTCGCGCACTACGGCGCACGCGCCGTGGGCGGCACCGGCCTGATCGTCACCGAGGCCACCGGCGTGGCACCGGAGGGCCGCATCTCCCCGCAGGACCTCGGCCTGTGGAACGACACCCAGGTCGAGGCGTTCCGCCGGATCACGGACTTCCTGCGGTCCCAGGGCACGGTCCCGGCGATCCAGCTGGCCCACGCGGGCCGCAAGGCGTCGACCGCGCAGCCCTGGAAGGGCGGGGCACCGGTGGGCCCGGACGCGCACGGCTGGCAGCCGGTGGGCCCGAGCGCGCTCGCGTTCGACGAGCGGCACCCGGTGCCGACCGAGCTGACGACCACGCGGATCCAGGAGATCGTCGGCCAGTTCGCGGACGCCGCGCGCCGGGCCCTCGCGGCCGGGTTCGAGATCGTCGAGATCCACGGCGCCCACGGCTACCTGATCCACGAGTTCCTGTCACCCCACTCCAACCACCGCACCGACGCCTACGGCGGCTCGTACGAGAACCGCACCCGGTTCGCCCTGGAGGTCGTCGACGCCGTGCGTGAGGTGTGGCCCGACGACAAGCCGCTGTTCTTCCGCGTCTCGGCGACCGACTGGCTGGAGGAGGGCGGCTGGACGCCCGACGACACCGTCCGGCTCGCCCACGACCTCCGGGCGCACGGCATCGACCTCCTCGACGTCTCCACCGGCGGCAACGTCCCGCGCGTCCGGATCCCCACCGGGCCCGGCTACCAGGTCCCCTTCGCCGCGCGCCTGAAGGCGGACGCCCCGCTGCGGGTCGCCGCCGTGGGCCTGATCACCGATGTCGAGCAGGCCGAGAAGATTCTGGCCAACGGCGAGGCCGACGCGGTGCTGCTGGGGCGCGAACTGCTGCGCGATCCGTCCTGGGCCCAGCACGCGGCGCGAGAGCTGGGCGAGGACGTCCGCATGCCGGACCAGTACGGCTGGGGCATGTGAGGCGGCACATCAGCGCGCGAGGCGTTGACTAGAAAGCGCTTGCCCTCTACCTTCCGTTCATCAGCATGACCGTCGGGAACGCGCGGGGTCGCCAAGGCCCTACCCGTGCGCCCTCCGTGTTCGCGACGGCTTCAGCCCGACGCACATCGTTCATTTACATGTTCCGTTCCACCCCCACCCCTTACGGAAGGGACCAGAACATGACTGCTGCGACACGGCCCCGCGCGCGGCGACGCGCCGCGACCGGCGCGCTGGCCGCATTCGGCCTCTCGCTTGGCATGCTCATGACTTCGGGAGCCTCCCCGGCGCAGGCCGCCACCTGGCCGACCCCCAACGGCAGCGAGGGAGTCTCGTCGACCATCCCGGTCTCCGGCACCAAGGACTACGGGATGAAGCGCCTCTACGGCACCGGCGACCTCGGCTCCGGCGGCCAGGACGAGGACCAGGGCCCGATCCTGGAACTGGCCCCCGGCGCCGTCCTCAAGAACGTGATCATCGGCGCCCCCGCCGCGGACGGCATCCACTGCAAAGGCAGTTGCACCCTGCAGAACGTCTGGTGGGAGGACGTCGGCGAGGACGCGGCCACCTTCCGGGGCTCCTCGTCGTCGAACGTCTACACCGTCTCGGGCGGCGGCGCCAAAGAAGCCGGCGACAAGGTGTTCCAGTTCAACGGCGCCGGATCGCTGAACGTGTCGAACTTCGCGGTCAAGAACTTCGGCACCTTCGTCCGCTCCTGCGGCAACTGCTCGACGCAGTACAAGCGGACGATCAACCTCAACACCATCGAGGTGAGCTGGAAGGGCAGCCGGATCGCCGGCATCAACACCAACTACGGCGACAGCGCGACCCTGCGCAACATCACGATCGTCGGGGACAGCGGCAAGAAGATCGTCCCGTGCCAGAAGTACATCGGCAACGACGACGGCGACGAGCCGGACTCGAACGGTTCGGGCCCCGACGGCACGCACTGCAAGTACTCGTCGTCCGACATCACCTACAGGTGACGCGACGAACGAGGGTGGGTTGATCCCGCCGCTTCAGGTCCGGGTGCTCCTCACCCGGACCTGTCCGGCCTGCTCCCGCTGGTAGTCCGTGTAGGCGTCGCGCAGGGCCGCGCCCGGCCAGTGCTCCGGGAGGAGCTCCGGGGGCAGGACCGGGTCGGCGAGCAGGTGGCGCACGACGGCCGCGAAGGCGGTGAGCCGGTCGGCCGGCCGCCGGGCCCGGTCGACCTGGGCGAGCAGCGCCCGGGCCGTGGCGGACCAGGCGTCCAACGGCCACAGGCCCGCGGCCAGTTCGGCGGCCGGACGGCCGGGGCGCGAGGCCCAGCGCTCGGCCACCAGGTCGAGTTCGGCGGGCAGTGGGCGGCGCAGGTTGGCGGGGCGCAGCCAGACGCCCTCGCGGAGTTCGGCGAGGCGCAGGGCGGTCAGCCGGGCGCGCAGGTCGGCGCGTTCGGCGGGAGCGCGTCCCGTCGCGGTGATCAGGACCATCTCCCAGTCGCCCTCCCACGCGCGCGTGTGCGGGCGGACGGCCTCGTCCTGGCGCCGTTGGCGCTCCAGCAGCCGCTCGCTGAGGCGGTAGCCGGTGTCCGTGCGCCGCAGATCACCGGCGGCGACCATCCGGCTCAGCGCCGCGCGCACGGTGGAACCGCCGACGCCGAAGCCTTCGACGAGCCGCACCAGCTCCCGCACCGGCAGTTCGGGGCGATGGGTGCCGAGCAGCAGACTCAGGACGACCGACCGCGCGGACAGCGGGCGCAGCGTGAGCCCGCCGGGGGGCACGGAGTCGTTCATCCGCGCGGGCACGCGTCGTCCATCCACATGAGCACGTACTGTACGCGCGTCTTGCGTGTTGCACTATTGCTGCGGCCGTAGAAGTAGTGCAACATCCCTGTCATGACGACACTCGCGCAGGAGCCGTACGACGAGTCCGCGGGCCATCACGAGGGGTACGCCACGCACGACGTCACCAATCAGCCCCCGCCCCTGGCCCCTTACGACGCCTCCGACGACACGGCCCTGCTGGAGGGGTTGCGGCGGGAGGACGCCGGGTGGGCCGAGGAGGACCTGCGGCGGCTCGGCAGGCGGGCGGGGAGCGCGGAGGCGCAGGACTGGGGCGACCTGGCCAACCGCCACGAGCCGGTGCTGCGCACGCACGACCGGTACGGCAACCGGGTCGACGAGGTCGAGTACCACCCCAGCTGGCACCACCTGATGCGCGTGGCGGTCGGCGAGGGGCTGGCGGGCGCGCCATGGGCCGACGACCGGCCGGGCGCCCATGTCGCGCGGACCGCCGGCGGGCTGGTGTGGGGGCACACCGAGGCCGGTCACGGGTGCCCGACCTCGATGACCTACGCGGCCGTCCCCGCGCTGCGCGCACAGCCCGAGCTGGCGAGGGTCTACGAGCCGCTGCTGACCGGCCGGGAGTACGAGCCGGGGCTGCGCACGCCCACGGAGAAGCGGGGCCTGCTGGCCGGCATGGGGATGACCGAGAAGCAGGGCGGCTCCGACGTCCGTACGAACACCACGGCGGCCACCCCGACCGCCGAGCCCGGCGTCTACACGCTGCGCGGGCACAAGTGGTTCACGTCGGCGCCGATGTGCGACGTGTTCCTGGTGCTGGCCCAGGCGCCCGGGGGGCTGTCCTGCTTCCTGGTGCCGCGAGTGCTGCCCGACGGCAGCCGCAACACCTTCCGCGTCCAGCGGCTGAAGGACAAACTCGGCAACCGGTCCAACGCCTCCTCCGAGCCCGAGTTCGACGGCACGGTCGCCTGGCTGGTCGGGCCCGAGGGGCAGGGCGTCAAGACGATCATCGAGATGGTCAACTGCACGCGGCTGGACTGCGTGATGGGCTCGGCGACGCTGATGCGCAAGACGCTCGTCGAGGCCGGGCACCACGTACGGCACCGCAGCGCGTTCGGCGCCCGGCTGGCCGACCAGCCGCTGATGCGCAACGTCCTGGCCGACCTGGCGCTGGAGTCGGAGGCCGCGACGACGCTCACCCTGCGGCTGGCGGGCGCGGCGGACCGGGCGGTGCGCGGGGACGCCGGGGAGGCCGCGTTCCGGCGGATCGCCACCGCCGTCGGCAAGTACTGGGTGACCAAGCGGGGCCCGGCGTTCACCGCGGAGGCCCTGGAGTGCCTGGGCGGCAACGGCTACGTGGAGGAGTCGGGCATGCCCCGGCACTACCGCGAGGCGCCGCTGCTGTCGATCTGGGAGGGCTCGGGGAACGTCAACGCCCTCGACGTGCTGCGGGCGCTCGGCCGCTCCCCCGCCGCCGTGCACGCCCTCCTGGGCGAACTCGCCCTCGCGCGCGGGGCGGACGCCCGGCTGGACGCCGCCGTGGCCCGGCTGGAGTCGGGGCTGACGGAGGCGTCCGAGACCGGTGCCCGTCGCCTGGTGGAGCTGATGGCCCTCACCCTCCAGGCCTCCCTCCTGGTCCGGCACGCCCCGCCCGCCGTCGCGGACGCGTTCTGCGCGAGTCGGCTCGGCGGCGACTGGGGGCACGCCTTCGGCACGCTGCCGGCCGGGGCCGACCTGGGCGGCATCCTGGCGCGGGCGCTGCCCGGCGAGGACTGACCGGCTCTCGCGCGGGGCCTCTCGCCGGACCCGACGCCACCGGCCTGACCTGCGGCGACAGCCATTCCAGAGGTGACTGTCAGTGCCGGGGTGCAGACTGGCCCGTGTCCGAGACAAAGGCGTCGGAGACGACGCCGCGGAGGTGATCGGCATGACCGAGGTACTGCTCGCCGTGGGCACCCGCAAAGGCCTGTTCATCGGGCGCCGGCGGGGTGGCACCTGGGAGTTCGACGAGAGTCCCTACTTCAACGCACAGGCCGTCTACTCGGTCGCCCTCGACACCCGCGGCGACACCCCGCGGCTGCTGGCCGGCGGGGACAGCGCGCACTGGGGTCCGTCGGTGTTCCACTCCGACGACCTGGGCCGGACCTGGACGGAACCGGCTCAGCCGGCCGTCAAGTTCCCCAAGGAGACCGGCGCTTCGCTGGAACGAGTGTGGCAGCTGCACCCGGCCGCAGCGGAACCGGACGTGGTCTACGCGGGAACGGAACCGGCCGCGCTGTACCGCTCGGAGGACCGGGGCGAGAGCTTCGAGCTGGTCCGGCCCCTGTGGGAGCACCCCACACGGTCCCAGTGGGTGCCGGGCGGCGGCGGCGAGGGGCTGCACACCGTGCTCACCGACCAGCGGGACCCGAAGTCGGTGACGGTGGCCGTCTCGACCGCCGGTGTGTTCCGCACCGTGGACGGCGGCGCGAGCTGGGCACCGTCCAACTCCGGTGTCTCCGCGGTCTTCCTGCCGGACCCGAACCCGGAGTTCGGCCAGTGCGTGCACAAGGTGGCACGGGACGCGGCGACCCCGGACCGGCTGTATCTGCAGAACCACTGGGGCGTGTACCGCAGCGACGACGCCGGCGCGCACTGGACGGACATCGGCGAGGGGCTGCCCTCCACGTTCGGTTTCGCCGTGGCGGCCCATCCGCACCGCGGCGAGACGGCATACGTCTTCCCGATCAACGCCGACGCGGACCGGGTACCGGCGGACCACCGCTGCCGGGTCTTCCGGACCGCGGACGCGGGCAAGAGCTGGGAACCGCTCACGGCTGGTCTGCCCCAGGAGGACCACTACGGCACGGTGCTGCGCGACGCGCTCTGCACCGACGACGAGGAACAGGCCGGCGTCTACTTCGGCAACCGCAACGGCGAGGTCTTCGCGTCGGCCGACGACGGCGACAGCTGGCGGCAGTTGGCCTCGCATCTGCCGGACGTGCTGTGCGTGCGGGCCGCGGCCGTCGGATGAACCCGACCGGGGGGACGGGCCTTGGCCACCGGTTGATCGGCGTCACCCGTACGGCAGTAGGGTGACGCCCGTGGCACCACGACCCTTGCATGAAATCGTCGAAGCGGGCTGGGCGCAGGCCCTGGAACCCGTCGCCGGGCGGATCACCTCGATGGGTGAGTTCCTGCGCGCGGAGATCGCCGCCGGACGCACCTATCTCCCGTCCGGACCGAATGTCCTACGGGCCTTCCAGCAGCCCTTCGACGACGTCCGGGTCCTGATCGTCGGACAGGACCCGTATCCGACCCCGGGGCACGCGGTGGGGCTGTCGTTCTCGGTCGCGCCCGAGGTGCGCCCGCTGCCCGGCAGCCTCGTCAACATCTTCCGGGAGCTGAACACCGACCTCGGTCTGCCGCAGCCCTCCAACGGGGACCTGACCCCGTGGACCAGGCAGGGGGTGCTGCTGCTCAACAGGGCGCTCACCACGGCCCCGCGCAAGCCCGCCGCCCACCGCGGCAAGGGCTGGGAGGAGGTCACCGAGCAGGCGATCCGCGCCCTGGCGGCGCGCGGCAAGCCGATGGTGTCCATCCTGTGGGGCCGCGACGCCCGCAATCTGCGACCGCTGCTCGGCGACCTGCCGTCCGTGGAGTCCGCGCATCCGTCCCCGATGTCCGCCGACCGGGGTTTCTTCGGCTCCCGTCCGTTCAGCCGGGCCAACGACCAGCTGGTCCGACTCGGAGGTCAGCCGGTCGACTGGCGCCTGCCGTGAGCGGCGGCTTCCTGGCCGTGGACTCCGGTGGCTCGGGTCTGCGTGTCGTCGTGGGTACGGCCGGGGACGGCGCGGGGGGTGACGGAGGCGGTCCGGACGGGCTCGGGCGGCGTGCGTCGCGGGAGCCCGTCCGTACCGGTGCGCGCGGCATCGACCCCGGACATCTGATGGCGCAACTCGTCCCCATGGCCAGGGCGCTGACCGCCGAGACCGGTGTCACCGGGCTCGGCACCGTCGTCGTCGGGGCCGCCGGGCTCGCCACGCTGGGCGACGCCCTGCGCGCCGAACTGCCGGGCGCGCTGGCCCGGGAGCTGGGTGCGCGGACGGTCGCGCTGGTCGCCGACGCCGTCACCGCGTACGTCGGCGCGATCGGCCCCCGGGCCGGAGCGGTGGTAGCCGCCGGCACCGGCCTGATCGCCACCGGCACGGACCTGACCCGCTGGCGCCGGGCAGACGGCTGGGGTCATCTGCTGGGCGATTGCGGCGGCGGTGCCTGGATCGGGCGGGCAGGGCTGGAGGCCGCGCTGCGCGCCCACGACGGGCGCGAGGGCGGCTCCGCGCTGCTGCTGGCCCGGGCCGAGGAACGGTTCGGGCCGGTGGCGGGGCTGCCCGGTCAGCTGTACCCGCGTACGGACCGTCCCGCCGTCCTCGCCTCCTTCGCGCCCGACGTCGCCGCCTGCGCCGCCGACGACCCCGTGGCCGCGGACGTCCTGCGGGCCGCCGCCCGGCACCTGGCCGACTCGGCCGCCGCGGTCTGCCCGTCCGGGGGCGAGCCCCGCGTCTCGGTCACCGGGGGCCTGTTGAAGATGGGCGACGCCCTGGTCGTACCGCTGGAGGAGGAGCTGGCGAAGCGGCTGCCGCATGCGCGGCGGACCGCCGCCGAGGGTGATCCCCTGCACGGTTCGGCGCGGATCGCGGCCGCCCTGGCGACCGGGTCCCTCACTCTTCCGAGTGACGACAGGATGCTGTGGGTGACGACCCTGCCGGACGGCCGATAATCGGTGCGCCGGTGAGGTGAATCGTGCCGATGTCGGCCGATCCGTACATCACTCATCAGACAAAACCGGACGGATACCGCTCACCTGCACCCTCCCCGAACAGGGAAACCCAGGAAACCAGTAACATGCGGCGCCATGAGCTCCCCCACTGGGCCCGCGTCCGGCCTGCCAGTACGAATGCCGCGCCCCCGCCAGCCCGGACGGCACCGCCGTCCCGAACCCCTGGTGGCTCCCGAGGGCGCGCCGGCGCTCGTCCTCGCGGTGCCGGGGACTCCCAGCAGCGCCACCCGAGGTCTCGCCGACGAGGTCATCAGCATCGCCCGCTCCGAGCTGCCCGGCCTCGACGCCCGGATCGGCCACCTCGACGGGGACGACGAGGAGTTCCTCTCCCTGTCGACCGTCCTCGTGCGTGCCGCCGAGGAGCGCACCGCCCGCTACGAGCAGGCGCGCGCCGCCGGCATGGAGGTGCAGGAGCCCGACGGCCCCGTCGCCGTCGTCGTGCCGCTGCTCGCCGGCCCGGACAACGCGCTGCTGCGCCGGATCCGGCAGGCCGTCATGGACAGCCGGATCGCGGCCGAGCTGACCGACGTGCTCGGCCCGCACCCGCTGCTGGCCGAGGCGCTGCACGTGCGGCTCTCCGAGGCCGGTCTGGCCCGCGCCGACCGTGCCCGTCTGTTCACCGTGGCCACCGCCGCGGACGGCATCATCCTGGCCTCCGTGGGCGGTGACGAGGCCGTCCAGGCGGCCGGGATCACCGGGATGCTGCTCGCCGCGCGCCTCGCCGTGCCGGTGATGGCGGCGGCCCTGGACGAGGAGGGCTCGATCGCCTCCGTGGCCGAACAGCTGCGTTCCTCGGGCTCGCAGCAGCTGGCGCTCGCGCCGTACCTGATCGGCCCGGAGATCGAGGCGTCCCTGCTGGAGGGGGCGGCCACGGAGGTGGGCTGCTCCACCGCCGAGCCGCTCGGCCCCTACCCCGCGATCGGCAAGCTGGCGCTGGCCAAGTACACGACGGCGCTGGGCATCTCGCCGCAGCAGCCGCAGGGCACGCCGGTCCGCTGACCCGCGCGGGCGCGGGCGCGCGGCGGCCGCGCCAGCACGCACGACTGAAAGGGCCCGCTCCGGTGGAGGAGCGGGCCCTTCGTCATGCGTCTCTCGTCCGGTGCTCGTCCACGCGCTCGTCCGGTGTTTCGTCCGGTGTTTCGTCCGGTGTTTCGTCCGGTGCTCGTCCGGTGCTCGCGCTGTGCGGCACGTGTGCGGGCCCCGGCCGGGTCAGCCGAAGACGACGCAGGACGCCGCCGGTACCGCGAGCGAGCCGGCGCGCCGCGGCACGCCGGTCTCCGCGTCGAGGGCGAACCAGGTGACGTCTCCGGAGCGCTCGTTGGCCGCGTACAGGAAGCCGTCCGACTCGGCGATCTCCCGCGGCCAGTGCCCGCCGCACGGCACGGTGCCGAACAGCCGGAGCCCGTCCGGCTCCACGACGAACACGGACAGGACGTCCTCGCCGCGGGTCGCGGTCCACACGAAGCGGCCGTCGGGCGAGACCACGATGCCGGACGGGAAGGCGTCGCCGGCCGGCGCCCCGGCCAGCACCGGCACCTCGGCGAGAGGCTGGAGCACGCCGGCGGCGGCGTCCCAGCGGCAGACGGTGACGGTGGGCGCCAGTTCGTTGACCACGTAGGCGCGGGTGCCGTCCGGGTGGAAGGCCAGGTGGCGCGGGCCGGAGCCGGGGCGCAGCGCGATCTCCCGGTGCACCAAGAGGGCACCGCCCGTCAGAGTGCACACCCGCACCGAGTCGGTGCCGAGGTCCACGCTGACGGCCCACCGCCCGCTCGGGTCGGGCCGCACCTGGTGGGCGTGCGGCCCTTGCTGGCGCTGGGCGTGCGGGCCCGAGCCGGTGTGCTTGAGGACGCCGGACGCGGCCCGGGCGAGGGCGCCGTCGGGGCGGACCGGCACGGCGGTGACGCTGCCGGAACCGTAGTTGGCGGTCAGGACGTGACCGTCGTACAGGCTGAGGTGGGTGGGTCCGTCACCTCCCACCGGTACCGGCCGCCCGGCGGGCTCGGGTTTGTCCCCGGCCACGCGGTAGGCGGCCACCGCCCCCTCGGCCGTCTCACTGACGGCGTAGAGCGTTTCCCCGTCGGGTGCCAGGGCCAGGTAGGAGGGGTCGGGCACGCGGTCCGTGCCGCTCAGGACCGTGAGCGCGCCACTGTCGGGGGCGACGGCCGCCGTCAGGATGCCCGGGCCGCCGGCCGCCGTGAACGACCCGATGTATGCCCGCCGCTGCCGCCTGCCAACGTCCGCCACCTTTGCTCCCTCTCGTCCCGCGTCGTCCCGTGCCGTCGGGCGTCGTCCCGCGCCTCGGCGAGTGCCGACTGCTCGTCTGCCCCGGGGCGACGGTAGCAGTCGATCACCTGCGGTCTAGACCAAACGGGTGGCGCGGCGCCGGACGGCTCAGGCGCCGACGAGCGGCGAACCGGAAGGGGCCCGCAGGGGTGCGGCGAGTTCGGCCAGGGCGCGTTCCAGGCCGTGGAGGTGGGCCAACGCGGGTTCGGTGGCGCGCGGGCCGTCCGCGTGAGCGGGAACGGCCCGCCCGCCGGTGAGCGCCTCGACCGCGGTCTCGACACGCCAGCAGGCGGCGGCCAGCCGGGCGTCGTGCGAGGCCTCGGGATCGGCGGCGACGGCGACCAGGCCGCGGATCTCCCGGGCGCAGTCGTCGAGCAGGGCGAGTACGCGGCGGGCGCGCCGCTTGCGGCCGTACATCGGGTTCAGCGGGTGCACGAGCGGCGCGACCGACATCCGTACCCGGCCGAGAAGCTGCTCCAGTTCGGCCACGCGCGGAGCCGGGTCGGCGCCCTCGGTTCCGGCGAGCCGGGCGGCTGCCTCGGCGGTGCAGGCGTGGACGCAGCGCAGGGCGCGCTGGATCCAGGCGTCGGTGACGGCGTGCGTGGTGACGGGCAGGACGAGGAGTACCGCGAGTACTGCGCCGAGCGCGCCCACACCGGTCTCGACGAGCCGCAGGGCGAGCAGCCCGGGGCTGAGGAAGCCCAGGAGGCCGTAGAGCAGCTCGGCGAGCAGGGTCACGCAGAGCATCATCCAGGTGTAGGAGACCGCGGCGGTGTAGAAGATGCCGAAGACGCAGGCGGCGACGAGCACGGTCGTGGGCACCGCGGATCCGGCCAGCGGAACGGCGATCAGGAAGCCGAGGCCGATGCCGACGACGGTGCCGAGGACCCGGCGGAAGCCGCGGACGAGCGTCTCGCCGCGCGAGGTGGTGTTGACGAACACCCACCAGGTGGCGCCGACGGCCCAGTACCAGCGCTCGTCGGACACCAGCTGGCCCACGACCAGGGCGAAGCCGGCACCCACGGTGGCCTGGACGGCCTGGCGGGTGGTGATGCGGGCGAGTCCGGTGCCGGCCGGTGGTGCGGGGACGGCGGGCGGGGGCAGGCGCCGCTCGTAGCACCACAGGCCGAAACGCACCGCCGCGGCGGCGGCCACGGACAGCAGGACGGCGGCGAACATCTCGGGCAGCCGGTCCGTGGTCGCGTGCAGGAACTGGGCGATGAAGAAGGTCATGAAGGCGAACACGCCGAGGCTGTGCCCGCGCGGGCCCCAGCGCCGGGCGTACACGCCCGCGCCGACGACGGCGAGGAAGGTGAGGTCCCTGGCCACCGGGAGGTCGTGCAGGGCGGCCGCGGCGGTCAGCACGGGCAGTCCGACGACCGGCAGCAGCACGGTGGTGACCGCCTGCCCGCGCACGGTGGCGTCGGTGACGGTGAACAGCGCGAGCAGTGCGGCGAGCCCGCCGATGACGGCGCCCACCAGAGAGGTACCGGCCAGGCCGCAGACGACGACGGCCAGCCCGATGCCGAGGACGGCCCGCGCGGCGAACCGCAGCCGGGACCGCCCCGGGTCCGGGCTCACGAACACCCTCTTCAGCACTGATTACCGCCCCCTCGCACACTGGCGCACACTGACCCGAAGTCACTGGCACGTCACCGGCCATGTCACTGGCATGAAAAAGGCGCCGCGGGATCCGCAGCGCCATCGACCCTCCTATATGAGCATCTCTGCCACCACTGGCTCAACAGGCTCACCCTGGAGTGGGCCATTGGTACAGTGATCACGGAATTTTCACGGCCACCGAAGAGCCAATGGCCGACGAGGGGACCCGGACGCATGGCCGTCGACGAACTCGACACCCGCATCCTGCGGCTGCTGCTGGAGCAGCCGCGCACCAGCGTGCGCGAGTACGCCCGTCTTCTCGGCGTCGCCCGCGGCACGCTCCAGGCCCGGCTCGACCGACTGGAGCGGGACGGCGTGATCACCGGCACCGCGCCATCCCTCTCCCCCGCCGCACTGGGCCACCCGGTTCTCGCCTTCGTGCACATCGAGGTGACCCAGGGCCACCTGGACGAGGTGGGCGAGGCGCTGGCCGCCGTCCCGGAGATCGTCGAGGCCTTCTCCATCACGGGCGGCGGGGACCTGCTCACCCGGGTCGTGGCCCGTGACAACGCACACCTGGAGGACGTGGTCCAGAAGCTGATCAGCCTGCCGGGCGTGGTCCGCACCCGCAGCGAGGTGGCGCTGCGCGAGCGCGTCCCGCACCGGCTGCTGCCCCTGGTGGAGTCGATCGGGCGCACGGCGCGAAGGTGATCGCCGGGTCCTTGGCATCCTGGACCCCATGAACGCTCTCGGTGGCATCTCGGTCATCTTCGATCTCGACGGCACGCTCGTGGACAGCGAGCCGAACTACTACGAGGCGGGACGGCAGACCCTGGCCGAGCACGGCGTACCGGACTTCACCTGGACGGACCACGAGGGATACGTGGGCATCAGCACCCAGGAGACCGTCGCCGACTGGAAGCGGCGGTACGGACTGCGCGCGCCCGTGGAGGAACTGCTCGCCGTCAAGAACCGCCACTATCTGGAGCTGGCCCGCACCTCCGCCCGCGTGTACCCGGAGATGCGGAAGTTCGTCGAACTGCTGGCGGGCGAGCGCGTGCCGCTTGCCGTGGCGTCGGGTTCCTCGCCCGAGGCCATCGAGGCGATCCTGACCCGCACCGGCCTGGACGCGCACCTGCGCACGGTCGTCTCGGCCGACGAGGTCGCGCGGGGAAAGCCCGCACCCGACGTCTTCCTCGAGGCGGCGCGCCGGCTCGGGACGGACCCGGCGGACTGCGTGGTACTGGAGGACGCCGCCCCCGGGGCCGCCGCGGCACACGCGGCCGGGATGCGCTGCATCGCGATCCCGTACGTCGCGGCGCAGGCCGACGCTCCGGAGTTCGCCACCGCCGGGCTGCTGCTGCGTGGCGGGCAGGGCGAGTTCACCGCGCGGGCGGCGTACACCTGGCTCGTGCGCACGGTGCGGCCCGCCCAGCCGGACGCCCGTGACCATACTCGCCGGTAACGTTGACGCTCCCCCACTCGCTGTCTATCTTCTGGACGATCTTTCGAACGTCGTTCGATATATCGAACAGAATCGAGGAGCACATGGCAGCGCCCCTCTCCCGGCGGACCCTCCTGCTGGCCACGGCGATCGCCGCGGGCACGCCCGCGCTGTCGTACGCGGCGAGCGGCCGGCCCGGCGCCGCGCCCCAGGCACCGGCCGCGCTCGCGGCCCTCGCGGCACCGACGGCCTGGTCCGTACGACCGTTCGGGCTGGAAGAGGTGACGCTCGGCCGGGGCCTCTTCGCCGACAAGCGGCGGCTGATGCTGGACCACGCCCGCGGCTACGACGTGAACCGGCTGCTCCAGGTCTTCCGCGCCAACGCCGGCCTGTCCACCCTCGGCGCCGTCGCTCCCGGCGGCTGGGAAGGCCTGGACGGGGAGGCCAACGGCAACCTGCGCGGTCACTACACCGGCCACTTCCTGACCATGCTGTCCCAGGCGTACCGCGGCACCGGGGAACGGATCTTCGCCGAGCGCATCGGCACCATGGTCGGCGCGCTGGCCGAGGTGCGCGAGGCTCTGCGCCACGACCCCGCCGTGCTGAGCACGCAGGGCCGCTTCGGCACCGCCGCCGAGAACGTGCGCGGCTCCCACCAGTACGTCGACCTGCCCGCCGGTGTCCTCGGCGACACTCCGGCGATCACGCTGGCCGCCTGGGTCAAGCCCACCCACGACGGCGCCTGGGCCCGCGTCCTCGACTTCGGCGACGACACCCACCGCTACCTCTACCTCGCCGCCCGCAACGCCGACGGTGTACCGCGCTTCGCCCTCACCGACAGCGGTGCCGCGGGCGAGCAGGGGCTCGACGGCACGGCCGCGCTGCCCCTGGGCGAGTGGAGTCACCTGGCCGTGACCCTCGCGGACGGCACCGGCACCCTCTATGTCGACGGCACCGCCGTGGCCCGGAACACGGCCATGACCCTGACCCCGGCGGCCCTCGGCCCGCTCGCCCACCACTGGCTGGGCCGCTCGCACTACCCCGCGGATCCCGTCTTCGCGGGCGCCTTCGACGAGTTCGACGTCTGGTCCCGCGCCCTGAGCGCCGCCGAGATCGGCGCGTTGCGGGAGCGCCGCGCCGCCGAGACACCGGCGGGCCGGGGCGACCTGGCGTCGTACGCCTTCGAGGAGACCGCCGGCGGCACGTTCGCCGACGCCTCCGGCCGGGGGCTGACGGCCGCGCTGCGCCGCACCTGGGGCGCGCCCAGCCACCCAGGGTTCCTGGCGGCCTACCCGGAGACGCAGTTCATCGACCTGGAGTCGATGACCGGCAGCGACTACACCAAGGTCTGGGCGCCGTACTACACGGCGCACAAGATCCTCCGCGGGCTGCTGGACGCCCACCTCGCCACCGGCGACGAACGGGCGCTGGACCTCGCGTCCGGCATGTGCGACTGGATGTACTCCCGGCTGTCGAAGCTGCCCGCGGCCACGTTGCAGCGGATGTGGGGCATCTTCTCCAGCGGTGAGTTCGGCGGCATCGTCGAGGCGATCTGCGATCTGCACGCCGTCACCGGCGAGGCGGAGCACCTCGCGCTGGCCCGCCTGTTCGACCTCGACCGGCTGATCGACGCCTGCGCCGCGAACACCGACCTCCTCGACGGCCTGCACGCCAACCAGCACATACCGATCTTCACCGGCCTGGTGCGGCTGTACGACGAGACGGGCGAGGAGCGCTACCTCACCGCGGCGAGGAACTTCTGGGGCATGGTCGTGCCGCACCGCATGTACGCCATCGGCGGCACCAGCACCGGCGAGTTCTGGAAGGGCCGGGACGTGATCGCGGGCACGCTCGGGGCCACCACGGCCGAGAGCTGCTGCGCGTACAACATGCTCAAGCTGAGCCGGACGCTGTTCTTCCACGACCAGGATCCGGCGTACATGGACTACTACGAGCGGGCCCTGTACAACCAGGTCCTCGGCTCCAAGCAGGACCGGCCGGACGCGGAGAAGCCGCTCGTCACCTACTTCATCGGGCTGACGCCCGGTCATGTGCGCGACTACACCCCCAAGCAGGGCACGACCTGCTGCGAGGGCACCGGGATGGAGAGCGCCACCAAGTACCAGGACTCGGTGTACTTCGCCGCGGCCGACGGCAGCGCCCTGTACGTCAACCTCTACACCCGCTCGACCCTGACCTGGGCCGAGCGGGGGGTCACCGTCACCCAGACCACGGACTACCCCCGGGAGCAGGGCAGCACCCTCGTCGTCGGCGGCGGCGATGCCTCCTTCGCGCTGCGGCTGCGGGTGCCGTCGTGGGCGACGGCGGGGTTCCGCGTCACGGTCAACGGCCGCGCTGTGCCGGGGACTCCGAAGCCGGGGAGCTACTTCACCGTGTCCCGGACCTGGCGCCGGGGCGACACCGTGCGGATCCGGATGCCCTTCCGGCTGCGGGTGGAGAGGGCCCTCGACGACCCGCCACTGCAGGCCCTGTTCTACGGTCCGGTCCACCTGGTCGGCCGCAACCCGGCCACCGATCACCTGGAGTGCGGGCTGTACGGCAACGCGGGTCTCTCCGGCGACCTGCTCCCCACGATGACCCCCGTGTCCGGCGAACCGCTCCACTACACGCTGGACGGCACCGAGTGGGCGCCGTTCGCCGAGGGGACCGAGGACCCGACGCACGCCTACTTCCGCCGCTCGGAACCCCGGGTGGTCCTCGGCGGCACCGACTCGGGCGTCGCCAACCCGGCGAAGGGCGACGGCACCACGCTGCTCGACGAGATCTGGGCGGAGGCTCCGTTCCGCGACAAGGGCGCGCTGGTGACGCACGTGCGGTCCACGGTGGACGCGTGGGTGGAGGCAGGGCGGCTCGGGGGCGACGAGGGCGAGCGGGTGGTGCGGACCGCGCGGAGGGCGTCGTACGCGGACTAGCGGACTAGTCGTGGGACTGGTGGTGCGCGGACTGAGGGGACCGTCGGACTGAAGGGACCGTCGGACTGCAGGAACTGACGGGAGCAAGTTTTTACCCGCGGAAGTGATCGGTCGGGCGTCCGCATCCGTACCACCTGGTGTCCGAGCCTGTCTTGCCCCAGGAGGCACGATGCGCATCACGCGCACCACGGCAGGGACCGCCTTCGTGGCCGGTGCCCTGGTCCTCACCCTCACCGCGCTCGCATACCCGACCATGCTCGGGGTGCGGAACACGGCCAGTACTCAGGACCGTGTCATCACCAACACGGTGTACGGGCCGCTCACCGAGGCCGACCGGGACTTCGTGGTGAAGGTCCGGGCCGCCGGGCTGTGGGAGCACCCCCTCGGGCTGATGGCGATGGAGCGGGGCTCGACACCGGAGATGGTGGAGGCCGGCGAGCACCTGGTCGTCGGGCATGCCCGGCTCGACGCGACCTGCCGCAAGATCGCGCCCGAGCTGGGCATCACCCTGCCCAACCTGGCCTCACCACAGCAGCAGCAGTTCGTTTCGACCGTGGACGGGACCACGGGCAAGCAGTTCGACACCACCGCGGTCAACATCATGCGCATCACGCACGGCCAGATCTTCCCGGCCATCGCCAAGATCCGCGCCAACACCAAGAACAGCCTGGTGAGGCAGCTGGCCGATCAGGCCAACGACACCGTGCTGGACCACATCACCGTGCTGGAGAAGACCGGCCTGGTCAACTTCGACCAGGTCAACTTCCAGCAGTCGGCCCCACCGAGCCTGCCCAAGGTGCAGCTCACACCGCCGGCGCCGCAGCCGGGTGAGCCGGTGCTGTCCCTCACCGCGCCGCCGGGGCTGGAGGTCAACACCTCGGCGCCGACGCCCAGTCCGACGGTCCGCTGACGGTTGACTGACGCCCCAGGGGGCACCGGCCGCGTCAACCGCGGCGGGGTTTGCCGCGCCTGCCGCTCTTGCCACCGGCGCTCTTGGCGCCGCCCCTGCTACCGCCCTTGCCGCCGGTCCTGGTGCTGCCGCCGGCGTCGCGCCGGGTGCCGCCGGTCTGCTTTCCGGCCGCCGGTTTGCGCCGCGCGGGGGCCGTTTCGGTGCTCCCGCCCTTCGCCGGGGCCGGCTGTCGGCCCCGGGTGCTGTTGACCGTCCGGCCCCGGACGATTCCGATGAAGGCCTCCACCCGGTCCGTGTGCGCGTCCTCGGGCCAGGACAGCGCCACGCTCGACTCGGGGGCGTCCGTGACCGTCCGGTGGGTGAGGTCCTTGCGGTGGTGCAGGCGGGCCAGCGACAGGGGCATCAGCAGCACGCCGATCCCGGCCGCCACCAGCTCGACGGCGTCCGCCGTGGTGGCCGGGCGCTCCAGGGCGGGCCGGCCCGGCAGCCGCTCCCAGCCGAGGACGTCGTCCATGGGGTGCAGCACGATCTCGTCGGCCAGGTCCTCCACGGCCACCTCGTCGGCCGCGGTGACGAGGTGGTCCTTGGGGATCACCACGACCGTGGTCTCGGTGTAGAGGGGGATCGCGCTGAGGACGGAGCGGTCGACGGGCAGCCGCACCAGCCCGGCGTCGGCGTCGCCGCCCAGCAGCACGCCGCCCGCCTCGGCGGGGGCGACCTGGGTCAGGGACAGCGGGACGTCGGGCAGCCGCTCGTTCCAGATGCGCACCCATTTGTCGGGCGTCACCCCCGGGACGTACGCGAGCCGGAACGAGGGGGGTTCTTCCGAGCCTGTCACCCGGCCAGGTTACCGGGCGTGGTCGGGCCCGAGGCCACCCGGCGTGGTCGGCGGTCGCGCAGACGCTCGATACCCTTGACACCATGACGTCGCACCAGAACACCCAGACCATGAAGCCCGCGACCGCGGCGAAGAAGCTGGGTGTGTACCTCGAGGCCACACCCACCGAGTTCCGGGAGGGCGTCGTCACGCGCGCCGAGCTCAACGCGCTCCAGGCCGACCCGCCGGAGTGGCTGCGGGATCTGCGGCGCGACGGTCCGCACCCGCGGCCGGTGGTCGCGGCCAAGCTGGGTGTCTCCATCGCGGGTCTGCACCGGGGCGGGGTCGCGGAACCGCTCACCACGGAGCAGATCGAGGCGCTGAAGCAGGAGCGCCCTCAGTGGCTGGAGCGGGAACAGGCCGTCCAGGCCGACGTCCGCAAGGAGACGGCCCGCGTGAAGAAGCTGCACGCCGAGCGGGCCGAACAGGCGGAGCGCGACTGACCGTCCGGGCGGGCTCGGTGGAGCGCCCGCGCCCTCCACTCTCTGTCATCCGCTGTCACTGTCACCCCTCGGTCATTCCTCGGCCTTCTGTTCCGTCACGCTCCACGCGTACTGCAGCCAGTCCGACACGGCGACGGCGCTCAGGCCCGCGCACAGCAGCCGGGCGGCCCGGGGTGCGACGGCGTAGGTGCCGACGAGCCCGCCGGCCACCCAGGCGGATGTGCAGAACGGGCAGGACACCAGGTCGCCGACGGCGCGGCGCAGCCCCGTACCGCGCGGCGCGTCCATCACCTCGTTGGCGTCGCTCTCGCGCTCGCGGTGGGTGAACGGGGCCCGCAGGAAGCTGGTGACCTTGTCCTTGGTCAGCAGCCGGGACGCCTTGAACGTCGCCGCGCCCAGCAGCGCCACATCCCAGGCCGGGACGGTCTCGGGCAGTCGCACCCCGCGACGCCACGCGGTCACGGCGAACACTCCGGCACTCGCCGCGAAGGTCGTCGCGAGCGCCGCGTACCCCCCGAGGGGTGTGCTTTCCTCGGCGTCGTAAGGGACGTCGGGGCGTCTGTCGCGGTGTTCGTCGGGGCGTCCGTCGTGTCGCTGCTCGCCGTCCGTCATGCATGCCTCCTGTACGGGTACCGCCTCTTCGGCCGGGACCGGGTGCCCGTTTCCGGCCGTCTGCAACGCGTGCGCGCGGGCCGCTCTCAGTACGGCGCCGGCCCGCCGAAGAGGTCGGCGCAGTCCGCGGGCAGGTGGGCCAGGAGACGGTCGACGCGTTCGCCGGGCACCGCTTCGGTGAGGGTGGAGAGCACCGCGCCCGCGTCCCACTCCGCGGTGCGCGGCCGGGCGCCGGTCTGCTGGGCCACACGCCGCAGGAACTCCTCCCGGCCGAATGACTCGGGACGCCCGCGCTCCAGGCGCAGCGCGTCGTTCAAGGGCGCGGGCAGGTCGGCGGCCAGGCCCGCGGCCTCCTCCGGGTCGATACGGGACGCGATCACCCACAGGACGGCCGTGCTGACCTGCTCGGCCTCCTCCTCGCTGTGGTACTCGCCGCGGTCGCGGACCAGGGTCAGGAATTCGTCGAGCCGCACGGCGTCGCCTCCTTCGGCCGGTTCACGATTCGGGCCGGGTGCCCACCGGCCGGGCCGGGGAAACGGGCACGGTCTCACCAGCGTGCGCGGTCTCACCGGCGTGCGCGCCCCGCGTCGGCGAGGGCGCACGCCCGGGCCACCGCGTCGTCTGTGAACAG
>NZ_RAIF01000032.1:1269653-1272877 GCF_003671715.1 Streptomyces sp. E2N166 | reverse complement strand
TCCGCTCCCGCCGGGCCGGCCCCGGGGCAGTGAGTCGCCGCAGTGCGCCGAGCAGCCCGGCCGCGTCCTCGGCGACGTCCGACACGCCCAGCGCGGCCATCCGCCGGACACCGTCCGCGCCGTGTCCCGGTATCGGGCGGTATCCCACGACCGGCAGCCCGGCGGCCAGCGCCTGTACGGCGGTCTGGCCGGCGGCGTTGTCGACCAGGGCGCGGGCGGCGTGCAGCAGGCCGGGCATGTCCGTCACCCAGCCCAGCGCGACCACACCCGGTGTGCCGGACAGGGCACGGCGCAGTCGTTCGTTGCCGGCGCAGAGAACGACGGGCAGGAAGCCGTGGGCCGTCAGGAGCCGGACTGTGACGTCCAGGTGCGAGCCCACTCCCCAGGCACCCGCGGACAGCACCACGGGGGGCCGCCCGGGACCGAGACGGTCGAACAGCCCCCGCCACCCGGCCGCTCCTGGCGCGTCGGGCGCGTCGGGCGCGTCGGGCGCGTCGGGCGCGTCGGGCGCGTCGGGCGCGTCGGGCGCGTCGGGCGCGTCGGGCGCGTCGGGCGCGTCGGCGAAGAATTCCGGAGCCACCACCGGGCCGCAGGTCCACGCGGGCGCGCCGGTGCTCTCCCGCACCTCGCGCGCCGCTTGCTCCGTGAGGCACAGGTGGTGGTCGTTGCCGGGATGGAGCCACTGGCGGTGAACGGCGAAGTCGATCACGAGGACGACGCTGGGCACCGGCAGCAGTCCGCGTGCGCGGAGATGGCCGGTCAGCTGGGCGCCGAGATGGAAGACGGGGACGACCACGTCCGCGTCCGAGCTCTCGGCCAGCTCGCGCAGCCGGCCCCCGGCGAGCCGGGCCAGGGGCGTGCCGCCGGGGCGGCGACCGGCGCCGGGGCGCAGGAACAGGCGGTACAGGGCGGCGTACGCCCACGGGAAGTGGCGCACCGAGCCGCGGTAGAAGTGCCGCAGCGCGCTGCCCAGCCCGTACGGCAGCAGCGCGAGGACGTCGACGACCAGGGCGTCGTCACCGCGCTCCCGGGCTCGGCGGACGAGTTCGGCGGCAACCGTGTCGTGCCCGGCGCCCATACTCGCGCTGACCACCAGCAGACGTCTGCCGTCCCCGGGAGTGGACCTGGTCACGGGCCGGCGGGACGTTGCTGAGCTGCGAGGACGCACGGCGGTCCAAGTTGCCCGTCCAGTCACTCCCAAACCACAACACACACGGGCGTTTCGGGCGTTCCGCCAGGGATACTCCGTGACCGCCCGTCCGGCCGAACGCCGGAGCCCGACCGTCCGGTCGGTCTCTCCCCGGTGTCCGCCCCGAGCCAAGGTGGTCTCCATGGTCCATGCGTTCTCCCGCCCCCGGTCCGCCCCCGGCCCGCAGGTCGTCGCGCCCGGCGCGGACCACGCCAGGACCCGGCGTGAGCCCGTCGGTGCCCGGAGCACGCGGACGCGCACGGCACTCGTGACGGGCGCGTCCTCGGGCATCGGCGCCGCCCTGGCCCGACGGCTGAGTGACGAGGGCGGCTGGCGGCTGGTGCTCAGCGGACGCGATCCGTCCCGGCTGCGCGAGGTCGCCGAGGACACCGCGGCCACCGCCTTCGCCGCGGACCTCACCATGCCGGGCGCCGACCGGCAGCTCGCCGACTTCACGCTGGCCACCGTGGGTCCGGTGGACCTTCTGGTGGCAGGTGCCGGGGTCGGCTGGGCCGGGGAGTTCCTGGACATGCCCCCGCACACCATCGACGAGGTGCTCGACATCAACGTGCTGGCCACACTGCGGCTGGTGCGACTGGTGCTGCCGGGCATGGTGGCGGCCGGCGCGGGGCGGGTGGTCCTCGTCGGATCGCTGGCGGGGAGCGTGGCCGTGCGCGACGAGGCCGTGTACTCGGCCGCCAAGGCCGCGGTCGGCGCCTTCGCGGACGCCCTGCGCTACGAGTTGCGGGGAACCGGCGTGGGGGTCACGCACGTGGTACCCGGTGTCGTCGACACACCGTTCTTCGAGCGCCGGGGCGCTCCCTACCTCCGGTCCAGGCCGCGTCCGGTGCCCGCCGAGCGCGTGGCCGACGCGGTACGGACTGCGGTGACGCGGGGCCGGGACGAGGTCTACGTGCCCGGCTGGCTGCGGCTGCCGTGCCGGGTGCGGGGCGCGGCTCCGGGGCTGTACCGACGGCTGGCCGCACGGTTCGGATGAGATCGGGATGAGCGGGAGCGCGCGGCGGTGAGTGTCCTCACCGTCGTACTGGCCCTGTTCGCGGCGCTGTCCAACGCGGCGGCGTCGGTACTGCAGCGCCGGGCCGCGGCCCAGGACGAGGAGCGGGCGGGCGCCGTCCACACGGTGGTGCGCTCGCTGCTGCGGCTGGTGCGCGACCCGTACTGGGTGGCCGGCGCGGCGCTGCTCGCCCTGACGACGGTGCTGCAGGGGGCCGCGCTGGCGGTGGGGAGCCTGGCCGTGGTCCAGCCGCTGATGGCCACTGAGCTGCTGTTCACCCTGATGGTCGGGAGCGTGGTCTTCCACCGGCGTCCCGACCTGCGGACCTGGCTGGCCTTCGTGGCCCTGGCGGTGGGGCTCGCGCTGTTCCTGGGCGCCGCCGCGCCGTCGGCCGGCCATGACACCGCGACTCCCGGCCGGTGGGGCTGGGCCGGTCTGGCGCTGTTCGTCGTGGTGACGGCCTTCGCGTCGGCCGGCAGCCTGGTCAGGGGCGCGCCCCGCGCCGCGCTGTTCGGGTCGGCGTCCGCGGTGGCGTTCGGCGGTACGGCGGGGCTGCTGAAGGAGGTCACCGGGAGGCTCCCCCAGGGGGTGGGCGCCGTTCTGACCCAGTGGCCGCCGTACGCCATGGCGGTGGTCGGGGTGATCAGCTTCCTGCTGTTGCAGAGCGCGTTGCGGGCGGGGACGCTCGCGGCTTCGCAACCGGCACTGACCCTCGGCGACGCGCTGACCAGCGTCGCCCTGGGCTGGGCACTGTTCGGCGAACAGATCGCACTCGGGGTGAGGGTGCTGCCGGAGCTGATCGGCGTGGCGTTGATCGGGCTCGGCAGTGTCGGGCTGGCCCGCGCGCCGTCGGTCCACGGCGCGTGGGACACGGCGCCGGCGGCACGGGACGGGCCGGAGTCGGGCAGGCGGGAACAGGAACAGCGGGGGTCATGACCGAGCTGCGCGGAACCGCGGAGCGGGGCGGGAGACACGGGAGACACACGGATGCGTGAAGGGTTCCATGCCGGACCGGCGGCG
>NZ_RAIF01000032.1:1268923-1269643 GCF_003671715.1 Streptomyces sp. E2N166 | reverse complement strand
ACATCGCCCTCACCTTCGACGACGGCCCGGATCCGGCGTCCACACCGCACTTCCTCGACGTACTGGACGCTCTCGGCGTACGCGCCACGTTCTTCGTCCTGGGCGAGAACGTCGTACGCCACCCGGAGACGGCCCTGGAACTGGCCCGGCGGGGGCACGAACTCGCCGTCCACGGCTGGTCGCACGACCGCCCCTGGCTGCCGTCACCGGCCCGGGACGCACACGGGCTGACGCGTGCCGTCCACGTGGTGGGCGAGGCCGCCGGACGCGTCCCACGCTGGTACCGCCCGCCCTACGGCATCCTCACCTCCGGGCGCTGGGCCGCCGCCCGCCGGGCCGGAACGCGGCCGGTGCTGTGGACTGCGTGGGGCAAGGACTGGCGGCAGGACGCCACGCCCGCCTCGGTACGGGCGACCGTGGCGGCGGACCTGGGCGGGGGCGGCACGATCATGCTCCACGACACCGACCACGTCTCCGCCCCGGGCAGCTGGCGGGCCGCCCTCGGTGCCCTCCCCGACATCGTGCGCGACTGCCGCGAGGAGGGGTGGGCGGTGGGGCCGCTGGGCGAGCACGGGGTGATCGGGGCGGAGGAGTGGGGCGTCGGGAGAGCCAGCGCGGGGTCGGGCGCGGGAGTCGGGCCCGGGCCCGGGCGTGGCGAACGGGCGGGGCGGCCGGGTGCGGTGCGGTGAGCGGGCCGGAGGAAGGGGCCGGGTGAGCGGG
>NZ_RAIF01000032.1:1266941-1268913 GCF_003671715.1 Streptomyces sp. E2N166 | reverse complement strand
GGGAGCGTCACCGTTTCGGTCGCCGGCGCCGGGACAGCCGTAGCGTCATGAAGGACGGCGACGATCAGCGCACGGCGGCGCCGGACCCGTCGTGTCCTCCCTGGGCCCTGCGCGAGTACGCGGTGCTCGCCGACGGCGAGCGGGGTGCGGTCCTGGACCCCCGGGGCCGGATCGTGTGGCTGTGCGCCCCGCGGTGGCACGACGACGCGGTGTTCGCGGCGCTCATCGGCGGGGCCGGACACTTCAACGTGGAGCCGGCCGACCCCTGGCACGTCTGGGGCGGCTCCTACGAGGAGGGCACGCTGATCCGGACGAGCCGGTGGGTGACCTCCGATTGCGTGATCGAGTGCCGTGAGGCGCTCGCCCTGCCGGCCCGCACCGACCGGCTCGTCCTGTTGCGCCGGATGCGTGTGAAGCGGGGCGAGGCACGGCTGTGCCTGGATCTGGACCCGAGGCCCGGCTTCGGGGGCGGCCGGATGCGCGAAACCCGGCGGGAGCACGGCGTGTGGACGGCCGGGACGGAAAGGCTGCGGATGCGGCTCGCCGGGGCGCCGGAAGCGGTCTGGCGGGCCGGCGGGGGGCTGTGCGGCGAGTTCCGGCTGCGCGAGGGCGAGACCCACGACCTGGTGTTGGAACTGGCCGAGGGGCGGGAGACCGGGCCCCTCGACGCCGACGCGCTGTGGCGGTCCACGGAACGCGAGTGGCGGCGGGCCGTCCCGGACTGCTCGCGGCTGGTCGCGCCACGCGACGCCCGGCACGCGTACGCCGTACTGCGCGGGCTGACCAGCGTCTCCGGCGGCATGGTCGCCGCCGCCACCACGTCCTTGCCGGAACGGGCCAACAGCGGACGCAACTACGACTACCGCTACGCGTGGCTCCGCGACCAGTGCTACGCCGGTCTCGCGGTCGCCGCGCACGGACCGCACCCCTTGGTCGACGACGCCGTGCGCTTCGTCGCCGAGCGCATTCTCGAGGACGGTGACAAGGTCCGCCCCGCCTACACGGTCGACGGGCTGCCGGTCGGCGGGGAACGTTCGCTGCGGCTGCCTGGCTATCCCGGCGGCACCGACCACGTCGGCAACGACGCGGGCACCCAGTTCCAGCTGGACACCTTCGGCGAGGCGCTGCAGCTCTTCGCCGCGGCCGCCGCGCACGACCGGCTGACGAAGGACGCGGAACGTGCCGCCGCCGTCGCGGTGGACGCCGTGGAGCGGCAGTGGCTGAAGCCGGACGCCGGGCTGTGGGAGCTGGAGGACCGGTGGTGGACCCACTCTCGGCTGAGCGTGGTGTGCGGTCTGCGGCGGATGGCGGAGGTGCTGCCCGGGGCGGCGGGGCAGCGTTGCACCGCACTCGCCGACACCGTGCTGCGGGAGACCCGGCGCCGGTGCCTGGGCGCCCACGGCCGCTGGCGGCGGGCCGCCGATGACGACGGGCCCGAGGCCGCGCTGCTCGTGCCGATGGCCCGCGGCTGCGCTTTCGGGGACGACGACGGTGCGGCCACCCGCGCGCACGTCGAGTCCCGGCTGGCCGAGGACGGTTACCTCTACCGCTTCGAACACCCCGGGGAGCCGCTCGGTGACGCCGAGGGGGCCTTCCTGCTCTGCGGCTTCACGATGGCGCTCGCCACGCACCGGGCCGGCGACCGGACCAATGCGTTCCGCTGGTTCGAACGCACCCGGGCGGCCTGCGGACCGCCCGGGTTGTTCGCCGAGGAGTACGACGTGCGCCAGCGGCAGCTGCGCGGCAATCTCCCCCAGGCCTTCGTGCACGCGATGATGCTGGAGTGCGCGGTCCGCCTGGCCGACGAGTCGGCGCTGCCCTGATCACTCGGGCGCCGGCCCAAGCCCCCGGCCGATCCGCGCGGGGCGACCGCCCCGAGGAACCCGCGTCGGGGCCGGCTGCCTGCCGGGCTCCGGCCGGGCCCCGGCAGGCAGCCGGCCGGGCCGAACCCGTCGCCTCCGCTCCTGCCGCG
>NZ_RAIF01000032.1:1233242-1266841 GCF_003671715.1 Streptomyces sp. E2N166 | reverse complement strand
GGTGGATCGGCGCCGCCCCGCCCGTCAGTGGCACGCCCGTTCCGCCGCGTCGGGAGGCGACGATCTCCGCCGCGATGGAGAGCGCGGTCTCCTCCGGCGTCCGGGCGCCGAGGTCCAGGCCGATCGGTGAGCGGAGCCGGGACAGCTCGCGCTCGGTCAGGCCCGCCTCGCGCAGCCGCCGGTCGCGGTCCTCGTGGGTGCGGCGCGAGCCCATCGCGCCGACGAACGCGACCGGCATCCGCAGGGCCTCCGTCAGCAGCGGTACGTCGAACCTGGCGTCGTGGGTGAGTACGCACAGCACCGTGCGCCCGTCGGTCGGCGTGCTCCGCAGGTAGCGGTGCGGCCAGTCGACCACGACCTCGTCGGCCTCGGGGAAGCGGGCCGGCGTGGCGAACACGGGCCGGGCGTCGCACACGGTCACGTGATGGCCGAGGAACTTGCCGGCCCGCACCAGCGCCGCCGCGAAGTCGACCGCGCCAAAGACGATCATGCGGGGCGGCGGCACGCTCGACTCGACGAGCAGCGTGAGCCCGCCGGGGCAGTGCGAACCGTCCTGGGAGAGGCCGACCGTGCCGGTGCGGCCGGCGTCCAGCAGGGCCCCGGCCTCGGCCACCGCCGTGCGGTCCAGGTCCGGGTGGCCGCCGAGACCGCCCTCGTACGAGCCGTCGGGGTGGACGAGCAGGGCCCGGCCAAGGAGTTCCCCCGGGCCCTGGACGACCCGGGCGAGGGCCGCGGCACCGCCCTCGACGGCGGTCGACAGCGCCGCCCGGAACACCTCCCGCGAGGGCGAGTCCGCAGCGACCGGCGTGATCATCATGTCGATGATCCCGCCGCAGGTCAGCCCGACCGCGAAGGCGTCCTCGTCGCTGTAGCCGAACCGTTCGCGCACCGTCTCGCCGCTCCGGAGGGCATCGGAGCACAGCTCGTACACCGCGCCCTCCACGCAGCCGCCGGAGACCGAGCCGATCACCGTGCCCTCGCTGTCGACGGCGAGGGCGGCGCCGGGCCCGCGCGGTGCGCTGCCGCCGACGGAGACGACGGTGGCGACGGCGAACTCCCGGCCCTCGGCGAGCCAGCGGTTCAGCTCGTCGGCGATGTCAAGCATCCGTCCCGCCCCCGACTGCGGGCACCGTGGCCGACAGCACGCGGTCGGGCCGGATCGGCAGGCTCCGGTGGCGAACGCCGGTCGCGTGCCAGACTGCGTTGGCGACGGCCGCCGCCGCGCCCACGATGCCGATCTCGCCGACGCCCTTGATGCCGACCGGGTCGTCCGGGTCGGGGTCGTCCACCCAGTCCGCCTCGACGTCCGGGACGTCGGCGTGCGTGGCGACGTGGTAGCCGGCGAGGTCGGGGCCGTAGAGTCCGCCGCTCGCCCGGTCCCGGACCGCCTCCTCGTGCAGGGCCATGGAGATGCCCCAGACCATGCCGCCGACCAGCTGGTTGCGGGCGGTGAGCGGGTTGACGATTCGGCCCGCCGCGAAGATGCCGAGCATGCGGCGCACCCGCACCTCGCCGGTGGCGGTGTCCACGGCGACCTCGGCGAACTGCGCACCGAAGGAGTGCCGTTCCTTCTGCGCGAGGGCACCGAGGGCCGCGGTGG
This sequence comes from Streptomyces sp. E2N166, assembly GCF_003671715.1. Taxonomy (GTDB): domain Bacteria; phylum Actinomycetota; class Actinomycetes; order Streptomycetales; family Streptomycetaceae; genus Streptomyces; species Streptomyces thinghirensis. Next base: position 1,265,241 of record NZ_RAIF01000032.1, on the reverse strand, counting down.
TGTCGGAGCGTACGGTGATGCCCTCCGGCGGGATGCTCGTGCCCAGGGCGAGCCGTTCCCGCAGTTCGCGGGCCGCCTCGGTGATCGCCCACGCCCAGGAACGGGTACCCATCGAGCCGCCCGCGATCATCGCCGGTCCGAAGTCGCTGTCCCCGATGCGCACCCGGACCTGCTCGGGCGTGACGTCCAGCGCGTCGGCGGCCACCAGGGTGAGCGCGGTGCGGGCGCCGGTGCCGATGTCGGCGGCGGCGATCCGCACGGTGAAGGTGCCGTCGGCCTCCGCGGTCACGAGAGCGGTGGACGGACCCGCGCCCGCTTGGAAGGACGCCGCGGCCGTGCCGGTGCCCAGCAGCCAGCGCCCGTCGCGGCGCACCCCGGGACGCGGATCGCGGTCCGCCCAGCCGAAGCGACGCGCTCCCTCGTTGAAGCAGGCGGCCAGGTTGCGGCCGCTGAACGGCAGCCCGGAGACCGGGCCGGCCTCCGGCTCGTTGCGCAGGCGCAGGTCGATCGGGTCGACGCCGCAGCGTTCGGCGAGTTCGTCGAACGCCGACTCGATCGCGAAGGACCCCGGCGCCTCACCCGGCGCTCGCATGAACGTCGGGGACGGCACGTCGAGCCGTACGACGTGGTTGGCCGTGCGGTGGGCGTCGGCGTCGTACATCACCCTGGCGACACCTGCGCCGGGCTCGACGAACTCGTAGACGGTCGACGTCTGGTTCAGCGAGCGGTGTTCCAGGGCGCGCAGCCGGCCGTCGGCGCCGGCGCCGAGGCGGACGCGCTGGGTGGTGGGGCTGCGGTATCCGGCCAGCGAGAACATCTGACGCCGGGTCATGACCACGCGCACCGGCCGGTGCAGCACGGTCGCGGCCATCACCGCGGACACCTGGTGGGCGCGCAGGCCCTTGCTGCCGAAGCCGCCGCCGACGTGCTCGGAGCGCACCCGCACCGAGGACTCGTCGAGGGAGAACATCTTCACGAGTTCGCCCTGGATCCAGGTGGTGCCCTGGTTGGAGTCGACGACCTCCAGCCGGCCGCCGTCCCACAGGGCGGTGGCCGCGTGCGGCTCCATCATGCTGTGGTGCTCTTCGGGGGTGGTGTACTCCTCGTCCACCACGACGGCGGACGCCGCCAGGCCGGCCGCCAGGTCACCCTTCTCGGTCTCCGCGGGCATGTGTCCGTCGGCCGGGTAGGCGTCGGGGTGGTCGGCGGAGAGCGTGATGTCGTGCGGTTCCGTGTCGTACGTGACGACGAGGGCCTCGGCGGCCTCCCTCGCCTGCTCGGGCGTCCCGGCGACGACGAGGGCGACCGGCCATCCCGCGTGCGGCACCCGGTCGTTCTGGAAGACGGCGGCTGTCGGGTCCGGCGGAATGCCCAGCATGCCCACGTAGTCGGTGTCGACGCGCGGGGCGTTGCCGTGGTGGAGGACGGCGAGCACGCCGGGCATGCCGAGGACGGGGTCGGTGTCGATCGAGCGGATGCGGCCGCGGGCGACGGTGGACAGCACCAGCCAGCCGTGCGCGAGGTCGGCGAAGGGGATCTCGCCGGCGTAGCGGGCCGCTCCGGTCACCTTGTCGCGGCCCTCCACGCGCGTGTGCGCGGTGCCGACGGCGCCCTTCACCGTCGTAGGACCGGTCGTGGCGGTGGTCATCGGGCGGCCTCCTCGGCGAGTTCGGTCAGGACGGCCACCACGAGGTTGCGCATGAGGGTCACCTTGTATCCGTTGTCGGGCAGTGGCCTGGCGGCACCGAGTTCGGCGTCCGCGGCGGCGGCGAAGGTCTCGCCGTCGGCCGGTCGGCCGATCAGCACCTCCTCGGCCGCGCGGGCCCGCCAGGGCCGGGAGGCGACCGCGCCGAAGGCCAGCCGCGCGTCGCGCACGACGCCGTCCTCGACGTCGAGCGCGGCGGCGGCCGAGCCGATCGCGAAGGCGTACGAGGCGCGCTCGCGCACCTTGCGGTAGCGGGAGCGGGCGGCGACCGGGGCGGGCGGCAGGGTGATGCCGGTGATCAGCGCGCCGGGCGGCAGGGCGGTCTCCCGGTCCGGGGTGTCACCGACGGGGAGGTAGAAGTCGGTGAGCGGCGACTCGCCCGGGCCGTCGGCGGTTTCGTAGGTGACGACCGCGTCGAAGGCCGCTAGGGCGACGCCCATGTCCGAGGGGTGCACGGCCACGCAGTGGCCGGAGGCGCCCAGGATGGCGTGGTTGTGGTGTTCGCCCGTGATCGCGGGACAACCGCTGCCCGGGACACGCTTGTTGCAGGGCTTGCTCACGTCGGTGAAGTAGCCGCAGCGGGTGCGCTGGAGCAGGTTGCCGCCGACGGTGGCCATGTTGCGCAGCTGCCCGGAGGCACCGGCCAGCACCGCCTGGGTCAGCGCCGGGTAGGAGCGGCGCACCGCGGGGTGGGCGGCGAGGTCGCTGTTGGTCACGGTCGCGCCGATGCGCAGGCCGCCGTCGGCGGTCGGCTCGATGCCGTCCAGGGGGAGTTCGCGGACGTCGACGAGCCGGGCGGGGCGTTCGACGCCGGTCTTCATCAGGTCGACGAGGTTGGTGCCGCCGCCGAGGAAGCGGGCGTCCGGGTCGGCGGCGAGCAGCGCCACCGCACCGGAGACGTCGTCGGCGCGCTCGTATCCGAACTCCCTCATGCCGCCGTCTCCTTCGCGGTCTCGCCCTGGTTCGCGTCGTCCTCGCCGACCGCCGCTTCGTCGGCCCCGGCCGCGCGGGCGACCGCCTGGACGATGGAGACGTAGGCTCCGCACCGGCACAGGTTCCCGCTCATCCGTTCGCGGATCTCCTCCGGTGTCAGGGGTGGCGGTCCGGCCTCGGGCCGTACGTCCTCGGTGGCGGCGCTGGGCCAGCCGGCCGCGTGTTCCTCGATGACGGCGATCGCCGAGCAGATCTGGCCGGGCGTGCAGTAGCCGCACTGGTAGCCGTCGAGGTCGAGGAAGGCCTGCTGCACCGGGTGCAGGCGGTCCCCCTCGGCCATGCCCTCGATGGTCGTGATCTCGCGCCCCTCGGCGGCGACGGCGAGGTTGAGGCAGGAGACGGCGCGACGCCCGTCGACCAGGACGGTGCAGGCGCCGCACTGCCCCTGGTCGCAGCCCTTCTTGGTACCGGTGAGGTCGAGGCGCTCGCGCAGGGCGTCGAGGAGGGTGGTGCGGTGGTCGACGGTCAGCTGGTGCTTCTCGCCGTTGATGTTCAGGACGACGGCGCTGGACGTCGACGAGGGCGCTGGGGCCATGGTCAGCCTTCTTTGTTGTCTGGTGACAGTGGTGTCTGGTGACAGTCGATGTCTGGTGACAGTTGATGTCCGACGACAGTTGGTGTCTGGTGACAGTGAAAATGGGCTGTAGGCGGTGGGTTCGTGCGCGGTCGGGGGCCGCCGGCCGTGGCCGCCGCTAGAGTGGACCGGCAACCGGACAACTGTCCGCTCGTTTGGAAAACGTAACGGACAGCTGTCCGCTTAGCAAGAACGGGATTCGGCCACGAACCCGGAAGGAGGACGAGTGCCGCAGCCGAAGAGGGACAGGCCGGACACTCCCCTGCGTTCGGACGCCCAGCGCAACCGCGAGCGGATCCTGAAAGTGGCCATAGAGGAACTGACGCGCTGCGCGGACGCCCCGTTGAGCGGCATCGCCAAGAAGGCGGGCGTCGGACAGGGCACGTTCTACCGCAACTTCCCGCACCGCGAGGCGCTCGTCCTGGAGGTCTACCGCTACGAGATGCAGCAGGTGGCGGACGCCGCTCCCGAGTTGCTGGCCACGCGGGAGCCCGAGCGGGCCCTGCGTGAATGGATGGACCGCCTCGCCCGGTTCGCGATGACCAAGGCCGGCCTGGCGGACGCGATCCGGCTGGTCACCAGCGCGCCCGGCGGACCGGAGAAGCCGCGCCCCACCCCCGTCATGGACGCGGCCCAGCTCCTGCTCCGCGCCAACGAGGAGGCCGGCACCATCCGGCCCGGGGTCTCCGCGGACGACTTCTTCCTCGTCATCGGCGGTCTCTGGCTGATCGATCCCGGCGAGGACTGGCAGCCGCGGGCCACCCGGTTCCTGGACTTCGTCATGGACGCGCTGCGGGCGGGAGCGCCAGGCCGGTGACCGCGCCCCGGAAGCGGTAGCGGCGTTCGGGGCGGCCCGCCACCCCGTAGCGCAGGGAGACCTCCGCGCTGCCGACGGTGTGGAAGTACTCCAGGTAGCGGCGGGCGCTGACCCGGGAGACGCCGGTCAGGGCCGCGCACTCGCTGGCGGACAGGGTGCCGTCGGCCGCACGCAGAGTGCGTTCGACCAGCTCGGCGGTCTCCACGCTCATGCCCTTGGGCAGCGCCGGGACCGGCGCGGCCGGCGACGCCCCCGCCAGCACGCGGTCGACGTCGGCCTGGCTGCGCACCACTGTGCCGAGGAGTCGGCCGCGCTGGACGGCGTAGCGCTCCAGCCGAACCCGCAGGTCCTCGAACTCGAACGGTTTGAGCAGGTAGTCGACCACTCCGTGCCGGACGGCGCCGCGCACCGCGTCGGCCTCCCGGGCCGCGCTGATGACCATGACGTCGCAGTCGTGCCCGGCGGCGCGCAGCCGGGGGATGACGTCGAGGCCGAAGACGTCCGGCAGGTACAGGTCGAGCAGGACCAGGTCGGGGCGCAGTTCCCCGACGGCGGCGAGCGCCTGCTCCCCGGTGCCTGCGACCCCGACGACCCGGAAGGGCTCGACGCGCTCCACGAAGGCGCGGTGCACGCGGGCCACCATGAAGTCGTCGTCGACCACGAGCACGTCGATCGCGGCGTCGGTGCCCCGGGGGGCCGCCGCCCCCGTCACAGCGGTCGTGGCGGCCGCGTCGGCCGTGCCGCTCGTACCCGTCATGGTGCTGCTCCTTCCGCCACCGCGTCGGTGAGGTGGCTGACGGTCATGCGTGCGGTGAACATGGCACCCTCGGGGGTGTTGGTCACCGAGATCTCACCGCCGTGACGCTCGCAGACCAGCCTGGTCAGCGCCAGGCCGATGCCGCGCTCGCCCTGCCGGGCGGCCTTGGTGGTGAAGCCGTGGGAGAAGACCTCGCGGGCCAGTCCCGGCGCCACGCCGGGCCCGGAGTCGCGGACCACGATCTCGACGCTGGAGGCGTCCTGGCGCAGCTCGACCTCCACCCAGGCGTCGTGGTCGCCATCGGGCGCCGCGGCGGCGTCCAGGGCGTTGTCGACGAGGTTGCCGACCACGGTCGCCACGTCCGCGGCGTCCTCCGGGGCGAGCCGGTCGAGCGCCGTGCGGTCGGACACCCGCAGGGCGACCCTGCGCTCGGACGCCAGGGAGGACTTCGCCGTCAGCAGCGCGGCGACGGCGGTGTCACGGACCCGGCGGCTGAGGGTGACGTCCAGGGACTGACGGCGCTGGTTGAGCGCCCGGATGTAGCGCACCACCTCGTCCTGCTCGCCGATCTGGATGAGTCCGGAGATGGTGTGCAGTTGGTTGGCGAACTCGTGGGCCTGGGCGCGCAGCAGCTCGGAAGTGCTGCGGAAGGAGCCGATCTCCCGTTCCAGACGGGCCAGCTCGGTGCGGTCCCGCAGGGTGGTGACCGAGCCGAACGGGCGGCCGTCCTTGGTGACGGTCATGCGGTTCATCACCAGGACCCGGCCGTGGCGGACCACGACCTCGTCGCGCGGCTCGGCCCGGTCCGCCGCGGCCCCGGCCAGCACGTCGCGCAGCCGTCCGTCGATGCCCAGGCCGTCCAGGCTCTGGCCCACGCAGTCGGCGGGCAGGTCGAGCAGACGCCGGCCCATCTCGTTGACCAGGGTCAGCCGGTGCTGCGGATCGAGGGCGACCACGCCCTCGGCGATGCCGTACAGCATGGCCTCCCGGTGCTCGGCGAGCCCGGCGATCTCGCGCGGTTCCAGGCCGAGGGTCTGCCGTTTGACGCGCCGGGCGAGGAGCCAGGAGCCGGCCACGCCGAGGCCGCTGGCGATTCCGAGGTAGGCCAGGAGGTAGGACGAGGCGCCGCTGAGGCGCTGCCACACCGTCGGGTCGGCCTCGCCGACCATCACCGTGCCGAGGTGCCGGCCGAGGGTCTGCCGGGTGGCGCCGAGCACCGGGACCCGGGCGACGAGCTCTCGGCTGCCGTGCACGGTCAGCGGGCCCGACCAGCCGCGCCCCTCGGCGGTGCCCTCGCCGCGCGGCAGCCGGCCGCCGATCAGCGTGGGGTCGGTGGAGCTGACGACGCGGCCGTCGGCGTCGGCCACCGTGACCGAGGTGACCCCGGACTGGGTCTGTGTGGAGTTCACCAGCGGGGCGAGGGCCTCCTGCGGCACGGGGCGCAGCAGCTGGCTGCGGACCAGGGGCGTGGCGGCGAGCTGCTCGGCCAGGGCGGTGACCCGGCGCCCCTCGACGCGGTTGAAGGTGGCCTTGGACTGGGCGAGCGAGACGGCGGCGACCGCGAGCAGCACGACCACGACGATGGCGAGCTGGAGGACCAGCATCTCGCCCGCGAGGGTATGACGGCGGAAGGTGGGGGCCACGGCTGACTCGATCTCGGCTGACGGGGGCGGGCGGGTGTGCCGGCTCGCCATCATGGCGCCCACCTGCGGCGAAGGAAAGAGATGTGCTGTCTTCGCAATGAACCGGGGATGCGTCGGCGACGTACCGGTGATCCATCGGGCGGCCCCCGGCGGTGACCGCAAAGACCACAACCTCCCTTGGTTCCGCAAGGAAGACAGGCCGCCGGTCCGCAGGCACGATGTGGCCCACGTCACCCCCCCCACACACAGGGGCTCGCCCCCTACCGCTTACCGCTCTACCCAACCGACAGGTGGTGTCATACGTGCGCCTGCGCACCCCCCTTGCCCTGCTCGGGGCCGCCGTGCTCGTGCTCGCGGGACCGCCGTTGCTCTCCACGGGCAGCGACGCCGAGACCGGCACGCAGATCCCCGGCCTGCGCTTCATGGTTCCCAACACGCCGGGCGGCGGCTACGACATCACCGCCCGCACTGCCGCGAAGAACGCCGAGGACGCCGGGCTCACGCACAACATCGAGGTGTTCAACCTGCCCGGCGCGGGCGGCACCGTGGGCCTGAGCCGGCTGGTGAGCGAACACGGCAACGGCAAGCTCGCCATGTCCATGGGCCTCGGCGTGGTGGGCGCCGCCCGTTCCAACCACGCGCCCAAGACCCTCGCCGACACCACGCCGATCGCGCGGCTCACCGAGGAGCAGGACGTCGTCGTGGTCGGCAAGGACTCGCCGTACAAGACGATCGACGAACTGATCACCGCCTGGAAGAAGGACCCGGGCAAGATCCCTGTCGGCGGCGGTTCGTCGCCGGGCGGGCCGGACCACCTGGCGCCGATGCTGATGGCACAGGCCGCCGGGATCTCCCCCAAGTCGGTCAACTACATCCCCTTCGACGGCGGCGGCGAACTGCTCGCCTCGATCCTCGGCAACAAGGTCGGGTTCGGGGTCTCCGGTGTCGGCGAGTACCTGGACCAGATCAAGGCCGGCGAGCTGCGGGTGCTCGCGGTGACCGGCCCCGAGCGGGTCGACGACCTGAAGGACGCGCCGACGCTGAAGGAGTCCGGTTACGACGTGGACTTCACCAACTGGCGCGGCATCGTCGCCCCGCCCGGCCTGTCGGAGGCGGAGCGGAACAAGCTGACCCGCCTGTTCGAGGAGCTGCACGACTCTCCGGAGTGGAAGAAGTCGCTGGACCAGAACGGCTGGGACGACGCCTTCCTCACCGGTGACGAGTTCGGCGCGTTCCTGGACGCCCAGGACAAGCGTGTGGTGTCGGTACTGAAGGAGCTGGGACTGTGACGACGCGGACCGGCTCCTCCCCGGCGCCCGACCCGACCCCCGCCCCGGCGGCCGAACGGCGCTCGTGGCTGCGCGACCACTCCGAACTGGGCGTGTGCGTCCTGCTGCTGGCGCTCGGTGTGCTCGTGCTGACCGACGCGCTCACCATGGACGTCGACATCACCCAGCGTGGGCCGGTGGGCCCCAGGACCGTGCCGATCGTGGTCGGCATGGGACTGCTGGTGATCGCCGCGCTGCTCGCCGTCGACGTCCTGCGCGGCGGCCGGGGCGAGGCGGAGGGCGGCGAGGACATCGACCTGTCCGAACCGGCCGACTGGCGCACGGTGCTGCTGCTCTCCGGGATCTTCCTCGGCGCGGCCGTACTCATCGAGCCGGTCGGTTTCCCGGTCGCCGGTGCGCTGCTCTTCTGGGGTGCCGCCTTCGCCCTCGGAAGCCGCCGCTCGGACCGCGATCCGCTGATCGCCGCGGTGCTGTCCCTGATCACCTACATCGTCTTCGACAAGTTGCTCGGAGTGCCACTGCCCGGCGGTCCGCTGATGGGAGTGCTCTGACATGAACGCCCTGAACTCCCTCATGGACGGCTTCGGTACGGCCCTCACGCCGCTCAACCTGCTGTGGGCCGCCCTCGGTGTGCTGCTCGGCACGGCCATCGGTGTGCTGCCCGGCATCGGCCCGGCGATGGCGGTGGCGCTGCTGTTGCCGGTGACGTACGGACTCGACCCCGTCGCCGCCTTCATCATGTTCGCCGGCATCTACTACGGCGCGATGTTCGGTGGTTCGACCACCTCGATCCTGCTCAACACCCCCGGCGAGAGCGCCGCCGTGGTGGCGGCCATGGAGGGCAACCCCATGGCCAAGTCGGGGCGCGGCGCCCAGGCGCTGGCGGCCGCCGCCATCGGTCACTTCGCGGGCGGCATGATCGGCACGATCCTGCTGGTGGCGCTGGCGCCGACGGTCGCGGACCTGGCGGTGGACATCGGCGCGCCGGACTACTTCGCCATCATGGTGCTGGCGTTCATCGCCGTGACCTCGGTACTCGGTTCGTCGCGCATCAGAGGTCTGGCCTCCCTGCTGATCGGCCTGACGATCGGTCTGGTGGGCCTGGACCAGATGACGGGGCAGCAGCGGCTGACCTTCGGTTCGCTGCAACTCGCGGACGGCGTCGACGTGGTGATCGTCGCGGTCGGCCTGTTCGCGATCGGCGAGGCACTGTGGGTGGCGGCCCACCTGCGGCGCGCGGCGGCCGAACCCATCCCGGTGGGCCTTCCCTGGCTCGGCCGTGCCGATGTGAAGCGGACCTGGAAGTCCTGGCTGCGCGGCCCGTTCATCGGCTTCCCGTTCGGCGCCATCCCGGCGGGCGGCGCGGAGATCCCCACGTTCCTGTCGTACGTCACGGAGAAGCGCCTGTCCAAGAACAAGGACGAGTGGGGCAAGGGCGCCATCGAGGGCGTGGCGGGGCCCGAGTCGGCGGCGTCGGCCTCGGCGGCGGGCACGCTGGTGTCCATGCTGACCCTGGGCCTGCCGACGACGGCGGTCGCGGCGGTCATGCTGGCCGCCTTCCAGCAGTACGGCATCCAGCCCGGCCCGCTGCTCTTCGAACGCGAACCCGAGCTGGTGTGGGGCCTGATCGCGTCCCTCTTCGTCGGCATGGTGCTGCTGCTCGCGCTCAACCTGCCGCTGGCACCGGTGTGGGCCAAGCTGCTGCGCATCCCCCGGCCCTACCTCTACGCGGGGATCATGTTCTTCGCGGCGGTCGGCGCGTACGCGGTCGGCGGCGAGGTCGTCGACCTGGTGATCCTGCTCATCATCGGCCTGGTCGGCTTCGGCATGCGGCGCTACGGGCTGCCGATCCTGCCGGCCGTCATCGGTGTCATCCTCGGCCCGAACGCCGAGCAGCAGTTGCGCCGCGCCCTGCAGATCAGCGACGGCAGCGTGACGGGCCTGGTCAACACGCCGTTCGCGGTGACGGTGTACGCGGTGATCGTGCTGCTGCTGGCGTGGCCGCTGCTGAAGCGGCTGGTGATCCGGGGACGGCCCCGGGCCGACGCCTGATCCTCGGCCCCGGAAGCTCAGCCGGACCTGGCGGTCGGGGCTGTCCTTGTCGGTGTCCACCAATCCCCGTCAGGACAACCCCAGCCTCTCCGGATCGCGGATCGCGGATCGCGGATCGCGGATCGCGGATCGCGGATCGCGGATCGCGGATCGCGGATCGCGGATCGCGGATCGCACCAGCCTGGCGCCGTGGTCATACCCTTCCGGGATGACCACGGGCGGCTGGGTTCCCCTGGGAACATAGGGTCGAAGGACACCCAGGAGGGGGAGCGTGACCGAAACGGGCAACACCCGATCCGCCGCCGGTGAAGCGCGAGAGGCGCCACGAAGCCGACTGCAGCGCGTGATGGGCTACATCCCCCTGATCGCGCCCGTCCTGCTGTGGGCCGTTCCGTGTTGGGTTCTCCTGCATACCGGTCAGCACTGGCCGCTCCCCGCCGAACTGATCGGCACCGCACTGTTCGTCCTCGGCCTGATCGGCATGCCGCTCGCGATGGTGCGCGGCCACGGTCGGCGGCAGCAGGACCGGGCGGCGATCGTAGGTGACACGCTGCTGGGCAGCGTCTGGGTCCTGTTCACCTGGTCCGTTCTGCTCGGCGTGCTGCTCCGGCCCGCCCTGTCCGTGGCCGGCGTCGGTGACGGACAGGACCGGGCGCGCATCGTCACCTGGGCCGTCCTCGGCGTAACCGCCGTACTGCTCGCCTGGGGGTACGCCGAGGCGCGACGCGTGCCACGCGTGCGCCGACTCGACGTGCGACTCCCGCGTCTGGGAGAGGGGTTGGACGGCACCCGAGTCGTACTGATCACCGACACCCACTACGGTCCCCTCGACCGCGCCCGCTGGTCGGCGCGGGTCTGCGAGACGGTGAACGCCCTGGACCCCGATCTGGTCTGCCACGCCGGCGACATCGCGGACGGTACGGCCGAACGCCGTCGCGCCCAGGCCGCCCCACTGGGCACCGTGCAGGCGACTCGGGCCCGTGTCTACGTCACCGGCAACCACGAGTACTACAGCGAGGCCCAGGGCTGGGTCGACCTGATGGAGGAGCTGGGCTGGGAGCCGCTGCGCAACCGCCATCTGCTGCTCGAACGCGGGGGTGACACGCTCGTGGTCGCCGGCGTCGACGACGTCACCGCGGAGTCCTCCGGGCTGGCGGGTCACCGCGCCCACCTCGACGGAGCCCTCCACGGCGCCGACTCCGGCTTCCCCGTCCTGCTCCTCGCCCACCAGCCCAAGTTCATCGACCGCGCGGTAGCCCACGGCATCGACCTCCAGCTCTCCGGCCACACCCACGGCGGCCAGATCTGGCCCTTCCACCACTTGGTCCGCCTCGACCAGCCAGCCCTCGCCGGTCTCAGCCGCCACGGCACTCGCACCCTCCTCTACACCAGCCGCGGCACCGGCTTCTGGGGCCCGCCCTTCCGCGTCCTCGCCCCCAGCGAGATCACCCTGCTCGTGCTCCGCTCCCCGCAGCGGTCCACCTCGCCGTAGGGATGGGCGGCCACCAGGCCGTCGTGCTCCAGCTCCCGGTACGCCTCGAGCACCGTGTTCGCGTTGACCGCCGTCTGCCTCGCCACATGCTTGACGGTCGGCAGCCGGTCCCCTGCCGGCCCTTGACCCTCACGTGACGTCAGGCTGCATAGTCGGAGCCGTGGAGGATCACTGGACCGTGGGACGCGTGGCCGAACTGGCCGACGTGAGCGTCCGCACGCTGCATCACTATGACGAAGTCGGGCTCGTGCGTCCGTCGGCGCGTACCGCGGCTGGGTACCGGGCCTACTCGGCGGGCGACGTGGAGCGGCTCAGGGAGGTGCTGGCCTACCGGCGGCTGGGCTTCGGGCTGCGGGAGGTCGCGGAGCTGGTCGGCGACTCGTCGACCGACGCGATCGCGCACCTGCGCCGACTGCGCGGCCTGGTACTGGAGCGGCGTGATCGCGCTGACGCCATGGTGGCAGCCATCGACAGGGAACTCGAGGCACGGGCGAAGGGACTGAAGGTGACACCGGAGGAACAACTGGAGATGCTCGGTGCACGGTTGTACGACGCGATCGGCGGCGCCTACACCGCGACACGGCGGACCGAGCCTCGCATCGCCGCGCAGATCTGGGAGGCTCTCGGGGACGCGCGGACGGTGCTGAACGTCGGTGCCGGCACCGGTTCCTACGAGCCTGCCGACCGCGACGTGACCGCGGTGGAGCCATCGGCTGTCATGCGGGGGCAGCGGCCTGCCGGCTCGGCGCCGTGCGTGGCCGCCGGCGCGGAGAACCTGCCGTTCGAGGACCACTCCTTCGACGCCGCGATGGCCGTCTCCACCGTTCACCATTGGGGAGACCCGATAGCTGGGCTGCGTGAGATGCGGCGTGTGGCCCGCCGCGTGGTGGTGCTCACGTTCGACACCGACGAGCCCGGATGGCAGGACCGGTTCTGGCTCACCCGCGACTACCTGCCCGAGTTCGCCGCCGTTCTCGGAGAGTTTCCCTCGCTGGCCGGGATGGCCGACGCGATCGGCGCCCGCGCCGAGCCGGTGCCCATCCCATGGGACTGCGCTGACGGCCTGTTCGAGGCGTACTGGCGCCGACCGGGCGCGTATCTGGAGGATCACGTACGCCGTGCGTCGTCGGTGTGGACGAGGGTCGGGCCGGAGGCCGAGCAGCGGGCGGTGCGAAGCCTCAGCGACGACCTCGACTCCGGCCGGTGGTCCGAGCGCAACAGCGACCTCGCCGGCCTCGACGCGGCAGATCTGGGCCTCCGCCTGCTCACATCCTGAATGGACGCCGGCCGCGCCCTTGCCCGAGCGCCCCCAGGCCGGCGACCGTCCCCGCCGAAACCACTTCCCACAGCGGCTACAGCACAGTGCCGGGCGACTTCTGAGGGTCCCGGGGCCACCCGGCACCGTGCTGCCGTTGTCTCAGCCCAGGCTCGCGAGCAGTTCGACGTCCGCCGGGTATCACCGCGCCGCATGTCGCAAACGGCGAAGTCGTTGCCGCCCTCACCCGCGACAGCCGGCACACACCGAGCAGGCACTTCTCGCCAGAGCGTGAGGAGGATCAGCGGCCGTACCCAGGGCGGCCCTGGTCGCCCTGGGTCAGCCCAGGAAGCTCAGCCGGACCCTGCGGTCGGGGTTGTCCTTGTTGGTGTCCACCAGGCACACCGACTGCCAGGTTCCGAGTTCCAGGCGTCCGCCGATCACCGGCAGGGTCGCGTGCGGGGGTACGAAGGCGGGCAGGACGTGGTCGCGGCCGTGGCCGGGGCTGCCGTGGCGGTGCTGCCAGCGGTCGTCGGCGGGGAGCAGGGTGTGCAGGGCGGCCAGCAGGTCGTCGTCGCTGCCCGCGCCCGTCTCGATGACCGCGATCCCGGCCGTGGCGTGCGGGACGAAGACGTTGAGGAGGCCGTCGCGGCCGGCCGCCGCCTCGCGCAGGAAGGACTCGCAGTCACCGGTGATGTCGGCGACGCGCTCCGCCGAGCCGGTGGCGAGGTTCAGGACTCGAGTGGTGAAGGCATCTGGCATGTCTCCCATCCTCGCGTACACGGCGGCCGGGCGCGGGAACGTCGGGCCCCTGATCCTCCTGGGCCGGGCCGGGCCGACCGAGGGCTGGGGCCGGACGGGCTGGGGGCTGGGGCCGGACGGGCTGGGGGGAAGATCGAGGTCCTCCGCTCCGTTGGTAGAAGCGTGAACAACACACGCGAGGTCGAGGTCGTCGTCATCGGTGCCGGTCAGGCGGGGCTCGCCGCGGCCTACCACCTGCGGCGCACCGGGTTCGAGCCGGTGCGCGACTTCGTGGTGGCCGACCACTCCCCCGCGCCGGGCGGCGCCTGGCAGTTCCGCTGGCCGTCGCTGACGTACGGCAAGGTGCACGGCATGCACTCGCTGCCGGGTATGGAGCTGACGGGTGCGGACCCGGCGCGGCCGTCGGCCGAGGTGGTCGGTGAGTACTTCGCGGCGTACGAGCGGGCCTTCGACCTGCGGGTACGGCGGCCCGTCGACGTCCGTGCGGTGCGCGAGGGGACGGGCGGGCGGCTGCTCGTCGAGACGTCGGCGGGGACCTGGTCGACGCGGGCTCTGATCAACGCGACCGGCACCTGGGACCGGCCTTTCTGGCCCCGCTATCCGGGCCAGGCGTCCTTCCGGGGGCGGCAACTGCACACGGCGCGGTACGCCGGTCCCGAAGAGTTCGCCGGGCGGCGCGTGGTCGTGGTGGGCGGGGGCGCCTCGGGAACGCAGCACCTGCTGGAGATCGCCCCGCACGCCGCGGCCACCACGTGGGTGACCAGGCGGCCCCCCGTCTTCCGCGAGGGGCCATTCGACGAGGAGGCGGGCCGGGCCGCGGTGGCTCTGGTGGAGGAGCGGGTGCGGCAGGGGCTGCCGCCGAAGAGCGTGGTGTCGGTGACCGGGCTGCCGCTGAACGAAGCGATCCGCGCGGGGCTGGAGTCGGGGGTGCTGGACCGGCAGCCCATGTTCGACCGGATCACGCCCGAGGGGGTCGAGTGGGGCGACGGGCGGCGGGTGGCCGCGGACGTCATCCTGTGGGCGACCGGTTTCCGGGCCGCCATCGAGCATCTGAGGCCGCTGCGGCTGCGGGAGGCCGGCGGCGGGATCCGTGTCGAGGGGACGCGCGCGGTCACGGACCCGCGGATCCATCTCGTCGGCTACGGTCCCTCGGCCAGCACCATCGGCGCCAACCGGGCCGGACGCGCGGCCGTACGGGACATCAGGCGGCTGCTGGCCGAACAGGCGCCGGTCGCCGCGTGACGCCCCGCCCGGTCACTTGGCCTGGGCCTCCTTCGAGGCGCTCTCCTGGATGCGGTTGAACTCGGCGACGTTGCGCTGGTGCTCGGCGTAGTCGGCGGTGAAGCGGGTGTCGCCCGGCTTGACCGTGACGAAGTACAGCCAGTCACCGGGCGTCGGATTGATCGCTGCACTCATCGCCTCGTCACCGGGGTTGTCGATGGGGGTGGGCGGCAGCCCCATGCGCTGGTACGAGTTGTAGGGGCTGTCGATCTTGGTGTCCTTGGTGGTGGTCTCCAAGGTGGAACGGCCCAGGGCGTAGTTGATGGTGGAGTCCATCTGCAACGGCATGCCGCGTTCCAGCCGGTTGAAGACCACCCGGGCCAGCTTGCCCATGTCCTCCTTGGCGTCGGCCTCCGCCTGCACGATGCTGGCGATGGTGACCGCCTGGTAGACGTTGAGCGCGTTGCGCTGGGCGCCGGCGGCGACCGGCGCGCCGGTGAACTTCTTGTTCGCCGTGTCGACCATGGCCGTCAGCAGTTTCTCCGGGGTCGGGTTCTCCCCGAGCGGATAGGTCGCCGGGAAGAGATAGCCCTCGGGGTTGCCCTCGGCGTCGTTCGGCAGCTTGAGGTTGGCCTTGGCGAGGGACTTCTTCGTGGTGCCGGGGGGCAGGGCGAGGGTCTTGTCGACGGCCTCGTAGACCTGGGTCGCGCGCCAGCCCTCCGGGATCACCAGGGACGTGGGGCGGGACTCGCCCTCGTCGTCCGTCGTCAGCAGCGGCACCGCCACGGCGGTACCGGCCACGACGGCGCCGGTCACGATCAGGGCGATGCGGCCCCGGCGCGTCAGTCGGATCGTTCTCCTGGTGCCTCTCGTGCTCCGTCGCGGAGTGTTCGTCTGCATGCGGGCACGGTAACCCCCATTCATACGCAAACCCGGCATATCGTCATCTTGTCGGTTCCAGTCGGGCGTCCCGGCGGACCAGGGCCGCATAGCGCCCGTCCCGCTCCAGCAGCTCCTCGTGCCTGCCCTGTTCGGCCAGGCGCCCGGAGTCGAGGACCACGATCCGGTCGGCGTCCCGGACGGTGGACAGGCGGTGCGCGATGGTGATCGTGGTGCGGTTGGCGGACAGGGCGTCGATGGCGCCCTGTACGGCGGCCTCGGTACGGGTGTCCAGCGCGCTGGTCGCCTCGTCCAGGACGAGGACGGGCGGGTCGCGCAGGATGGTTCGGGCGATGGCCAGGCGCTGCTTCTCGCCGCCGGAGAAACGGTGTCCGCGCTCGCCGACCACCGTGTCGTAGCCGTCGGGCAGGGCGTTGATGTGCTCGTGGATCTGGGCCGCCCGCGCCGCCGCCTCCAGTTCCGCGTCGGTGGCGTCCGGCTTGGCGAAGCGCAGGTTCTCGGCGACCGAGGCGTGGAAGAGGTACGTCTCCTGGGAGACGACTCCGACGGCACGGGCGAGGGTGTCGAAGTCGAGGTCGCGCACGTCGACCCCGTCGAGGGTGACCCGGCCGTCCGTCACGTCGTACAGCCGCGGCACCAGGTGACCCAGCGTGGACTTGCCGGCGCCGGTCGGGCCGACGACGGCGAGACTGCTGCCGGCGGGGACGGTGATGTCGATGCCGTCGAGGATCGGTCCGCTCTTGCCGTCGTAGCGGAACTCGACGTTCTCGAAGCGGACCTCGCCCTTGACGTGGTCGAGGTGGACGGCGCCGTCCCGCTCGGTGATGTCGATCGGCAGGTCGAGGTACTCGAAGATGCGCTGGAAGAGCGCGAGCGACGCCTGGATCTGGACGCCGGTCGACAGCAGGCTCACGGCCGGGCGGAACAGTCCCTGCTGGAGCGAGACGAAGGCGACGATCGTGCCGAGGGAGACGCCCGGGCCGCCGAGTTGCAGTGCGACGCCCGCGGTCCAGTAGATGACGGCCGGCATGGCCGCCATGACGACCGTGATGACGGCCATCCGCCAGCGGCCGGCCATGTTCGACTTCACTTCGAGGTCGACCAGGCTCTCGGACTCGTCGGAGAAGGCGCGGGTGAGCGAGTCGGAGCGGCCCATGGTGCGGCCGAGCAGGATGCCGCTGACGGAGAGCGACTCGGTGACCGTGGCGGCCATCGCGGCCATCTGCTTCTGCCGTCGGGTGGTGATCTTCCTGCGTTCCCTGCCGACTCGGCGGCTGATCCACACGAAGACGGGGAGCAGGAGCAGCGAGACGATGGTCAGGCGCCAGTCGAGGACGACCATCGCGACGATCGTGGCGACCACGCTGGTGAGGTTGGAGACCAGGGAGGTCGCCGTGGAGGTGACGGTGGCCTGCATGCCGCCGATGTCGTTGGCGATGCGGGACTGGACCTCGCCGGTGCGGGTGCGGGTGAAGAAGGCGAGGGACATTCGCTGGAGGCGGCCGTAGACGGCGGTGCGCAGGTCGTGCATGACGCGCTGGCCGACGGTCGTGGAGATCAGCGTCTGCAGCACGCCGAAGACGCTGGTGAGGACGGCGCCGAGGATCATGCCGAGGGCGAGCAGGCTCAGCAGGCCCGTGCGCCCCTCGGGAATCGCGACGTCGAGGATCTCCTTCAGCAGGAAGGGGGTGGCGACCGAGACGAGCGACGCGGCACCGACGAGCAGTCCGACGATCGCGAGGCGGCCGCGGTAGGGCCGGAAGAGTCTTAGGATGCGACGCACCTGCCGCGGTTGTTCCTCCGCGTCGGCGGGTGCGGTCCAGGCGGTTTCGTGGTCGGGATGCATGGGCTCCTACGGGGGTGGGCCGGGAGGGAGGCCGACGACTGCGGGTGGCGACCTTCGCGGAGTGCCGGCGACCTTTCGGATCGTAGCTCATTGTTACCTATACTCACAATGAACGTCATCCTGATATTGTTCCCGTATGACCGCCCCCGATTCCGACGGCCCGCTCGCCGAGCAGTTGCTGCGGCTCACCCGCCGGGTGCACCGCATTCAGAAGCGCCATCTCGAGCACCGCGACCTCGGCATCACACCGGCCCAGTCCCGGCTGCTGCGCACCCTGGGGCACTACGGCTCGCCGCCCCGCATGGCCGATCTGGCCGAGCGCCTGGAGGTCGTGCCCCGGGCGGTGACGACGCTGGTCGACGGGCTGGAGGCGGCCGGCAAGGTGCGCCGGGTCCCGGACCCGGCCAATCGCCGGGTGATCCGGATCGAGCTCACCGCCAACGGGCGTACGGCTCTGGGGGAACTGCACGGCGCCCGCCGGTCCGCGGCGGAGGAGATCCTCGCCCCGCTGACGGACGAGCAGCGCGCGGTGCTCGGCGGGCTGTTGGACACGCTGATCGACGGGCCCTGTCCCGGGCCCGGCCGTCGGACGCAGTGACCGGGACTCGCACCCTCTCAGGCCTTCAGGTGCGCCCTGTCCCCCATGACCGCCACCGGGTGCCGGTCCGGGTCCAGCGTGCGCAGCAGGTGCTCCATCGCCGGCTCGGGCAGGCTGACGCAGGCCGAAGTCCCGCTGCCGTGGTCCATATGCAGCCAGATCCCACCGCCCTTGGAGGCGCCCTCGGGTCGCGTCGGATCGTTCGGCGGGGTGCCCTTGACCCGGTTGTAGTCGATGGCGATGACGTAGTCGAAGTCGTGCCAGTACGACTTGTCCCACGACCGCGGTGCGGCGAAGGCGGCGGACCGGGTGTACGGCAGGCCGGTGCCGGGGGCCCGATCCGGGTCCGGAAGGACACCGCCCGCGTCGCTGAGTGTGAACACGCCCACGGGGCTGCGCTTGTCGTTCTCGTGGTGGTCGGTCGTCCACCCCTTCGTTCCGTTGTGCGCCGCCCAACTGCGGTCCCGGTGCCAGGCGGAACCCTGCTTCGTGTACAACACCACCGTCGAATCGGCGGATTCGCTGCCGTCGCCGTACACCGCGACGACCTGACGGGAGTCCGCCGGGATGCGGCGCTGGAGCCGGTCGCCGACGCCGGGAATCCGTGTCGGGTCGGCCGTGCCGGCACTGCTTCGGCCCGAACCGTCGTCGGCGGGAGCGCTCGCCGAGACGTCCGAGCCGCGCCCGGACGGGCCGCCGCACGCGGACAGCGCCGTCATCAGGGATCCAAGGGCCACCATCGCGACCGCCGTACGCCGTGCACCACCGCTCCGCATCGGTCCATGGTCCCACTCGCACCGGTCCAGCACCGGAGCGGTGCGACGGGTGACAGCCGGATTCGTATCCCGCCGCGGAAAACCGCTTGATTTTGGGCACTCCGCGACGCGAACCTTTCACGGTTTGCAGCCTCTCGATGCCGTGTTGCAACGGCACCCCCTGACACGAGCCACTGGGACGCCATGCAGATCCAAGACCTTCCGTTTCCCGATCCGGGCGTGCCGGACGCGCGCTCGGGGCCCCGATTTCTGTGGTGGCTGTTCCGCAACCAGCTGGGTGGGCAACTCAAGTCGCTCGCCTGGGGCCTGCTGCACTTCGCCTCCGTCTCCGCCCTGCCGTTCTGCGTCGGTCTCGCCATCCAGGCCGTCGTCGACCGTTCCGGTACCCGGCTCGCCCTCGCGGGCGGCGTCATGGTGCTGTGCTGCGCCGGCAACGCGATCGGCGACACCTTCCTGCACCGCTCCGCCGTCACCAACTGGATCACCGCCGCGGCCCGCGTCCAGCAGTTGCTGGCGCGCAAGACCGCGCTGCTGGGCTCGGCGCTGACCCGGCGCGTCGCGGCGGGCGAGGTCGTGGCCGTCTCCACCGGTGACGTCGAGAAGATCGGCTGGTTCGTGGAGGCCGTCTCCCGCTTCACCGCGGCGGCACTGACCATCGTGCTGGTCTGTGTGGCCCTGGTCGTCTACGAGCCGGCGCTCGGCATCGTCGTGATCCTGGGCCTGCCGGTGCTTGCCCTCGCGGTACTGCCCCTGCTGCCCCGGGCCACCCGGCGGGCCGACGTCCAGCGCGAGAAGGCGGGCCGCGCCACCGAACTGGCCTCGGACACCGTCGCCGGGCTGCGCGTGCTCCGCGGTATCGGCGGTGAGGAACTCTTCCTCGACCGCTACCGCAGCGCCTCCCAGGAGGTGCGCCACGCGGCCGTGCGCAGCGCCCGCATGTGGTCCCTGATCTCCGCGATCCAGGTACTGCTGCCGGGACTGCTGCTGATCGCGGTGGTGTGGCACGGCGTCCACCTGGCCCGCGAGGGCCGCATCGGCGTCGGTGAGCTCGTCACGGTCTACAGCTCCGTCATGATCCTCACCTACCCGCTCAGGCACTTCGAGGAGATCGCCATGGCGTACTCCTTCTCCCGGCCCTCGGCCAAGCGGGCCGCACGGGTGCTCGCGCTGGAACGGGCCACCGACACCGCGGGGTCGCGCGCCGCCGAGGTCCCCACCGGGGACCTGTACGACCCCACCACCGGTCTCCTCGCCCCGGCGGGCCGGTTCACCGCCGTGGTGTGCGGCGACCCCGACGAGGCCGGGCGCCTGGCGGAACGACTCGGTGGGCACCCGTCGCAGGAGGGCACGTCGACCCTGCTGGGCGGGGTACCGCTCGACGAACTGCCGCTGAGATCCGCGCGCACCGCCGTCCTGGTCCAGGACAAGGACCCGGTGCTGCTCTCCGGCACATTGCGTGAGCTGCTCGACGTGCCCGCCTCCGGTGCGGTCGGCGCCGAGGACGCGCTGGCCGCCGCCCAGTGCGACGACGTACTGGCGGCACTCGCACAGGGGTCACTCGGCGCCGACGACCCGATGGACGCCCGCATCACCGAGCGGGGCCGCTCACTGTCGGGCGGCCAGCGCCAACGGCTGGCGCTGGCCCGGTCCCTGATCACCGACCCGGAGGCACTCGTCCTCGACGAACCGACCTCCGCCGTGGACTCGCACACGGAGGCACGGATCGCACAGGGGGTGCGCACCCTGCGCGCCGGACGCACCACCGTGGTGTTCACCTCGTCTCCGCTTCTGCTGGACCGCGCGGACCGGATCGTGTTCCTGCACGACGGCGAGGTGGCGGCGGTCGGCGCACACCGGGAACTGCTGCACACCGAGCCCCGGTACCGGGCGGTGGTGACCCGCGAGACCGACGAGGAGACCGCGCCGCACGGGGACGGGACGCACGGGGCCACCACGCACAGGGGCGGGGCGCACGGGGACGCGACACCGGCCGGGGACCAGCCGACCAAGGCACTGGGCGAGGCCCTGGACGACGCCGTCCTCGGCGACGACGACGTACTGCACCGACTGGAAGAGATCGAGGAGACGGCATGATCGGCGTCGCGCCACCGTCGTACGACCCGGCGGCCCCGACGACGGCGAGCACCCTGCCCGTCGGCGCGCCCGCGACCGTACGCGCGTACGCGGGAGAACTGCTGCGCCGGCACCGCCGTGCGTTCCTCTTCCTCGTCAGCGTCAACACCGTCGCCGTGATCGCCTCGATGGCGGGCCCCTACCTGCTGGGCGGGCTCGTGGAACGGGTCTCGGACGACGCGCGCGAGCTGCACCTCGGCCTCACGGCCACGGTGTTCGTGCTCGCGCTCGCCGTCCAGGCCGTGTTCGTGCGGGAGGTGCGGCTGCGCGGGGCCATGCTCGGCGAGCGGATGCTGGCCGATCTGCGCGAGGACTTCCTCGTGCGGTCGGTCGGCCTGCCGCCCGGCGTGCTGGAACGGGCCGGCACGGGCGACCTGCTCTCCCGGATCACGACCGACATCGACCGGCTCGCCAACGCCATGCGCGAGGCGGTGCCCCAGCTGGCGATCGGCGTGGTGTGGGTGGTGCTGCTGCTCGGCGGGCTCGTGGTCACGGCTCCGCCGCTGGCGCCCGCGGTGCTCATCGCGGTGCCGCTGCTGGTGATCGGCTGCCGCTGGTACTTCCGGCGGGCGCCCTCCGCCTACCGCTCGGAGGCCGCCGGGTACGCCGCCGTGGCCGCGGCGCTCGCCGAGACCGTGGACGCCGGGCGCACCGTCGAGTCGCACCGCCTGGACGCCCGTCGCATCGAGTTGTCGGAGCGCCGGGTCGAGGAGTGGACGGCCTGGGAGCGCTACACGCTCTGGCTGCGGTCGGTGCTCTTCCCGGTCATCAACGTCACCCATGTGACCGTGCTCGCCTCCGTTCTGCTGATCGGCGGTGTGTTCGTCCTGCAGGGCTGGATCGGGGTCGGTCAGCTGACCACCGCGGCGCTGATCGCGCAGATGCTCGTCGACCCGGTCGGCATCATCCTGCGCTGGTACGACGAGCTCCAGGTGGCGCAGGTGTCCCTGGCCCGGCTGGTGGGTGTGCGGGACATCGAGCCGGACGCCGGTGACCCTTCGCTGGCTCCCGACGGACGGCACGTGCACGCCGACCGCGTGCACTTCGGGTACGTGGAGGGCGTGGACGTCCTGCGCAAGGTGTCGCTGGAGGTCGCCCCCGGCACGAGGCTCGCCCTGGTCGGCCCCTCCGGTGCCGGCAAGTCCACGCTGGGCAGGCTGCTGGCCGGCATCTACGGTCCCCGCGACGGCCGGATCACCCTGGGCGGCGCGGAGCTGTCCCGGATGTCCGCCGAACGGGTCCGCTCGCACGTCGCCCTCGTCAACCAGGAGCACCACGTCTTCGTGGGCTCCCTTCGCGACAACCTCCGCCTCGCCCGGACCGGCGCCACCGACGCCGAGCTGTGGGCGGCGCTGGGCGCGGTCGACGCGGACGACTGGGCCCGCGCTCTCGACGAGGGCCTGAACACCGAGGTCGGCTCGGGCGGCTTCGCGCTCACCCCCGCCCAGGCCCAGCAGATCGCGCTGGCCCGTCTGGTGCTGGCCGACCCGCACACCCTGGTGCTGGACGAGGCGACGTCCCTGCTCGACCCGCGAGCCGCACGCCACCTCGAACGGTCCCTGGCCAGGGTCCTGGACGGCCGCACGGTGGTCGCGATCGCCCACCGCCTGCACACCGCCCACGACGCGGACGTCATCGCCGTCGTCGAGAAGGGCCGGATCAGCGAGCTGGGAAGCCACGACGAGCTCGTCGCGGCGGACGGCGCCTACGCGGCGCTGTGGCGGTCGTGGCACGGGTGATCCCTCAGACCCCCGGTGGCACCCGACCGGTACCCGGGCGGAGCAGACCGGGGGTCGGTCAGGCCCGGCCGGGGGGCGGTCGCATACGGCCGGGGCTCGGCACGGCCCGACCGGGGCTCGGCACGGTTCCTCCCGCCGGTCGGCCGGAGCGGGCCTCCGGTCGGCCCGGTGGGTCGAGGGTGCCGTGAGGCGCCGGTCGACGGCCGTGCCGTTGCGCGGTCCCGAACGGGAGTGGAAGTCTGGGAGGAGGCACCGGCTCGGGGTAGGCCCGGGAACCGTGCGGTTCCGAGACGGGTGACGCCTGTGCCCCGTGCAGCGGCGACCCGCCGCGGTCCACGGCGAGAAGGGGCCCGTCCCCACCCCCTGGAGGTACCCGTGAACAGCGCCGACGGATGGGGAGATGACGTCTACCAGCCCGACGGATCCGAGCAGCGGGAGGACACCGGTCTCCTCGACGGCGAGGACACCCTCGAGTACGACGGTGTCACCGATCCTCTTGACCGGGGCTGGTCCCCGCCCGAGCGCCCCTGGGCGGTGGAGCACACGGGTGTGACGGCCGCCGAACGGCACCGTGGCGAGACGCTGGAGCAGCGGCTCGCCGAGGAACGGCCGGATGTGCTCGTATCCGACGGCGACGGACTGGGCGACTCCGAGGGCACCGACGGGGAACTGCTGGACAACGAAGTCGGCGCGGACCGTTCGGGTCGGCTCGTGGCACCCGACGAGGGGGCGCACGAGGACGAGGAGCCGGCGCTGGTCGCCATGGACGTGGGCATCGACGGCGCGGCCGCCTCCGCCGAGGAGGCCGCGATGCACGTCGTCGACGAGGACTCCCTGCCCGGCTGACGCCACCCATGACGGCGTTCGCGTGCCGTCACCCCGATGATCCGCGCCGTTTGAGGAGCAGCCATGCAGCAGGACAAGCATCCCGAGTACCGGCCCGTCGTCTTCCGCGACCGCAGCGCCGGGTACGCCTTCCTCACTCGGTCCACCGCGACCAGCGACCAGACCATCGCGTGGGACGACGGCGAGACCTACCCGGTGGTGGACGTGGAGATCTCCTCGGAGAGCCACCCCTTCTACACGGGCAAGGCGCGGACGGTGGACTCGGAGGGGCGTGTCGCCCGCTTCGCGCGGCGCTACGGCCAAGGCGAAGGCGAAGGCGAAGGGCAGGGTGCCGACGGGACCGGCTGAGCGGGCCGGACCACGCATAGGCCTCAGATGAAGTTGAGTGCCGCCGCGCCGCCCACTCCCCCGAGCAGCATGAACGCCGGCATCAGCACCTTCAGCTCCACCCAGCTGCCCGCCCGGAACCGCATGGGCTTCGGCGGGCCGATGGGGTACCAGCGCTTGCGGCCCACGGGTATCGGCCAGAGTATGGGGCAGCCCGAGACGGTCAGCGCGTCCCCGATGTCGTGCACCAGCGCGCCGAGCACGATCGGCAGCCCCAGCCACAGGTACTCCTGGCCCGGTGCGGTGAACAGCCAGTCCGCGCCCCCGTCCGGCTTGTCCAGTATTCCGGCGAGGATCCACGCGCTGGTCCCGGCCAGCAGCCAGACCAGTACGTCGCTGCTGGAGCCGCGGGTCGCCCGCCAGAGAAGGCCCTCGATCGCGAGCACCATGTGCACGAAGAGGATCGCCAGGACCGCCCAGCGGCCACCCGTGATGGCCAGGACCGAAGTGCCCCCGCCGATCAGAACCGCCCACAGCCAGGTGTGCGTCAGCGTTCGGTGCCCGCCGGAGCGGCGCGGGTCGCCCGGTTTCTTCGTGGCCTTGTAGACGGCGTACGACAACTTGTCGACGATTTCGCACAGCCCCCGCGAGACCGGTCCGAAGGCCCGGGAGATGGTGGCCGCCTTGTGGTCGAGATCCGGGGCGAGCGCCGCTCCGGCACAGATCAGAGCTCCGGCGAGCAGCACCGGCCAGGGCATCGAGTGCCCTGCGGCGGCGGTCGCCGCCCCGACGCCGAGCCACGCCGCGGCGCCCGACAGTGAGTGCGCTGGTCCCATCATCGCCGTTGCCCGCCCCATTCCTCGTGTGCCGCTGTGCAGTTGTCCGGGTCCGCTGATGCCTCGTCGGCGACCCAGCGTAGCGTTCGTGATCTTCATGCGGACAGCCGATTCCCCCATCACGGCCGAGGCCAGGCAAGATGGGTGCGTGACCCTCATCGATCAGCTGCCGCGGACCGCCGACCCCGATGCCCTGTACGAAGCCTTCGAGGCGTGGGCCCAGGAGCGCGGTCTCACGCTCTACCCTCATCAGGAGGAGGCGCTGATCGAGGCGGTTTCCGGCGCGAACGTGATCGTGTCGACGCCCACCGGCTCCGGCAAGAGCATGATCGCGGCGGGCGCCCACTTCGCCGCTCTGGCCCGGGACGAGGTCACCTTCTACACGGCTCCGATCAAGGCGCTGGTGTCGGAGAAGTTCTTCGAGCTGTGCAAGATCTTCGGCACCGAGAACGTCGGCATGCTGACCGGCGACGCCTCCGTGAACTCCGACGCCCCCGTCATCTGCTGCACCGCCGAGGTCTTGGCGTCGATCGCGCTGCGCGACGGCAAGCACGCGGACATCGGCCAGGTCGTCATGGACGAGTTCCACTTCTACGCGGAACCGGACCGCGGCTGGGCGTGGCAGATTCCCCTGCTGGAACTGCCGCAGGCCCAGTTCGTCCTGATGTCGGCAACGCTCGGTGACGTCTCCTTCTTCGAGAAGGACCTCGCGCGCCGCACCGGCCGCCCCACAGCGGTGGTCCGCTCGGCGACCCGGCCCGTACCGCTCTCCTACGAGTTCCGCTACACGCCCCTCACGGAGACGCTCACCGATCTGCTTGCGGCTCGGCAGGCCCCCGTCTACATCGTGCACTTCACGCAGGCGCAGGCCGTGGAGCGGGCACAGGCGCTGATGAGCATCAACATGTGCACGCGGGAGGAGAAGGAGCGGATCGCCGAGCTGATCGGCAACTTCCGCTTCACCACGAAGTTCGGCCGCAATCTCTCCCGCTACGTCCGGCACGGCATCGGTGTCCACCACGCCGGCATGCTGCCCAAGTACCGGCGACTGGTGGAGAAGCTCGCGCAGGCCGGCCTGCTGAAGGTGATCTGCGGAACGGACACGCTCGGCGTGGGCGTCAACGTCCCCATCCGGACCGTGCTGTTCACGGCGCTGACCAAGTACGACGGCACGCGGGTGCGCACGCTGCGGGCCCGGGAGTTCCACCAGATCGCCGGCCGGGCCGGGCGTGCGGGGTTCGACACGGAGGGTTTCGTCGTCGCCCAGGCGCCCGAGCACGTCGTCGAGAACGAGAAGGCGCTCGCCAAGGCGGGCGACGACCCGAAGAAGCGGCGCAAGGTCGTCCGCAAGAAGGCGCCCGAGGGCTTCGTGGCCTGGTCGGAGAGCACGTTCGACAAGCTCATCACCTCCGAGCCGGAGCCGCTGTCGTCCCGTTTCCGGGTCACGCACACCATGCTGCTGTCGGTGATCGCCCGGCCCGGTGACGCCTTCAAGGCGATGCGGCACCTGCTGGAGGACAATCACGAGCCGCGCAAGCAGCAGCTCCGGCACATCCGGCGGGCGATCGCCATCTACCGCTCGCTGCTGGGCGGCGGCATCGTCGAGAAGCTCGACCAGCCGGACGCCGAGGGCCGCATCGTGCGTCTCACGGTGGACCTGCAGCAGGACTTCGCGCTCAACCAGCCGCTGTCCACTTTCGCCCTGGCCGCCTTCGAGCTGCTGGACCCGGAGTCGCCGTCGTACGCACTGGACATGGTGTCGGTCGTGGAGTCCACCCTGGACGACCCCCGGCAGATCCTCGCCGCCCAGCAGAACAAGGCGCGCGGTGAGGCCGTGGCCGCGATGAAGGCGGACGGCGTCGAGTACGAGGAGCGCATGGAGCGCCTCCAGGACATCACGTACCCGAAGCCCCTGGAGGAGCTGCTCTTCCACGCCTACGACACGTACCGCAGGAGCCACCCGTGGGTCGGTGACCATCCGCTGTCCCCGAAGTCGGTCATCCGGGACATGTACGAGCGGGCGCTGACCTTCACGGAGCTGGTCTCCCACTACGAACTGGCCCGCACCGAGGGCATCGTGCTGCGCTACCTCGCGAGCGCCTACAAGGCCCTCGATCACACCGTCCCGGACGACCTGAAGTCCGACGACCTGCAGGATCTGATCGAGTGGCTCGGTGAGATGGTGCGCCAGGTCGACTCCAGCCTGCTGGACGAATGGGAGCAGCTCGCCAACCCGGCGGAGATGACCGCCGAGGAGGCGCAGGAGAAGGCCGACCAGGTGCGGCCGGTCACCGCCAACGCGCGCGCGTTCCGTGTCCTGGTCCGCAACGCCATGTTCCGCCGGGTCGAGCTCGCCGCCCTCGACCAGGTCGACGCGCTGGGCGAGATGGACGCCGACGCCGGCTGGGACGCCGACGCGTGGGGCGAGGCCATGGACAAGTACTGGGACGAGTACGAGGACCTCGGCACCGGTCCGGACGCCCGCGGCCCCAAGCTGCTGGTGATCGAGGAGGAGCCGCGGAACGGCCTGTGGCGCGTACGCCAGATCTTCGACGACCCGAACGACGACCACGACTGGGGCATCAGCGCGGAGGTCGACCTCACGGCCTCCGACACGGAGGGCCGGGCGGTCGTCCGCGTCACCGATGTCGGCCAGCTGTGAGCACAGGAGAATCCCACCCATGACGAATCCGGCCGAGAGCCTTGTCGCCCTGCTCGACCTGGAGCAGATCGAGGTCAACATCTTCCGTGGCCGCAGCCCCGAGGAGTCGCTGCAGCGGGTCTTCGGCGGCCAGGTGGCAGGCCAGGCGCTGGTCGCCGCGGGCCGCACCACTGAGGGCGACCGCCCGGTGCACTCGCTGCACGCGTACTTCCTGCGCCCGGGGCGCCCGGGCGTGCCGATCGTGTACCAGGTCGAACGGGACCGGGACGGGCGGTCGTTCACGACCCGCCGGGTCACCGCAGTGCAGCAGGGCCGCACGATCTTCACGCTCACCGCCTCCTTTCACAAGCCTGAGCAGGGGAGTTTCGAGCACCAGTTGCCTCCGGCCCGCAAGGTCCCGGATCCCGAGTCCCTGCCGACGGTCACCGACGAGGTGCGGGAGCACCTTGGTGCGCTGCCGGAGCAGTTCGAGCGGATGGCCCGCCGCCAGCCCTTCGACATCCGCTACGTCGACCGGCTGCGCTGGAGCGCCGAGGATGTCGAGGACGCCGAGCCCCGCAGCGCGGTGTGGATGCGCGCGGTGGGCCCGCTCGGCGACGACCCGCTCGTGCACACCTGCGCCCTGACCTACGCCAGTGACATGACCCTCCTGGACGCCGTACGCATCCCGGTCGAGCCTCTGTGGGGTCCACGGGGCTTCGACATGGCGTCGCTGGACCACGCCATGTGGTTCCACCGGCCGTTCCGCGCGGACGAGTGGTTCCTGTACGACCAGGAGTCGCCGATCGCGACCGGTGGACGGGGTCTGGCGCGGGGACGGATCTATGACGCGCAGGGGCGCATGCTGGTGTCCGTCGTCCAGGAAGGGCTGTTCCGGGCCCTGTAGGTCAGGAGCCTCTGCGCCGCAGCCGGCCCAACAGGTCGCGGAACCGTCCGGGTTCCTCGGCCTCGTGCGGTGTGGCTTCCCGGGCCGGTGGGGTCGGCAGGGGGCGAAGGGCCGGGCGCGGCGCCGGACGCTGCCCGCGTGCGGCTTCCACCGCGCCCGCCAGGTCCGTGCGGAGCCAGTCGATCTCGTCCGGGTCCGCCGCCGTCATGATCTCCTCGGCGAGCTGCGCGGCCGGGGAGCCGGGCGAACCGTGGGCGGGCGGCACCGGGCGGAACCGGTGCAGATAGGAGCGCTCGTAGGGGTCCCTGACGACTCCGGAGACCTCGGCCGGGTCGAGCACTGACGCGACGGCCGCGGCACTGGCCCACGGGTCGTCGGCCTGGCGGAGCAGGAACCCCAGGTGCCGGCCCCGCCAGTTGCGGGGACGCAGGTCCAGGCCCTCCGTCAGCTGGCCCCGCAGGCCCTCGGGCGTACGGCCCTTCAGCAGCGCGGCGTTCCTCTCGTCGGCCGCGAACTGCCGCAGCTCGTCGGCCAGATACAGCCAGACGACGGCGCGATAGCGGTTGACGTAAAACTTCACAGGCACCAGGAGCCCCAGTCGTGCGAGGCGGGTGAACCGGGCCCCGGGAACTTTCATGAGGGCAGCGCCTTCCATGGTCCCGACGGCGCGGACGCTGTCCCGCAGCGTCTCGGGGAAGCCCTCCCCGGCCCGGATCCGTTCGATCTCGTCACGCGCGACGCGTCGGCCGCCTCCTCCCTCGTCGGGTACGGTGCGGATGCGCCCGAGGTGTACGGCGAGGTCGAACTCACTGCGCCTGAGACCCAGTTCTCGTGCCGCGCGGTTCGGGGCGAGCGAGGGGTCGTGGGTGGCGCGGCCGGTGGTGCCGATCTGCTCGGCAGTGGCCGTGATCTTGTGCGTGATGGTGTTCCCGGACATGGTCTTCTCCCCCGTGGAGTGTGCGGCCGGTGCTGTCCGCCCCCGCCTGACACAAGACCGTATCCGCTGCCGCGACATCCGTGGCAGGCCTGTGGACAACTCCGGAGCCGCCTCCACGAAAGTATGGAAAGCCCAGGTCAGAGGTCTGTGGGTGATATCCGGCCCGGCTGTCGCGCGTCGACGTCTAGGTGCTCACCGACCCGGTTCACGAGCAGGGTCATCTCGTACGCGATCTGCCCGATGTCGGTCTCCGCGCCGCTGAGCACGCACAGGCAACTGCCCGAACCCGCCGCGGTGACGAACAGTACGGCGTCGTCGAACTCGACCATCGTCTGTCGTACCTGACCCGCGCCGAAGTGGCGGCCCGAGCCCTTGGCCAGGCTGTGCAGTCCGGACGAGACGGCGGCGAGGTGCTCGGCGTCCTCGCGTCGCAGACCCGTACTCGCCCCGGTCACCAGCCCGTCGTTGGACAGGACCAGCGCGTGCCGGACGTGTTCGACGCGCTCGGTCAGGTCGTCCAGCAGCCAGCCAAGTCCCTGGTTCTGCACCATCGTCCGGTCTCCCCGTGTCGTCCCCGTATGCGTGCTCTCCTCCTGGTCGGAGGATCTGCCCGCCAGCCTTCACCACGCTTGTGCTCCGGGCAAGGAGGATGGGGGCATGGCACAGAAGATGACCGATGAGGAATGGCGGGCGTTCGTCTCGGACGGCACCCGCACCGGGAAGCTATCGACCGTTCGGGCTGACGGCAGCCCGCATGTGGCGCCGATCTGGTTCCTGCTGGACGGGGACGACATGGTGTTCAACACCGGCAAGGACACCGTGAAGGGACGCAATCTGGCCCGTGACGGCCGGGTCGCCCTGTGCGTGGACGACGACCGGCCGCCCTTCGACTTCGTCGTACTGCAAGGGCGCGCACGGATCTCGGAGGACCTCGACGAACTCCGGCACTGGGCCGCCAGGATCGGGGCCCGGTACATGGGCGAGGAGCGCGCCGAGGAGTTCGGGGCCCGCAACGGCGTTCCGGGCGAGCTCCTCGTCCGCGTCACCGTGGACAAGGTCCTGGCTCAGAAGTCCGTCGCGGACTGAGAGGTCCTCCGGGCCGGAGGTGGTGACCCGACGGTTCGAACCAGTTCAGTACGGTTCAGTCCGTTTCGCTCCGGTCAGCGTACGGAGTCGAGCAGCCGGGCGGTGTGCATCCGCCCGGCGTACTCGACGAGCCGGATCAGCACCTCCTTCCCCGAGTCGCGGTCCCGGGCGTCGCACAGCACTACGGGCGTACCCCGGTCGAGGTCGAGGGCCCGCAGAACATCCTGGGCGTCGTAGCGGCGCGCCCCTTTGAAGCAGTTGACGGCCACCACGAACGGGATGCGCCGGTGCTCGAAATAGTCGACCGCCGGGAAACAGTCCGCCAGGCGCCGGGTGTCCGCGAGGACGACAGCACCGAGTGCACCCTGTGAGAGTTCGTCCCACAGAAACCAGAAGCGGTCCTGGCCCGGTGTGCCGAAGAGGTAAAGGGAGAGGCCGGACCGGATGGTGATGCGTCCGAAGTCCATGGCGACGGTCGTGGTGACCTTGCGGTCGATGCCGTCGGTGTCGTCCACCAGTCGCCCGGCCTCGCTGAGCATTTCCTCCGTGCGCAGCGGCCTGATCTCGCTGACCGCGCCCACCAAGGTGGTTTTGCCAACGCCGAATCCTCCGGCGACCAGGATCTTCAACGCCAGCGCGGTCGTGTCACCGTCCGTGGCGTCGGAGTGCTCGGAGACCATCGATCACTTCTCTCGGTCCGGGTGGTCGTGAATGTAACTGCCGGTCATGGCCTTTCGGCCTCATTTACAGTGCGCGGAGTCCGTCGATCACTTCGCGCAGGATCCGTTCGTCGGGCAGCTGGGCGGGCGGTACGGGACGGCTGACGGTCACGGAGCCGAGTTCCACCAGGTCTCCTAGGAGCACCCTCACCACGCCCACGGGCAGATCCGCGTCCGCGGCGAGTTCGGC
The DNA here is from genome assembly GCF_003671715.1 of Streptomyces sp. E2N166. Classification (GTDB taxonomy): domain Bacteria; phylum Actinomycetota; class Actinomycetes; order Streptomycetales; family Streptomycetaceae; genus Streptomyces; species Streptomyces thinghirensis. The sequence goes on along the minus strand of NZ_RAIF01000032.1, from coordinate 1,234,200 downwards.
GACCGACTGGGTCTCCGTGCGGCACAGATCGATCAGGGTCCGGTGCTCCGGTCCGAGCACGGTGTCGTCGGTGCCCGGCGCGTCAGGGGCTCGTGCGACGAGGGCGATCAGGTCGAACCGCACCCCCGTGGGGCCGGGTCGCGTGCGGCCGCCTGTCATCGCGTAGGGCCGGACGAGGGGTCCGGCCTCGTTGTCGTACCACCGGCTGCCCGGCCGCTCCCGGCCGCCGCCCGTAGTGTCGTCGGTCATCCGCGCGGCCCTCCCGGGTCATCCGCCGGCGGGAGGCCGCGCGGTGGTGCGCGGCGCGGTGTGGAGGTGCTCGCCGACGCGTCTGACCAGCCGTGCCATCTCATAGGCCACCAGGCCGATGTCGGCGGTCACGGCGGTGAGGACGGCGAGGCAGGAGCCGTCGCCCGCGGCGGCCACGAACAGGAAGCCGTCGTCCATCTCCACCATGGTCTGGCGCACGCCCCCGGCGCCGAAGTGCCGGCCCGCGCCCTTGGCCAGGCTGTGGAAGCCGGAGGCGACCGCTGCCAGGTGTTCGGCGTCCTCACGGCCGAGGCCGGTCGACGCGCCCACGGCGAGTCCGTCGTTCGACAGCACCACGGCGTGCCGTACTTCGCTCACGCATACGACGAGGTCGTCCAGCAGCCAGTCGAGTTCGCGGGTCCTCCGGGCGCTCCCGGCGCCGGGGTTGTAAATCATGCTGGGTCTCCTTTATTGCTGTCGCCGCCGGCCGGCGCATCCGGCGGTGCTCCGCGGCCGGGTCGCCGGCCACCACCGCGCGACCAGCCGGCGCGGTATGCGGCCATGCGGTCCCGTACGACTTCGGGGGTGCGCTCGTCGTCTCCGGGCGGCGGGGACGACCACGCGGGGTCGGCGGGGCGCCCGTCGCGCAGTTGGGGAGCGAGACTGGCCTGCCGCACGCGACGAGGGAGGTCGTCGGACTCCCCGACGG
>NZ_RAIF01000032.1:1219734-1233075 GCF_003671715.1 Streptomyces sp. E2N166 | reverse complement strand
CCCACCGGCCTCGTGCGGCAGACCGAGCCCGACAGACCCACCGGCCTCGTGCGGCAGACCGGGCCCGACAGACCCACCGGCCGCGTGCGGCAGGTCGCGGCCGGCGGCCTCCGTGGAGGCGTCGGGGGATCGGTGCAGGCGCAAGGCTGGGGCTCCTGGTGGCCGACCGGGTGACGTGGTCTGTGCCGTCGCCGGTACGGAGGCCGTCAGCGCCGGCCGGTCGGCCGACGCGGGGACGGGCTCCTGGTGCGGGGCCGCGTCGGGCACGCGCGCGTTCCGGCGCTCCTCGGGCTGTGGTGCCTCGACTGTCGTCCCGGGGGAATGTTCCGCCGCCCTGTCGTGCAGAAGTGCGGTGGGCAGGAGGACGACCGCGGTGGTGCCGCCGTAGGGCGAGGTCTTGAGGTGCACCTTGATGTCGTGCCGGGCGGCGAGTCGGCTCACCACGAACAGGCCGAGCCGGTCGCTGTCGAACAGGTCGAGTGCCTCGGACCGTGCGATGCGGTGGTTGGCCTCGGCGAGGGTGTCCTTGCCCATGCCGAGCCCGCGGTCCTCGACCTCGATCGCGTAGCCGTTGCCGACGGGTTCTCCGGTGACACGCACGCGCGTGTGGGGAGGCGAGAACTGGGCCGCGTTCTCGATGATCTCAGCCACGAGGTGGATGAGGTCGGCGACGGCGGCGCCGATCACGGACGCCTCGGGGAGCTGGCGTACCTCCACGCGCGTGTAGTCCTCGACTTCGGAGACGGCCGCGCGAATCACGTTCGTGAGGGAGACCGGCATGCGCCAGGCCCGCCCGGGTGACGCGCCGGAGAGGATGATCAGGCTTTCGGCGTGGCGCCGCATACGGGTGGTGAGGTGGTCGAGGCGGAAGAGGTCGCTCAGTTCGTTCGGGTCGTCTGAGCGACGTTCCATGCTGTCCAGCAGATTCAGTTGACGGTGGACGAGGACCTGGCTGCGGCGGGCGAGGTTCACGAAGACCCCGGAGATACCGCTGGCGAGTTCGGCGCGTTCCACTGCGGCCCGCAGGGCGGCCCGGTGCACGGTGTCCAGTGCCTCCGCGACCTGGCCGGCCTCGTCCTCGGCGGGCGGCCCCGGTGGCGCCTCGGACCGGACGTCGATCTCCTCCCCCGTGCGCAGTCTGCGCATGGCCTCGGGGAGTTTGCGGCGGGCGATCTCCAGGGCGCTGTTGCGCAGGCTCACCAGCTCGACCACGAGGCCGCGGCCGATGCGGACGGAGATGACGAGCGACGCGGCGACGGCGAGGAGGCCGAAGAGGACCGCGGCCCCGGCCGGAGTGAGCACGCCGCGCGTGAACGGGTCGGCGCGGTCGGCGACTCGGCGCCCGGCGTCCTGTTCGATCGCCCGCATACCGTCCCGCACGCCCGCGTGGGCGTCGTCCCACGTGGACCGCGGTGCCGCTGCCTCGACCGCCCGGCCCTCGGGGCCCTGGGCCAGCAGCTTTTCCTCGGCCGTCGTCACGGTCGCGTAGGCGTCGCTGCCGGCGAGGTCCTGCCAGGCTGCGCGCTCGGAGCCGCGCAGGTCGGCGACGGCGGACTCGGTGAGAGTCCTGCGTCTGTCGACGGCGCCGGTGAACAGCCGCATCCGCTCACCGCCGAGCCCGTCGGCGAGGCGGGCCCCGGCGAGCAGGGCATTCTCCTGGGCCAGTGCCTCGCCCGCGCGGGCGAACTCGACCAGCACGCGCGCGTCGGAACCCAGATCGGCGTCCTGGATACCGCTCAGCGCGCCGCCCACCCGGAAGGCCGCCGAGATGGTCGTCGTGTACTGGCGGTACGCCTCCTGCCAGCCCGCGCGGCGGTCGATGACGGCGGAGCGCAGCGTTCCCAGCCGTTCGGCGCCGGTGACGAATGCTTCGAGGCGCCGGGCGACACCGGCGGGCAGTTCCTCGCTGTCGGCGACGGTATGGCGGTCGCCCAACCGTAGTTTCCCGACGGCGCGGTCGGTGTGTGCGGAAAGTTCCCTGTAATCGCCGCTCGGCACCGCCGACGGGTCGGTGGCGTGGCGGACGGCCGCGACCCGCTCCGCCTGCAGAGCGGCTACGGCGGCGCTCACCGGAGCGCGGACCTGGGCGTCCACGCGCTGCACCTGCCGCAGCCGGGAGATGTCCTGGGCGGTCGTGACGGTGGCGTACGCCCACAGGGCCAGCAGGGAGACGACGGGCACCATCAACAGGCTGACGATCCTGGCGCGCACGGTGCGGGGCCGTATTCGCCTGCGCCACGCGCGCGTGGCGGACGCGTCCGGTGCCTCGCCCGTGGGCTTCTCCGGGGCGGCCTCGTCGGCCGGTGGTCCGGCGTGCGCGCGGCGGCCGCGCACGGGTGGCTGGTGCGGCGTCTCGGGGGTCGTACGGGGTGTGCGCATGGCCTCCTCGCTCGGTACGGGGTCGGTGCGTTGTCGCCGGACCGCTGACGGCCGGGCCCGCCGTTACCGGGCGGTGCTCTCCACGGGCTGCTGGGCCGAGGCGGACGCCTCGCGCTCCCCCGCCGTCGGCGACAGCGCGACGAAGGCCGAGGTGAGGAAGAGATAGGACCCGAGGCCGACGGCGAGGGGGAAGATGAACTGCATCGCCGTGGCCCCGGGCAGCGTCTCGCCGGAGGGCGTGACTCGCACGCTCACCGCGAACATTCCGGTGTAGTGCATGCTGCTCACCGCCGCTCCCATGATCAGCGAGGCGAGCGTCACCGCGAGGGGCGACTTGATGTTGAGCGCCGCCCACAGGGCCGCCGTGGCGGCGGCGACGGCGATGAGGACGGAGAGTCCGACGCGCATCGGGTCGTAGCTCACGTCACCGTGCAGACGCACGGCCGCCATGCCGAGGTAGTGCATGCTCGCGACGCCGAGCCCGGTGGTGAGTCCGCCGAGCAGGAGTGCTCGGCCGCGCTCACGGCCGTAGCCGACCGCGAAGACGCCGGTGGAGACGACGATCACGGCGACGAGCAGGCTCGTGAGGGTGAGCGGCACGTCGTAGCGGATGTCGGTGCCGCTGACCCGGAAGCCGAGCATGGCGACGAAGTGCATCGTCCAGATGCCGGTGCCGATCGCCGAGGCCGCGGTGAGAAGCCAGTTGCGGCGCGCGCGCCCGGTGGCCGCGAGTGCGCGCACGGTGCAGCGCAGCCCGAGGGCTGCGCCGGTACAGGCCATCGCGTACGACAGCGCGGGGGTCAGCCAGCCCAGGGCGGCGTGGTCCAGGTGTCCCATGGCCCCGGGACGCTAGTCCCGGCAAGGGTGCACAACGGGAGCGCATTTCGAAAGGTGTTGCTATCTGACGCAGGGAAGCGCTGGAACGATCGCGTCATGCTCGAACGTGTGCGCTGCGGCATCCTCTGTGTCATTGAGGGTGTGTCTTTGAGGGATCATGCAGAGCATGAGCGACGACCACACGCACGTCCAGGAGTTCTTCGGCGCTCGCGCCGCCGACTGGGACAGCCGGTTCCCCGACGACGGCCCCGCATACGCGGCCGCGGTCGCCGAGCTGGGCCTGCGGGAGGGGGATCGCGTGCTCGACGCGGGCTGCGGCACGGGACGGGCCCTGCCTCCCCTGCGGGCGGCCGTGGGACCGTCGGGCCTGGTTGTCGGGGCCGATCTGACGCCCGCCATGCTCCACGCCGCCGTACGGGCCGGGAGGGACCGTGACGGACGCTTGCTGCTGACCGATATCGCCGCGCTGCCGCTGAGGTCGCGGACGCTCGACGCCGTGTTCGCGGCGGGCCTCGTGGCTCACCTGCCCGATCCCGCCGGGAACCTGCGGGAGTTGGCGCGCGTCGTGCGACCCGGCGGTGTGCTGGCGCTGTTCCATCCGATCGGCAGAGCGGCGCTCGCGGCGCGGCAGGGGCGGCGGATCACGCCGGACGACCTGCGTGCCGAGCCCAACCTCCGGCCGATGTTCGCCGGTTCCGGGTGGCGCATGACGTCGTACGTCGACGAGGATGCCCGCTTCCTGGCCCTGGCCGTGCGCGAGGACTGACCACTCGCGCGTCCGGCGCGGCGCTCCGACCACCGCGCGGGCCGTCTCCGGGAGTGGACTCAACTGGCGGCGCGAGGCAATCGGTTCACTCGGCGGCTGACGCGTCGATGTGGCGGACCGGACAGCCCCTTATGCCGGGGACCGGGCGGGTCCCCAGCTCGGCGAGCCGGTATCCGTTCGGGTAGCCCTTGATCTCCCAGTTCTGCCGGGCGTGGTGCGGAGCGCGCCTCGGCGGCATCAAGCGGACCGCGCGGCCGCGCAGCCGCACCGCGCGGCGTACCAGCGTGCGGGTGGCGGGGCTCGGCGGCGTGTACCGGAAAGCCCGCAGGAGGGGCTCGTCGAGCAGGGCGAGGATCCCGGTGCGCAGGATGGGAGCAAGGGGGCTCGGATACCAGGAGGCCATGAGGTCGAGTGTCGCGTCGGAGACCCGGCGCGCACTTTCGTCCCAGGCGAAGTGGGCCTCCTCGAAGGCGTCGAGGCAGGCTTCGAACTCCTCGTAGGACCCGGGGATGCCCTTGATCCCCATGTGCCGTCCCAGCGTGCGGTAGTGGACGGCGGACGCGACGGTCTCGTGGCGCGACATCCTGCGCCATCCGTAGGCGTCGATCCAGCGTTTGGGGGTCACGACGAACGTGCACAGGACGTACCGCATGTCGTCGTTGGTGATGTCGTAGCTGCGGTGCATCTGGTTGATGCGCCGGATGGCCGTGCGGCCCTGTTCGCTGCCGAAGCCGTGCTCGACGACGGCGTCCAGAAGCAGCGCCGTGTCGTCGTACCGCTTCTGCGCCCGGTCCGTGAACTCCGCCGTGTCGGCCAGTAGTCGGCCGATGCTCGGCACGGCGTACGTGCGGTAGAGCGCCAGCTCGAGAGCGCGGCTGAAGTCCCACGGGAACTCGTAGGCCGAGGCCAGCCGATAGATCTCCGAAGCGTCCTTGTGAGGGTCCATCCGCCGGATCTGTGCCAACCGTTCGAAGCGCTTCACCGTGGCCGTCCCCTTCTGCCGTCGAGGCTTCAACTCTACGTTGAGTGGCGTGACATGCACGATCGGCCATGGCTATCGGCAGGGGAGGGGTGATCCGCTTGTTCGGCAGGATCCACGAGGCCTGGGACAGATCTCGCGCCGCTCGGCGCACGGAGGGGAGAACGGGAGGGGAGCAGCGCTCGCACAATCTCTTCGAGGCCGCCGCCGAGTACGTCTCGGCGTGCGCGGACGACGACCAGGAGCGGATCGACGAGGCGGCGGGCTGGGTGTCGCCGGAGGCTCTTTCGTTCGGGGTGAACGAGTTGGCGTGCCGGGCGGTGATCGCGCTCGCGCGGGAGCGCGACGAGTCGCCGCGGGACGTGGCCCGTGCCCTCCTCGGGTTGCCCGCGGCCTGACCCCGCCCGTCCGTCACAAGCGGGCGATTCGCCCCGTCCAGCCGGAAAACTGCAGCTCGGGTGCGTCTGGGACTCGTGACAAGGGCTTCCCCGGCGCACTAGGGTGCGCGCCATTGGACGAACCGATGGGGAGGCTGGGATGGCCGGGACGGACGAGGACGCCGTCGCCGCCGAGGACGATGCGCTCTATGTGCTCACGGCGGTGCTGCTGACGCCGGCGAAGTTCCCTAGTGTGCTGGGCGACGACTATCCGGAGGCATGCGCGGCGCTCGGTCTGCCACCGCTGGCGGACGGCTACGGCCTGGTACTCGGCCAGGACGGTGACGGCGCCCGGTGGACCGTCGTCGTCGACGACGTCTCGCTGGTGGCCGTCGCCGTGGCCTCCTGGGACTGCGGCATGGAGTACGACCTGTCGCCGGACGAGCGTACGGTCGTCGCCGCGCTGCCCGGCTGGCCCCTCGCGGTCGCCGTGGCGGCCCCCGGCGTGCCCGCGCCGCACGATCCCGACCCCGAGTCCGCCGACCAGCCGGCGCTCTCTCCGCCGGACACCACGGTGTGGGGGCCCGCGCAGCGACGTCTGGGAGCCGACGAGATCGCCGCGCAGTGGGCGCAGTGGCGAGAGCAGATCGACGACGCGGACTTCCCGGTGACGGGGGTTGACGCCGGGTCCGTTGACGACTCGCCGGGCGACGACGCGGAAGGGGACTCGGGCGCCGGCGAGGGCGCGGGGACCGACGCCACGAATGAGGCCGGTACAGCGGACGCCGGTGCCGGTGCCGCTACCACGAACGCCGGCGATGGGTCCTCCGGGCACGGCGGTGTCCGGCGAGTACTCGCGGAGGCCCGCGCCTACGTCGACACGCCCCCGCCGCTCGGCCGGGTCCGGTCCTCTTTCGCGCCGGGGGACGCCCGGACGCTGCGTGCCGACGGCCCCGGGTGGTCGCTCGTCGCCAGAACCGACGACATCGCCTTCATCCTGCTCGACGACGAACCCGGTGAGGTCCTGCCGGTGGGGCGGGGACCGTCGCTGCCCGGACTCCTGGAGGCGCTCGACAAGATGGCCGTAAGGCCGAGCTGACCTTGAGGCCGAGCTGACCTTGAGGACATTGAGGCCCGCTGCCACCGGAGTCGGGCGACCTCGCGTCGTCCCCGACTGTCTTCAACCTCCATAGCCGGCTCTCTTTCCATGTGGCTCCCGCCCATGGGAGAGGTCGTGGCGGACGCGCACGATGGGGCAGCCCTCAGCTCCACTCCCCATCGCGCCTGGAGACCCTGATGCGTCTGCCCCGTGGTGTTCCGTTCCTCGCCGCCGTCGTGACGGTGGTCTCGCTCGTCGGGCCGTCGCCCGTCGCCGCGGCAGCGAGCGACGGAGGCGGACACTGCACCCGTCAGGAGCGCGTACGGGTGCCGGGGGCGGCCCTGCAGCGCAGCGCCTGCCTGGACGATCTGACCACCACCGGGTTGGCGGACAGCCCCTACACCGACATGGCCGACCAGGCCGGGCTGACGGCCGGCGGCACCGGGACGCCGTCCGGAGTGCCCGGCATCCAGGTCGACGGGTATTTTCCGGACTCCTCCCGCTTCAACAACACGCACGGCTGGCGGCACGACGCGCAGTTCGTGATCCGGCTGCCGGACCACTGGAACGGCGGCCTCGTCGTGACGGGGGCGCCGGGCACCCGCAGGCAGTACGCCACGGACAAGGCGATCTCCGACCGGGCCCTCGCTCAGGGGTACGCGTACGCCGCGACCGACAAGGGCAACAGCGGAGCGGACTTCTACCGGGACGGCGTCCGGCCCGGAGACGCGGTGGCCGAGTGGAACGCACGCACCACCCAGCTCACCCGGGCCGCCCGCCGAGTGGCCGCCCAGCGCTACGGCCACGCGCCGCGTCGCACCTACATCGCCGGCATCTCCAACGGCGGCTATCTCACCCGCTGGCAGCTGGAGAACCACCCGGAGCTGTACGACGGCGGCGTGGACTGGGAGGGGGCGCTGTGGACCGCGAACGGCCCCAGCCTCCTCACATCCCTGCCGGTGACGGTGGCTCGGATGTTCGGCGCGGCACGGGACGAGGAACTGTACGCGGCGGGCTTCGCGCGCGGCTCCGAGTTTCTGTGGCCGTATCACGAGAAGGCCTACTGGGGCTTGACGCAGAAGGTCTACCGGGCCGAGTTCGACCCGGCATACGACCCCGCCTGCCCGGGGCCGACCGCCGGATCCACCCTGGAGCAGATCCTGGCGCCGTGCCGCTCCGACGCCACGTACGACTACGCGGAACGCCCCGCGTCCGTCCACCGCGCGGTGGCCCGGGTCGCGCTTACGGGTCGGATCGGCAAGCCGCTGATCACCCTGCACGGCGATCTGGACGCGCTGCTGCCCAAGGCAGCCGACTCCGACGTGTACGCGCGCATGATCGACAAGAGGGGGCGAGGCGAACTGCACCGCTATTACACGGTCGGGGGCGGCACGCACGTCGACGGGCTGTACGACACGTATCCCGACAGGCTGCGGCCGATCCTGCCCTGCTTCCGATCGGCCTTCGACGCGCTGACCGCCTGGGTGGAGCAAGGCGCCACGCCACCAGCGGACCACAGGATCGGCAGGCCCGCGAACGGTGACGTGGTCAACTCCTGTGCCCTTGCCGAGACGGCCGGGACCGCCGGGGCCGCCGAGACTTCTGAGACGTCTGAGTCATCTGAGATTCGACGTTAGCGCCTCAACGACCGATCTCCTTGCGCGTGGCGCGGCGCAGCCTGCGCCGCTGCCCGGGGTCCAGGGCGAGATACGCGGCGGTCGGGACTCCCAGCACTATGAGCAGGGCGGCCCACCAGGGCAGCCAGATCAGCAGGATGAGCCCGACCGCCACGCCCCCCGCTGCGACTTTGGCGTTCTTCGACATGGTGTCGCCTCCTTCGCGGCCACTGCCGCTCTCTCCTGAAAACGGGCCCACGCTCCCGGCGGTTCCGTACCGCGACCCTGAGACGTCCCTGAGACCGGACCCTTACGCACCCCTGAGAACGCGCCGACGACTCCCTTCGAAGAGAGCACCTCCTCATCTGCATAGTGACCCACACCACAGCCCGGTCGCACACCCCCCGACCTCGGGAATCATGTACAGTCAGCGGCCGCGCCCCAACTAGTCAAGTTTGAGGAATACGCCATCGTTGCGCAGACCACGTTCCCGGCCACACCCTCCGACATCGCCGAACTCGCCCGCTGCTGTGCTGTCTTCGTGCCCGGAGATCCCGCCCGGGCCGGCAGAATGGCGTTCTGGCGGCCCGATGGCGAGGCCCCTGCGGCCGTCTCGTCGGGGACCACGGAAAACCTGACGGTCGCCCTCCCCGACGGTGACGGCGTGGGGCCGGTCGACATGCCCGCGGTGCTGCTGCCGGTGCGGACGGCCCTGCCGCTCCTCACGCGCGCGCGTGAGAGCGCGGACGGCCACCGGGCGACCGTGTTCTGGGGCGCGGTCGCCGTCGAGGCACTGCACCTCGTGGCACGCGGCCTGCTGCTGCCCGGCCTGTCCGAGGCCGGCCATGACGCCTGGCGCACGGGCCCGCTCGGCCCGGAGGAGACCCAACGGATCCGTCACCTCGCAGCCGCCATGCCGCCCGAGGCGCACGCGGTCCCGGTCGACTGTGCCGGACCCCTGCGGCTGCCCGACCCGGAGCGGCTGGTGCGTGCCTTCCTGGACTCGGTCGCCGACACGTTGCCCCGCTCCCCCGCCGCCGAACTCGTGACGGCCGGGCCCGCCTACGCCTCGCGGGAGCCGCAGCGGATGCCCGAGCTGCGTGAGTGGGCGGCCGAAGTCGCCGCGGGGCACGACGCGGGAGTACGGCTGTCGCTGCGGATCGAGGTGCGGGGCCTGTCGGCCACGGCTTCCCAGGAGGCGGGACCCGCGTTCCGGGCCGTGCTCCAGGTACACGGCGTGAGCGATCCAACGCTCGTCGCGGACACCGCCGAGGTGTGGGCCGGCACCGTGGGCGACGCGTTCGGCACACGCGTGCGAATGGACACCCTGCTCGCGCTCCGCCGTGCGGCACGGGCCTGGCCCGCGCTCACGCCGCTGCTGTCGGCCGCCGTGCCGGACGCCGTCGAACTCGCCGACGAAGAGGTGACCGAGCTCCTCGGAGCGGGCTCCCGAGCACTCGCCGGCGCGGGAGTCGACGTGCACTGGCCCCGGGAGCTGGCCCGTGACCTGACCGCCCGCGCGGAGGTCGGACCGCCCGACGACGAGCCGTCGCCGCGCACGGCCTCGTCGGACACCGGCCCGTCGTTCCTGTCCGCCGACGCGCTGCTCACCTTCAACTGGTCGTTCGCCCTGGGCGAGCAGCGGCTCACGCGCGAGGAGCTGGATACGCTCGCCGAGGCCAACCGCCCCGTGGTGCGCCTGCGCGACCAGTGGGTCCTCGTGGACCCCGTGGAGGCCCACCGCGTCCGCGCCCGTCAGGACCACAAGGTCACACCCGTCGACGCGCTCGCCGCGGCCCTGTCGGGCTCGACGGAGGTCGACGGGCACCGCGTCGACGTGCGCCCCACAGGATGGCTCGCGGCCCTGCGGGAACGGCTAGCCGACCCCGAGGCGCAGGATGCCGTCGCCCAGCCCGCCGCCCTCGACGCCACCCTGCGCGACTACCAGCGACGGGGACTCAACTGGCTGGCCCGCATGACGTCGTTGGGACTGGGCTGCTGTCTCGCCGACGACATGGGGCTCGGCAAGACCATCACGCTGATCGCCCTGCATCTGCACCGGCAGAGCGACGAGTCCGCCGCCGGACCCACCCTGGTGGTCTGCCCGACCTCCCTCATGGGCAACTGGCAGCGGGAGATCGAACGGTTCGCACCCGGCACCCCCGTACGCCGCTTCCACGGCACCCGGCGCGACCTGGAGGGCCTCGCCGACGGCGAGTTCGTGCTCACCACCTACGGCACCATGCGCCTGGACACCGGCCGGCTCTCCGCCGTGCCGTGGGGCATGGTCGTGGCGGACGAGGCCCAGCACGTGAAGAACCCGTACTCGGACACCGCGCGGCGACTGCGTGCCATCGGCGCACGCGCGCGCGTGGCGCTCACCGGCACCCCGGTGGAGAACAACCTCTCCGAACTGTGGGCGATCCTCGACTGGGCCACGCCGGGGCTGCTGGGCCGGCTCGGTACCTTCCGCAGGCACTACGCACAGGCCGTCGAGGGCGGTCAGGACCCGGCGGCGGCGGAGCGGCTGGCGCGGCTCGTACGGCCGTTCCTGCTGCGACGCCGCAAGTCGGACCCCGGGATCGCGCCGGAGCTGCCGCCGAAGACCGAAACCGACCATCCGGTGTCCCTGACCGCGGAGCAGACGGGGCTGTACGAAGCGGTGGTGCGCGAGGCGCTCACAGAGATCGCCGAGGCCGGCAGCATGGCGCGGCGCGGCATGATCGTGAAACTGCTGACGAACCTCAAACAGATCTGCAACCACCCGGCGCAGTTCCTCAAGGAGGACCGGCCGAGGATCACGGGCCGCTCGGGGAAGCTGGAGCTGCTGGACGAGCTGCTCGGCACCATCCTCGCCGAGGAGGCGGGTGTGCTGGTCTTCACGCAGTACGTACAGATGGCACGCCTCCTCGAACAGCACCTGGCCGCCCGCGGCGTCGCCTCGCTGTTCCTGCACGGCGGCACGTCCGTCACGGCGCGGGAGGCCATGGTGCGGCGGTTCCAGGACGGGGAGGTCCCGGTCTTCCTGCTGTCGTTGAAAGCGGCGGGCACCGGACTCAACCTCACGCGCGCGGAGCACGTCGTGCACTACGACCGGTGGTGGAACCCGGCCGTCGAGGCGCAGGCCACCGACCGCGCCTACCGCATCGGGCAGACCCGCCCCGTGCAGGTGCACCGGCTGATCGCCGAGGGGACCATCGAGGACCGCATCGCGGCCCTGCTGAACCGCAAGCAGGATCTGGCCGACGCGGTGCTGGGAACGGGCGAGTCGGCGCTCACCGAGCTGACGGACGCGGAACTGGCCGAGCTGGTCGAGCTGCGAGGGGGTACGCGATGACCCGGTACGACCGGTACGACGAGGACACGGAACGGACGTTCGCCGCGCTGCCGCCCGCGCACGGACGGGGCTTCGCGCAGACCTGGTGGGGCCAGGCCTGGCTGAAGGCACTGGAGGACGCGGCGATGGACGCGGCGCAGGTGAAGACGGGCCGTCGGCTCGCGCGCGCGGGAGCGGTCGGGGCGGTGTCCGTCCGTCCGGGACGCATCACCGCGGTGGTGCACGACCGGGACCGCACGGCGCACCGGGCCGACGTCCTGCTCGAGCAGCTGTCCGACGCACAGTGGGACCGTTTCGCCGACATGGCCATCGAGCGGTCCGGGCATGTCGCGGCGCTGCTGGACCGGGACATGCCGCCGCACCTCGTGGAGGACGCCGCGAGCGCCGGCATCGATCTGCTGCCGGGCCTGGGCGACTTGGAACCGGAGTGCGACTGCGGCGCCTGGGACCACTGCGGCCACACCGCGGCGCTCTGCTACCAGGTCGCCAGGCTCCTGGACCAGGACCCCTTCGTCCTGCTGCTGATGCGCGGACGGCCGGAGGGCGCCGTACTCGACGCCCTTCAGACGCGCGGCGACACAGCCACGGAGGAGGACGCCTCCCGTCCGGAGGGTGTGGACGCCGCCGAGGCGTACGCGGCGGGGCACGTGCTGCCTCCGCTGCCCGCTCTGCCCGGCCTCCGGGAGGGCCCGGGCGTACCGCCGTCACTGGACACCGAGAGCACGCCGCCTCCGGGCGTCGCCCCGGCCGCCCTGGCCTTCCTGGCCTCCCGGGCCGCGACGGAGGCACATCGCCTGCTCGCCGAGGCGCTGCGGAGCGGACCCGGTCGGCAGACGGTGGACACGGAACCGACCGCCTCGCAGGATGCGGTGCGCCTGGCCGCCGGCGACCCCGGCGCGGAGGTGCTGGAGCGCCTCGGTGACGGCTCGGGGCGCACCCGGGAGGCGCTGGCCGTCGCCGTACGCGCGTGGCGGCTCGGGGGCGGAGCCGCGCTCTCGGTGCTCGAGGAGGAGTGGACGGTGGAGGGCGACCCGCTCGCACGCGCGCGTGCGGCGCTGGAGTCGGCCTGGGACGAGGACGAACGGCCGTCACTGCGGGCGCGGGCCAACCGGTGGACCGTCGTCGACGCGCCCCACCAGCTCCGCCTGGACCGCGACGGCCGTTGGTGGCCGTACCGCAAGGAGCGCGGCCGCTGGGTGCCCATGGGCGGCGCTGCCCACGACCCGGCGACGGCGCTGGCCACGGCGGTGCTTGCGGCCGGGGGCGAGCGCTGACGTCTGCCCTTGCGTCGGCTGGGCGCTGACGACGCGGACGACGCGGACGACGCGGAGCGGCCGGACGAGGAGGGGACCCATGCCTGGGACGGGCGCCGGCGCCGGGCCGTCCCGACTTCGGCATCGCGTCGCCGGCATCGGCATCGGCATCGGCATCGGCATCGGCATCGGCAAAAAGTGCCGGGAATCGGCGAGGAGCAGTTCCTACGGCCCGCGCGGATGCCGAGCCGGGACGGTCGGGCATCGGTGACTTGCCTGGTGGGCCGAGGCCACGCCGAGGTTCCGAGCGGCACCCGGGCGGATTCCGTGAAGGACCCGAGGTGACAGCAGCCCGGTACGAGCGCGGCGTGACACTCGTACGGCTGCCGCGCGGGATCCGGCAGCCCGACGGGCTCCGGCTCCGTCCGTGAATCGGAAGGAGCCGGAGCCCGTCGCACGAAGGTGGACCGCTCAGCGGGCACCGAGGAGGTGGTCCATGGCGAGCTGGTCGAGGTGCTCGAAGGCCATGCCGCGAGCGGCGGCCGCGTCCACGTCGAACGTGTCGTAGGCGGTCGGGTCGGCCAGCAGGGCCGCGAGACCGTCCTCGGCGGTCGGCAGGGCCAGTTCGTCCAGCCGGGCCGCGGCCAGGGCCTCCTGCACCCGCGGGTCGGCACGGAAAGCGGCCGCCCGGTCCTTGA
>NZ_RAIF01000032.1:1204511-1219532 GCF_003671715.1 Streptomyces sp. E2N166 | reverse complement strand
CGGCGTACCCGGCCCTCTCGAGCAGGTCGACGAGCCAGAACGCGGCCCGCAGGTCACCCGCCCCGAAGCGCAGGTCCTGGTCGTACTTGATACCCGACTGGCCGTTGAGGTCGATGTGGAAGAGCTTGCCCGCCCACAGCGCCTGCGCGATGCCGTGCGGGAAGTTCAGCCCCGCCATCTGCTCGTGGCCGACCTCCGGGTTCACGCCGTACAGCTCCGGCCGCTCCAGCCGCTCGATGAACGCCAGCGCATGCCCCACCGTCGGCAGGAGGATGTCACCGCGGGGCTCGTTCGGCTTGGGCTCGATCGCGAACTTCAGGTCGTAGCCCTGCTCGGTGACGTACTCGCCCAGCAGGTCGAAGGCCTCCTTCATCCGGTCCAGGGCGTCCCGTACGTCCTTGGCCGCACCGGACTCCGCGCCCTCCCGGCCGCCCCAGGCGACGTACACGCTCGCGCCCAGCTCCACCGCGAGATCGATGTTGCGGATCGTCTTGCGCAGCGCGTACCGGCGCACATCCCGGTCGTTCGCCGTGAACGCGCCGTCCTTGAACACCGGATGCGTGAACAGGTTGGTCGTCGCCATCGGCACCTTCATGCCGGTCGCGTCCAATGCCTGCCGGAACCGCTTGACGTGTGCCTCGCGCTCAGTGTCGCTCGACCCGAACGGGATCAGGTCGTCGTCGTGGAACGTGACCCCGTACGCGCCCAGCTCGGCCAGACGGCGCACCGACTCCGTCGGGTCCAACGCGCGCCGGGTGGCGTCACCGAAGGGGTCCCGGCCCTGCCAGCCGACCGTCCACAAACCGAACGTGAACCTGTCCTCGGGAGTGGGCTGGTAGTTCATTCCGCGGCTCCTCACTCGCTGCCGATCAATCGCTGCCGACTATTTCGTCATGGCGCTTTACAAATTAGTATGCACACACGGTCCTGGGAAGGGACAAGGTGTCCCCGAAGGAGTGACGTCCGGGTCACGAAGGCCGGAGGAACCACGAAGTCCCTGCTCAGTGCAGGTCCGTCCAGGCAGCCCAGCAGGCCGAACAGTCCAAGCAGTCCAGTCAGATCCCGCAGAGCCGCGGAAGAGGGAGTAGCCCGATGTCAGCAGCCGAGGGTCCGCTCGTCGTCGGCGTGGACACGTCCACCCAGTCCACCAAGGCGCTGGTCGTCGACGCGGCCACCGGCCAGGTCGTCGCGAGCGGTCAGGCGCCCCACACCGTGTCCTTCGGAGCCGGCCGCGAGAGCGATCCGCGCCAGTGGTGGGACGCGCTCCAGGACGCCCTGCACCAGTGCGGTGACGCCGCGCGGGAGGCCGCCGCGGTGTCCATCGGCGGGCAGCAGCACGGACTCGTCACACTGGACGCCCAGGGCGCGCCGGTGCGCCCGGCCCTGTTGTGGAACGACGTGCGCTCGGCCCCGCAGGCCCGCCGTCTGATCGAGGAGCTGGGCGGCCCCAAGGCCTGGGCGGAGCGCACGGGCAGCGTGCCCAGCGCCTCGTTCACGGTCACCAAGTGGGCCTGGCTGGCAGAGCATGAGCCGGAGGCGGCCCGCGCGGCGAAGGCCGTACGCCTTCCGCACGACTACCTCACCGAGCGGCTCACCGGCGAGGGCACCACCGACCGCGGCGACGCGTCCGGCACCGGCTGGTGGGCGTCCGGCACGGAGGCGTACGACGAAGAGATCCTCGCGCGCGTGGGGCTCGATCCGGCGCTGCTGCCCCGGGTGGTCCGGCCCGGCGAGGTGGCCGGCACCGTGCGCGACGGCCACGGCCTGCCGTTCTCCAAGGGCACCCTGGTCGCCGCCGGCACCGGCGACAACGCGGCCGCCGCGCTGGGCCTCGGGCTGCGTCCCGGCGTGCCGGTGATGAGCCTCGGCACGTCCGGCACCGCGTACGCCGTGTCGCGCCGACGGCCCGCCGACCCGACCGGCACGGTGGCGGGCTTCGCCGACGCACGCGGCGACTGGCTTCCGCTGGCCTGCACCCTCAACTGCACGCTCGCCGTCGACCGGGTCGCGGCCCTGCTGGGCCTGGACCGGGAAGCCGTCGAACCCGGCACCGACGTCACGCTCCTGCCCTACCTGGACGGCGAGCGCACCCCGAACCTGCCGCACTCCTCGGGCCTGCTGCACGGGCTGCGCCACGACACGACCGCCGGTCAGCTGCTCCAGGCCGCGTACGACGGCGCCGTACACTCGCTGCTCGGCGCGCTCGACCTGGTTCTCGAGACCGACGCGGACCCGTCCGCACCGCTGCTGCTGATCGGCGGCGGCGCGCGCGGGACCGCCTGGCAGCAGACGGTACGACGGTTGTCGGGGCGCCCTGTCCAGATCCCCGACGCCAAGGAACTGGTCGCACTCGGCGCCGCGGCGCAGGCCGCCGGCCTGCTGACCGGCGAGGACCCGGCAGCGGTCGCCCGGCGCTGGAACACTGCCGCCGGACCGGTGCTCGACGCCGTGGAACGGGACGAGGCGACGCTGACCCGGATCACCGGGGTACTCTCCGACGCGGCACCGCTGCTGGAACGGAACGCGGACTCACACTGAGGACGCGTTCCCGCGGCCTCGACCGCCTTGCCGGAGGGCGTCCCGGAGACAAGCGACCTCCGCCGGGCACGTGAGCGAAGACCGGATCGGCCGAAGAGCTGGCAAGGACTGATCGACCGAAGACCGACCGAGGACTGACGGAGGCATGAGCGCACCGCCGCACGAAACGCACCCGGCCCGCCCCGGGCGCGCGCTGCCGGACACTCAGCAGGGGATGCGCCGCCGCAACCTCGCCCGGGTGATGCACACCGTCAGCGCCGAGGGTCCGCTGTCCCGGGCCGCCGTCGCCTCACGGATCGGGCTGACGCGTGCGGCGGTGTCGACCCTCGTGGACGAACTCGTCCGCTCCGGCCTGCTGGAGGAGCTGGGCCCCGAGCGCCCCGGCCGGGTGGGGCGGCCCGGGTCGGCGCTGGCCGTCAGCGCGCACGGCCCGGCCGGCATCGGAGCGGAGGTCGGTGTCGACCACCTCGCTGTCTGCGCGGTCGACCTGCGCGGCCGGGTGCGGTCGCGTGTCGTGCGGTACGGGAGCAACCGGGGCCGATCGCCGGAGCCGGTACTCGAGCAGCTCACGGTTCTGGTGCGGCAGGTCGTCGCGGAGGTGGAGGCCGAGGGGCTGTGGCCGGCCGGGCTCGCGGTGGCCGTGCCGGGTCTCGTGGCGCGAGACGCCAGGACCGTCGTACGCGCTCCGAACCTGGACTGGCACGACGCGGACCTCGGCGCGCTGCTGCCCGGGGTCCTGCCGCTGACCGTGGCCAACGAGGCGAACTTCGGCGCGCTCGCCGAGCTCTGGCTGGGTGACGGCACCCCACGGGACTTTCTGCACGTCTCGGCCGAGATCGGCATCGGCGCGGCCGTGGTCGTCGACGGGCGGCTGCTGCGCGGTACCCGCGGATTCGCCGGCGAACTGGGTCATGTGCCGGTCCGTCCCGACGGCCCGGAGTGCGCCTGCGGCGGGCGGGGCTGCCTGGAGCAGTACGCCGGCGAGAAGGCGGTACTGCGCGCGGCCGGCGTGGAGCCGGGCGAGGATCGCGTCGGACTGCTCGCGGGGCGTGCCGCGGCGGGCGACGAGGCGGTACGGCGTGCCCTGCACGAGGCGGGTACGGCGCTCGGCATCGCGCTGACCGGGGCGGTCAACCTGCTCGACCCCGAGGGCGTGGTGCTGGGCGGCGCGCTGGCCGGACTCGCGCCCTGGCTGCTGCCGTCGCTGCGGGACGAGCTGGCCCGGCGCACGGCAGGTCCGGTCTGCCCGGTCTCCGTGTCGGACCTGGGACCGCAGGGTCCTCTTCTCGGCGCCGCGCACTCGGTGATGCGGGCCGTCCTGGACGACCCGACGGTGGTGGCGGAGCGAGCCTGAACCCGACTCGGTGACGGCCGCGGCGTTGGACAGCGGTGGTATCCGGCAGTCGCAGCGGCAGGGACAACGGCAGGCGCTTCCGCAGCGGCAGGGACAGCGGAAGGCAAGGCAGCACCGACCCGGGCCGGGGACCTTCCGAGGCCCTTGCTCCACTCCCGCGCCACTCGTTCGAGTGAGCGCGTTGTCCACAAGGCGGGGGCTGTCCACGGAACGGCGCGGCGCCCTTCTGCGCAACCGCCTCTGACCGTACGGTGATTCACGCGGACGCACCTCGCACGGACGGCGTCGCAGGTCCGCGTCAGCGTTCATCAGCGTTCCCTTCTCAGCCACGTCGCACGGCTGAGCCCCCCACACACACGGGCCCGAGGGCCCCACCGACGAAAGGGCAGTCCCATGGAAAGGGAAAGGACAGCACCGGTTCCGACCAGGCGGCGGCTCCTGATGGGCGCCGCGCTCGCCACCGTCCCGTATGCGCTGCTGTCCGGCACACGGGCCGCCGCACAGCCCCGGGCCGTCGACCACCCCTCCGCCGAATGGCAGCCGGCGAGCACGTCCAACTACACCCGGTCGAGCCGCCCCACGGCCTATCCCGTCGACCACGTGGTCATCCACGTCACGCAGGAGACGTACGCCGACACCCTCTCCATCTTCCGCGACCCCGAGAGGCAGGTGTCCGCGCACTATGTCGTCCGGTCCTCCGACGGGCATGTGGCGCAGTGCGTCCGCGAGGCGGACATCGCCTGGCACGCGGGGAACTGGGACTACAACACCCGCAGCATCGGCATCGAACACGAGGGCTGGGTGGACCGGCCCGAGTACTTCACCAACGCCATGTACGAACAGTCCGCCCGGCTCACCGCGGCGATCTGCACGACGTACGGCATCCCCAAGGACCGCGAACACATCATCGCGCACCACGAGGTACCGGGCAGCGACCACACGGACCCGGGGCCCCTGTGGGACTGGACCCGCTACATCAGACTGGTCAACTTCGCCTGAATCTCGACGGACCGCCGGGCCCCGGCGATCCGGCTGGTCGAAGTGGTTGTCCACGCGTATGGGCGGAGTGACGATGTCCCCGAGCGCATCGCCGTCAGCAGCACCGTCCGGGGAGGCCGAGTTGACTGATGCATGGCTGGCTCTGGAACCGGGGGCCGACCCCGTCGAGCGTGCCCGGACGCTGCGGCGCGCGCACGAGACGTTCACCGAGGCCGGAACGGTGCCGCGGCCCGTGCGTGACGTGGTGGCGGAGTCGTGGCGGCGGTCGGTCCGGGCAGGCGTCGGCCCCGACGGCACGGCGAGGGTGGAACTCATGGACGGCGACCTCGGCGCCTACCGGGCCGAGCATCCGCTGGCGCGGGTGATGCCGCTGGTCCGGGAACTCCTGGGCACCTTCGCCACCGACGGCGAGCATCTGCTCGCCGTGTGCGACGCGCACGGCAGGCTGCTGTGGGTCGAGGGACATCCGGCCACCCGTCGCCGGGCGGGACGGATGAACTTCGTGCCCGGTGCCAGGTGGGCGGAGTCCGCGGTGGGGACGAACGCGCCGGGCACGGCGGTGGCCGTCGGGCGGCCGGTGCAGGTCTTCGCCGCCGAGCACTTCATACGGCGGGTCCAGCCGTGGACCTGTGCGGCGGCTCCGGTGCACGACCCCCGCACCGGGCGCGTACTCGGCGCCGTGGACATCACCGGCGGGGACGGACTGGCGCATCCGCACAGTCTGGGCTTCGTCCAGGCGGTCGCGCGTGCCGCCGAGTCGCAGCTGGCGCTGCTCGCCCCGGAGCGGCCGCCGGCCGACTCGGCCGAGCTGACCGCGTTGGGCCGCGACGAGGCGCTGCTGAGCGCGGACGGCCGCCGAGTCCGGCTGAGCCGACGGCACAGCGAGATCGTCGTACTGCTGGCCCATCACCCCGAAGGCCTGACCGGCGACGAGCTGCTGTGCGCGCTGTACGAGGACGAGACGGTCCCGCCGGTGACCCTGCGCGCCGAACTGGCCCGGCTGCGCGGACTCCTGGGACCCGGCCGGCTCGCGTCCCGGCCGTACCGGCTCGCCATGCCTGTCGAGTCCGACGCCAGCGTCGTCGAGCGTCGTCTGCGGGCCGGCGCGGTCACGGCCGCCGCCGCGGCGTACGCCGGTCCGCTGCTGCCCGGCTCCCAGGCTCCGGCGGTGGTACGGCTCAGGCGCCGGATCGCCGACGGTGTGCGCGCGGCACTGATCTCCGGCCGCGATCCCGACCTGCTGGCCGACTGGGCGCACGCGCCGTGGGGCGAGGACGATGCGGACGTGTGGCGCGCACTGGTCGCGGTCCGGCCGACGGCGGCGGCCCGGTCCCGGCTCGCCGCGCTGGAGTCCGAACTGGCGGCGCCGAACGCGTGGTGACCACCCACCCCTGAGCGGCGGGCACAGGGCCCTTCGGCCGCGCGCACGCGCAACGTCCCTGCAACGTCCGACTCCCTAACCTCGCGCACGGAGCTGTCCAACGGCGGGCAGCGCTCGATGAGGAGGCAGACAGGATGACCCGTTACGCGGCGCCCGGCACCGAGGGCGCGATCGTCTCCTATCAGTCGCGCTACGACCACTTCATCGGCGGCGAGTACGTGCCACCCGTGCGCGGGCAGTACTTCGAGAACCCGTCACCGGTGAACGGTCAGCCATTCACGGAGGTCGCGCGCGGTACGGCGGAGGATGTGGAGCGGGCGCTCGACGCCGCGCACGAGGCCGCCCCGGGCTGGGGCCGCACCTCGGTGACCGAGCGTTCCGACCTCCTGTTGAAGATCGCCGATCGCATGGAGTCGAACCTGGAGCGGCTGGCGGTCGCCGAGAGCTGGGAGAACGGAAAGCCGGTGCGCGAGACGCTGGCCGCCGACATCCCGCTCGCCATCGACCACTTCCGCTACTTCGCGGGCGCGATCCGCGCCCAGGAGGGTTCGCTGGGCGAGGTCGACGACGACACCGTGGCGTACCACTTCCACGAGCCGCTGGGTGTCGTCGCGCAGATCATCCCGTGGAACTTCCCGATCCTCATGGCGACCTGGAAGCTCGCCCCGGCACTGGCCGCCGGCAACGCCGTGGTCCTGAAACCCGCCGAGCAGACCCCGGCTTCCATCCACTACTGGCTGAGCCTGGTCGCGGACCTGTTGCCGCCTGGTGTCCTGAACGTCGTCAACGGCTTCGGCGCGGAGGCGGGCAGGCCGCTCGCGTCCAGCCCGCGGGTGGCGAAGGTGGCGTTCACCGGGGAGACCACCACGGGGCGGCTGATCATGCAGTACGCCTCGGAGAACATCAAGCCGGTCACACTGGAGCTGGGCGGCAAGTCACCGAACATCTTCTTCGACGACGTCTGGTCCCAGGACGACGACTTCCGCGACAAGGCGCTCGAAGGCTTCACGATGTTCGCGCTCAATCAGGGTGAGGTGTGCACCTGCCCGTCCCGGGCGCTGGTCCAGCGCGGCACCTACGCCGAATTCATGGAGGCCGCCGTCGCCCGCACCGAGCTGATCAGGCCGGGCCACCCCCTGGACACCGACACGATGATCGGCGCACAGTCGTCCAACGACCAGCTGGAAAAGATCCTCTCCTACCTGGACATCGGCCGGCAGGAGGGCGCCAAGGTGCTCACCGGTGGCGAACGCATCGAGCACGAAGGCGAGTTGAAGGGCGGCTACTACGTCCAGCCGACCATCTTCGAGGGCCACAACCGTATGCGGATCTTCCAGGAGGAGATCTTCGGTCCGGTCGTGTCGGTCACGCCCTTCAACGACTTGGACGACGCGATCAAGACCGCCAACGACACCCTGTACGGCCTCGGCGCCGGGGTGTGGACCCGCGACTTGAACACTGCCTACCGCGCCGGCCGCGCGATCCAGGCAGGGCGAGTCTGGACGAACTGCTACCACGCGTACCCGGCGCACGCCGCCTTCGGCGGCTACAAGCAGTCGGGGATCGGCCGGGAGAACCACAAGATGATGCTGGAGCACTACCAGCAGACGAAGAACCTTCTGGTGTCCTACTCGCCGAAGAAACTGGGCTTCTTCTAGACGCCAAAAAAGGGCGCCTGACCAGGTATTTCACCTGACAGGCGCCCTTCCCGGCGCGCATCTAAGCCACGGGGTGAAGTGCAGAGTAACTCCCGATATGTCCCACTGCTATCCCACCTCTGACCAGCTGCTCCGGGGCATTTCCGGGCCAAGGCCCGGTTCATGCGTCCTCTGCGCTGCCGTCCTGCCCCTCCCACCTTCGCATCGACTCCTCGATCAGGCTGTTGGCATGGTTCCGCGCCTCGGCCAGAAACTTGGCGTAGTAGCGGAAGAGAACCTGGATGCTTTGTCCGGCGCGGCGCGCGCACTCTGCCGGGTCGACACCGGAGGCAAGCCAGAATGAGATCCCTGCGTGGCGCAGGTCGTAGGGGCGTTTCGCAAGCTCAAGAGCGTGTTCATCGAGAGTCAGTGCGGCCTCACGCGCGCGTCCCCATGTGATGCCGTACGCGGAAGGATCGACGTAGTTTCCCGCTGCATTGCGAAACAGACGTCCATCGGGCGCGACACCGAAACTCTCTATGT
This sequence comes from Streptomyces sp. E2N166, assembly GCF_003671715.1. Classification (GTDB taxonomy): domain Bacteria; phylum Actinomycetota; class Actinomycetes; order Streptomycetales; family Streptomycetaceae; genus Streptomyces; species Streptomyces thinghirensis. The sequence continues at coordinate 1,211,080 of NZ_RAIF01000032.1, read as the reverse complement.
GCTCGCGCAGCATGCTCACCAGCACAGGCGGGATGGGCACGGGCCTCGTCGCCTTGGCCGCCCGTCGCTTCAGTGAGTGGACCTCGTGAACGGCACCGTCATTCGTCCACTCCTTCCCCGCCATGACCACCCCTCCCTTCAGGTTGAGGAGCCCCCATCCGCTCACTGGCAGTCGGCACTGAGACTTCTGCAAGTGAATAACCTCAGCAGGACGCATCGCGGCGTAGTACATACACCCGAAAAAGGCGTACAGGTGTGGGCCTCGACCGGGCAGCGCCCTGACCGCAGCAAGCAGGCGGCCCACCTGCGCCGGATTGGGCACGCAGTCCGGATCGACTTCGTCGGCAACTTCCGGCGCAGACCACCGCAAGCCGCTCAGCGGGTTCTGGGTGAAGTACCCACGTTCCACCGCAACCCCGAACACCTCGTTGACGGCAGCTTTCTTGCGCTTCACGGTCTTCGCTGCAGCTGCTGCCCCATCGACCTTGCGGCACAAAGCGTCGAGCCCCCGGCGCAGAACATCGGGCTCCGCCAACTCGCTCACGGGCAGCGAATGGCGCTGCAGCCAATCCAGTGCTGCCTGCCACTCCTCGGGCGGATCCTCCCTCCAGGCTTTTTTGTTGAAAGCCCATGAATACAGTGCCCTCCGCAGTTCACGAGGTGCCCGGGACATGTGCTCTGGCTCGACGAAGGCTGGAGTGATGGTCGCGAGAGCGTCGGCAAGCGTTCGACGTGTAGTTCCCGGCGTACGGTCCCAACGCTGCTCGATGTACTCCTGCGCCAGGACATACCAGGTGGTGCGCTGTTTCAGGGCCCGGAGCTCGGAGGCCGGCAGGCCCGTCCTTGTGTCGAACGGCTCGCCGTCGCGCGCGGCAGTCACGAGTTTGGAACGTCGGCTCTCCGCAAGCCCCTTCGTGAGAAAGGTTGTGTCCGGTGACAATCCGCACGCCGCGCAGCCGGTCGTATCGGCCCCGCCGCTGTGCGCGGCGGATCGCCTCCGCCCGTGAACCTTCCAGGGGATCCGCGTAGCCTTCCACCGACTGCAGCACGCGTCGCGGGATCCAGTACTTTCGGCCTTCTTCACCACCCTTGATGCACTTCGCGGCCAGCCACGCCTCGCCCATCCGCTCTGCGCCTGAAGCGGGGAGTTCGACATCCAGGACACTGGCCCACTCCCGAACTCGCAGGCCCGTGCCGTAGAGACCGTCGAGGAAGGCGCAGTCGCGGTCCTTGTTGAACCCCCGCCATCCGTCCCGACGCAGACCATCGAAGTCGAATCCGCGCAGACCGATATTCCGCCACTGCTCCAGCGCAGCCCGCAGCAACCACTTCACTTGGCGGCGCCTCGAGCCCGCTGGTCGCAGCGGATCCCGGCGCTGCTGCGTGTAACCCGGTCTGGGCCTCCAGCCGGCTTCGTCCGAGTCGTCCGCCTGGACGGTCGGCACCGGGTTGAAGATTCCGTAGCGCGAACTCGCCCAGGTGTAAGAGGAGTTCAAGGCGGCACGATCCGTATCGAACGAAGTCGGCCGGATTCGTTCATCATTGCGCAGGTCCGTGATTCGCCAGTCCTTGAACGCTTCGACATCGCGTACGCTCGCGGAGTCCCACGAACTGCCGATGGCATCCAGGAAGTCCAGCCACACGATCAGCGCGTACGCATACCGACGCCAGGTGCTTGCTTCGTGTGTCGCCATACGCCCCGTACGGAAGAACAGGTTGATGCGAGGGTCCGGCCGACCTGACGGAGAGATGATCACAGGGGTTCCGTGGCGTGCACCGTTGCGGGCCGCTCTGGCGAGCAGATCACCGAACCTCAGAATGTCGGGATCATCGGTAGGTGGGGGCGGGACGGTGAAGTCATAGAAGTCCACACTCCAGTGCTCCAGTACGTTCATACGTCCCCCCTGAGACAGCCTGAACCGACAACTCAGAGGAGCCTAGAGAATGGCCGGCCACTGCGAGCAGGAGAACGCCATCGACTGCCTGATCAGGGAGGCAAAGGAGGAAGCCGGGCTGCACATCGAGCGCCAGGACGTCGAACTCGTCCACGTCGTCCACCACATCGGTCAGCCCAGGAACCCGCCCCGCATGGGCCTGTTCTTCCGCGCCCGTACCTGGGGTGGCGAGCCGGTGCTGCGCGAGCCGGACAAGTGCACCCAGTGGAAGTTCTGGGATCCCGCCGCCCTTCCCGACGACCTCGTCCCCTATACCCGACTGTCAATCGCGAAGATCCAGAACGGCGAGCTGTACAGCGAGACGGGCTGGCCCGCGTGACCCGCACCCCGAGCGGCGCGCACCGCCGTGCGTCCGCCACAACTGCGGCCGGCCGTCAGGACACCCGCCTCGTGGTGATCCGCGGCAACTCGGCGTCAGGCAAGTCAAGCGTGGCTCAGGGCCTGCGAGATCACTACGGCCGCGGTATCGCGATCGTCGGCCAGGACGTGATCCGCCGGAACGTGCTCAGGGAACACGACACCGCACGCGGCGCCAACATCGCCCTGCTGGGCAGGATCGCTCGCGAAGCCCTGGACGCCGGCTTCCACGTGGTGCTCGAAGGGATTCTGTACGCCGACCGCTACAGCCACATGGTCACGTCTCTGGTACGGGACCATCGTGGCTCCTCCCACTGCTACTACCTGGACGTGCCGCTGGAGGCGACGTTGGTCCGGCACGCCTCGAAGGCGGATGCCGCGTACCTGGAGCATGTCACCGACAACCATCTCACTTCCTGGTACCGCGAGCTGGATCTGCTGCCCGGCGGCCTGGAGACCGTGATCCCGGCCGACAGCACGTTGCAGGACACCATCGCGGGCATCCTGCGCGAGACCGACCTGGCCTCTGCCTCCCCCGTCCGGCCGCCGCAGTACACGTCGTCCCAGGGGGATGCGATGAACCCTCCGGTGTTGATGTCCGATCCGCGGGTCGCCGCGATCCCGGTGCACGAGGGCGGGGAACCCCTCGTCGACGTGCGAGACCACGGATTCCGCGTCGACCCCCGCAAGCAGGATCCTCTGGGTGCGTTCGCCCACGTCCGCGAGGGTGTCCTGGCCCGCCTCAAGCAGGCCCGCTCGCTCCTGCCCGCCGGCACCGACCTCCTGTTCGTCGAGGGCTACCGGCCGCTCGCACTCCAGCAGCGCTACTTCACCGAGTACCGCGACGAGCTGGCCGCCACCCACCCTGACTGGACCGCCGAGGAGCTGCACCAGAACGCCAGCCGGTACGTGTCACCACCGGAGATCGCACCCCACTCCGCGGGCGCGGCCGCGGACGTGACCCTCGTCGACCAGGACGGCCATGAACTGGACCTCGGCACCCGCGTCAACGCCTCCCCGGAGGAAAGCGACGGGGCCTGCTTGACGCACGCCACGAACATCAGCGACCGTACGCGCCACCACCGCACGCTGCTGCTCAACGCGATGGAGAGCGCCGGCTTCACGAACTACGGAACCGAGTTCTGGCACTTCTCGGCAGCGGACCGGTACGACGCGCTGATGCGGCAGGAGCCGCACGCGCGCTACGGACCGATCGAACTGGCCCAGCCCGCCGGCACCCCGACACAGGAGCGCGGCCACCACACCTGGCCCGGTTACGACGGCCAGACCGGCAACAGACGGAAAGCATCGAACGGAGACACGTGTGCCTGACGACACCCAACAGACGATCCCGGCCATCCCGAGCCCGACGGGCGGAGACGGACCGCAGGAGCACCACATGCACCTGCTCGGGCGGTACTACCGCCAAGTGGAGGCAGGCCGCAAGACGATCGAGGTCAGGACAGCAACCCCGAACAAGCGGACCGTCGCCGCCCACCTCGTCACCCACACCTGACCCAGCATGCCCGCCGAACAGACGCCCTGCCCGTCGAACGAGCTGTAACTGACCGCTCCCAGCACCCTTATCGAGGTAGACAGTGAGCACGCAGGACCGCATCCGGCTCATGCTGTGGAATCTGGAGCGTGACGGAGGCCCGGAGCCCCGACCCGGCGTCCTGCCGACACGGTGGCGCCAGGGCTACGAGGAGGTCCTGAAGCCACAGCGGCCAGATTGGCTGGCCATGCCGGAACTCAAGTACTCACAGGCCCGACCAGACGTGCCACCGGCGGAGAAGCACGCGGCGAAGCGCCATTTCACGGCCGCACAGCAGATCCTCGGTATGCGCGGCTTCCGTGCCGCAGTAGGGCAGCGCACCAGTCCCACCAGTGTGTTCATGCGCGAGGCCGTCTTTCCCTCTGCCCGCCAGCGTCACCACCCCGTCGGCCACGGTGCACCGCCCACCCACGTCGAACTGCGGACCCCCGAGGCCCCGAACGTGCCCATAATCACCGCCCCTTTCCACAACGACTGCCGCTCCGGCGCACCGAGGGCGGTCCCAGGCCAGCCGCCACTTCGTACCCCAACACCCCCTCCGAGCGTCAGCAAGTGTTGTACCGGGTGGTGTGCGGAGGGTACGACGACTCGTGTGTTCCGTCAGCTGTCCACCGGGCTTGGGATCGCCGTCGCCCTCTGGGGACCGGGTCGGGGTGGACCGAACCATGTGGTGAGAGCGGTCCGGAGCGCGGCGGTGTCGGGGACACTGTCCGCCCCGGCCGCCCAGGCCACATGTCCGTCGGGACGGATGAGCAGGGCACCGGGAGCCGGGATGCCGTCGTGGGACGGGACGGCCCAGTACGCGTCCTCGCACCGCGCCTCGACGACGTCGACGCGGTCGGCCCAGTCCCGAGCGGCCGCGCCCAGGTCGGTGTTGCCTCGCAAGTCGAGCAGAACTGGGCGGGCGGCGTGCAGCAGCTCGTAGACGCGCGTGGCACCCTCGGGCGTCTTCAGGCGGGCGTCCGGCACCCGACGGCCCGCCAGCGGGTGACGGTCCTCGACCGGATACCGGATGTCCATGGCGGTGAGCATGTCACGCAGCCGCCGGTTGACGTCGTCGTAGACCAGCAGTGAGGCGAACACCTCGCGCAGTGCGTCGGTCTGGGCACCCGGGCGGGTCAGGGCTGCCTGCGCCCGGGTGTTCTGCAGGACCCGCTCCCCCACGGGATGGCGTTCGGCGTGGTAGGTGTCGAGCAGGCTCTGCGGTGCGCTGCCGTGCACCACCGAGGCGAGCTTCCAGCCCAGGTTGACCGCGTCCTGCACTCCGGTGTTCAGGCCCTGCCCGCCGGCCGGGAAGTGGATGTGCGCCGCGTCGCCCGCGAGCAGGACCCGGCCCGCCCGGTAACGGGCGGCCTGCCGCGCGGCGTCCCCGAACCGGGAGATCCACCGCGGATTGCGCATCCCGTAGTCGGTGCCTGCCAGCTTGATCAACGACTGTCGGAGCTGCTCGAACGTGGCGGGTTCGTCGCGGTCCGCGACCCGGTCGTAGTCGGACGTGATCACTCGGTACCAGCCCGGCTCGAAGGGGATCGCCGAGTACTCGCCGGTCGCGCAGCGCCTCGCCCAGACGTACTCCTCGGGCAGGTCGGGGAGTTCCACGTCGCCGATCATCGCGGTCATCGTCGCCGGAGTGCCGGGGAAGGCGATGCCCGCCAGTTTGCGCACCGCGCTGCGGCCGCCGTCGCAGCCCACCAGATAGCGGGCACGCAGCGGTGCGGAGGCCGCCTCCGACGTGCGCAGACCGACGGTCACGCCGTCCCCGTCCTGGTGCGCTTCGACCACCTCGGCCGACCAGCGCATTCGCACGCCGAGGTCGGTGGCCCACTCTTCCAGCAGTCGCTCAACCGCTGACTGAAGGGCCGTCAGCGGATGCGGATGCCGGGATTCCAGCCCCTCGAAGTCCAGCATGAGTCCCGAGAAATGACCGACCGGTGTCAGTTCACCGACTGCCAGGAAGCGGTCCAGGACCCCTCGCTGGTCCAGCACTTCCAGCGTGCGGCAGTGCATCCCGCCGGCCCTGGACTCCCCCGTGCGCCGCGCGAGCCGGTCCACCACCGTCACGTCGACGCCTGCCAGCCGCAGTTCGCAGGCGAGCATCAGACCCGTCGGCCCGGCGCCCGCGATCACCACGTCGGTGTCCCTGCCCTTGTGCCCCACGCCGTCTCCTCCTGCCGCTCGCGCTCCCTCCGACGTCCGCGGAGCACCACTACCGTCACGGAGGCGGATCAGACGGTCAAGACAACGCCGGGCCACACGGGGCGCGCCGCTGCCGGACGTTCTCACCGTCGGTCGCTGCTCGTCCGTGGGCCCGGCTCCCGCCTCGTTCCCTGTCCCGTCGGCGGGACGAGGCCGCGGCGGCCGAACGGACCTGGTTCCGTTGCCGACGCGGAGCGGGGTGTGCTCTATTGGTGCCGCTCACCGGGGGCGGACACGCCGGTCGGCTGCACCCTGTGTGTCCCTCCGTCGCAGGCGGTCCGGCAACCGCACGTCCCGGACCCGCGCCCACGGTCGAACACACAGGGTGGGCGCCGACGGTCGGCCGGGCATGCGTCGGTGCGCGGCATCGCCCAGGGCCCCACCGCCTTCCGAGCGCGCGTCCCTGTGAGGGTCCTGCCGCGCACCCGGCGGGACGACGGACGCGGGGCCGGACGGTGCCGTGGACGCACCGGGCCCCGCCGCCGAATCCGCCCGACGCCCGAGCA
>NZ_RAIF01000032.1:1202126-1204421 GCF_003671715.1 Streptomyces sp. E2N166 | reverse complement strand
AGCGAAGCGCACAGCCGATGACGAACGACTCCAGGAGCACGCATGACGATTCGCAAGCGCCTCAAGGCCGGCACGGTCTCTCTGGCGGTGGCCACCGTGCTGGTGGCCACCGCCTTCACTGCTCCCGCCCGGGCGTCGCAGGACACCCGTGCCGCGGCGGCTGGTCACGAGGCCACGCAGCGGGCGTTGAACGCGGCCGTGGCAGCCGGTGTCCCCGGCGTCACCGCCCAGGCGCGGGACGCCGACGGCGTGTGGTCCTCGACAGCCGGCGTCGGTGACCTGAGGACGGGCACACCGCGCGGCAAGCACGACCGGTTCCGTGTGGGCACCATCACCAACACGTTCGTGGCGACCGTCCTGCTGCAGATGGAGGCGGAGCAACGGCTCCGACTCGACGACACCGTCGAGCGCCACCTGCCCGGGCTGGTGCGGGGCAACGGCAACGACGGCCGCCGCATCACCGTGCGGCAGCTCCTCAATCACACCAGCGGCCTGTTCGACTACCTCGCCGACGAGAGGTACGTCGCGACATACCTGACGGGGGAGGGATTCCTGCGGCACCGCTACGACACCGTGACGCCCGAGCAGCGGGTGAGGGTCGCTCTCTCCCATGAGCCGCCGTTCCAGCCCGGCGCGCGGCACTGGTTCTCACACACCAACGACATCCTGGCCGCGCTGATCGTCGAGAAGGTCTCGGGCAGGCCGTACGAGGATGAGGTGCGCGAGCGGATCATCGAACCGCTGAGGCTCAAGGCGACGTCCCACCCAGGCGAGGACGCCGGCCTGCCCCGGCCCAGCAGCCGCGGCTACGCCCGGCTCTTCCCCTCGGAGCCTGACCGGGTCGACGACGTCACCGAGCTGAACGGATCCCAGAGCTGGGGTGACGGCGACATCATCTCCAGTGCCGGTGATCTGAACCGGTTCTACCGGGCCCTGGTGGGCGGCAAGCTGTTGCCGCCGCGTCAGCTGAAGGCGATGCTGACCACGGTCGACAATCCCGACTTCCCTGGGTCGGCCTACGGGCTCGGCATCGAACGGTTCACGACGAGCTGCGGCATCCCGTTCTGGTACCACGACGGGGGCATGCCGGGGTGGATCACCCTGGCTGCCACCACCCAGGACGGCGGCCACCAGATCACCGTCAACTACAACAGCAGCTGGGGGGCGGAGACCGTGCTCCCCGTCCTGGAGGCCGAGTACTGCTAGGCGGTGGAGCCGCCGCAACTCCCCGCCTCCTTTCCGGCGCGCCGTGGACGGTCCCAGAATTCCGGTCTTCCGTCCACCGGCAGGACGGCATCGCAAAAAGGCCTCGGAAATGCGCCGTCGACGTGTTTCGCAGCCGGATCGGGAAGCGGCGGACCTGTTTCCGATAACCGACGCGGAGGAGTGTGATGTCCGGATGTTCGTTCCCAGTCACTATCGCGAACCGGACGGTTCCTGGATAGCCGATCTGATCCGCCGGAATCCCCTGGCGCTGGCGGTGATCAACGGGAGTTCCGACGAGGGCCCCTTCGCCACACACCTTCCCGTGATCCCCGACCCCGAGACGACCCGCGACTGGCCCGACGACCTGGTGGGTGCCACGCTGCTGGGGCATATGAACAGGGGCAATCCGCACTGGCGGGCGCTGCGCACCGGGGACGTCGTCCTGCTGGCCTTCACCGGCCCGCACGCATATGTCTCCCCGACGGTGTACGAAACCTCACCGGCCGCGCCGACGTGGAACTTCACCTCGGCCCATGTGCGCGGCGTGGTCGAGAAGATCGACTCGCTGGAGGACACGCTCGATGTCGTGCGGGCCACGGCACTGTCCTTCGAGGACCGGTTCGGGGCCGGCTGGGACCAGACGGAGTCGGTCGACTACTTCCGCAGCATCGTCGCCGGCGTCGGCGCGTTCCGGATCTCGGTGACGAGCGCCCAGGGCATGTTCAAACTCAGCCAGGAGCAGCCCGCCGAGGTGCGCGAGCGGGTGCAGAAGTCCTTCAGCGGGCGCGAGTGCGGCCGGCACCGGGAGACGGCGGAACTGATGGACAGGCTGCCCCGCTCGGGGCCCTGAGACTCGTGAGTCGGAGCGGGACACCCCGGCCGTCCGGCCCTGCCGAGGGCCCGGCTCCCCCCGGGGGCCGGCGTTGGTTCACGCGGGTCCTCGATCACTTCGCCCCGCCGAGCGGCGGCTCGGTGGGGCGAGTGCTGCGAAGTGGCGGGTGCAGGCCCTGGACCTGTTGGTGAGGTGGGCCTCGATGCGGCCGAGTTCGAGGGCGACCCGGACAAGCGCCCAGCACCACGACGTCGGCC
>NZ_RAIF01000032.1:1186391-1202046 GCF_003671715.1 Streptomyces sp. E2N166 | reverse complement strand
TTGACGCTGCCGCCCGCCTTCAGCATCTCGGTCAGGTCGGCTCCGACGGGTGTGTAGCCGTGCTCGCGCAGCTGCGCCGCCAGCCCGACGGCCTGGCGCGGCAGGACGACGTTGCGGCCGTCCGACAGCGCGTTGAGGCCAAAGACCGCGGCGTCGGCCTCGGCGGCCAGGATGGCGTCGGGGAAGCGCTCGGCCAGCAGGGCGCGGCTCTCCGCGGAGAACGCCGCCGGGTAGTACATGACGTGCCCGTCACCGAGCACGGCGAGCGCGGTGTCCAGGTGGTACCAGCGCGCGTCGACGAGCGTCAGACTCACCACGGGGCGGCCGAAGAACTCGCGCATCTCGTCGTGCGCCCGGGGGTCGGACCGGAAGCCGGTCCCCGCCAGGATCTCTCCGCCGACGAACAGGAAGTCCCCCTCGCCCTCGTTGACGTACTCGGCCTGCCGGACCTCGGACCAGTCGCCGCGGCCGAACCAGTCCAGGTACGCCTGGGCCTCGTCGGTGCGCTGCGGGTGCCGGAACCGGGCGACGAGGACCTTGCCGTCGACGACAGTGGCACCGTTTGCCGCGAACACCATGTCCGGCAGTCCGGGCACCGGATCGATGAGTTCCACCTCGTGCCCCAGGCCGACGAACGTGTCGTGCAGCCGTTTCCACTGGCCGAGGCCCACCTCGGCCGACGTGGGTCTACTGGGATCCATCCAGGGATTGATCGAGTACGTGACGTCGAAGTACGTGGGGCGGCACATCAGATAACGGCGCGGTGACGCGGCCCGGACACTGCCGGCGGCATTCTCCATATGCGCGTGTGACATTTCACTCCCGTCTTTCCTGCAGCAATGGCTGACATATTGAAGCAGCAACGCATGGACATGAGGGAGCGCGATCGCCATCGAATGCGGCGGCACTCGACGAATTCTTCTCCGAAGGTGACTCTCTTTCACATTTCGGCCGGATCGGGGGCCCTCGGGAAATGCCTCCGCCCCGTCCGCACGGGGAGGACGGGGCGGTGTCGCGCCGATCGTGAGGGGACGGCGGTGCCTCGTGAGCGGGTCACGCTGTCCCGCCGACGGGACAGCAGGCGGGAGCCGGTAAGCGGACCGCGGGGTCGCTACTCTAGGGACAGGCGCCGACCGGAGTCCTCCAGCAGCCGGCTGGCGGCCGCGTCGAGCGTGGCCATCACCCAGTCCTCCAACTCGATGCCCGCCTCCACCGCCGCCTTGTGCCACCACTGGAGCCGATTGTCGGGCACGGCGAGCCGACGCGTCGTCGCCGCGACGTCCGGCCGCGGCGAGGCGCCCTCGCGTTCGCTGCGGATGGCATTGCGCAGTTGCTTGGTGCTCCAGTGCATCCGTTCGGCGCGGTCCAACCACGTCTCCTGTGCCTCGACAGGCAGCGAGGCCAGCTCCGCGTGGTGCTGGAAGCTGAGGGCGGACCGCCGCCGGTGCAGGTCGAACCGCCTGGATACCCAGGCGTAGTTGCGCAGCGTCTGGTATTGGAGGCCGGCGGCTCGGATGCCTCGCTCGTAGCGGTCGGCATAGTGGGCCTTGCCGTATACGAGCCAGTCGCCGAGCCACCAGGACGAGGAGTTGAGCAGCCCGGAGAGCTGACGTCCGGCGTTTTCCCACTCCTCGAAGGCGAGGCCGACGGGGATGTGCAACCCCACCTTCGTCGTGAGCACCTGCTCGCGCCGCTGCTCCGCTCCACTACTTCTACGACTGTGCGAGGCGGTTCCCGCGGGTCTACCGAATATGACGTTTTTGGGTTCTGAGCATTCTTCGGCCTGACTTGTCATCATACCCCCGCGCTGCTGGTACACCGACTGGTTTCACGCGATTGCCTACCTCGACCGCGGAGGCATTCACGTCGTTCACGGCACGCGTACGAAGAACGTCGGCCACGTTCCGCCACCGAATGACATCGACCGAGAAAGCCGATAATGACCGGTTCTCGGTGTCGGCGGGAGGGCCCCCTGCTGCGGCCCTGAGTAGATCCCAGCCGCGGCACCAGTTCAAGGATCTTGGCACCGTCGGGTACTAGTTTGCGGAGTTCGAACACTCTCTTGACGCCGCCCTGCGGCCACGGATGGCGTGCTGTGGAGGTTGGCAGCGAGCCGAGAGGTGCCCAACGCATGGGTAAGCACCTGTACCTGATGGGTGGTCAGGCTTGTGCCGAGCTCGTTGCGGGGTCCGTCGACGGCTGCGGGAAGCCCCCTGTTTCCGGGCATCGGAGGGGGCGTGCGCTGACACCGGGGCAGTGATGCGGTAAGCGGCTCCGCCGGTCCTGCACCCCTCGATCGCGGGCCTCCGCGCCATCCGAGGTGCCAGATCAAGCCATCCGACTCGACGGTGGCGCCACCGTGAAGCGCGTCCTACACTCAACCTCCACATGGCCAGAAACTCGGGGGAGTTGTTGCGGAATGGAAACGGCCCCACCGCACGCGTCGTCGCTTCCACGTCATCCGACGAACACCGCAGATTCAGATGTGACGTTGGAACACTTCAGCAGGACGATCTTCAGGAGCTTACGGCGGATCGATCAACGAAAGTGCGCCCACGCCTATCTGAGCGGATTACTGGCCACACCGGGCAAGAAGACGGTACGCAGGATTGCGGCCGGAATATCCCGCGATCCGTCCGTCGTGCAGTCACTGCGCCAGTTCGTCAGCCTCAGCCCGTGGAACTTCGACGACGTGATGCAGGAGATCACCCACTGGGTGGAGCGCCGGCATCCCGGGGCCGTGTGGTCCATCGGCCAGACCGTCCTGCCCAAGAGGGGTGACAAGTCGGTGGGCATCCACCGCCGCTTCGATCTGCACTCGGGCCGTACTCTCAACTGCCAGCTGGGACTGGGCTCCTTCCTCCACGTGGGCTCGGCGCAGATTCCCGTCGACTGGTCCCTGTATTTGCCGCGGTCCTGGACACAGGACTCCGAACGGCGCCGCGACGCGCGCATCCCGGGCTCCGAGCAGTACCTCCCGACATGGGCACACGCCCTCCGGCTCGTGGACCGGCTGTCGGCCCGTCTGGACTCGCCGTCTGCCGTGGTCCTCGCCGACATGGGCAACGAGCCCGACGTCGGGTACCTGCTGCGCGGGTTAGCCATGCGGCGCCGGGACGTCGTCATCGCGGTGCCGCCACAACTGGCCGTGCTCCCCGTCGGCGAGGCGTCCCCGGGACCGGTCAGTGCGGGGAGTCTGCTCCACGGGCAGGGACCGGAGGGCGACACCCTCACCCCACCTGACGGGCCCCAGCAGGCAGGCGGCCCGCCCTCGGTGCTGGTTCACCTGCCGGGCAACTCCCCGGGGCACTATCCCGGCCCTCCGTACCGGCTCTTCGCGAGCGGAGGCGACACCGGCACGACAGGCCGGCTGTGGCTCACGAGTCTGGTCCACCACTCCACCGGCACGATCGCGGCGACCGCCGCGCGAGCCAGTGGGACGACGGCCGTGCTGGATGCCCTGAGACAGGACTTCGGGCTGCTTGATTTCGCGGGGCGTTCGTTTCCGGGCTGGTACCACCACGTGGCGCTGATCTCCGCCGCGTACACCTTCCGGTGCCTGTACGGCGCCATCGCGCCGCCGTGCCGCAGGACGCCGCTGCGGCTGCCGTAGCGGTGCGGCCGCAGGGCGGCGGCCGCCGCGCGAGCCGGTCACGGGATCGGCACCGGCCCCCGTGCGGCCGCGGGCCGGTGCGACAGCTTCTCCCCCTCCACGTCCATGTCGGGCAGGGCGCGGTCGAGCCACCGCGGCAGCCACCAGGCGCGGTCGCCGAGGAGGGCGAAGAGGGCGGGGACGATGGCCATGCGGACGACGAAGGCATCGAGGAGCACGGCGAGTGCCAGCCCCAGGCCGATCATCCGCACGAAGACGTTGTCCTCCATGATGAATCCGGAGAAGACGCTGGTCATGATGAGTGCCGCCGCCGCGACCACCCGGCCGCCGTACCGGAAGCCGGTGACGACTGCCTGCGGGGTCGGCTGCCCATGGACGAAGGCCTCGCGCATCCGGGTCACCAGGAAGACCTCATAGTCCATGGCCAGTCCGAACACCACCCCGATCATGATGATCGGCATCGTGCTCATGATCGGGCCCGGTTGGTCCACGCCGACGATGTCGGCGAACCAGCCCCACTGGAAGATCGCCACGACGGCACCCAGCGCCGCGGACACCGACAGCAGGAAACCGAGGGCGGCCTTCAGCGGCACCGTGAACGAGCGGAAAACGAGGACCAGCAGCAGGAAGGCGAGTCCCACCACGAGCGCGAGGTACGGAAGCAGCGCGTCGTCGAGGGTCCGGGAGAAGTCCAGGAACATGGCCGTCTGTCCGCCGACCAGAATCTCGGCATCATGGGTGCGCGCGAAGCCGGACAGGTCGTCACGCAACCTCTCGACCAGATGCCGGGTGCGGTCGTCCGTGGGGCCTTCCTCCGGCACGACGCTGATGATCGCAGTGTCGCCCGACGTGTTCGGCACCACCGGGCCCACCTCGGCCACTCCGGGCTCACCGGACAGCTCGGCGGCGACGTCCTTGCCGACGCCGCGGGCCTCGTCCGCCGCGACGGTGACCAGCAGTGGGCCGTTGAACCCGGGGCCGAAGGACTCCGACAGCATGTCGTAGGCCTTGCGCTGGGTGGTGTGGGGGGCCATGGCGCCCTCGCCGGGCAGGCCCAGTTCCAGCCGGGTCGCGGGCACGGCGACGACACCGAGGCCAACCACACCGACCAGCAGGACGACGAGGGGACGGCGAAGGACGAAACCGGCCCAGCGGGACCCGAGGTTCGGCCGCTGCCGGGCCGCGGCCCTGTCGGCCTTGCGCTGACGGCGCTCGGACAGCGGCTTGCCCGTGATCCGGTGGCGATCGGCGCGGTGCAGCACCCGGACCGGGGCGAAGCCGAGCAGCGCAGGGACGAAGGTCACCGCGACCAGCACGGCGATCAGGACGGTGCCGGCCGCCGCGAGGCCCATCTTCGTGAGCATCGGGACGTCGACGACAGCGAGGCCGGCGAGGGCGACGATGACTGTGAGGCCGGCGAAGACCACGGCCGAGCCCGCGGTGCCGACCGCCCGGCCTGCGGCCTCCTCCCGGTCCAGACCCTCGATCAGCTCGGTGCGGTAGCGGGAGACGATGAACAGGGCGTAGTCGATGCCGACGGCCAGGCCGATCATCAGGGCCAGGGTGGTGCTGGTCGAGGAGAGGCCGAGTGTGCTGCCGAGGGCACCGATGGCGCTGACGCCGATGCCGACCCCCATGACGGCGGTGAGCAGGGGCATGCCCGCCGCCACCAGTGAGCCGAAGGTCACCAGCAGGATCAGGGCGGCGATGGCGACGCCAATGCTCTCGGCGGTGCCGCCGGCCGCCTGCTCCACGGGGACTGCGTCGCCGCCCATCTCGACCGTGAGCCCGCGCGCGCGACCGTCGTCGGCGATTTCGAGCAGGGCGTCGTGCGCCGTGTCGGATACCTCCAGCGCGGTCACCTCGTAGGTGACGACCGTGTAGGCGGTGGTGGCGTCCTCGCTGACGGCGTCCGACGTGAACGGGTCGGTAGCCGCGGCCACCTGCGGGGCCTTCTTCAGGTCGGCGACGAGTGCGGCCACGCTCTTCCGGACATCTGGATCGGTGGCCTTCGCGCCGCCCGGCGCGCGGATCGCGACCCGGGCCGACGCTCCGTCGGCGCTGGCGGCCGGGAACTTCTCGTTCAGCAGGTCGACGGCCTGCTGCGACTCCGTACCCGGCATGGAGAAGGTGTCGGCGGGCGGAGGCGGTGCGGACGAGGCGGCGACCCCGACACCGCCGAGGACGAGGAACCACAGCAGGACAGTGAGGCCCCGCCGCCGGAAGGCGAGGCGGCCGACGCGGTAGAGCAAGGTGGCCAAGGCAATTCAACTCCGGTGAGTGCGGACGGTCGGCGGCACACCGAACCAGCGCCATGATGACATCCAATGGCGCCATGTCCAGTGCCAGATTGAGTCACCTTGGCGCGACATCGCCGACATCGAGACAGCGGCAGCACAATGACCTGGCGATACCGCAGCTACTGGCTGGGGATATGCGAAGGTCTGCAACCTTGAGGTAGGCACTCAACACGCGGTCTCCCGACAATGGAGCTTGCCGATGAGCCAAATAGATGCCACGATGACGCCACCGAGCCACTATGGCCCGGTGCCCTACGCGCGGGCCCCGGAGAGAAGAATCCCCCGGTCTCCGGGACCCGCGTCTAGGCGTTCTCCACGAGGTTCCTGACAGGGCGAAGCGCATCCCTCAGACCCGCCAGCAGGGCGGGCTCTTCGGCCCGCAGATAGAAGTGCCCACCGGGCAGGACTTTGAGCCGGAACGCGCCCTTGGTCACATCCGCCCAGCCGCGCATCTGCTCCGGGGTCACCTCTGAGTCGTCCTCGCCGGTGTAGCCGTACACCGGGCAGTCCAGTGGAGGACGGTCGCCGCCGGCGTACTCGTCCACCATCCGGTAGTCGGCGCGGATCGCCGGCAGCAGGACCTCTCGCAGTTCCGGCTCCGCGAAGACCGCGGCCCTGCTCTCGTCGAAGCGCACGAGCCCCGCGACGATCTCCTCGTCCGTACCGAACAGGCGGCGCCGGCCGTCCAGCAGCTGCGGCGGGCGCCTGCCGGACACGCACAGGGCGGCCGGCGGACGCCCCAGCTTGTGGAGGCGCAACGCCACCTCGTGGGCCACCGAGGCGCCCATACTGTGGCCGAACAGCACCAGCCGATGCCGCGACAGTTCGTCCAGTGCCTCCGCCACCTCGTCCGCCAGGGCTTCCAGCCCCGGAAGGAACGGATCGCCGAGCCGGTCCTCCCGGCCCGGATACCGTACGGCGAGCACGCCGACATCGGACGGCAGCCGCGCGGTCCAGCCGCCGTACGCGCTCGCCCACCCGCCGGCGTGCGGGAAGCATACGAGCTTCGTCGCACACCCGTCGTCGTCGTGGAAGCGACGTATCCACCGTTCTTCGGCCGGCCTGCCCATCGGCGTTCCCCTCGTTGGTCGGGCGTTCAGAGGAAGTCGCCACCGACCTCGGCGGGAACGGCGACCGGACTTCCAGCGATCCGCCCGGCACGCCGGGCGACGATCGAATCAGCGATCTCGCCGCTGCGGACGGCGATGTTCGACAACAGCGAGGACGTCAGACCGTGACTGTGCTCGGTGCCGCCCTGCAGGTAGATACCGCACCGAAACTCCGGTTCGGTGACGACACGGTAGTCCCGCTCGATCCGGTAGCGGCCCTCACCGTCGCGCAAGCAGTAGCGGTCGAGCTCGCCGAGGAGGCCGGTGGGCTCCATCCCCTTGTACCCCGTCGCGCAGACGAGGGCGTCGCAGTCGAGTTCCCGCACCTCGGCGTCGGGTCCCACCTGGAGGGAGACGCGCGTCTCGGCGCCCACGCGCTTGACCCCCGTGACCCGCGTCAGGTTCAGGAACTGCAGCCGCTCGGTCCCGCGCACCTCGTCGTCGTAGGCCCTGCGGTACAGGTCCCGGATCACCTCGTCGTCGACGACCGAGTAGTTGGTGTTGCGGTGGTAGCGCCAGAACGCCTCACGGGTCTGATCGGTGCCGAAGTAGTAGTCGTCGACGGCACCCGGATCGAAGATCTGGTTCGCGAAGGGCGTGTCGTCCGCGACGGAGTACCCGTAGGAAGGGATGACCGAGTACACCTCGGCGTGCGGGAGCTCGTCGTAGAGGAACCGGGTGATCTCGGCGGCGCTCTGGCCGGCCCCCACCACCGCCACCCGCCGCAGTGCCGACGGATCCATCCGACGGTACTTGTCCAGGAACTCGGAACTGTGCCATACGCGTTCGTCCCGCTCGGTCCCCTCGGGCATGCTCGGGACCAGGCCTGTGGAGACCACCACGTTCCGCGTCTCGATCACGCGTCCGGCCCGGTGTCCCCCGTCCTCGATCTCCAGCCGCAGGCGGTCCGCCTGCGGGGCATCGCCCGGAACGAGCCGGATCGACGTCACCTCCGAGCCGTACCGGACGCGGTCGGCGACACGGGCCTGCGCCCATTCCAGGTACTGGTGGAACTCCTCGCGTGTGGGGAAGAAGTCCTGGTTGTTGACGAACTGCGGGAGCCGCCCCGACGCGTGCAGGAACGCGACGAAACTGTAACTCGACGTCGGATTGCGGAAGGTGACCAGGTCCTTCAGGAAGGAGATCTGCATGGTCGCCGACGGCAGCAGCATGTTGCGGTGCCAGCCGAAGGAGGACTGGCGCTCCAGGAACAGGGCGCTGACCTCCCCGTCCTGACCGCTCGTCCAGTGTTCCCGCAGGGCGATGGCAAGCGACAGGTTGGACGGGCCGAACCCGATGCCGACCACGTCGTAGGTGTGGTGTTCACGCTGACTCATAGAGGATTCTCCCGCTGGCATGGCTGCGCGATGCGCCGTCCGCATCGTCGACCGGTGATCTTCCGCGCCCAGAAGAACCGACGTGGGGGCGGGCTGTGACGTCCCTCGGTCGCACCGCCGGCCCGATGCGGCACGAGGGGTCCGTCACGTGCGCCGGACTCGGCCGGCGTGTGTCCCGTCGGCGGGACAGTGAAGTCGCCTCCTCCCATTGTCCCGGGCCGGACGGAGATGAGGAACGGGCGGCGGTCCGCCCGCCGACTCACAGCACGTGGCCGCCCTTGGTCCTCCTGCGCAAAGCGGGCCGGCTGGACGGGGCCACGTCCCCCCACAGGTCCGAAAGACCGGCGATGGTGCGCGCCACGAACAGTTTGCGGATGGACACCTCCTGGTTCAGCTCGGCGCGGATCAGGCCGACCAGGCGGATCGCCCGCAGCGAGTTGCCGCCGATGTCGAAGAAGTCGTCGTCGATACCGACCCGCTCCACTTCCAACACGTCGGCGAACGCCCCGGCCAGGACCCGTTCAGTGTCGTTGCGCGGTGCCCGGTAGGAGTCGCCGTCGGACGACGGCGCGGGCAGGGCCGCGCGGTCCGGCCGTCCGTCCGCCGTGACCGGCAGACGGTCCAGCACCACGAACACCGACGGGACCATGGCCTCCGGCAGCCGCCCCATGGCGAACGCGCGGAGCTCCTCCACCGTCGGGGCGGACGCGCCCCCCACGACGACGTAGGCCACCAGTCTCCACTGCCCGGCCTCGTCCCGTGTGACCTCGGCGAGCACCCGGGCGAGCCCGGGACACTCGGCCAGGGCCTCCTCGACCTCGGCCGGCTCGATGCGGAAACCTCGCACGTCCGCCTGGGCGCCTGCCCGTCCCACGTACGCGAAGCGGCCCTCCTCGTCCCGGCGCACCCGGTGACCGGTCCGGTACATGCGGGCGCCGGGCGGGCCGAACGGGCAGGGCACGAACTGGGCGGCCGTGTGCCCGGGCCGCCCCGGACGACCGCGCGCCACGCCGGGCCCGGCAAGATACAGCTCCCCCACCGCCCCCGGCGGGACCGGCACCAGCCCCGGACCCAGGACGTGCAGTGTCGTGTGGTCCAGAGGGCTGCCGTACGAGTGCGCCGGGTGGCCGGGCGCTTCGGCGGCCGGGTGATGCCGCACGGCGAACGAGGCCGCCTCCACCGGACCGTGGACGTCGATGACGGTCAGGGCCGGACAGGCCTCCCGGACGCGCCGCACCGCGGCCGACGGGACACGGTCCCCACCGGTCCACACCGCACGCAGTCCGGCGAGACGTTCGGGACGGTCGGCCGCGAGCGCCGAGAACGCGTCGGCGGTCAGCCGGACGGTGGTGATCCGGTGGGTTTCCCGCAACCCGGGCAGGGCGTCGGCGTCCAGCTCCCCCGGCGGGGCCAGGACGATCCGGCCGCCGCGGAGCAACGGCGCCCAGACGTCGAGGGCGGCCGCGCCGGCGGCGAGCGGGGCGTGCCACAGCACGGTCCCGCCGGCACCGTCGCGCCAGTGGCGATCCAGGACGAACCGTTCCATGTTGCGATGTGTCACAGCGACCTCGGTGACCGAACCGTCCGGCCCCGGGCTGGGGAGGACGGCCAGCAGCTGGTCGGGGCGCGGCACCGGCAGGGCGGTGTCCGCCCCGTCGACGCCGGCCTCGGCGCACAGCTCGTCCAGGAGCAGGACCGCCAGGTCCGGATCGGCCGGGAGCGCCGCGGCGGTCGCTGCGTCGGTGAGCAGGACGCCGTGCGCGGCCGCGGTGCCGCCCCATGCCGGGGCCGCCGGGTCGACCGGCAGGTAGGCGCCGCCCGCCCTCACCACCCCCAGCAGGGCGACGACCAGGTCCACCGACCGGGGCACGGCCACCGCCACGACCGTCTCGGGTCCGACGTGCCGGCCGCGCAGCGCCCTGGCCAGGTGCCCGGACCGCTCGGCGAGTTCGCCGTACGTCATCGTGATGTCCCCGGACACCATCGCGACGGCGTCGGGGGCGCGTACCGCCTGACGGTCGAACAGTTCGGGGACCGTCAGGCCCGGCAGGGACGTGCCGGTCTCCTCCGCCGCCGCCTGCGGCCGGTGCCGCTCGACGCCGCGCAGCGTGTCCAGGGCACCGACCGGAGTCTGCGCGGGGGCGGCCAGCACGGCCCGGACGTGGTCGAGCAGGTCCTCTCCGACGGCACGCAGCTCGGCGCGGGAATACAGGTCCGCGGGGGCGTCGAGCCGCAGGAACAGGTCACTGTCGGGGGTCCCGTCGGTGCAGAAGCCGATCGACAGTTCGTCGAAGGTGCCTGTGGTCGCGGAGAAGTAGCGCGCCGGGTGACCGCAGAAGCGGAGCTGCTCCACGAAGTCCACGACGTTCAGCACCGCTCCGAAGCTGCCCCGGCCGCTGAGGACGCTGCCGCACGCACGCTGGATGTCGGAGTAGTGGCAGCCGGTCTGCCCGAAGACCTCGTACGTCTCGTCGACCACCGCGTCGGCGATCGTCGCGAACGAAGCCCCGAGCGGAACGCCCATCCGCAGCGGCACCACGTTGACCGCGAGACCGGGTGTCCGGCCCGCCGCCCCCGCCCGGTTCCCCACGGCCAGCGAGAGGAGGAACTCGGGGCGGTCGCAGCGATGGCGCAGGTAGACCGCCACGGCCGCGGTCAGCAGCGAGGACATCCACACGCCCATGGACTTGGCGGTCTCGGTCCAGGCATCCGCCTCGGCCCGTGGGACGGTCAGCGTCCGGCTCACCATGCCGATCGCCGCGGCCACCTCCGACCAGCGGTCGGCGCCGCTCAACGGCTCGGAGAGCCGGGCGCGCCGCGCGTCGGACAGGGTCATGCCCGGCACCTGCGCGGGTGGGGGCGCGTCCGCCAGGTGCTCGCGCCAGAAACCGGCGTCCTCAGCGGCCTTCCCCGAGGCGGTGTACTCCTCGGCCAGGGCCGCGTAGGACGCGGCGTCCCACGGGTGCGAGGGCTCGGGCACCTGCGAACCCTCCGCCAGCGCGGTGTACACCTCGGCGATGCGGCGCGACAGCAGACCGCCGGCGCCGTAGCCGTCCGAGATGAGGTGGTGGTAAGAGATCACCACGAGGCTGCGGGCCGGGGCGAGGGTGACCACGCCCAACCGGAAGAGCAGGTCCCGCTCCAGGTCATAGGGCTGCCGCACCATGCGGGCCAGTGCCTCGCGCGCGGCCTGCTCGGGGTCGGCCTCACCGCTCAGGTCCAGGTGGAACGGCCGCCAGTCGCCGAGTTCCCGAGGGATCATGCGCAGGCTGCCGCCGTCGTCGAGGAAGCCGACGCGCAGGACCTCCGCCTCGTCCAGCACGCGCAACATGGCCGTTTCCATGACCCGGGTGTCCAGTTCACCGTCCACCTCCCACATGGCCAGCGCGTGATTGAGCATGTCGGGCGCCATCTTCTGCGCCAGCCACATTCCTTTGTGCGCGGGCGACGCACCGAACGAACGCACTCGAATCAACCCCTCAGCAAAAGCCGTGGAACGGATGGACCGGACGGAACGGGTATTACGACGGATGGATCGGGTGGTACGGACGCGACCGGTCCAGCGGTCTCCCGCGGGCGGGCGACGCGCCCGCCGACCGGCGCGTTCACGCGGGGTCGCCTTCGGCCATCGTGGACAGGATGTGCCGGGCGATCAGTCTCGGTGACGGGTGGCGCAGCACCAGGTTCGCCCGGAGCTTGAGTCCCGTCGTCGCGGCGAGGCGTTTGCTCAGTTCGACCGAGAGCAGCGAGTCGAACCCGAACTGCCGAAACTCCCCGTCGGGGTCCAGGGCGTCGGCCGAGGCGTGTCCGAGGACGGCCGCGGCCCTGTCGAGGACGTGGCCGAGGACGATCGCCTCGGCGTCGGCGCCGGACCGGCCGGCGAGCAGCTCCGGCAGGGAGACCGGGGCCTCGTCGCCGGGGCCCTGATCCGTCGAGGGCAGCTCCACCGTCACGGCCGTGTGCGAGGAGCTCAGCCAGTAGCGCTGCCGGTCGAAGGCGTAGGTCGGCAGCTCCACGCGCCGCCGCCTTCCGAACAGTGACTCCCAGCCCACGGCCCCGCCGCTGACGTGCAGTCGGGCCAGCGAGTCCAGCACGGCGTCGGCCTCCCCCCGGTCCCGTCGGGTGGAGGACAGGACCAGGGCGTCGTCCAGGTCCTCCACCATCTCCTGCACCGGATACGTCAGTACGGGATGGGGGCTCATCTCCACGAACACCCGGAATCCGTCGTCGACCAGGTGCCGCACGGCGGTCTCGAAGCGGACGGGTTCGCGCAGATTGGCGTACCAGTAACCGGCGTTCAGCTCCGCGGTGTCCGTCTTCCGGCCGTGCAGGGTGGAGTAGAAGGGCAGCGCGGACGTCTTCGAGCTCACGTCGGCGAGCCGGCTGAGCACCTGGTCGCGGACCCGGGTCACCTGCGGCGAGTGGGAGGCGTAGTCCACCGCTATCCGCCGGGCCTGGACGCCCTCGGCGTTCATCTTCTCGACGAACTCGTCGAGGGCCTCCGGATCCCCGGACACCACCACCGAGCGGGGCCCGTTGACGACGGCGACGCTCACCCGGTCGCCCCAGGGCGTCAGGCGCGCCTGGACCAGGTCCGCGGACTCCGTGACGGACGCCATGCCGCCGTGGCCGATGAGGTCGGTCAGGGCACGGCTCCGCAGTGCCACGATCCTCGCGGCGTCGCGCAGGGACAGCGCGCCGCACACGTGGGCGGCGGCGATCTCGCCCTGGCTGTGTCCGACCACCGCGGCCGGTTCGACGCCCCAGGACCGCCACAGGGCGGCCAGGGAGACCATGACCGAGAACAGCGCCGGCTGCACCACGTCGACCCGGTCCAGCGTGGGTGCCCCTTCGACGCCGTGCACCACGTCGAGCAGCGACCAGTCGGTCCACTCGGCGAGGGCGTCCGCGCACGCGTCGAGGGAGTGCGCGAACGCAGGGAAGGTGGCGTACAGCTGCCGTCCCATGCCGGCCCACTGCGAGCCCTGGCCGGGGAACATGAAGGCGACCCCGCCGAGGTCGGCGGCGACACCGCGCACCAGCCCGTCGGAGTCCGTTCCGTCGCGCAGCGACGCCAGGCCGCTCAGCAGTTCCTCGCGGTCGCGGCCGAGGACGACCGCGCGGTGCGCGAAACGCGAGCGACCGGAGGCCAGCGACCAGCCGGCGTCGGCGAGGTCCGTGTCGGTGCGGGCGGCGGCGAAGTCGTGCAGCCGGCCCGCCTGCCGTGCCAGGGCCGCCGCGTCCTTGCCCGAGACCACCCACGGCACGAGGCCACCGGCCACCGCCGGGCCGGGGCCGCCCCGCTCCCCCGGCTCCCGCGGGGACTCCTCCAGGATGACGTGGGCGTTGGTGCCGCTGACGCCGAACGACGACACGCCGGCCAGCCGGGGACCGTCCGGCCGGGGCCACGCGCGTCCCTCGTCCAGCAGCCGGACCACCCCGGACGACCAGTCGACGTGCCGGGAGGGCGTGTCCACGTGCAGTGTCTTCGGCAGCCATCCGTGACGCATGGCCAGCACGGCCTTGATGACGCCACCGACCCCGGCGGCCGCTTGGGCGTGACCGATGTTGGACTTCAGGGATCCGAGCCACAGCGGCCTGTCGTGCTCCCGGTCCTGCCCGTACGTCGCCAGCAGAGCGCCCGCCTCGATGGGGTCGCCCAGGACGGTCCCGGTGCCGTGCGCTTCGACCAGGTCGACCTGCGCGGCGGAGACGCGTGCGTTGGCCAGGGCCGTGCGGATCACCTGCTCCTGCGCCCGGCCGTTGGGGGCGGTCAGCCCGTTGCTGGCCCCGTCCTGGTTCACCGCGCTGCCGCGCAGGACGGCCAGCACCGTGCGGCCGTTGCGCCGGGCGTCGGACAGCCGTTCGAGTAGGAGCACACCGACCCCCTCCGCCCAGCCCGTGCCGTCGGCCCCGTCCGCGAAGGCCCTGCACCGCCCGGTGGGGGACAGCGCCCGCTGCCGGGAGAACTCCACGAAGATCGCGGGAGTGGGCATCGTCGAGGCCCCGCCCGCCAGCGCGAGCGAGCACTCCCCCGACCTCAGCGACTGCGCAGCCATGTGCAGGGCGACCAGCGACGACGAGCACGCCGTGTCCAGGGACACCGCCGGTCCGGTCAGGCCCAGTTGGTAGGCGACCCGGCCGGACGCGACGCTGAGGGCGCTGCCGTACAGCAGGTGGCCCTCCAGCTCGCTGTGGTTCGCCTCCAGGAAGCGCCAGCCGTACTCGGAGGAACTGACGCCGGTGAAGACGCCGACGTCGGTGCCGCGCACGTCGGCGGGGACGATGCCGGCCCGTTCGAAGGCCTCCCAGGAGGTCTGCAGCAGCAGCCGATGGTGCGGGTCGACCGTCAGCGCCTCGCGCGGGCTGATGCCGAAGAACCCCGCATCGAAGTCCGCCACGCCGTCCAGGAAGCCTCCCTGGCGGGTGCAGGAACGGCCCACGGCGGCGGGGTCCGGGTCGTAGACGTCACGCCAGCCGCGGTCCTGCGGAAACTCGTCCACGGCGTCGGCCCCTTCGCGGACCAGGGTCCACAGGTCCTCGGGCGAGGAGACGCCTCCCGGGTAGCGGCATGCCATCGCGACCACGGCGATCGGCTCGGCGTGCCGGGCCTTCAGCGCCTCGTTCTCCTGACGGAGGCGGTCGCGTTCCTCCAGCAGGGTGCGCAGTGCGCGCTGCACCCTGTCCGCTTCGTTCGCGCCGTCCGCGGTGCGGTCTGCGGAGTCGTCCATGTCACTTCCCCCTCTCGTCCAGGGCCAGGTCGACCAGTGCGTCGATGTCGAGACCCGCCAGTGCTGGCGCGTCGGGGCCGTCCTGCGGGACGTGCCGGTCCACGGGGTCGGGCCGGGAGGAACCGGCGCAGGCCAGCACCGGTTCGAGCAGCCCCGCGTCGCGCAGCCTGCCGATCGGGACGGTCCGCAGCACCTCCCGGATCGCGGCGTCCTCGTCCGGTTCGGTCCGGGCCGCCGGGCGCACCAGGCCGGTCAGGTGCAGCCCCAGTTCTCGCGGCGTGGGGTAACTGAAGACCAGCGTGGTCGGCAGACGCAGTCCGGTCGCGGCGCCCAGGCGGTTGCACAGTTCGACCGAGGTCAGCGAGTCGAATCCCATGGGCGTGAAGGCCTGGTCCGCGTCGACGGCCGTGCCGGAGGGACGCCCCAGCACGAGGGCGACCTGGTCCCGGACGAAGTCGAGGACGGCGGTCTCCGCCTCGTGCGCCGGGAGCGCGGCCAGGGTGGGGGGCAGGCCGGGTGCGCAGGCCCGCTCGGGGGCGGCCGTCCGGCTGCGGCGGGCACGGCC
>NZ_RAIF01000032.1:1175947-1186208 GCF_003671715.1 Streptomyces sp. E2N166 | reverse complement strand
GGTCCAGCCGGGCCGGGACGAGGACCGGCTTGCCGAGCGCGCACGCCGCGTCGAACAGGTCCAGCGCGTCGGGGGTCGGCATGGCGGCGACGCCCATCCGCCGTACCCGGGACAGGTCGGCGCTGTCCAGGTGCCCGGTCATGCCGCTGCGCTGCTCCCACCAGCCCCAGCACAGCGACGTGCCGGGGAGGCCGGACGCCCTGCGGCGCGTGGCCAGGGCGTCCAGGAAGCCGTTGGCGGCGGCGTAGGCGGCCTGACCCGCTGCGCCGAGCGTTCCTGCGAGGGCGGAGAACAGCACGAACGCGCTCAGGGGACGCCCGCGGGTCAGTTCGTCGAGATGGACCGCGCCGCCGGCCTTGGCGCGCAGCGCCTGGTCGAGCCTGTCCGGGGTGAGCGCGGCGACGGTGCCGTCGGCCAGCTCCCCCGCCGCGTGCACGACCGCCGTCAGCGGAGCGGGTCGGGGCAGGCCGGCAAGCAGGTCCGCCACGGCGGCCCGGTCCGCGATGTCGCACTCCACGACTTTCACCGTCGCGCCCGCGTCCACGAGGTCCGACACCAGCGCGGCGGCTCCATCGGCGGCCATGCCGCGGCGGCTCGCCAGCACCAGGCTGCGCACCCCGCGTGCGGTGACGAGGTGGCGCGCCACCAGCGATCCCACGCCACCGGTCCCGCCGGTGACCAGGACGGTCCCGCCACCGAAGTCGTCGGCCAGCTCGAGGACGAGCTTGCCGATGTGCCGTCCCTGGCTCATCTCGCGGAAGGCGGTGCGCGCGTCGCGGACATGCCGGACGGAGACCGGGTTGAAGCGCAGCCGCTCCTCGGCGAACAGGTCCATGACGGCCCGGAACATCTCGTGGATCCGGTCCGGGCCCGCCTCGTAGAGGTCGAAGGCCTGGTAGGCGACGCCCGGGTGGTCGGCTGCGACACGGGCGGGGTCGCGGATGTCGGTCTTGCCCATCTCGATGAAGCTGCCGCCGGCGGGGAGCAGGGTCAGCGAGGCGTCGACGTGGGCGTGGGCCAGGGAGTTCAGCACGACGTCCACGCCGCGGCCGCCGGTGGCGTGCCGGAAGGCGGTCGCGAACTCCAGGTCCCGTGAGGAGGCGAGGTGGTCGTCGTCCAGTCCCATGGCCCGTAGGGCGGGCCACTTGGCGGGGCTCGCGGTGGCGTACGTCTCGGCGCCGATGTGCCGCGCCAGCTGGACGGCGGCCATGCCGACACCGCTGGCCGCGGCGTGGACGAGGATCCGTTGCCCCTTCTCCAGCCCGGCGAGGTGCACGAGCGCGTAGTAGGCGGTGAGGAAGGCGCCCGGCACGGACGCCGCCTCCGCGTGGCTCCACCCGTCGGGGACGGGCGCGAGCAGGCGGTGGTCGGCCACGGCCGCGCGGCCGAAGGCGCCGGTGAAGATGCCGGTCACCCGGTCGCCCGGGGCCAGGCCCGTCACGTCGTCCGCCACCTCCAGGACGGTTCCGGACCCCTCGCTGCCGAGTCCGGCGTCGATGGCGGTCCGTTCCACCAGGCCGAGGGCGATGGTGACATCGCGGAAGTTGAGCCCCGCGGTGTGCACGGCGACCCGTACCTGCCCGCTGGTGAGGGGCACCTCGACCTCGGGGCAGGGGACCCAGGTCAGGTTCTCCAGCGTCCCCTTGTCCGGGATGCCGAGCCGGTGGGGTCCGGCCGGGGGCGGCTCGATCTGCCGGTGTGCGGGTGAGGCCGGGGTCAGGCGGGGAGCGAGGCACTGCCCGTCGCGCAGGGCAAGTTGGTCCGCGTCGTGGGCGAGCGCGTCCGGGAGGCGTTCCCAAGAACTGCGCTCGTCGTCGATGTCCACCAGACGGAACCGGCCGGGGTGTTCGGTCCGGGCGGAGCGCAGCAGGCCCCAAGCGGAGGCGCCTTGGAGGCTCACGCCGCTCGGTCCGCCGCCGGTGTCCTGGGCCAGGCGCGTGAGGAGGACCAGGGTGGCCCCGGCGCAGCGTTCGTCGCCGAGGAAGCGCCGGACCGCGTCGAGGACGTGTGCGTCCGCGTGGCGGACCGCGCCGAGCGGACCGGCGCTCCGGGCCGCGTCGGTGCGGTCGGGGATGGCTGCGGGGCCGTGCGTACCGTCGTCGTCCAGGCAGAGGACGATCTGCGCGGGGTCCGCGCCCGTGAGGGCCCGTCCGGACAGGGCGTCCTTCAGGGACGCGCACCGCACGACGGACGGGCCGGCCGCACCGGCGGCCCGGGCCGCCAGGCCGTCCCGCGCGCCGATGACGATCCGTGTCCCGCTGGGAGCCGTGCCCGCACCGGGCGGGACCGGCTTCCACTCCACTTCGAACAGCGCGGACCCGTGCGCGCCGCGCACCGCGCGCACCTGCTCCCGGCCGGCCGGCCGGAAGGTCAGCGCACCGATGCGGGCGACCGCCCGCCCCCGGTCGTCGGCGACCACCACGGACACGGCACCGTCACCGGCCGGGGAGATCCTGACCCGCACGGCCGGGCCGCATTCCCCGGCCGTGTCCACCCCACTCCACGCGAAGGGCATCCAGCCCCGGGCGCCGTCCACCTCGATGACCTCGCCGGCCACCACCGCATGCAGCACGGAGTCCAGCAGCGCGGGGTGCAGGGCGAAGCCGTCGTCGGCCGAAGTGCCGTCCGTCTTCGGCAACGTGGCGGCCGCGAAGAGGTCCTCGCCCCGCCGCCACACCTCGCGCAGGCCGCGGAACGCGGGGCCGTAGTCGAAGCCGGCGTCCGCGAAGGAGTCGTACAGCTCCGTGATGTCGATCGGCTGCGCATCGGCCGGGGGCCACACGGCGAGCGGTGTCGCGTCCTCGGGGGCCCCGGACGCCGGCGCTGCGCCGGGTGCCAGTCGGCCCGTCACGTGCCGGGTCCAGCCACCGGGTGCCGGACCGTCCTCGCCGGAGTGCGAGAAGACCTCCATGGAGCGGCGTCCCGTGTCGTCGGCGGCACCGGCGACGATCCGCACCCGTACCTCCCCGGAGGCCGGGAGGACCAGGGGCGCTTCGAGGGAGAGTTCCTCGACGGCGGGGGCACCGACGCGGCGGCCCGCCGACAGGGCGAGGTCCAGGTGGGCCGTCGCCGGTACGACGACCGCGCCGAACACGGTGTGGTCGGCCAGCCAGGGCTGCGTCCGCAGGGACCACCGGCCGGTGAGGACGACCTCGCCGGTGCCGGGGAGGTCGACCTCGGCTCCGAGCAGCGGGTGATCAGCGGCGGTGAGCCCGGCGGCCGACAGGTCCAACCGGCCCGCGGCGGCCCGAAAGTCCAGCCAGTAGCGCTGCCGCTGGAAGGCGTACGTCGGCAGGTCCACCGTCCCGCCGGCCGGGAACAGGGCGCTCAGGTCCACGTCCACGCCCCTCACGAGCAGCCGGGCCAGCGCGGCGACGAACGCCTCCTCCGGCTCACGGTCCCGCCGCGACACGGGCACGACCAGGGCGTCGTCCGCGCCCTCGTGGGCGAAGGCCTCCTTGGTGATGCCCGCGAGGGTCGAGCCGGGGCCCACGTCGAGGAAGACGTCCGCGCCGGACTCGCGGGCGCGCCGTACCGCGTCGTGGAAGCGGACGGGTTCGCGCACGTGGCGCACCCAGTGCGCGACGGACGTCAGCTCCCCGGCAGTGGCCTCACGGCCCAGCAGGGACGAGACGACGGGGATCTGCGCGGCGCCGCCGCCGAGTTCGCCGAGGGACGCCGCGAAGGCGTCCAGGACGGGGTCCATGAGCGGGGAGTGGAAGGCGTGACCGACGGCGAGCAATTTCGCGGAGGTTCCGGCGGCGACCAGCCGGTCACGCATCGCGTGGACCTGGTCGCGGACGCCCGAGACGACGACCGACGCGGGACCGTTGACGGCGGCGACGCCCACCCGGTCGTACGCGGCGAGCAGGGCCCGTACCTCGTCCTGCG
Organism: Streptomyces sp. E2N166; assembly: GCF_003671715.1. Classification (GTDB taxonomy): domain Bacteria; phylum Actinomycetota; class Actinomycetes; order Streptomycetales; family Streptomycetaceae; genus Streptomyces; species Streptomyces thinghirensis. Next base: position 1,182,317 of record NZ_RAIF01000032.1, on the reverse strand, counting down.
GTGCGCGTACGGCCAGCATGGCGCCGGCCTCCTCGACGGTCTGCATGATTCTGCCGCGGGCGGCCACGAGCCGGGTGGCACCGTCCAGGTCGAGGGCGCCGCCGACGTGGGCGGCGGCGATCTCGCCGACCGAGTGACCGATCAGCAGGCTCGGCGGCGGGCAGTAGCGCGTGATCAGGCGGTACAGGGCGACCTGGAGGGCGAACAGCGCCGGCTGGGCGATGTCGGTGCGGTCGGCGAGGTCGTCGGTGGGCCGGCCGGACAGCAGCAGGGGCTTGAGGGCGAAGGGCAGGTGCGCGTCGAAGCGGGCACACACCTCGTCGAGGCTCCGGGCGAAGACCGGGAAGGCGTCGTACAACTGTCCCGCCGCGCCGGCCCAGCGGGAGCCCTGCCCGGGGAACAGGAAGACGGTGCCGTCGGGCTCCCCGGCGATCCCGCGCACCACGTCCGCGGATTCGGTGCCCTCGCTCAGCGACGCGAGACCGCGCAGCAGGTCGTCCCGCTCATGACCAAGCACCACCGCGCGGTGCTCGAACCGGGCGCGGGTCGACGCCAACGACCGTCCGACGGCAGCGACGTCGGCCCGCGGGTCCGCGACGGCGAAGCGGTGGAGCTTGTGCGCCTGCGCCCGCAGCGCCTCGGCTGAGCGGGCGGAGACGATCCACGGCACCACCGTCGTGGCGTGCGCTGCCGGGCGGCCGGTGCCGGACGCGTCCCCGGGGGGTGCCTGCCCGGCCGGTTCACTGCCGGCGGGTCCGTCCGCGGCGGGCGTCACCTCGGCGGGGGCCTCCTCCAGGATCAGGTGCGCGTTGGTGCCGCTGGCGCCGAAGGCGGACACTCCCGCCCGCCGGGGCCGGCCCGGGGCACTGGGCCACTGCATGGCCCCGGTCAGCAGTTCCACCGCCCCGGCCGACCAGTCCACGTGTGTGCTGGGGCGGTCCACGTGCAGGGTCTTGGGCATCGTCCGGTGCCGCATCGCCATGATCATCTTGATGACCCCGCCGACGCCGGCGGCCGCCTGCGCGTGGCCGATGTTGGATTTCAGCGACCCCAGCCACAGCGGCCGGTCGCGATCGCGGTCCTGCCCGTAGGTGGCGAGCAGCGCCTGCGCCTCGATCGGGTCGCCCAGCTTGGTGCCCGTGCCGTGCGCTTCCACCACGTCGACGTCGCTCGCCCGGACCCGGGCGTTGGCCAGCGCGGCTCGGATCACCCGCTGCTGCGCCGGGCCGTTCGGCGCGGTCAGCCCGTTGGACGCGCCGTCCTGGTTGATCGCCGAGCCCCGGATCAGGGCCCAGACGCGGCGTCCGTTGCGCCGCGCGTCCGACAGCCGCTCCAGGACCAGGACCCCGGCGCCCTCGGAGAACCCGGCGCCGTCCGCCGTGTCGGAGAACGCCTTGCACCGGCCGTCGGGCGCCAGGCCCCGCAGCCGGGACATCTCGCGCAGGACCTGCGTCGTCGCCATGACGGTGACTCCCCCGGCGAGGGCGAGCCCGCACTCGCCCTGCCGCAGCGACTGCACCGCCTGGTGGATCGCCACCAGGGACGACGAGCACGCGGTGTCGGTCGACACCGCCGGTCCCTCCAGGCCGAGGACGTAGGCGACGCGTCCGGACGCCACGCTCAGCAGGGAGCCGGTCTGGCCGTAGCCGGAGATGACCTCGGGGGTGGTGTGGTGGTCGCCGTAGCCGAAGTAGGCGAGTCCCGCGAAGACACCGGTGGCGCTGCCGCGAAGGGTCCGCGGGTCGATGCCGGAGCGTTCCAGGGACTCCCAGGAGGTCTCCAGCAGCAGCCGCTGCTGCGGGTCGGCGGCCAGCGCCTCGCGGGGGTTGATGCCGAAGAACTCCGCGTCGAAGTCCGCCGCGTCGGACAGGTAGCCGCCGGAGCGCGCGTAACTGGTGCTCGGCCGGTCCGGATCGGGGTCGTACAGGGCGTCCAGGTCCCAGCCGCGGTCCTCGGGGAGGCCGGCCACCGCGTCGCGGCCCGAACGCACCAGGTCCCACAGTTCCTCCGGGGACGCCGCCCCGCCCGGGAAGCGGCAGGCGGCGCCGACGACGGCGATGGGCTCGGCGGCGGCCTCCGTCAGCCTCTCCAGCCGTCGGCGGGTCTCGATCAGCTCGATCGAGGTCCGCTTGAGGTAGTCGAGGACCTCGGCGTTGTTGTCGTCACTCATCGCTCTCCCCTAGCCGAGCTCTTGGTCCAGCAGCGAGAGAAGCTCGCCGGCTGAGGCCGTACTGATCCGGTCGGTGATGCCGATCACCGGTCCCTCGCCCGCCATCGCGCGGACTCGGCCCTGCACTTGGCCCACCAGGGCGGACAGGGTGGCCCTTTCCTCGTCCGCGAGGGCGGGGAGCTCCTCCTCCAGCCGGGCGCCCAGCCGCTCGATCTCCTCGGCCAGACGGTCGGCCGGCGTCCGCTGCGGACCGGCGGCGGGCGTGAGGCTGTCGATCAGGAACCGCGCGAGGGCATCCGGGTTCGGGTGGTCGAACGCGAGGGTGGCGGGCAGCTTCAGGCCGGTCACCGCCGACAGCTTGTTGCGCAGTTCCAGCGCGGTGAGCGAGTCGAGGCCGAGGTCCCGGAACGCGACGGTGGGCCCGATCCGTTCACCGTCGTCGTGACCGAGGACGAGTGCGGTCTGCGCCCGCACGACGTCGCGCACCACCGCCTCTGCCTCGGCCGCCGGCTTCGACAGCACCACCTGCGCGAGTTCGAGGCCGGGGGTCTCCGACCGGTCCGGGCGGTCCGCACCGGCGGACGGCGCGGGCAGATCGCGCAGGAGGGGCGAGACCGTGCGGCCGGTGGGCGCAGCGCCGGGCCCGGGCAGGTGCAGCCGGGCGGGCACCAGCACCGGCTCGTCCCGTGCGATCGCCGCGTCGAAGAGCGCGAGGCCCTCATGCGACGGCATCGGCGACACGCCCTGCCGCTGCAGGCGCACGAGGTCCGCCTCCCCGAGGCCGGCGCCCAGTTCGCTGCGCTCGGCCCAGTAGCCCCAGCACAGGGCGGTGGCGGGCAGTGCCTGGGCCCGGCGGGTCTCGGCGAGGCCGTTGAGGAAGGCGTTCGCCGCCGCATAGCCGGCCTGTCCGGCGGTCCCGAGCAGGCTCGCGATCGACGAGAACAGCACGAACGCGGACAGGTCCAGGTGCCGGGTGGCCTCGTGCAGGTACCAGGCGCCGTGCGTCTTCGGAGCGAGCACCGCGTCGATGCGGTCACCCGTCAACGACTCGACGACGCCGTCGTCCAGGACGGCAGCGCAGTGGATCACCGCGGTCAGCGGGTACTCGTCCGGGACCGCGTCGATCAACGCGGCCACCGCCGCACGGTCCGTGACGTCGCAGGCCGCCACCTCGACGTGGGCGCCCGCCCCGGTCAGCGTGGCACGCAGGCCGTCCACCGCCGGGGCCGTCGCCCCCCGTCTGCTCGTGAGCAGCAGGCGGCGCACCCCGTGACGCTCCACGAGATGGCGGGCCAGCACGGCTCCGAGGCCGCTGGTGCCGCCGGTGATCAGCACCGTCCCGGACCCGAGGGCGGGACGGCCCCGGTCCGCGCCGGAGGAACGGGGTCCGGCGGCCGGGCGGGTGAGCCGGGGAACGGTCACGGTGCCCGACCTGATCCGGAGCTGTTCCTCGCCCGTACCAGCCGCGGCCGGAATACGGGCCCAGGACCCGGCGCGGGCGTCGGTGTCGGTGTCGGTGTCGGTGTCGGTGTCGGTGTCGAGGAGCGTGAACCGGCCGGGGTGTTCCGTCTGCGCGCTGCGCAGGAAACCCCAGACCGCCGTCGCGGCCGGGTCGGTGCGGGTCCCCCGGCCGTCCTGGATCGCCTCACGGGTGACGACCACCAGGCGCGACGCGGAGAACCGGTCGTCCAGGAGCCACTCGCGCGTCCACCGCAGCACCTGGTGGAGTCGGTGTCGGGCGGCCGCGGGCGGGGTGTCGCCTTCGGTGCCCGCACCATTCGGCACGGCGAACACGACCGGCGGTATGTCGGCGCCGGAGGCGGCGAGTTCGGCCGGACCGGCCAGGACCGGCCCGTCCCCGGCCAGGGCCGCGGTGAGCGCGTCCGGCTCGCCCAGCACGGCGTACCGGCCGGCCTCGCGCGGCGAGGACGGTGCTGGGACCCAGTCCACCCGGTACAGGGCGTCGTGCGGGCCGGTGCCGAACTCCGCCGGCTTCCCGGTGTCCACGGGCATCAGGGTCAGCGACTCGATCCCGCCGGCCGGTGCCCCGGTCCGGTCCGCGAGGGTCACGGACACCGTGTCCGGCCCGGTGGAGGTGAGACGGACGCGCAGCGCGCCGGGGCGCGCGGACGTCAGGCGGACGCCTCGAAACCGGTGCGGCAGCCGGCCCCGTGCGGAGCCGTCGGCGGCCGACGCCAGGCCGGTGGCCAGCAACGCGGCGTCGAGCAGCGCCGGATGGACCCGGAAGCCGCCGGCCTGCTCGGCCCCGCCGACCGCCGGCAGCGCCACCCGGGCGAAGAGTGCGCCGTCGGCCTGCCACGCCTCCTCCAGGCCCCGGTACAGGGGCCCCGGAGCGAAGCCGAGGGCGGCCAGCCGGGCGTACGCCGCCTCGTGGGACACGCCGACCACGTTCGCGGGGGGCCAGGCGGCGAGGCCGTCCGCCCGCCGACTCCCGGCGGTGTCGGAGCCGGCGAAGCCCGAGGCGTTCCGGGTCCACCCGGCTTCGCCGTCACCGCGCGAGTGCACGCCGATCACGCCGTTGCCGTCGACGACCACGCTGACCTCACGTCCGGCCGGGCCGGACAACAGCAGTGGTTCCTCCAGGGCGAGTTCGTCCACGACGTCGCGGCCCGCCCGGTGCGCGGCCCACACCGCCATCTCCAGCAGCACCGCGCCCGGCACCATGGCCCTGCCGTGGACCAGGTGCCCGGCGAGCCACGGGTGGCGCTCGGGCGACAGGAACCCGCGGGCCACCACGCCGCCGCTCTCCGCGTCGTCCGGCAGGTCGATCACGGTGTCGAGGAGTGGATGGTCCGACGGGGAGGCGGTGGTGGTCTCACGCGGTGTGTCGAGCCAGTAGCGCTGCCGCTGGAACGGGTAGGTGGGCAACTCGGCCCAGGCGCCGACCGGTTCGGGCAGGGCTGCGGGCCAGGACACGGGGACGCCCGCCACGAAGGCCTCGGCCGCCGACCGGTACAGCCTTGTGAGCCCGCCCTGGCCGCGGCGCAGCGAGCCGGTCGCCACCCGGGGAGTTCCAGGGGTGTCGTCGAGCATCTGCTGGATGTTCACCATGAGCAGCGGGTGGGGGCTGACCTCGATGAAAGCTCCGTGGTCCGCTGCGATCAGGCTTCTCACGGCGGCGGCGAAGCGGACCGGCTCCCGCATGTTGCGGAACCAGTAGGCCGCGTCGAGTTCCGAGCCGTCGAGGAGACCACCGGTGACGGTCGAGTGGAACGCCACCGATGAGGACACGGGCCGGATCGGACCCAGCTCGTCGAGGACCGCCTGCTCGAAGCGGTCCATCAGCGGCGAGTGGCCGGGGACGCCGGCCGGGATCGGGCGGGCGCGCACTCCCTGGGCCTCGCAGGCCGCCACCAGCTCCGCGACCGCGTCGGCCTCACCGGACACGGTCGTCGAGTAGGGCCCGTTGACCGCCGCGATCGCGATGCGGGGTCCCCACGGCTCCATCAGCCGCAGGACACGGTCCTCGGTCGCCACGATCCCGGCCATGCCGCCGTCCTCGGTGGCGGTGGCCAGGAGCCGGGACCGTACGGCGACGATCCTGGCCGCGTCCGGCAGGGACAGGGCGCCCGCCACGCAGGCGGCGGCGATCTCGCCCTGGGAGTGGCCGATCACGGCGTCCGGCTCGACGCCCAGCGCGCGCCAGACCCGCGCCAGGGACACCATCATCGCGAACAGCACGGGCTGTACGACGTCGATCCGGTCCAGGTCAGCCGCCTCGGGGCCACCGCACACGGTGTCGACGAGCGACCAGGAGATCCACGGTTCGAGCGCCTGGGCGCAGGCCCGCAGCTGCTCGGCGAAGACCGGGCTGGTCTCCCACAGTTCGCGTCCCATGCCCGGCCACTGGCATCCCTGGCCGGGGAAGACGAAGACCGTTCCGCCCAGCGGCCGGGCGACGCCGGAGACCACGCCCCGGGGGTGCCGGTCCCCCGCGGCGACGGCCGTCAGGCCGGCGTGCAGCTCGTCGCGGTTCGCGCCGATCAGCACCTGGCGGTGCTCGAACAGCGAGCGGGTCGCCACTAGCGCGTGTCCCACGGCCGCCGCGGTGGGGCCGGTGTCCGCGGCGACGCGGTCGCGCAGGCGCAGCGCCTGTTCCCGCAAGGCCTCCGGGGACCGAGCGGAGAGCACCCAGGGCACCGCCGCCGCGTCGCTGGACACCCGTCCGGAGGCGGCGGC
>NZ_RAIF01000032.1:1159237-1175743 GCF_003671715.1 Streptomyces sp. E2N166 | reverse complement strand
GCCGGGCGGGCCAGGGCTCGGGCTCGGTCAGCAACTCCACTGCTCCGGCGGTCCAGTCCACGTGCGGGGTGGGACGGTCCACGTGCAGCGTCCGCGGCAGGACACCGTGCCGCATCGCCATGATCATTTTGATGATGCCACCGACCCCGGCGGCAGCCTGTGTATGACCGATGTTCGACTTGAGTGAACCCAGCCGGAGCGGTTCGCCGGGCTCCCGGTCCTGCCCGTAGGTGGCCAGCAGCGCCTCGGCCTCGATGGGGTCGCCCAGCCGGGTGCCGGTGCCGTGGGCCTCCACCGCGTCCACCTCCCGGGGGGCGAGGCCCGCGTCGGCCAGGGCCGCTCGCACGACCCGCTGCTGCGCGAGCCCGTTCGGCGCGGTGAGACCGTTGGACGCGCCGTCCTGGTTGACGGCCGAGCCCCGGATCAGTGCCCAGATCCGCCGCCCGTTGCGCAGCGCGTCCGACAGCCGCTCCAGGACCAGCACACCCGCGCCCTCGCCCCAGGCGGTTCCGTCGGCAGACTCCGCGAACGACTTGCACCGCCCGTCGGCCGCCAGGCCCCGCTGCCGGGAGACCTCCACGAACAGGCCCGGGCTCGGCAGCGCCGACACCCCGCCGGCCAGCGCCAGCGCGCATTCGCCGGACCGCAGGGAGCGCACGGCCTGGTGGACGGCGACCAGCGAGGAGGAGCAGGCCGTGTCGGTGGACACCGCCGGGCCCTGAAGGCCCAGCACGTACGCCACCCGGCCCGAGGCCACGCTGGTGTACGTCCCGGCGATCCCGAAGCCCTCGCCCTCGGCCGCCGTCCCACCGCCCAGCCGGGGACCGTAGTCGACCCCGTAGATGCCGGTGAACACGCCCGTGTCCGATCCCCGCAGGGTCGCGGGGTCGATCCCCGCGCGCTCCAGGGCCTCCCAGGAGGTCTCCAGCATCAGGCGCTGCTGGGGGTCCATCGCCAGCGCCTCGCGCGGGCTGATGCCGAAGAACGGCGCGTCGAACTCCGCGAGCGAGGCGAGGAACCCGCCCCGGCGCGTGTACGTCCGGCCGGACGCCTCGGGGTCCGGGTCGTACAGCGCCTCCACGTCCCAGCCGCGGTCCCGGGGAAACTCCCCCGTCGCGTCCACACCGGCGGACACCACATCCCACAGCTGCTCTGGCGTCGCCACTCCGCCCGGGAAGCGGCACCCCGCACCCACGACGGCGACGGGCTCGCGAGCCGACTCCTCCAACGCGCGCACCCGCTCGCCCAGTTCCTGCGCGTCACCGACGGCGCGCCGCAGGTAGGACCGGAGCTTGTCGACTTCCTCCACTGGGTCTCCTTCACCGATGACGGGGCGAACGGGCGGTGCTACACGTAGCCGCGCTCGATGAGCGCGTACAGCTCGTCGTCGCTGCGGTCCTCCTGGCTCGTCTTCTCCGGCTCGGCGGGCCGCGTGGCGGCCGGGGGCGCGAGGAGGGAGAGGAGATGGCGGGCCAGCCGCCGCGGCGTGGGGTGGCTGAACGCGACGGTGGCCGCAAGCCGTACGCCGGTCACCGCGGTGAGCCGGTTGCGCAGCCGCACCGCCGTCGAGGATTCGAAGCCCAGGTCCTTGAAGGTGCTGTCGGGGCGTGCGGCGAGGTCGCCGGCCGTCGGGCGCGGGCCCTTGGCACCCCACGCCGCCGACGCCTCGGCGCACACGAGGCCGAGGGCGGCAGGTTCCGAGTCCGGCAGGGCCGTCCCCGGGCCCGTGGCGCCGCCCGCGTCCGGGGCGTGGCCCGGCTCGTCGGGCGGGGTCAGCCAGTACCGCCGCCGCTGGAACGCGTAGGCGGGCAGGGCGACCCGGCGCGGCCGGTGCGGGGCGAAAAGCCCGGTGAAGTCCACCGGCGCTCCCCGCACGTGCAGTTCGGCGAGCGAGGCCAGCAGGTCCGCCCGACTCCCGTCCTCCTTGTGCAGGCTGCCCACCACCGTCGGGGAGACGGCGAGCGCGTCGGCCGTCTCCGCCATCGCCACTTCGAGGACCGGATGGGGACTGACCTCCACGAACACCCCGGTGCCCGCGCGCATCAGGCGTTCGACGACCTCGCCGAACCGCACGGTCGAGCGCAGGTTGTCGTACCAGTACGCGCCGTCGAGCGGCCGCGTGCCGAGCGGCCCACCGGTGACGGTGGACCAGAACTCCACCTCGGGTGGTCGCGGCTCGAGGTCCGAGGCGGCCGTGAGGAGCCGCTCCCGGATGCGTTCGACGTGGTGGGAGTGCGAGGCGTAGTCCACCTTGACGCGCCGCACCCGCACGTCGTCCTCGGCGGCCCGCGCGGCGAACAGCTCCAGCGCCGCGTCGTCCCCGGAGACCACCACCGACACCGGTCCGTTGACCGCGGCCGTGGACAGCCGCCCGGGCCACTGCCGCAGCCGTTCGCCCACCCACGCCGGGGACGCGGACACCGCGCTCATCCCGCCGGTGCCGGCCAGTTCGGTCAGTTCGCGGCTGCGCAGGGCCACCAGCCGCGCCGCGTCCTGGAGGGAGAGCGCGCCGGCCACGCAGGCGGCGGCGATCTCGCCCTGCGAGTGCCCCACCACCGCGTCGGGGACCACTCCGAACGAGCGCCAGACCCGGGCCAGCGACACCATCATCGCGAACAGCGCGGGCTGGACGACGTCGACCCGGTCCAGTGTCGCGGCCGGTTCGGCGGCGGTCACCACGTCCACCAGCGACCAGTCCACCCACGGCTCCAGTGCCCGGGCACAGGCGTCGATCGCGTGGGCGAACTCCGCCGACTCCGCGTACAGCCGGCGGCCCATGCCGAGCCACTGGGAGCCCTGCCCGGGGAAGACGAACACGATTGGTCCGGGCGGGCCCTGGACCGAGCCCCGCACCGTCCGCTCCGTGCCGGAGCCGGCCGCCAGCCGGTCGAGACCGGCCAGCGCCTCGTCGCGGTCGCCGCCGAGCAGCACCGCCCGGTGCTCGAACGTGGTCCGGGTCGTCAGCAGCGAGTGGCCCACGTCGGCGGTGGTCAGGGAGGCGTCGGCGGCGACGAGCTCGCGCAGCCGGAGCGCTTGTTCACGCAGGGCCGCCTCGGAACGGGCCGACAGCGCCCAGGGCAGCACCTGGGAGGCGTGCGGGCCCGGCTCGATGTCCGCGGCCCGGGCCGCGGGCGTCCGTGGGGCCTGTTCGAGGACGACGTGGGCGTTGGTCCCGCCCATGCCGAACGCCGACACGCCGGCCCGTCGCGGCCGTCCGGGTGGTCCCGGCCATGGCCGGGCGGTGACCGGGACCTCGAAGTCTCGGTGGAAGTCGGCGATGGCGGGGTTGGGCGACGCGAAGTTCAGACTCGGCACCAGCAGGCCGCGGTCCACGCAGAGGGCCGCCTTCACGAAACCGGCGATGCCCGCGGCGGGCTCCAGGTGCCCGACGTTCGTCTTCACCGAGCCGATCGTGAGGGGACGGCTGCGGCCGGTCGCCCGAAAGACCTCGCGCAGGCCGGACGCCTCGGCCGGGTCGCCCAGGCGCGTGCCCGTGCCGTGGGCCTCCACGTAGTCGACGCTGTCGAAGGGGACGTCGGCGCGTGCCAGGGCGGACAGCACGGTCGCCGCCTGGGCGCCGGGGCTGGGATCCGGCATCCGGGCGGTGGCGCCCGCGCTGCCGATGCTCCAGCCCCGTACCACCGCGTAGATGTGGTCGCCGTCGGCGACGGCGAGGTCGAGCCGCTTGAGCAGCACGAAAGCACCGCCCTCGCCCCGGACGAAACCGCCGGCGCGGGCGTCGAAGGAGAAGCAGCGGCCGTCGGGCGACAGGGCGCCCATGTTCGCCAGGCCCAGTCCCGACTCCGGATCGGCGATCAGCTCGACGCCGCCGGCCAGCGCCGTGTCGACCGCGCCGCTTCGGATCCGGTCGCAGCTCAGCGCCAGCGCCACCAGGGACGAGGACTGGCCGGAGTCAGCGCAGTAGCTCATGCCGCGGACGTCGAACAGGCTGGAGATCCGGTTGGCGATCAGCGCGCCGGCGGAGCCGAGCGCGGCGTGGTGGTCGTCCCGGTCGCTGCCGGCCGACCTGCGCAGCAGGTCGTATCCGGAGGGCACGCTGCCGACCACCACGTCGATCTCGCGGCCCGCGAGCGCGCCCGCCGGGACCCGGGCGTCCTCGACGGCCTCCCAGGCCAGTTCCAGTCCCAGCCGCTGTACGGGGTCCATGGCGGCCGCCTCCGCCGCGTCGAGGCCGAAGAACTCTGCGTCGAACCCGTCGATGGCGTCGAAGAACGAACCCGCCCGCAGGGTGCCGGTGTCCGGATGGGCCGGGCTCGGGGTGCCGGCCGCCCGCTGCTCGGGGAACGTTCCGACGGTCGACCGGCCGTCGAGCAGCAGGCGCCAGAACTCCCCAGGGCCGCTCACTCCGGGGAAGCGGCACGACATCCCGATGACGGCGATACCGGAGGCCGGGTCAGTCATACGAATCCTTTCCGGTTTTGGGGCCCGTGGCGCGCGGGCGGTCCGCCGCATTCAGCGCCAGGAGCCCAGCGACGTCAGAAGTGCGTCGGGCGCGTGCATGAAGTCGTAGTGACCGCCGTCGACGACCCGGACGTCGACCGACTCCGCGTAGGAACGCCAGGCCTCCAGGTCGTCCGGGTTCACGTCGGGGTCGTCCCGCCAGTGCAGAACCACGACCGGGCACGGGAGCGTCACCGGCTCCGTGCGCCGGTAGGCGCCCGCGGCGGCGTGGTCGCGGAGCAGTACGGCCAGGCCCATGTCCACCATGTCCGGCCGTGGCTCGATGCCCCGGTCGCGCAGGAAGGACTCCAGTTCGGCCCGGAGTTGGGCCTCGGTCATGGCGAGCATGTGGTCGCGCGAGGCGTGGTGCGGCGCGGGCTGGCCCGACACGAACAGGCGCTCGGGCAGGGGAAGGCCCCGGTCGGCGAGGCGGAGCACGGTCTCGAAGGCGGGCAGTGCCCCCGCGCAGTGCCCGAAGAACGCGAACGGCCGGTCGAGCAGCGGCACCAGTGCCTCGGTGAGCGCGTCGGCGAGTTCCTCATAGGTGCCGTAGTGCGGTTCGGCCATCCGGCTCTCCCGGCCGGGGAACTGCACGGGGCAGACCTCGGCGCCGCCGATCGCGGCCGGCCAGGCGCTGAAGGCCGAGGCGCCGGCTCCGGAGAAGGGGAAGCAGAAGATCCTGGCGGGGTGGCCGGTGCCGGACGGCGGCCGGACGAACCAGGGCGAGGTGACGGTGGCGGATCCGGATGTCATGGCGTCCTGCGTTTCTGGACGACGATGGGGAGGTGGGTCATGCCGGCGATGAAGTACGACCGCAAGTGCTCGGGCTCACCGGCGACTTCGATCGATCCGCAGCGCTGCAGAAGCTCTTCAAAGAAGACGCGCAGGGTCATCCGGGCCAGCGGCGCGCCGATGCAGAAGTGCGAGCCGAACCCGAACGCGACCTGGCGCTTGGCGCCGGTCCGGGTGATGTCGAACGTGTGGGGGTCGGTGAACTGGGCGGCGTCCCGGTTGGCCGACCCGATCCACGCGACGACCGCTCCGCCGGCCGGGACGGTGCCGCCACCGATCCGGGTGTCGCCGACGGCGTACCGCATGAAGTTGCAGGCGGCCGAGGTCCAGCGCAGCCCCTCCTCCACCAGGTTCGGCACGAGCGACGGGTCGGCCTGCGCCTTCTCGAACTGCTCGGGCCGTTCGACGAGGGCGAGCACCGTGCCCGAGACGGTGTGGGGGGTCGTCACGTTGGCGCCGAGGAGGATGCTGTAGCCGTTGAGGGCGATCTCCTCGTCGGTCAGCGGCGCCTCGCCCGCGCGCACGCTCATGAGGTGGTCGAGCAGACTGGTGTCCTCGCCCCCGGCCGCGCGGCGCTGCTTGACCCACGCGGTGACGTAGGCGACGAGTTCATGGTGGGAGATGGCGAGCGTCGCGGCCTCGCTGCCCTGCCGGAAGTGCGGGTCCGAGGGGGCCGTCACCATCGCGGTCAGCTGCACGAGTTCGTCCCAGTCCCGCTCCGGGATGCCGAGCAGCGGACCGGTGACGATGGCCGGCAGGCGCAGCGCCTGCTCGGCCAGGTCGAAGACGGTGCCGTCGAGCGCCGGCTCGAGGAACCTCACGATCGCCTGCCGGATCCGGTCCTCCCAGGGGGCCACGGCGCGCGCGGTGAGCCGGGAGCCGATCGCCCTGCGGACCTGGGTGTGCCGGGGCGGGTCGGTGGAGGTCATCAGCTTGCCCGCCGCGACGTCGTCGACACCGAGGTGGGTGACGACCGTTCCGCGCTCCGAGGTGAACTCCTGGTGGGAGCCGAGCACCCGGCAGACGTCCTCGTGGCGCGTCACGGACCAGAACTCCCGCCCGTCGGCCAGGACCTGGTGGTGCAGCGGGGCCTTGGCCCGCATGGCGTCCCATACCGGATGAGGGTCGCCGGCGGTGTAGAGGTCCAGGTCGAACAGGTCGACGCGGTCGGGGTCGATGTCGCGTGCGGCGCCGGGCGTCAGCCTCATGTCAGCGCCTTCCCCGCTCGATGAGTGCGGCGACCCGGGCGGGGGTCTGGGCCAGGTAGAAGTCGCGCACCGACAGCTCGACGCCGTGGTCGCGCTTCACCTGGTCGATGATCGCGATCCCGGTCAGGGAGTTGCCGCCGAGTGCGAAGAAGTCGTCGTCCGCCCCGACCTCGCGACCGGGGAGGTGCTCCGCCCACAGCGCGCAGACCTCGTGCACCAGCGCCTCGGGCGCACCGTCGGATCCTGCGTGCGCCTCGGTCGCCTCGTGGTGTCCACCTTGCCGGTGAGCCCGCGGTCGCGATTCCATCGCCACCCTTTCCTTTCTCCGAGGGACGCAAAGGCCCGTTTCGGGGATGGGCATTCATATGCCGCGCGGGAAGTTCATTGAAACTCGGCCACACCGGACGAGGTTAAAGCCCGGAAATGAATTACGAAAGACACGGACCGAGTGCCGCGGATCTTCGGCGGCGACCGGTTGTCCCGCCGACGGGACACCGTGGGCACGCCCGAACAAGGCCGCGGCGAGCCTCGTGGACGGTATCCATCAGGGGAAGTTCAGGCTGCCCATCGTGCCATCCCCGGTGCTTCCGGGCGAGCGATCGAGGCTTCCGACGGGCCGGCGGGGGCTACTCGCAGCCTCGGCGGCCACGTCATTGCCATCGCATTTTCGAAGAATTACTGTGACGCCCCGGAGGGCGCCCACGAACATCCGCGTTCATCAAAAAACCATCTGCCGGAGGAGATTTCCTTGCTCAAGTCGCAACGGCTTGCGGTGCTGCCTATCGACGCGTACGACCTGGATTCCGAGTTGTCTGTCGTGGACCACCACGACTACGGGGGAGACTATGACGCCTTCACGTTCGGCTCATGGTCGTCGCATGTGCTGGCGAACGGCACGGGCGCCGACTCCGACACCGCCTTCCGCCCGCACGACGGCCGGCTGACCCTGACGGATCTGGGCAAGCGGCTGCCGAACATCATGGCGTTGGTGACCGACAACTTTCCCCTGGACCGGTTGCAGTGGGTGCGTGTCTTCAGCCTCCGGGACGGGCTGATCTCGCCGCACGTGGACTTCCTGGAGTTCTCCGAGCCGGGCACCCGGCTCCAGGTTCCGCTGCGTACCAGCGAGGAGTCCCTGCACTCCGAGAACGAGTCCGTCTACCACATCCGCCGCGGTGAGGTCTGGAAGATCCATTCGACCGACCCGCACTCCGCACGCAGCACCTCCCGGACCGCGCGGCTCTCCCTGTGCCTGGATTTCGCGGACTCCGAGGGGCCGATCGAAATCCGCAACGAAGTACCCGCGACCGAGCCGGTCCGCATCGTCGAGCGGCCCGAGCCGACCGACGCCGAGCTCCGCGATCTCATCGAGTCAGGGCGGGACTTCACCCCGGATACGATGCGGCCGGCCTTCCGCCGGTTCGCCGAGCTGCACTTCGAGCGCCACGCACACGCCACGGCGGCCTTCGACTGGTACGTGGAGGCCGCGCGCCTGACCGGCGACGACGACATGGTGGCCAAGGCCCGGGCCTTCCGGACGTACTGTGTCGAGAAGCGGGGCGACGGGGAGACGTTCGACTGGTGAACGACGCGGCGCCGCCGCCGACCGGCCGATGGCCCACCGCGGATGAGCGGCGGGCCATCGGCCGGTACGCGTGGTCAGCTCTTCACGGTGCCTTCGCGCAGCCGGTCGATCATGTGCCGGGTCGTCTCGATCGGGCTCTCCTGCGCCAGGCCCCAGGAACTCGACGGCAGGCCTTCGTTGCGCACGGCTACCTTCTCGTTCCACTCCTCCCGGCCGGCGAAGGGGATCGTCTCGCCCTCCTGGTAGGCCGGGAAGGGACGGTACTGATTGAGGCCGGCGGCGTCGGTCCCCCGCACGAGCAGCGGGTCGAGGTAGATGCCCTCGCTGTGGATCCGCGTGGCCGTCGAGATGTAGCCGATGTCCAGACCGCAGCGCCGCTTGGCGGAGGTGTTCGCCTCCGAGTAGTGCAGCAGGTGGGGGTGGTGGATCGACACGTCACCCGGCTGGAGCTCGATGTCCACGACACCGCGCTTGTCCCCCCACTCCCGCACCAGCGTCTCGTCGGAGCTGGAGAAGAGCATGTTGGGCTGGTCGGTGCGCGCCTGCGGCTTGTGCAGCGGCAGTTCGTGGCTCCCGGGGATCATCCGCAGGCAGCCGTTCTCGGTGGTGCTCTCATCGACGGCCAGCCACACCGTCAGTGCCTCCATCGGGCTCAGCGTCCAGTACGCGCCGTCCTGGTGCCACAGCACGGGCTGTCCGTCGTACGGGGGCTTGCAGATGTAGTGGGCGGTGAAGCATGCGAGGTCGGGCCCGAGGAAGAACTCCGCGATGTCCACCAGACGGGAGTCCGAGACCAGCCGGGCCCAGAACGCGTCGTTGCGGATCAACGGGTGGTGCAGGTGCTCGGGCCGCAGATCCGGGTACTTGCCGGTGAGCCAGTCGACGTGGGCACGCACCTCGTCCAGCAGATCCCGCGGCACGACGCCGCGGATGATGGAGAATCCCTGTTCGGCGTATTCCGCCGCGGCTTTCTCCAAAACGCCCTCGCCCAGTGTGTTCATGCGTCACTTCCTTTTCGGGTGTGAGGTGATGGCGACTTGCGGGACTCGTTCTCGAAGCCGTCACGGATTTCCGCTTCACGGGATTCGGTGATTCACGGCTCCGGACGTGGAAACTGGTGGCCGGGCTGCCGGCGCGGTGTCGCGCCGGCAGCTCGGGCGTGGTCGACGGGGGCGACCGCCCGGCGATCTGGTCTCGTACCGGCGGGCGCGGTTCACATGTCGCGTTCACGGCGTGTGGAAACGGAATGCGGGTCCGCCGGCGGTCCTTCGGCCGGTTGTCGTCGGCCGGTCGCAGCGGAACTCCCCCGCGCCTTTTCGCCGGTACCCCGGCGGTTCAACACTCTGTCCGCCGCGCGGAGGGGTGTCAATGTTCCTCGTGCCGTCCCCGGGGCTCCGGCGGGCCAGCGGCAAGGGAGGGCGGTCCTTCTCGGTGTGTCCCGCTGACGGGACAGGCACGGGCAGGCCCGGCCGCGTCGGATCGGCGCACACCGCGAGATTCATCCGCCGCCCCGGTGTGCGCCGCGAAGCACTGCGGTGCGTCATGTCACGCGTCTAATATGAGGGCCCGACGAGGCGGCATCGCACCCGGGCACCGCGTGCCGTGCCCCCGCGGGCGCAGGCGTCGCGGCGGCTCCCGTCTCCCCGGTGCGGGACACGGCCCGAGCGCGGCCGGAACACGGCAACCGCCCCCCTGTCCAGGGCCGTCTCGACGGCCCAGGGCCCACGTGACGTGCCCGATATACCCAACGTGTCCAAGTGTCCAACGGATGAGGATGGCGTGACCATGGCCGTACACCCGGCGCCCGCGTTCCTGAGCATCACGGACCTGCACGAGTCGGTGGACGACCCCGCGCTGACCTCCATGACCCTGCTCAACGAACTCGCCGGACGCTACCCGAGCGCCGTCTCCTTCTCCGCCGGCCGCCCGTTCGAGGGCTTCTACGACGTCGAGGACCTGTCCCGCCATCTCGCGACGTTCCGGCGCCACTTGGAGGACGAGGTCGGCCTACCCGCAGAGCAGGTGCGGCGCACCTTCTTCCAGTACGGCCGGACCAAGGGCTTCATCCACGAACTGATAGCCCGTCAACTGCAGCTCGACGAGGGCCTGACCGTGGACCCGGAGAGCATCGTGGTGACCACCGGCTGCCAGGAGGCGATGGTGATCCTGCTGCGCGCCCTGGTCCGGGACAGCCGCGACGTCATCCTGGCGGCGGAGCCCAACTACGTGGGATTCATCGGCGCGGCCCGCGTGGCCGGCGCACCCCTGCGTCCCGTCCGGGAGGGCACGGGCGGTATCGACCTGGACGACCTGGAACGGCAGATAGCCGCGGCACGGCGCGAAGGACTGCGCCCGCGCGCCTGTTACGTCGTTCCGGACTTCGCCAATCCGAGTGGCGCGAGCATGTCGACGGCTGACCGGGTCGCCCTGCTGGCGCTGGCGCGGCGCGAGCGGATCCTCGTGCTGGAGGACAATCCCTACTCCTTCTTCTCCGCCGACGGTTCGCGGCTGCCCATGCTCAAGTCCCTGGACGAGCACCGCCAGGTGATCCACCTCGGGTCCTTCGCCAAGTCCGCCTTCGCCGGCGCCCGGGTGGGTTACATCATCGCGGACCAGCCGGTGTCCTCGGCAGGGGACCGCGCCGCCGGCCCCGTGCTCCTCGCCGACCATCTCGCCAAGCTGAAGAGCATGGTGACGCTGAACACCTCGACCGTCGCCCAGGCGGTGATCGGCGGATACCTGATCGAGAACGGGCTCAGCCTCAAGCGCGCCACAGCGCGGGAGGCAGGGGTCTACCGGCGGAACCTGGCCACCGTCCTCGACCGGCTCGCGTCGGTCTTCCCGCCGGTGCCGGGACGGCCCCGGGAGGTCTCGTGGAACGCGCCGCAGGGCGGGATGTTCGTCGTCGTCACCCTGCCGTTCGTGGCGGACGAGGAGATGCTCGAGTACTCGGCCTCCAAGTTCGGCGTGCTGTGGACGCCCATGCACCACTTCTACGCGGGCACCTCGGGATTCCACCAGGCCCGGCTCTCCTTCAGTGTGCTCACCCCGGAGGAGATCGGCCTGGGCGTGGACCGGCTGGGCGACCTCGTGAAGGACCAGCGGGGGCGCTGACGCGCCGCCGCTCGTGAGCCGGGCCCCGGACGCCGCCGCGTCCGGGGCCCGGCGGGGTGAGGCCGGTCAGCTGCTCACAGCCGGACCGGAAGCGCGTCGAGCAGCCGGGCACCGCCGGGAGTGGCCTCGGTGTAGGTCAGGCCGGCGCGGTCCACGGTGACCTCCAGGGTGTGGCGCCGGAGCATCAGGTGGTCGAGGGCGATCTCGCCCTCCAGGTTGGCCAGGGCCGCGCCGGTGCAGTAGTGCGGGCCCGCGCCGAAGGCCAGATGGCTCTGCCCGCGCGGCAGCACGCGCTCCACGTCGCACCGTCCGGGCTCGGGGAAGACGTCCGGGTCGTGATTGGCGGAGACCAGGGAGCCGATGAGGGCGTCGCCCCGGCGGATCGGCGTCCCGGCGAACTCCAGGTCCTCCGTGGCGTAGCGGGGGCCGGCGGCCGGGACGGGGTTCGCCACCCGCATCAGCTCGTGGACGGCGTGCGGCAGCGCCTCCGGCCTGGCCCTCAGCAGGGCCAGCTGGTCGGGGTTGTCGAGGAGCGCGAGGACCGCGTTCGGGATGAAGTGGGACGTGGAGTGGTGCCCGTTGTTCACCACGAGCAGCACCATCGAGATGATCTCGGCCTCGCTGAGCCGGTCGCCGTCCTCGTCGCTCGTCTGCACCAGGGTGGAGATCATGTCGTCCGCCGGTTCCGCCCTGCGGCGCACGATGAGCTTGCGCACGTAGTCGACCATGCCCTGGGCGCTCTCGGCGAGGTCGGCGTCGGCGTCGGCGTAGTCGTTCATCCACTTGCGCACCTGGGGCTGGTCGGCCTCGTCGATGCCGATGAGCTCGCAGATGACGGTCCCGGTCAGGGGGGAGGAGTAGTCCTCGATGAGGTCACCGCTCCCCTTGCGGACCAGGTCGTCCAGGAGGCGGGCGGAGATCTCCTCGATGCGCGGGCGCAGTTCCCTGATGCGCCGGACGGTGAAGGCCGGGGTGACGAGGCGGCGCTGGCGCGCGTGGTCCCGGCCGTCCTTGAGCATCATGTTGGCCGCGACGTAGTCCCGGAACTCGTCCGGCAGGTCGAGGGAGGCGACCATCTGGTCCACCAGGCTTGGCCCGCGGTGTCCCGGCACGTTGCTGTGGTCGACGACGAGCCGCGGGTCGCTCAGCGCCGTCTTGATGTCCTCGTTGCGCGTGATCAGCCAGACGCGCGGCCCGCCGGGGAATCCCACGCGGACGAGCGGGGACCGCTCCCGCAGGCGCGCGTAGGCGCAGACCGGGTCCTCCACGAACTCGGGGTCGGTCAGGCTGACGATGGGCTCGTCCATGTGGTGCTCTCCTCGGCGTCCTTGTCGAACGGTGGGCAGGCTCGGGCGAACCGCCGCGCCGGATGTGCCGTCGGCCGCGGTGCGGGGGCACTCCGCGCACCGCGGCCGGCGGACACCCTCTAGGGGGTGTCCGGTGCGGACTCGTTCTCGATCAGGTCCAGTACCTCCCGGCCGTGGTCGACCAGGTACATGTGGTCTCCGGGGAACTCCGCGTAGCTGAAGACGCCGGTGGTCGCCTTCTGCCATTCGTGTGCCTGGTCCGAGCTGACCAGACCGTCGTGGGCCCCCCGGAGGGAGCAGATCGGCACCGTGACCGGTTCGTCGGTGCTCGGCACGTAGTTCTCGTGCATCTCGCAGTCGGCCTGGAGGACGGGCAGGATCAGCTCCCGCATCTCCGGATGGTCGAGGGCCTCGTGCCGGAAGCCGGCGAACTCCTCGACCCGGGCGAGGAACTCCTCGTCGGGCAGGCCGGTCGCGCGTCTCTCCCGCTGCGTCCACGGACCCGGCGAGCCGCTCACGACGAGCCGCTCCACAGGGACGCCCCGCGCGGTCAGCAGATGCGTCAGCTCATAGGCGAGCACAGCGCCCAGGCTGTGCCCGAACAGTGAGATCCGCGCGCCCTCCCCCGCCTCGGCGACGAGGTCGTCGACCGTGTCGCGGGCCGCCTCCACGACGTTGCGGTACGGCGTCCGCAGGATCAGCCGCTCGCGACCGGGCAGTTCGACCGGGACCACGCGCCACCGGCCCGCGGACAGCGTCCGCCACGGGTGGAAGAACGACGGTCCCGCCCCGGCGAACGGCGCGCAGACCAGCACGGCCCGGTCCCGCTCCCGTGTGGGCTCTCCTGTAGCGGTCACCGCGCCAGCCTCTCGGCGATGACCTGCATGATCTGGCCCGCGGGCTTGGGCATGTGCAGATCGTGGTGCGTGGCGTCCACGGCGTGCTCCTCGATGGAGCCGAGGACGTGCGGCCGCCAGTCGGGCCCCCAGGAGGAGACTCCCTCGGTCTTGTCCAGCCTGGCGTTGAAGTACAGCAGGTCGCCACGGTAGACCGGTGACTCGAAGTCACCCATCTTGTTCAGGTTGTTGGCGCCCACCTTCGACATGGTGTCCAGGAAGTCGTCCATGCTGCTGGTGTTCATGAACTGGCCGAAGACCTCCTCGACGTCCGCCCGGTACAGGTCCGGCGTTCTGCCGGAGACCTGTTTGAACCCGCTCTCCGGGTGGCTGGTCGCCGGCTGGGCGTCCAGTACCGCGACGAGGTCGACCCGGTGCCCGAGCCGGTCCAGTTCCACCGCGAGGGCGTGCGCGATCGGACCGCCGTAGGACCAGCCGACGAGGTGGAAAGGGCCTTCCGGCTGGATGCGGAGGATCTCGGCGAGGTAGTCGTCGACCATCTCCTGGACCGAACCCGCCAGCGGATCGGTGCCGTTGGAGCCGCGGGACTGCAGGGCGTAGGCCTGGCGGTCCTGGATGTAGGGGACGAAGGTGAAGTACGCCCAGCCGAGGCCGCCTCCGCCGTGCAGGAACCACACCGGCGGCTTGCCCGTGCCGGGGTCCCTGTTGAGCGGCAGCACGACCTCGAAGCTACCGTTGTGGTCGTCGGGGATGCCGCCGATGAGCACCAGCGCCGCCAGCTCGGCCACGGTCGGGTACTGGATGATCGTCCGCAGCGGTACGTCGAGGCCGAACTGCTTGCGGATGCGGGCGCTGAGCCGGGTGGCCAGCAGCGAGTGCCCGCCGAGCACGAAGAAGTCGTCGTCGATCCCCACCCTTTCCAGGCCCAGCAGCTCGCCGAACAGGGCGCACAGCTTCTCCTCGTGGGAGTTGCGCGGCTCGCCGCTGCTCACGGTGGTGGTGTGCTCCGCGGGCAGCGCGCGCCGGTCGAGCTTGCCGGCGGGGTTCAGCGGTATCTCCGCGAGCGGCACCACGGTGGCCGGGACCATGTAGTCGGGCAGGCGTTCGCGCAGGTACTCGGGCAGCTCGGCCAGGAGGGGGCCGATCGACTTGGCCAGGGCGGGGGCGTTGACCCGCATCCGCCCGGTGGCGGGGCCGGGGACAAATGCTCCGCCGACGGCCTTCGGCTCGGACAGCAGCACCGCGTCGAAGCAGTGGGCGGCCTCGGCGGACCAGGTGAGGACGGCCTCCCCGCCCTGCCGGCGAGCGCTGTCGGCGATCTCCTGCGGATCCACCGCTCCGGCCTGCGGGAGGTTCGAGGCCATGACGCCGGAGGCGGACGCCGCGGCGGCCTCCCCGACCAGCCGTGCGTTGGGTATCCCGGTCACCCGGACCGGGCCGTCGCCCATCCGGCCGGCCAGCTGCGCCGAGTCGCTCACGTCCCGGCCCCACGCCAGGGCGGGCACCTCGGCCAGGTCTAGGAGAGCGGCCGGCCGCCTGTGCAGGACGACCTCGTAGCGGTGCCGGGTCAGTTCGTTGTGGGCGTGCCCCTCCTTCAGCCGGATGTCGACGCCGGCGGCGCGGTCCGCGGCCCATTCGGTGAACCACTCCGGGGCCACCACCAGCTCCCGCTCGGCGAGCAGCGCCTGCTCGACGAGCGCCCGTATCTCCTCGTGCGAGGCGTGCGGCTGCGCGGCCCGCTTCTCCGCGGTCGTCAGCATCCGCAGCGTGGCGGCGTTGCGGACGTCACCGACGATCAGCCGGCCACCCGGAGCGAGGAGTCCCATCAGCTCGCCCAGCACGAGGTCCAGGTAGGCGGCGCTCGGGAAGTACTGCACGACCGAGTTGACGACGATGGTGTCGAAGACGTCGCGGGGCAGCCCCGAGACGTCGTGGGCGGCTTGCGCGGCCAGCCGGACCCGGTCCGCGTGGCCGGCCTGCTCCGTCTGGGCCCGGAGCCGGTCCACGACCGTGGCGGAGATGTCGGTGCCCCAGTACTCCTCGACCTCGCCGACCGTCCCGGCCAGGAGCAGGCCGGAGCCGACCCCGACCTCCAGCACCCGGCGCGGGGCGAAGCGCAGGACCTGCGCCACCGCCGCGTCACGCCACTCGCGCATCTGCTCCACGGGGATCGGCTCGCCGTCGTACACCGACTTCCAGCCCTGGAAGTCCTCGCCCCAGGCCTGTTCGGCGGAGTCGGCGTAGCTCTCGTCGTAGACCTGGCGCCACTCGTCCACCTGGGCCTCGGCATCGGCCACCGCGGCGTCCGGGTCGGGTGCCACGTAGGCGACCAGGCGCTGTTCGCCCTTCTGGTCGTCGCGCACCACGACCGCCGCCTGGGCCACCGCGGGGTGCCCGGTCAGCACGTGCTCGATCTCGCCCAGCTCGATACGGAAGCCGCGGACCTTGACCTGGGAGTCGGTGCGGCCGATGTAGTCGACCTGGCCGTCCTTGGTCCACCGCACCAGGTCCCCGGTGCGGTACATGCGGGTGCCGGGGGTTCCGTACGGGCAGGCCACGAACCGTTCCGAGGTGAGCGGGGTCTGCCCGAGGTAGCCACGGGCCAGGCACACCCCAGCGAGGTACAGCTCGCCGGCGACACCGGGCGGGACGGGGCGGAGCGCGGCGTCGAGGACGTAGACCTGGGTGTTCCAGACGGGTGCGCCGATCGGCACCCGGTCGGAGCCCGGGACGTGCTCCCATCCGGTGACCTCGACGGTCGCCTCGGTGGGTCCGTAGAGGTTGTTGGCGGAGCAGCCGGGCAGCAGTTCGGTGAAGCGGTTGGCGAGAGCGGCCGGGAACGCCTCGGCGGCGACCTCGATCCAGCGCAGGCCGGTGCACTGCTTGGCGAGTGGTTCGGCGACGAAGGCGGACAGCAGGGACGGCACGAAGAACGCGCCGGTCACCCGCTCGCGCTGGATCAGCTCGGCCAGATAGGCCGGGTCGCGGTGCCCGTCGGCGCGTGCGACGACGACGGACGCGCCCATCTGCAGGTTGGCGAACATCTCGGGCACCGAGGCGTCGAACGAGGCCGAGGTGCTGACCATCATGCGGTCCTCGACGCCGACGTCGAAGTGGTCGAGACCCCACCGGATCCGGTTCATGATCGACCGATGCGCCACCGGCACCCCCTTGGGACCACC
>NZ_RAIF01000032.1:1115271-1159227 GCF_003671715.1 Streptomyces sp. E2N166 | reverse complement strand
GCGGCCACCTGTTCCAGCACGCGCACGAACCGCGCGACGACGGCTTCCGCCGTGTCCCGGTCGAACAGCTGGGTGGCGTACTGGAGGTCGCCCCGCAGGGCACCCGTCTCGTCCATCGCGATGCTGAAGAACAGGTCGGACAGGGCGGTCTGGGTGAGGTGCTGCTCGAACTCCACCTTGAGTCCCGGCAGTTCGAAGTCCTGACGGGCGAAGTTCTGCCAGGCGAACATCACCTGGAACAGCGGCTGGTAGGCCAGGGAGCGTTCGGGGTTGATCTGCTCGACCAGGGTCTCGAACGGCACGTCCTGGTGCTCGTAGGCGGTCAGCGCCTTGTCCCGGACCTGCGCGAGGAGATCGGCGAAGGTGGGATCGCCGGAGAGGTCCACGCGCAGGACCTGGGTGTTGACGAAGAACCCGACGAGATCGGCCAGCGCCTCGTCGGTCCGCCCGGCGATCGGGCCGCCGATCGTCACGTCGTCCCCGCCGCCGAGCTTGCCGAGCAGCACTCCCACCGCGGCCTGCAGCACCATCGCCATGGTCATACCGCGCTCGTCGGCCAGCTTCTGCAGGCCGGCCGCCACCGCGGCCTCCACCACGACGTCGACCGCCTCGCCCTGGGAGCTGCGCTCGGCGGGCCGGGGCCGGTCCAGGGGGAGGTTCAGGGGCTGGGGTACGCCGGCCAGTTCCGCGCGCCAGTAGTCGATCTGCGCGGCTGCCAGGCTGCCGGGGTCGTTCACGTCGCCGAGCAGTTCGCGCTGCCAGAGCGCGTAGTCCTTGTACTGCACGGGCAGCGGCGCCCACCGCGGTGCCCGGCCCTCGCGCCGAGCGGTGTAGGCGGCCGTCAGGTCACGCGCCAGCGGCCCTCCGGAGACCCCGTCGGAGGCGATGTGGTGAATGACCAGCACCAGAACGTGCTCCTCGGGCGAGCAGCGGAACAGGTGCGCCCGGAAGGGGATCTCGGCGGCCAGGTCGAAGCGGTGGGCGATGACCTCGTCGATCGCGCCGGGCAGTTCCTCGGGGGTGACGTCGGCCACCGGCAGCGGCACCGGCGCGTCCGCGGCCGCCAGGATCCTCTGGTGGGGCTCGTCGTCCTCGTCGGTCACGTACGTGGTGCGCAGGGTCTCGTGGCGGCCGACCACGTCACGGATGGCCGCCGCGAGGGCGTCCCGGTCGAGCGGCCCGGTCAGCCGGAACGCCGGGGAGATGTTGTAGGTCTCCGCCCCTCCCTCGATCTGGTGCGTCAGCCACATGCGGCGTTGTGCGAACGACAGCGGAATCACGGGTGTCACTCCTCGACGGTCATCTGGCGGAGATTGGGGCGAAGGGGTACGGCCGACTCCTCGGACCAGGCGGCGAGCGCGGACACGGTCGGCAGGTCGAAGATCTTGCGGATGGGTATCTCGGTCCCCAACTCGGCGCGCGCCCGGCTGATCAGCCGGGTGGCGAGCAGGGAGTGCCCGCCGAGCGTGAAGAAGTTGTCGTCGACACCGACCCGGCCGACGCCCAGCACTTCGGCGAACAACCCGGCCAGCGCCGCCTCCCGGGCGCTGCGCGGCGCCCGGAAGGGGGTGGTGGGGGTGAGGTCGGGGACGGGCAGGGCCTTGGTGTCGAGCTTGCCGTTCGGCGACAGGGGCAGCCGTTCGACCGGCACGTACGCGGCGGGCACCATGTAGTCCGGCAGTCGCTCCGCGAGGTGGCGTTGCAGTCCGGCCGGGTCCGGGGCGGTTCCGCCCGGGGCGGGGACGACGTAGGCGGCCAGGTACCGGGTGCCGCCGGCCTGCCGGGGCACGACGGCGGCCTGGGCGACGCCGGAATGGGCCGTCAGGGCGGCTTCCACCTCCCCCGGCTCGATGCGGTAGCCGCGGATCTTGACCTGGGTGTCGATGCGCCCGAGGTGGTCCAGTTCCCCGTCCGTGGTCAGGCGGGCGAGGTCGCCGGTGCGGTACATGCGGGAGCCGGGCGGCCCGAAGGGGTCGGCGACGAAGCGGTCGGCGGTCATGCCGGGCTGGCGGTGGTAGCCGCGTCCCGCTCCGGCCAGGTACAGCTCGCCCGGGGTGCCCGGGGGCAGCAGAGCGAGGGCGGGGCTCAGCACGTAGGCCCGGACACCGGGGAAGGGACGGCCGACGGGAACCCCGCCCGGGTAGGGCTCGTCGGGGTCCAGGAGGTGACTGGTGGCGTAGAAGGTCTCGCTGGGCCCGTAGCTGTTGATGACGCGCGCTTGGGGCCACAGGGAGCGGACTCGGGCCGCCAGGGCCGGTGTCAGCACCTCACCGGAGATGTTCAGGGCCGTGGGGCTGATACGGCCGGGCAACTGGTCGACGAGTTCGGCGAAGGCGGACGGCACCGAGCAGACGACGTCGACGTCCCAGTGGTCGCGTTCGGCCAGTTCCAGCACGTCGCGGACGATCTCGGCGCTGCCGCCCGTGGTGAGCGCGGCGAACGTCTCGAAGGTGGCGACGTCGAAACCGAACGAGGCGGCGACCAGGATCCGGGCCCCGTGTTCGGCTCCGGCCTGCGCGACCATGGTGTCCACGGCGTTGACGACCGTCATGTGGGTGACGGCGACGCCCTTGGGCACGCCGGTGGAGCCGGACGTGTAGACGACGTAGGCGAGGTGGTCGGGGCCGGCCACGGACCGCGGGGCGGCCGCGGTGCCCGGCGTCGCCGAGAGCACGAGGTCGTCGAGGAGGACGACGGGGGTGTCCGTGGCGGGGACGAGCGCTCGGGTCTCCTCGTCCGCCAGGAGCAAGTCCGGCCGGGCGCCGGGCAGCACGTGCCGCAGGCGGGCGGTGGCGTAGGCCGGGTCGACGGGCAGATAGGCACCACCCGCCTTGAGTACGCCCAGCAGGGCCACCACCGCGTCCATCGTGCGGGGCAGGACCACGCCCACCACGCTCTCCTGGCCGATCCCGCGCCCGGCCAGCCCGGCCGCGAGCCGCTCGGCGCGGGCGTCCAGCTCGGCGTAGGTCAGCGTGTCGCCGCCGGCGCGCACGGCGACCGCGTCCGGGGTCCGCGCCACCTGTGCCTCCACGCGCGCGGTGATCGTGTCGTGCGCGGGCGGGACGGCCTCGTCGGCGAAGAGGCCGAGGACGCGCTCGCGCTCGCCCGGTCCCAGGGTGTCGATCTGCGCGACCCTCAGCCCGGGGTCGGCGGCCAGCTGCCGCAGCACACGGGCGAGGCGGGCCGCATACGTCTCCACCGCCCCGCGGTCGAAGACGCCCGGTGCGTACTGGAAGGTGAGCTGCAGGTGCGGGTCGGCCGCCGCCAACAGGCACAGCGGGTAGTGGTTGCCCGCGGACGGGCGCAAGCCCGTGTAGGAGATGCCGCCCGCGGCGTCGGTGGCGGCGCTCAGGCCCTTCCGGTCGACGGGGTACGACTCGAAGACGAACAGAGTGTCGAAGAGCGACTGCAAACCGGTGGCCCGCTGGATCTCCGCGAGTCCGTGGAAGTGGTGCTCGGCCAGCCCGGCCTGCCGCTGCTGCAACCGGGTGAGGAGCGCGGCCACGGTCTCCCCGGGCCCGTACGTCACCCGCACGGGGACGGTGTTGATGAACATGCCGACCATCGACTCGACGTCCGGCACGGCGGGCGGGCGGCCGGAGACGGTGGTGCCGAACACCACGTCCGGGCGGCCGGTCAGCTGCCCGAGCAGCAGCCCCCAGGCGCCCTGGACCAGGGTGTTGAGGGTGAGGCCGAGCTCGGTGGCGCGGCGGGTCAGCGCGCGTGCCTCCTCGGGCGTGAGGGTGACGTCGACCTGGCCACGGCTGCCGTCGTCGGCGCCGGAGGCGTCGGCGGCGAGCAGGGTCGGCTCCTCGACGCCGTCGAGTTCGTCCGCCCAGGCCCGTGCCGCCGCCTCCCGGTCCTGCCGGGCGAGCCAGCCGAGGAAGTGGCCGGGGTCGCGGGGGGCGGGCAGCGCGGAC
This sequence comes from Streptomyces sp. E2N166, assembly GCF_003671715.1. Lineage (GTDB taxonomy): Bacteria > Actinomycetota > Actinomycetes > Streptomycetales > Streptomycetaceae > Streptomyces > Streptomyces thinghirensis. The sequence goes on along the minus strand of NZ_RAIF01000032.1, from coordinate 1,155,307 downwards.
GGGTCGCCGTCGGAGGCGTAGAGCAGCAGCAGGTCCCGCATGAGCAGGGGGGTGGACCAGCCGTCGTACAGCGCGTGGTGGGCGGTCAGGACGAGTTCGGGCCGGCCGGGTTCGAGGACGGCGAGGGCCAGCCGCAGCAGGGGCGGGGCGTCCGGGTCGAAGTACCGGGTGCGGTCCTCCTCCAGGAACCGCTCGAGCACCTCGGTGCGCTGCGCTTCTTCGGTTCCGGTCAGGTCGAGGTGCTGCCACGGCAGGGTCACCGCGGCCGGCACCACCTGTACGACGTCGCCGTCGGCGCGGTCGGCGAACGCCGCGCGCAAGCCGGGGTGGCGGTCCAGCAGCGCCTGTCCGGCCCGGCGCATCCGGTCGGGGTCGACCTCTCCGGACAGGTGGAACACCAGCTGGATGTGGTAAGGGTCGAACGAGGTGCCGGCCAGGGTCGCCTGGAAGAGGATCCCGGACTGCGCCGGGGTCGCCGGCCACACCGCGGCGAGCCGTCCGTAGCGTGCCTCCCAGGCGTCGATCTCGCTTTGGTCGACGGTGACCAGGGGCGCGTCGCTCGGGGTCAGTCCGCCGGCCCCGGGGCGTGTGGCGTGCCGGGCCAGGGCGGTCAGGGCCTCGACCCACAGCCCGGCGAGTTCGGTCACCTCGTCCCGGGTGAGCACGCCCGTGGGGAAGCCGAAGTAGGCGGTGAGTTCGTCACCGTCGGGGGCGGCGGTGGCGACCACGTTCATCTCCAGCGCCGACAGCACCGGCATGTCCGGGTCCGGTGCGGCGATCAGGTCCCGGTGCGTGGTGTCCGGCGCCCAGCCCAGGCCGCGCAGGTCCTCGGGGAGGTCCGCGCCGGAGGACCTCCCCAGGTAGTTGAAGCCGATCTGAGGTTCCCGCAGCCCGGCCAGTTCGTCGGCGGTGCGCGGGTTGAGGTGGCGCAGCAGGCCGTAGCCCAGGCCGTGGTCCGGCACACCGCGCAGTTGTTCCTTGACGGCCTTGACGGCCTGACCGGCGGCCGGGCCGGCGGCGAAGGCGTCCGCCAGGTCGATGCCGGCCAGGTCGAGGCGCACCGGGTACATCGCCGTGAACCAGCCGACGGTGCCGGACAGGTCCGCCCCGGGGGCCAGGTACTCCTCCCGGCCGTGTCCCTCCAGCCGGACCAGCGCCGCCGAGCCGCCGCCGCGCGTCTGCCTCCGGCGTGCGAGGGCCAGGGCCAGCCCGGCCAGCAGCCCGTCGTCGGGCCCGCCGCGGAACAGCTCGGGCACGGTGTCGAGCAGGGCCCGTGTGACGTGGGCCGGTACCTGGACGCGCACGGTGTCCACGGTGGCGGCGACATCGCGCGCGGGGTCCGGCTCCCGTGTTCCGAGGACCGGTTCGTCCGCGCTCAGGATCTCTTGCCACACGGGCAGTTCGGCGACCCGTGCGGGGGCGGCGGCCTCCTCGGCCAGGGCGTGTGTCCACCGGCGCAGGGAGGTACCCGCCGGGGCCGGTGGCAGGGCGCGGCCCTCGCGCACGGCCTGCCAGGCGGCCACCAGGTCGGGCAGCAGGATCCGCCACGAGACGCCGTCGACGACCAGGTGGTGCAGCACGATCAGCAGCCGGTCGCCCTCGGTGGCGGAGGTGAGGTGCACGAACTGCGCCATCACGCCCGCGTCCGGGTCCAGCCGGTCGGCGGCCGCGTCCAGTTCGGCCTGCATCCCGGCCGCGTGGTAAACCGCCTCCCGCACCAGCGCGTCGGCGTCGACGCTGCCGGCGGGCCCGATCAGCAGTGCGGGTCCCTCGCGGTCGAGCCGGGAGCGCAGGACGGCGTGGCGGTCGAGGACCGCCCGGACGGTCGCGACGAGTCCCGCTCGGTCGACGTCCGCGGGCAAGGTCACAAGTGCGGACATGCAGAAACGGCCGAGGGCGCCGCCGAGGGCCAGTACGTGTGCCGCGGTCGGCGGCAGGGGGGCGGGTCCGACCGAGCCGCCGGGCAGTTCGGCCAGGACCACGCGGTCCTCGTCGCCGCGCTCCTCGGCCAGTTCCGCGAGGCGGGCCACCGTGCGGTGCTCGAAGACTTCGCGGGTGCTGACGGTGACGCCGCGCGCCCGGGCCCGGGCGACGACCTGGATGGAGCGGATGCTGTCGCCGCCGGTGGTGAAGAAGTCGTCGTCCAGGCCCACGCGCGGGACGCCGAGCACGTCGGCGTACACCTCGGCCAGGACCTGTTCGGTGGCGTTGCGTGGCGCCCGGTACTCGCCGCCGCCGAACTCCGGCGCCGGCAGGGCGCCCCGGTCGACCTTCCCGTTGGCGGTCAGCGGGAGTTCGTCCAGGACCACGAGGTGGGCGGGGACCATGTAGTCCGGCAGCCGCCGGGCCGCGTACCGGCGCAGGTCGGCCACCGGGAAGGGGGAGCCGGTCCGCTGGTCGCCGTCCCCGGCTGCCGCCGAGGTCACGTAGCCGACGAGCCGTCTGGCGCCGGCGGAATCCTCGCGGGCCGTCACCACGGCGCGGGCGACCGCGGGGTGACGGGCGAGCACGGTCTCGATCTCGGTCGGCTCGACCCTTATGCCGTTCACCTTGACCTGGGTGTCGGCGCGTCCCGCGTAGTGCAGCAGGCCGTCACGGTCCCACCGGGCGAGGTCGCCGGTGCGGTACATCCGCGCCCCGGCGGGGCCGAAGGGGCAGGCGACGAACCGTTCCGCGGTGGCCGCGCCGGCGCGGTGGTACCCGCGGGCGAGCTGCCCCGCGACGTACAGCTCGCCGGTCACCCCGGGGGCGACGGGGGTGAGTTCGGGGCCCAGGACGTAGGCGCGCATGTGGAACAGGGGCCGGCCGACCGGTACCGCGCCGCTCGCCTCGGAGCGCGGCGGGACGGTGTGGGTGGAGGCGTAGAAGCTCTCCGTCTGCCCGTACGCGTTGACGACGCGGACCCCGGGCAGGGCGTCGCGTACGCGGTGCACCAGGTCGGCGGAGAGGGCCTCCCCGGCGAAGACGACGGTGTCCGCGTGCAGTGCGACGCCGTCGGCGGCGATTTGGTCGAGCAGCGCGGAGAAGACCGCCGGCACGGCGCTCACTGTGGTGCCGGACCAGCCGTCGCGCGTACCGAGTTCCAGCACGTCGTGGACGAGGTCGACGCATGCCCCGGTGGTGAGCGCGGTGAACGTCTCGAACACGGAGACGTCGAAGTTCACGGAGGTCGCGGCGAGCATCCGGGAGCCCTCCCGGACGCCGGTCACGCGGCGCAGGTCCGCGACGCCGCGCACGACGCAGGCGTGGGTGACGCCGACGCCCTTGGGCGTCCCGGTCGATCCGGACGTGAACATCACGTAGGCGAGGTGGTCGGGTGCGACGTGGACGTCCGGCGTCCCGGGTGCGGGGCCGTCGAGGTCCAGGTCGTCGAGGCACAGCACCGGTGGCCGGCAGCCCGCGACGGCCGGCTCGGTCACGCGGTCGGTCAATACCAGGGCGGGCCGGGCGGTGTCGAGCAGTTGGGCGACGCGCTCGGCGGGGTAGTCCGGGTCGACCGGCAGGTAGGCGCCGCCCGCCTTGAGCACACCGAGGAGGGCGACCACCAGGTCGGCCGTGCGCGGCAGTGCCACGGCCACCAGCACGTCCGGACCGACCCCGTCGTCACGCAGGACCGCGGCCAGCCGGGCGGCGCGGGTCTCCAGCTCCCGGTAGGTCAGCGCGGTACGGCCGGACACCACCGCGGTCGCGTCCGGGGTCCGTGCGGCCTGGGCGGCGACCAGTTGCGGCAGCGTCGCCAGGTCCTCGGGCCGCACCGGCTCGCCCGGACGGATCAGTCGGTCCCGCTCGGCGCCGGTGAGCACGTCCGTCGCACCGAGCCGTGTCCCGGGATCGTCGACCACCTGCCGCAGCACCCGTGCGTACCGCTCGACGAGACTCTCGGCCGTGGTGTGGTCGAACAGGTGCGTCGCGTACTCCAGGCGTCCGCGGGCGCCCCCGGAGGGGTCCGGGACGATGTTGAAGAACAGGTCGAACTTGGCGGTGCCGGTCCCGACCGGGACGGGAGTGACCCCGAGGCCCGGCAGTTCGACGTCCGACCAGGCGAACTGCCAGGCCAGCATCACCTGGAACAGGGGCTGGTAGGCGGTGGTGCGGTCCGGGTCGAGCAGTTCCACCAAGTGCTCGAAGGGGACGTCCTGGTGGTCGTAGGCGGCGAGGGCCCGGTCTCGTACCTGGTCCAGCAGGTCGGTGAAGGCGGGGTTGCCCGACAGGTCGGCGCGCAGTACCCAGGTGTTGGCGAAGAACCCGACGAGGTCCTCCAGCTGCTCGTCGGGGCGGCCCTCGATCGGGCTGCCGATGGTCAGGTCGTGTCCGGCGCCGAGGTGGTGCAGGAGTACGGCGAGAGCGGCCTGGGCGACCATCGGGGCCGTGGCTCCGCGGTCGGCGGCCACCTTCCTGATCCCGGCGAGCAGGTCCGCGTCGAGCGCGATGTCGACGTGGCCGCCGCGGTGGTCGGCCGCCGTGGGCCGGGGCCGGTCCAGCGGCAGCTGCACCGGCTGGGGCACGCCGTCCAGCTCCTCGTGCCAGTAGGCGAGTTGCTCGGCCACGACGCTGTCCGGGTCGTCCGCGTCGCCCAGCATCTGCCGCTGCCACAGCGTGTAGTCCTTGTACTGCACCGCGAGCGGAGCCCAGTCGGGCGCGGCACCCCGGCGGCGCGCGGTGAACGCGGTGACCAGGTCCCGCAGGAAGGGCGCCATGGACGCCCCGTCCGCGGCGATGTGGTGGAAGACGAAGACCAGCACGTGCTCCTCGGGGGAGACGCGCAGGACGGTGACGCGCAGGGGCAGTTCGGCGTCCAGGCGGAAGCCCGCGCTCACCGCCTCGTGCAGGGCGTCGTCCACCGCGTCCGAGGCGACGTCGGTGACCCGGAACGGGAAGACGGCCTCCTCGGGGGGCAGGATCCGCTGTTCGGGCGTGCCGTCGGCGTGCTCGACGATCAGGGTGCGCAGGGTCTCGTGGCGGGTGACGACGTCCGTCACCGCGGCGCCCAGCGCCGCGGTGTCCAGCGTGCCCTCCAGACGCAGCACGAACGGAACGTTGTAGGTCGCGGAGGGGCCTTCCAGGCGGTGCAGGAACCAGAGACGGCGCTGAGCGAAGGACAACGGGATCATCGACGGTTCTCCTCTACGGTCATCTGGCGCAGTCGGGGACGGCTCGACCGGGTCAGCTTCCGGATCCGGCCCGCCAGTTGGGCGACGGTCGGATTGCGGAACACCGTGGTGACCTTCACGTCGACGTCGAACTCGGAACGGATGCGGCCGACCAGCCGGGTGGCCAGCAGTGAGTGCCCGCCCTGGTCGAAGAAGTCGGCGTCGACGCCGACCTCGTCCACACCGAGCAGGTCGGCGAAGAGCCGGCAGAGGACCTCCTCGTCGGGGGTGCGCGGTCCTCGTCCCACCGGGGCCTCGGTGTGGCCGGGCGCGGGCAGGGCACCGCGGTCGAGCTTCCCGCTCGGTGTCGCGGGGAACGCGGCGAGCGGGACGATCGCGGAGGGGACCATGTACTCCGGCAGGCGCTCGCGCACCGATTCCGTGAGGGTCGCGGTGTCGAGGGCGGACGGGTCGCTCCCGCCGGCCGGTACGACGTACCCGACCAGCCGCTGGTCGCCGGCGCGGTCCTCACGGACCACGACGACCGCGCTGTCGATGCCGGGGTGCGCGGTCAGCGTCGCCTCCACCTCGCCCAGTTCGATGCGGAAGCCGCGGACCTTGACCTGGAAGTCGCTGCGGCCGAGGTACTCGACCTGGCCGTCCTCGTTCCACCGGGCGACATCACCGGTGCGGTACATCCGCGTGCCCGGTGCGCCCCAGGGGCAGGCCACGAACCGTTGCGCGGTCAGCGGAGTCTGTCCCAGGTAGCCGCGGGCCAGTCCGGCCCCGGCGAGGTAGAAGTCGCCGGCGACGCCGGGCGGGACGGGGCGCAGCATCGCGTCCAGGACGTAGACCTGGGTGTTCCAGATGGGCGCGCCGATCGGCACCCGGTCGGAGCCCGGGACGTGCTGCCATCCGGTGACCTCCACCGACGCCTCGGTGGGTCCGTAGAGGTTGTGGGCGGAGCAGCCGGGCAGCAGTTCGGTGAAGCGGTTGGCGAGTTCGGCCGGGAAGGCCTCTCCGGCGACCTCGATCCAGCGCAGGCTGGTGCACTGCTTGGCCAGCGGTTCGGCGACGAAGGCGGACAGCAGGGACGGCACGAAGTCGGCGCCGGTCACCCGCTCGCGCTGGATCAGCTCGGCCAGGTAGGCGGGGTCCCGGCGCCCGTCGGGGCGCGAGACCACCACCGCCGCGCCGACCTGCAGCGGCGCGAAGAGTTCCGGCACCGACACGTCGAAACTCGCCGACGTGCTCAGCAGCACCCGGTCCTCGACGCCGACGTCGAAGTGGTCGAGACCCCACCGGATCCGGTTCATGATCGACCGATGCGCCACCGGCACCCCCTTGGGACCACCGGTCGAACCCGACGTGTAGATCACGTACGCCGCATGATCCGGCACCAACTCCCGCACCGGATCCCACTCCGGATACCCCGACACATCCGGCAGCCCCTCCTCCAGCACCAGCAACGGCCGCGCACTGTCCAGCACATGCCGCACCCGGTCCTCGGGCAGATCCGTGTCCAAGGGCACGTACGCCGCCCCCGACTTCACCACCGCATACACCGCCACCAGCAGATCCACCGACCGCGGCACCCGCACCGCCACCAGCCGCTCCGGCCCCGCACCCCGCTCCACCAGCCAGTGCGCCAACCGGTTCGCCCGCCGGTTCAGCTCCCCGTAACTCAGCGACTCCCCCTCCGCGATCACCGCCACCCGATCCGGATCACGCACCACCTGCGCCTCGAACGCCCCCGGCAAGGTGCCCGGCTCCACGGCGACCGCCGTGTCGTTCACCCCCCGCACCAACCACTCCCGCTCCTCCACCGACAACACCTCCACCACGCGCACCGGCAGCAGCGGATCGTCGTGCAGCTGGTCGAGGATCCGGACCAGCCGGGCGGCGATGGCCTCGGCGTCCGCGCGGTCGTAGAGGTTGTTCTGGTAGTCGAGGGAGAGCCGCAGGTAGGGGTCGGAGGCGTTGAGGGTGAGGGGGTAGTGGGAGCCGGCGAAGGGGCGGATGGCGTCGATGGTGAAGCCGGCCGCGAGGTTGGCGTCGACGATGCCCTCGCGGTCGACGGGGTAGTTCTCGAAGACGACGATCGTGTCGAACAGGGCGGGCAGCCCGGCGCCGCGCTGGATGTCGGCGAGGCCGAGGTGGTGGTGGTCGAGCAGCGCGGTCTGCCGGTCCTGGAGGTCGGTGACGAGGTCGCCCACGCTGCGGTCCGGCCGGATCGTCACCCGGGTCGGCAGGGTGTTGATGAACAGGCCGACCATCCCGTCCGAGCCCGGTACGTCCGCCGGACGGCCGTTGACGGCGGCTCCGAACACCACGTCCTGCTGCCCGGTGAGCGTGGACAGCAGGATTCCCCAGGCTCCCTGGAGGAGGGTGTTGAGGGTGACGCCGAGCTCCGAGGCGCGCCGGGCGAGTCCGCGGCCCTTGTCGATGGACAGGGGCACCTCGATGCGGCCGAGGGCGGACACGTCCTGCTGGAGCGGGGCGTTGGGGGCGACGAGGGTCGGCTGGTCGAATCCGTCGAGCGCCGCGGCCCATCCGGCGGCCGCCGCCTCCCGGTCCCGGGTGGACAGCCACGTCAGGTAGTCGCCGTAGCTGCGGACCGGGGCGAGCTCCTCGCTGCCGGCGTAGAGCCGGACCAGGTCCGTGATCACCACCGGGGAGGACCAGCCGTCGAACAGGGTGTGGTGGGCGGTGATGATCAGCTTGGCCTGCGCCGGCCCGTAGGTGAGCAGGGCGAGGCGGAACAGCGGGGGGCGGGCGGGGTCGAGGCGGTCGGCCCGGTCCTCGGCGAGGGTCCTCTCGAGCGCCGCGTCCGTCTCGGCCGCGTCCCGACCGGACAGGTCGATGTGCCGCCAGGGCAGCCGGACGTGTTCCGGTACGACCTGCACGGGGTCGCCCCCGGCCGCGGTGACAAACGCCGACCGCAGGTTCGGGTAGCGGTCGAGCAGGGCCTGTCCGGCCGCGCGCATGCGCTCGGAGTCCACCGGGCCGGACAAGTGCAGCACGAACTGCATGTGGTAGACGTCGAAGGAGCCGTCCGCGAGCGCGGCCTGGAACTGGATGCCGGACTGTCCCGGGGCCTGTGGCCACACCTCGGTGAGCCGGCCGTAGTGCTGTTCCCAGGTCTCGATCTCGTCCTGTCCCACCGCGACCAGCGGTGCGTCGGCGGGGGTGAGACCGCCGGCCTCTGGGCGGGTGGCGTGCCGGGCCATGCCGTGCAGCGCCTCCACCCACAACCGGGCCAGCTCCGCGGCCCGCTCACGGGACAGGACGCCCGTGGCGAACATGAAGGCGGTCTGCAGCCGCTGGCCGTCGGCACCGTCCGTGGCGACCGAGTTGACCTCCAGCACGGACAGCGCGGGCAGGTCCGGGTCGGGTGCCGGGACCAGCTCGGTGGACCAGGGCGACGGACCCCAGCCGTCCGCGCGCAGTTCCTCGGGCACGTCGGCGCCGGAGATCCGGCCGAGGTAGTTGAACCCGATCTGCGGTGCCGGGTATCCGGAGAGCTGCCCGGCCGTGTCGGCGTTGAGGTGGCGCAGCAGCCCGTATCCCATGCCCTTGTCGGGGACGGCGCGCAACTGCTCCTTCACCCGCTTGATCGCGGCCCCGGCCGCAGGGCCGCCCGCCAGCACCTCGGCCCACCGCACTCCCCTTACGTCGATCCGGGCCGGGTGCATGCTGGTGAACCACCCGACGGTCCGCGAGAGGTCGGCTCCCGGGACGAGTTCCGTCTCGCGGCCGTGTCCCTCCAGGCGGACCGGCGTGGGGCGGTCCGCGCCACGCCAGCGGTCCACCGCCAACGCCAGGGCGGCGAGCAGCACGTCGGTGGCGGTGCCCCGGTACGCCGCGGGCAGGGTGGTCAGGACCGACTCGGTGACGTCGGCGGGCAGCTCCACCCGCACGTTGTCGACGGTGGCCATCACGTCCACCGCCGGGTCGAAGGGCCGGGTGCCGATCGGCGGGTCTGGCGTCTCCAGCAGGTCCAGCCAGTAAGGGAGTTCCTCCTCCCGCTGCTCGGAGTGCGCCTCCTCCTGAAGCGCCGCCGCCCAGCGTCGGGCGGACGTGCCGACCTCGGGCAGGCCGGGGGTCCGGTCGGCCCGGATCCGTTGCCACGCCTCGGCGAGGTCCGCCATGATGATGCGCCAGGAGACTCCGTCCACCACCAGGTGGTGCACGACCAACAGCAGTCTCCCCGCTCCCGACGGTGCGGCGAACCAGACGGCGTCCACCAGGATCCCGGCCTCCGGGTCGAGGCGCCCGGCCGCCGCGTCCAGCTCCGCCCTGGCCGCCCGCAGCGCGGCCGGCTCGTCCCAGTGGCCGTCGCAGGGCACCCGGTGGATCAGGTCCGCCGCCCGTACGGTGCCCCTGGGGCGTGCCAGGAGGGCGGGTTCGGGGCCGCGCACCAGCCGCGCGCGCAACAGATCGTGCCGGTCGAGCACGGCGTCGAGCGTCGCGGCGAGTTTCTGCTCGTCGATGCCGGCGGGCAGTTCGAGCGTCATCGCCATGGCGAACCGGTCGATGCCGCCGCCGTGTTCGAAGACGTGCCGGGCCACCGGTGGCAGGGGCATCGGCCCGACGCCGCCGTCCTCGTCCTCGGCGAGGGCGGGGGTGCGGTCCCGGCGGGCGGACGCCACCTCGGCGAGGCGGGCCGCCGTGCGGCACTCGAAGATCTCTCGCGTGGTGAGGTCCAGGCCGCGGGCCCGGGCCCGCGCCACCACCTGGATGGACCGCAGGCTGTCCCCGCCCACCGCGAAGAAGTCGTCGTCGGCGCCGACGCGTTCCACCCCGAGCACGTCGGCGTACGCGGCGGTGATGACGGCCTCGGCCTCGGTGCGCGGCTCCCGGTAGGTCTCCCCGGTGAACTCGGGTTCGGGCAGCGCGGAGCGGTCGAGCTTGCCGGTCGGGCCGAGCGGCATCCGGCCGAGCGCCACGAACGCCGACGGCACCATGTAGTCGGGCAGCCGTGCCGCGACGAACCGGCGCAGCTCGGCGGGTGAGGCTCCGGCCATCACGTCCACGTCGCCGATGCCGCCGGCGCCGTCGTCGCCGACGGCTCCCTCGCCGGTGTGCACCACGTACGCGACGAGCCGCCGACCGCCCGACGGCGCGTCCCTGCCGATCACCACGGCTTGGCTGATTCCCGGGTGCTGCAGGCACGCGGCCTCGACCTCGGCGGTCTCGATGCGGAAGCCGCGCACCTTCACCTGGCCGTCGGCCCGGCCCAGGCACTCCAGCTCGCCGCGCGCGCTCCAGCGGGCGAGGTCGCCCGTGCGGTACATCCGCTCGCCCGGCGGGCCGAACGGGCTGGCCACGTACCGTTCGGCCGTGATGCCCGGGCGGCCGTGGTAGCCGCGGCCGAGGCAGGTCCCCACCACGTACAGCTCCCCGGTCACCCCCCGAGGCACCGGGGCGAGCCCGGGGCCGAGGACGTAGGCGCGCATGTTGTCCAGGGGCGTGCCGATGGGGGCGACGTCGCCCTGCGGCACCTGCTGGGCCGCGGTGAGGGAGAACGTCGTGGCGTAGAAGCTCTCGCTCTGGCCGTAGGAGTTCACCACCTGTACGCCGGGGAGGGCCTCGCGCACCTGGCCGACGAGGGCGGCGGGGAGGACGTCGCCCGCGAAGACGACGGTGCGCACGCCGCTCATCCGGTCCAGATGGCCGACCAGTTCCGCGAGGACCGATGGCACCGCGCTGATCACCTGGCCGTCCCAGCCGCCGCGCTCGACGAGGGCCAGCACGTCCGGCACGATCTCGGCCGTGCCGCCGGTGGTCAGGGTGGAGAGCAGCTCGAAGACCGAGACGTCGAAGTTGACCGAGGTGCCGGCCAGCATCCGGAAGCCGGCCGGCGCGTCGAGCACGCGGGCCAGCGCCCGCACGCCGTTGACGACGTTGCGGTGGGTGATGGCCGCGCCCTTCGGCGTGCCCGTGGAGCCGGAGGTGTACATCACGTACGCCAGGTTGTCCGGGTGCGGCGTGCCGGTCCGGCCGGGTGCCGGTCCAAACGCGTCCCACTCCGCGCGGCGGTCGAGGTCGACGACCGCCATGGCGTGGGGCGGCAGGGCTGCGGCCGTCGCGGTGTCCGTGACGACGAACCGGGGGCGGGCTTCGGCCAGTACGGTCGCGGCCCGCCCGCCGAGGTGCCGGGGGTCCATCGGCAGGTAGCCGGCGCCGGACTTGAGGATGCCGAGCAGTCCGGCGACCAGGTTCTCGGTGCGCGGCAGGGCCAGGACCACCAGGTCCTCGGGTCCGGCGCCGCGTCGGGCGAGTTCCCGGGCGATGCCGTCGGCCCGGTCGTCGAGCTCGCGGTAGGTCAGCGTCCGGTCGTCGCACACGACGGCCGGGGCGTCCGGTGTACGGGCCACCTGGCGTTCGAACAGGCCCGGGACGGTCACCTCCGGCACTGCGGTCGCCGTGTCGTTGAGCCGGATCAGCAGCAGGTCCCGTTCGGCCGGGTCGAGCACGTCGAGCCCGCCGATGCGCTGCCCCGGGTCGGCCACGAGACGCTGGACGACGCGCACGAAGCGGTGCGCGAGGGACTCGGCCGTACCGGGGTCGAACAGGTCGGTGGCGTACTCCAGGCGGCATCGCGCTCCGCCCGTGCCGTCCGGGAGCATGTCGAAGAACAGGTCGAACTTGGCCGTCGCCGTCTCCAGCCGCTCGGCCCGCACGCCGAGGCCGGGCAGTTCCAGGTCCGGCACGGGCGGCTGCCAGGAGAGCATGACCTGGAAGAACGGGTTGTAGGCGGCGGAGCGTTCGGGGTTGAGCAGTTCCACGAGCCGCTCGAACGGCATGTCCTGGTTGTCGTAGGCGGCGAGGGAGGTGTCCCGTACCCGCTCCAGCAGGTCCCTGAAGTTCGGGTCGCCCGACAGGTCGACGCGCAGCACCCAGGTGTTGACGAAGAAGCCGACGAGGTCGCGCAGCTCCTCGTCGGTGCGGCCGGCGATCGGTGCGCCGATCGGGATGTCGTCGCCGCAGCCGAGGTGGTGCAGGAGGACCGCGAGTGCCGCGTGCATGACCATCGACACGGTGGTGCCCTGTTCCGTGGCCAGTCGCTCCACGGACCGGAGCAGTTCCGGCTCCACGGTGAACCGGATCACGTCGCCGTGCGGACCGACGGCCTTGGGGCGGGGGCGATCGGTGGGCAGGGCCAGCGGCTGCCGCAGATCGGCCAGCGTCCGTCGCCAGTAATCCAGTTGGCGGGCGGCCAGGCTGGCAGGATCCGACTCGTCGCCGAGCACGTCCCGCTGCCACAGCGTGTAGTCCGCGTACTGCACGGCGAGCGGCTCCCACGCCGGGGCCCGGCCCTCGCGGCGGGCACCGTAGGCGAGGGCGAGGTCACGGAACAGCGGCCCGAACGACTCCCCGTCCACCGCGATGTGGTGGGCGACGATCACCAGGGTGTGCTCGTGCGGCCCGGACCGCAGCAGCCGGGCGCGCAGCGGGACGTCTGCGGCCAGGTCGAAGGGGGCGGTGGCCGCTTCGTGCACGGCCGCCGCCCGCTCCTCCTCCCGCGCGACGCCGACGACCGGCAGGGCGAGGGGCGCCGTGTCCGGCGGCAGCACCCGCTGATGCGGAACGCCGTCGTCGTCCTCGGCGATCACCGTGCGCAGGACCTCGTGCCGGTCGACGAGGTCGCGGAGCGCCGACTCCAGGGCGCCCACGTTCAGGTCACCGGTCAGCCGCAGGGCGAAGGCGCCGTTGTACGTCGACGACGGACCCTCGAACTGGTGCACGAACCACAGCCGACGCTGCGCGAACGACAACGGGATCATTGTTTCTCCAAAATCGGCGGGGCCGCCGCGCAGCGAGCCGTCACTCAGCTCTGGTCGAGCAGCGTCAGCAGGTCGGTGTTGTAGAAGTCGTCGATGGAGCAGGCGCCCGACAGGGTCGAGAAGTACCGGTCGATCAGGTCCTGATGACCGACCAGTTTCCGGAGCATCTCGGTGCGCCCCTCGGGCTTGAGCTCGGCCACGTTCAGGGCGGCCTGGTAGAAGCTGGCGTGGTCCTCGTCGAGGTCTTCCTCGTACCGCTCCAGCGCCGCCTCGAGCGCCCCGGGGTCGTGGAGCCGGTCCCCGATGTGCTCCGTGAGCGTCCGGGCCTGGAGGAACGCCTCGGTGATGCCGCGGGCGGTGATGGAGTCCTTGTGATTCACCGCGTCGCCGACCAGGGCCCAGCCGGGGCCGTAGGCCTTGCGGAAGAAGTTCTCCTGGTGCCCCGTGCCGTAGAGCTGCTCCATGCGCTCGCCCGCCCGCATCCGCTCGTACAGCTCGGGCGCCGTGGTCCGAAAGGCGTCGAGGTAGGCGGGTTCCACCGCCTTGCGCACGTCCGAGAACTCGTCCTGCGGGAAGTAGGCCATGAGCAGCGTGAGGTCGTCGTTGGTCGGGATGACGCCGATCCAGCGCCCGGGGCGCGCGTAGGACTCGAAGTGCGCGGGCACCCCGGCCCAGTAGCTGTAGTAGGTGCAGGTCTGGCGGGGGTGTTCGACGACGTTGCGCGCGCCGGCCTTGCGTGCCACCAGCGACCGCATCCCGTCCGCGCCCACGACGAGCAGGGCCCGCTCCGTTGCCGTGGACCCGGCGGGCGTGGTGTACCGTACGCCGACGACCCGGTCGTTCTCGAAGACCAGGTCGGTGACGGCGCAGGATTCCCGGAACTCCGCACCGGCCGCCACGGCGCCGCGTGCGAGGATCGGGTCGAGGACGTACCGCCGGGGCGCGTACGTGGTGCGCTGGCCGTCGACCGGCAGGGAGAAGCCGTCCAGGCGGACACCGGGCGCCTCGTAGCTCTGGTGGTCAATCGGGCGACAGCCCGCCGCGCGCAGTTCGTCGAGTAGTCCCCACTGGTTGAGCAGGGCCACACCCGGCTGGTGGATGTAGTGCGAGGACAGGGTGTCCTGCGGGAAGCGCGCTTTCTCCAGGAGCAGGACCCGATAGCCCCGACGTGCGAAGAGCATGGCCGTCGGCGCTCCCGCGCAACGGGCACCTATGACAATCACGTCGTACATGGCGCCTCTCTCTTGCCAGGCAGTCTGTTGTTCGGAGTGACGCGGAGTGACGGGGCACCGCTCAGGTCCGATGCGGAGGAGCCACCGGGTCGAGGGACCCGATGTATGCGGAGATCGAGGCGATCGTCGGGTTGAGGAAGAGCCGGTCCATGGGCACCTCGACGCCCAGCTCGTCGGCGAACGCGCCCTGGATCCTGGCCATGATCAGGGACTGGCCGCCCAGGGCGAAGAAGTTCTGGTCGTCCGCTATGTGGTCGCGCCGGAGTTCCCGGCACCAGATGGCGCGCACGTCGTCGCTGATCATTTGCGTTCTCCTCGTAGTCCTCGCGGTCCGCGAATCAGGCCGCCGTGCCGCTGCCGGCGGGGCCGTTGCGGTAAGCGTCGAGCAGCGCCGCGCGGTCGACCTTGCCGTGCGGACTCAGCGGGATGCGCGGAATGCCGATGAACCGGGCCGGGACCATGTTCCGCGGCAGTGACCGCAAGAGGCGCTCGCGCACCTCGTCCTCGGCGAGGACGTCCCCGTCCGGCACGACGAACGCGGTCAGCTCGGCCTCGCCCGACTCGGCGGGAGCGACCACGACCGCGGCCTCCCGCACCCCGGCCAGGCGGCCGAGCGCCCGCTCGACGTCCGCGGGGTCGATGCGCATGCCCCGGACCTTCACCTGCGCGTCGATCCTGCCCAGGACGACCAGGTCCCCGGCCTCCGTCACGTAGCCGCGGTCGCCCGTGCGGTACAGCCGGCGGGGCACACCGTCGACCTCGGCCGAAGTGAACCGCTCGGACTCGGGACCCGAGCCGTTGAGGTAGCCCGCGCCGACGCCGGTCCCGGCGATGCAGATCTCGCCTCTCTCTCCCGGAGCGACGCCGCGCAACTGCTCGTCGAGGAGGAGGATGTCCGTGTTGTGCACGGGCCGGCCCACCGGAGCCGCCTGCCCGTCGCCGGGCCGGTGCCCGGCGAGGTCGAAGGAGGTCGCGACGTCCGTGCACTCGGCGACACCGTACTGGTGCAGGAGGGTGCACGTGGTGCCCTCGCGCGCCGCCCAGTCCGCGATCCGTTCGCTCTTCAGCGGCTCGCCGCCGAACAGCAGGTAGTCCAGCCGGGCAAGCGCGTCACCGCCCCGCGCGGTCTCCCGGTCCACCAACAGGTACAGCGTGCTGGAGGCGCAGTGCACCACGCGGATGTCGTGCTCGGTCAGCATGCGGTAGGCCATCATCACGTCGACGTTCCGGCTCGCCATCAGGTGCTGGGTGGCGCCG
Organism: Streptomyces sp. E2N166; assembly: GCF_003671715.1. Classification (GTDB taxonomy): domain Bacteria; phylum Actinomycetota; class Actinomycetes; order Streptomycetales; family Streptomycetaceae; genus Streptomyces; species Streptomyces thinghirensis. Next base: position 1,139,938 of record NZ_RAIF01000032.1, on the reverse strand, counting down.
CAGAAGAGCGGAGCCATCAGGCTGCGCTGGGAGAGGTCGAACCCGAAGGCGCTGACGACCAGGTGGTGCGAGCCGCGGTGCAGTCCGTACTCGTCCGTCAGCCAGTTCAGCAGGTTGAACCAGCCCTCGTGCCGGACGGCGGTGAGCTTCGGCGTCCCGGTCGAGCCGGAGGTGAAGACCGCGTAGCAGATGTCGTCCCCGGTGACACGGACGTCGGGGCCGGTAGCGGGGTGGCCGGCCGGAGGGCCGGGCAGCCGGCGGACGTCGATGACCTCGGCGCGGGACGACGCGACCAGCGGGGCCGTCGCCGGGGACGCCACGATCAGGGCGAGATCCGGGATCTGCCCGAGCAGCAACCGTAGCCTTGCCTCCGGGTAGGCCGGGTCGAGCGGCACGTAGGCCGCCCCGGCCTTCAACGTGCCGAGGACGGCGACGAGCATGTCGATCGAGTAGTCGAGGCAGATCCCGACCTTGGCGCCCCGCCCGTGTCCGCGGGACAGCAGGGCGTGGGCGAACCTGTTCGCCTCCGCGTTCAGCTCCGCGTACGTCATCCGGTGCCCGGCGCACAAGACGGCGACGGTGTCGGGGGTCGCCTCGGCGTGCGCCTCGAACCGCCGGTGGACGACGGGCTCCGGGGGCAGGTCGACCCGCTTGCCCTGAAGGATCATCAACTGACTCCGATGTGAGGGGTGTGGGGCCGGTCGGGTCGGCCCCACACCACCGGGGAAGGGGCCTTGACCGGCGCACTAGGCGGTACGCCGGTCGACGGCGTCGAGCATCCGGGTCACCCACTGCTCCAGGGGCAGACCGTGCGCGGCGGCCACTTGCGAGTAGTGGTCCAGTTGCCCGGCGGACAGTTCGATGGTGAGGGTGGCGACCTTCCCGCGCGGTTCGGCGGTGGCCCTTGGGGCGCTGGTCCGGGGCGCCGTGTCGCGCGTGCCGTCGCCGGCCGCCGCGGCAGCCCCGGCCGACGGGATGCCGCCCGGGACCGATCCGGCCGCTGCGCGACGCTCGGCGGGTCCGGCGCGCAGAGCCCTGCGCAGCTCGTTGCGCGACCACTTGAGCCGGTCGGCCTCGTGCAGCCAGTGGTCCTGCTCCGCCGGGGGCAGGCTGGTGACCTCCGCGTGGTGGGCGAAGCTGAGGCTGTCGCGCCTGCGGTGGTGCTCGAACCTGCGGGCCACCCACGCGTAGTTGCGCAGCGTCTGGTAGTCGAGGCCGGTCCGCTCGACGGCCTCCCGGTAGCGCCGCGCCCTGTAGGTGGTCTCCCCGTAGATCAACCAGTCGCCGAGCCACCACGCCGAGGAGTTCGTGAGCTCACGCAGGCCGCTCCCGATCCGCTCCCAGGACCGCTCAGGCAAGCCCTGCGGGAAGGTCATCCCCGACGTGCCCACCGTGGCCTGTCCTCCGACGAAGGACAGCACCGCGTCACGCGGCGCGCCTCCCCCGCCGGCTCCGGCCATGGTCGTCGTGTACCGGCTCACCGTCGTCACAGGATGCCCTCCCCACCGTCGTCTCCCCACCGCGGTCCGTACGGCCGGAGTTCAGCCCTCCGCCATCGCCTCACGCAGGCTTCTCGGGCGCAGGTCCGTCCAGTTCTGCTCGACGTACTCCAGGCACTCGGTCCGGGACGCCTCACCGAAGACCACCCGCCAGCCCGTGGGTGTGTCCACGAACACCGGCCACAGGGAGTGCTGGTCCTCGTCGTTGACCAGCACATGGAAGCGACCGTCTTCGTCATCGAAAGGGTTCGTGCTCATTCCACCGTCCTTGAACGTCGCGGGGACTCGGCAGGAATAAACGCCAGGCCGAGTTCGGGAAAGCGTCAGGGGCGGGTTCGCCGATGGGCGTCGTCCCGTCGACGGGACATCCCGGCATCCGCAGCGCCCCTGGAATGCCAACGCCAACTTAGGTCTCGGCCGCCGACCTCACAAGGCGGAAGAACACCGGCCTCGTGGTCGTCCGCCGCAATCTGTATCCGCCGGGGTTCTTGTGCCACCATGACCGATCAGCGGCCCGGGGCGGGCACACCCGTATTCGGCTGGGTCCATTCCCCGCAACGGATCGGGACCGTTTCGGAGAACGGTCGGCCGAAGGTTTCTCTTTTCACCATTCCGCACCGGACGACTACCGGGGTGGACACGCACCGACGTACGCCTCACCTGCGCGCGAGCACCGGTTTCTCCTATTCACCGGTATTCCGCGTCCGGCCCGCGCCGTGCGGTTTCCCTTTGCGCGGGAAGCCCTCCGGTGTGTTCCGCACGCATCACGGCAGAAAGCTCCTCGACGGACCTACGACTGGTGATCGGACTTGACGTCAGAATCCGAGTACACGACAGATCCAGACGACGACACGCGGCGGTCGCTGTTGCGCCACATGCTGGTGGCGAGGGGCGTCGACGAGGAGGCCCGGCAACTGCAGAAGCAGGGAGCGCTGGACCTCTGGTTGTCCTGCCAGGGGCAGGAGGCCGCCCAGGTGGGCTCCGCGCTGGCCGTCGGCCCGGCCCCGACCGTCTTCCCCAGCTACCGTGAGCACGCCGTCGCCCTCCTGCGCGGCGTGACGCCCGCCGAGCTGGTCGCGCAGTGGGGTGGCCGGACCTTCTGCGGCTGGGACCCGCTCAGCCTGCGCTTCTTCCCCTACACCCTGGTGCTGGCCGCACAGACGCTGCACGGCGTCGGCTACTCGATCGGACAACGCCTGCAGGGCCGCGAGGACTTCGTCGTCGTGTACATCGGGGACGGCGCCACCAGCGAGGGCGACATGTCGGAGGCGATGAACCTCGCGGCCGTCGAGTCGGCTTCCGTGCTGTTCGTCTGCCAGAACAACGGCTGGGCCATCTCGAAGCCGGCCCGGGAGCAGATGCGCACCTCGCTGGCCGAGCGCGCCCGGGGCTTCGGGATCGAGGCGGTGCGGATCGGGGGCAGGGATCCGGAGACCGTCTTCTCCGCCTGCTCACAGGCCGCCGCTCACGTGCGCGCCGAACGCTCGCCCTGCCTCGTGGAGATCCAGGTGGCACGCATGCACGGCCACTCGACCTCCGACGCCCAGGAGATCTACCGCTCCGGCGAGGACATCGCAGAGGCCAGGGCGGCGGACCCGGTGACCGCCTACGCGGCCCGGCTGCGGGAGTCGGGCCTGGTGGACGCAGCGTGGTTCGACGGCGTCGAGGCGGAAGTCCGGTTGTTGCGCGAGCAGTTGATGAAGGAGTACACGTGATGAGCACCGCGTCCGCGCCCCTGGCGGAGTCCATCAACGCGACCCTCGCCGACCTGCTCGACAAGGAGCCCGCCCTGCTGCTGCTCGGCGAGGACATCGGCCGGCTCGGGGGCGTCTTCCGGGTGACCCGGGGCCTGCGGGACCGCTTCGGAGCGGACCGGGTCCGCGACTCGCTCCTCGCCGAGTCCACGATCGTCGGCCAGGCGGTCGGCCTGGCGATGAGCGGGCTGGTCCCGGTCTGCGAGATCCAGTTCGACGGGTTCACCTATCCGGCGGTGAACCAGCTGGTGACCCAGGCGGCCCGGATCGGCGAGCGGTCGAACGGGCAGGTCAGCCCGAGCCTGGTGGTGCGCATCCCGAGCGGCGGCGGCGTCCGGGGCGTCGAGCACCACAGCGAGTCCAACGAGGCGCTGTTCGCCCGCGTTCCGGGGCTGTCTGTGGCGTGCCCGTCCACGGGCGAGGACGCCGACCAGATCCTGCGGTACGCGGTACGGCTCGGTTCGCCCGTGGTGGTGTACGAACCGATCCGCCTGTACTGGCGGCGGAACGCACCCGTCCGGGATGCCGGGCCCGCGAAGTCGCCGACCGCGGCCCGGGTGGTGCGGCGCGGCACGGACCTGACGATCGCCACCTTCGGCGCGGTCACCCACGAGGTGTTGCAGGCGGCGCACGCCCTCGCGCCCACGGTGGACGTCGAGGTGGTGGACCTGCGCTGGGTGGCCCCGCTCGACATGGACACGGTGATGGAGTCCGTCGCCGGCACCGGACGGCTGCTGATCGTGCACGAGGGATCCAAGGACGTCGGCATCGGCGCCGAGATCGCCGCGTTCATGGCCGAGCACGGATTCGGTGTCCTGCGCGCTCCCGTCCGCCGGCTGGCTCCTGCCCGTCGGGCCTATCCCCCGGCGGATTTCGAGAAGGACTACCTGATCGATGTGCAGCAGATCACGGACGAGGTGCTGGTGATGACGAAATGACCGACTCATCGGTGGACATGTACGTTCCCGGCTTCGGCCACGGCCTCGGCGAGGCCCTGCTCGTCGAGTGGGTCGCCGCCGTCGGCGACCTGGTCGAGCGGGGGGACGTGATCGCGGTCGTGGAGACCGACAAGGCCAGCACGGAGATCGTGGCGGAGCTCGCGGGACGGGTCACGGGCCACACCGCGACGGCCGGCACGGTTCTGAAGTCCGGTGAGCCCCTGTACCGGCTGGCGCTCGGGCAGCCCGGCCCCGCGTGAGAAGCCCGACACCCCAGCCCTGTGAGCCATTCCCCCCGAACGGAGAACGAGTATGAGTGACATCGAGAGCCGTATCGCGGACACGATGCTGGCCAAACTGCGCGAGCGCGACCCGGCGCTGGGGCCCGACGACCTCACCCGGCCGGTCGCCGACCTCGACCTCGACTCCCTCGACCTGGTCGAGCTGCACCAGCAGCTGGAGCGCGAACTCCAGGTCAAGGGAGACTTGCAGGAGACCGCGGCCTTCGCCTTCCTGGACGACTTCAGCAGCTATTTCGTGAAGCTGGCGAACGGGCAGTGAGCGCCGGCATCGTCGATGTCGCCACGGCCAAGCTCGGACGGACGGTCACCAACGACGACTTCGAGTCGATCGGCCTCACCGACGAGTGGATCCGGCGCCGCAGCGGCATCGCGTCCCGCTCGTGGCTGCCGGACGGGACGCCGCTGACGGACGTCGCTGCGGAGGCGTGCGCGCCGATCGTGACCCGGCTGTCGGACCCCTCGTCGATCGGCGCCCTGGTCGTCGTCAGCACTTCCGTACGCCGGCGCGTCCCGGGCATCGCGCAGCAGGTGGCACGACAGGCCGGCCTCGACTCCGCAGTGCTGGCCTTCGACATGAACGCGGCCTGCTGCGGGTTCGTCTACGGACTGGTCACCGGGCTCTCGCTCTGCGAGTCCCGACAGGCGCGGTCGGTTCTGGTGTGCTCGGTGGAGGCCATGTCCCGGCTGGTGGACCGCACTGACCGGCAGACGGCGTGCATCTTCGCCGACGGCGCCGCGGCCGTCCTGCTGGAGGACCGCGCGCCGTTCGCGCCCTTCCGGCAGGTCGCGGGCTGCGACGGCTCGCAGGAGGCGCTCATGCGGGAGACCGGTGAGGGCGGCATCCACCTGGACGGCATGCAGGTGTACGACCGGGCCGTGCGCCGCATGTCGGAGTCCGCGCAGTACCTCTTCGACCACGGCCCGGCGCCGACCGTCCTGGTCGGCCATCAGGCCAACGGCCGCATCCTGGAGCAGGTCCGCGGCTTCACCACCCATCTCGGCGTGCCCTTCGTGAACCGGATCGAGCACTCCGGCAACACGTCGTCCGCCTCCATCCCCCTGGCCTTCGCCGAGGAGCTGGACTCCGGCTCCCTGCCCGCCTCGGGCCGGCTCGGAGCCGTCGCCTATGGCGCCGGCGAGGCGTGGGGCGGGGTCGCGGTGGACTACCGGGTGCCGGGCACCGCGGCCCGCTGACCGCGCCCGTCCCGAACCCGTACTCGAACTCAGGAGGTTGTCATCTACTCGCCCGATGCCTGGGTCCTGCGCTCCGGCGCGATGACCGGCCCTCACGACGGCAGTCCCGGCAGCGCGCTACGGCGCGACGTGTTCACCTTCGGCCCGTTGGAGGAGGGCGAGGCCCTGGTGGAGCCGATCCTCGGCTCCTGGGAGGCCAACGTCGACCACGCGCTGGCCCGTTCACCGATCGACGTGTGCAGCAGCCGCGGCGAGGACGTGGTGGTCGTCGGCAACATGGGAGTGGTACGCGTGCTCCAGGTGAACGCGGGCGGCCGGAACACCCCGGTCCGCGAGGGAGACCTGTGCATGCTGATGCCGTTCGGCAAGCTCGACCGCTTCGGCTACGCCGAACTCGCCTACGCCTACGACGCCCCGCACACCATCGGCCTGCTGGCCAAGCAGTCGAAGATGGACGTGCGGGTGCTGCTGCCCATCCCCGACGGCACCCCGTACTCGCTGGCCCAGTGGGCCACGTACGGGCGCTACTACACGGCCTGGGACAACTGGCACAAGGCCTACGGCTGCTGGCGCACCCAGGTGGCCGACGACCCGGCGAACCACCTGGTGTTCGGCTGGGGCGGCGGTGTGGCCTTCGCCGAACTGCTGCTGGCCAGGCGTGCCGGGTTCCGGGTGGCGATGACGGCGGGCTCGGACGAGCGTGTCGCCTTCCTGCGGGAGAACGGGATCACCCCGGTGGACCGCCGCCTGTTCCCCGATCTTTCGCTACCCACCCGGGAGCAGCGCACGGACCGGGAACGCCACCAGCGGCGGCGGGACTCGGTGCGCAGGTTCGGGGAGCTGGTCGACGAGCTGAGCGACGGCCACGGAGTCGCGATCTTCGTGGACAACATCGGCCAGCCCCTGTACGACATCACCCTGGCCTCGCTGGCCCGCGCGGGAGTGGTCACCACCTGCGGCTGGAAGGCGGGGATGCGCCTGACCCATCTGCGGGGCGCCGAGTCCATCAGCCGCCACATCCTCGTGAACACCCACGTGTGGCAGCTGCAGGAATCGCCCGCCATTCGCGACTTCCAGGAGGCCGAGGGCTGGATCGCGCCGAAGGGCTCGGAGGTCGTCTACGACTTCGACCGGGTGCCGGAACTGGCCGACGACTACGCCCACGGAAGGATCGCCTCGTACTTCCCCATGTACCACGTGAACCCGGTCTGACCGGCCCGAAGGGAGAAGGTGCCATGACAGCGGAACTGCTGTCCCGGATAAGGGACTTCGCCGCGGCCGAGCTGGCCGGGAAGGACGAGCACTTCGACGGTCTGCCGGAGCAGCCAACGGCCGAGGCGGCCCGGCTGCACGACCTCGGGCTGGCCAACTGGTGGGTGCCCCGGCAGTACGGAGGGCTGGGCCTGTCCGTGACGGACAGCGTCGACGTCGTGTCGGAACTCGCCTACGGTGACGCCGGGTTCGCCTTCGGGGCCTTCCTGCCGGTCCTGGGCGGCGTCATGCTGCAGCACTTCGGTCGCGAGGAGCTGGCCCGCCCGGCCCTGGAGTCGCTGGTGACCGAGGGCGGACGGATCGCCGTGCTCGGCAGCGAGGAGGAGGCCGGCAGCGAGCTGGTAAGGATCACCACCACCTTCCGCACGGAGGGTGACAGGTTGGTGCTCAGCGGCGAGAAGTACTTCTCGACCAACACCGACGCGGCCGGACTGCTGCTGGTCCTCGCCCGGTCCGCCGACGACGCCGCGGACTTCGCCGTCGTCGCGGTACCACGCGACACGCCCGGGGTCGAGATCGTCAAGCGCTGGGACCTGCTCGGCGTCCGGGGCGCCGGAACCTACCGGGTGCGTCTGGACGATTGCGCCGTTCCCGCCACGCACCGCCTCCACGGCAGCGGCCTGCGCATCCTCGAGGCGAGTTTGAACGCGAGCCGCATCCTGATCGCCGCATGCGCGGTGGGCATTGCCAGGCGCGTGCGGGACCTGGCGATGGACTACGCGGCCGGCAAGAAGCTCAGGGGCGCCCCGCTCACCGAGAACGCCGTGTTCGCCGGGAAGCTCGGGCAGACGGAGACGCTGATCGACGTGATGCGCAACCAGTGCCGGGCGGCGGCGGCGGAGTTCGACCGACTCCTCGAAGCGGCCGCGAGCGGAGGAACCGGCCTGCACCGGGCCGGCACGCTCCGTTCCGCGCTGGTCGCCAAGCTCTTCTGCGGCCAAGCGGGCTGGGAGGTGGTGTCGACCGGCTCGGAGCTGTTCGGCGGTCTCGGCTACACGCAGGACCATCCGATCGGCAAGCTCGTCCGGGACATGCGGTACGTGGCCATCGTCGAGGGCGGCGAGGACATCATGCGGGACCTCGTCTACGCCCGCTACGTGGTTCCTGCCCGCAAGCGGCGGTGAGCGGCGGGCCCGGTCGGTACTCGTCGCCCCTGTCGCACCCTGGACCGGTGCGATCGCGCTGACCCGCGATCGCACCGGTCCGTCGCCTCTTCGGCCCCCTCCACGACCGTGTCCCGCCGCCGGTCCGCGGTACAGCTCTGATGTCACGAGACGACACGGATGGCATCATGCGGCGCCATCGGGTGCCACCCGGAGTGTTCGCCCACGCGGGGGTGCCCGCATCACTTGGTGGCACGGTAAGGGCGTGGTGCGCCTTTCCGTACCACGGAAGGGACACTCGCCCCGGAAGCCGTCACCCTTGTAGTGCCATTCAGGCTTGCGCACGGCGCCATTGTGGTGCCATGCTAGCGGCATGGACCTCAGCCCGTATGTCGACAACCTTCGCCGCGAACTCGCCGTGGCCGCCGAAGCCGGAGGGGAGGAAGCTCGCGAGCTCGCCGAGCGTCTCACCGCCCCGCTGGAGTCGGCGACCCGTCTGACCCTGCTCAACGTCCTGTCCGCCGCGATGGACGAGATCACGCGTGAGCTCGCCCCCGGCTCGGTCGACGTACGGCTGCGCGGTCTCGAGCCCGACTTCGTCGTGACACCCCCGCCCGCCGACGACACCACCACCGAACCGGTCAAGACCGTCGAAGCACCCGTCGCACATGTGCCGGCCGACAGCGAGGGCGGTGGCCCCGCCCGCATCAACCTGCGTCTGCCCGCCCACCTCAAGGCGCGGGCCGAGGAGACGGCGAACCGCGAGGGCCTCTCGGTCAACGCCTGGCTGGTCCGGGCGGTGGCCGGCGCGGTCGAGGGCGGCACCCCGACACGCACCACGGAGAAGACCCGTACGGTCGGACAGAGCCTGACGGGCTGGGTGCGCTAGCCCCGCTCGCGTCCGCACCGCACCACTGACACCACGTCCCACCAGCAGGGGCGGTCCGACGACCCACGAGGACAGTACTGCCATGCCTTCTTTCGACACGCCCGAGCCCATCTCGGTCACGGCCCACATCTACTCCGGATCCATCCGATTCACCGCCGGCGACCGCACCGACACCGTCGTCGCGGTCGAGCCCCGCAACCCCAAGCGCGACCAGGACGCACGAGTGGTGGAGCAGACCGAGATCTCCTTTGCGAACGGCTCTCTGATCATCAGGACCCCCAAGGCCAACCTCGTCGGGCGCTCCGGCACCGTCGACGTGACGGTGGAACTGCCCACGGGCTCGAGCATCGACGTCTCCGGTGCCAGTGCCCAGCTGCTCGGCGAGGGCCGGCTGGGCGAGGTCCGCCTCAAGACCTCGGCCGGCGACGTCCGGCTCGACACGACCGGACCGCTCCACCTGGCCGCCTCACACGGCTCGATCACCGTGGACCGGGTCGAGGGCATGGCGGAGATCACCACCAGCTCCGGCAGTCTGCGCATCGGAGTCGTGAACGGGCCCGCCGTCCTGGAGAACTCCCACGGCAGCACCACCGTCGACGCCGTGACCGGCGAACTGCGCGTGAAGGGCGTCAACGGCGGTGTCGACATCGCGCGCGTCGAGTCGTCGGTCACCGGCACCACCACCAACGGCCACCTGCACGTCGGCGACGTCGCCCGCGGCACCGTTCACCTGGAGACCTCCAACGGCCCGATCGAGGTCGGGGTGCGCGAGGGCACCGCCGCCTGGCTCGACGTCAGCTCCAAGCGGGGGCAGGTGCGCAACACGCTCGCGACGTCCGAGGCGCCGGAGGAGACCGAGGAGACCGTCCGGGTTCACGCACGGTCCAACTGGGGGAACATCGACATCCGCCGCGCCCGGACCTGAGCACCACCCGCCCCCGCTCAATCCCCGTCACGAAAGCCTCCGAAAGGGAGTGCTCCATGTCTTCTCCTGTCATGCCCACGTCCAGGAAGGGTGAAGGTGTGCCGCCCCCGGCCGCGATCTCGGCCGTCGGGCTGCACAAGTCCTTCGGTGACAAGACCGTCCTCGACGGCATCGACCTGTACATCCCGACCGGGACCGTGTTCGCCCTGCTCGGGCCGAACGGCGCGGGCAAGACCACCGCCGTCAAGATCCTGTCCACGCTCATCACCGCCGACGCAGGTAAGCTGCGCGTCGGCGGGCACGACGTCGCCGCCGACCCGCAGGCGGTGCGGGCCGCGATCGGTGTCACCGGGCAGTTCTCCGCCGTCGACGGCCTGATCACCGGCGAGGAGAACATGCTCCTCATGGCCGATCTGCAGCATCTGCCCCGGCAGGAGGGCCGACGCGTCGCTGCGGAACTGCTGGAGCGCTTCGACCTCACCGACTCGGCGAAGAAGCCTGCCTCGACCTACTCCGGCGGGATGAAGCGCCGACTGGACCTGGCAATGACCCTGGTCGGCAACCCGCGGATCATCTTCCTGGACGAGCCCACCACCGGGCTCGACCCGCGCTCCCGACACAACACGTGGCAGATCATCCGCGAGCTGCTCGCCGACGGCGTCACGCTCTTCCTCACCACCCAGTATCTTGAGGAGGCTGACGAACTTGCCGACCGCATCGCCGTACTGAACAACGGCAAGATCGCCGCCGAGGGAAGCGCCGAGGAGCTGAAGCGGCTCATCCCGGGCGGGCACATCCGGCTCCGCTTCACCGACCCCACGGCCTACCAGACCGCCGTCGCCACGCTGAGCATCGCCAACCGCGACGACGAGGCACTGACCCTGCGCATCCCCAGCGATGGCACCCAGCGTGAACTGCGCTCCCTTCTCGACTGGCTGGACTCGGCCAGTATTGAGGCGGACGAGCTGTCCGTGCACACCCCCGACCTCGACGACGTCTTCTTCGCCCTGACCGGCGGCTCCGACCAGCACAAGGAGGCCACCCGATGAGCGCCCTGTCCCTCGTCGTCCGCGACTCGAACACAATGCTGCGCCGCAATCTGCTGCACGCCCGGCGCTATCCATCCCTGACACTGAACCTGCTGCTCACGCCGGTCATGATGCTGCTCCTCTTCGTCTACATCTTCGGCGACGTGATGAGCGCGGGCATCGGTGACGGCGGCGCCGACCGATCCGAGTACATCGCCTACATCGTGCCCGGCATCCTGCTGATGACCATCGGTAGCACCGTCATCGGAGCCGCGGTGTCCGTCTCCACCGACATGTCCGAAGGCATCATCGCCCGCTTCCGCACCATGGCGATCCACCGCGGTTCGGTACTCATCGGGCACGTGATCGGCAGCGTGTTGCAGGTGCTCATCAGTCTGATCCTCGTCGGGGCCGTCGCCGCGGCCATCGGCTTCCGGTCCACCGACGCGACGGCGCTGGAGTGGCTGGCGGCGTTCGGGCTGCTCGCGCTGTTCGCCCTGGCGCTCACCTGGATTGCGGTCGGCATGGGACTGGCCAGTCCCAACGCCGAGGCGGCCAGCAACATGGCCATGCCGTTGATTCTGCTGCCCCTCATCTCCAGTGCCTTCATCCCGGCCGACACCATGCCGGGCTGGTTCCAACCGATCGCCGAGTACCAGCCCTTCACCCCCGCCATCGAGACCCTGCGCGGACTGCTCCTCGGAACCGAGATCGGTCACAACGGATGGCTTGCCATCGCCTGGTGCGTGGGTCTGTCCGCCCTCGGCTACTTCTGGTCGAAGTCGCTCTTCGAGCGCGACCCCAAGTAACGGGCCACACCCACAATCGAGCGTGATCCGTCCCCCGGTGGCGCGCGCCGAGACCGTCTCGGCGTGCGCCACCCTCCCGGCCTTCCGGCCCTCGCCCCCGGCTCACCGTCGACCACATCGAGGAGACCGACGGAGCAGTCCGCCTCCGCCTCGGCGCCGTCCCCGTCGACTTGCCCGCCACCGTCGCTGAGCTCGCCCTTCAGCAGGTTGCGGTTCGCCGCAGCCATGCCGTCCTCGCCCGGACAGACTCACCCTGGATCTTCCCCGGCGGCCAGCCTGGCCGCCCGATCGGCGTCTGGGCCATGGGCGAACGTCTCCGCAAACTCGGCATCCGGCTCGCCGAGACCCGGTCGACAGCCCTGTTCCAGCTCGCCACCGAGCTGCCCGCCGCGGTCCTTGCCCGCACACCCGGCATCGACATCACCGTCGCCGTCGAATGGCAGCGAGCCGCCGGAGACTGGGGCGCCTACGCGGCCGAGGTCAGCCGCCGGAACGGCTCCTGAGATCCGTCCCCCTGGTCAGCTCCCGCCGACGAACCCGTTCCGGACGGAACCAAGGTCGACCGGCGTCGCCGGTGCACCGTCTTTCCGCACGTCGGCGAGGAGTTCGGGCAGCTGCGGCGGCCACAACGGCTCACGACCACCAGACAGATGACCCGAGCACACCATTACGGATCGCCGACCGGACTGTCGCCGACGATGGCCACGGTGTGGTTCGGGTCGCTTCCGAGGGCAGCAGCGAGCCGTTCCGCAGCCTCGATGACGCGGCGCTCGGAGTCGAAGAGCTTCATGGAGACCATGGCGCCGACCCCAGATCGATCCAACTGGACTGACTCCTCGACACAAGGTTCTGATGGGCGCCGAGGCAACCGCCACGCAGCCTATTCGGGCTGGTTGCAGCCGCGGTCCGCACGCGCTCGTCCCTGGTTCCCTGATGAGGTGGAGGACCCATCTCCGGGTTGCGCCCATCAAATCGATCAAGACGAAGATCCGGACCACACACGGGCCAGCATCCAGCTCACAGTGAGCCCAGTTTACGTTTTCCCTGGTTACACCACTGCTCATGAAGTACCACCAGCAGACGAAGAACCTGCTGGTGTCGTACTCCCCGAAGAAGCCGGGCTTCTTCTGGACGCGCGGTCGGACCGGGCGGATCGGGCCGGGCCGGTTCACGGGCGGCCACCGAGCACGACTGACCGCGTGCGGGCCGCGCCGGCCTGCGGCGCCTTGTAGCGCCTCGGCGCGGCCCGCACGTGCGACCGCCTCTGTCAGTGTGCCGCTTGGCGGACGACCACGACTCCGCGTGGCGGCAGGGCGATGGGCTCGTCGGCCTTCGCGCCGACGAGTACGTCGCCGGTGAAGCCGGGCACCGTCACCGGTGTGTCGCTCCGGTTGACCAGGAAGACGTAGCGGTTGTCCGCGTCACGCCGGACGACCTGTTCCACCTGGCCCCGGGCGTCCTCGGGAAGCTCACTGGTGACCCCGGTCGGGACGAGCAGGTCCGGAAGCAGCCCGAGGAGGCCCGGTACACCGAGACGGGTCGAGACATACGTGGCGGAACCCTGGCTCGTCGTTCGGCGCGTCACCGCGGGAAGTGCCGCGTACGGGCCGGTGCGGTAGCGGGCGAGAACCTCGACGTCGTGTCCGGTGACGGTGATCCGGTCGGTCCACAGGCTGCCGGTCGTGGCATTGTCGAGGTCCACCGTGGCGCCGTCGGGCAGGGGCCCGAACTCCTCGATCCGCAGACCGAGGAGTTCGCGCAGGGCCCCGGGATAGCCACCGAGCCAGATGTGGTCGTTCGCGTCGACGATGCCGGAGAAGTAGGTGGTGATGAGGTGCCCGCCGCCCTCGACGTATCGGGTGAGCTCCTTGGCGAGTTCCTGGGGGACCATGTGCAGGACGGGCGCGATCACGACGTCGTAGGAGGGGAGGTCGCTGTGGTTCACGGGTACTACGTCGGCGCGGATTCCGAGTCGTAGCAGCGCGGAGTACCAGTCGAGGGCCTCTTGGTGGTAGTCGAGGTGCGAAGTGGGGTGTGAGTCCTGCTCGCTCGCCCACCGCGAGTCCCAGTCGAACAGTACGGCGACACGTGCCGGTTCGCGCGCAGTCCCGGCGAGCGGTGACAACGTCCGCAGTGTCCGGCCCAGGTCCACGACGGAGCGGAAGAGATCGCTGTCGGCACCGGCGTGCGGCACCATGGCCGAGTGGTACTTCTCGGCGCCGGCGGCGGACTGACGCCACTGGAAGAAGCAGACGGCGTCGGCGCCGTGCGCGACGTGCAGCAGCGAGTCCCTCGCCAGCTCTCCCGGCAGCTTGGGCGTGTTGACCGGCTGCCAGTTCACGGCGCTCGTGGAGTGCTCCATCAGGAACCACGGCCGGTGACTCGCGATGCCGCTGGTCAGGTTGGCGGAGAAGGACAGCTCGTCGCGGTCCTGGGGCCCGGGGATGACGTAATGGTCGTTCGCGACGAAGTCGACCGCGCCTGCGTCCGTCCAGTCCGCGTAGTCCATCCCCTTGGTCCCGCGCATCACCATGAAGTTCGTGGTGACGGGCACGTCGGGGGTCAGTTCCCGCAGCACGTCGCGCTCGGCCAGCAGATGCTCCTTGAGCGCGTCGGAGGAGAACCGCTTGAAGTCGAGTTGCTGCGTGGGGTTGGGGTGCGAGGCCGCGAGGCGCGGCGGCAGGATCTGGTCCCAGTCGCTGTAGCGCTGGGACCAGAAGGCGGTGCCCCATGCGTGGTTCAGCGATTCGAGGGTGGTGTACCGGTCCCGCAGCCAGTCCCGGAAGGCGCGGGCCGCGTCGTCGGAGTAGTCGTAGACGTTGTGGCACCCGAGTTCGTTGCTGACGTGCCAGGCGACGAGGGCGGGGTGACCGGCATAGCGCGACGCCAGTTTCCGTACGAGCCGGAGTGCGTGCGTGCGGAACACCGGTGAGGTCGGGCGCCAGTGCTGGCGTGCGCCGGGCCACAGGGTCTCACCGGTGGCGGTGACCGGCAGGATCTCGGGGTGCGCGGTGGTGAGCCACGGCGGCGGGGAGGCGGTGGCGGTGGCCAGGTCGACGCCGATGCCCGCCGTGTGCAGCAGGTCCATCGCCTCGTCGAGCCAGGTGAAGTCCCAGGTGTCGGCCGTGGGCTGGATCCTGGCCCAGGAGAAGATCGCCAGAGAGACGATGTTCACGCCGGCCTCTTGCATCAGCCGCACGTCCTCCGCCCACACCTCCCGAGGCCACTGCTCGGGGTTGTAGTCGGCGCCGTAGCCGAGCCGTCGGGTGCCGTCGCTGCCCCTGGGATGGGGGAAGCGGGAGGTGAGGGGGGAGGTCATGGAGGTCCTTTCACGGGCCTGTTGGTCAGTGGAAGCTGCCGGCGCTCCCGCACTACTTGTCGATGGTGAAGCCCTGCTCGCTGCCGTACCGAAGGGAGGCTTCCTGCCAGTCCGCCAGCCCCTGCGACAGCTTCGTGCCGGATACGTAGGCCTTGCCGACGGTGTCGTTGAAGATCGAGTTGGCGTACACCTGGTACGGCAGGTACTTCCAGTCCGCGGGTACGTTCCTGGCGGACTCGGCGAAGACCTTGTTGGCCTTCTGGCCACCGAAGTAGGGGAACTCGGTGTTCTGGAACGCCTCGGAGTTCAGGTCCTTGGTGGTCGCCGGGAAGGCGCCGTTCTCGATGCGGGTCTGCACGCCCTCACCGGAGTTGGCGTACTCGACGAAGGCGTAGGCGAGTTCCTTGTTCTTGCCGAGTTCGGGCAGCGCGAGCGAGCTGCCGCCGTTCTCGGAGCTGGTGTCGGCTCCCTTGGTCCACTGGGGCAGCGGGGCCACGCGCCAGTCGCCCGATCCGTCCTTGACCCCGGACACGAAGTTCGCGGGCATCCACGCGCCGATGGGCAGGGTGGCGATGGTTCCGTCGCCCAGGCCCTTGTACCAGTCGTCGCTCCAGCCCACGACGGGCATGAGGAGCTTCTCGTCGATGAGCTGCTGCCAGGTGTCGGTGTACTTCTTGGCGCCCGCGTCGGTGAAGTCGATGCCGACCTTGGTCCCGTCGACCTTGTAGGGGTGTGATCCCGCCTGCCACAGAAGGCTGGTGGCCAGGCCGGCGTCACCGACGTCGCTGGTGATGTACGCCTTCGGGTCCGCCTTGTGCAGCTTGCGGGCCGCCTCGACGTACTCGTCCCAGGTGGTCGGCACCGCGATCCTGTGCTTGTCGAAGACCTTCTTGTTGTAGAAGAGCGCCATCGGCCCCGAGTCCATCGGCAGGCCGTAGACGCCGTCGCCGGATTTCACGGAGTTCCACGGTCCCGGCGAGTAGGAGCCGGCCAGTTTGTCGGCGCCGTACGCCTTGAGGTCCGTGACGTCCTTGGTCAGGGCGTACTGGCCGAGCGCGTAGTACTCGATCTGTGCGACGTCGGGAACGCCCTTCTTGGCGGATATGGCGTTCTGCAGGGCCTTGTACTGGTCGTTGTTGGTGCCGGCGTTGACGAGGTTGATGTCGACCTTCGGGTACTTCTTCTCGAAGTCGGCGGCGACCTGCTTCAGGGTGGGCTCCCATGCCCATACGGTGACGCTGCCGCCCTTCTTCAGAGCGGCCTGGATGTCGGCGGCGCCCACCGCCTTCTGGTCGGAGTTGTCGTCGTCGGAGCCGCAGGCGGTCGCTCCGAGCGCCAGGGCGCAGAGGAGACCGAGGCCGCGCAGCAGGCGGCGGGAGTGCTTGGGCATGGTGGCTTCTTCCAGTTCCTTTTGGTTCGGCAGGGACGTGCGGGCCCAGAAGCGGCCCTGCGGTGACTCTCCTTGACGCTTGCGGCGACTACTCCTTGACGCTTCCGGCGGCGAGACCGGACTGCCAGTACTTCTGAAGCAGGAGGAAGGCGGCGATGAGCGGCGCGATGGTGAGCAGCGAGCCGGTGACGACGAGATTGAAGACGGCCTCGCCGCCGGCTGTGGCGGCCTGCTTGTTCCAGGCGTCGAGACCGAGAGTCAGGGGGTACCAGTCGGGGTCCTTCAGCATGATCAGGGGCAGGAAGTAGTTGTTCCACGTGGCGACCGTGGTGAAGAGCAGCACCGTGACGGTTCCGGGCGCCAGCAGCGGCAGCGCGACCTGGAAGAAGGCGCGCAGCTCGCTCGCCCCGTCGATCCGGGCGGCCTCCATGAGCTCGGTGGGGACCGCCTCGGCGGCGAACACCCACATCAGGTACAGGCCGAACGGCGAGATCAGGGACGGGAGGATGATGGCCCAGGGGGTGTCGGTCAGACCGAGCTTGCTGAACATCAGGAAGGTCGGGACGGCGAGCGCCGTGGTGGGTACGGCGACGGCTCCGATGACAACGGCGAACACGGCGCGTTTGCCGGGGAAGTCGAACTTGGCGAGCGCGTAGCCGCCGAGGACGGCCAGGAGGGTGGCCCCGCCTGCCCCGACGACCACGTACAGGAGGGTGTTGAGCAACCAGCGGCCGAAGACGCCGTCCTGATAGGTGAAGGTCTCGGTGATGTTGTCCCAGAGGGCGAAGTCCCCGTCGAACCAGAGACCGAACGACCGGGCGAGGCCCTGTTGCGTCTTGGTGGCGCTGATCACCAGCCACAGCAGTGGTACGAGGCTGTAGAGCAGCATGACGCCGGTGAGCACGGTGAGCAGAATGCTGCGGCGGGGACGGCCGGGGCCGTGTGGGCGGCGTGGCGCGCGCAGCCGGGGGGCCGCGGTCGGCTTGGGTGCGGCTGTGGGCCGCGGTGCGTCGGTGGTCCCGCTCATCGTCATCGCGCTCACGCTCCCTTGCGCATGCCGCGCAGCTGGACGACATAGGCGACGATCATGGTGACCACGCCCATGACGATGGCGACCGTCGCGGAGTAGTTGTGCTGCTGGCCCGAGAAGGACAGCGAGTACGTGTAGTAGTTCGGGGTGTAGTCGGTGGTGATCGCGTTCGGCGCGAGCTTCTGGAGGATGGCGGGCTCGTTGAAGAGCTGGAAGCTGCCGATGATCGAGAAGATCGTGGCGATGACGAGGGCGCCACGGATCGCGGGGAGTTTGATCGCGGTGATGACTCGCCACTGTCCGGCGCCGTCGATCTCGGCGGCCTCGTAGAGCGAGTGCGGGACGACGCGCAGCGCGGAGTAGAAGATCAGCATGTTGTAGCCGACGAATTCCCAGGTCACGATGTTGCCGATCGAGGCCAGGATCAGATCGGAGGAGAGCGGGTCGGGCAGCCGCACGCCGAAGGCGTCATTGATGTCGCCGACCAGGCCGAAGCGCGGGCCGTACATGAAGCCCCACATCAGGGTCGCGACGACGGCCGGCACCGCGTACGGCAGGAAGACGGAGATGCGGAAGAAGTCCTTGCCGAACAGACGACCGCTGTCGATCGCCAGCGCCACGAGCAGGGCGAGTCCCAGCATGATCGGCACCTGGACCAGCAGGAACAGGCCGACCCGCAGCACGCCGTCCCAGAACCGGCCGTCCTGCAGAGCCTGCTCGTAGTTGTCGAGGCCTACGAAGGAGGTACCGCCGATGAGCTGCGTCCGGAAGAGGCTCAGGTAGATCGAATACGCGAGTGGCGCCAGGAAGACCAGCGCGAACACGAGCGCGAACGGGCCGATGAAGCCCCACCCCGTCCAGGAACGGCGCGTCCGCCGCACCGGTGGCCCGGCCGGGCGGGCCCCTGTGGCCGCCGGCGATTGCAGCGTCGTCATCTCGCGCCCCTCGTTCGTCCTGCCGAACCCGAGGTTTACGCAAACGCCGGGCCTCGAAGGGAGATCAGCCGACCTTCCGACCAGGTGTTATGTTTACGTAAACATTCGATGGCGGCATGTCTACACTGCGTCCGTAGGGGCGGTCAAGGGTCGCTCGCGAAAGCAGGAGAGGAACCGGTGGACGGAACAGGCAGGAACTCCCCGACACCAGGCACACCGCTGCCTGCGACCCGGTCCCCGCGCCGTCGGCGGACCGTGTCGATGGCGGACGTCGCCCAGCTCGCGGGCGTCTCCTCGCAGACGGTCTCCCGCGTCTCCAACGGTTTCCCCGGCGTGAACGAACAGACGCGCCGGCAGGTCCTCACGGCCATGAAGGAGCTCGGCTACCGCCCCAACAGTGCGGCGCGTGCCCTCAAGCGCGGAGAGTTCCGCACCATCGGCGTGATCACGTTCACGCTCGCGACGACGGGCAACGTGCGCACGCTGGAGGCCATCGCCACATCGGCCGCACAGGAGGGGTACGCGGTCACGCTCCTGCCCGTCGCGGTGCCCACCCAGGACGAGGTGCGCGGTGCCTTTTCCCGGCTGGGCGAGCTGGCGGTCGACGCGGTCATCGTCATCATGGAGGTTCACCTCCTCGACGCCGCCCAGCTGTCTCTGCCGCCGCACGTGAAGGTCGTGGTCGCGGACTCGGACGCCGGGGACCGCTTCACGGTGGTCGACACCGACCAGGCGGGCGGGACGCGGGACGTCGTGCGCCACCTGCTCGAACTGGGGCACCGCACGGTCTGGCACCTCGCCGGTCCCGAGGAATCGTTCGCCGCCCAGCGCCGAACGGACGCCTGGCGCACCGAGCTGGAGTCCGCCGGACGCACGCCGCCGCCCCTCGTACGGGGTGACTGGTCGGCGGAGTCGGGCTACCGCGCGGGACTCCGTCTGGCAGAACAGCAGGACTGCACCGCCGTGTTCGCCGCCAACGACCAGATGGCTCTCGGCCTCCTGCGCGCACTCCACGAGCGCGGCCGCAGGGTCCCCGAGGACGTGTCCGTCGTGGGGTTCGACGACATTCCCGAGGCCGGTTCGTTCCTGCCCCCGCTGACCACGGTGCACCAGGACTTCGCCGAGGTCGGCCGCCGCTGCGTGGAAGGCGTCCTGCACCAGGTGCGGCAGAGCGAGCCGGAACACGGCACACGGCTTGTCCCCACCCGGCTCGTCGTGCGCAAGAGCACCGCGCCCCCGCCTCGCCAGGGGTGACGGCGTGCCGGTCCGGGGCGGCCCATGGACGACCGGCGACTGTCCCCTGATGGTGTCGTTTGGACCTTGCCGGTGTCGCAAGGCACCGTCGCCCGGAGCCGGCCTGATCCGAACAGCACCCCCTAATCGGCCCGTACTTCGGTGTTCTGGCAGGCGTGCAGCAGCCAGCCCCCGTCGTCCTGTTTGGTCATGACGTACAGCGGCGCGCCCTCCGCGTCGCCCTCGGCCGAGTGGTAGACCTGCCTGACCTTGACGGCCGCCACGTCGGTCCGCAGAAACTGGATGTGCACCACCTCGTAGGTGACGTCACCGTCCCAGACGGAGCCGGGCAGCACGGCACGGGTGAACTCGGCGATCGCGTCGAAGCCCAGCAGAACCTTGCCGTGGCCGGTCGTCCAGAGGGCGTCGGAGTGGAAGAGGGCGAGGAATCCCTCGGCGTCCCTGGCACGCTGGGTGCGCTCGACGGTGGCCACCACCTGCTCGATGGCCTTGATGTCCGCGGTGTCGGTGTTCATACCCGCCACTCTGGAACCTCGAGCACGCTTTAGGTCAAGGGCCGAGCGGCAGAGAGGGCAGGGACGGGCGGGGCGGCCGAGGCGGACCGGGACACCCGGTGAGTACAGGACGCCGACCGGGGCGTCGGTGGGGACCGGGACACCGGCGCCACAGCCGCACGTCGGTCTCCGGAAAGGAGCCGAAATACGGCGCCCCGGGCAGCCCCAGCCAGCCGACCCGGCGCATGCGGAAGGCGACGAGCCCGACGAACGTGAGCCCGTCACGCGTGTCGGGAACGGTGCCGCGCGGCATCAGCCCCGCCACGGCGGCGGGCTGGACGGCCCGGTGGACGAAGGCAAGATCGAGCCACTCCCGAGTGAGGAGCGGCATCCGTATCGCCGCGGGGGCGTCGGGAGTGACGGCGGTGGAGTCGGGGGTGACGCCGGTGGGCTTCCGCACGGCGCAGGAATGGCAGAGGGCCTGTGCGATTCGGTACGAGGTGTGTCACGAGCAGGGATGCGGCACGGTCGGCGTACGGCGGTGGTGTACGGCGGTGACGTGCGATGACGTGTGACGGTGGCGTGCCGCGGCGTGCGGCCGCCGGCACAGGGCGGCCGCCGCGGCCGAGGCCGGGATTGACCCTCGACCTGGTCAAGGGCTCAGGGTTGCCGACGTGGAGAGCGAGATGCGCAGCATTGGGGAGATGGCCCGCGACAGCGGCCTGGGCGTGAGCGCCCTGCGGTTCTACGACCGTGCCGGTGTGCTGGTCCCCGCCTGGGTGGATCCGGTGAGCGGCTACCGCTGGTACGCCCCCGGACAACTCGACGATGCCCGGCTGCTGGCCAGGCTGCGGCGGGCCGGCATGCCGCTGGCGGACATCCGGCTGGTGCTGGCCGGCTGGTCCGGTGCGGACACGGATCTGGTGCGCGGGCTCCTCCAGGCGCACCTGCGCCGTCTCGAACTGGGGCTGGCCGATGCCCGCAGCGAGTTCTCCACGCTCCGAGCAACACTCGATCACAGGGAGAACCCCATGACGGCTTCGCCGGCCACTGCCGCCTTCCGCCTGTCCGTCCCCGCGTCGGAGCTGGCCGCCGCGCTGGACGCGGTCCGTTTCGCGGTCGGCGCCGACCCCGGACTGCCGATGCTCGGCGGGGTCCTGTTCGACGTGGAGGGCGACGCGCTCCACCTGGTGGCCACCGACCGGTACCGGATGGCCGTCGCGCGCGCGGGTGCCGCCGGCCCCGGCGGGCAGGGGGCCCAGGTCCTCGTGCCCGCCCCGCTCGCCGACGCGATGCGCGCGCTGCTGAGCGGCGACGGCCCCGTCGGCTTCGCCGTGGACGGTGACCGGGTGACGCTGGAGGCCGGGGACCGTCAGGCGGCCGGACAGTGCCTCGCCCACGACTTCCCCGACTACCGCCGCCTCGTCCACCTGCCCTCCGGACAGCGCGTCCTCATCGACGTGCCCGCCTTCCGGCAGGCGTTGGAGACCGGTCCCGTCCGCGCGAGCGAGGCCCAGGAGGGCGCGGGGCGCGAAGAGGGTGGCGCGTCGCACGACCTCAGTGTGCTCCGGGTGCTCGAAGACGGCACGGTGACCGTCTGCGAGGACGGTGACGACCACCCCGCCAACGTCGCCGTCAACCGCGGGTTCCTGCTGGACGCGCTCGCCGCCGGGGGCCGGGACCGGCTGGTCCTGGAGTTCGGCGCCCCCACGGCCCCGCTCGCGATCCGCCGGACGGACGACGAGACGACGTTCTCACTGCTGATGCCGGTCCGCCTGGACGACTGACGGCGGGGCGCGTGCCAACGGCCGCCGGTTTCCCCTGGCGGCCGTTGGCACGCGCGGCGCCGTCAGCGGGCCGGCCCAGGGTTTCCGGCACTTGATCACTGCGGTGCGGGGAGGCTCTCACGGGGTGGACGACGGCCGGGACCACGAAGTCGCCCCGGACGACGGGAGGGTGGAGGATCCGTCGATGACCACCACCCACTCCCCCGGCACCGCTCGCCAGATCGTGCCGCCCGAGGATCGGTACGCCACCGAACTGGCCTTCCTCGCCTGCTACGACGACGGACCGCGCCCGCCCGCCTGGCGGCTCACGCCCCGGACCGTCGTCACGTTCGTCATGGGCAGCGAAGAGTGTGCCCTGCGGCTGCCCGAGGACGCCGAGGCACCCGAGGGCGTTCCGCGCCGCCTGGTGGTGAAAGGCAAGTTCGTCGGCGACCGCGCACTGGTCGAGCGATGCGTCGTCACCCTCGCGGGCGAGCGCGGCCTGGTGCTCGTCGGCGAGCCCGGCACTGCCAAGTCCATGCTGTCCGAACTGCTCTCGGCGGACGTGTGCGGCACCAGCGGCCTGGTCGTGCAGGGCACGGCGGGCACGACCGAGGACCAGCTGAAGTACGGCTGGAAATACGCCCTGCGACTGGCCCGGGGACTCAGCCGGAAGGCGCTCGTGCCTCCCCCCGGTCCTGACGGCGGTGCCCCGGGGCGGCATCGCCCGCGTCGAGGAGGTGACCCGCTGTCTGCCGGAGGTGCGGGACGCCCTGGTCTCCCTGCTCTCCGAGCGACGCATCGCCGTCCCCGAACTCTCGGGCTCCGACGACGCCCTGGCCCACGCCGCACCCGGCTTCAGTCTCATCGCCACCGCGAACCTGCGCGACCAGGGCGTCTTTTGAGATGTCCGCCGCCCTCAAGCGGCGCTTCAACTTCGAGACGGTCGGCCCCGTTCCGGACCTCGACGCCGAGACGGCGCTGGTCCTCGGCCGGGCGCGGGCCTCCGCCGGGACGGGCCGGCGCGCCGCTCCGGGTCGACGAGGCGGTCCTGGACGCCCTCGTCACAGCGTTTCGCGACCTGCGCGAGGGCGGTTCGGAGGAGGGATGGGAGGTCGAGCGGCCGTCCACCGTGATGAGCACCGCGGGGGCCGTGTCCGTCGCGGGCTCGCGCGGATTGGCCGCGGCGTACTTCCCGGCGACCACGACCTGCTGGGGCTGCTCCCGGGACACCTCCTCGGCGTGGTACGCAAGGACGACCCCACCGACGCGGCGCGGCTGCGCGGTTACTGGGACGGCCCGGTCCGGCGCCGCGCGGAGCAGGGTTCGGCCACCTGGCGGACCCTGTGGGAGCTGCGCACGGTCCTGGAGGGCCCCTGTTGAACTCCCGTTGAGCCCCGTCGATCGCGCAACGCCCTCGCGATCTGCCCGCCGAGCCGAACAGACCGCCGTAGTATCGGATGATCTCTTGGGGGGAGGCGGGCATGGGCAGGCAGCGTCCCGGTACGCCGACGCTGGAGGAGGTGGCCGCCCGCGCCGGTGTCGGGCGGGGCACCGTCTCGAGGGTCATCAACAACGCGGTCGGCGTACGGGACTCGACGCGCCGTGCCGTGCAACAGGCCATCGCGGAGCTGGGGTACGTCCCGAACCTCGCGGCACGTTCCCTGGCCGGGCACCGCGCGGACGCCATCGCGCTGGTCATGACGGAGCCGGACTGGCGGCTGTTCGGGGAGCCGTTCTTCACCGAGGTCGTCCACGCGGTCGGCGACGCCCTCACCGATACCCCGGTGCAGTTGCTGCTCACCCTCGTCCGCACCGATACCGAGCGGCGGCGCTTCGTGGAGTACGCGCGCGGCGGCCGGGTCGACGGCGTGCTGCTGATGTCCGTGCACGCCGAGGATCCGCTGCCGGACATGCTCGCCAAGGCGGGGCTGCCCACCGTCATGCTGGGGCGGCGTTCCGGGGACGAGGGCGTCACCTACGTCGACGCCGACAACGCCGGCGGCGCGCGTGGCGCGGTCACGCACCTGCTGAACGGCGGTCGGAGCACGATCGGGGCCATCAGCGGCCCGCTCGACATGTACGTCGCCCAGTGCCGGTTGCGCGGATACCGCGAGGCCCTGGAACTGGCGGGCGTCGAGGTCAGGTCCTCGCTGGTCGCCGAGTGTGCCGACTTCACGGAGGAGAGCGGGCTCCGGGCGGCGACCGGCCTGATCGCCCGTCACCCGGAGCTCGACGCGGTCTTCGCCGCCTCGGACACCATGGCCGCCGGGGCGCTGCACGCGCTGCGCGCTGCGGGCCGGCGGGTGCCGCAGGACGTCGCGGTGATCGGTTTCGACGACTTCCAGCCGGCCCGGCCCACGGATCCGCCGCTGACGACGGTCCGGCAGCCGCTGGAGGAGATCGGCCGGACGATGGTGCGGCTGCTGCTTGAGGAGATGGAGGCCTCGCCGGAGGACTCCCCCGTCGCCTGGCGGCACGTCATCCTCCGCACGGAACTGGTACTCCGGGACTCCGCCTGACCGGCCCGGCCGAGGGAACCACCGGGAGCGCTCCCGACCTGACGTCTCCCACCTGGGAGTTCGAGATTTCTTCGACAACTCCCGCGCGCACAGCCTTGTCAGGAACATGAACCGCTTCTACAGTCACCCGCAACCGGTAAGTGGGAGCGCTCCCATCAGTGGGGAGTTGGGAGCGCTCCCGCCCCGGCCCCTCCTTTCCCCCCGCACCCTCCCGG
This sequence comes from Streptomyces sp. E2N166, assembly GCF_003671715.1. Taxonomy (GTDB): domain Bacteria; phylum Actinomycetota; class Actinomycetes; order Streptomycetales; family Streptomycetaceae; genus Streptomyces; species Streptomyces thinghirensis. Next base: position 1,115,300 of record NZ_RAIF01000032.1, on the reverse strand, counting down.
AGAGGCCCCCCATGAGACCGTTACGGCCC
>NZ_RAIF01000032.1:1110444-1115036 GCF_003671715.1 Streptomyces sp. E2N166 | reverse complement strand
CGCGCGGCCTCTTAGGCGCGCTGCTCGCGACCTTCGCGGTCGTCGCGTCACTCATGACCGCGGCGGCGCCGGCCCAGGCGGACACCACGATCTGCGAACCGTTCGGGACGACGACGATCCAGGGCCGGTACGTCGTCCAGAACAACCGCTGGGGCTCCAGCGCCACCCAGTGCGTCACCGCCACAGACACCGGCTTCCGGGTCACCCAGGCCGACGGCTCGGTACCCACCAACGGGGCCCCGAAGTCGTACCCGTCGGTCTTCAACGGCTGCCACTACACGAACTGTTCGCCGGGCACCAATCTTCCCGCCCGGCTCGACACCATCACCGACGCACCCTCGAGCATCTCGTACGGCTTTGTCGGCGACGCCGTGTACAACGCCTCGTACGACATATGGCTGGACCCGACCCCCCGGACGGACGGGGTGAACCAGACCGAGATCATGATCTGGTTCAACAGGGTGGGCCCGGTCCAGCCGATAGGTTCCCAGGTCGGCACCGCCGCGGTGGGTGGACGGAACTGGGAGGTGTGGACCGGCAGCAACGGTTCCAACGACGTGCTGTCCTTCGTCGCCCCCTCGGCCGTCACCGGCTGGAGCTTCGACGTCATGGACTTCGTCCGGGCGACTGTCGCACGCGGACTCGCCGAGAACGACTGGTACCTGACGAGCGTTCAGGCCGGCTTCGAGCCGTGGCAGAACGGCGCCGGACTGGCCGTCAACTCCTTCTCGTCCACGGTCGAGACCGGCGACACCCCGGGCAATCCCGACCCCGACCCCGGCGACCCGGCGGCGTGCGAGGTGGCGTACGGCACGAACGTTTGGCAGAACGGCTTCACCGCGGACGTCACCGTCACCAACACCGGCGCAGCCCCCGTCGACGGCTGGCAGCTCGCCTTCACCCTGCCCTCCGGCCAGCGGATCACCAACGCCTGGAACGCCTCCGTCACCCCGTCCACCGGCACGGTCACGGCGACCGGCATGGCGCACAACGCCCGGATCGCTCCCGGCGGCAGCCTGACGTTCGGCTTCCAGGGCGCGTACAGCGGCGCGTTCGCCGAGCCGGACGACTTCCGCCTGAACGACACGCCCTGCACGACGGCTTAGCCGCCGCGCACGGCCCACGGCCCCCTCGCCCGTCCGGTCGACCCGCACTCCCCGGACGGGCGGGGGATTCCATGATTGTCATGATCCGATCACGAATGACCCGGAGACCCGGACGACCGGAAGACCCAGCACCCGGAAACAGGAGACCCCCTATGGCTCGACGCAGCAGATACATCTCTCTCGCGGCGGTACTGGCCACCCTGCTCGGCGCGCTCGGCGTGACCTTCCTGCTCGGGCAGGGGCGCGCCGACGCGCACGGCGTGGCGATGATGCCGGGCTCACGCACCTACCTGTGCCAGTTGGACGCCAGGACCGGCACCGGCGCCCTGGACCCGACGAACCCGGCCTGTCAGAACGCCCTCGACCAGAGCGGCGCGACAGCGCTGTACAACTGGTTCGCCGTGCTCGACTCCAACGCGGGCGGGCGCGGCGCCGGTTACGTGCCGGACGGCACCCTGTGCAGCGCCGGCGACCGGTCACCGTACGACTTCTCCGCCTACAACGCCGCCCGCGCCGACTGGCCCCGGACGCACCTGACGTCCGGCTCGACGATCCAGGTGAACTACAGCAACTGGGCGGCCCACCCGGGTGACTTCCGGGTCTATCTGACCAAGCCGGGCTGGTCGCCCACGTCCGAGCTGGGCTGGGACGACCTGGAGCTGATCGAGACGGTGACCGACCCGCCCCAGCAGGGCTCGGCGGGTGCCGACGGAGGCCACTACTACTGGGATCTGGCACTGCCGTCGGGTCGCTCCGGTGACGCCCTGATCTTCATGCAGTGGGTGCGTTCGGACAGCCAGGAGAACTTCTTCTCCTGCTCGGACGTCGTCTTCGACGGCGGCAACGGCGAGGTGACCGGGATCGGTGACTCGGGCGGCACCCCGACGCCGAGCCAGCCTCCGACGACCGAGCCGCCTACGACCCCGCCGCCCACGCACTCCGGTTCCTGCATGGCCGTCTACAACGTGGAGAACTCCTGGGGCGGCGGCTTCCAGGGCTCCGTCGAGGTGATGAACCACGGAACCGAGCCGCTGAACGGCTGGGCCGTGGAGTGGCAGCCGGGCAACGGGACCACGCTCAGCAGTGTGTGGAACGGCTCGCTGTCCAGCGGCACAGATGGCACGGTCACGGTCCGGAACGTGGACCACAACCGCGTCATTCCACCGGACGGCAGCGTGTCCTTCGGCTTCACGGCCACGTCCACGGGCAACGACTTCCCCGTGGGGACGATCGGCTGCGTGGCACCGTAGCGCCGACCGGGGGAGGCGCCGCGCGACCGGGCGCGGTGCCTCCCCCGGGCCCCCGGGGCGTGCTCCGACCTCACGTGCCGGTTACAAATCGCTCAACCTCTGGTTGCGGCGCGGTGATCGGGCGACGATGGGGCCATGAACCTGGCCCAGCGCGCCCTTGAGCGGCTGAAAGCCTGGCCCGACCTCACATCAGGTCCGGCCAGTTGCGGAACCGGACGGGCGCTGCGCTCCGTCCGCGACGAGATCGTCCACTTCCACTCGGACCGGGACGTGGACCTCCACCTCACCCACCGGGCCATCCAGCGTTTCCATTACGACCTCGGCGGCTCCAGTGCCATCCGCATGGTCCCGGGCTCCCGGTGGGTGACCGTGCACCTGGACTGCGACGCGGACGTCGACCTGCTGCTGAGTCTGGTGAGCATCGCGCTGAAGGCACATCAGACGCGGCCTCCGGCGGACCTGCCCTCGAAGTGCAACTTCCACCGCGTCACGGTGCTCCCCCGCTCCACGGCCGGCGACCTCTGAGCCACGCCGACGGCGGTGCCCGCCCCTGACGGGCACCGCCGCTCACGGCCTCAGTGGTCCGCCGGCTGCTCCGCGCCGCGCCGGATACCGGTCGCGGCGAGGACCGCGCCGAGCACGCAGAGGACGCCGGTGACGACCACGGCCACGTGGACGCCGTTCATGAAGGCCTGTGCACTGCCCTCCACCACGGCGGCCCGCAGGCCGGCCGACATGTCGCCGGTGACGGGCGCCACGCCCATCGCCACGGCGTCCTTGGCCTCCCGCAGACCGTGGGCCATGGCCGAGGGCACGCCCGCGCCGGTCAGTTCCCCGGTGAGGGTGGCGCCCACCTTGCCGCTGATCAGGGAGACCAGCACGGACGTACCGAGCGCACCGCCGATCTGCAGGGTCGTCGCCTGCAGGCCGCCGGCCACACCGCCGTCCCGGACGGGGGCGTTGCCGACGATCGCGTCGGAGGAGGCGGACATCACCATGCCGACGCCCAGGCCGAGTGCGATGAACGGCGGCCACATCGTGGCGTAGGAGGAGTCGGTCTGCCAGGTGAGCATGCCGAAACAGGAGGCCGCCTGGAGCAGCATGCCCACCGGCATCGTCAGCCGGGGCCCGAAGCGCTGGGTCAGGACCGCGCCCAGCGGTGAGGCGACCAGCGAGGCGAGGCTGAGCGGAAGCGTCCGCACGCCCGCCTCGACCGGCGTGAAGCCGCGCACGTTCTGCAGGTAGAGCATGACGAAGAAGATCACGCCGAGCATGACGAAGAAGTTCAGCGCGGTGATGATCGCGCCGATGGTCAGCGCTCGGCTGCGGAACAGGCGCATCGGCAGCAGCGGGTGCTCGACGCGGGTCTCGTACCAGCCGAACACGAGCAGGAGCACCAGCCCGGCGGCCATGGCGCCCAGGGTGCCGGCGGAGGTCCAGCCCCAGGTCTCGCCCTTGACGACGCCGAAGACCACGGCCAGCAGGCCGAGGGCGAGCAGGACGAGGCCGGGGATGTCGAAGCGTTCCCGGCCGCCGGCGTTGCGGCTCTCCGGGAGGACGAGGATGCCGAAGACGATGGCGAGGACGCCGATGGGGGCGTTGATGTAGAAGACGGACTCCCAGTCGACGTGCTCCACGAGGAGGCCGCCGACGATGGGTCCGAGGGCCGTGGCGACCGCGGAGACCATGGCCCAGATGCCCACGGCCATGCCGAACTTCCTCGGCGGGAACACGGAGCGGAGCAGGCCGAGGGTGTTGGGCATCAGCAGTCCGCCGAAGACGCCCTGGAGAGCGCGGAAGGCGACCACGCCCTCGATCGAGGAGGACAGGCCGATGGCGACCGAGGCGAGGGTGAAGCCGGCGACGCCCACGAGGTAGTAGGTGCGCCGGCCGAACCGGTCACCGAGCTTGCCGCCCAGGATGAGGGTGGCGGCGAGCGCGAGCAGGTAGGAGTTGGTCACCCACTGCAGCTCGGCGGTCGACGCGTGCAGGTCGCTGCCGATCGCGGGGTTGGCTATGGCGACGACGGATCCGTCGAGCTGGACCATGAACAGTCCGAACGCGACGGCGAGAAGGGTCAGCCACGGATTGGACCGCTTGGACCGCCGGCGGCCGGCCGCCGGCGGGGCGGTCTCGGCCGCGGGCGTGGTGGAGTGATCCACGGACGTGGACGGCATGGATGAGCCTTTTCTTCCAGGTTCAGGGGGGGAGATGCGAGGGCGGGGCGGCCCACGGG
>NZ_RAIF01000032.1:1108373-1110391 GCF_003671715.1 Streptomyces sp. E2N166 | reverse complement strand
GGCGTCCAGGGCGGAGCCGAGCGCGCCCTGCTGGCCCTCGGTGAGTGAGGTCAGGGCGTGGCGGATGAACGCGGTCTCCAGTTCCCGCACCTCGGACAGCCGCTCACGGGCCATGGCCGTGAGGTGGAGGTGGGCGACCCGCTTGTCGGCGCTGTCCCGCCTGCGCTCCAGGTCGCCCTGCTCGGTGAGCTGGGAGACCAGGGCGCTGACGTTGTTCGGCTTCATCAGCAGGGCCTCGGCGGCCTCGCGCACGGTGGCACCCTCACGCTGGGCGACGAACCGCAGCAGCGCGAGCCGGCCCTCCGGGGGCTTGGGGTGCGGGTACTGGGCGGCGACCTGCCGGTCCAGCGCCCGGTGCAGCGCGGGAAGGCACGCCGCGAGGCCGGAGGCCAGACGGTCGATGTCCCGGCGAGGGGTGCTGGAGTCGGTCACCCGACGATAATAGGTATGGATAAATAGGTATGTCAAAAGAGCAAAAGCCGCCCGGTACGGGCACTCGGACTCGCGGGCCCTCGCACCCCTCGCAACGCGCTCGCAACCTTCCCCGTGCTGGGATGGGCCCCATGGGCGACACATACGAGGAGACCCCCCGCGTCGAGCTGACCCCCGGTGCCGCCGCACTGCTGCGGCGGCTCCGCGAGGCGCACGGCCCGCTGATGTTCCACCAGTCCGGCGGCTGCTGCGACGGCAGCGCGCCCATGTGTTACCCGGCCGGCGAGTTCCGCACCGGCGGCGCGGACGTCCTGCTCGGCGAACTGGCCGTCGAGGGCGTCGAGGAGCCGGTGGAGTTCTGGATGTCGCGCAGCCAGTACGAGGTGTGGAGCCACACCCGGTTGATCGTGGACGTCGTCGCGGGCCGGGGCAGCGGCTTCTCACTGGAGGCGCCCGAAGGAGTGCGCTTCCTCATCCGCTCACGGGTCGTGGGCGCCTAGCGGTACGCCCCGCGGCACGGTGAACGTCCACGTCTGGTTCTACGGCTACGGCTACGTCTACGTCTACGTCTACGGTCTGAGGCTGCCCACGATGTCCGCCGTCGCGGTCAGTCCGCTGCTGATGGTCGGGGCGATGCTCGTGCTCGCCAGATAGAAGCCGAGCAGCAGGCACACCAGTGCGTGCGAGACCTTCAGCCCGCCGTTGCGCAGGAAGATCACCGCCAGGACGGACAGCAACAGCACCACAGAGATGGAAATGGCCATCGTCAACCTCCTCCGCCACGTCCACTTCGCGGCGTTCGGCCGTAAGTGTGGCGTAGCGGAGGGTTCGTCCGGGCGGCTGACCTGTCCTCCGAACGAGTGGTGTTCCCGGCGGTGTCCTACGCGTCCCGGGTTGCGTCGAGGAACGCCTCGAGACCCGCGAGGTCGTCGGTGTTCAGGTGGTCGACGCCCGCGGCGAGCAGTTCGGCCCATACGGCGTCCCGTGCGGGGCCCGCCACGTCGGGCGTGGCCCAGAACCGCACCCGCTGTCCGCGCGAGTGCGCCGCGTCGACGATGTCCCGCAGCCTGCGCCGCTCGGCCGCCGGGAATGCGCCGACGCCCCGCCAGGTGAAGTTGAGCGTCCAGTTGTCGCTGATCAGCGGGACGAAGGAGGCCGGTGCGGAGCCGCCGAGGTCGGTGAGGCGGCCGTCGTAGAAGGCGCGGCGGGTGCGCTGGGCCTCCATGGGCGCGCGGGCCGCCCGGTCGCCGGAGATCACCGCGGTGACCGCGCCGGGGAACACCCGTCCGTGGGCGTAGGTGGTGAACAGGTGCTTGTAGCGGCGCAGATGGCGGTCGAGTTCGAGATACGTCGACGATCCCTCGGTCTTGATGTCGATCAGGAGCTGCAGGGCGCGGCGGTCCCGCCGGTACACCCGGCCGTGGTGGGCGCGGACGCGGGCGGCGAGGGGGTCGAGGTAGAGGGATTCCAGGGTGCGGGACGGGTCGAGGTCCTCGGGGTCGTGGGCGACGAGGAGTTGGCCGCCGACCAGGTAGATGTCGGCCTCGACGCTGCCGAAGCGGTGGTCGAGGGCGTCGAGGAGGGGG
>NZ_RAIF01000032.1:1089097-1108356 GCF_003671715.1 Streptomyces sp. E2N166 | reverse complement strand
GGCCATGCTCTGCCTCCCTGGAAGTGCCGTACGGGACGCCTGTGAGTATGCGGTCCCGAGGCCGCCAGGAAGCAGAGTCGTGCGCGGAGTTGGCCGACCCGCCGCCGGTGGTTCATTTCGTACCGGTGGCGGGCACGGAAAATGCCCGCCCCGATGGGACGGGCATCGCCCGGACAGGATGGACGGATGTCAGGGTGCTCGGAGGTCGACCAGCTCGGCCAGCCTCTCCCGGTGGGTGCCCGCCGCGCCGTAGGCGACCGAGTCGGCCTTGGCCCGCTTCAGGTACAGGTGGACAGGGTGCTCCCACGTCATGCCGATGCCACCGTGCAGTTGCAGCGCCTCCTCGGCGGCGTGGACGGCGACCCGGCCGGCGTACGCCTGGGCCACGGCGACGGCCACCTCGGTGTCCTCGCCGGTCGCCAGCGCGTCGGCCGCGTTGCGGGCGGCGGCGCGCAGGCCCGCGACCTCCAGCCACAGGCCGGCGAGCCGGTGCTTGAGCGCCTGGAATCCGCCGACCTGGCGGTTGAACTGCTTGCGTTCCTTGAGATAGCGGACCGTCTCGGTCAGCAGCCAGTCTGCGATGCCCAGTTGCTCAGATGCGAGCAGTCCGGCACCGGCCCGCAGGGCGCGTCGTACGGCGGCTTCGGCGTCACCCAGCCGGTGCCCGGAGACGCCGTCGAGGGTCACGCGCGCGACCGGCCGGGTCAGGTCCAGGGACACCTGCGGAGTGACGGTCGCGTCGGCGGCACCTACCGCGAACAGGCCCCCGTCGTCCGCCGGCACCAGCAGCACGTCGGCGACGGCCGCGTCGGCGATTCCGGTCAACTCGCCGTGCAGGCGCCCCGCTTCGAGCCGTACGTGCGGGACGGCGCCGCCCGGCGCGACATGCAGGCCGACGGCGAGGACTGCGATGGTGGTCGCGGACGCCAGCTCGGTGAGCAGTTCGTCGGCTCCGCAGGCCAGCAGCGCCTCGGTGGCGACGACGGCGCTCGTCAGGTACGGCACCGGCGCGACCGCGCGGCCCAGCTCCTCCAGGACGACCGCGGCTTCCCGGTGCGTGGCGCCCTGACCGCCTAGGTCCTCGGGGATCAGGAGGCCCGCGAGGCCCATCGAGTCGGCGAGGGACTTCCACAGCGACACGTCGTGCGGGCCGGCCGACTCGGTGCGGGTGATGACGCCCGCCGGGTCGCAGTGGTCGGTGAGCAGGTCCCGGACGGCGGCGCGCAGCGCCTCTTCCTCCTCCGAGTAGAGAAGACCGGGTTCCGACTGTGCGCTCATCGGGCGAGGTCCTTCCATGCGACGTCCTTGTCGGTGCGCGGTTCGGCGGGCAGGCCCAGGACGCGCTCGGCGACGATGTTCAGCAGGACCTCACTGGTCCCGCCCTCGATGCTGTTGCCCTTGGAGCGCAGGTAGCGGTACCCGGCGTCGCGGCCGGTGAAGTCCACGTGCTCGGGGCGGCGCATGGTCCAGTCTTCGTACAGCAGGCCCTCCTCGGCGAGGAGTTCGACCTCCAGACCGCTGATCTCCTGGTTGAGGCGGGCGAAGTTCAGCTTCATGCCGGCGCCCTCGGGACCGGGCTGGCCGGCCACCAGCTGCTGGCGCAGGCGTACGCCGGTGAGGCGCGCGACCTCGGCCTCGACCCACAGGCCCAGCAGCCGCTGGTGCAGGTCGTGGGTGCGCAGTTCGGGGCGTTCCCGCCAGGTCGCGGCGATCTTGCCGATCATGCCGCCCTCGCGGGGGATCGCGGTCCCGCCGATGGCGACGCGTTCGTTGTTCAGCGTGGTCTGGGCGACCCGCCACCCGTCGCCGGTCTCGCCCAGGCGGCGGGAGTCGGGGATGCGGACGTCGCTGAGGAACACCTCGTTGAACTCGGCCTCACCGGTGATCTGGCGCAGCGGCCGGACCTCGACCCCGGGGTCGGTCATGTCGCACACGAAGTACGTGATGCCCCGGTGCTTGGGCACGTCCGGGTCGGTGCGGGCGATGAGGATGGCCCAGCGGGCGAGGTGCGCGCTGGACGTCCACACCTTCTGTCCGTTGACGACCCAGTCCTCGCCCTCACGGACCGCCCGCGTGCCGAGGGCGGCGAGGTCGGATCCGGCACCCGGCTCGCTGAACAGCTGGCACCAGACCTCCTCGCCGGTCCACAGCGGGCGCAGAAGTCGCTGCTTCTGCTCCCGCGTGCCGTACTGGAGGATGGTCGGGGCGGCCATCCCGAGGCCGATGCCGATGCGCCGGGGGTCGTTGTCGGGGGCGCCCGCGGCCGTCAGTTCGGCGTCCACGACGGCCTGGAGGGAACGGGGCGCGGCGAGTCCGCCGAGGCCCTCCGGGTAGTGCACCCAGGCCAGTCCCGCGTCGAACCGGGCCCGGAGGAAGTCCAGGCGTTCGGTGGTGGCCGGTGGATGCGCGGCCAGCAGTTCCTTCGTACGACGGCGCAGTTCCGCTGCGTCGGTCATGCGGCGGCTCCCTTCTCCAGCTGCTGCGGTACGACGGCCACTCGGCCGGTCGTCCTGCCGTCGGCGACGCGCTGCACGGCGTCGGCGGCCCCGCCGAGCGGTACCCGCTCGCTCACCAGCGGCTTGATGGCGCCCCGTGCGGCCAGCTCGGTGAGCTGTTCGTGGCAGTGCTGGACCAGCTTGGGGTTCTTGGTGTTGTACAGGCCCCAGTGCAGGCCGAGGATCGCGTAGTTCTTCACGAGGGCGTGGTTCAGCGCGGCGCTGGGGATGGTGCCGCTCGCGAAGCCGACGACGACGATCCGGCCCTCGAAGGCGACGACCTTGGTGGACTGGGCGTAGGCCTGGCCGCCCACCGGGTCGTAGATCACGTCGGCGCCCCGGCCGCCGGTGGCTTCCTTGACGGCGGCGACGACGTCCTCGCCGTACCGGTCGACGACCACGTCGCAGCCCAGGTCGCGGGCGACGGCCGACTTCTCGGGGCCGCCGACGACACCGATGACGGTCGCGCCGGCGGCCTTGCCGAGCTGCACGGCCGCACTGCCGACCCCTCCGGCGGCAGCGTGGACGAGCAGCGTCTCGCCGGCCTCCAGCCGGGCCCGGCGGTGCAGGCCGAACCAGCCGGTCTGGTAGCCGATGTGCAGGGCGGCGGCCTCCGCGTCGTCCAGGGCGTCCGGCGCGGGCAGCAGGGCGCGCGCGTCGGCGACGGCGTACTCGGCGAAGCCGCCGTGCGGCAGCGCGGGGTTGGCGAGGACGCGGCGCCCGTCCTCGGTCTCGCCGCAGATCTCCACGCCCGGCGTGAAGGGCAGCGGCGGCCTGACCTGGTACTGGCCCCGGCACATCAGCGCGTCCGGGAAGTTGATGTTCGCGGCGCGGACCCTCAGCAGGACCTGGCCGTCGCCGGGCGTCGGCGGCGCGACGTCCGCGAGGCGCATCACCTCGCCCGGCTCGCCGTTCTCGTGCACCTGCCATGCCTGCATGCGGGGCCTCCACCGACTGCGTCGTCCGACCGGGTCCCTCGCATACTAAGCGGTCGCTTGCCGATCAGGGAACAGCTTGACGGCAGTCGTCGAGTCACGAGCGGTGAGCCGTCACGACGGGCGCGCGACGCGACCGGGCAGGCCGTCACCCCTGCGCCGCGGGCCGCGCCCGCACATGCATGCGCTCCCCCTGCGGGCCGAACAGGCTGAGGAACTCAACCGGCCCCTCCCCCGTCGACCCGAACCAGTGCGGCACCCGGGTGTCGAACTCGGCGGCCTCCCCCGCCGACATCACCACGTCGTGGTCGCCGAGCACGAGCCGCAGTCGGCCGGAGAGGACGTACAGCCACTCGTACCCCTCGTGGGTCCGGGGGTCCGGCTCCTCCTCACGCTGGGGCTCCAGCACCTTGAACGCCTGGAGCCCGCCCGGCTGGCGGGTGAGGGGCCAGTGGGTGCGGCCGTGGCGCACGACCGGTTTGGCGCGCACCCGGGGGTCGCCGACCGGCGGGGCGCCGACCAGTTCGTCCAGCGGGACCTGGTGGGCCTGGGCGATCGGGAGCAGCAGTTCGAGGCTCGGCCTGCGCAGGCCCGACTCCAGCCGCGACAGGGTGCTCACCGAGATGCCGGTCGTCTCGGACAGCGCCGCCAGGGTGACCTCGCGCTCCTTGCGCACCTGGCGGAGCCTCGGACCGACACCGGCGAGAACATCGTCTGCAGTCATGCCTTTATTGCAGAACCGGCAAATGTATTTGTCAATCCCGTACGGTCCGAGCGACCTTCTACGTGGAGGTGGTCACCGTGACCCAGAACAAGGACCTGACCGATAAGTACGACGTGGTGGTGGTCGGCGGCGGTGCGGCCGGACTGTCCGCCGCCCTCGTCCTGGGCCGCGCGCGGCTGCGCGCCCTGGTCGTCGACGCCGGTGAGCCGCGCAACGCGCCCTCGGACCACATGCAGGGCTACCTGACGCGGGACGGCATGTCGCCGGCCGAGTTCCTGGCGCTCGGCCGGGAGGAGATCGCGCGGTACGGCGTGGAGCTCGTCCGCGACCGGGCGGTGGACGTGACGCGGGGCGCGGACTTCGCCGTGGAGCTGGCCGGCGGGCGGACCGCGCACGCCCGCCGGCTGATCGTCACGACCGGGCTCAGGGACGAACTGCCGGCGGTGCCCGGTGTCGCCGAGAGGTTCGGCCGGGATGTGCTGCACTGCCCGTTCTGCCACGGCTGGGAGGTGCGCGACGAGCGCTTCGGCGTCCTCGCCACCGGCCCGCTCGGCGTGCACCAGGCGCTGATGGTGTCCCAGTGGTCGGACGACGTGACCCTCTTCCTGCACACGGTCGCCGAGGAGGAACTGTCCGACGACGACCTGCGCCGGCTCGCCGCGGCCGGGGTGAAGGTGGTGCCCGGCGAGGTCGCGGGCCTGCGGGTCGAGGACGACCGGCTCACCGGGGTCGGGCTGGCGGACGGTACGGTCCACGACCGCTCGGTGGTGTTCGTCGGCCCCAGGGCCGCACCGCAGACCGGCCTCATGGAGCGGCTGGGCGCCGACCTCCAGGAGACCCCGTTCGGCGCGTACCCCGTGGTGGACCCGACGGGCCGGACCAGCGTGCCCGGTGTGTGGACGGCCGGCAACGCGATGGGGTTCGCCGAGCAGGTCGTCCACGCGGCGAGCGGCGGCTACCGCGCGGCGGCGGCGATCGTCGGCGACCTGATCATGTCGGACCTCGACGCGGCCGTCTCGGGTCGGTCCGCCTAGGGGGATCTCGGATCAGTACACCCAGGGGGTGTCGCCCGGGATCCTGCCGGGGGATGCCGCCGCGCGGACAGCGGGCCGGCCGGTGTGTGGTCCCGCCCTCGCCGGTGCACCATGGCTGCATGCTGCTTGCCCGGTTGGCCCACGTGTCCCGGGAGGTCGCCGCCACCTCGGCGCGGTCCCGGAAGACCGCCCTGCTCGCGGAGCTGTTCCGGGAGGCGGAGGCGGCGGACGTGCCGGTCGTCATCCCCTATCTGGCGGGGCGGCTCCCCCAGGGCCGGATCGGCGTCGGCTGGAAGGTGCTCAGCCGCCCGGTCACACCCGCCGCCGAGCCGACCCTGACCGTGCGTGAGGTGGACGCCCGGCTCACGCGACTCGGTGCGGTGTCCGGCGCCGGTTCGCAGGCCGAGCGGACGCGTCAGGTCGGCGAGCTGATGGGCGCGGCCACCGAGGACGAGCAGCGCTTCCTGATCGGGCTGCTCACCGGGGAGGTCCGGCAGGGCGCCCTGGACGCGGCCGCCGTCGAGGGCTTGGCTGCGGCGACCGGCGCGCCGCCCGCGGACGTACGGCGGGCGGTGATGCTCGCGGGCTCGCTGCAGAAGGTGGCCGAGGGCCTGCTCGCCGACGGGCCCGGCGCCCTGGAACGTTTCCGGCTCACCGTCGGCCGACCAGTGCTGCCGATGCTCGCCCACAGCGCCTCCTCGGTCGCCGAGGCGGTCGGCAAGCTCGGCGCGGCGGCCGTCGAGGAGAAGCTGGACGGCATCCGCGTCCAGGTACACCGGGACGGCGACGCCGTACGGCTCTACACCCGCACCCTGGACGACATCACCGAACGGCTCCCCGAGGTCACCGCCGCTGCTCTGGCACTGCCCGGGGAGCGGTTCATCCTGGACGGCGAGGTGATCTCCTTCGACGAGGGCGGACGCCCCCGCTCCTTCCAGGAGACCGCCGGGCGGGTCGGCTCCCGCACGGACGTGGCCACGGCCGCGCGGGCGGTGCCCGTCTCCGTCGTGTTCTTCGACGCGCTGTCGGTCGACGGCCACGACCTGCTCGACCTGCCACTGACCGAGCGGCACGCGCGGCTGGCCCGGCTGGTTCCCGAGCCGGCCCGGGTGCGGCGCACGCTGGTGCCCGGGCCCGGGGAGACGGAGGCCGCCGAGGAGTTCCTCGCCGAGACGCTGCGACGCGGCCACGAGGGCGTCGTGGTCAAGGGGCTCGACGCCGCCTACAGCGCGGGCCGGCGCGGCGCGTCATGGCTGAAGGTCAAGCCCGTCCACACCCTCGACCTGGTCGTACTGGCCGCCGAGTGGGGCCACGGCCGCCGCACCGGCAAGCTCTCCAACCTCCACCTCGGCGCCCGCACCGCCGACGGCTCCTTCGCCATGCTGGGCAAGACCTTCAAGGGCATGACCGACGCGCTGCTGAACTGGCAGACGGAGCGACTGAGCGGGCTGGCCGTCGAGGAGCACGGCTGGGGAGTGACCGTACGCCCCGAACTCGTCGTCGAGATCGCCTACGACGGCCTCCAGCGCTCCACCCGCTACCCGGCCGGCGTCACCCTCCGCTTCGCCCGCGTGGTCCGCTACCGCGAGGACAAGCGCCCCGGGGAGGCGGACACGGTGGACACCCTGCTCGCCGCGCACCCCGAGGCCGCCCCGTGAGGCGCAGCGCCGGCCTCCTGCTGCACCGGCGTCGTCCCGGCCAGGACCGTCAGGTACTCCTCGGCCACATGGGCGGCCCCTTCCACGCCCGGCGCGAGGCCGGCGCGTGGACCGTCCCGAAGGGCGAGTACGACCCCGCCGAGCCCGCCTGGGATGCGGCCCGGCGGGAGTTCGAGGAGGAGCTGGGGCTGCCGCCGCCCGACGGCGAGGCCGTTCCGCTCGGCGAGGTCCGGCAGGCCGGCGGGAAGGTCGTCACGGTGTGGGCCGTCGAGGCCGATCTCGACCCGTCGGCGGTCGTCCCCGGCACCTTCCGCATGGAGTGGCCGCCGAGGTCGGGACGGACCGAGGAGTTCCCCGAACTGGACCGGGTGGCGTGGTTCACGGTGGACCGGGCCCGCGAGGTGATCGTGAAGGCGCAGGCCGCGTTTCTCGACCGGCTGGCTGAGCACTCGCACTGACGTGAAGCGACGAGGGCCTCGGGACGGCAACCCGTGGGACCCGTCCGCGTTGCGGCATCCCACGCCGCGCGCCAAGGTCGAAGCACGAGTCCGCACCCAGGGAGGTCGGCCATGCCCATCGCGACGGTGAACCCGGCGAACGGCGAGACGCTCAGGACGTACGAGGCCATGGGCGAGGAGGAGATCGAGCGCCGGCTCCAGCTCGCGGAGGCCACCTTCCGCACGTACCGGACGACGGCGTTCGACGAGCGGGCCCGGCTCATGCACCGTGCCGCCGACCTCCTGGAGGAGGACCAGGAGGAGATCGGCAAGGTCATCACCACCGAGATGGGCAAGCCGGTCAAGCAGGCCCGCGCGGAGGCCGCCAAGTGCGCCAAGGCGATGCGCTGGTACGCCGACCACGCGGCGGAGCTGCTCGCCGACGAGGAGCCCGCCGAGTCGGACGTGAAGGACTCCGGTGCGTCCCGGGCCCTGGTCCGCTACCGGCCGATCGGCCCGGTGCTCGCGGTGATGCCGTGGAACTTCCCGCTCTGGCAGGTGATCCGGTTCGCGGCGCCGGCGCTGATGGCGGGCAACGTCGGGCTGCTCAAGCACGCGTCGAACGTGCCGCAGACCGCCCTGTACCTGGAGGACCTGTTCCACCGGGCGGGCTTTCCCGAGGGCTGCTTCCAGACCCTGCTCATCGGCTCCGCCGCGGTCGACGACATCCTGCGCGACGAACGGGTGCGGGCCGCCACCCTCACCGGCAGCGAGCCCGCCGGCCGCGCGGTCGCCTCCACCGCCGGGGAGATGATCAAGAAGACGGTGCTGGAGCTGGGCGGCAGCGACCCGTTCGTCGTGATGCCGTCCGCCGACGTCGACCGGGCCGCCCGGGTGGCGGTGACCGCGCGCACGCAGAACGCCGGGCAGTCCTGCATCGCCGCCAAGCGGTTCATCGTGCACACGGAGGTGTACGACGCCTTCGTCGAACGCTTCACCGAGGGCATGAAGGCCCTGACGGTCGGCGACCCGATGGACGAGGAGACCGAGGTGGGTCCGCTCTCCAGCGAACAGGGCGTGAACGACCTCGTCGAACTGGTCGACGACGCGCGGCGCGGCGGCGCGAAGGTGCTGTGCGGAGGCGAACGCCCGGACGGGCCCGGCTGGTACTACCCGCCGACCGTGCTGGCCGGCGTCACCCGCGACATGCGCATCCACCGCGAGGAGGCCTTCGGCCCGGTCGCCACGCTGTACCGCGCGGCCGACCTGGACGAGGCGGTGCTCATCGCCAACGACACGGACTTCGGCCTCAGTTCCAACGTCTGGACCCGCGACGACGCCGACGTGGACCGCTTCGTACGGGATCTGGAGGCGGGCGGCGTGTACGTCAACGGGATGACCGCGTCCCACCCGGCGTTCCCGTTCGGCGGGGTCAAGCGGTCGGGCTACGGACGTGAGCTGTCCGGGCACGGAATCCGGGAGTTCTGCAACATCACCACCGTATGGCACGGAGCGTGAGCCTTCCGCGACTACGATCCCCTTTGTGAACCGCGAAGTGACCCTGCCTCTGATCGTCGACGACCGCGGTACTTTGCAGGTCGCCGCGTCCGACGTGAGCAAACTGCTGCGTACGGTGGGCGGGCGGTGGCTGCGGCTGGTGGAGGCCGGCGAGGTGAGCCTGGACGAGGACACGGTCGCGGCCCTCACCATCGAGCTCGCCAAGCTGGCCGACCGGATCGACGTGGCGTGCATCGCTCACAGCAGCGGCCAGTCCTCCTAGACGCCCCTCGCGCCTGTCTCCCACCCGCCCGCGCCTGCCCGGTCCCCGAGACGGAGTAGCCCGGCAAGAGATCGCCGCCCCCGTGAGTGAACGTGGGGGAGCGCCCCGGAAAGGGCGCACCACTTTCCGGCCGGGGGACGCGAGCCTTCCGCGAGGCGAAAGCAGGCACGGTTCATGGCGACTTCGCGCAGACCTCCGGCGTCCGTTCCGGAGCACGTGATCACGATGGAGGAGCCGCTCGCACCGGCGCTGCGGGACCTGGCGGGCGCCCACGGCCGGGACTCCTCCGACCTGGACTTCTACATCGTCGACGCCGGCGGGCCGTGGATCCTGGACGACCTCGGCAGGTTCTTCCAGGTCGACCGGCGCGCGTTCCGGTCCAGCCGGGCCACGCTCACCGAGTACGGCAACATCGGCGGCGCCGTCGTCCTGGACGCGCTGCGCAGACTCTTCGACGAAGGCGGCGCCCGCGACCGGGCGCGCGGGCTGCCGGCCGGTTTCGGCCCCGGCGTCACCGCGGAGATGTCCCTGGGCCGCTGGGAGACCGCCGACGAGACGCGAGGCGTGAGGCAAGCGTGAGTGAGGAGACGATCGACCGGGCAGACCCCGCTCCGCCCGTCCGGGACTGGCCGGCCCTCGACCTGCCCGCCACCGACTTCGACCCCTTCCTGGCCGAGCTGATGCGTGAAGGTCCCCTCACGCGTATCTCACTGCCCGACGGCGAGGGCTGGGCCTGGCTGGTGACCCGGCACGACGACGTCCGCCTGGTCACCGACGATCCCCGGTTCGGCCGCGAGGCGGTCGTGGACCGGCAGGTCACCCGGCTCGCCCCGCACTTCATCCCGGCGCGCGGCGCGGTCGGCTTCCTCGACCCGCCCGACCACACCCGGCTGCGCCGCTCGGTGGCGGCCGCGTTCACGGCCCGGGGCGTGGAGCGCGTGCGCGAGCAGTCCCGCGGCATGCTCGACGAACTCGTCGACGCCATGCTGAAGGCCGGCCCGCCCGCCGACCTCACCGAGGCCCTGCTGAGCCCCTTCCCCATCGCGGTGATCTGCGAGCTGATGGGCGTCCCGGCCGACGACCGGCACAGCATGCACACCTGGACCCGTCTGATCCTCTCCTCGTCGCACGACGCGGAGGTCAGCGAGCGGGCCAAGCACGACATGAGCGCCTACTTCGCCGATCTCATCGGGCTGCGGTCGGACAGCACCGGCGAGGACGTCGCCTCGCTGCTGGGCGCCGCGGTGGGCCGGGACGAGATCACCCTGGAGGAGGCCGTCGGGCTCGCCGTCCTGCTCCAGATCGGCGGCGAGGCGGTCACGAACAACAGCGGGCAGATGTTCTACCTGTTGCTGACCCGTCCCGGACTCGCCGAACGCCTGCGCTGCGAACCGGAGATCCGCCCCCGGGCCATCGACGAGCTGCTGCGCTGGATTCCCCATCGCAACGCGGTCGGGCTGTCCCGGATCGTCCTGGAGGACGTGGCGGTCAGAGGCGTGCGGATGCGGGCGGGGGACGCGGTCTACGTGTCGTACCTGGCCGCCAACCGCGATCCGGAGGTCTTCCCCGACCCGGACACGATCGACTTCGCGCGCAGCCCCAACCCGCACGTGTCCTTCGGCTTCGGCCCGCACCACTGCCCCGGCGGCGTGCTGGCCCGGCTGGAGTCCGAGTTGCTCGTCGACACGGTCCTGGACCGGGTGCCGGGGCTGAGGCTCGCGGTGCCGCCCGAGGACGTGCCCTTCAAGAAGGGGGCGCTCATCCGCGGGCCCGAGGCTCTGCCGGTGACCTGGTGAGCGGCCCCGCGGCGGTGTCCGAGGGCCTGCTGGTGCCACCGCGGCACGGGAGGGTCGTGCAGGCGCCCGCCCAGCACGTGACCTTCAAGATGACCGGTTCGCACTCGCGCATGGCCTCCGCCTTCGAGGTGATCGTGCCGCCGGGTTTCGATGTCGGCGCCCGAACTCCTGGAGATCCTCGGCGAGGGCGGTCTCCCGGACCACGAGGCCGTCGAGGCGCTGCGGGCCAGTGGACATCGAGCAGCTGACGCCGCTCAGGCACCGACCGGGCCCGCCCCAGCCGTCCAGCCCGTCCTAGCGGATCGGCATCCCCGCCAGGGTCCGCGCGATCACCAGCCGCTGGATCTCGCTGGTCCCCTCGAAGATGGTGTAGATCGCGGAGTCGCGGTGCATCCGCTCCACCGGGTACTCACGCGTGTAGCCGTTGCCGCCCAGGATCTGGATCGCCTGGGCGGTCACCTTCTTCGCCGTCTCACTCGCGAACAGCTTGGACATCGACCCCTCGGCCGCCGTGAACGGCTTGCCGTTGATCGCCATCCAGGAGGCCCGCCACACCAGCAGCCGCGCCGCGTCGATGGACGTCCGCATGTCCGCGAGCTGGAAGGCGACGCCCTGGTTGTCGATGATCGGCCGCCCGAACTGCTCCCGCGTCTGGGCGTACTCCAGCGCGACCTCGTAGGCGGCCCGGGCGGTGCCCACCGCCATGGCGCCGACCGCCGGGCGGGACGCCTCGAAGGTGGCCATCGCCGCGTTCTTGACGCGCTCCCCGCCCTTCTTGGCCTTCTCCCGGGCGCGGGCCAGGCGCGCGTCCAGCTTCTCCTTGCCGCCGAGCAGGCAGGAGCCGGGGACGCGCACGTTGTCCAGGATGACCTCGGCGGTGTGCGAGGCGCGGATACCGTGCTTCTTGAACTTCTGGCCCTGCGACAGCCCCGGGGTGTTCGGCGGGATGATGAACGAGGCGTGGCCCTTGGAGCCCAGCTCCGCGTCGACGACCGCGACCACGACGTGGACGTTGGCGATGCCGCCGTTGGTCGCCCAGGTCTTGGTGCCGTTGAGCACCCACTCGTCCTTGGCCTCGTCGTACACGGCACGCGTGCGCATGGAGGCGACGTCGGAGCCGGCGTCGGGCTCGGAGGAGCAGAACGCGGCGACCTTGACGTCGTTGGCGTCGCCGTACATCTGGGGGATCCAGGTGCCGATCTGCTCCTCGGTGCCGTTGGCGAGGACGCCGACGGCGGCGAGGCCGGTGCCGACGATGGACAGCGCGATGCCCGCGTCGCCCCAGAACAGTTCCTCCATCGCCATGGGGATGCCGAGGCCGGTGGAGTCGAAGTACTGCTGGGCGTAGAAGTCGAGGGAGTAGATGCCGACCTTGGCGGCCTCCTGGATGACCGGCCAGGGAGTCTCCTCACGCTCGTCCCATTCGGCGGCCGCGGGGCGGATGACGTCGGCCGCGAAGCCGTGCAGCCAGTCCCGGACCTCCTTCTGTTCGTCGTTGAGCTCCATGGTGAACTCGGCCATGTCCCCTCCAGTGACGCACGTGCATGTTACTTGCGGTAACCCGAGTCTGTTACCGGTGGGTAGGAAAAGTCAACTCCCGAGGCCCCGTCGCCCTCCCGTTCGATGCCCGGTGCCCGCCGGGTGTTAGTTTGCGCAGGCGTCACCGAACCAGCACGGGTGGGGAGAGCACATGGACACCACGCAGCGGACCGATCAGCAGCGGTCCGCCGACCGCAGACGGCGCGAGCTGCTGGAGGCCGCCGACCGGGTGGTGCTGCGCGACGGCCCACAGGCCTCGATGAACGCCATCGCCGCCGAGGCCGGCATCACCAAGCCGATCCTCTACCGCCACTTCGGCGACAAGAGCGGACTGTACGCCGCCCTGGCCGTGCGGCACACGGACGCCCTCCTCGCCTCGCTGCGGGCCGCCCTGGACGCTCCGGCGGAGCGGCGGCAACGCGTCGAGGCCACCCTGGACACCTATCTGGCGGCCATCGAGGCACGCCCGCAGGTGTACCGCTTCCTGATGCATCCGGCGGAGGGCACCACCACACCGGGCGACCAGGCCGACCAGGGCTTCGACGTCGGCAAGCACTCGGCACCGCTGCTGCGCCGCATGGGCGAGGAACTGGCCCAGGTCATCGAGGAGCGCCTCGACGCCGGACCGGGCACCCAGCAGCTGGCCCGGGTGTGGGGGCACGGAATCGTCGGCATGATGCACGCCGCCGGGGACTGGTGGCTGGGCGAACGCCCCTGCTCCCGGGCGGAGTTGGTCCGCACCCTGGCCGACCTGCTGTGGGGCCGCCTCGCCGCGGCCGGGGACAAGGCGGGCGGCCCGGGCTTCTGACGACCGCGGGCGGTGTCCGCGGACCGGCGTGGCCGCACGCCGGAGCCACCTGCCGGCAGGGCACCCGTCGGCGCCACCACGCCGCTACGGCCCACTGCCGCAGCCTCGCCGCCGGAACCGCCCCGCTGAAGCCCCCCGGCCGGACCGCTCAGCGACGCCAGGACGCCCGCGACACCTGCCGCATCAGCTTCCGGTGCCGCCGGCCGGTCAGGCGGTCGGCGTACAACCGGCCCTCCAGGTGATCGCACTCGTGCTGGAGGCACCGGGCGAAGAACCCCGTCCCGTGCACGGTGACCGGCTCCCCCGTCACCGTGAAGCCCTGCACGACCGCGTGGTCGTGACGCTCGGTCCCGGCCTCAAGTCCCGGCAGCGACAGGCAGCCCTCCGGCCCGCGCACCACCACCCCGTCCGTCTCGACGAGCCGCGGGTTCACCACGTGGCCGAGGTGGCGCTCGTCCTCGTCGTCCGGGCAGTCGTACACGAAGACGCGTACCGGTTCGCCGATCTGGTTCGCGGCCAGGCCCACACCGTGGGCGGCGTACATGGTCGCGAACAAGTCCTCCACGAGCGCCGCGAGTTCCGGACCGAAGTCCGTCACCTCGTCGCAGGGTGCGTGCAGGACGGGGTCGCCGAGGAGGCCGAGGGGTCGGACGCGCCCGCGGGCGCCCGGGATGGAGCCGTGTCGCATGGCGGCAAGAGTAAGGTCCCTGTGTCCCCCGGCGGCCCGCGCCCACCGCCGGAACCCCGTGGCCGGTGCCGCGATTCGGGAGTGCGAACGGATCTCGATAGGCTGAGGTCCACACCACGTGGCCGTCAGGCTTCAGGCGCGGCGCGTACGCAAGGAGGATCGAGAACTGATGGCAGGCAACTCGGACCCGCTCTCGCCCCGGGCCAAGATCGCCGTGACCGCGGGCAAGGCGGTCGCGGCGGCATCTCGTGCCGCGGGGCGCGGCAGCGGTTCGGTGATCGGCGGCAAGGTCGCTCTGCGACTCGATCCCGACCTCCTCGCCCGGCTCGCCCAGCACCTGGACGTGACCCTGGTCTCGGCGACCAACGGCAAGACCACCACCACCCGGCTCATCGCGGAGGCGCTCAAGGCGGCCGGACCGGTCGTCTCCAACGCGCTCGGCGCCAACATGCCGGCCGGCATCACCTCGGCGCTCGCGGCCGGCTCGGAGTCCCGGTTCGGCGTCATCGAGGTGGACGAGAAGTACCTCGTCGGCGTCGCCCAGGCCACCGAGCCGAAGTGCATCGCCCTGCTGAACCTTTCCCGGGACCAGCTGGACCGCGCCGCCGAGACCCGGATGCTCGCGGAGAACTGGCGCGAGGGCCTGGCCGGTTCCAAGGCCGTGATCGTCGCCAACGCCGACGACCCGCTGGTGGTGTGGGCCGCGTCCTCCTCCCCCAACGTGATCTGGGTCGCCGCCGGTCAGATGTGGAAGGACGACGCCTGGTCCTGCCCGGCGTGCGGCGGCGTGATGCAGCGCCCCGGTGACGACTGGTTCTGCGGCGAGTGCGGCTTCCGGCGCCCCACGCCGAGCTGGGCGCTCTCCGGCGACCACGTCCTCGACCCGCACGGCTCCGCCTGGCCGATCCACCTCCAGCTGCCGGGCCGCGCGAACAAGGCCAACGCCGCCTCCTCGGCCGCCGTCGCCGCCGTCTTCGGGGTGCCGCCGCAGGTCGCCCTGGAGCGCATGTACCAGGTGCAGGCGGTCGCCGGACGCTACGACGTCGTGCAGTTCCAGGGCCGTGACCTGCGTCTGCTGCTCGCCAAGAACCCGGCGGGCTGGCTGGAGACCTTCTCCCTGATCGACCCGCCGCCGACCCCGGTGATCCTCTCGGTGAACGCGCGCGGCGCCGACGGCACCGACACCTCCTGGCTGTGGGACGTGGACTACACCCGGCTGACCGGCCACCCGATCTGCGTGATCGGCGACCGGAAGCTGGACCTCGCGGTGCGCCTGGAGGTCGCGAACCAGCAGTTCCAGGTGTGCGAGGACCTCGACCAGGCGGTGCAGCTGTGCCCGCCGGGACGCATCGAGGTCATCGCGAACTACACCGCCTTCCAGGACCTGCGCCGCCGCGTCGGCAACTGACCGCCGAGACTTCAGGGGACTTTCGTGAGCGACAACCAACTGCGGATCGTCTGGATCTACCCGGACCTCCTCAGCACGTACGGCGACCAGGGCAACGCCCTCGTCGTGGAACGCCGGGCCCGCCAGCGCGGCCTCGACGTGGCCCGGCTCGACGTGCGCAGCGACCAGCCGATCCCGACCTCCGGCGACATCTACCTGATCGGCGGCGGTGAGGACCGCCCGCAGCGGCTCGCGGCCGAGCGGCTGCGCCGGGACGGCGGCCTGTACCGGGCGGTGGAGAACGGCGCGATCGTCTTCTCCGTCTGCGCCGGCTACCAGATCCTCGGCCAGGAGTTCATCAACGACCTGGGCCAGCGCGAGCCGGGCCTCGGCCTCCTCGACGTGGTCTCCACCCGCGGCGAGGGCGCCCGGTGCGTCGGCGACGTCCTCGGCGACATCGACCCGCGCCTGGGCCTGCCGCCGCTGACCGGCTTCGAGAACCACCAGGGCATCACCCACATCGGCCCCGGCGCCCGCCCGCTCGCCCAGGTCCGTTTCGGCAACGGCAACGGCACGGGTGACGGCACGGAGGGCGCGTACAACGACACGGTCTTCGGCACGTACATGCACGGCCCGGTGCTGGCGCGCAACCCGCAGATCGCGGACCTGCTGCTGAAGCTGGCCCTCGACGTGAACGCGCTGCCGCCGACCGACGACCGCTGGTACGAGGCGCTGCGCAACGAGCGCATCGCGGCCGCGCAGCAGCCTGCGTAGGCACAGCCGCGCAGCAGCCTGCCTGACCTTCGTGGGCGAGCCCGTCTGATGACTCATCCGCACAGGTGAGCGGGCACGTCCAGTAGGCGGACGCACGGTTCGGTCCCGCCCCCCGGTGCCGCTAGGGTGGCGGGGATCGAGCCGGACAGCGCGGTCCGGACCCGTGCCACTTGAGAAGGTATTTCGGGCTATGCGCATTGGTGTCCTCACGTCCGGCGGCGACTGCCCCGGCCTGAACGCCGTCATCCGGTCCGTCGTGCACCGTGCCGTCGTCGACCACGGCGACGAGGTCATCGGCTTCCGGGACGGCTGGAAGGGCCTCCTGGAGTGCGACTACCTCAAGCTCGACCTGGACGCGGTCGGCGGCATCCTGGCCCGCGGCGGCACCATCCTCGGCTCCTCCCGGGTCCGTCCCGAGCACCTGCGGGACGGCGTCGAGCGCGCCCGCGGCCACGTCGAGGAACTCGGCCTGGACGCGATCATCCCGATCGGCGGCGAGGGCACGCTGAAGGCCGCCCGTCTGCTGTCCGACAACGGCCTGCCGATCGTGGGCGTGCCGAAGACCATCGACAACGACATAGCGGTCACCGACGTGACCTTCGGCTTCGACACGGCCGTGACCGTCGCCACCGAGGCCCTGGACCGGCTGAAGACCACCGCCGAGTCCCACCAGCGGGTGCTGATCGTCGAGGTCATGGGGCGGCACACCGGCTGGATCGCGCTGCACTCGGGCATGGCGGCCGGCGCGCACGCCGTGGTCGTGCCGGAGCGGCCCTTCGACATCGACGAGTTGACCGCGAAGGTCGGCGAGCGGTTCTCGGCGGGCAAGCGGTTCGCGATCGTGGTCGCCGCGGAGGGGGCCAAGCCGAAGGCCGGCACCATGGACTTCGACGAGGGCGGCAAGGACGTCTACGGCCACGAGCGCTTCGCCGGGATCGCCCGCCAGCTCTCGATCGAGCTGGAGGAGCGGCTCGGCAAGGAGGCCCGGCCGGTGATCCTCGGCCACGTCCAGCGCGGCGGCACGCCGACGGCGTACGACCGGGTGCTGGCGACGCGCTTCGGGTGGCATGCGGTGGAGGCCGTGCACCGGGGCGAGTTCGGGATGATGACGGCGCTGCGGGGGACGGACATCCGGATGGTGGCGCTCGCCGAGGCGGTGGAGTCGTTGAAGACGGTGCCGGACTCGCGGTACGCGGAGGCGGAGTGCGTGCTGTGATTTTCCGGGGCCGCTGAGAGCCCGGGTGCACTGATTCGCCGCGGGCCGCGGGCCGTGCCTGGTTGATCGCGCCCACGCGGCGGAGCCGCACATCGATGCGGCCTCGCGCCCCTCACGGGGCGCTTCACCGCCCCCGGTCACCACAGTGGCCGGGGGCGGTTCTAGTCTTGCTTCGGACAGACGGCGCTCAATCGCGCTCAACCCCCACGAAACAGGAGCCGGCGGATGGATCACAGCGGGCACGGCATGACGATGGATCTGCCGCCGTTCACGCTGGGGCGAGGTCTCGCGTGGTCGGCGGACCCCTTCTTCCTGATCGCCTGCCTACTGGGACTGGCGCTGTACGGGTGGGGCGTCGTCAGGCTGACCCGGCGCGGTGACAAGTGGCCGGTGGGCCGGACCGTGTCCTTCGTGGTCGGTGTGCTGAGCATCGGGCTGATGATGTGCACCAAGCTCAACGACTACGGCATGGTCATGTTCAGCGTGCACATGGTGCAGCACATGATGATCAGCATGGTGTCGCCGATCCTGCTGCTGCTCGGCGCCCCGATCACCCTGACCCTGCGCGCGCTGCCCCCGGCGGCCCGTGGCAGCAAGGGCCCCCGCGAACTGCTGCTGATGCTGCTGCACAGCCGCTACATGCGGATCGTCACGCACCCCGCGTTCACCATCCCGCTGTTCATCGCGAGCCTGTACGGGCTGTACTTCACTCCCCTCTTCGACTTCCTGATGGGGTCCAAGGTCGGGCACATCGGAATGATGGTGCACTTCCTCGCCGTCGGGCTGGTGTTCTTCTGGCCGATCATGGGCGTCGACCCGGGCCCGCACCGGCCTGGCTATCTGATGCGGATGCTGGAGCTGTTCGCGGGCATGCCGTTCCACGCGTTCTTCGGCATCGCGCTGATGATGGCGTCCTCCCCCATGGTCGAGACGTTCAAGAACCCGCCCGCGTCCCTCGGCATCGACGCCCTCTCCGACCAGAACGCGGCCGGCGGCATCGCCTGGGCCTTCAGTGAGGTCCCGTCCGTGCTGGTGCTGCTCGCGCTGCTGTTCCAGTGGTACGCCTCGGAGGAGCGGCAGGCCCGGCGCAGCGACCGGGCCGCCGACCGCGACGGTGACAGGGAACTTCAGGCGTACAACGCCTATCTGGCCTCACTGAACACACGCGGCGGCTGAACGGCGGCTCCGTTCAGTAGCATGTGGCGCGTCGGGGGAACCGCCCGGGGGGAGCGGTATGACACGTCACGTGGGCCGGGTCGTCGCCGGCCGCTATCTGCTGCTGCGCCCGCTCGGCGACGGCGGGTCGGACCGGGTGTGGCTCGCCCACGATCAGCGGCTGGGCCGCGAGGTGGCGCTGAAGGCCGTACGTGCCGGGCCCCGGGGCCTGCCACGGCCGCGCGACCATCCGAACGTGGTGACCGTTCATGACGCGGTGGAGCACGAGGGCGTGCCGTGGACCGTCATGGAGTACGTGGCGGGCGCCGTCGGTCTGAGGGAACTGGTGGCCCGGCGCGGCCCGCTGGCCCCGGCCGAGTGCGCCCGGATCGGGCTCGCCGTGCTCGACGCGTCGGCCGCGGGGAGCGAGCGGGGCGTGCCGCACGGACAGGTGGGGCCGGCCGACATCCTGCTGGCGCCGGACCGCGGTGGCGCGCCGTACGGCAGAATTCTGCTCCTGGACCACGTCGTCGCGGCGCCCGGGGACGATGACGGTCTCCTCGCACTGGGCCGCACGCTCTACTACGCCGTCGAAGGCCGAGAGCCCTCCGGCCGCGAGGTGGCCGTTCCACCCGTGCGGGCCGGTGCGCTCGGGCCGCTACTGGAGAGACTGCTCGGCGGGGCCCCGGGGCCACGTGTCACGGCGGCCGAGGCGGGGGCGGAACTGGCGTGGATCGTCACGCCGCAGACCGAGGCGTACGTCCGGCCGCGGACCGACCCGGGATCGCAGCCGCCCTGGTCCGCGCCGCCCACGCCCGTGCCCCGCCCGGCCC
>NZ_RAIF01000032.1:1069404-1088977 GCF_003671715.1 Streptomyces sp. E2N166 | reverse complement strand
CGTCTGGTACGCCCTGGCCGACCGGGCGGCCGACGGGACCGGGGCGCCGTACGGCGACGCCGTGGGGCTCGTGGCACCGCTGGAGGTCGGGGACTGCGTCCGCGCCCGGTGGCCGGGCGGCACCCGGTTCGCGGGGACGCCGCGTCTCACCGTGGACCCGGGCTGCCGGGGCGGGGCGCCCGACGGCCAGGTGATGGCGTTCGTGCCCGCCTCCTCCGCGGCGGAGGCACGCGAGCTGGGGCCGGCGCGGTGCGAGGAGCGGACGCGGGAGGTCCGGGGCCGGCTGGCCGGGGTGCGCGGTGTGGCGGTGGTGCCGGCCGACGGCGGGTTCGAGACCGCCCGGAGGCGCACCGCCTGCCTGGTGCTGGGAGCGCACGGGCCGGTGTACGGGCCGCTCGGGCGGCATCGCGCGCCGGGCTCGGTGTTCGCGGACACCGCGACCATGCAGCGCCGGGACTGCCTGGACGTGCGCTCCGCGCGGGAGGTCCGACTGGTGTCCTGCGCGGGCCGGTACGACGCCCAGGTGCTCGGATTCACCCGATTGGCCTACGACGTCACGCTCGCCGAGGCTCCCGCGGCGGCGGACCGCGCTTGTGCGCGGGAGGTGCCGCCGCGCGACTACGGATTCGACCCCTCCGTGTACGAGGCCGGGTCCCGGACGGCCGCGGGGGCCTGGAAATCCGGCGTACATCTCGCCGTCTGCACCGTACGGAGGCAGAACGGGGGCACCATGGAGGGGAACGGACCATGAGGAGGGTGTTGCGATGCCCGGTTCCACGGACAGTTCCACGAAGACGATGGGGGCGCTCACCATCGGCGGCCTGGTCGCGGTGACGGCCTACACGGTGGCGCTCGGGAGCAACGGCTGGCTGTGGTTCGGCTGGGTCGTGCTGGGCCTGATCACCCTGGGGATGGTGGCCACACGCAGCGCCTGAGCCCCGCACAGGGCGCACGACGGCTCACTCGCGGCCGAGCCGGCCCGCCGAGTGCACGCCCGGCTGGTACTTCGGCAGCCGGACCGTGATCTTCATGCCCGCGCCGACGGCCGTCTCGATGACCAGGCCGTGGTCGTCTCCGTAGACCTGGCGGAGCCGGTCGTCGACGTTGGACAGCCCGATGCCGCCCGACGGGCTGACCTCGCGCGCGAGGATGCGGCGCAGCAGACCGGGGTCCATTCCGGCGCCGTCGTCCTCTATGACGACCAGGGCCTCGGCGCCCGCGTCCTGCGCGGTGATCTGGATGCGGCACCGGTCGGACTTGCCCTCCAGGCCGTGCTTGACGGCGTTCTCGACGAGCGGCTGGAGGCAGAGGAAGGGCAGCGCGACCGGCAGCACCTCGGGGGCCACCTGGAGGGTGACGGCGAGGCGGTCGCCGAAGCGGGCCCGCACCAGTGCCAGGTAGTGGTCGATGGCGTGCAGTTCGTCGGCGAGGGTGGTGAAGTCCCCGTGCCGCCGGAACGAGTAGCGGGTGAAGTCGGCGAACTCCAGGAGCAGCTCGCGGGCGCGCTCGGGGTCGGTGCGCACGAACGAGGCGATGACCGCGAGCGAGTTGAAGATGAAGTGCGGAGAGATCTGGGCGCGCAGGGCCTTGATCTCGGCCTCGATGAGCCGGGTGCGGGACTGGTCGAGGTCGGCCAGCTCCAGTTGGACGGAGACCCAGCGGGCGACCTCGCCGGCGGCCCGTACCAGGACGGCGGACTCGCGGGGCGCGCACGCGACGAGGGCGCCGTGCACCCGGTCGTCGACGGTGAGCGGGGCGACGACCGCCCAGCGCACCGCGCAGTCGGGGGTGTCGCAGCTGAGCGGGAAGGCCTCGCCGCGGCCGGTCTCCAGGGGTCCTGCGAGGCGCTCCATGATCTCCGAGCGGTGATGGGCGCCCACGCCGTCCCAGACCAGGACCTCCTTGAGGTCGGTCAGGCACAGCGCGTCCGTGCCGAGCAGGGAGCGCAGCTTGCGGGCCGACTTGCCGGCGGTCTCCTCGGTCAGGCCCCCGCGCAGCGGCGGTGTGGCAAGAGAGGCGGTGTGCAGGGTCTGGAAGGTGGCGTGCTCGACCGGGGTACCGAGTCCGCCGAGGTTCTGCGGACGGGCCGTGCGGCGCCCCAGCCAGAAGCCCGCGGCCAGCAGGGGCAGCACGGCGACGACCAGCCCCGCGAGGAAACCGCCCATGGAGCCGCTCACGGGGCCGCCTCCTTGCGCGGACCCTCCGTGACGCGCGGTTCGTCTCTGCGCGGTTCGTCTCTGCGCGGTTTGTCTCTGTGCGGGTCCTCCGTGCGCGGGTCCTCCGTGCGCAGTTCCTCCGTGCGCAGTTCCTCCGGCAGGTGGAAGCGGGCCAGGATCGCCGCCGTCCCGGCCGGTACCCGGCCCGGGGTGGCCAGGGAGACCAGCACCATGGTGAGGAAGCCCAGCGGCACCGACCAGAGCGCCGGCCAGGCCAGCAGCGCGTGCAGCGCGCCGCCCCCGCCCGGGAAGCCGCCCATGGTGGCGGCGACGGCGAGCAGGGCGGAGCCGCCGCCCACCAGCATTCCGGCCGCCGCGCCGGGCGGGGTCAGCCGCCGCCACCAGATGCCGAGGACGAGCAGCGGGCAGAAGGAGGAGGCGGACACGGCGAAGGCGAGGCCGACGGCGTCGGCGACCGGCAGCCCGCCGACCAGCGCGCTCGCCGCCAGCGGTACGGCCATGGCGAGGACGGTGCCGAGCCGGAAGTGCGGGACGGCGCGGGACGGCAGCACGTCCTGGGTGAGGACGCCCGCGACGGCCATGGTCAGCCCGGACGCGGTCGACAGGAACGCGGCGAAGGCACCCCCCGCCACCAGGGCGCCGAGCAGGTCGCCGCCCACTCCCCCGATCACCCGGTCGGGCAGCAGCAGGACGGCCGCGTCGGCGTCGCCGGTGAGGGTCAGCTCGGGGGCGTACAGGCGGCCGAGGGCGCCGTAGACGGGCGGCAGCAGGTAGAAGGCGCCGATCAGACCGAGCACGGCGACGGTGGTGCGGCGGGCGGCGACGCCGTGCGGGCTGGTGTAGAAGCGGACCACGACGTGCGGCAGGCCCATGGTGCCGAGGAAGGTGGCGAGGATCAGACCGTACGTGGCGTACAGCGGGCGCTCGGTGCGGCTCTCGGCCCGGGAGGGTGACAGGGCGTCGTCGGCGCCGCGTCCGGCGGCCGGGACCGGGGTGTCCTTGGCGAAGGTGAGCCGGGTGCCGGACTGGATGTAATGGGTGCCGGCGGGCAGGCTGAGCCGGGCGTCGTCGTGGGTGCGGCCGTCCACGGTGCCGTCGACGGTGACGGTCAGCGGACGGTCGAGCTTGAGGGTGAGGCTGTCGTCGACCCGGACGGAGCGCTGCTCGCGGAAGGTGGCGGGTTCGTCGAAGGGGCGGCCGGGGGCGCCGTCGCCCTGCCAGGCCAGCACCAGGAAGAGGGCGGGGACGAGCAGGGCGGTGAGTTTCAGCCAGTACTGGAAAGCCTGGACGAAGGTGATGCTGCGCATGCCGCCGGCGGCGACGATGGCGGTGACGACGACGGCGACGATCACCCCGCCCAGCCAGTCGGGCGCCCCGCTCAGCACGGTCAGGGTCAGTCCGGCGCCCTGGAGCTGGGGCAGCAGGTACAGCCAGCCGACGCCGACGACGAAGGCCCCCGCGAGCCGCCGTACCCCCTGGGAGGCGAGCCGGGCCTCGGCGAAGTCGGGCAGCGTGTAGGCGCCGGAGCGGCGCAGCGGAGCGGCGACGAAGAGCAGCAGGACCAGGTACCCGGCGGTGTAGCCGACGGGGTACCAGAGCATGTCGGGGCCCTGGACCAGGACCAGGCCCGCGATGCCGAGGAAGGACGCGGCGGAGAGGTACTCGCCGCTGATGGCGGCGGCGTTCAGGCGGGGGCCGACGGTGCGGGAGGCGACGTAGAAGTCGGAGGTGGTGCGGGAGATGCGCAGGCCGAAGGCCCCGACGAGGACGGTGGCGACGACGACGAGGGCGACGGCGGGTATGGCGTAGCTGGAGTTCATGGCGCCTTCACGGCCTCGCTGGACAAGGTCATCGGTCCTCGACGAGACGGACGAGGTCGCGTTCGTTGCGTTCGGCGCGGCGCACGTACCAGCGGGCGAGGAGGACCAGCGGGGCGTACAGGCCGAAGCCGAGGACGCCCCATTCCAGGCGACGGGCGTCGGGCATCGCCGCGAACAGCAGCGGCAGCGGCCCGACGAGGAGTCCGAGGACCGCGAAGGCGGTGAGGCCGGCGCGCAGCTGGCTGCGCATGAGGGAGCGGACGTAGGTGTGCCCGAGGGTGGTCTGCTCGTCGATCTCGGTGCGCGGGCGGTAGTAGCCGGAGGCCCGTCGGGTCCGCCTGGGCGGGCCGGTGACGGTGACGCGGCGTTCGGTGGGGTCCTGGGGCATGGCTCACGGCCTCCGCATGAGCAGGTCCCGCAGTTCACGGGCGTGGCGCCGGCTGACCTGGAGTTCCTCGGTGCCGACCAGGACGCTGACGGTGCCCGCGTCCAGGCGGAGTTCGCCGATGTGGCGCAGGGCGACGAGGTGCCGGCGGTGGATGCGGACGAAACCGCGGGCGCGCCAGCGCTCCTCCAGGGTGGACAGGGGGATGCGCACGAGGTGGCTGCCCCGGTCGGTGTGCAGGCGGGCGTAGTCGCCCTGGGCCTCGACGTGGGTGATGTCCTCGACGGGGACGAAGCGGGTGACGCCGCCGAGTTCCACGGTGATGTGGTCGGGGTCGGGTTCGTGCACGGGTATGCGGGGAGCGGGAGTGGTGGTGCCCCGGCGTTCGGCGGCGCGGCGGACCGCCTCGGCGAGCCTTTCCCGGCGGACGGGTTTGAGGACGTAGTCGACGGCCTTGAGATCGAAGGCCTGCACGGCGAAGTCCTCGTGCGCGGTGACGAAGACGACCAGCGGCGGCCGGGCGAACCCGCTCAGCAGCCGGGCCAGGTCGAGTCCGTCCAGGCCCGGCATCTGGATGTCGAGGAAGACGACGTCGATGGCGTCCGGCCCGTCGGGGCCCGACTCCAGGGCGCGGTTGATGCGGCGCAGCGCCTCGGTCGCGTCTCCCGCGCCCTCCGCCGTACCGATGCGGGGATCGGCGTTCAGCAGATAGACGAGTTCCTCGAGCGTGGGGCGTTCGTCGTCGACAGCAAGGGCGCGCAGCATGAGGCTGGAGTGTAGGAGCAATCCGTACGCCTGCACACGTTCCCGCCGCGGACGTATCCGCTGGATACAGTGCCCGCATGAACAGCAGGCCCACGCCGTTCGACGAACTCGACCGGAAGATCGTCACCGCCCTGATGGCGAACGCCAGAACGTCCTTCGCGGAGATCGGCGCGGAGGTCGGGCTGTCCTCGACGGCGGTCAAGCGGCGGGTGGACCGGCTGCGCGAGACCGGGGTGATCACCGGGTTCACCGCGACGGTGCGCCCGTCCGCGCTGGGCTGGCGCACCGAGGCGTACGTGGAGGTGTACTGCGAGGGTGCGGCGCCGCCGAGGCGGCTGGCGGAGGTCGCGCGCGGCTACCCGGAGATCACGGCGGCCATGACGGTGACCGGTGGGGCGGACGCGTTGCTGCATGTGCGGGCGCGGGACGTGGAGCACTTCGAGGAGGTGCTGGAGCGGATCCGGGCCGAGCCGTTCATCCGGAAAACGATCAGCGTGATGGTGCTGTCCCATCTGATCCAGGACGCCCCGGAGGCCGGTGCGAGTCTTCCGGCGCCCGGAGGCGGGGCACCCGGCCCGGCCGAAGGCGCAGCAGACGTGCGCTGACCTGGCTCAGGACGCAGCGATACTGCGCCAACACGCAGCTATTGTCGCTTGTCGTCCGTCTCCTTCGCTTTCTACCGTGGTGTCATCCCTCAGTCACAACCCGTAAGGAAGCGGAGGAACCCCTCTGTGCCCGAATCACGTGTGCCGCGCCGGCGGCGCTTCCTGGTCTGCGAACCCAGACACTTCGCCGTGCAGTACGCGATCAATCCGTGGATGAGCACCGGCCGGCCGGTCGACGTCATCCGCGCCCTGGACCAGTGGCAGTCACTGGTCGACACCTACCGCGCCCACGGCCACACCGTCGACGCGGTCGAGGCGGTCCCGGGCCTGCCCGACATGGTCTTCGCCGCGAACTGTGCGGTCGTCGTCGAGGGCCGGGTCTTCTGCTCCCACTTCCACGCGCCCGAGCGACGTCCCGAGTCGGTGCCCTACGAGGCGTGGTTCAAGACGGAGGGTTTCGAGGTCCAGCACTCCGAGGCGGTCTGCGAGGGCGAGGGCGACCTGGTCCCGGCCGGCCCCTGGATGCTGGCCGGCACGGGATTCCGTACGACCCGTGAGGCGCATCGCGAGGTGCAGGAGTTCTTCGGCGTGCCGGTGATCTCGCTGACGCTCGTGGATCCGTACTTCTACCATCTGGACACGGCCCTGTTCGTGCTCGACGACGGCGGCGAAGGGGCCGCCGGGAACGTCGCCTACTACCCCGGGGCCTTCTCGCCCGGCAGCCGTGAGGTGCTGGAGCGGCTCTACCCGGACGCGGTGATCGCCACCCTCGAGGACGCGATGGCGTTCGGGCTCAACTCCGTCTCCGACGGACGGCACGTGTTCATCTCGCCCGGGGCCCGGGGACTCGCCGATCAGCTCGCCGGCCTCGGCTACGTCCCCGTCCCCGTCGACCTGTCCGAGTTCCACAAGGCGGGTGGCGGCATCAAGTGCTGCACCCAGGAGATCCGGGAGATCCGCTCATGACCGCACCCGCCCGCAACCGCGGCTCCGAGGAACTGATCCGCGCGGAGGAGCCCGTCCTCGCGCACAACTACCACCCGCTGCCCGTGGTCGTGGCCCGCGCGGAGGGCGCCTGGGTCGAGGACGTGGAGGGCCGCCGCTATCTGGACATGCTGGCCGGCTACTCGGCGCTCAACTTCGGCCACCGTCACCCGGCGCTGGTCGACGCCGCCCACCGCCAGCTGGACCGGCTGACCCTCACCTCCCGCGCCTTCCACAACGACCGGCTCGCGTCCTTCGCCGAGCGGCTGGCCGCGCTGACCGGCACGGACATGGTGCTGCCCATGAACACCGGCGCGGAGGCGGTGGAGAGCGGGATCAAGGTGGCCCGCAAGTGGGCCTACGACGTGAAGGGCGTCCCGGCCGACCGGGCGACGATCGTCGTCGCGGCGGACAACTTCCACGGCCGTACGACGACGATCGTGAGCTTCTCCACGGATGAGACGGCCCGCTCCGGCTTCGGCCCCTTCACGCCCGGCTTCCGGGTCGTCCCGTACAACGACCTGGCGGCCATGGAGGCGGCGGTCGACGAGACGACGGCGGCCGTGCTGATCGAGCCGATCCAGGGCGAGGCGGGCGTGCTGATCCCGGACGACGGCTATCTGGCCGGCGTGCGGGAGCTGACCCGCCGCGCCGGGTGCCTCTTCGTCGCGGACGAGATCCAGTCGGGTCTCGGTCGCACGGGGCGCACCCTCGCCGTCGAGCACGAATCCGTCGTGCCGGACGTGGTGTTGCTCGGCAAGGCGCTGGGCGGCGGCATCGTCCCGGTGTCGGCGGTGGTCGGCAGCCGGGAGGTGCTCGGTGTGCTGCACCCGGGCGAGCACGGTTCGACGTTCGGCGGCAACCCGCTGGCGGCCGCGGTCGGCACCGCGGTGGTGGAGCTGCTGGAGACGGGCGAGTTCCAGCGCCGGGCGACCGAGCTGGGAGCGGTGCTGCGCGAGGGTCTGACCGCCCTGGTCGGCAAGGGCGTCGTCGGCTTCCGCGCGCGGGGACTGTGGGCGGGCGTCGACGTCGACCCGGCGCTCGGCACGGGCCGCGAGGTCAGCGAGCGTCTGATGCGCGAGGGCATCCTCGTCAAGGACACGCACGGCTCCACGATCCGCCTGGCGCCGCCACTGACCGTCACCGGTGAGGAGCTGGAAGGGGCGCTCGGGACGCTGGAGAAGGTCCTGACGTCCTGACCCCCGCCCCAGGTGCCGTCACGGAGCGGCCCGGCCCCGGTCGAGCCGCTCCACGTGTGTCACGTTCTCCCGGTCCTCGGCGTCCTCGCCGGGCGCGCCCGCGAACCAGGCGTCGAGGATCTCCCGCAGCAGCGGCGCCGACGTCAGCCGCAGACTGAGCGCGAGCACGTTGGCGTCGTTCCAGCGGCGGGCCCCGTCCGCGGTGTACGCGTCGGCGCACAGGGCGGCCCGTACTCCCGGCACCTTGTTGGCGGCGATCGACGCGCCCGTGCCGGTCCAGCAGCACACCACCGCCTGGTCGGCCGTGCCCTCGGCGACCTCGCGCGCCGCCCGCTCCGAGCACACCGCCCACCGCGGGTCCGCGCCGGGCCGCAGCGCGCCGTGCGCCAGCACCTCGTGGCCCCGCCCGCGCAGCTCCTCGACGAGGAGGCGGGCGACGGGTTCGTCCATGTCGGAGGAGACGGAGATGCGCATGGTCGAAGCGTACTCACCGCGCCCGTCCGCGCGCGCTCACCTCATCGGCTCAACCACATGACCGAAGTCACGACCATACCCAGGATGATCGGGGGAACGGTACGACCTGAGAAACGTACGACCGAGCAGCCCTCCGCCGGGAGCGACTGCCCGTGGAAAGGGAGTCCGCCACGTCCCCCACCGAGAACGGCCAAGAGTCCGACGCCGCGGCGATCCGCCGCCACCCGGCCCTTTTCCGGGCGATCAAGCGTCGGCAGAACCCCCGCCTGCGCCGGTCGGACATCACCGTCACGGACGAGGCCGCGGTCAAGAGGGCGGTGAAGGCCGCCTCTCTGGGCAATGCCATGGAGTGGTTCGACTTCGGCATCTACGCGTATCTGGCCGGCACCATCGGCCGCGTGTTCTTCCCGTCCGGGAGTGACACCGTGCAGCTGCTCTCCTCGTTCGCCACGTTCGCCGTGGCGTTCCTGGTGCGCCCGCTCGGCGGCATGGTGTTCGGTCCGATGGGCGACAAGGTCGGCCGCAAGAAGGTGCTCGCGCTGACGATGATCCTCATGGCGATCGGCACCGCCGCCATCGGGCTCATCCCCAGCTACGACTCCATCGGCTTCTGGGCCCCCGTCCTGCTGATCCTGTTCCGCCTGCTCCAGGGCTTCTCGACCGGCGGCGAGTACGGCGGTGCGTCCACGTTCATCGCCGAGTACGCGCCCGACAAGCGGCGCGGTTTCTTCGGCAGCTTCCTGGAGCTGGGCACGCTGGCCGGGTACACCGGCGCCGCGAGCCTGGTCACCGGCCTCACGGCCTGGCTCGGCAGCGACACCATGGACGTCTGGGGCTGGCGCATCCCGTTCCTGGTCGCGGCGCCGCTCGGCATCGTCGGTATCTATCTGCGGCTGAGGCTGGACGACACGCCCGCGTTCCTGAAGCTGGAGGACTCCAACGTCCACATCTCGGAGGCGGCGACCGCGGTGGAGACCACCGCGCGGGGCGACCTCGCCAAGATCTTCCGCACGCACTGGCGCTCGCTGGTGCTGTGCATCGCGCTCGTCGGCGCGTACAACATCACCGACTACATGCTGCTGTCGTACATGCCCACGTATCTCTCGGACGAGCTGGACTACAGCGAGAGCCACGGCCTGATGATCCTGGTGGCCACCATGGTGCTGCTGATGCTGATCATCAACCAGGTCGGCCGCCTGTCCGACCGCTTCGGCCGCAAGCCCCTCCTCATGACCGGCATGGTCAGCTTCTTCGTGCTGTCCGCTCCGGCCTTCGTGCTGGTGCAGGACGGCAGTCTGCTCGCCGTCTCGGCCGGCATGCTGATGCTCGGTCTCTCCCTGGTCTGCCTGCTCGGCACGATGTCGGCGGCGCTCCCGGCGATGTTCCCGACCAACGTCCGGTACGGCTCCCTCTCGGTCGGCTACAACCTGTCGGCGTCCCTGTTCGGCGGTACCACGCCGCTGGTCATCACCGCCCTGATCAGCGTGACCGGCTCCGACATGATGCCCGCCTACTACGCGATGGCCGCGGCCCTGGTCGGTGTCGTGGCGGTGGCCTGCATGAAGGAGACCGCCCAGCAGCCTCTCGAGGGCTCCCCGCCCTCGGTACAGAGCCAGGAGGAGGCGGCGGAGCTGGTCGAGTCGCAGGCCCCCACGCCGAAGTTCTGAAGACGCGTCGGTGGGGCGGTGCGGCCGGCCCGCACCCCCACCGCCCGGCCGACGTCACCACGTCGAGCGAACCGGCCGAAGAGCGGCCGAACCGGCCCCGGTCCAACCGGCACGGTCCGGGCTACGATCGATCACCGGACGCGGACGTCCCAGGCGGAGCCGTGCCTTGCCTACCGGGAGAGCGGGAGACACACCGTGTTCTACTACGTGCTCAAGTACGTACTGCTGGGCCCGCTGCTGAGAGTCGTCTTCCGCCCCCGCATCGAGGGCCTGGACCACGTGCCGGCGTCGGGGGCGGCCATCGTCGCGGGCAACCACCTCTCGTTCTCGGACCACTTCCTGATGCCCGCGGTGCTCAGACGCCGCATCACCTTCCTCGCCAAGGCCGAGTACTTCACCGGGCCGGGCCTCAAGGGCCGGCTGACCGCGTTCTTCTTCCGCAGTGCCGGGCAGATCCCCGTCGACCGCACCGGCAAGGAGGCGGGGCAGGCCGCGATCCGCGAGGGGCTCGGCGTGCTGGGCAAGGACGAGCTGCTCGGCATCTATCCGGAGGGCACGCGCTCGCACGACGGCCGGCTGTACAAGGGCAAGGTCGGCGTCGCCGTGATGGCGCTCCGGGCCGGGGTGCCGGTCGTGCCCTGCGCGATGATCGGCACCTTCGAGGCGCAGCCGCCGGGTCGCAAGATCCCGAGGCTGCACCCCGTGGTGATCCGCTTCGGCGAACCCCTGGACTTCTCCCGCTACGCCGGCCTGGAACGGGAGAAGGCCGTGCTGCGCGCCGTCACCGACGAGATCATGTACGCCGTCCTGACGCTGTCCGGCCAGGAGTACGTCGACCGGTACGCGGCCGATGTGAAGGCGGAGGAGGCGGCGAAGGCGGCGAAGGGCCCGAGGTTCCCCCGGCTGCCGCAACGCTAGGGACCGTTGCCCGCCGGCGGGGTTCGGGGTTCTGCTCGTCTGCCGTCGGCAGAAGGGCGTGGCCGGGTGGCAGGGCGGGTGCCTACGGTCTCCGTATGACACGTGCTGTGGTGGTCGGAGCGACGGGACAGATCGGTCGGGTGGCGGTGGGGGTGCTGGCCCGCGACGGCTGGGAGGTGACGGCCGTCTCGCGGGGCGGCGAGCGGGACGGGGGCTGGCCCGAGGACGTACGTGTGGTGCGGGCCGACCGGGAGGACGACGCGGCCCTGTCGGCGGCGGTGGGTGACGGCTGTGACGTCCTGGTGGACATGGTGGCCTACGGACAGGGGCACGCGCGGCAGCTGGTCGGGCTCGCGGGACGGGTCGGCTCGGCGGTGGTGATCTCCAGTCTGTCGGTCTACGAGGACGACGAGGGCCGCAACTTCGACACGCAGGCCGAACCCGGCGGCTTCCCCCGCTACCCGGTGCCGCTCACCGAGGAGCAGCGCACGGTCCGCCCGGACGACACCTCGTACTCCACCCGCAAGATCGCACTGGAGCGGGAACTCCTCGCGGCGGGCGACGGGTTGCCCGTCACACTGCTGCGCGCGGGCGCGATCCACGGGCCGCACTGCCGGACCCCGCGCGAGCTGTACTTCGTCAAGCGCAACCTCGACGGCAGGCGACGGCGCGTCCTCGCGTACGGCGGTGCGAGCCGCTTCCACCCGGCGAGCGTGCACAACATCGCCGAGCTGATCCGGCTGGCCGCCCCGCGGCCGGGTACGCGCGTCCTGAACGCGGTCGATCCGGAGGCGCCGACGGTGGCGGAGATCGCGGCGGCGATCGACGCCGTGATGGGCGTGGAGACCGAGGACGTGCTGGTGGACGGTCCGCCGCCCGCGGACGGCGTGGGCGACACGCCGTGGTCGGTGCCCGTGCCTGTCGTGTGCGACATGTCGGCGGCGGAACGTCAGTTGGGCTACCGCCCGGTGGTCCGGTACGCCGAGACCCTGCCGGACACGGTCGCCTTCCTGGAGGAACGGCTGGCCGGCCGGGACTGGCGGGAGGCGTACCCGAAGATGTTCCGGGCGTACGGCGACCTCTTCGACTACGCGGCGGAGGACGCCTGGCTGACGGCTCGGCAGGGCTGAGGACGCCGGTGGGGGCGGCCGGCCGGTCCGGCCGCCCCCACCTCGTACCCGGTGTACCCGGTGCCGTTACGGCTTGGGTGTGGCGTGCGGGGCGCAGGTCACGTCCCGGGCGTCCACCTTGCCGGTGAGCAGGTAGGTGTCCACCCGCTCGTTGATACACGGGTTGACGATGCCGGTGACGCCGTGCGAACCGGCGTCCCGCTCGGTGATCAGACGCGAGCCCTTGAACCGCTGGTGCAGTTCGACGGCGCCCGCGTACGGGGTGGCCGCGTCCCGCTCGGACTGGACGATCAGCACCGGCGGGAGACCCTTGCCGCTCTGCACGTTCACCGGGGTCTGCTGCTTGACCGGCCAGGTGGCGCACGGCAGGTTCATCCAGGCGTTGGCCCAGGTCATGAACGGGTGGTCGCGGTGCAGCCGGGTGTTGTCCCGGTCCCAGGTGCGCCAGTCGGTGGGCCACTTGGCGTCGGCGCACTCCACGGCGGTGTAGACGGCGTTGCCGTTCTCCGCGGAGGCGTTGCCCGCGGTGTCGGTCGGGTCGGGGGCGGCCGCGTCGACGAGGGCCTGGGTGTCACCGGCGACGTATTCGCTGAAGACGGTCGCGACCGGCACCCAGGCGGAGTCGTAGTACGGGGCGCTCTGGAAGAAGGAGATCAGCTCGGCCGGACCGACGACCCCGCCGAGCGGTTCCTTCGCGGCGGCGGCGCGCAGCGTGAGCCACTGGTCCTGGACCTCGGCGCGGGTGTCGCCGAGGTGGAAGGTGGCGTCGTTCTTCGCGACCCAGTCCTGCCAGTCCTCCCAGCGCTGCTCGAAGGCGACGTCCTGGTCCAGGTTGGCCTGGTACCAGATCTTGTCGCGGGACGGGTTGACGACGCTGTCGACGACCATCCGGCGCACGTGGTCCGGGAAGAGGGTGCCGTAGACGGCACCGAGGTAGGTGCCGTAGGAGACGCCGAGGAAGTTGAGCTTCTTCTCGCCCAGCGCGGCGCGGATGACGTCGAGGTCGCGCGCGGTGTTCGGCGTGGTCATGTGCGGGAGCATCTCGCCGCTGCGCTCGTAGCAGCCCTCGGCGTACTGGCGGGCGAGCTTGCGCTGGGCGAGCTTGTCGGCCTCGGAGCCGGGCACGGGGTCCGTCTTGGGCGCCTTGACGAACTCCTGCGGGTCGACGCAGGAGATGGGCGCGGACTTGCCGACGCCGCGCGGGTCGAAGCCGACGAAGTCGTAGGCCTCGGCCGCGTCGGCCCAGACCGCGCTCTTGCCGGTGACGCGGGCCGGGAAGCGCAGGCCGGAGCCACCCGGGCCGCCGGGGTTGTAGAGAAGCGCGCCCTGGCGCTCGGCCTTGGTGCCGGTGTTGCCTATGCGGTCGACGGCTATCTTGATCTGCTTGCCGAAGGGCTTGGCGTAGTCGAGCGGCACCGTGACGTGGCCGCACTGGATCGGCTTGGGCAGGTTCCAGTCGGCGGGGCAGTCCTGCCAGTCGATGCCGGCCCGTGCGGCGCGGGCCGCGGCGATGGCGGCGCCGCGTGCCTCGCGGTCCCAGCCCTTCGCGTAACCATGGCCGGTGGACGGAGCGGCGCTCGCGGCGGGCGCCGCGACGGCGCCGGCCATCAGCGTGGCGGTGACCAGCGCTCCGGCCGTGCCGAACGCCGCCGTCCTCCGCCCCAGTCTGCTCTTCCTCAAGTGGCCCTCCCCGTACGTGATCGCGACAAGTACGGGGATCCTCGCGGCTGTGCGTTCCCTGAGAACAGAGGCGGCGCTACTTCTTTGCCAATCCGATAAACGGAGAAATATGTTCGGTCGTCGGGAACTCAGCCCAGCGTGTCCGACGCCTCCTCCAGCAGCCGCCTGAGCAGCAGCGCGTCCGGTGCCACGGCCGTCACCAGTGCGGCGGGCCCGGCGAGCGGCATGACCGCGACGCCCTCGGCGAAGGTCCGCGCCGCCGGTGGGTCCGCGGCGAACTCCGGGCGTACGACGACGAGCTGCCCGACGGCACGGTGCCCAGCCAGCCCGGCGGGGCCGTCCCAGCCGCCCGGGGCGCCGGGACCGCAGGCCAGTTCCTGGTCGAGTACGCACCGGCCGGCGATCCGTACGGTCAGACGGCTGGTGAGCCGCCCCGGTTCCTCGCCGGACCGGCCGAGCACCTGTTCCTCCCGCAGCACGAGGCGGGCCTCGGCCGCGAGGTCGACACGCGTGGTGACGTGCAGGTCACTGTCGTGCGCGGAGATCAACTGCTCGGGCAGCCAGTGCAGTTCGGCGTCGTCGCCGACGGTGAGCTGGACGTCGTAGCGCGCGCCGGCCTTGTCCTGGCCCGGCAGGGCGAGGGTGGCGGCGGCCGAGCCGATCCGCAGCCGGGCGCCCCGGGCCGCCTCGGCGGTCACCGTGAAGTGGTCGCCGCCGAGCGGCCCGCTCATCGCGCCGACCAGCATGACGCGGGCCTCGGCACCACTCCCCCGGGTCCGCCGCACCGCGAGCGGCCCCTCCCCCTGCAGCACGGGCAGGACGGTGCCGCCGCGTCCGTCGCCGTGGGCGAGCACGCGCGCCCTCGCCCGTACGCCGCCCGGAGTGGTCACGCGGTCCACTCGGCGATCCGGGCCCGCACCCAGTCCGCGACGTCCCGTACCCCGTCCCCGCTCCGCAGCGACTGGAGGACGACGGGCAGTTCACCGCGCTGTGCCTTGGCGTCGGCCGCCATGCGCGCGAGGTCCGAGCCGACGTACGGGGCGAGGTCGACCTTGTTCACGATCAGCAGGTCGGCGGTGGTGACGCCGGGCCCGCCCTTGCGCGGGACGTCGTCTCCGCCGGCCACGTCGATCACGAAGATCTGGGCGTCGACGAGCCCCTTGGAGAAGGTGGCGGTGAGGTTGTCCCCGCCGGACTCCACCAGGACCAGGTCGAGCGGTCCGACCTCGTCCTCCAGATCCTCGACGGCCTCCAGGTTGGCGGAGATGTCGTCCCGGATCGCGGTGTGCGGACAGGCCCCCGTCTCGACGGCACTGATCCGCTCCGGCGGCAGTACCGCCTCCCGGAGCAGGAACTCGGCGTCCTCACGGGTGTAGATGTCGTTG
Source organism: Streptomyces sp. E2N166 (assembly GCF_003671715.1). GTDB lineage: Bacteria > Actinomycetota > Actinomycetes > Streptomycetales > Streptomycetaceae > Streptomyces > Streptomyces thinghirensis. The sequence continues at coordinate 1,073,788 of NZ_RAIF01000032.1, read as the reverse complement.
GTGACGACGGCGAGGGACAACTCCTCCCGCAGCGCCCGGCAGAGCGCGGCGACGGTCGCCGTCTTCCCGGACCCGACGGGCCCGCCGAGCCCGATGCGCAGAGCACGACGGCGCCCGTCGGGCCGGTGGGCGTCGGCGGAGACGGCGGGGAGGTCGTGGTGATGGTCGAGATGCATGCTGCGACTCCAATGAGACTGAGGCCGGCCCCGTCGGCCCGTCCGGCGTTCGAGGACGAGGCCGTCAAGGCCGACGGGGGTCCAGGGGCGGAGCCCCCTGGCGGGGTCGAAGGGGCGGAGCCCCTGGGCGTCGGGAACGGGAAGGGGCGGCGGGGGCGAAACCCGCTACGAGGCGAACAACCGCACAGGCAGGGCGGCATGCGCCTCCGCTCCGATCTCCAGCAGCGGCGCGGCCCGCGCGGGCAGCACGTCGACCCCGTCGGTCACGGCCAGCCGCCCCGCCTCCACGGCGTCCTGGGCCACCACGTCCACCTCGGGCGCGAGCCGCGCGAGCACGCCGGTCGCGTCGAACGGGTCGAGGCTGAGCAGCCGCACCACGGCGGTCGCCGCCCCGCTCACCCCCTCGTAGGCGGAGCAGTACGCCGCGTCCAGCGGCCCGAGTCCGGCCGCGCGGGCGGTCAGCCCGAGGACGACGGGCTGGTGGGTGCCCTTGGGAAACCGCCGCGCCAGCGCGTCGAGTTCGGGATGCGGCCAGGTGGCACGGGCGGCCCGCGTCAGCTGCCGGCCGAGTCTGCGTGCCGCCACGCGCAGGGCGGGGGACGGAGTGCGGGCGTCCGCGGCCAGGTCCAGCTCACCGGGGTCGACGCCGAGGGCCGCGGCCGCCGCGAGGGAGGCCGCGACGGCTCCACTCGTGTGCAGCCGTCCCCGGCAGAACTCCTCCAGGCCGGCGGCGTCCGTGATGCGCCCCGCCCGGACGGCGGCCTCCGCCCCGCCGGAGTGGGCGTGCCCTCCGGCGGGGAAGCGGCCGTCCGCCAGGACGAGCAGCGTCGCGCGGCTCATGCCGGCGCTCAGAAGAGGAAGTACCGCTGCGCGAGCGGCAGTTCGGCGACGGGTGCGGGTTCGACGAGTTCGCCGTCGATGGTCACCGCGAAGGAGTCCGCGGCGACCTCGACCCGTGGCAGGGCGTCGTTCTGCCGCATGTCGGCCTTGGTACGGCCGCGGGTCGACCGGATGGGCACGAACTCGCGCCCGAGCCCGAGCCGTTCCGGCAGCCCGTCCTCGATGGTCGCCTCCGCCACGAAGGCGACCGAGTTGGCGGCGGGCGCCGTACCGTGCGCGCCGAACATGGGGCGCGGCAGGACCGGCTGCGGCGTGGGGATGGAGGCGTTGGCGTCGCCCATCTGCGCGTACGCGATCTGGCCGCCCTTGAGCACCAGCTGCGGTTTCACGCCGAAGAACCGCGGGTCCCACAGGACCAGGTCGGCGAGCTTGCCGGTCTCGACGGAGCCAACCTCGTGCTCGATGCCCTGAGCGACGGCGGGGTTGATGGTGTACTTGGCGACATAGCGGCGGGCGCGCAGGTTGTCGGCGCGGGTGTCGCCGGGCAGGAAGCCCCGGCGCCGCTTCATCACGTGCGCGGTCTGCCAGGTCCGCAGGATCACCTCTCCGATGCGGCCCATGGCCTGGGCGTCCGACGACATGATGGAGATCGCTCCCATGTCGTGCAGGATGTCCTCGGCCGCGATGGTGCTGGGCCGGATGCGGGACTCCGCGAAGGCCAGGTCCTCGGGGACGGCGGGGTTCAGGTGGTGACAGACCATCAGCATGTCGAGGTGCTCCTCGACGGTGTTGACGGTGTGCGGCCGGGTCGGGTTGGTGGATGCCGGGAGCATGTTGGGCAGCGAGACCGCCGTGATCATGTCCGGTGCGTGGCCGCCGCCGGCGCCCTCGACGTGGAAGGCGTGCAGGGTGCGGCCGGCGACGGCGTCGAAGGTGTCGCCGACGAACCCCGCCTCGTTCAGGGTGTCGGTGTGGACGGCGAGCTGGACACCGGACTCCTCGCACACGTCCAGACACGCGGAGATGACGGCCGGGGTGGCGCCCCAGTCCTCGTGGATCTTGAAGCCGAGGATGCCGGCGCGCAGTTGGTCGCGCATGGACTCCTTGGACATGGTGCTGCCCTTGCCCAGGAAGCCGATGTTGACGGGGCTGGACTCCAGGGCGGCGAACATCCGCGCGAGGTGCCAGGAACCGGGGGTGACGGTGGTCGCCTTGCTGCCCTCTGCGGGGCCCGTGCCGCCGCCGATGAGGGTGGTGATGCCGGAGGCGAGGGCCTCGTCGACGGCGGTCGGCGCGATGAAGTGGACGTGCGTGTCGATGCCGCCCGCGGTGACGATCTTGCCGTTGCCCGCGATGACCTCCGTCTCGGGGCCGATGACGAGGTCGGGGTGGACACCGTCCATGGTGTCCGGGTTGCCGGACTTGCCGATGCCGGTGATCCGGCCGTCGCGGATGCCGATGTCGGCCTTGACGACGCCCCAGTGGTCGATGACCACGGCGCCGGTGATGACGGTGTCGGGGGTGCCGTCGGCGCGGGTGGCACGGGACTGGCCCATGGACTCGCGCAGCACCTTGCCGCCACCGAAGACGGCTTCGTCGCCGGAACGGCCGGGGCCGCCCGAGCGGTCCTCCTCGATCTCGACGAGGAGGTCGGTGTCGGCGAGGCGGACGCGGTCGCCGGTGGTCGGGCCGAACAGGTCGGCGTATGCGGGACGGGAGAGTTCAGGCATCGAGGGCGCCTCCGGTCGCGCCGCGCAGACCCATCACGACGCGGGCACCCGCGAGGGGGACCAGCTCCACGTCGACCGGGATGCCGGGCTCGAACCGGACGGCGGTGCCGGCGGCGATGTTGAGCCGCATGCCGCGAGCCGCCTCACGGTTGAGTTCAAGACCGGGATTGGCCTCGGCGAAGTGGTAGTGGGAGCCGACCTGGACCGGCCGGTCGGCGGTGTTGAGCACGGTCAGACGGATGCTCGCGCGGCCCTCGTTGAAGGCGACCGGCTCGTCGGCGAAGAGGATCTCTCCGGGAATCATTGGCTGCCGTCCCCGTCAGACGATCGGATCATGGACGGTGACCAGCTTGGTGCCGTCGGGGAAGGTGGCCTCGACCTGCACGTCGTGGATCATTTCGGGGATGCCCTCCATGACCTCGTCGCGCTGGATCAGCTTGCGTCCGGAGGCCATGAGTTCGCCGACCGTGCGCCCGTCCCGGGCACCTTCGAGAATGTGCGAGGTGATCAGGGCGACGACCTCGGGATGGTTGAGCTTCACACCTCTTGCGCGGCGCTTCTCCGCCACGTCCGCGGCCACATGGATGAGCAGTCTTTCCTGCTCGTGCGGGGTCAGTTGCATTTACCACCTCACAGGGCATGACGCCGGGACCGGACGGTCCGGCTGCCGCGTCCACCGCGACGGCTCTAGATGTAACACACATCAATACGCGGGAACGCGCACGCCGGTGACCCGAAAACCGCAGGTGGACGGGGTGAGAGTAGGGTTTCAGTGTTTCCGCCGCGTCACGCCTTCTTGACCGACTGATTACCGGTGCCGTCGGCGGCCTCCCGCATGCTCAACAACCCCCGCACGCCCGCCCGCAGAGCCTCCGGGGAGAAGCTGCCGAAGAGCGCGTACTGGACCCCGAAGCCCTGCACCGTCGCCATCAGCGTCCGGGCCACGGCGTCCGGGTCGACGTCGTCGCGCATCATGCCCGCTTCCTGATAGCGGACGACGACCTTCGCCCAGGACTCGAGGACCTTGGCGAAGCCCTCGTCGAGGAGCGCGGACAGCGTCTCGTTGCGCAGCGTCTCGGTCCAGGCCTGGATCATGAGCCGCGGAAACAGCCACCGCCCGTCTTCCGTCAGCGCCGGCCGCTCCCGCGCCATGTGCGCCAGGGTGCGGGCGATGAGCTCGTCGGGCATGGCCGGCGGGTCCTCCCGCGCCGCCCGCTCGTACACGCCCCGGATGGCGCCCAGCACCTCGGCGACGATGGCCTCGATCAACTCCTCCTTGCCGCTGAAGTAGCGGTAGACGGCTCCCGCCGAGAGGTCGACCTCTTTCAGCACGTCCTGCATCGACGTGGCGTGGAAGCCGTTGCGGGCGAAGCAGAGCGCGGCGCCGTCGAGGATCTGCCGGCGGCGGGCGTCGAGGTGTTCCTGGGATACGCGGGCCATGACACCCAACCTAAAACGAACGTTCCTTCTTGACAAGGACGCCGAGTCGCCGCACGGTGGTGGCAGGGTAAAACGAACGATCCTTCTTTTTGGCAGGAGTCCCCATGGACAGCCGTCGCATGATCGCCGTGATCGTCCTGGTTCCCGTGCTGGTCGGCCTGGCCCTGTGGGCCTTCGCCTGGCCTGCCGCCCGCACGG
>NZ_RAIF01000032.1:1061183-1068937 GCF_003671715.1 Streptomyces sp. E2N166 | reverse complement strand
TGGGCCGTGGCCGGCGTGTTCGGGCTGTCGACCCTGGCCGTCGGCGCGGGCATCGCCGGGCTCGGGGCGCTCCTCGGACGTGCCGGTCTCGGGCTGGGCGGTGCCGTGATGATGCTGCTCGGCAATCCCTTCTCCGGAGCGTCCTCGGCACCGGAGATGCTGCCCCAGCCGGCCGGCGCGATCGGCCAGTGGCTTCCGCCGGGCGCGGGAGCCTCACTGCTGCGCTCGGTGTCCTTCTTCGACGGCGCCGCCGCCACCGGCCCCGCACTGACGCTCGTGTGGTGGGCCGCACTGGGCCTGGGCGCGGTACTGCTCGGCGGCGCTCTGCGACAGCGCACGCAGGGCGACGCGCCGGCACCCGACCGGGCTCCGGCGCCGGCGGCGGCCGCCTGAGCGAGTCCGGCGGGGCAAGAGCGATCGGAGCGGTACGGCCGGCTCCGGGCAACGGTGCCCCGCGACCGACCCGGCCCCGGCGAGATCCAGACGACGCCCCCTACGTCGGGTTCGGCCCCCGGTGTTCCGCCGCGATGCCGAAGCGGTGCGGCTCGCGGGGCGCGGAGGCGGCGGTGTCCCGGACTCCGGTGACCGAGGTGATCACCTGGTCCTCCGGCGCTTCCTGGAGCGCCTCCAGACGCTCGAGGTCGGCGGCGGAGACGAGGGCGACGAGAGGCTTGCCGTGGCGCGTCACGACGACGCGCTCACCGCCGTACACCACCCGGTTGATCAGGTCGGCGAGCTCAGCCCTGGCTTGCGTCACCGGAATCTCGTAGGCCATGCCCCCAGCTTACGGTTCACCTCACGACGACCGGCTGCGCCGCCGTGCGGCGGGGAGGACGATGGAGACGAGGGCAAGCACAGCCCACCGGCGCCCCTGGAGGTACCGCATGGCAGGCGAACCGTCCTTCTTCGAACTCGGCGTGGCCGATCTCGAGCGGGGACGTGCCTTCTACGGCAGCCTGTTCGACTGGGCTCTCGAAGCCGGCCCCACGGGGCGTGGGTTCTCCATCGGCACCGGCGGTGTGCCGGGCGGCCTGCACGGCGGTGACGCGGGCGCCTCCCCGTACGTCTTCTTCCGGGTCGACGACCTGGACTCCGCCGTGGCCAGGGTGCGGCAACTGGGCGGCTCGGTCCAGGACCTCGGAGAGGAGGGCGAGGAGGACGCGGAGTCGGTGGCCCGGTTCGGCCGTTTCGCGCTGTGCCGGGACGACCAGGGCTCCTCCTTCGGCCTGCACGAGCCGCCGAACGGGGGATGAACGCGGGCACCCCACGATCCCCCTACGGCTCGCTTCCGCTGCCGTCGAACGCGCGATTCCCGCGACCCCCTCCCCTCGTAGCGTACGTCCTGTACATTTTTTACGGAAGGCAGTGCAGCCGAACACGGTTCTGCCGCGAGGAGGGGTTCGCCATGACCCGACCGTCCGCCCGTCACGTCCTGCCCGAGTTCACCGAGCGCACGAGTGCCGGGAGCAGGACGACGGACCCGTACTCGAAGCTGCTGGAGGAGCGGATCGTCTTCCTCGGGACACCCGTCGACGAGACCTCCGCGAACGACGTGATGGCGCAGTTCATGTATCTCGAACACCAGGCCCCGGACCGGGACATCGCGCTCTACATCAACTCGCCCGGCGGCTCCTTCACCGCGATGACGGCGATCTACGACACCATGCGCCACGTCGCCTGCGACGTGGAGACGACCTGCCTCGGGCAGGCGGGAGCGTCCGCCGCGGTACTGCTGGCGGCGGGCACGCCCGGCAAACGCGCCGTCCTGCCGGGCGCACGGGTGGTCATCCGTCAGCCCGCGCTCGCCGAGCCGGTGGAGGGGCAGGCGAGCGACCTGGCCATCCAGGCCGACGAGCTGATCCGCGTCCGCGCCCGTCTGGAGGAGATCCTCGTACGGCACACGGGCCGCAGTCCCGAGCAGGTGAGCGCGGACATCGAGCGGGACGTCGTCCTGGACGCGCAGCAGGCCCTGGAATACGGCCTGGTGGACCGAGTGACGCCCAGCCGCAGGGTCGCGTCCGCGGCGCCCGGCGCGAGGTGATCCGGCGATGCCGCCACCGGAACTGCCGCCCCTGCCCGCCCTGACCCGCGCCGAGGCCGAGCTGATCGACCGGTACCTGGACGTGGTCGACCTGCTCGGGCGCATCAATCCCGCGCGGGAGGGCGACACCTATCGCGGGCTGCGGGCCGCCCAGGCGCTGGTCGGCGAGGCTGCCGCCCTGCGCGACGCGCTGGCGCTGATGCACCGGCGGCGCGAGACCGAGCTGCACGCCACCACCCTGGCCCGGGCGCTGCGCGTGCTCGACGGTGAACGGCGGACGGCGCGAGTCGGCCTTCCGCCCCGTTCCGGCCGTTGACGCAACCGGAGTTGAAACGAACCAAACGGCTTACCGCCTTTCGGCGTAGGGAAACCTCCGATTTCCGACCGGCCGAGCTTGCGCTGCCCGCGTGCCCGGACAGCGTAACGAGCCACTGCGTCGCTGGTCCCGGGGTCGTCACCACACGCACCGGCCGGTCGAACACAGAGGTGTCCACCCGAACGGGTGAGTGGTGAGTAACAACACAAAGGGCACGTTCCGTTGGGATTTTCCCATGGGGCGAGACAAGATCCGTGACTGACGACAAGCCCCCGCCGCAGCGGCGGGGCGGTCCGGGCGGACGCCGAGTCCTGCCGCCGCCCGGACGACCGGTCGACAGGAGTGGATCGGCAGGAGTGGAGGACCCGAGCACGACGGGTCGCCGGAACGGTCGTCTCCGCGGGAGACGCGCCGGGCCGAGCAGCCCTTGGGGTGAAGCCGCACTCGTGCGGCCGGGCAACTTCGCCAGCCCGAATCCGACAGGTCATCCTTCACAGGCGGCTGACGAAGGGTTGCGCATGTCCGCGCTCAATCGTGTCCCGTCGCTGATGGCCCGTGCCGGTACGGCCTCGGCCCTCACCCTCGCCGCCCTGGGCGGTTCCGTAGTGGTCCCCGGCGTCGCCTCCGAGGCGGCCGCGGCGAGCCATGCGACGAAGGCCCTCAAGATCGCTGCCTCCAAGAAGGGCGCGCCATACAAATGGGGCGCCGTCGGACCAAGCAGGTTCGACTGCTCGGGGCTGACGCTGTACTCGTTCAAGAAGGCCGGCAAGAAGCTGCCGCGCACCGCCGCCCAGCAGTACAACAAGACCCGCCACATCTCCGCCAAGAGCCGCAAGACCGGGGACCTGGTGTTCTTCCACTCGGGCCGCAGCATCTACCACGTCGGCATCTACGCCGGGAAGGGCAAGATCTGGCACGCCCCGAAGACCGGGGACGTGGTGCGTCTGCAGAAGATCTGGACCGGCAGCGTCTGGTACGGCCGGGTCAAGTAGCCCGCCCGAGGGGGTGACGGCGTCCTGACCCGCCGTCACCCCCTCGGGTGCGCGGTATGCGCCTGCGGCGTGCCAGGGGCCGTCGGCGACTCACCGCTGCGGCTCCTGGCTTCCCACGGCCTGCCCGACGACCGTGGCCGGTTCGGCGGGCACCGGACCGCCCGGCGGCGCCCAGGGCAGTTCGATGGAGACGGTCTTGCCGCCTTCGCGCGTGGGCCGCACTCTCAACTTGCCGCCGCACTCCGCCGTCAGCCAGCGGATGATCACCATGCCGCGGCCGTTGTCCTGCTGGACGGCGGCGGGCAGGCGCTTGGGAAACCGCGGATGGCTGTCGGTGACACCGATGCGCAGCCGCTCGTCACGGTCGAGCACGAGGTCCACGGTGAAGGTGGGTGACTGTCCGAACGTGTGCTGGACCGCGTTGGTCGTCAGCTCCGAGACGATGAGCCGGACGGTTTCGGACACGTCGGTGTCCGGCGGCAGGCCCCACTCCGCCAGTGTGCCGACCACATAGGTACGCGCGGCGGCCACCGAGGCGGGATCGCTCGGCAGAGTAACGGATGCTTCCAGATGGTCTGCCATGGCGACGTCGTCCCTTTCCCACGGGACCGCAGCCGGACACGGAGCGGATGGTTCGAGTACGGTCCCGGACTGGTGCTTCGCCGCCAGACTGCCATCACCAGGCCGGTGCAGGGCGGCGATCCGCCAAGATCTGCATATATCTGTCGCTCAAAGCGGTGAACTCTGCGACGGCAGAGCGTATTTGGGCGGCCCATAAGGAGTAAGGGAGTGGCCCATGCAGCACGGTCCCGTGGTGCGCCGCCGGAAGCTGGGCGCGGAACTGCGCGCCCTGCGCACGTCGGCGGGTATCACCAGCGGCGAGGCGGCCCGGCTGGTGGGCTGGCACCAGTCGAAGGTCAGCCGGATAGAGACCGGGACGAGCGGGGCGAAACCGGCCGACGTGCGGTTACTGCTGGACGCCTACGGCGTGGACGACGACCAGTTGCGGGAGTTGCTGGTGATGCTGGCGGGCTCCGACGACGCGGGCGGCCGGAACCACTGGTGGCACGCCTATCGCGGGGTACTGCCCCCGACCTACCGCGACTTCATCAGCCTGGAGTCCCAGGCCAGCGCCATGCGCACGCTGGAGACCACGGTGGTCCCCGGGCTGCTGCAGACGCCGGAGTACGCCCGCGCGGTGACGCGCGCCGCGGCGGACGGGCTGCCGGAGGAGCGGCTGGACACGCTGGTGGAGGTCCGGCTGGCCCGGCAGGACGTACTGCGGGCGCAGCCGCCGCTTCTGCTGAGCGCGGTCCTGGACGAGGCGGTGCTGCGCCGGGAGGTGGGCGGCCCAGGTGTCATGTCCCGTCAGCTGGCGCGCCTGGTCGAGGCCGCGCGTCTCCCCCATGTCCGGCTCCAGGTACTGCCGTTTGCCGCCGGGGCGCACATCGGTGTCACCGGCCCTTTCGTAATCTTCTCTTTTTCGAGCACTTCTGATCTGGACGTGGTTGTTCTCGACCACTTGACGAGTAGCCTGCATCTCGAACGGAAAGAAGACCTAGAGGCCTATACCGAGGCCTTCAACGCCCTTCTGATCCATGCCCTTTCGCCCGAGGACTCGTTGGACTTCATCGCCGCGACCGCGGCAGGCGCGTAAGGAGGCACCATGTCAGGCTCATCGTCCGCACCCTGTCGGAGCATCCCTGCCGGCACCGATCTGCACGACGTGCGGTGGCTGCGCAGCAGCTACAGCACCGGAGCGAACAACTGCGTGGAGACGGCCCGGCCGCCGGCCGGCCCCTGGGCCGGACTGCTCGCCGTGCGGGACTCCAAGGTCCCGGCCGGGCCCGCGCTGCTCTTCTCCCCCGAGAGCTGGGCGAGGTTCACGGCCGCCGTCCACCGCGGCTGACCCGGTTGGGCACCGGGCGGAGCACGGCCGTGTCACGCCGACTCATGGTCGCGTTTCGCCGATCACCCGTACAGCGCGTTCGATCTGTTCCCCGGAGAGGTCCGCACGAGCGGTCAGCCTGAGCCGTGAGACGCCGTCGGGCACGGAAGGAGGGCGGAAGCAGCCCACGGACAGGCCGGCCGCACGGCAGTCGGCCGCCCACCGTACGGCCCCCTCCGGGGAGGGAGCGCGCACCGAGACCACCGCGGCGTCCGGACGTACCGCCGACAGCCCGAGGGCGGTCAGGCGTGCGTGCAGTTCCGCCGCCACCTCGCGTGCCCGCGCCGCCCGCTCGGGCTCTCGGCGCAGCAGGGTGAGCGCCGCCAGCGCCGCGCCCGCCGCCGCGGGGGCGAGGCCGGTGTCGAAGATGAACGTCCGGGCCGCGTTGACCAGGTGGTCGATCACCCGGGCGGGGCCGAGCACGGCGCCGCCCTGACTGCCGAGCGACTTGGACAGCGTCACCGTCACGACGACGTCGTCGGCGCCCGCGAGTCCCGCCGCGTGCGGGGCGCCCCGGCCGCCGTCGCCGAGGACCCCGAGGCCGTGGGCGTCGTCGACGACCAGCCCGGCACCGTGCTCCCGGCACGCCTCGGCGATCCCGGCCAGCGGCGCGGCGTCGCCGTCGACCGAGAAGACCGTGTCGGAGACGGTGACGGCGGGTCCGTCGTGCGTCGCCAGTGCCTTGCGTACGGCGTCCGGGTCGGCGTGCGCCACGACCTGGGTCGTTCCGCGCGCGAGCCGGCAGCCGTCGATCAGCGAGGCGTGGTTGCCCGCGTCGGAGACGACGAGGGAGCCGTGCGGCGCCAGCGCGGTGACCGCGGCGAGGTTGGCCGCGTAGCCGGAGGAGAAGACGAGCGCGGCCTCGAATCCGCAGTAGGCGGCCAGTTCGTGTTCCAGCTCGGCGTGGAGTTCGGTCGAGCCGGTCACGAGCCGGGAGCCGGTCGCACCGCCGCCCCAGGTGCGAGCGGCCCGGACCGCTCCCTCGGTGACCTCCGGGTGCCGGGCCAGGCCGAGGTAGTCGTTGCTCGCCAGGTCCAGCAGCGGCGAGTCGGCCGGACGCGGGCGCAGAATCCGTACGAGCCCGGCCCGGCGCCGCGCCCGGGCCTGCTCGTCGATCCAGCCGAACGCCATGGGTCGGTCCTCCGTCGTTTTGTAGGCAGTGGACAGACATTAGCGGCACGGCGGCCCCCGCGAGGTGTGGCAATACCCACACGGTGATCTGTCAGTGTTGTGCAAACTCTCCTTGGCCCCGGGCGGCCCCGTAGGACAGGATCGGCTCTCATGGACCTGCTGAACACGCTGGTGGACAAGGGGCTTCGGCGCGAGTCGCCGACCCGCGAGGAGGCTCTCGCCGTCCTCGCCACTTCCGACGACGACCTGCTCGATGTGGTGGCCGCGGCCGGCAAGGTGCGCCGCCACTGGTTCGGCCGACGGGTGAAACTCAACTACCTCGTCAACCTCAAGTCGGGCCTGTGCCCCGAGGACTGCTCCTACTGCTCGCAGCGGCTCGGCTCCAAGGCCGAGATCCTCAAGTACACCTGGCTCAAGCCCGACCAGGCCTCCCAGGCCGCCGCCGCCGGCGTGGCCGGGGGCGCCAAGCGGGTGTGCCTGGTGGCCAGCGGACGCGGTCCGACCGACCGGGACGTGGACCGGGTCTCGGACACCATCAAGGCCATCAAGGAGCAGAACGAGGCCGTCGAGGTCTGCGCCTGCCTGGGCCTGCTGTCCGACGGCCAGGCGGAGCGGCTGCGCGAGGCGGGCGCCGACGCCTACAACCACAACCTCAACACGTCCGAGGCGACGTACGGGGACATCACGACCACGCACACGTACGCCGACCGGGTGGACACGGTGAACAAGGCGCACGCGGCCGGGCTGTCCGCCTGCTCCGGTCTGATCGCGGGAATGGGCGAGAGCGACGAGGACCTGGTCGACGTGGTCTTCTCGCTGCGTGAGCTGGACCCGGACTCGGTGCCGGTCAACTTCCTGATCCCGATGGAGGGCACGCCGCTGGCCAAGGAGTGGCACCTCACCCCGCAGCGGTGCCTGCGCATCCTGGCGATGACGCGCTTCGTCTGCCCGGACGTCGAGGTGCGCATCGCGGGCGGGCGCGAGGTCCACCTGCGCACGATGCAGCCGCTCGCCCTGAACCTGGCCAACTCCATCTTCCTCGGCGACTACCTCACCAGCGAGGGACAGGCGGGCCATGCCGACCTGGAGATGATCGCGGACGCCGGGTTCGAGGTGGAGGGCGCCGGCGAGGTGACCCTGCCGGAGCACCGGGCGGCCGCGCGGGGCGGGTGCGGGTCGCACGCAGGCGGCTCGTGCGGGTCGCACGCGGACGGCGGGGCCCGCGGATCGCACGCCGAGGGCGGGGGCTGCGGGTCGCACGCGGACGGCGGTGTGTGCGGGTCCGTCCCGGCCGCGGCCGGCCGCGGCCGGGACGGACCCGCACAC
>NZ_RAIF01000032.1:1018559-1060929 GCF_003671715.1 Streptomyces sp. E2N166 | reverse complement strand
CGGCTGTGTCCGGCCGACGGCTCGGGCGAACTCGTCGACGGCATGTCGTCCTGGTGGTCGGCGATCCACGGCTACAACCACCCGGTGCTGAACGAGGCCGCCCGCGACCAGCTGGACCGGATGAGCCATGTGATGTTCGGCGGGCTCACCCACGAGCCCGCCGTGCGGCTGGCGAAGCTGCTTGTCGACATGTCACCCGAGGGCCTGGAGCACGTCTTCCTCGCCGACTCCGGGTCGGTGTCGGTCGAGGTCGCGGTCAAGATGTGCCTCCAGTACTGGCGATCACTGGGCCGCCCCGCGAAACGCCGCCTGCTGACCTGGCGCGGTGGCTATCACGGCGACACCTGGCAGCCCATGTCCGTGTGCGACCCCGAGGGCGGGATGCACGAGCTGTGGGCGGGCGCCCTGCCGAGCCAGGTCTTCGCGGACGCGCCGCCGGCGGAGTACGAGGAGTCGTACGCGGATCACCTGCGCGCGCTGATCGAGCGGCACGCCGACGAGCTGGCCGCGGTGATCGTCGAGCCGGTGGTGCAGGGCGCCGGCGGGATGCGCTTCCACTCCCCCGCGTATCTGCGGGTACTGCGGGAGGCGTGCGACGCGCACGGCGTGCTGCTGGTGTTCGACGAGATCGCGACCGGGTTCGGGCGCACGGGCGCGTTGTTCGCGGCGGAGCACGCGGCGGTGACGCCGGACGTGATGTGCGTGGGCAAGGCCCTGACCGGCGGCTACCTGACGATGGCGGCCACGCTGTGCACGTCACGGGTGGCCGACGGCATCTCGCGGGGCGAGGTGCCGGTGCTGGCCCACGGGCCGACGTTCATGGGCAACCCACTGGCGGCGGCCGTGGCGTGCGCGTCGATCGGGCTGCTGCTCGGGCAGGACTGGCTCGCGGAGGTCAAGCGGATCGAGGCGGGTCTGCGGGACGGTCTGGCGCCCGCCGCCGCACTGCCGGGCGTGACGGACGTACGCGTCCTCGGGGCGATCGGCGTGGTCCAGCTCGACCACGCCGTCGACATGCGGGCGGCGACGGAGGCGGCCGTGCGCGAGGGCGTGTGGCTGCGGCCGTTCCGCGACCTGATCTACACCATGCCGCCGTACGTCACGGGCGACGCGGACGTGGCGCGGATCGCCCGCGCGGTGTGCGCGGCGGCACGGGAGGGATGACATGCCGGTACTGGTGATCACGGGCACGGGCACGGAGATCGGCAAGACGGTCGTGACCGCCGCCGTCGCCGCGGCGGCGCTGGCGGGCGGCCGGTCGGTGGCCGTGCTGAAGGCCGCGCAGACGGGCGTGCGGCCGGACGAACCGGGGGACGCCCAGGAGGTGGCGCGCCTCGCGGGCGCCGTGACGGCGGCGGAAGTGGCGCGGTATCCCGAGCCGTTGGCGCCGGGGACGGCGGCGCGCCGGGCCGGCCGGGCGCCGGTGCACCCGCAGGAGGTGGCGGAGGCCGCGGACAAGCTGGCGACCGAGCACGACCTGGTGCTGGTCGAGGGCGCGGGCGGCCTGCTCGTGCGCTTCGACGCGGCCGGCGGGACGCTGGCGGACGTCGCCGGGCTCCTCGGAGCGCCGGTGCTGCTGGTGGCATCGGCCGGACTGGGCACGCTCAACACGACGGAACTGACGGCACGTGAACTGCGCTCCCGAGGGCTGGAGCTGCCGGGCGTCGTGATCGGCAGCTGGCCCGGCGCCCCGGACCTCGCCTCGCGCTGCAATCTCGCGGACCTCCCGGTCGTGGCCGGAGCTCCCCTGCTCGGCGCCCTGCCCGCCGGAGCGGGCTCCCTCCCGCCGGGCGCCTTCCGATCGACCGCGCCGCACTGGCTGGCACCCCGGCTGGGGGGCACGTGGGACGCGGACGCGTTCCGGACCCGGGAGGCACCCTGACGGGGCGCTCGCGGGCCGGCCACCTCCACGTCCGAGGCCCCGCGCCGGCGGCGGCACCGGATCCCGGACACATTCAGGAGCCGACCGGCGCAGCCGACTTTCACCGGCGGGAGACCCGGCACCGGCGCCGCCACCGGGCCCGGACTCGTTCCGGAGCCGACAGGCACGCCCACCGGCGCGGCCGGCCCTCACCGGCCGTCTTCCGGTCGACGGCACCGCGCCGGCCGGTACCCCCGGCGGGGACACCCGCGCCCCGGAGCCCGCTCTCGGCCCGGAGGCATCCGGTCGGCGGTACGGCTCGAGGCGGCCGCCGGCCGGGGCGCGGCGGGCAGAGGGGCGGCCGTCTCCTGCCCTCCATCCGAGGGCGTGTCCTTCCGGTCGGCGTCTGCGGCCGTCCGCGGAGCCCGGGGCGCTGACGCGGAGCACGCCACCGCCGCCGGCCGGCCCGCCGCCGGAAACGAGCCGTCCGCGCGGTGGGTGCGCGGGGCTCGTACGGGGGACAATCGCGGTAAGGCACCACCTCGTGAGGGAGGACCCATGGCGCTGCGATCCGCCCGTGCCCGCGGAGTGCCGCGGGACGCCGTGCACCATCCGATGTTCGCCCGCTGCTACGCCCGGTTCAGCGTGAGCGCCGAGACGCGGATGGGGATGGGGAGCGTGCGCGAGCGGCTGCTCGCCGGGCTGTCCGGTCGGGTGATCGAGGTCGGCGCGGGCAACGGGCTGAACTTCGCGCACTACCCGGGCACCGTCTCGGAGGTCGTGGCCATCGAACCGGAGCGCGTGCTGCGGCAGTTGGCCGTGGAGGCGGCGCTGCGCGCCCAGGTGCCGGTCGACGTGGCGCCGGGCGCGGCCGAGGCTCTCCCGGTCAAGAGCGAGGCCTTCGACGCCGCCGTGGTCTCGCTCGTGCTGTGCAGTGTCCGCGACGTCCCGCGGGCTCTCGGGGAGCTGCGGCGGGTGCTGCGGCCCGGCGGACAGGTGCGGTTCTTCGAGCACGGCCGGGGCGGTGGGCGGGTGATGACCTTCACTCAGCGCGCGCTGGACCGGACGCTGTGGCCTGCGCTGTCCGGCGGCTGCCACCTGTCCCGCGAACCGGTGGCCTCGCTGCGGGACGCGGGATTCGCGCTCGGGCCCTACCGGCGGGTGATGATGCCGGAGAACGGGCCGGCGCTGCCGAGTTCGTACTGCGTGCTCGGCACGGCCTGGCGGCCGCCCGAAACCGAGGGGTAGTCACCCGCTCCAGCGGCGCGGCTCGTCCGCATGCCGGAATGCCGGGTGGCGGCCGGACGCGCGTGATGGGATCGCCGCATGATCGAATCGCGCGTACGGGCCGCCGGGCCCGAGGATCTGGACGCCGTGCTGGCCTTCTGGAAGGTGGCCGCCGAGGGGACGAGCATCAGCGACGACCGGGAGGGCGTGGAGCGGATGGTGGCCCGCGACCCCGAGGCGCTGCTCCTGGCCGAGCGGGGCGGGGACCTGGTGGGCACGGTGATCGCGGGCTTCGACGGCTGGCGCTGTCATCTCTACCGGCTGGCGGTGCACCCGGACCACCGGCGTCAGGGCATCGGCTCGGCGCTGCTCACGGCCGCTGAGGAGCGGTTCGTACGGCTGGGCGGGCGCCGCGGGGACGCGATGGTGCTGCGGCGCAACGAGCGGGCCCAGCATGCCTGGCGGGCGGCCGGGTACGCGCCCGAGGAACAGTGGCGACGCTGGGTGAAGCCCCTCATCGGCTGAAAGGTGTGAGCACCGGCGCATGAGCGAGTCCGCATCGGCGATTCTCCGGGCGCCCACCCTGGCGCCACACCTGGGGCCTCCCCCGGCGCACGACATCGCGCGATCCTCCACGTCCTGGCTGATCATGGCTCCGAGGTGACCCGATGACCGAAGTGCTCCTGCTGCTGGTGGCGATCGCGCTCTCGCTCGTGTGCGGCGCCTTCGTCGCGGCCGAGTTCTCGCTGACCACCGTCGAGCGCGGCGAACTGGAGCGAGCGGCGGCGCGCGGTGAACGGGGCGCGACAAGCGCCCTGAAGGCCGTACGGAACCTGACCTTCCAGCTCTCCGGGGCGCAGCTCGGCATCACGGTCACCAACCTGGTGGTCGGCATGCTCGCCGAGCCCTCGGTCGCGGCGCTCATCTCGGGCCCGCTGGAGAGCGTGGGGGTGTCGCGCTCGGCGGCCTCCTCGCTGGCGCTGGTGCTGGGCACGGCCCTGTCGACGGTCTTCCTGATGATCGTCGGCGAGCTGGTGCCGAAGAACTGGGCGATCTCCTCACCGCTGGCCGTCGCCAAACGGGTGGGCGGCCCGCAGCGCTGGTTCAGCGCCGCCTTCCGGCCCTTCATCACCCACCTGAACAACACGGCCAACCGCATCGTGCGCGCCATCGGTATGGAGCCCGCCGAGGAGCTGGCCTCCGCGCGCGGGCCGCAGGAGCTGGCGGCGCTCGCCCGGCACTCGGCCAAGGAGGGCGCGCTGGAGGCCGACACCGCCGAGTTGTTCGTACGGACCCTGAACCTGGCCGACCTGACGGCACAGAACGTGATGACGCCGCGCGTGCAGGTCGTCGCCCTCGACGCCCGGGCGACGTGCGAGGACGTGGCGAACGCGACGCGGGCGACCGGGTTGTCCCGGTTCCCCGTCTACCGGGACACCCTCGACGCCGTGGTGGGCACCGCGCACGTCAAGGACGTCCTCGCGGTGCCCGCCGAGCGGCGGGCCGGCATGCCGGTCGCCGAACTGATGCGCGAGCCGCTGCTCGTCCCGGAGTCACTGACCGTCGACCGGCTGCTGGACCGGCTCTCCGGGCGACGCACGATGGCCGTCGTGATCGACGAGTACGGCGGGACGGCGGGCGTGGCCACGTTGGAGGACATCGTCGAGGAGGTCGTCGGCGAGGTGCGGGACGAGCACGATCCGCACGAGACGCCCGAGCTGGACACGGCCGGCACCGACGAGCAGGGGCACGCCCTGTACTGGGCCGACGGCGCGGCCCGCGTGGACCGGCTGTCACGCCTGGGGCTCAGGGTGCCCGAGGGGCCGTACGAGACGGTCGCCGGGCTGGTCGCGGCCGGTCTTGGGCACATCCCCGCCGTCGGCGACACCCTGGAGGTCGCCGGCTGGCGGCTGGACGTCGTGGACGCCACGGGTCGCAGGGCGGCCCGGGTACTGCTGCACGCGCCGCTCGACGACGCGCGCGCCACCGAGGGCGAAGGGGAGGCCGGCCGGTGACCGCCGTACAGCTGCTGATCGGTCTGGCGACGCTCGTCGTCAACGCGTTCTTCGTGGGCGCCGAGTTCGCGCTGATCTCCGTGCGCCGCAGTCAGGTGGAGCAGCACGTCGAGGCGGCGGCAGCAGGAACAGCGGGGACGACGGGGGTGGAGGGCGACCGGCGTGCGAAGAGCGTGCTGTGGGGTCTGGAGCACGTGTCGGCGCTGATGGCGGCGGCACAGCTGGGCATCACGCTGTGCACGCTTTTCCTCGGTGTGGTCGCGGAGCCGGCGATCGCGCACCTGTTGGAGCCGGTGTTCCACGCGGTGGGCATGCCGTCCGGCGCGGGGCACGCGGTGTCCTTCGCGATCGCCCTCGCGCTGGCGACGTATCTGCACATGCTGCTCGGCGAGATGGTGCCGAAGAACATCGCGCTGGCCGAGCCGGTGCGCAGTGCGCTGCTGCTCGGACCGCCGCTGGTGGCGCTGTCCCGGGCGCTGCGCCCGGTGATCTTCACGGTCAACGCCTTCGCGAACGCGCTCCTCAAGCTGCTCAGGGTCGAGACGAAGGACGAGGTCTCGGCGACCTTCACGGACGCTGAGCTGGCCGAGATCGTCAAGGACGCCAGTGAGGCCGGGCTGATCGACGACCGGGCCCAGGAGCGGCTGCACGACGCACTGGAGCTGGGCCGGCGGCCGGTGCGGGACGTGGTGCTGCCGCTGGAACGCGTCGTCCACGCGCGCGTCGGCATCACTCCGGAGCAGTTGGAACGGCTGTCGGCGGAGTCCGGGTTCTCACGTTTCCCGGTGGTGGACGACGGGCGGCGGATCGTCGGCTACCTGCATGTGAAGGACGCTCTGGACGCCTCGCCGCGGGACCTGCCGTTCCGGCTGCGGGACATGCGGTCCATCGCGCGGGTCCGGGAGCGGACCCCGCTGGACGACGTGCTCACCGCGATGCGCCGCAGCCGTACTCATCTGGCGGCCGTGATCGGCTCCGACGGGCGGCTTGCGGGTCTGGTGACCATGGAGGACGTGCTGCGGGAGCTGTTCGGGCAGCGGACGTGAACCTCCCCAGGAGTCTCCCAGGCCCGGCGGAGGGCGACCGACCGACGGGTATGTGCAGGCGCTACCATTTCTGTCGCCATGCAGACGAATCCCACTCACGCCAGCCTCGTCACTGTCGGTGACTCCTTCACCGAGGGCATGTCGGACCTGCTGCCCGACGGCTCCTACCGGGGCTGGGCCGACCTCCTCGCCGCTCGGATGGCCGCCCGGTCCCCCGGTTTCCGGTACGCGAACCTGGCGGTGCGCGGGAAGCTGATCGGGCAGATCGTCGACGAGCAGGTCGACGTGGCGGCGGCCATGGGAGCCGACGTGATCACGCTGGTCGGCGGGCTCAACGACACACTGCGGCCCAAGTGCGACATGGCCCGGGTGCGGGACCTGCTGACGCAGGCCGTGGAGCGGCTCGCGCCGAACTGCGAGCAGCTGGTGCTGATGCGCAGTCCGGGCCGTCAGGGTCCGGTGCTGGAGCGGTTCCGGCCGCGTATGGAGGCGCTGTTCGCCATCATCGACGACCTGTCCAAGGAGTACGGTGCCGTGGTCGTCGACCTGTACGGGGCGGACTCGCTGGCCGACCCGCGCCTGTGGGACGTGGACCGGCTGCACCTGACCGCCGAGGGACATCGCCGGGTCGCGGAGGCCGTGTGGCAGTCACTCGGCTACGAACCCGAGGATCCCGAGTGGCACGCGCCGATCCCGGCGACGCCGCCGCCGGGTTGGATCATGCGCCGGACCGCGGACGTCCGGTTCGCCCGGCAGTACCTGCTGCCCTGGATAGGGCGCAGGCTGACGGGCCGGTCGTCCGGGGACGGCCTGCCGCCCAAGCGTCCGGAACTGCTGCCGTACGAGGACCTGGCGCCGTGATCCCCGGGACCGCACGCCCTTCGTAGGTTCCGACGAAGGGCCCCGTGGGGCTGGCCTGCAGGAATCGCCAGTAGAATCCGTTCACGTGACTTCCGCTCCCGCCAAGCCCCGCATCCCGAACGTCCTCGCCGGACGCTACGCCTCCGCCGAGCTCGCCACGCTCTGGTCGCCCGAGCAGAAGGTGAAGCTCGAGCGGCAGCTCTGGCTCGCCGTGCTGCGGGCCCAGAAGGACCTGGGCATCGAGGTGCCCGACGCCGCGATCGCCGACTACGAGCGCGTCCTCGACCAGGTGGACCTGGCCTCGATCGCCGAGCGCGAGAAGGTCACGCGGCACGACGTGAAGGCGCGGATCGAGGAGTTCAACGACCTCGCCGGGCACGAGCACGTACACAAGGGCATGACCTCCCGCGACCTGACGGAGAACGTCGAGCAGCTCCAGGTCCGGCTGTCGCTCGAACTGATCCGCGACCGCTCGGTGGCCGTCCTGGCCCGCCTCGGCAAGCTGGCGGGCGAGTACGCCGAGCTGGTCATGGCCGGCCGCTCCCACAACGTCGCCGCTCAGGCCACGACGCTGGGCAAGCGCTTCGCCACCGCCGCCGACGAGCTGCTCGTCGCCCACGGCCGGGTGGAGGAGCTGCTCGGCCGCTACCCGCTGCGCGGCATCAAGGGCCCGGTCGGCACCGCCCAGGACATGCTGGACCTGCTCGGCGGGGACGCGGGCAAGCTCGCGGAGCTGGAGCAGCGGATCGCGGTACACCTGGGCTTCTCGCAGGCGTTCACCTCGGTCGGCCAGGTCTACCCGCGCTCGCTGGACTACGAGGTCGTCACCGCGCTGGTGCAGCTCGCGGCGGCGCCCTCCTCGCTGGCGAAGACGATCCGGCTGATGGCGGGGCACGAGCTGGTCACCGAGGGCTTCAAGCCCGGCCAGGTCGGCTCCTCGGCGATGCCGCACAAGATGAACACCCGCTCCTGCGAGCGTGTCAACGGCCTGATGGTGATCCTGCGCGGCTACGCGTCGATGACCGGCGAGCTGGCGGGCGACCAGTGGAACGAGGGCGACGTCTCCTGCTCGGTGGTGCGCCGCGTGGCCCTCCCCGACGCGTTCTTCGCCCTCGACGGGCTGCTGGAGACCTTCCTGACCGTGCTCGACGAGTTCGGAGCCTTCCCGGCCGTCGTGGCCCGGGAGCTGGACCGCTACCTGCCGTTCCTCGCCACCACCAAGGTCCTCATGGGCGCGGTGCGGGCCGGTGTCGGCCGCGAGGTCGCGCACGAGGCGATCAAGGAGAACGCCGTGGCCTCCGCTCTGGCGATGCGCGAGCAGGGCGCCGAGCGCAACGAGCTGCTCGACAAGCTGGCCGCCGACGAGCGCATCCCGCTGGACCGGGCCGGGCTGAACGCGCTGATGGCCGACAAGCTGTCCTTCACGGGCGCCGCGGCCGACCAGGTCGGCGTGCTCGTCGGCCGGATCGAGGAGATCGTCAAGCAGCACCCGGCGGCCGCGGGCTACACCCCGGGAGCCATCCTCTGACGCGCTTCACCAGGGCCGAGCTGGAGGCCGCCCGCGACCGTCTCGTACCGGACGTGGTCGCGGACGGTCTCCACGTGCTGTTCTGCGGGATCAACCCGGGTCTTACGACGGCGGTGACGGGCCACCATTTCGCCCGCCCCGGCAACCGCTTCTGGCCGGTGCTGCATCTGTCCGGCTTCACGCCGCGGCTGCTGAAGCCGTCGGAACAGGGTGAGCTGCCCTCGTACGGGCTCGGGATCACGAACGTCGTCGCGCGGGCCAGCGCGCGGGCGGACGAGCTGACCGCCGAGGAGTACCGGGAGGGCGGCCGGCTGCTGGCGCTGAAGGTGGCGCGGCTGCGGCCCCGTTGGCTGGCCGTGGTCGGTGTCACCGCGTACCGCGCGGCGTTCGACGACCGGAAGGCGCAGGTGGGTCCGCAGGAGCGGACGATCGGGAACACGCGGGTGTGGGTGCTGCCCAACCCCAGCGGGCTCAACGCGCACTGGACGGCGCAGACGATGGCGGAGGAGTTCGCGCGGCTGCGGGTCGCGGCGGAGGCGGAGACAGAGGCGTAGGTGTGGGCATGGGGAGCCGTCACGGTGGCACCTGCTCCGTGACGACGGCCAGCAGCCGCACCTCGTCCGTCTCGTCCCGGTCTGCGACGGCCACCGCGACCCAGCGGCCGGTGCCCGCCGCCTCCCACAGGTACGCCGCGCCCGCGCGGGCGCTGAGTCCGGCCCACGGCTCCGGTATCTCCTCCTCGTCGGTCCGCAGCAGGACCGTCTGCAGGTTCCAGGGATCCGTCTCCCCCCAGCGCGTGGCCAGGCGCTCGTAGAGTCCGTCGCGGTATTTCTCGTACTGCCCCACCGTCACCGCCCGCTCCCCCTGGTCGCCGCCGCGCAGGCCGTGGCTGCTCTCCAGCACCGCCACGAAGTGGCCCGGCCCCCCGGCGCCCCCGGTCGGCGGTCCGTGCTCCGCCGGGAAGGGCCGGAAGCACAGCTCGTCGATGAGGGCGATGTGCCGCGCGATGTCCATGCGGTCCAGTAAACCGGCCGCCACTGACAATTGGCGGGGCGTCAGCATCGGACGGCGTCAGGCGTCCCGGCGGTGGAGCCGCCAGGCGCCGGCGAGGAGGGCCGCCGCCGCCCACAGCGCGGTCACCGCGAGGCCCGTCCAGGGCCCGAGATTCCCGTCGTGCGTCTGGTGCAGGGCGATCTGCCCGGCCTTGTCCGGCAGGAAGTCGGCGGCACTGCCCGCCGCATCCCCGATCACGAAGGACACGATGAGGATGAACGGGATCAGAGTGGACAGGGTGGCCACGCCGCTGCGGAACAGGGCGGTGAGACCGGCTGCGAACAGGGCGATCAGCATGAAGTAGAGGCCGCAGCCCAGCACACCACGGACCTGCTCGCCACCGGTGAGGCCGTCGGCCGACGAGCCGAGTCCCGCTCGCGCCGCGAGCAGGGCGGCGAGGGCGGTGACCAGCCCCACGGCGAGGACCGGTGCGGCTATGACCGTCAGCTTGGCCGCGAACCACCGTCCGCGCTGGGGAACGGCGGCCAGGGAGAGCCGGATCCCGGCCCCGTGGTACTCGGACGACACGGCCATGGCACCGAAGGCGATCGCGGCGATCTGTCCGGGCATCACGCCGGACAGGGACGTGAACAGCGGGTCGAGGTCCGGTTCGGTCCCGTCGGTGGAGCCGGCCAGCGCGGAGAACGCCGTGGTGACCGCGAACACGGCCAGCAGGGTGCCGCACAGCGAGCGCAGGGTGAGCACCTTCAACGCCTCGGCGCGGAGTACGGGCGTGAACTTCATGGTCAGGCCTCCTGGGGCCGCGCGGCGAACTCGGTTTCGGTGGCCGTCAGGTCGAGGTAGGCCTGTTCCAAAGTTCCCTGGTCCGAGGAGAGTTCGAGGATCGGTACGCCCGCGCCTGACAGGAGGCGCCCGACGGCGTCCACGCGCGCGTGCCGCACGGTCCAGCAGCCGTCGTCGTGCTCCACGGCGTCGTGGCCGTGCCGGGCGAGAGCGGCCTTCAGCGCGGTGGTGTCCGACGTACGGATGCGGACACACGGCTGCACGCGAGCGTCGATGAACTCCCGCATCGGCGTGTCGGCGAGCAGCCGGCCGCAGCCGAGGACGATCAGGTGGTCGGCGAAGGACGCGGTCTCGTTCATCAGGTGGCTGGAGACCAGGACCGTGCGCCCCTCGGCCGCGAGCCGGCGCAGCAGTCCGCGGATCCAGATGATGCCCTCGGGGTCCAGCCCGTTGGAGGGCTCGTCCAGCATCACCACCTCGGGATCGCCCAGCAGCGCGGCGGCGATGCCCAGCCGCTGTCGCATGCCCAGGGAGTACGTCTTCACACGGTGGCGCGCCGCCGACGCGATCCCGGTCTCCTCCAGCACCTCGTCGACCCGGCGCGCGGTCAGCCGGTTGCTCGCCGCCAGGACACGCAAGTGATCCCGGCCGGTGCGCGAGCCGTGGGCGGCGCTCGCGTCGAGCAGCGCGCCGACGTGCCGCAGCGGCTCGTGGAGGGCGGCGTAGGGACGGCCACCGACGGTCGCCGCCCCGGACGTCGGCCGGTCGAGGCCCAGGACGAGCCGCATGGTGGTGGACTTCCCGGCACCGTTCGGGCCGAGGAATCCGGTCACCCGGCCGGGGTGCACGGTGAAGGTGAGGTCGTCGACAGCTCGTCGGGTCCCGTGTTCCTTGGTGAGGTTCTGGACTTCGATGCTGGTCATGGCAACAGCCTCGCCCGTCGTGACGGGCCGGGTCCTCCCCCGCCGGCGGGCCGCGCCTCCCCCGTGCGGGGGAGTTCGCTGTCGGTGAGCACTGGCAGGATGAAGCGATGGCACGGTTTCTGCGCCCGCTGCTCCGTGGGACGACGTACACACGCCTGCTGCACCTGTGGACGCCGATGGCGGCCTACAGCCTGTGGATGTTCGTCCAACCCGGGGTGCACTGGGTGCCGGTGCTCGCCGTGGTGCCGATCGGTCTGATACCGGCCGTGCGGTTGGGCGAGGGGGTTCAGGCACGGTTCCTGCTGACGCCTGGAGCGCCCGAGCCCGGGTTCTCCGCACGGCCTGCCACGACCTGGCGGGACCGGTTGCGGACCGTGCTGTGGCTGGAGGTACGCCTGGCGCTCGGCGCGGTCGTCGTGGTCGCCACGGTCTGGCTGCCGATCCTCTCGTACACCGCCGCCTCCTGCGCCGTCGGCCATGTGCCCGAGGACATGCGGGCCGTGACGGGTACGGAACCGCACTGGGCCTACGCCCTCCTGGTGCCGATCCCGCTCATCGTGCTCTACGGGGTGGTGGTCGGCCTCGGTGAACTGGCCACCGTCGTCGCGAGGCGGCTGCTCGGGCCTTCGGCCGCCGAGCGCCTGGCGACCCTGGAGGAACGCACCGAACAACTCCTGGAGCGCAACCGCATCGCCCGCGAGCTGCACGACTCCATCGGCCACGCGCTGACCGTCGCCGTCGTGCAGGCCGGCGCCGCCCGCGCGGCGAACAGCGCCGAGTTCACCGACCGGGCCCTGACCGCGATCGAGGAGACCGGCAGAACGGCCCTGGAGGACCTGGAGCGGGTGCTCGGCGTCCTGCGGGAGGCGGAGAAACCCGTGAGCGCCAGACCGACCCTCGCGGACGCCGCCCGTCTCCTGGAGCCCGCCCGCGCGTCGGGGGCCAAGGTCGACGCCGACGTCACGGGCCCGCTGGAGACCCTGCCGGGCCCGGTCTCCCGCGAGGGCTACCGCATCCTCCAGGAGGCGCTGACCAATGTGCTGCGGCACGCGGGGGCGGTGCCCGCGCGGGTCCGCGTCGAGGTGGCGAACGGCGCGCTCACCCTGGA
This sequence comes from Streptomyces sp. E2N166, assembly GCF_003671715.1. Taxonomy (GTDB): domain Bacteria; phylum Actinomycetota; class Actinomycetes; order Streptomycetales; family Streptomycetaceae; genus Streptomyces; species Streptomyces thinghirensis. The sequence goes on along the minus strand of NZ_RAIF01000032.1, from coordinate 1,048,563 downwards.
GGTGCGCAATCCGCTGCCGGACGGGACAGTCGCGCCCGGACGCGGCAGCGGGCTGCGCGGGATACGCGAGCGGGCCGCGCTGCTGGGCGGGCGGGTCCACACGGGGCCCGACGGTGCCGGGGACTGGCAGGTGCGCGTCGAGCTGCCGCCGGGCTGATCTACGCTGGCCGGATGCCGGTCAGAGTGCTCCTCGTCGACGACGAACCCCTCGTACGCGCCGGCCTGCGGGCCGTGCTGGAGGCGCAGCCGGACATCGAGGTGGTCGGCGAGGCGGCCGACGGGGCGGCGGTCATTCCGCTGGTGCGGCAGGTACGGCCGGACGTGGTCGCCATGGATGTCCGGATGCCGCTGCTGGACGGCATCGAGGCCACGCGCGCGCTGCTGCGGACGGTGGCCGATCCGCCGAAGATCCTCGTCGTGACGACCTTCGAGAACGACGAGTACGTGTACGAGGCGCTGCGCGCGGGCGCCGACGGGTTCCTGCTGAAGAGGGCCCGGCCGGCCGAGATCGTGCACGCGGTGCGGCTGATCGCCGAGGGCGAGTCCCTGCTGTTCCCCGCCTCGGTGCGGCAGCTCGCCGCCGAGTACGGCGACGGCGGCGGGAACCGCGCGGCTCGCGCCGTGCTGGAGCGGGCGCAGCTGACCGAGCGGGAGGGCGAGGTGCTGCGGCTGATGGCGCGCGGGTTGTCGAACGCGGAGATCGCCGCCCGGCTGGTCGTCGGCACGGAGACGGTGAAGTCGCACGTGAGCTCGGTGCTGGCGAAGGTGGGCGCGCGGGACCGCACGCAGGCGGTGATCACGGCGTACGAGTCGGGGTTCGTGGCGCCCGGCTGAGGCACCCGGCAGGCAGCCGCACGGGCGGACCGGCACTCGCCGGGGCGGAGCGGGCCGAGTACGATCCGGCCAACACGCGCACGAGCTGGGAGGACGGACGTTGGGCGGGCTGACCGGCGGGGATCCGTCGCTGCTGCGGAGGATCAACTCCGCTGTGGTGCTGCACGCGTTGCGTGCCACGGACTGCGCGACGCTGACCGAGATCACCCGGGTGACGGGGCTGTCCCGGCCGACCGTCGAGGGGGTCGTCGAGGGGCTCATCGAGGCCGGTCTCGTCGTCGAGGCGGCCGCCGACGAGGGCACGGCGCGACGACAGGGGCGGCCCGCACGGCGGTTCAGGTTCCGGGCGGAGGCCGGACATCTGCTGGGTCTCGAGATCGGACCGCACCGTGTCGCCGCGCTCCTGTCCGGCCTGGACGGCCGGGTCATCGGCGCGCAGGCCAAGGACGTCGACGAGACCGCCCCGGCGGACGAGCGGCTGGAGCGGCTGCGCACCGCGGTCGCCGAACTGCTGCGCCGGGCCGGTGTCGCGCGCGGCTCGCTGCGGGCCGTGGGCGCGGCTACACCCGGGATCGTCGAGGCGGACGGAACGGTGCGGCTGAGCACCGCGCTGCCCGAGTGGACGGGGCTGCGCCTGGGCGAGCGGCTGAGCCGTTCCTTCAAGTGCCCGGTGCTGGTCGAGAACGACGCGAACGCGGCGGCGGTCGCCGAGCACTGGAAGGGCGCCGCCACCGAGTCCGACGACATCGTGTTCGTGCTGGCCGGACTGAGCCCGGGCGCCGGGGCGCTGATCGGCGGGCGGCTGCACCGGGGCTACGGCGGGGCGGCCGGCGAGATCGGCGCGCTGCATCTGCTGGGCCGTGACGTGACGCCGGAGACGCTGCTGTCCACCACGGGCCGGCCGCTGCACCCGCTGGACGAGCAGGCGGTCGCCAGGGTGTTCGCCGAGGCCCGTGAGGGCGACCAGCGGGCACGCGCGGCCGTCGAGCGTTTCATCCAGCGGCTGGTGCACGACGTGGCGGCACTGGTGCTGGCCCTCGACCCGGAACTCGTCGTCGTCGGCGGCTGGGCGGCCGGGCTGGACGGCGTACTGGAGCCGCTGCGCCGGGAGCTGGCCCGCTACTGCCTGCGCCCGCCGAAGGTGGCCCTGTCGCTCCTCGGCGAGGCCGCCGTGGCGACGGGCTCGCTGCGACTGGCCCTCGACCACGTGGAGGAGCAGTTGTTCGCGGTGGAGGGGGCGACGGCCCGGCGCTGAGCCGCGCCGGGCCGAGGGACGCCGCCACGATCCGGCCGGGCCACCGATCACCGTCGGCACCGCCCGCCCGGAGCGTCCATCCGTCCGGTGCGGGGCCGGGGCCGTCCGGGACTCAGGAGGCGCGGGTCTCGGGGCCGTGGTGGATCTCCACGTCGCCAAGGTCCCCGAACGTCAGCCGACAGGTGTCCGCGCGGTAGGTGGCGACGGAGAGCGCGGCGGTGCGGCCCCCGGCGAGGTAGCGGGTGGTGACCACGAGGACGGGCGCTCCCGGGAGCCGGTCCAGTTCCTTCGCGTCCTCCGCTCCGGCCGACCCCAGCTCCACGGCGCTCTCCCGCCGCTCCAGTTCCCCGCGCTGCAGTTCGCGGAGCACGGCCCGCGCGCGTGCGACGCCGGAGGGAGCGTCGATGGCGGTGAGGTCGGGCACCGAGGACGGCGGGACGTAGAGCAGCTCCGCCGCTACGGGCTGGCCGTGCGACACCCGGGAGCGGCGGACGATGTGCACGGGCTCGTCCCGGGCGGTGTCCAGGGCCTCGGCGACGGCCGCGGGCGGAGCGGCCGGCACGCAGTCGGCCGGTTCCCAGGCGTCGTCTGCCGTTCCCGGCCAGGCGTGCCGCTCGCTGCCGACGGCCACGCCGACGCGCGGCGGGGCGACGGTCGTGCCGACGCCTCGGCGGCGCTGGAGCCTGCCTTCCAGTTCGAGCTGCTCCAGGGCCTGCCGGAGCGTGGCGCGGGCGACGCCGAAGCGGGCGGCGAGGTCGCGCTCGTTGGGCAGGACCTCGCCCACCGAGAACTCCGAGTCCAGGGCCTCGCTGAGCACGGTCCTGAGATGCCAGTACTTCGGTTCCGGCACCGATTCCAACTGCGTGGTCCCCACCCTGTCCTCCGCAATCGCCGTGGTCCGGCGGCGTTTTGACGCCCTTGTTTATTAAAGGTTGTTGCAGTTCTCTGCGACCATAAAACGGCCCGCACCCTTGGTCAAGACCAATCCCGCGACAGGACGGCGAAGCCCCCGTCGCGAGACGGGGGCTCGGGGCGCGGCGGACTGCGGGCGGGAGGCGCGCTTATGGCGTGCGGCTAGGCGAGAGTGTCCAAGGCGCGCAGTTTGTCGGGGTTGCGAATGATGTACACCGACTGGATGCGTCCGTCGGCCACGTCCAGCTGGAAGACGGAGTCGGGCCTGCCCCCGGACAGGGCCAGCAGGGCCGGGCCGCCGTTGAGCTCCAGGAAGCGGAAGGAGAAGTCCGGGATCCCCTTCCGCGCGGCGCCGAGCAGGAAGCGGCCCACCTTGTCGGAGCTCTCCAGCACGCGCAGCGGCGCCTTGGACTTGCCACCGCTGTCGCCCACCAGCCGGACGTCCGGCGCGAGCAGCGCCATCAGCCCTTCCAGGTCGCCGTCGGCCGCGGCGGCGAGGAAACGTTCGGTGAGGTCCCGGCGCTGCGCCGGGTCGACGTCGTAGCGGGGCCGCCGCTCGTCGACGTGCTTGCGGGCCCGCCCGGCGAGCTGGCGCACCGCGGCCTCCCCGCGCTCCAGCATGGCGGCGATCTCGGCGTACGGGTAGCCGAACGCCTCCCGCAGGACGAAGACCGCCCGCTCCAGCGGTGACAGCGACTCCAGGACGACAAGCACGGCGAAGGACACCGAGTCGGCGAGGACGGCCCGCTCGGCGGTGTCCGGCACGGCGTCCCCGAAGTCGGTGACGTAGGGCTCCGGCAACCAGGGACCGACGTACGTCTCGCCCCGCGACTTGATCTGGCGCAGCCGGTCGATGGCGAGGCGGGTGGTGACGCGCACCAGGTATCCGCGCGCCTCCCGGACGCCGGACCGGTCGGCGCCGGACCAGCGCAGCCAGGCCTCCTGGACGACGTCCTCCGCGTCGGCGAGGCGGCCGAGCATGCGGTAGGCGACCCCCAGGAGGACGGGTCGGTGCTCTTCGAAGACGTCGGTCGCGGTTTCGGTGGCCACCGCACCATCCCAGCGGATGCGTCCGGCCGTGTCCAGGTGGAATCGCCCCGCCCGGGGCCGACCGGCGACCGGGGGCTACCCGTCGGTAGCTCTTACTGACAAGGTGTCTGCGCAACGTCGTCGTTCATTCGTTCCCACGACATGTGTTCCCACAACACGTGTTCCCGACAAGGAGCAACAAGGAGCCCCATGTCCGCAACGCTCTCCTTCACGGCCCCCACCGAGCACGGCCCGCAGGACATCACCCTCGCCTACGCGCGCGTGGGTGAGGGCGAGCCGCTGCTACTGCTGCACGGCATAGGTCACCACCGGCAGGCCTGGGACCCGGTGGTCGACATCCTCGCGACCGAGCGCGAGGTGATAGCCGTGGACCTGCCGGGGTTCGGGCAGTCGTCCGCGCTGCCGCACGGCCTGCCGCACGATCTGCCGACGACGAACGCGATACTCGGCGCCTTCTGCGCGGCGCTGGGGCTCGACCGGCCGCACGTTGCCGGCAACTCGCTGGGCGGTCTGCTGGCCCTGGAGCTAGGTCGCGAGAACCTGGTGCGGTCGGTGACGGCCCTGTCCCCGGCCGGCTTCTGGACGCAGGCCGAGCGGCGCTACGCCTTCGGCGTCCTGATGGGGATGCGCCGGACCGCCCGGAGCCTGCCCCTCCCCCTGGTCGAGCGGCTGTCCCGCACCGCGGTCGGCCGCACCGCGCTGACGAGTACGATCTACGCCCGTCCCGGCCGCCGCTCCCCCGAGGCGGTCGTCGCCGAGACGCTGGCGCTCGCACACGCGCAGGGGTTCTCCGAGACGCTCCGGGCCGGACGGAGCGTGCTGTTCACCGATGACGTCCCCGGCATCCCCGTCACCGTGGCGTGGGGCGCCCGGGACCGGCTGCTCCTGCCCCGGCAGGGCATACGCGCCAAGCACGCCATTCCGCGGGCCCGACTGGTGCGGCTGCCCGGCTGCGGCCACGTCCCGATGAACGACGACCCGGCACTGGTCGCCCGCGTCCTCCTGGACGGCAGCCGTGCTCAGTCGGCCAGGGCCTTGAGAACCTCGTTCAGCACGGTCGCGTTGTAGGGCATGCTCACGTGCGGGGTGTGGTCGTCCGGGTCGATGTCCTGCAGGACGATGTTGTTGACGTAGCGACCCTCGGTCTTCGCGAGGGCGCACGACGTGTACGGAGTGACCACGTCGTCGTACTGGGTGGCGATGACGGTGTGGCGGACGCCCTCCGTCGTCTCGCCGAGATCGGCCAGCTCGCGTTGGAAGGGGTGGTCGTGCTGGAGTTGCGGCCAGGCCGGCACGACCTCCCCGACGGCGCCCTGTTCGAGGAGCTCCACCGCACCGGAAATCTGGCGGGCGAGGTTCATCAGCCCCTGGGCCGTGACTCCGTGGTTGCTGGGCGCGATGCCGACGAAGTTGTGCACTTTGGGCCCTCCGCCCAGGGCGTTCAGGTAGTAGCGCGGCATCATGCCGCCCTGCGAGAAGCCGACGACGTCGACCTCCTGGGCGCCGGTCCGCCGCAGCACCTCGTCGACGAAGTCCGCGAGTTGCCGGGCGGAGTGCTTGATGTCCCCCAGGCCGAAGATCACGGGGTTGCCGTGCTGGCCGTAGTCGAGCCGGAAGACCCGGTGACCGTGCTGCCGTAGCAGCGGTGTCGCCGTGTTCCAGGTGTAGCCCCGGTTGCCGAACGTGCCGTGCACGAGCACCACCGGACGCGGATGCTCCTCGGACGGTGGGGCGTTCCAGTCGTCCTCTCCCGCTTGTACGTCGACGGTCGCGATGACCTGCGCTCCGGCCGCCTGGGCCACCGCGCCCAGGCGGTGCGGGGCCTCGGTGATGTCCGTGACGACGTCGTCCGAGTTGGCACCGGGGATGCGGGGATTGAGGAAACTCACGATGTTCTCCCTTTCGCTGGGGAATGGCGCTGAGTTCGATCCGACTCCTCAGTCTCGCGTCCATCGAATTCCGTAACGCCCCCTCGACCGGGGGCAGGAATTCACTCCCTCACGGCAGCTGCAGATGCGGCTGCGTTGTGTGTTGAGGCTGGTCAGCGAGATGGCGGGGGTCTGCGGGCATGGTCACGGCCATCGTGATCATGAACTTTCGTGACGATGCTTCAGAACCAGATGGCCGTGGAGGCGCCACGCTGGCCGAGCGGGAGCGGACAGCGGCGTCGGGGGCGGTGACCGGTGAGATCGCGCACGCCCGGCGAGATCCGTACCTGCCTCCGAGCCTTCTCCGAGCTGTCCCGATCGGCTGTGCGCGGAGCCGAAGCCCGCGCCCTGATCGCGAAGGCTCTCGCTGCCCTCGGCGGAGGCGCGGGCTGAGCGCGCTGGGCTCGTAGCGGGATCGGCGGCGGCCGGCGGAGAGGTCGTTCGGATGGCCGCTGCCGCCGCCTGGAGATGCTCACGGTGAAGGAGCGGCTGGCTCCCGGGCCGGTTCGGTGGGGCAGCTTCTGAAGGCGAGTACGGCGTTGTGGCCGCCGAAGCCGAAGGAATGGCTCAGGGCGAGGTCGACGGGCTGCGCCCGGCTGGTGCCGGTGACGGCGTTGATCTCGGCGTCTCCTTCCTGTTTTTCGAGGTTGGCCACTGGAGGCACTCGGCCGTGGGCCACGGACAGGGCGGTGATCGCCGCTTCGACCGCCCCGGCCGCGCCGAGCAGGTGGCCCAGGGTGCCCTTGACCGAGGTCACGGAGGGCTGGTGAGGGAAGAGGCGACGGATCAGACGGGCCTCGGCGGCGTCGTTGAGCGGCGTGCTGGTGCCGTGCGCGTTGATGTGCTGCACGTCCGCGGGGCGGGCGCCGGCGTCATCGAGGGCCCGCCGCACGGCGAGGGCGGCACCCTTGCCCTCGGGATCGGGTGCCACGGGGTGGTGGGCGTCGGACGATGCTCCGTAGCCCGCCAGCAGGGCGTAGCCGGGGCGTCCGCGGGCCCTGGCCGCACTCGCCGGCTCCAGGACGAGGGCCGCACCGCCCTCCGCCATGACGAAGCCGTCCCGGGCGGTGTCGAAGGGCCGGGAGGCGGCCCACGGGTCGTCGCCGCGCCGGGACAGCGCGCCCATCCGGTCGAAGCCGGTGACCCAGAAGGGCTGTACGACCGCGTCGGAGGCCCCCGCGACGGCGATGTCGCAGGCCTCGGAGCGCAGGAGTTGCAGGGCGGTGCCGATGGCGGTGGCGCCGGAGGCGCAGGCGGTGACCGTGCACAGCGCCGGACCCCGGGCACGCAGGTGGATGGTGAGCTGTCCGGTGGCCATGTTGGGCAGGAACATCGGCAGCAGCAACGGTGAGACGCGCGCCGTGCCCAGTTCGAGCAGTTTGCGGTGCTGTTCCAGCATGGTGCCGGTGCCGCCGGCCGAACTGCCGAAGACCACCGCGACGCGGTCCGCGTCCCAGTCGGCCGGGTCCAGGCCGGCGTCGGAGACCGCTTCCAGGGCGGCGTAGAGGGCGAACTGGGTGAAGCGGTCGTACTGCCAGGGGCGTGAACCGGGGACGTGACCGCGGGGGGAGAAGTCCGGTACGAGGCAGGCGAAGTCGACCGGGAGCCCCTTGAGTTCGGGGACGTGCCGGGCGGTGGGGCGGCCCGCGCACACGCCGTCCCAGGTGGCCTCGCGGCCGGTGCCGGCCGGAGTGACCAGGCCGATACCGGTGACGGCGACGTCGGGACGGGCGCCGGTCACGACTTGACGGCCTCGGCCATGAGGTCGGCCACGCCGGCCAGGGTGAGGTCCGGGTCGGCCTCGCCGTCCTGTACCTCGATGCCGAGTTCCTCGGTGAGTACGACGAACAGCTCCACCACGGCCAGCGAGTCGAGGTCCAGCTGCTCGAAGGTCGCGGTGGGGACGATGGCCTCGGAGGGCACTTCGAACTTCTCGCTGAGAACCGAGGCGAGCAGGTCGTAGGCGCGGCTGTGGGGGGTGGTGTCGGTGGTCATGTCAGGGGTGTCCTTTCCGGTCCGACGGGCGGTGCCCCGGCGGTGGTGGGGTCCGGTGTGGTGGGGTTCCGTGGTGGCGGGGTTCCGTGGTGGCGGGTCGGCGGTCAGCCGAGCGCGGCCGGTGCCTCCAGCTCCGCCTTGACGTCCTCGAGCAGGGCCATCGCGTCCCTGCCGTTGACCACCCGGTGGTCGTAGACCAGGCCGAGATGGACGAACCGGTGGGTGCGAGGGGTGCCCTGCGCGTCCAGGAGCACCTGGTCGTCGACGGCGCCGATGGAGATCACGCAGGTCTGGCCGGGGAAGACGATGGGGGTGGCCAGGACCATGCCCTCCGTGGTGTGCGGGGCGACCATGATGTTGGCCCCGGTGAGTTCGGCGGACTGGAACGTGCCCCGGAACGCCTTGCTCCGGAAGCCGGTCAGCAGGTCGGCGATCCGGTCGCTGCTCAGCTCGGCGGCGTCGTGCACCACCGGGGTGTACAGACCTCGGCCCGCGTCCATGGTGACGCCCACATGGGCCCGTTCGCTCTCGCGTACCGCGCCGTCGTCGGTGAGCGCGGCGAACATCAGGGGGTGTGCCGCGTGCCGGCGCGCCACCGCCTTGATCAGCAGGACGGGCAGGGAGACGAAACTGCCGGTGCGCTCGGACAGCCGCCGGGCCAGTTCCTCCGCCTGTCCGACGTCGACCTTGGCGTAGGCGGCCGCGGCCGGAACGGTCCGCATCGACTCGGTCACCACCGCCCCCACCGTCCGCTGTCGCTTCGACAGTTGGCGCTGGGGGGAGGGGGGCACCGACGCGGCCCGCCGCACCAGGGCCTCGACATCGGCCGTACGGATCACCGTGCGCCCGAGACCGCGCAGCTCGGCCTCGGACACGCCGTGCCGGTCGGCGAGCGCACGGGCCGCGTTGGTGATGCTCAGCTCCGCGCCGGGGGGTGCGGATGTCACCGTCGGGGTAGCGGCCGACGCCCGGTAGGAGTCGCGCTCGTCGGCCGACTCGAAGAGGTAGGCGATGGTCTGCCCCGGCCTGCAGTCCTGGCCGCCGCCGACGAGGACGTGCAGGATTCCGGGGCCGGTGCTCTCGATCTCCTCACTGGCCTTGGAGGTCTCCACGACCGCCAGCGGTTCCTCGCCCTCGATGCTGCTGCCGTCGGGGACGAGCCACTCGACCAGGGTGTAGCTGGAGTCGTTCGTGTTGAGCGTGGGCAGCTCGATGCCGATCACTTCGTCGCCTCCATGATCGCGCGGTGGATGGTGGACGGCTGGAGCAGCACGTCGTGCTCCAGGTGCGCCGCGGTCGGTACGATGCTCGGCTCGGCACTCAGCGGCAGCACCGGGCGGGCCAGTCGGCTCCACAGCTGCTCGTGGAGTTGCTGTGCGAGCAGCTCGCCCCAGGTCCCGTCGGCCGTGGAGTCCTCCAGGACACAGATGCGGTCGGCACGGGACAGCACCGGGAGCAGCGCCTTGCTGTCGAAGGGGTAGAGCTGGGAGGGCACCAGCAGTTCACACGTGATCTCCTCTTCGAGGAGCAGGGTGCGCAGGGCGGTGACGGCCCGTTCGGTGAGCCCGCCCGGGGCCAGGACGATCCAGTCGGGGGGCCCGCAGTCCGGCGCGAACACCCGGGCGGTCTCGCTGGGATCGGCCAGCACCTCGTAGCGGAAGAGGTCGTCCACGACCCCGTCCTGGTACATGGCGCGGGTGTAGAGCACCTTGTCCTCGAAGAGCACACCGGGCTCCTCGCGGTCGAGCATCGCGGTCAGTACGCGCTGGTTGTCGTGGAACGGGGAGACTTCCCGCAGGTGCAGCGAAGGAATGCCGAGGAAGTGCTTCTGCAGGCTCTGGCTGTGCGTCGGGCCGTACCCCCGGTTGCCGCCGGTAGGGCAGCGGACGACCATGCTCATCGGGACCCTGCGGCCGTACATCGACACGGACTTGGCGGCGAAGTTCAGCAGCTGGTCGAAGGCCAGCGCGGCGAAGTCCGAGAACATCATCTCGACCACGGACCGGTTGCCGGACAGGGCCAGGCCCGCGCCCACGCCGGCGATGCCGCCTTCGCTCAGCGGTGAGGAGAGCACCCGGTCCGGGAAGCGGTCGGAGAGCCCTCGGGTCACTTTGAACGCCCCACCGTAGGGGTCGGCGACGTCCTCGCCGATCAGATACGTGCCGGGGTGGGCGCCGAGGAGGTGGTGCAGTGCGCTGTTGAGGTTCTCGGCCACGCGCTGGCGCCTGGTCATCGGGCCTCCCATCGGGACGCCGGACGCGCGCCGACCTCTCGTACGACGGCGGCGACGGCCTCCGCCTGTGCCTGGTCGGCGGCGGCGAACTGCGCGGGATGGTCCCGTCGGTAGCGGCGGTACCAGTCGTGCCGGGCCGCTCGCTCACGGACCTCGGCCGCGCGGGTGTCGTCCCCCTTGCTGTGCGGGCCCACACGGTGGGTGACGCACTCGACCACGTACGGCCGGTGCCGGTCGCGGACCTGTTCGACCACGGGGGCGAGGGCGGCGCGTACGTCGGTCACGTCCACGGAGTCGATCCGCAGGTGGCCGACGCCGAAGGCCGCCGCCCGGGTCGCGACGGTGCCGGACATCTGCCGCTCGGTCGGTGTCGACTGGGCGATCCCGTTGTGCTCCACCACGACGAGCACCGGGACCTGCCACAGCTGCGCCATGTTGAGCGCCTCGTACACGGCGCCCTCGCCCCAGGTGCCGTCGCCGATGTGGACCACCGCGATCCGGCCCGGCTCGGCCCGCTTCAGGTGCAGGCCGACTCCCACGGCGACGGGCAGGCTCTGGCCCTGTACGCCGGTCGACAGGTAGCGGTCGCGGTAGATGTGCTGGCTGCCGCCTACACCGTGGCAGACGGCACCGGCCCGCCCCATGATCTCCGCGAGCAGACCGTGCGGGTCGTGGAAGCGGGCCAGGTAGTGGCCGTGCCCGCGGTGGTTGCTGAAGACGTAGTCGCCCTCGTCCAGCAGCGGGTAGAGCGCGACGGGGATGTACTCCTGGCCGAGGCAGGTGTGCGTGGTGCCGTGCAGCCGGCCCTGGGAGAACAGCTCCAGCACCGCCAGTTCGAAGTGGCGGATCATCAGCAGGGTGCCGAGATCGGCGTCGGACAGACGGGACAGGGGACGGGCCACGACACCGGCTTCGGGTTCGCCGGTGGGCCTGTGGTCGACCGCGGGGGACGCGGACGTGACGTTCATGAGGTGCTCCTTACGGAAGTTCGACCACCTGGGCGCACCAGGTCAGCCCGGCGCCGAAGCCCAGGAGCAGCGCCTTGTCGCCGGGCCGTACGGTGGCCGAGGCGAGCAGCGACTCCAGAGCCAGCGGGATGGACGCCGAACTGGTGTTGCCGTCGGTGACGATGCTGCGGGCGATCGCCACGTGCGCGGGCGGGCGCAGTCGGCGCACCATCGCGTCGATCAGCCGCCCATTGCACTGGTGCGGCACGAAGGCGCCGATGTCGTCCCAGGTGAGCCCGGCCGCGTCGAGTGCGTCCCGGGCCACTTGCGGCATGTGCGAACCGAACCAGCGGACCACCCGGGTGCCGTCCATGTGCATGTACGGGCGGGCGGCATCGGGTTTGGGCGGGGCGCTGGTCATCCAGGGCTCACCAGGGCCGTGGGTTCCCCACACCGCCGGTCCGATCCCGCCGTGCTCCGCGGCGCTGACCACCGCGGCCCCGGCGGCATCGCCGAAGACCATGACGGTCCCGCAGTCGTCGGGGTCGGTGATGTCGCTCAGTCGCTCGGCGGCGACGACCAGGATTTGACGCGCCTGCTGTGCGGCGATGAGTCCGGAGGCCAGGGTCAGTCCATAACTGAACCCGGCGCACCCGCCGTTGAGGTCGAACCCGCCGGCCCGGCGGGCTCCGATGCGGTGGGTGAGACTGGCGGCCCGGCACGATGCCTGGCCGACGCTGCTGGCGGAGGAGAACAGGACACAGTCCAGGTCCTCGGCGAGCACTCCCGCGTGGGCCAGCGCCTTGTCCGCCGCCTGCGCGGCCATCTCGACGAAGGTGTCGTCGGGGTCGGCCTTCAGCCTGGTCCGGATGCCGGTGATCTGCTCGATCCAGCCTTCCTCATGGCCGAACCCGGTGTCGAGTTCGGCGCTGGTGAGCAGGCCACCGGGGCGGTAGGCTCCGATGCCGGTCAGCCGTCCCGCACCCCAAGCCATCAGCGGGCTCCGTCCGACGCGGCGACGGCTGCCTGGCCGTTCACGTAGTCGAGGGTCCGCCGGACGGTGCGCAGGTCGTGCACCGCCTCGTCCGGGATGGGAACGCCGTAGCGCTCCTGGATCCACTCGGCCAGTTCGATGACGGCCATCGAGTCGAACCCCAACGATGTGAAGGGCGCGTCGGCCGACTGCTCCGAGATCGCCCGGGCCGCTTCGGCGCCGGCGATCTCGGCCACCATCGCCGCCAGGTCTTCCAGAGTGAAAGGGGACATGCGGAAACTCCAGCTGATGAGATGCGGGGAGGGGTGCACGGGAGGAGAGGACCGCGCGTGGGTCACCGGGCGGGCAGCATGACGTCGCGGCTCAGGAAGGCGAGCACCCTGCGGAAGTAGTCGGAGTCGAGCACGGGCGGGGCGCGGTGCGCGGACGCCGCGGTGGGGCCGGCTGTGTCCTGCCCCGGGGCCGGGACCATCTGCCGAAGGGTCTCGCCGGCCAGCCGCATGGTGCTGCGGGGGACCTCGTCGCCCAGGTCGCGAAGCCGCTCCAGCCAGGTGTCGAACGGAACGAGCGGAAGGTCGACACCCGCGTCCGCGAAGCCCTGGAAGTACGACCGGAAGGGCAGCGGTTCGGGATCGATCACGTGGAACACCTGTCCTCGGGCACGTCGGCTCAGGGACAGGTCGACGATGGCGCGGCTGGTGAAGTCGACCGTGCCCACCGGCAGGAGACCGGGGTGGTCGGGGGCGCAGCCGGCGCGGATGCTCGCCGTCGTCAGGTGGACGAACCAGTCCGACTTCCCCACCAGGCCGGTGCGCGAGTCCGCCAGGATCACACCGGGCCGATGCACCATCGTGGGCGATCCGCGGTCCGCGGCCTGCGCGACCAACTGCTCGGCGACCCATTTGGTGGCGCAGTAGCCGGAGACACCGGTCCCGGCCTCTCGGGCCGCCGGGATCACCCCCATCGTCGAAATGTAATGCACGGGAATTCGACGGGTCCGGGTCGCCAGTCTCAGGATCTCCTGGGTTCCCGACACATTGCAACCGCGCAGGATCGGGTAACTCGCCAGAAGATTGACCCAAGCACCGCAGTGGTAAATGACGTCGATGCCGCGCGAGAGGCCCGAGAACTCCTCGTCGGTCAGGCCGAACCGCGGCTTCGCCAGGCTGCCGGGCACGACGTCGACCCGGGACATGTGGTGCATCGGCACATCACGGGCGCGTAACTGACCGGCGAGCCGCTCCCGGGCCTGAGCGGCCGACTCCGCCCTCACCAGGCAGTGGATTCGAGCGTCGGTCGCATCCAGCAGGTCGGCGAGCAGGAAACCGCCGAGGAATCCCGTGGCTCCCGTCAGCAGAATTCTCTCAGGCGGCCCTTCGGGAACATCCGTCAGAGACGACGCATCGATTTCCGCCGGAAGTCGCAAATCGTCGGTGATCGGGAAACTGACCATACCAACACCGCATTTCAGCACAGGCGAGATTCGGTCCTGCCCTGAACACTCCCCGCACCTCACGAGGTTTACTACAGAAATCTTCCACCAGTGGGAGCGCAGGGCGCATCCTCCTGGCCGTCACCCGCGCCCGCACCGCCACAACGGGTGAGTAGGGCTCATTCATTCGAAGAGGCCACGGCTCCGAATGGACGGCCGGGACGTACGCCCGGAGCGCGTTACCGGTATCGCGCGCCGTCGGTTGCACGCCAACGCGCTTACGCGAAGGGAGCGTTGCGAAACGGGGGGCGGGGGCGAGGGGCGGCCCGAGCGTAAAGACAGATGAGACGGACACAGCCAATAGATCGCGAGGCAAGGGGGGTTGAGCCATGGCCGCAGGGCCTGAGATGCCGGAGGTACCCGATCCCGTTGGGGGCGGGGCGAGTTCACACTCCGATCCACCGGAGGAGTTGCCCGAGGCATGGCAGCCCCTGCTCGGCCGCCCGGCCCTCGCGGAGCTGCTCGGGCACCCCCTCGCGGGCGCCGCGCTGAAGGAGATGTGCCGGCTCCTGCCACCGCACGTCGCCGTGCACTCTCTGCGGACGTTCCTGCTGGCCGACGCCTGTGCGCGGACCCACGGGACCGCCTACGACCGGGTCGGCCTGCTGGCCGCCGCGGCGTTCCACGACGCCGGGCTGGTAGGGCGCACTCCGCTCGGTCGCGGTGGATTCCCGTGCCGCTCCGCCCAGTTGCTCGACCACTTCCTGGCCCGGCACCAGGTGGGCACGGTGCGGCGCACGACCCTCACGCGTGCGGTGCGCGAGCACATGCGGCCGTTCCCCGCTCGCGACGCCGGACCCGAGGCGCGGCTGCTGCACTTCGGCGTGTGGCTGGACGTCACCGGGCGCGGTGAGCGGCAAGTGCCCGGTGACCGGCTCCTGTTGGCCGGACTGGCGCCCACCCCCCGGTTCGCCGTGTCCTTCTCCGCCCGGGTGGTGGCCTGCGGGCTGCGCCGGGTGCTGCCGGGCTCCCGGGTCACCCACCGGTGACCAGGGAGCCCGGCGACTCGCCCTTCCCGTCGCGAAAGGAACCGCAGACATGCAAGAAGACCAGCGTGTTTTCGATGTCGCCATCGTCGGAGGCGGCATCGGCGGGACGATGCTGGGGACCGTACTCGCACGTCACGGCGTGCGTGTGCTGCTGCTCGAAGGCAGCGGCCACCCCCGGTTCGCCATCGGAGAGTCCACCGTCCCCGAGACCACGTTCGGCCTCCGGGTCCTGGCCCGCCGCTACGACGTCCCCGAGCTCGAGCACCTGGCGACCAACGCGGCACTGCGCCGCCACGTGTCGTCGAACAGCGGGGTCAAGCGAAACTTCAGCTTCATCTACCACCGGGAAGGTGAGCCCACCCGGCCCGACGAGTGCACCCAGTACCCCACCTGGGGACCTCCGCTCGGTCCCGACTCGCACTACTTCCGGCAGGACGTGGACGCGTACATGTTCCATGTCGCCGTGTCCTACGGCGTGACCGCGTACACCCACACCATGGTCGACGACGTGAAGTTCGAGGAGGACGGCGCGACTCTCGTGACCCGGGACCGGGGCACCTTCCGGGCTTCGTACGTGGTCGACGCCGGCGGCATGCGGGCGGTCCTGCCCGAGCGCCTCGGGCTGCGGCAGGAACCGCCCTACCGCACGAGGTCGCGCACGATCTTCACGCACATGGTGGACGTGCGCCCCTTCGACGCCGTGGCGCCTTCGCGTGAACAGCACGGCATGCCCAGCCCGTTCAGCCAGGGAACGCTCCACCACATGTTCCCGGGCGGATGGTTCTGGGTCATCCCGTTCGACAACCAGTCGACCAGCACGAACCAGTTGTGCAGTGTCGGCATCAACCTCGATCTCGACCAGCACCCCCGCCCGGAGGACATCTCGGCGGAGGAGGAGTTCTGGCGGTACGTGCGCCGGTTCCCCAGTGTGGCCCGGCAGTTCGAGCGGGCGCGGGCGGTCCGGCCGTACGTGTCCACCGACCGCACCCAGTTCGCCTCGCAGAAGGTGGTCGGCGACCGGTGGTGTCTGCTGCCGCACGCCAGTGACTTCATCGACCCGCTCTTCTCCAGCGGTCTCGCCGTCACCGTGATGGCACTGAACGCGCTGAGCCACCGGCTGATCGACGCGGTGCGCCAGGACGACTTCGACACCTCCCGGTTCGCGTACCTGGACCACTGGACCAAGCGCATGTTCCGGTTCTACGACGACCTGGTGTCGTGCAGCTACATCGCGTTCGACGACTTCGACCTGTGGAACGCCTGGAACCGTGTGTGGACCATCACCACGCTGTACGGCACGAACGCCCAGAACCAGGTCGCCGTGACGTTCGAGAAGACGCACGACCCGGCCTGTTTCGACCAGTTGGAGCTGCCGCCGTACCGAGGTCTCCAGGGTATGGACAACCCCTGGGTGGAGCGGATGTTCGACCAGTCGCGGGACGCCGTACTCGCCTACCGTGCGGGCGAGTTGCCGAAGGACCAAGCGATCGCGCGCATCTACGAGGTGCTGGGCGAGAGCGGACTGGCCCCGACGGTGTGGGGCACCCTGGACCCCGACAACCGGTGCCCTTCCGGGGTGTTCACCCTCTGGCCGCTGATGAAGATCCTGCTGTGGGGCAAGTACCGCTCACCGCGGCACGTCCGGGGCTCCTACTTCACCGGCGGAGCGCGGCTGGTGGGCAAGGAAGCGGTTCAGGCGTACACCACCGAGCTGCGCGCCGGCAGCTCCCAAGTGCACCAGACCGTACGGGACATGTGGCTCAACTGGAACCGCGACTGGGCGCGGCGGCCCGCTCCTCGGAAATGAGCGCGGAAAAACATTCCTGCTACTGGCGGAGGTGCATATTCCGGTTTGCCGCTCCAGGGCCTCGGGTAGGAAAACCACATGGCCGACAAATGGAAAGTCGGCCACGGTTCTCCCTGCTCAATCCGAGAGACAACGGGCTGCAATCCACGATGGTGCGACATTCCACCTGCCAATCGCCCGCTGAATGCTCCTGGGAAGAAATCTTCCAGCATCAGGACCGCCTCATGCGGCTGGTTCGGCGAAGACTACCAAGTTTTCAGGACGCCGAGGACTGCGTTCAGGAAACCATGGCCCGGGCAGCCGCCCACGCCGCGTTGGACAGGAATCGACTCGGTGCCTTTCTGACGTCCGTGGCGCTTCGCCTCTGCATCGACTTCTACCGTGACATGGAGCGCCGCAGCAGACTCCTCCAGCGTGCGGCGCTCGCGGAAACCCCGGGTACGACCGAGGAGGACGTCTGCGACGAGGACTTCGGCAGATGGCTCCTGGGCCAGGTACAACACCTGCGGGGGCGGGAGCAGGAGGTCATACTAGCCCGCGCCAAGGGTATTTCCACTGCGGAGTTCGCCCGCATGCACAACATCTCCGTCAAGGCGGCCGAAGCCGCCTTCACCAGGGGCCGCGCACGATTGAAGAACGTCTGCGCGAAAGCCTTGGAAGGCTGCGCCCGGTAACACCCGAAAACCGCACCTCTCCCATCGCAGAGAAACGGAAAGGGACCCCACTCATGGGCAATAGCAAGAACGTCCAAGACATCTTCAAAGATTTGGTCGGTGATATGACCGACAGCTGGAAGGAAGCCTTCGACGACCTCCTGAACCGAGACGACGACTCAGGATCGTCGCGCGGCTCCGACAACGCCGTCAGCACGCTGGCCGGGCTGCCCCCGAACGCCCTCGCCGCACTGGCCGGGGCCGTCAACCCGGCGACCGCGCTCGCGGGTGTCACCAATCCGCTGGCCGCCCTCGGCGCGGCCGGCAACCCGCTCGCCGGCCTCGCCTCGGGGGCCGCGGGCCCGCTGGGGAACATCGCAGGCGCAGCGCAGAACCCCCTGGCCGCGCTCACCGGTGCCGCGGGCGGCGGCAACCCGCTCGCGGCCGCGCTGGGCGGGGCGGGCAACCCCCTGGCCGCGCTGGGCGGGGCGGCCAATCCGCTCGCCGCGGTCGGCGGCGCGGCCGGCACGCTCGGCGGGCTCGGTCAGCTGGCCGGAGGTCTCGGACACGCGGCGAGCGGGGCGGGCGACCTGATGGCGCTCCCGGCCCAGCTCACCCAGCTGCTCCAGGTGCTGCCCAAGCTCCTCGAGGCGGTACAGGGCCTGCAGAACCTGACCAACCTGCCGGCCCAGGCCGGTCAGCAGGGGCTGGCGGCCCTGCAGGGCCTGACCGGTCAGCAGGGACAGGGCGGAAAGCCGTCCCAGGGCGGACAGTCCTCGACCTCGGGCTGACCGGCCGTGCCACCGTCCCGTCCGGCCGTCTCCGTGGTGCACACCGACCGCCGTTCCGTACCAGGGCCCCGATCTGAGGAGGATCACACACGATGACGTCTGTCGTCGGCGATCGGCTGCGTCTCGTGGTCAAGGTCCTGGGCAGCCTCGTGGCCGACGAGGTGGGACAGGCGGCCCGGCTGCGGAGGCGTACGAGGCGGGACACGCGGTCCCCGGCGGAGGGCCCCGTTGGCTCCGCCGGGTCCGCGGCCGAGGCCACCGCCGGGGCGGAGCAGCGCCGCGCCAAGGCGGTACGGCATGCCCTGGAGAGCCTCGGTCCCTTCTATGTGAAACTCGGCCAGGTCCTCTCCACCCGGCCCGACATGGTCCCCCAGTCCATCCGGGACGAACTGCAGAACCTGCACGACGAGGTCGACGTCCAGCCGTTCTCGGAGTTCGAGCCGGTACTGGCCCGGGACCTCGGGCCGAACTGGAAGCTGCGCTTCGACGACATCGAGACCGTCGCCCCGCTGGGGGCGGCGTCCCTCGCTCAGGTCTACCGCGTGACGCTGCCCGGCGGGCGCGCGGCCGTGGTGAAGATCCAGCGACCCGGCATCCGCGAGGGCGTACTCGCGGACATGGCCCTGATGCGCCGGGCGTCGAAGATCGTGGCCCGCGTCGCTCCCCGGTTCAACGAGGTCATCGACATCGAGGCGATGCTCGGTTCCGTATTCGACGCCATGGAGCCGGAGCTGGACTTCACCGGCGAGGCGCGCAACATGGACGAGGCCCGCGGGCACGTCCGGCCGTTCCGTTCACTGGAGGTGCCCCGGGTGCTGCACGCCAGCCCCCGGGTCCTCGTCCAGTCGCTGGCCGACGGGAAGTCGGTGCGGCACGTCGACCGCGCCCACTTCACGGACGACGAGCGCGTGGAGATCGGCAAGGACCTGCTGCGGTTCATGTACCACGGGTACTTCGTCCATCGCTTCTTCCACGCCGACCCGCACGCCGGCAACGTCTTCGCCGCTCCCGGCGGACCAGCGACGCTGATCGACTGGGGCATGGTCGGCCGCCTGGACCGCAGGACCAGTCTTCAGCTGCTGCCGCTGTTCATGACCTTGGCGCAGAACGACGGGGCCGGGCTGGCGCAGCACTGGGCGGAGATGGGCCGGCTGACGCCATGGGCCAACATGCCCGCGTTCGCCGCCGACATGGCCGCGTTCGTGCCCACGGTCTCCCATCTCTCACTGGAGGACATGAACTTCGGCGTCGCGCTCACCACCGTGCTGGCCAAGGCGACCAAGCGCGGCATCGGTTCGCCGCCGGCCGTCTCACTGCTGGGCAAGTCCTTCGCGAACCTGGACGGTTCGGTGCGGTGCCTGGCTCCCGAGATCACGCTGCCCGAGGTGTTCCAGGCGGAGGTGCCGAAGATCCTTTTCGCACTGGGCCGCGAGTTCCTCGGCCGCCACCAGTTCGCCCGGAACTCCATGGAGCTTCTGCTGGCCGCCGTCACCAGTCCGGAACAGGTCCGGGGCGTCCTCTCCGACGTGGCCAACCGTCAGTTCGCACTGAACATCCACGAGCCGCGCACCCCCGCCGCGATGGGCGGCCAGCGGCCCACCCGCCCCTCCGGAAGCCTGCTCGCGCTGGGCGCCGCGGCCTTCCTGCTGGGCCGTCGCCGCTCCGGATGATCCGGGTCCGCACAGCCATCCCGCCCCACCTCAAGGAGATCCCATGCCGGAATCCACACGTCCGCAGTCACCGTTCGCGCCGACCGCCGCGACCCCGCACGGCATCTCCCGCGCGGCGCTCTGGACGGCCTCCGCACACGCGGCGGAGAACCTCCGGCCCGCGCCGCTCGTCCGCGACCCGTGGGCCGCCGACTTCCTCCACGCGGCCGGGTTCGACGGGGGCCCGCCCGGTGACGGACCGATGCAGCGCCTGCTGCCCGACTATCAGGTGGTACGCACCCGCTTCTTCGACGACTACCTTCTCGCCGCGGCCCGTTCGGGCTGCCGCCAGGTGGTGCTGCTCGGCGCCGGGCTGGACACCCGTGCCTTCCGGCTCGACTGGCCGACCGGGGTGCACGTCTTCGAGGTGGAGGACACGGCCGTACATGCCTTCAAGGAGTACGTACTGGACTGGAGCCGGCTCTCCTGCGGACGCCGCACCGTCGTCGAAGCCGACGGCACGGCATCCTGGAGAGAGGAACTCAGGGCGGCGGGTTTCGATCCCGGCAGGCCCACCGCGTGGCTCTGCGAGGCACCCCTGTACTTCCTTCGGCCCCCGGAGGTTGCGGCCGTCGTCGCCGCGATGACCGAACTCTCCGCCCCCGGCAGCATGTTCGGCGCCGAGTGCGTGAACTCCGCGACCACGTCCTCCCCGTTCGTCGCGCCCTTCATGGACGCCCTGTCGACGATCGGACTGGCCTGGAACTGGCAGATTGCCGATCCGGAGCGCTGGTGGGCCGAGCACGGCTGGGACGCGGCGGCCGCCGACCTGTACACGCTGCCGTACGCGGTCGAGCGCCTCTCCCCGTATCTGCCGCTGATCGGCACGGCCGCCGCGGAGAGCGTCTTCCTCGCCACCGGGACGCTGCGCGGCACTCCCTGACACGGCACCACGCGCAGGCCCCGGACGGTGCGTCCGGGGCCTGCGCGTGGTGCCGTGGCTACGGGCGCTCCAGCTCCAGCAGCGCCGCGAGCCACAGCTCGGGGAGTTCGTCCGCGGTCGCCAGGGTCTCGTCGTGAACGACGGTCAGGCACGCGGTGTCGTGCTGGCTCGTCAGCGTCGTCACACACCGGATGCCTGACGCGACGCCGGCGAAGGCGGCCGCGCGACGGGCCGCGACCCCCTGGTGGACCAAAGCCGTGCCGAAGTTCACGCTGCTCACCGGGCCGGCCACGAACGCCCCGCGGACCAGGCGGGTGCCGACGGTGGCGCCGAGCGTCCGCGGGGCGGCGGACAGCAGCAGGCGCATGGCGTCGCGCCGCCGACTCTCCCGCAGCCGGCCCGTGCGGGCGACGACCCGGGCCAGGGCCCGCTGGGGTGACTCCTCGTCGCAGGGCAGCAGGAGCCGGGCGGTGACCATGCGGTTGCCCGGGGCGTACTCCTCCCCCGGGGCCCGGACCGACATCGGGATCGACACGGGCAGCGCCGGATGGGCCGAGCCGGTGTCCTTCAGGTACCAGGTGCGGACGGCGTGGGACAGGGCCGCGAGATAGACGTCCGTGACCGTGCCGCCGTGGGCGCGGGCGACGGCACGCAGCCGGGCCAGCGGGGTGTCGGCGTGGCAGACGTCGACGCGGCCCGTGGATTCTCCGTCGAACGCGGGTTTCGGGGTGGGCGCGCGGAAGGCGGCCACGACCTCGCCCAGGGCGTCCGCGAGGCCGTGTGCGGTGGGCCGGGCGGGATGTTGCGGGGCCGGTCCGCCCTCGGGGTGGTCTCCGAGGAGAGCGCGGGAGGTGTAGGCGGCACCCATGCCGTCCTGGAAGGTGTGGTCGGTTCGGTAGACCAGGGTGTGGCGGTCCGCCGGGCCGTGGACCAGCCACACGTCCCAGGGCGGCTGGTCGTCCGTGCTCATCGGCCGGGACAGCATCAGGCGGCTGGTCGCCGACCCGTCGGTGTCCTCGGGCAGCCACGCCTCGTGCACATGCCGGTCCACCGCGATCCGGTCCACTCGCCGGAATTCCCTGCGGCCGCGTGCGATGCGGTAGCGCAACGTCGGGACGCGGTGGGCGCGTTCGGCGACCCGCGCGCGTACGGAGTCCAGGGTGGGGGCGCGGCCTTCGAACCCGAACGTGAACGCGAGGGGCAGAGGGCTGCCGCCCGTCGCCAGGTGGAAGGCGACATCCGCGGTTCCCATGGACAGGGCCGGCGGCAGGCGGCCGTCCGTACCGAGGTGGGGTCGCATTGTGGAACCTCCTGGTCAGGTTCTGAGAGTCTGCGGGGCTGGGGTCTGCGGCCTGCGGCTTATGACTTGCGGTCCGCGGTCCGTGGCTTGCGGTCAGCGGATATGGGGTCTGCGGAGCTGGAGTCCGCGAACTGCGGAGCTGGGGTACGGATGCGGGCAGCGCCCTCCGTCAGCGTGCATGCCGCGCGATTCGCCCCCTTGCGTCCACGTACGCCCGCAGCAGGGGCCGAACGGGTCCGCGTGCGGGCAGGCGAGGGGCCCGGGAGCGGTGCCACGGGAGCGGTTCGCCGGGTTCCGGCTCACCCAGCAGGGCCGCGGCCACGTGCGCGCCGTGCGCCACGGACAGGGCGAGTCCGTGCCCGCAGCAGCCGCCGATGTACCAGACGTCGTCGAAGCCCGGCACCGGCCCCACCACCGGCAGGTCGTCGCCCGTCATGCCGATGCGGCCGGACCAGCGGTGGGTGACCCGTACCCGGGCGAGGTCCGGATGCAGGGACCGCAGCCACCACTCCAGCCGGGCCCAGGCACGCTCCCTGACGGCCTGGAGGCGGGGAGCGCCGATGCCCGCCGGGACCGTGGCGGTACCGCCGCCCGCCATCAGCCCCCGGTCCGGGAGCAGCCGGAAGTACGGCGCCAGCGGGACGGCGTCGACGACGGAGTGTCCGGCTTGCCCGCCCAGGGCCTCGTAGGCCGGGGCGCTCAGCGGTTCGGTGGCGACGGCGTACACCTCGAGCGGCAGAACGGTGCCGACCGGCAGGTCCAGTGCCTGCGCGGCGGAGTTGACGGCAAGCACCGCCTGACCGGCGTAGAGCCTGCCGTGCGGGAGGACCAGCTCGGGGCCGACCAGGTCGCCGGGGCGGAGGGCCAGCAGCGGGCTGCGGCCGTAGAACCGCACGCCCTTGTCGGCGCAGGCGCGGGCGAGGGCGCAGGTCAGGGCGGCCGGGTCGAGGGTCGCGGCGGGGCGGTGCAGAAGGGCCGCCTTGTAGGGCACGCCGACCCGGTCGCGGATGCCGGCCGGGGTGAGGACGGGGACGTCCAGACCTAGTTCGCGGCAGGCGCGGGCCTGGCGGGCGAGTGCCACCAGGCCCGCGGACGAACGCGTGGCCACCAACTGCTCACCGGGCCGCAGCCCGCAGGGCACGTCGAGCCGGTCGCACAGGTCGAGGACGTCCCGCACCGCCCGCTCGCTGGCCCGGTGCATCCTGCGCGCCGTCTGCGGGCCGAAGCGGCGCACCGCGCGGTCGACGGCGGGGCCGGCCCGGGGGCCCAGCAGACCGGTGCCCCGGCCGCTGGCGCCGGCGGCCGGGTGCTCGGCGTCCACCACCGCGATGTCGAGCCCGGGGGCGCGTTCGGCCAGGTGGTAGGCGCAGGACAAGCCGGCCAGGCCGGCCCCGACGACGGCCACGTCGGCGGTGACCACGCCGTGCAGCTGGGGCTGCGTCGGCAGTTCCGCGGGGTCCCAGTACGGCGTCCCGGCCGATGGCCTGGTCATCCGGCGGCGTCCGGCACCGGCTCGGTCAGCGCACCGAACCGGCGGTCGTGCCACAGCAGCGGGCGTCCGCCGCCCACGTGCACGGCGGCGACCCGGCCGACGACGAGATGGTGGTCGCCGTAGCGGCGTACGTCCTCGGTCAGGCACACCGACCAGGCGAGCGCGCCGGCCAGCACGGGGACGCCCAGCACCTGCCGGGTGTCGGTCCCGGCGAACCGCTCGGCCGCGGTCGTCGCCGGGGACGCGAACCGGCCCGCGAGCTCCCGCTGTTCCTCACGCAGCAGGTGCACGGCGAAGGCCCGCCGGCCGCGGACGGCGGCGAGGGTGCGGGAGCCGTCGCGCAGACAGGCCAGCAGCAGCGGCGGGCGGGCGGAGAGCGAGGTGACGGCGGACACCGTCATACCGAGCGGGCCGTCCGCGCCGCGGGCGGTCACGACGGTCACCCCGGCGGCCAGCTTGGCGTACAGGCCGAGGCAGCGGGCGGTGCCCGGCCCTGGTTCCTCGTGCAGCGGCTCCTCGTGCGGCGGATCGGCGGCCGGGAGCGGGGCGCCCGCGACGGCCGCCCGGTCAGCCACCAGCCGCAGCCGCGCGCTCATCGATCACCTCCGCGCCCGCAAGGCCCCGCAGCACGCGGGCGATGTTGGTCCGCACGGTCGACTCGGCCACCGGGTCGAGGATCATGGCCAGGGAAGGGATGCCGAGGTCGAAGGCCGCGGTGAAGACGACGAGCGTGCCGCCGCCCCTCGCTTCGCAGCGCCAGCTCCCCTCGAAGGTCTGGAAGTCGCCGCTGATCTGTTCGAAGGCGATGGAGTACGTCTCGGGCGAGTAGGTGTCGCGTTCCCGCCACCGCATCAGGCCGCCCCGGAACTTGACGGTCCAGTCCGAGACCGTGGAGCCGTCGGGCAGCGGAGGCGCGACGTGCACCTCACGGAAGGTGTCGCTGTACTCGGGATAGCGGCGGAAGTCGCTGATGCGGCCGTAGACGTCGGCGGGTGCCAGTCCGTCGGCGAGGGCGTGCAGGACCACGTGGCGCATGGGTCGTTCGGTTCCTTCCCGGAGGGTTTCCGGACGCTGGTGTCCGGAGCTGGTGGCTGGCGCCGGCGCCAGGAGCCGGTGTCAGCTGGTCATACGGTCGGCCGTGCTGCGCAGGGCCGCGCCGAGGGTGGTGAGGAACAGGTCGAGCGCGGAGTCCTCGACCACGGCCGGCGGGGTCAGCCGCAGCACCCGGGTGGAGTTGAGGGAGTTGTTGACGAGCACACCGCGGGAGATCAGTTCCAAGAGGAGTTCGCCGACCGCCTGTTCTTCGGCGAACTCGATACCGATCAGCAGACCCCGGCCGCGCACCTCGCGGACCAGTCCGCCCTCGTACGGCGCGCACACGGCCCGTACGGCGGTGAGGATGCGCAGGCCGAGCGCGGCGGCCCGGGCCACGGTGTCCTCCTCCTCCATCGCCCGTACGGTGGCGAGGGCGGCGGCACAGGCGATCGGCGAGGCGCCGAAGGTGGAGGTGTGCAGGTAGGGGTCGCGACTGAAGGGGGCGTAGGCCTCCGCGGTGGCGGCCATCGCGGCGACCGGTACGACACCGCCGCTGAGTCCCTTGCCGACGAGCAGCACGTCCGGACGCACGCCCTCGGCGTCGACGCCCCACCAGGTGCCCAGCCGTCCCATACCGGTCTGGATCTCGTCGACGACCAGCAGGGCGCCGTACGCCCGGCACAGCGCCCGCACCTGGCTGAGGTAGCCGTGGCGGGGGATGCGTACGCCGCCCTCGCCCTGGACGGGTTCGACGATGACGCAGGCCCGGTCGCGGCGGGCGGCCAGCGCCTGTTCGAGGTCGGCCGGGTCGTCGTAGGCCACCTGGGTGACGTCCGGGAGCAGGGGCTGGAAGGGCGTCTGGTACGTCGCGTTGGCGGTGACGCTCAGCGCGCCGAGGGTCTTGCCGTGGAAGCCGCCGCGGGTGGTGATCACCGAGGTGAGTCCGTGGGCGCGGGCCAGTTTGAGGGCCGCCTCGGTGGCCTCGGCGCCGGAATTGACGAAGTGGACGTAGTCGAGGCCGGGCGGGGTGTGGGCGGCCAGGGCCTGGGCGGCCCGGGCGGCGACGGGTTCGAGGAAGACGCGGCTGGCCAGCGGGTGGGTGTCGATCTGCCGGTGCACCGCTTCGACGACGGCCGGGTGGCGGTGGCCCATGATGAAGACGCCGTAGCCGCCGAAGTCCAGGAAGCGGCGGCCGTCGTCGGCGTGGATCCAGACCCCCTCGGAGCGGACCTCGGCCATCCCGCCCATGACACGGCCCATCACGGCGCGGCCGGAGCCGATGTGCTTGAGGTAGAGGTCCACGATGTCGGGCCGGTCGGTCGGCGCGGCGGCCCCGGCGCGCGGGGTGGAGGACTCGGAGGCCGGGGCGGAGGACCCGGAGGAGGGCGTGGGGGTCTCGGAGCCCGGTCCGGCAGCCCCGGAGGCGGACCCGGCAGCCCTGGAGCCGGAGGCCGGGGCCGTGGTCCCGGGGGACGCCATGGCAGCCCCAGAGGACGGCCCGGCAGCGCCAGAGGACGACGCGGAGGCCCCGGAGGACGGCCCGGTGGTACCTGTGGACGGGGGCGACACGGTCATGACGCCACCTCCATCGGAGCGGCCGCGGCGGTCCGGTTCCGGGTGAGCAGGCCGGCCCTGTCCCCGGCCCAGCTCTCCGCGTTGCGTACGAGCGCGGCCCGGATGTCGGCCCGGGTCAGCCGGGTGCCGCAGTCGGGTTCGCCGAGGGAGGTGTCGAACGGCAGCTCCCGTTGGAACACCAGCAGCAGTTCCGCGTAGTGCTCCAGCCGCCGGCGGACCGAGGCGGGCAGCGAGGTGCCCTCCAGCATGGGCAGGAGCAGCCGGTGCACGGCGTCTACGGGGATGAGCCGGGGCCGCTGGGGCCGGGGCAGGTCGTGGCGTACGGCGACGTCCGCGCAGATGTCGGCGAACTCCCGCAGGTCGATGGCCTCCTTGCCGGCCGTCAGCCAGTACTCGCCGTCGGCCACACCGCCCCGGACCAGGTCGCCGATGGCCCGCGAGACGTAGTCCTGGGGCACCATGTCGATCCGGGCCTCGGGGGCTCCGGGCAGCACCGGGACCCGCCCCAGGACCATCGAGCCGATCGTCTTGGTCAGCCCCTGCTGACCGGCGATCCGCCCGCTGACGGAGTCACCCATGACGACCGAGGGCCGGACGATGGCGCCGGGCACGCCCGCCTCGCGCGTCATCTGTTCGGCCCTGGCCTTGGAGTTGAGGTAGGCGGCTGCACCCGGGAAGCGCCGGCGGTCCTCCTCGGTGGGGGTGTTGGCCACGAACGCGGTACTCACCAGGTACAGCGGGGCGTCGGCCCGGGCCGCCAGGTCGAGCATGTTGTCGGCACCGCGCAGGTTGGTGCGCGTGATGTCCTGTGGCGGGGTACGCCAGTTGGTCTCGGCGGCGCAGTGCAGCACCACGTCCACCTCAAGGGCCAGTTCGTGCCAGGCCAGGGGACTCAGGCCGAGCCGGGGAGCGACCAGGTCGCCCTGGAGCTCGCGCACCCGCGGATCGCGCAACGGTGTGTTGCGACGCAGGCACAGCAGGTCGAAGTCGGGTGACAGCTCGTCGATCAGGGCACGTCCGAGCACTCCGGAACCGCCGGTGAGCAGCAGGGAGGGGCGGTCGCGCCGCCCCTTACGGCCGACGGGCAGGAGGGCGAGACGCTGGTTGTCTGACGGCATGGGGGGTGTGTTCTCCCAACAAGTCTCGGCCCACCGATGGACGGTGGGGGCGCGGTCAGGCGATGGCGAGTGGCCGGTCGGCCAGGTAGGCGGAGAACGGGGCGGTCATCCGGGAGCGCGACGGCGGGTGCAGGGAGAGTCCGTTGGCGCAGGCGGCCAGGTGGCCCACCTCGTCGGACGTCATGAAGTTGAGGCCGCCGAGGAGTTCGACGGCGCGCGGGACGACTCGCGCGATGGCGTCCTGGACGCCGTAGCGCACGTACAGCGCCTGTGCGAGCGCCGACTCGTCGAGGTCACCGGCGTCGATACGCCGGGCGACGCCCTCGGCGGTGGCCATGGCGGCCTCGGTCTCGACGAAGAGGCGTACTCGCTCGTGCTCGGGGATGCGGTCGTTCAGCAGCACCCGCTCCACCAGCGCGCTCGCGGCGCCGAGGTAGCTGCCCGTCATCAGCGTCTGGAACCAGATCAGACCGGCCGTCTGAAGTTCGTCGAGCTGTTCACCGGAGGTCGTCGCGGTGCGCAGCAGGAGTTCCGGCGGTACGAGGACGTCGGTGAGCGTGACCTGTTCGCTCTCGGCCCCGGCGAGGAAGGCGCTGGACCAGAAGCCGCTGACGCTCATACCCTCGCTCTCCGCGGGCACGAGGGCCACGGCGAGTTCGTCGCCCTGCCCGTCCTCGCGCGGGATCATCACGCTGGCGGTGAGCACGTCCATGGAGTGGGCCAGGCTGCACGGCCGTTTGACGCCGTTGATCCGGACGCCGTCCGCGGTCACCGTGGCGGTCATCGACGGGTCGAGGGTGCCCGCGCCGCTGCGGCCCTCGGCGAAGCCGGAGGCGATCACGCGGTTGGACGAGGCCACGCCCTCGATCAGCATCCACTCCAAGCCGTCGCCGAGGCCGCCGAGCCCGACAAGGGTGGCCATGGAGAAGTGGTGCATGGTGGTGGCCACGGCCAGGGACGGCGAGCGGCTGCCGATGGCCCGCTGCACGCGCAGGGCGTCGAGCGCGGTGGCGCCCCGGCCCTGATGGGACTCGGGAACGAGCAGTCCCGGACCGCCGCTGTCCCGGAAGTGCCGGATGCCCGGGCTGCCCGGCCGCTCCAGTTCCATCAGCGGGGCCTCGCGCAGGGCGGGGTCCAGTTCGGGCAGCAGCTTCGCGAGGGTGGCGCGTTCACGCTCTAGGAATCTCATGGGCGTGCGGTCCTCCAGGGTGGGATGAATACGGAATCGGCGCGGCACTCGCGCGGCCGTGGACGCGGTGGCTCAGAGGGCGTTGGTGGCGCGCAGCAACTGCCAGACCGCGCCGGGGCGGGGCCTGCCGCGGAAGGCGATGTACTCCGGCAGGACCACGTGCGGGGCCCACTTCTGCTTGTACTCGAGCTGGGAGGCCGCCGGGTAGATCACGTCGCCGCGCTCGGCCAGGAAGCGGGCGAGCCGGGTGAACATACGGCTGGCACCGAGTAGTTCGTGCTCCGGGTCGAGCCCGGTGAACGGGGTGAACCCGAAGTGCAGCCAGCCCGCTCCGTCGGCGGTCAGCCGTTCCATGACGGTGGCGTTGAGCGCCTCCATCACACCGGGCGGCGCGTCGGGGCGGCGCCGGCTGAGGTCGTGCAGCCAGCCGGGGCGGCTGCCGTAGACCGGCGAGTAGTTGATGTAACCGGCCGTCTCGCCGTCGATCCGGCCGACGAACAGACGGCGGTGCCTCTGCAGGCTCCCGTTGCGCTGGCCGACGAGGAAGCGCAGCTCCTTGGCGTGCCGACCCTTGTCCCGCAGCCAGCACTGGTCGATCCGGTCCAGTTCGGCGCAGTCGTCGCCGGCCATGACCTCGGCGACCTCCAGGCCCGCCCGCCGGGCGCGCGAGATCTTGTTCCGCAGCCGGACGAACCGTGAGCCGCGCAGCGTGAATCGGCTCAGGTCGACGGCGTACGACGCCCCGAGCTGGTTGACCGTGAAGCCGTGTGCCGCGTACAGCTCGGCGTCCGCCCGCTGCAGTTGCACGGCGACCAGACGGCGGCCTGCGTGGGCGGCGAACGCGTCCAGCAGGCGTGCTCGGTGTTCCGGCGCGGTGAACGGGCCGCCGAATTGCAGCACGTAGCGGCCCGAGGTGCGATAGGCGCAGGCGCCGTCGAACCGGCCGTCGTGGAAGTACGCGTTCCCGCTGTTGAGGGCGAGAAAGGAACTGGGGTTGTCGCTGTGCGCGGCGAGTGTGTCAAGCACGGACGGCATCGGTGTCCTCCACGGAAGTCCGCGCGGCGGCGTTTTCGCCGGAGACCGCCGCCGAGTGGTACCGCTGCTCGAACCTCCGGAACTCCGGCGTGGTTTCCGGCTCGAAGGCGACCCCGAAGGGTTTGAGGGAGTTCCCGAAGAGGGCCCGGTCGCCCATGAGGTGGATCGGGAGGGCCAGCAGCGCCCATTCCGGCCGGACGAACAGCGCCCACGCCCCGGCCAGGACACCCGCCGTGACCAGGCTGTGCATCGTGTTGTAGGCCACGTAGCAGCCGCGCGGGACGTGTCCGTCCGGGCTGCGCCGGTAGGCGATCGCGCCGGGCAGGTATCCGATGACGTCGATCACCGCGAACAGCAGCACGAAGACGGCCCAGCGGATTTCCGTGAGGTGCTGGAAAGCGAGCACGAGCGATACGGCGAGAAAGCCCAGCCATTCGAGTCGGGAGAGAGCGAAGGTGGTCTTCGTCTCGAAACGGTTCTTGGCGTCCACGGGCGCTCCTGGATTGCGCTTACGATTCCGGGGCGCGACATCGGCCTGCCCCCTCGCTGTGGTCTGTCACTCCGGTTTACGCACCAACGGCTCCAACCCCTCGTAAAGTGGGGGCGATTGAGAAGACGTGGTGCGGACGTGATGCTCGGGGGGACTTCTTTCATGACGCCGTCATCCGGTCCGGGCGGCCCTCCGGGCTCCGCCGTCGGCAGCGCGGCCTGGGAGTTGCTGCTGCCCGCCGCCTCGGCACCGGCACGCTCGCGTGGCCGCGCCCTGCAGGAGGCCCTGCGCGACGCGG
>NZ_RAIF01000032.1:1014340-1017869 GCF_003671715.1 Streptomyces sp. E2N166 | reverse complement strand
GTGGACGGCCTCGTCCTGGAGGACGACTACGACGGCGACTTCCGGTACGACCGTGCCCCCGTGGGCGCACTCCAGGGGCTCGATCCGGAACGCGTCGCCTACACGGGTTCGGTCAGCAAGTCGCTCGCCCCGGGACTGCGGCTGGGCTGGCTGCTGGTTCCGGAGTGGCTGGCGGACGAAGTCGTCGAGCGCAAGCGCACCACGGACCTCGGCCATCCGGCCCTCGACCAGGCAGTCTTCGCCCGCTTCGTGGAACGCGGCGACTACGACCGCCAACTGCGCGTCTGTCAGCGCGCCTACCGTGAGCGGCGCGACGCCCTGGTCGCCGCCCTGGAGGAGTATCTTCCCGGCTCCCGGGTGTCCGGCATCGCCGCCGGACTCCACGTCATCGCCACCCTCCCCGAGCGGTACGGCCCCGAGGAGCGCTTCCTCGCGCGCGTGACGGAGGCCGGGGTCGCCGTGCGTTCGCTGGCGGACTACGGGCACGGCGCGGGTGGTGACGACGCGGCGGCGAAGGAGGTGCGGCTGGTGCTGGGATACGCGCACCTGACGCCGGGCCGCATTCGTGCGGGGATGGAGATGATGGGCAGGGTCGTGTGACGCGGGGCGGGTGAGGTGCTTCCACGCGCGCGGGCGGCTGGTTGTTCACCCCGAGTTTCCGTGCCCGCCGCGCCGCACCAGTAGGTCTGGCTCCGCACACTGGCCCGAACACCGGCCGGATCCCGTCCCTGGACGTCCCTGGAGGCGCATCCATGTCACACCGTCCGTTGCCCGCTCGCCGCAGCGTGCTGCGCGGCTCCCTCGCCGCGTCGGCGGCCCTGACCCTGCCCACCGCCCTCGGGGCGGCGCCGGCGTTCGCCCGTTCCGGGCGGCCGGGAGCGGGCTGGGGCGTGCAGACGGGAGACGTGACCTCCCACTCCGGTCTCGTGTGGGTGCGGTCCGACCGGCCTGCCCGCATGATCGTCGAGACGTCGGCCACCGAGTCGTTCCGCAATGCGCGCAGATGGCACGGGCCGCTGCTCGGGACGGACACGGACTTCACCGGCACGACCAGGCTGCGCGGGCTGCCGCCGGGCGAGCAGATCCACTACCGCGTGCTCCTCGCCGACCCGGACGACCCGCGCCGCACCGGTGAGCCGGTCCCCGGCACCTTCCGCACGGTGCCGGTCCGCAGGCGCGAGGGGGCACGCTTCGTGTGGTCGGGCGACCTCGCGGGCCAGGGCTGGGGCATCAACCCCGACCTCGGCGGCTACCGCATCTACAAGGCCATGGGCGCCCTGGACCCGGACTTCTTCCTGTGCAGCGGCGACAACATCTACGCCGACGGCCCCATCGCGGAGACGGCCGCCCTACCCGGCGGCGGCACCTGGCGCAACATCACCACCGAAGAGAAGTCCAAGGTCGCCGAGACCCTCGCCGAGTTCCGCGGCAACTTCCGCTACAACCTGCTCGACGAGAACCTGCGGCGCTTCAACGCCCAGGTCCCGTCGGTCGTCCAGTGGGACGACCACGAGGTGCGCAACAACTGGTACCCGGGCCAGGTGATCACGGACACGGACAGCCGCTACACCGAGAAGAGCGTGGACGTGCTGGCCGCCCGCGCCCGGCGCGCGTTCGGTGAGTACTTCCCGATCTCCACCCTGCGTCCCGGCGCGCGGGAGGGGCGCGTGCACCGGGTGCTGCGCCAGGGCCCGCTCCTCGACGTGTTCGTGCTGGACATGCGGACGTACCGCGATCCCAACTCCCCCGGTGACCAGACCGTGGACCCGCAGGGCATTCTGGGCCGCGAGCAGTTGGAGTGGCTCAAGCGGGAGCTGGCGCGGTCGCGTGCGGTGTGGAAGGTGATCGCCGCCGACATGCCGATCGGCCTGGTCGTGCCCGACTCCACCGAGGGGAGGGCGAACATCGAGGGAGTGGCGCAGGGCGATCCCGGCGCGCCTCTGGGGCGTGAACTGCAGATCGCCGAGTTGCTGCGCCACGTCAAGCACCGGCGGATCACCGGCACGGTGTGGCTGACGGCCGACGTGCACCACACCTCGGCGCAGCACTACCAGCCCTCGCGGGCCGCGTTCGCCGACTTCGAGCCGTTCTGGGAGTTCGTGTCCGGGCCGCTCAACTCGGGTGCGTTCCCGGCCAGCGCCCTCGACGGGACCTTCGGCCCGGAGAGGGTGTTCGTGAAGGCGCCGACCGCCTCGAACGTCTCGCCCGCGGGCGGCTACCAGTTCTTCGGCGAGGTCGACATCGACGGCGACAGCGCCGAGATGACGGTGCGTCTGCGCGAGCAGGACGGCACGGTGCTGTACACGAAGGTGCTCCAGCCGGGCCGGGTCGGCCAGTAGTTCCCGTAGCCTGTCGGGTGTGCCGCGCGCCGGCGTCATCCCCCGGTGCGCGGCTCGCGGCCCCGTCCGCCTCCCCGTTCGCCGCACATCCGCCAAATCCAGGCGCTGCGGCTCTGTTTGCGCAGGTCGGGCCCATTGTCAGTGGTCGGCTCTACGGTTTTTCGCATGACGCGATCTTTGCAGGCCGTGGCCTGTCGACGACCCTCCGTGCTGGAATCCGTGGCGGGCGGGCAGCGCCTGGGGCTGGAGACCTCCGAGGAGTCGACGCCTTCCGGCGCCGTGGATCACCCCGGGTCCCTGACGGGCTTCCTGACGTCGCCTCGGCGGACTTCCGCGGCGGCCGTGGACGACGGCCGGGGCGCCACCGCCGTGCTGCCGCGCCTCGCCGAGGCGGACGGCGAGGCGGGGGAGGCCGTGCACCTGTGCGTGGCGTACGGACCCGGGGCCCGGCACGCGGAGGACCGGCCGGCCGCCGTGGACGCCCTGCCGGTGCCGGCGGCGTGCGAGCGGCTCGACACCGTCCGGCTGGGCTCGGACCTGGGCCAGTTGGTGCGGGGCGGCGCGGTGAAGCCGGTGCGGACCTCGGCGGCGACGGAGGCGAACGCCGCCATCTGGGGCGTGCTCCGCCAGGTGCTGCCCGCCCTGCTCGCCGATCCGGCCACCGGCTCGACCGGCCCCTCGGCCCGCGGGCTCGGCGAGCTGCTCGCCGTGGCCGCCGAGTGCGCCGAGCGGGTGGGGGCCCGTGGCGACCTGCCGCATCTGCCGGAGGCGGCGGACCGGCGCGGTTCGTCCCGGCTGGTGAGGCAGGCCCGGCGGCTGCGCAGCGCGCCGGCGGAGGAGGCGGCCGCCGCCTGACACACGGCGCTGGTAAGAAGAGCAACAAATGTCCCAGAAGCCTTCTTTACCCATCGGTCACAGAGCGTTCGTGATCACGCAACACCGTCCCGTCACAGTGGGTGCATGAGTCGAGACATGTCTGATGTGACGGACGCCGTGACGCGCCTCTTCGGGCACGGCCCCGTGGTACCCGCCATGCTGCTGGCCTCGGTGGCCACCCTGATCGCCACGGCGGGCTTCCACACCTGGTGGACACGCCGCCACGGGCACGCCCCGCCGTCGCACGATACCGGCGCCCGGCCGCCGTCCACGGGGCGGCAGGCCGGGCCTTCCGACCGGGGCGACGGGACAGC
>NZ_RAIF01000032.1:1011002-1014197 GCF_003671715.1 Streptomyces sp. E2N166 | reverse complement strand
ACCGGGCTGTCAGCCGGTTCCCGAGCCGATGCGGCAGACAGCGCGCTGTGGCGGATGCGGACGACCGTACGGGACGCGCCGGGGTCGCTGGCCGTGCTGTGCTCGGCCCTCGCCGACCGGCGGGTCGACATCCTGAGCCTGCAGACGCACCCGCTGGCCGATGGGACGGTGGACGAGTTCCTGCTCCGTGCCCCGGGTGAGTTGACGGGGTCCGAGCTGGCCGGCCTGGTGTCGGCGGCGGGCGGTGACCACACCTGGACCGAGCGGGCGGACGCCCACGATCTGGTGGACGCGCCGACCCGGGTGCTGGGGCTGGCCGCCCGTACGGCGCTGGACGCTGCGGAACTCCCCCTGGCGCTCCGGCAGTTGCTGGGCCGGTGCACCATCCGGTCGTTGCCCGCGACGGTCGGTGGACGCGCGGCGGACGACGTGCCGCCGGAAGGCGCGCTGGAGGACACCGTGCTGCGGCTGCGCGCGCCGGAGGGCGGAGTGATCAGTGTGGAACGGCCGTATCTGCCGTTCACCCCGGCCGAGTTCGCCCGCGCGCGGGCGCTGGTCGAGCTGGACGCCCGGCTCGGTCCGCGCATCCCGCGCGCTCGGGACGTGCTGACGCTGCCCGAGGGACGCGACATCACGGTCCGCCGGGCCGACCAGCGTGACGTCCCGGCGGCGAAGGCGATGCACGAGCGGTGCTCGACGCGGACGCTCGGGCTGCGGTACCACGGCCCGGTCGGCGACGCCGACCGGTATCTCAACCACCTCCTCAGCCCGCGCCACGGCCGCACCCTCGCCGTGCAGACCGCCTCGGGGCGGATCGTCGGGCTGGGCCACCTGATGTGGGACGGGGACGAGACGGAGATCGCGCTGCTGGTCGAGGACGGGTGGCAGCGCCGCGGCGTCGGCGGCGAGCTCCTCGGCCGGCTCGTGGCGATGGCGGCGGAGACGAGCTGCGAGAGCGTGTACGCCGTGACGCAGGCGTCCAACACCGGCATGGTCGCCGCGATGCGCGGCCTGGGCCTCCCCCTCGACTACCAGATCGAGGAGGGGACCCTCGTCATCACGGCCCGTCTGGACCCGGCGGCCCGGGCGGCGGCGCGGCTGCCGCGCGGGGAGCGGATCGGCAAGGAGTGAGCCGGCGGGCGGCGCCGCGCGCCGTCATTCGGCCCGCGACAGCGCCTCCCGCAACGGGATCGCCTCGGCCGCCCGCTCGCCCAGTGCCTGGTCCAGGTCGGCCCACAGGTCGTCGACGTCCTCCAGGCCGACGGACAGCCGCAGCAGCCGGTCGCCCACCCCGGCCTCCCGGCGGTCGTCGGCGTCGACTATGCGGTGGCTGATGGACGCCGGGTGCTGGATCAGCGTGTCGACACTGCCGAGGCTCACCGCGGGGGTGATCAGGCGGACGCGGCCGATGACCTCGTGCGGATCGCCGTGGACCTCGAAGGAGACCATCGCGCCGCCGATGCGCGGATAGTGGACGCGGGCCACGCGCGGATCGGCGGCGAGGCGCCGGACGAGCGCGGCGGCGTTCGCGGAGGCGGCCCGCACCCGCACGGGCAGGGTCGACAGACCGCGCAGCAGGAGATAGCCGGCCAGCGGGTGCAGGACGCCGCCGGTGGCGAAGCGGACCTGCCGCAGCCGTCCCGCGAACTCCTCGTCGCAGGCCACCACACCGGCCAGTACGTCCCCGTGCCCGCCGAGGTACTTGGTGGCGCTGTGCAGCACCAGGCGCGCGCCCTGTTCGGCGGGGCGCTGGAGCACGGGCGTGGCGAAGGTGTTGTCCACGAGCAGCGGCACCGATCCGCAGGCGTGGGCGACGGCCCGCAGGTCCACCTCGGCCAGCGTGGGGTTGGCCGGTGACTCCACGAGCACCAGGCCGGTGTCCGGGCGCAGCGCGTCCGCGATGCCCGCCGGGTCGGTCCAGGTGACCTCGGAACCGAGCAGGCCGGCGGTCAGCAGGTGGTCGCTGCAGCCGTACAGGGGCCGTACGGCCACCACGTGCCGCAGCCCCATCGAGCCGCGGACCAGCAGGACGGCACTCAGCGCGGCCATGCCGCTGGCGAAGGCGACCGCGGCCTCGGTGCCCTCCAGCCGGGCCAGCGCCGTCTCGAAGCGGGCGACGGTGGGGTTGCCGAGACGGCCGTAGACCGGCGGCCCCTCCGGGTCGGCGCCGGTGGTGGCGAACGCGTCGATGCGGGCGGCCTCGCCTCGGCTGTCGTACGACGGGTAGGTCGTGGACAGGTCGATGGGCGGGGCGTGCAGTCCCTGGGCGGCGAGATCGTCGCGGCCGGCGTGCACGGCCTCGGTGGCCAGTGCCCTGCCCGTGGGAGCGGTGGTGCGTACGTCGTCGGGTGGTGACGTGTGCGTGCGCGCAGAGTCCATGCCTCGAAGAGTGAACACCGACCGGGCCACTGCGATCACCGGCCGTGCTACGTTCGAAAG
Organism: Streptomyces sp. E2N166; assembly: GCF_003671715.1. Taxonomy (GTDB): domain Bacteria; phylum Actinomycetota; class Actinomycetes; order Streptomycetales; family Streptomycetaceae; genus Streptomyces; species Streptomyces thinghirensis. The sequence continues at coordinate 1,011,758 of NZ_RAIF01000032.1, read as the reverse complement.
ATGGCCGAATCTGTCGTACTGGATCCGGTGGATCTTCATCTGCTGCGGCTGCTGCAGAACGACGCCCGGACCACCTACCGCGATCTCGCCGCCCAGGTCGGAGTCGCCCCGTCGACCTGCCTGGACCGGGTGACCCGGCTGCGGCGTGCCGGGGTGATCCTCGGCCATCGTCTCGAACTGGACCCGGCCAAGCTGGGGCGCGGGCTCCAGGCGCTGCTGTCGGTGCAGGTGCGCCCGCACCGGCGGGAACTGGTCGGCCCGTTCGTGGAGCGGATCCGGGCGCTTCCGGAGTCGCGCACCGTCTTCCATCTCACCGGCCCGGACGACTACCTCGTCCATGTCGCGGTCGCGGACATGACGGATCTGCAGCGGCTGGTGCTGGACGGTTTCACCTCCCGGCCGGAGGTGGCCCGTGTCGAGACGCGGCTGATCTTCCAGCAGTGGGAGTGCGGCCCCCTGCTGCCGCCCGCCGCGCCCGCGGACACGCCCTGAGCGAAATCCGGCCGCCCGCGGTACCGGGCCGGGCAGAGCGGGCTGACGCGGCACCGGAATCCGTATGAGGATGTCCGCATGTCAGAGACCAAGAGCCCGCTGCCCCGCGAGGTCGCCGACGCCTACGTCGACGAGCTCATCGCCCTCGACCCGGTCACCGGTACGTTCCTCGGCGTGCAGGAGAGTTCCAGCCGCCTGCCCGACTTCTCGCCCGCGGGGCAGGAGGCCCTCGCGGAGCTGGCGCGGGCCACTCTCGCCCGGCTG
>NZ_RAIF01000032.1:1005048-1010920 GCF_003671715.1 Streptomyces sp. E2N166 | reverse complement strand
CGCATTCGGTGCGCGAGGTCTTCACGGTGACGCCGACGCAGACGGACGAGGACTGGGCGCGGATCGCCGAGCGGCTGCGCGCGGTACCGGTGGCGTTCGCGGGTTACCGCGAGTCCCTGGCCCTGGGTCTGGAGCGCAAGCTGTACGCGTCTCCGCGCCCGACCGCCACCTTCGTCGAGCAGCTCGGTGAGTGGGCGGACACGGGTGAGGGCCGTGGCTGGTTCGAGGACTTCGCGTCCGCGGGCCCCGACGCGCTGCGCGCCGAGCTGGACGATGCGGCCCGGGGCGCGACCGCCGCCGTGGTGGAGCTGCGGGACTGGATGCGCGACGTCTACGCGCCGGCGATCGAGGGCGCCCCGGACACGGTGGGCCGCGAGCGCTATGCCCGCTGGTCGCGCTACTACAACGGAACCGACCTCGACCTGGACGAGGCGTACGCGTACGGCTGGGCCGAGTACCACCGGCTGCTCGCCGAGATGAAGCAGGAGGCGGAGAAGATCCTGCCGGGTGCCGCGACGCCGTGGGTGGCGCTGGCGCATCTGGACGAGCACGGTACGCACGTCGAGGGCGTCGACGAGGTCCGCGACTGGCTGCAGGGCCTGATGGACCAGGCGATCGAGGCGCTGGACGGCACCCACTTCGAACTCGCCGAGCGGGTGCGGAAGGTGGAGTCGCGGATCGCCCCGCCCGGCAGCGCGGCGGCCCCCTACTACACGCCGCCGTCGGAGGACTTCTCGCGCCCCGGCCGGACCTGGCTGCCGACCATGGGCCTGACCCGGTTCCCGGTCTACGACCTGGTTTCCACCTGGTACCACGAGGGCGTTCCCGGTCACCACCTCCAGCTCGCCCAGTGGGCGCACGTGGCCGAGGACCTCTCCCGCTACCAGGCCTCGGTCGGCATGGTCAGCGCCAACGCCGAGGGCTGGGCGCTGTACGCGGAACGGCTGATGGACGAGCTGGGCTTCCTCACGGACGCGGAGCAGCGGCTCGGTTACCTGGACGCGCAGATGATGCGGGCCGCCCGGGTCATCGTGGACATCGGCATGCACCTGGAGCTGGTGATCCCGGCGGACTCCCCCTTCCACCCGGGCGAGCGCTGGACGCCGGAGCTGGCGCAGGAGTTCTTCGGCGCGCACAGCAGCCGTCCGGCGGACTTCGTGGAGAGCGAGCTGACCCGGTACCTGACGATCCCGGGCCAGGCGATCGGCTACAAGCTCGGTGAGCGGGCGTGGCTGCTGGGCCGGGAGAAGGCCCGCGAGCGGCACGGTGACGCCTTCGACGCCAAGGCCTGGCACATGGCGGCCCTCTCCCAGGGTTCGCTGGGCCTGGACGACCTGGTGGACGAGCTGTCCCGGCTCTGACATCGGCTCATCTGCGAAAGCCGCCCTCGGAGTCGACGACCTGGCCGGTGACCCTTCCCCAGCTCTCAACTACGTTCGAGCCGGGGAGACCCCTATCGCCTCGTCCGTGGCCAGCCACGCGACGAGGCGGGCCGGGTCGTCGGGCATGCCCCACCGCCCGGCGGGGAAGAGCGCGGCGATGGCCTCGTAGTCCTCGCCGGTCATGTAGTCGGTGTCCACGGGCCCGGGGTTGACCGCGTTGACGGTGACCGCGTGTTCGGCGAGGGCTGTCGACAGGGAGCGCGTGATGGAGGCGAGTGCGCCCTTCTGCAGGGCGTAGGCGATCTCGCCGGGCATGCCGCCGGCGATGTCCTGGCCGGAGGTCATCATCACGACGCGCCCACCGGGCCTGCGGGACGGCAGGGCGGCGCGCAGCCGGGCGTAGGCCTGGACGAGCAGCAGTACCGAGCGGGTGTCGACCTGCCAGTGCGCGTCGAGCATGGCGGCGTCGATGGTGTCGAGGGTGCCGTCGCTGCCGCTGAGAGCGTGGTTGGCGACCAGGATGTCCAGCCGTCCGCCGAGCGCCTCGGCGGCGGTGGCGACCAGTTCGCCGGGCGCGGCGGGATCGGTGAGGTCGCCGGGGCCGGCCGTCACGGTGGCGTCCGGGTCGCCGAGCGCCGCGCGCACGGAGGCGACCACGTCCTCGGGCCGGTCGGCGCCCCAGGGCATGGCGGCGTCGTGCGGGACGTGATGGTGCAGGTGGACGCTCGCTCCGTACGCGGCGAGCCGCCGGGCCACCGCGTGGCCGATGCCGCCGCGCCGGCTGGCTCCGGTGACGAGCGCGGTCCGGCCGCGCAGGGGCAGGGGGTCACGGCGGAGGTCTTCGGGGGCGGGGTGCGGAAGTCGTGGCATGGGCACCCATCATGGCTGGGCCGCCGCGACGACGCAGCCCGATGTCCGCGGTGGCTAACGGTCCGCGAGCCGCCGCAGTTGTACGACGTTCAGCCAGGTCTCCGGCCCGGGACGCACCTCGGCTGCGCGCACCGCGTACCGGCCGGGGGCCAGGGCGACCCGCACATGGTCGGCACGGTCGCAGGCGGCGCCCGGCCAGGCCGCGTCGAAGAGGAGCACGGGGCCGGGCACCTGCCAGGACACCTCGGGCTCCCACTCGGCCGCGTCGAGGGCGGCGGGGACGCCGGCCAGCACCTCGTCCTCGGAGTCCGCGGCGCACCAGCGGACGAAGGTGCCGTGGTCGGGCAGATAGGCGGTGGAGGCGGGTTCGTCGCCGAGCACCAGGGCCGCGCAGTCGCCGACCGGGAGGAGTCCGACGTAGCCGTCGATCTCGCAGGCCCGGTCGTAGTCGGAGTCCGTCTCCTCGCCGTCGGCGCCGGTCCAGAACGGCAGGACCGTCTCCGGGACCGCGACCAGCGGTCCGCCGCCCGACTCCACCCACTCCACCGCGCCCGGCTCCACGTATCGCACCATGCCGCAGAACCTACACGCCGCTCAGCAGCCGCAGTCGCCCGCGTCCACCGGGGCGGTCAGGGGGTCGGCGGATCGGCGCTCGGGGCCCTGCCAGGTCTCGTGCGCGAAGCCCTCGCGCACCCAGTACTCGAAGCCGCCGAGCATCTCCTTGACCCGGTAGCCGAGTTCGGCGAGGGCGTGGGCGGCGCGGGTCGCACCGTTGCAGCCGGGGCCCCAGCAGTACGTCACCACCGGCACCGCCGGGTCGAGGAGCCGGCCGGCCTGCTCGGGCATGAGAGCGGTGGGCAGGTGGACGGCGCCGGGGATGTGGCCCTGGTCCCAGGACTCGGTGGAACGGCAGTCCACGAGGACGAACCCCGGGTCGCCGTCGGCCGCGAGCGCGGCGGCGACGTCGGAGACGTCGGCGTGGAAGGCGAGGCTCGCCCGGAAGTACGCGGCGGCCTCGGCGGGCGGCGCGGGGGCGGCGCGCAGGACGGGGTTGACGGTGGTGTTCATGGGCGCGGCCTCTCCTCGGTGGGATCTCCTGGCCAGAAATCTAGGGTCAGCGGGCACCTCCCCAGAAGGCAGAACTCCTGGTCAGTCTCTTGTCGGGCCGGGGATTCCCTGCTATTCATGCCGGATGACCGAGTATTCCCCGGACGCCACCGACTGGCTCATCCTCGGCGCCCTCCAGCGCAACGGGCGGGCCAGCTTCGCCGAGTTGGCCCGTGCGGTCTCGATGTCCGCGAGCGCGGTGACCGAGCGGGTGCGCCGGCTGGAGGAGGCGGGGGTCATCCGGGGATACGCGGCGGTCGTCGACCCCGAACGGCTGGGGCTGCCGATCCTCGCCTTCGTTCGGTTGCGCTACCCGGTCGCCAACTACAAGCCGTTCCACGATCTGGTCGCGGTCACTCCCGAGATCCTGGAGGCGCACCACGTCACGGGGGACGACTGCTTCGTCATCAAGGTCGCGGCCCGGTCGATGCGGCACCTGGAGGAGGTGTCGGGCCGGATCAGCGCGCTGGGCTCGGTCACCACGAGCGTCGTCTACTCCTCACCGCTCCCCCGCCGGCCGCTGGGCCGCTGAGGCCCCCGCGAGCGCTCAGCCGGTACCACGCTGCCGCAGCACCGACCCCGACCGACCCTTCACGACCTCCAGTTGGGCGTGTATCCGCCGCCGCAGGTCGGCGACATGGCTGACGATGCCGACGCTGCGGTCCCGCTCGCGCAGCGAGTCGAGGACGTCCAGGACCTCGTCGAGGGTCTGGTCGTCCAAACTGCCGAAGCCCTCGTCGATGAAGAGGGTGTCCAGGCGGACGCCGCCCGCCTCGTCCGTGACGACGTCGGCGAGGCCGAGCGCGAGGGCGAGCGAGGCGAAGAACGTCTCACCGCCGGACAGCGTGGCCGTGTCCCGCTCGCGGCCGGTCCATGCGTCGACGACGTGCAGGCCGAGGCCGCTGCGGCCGCGCCCGGTGCGGTCGTCGGAGTGGACGAGGGTGTAGCGGCCGGAGGACATGCGCTGGAGCCGCGCGGTCGCCGCGGCGGCGACCTGTTCGAGGCGCGCCGCCAGCACGTAGGACTCCAGGCGCATCCGGCGTTCGTTGTCCGCGGAGGTGCCCGCCGCGAGGGTGGCCAGGCGGGCGACTCGGCCGTGTTCCTCACGCAGCGGGGCGAGCCGGCGCACGGAGGTCGCTGCGTGGGCGGACAGCCGGTCCAGTTCGGCGCAGCGGCGGGCGGCGGCGTCGCGGGCCGAGGAGGCGTCGCGCAGGCGCCGGCCCGCGTCGGCGGCGGTGTGTTCCGCCGCGGCGAGGTCGGCGGGCGGCTGCTGGGCCGCGGCGGCGGTGTCGGCCTCGGTGAGGACCGCGCGGACGGCTGCCTCCTCCGAGTCCCAGGCGTCGAGGCGACGTTGCAGCTCACGGTGGGCGGCGTCGTCGAGGAGCGCGGCGGCCGCCTCCCGGGGGGTGTCGAAGCCGGCCCGGAAGGCGGCGTCGGCGAGGCGGGCGTCGGCGTCCTTGAGCCGCTGGGCCGTGTCCTCGGCGACGCGGGCGGTGTCGGCGGCCTCCGTCAGCCGCACGGCCCGGCGCTCCAGTTGCGCGGCCCGCGCGGCGACGCTGTCGGCGTTGCCGCGGGCCCGCGTCAGCTCCTCCTCCAGCGCGGTCCGTTCGCTCTCCAGCCGCTCCCGGTTACCGGCCCGGGACGCGGCCCGGACGGCGGCCTGCTGCCGGGCGGCGATCCGCTGCTCGCGCTCGTGCTCCGCCTGGCGCAGCACCTCCTGCGCGGTGTGCAGCCCGGAGGCGCTCGCCCGCGCCCGCGCGTACCGCCGCTCCAGTTCCTCGGCCTCTTCTGCCAGGCGGGCGGTGGAGGCGTCCCCGGCCTCCGCGGTGGCGGCGGCGAGGGCTTCCCGTACGGTGCCCAGCCGCCGTTCGGCGTCCGCGCGGCGCTCGTCGGCGACCTGGTAGGCGGCGAGGGCGCGCTCCTCCGCCTCGCGGTCGACGTGCCCCGCGATCCTGCGTGCCGGGGCTGGGTGTTCGGTGGCGCCGCACACGGCGCACGGCGCGCCTTCGGTGAGCCCTTCGGCGAGTTCGGCGGCGATGCCGTTGAGCCGCTGCTCCTTGAGTTCCAGCCAGTGGGCGCGGGCCTCGACGGCGTGTTCGGCCGAGGCGAGGGCGTGCCGCTGGGCCTCTTCCGTGTCGGTGGCGTACTGGTCCCGTTGCCGGGCCGCGTTCAGCCGCCGCTGTGCGGGGTCGCGCTGTACGGCGAGCTGTTCGGCGCGGGTCGCCGCTTCCTGTGCGGAGTCGACGTCGGCCCGCAGTCCGGTGCGCGTGGCCTCCCAGTCGGCCAGCCAGGCCTCGGCCTCGTGCAGGACGTCCTCGTCGGCGCGCTCCTGCCGGTCGTGCCGGGCCCGCTCCTCGACCAGTTCGCCGAGGCGCTGTTCGGCCCGGCGGGCGGAGTCCAGCCCGCCCAGTTCCTCGGCGGCCCGGCGGGCGGCGGCTGCGAGTCCCGCGGCACCGGCGTCCGCGAGGTCCTGGGGCAGCAGGGCACGCGCGCGCTCCTCCGCGGCCGCGGCC
>NZ_RAIF01000032.1:1001468-1004924 GCF_003671715.1 Streptomyces sp. E2N166 | reverse complement strand
CAGCAGGGCACGCGCGCGCTCCTCCGCGGCCGCGGCCCGCCGGTGTTCGGCGTCGGCGGCATCCCGCAGCTCCAGTGCGGGGGCGACCGCTTCGGCCTTGCGGGCGCGCTCCATGCGTTTCTGTGCGGTGCGGTGGGCGTCGGCCCGCTCGGCCAGCCGTGCGGCCCGCTCCCGCGCCTCCGCGAACCGGCGTTGCAGCCGGTCCAGTTCCCGTGCGCCCGCCAGGTCGCGTTCGGCGGCGGCCTGGGCGGACTCGGCGGTCAAGAGCCGGCAGTCGGCGACGGCCAGCAGCTCGCGGGCGGTGCTGCGGGCGACGGCGGCGGCGGTGAGGACGGCCTCGGCCAGTCCCGGCTCGCCCGGCGCCAGCTCCGGCAGTTCCATCGCGCCGCCGGCGGCCTGCTGCATCCGGTGGGCGTCGGCCAGCAGCGTGGCGTCCCCCTCGCGCACCTGGGCCTCGGTGGCGCGGCGCCGCTCGGCGAGGCGTTTCTCGACGTCGGCGAAGCGCCGGGTGTCGAAGAGCCGGCCGAGGAGCTTGCCGCGCGCCTCCGCGTCGGCGCGCAGGAAGCGCGCGAAGTCGCCCTGGGGCAACAGCACGACCTGGCAGAACTGCTCGCGGCTCATGCCGAGCAGCTGGGTGATCTCCTCGCCGATCTCCTGGTGGGAGCGGCTCAGGGCCTTCCAGGTCCCGGCGCCCGCGTCGTACTCGCGCAGCCAGGTCTGGGCCTTGTCGACGGTCGTGCCCTTGCCGCGCAGCTTCGGACGCTCCCAGGGCGGCTGCCGGGTGACCTCCAGCCGCCGTCCGGCGACGGTGAGTTCGAGGCGCACCTCGGTGCGCGTGCCGGCGGCGGCGTGGTCGCTGCGCAGGCTCATGCCCTGGCCGCTCTGGCGGGCGCCGGGGACCGAGCCGTACAGCGCGTAGCAGACGGCGTCGAGGACGGAGGTCTTGCCGGCGCCGGTGGGTCCGTGCAGCAGGAAGAGTCCGGCCGCCGACAGGTCGTCGAAGTCGACCCCCTGCGATGCGCCGAAGGGCCCGAAGGCGGTGACGTCCAGCCGGTGCAGCCTCACCGGGCCACCTCCCGCAGGGTCTCGTCCGCGCGCACCGCGTCGAAGGCGTCCCGCAGCACGGTCTGTTCGTGGTCGTCGGGTCCGGCGCCGCGCACATGCGTCACGAAGTCCTCCGCGATCTGCTGGTCGCTGCGTCCGGCGAGGCGCCGGGCGTAGGACACGGCCGGGTCGGCCGGGGCCCGCTCGGGGTCGAAGAGGAGACTCAGCGTGTGCGGGAAGCGGCCGGTGAGCCGGGCCATGGGGTCGGCCGGACGGACCGGGTCGGTGAGGGTCGCCTCGACCCACGCCTCCTCGTACGGGGTCAGCCCGGGGTCGGCGAGCAGCTCCTCCAGGGTGCCGCGCAGCCGGGCCAGGTCGCGTGGCACCGGGCAGTCGACCCGCTCGGCGGTGACCGAGCCTTCGGCGTCCAGGTCGACGAGCCACATGCTCTTGCGGTGCCGGTGCTCCGAGAAGGAGTACGGCAGCGGGGAGCCGGAGTAGCGGACGCGCTCGGTCAGGGTCTGGCAGCCGTGCAGGTGTCCGAGCGCCACGTAGTCGACCCCGTCGAAGACACCGGAGGGCACGGCGGCCACCCCTCCGACGGTGATGTCCCGTTCGCTGTCGCTCTGCTCGCCGCCGGTGACGAAGGCGTGCGCGAGGACGACGGAACGCGTTCCCCGCGCGCGCGTGGCGAGGTCGGCGCGGACCCGGTCCATGGCGGCGGCGAGCACGGCCTCGTGGCCCGCCTTCTCGACCCGGAACTCGGTCTTCACCAGCGCCGGTTCGAGATACGGCAGCCCGTAGAAGGCCACTTCACCGTGCGCGTCCTCCAGCACGACCGGGGTCCCGCAGCCCGCCGGGTCGGTGCGCAGGTGGATGCCGGCGCGGTCGATGAGTCCGGCGCCCACGCCCAGGCGGCGGGCCGAGTCGTGGTTCCCGGAGATCATCACCGTCGGCACACCGAGGTCGGCGAGGCGGTGCAGTGCGTCGTCGAACAGCTCGACGGCGGCGAGCGGCGGCACCGCGCGGTCGTACACGTCTCCCGACACGACCACGGCGTCGACGCCGTGCGCGCGCACGGTCTCGACGAGGTGGCCGATGAACCCGGCCTGGGCGCCCAGCATGTCCACCCGGTGGAACGCCCGGCCGAGATGCCAGTCGGAAGTGTGCAGCAGTCGCATGATCCCCGAGACTAACGGCAGGGTCCGACAGCCCGGGTGGTTACTCCCGTTTCGCCCTGTGACCACGCCCTCTAAAGGCCGTTACGCCCTTTTTGCCGCCCTGTCACGCGTCCCCGTACGCCTCGCCGCCCAGTTCGAACCCGGCCGACCCGGCGGTGGCGTCCGCGAGCCAGGACCGGAAGGCGCCCACGTCGGCCTCCGGCAGGCCGACCTCGATGGTGACGGCCTCGGCGTACCGCACGTCGCGCACCGCGCGTCCCGCCGTGCGCAGATCGTTCTGGAGCTTGCCGGCGCGCTGGTGGTCGACGGTCACCGTGGCGAGGCGGAAACGGCGGCGGGTGAGCGTGCCGAGGTCGTCCAGGGCCTCGCCGACGGCGCCGCCGTAGGCGCGGATGAGTCCGCCCGCGCCGAGCTTGACGCCGCCGTAGTAGCGGGTGACGACGGCGACGACGTAGCGCATGTCGCGGCGCAGCAGCATCTGGAGCATCGGGACGCCGGCGGTGCCGCCGGGCTCGCCGTCGTCGCTGGCCTTCTGCACGGCGGCGTCGGCTCCGATGACGTACGCCCAGCAGTTGTGGCTGGCGTCCGCGTGCTCCTTGCGGACGGCCGCGACGAACGCCTGGGCCTCCTGCTCGGTGGCGGCCGGGGCGAGGGCGCACAGGAAGCGGGAGCGGTTGATCTCGGTTTCGTGCACACCCGCGCGGGCGACCGTGCGGTACTCGTCCTGCATCCGGCCAGCCTATGCGCTCACCGCGGCACACCCCTCGGCACGGTCATCGCGGTCAGCAGGGCCGCGCCGGGGGCGAGGGCCCGCCAGGTGGTGCCGTGCCAGTCCAGTACGGCCATCGCCGACGTGGGGTACTTCGCGCGGACCCGGTCCAGCGTGTCGTCGAGAGCGTCCCCGGCCAGCGCCAGGACGAGTTCCTCCAGGCCGGGACTGTGGCCCACGAGGAGCAGTGTGTCGATGTCGGCGGACACCTCGCGCACCACCTCGAGGAGGTCCGCCGCGCCGGCCGCGTACAGGCGCGCGTCGTAGCGCACGGACGGCGGCGTGCCCCACTCGGCGGAGGCCAGTTCCCAGGTCTGCCGGGCGCGTACGGCGGTGGAGCACAGGGCGAGGTCCGGCAGCCGGTCGGCCTGGGCGAGGGCCCGTCCGGCGGCGGGGGCGTCGCGGCGACCGCGTCCGGCGAGGGGACGGTCGTGGTCGGCGACACCGGCGGGGCGCGCCGAC
>NZ_RAIF01000032.1:981670-1000690 GCF_003671715.1 Streptomyces sp. E2N166 | reverse complement strand
GCCCTCCCCCGCCGCGCGGGGAATCTCCGCACGCCGCCGCCCGTTGTCCCGAGCGGAGGACGCGAACACGCGAGTCGTCCAGGAGCACTAGGAGGCCGCCGGTGTACGGCGACGAGGCAACCGTCCGCAAGATCCTCACCGAGCTCGGCGACACCTGGGCCGTGGTGGGTCTCTCGTCCAATCGGGAACGCGCCGCGTACGGCGTCGCCGAAGTCCTGCGACGCTTCGGCAAGCGCGTCGTGCCGGTGCATCCCAAGGCGGAGACGGTGCACGGCGAGCGGGGGTACGCCTCCCTCTCGGACATCCCCTTCGGCGTGGACGTCGTCGACGTCTTCGTCAACAGCGACCTGGCGGGCCCGGTCGCCGACGAGGCGGTCGCGAAGGGCGCCGGGGCCGTCTGGTTCCAGCTCGGGGTGATCGACGAGGCCGCGTACGAGCGGACCCGGGCCGCGGGCCTGGAGATGGTGATGGACCGCTGCCCGGCGATCGAGATCCCCCGGCTGGGCTGACCCGGCGACGCCTCACCGGCCACCTGCCGGGTCCGACCCGATCTCCACCACGCGCGCCCAGTCGGGCGGTGAGTCGGGCGCGTACTCGGGATTGTTCTCGTCCCAGGAATCGCCCGTCCCGTCGCGGGGGAACAGACCCACCACCGTCCGGCACGGCGGTCGTGTGTCCGGCCATGGCGTCTGCCCGTCGGTCAGGACCACGACGGCGTCCGGTGCGGGACGCGCGCGCAGTGCCTTGGCGAAACCCGTGCGCAGGTCCGTGCCGCCCCCGCCCACCAGCGGGATCCCCTCGGCACGGCACAGGGAGTGCGCGACCCGGGCCGCCGCGTCGCAGGGCACCACCGTGACCAGGTCGCGGCGGCCGCCGACGGCGCGGGCGATGGCGGCGACCTCCAGGAGCGCGCTGCCCAGTTCCGCGTCGCTGACCGACCCGGAGGTGTCGATGACCACGGCCACCCGGGGCGGTCTGCGCCGCAGGCTCGGCAGTACGACGCCGGGCATGGACACCGAGCGCCGCGACGGCCGGCCGTACGTGTAGTCCTCGCCCGCGCCGCCTCCGGAAGCCGCCGAGCGGACCGCGGCTCCCAGCAACTCCCGCCACGGCTGTGGAGAATGGAATGCCTGTTCCGCCCAGCGCCGCCATCCCTTCGGTGCCCGCCCCGGGCGGGCCTTGATGCCCTGCGCCACCCGGAACCGCACCGCGTCCCTTTCCTGTTCGCTGAGCCCGTCCGCACCGTCCGGCCCGAGGTCCCACGACCGTTCCAGCCCGTCGGCGCCGCTGCCGCAGTCCAGCCAGGCCAGGCTCTCGGTGAGCCGCCCCAGCCGGAACTGACGCAGGTAGTCCTCCATGAGCTGTCCCTCGGGCAGCTTCAGAAGCCGCGGCTCGACCGCGCCCTCGGGCCGGACCAGCCCGTCGCCGAACACGTCGTCGTTGATCTCGCAGTCCGCGGCGATGTTCATGCGCAGCCGTTCCGCGGGTCCCGTCAGCCCTCGCTCGCGCGCGACCCGGTCACTGCGCCCGTGGTGGTCGCGCAGCAGGTGCGACACCTCGTGCACCCAGACGCCGGCCAGTTCCTCCACGGGCGTCCGGTCCACGAAGACCGGTGAGGCGTAGCACCGCCAGTACCGGTCGACGGCCATCGTCGGCACCCGGCGCGACGGGACGACGTGCAGGGCGAACAGCGCCGTCGCCAGGTAGGGCCGGGCCCTGGCGGCCCGCAGGCGGGCGGCGAACAGCTTGTCCCGGTCGAGCCTCACCGGGGCCGGAGCAGGACTCGGAGCCGGAGCAGGACTCGGAGCCGCAGCGGGACTCGGAGCCGCAGCCGGAGTCGGAGCCGCGGGCCTGGCGTCCGCCGGAGCCTGCGCGTTCGTCGCCGTGACCGACGCGGCCGATGTCATCGTGCCGCCTTCGCGGCGCCCGCGGTCCGAGCCGCCGCTCGATCCGCCGCCCGGTCCGCACACCGGGAGAGGGCCATGGCTCCGGCGAGACGGTCGATGGACGCCGGGACGTCCCAGTCCTGCTGCCGCAGGCCGGCGAGCGTGGTGGCGGGGACGACCACGACGTCCGGGGCACCGGTCTCCATGGCCCGCGCCAGCAGCGCCCACGCCGCGTCCCAGCGGGACTTGTCGGGGTGCTTGCGTACCGCGGCCACCACGCCGTCGAGCACGGCCTGGCGCAGGTCCCCCCGCTCGGGCAGGACGGCACCCGACGGGTCGGCGAGCAGCGTCTCGGGGTCCGGGAGGTCCATCCGGTCCAGTCCGGCCATCAGCTCCAGCCCGGGACCGTCGCCCACGGTGCCGCGCACCAGAAGGGACAGCACCTCCCTGGAGGAGCCGGCCGCGGTCGCGAAGGCGATCAGGCACAGGGTCATCTCCCAGCTCCGGGGCGACGGCCAGGCGCCGCCCCGGCGCGTCTCGCCGCTCGGCAGCCGGTGCACCAGACCGGGGCGGGCGGTGAGGAACTCGCACACCGCGCGGCGCGCGTAGCGCACGGCCTCCGCGAGACCGTCCGGATCGAGCCGTGGCAGGGTCGCCCGGGGCCAGGTCCCGCCGAGACCCCGGAGGACGACGTCGTGGTCGTGGGTCCACTGGAGGTGGACGAACCGGTTGGCCAACGGCGGGCTCAGCTCCCAGCCGTCGGCCGCAGAGGACCGGGGGTTGGCGGCGGCCACGATCCTGACCCCGGGCGGCAGTCGCAGGGCGCCGATCCGCCGTTCGAGGACGAGACGGAGCAGGGCGGCCTGAACGGCGGGCGGAGCGGTGGACAGCTCGTCCAGGAACAGCAGGCCCCGGCCGGCCCGTACGAGGCGCACCGCCCAGTCCGGCGGGGCCATCGGGACGCCCTGTTCCGCGGGATCGTCGCCGACGACGGGCAGCCCGGAGAAGTCGGACGGTTCGTGCACGCTGGCGATCACGGTGGTGAGCGGAAGGTCCAGGGCGTCCGCGAGCTGGGTCAGGGCCGCGGTCTTGCCGATCCCGGGCTCGCCCCACAGCAGCACGGGAAGGTCGGCGGCCACGGCCAGGGTGAGAGCCTCCAGTTGGGTGTCGGGCCGCGGCTCGGTTGTCGCGTCGCGCAGCAGGGTCAGCAGCTCACCGGCGACGTCGAGCTGCGAGGGGGCGACGGGGGGAGCGGTGGGGTCGGAGGGAGCGGGGGAAGCGGAGGGGTTCGAGGGAGCCGACGGAGCGGCGGGCGGACCGGCGGCGGGTACGCGATCCGAGGGCGCACAAGTCGTCATATGTCATCACCTGAGAGTTCGTCGTGGGCGGAAGCCGGTGCGGGGAGGGACGTCCCCGGGGTCAGGCGCGGGTCGCGTGGCGCGGGTGGGAGCGTGCTGCGCGGGGACGGTGACGGTCCGGACCGACGCGCCGCGGCCCGGGTCCGTCGAGGCCCGCGCGGAACATCCCGTACGTGATCCGCCGCAGCGCGGCGGCCTCGAGTTCGTCGCGCAGGGCGCCGTCGCGCAGGCGTGCGGCGGGGCCCAGCAGCGCTTCGACGACGGCGAGGGCGCCGGTGGTGTCGCCGTGGTTGAGGCGTTCGCGGATGTCGGGGAGGCACTCCGGACGTCGGTGCGCCTCGTCGATGACCTGGAGGCAGGGCAGCGGCGTGCCGGTCAGCTCGGCCAGCATCTCCTCGCGGCGGATCTCCGCCGGGTCGTGGTCGAGGGCCGCCAGCACCCCGTCGACGAGGCCGATCCGGTGCCGGGCTCCCCGGCAGTCAACGAGCCGGGGTTGGCCCGCCGCGCCCGAGTCCGGAGCCCGGGACGACGCGGCGGCCGGCATGTGGTCCGGTGCCAGCGCGGAGGCGACCAGCGGATGCAGCCGGCCGATCTGGATCGCACCGGCGCGCACCAGTTCCAGGTCGGGTGGCACCCAGGTCGCCGCGTCGGGCAGCAGCGGCAGCGCGGAGGCGGCTCCGCCGGTGCGCGCCTCGTCGATCCGCAGTAGGTGCGGACCGGCGCCGATCCGTTCCGTGGCCAGTACCAGGGCCAGCCGTCGCCCGGCCCCGAGCCGCACGGTGACGGTGTGGGTGCCGGGCGTCGGCGAGCCCTCGGCCCGGAGCAGGAACCCCGCCTCCGCCGCCCACCGGCCGACGGCACAGCGAAGCCCCGGAGGCATCGTCCCGGGCGGTTCGGGACGTCGGGGCGGGTCGTCAGCGGGTGGCAGGCCGGCCCCCGACCGGACCCGCAGTTCATCGGTCCGGCGGGCGTCCCACAGGTGGCGGTGCAGGTCGAGCCGGAACCGCCGGCTGGGCCGCGGATGCGGGTGCCATGGGACACCGGTTTCCGGGCCGGAGCCGTCCCACAGGGCCAGGCTGATCCGCTGGCCGCCGTCCGCCCGGGCGGGCGGGGTCCGGACCACGAGATGCACCGGAGGCGGTCCGTCGCGTCCCGCGATGCCGTACCGCGCCAGGGTGAGCGTAAGGCCAGGCCGCAGCAGCCCGTCCGGAGCGATTCTCGGCATGTGCCAGCGCAGCAGGTCGGGAGCGAGGTGGCGCAGATCGGCCCGGACACGGGTCGCGAGGTCGTGGCCGTGTGTGCGCGCCACGGAACGCAGGTCGAGGTCGACGTCGATGCTCGCGGCGGCGCACGCCCCGGCCCAGTCCCCGGCACGGCGGCGGGCGGTCGCGGCATCGATCATGGAGGGCGGCACGGCGAACTCGCGCACGCGCGGCCAGAAGGAGAGGCGGGAGTCTCCGTTCGCGGCGTGAGTGAGCATCAGCACTCACCTTGCGCGGACGGGTCCCCCAATCTGAAGACAGGAGGAGTAGTCATCGCGGGGAGCATAGCCGCGCCGACACCGACCTGCCAGGTTTTTTCCGCGCGGCAGGCCCGCCCGGAGCATCCCCGTGGATCGAGCGGCGGCCCCGCGCCGGGGTCATCGAGGAGTGGGCCGTACGCGGGCTGCAACGGCGCGGACTGGCGCGGAACCTGTTGGAGCGGGCGCGGGCGCACACCGAGTGCGAGTTCCGGTTCGACGGGGCGCGGTACCGGTTCGGGCACACCGGGCTGACGGGCCGTCACCACTTTATCTGTCCGCGGTAGTTCCTGGTGACGGACCTGGCCCGGGAGTACGCGGACGTGCGGGGCGGGGAGATCCGGTTCGGCGTACGGGGCGTCGGCCCGCACGGGCTGGAGTCCGGCCGGCCGTCGGTGCGTACACGTGCCCCGATTCCGGTGAACGGCGTTTCGTGGAAGCCGGCTTCGTCGCCGGTTGCGACGGGGCACGCGGGGTGTCGCGGGCGGCGCCGGCGCCCGATCGCGTCCGTGTCGCACACCACGACTACGGCGTCGGCCGGCCGGCGGAGGCACCGCCGTCCTCGGCTTGTCGTCTTCGGCATGCATCCGCGCGGTTTCGCCGGACACATGGCGCGCAGCCCCGAGGTGACCCGCTACTACCTCCGGTGCCCGCCGGGCGACGACCCGGACAACTGGCCGCGCGAGCAGGTCCCCACGCGGGCGCGGCTGCGGCGACTGTTCGACTCACCCGTGGCGGCGGCGTTCGCCGAGCAATACCTCGGCGCCCGTACCGGCGGCCGATACTCCCTCTCAGTCGTGGAGCGGCCGGTCGCCGAGCCGGTGGTCGGCCACGTTCAGCGCCTCGTCGACCAGGCGGCGCAGGTGCCCGTCACGCAGCGCGTACACGACCCGCCGTCCTTCCTTCCGGGTGCTCACGAGCCCCGCGAGCCGCAGCCGGGCCAGGTGCTGGCTGACCGCGGGCCGGGCGGCCCCGCACGCCCCGGTCAGGGTGGTGACGTCGGCCTCCCCGGCGGACAGGGCGTGCAGCAGGGTCAGGCGGGTGCGGTCGCCGAGCAGGGCGAGGACCTCGGCGGCGAGCGCGAACTGCTCCTCGCCGGGGGTGCGCGGGTGCGCATCGTCCGCAGGTGATAGGTGCATGCGTGCGCTCATACGCACATAATGGTCTGTTGGACGCCAGGAGTCCACCACCGCACCGGAACACCGGAAGGGGCACCCCGTGAGCGACCCGCACCGGCAGCACCAGCACCAGCACCAGCACCAGCACCAGCACCACGATCCCCACACCCCCGGCCACTCCTCCCCCTCCTCCCCCGCCAGCCCGTGGCGCCGCCTCGCGCACCGTCTCGCCCCGCACTCCCACGAGAGCGCCGACAAGCTGGACCCGGCGCTGGAGTCCTCGGCCCGTGGGCTGCGCGCCCTGTGGGTGTCGCTGGCGGTGCTCGGCGCGACGGCGGTGGCTCAGGCGGGCGTGGTGGTGGTCTCCGGGTCGGTGGCCCTGCTCGGCGACACGGTGCACAACACCGCGGACGCGCTGACCGCCGTACCGCTGGGCATCGCCTTCGTCCTGGGCCGGCGCGCGGCCACCCGGCGCTTCACGTACGGCTACGGGCGGGCGGAGGATCTCGCGGGCGTCGTCATCGTGCTGACGATCGCCGCGTCCGCGGTCCTGGCGGCGTGGACGGCGGTGGACCGGTTGCTCGACCCGCGCCCGGTCGCACACGTCCCGGCGGTGGCCGTCGCCGCCCTGGTCGGCTTCGCCGGCAACGAGTGGGTGGCCCGCTACCGGATGCGCGTGGGCCGGTCGATCGGCTCCGCCGCACTGGTCGCCGACGGACTGCACGCCCGGACGGACGGCTACACGTCACTGGCCGTGCTGCTGAGCGCGGGCGGCGCGGCCCTGGGATGGCGACTCGCCGACCCGGTCGTCGGGCTGGCGATCACGGCCGCGATCGTCCTGGTCCTGCGGGACGCGACGCGCGAGGTGTTCCGGCGCCTGATGGACGCCGTCGATCCGGCGCTGGTGGACCGGGCCGAGCGCGTACTGGCCGAGGTACCCGGCGTGCGCGGGGTGGGTGAGCTGCGGCTGCGCTGGATCGGGCACCGGCTGCGCGCCGAGGTGGCCCTGGTGGTGGACGGCGAGGCGACGGTCCGGCAGGCGCATCGCATCGCCGTCGAGGCGGAGCACGCCCTGCTGCACGCCGTCCCGCGGCTCACCGCCGCCCTGGTCCACGCCGACCCGGCACCGGCCCCGGGCGAGACGGACCCGCACCTGGCGCTGGCCCACCACGCCACCGCGTGAAGGGTCAGGCGACGCCCAGCCCCTCCAGTACCACGGCTCCCGGCAGCTCCGCGAAGACCTTGCCCGGCACCAGCAGCTTGCCGCGCCGGCGTCCGCTGCCGACGAGGACGTACGGCAGGTCGACCACGGCCGAGTCCACCAGCACGGGCCAGTCGCCGGGCAGGCCGACCGGGGTGATGCCCCCGTACTCCATGCCGGTCTCGCCGGTCGCCGTGTCCATCGAGGCGAAGGACGCCTTGCGCGCGCCGAGGTGGCGGCGTACGACACCGTTGACGTCGACCCGGGTGGTGGAGAGCACCACACAGGCGGCCAGCGTCGTGCCGCCGCCCCGCCTGCCGGTGACCACTACGCAGTTCGCGGACTGTTCGAGCAGCTCACGGCCGTAGTGCTCGACGAAGGTGGCGGTGTCCGCCCACTCCGGGTCGGTGTCGACATAGACGATCTGGTCGGCGGGGACGCTCCCGCGCCAGTGGCGTACGGCGTCGGCAACCGGCCGGGTCAGCTCGTCGAAGGCGTCCGGAGCCGGCGTGGCGTTGTCGAAGTTCCCGAAGGGTGCGTGCACGGCCGCACGCTAACAACAGCGGCCGGCACCGCGAACGGGCGTCTCGGCGTACGGGCGTCCCGGCACACGGGCGGCACCGGGTCCGCCGCTGTCAGCTCTCGGCGGCCGGCTCCGCGAGCCTGCCCGCCTCCTCCGCCCGGTCGTCCAGCTCGGCGAGCCGGGCCACCGCCTCGTCGTCCAGCTTCGAGAGCGCCCGCAGCTGTCCCGGTGTGACCCCGTCGGGTATCGGCACCGGGGCGGGCGTCCGCAGCGGCGGCTGCCAGCCCTCGCCGGGCGTCCAGCGCCGTACGACACGGGCCGGCGCGCCCGCCACCACGGCGTGGTCGGGGACCGTGCCCCGGACCACGGCACCGGCGGCGACCACCACGTTCCGCCCGATCCGGGCGCCGGGCAGGATCACCGCGCCGGTGCCGATCCAGCAGCCGGAGCCGATCTCCACGGGGTCCATCCGGGGCCACTGCTTGCCGATGGGCTGGTGCGGGTCGTCGTAGGAGTGGTTGGTGGAGGTGACGTAGACGTACGGGCCGAAGTAGCAGTCGCTGCCGATGGTGACCGTGGTGTCCGCGATGACGTGGCTGCCGCGGCCGAGGACCACTCCGTCTCCGATGCGCAGGATGGGCTCGGGGCCGAGGTCGAGGTCGGGCATGAGTCCGGCGGTCAGGGTCACCTGCTCGCCGATGATGCAGTGGGCGCCGACGTGGATCCAGGGCTCACCGAAGACCGTACCGAGCGGGAAGGCGAGCCGGGTGCCCGTGCCCAGCGCCCCGAAGCGGAAGCGTCCGGGGTGTGCGGCGGTGACGGAGCCGGTGCGCTGCACCCAGGCCCAGCCGGCGTGGACGGCCCGCTGCGCGAGGCGGCTCCGCCAGGACGGATACGTGTTCTTGCGCTTCGGCACCCGCTCACGGTAGTCGGCACGCGGTGCGGCCATGACTTCGGAGGCCTGTGATCTTCACCCCACCGGGTGGCGTACGGTGCCGTACATCACCCGAGCAGGAGGCGATGATGACGCAGCAGGCGCTGATCACGGGCATCGGCGGCAAGGACCCGAAGGTGGACGCGGAGGCCTTCGTGGCGCCTACGTCCTCGGTGATCGGGGACGTGACGCTCCACGCGGGAGCGAGCGTCTGGTACGGCGCGGTGCTGCGCGGCGACGTCGAGCGGATCTCCGTCGGCGCGAGCAGCAACGTCCAGGACAACTGCACGCTCCACGCCGACCCCGGCTTCCCCGTCACCGTCGGCGAGCGCGTCTCCATCGGGCACAACGCCGTGGTGCACGGCGCGACCGTGGAGGACGACTGCCTGATCGGCATGGGCGCCACGGTCCTCAACGGCGCGGTGATCGGCGCCGGGTCGCTGGTCGCGGCGCAGGCGTTGGTGCCCCAGGGGATGGAGGTGCCGCCGGGCTCGCTGGTCGCGGGGGTGCCGGCCAAGGTGAGGCGGGAGCTGACGGAGGAGGAGCGTCAGGGGGTCACGCTGAACGGCACGATGTACGCGGAGCTGGCGAAGGCGCATCACGAGGTCCACGAGGGACCGTGAGGTTCAGTCGGCGGCCGGGGCCGGCTCCGGCCCGGCCGCCGCGTCCTGTTCCGGCGCGGCCCGCCCGGCCTTGCGCTTGAGCACCAGCATCGACGCGACACCGATGCCCACGGCCACCACCAGGCCCAGCCAGGAGAAGCGTTTGAGCCAGGACTCGGCGACGACACCGACGTAGTAGATGACGGCGGTGGTGCCGCCCGCCCAGACGATGCCGCCGAGGACGTTGGCGATCAGGAACTTCCAGTACGGCATCCGCAGCACGCCGGCCAGCGGGCCCGCGAAAATGCGGAGCAGGGCGACGAAGCGGCCGAAGAAAACGGCCCACATGCCCCACTTCTGGAAGGACCGTTCGGCGGTGGCGATGTGCCCTTCGCTGAAGTGCCTGGGGAATTTCCCGCCCAGCCAGGCCAGGAGCGGCCGGCCTCCCTTGCGGCCGATGGCGTACCCGATGGAGTCGCCGATCACCGCGCCCGCGCCGGCGCAGGCTCCCAGGACCAGCGGGTCGACGCCACCGTGCTGGGAGGACAGCAGGGCCGCCGAGACCAGGATGATCTCGCCCGGCAAGGGGATGCCCAGGCTCTCCAGACCGATGACCAGTCCGACGACGGCGTAGACGGCCGCCGCGGGCACCGTGTCGAGCCACTCCTGGACGTGCAAGGCCGGACCCTCCGATTCGCGTCCCTGATGCGTTCCGGGTGGGTCTCGCGCCGCTTCCCGGGTCGCCTCGAACGAGGCGACCCGGGAAGCCTACCGGTTCGACGGGCGTCAGCTGTTGGGACGCAGGGTCCATATGACGGTCATCTCACCGGTCACGGCACCGTCCTCGCGCTGGATGGCGACGCTCACCGGGAACTCGGGGCGGCCGCCCTCGTCCAGCTCCGCGACGACCTCGGCGACGGGGCGGCCGAGTGTCGCGGTGGCCGTGACCGGGCCGAGCGCGATCTTCTTGAAGGCGATCTCCGCGGTGACCGGCAGCGGCACCGCCCGCGAGAGCTGGTCGCCGAAGGCGGCGAGCACGATCGCGCCGCTGGCCGACTCGCCCAGCGTGAACATGGCTCCGGCGTGCGGTCCGCCGACGTGGTTGCGGTACTCGCTCTGGTCCGGAAGGGCCAGCACGGCCTTCTCCGGAGTGGTCTCCAGGTACTCGAGGTTCAGGGTCCGGACCATCGGCACCGTGGCGGCGAGCAACTCGCCGATCGACATCTGATCTGCGCTCATGGCGGAAGGTTACCCATGAGTAGCATCTCGTGGCCAGGTACCCGTCATGATCGCCGTATGCTTGCCGCCCATGTGGCCAGGAGAGCAGCCCCCCGCCGGTGACCCCAGCCCGTACCGGCAGCCCGGCCATCAGCGGCAACAGCCCTACGCCGGGCAGCGACCCGCCTCCTGGAACGCACCCGCGGTCACGGCCGCCACGCCGCCCGGGCGGGGTCCCGGCGGCCGTACGAAACTCGTCGCCCTCGCCGCCGCCGCGGTCGTCGTGGTGGCCGCCGCCGCGACCGGGGCCGGCCTCGTGGGCGGGGACGAGGATGACCGGGCCGAGCCCGGCCCCACCGCCTCTGCCCCGGCATCCGCGTCGGCCGCCGACGATCCGCGGGACGGGAAGGACGACCCGGAGCCGACCGTCGCGGGCTGGCGCGTCGTGGCCAACCCCGAGGTGGGCATCGCCTTCGACGTACCGGCCTCCTGGGTGCCTCAGTCGCCCACCTGGGTCACCTACGTCGCGCAGGACGACGACCCGGAGGAGAAGCCCCTGGTCGCCATGAAGGCCCCGGCCGTCCTCAAGGAGAAGTGGTGCTCCGCGGACGGCGACCGGGACGGCCGGGTCGACGACACACCGCTGGCGAGCGCCGGCACACGCGGCAACAACGGTGCGCGCGGCACCGAGGAGATCGCCCGGAACGACTCGGCGGCCTGGGTCTACGGAGCCTTCGCCCAGCCGGCCCGCGACAAGGTCACGACCGGACCGGTGACCCCCTTCACCACCGCCTCCGGCATCAAGGGCAGTGTCGCCACCTCCCGCTCGTCCGGGGTGGCGAAGCAGGGCAAGTGCGACGTGGACGGCAAGGCGACGACGTTCGCCTTCGAAGCCGCCGACGGCGACCTAGTCTCCTGGTCGTTCTTCGGCGCCGCGGACGTCGGCGACGAGGTTCCGGACGCCACCGTCCGGAAGATCCTCGCCACCGTCAGGGAGTTCACGCCGGCGGACTCCTGAAGGACGCACGTTCACGACTTCGGTACGTCCCTGACAAGGGCCGGTGACCGAATCGTGTCCTGGGCGGCATTAGGGTGACCTCTCATGTGGCCAGGACAGCAGCCGCCCGGGGGCGAGCAGAACCCGCAGAACAATCCGTATCAGCAGCCGGGGTACCAGCAGCCGAATCCGTATCAGCAGCCCGGCTACCAGCAGCAGCCCGGCGCTTACGGGCAGCAGCAGTGGGGCGCTCCGCAGCCCCCGGGGGCTCCGCAGCCGTCCCCGGGTGGTGGCGGTGGCGGCAACCGGACGAAGGTGGTCGCGATCGTCGCGGCGCTCGCCGTGGTGGTGGCCGCCGGTGTCACCGGATTCCTGGTGCTGGGCGGTGACAAGGACGACCAGGCGGACGACGGCAAGGACAAGAAGCCGTCCGCGAGCGCGTCCGCGGACAAGTCCGAGACTCCGTCCACCGACCCGAGCGCGTCCGGCGACGAGGAAAACCCGCGGGGCGGCGACGGGCTGAAGGCGACCATCGACGGCTGGAAGGTCGTCGCCAACCCGCGCTTCGGCACCATGTTCGACGTGCCCGCCGACTGGGAGATCGACAGCACCGACACCAGCGTCGGCTTCGAGTGGGAGGAGAAGGGCAAGACCGACCGCACCACGGTCACCGCCCCGGCCTACCTGAAGTCCGAATGGTGCACGACCGACGAGAACAAGGACGGCCGCAAGGAGAGCACCGCCCTCGCCACCACCGGTACCCGCGGTGAGAGCGGCGCCAAGGACACCGACATGGCGGCCGAGACGCGGGTGCCCTGGTGGATCTTCGGCGGTTACACCCAGCCGGA
This sequence comes from Streptomyces sp. E2N166, assembly GCF_003671715.1. GTDB lineage: Bacteria > Actinomycetota > Actinomycetes > Streptomycetales > Streptomycetaceae > Streptomyces > Streptomyces thinghirensis. The sequence continues at coordinate 988,486 of NZ_RAIF01000032.1, read as the reverse complement.
CAAGAAGAGCGTGAAGTACGGCAAGCCGAAGGCGTACACCACGGCGTCCGGCATCAAGGGCAGCGTCATCACCGCTTACTCGCAGGGCACGCCCCAGAAGGGGAAGTGCGACAGCGAGGGCAAGGCGATCACCTTCGCCTTCAAGAACAGCGCGGGCGACTTCGTCACCTGGAACCTGTACGGCGCCAAGGGCGTCGACGAGGAGGTCCCGGAGGCGACGATCCAGAAGATCCTGAGCACCGTGCGCCTCACCGAGGAACCGCCGACCGACTCGTAGGCGCGCGGCGCCGGGCGCTGCTCAGCCGATGCCGAACGCCCCGGCGGGAGGTTCGGGCGACGGTACGGCGTCCTCGTCGCGCACCGGCCGCGCGTCGCCGATGAGGTTCCGCAGGGCGGGCCCGTGCACGACCCTGGCGGGGAAGGCGTCGGCGGCGGTGCGCCGGGCCAGCGCGGCCGTGTCGAGCGGCCGGTGCGCGGCGACGAGGACGGCGTTGCCGAAGCGGCGTCCGCGCAGCACCCCCGGCTCGGCGATCAGCGCCAGCTCCTCGAAGAGCGCGGCGAACCCGGCCAGTTGCGGTCGCAGGAAGGGGAACGGCGCGGAGTCGGCCAGGTTGGCCACGTACACGCCGTCGGCGCGCAGGACCCGCGCCGCCTCCCGGGCGTAGGCGACGGAGGTCAGGTGCGCCGGCACCCGTGAACCCCCGAAGACATCGGCCACCAGGACGTCGGCCGAGTCCGCGGGCGCGGCCTCCAGCCAGGCGCGGGCGTCGGCGCCGTGCGCGGTGACGCCCGCGCCGTCCGGCAGCGGCAGGTGCTCGGCGACCAGGTCCAGCAGCCCCCGGTCGGCCTCCACCACGTCCTGGCGCGAACCGGGCCGGGTGGCGGCCAGGTACCGGGGCAGGGTGAACGCGCCGCCGCCGAGGTGCAGCACGTCCAGCGCACGCCCCGGCTCGGCGACCGTGTCCAGGACGTGGCCGAGCCGGCGCGTGTACTCGAACTCCAGGTGCGCCGGCTCGTCCAGGTCGACGTACGACTGCGGCGCCCCGTCGACGGTGAGCAGCCAGGCCCGCTTCCGGTCGACGTCGGGCATGAGCTTGGCGGTGCCGTGGTCGGTGACGCGGCTGACGGGTATGGGCTCGTTCACCTATTCATTGTGCCTGTGCGAAGTGCCCTCGAAGGGTCGCGGGGAACTGCGCGACCAGCCACAGCGGGCCCCGCGGTCCCCCACGCACGGACAGGGGAACTCACCCCACCGTGGTCACGGTCCCCGCCCCCACGGTCCTGCCACCCTCACGGATGGCGAACCCGAGCCCCGTCTCCAGCGGCACCTCCCGGCCCAACTCGACCGTCATCGTGACGGTGTCGCCGGGCCGGGCGACTGCCGCCTCCCCGAGGTCGACGTCCCCCACCACATCCGCGGTCCGGATGTAGAACTGCGGCCGATAACCGGTGGCGACCGGCGTCGAACGCCCGCCCTCGCGCGCCGACAGCACGTACACCCGCGCCGAGAAGCGACGCGCGGGCACCACACTGCCGGGTGCGGCGACCACATGGCCGCGACGCACCGTGTCGCGGGCGACACCGCGCAGCAGCAGCGCCACGCTGTCCCCGGCCTGGGCCTCTTCCATCGGCTTGCCGAAGGTCTCCAGGCCGGTGACGACCGTCTCGACGGACGCCCCGAGCACCTCGACCCGGTCGCCGACGTGGACGGTGCCGCGCTCGACGGCGCCGGTGACGACCGTGCCGCGGCCGGTGATGGTGAGCACGTTCTCCACCGACAGCAGGAACGGCGCGTCCAGGTACCGCTCGGGCATGGGCACGTACGTGTCCACGGCGTCGAGCAGCGCCTCGACGGACGCCGACCACCGCGGGTCGCCCTCCAGCGCCTTCAGCCCCGACACCCGTACGACGGGCACGGCGTCGCCGCCGTAGCCGTGCGCGGTGAGCAGGTCCCGCACCTCCAGCTCGACCAGGTCGGTCAGTACCGCGTCCTCGCCGTCCTCGACGGCGTCGGCCTTGTTGAGCGCGACCACGATGTGGTCGACGCCCACCTGCCGGGCGAGCAGGACGTGTTCGGCGGTCTGCGGCATGATCCCGTCCAGCGCGGAGACGACGAGGATCGCCCCGTCGAGCTGGGCGGCGCCGGTGACCATGTTCTTGACGTAGTCGGCGTGACCCGGCATGTCGACGTGCGCGTAGTGCCGGGTGTCGGTCTCGTACTCGACGTGCGCGATGTCGATGGTGATGCCGCGCGCCGCCTCCTCCGGGGCGCGGTCGATGCGGTCGAACGGGACGTACTGGGTGGTGCTGGCGGCGCCGCGCTCGGCGAGCACCTTGGTGATGGCGGCGGTCAGAGTGGTCTTGCCGTGGTCGACATGGCCCATCGTGCCGATGTTCAGATGCGGTTTGGTGCGGACGTACGCCGTCTTGGACATGGCGGTACCTCGAAGCCTCGTGGCGGTGGTGGGGACCCCTGGGGCCGGCCGGCCCTCCCCCTGCGGGGTCCGCCGGACGATCCGGGGAGGGTCAGCTTCGGGCGCCGTCGACTGCGGCCGTCGCGGCCTTGAAGAAGGGGACGGCAGCCTTCGGGGCATCCGCGACGGCGGATGCTGCGAGGTGGAAGGCGTGCCGGAACATGACGCCGATCCTTGCCGACGCTTTGTCCCACGTCGAATGATTTTTCATGGCACGGGAGTTCGAGTGACGGCTCCGTCTTCTAAGGCCCGATGTTGCGCAGCGCCTCCCGCACGGACAGCGGCGCGAGGCGTTGCCCGTGCTCGGTCACGAAGGCGCGTACGGCGTCCGGGTCGGTCTTGGCGTACTCGCGCAGGCACCAGCCGATGGCCTTGCGGACGAAGAAGTCGCCGTGGCCGGACCGGCGCAGGCAGTAGCCGAAGAGGCGGTCGGTGTCGGTGCGTTCCCTGTAGCGCAGCTGGTGGAGCAGCGCCGCGCGGATCAGCCAGCGGTCCTCGTCCGCGCTCCAGGCGTCCATGTCGGCCGTGAGGTCGCGGTCGGCCGCGACCAGCCCTCCGACGACGTGCGCGGAGAGCAGGTCGACGGTGTCCCACCACGGCACCGTGGTGAGCAGATGCCGGACCACGGGCAGGAAACCGGAAGAGCAATGCGTCACATACCGGCGCAGGAAGTCGACGGCGAAGTAGTGGTACTCGCGCTCGGGCAGCCGCCAGCAGCGCAGCGCGACCGCGGCGCAGTCCGACTCTCCCGGGCGGGGCAGACCTTCCAGGACGGTGCGGTACAGGCTGCGGCGAACAGGGGAGGTCAGGCCGAGGAAAGGTGCCACGTCCCTCATGTACGCCCGCAGGGCCACGGCCCGCTCGGGATCGGCCGCGGCGGCGTACACGACGGTGAGCCGCTCCACCACGGTGTCGGCGAGAGGGCTGCGCGGCACGTCCGGAATTCCCTCGGCTGTGACGCTCATGAGACGCACCATACGGCGATCACACACATTTGTCGGTTAGTGTCACCGGATGTTCGATGCCACCACCCGCTCTGGGGGCACCGCCACGGTCTCTCCCCGGACCGCAGCAACGGAGCTCGCCGTCGCCACCGCCGCCGGGCCGGTCGCGCCGGCCGCACCGACCGGCTTCGCCGCCCGCGTGACGAGAGTCCTGCTCTCTCCGTGGTCCCGCTTCTCCCTGCTCGTCGCCCTGCTCGCGTCGGCCGCGACCGCTGTTCTGCTGTTCCAGCCGCAGCAGTTGCTGACCAACGGCTGGCCGCCGCAGCTCGGGGGCGCCGCGGCGGCGGTCGCGTACGCGGTGGCGTACGGCCTGTGCACCGTCGCCTTCGTGCCGCGTCCGCTGCTGAACCTGGCCGCGGGCGCCCTGTTCGGTTCGCAGCTGGGCCTCGCCTCCGCGCTGGCGGGGACGGTGCTCGGCGCCGGAATCGCCTTCTGCCTCGGCCGGATGCTGGGTCAGGAGGCGCTGCGCCCGCTGCTGCGGGGCAAGTGGCTGAAGGCCGCGGACGGGCAGCTCAGCCGGCACGGTTTCCGCTCGATGCTGGCGGCCCGGCTGTTCCCCGGGGTGCCGTTCGCCGCCGCCAACTACTGCGCGGCCGTCTCCCGCATGGGCCTGCCGCCCTTCCTGCTGGCGACCGCGCTGGGGTCGATCCCCAACACCGCCGCCTACGCCGTCGCCGGCGCCCGCGCCTCGACACCGACCTCCCCCGCCTTCCTGATCGCGCTGGCCTGCATCGCCCTGCCGGGACTGGCGGGCGCCGTGGTGGCCTGGCGCAAGCGGAAGCAGTTGCGCGGGCGCTGACGGAGCCTTACAGCGCCTCCAGGATCATCGCGTTGGCGAGTCCGCCCGCCTCGCACATCGTCTGCAGGCCGTAGCGGGCGCCGCGCTCGTGCATGGCGTGGACGAGAGTCGTGGTGAGCCGGGTACCGCTCGCGCCGAGGGCCACCGCGACGGGCGGCAGCACGGCGAGACGCAGGAGTTGGGGGCGTATGTGGGTCTCAGGCAGCGCGGGGGCGGTACGGGAGGCCGGCCGGCCGTGCCGCCCGCCCTCGCGGCGGTCTGCTCGCGCGGCCGGGGCGCGGAGGTGAGACATCGGGGTCCTCGTACTGGTCCGTTGGTCCGTCGGGCCCGGATCGGGCCCTGATGCTCGCGCGTGGTGGCGAGTGCCACGCGGACACGCGACGCCACGCGGGCACGCGTCGTCGCGGTGTCGACCGAGCGGACCGGGAGATCCGGTCTACGTCGCCCGACGGACACTGACAGTAGTCGCCCGCACATCATGTGCGGTGGGCAGTTGCCAAAGTCCCTCGGACAACGTCCCGCTCTGGTATGAGGCTTCGTACGACAGCCCGATAAGCCGGTGAAGCTTCCGCTCGCGAAGCACTGGCAACCGGTCCGACTCGATCAAATTCGGTCACCGTGAGTGACGACGGAGGATTAGTGGTCGCATGCCCGGGCGCCGTCGGATGCCCGGGCCGGTCGGTGCGGCGTCTGCGGGCCGGCGGCCGCCAGGAGGCGGAGTCCGTCGTGCCTCAGATGCGGCACCACCTCACCAGGAACCTCTGCGGCCCCCTCACCGCTCGCCCGCGAGGCCGAAACCACCGCTGCCCGTATCGACCTTCTTCCCGGCGTCACCGGGGCGCCGCCACGCATGCGCGAACGGACCGGACACCGTCCGCCACCACGGTTCCCCGGGCAACCGCCCCGCCGGCTCGAACGGCTCGCCGGGACGGGGGAAGGCCACCGCCTGCCCCGCCTCCCCAGCGGCGTCCCTCGTCCACTCCCCCGGCTCCGCCCACGCGTGCGGCGCGAGGTTGAAGGTCCCCCAGTGGATCGGCAGCAGGGCGCCGCCCGGCCGGCCTCCCTGGAGGTCGAGGTGGGCGCGTACGCCCTCCCCGGGGGTCATGTGGATGTCCGGCCAGAACTCGGCGTACGCCCCCAGCTGGATCATCGTGGCGTCGAACGGGCCGTGTGCGGCGCCGATGTCCCGGAAGCCGTCGAAGTAGCCGGTGTCGCCGCTGTGGTAGACGCGGTGCTCCTCCCCGGCGACGACCCAGGACGCCCAGAGGGTGTGCTGGGTGTTGCGCAGCCCTCGTCCGCAGAAGTGCCGGGCCGGGGTGGCGGTCAGGGTGAGGCCGCCGACGCGCGTCGACTCGTGCCAGTCCAGCTCGCGCAGCCGGCCGGCGGAGACACCCCAGTGTTCGAGGTGGGCGCCGACGCCGAGCGGCACCGCGAACAGGGTGTCCGTGCCGGCCAGTGCCTTGATCGTGGGCATGTCCAGGTGGTCGTAGTGGTCGTGGGAGATGACGACGACGTCGACCGGGCCGAGGGAAGCCAAGGGCACCGGGACCGGGTGCAGCCGCTTGGGGCCGGCGAAGGGGAACGGGGAGCAGCGCTCGCCCCAGACCGGGTCGAAGAGGACGCGCTGTCCGTCGATCTCGGCGAGCACGCTTGAGTGCCCCATCCAGGTCAGCCGCAGTCCGGTGGCGGGTGGCCGGGCGAGGTCGGCGAGCGTGGTGGCGTGCACGGGCACGGTGCCCAGCGGCGCGCGACGGAGCCTGGCCTGCCGGTCGAAGTAGATCCTGGCGAATTCCGCGGCCGACCCGGAGGGCCGGGTCCGGGCGCCGCCTCCGGGGTTCTGGAAGACCCCGTCACGGAAGTGCGGCGATCTGCGGATGCGCGCCATGCGCTCACCGCCGGGGTCCGCGCCGAAGGCCGCCGGCCGCGGCACGCGGAACCCCGAGTTCGGGGAACGGAAACCGGCCACGGTACCTCCAGGTGGAGTAGGTCAGGCTCTCATTGTCGTCTCGTCCGACGTCACCTCGAACGCCCGATGTCACATCCGAGTTCCCTCCGCCCGTCGTACCGGTGTGGGCGCCCCCGCCGGAGCGCCCGGGAACCAGCCACGACTCACGGACAGGAAGGTGGCCCTCATGGCCCGCGTATCCCTCACTCCGCCCCAAACGCTCCTGCTCCGCGTCATGGAGTGGTACTCCCGGCGCACCTACGGCAAGGTCCTCGACCCCGGCAAGGCGCTCGCCCACAACCCGCGCGTGCTCTGGGGCGACCTGCGTTTCGAGCAGTCCGTGGCCAAGTGGAACAGGCTGGACTCCGATCTGAAGGCGCTCGCGGTGATGGCCTCGGCGGCCTCGATCGGATGCTCCTGGTGCATGGACTTCGGGTACTGGGAGAACGCCGAGCACGGCATGGACCGGCGCAAGCTCCACGACGTTCCGTTGTGGCGGGAGAGCGACGCGTACACGCCGCTGGAGCGGGACGTCATGGAGTACGCCGAGGCCGTGACCGCGACGCCGCCCGCCGTCGGCGACGGCCTCGCCGA
>NZ_RAIF01000032.1:980652-981660 GCF_003671715.1 Streptomyces sp. E2N166 | reverse complement strand
GCTGGGCGAGCCGGCGTTCGTGGAGCTGACGGCCATGGTCGCCGTCGAGAACCTGCGCTCCCGCATCAACGCGGCGCTCGACCTCACCAGCCAGGGTTTCAAGGATTCCTGCGATCTGCCCGGCACGGGGCGCACCGGCCCGGTCACCGCGACGACGGACTGAGCGAGCGGGCCTGAAGCGGCCGTCGCCGCATGTCCGGGCGCGTGTATAGGGTGACGGACGTGGTGAGAGTCCGGTTGGGTGTCGCGGAGCGGCGCGAGGAGTTGCTGCGCGCGGCGATCGAGCAGATATCGGCGCGGGGTGTGGCGGCGTTGCGGATCGCCGACGTGGCCGCCGCGCTCGGTGTCAGCAACGCGCTGGTGCTCTACCACTTCTCCACCAAGGAGAAGCTCGTCGCCGCCGCGTTCACGTACGCCGCCGAGGACGATCTCTCCCGGCTGCGCAAGCTGCTCGGCCGCCGTACGTCGGCCCTGCGCCGGCTGCGGACGGCCGTGCGCTGGTACGCCCCGACCGGGCAGGCCAAGGGCTGGCGGCTGTGGATCGAGGGCTGGGCGGTGTCGTTGCGCGAGCCCGCGCTGCGGGAGGTCACGCGGGAACTGGACCGTCAGTGGAAGGCGGCGATCGCCGAGGTCATCTCCGAGGGGGTGGCTGCCGGGGAGTTCACGTGCCCGGAACCCGACGGCGCGGCCCTGCGTCTGACCGCCCTGCTCGACGGGCTGGCCGTCCAGCTGACGTCCTACCCGGGTGCGGTGTCCCGGGCCAAGGCCCAGGAGTGGACGGACGAGGCCCTCGCCCGCGAACTCGGCCTGAAACGCGAGGCGTTGACGACACCGCGCCGCTAGCCACGGCCGCGCGCGGGACGGCGGCACCTCACCGGGGACGGACACCCCGACCCGGCGTCCGGGCGCGACGGGCCGGCCCCTCGATCACCGGTCCACCGGCTGCCGGACCTGCCCCCACATCCGCGGCACGACCGACCGGCCCCTGGCCACCACTCCACCGGCGGC
>NZ_RAIF01000032.1:976482-980642 GCF_003671715.1 Streptomyces sp. E2N166 | reverse complement strand
CGCGCAGCCGGCGAAGCGCCTCCGCGACCGTCCGCCCTACGCCGCACACCGCGCCGCACGCCCCACACCGCGCCGCAAGCCGCACGCCGCACACCGCCGTCAGGCCACCGCCGCGATCCGCACCTTGATGTCGTCCGGCGACAGCGCCCCCTTCGCGGTCACGTGGTCGCCCGACGACGCGCCTCGCAGCCGGCGTCCGATCCACGGCACCAGGTACTCGCGTGCCCACTGCACGTCGTCGCGCCTGACGTGCAGGGTGCCGCGGGGCGGCAGCGGCGGCCAGGGCTGGTCCGGGTCGGCGGGGACACGCAGGCCGAGGGCCTGGCCCGCGCGCAACGCCACGCGGGTGTGGCCCTCCGGCGACAGGTGCAGCCGGTCGGCGTCCCACGCCCTGCGGTCCTGGACGCTCCGGAGCGACCACAGGTCGAGTACGGGGCATCCGTAGCGGTCGGCGACGGCACGGACGTGCCCGTTGTAGGTCGCGATCTTGCCGCGCAGATGCTTGAGGACGGGCACCCCGCGGGTGTCGAAGCCGGTCGTCACCAGGACGGTGCCGGCCGCCCCGGCCAGCGCGGCCAGCGCGCGTTCGAACCGCTCGGCCACCTCGTCCGGATCGGTGCCGGGCCGGATGATGTCGTTGCCGCCCGCCGCGAACGAGACCAGGTCCGGCGCGAGTTCGGCGACCCGCGGGACCTGCTCCGCCACGATCTGGTCGAGCAGCCTGCCGCGCACGGCGAGGTTCGTGTACCTGAAGTCGCCCTCGGGGCGCCGGTCCGCGAGCAATACGGCCAACCGGTCCGCCCAGCCGACGAACGACCCGTCGGGGCCCGGGTCGCCCACGCCCTCGGTGAAGCTGTCCCCCACCGCCACGTACGACCCGATCACTTCTCTGCTGTCACTCTTCGAATCGTCTGCCACATCGGCCCATGATTCACCTTGGAATGTGACCTACGCGACCGTAGGAAACGGTTGACGGGCGGTGAGAAGAACCACGCCTAAAGTGTTCGTCAATTCCGGAATACACCGAAGGCCGGACCCGGGGATCGGGGTCCGGCCTTCAGCGGCGCGGAGGCCGCGCCCGAGCGGTCGTCAGAGAGAGACGCCGTGCGAGCGCAGGTACGCGATCGGGTCCACGTCCGAGCCGTAGTCGGGCGTGGTGCGGATCTCGAAGTGCAGGTGCGGACCGGTCACGTTGCCGGTGGCACCCGAGAGACCGACCTGCTGACCCGCCGTCACGGACTGACCGGCGGAGACGGAGAGCGAGGACAGGTGGGCGTACTGGGCGTAGTGGCCGTCGGCGAGCTGGATGACGACCTGGTTGCCGTACGCGCCGCCCCAGCCGGCGGAGACGACGGTGCCCGCGCCGACGGCCTTGAGCGAGGTGCCGGTCGGGACGACGAAGTCCGTGCCGGTGTGGTAGCCGCTGGACCACATGCTGCCGGTCTGGTGGTACGGGGTGCCGACGCTGCCGCCGGGCACGGGCGAGGTGAAGCCGCTGGTGGTACCGGCGGACTGGGCGCTCGCGTTCGAGGAGTCGGAGGACGAGGTCTTCGCGGCGTCCGACGACTTCTCGGCCGACTCGGACTTCTCGGAGGACGACTTCTTCGGCGCGGCGGGCTTCTCGGCCGGCTTCTCCGACTCGGCGGAGGAGGGAGCCGAGGACTTGGCCGCCCGCTCGCCGACCGAGAGCTTCAGGCCGGGGTGGATCAGCGACGGGTCCGAGCCGACGGCGTCGCGGTTGTCCGCGTACAGCTTCTTCCAGCCGCCGTCGACGTCCTGCTCGTCGGCGATCTTCGAGAGGTAGTCACCGCTCTTCACGGTGTACGTCCGCGAGTCCGAGTTCTTCTCGGCGCTGCTGCCGGCGGCCTTCTTCGCGCTCGTCGGTATGGACTGCACGGCCTGCTCGGAGACGGACTGCGCGGGAGCGGCGTGGGCGCCGGCGGCACCCAGCAGCGGCAGTGCGAGCGCGGCGCCACCGGTTCCGGCGACGGCGATGGTGCGGGTCAGGCGCATGGCCCTGGTACGGCGGTGCTTACCCTTCGCGGGCATGGCGATTTCCTCTCCGGCGCCTACGAGGTGAGCTGTCGGGTGCGAGCTGGAGATGCCCGGCCGCGCCGAGACGCGGCTTAACCCCAAGCCGTTCCGGGAACCGGAACAGGCAGTTGTACCTGTGGGTCCCCCGTTCCTGCCGTGTACGGGTGGTGGATGAGTGCGGGCTCCGGTCGGCGGCAGGATTAGGCGTCCGTCCGGATCGGTGGTGAACGTAAGGGACCAAGACGCGCGGGGACAAGCGAGGGGTTCCATTGACGGGTGTTCCGATTGATCCTCTACGGGAATTACCGGTCACCCTCCGTCGATTCGCCCAGTGCCCTTTCGCGTAAACAGCCTTGAAAACCGGCCAAATTACGTGAACATGACGGGCAACGCACGGTCACGGATATGACGCTGCTCACGCGCCGCCTCTCCAGCCCCTTTCATTTCAGCGCTAGTTGGAATGAAGGCGCCATTTCAGACAGAAGCCCCAGAACTGACACAGTCGGACGGATGGACCGCCGAGGTCCCCGGACCGTGCCGTATCTTCGAGTGGTGCCCGTCGGCGAGCAGCGCCGGCGGGGCGGAGTGGGAGGAGCCCCCGTGACGCAGCAGGTCCCGTCGACCGAACCCGAGCTGGCCGGTGTGCGTAACTTCCGTGACGTGGGCGGACTGCCGACCGTGGACGGGCGGCGGGTGCGAGAAGGGGTGCTGTTCCGCAGCGGCCACCTGGCGCACGCCACCGGGGAGGACGCCGCGTTCCTGGCCTCGCTGGGCCTGCACACCATCTTCGACTTCCGCAACGCGGCCGACCAGAAGCTCGAGGGGCCGGACGTCGAACTGCCCGGCGTACGCAATGTGAACCTGCCGCTGAGCGATCCGGCCGACGGTGCCGAGTTCTGGAAGATGGTCCGCGACGGCGACCTCGACCAGCTGCGCGACATCCTGGCGGACGACAAGGCCGCCAACCGGATGATCGAGTCCTACCGCATGATCATCAAGGAGCGCACGGCGGAGCACTCCCGGGTGCTGCACGCGCTCGCGGAGGACAGCGTCCCCGCCCTGATGCACTGCGCGGCCGGTAAGGACCGTGCGGGCCTGTCGATCGCGATCGCCCTGCTCGCCCTGGGCGTCGAGCGCGACGCCATCGTCGACGACTACCTCAAGTCGAACGCCACGCACCGCCGCTACAAGGTGCGCCGCAGCAGCTCCGCCGCCTCCGCGTACTCCCCCGAGGTCATGGAGCTGCTCAGCCCCCTCTTCGACGCGCGCGTCGAGTACCTGGCGGCGGCCTTCGAGACCGTCGAGGAGGTCTGGGGCGGGGTCGACGCATACCTGGAGAAGGGCCTGCGGATCACGCCGGAGACCCGGGAGCGGCTGCGCGAGCGGATGCTGGACTGAGCCGCCCGCTCACCGGCTGTTGGCGCCCACCTCGAAGAGCAGGTAGATGAAGGCCGCGAAGACGTGGCCCACGACGAGGTAGATGAAGAGCCGCACCCACAGGGCGCGCGGGAACTTCTCCTGCAGGTTCATGGCGTCTCTCCGAGGGTGGGGTGGGCCGGCGTGGTGACCGGTCCCAGGCACAGCGCCGTCGCCGGGCTCTGCAGCAGGGTGTGGACGAAGAGGAGCTCGACCCCGTCGGCGTCCTGAGCGGCGATCCGGTGCGGGGTCAGCGAGTCGAAGTGCGCGCTGTCACCCGGACCGAGCCGGTGCACGGTGTCCCCGAGGCGCAGACGCAGCCGGCCGCGCAGGACGTGCAGCCACTCCTCACCGGGATGCACTCGCACGATGTCACCCTGTGAGCCGTGCGGCACATGGACCCGCAGAGCCTGCATCCCGCGCCCGGCCCCGCCGGCCTGCCAGTACGTCCAGCCGCCCGCGAACGTCGGCTCCATGGCGTCGGCACGCACGACGGCGTCCCGGTCCGCGGCCGTCTCACCGAGCAGCTCCGAGACGGTCGTACCGTAGACACGGGCGAGGGAGAGCAGCATCGGCAGCGAGGGCTGGCGTTGCCCGGTCTCCAGGCGGGAGAGGTGGGCGGGCGACAGCCCGGCGGCCCGGGCCGCCGCCTCCAGGGTGAGGGCGGCCCTGCGCCGCAGGGCGCGCAGCTGCGGTGCCACGACGGACAC
>NZ_RAIF01000032.1:972313-976292 GCF_003671715.1 Streptomyces sp. E2N166 | reverse complement strand
ACCGCGTCCGCCGGCGCCTCCGGCGGCGGCGGACCGGTCTCATGGGAGGTCATGCCTCCATTCAGCCCGAAACTTGCCCGCCAGGCAATTCTCTTGCCTCAGAGGCAAAAGGGCGGCAGGCAGGCGCGCAGTCGGCAGAGGCGAAGACGGTCGCGGGTGGGCGCGCTAACGGTTGCCCACCGCCTGCCTGACCAGGGTTTTTCCGAAGTCCCACATCAGCCCGCCGCCGTTGTGGGCGTCGTCCATCACCTCGGTGAAGGCGTCGACGAACCGGTCGGCGTCCGCCGCGTCGATGATCAGTGGCGGGATCAGCTTGATGACCTCCAGATGGTCGCCGGAAACCTGCGTCAGGATCCGGTGCCGTTGCAGCAGCGGCACCACGACCATCTGCGCGAACAGACCCTTGCGCGCGGCCTGCAGCATCGTCCAGCGGCCGCGCAGCTTCAGGGACCTGGGCCGGCCGAACTCGATGCCGATCATCAGCCCCCGCCCCCGGACGTCGGCGAGCAGCTCGTAGCGGTCCACCAGTTCCGTCAGCCGGGACTTCAGCCGCTCCCCCACCGCGGCCGCGTTCGCCACGATCTCCTCGTTCTCCATCACCGACAGCACCGCGAGGCCGGCCGCCATGGCCTGCGCGTTGGACCCGAAGCTCGCCGAGTGGACCTGCACCCGGTCCATCGAGGAGAACACCTTCTGGAAGATCCATTCCTTGCCCAGCGTGGCCCCCACCGGCACGTATCCGCCGGACAGCGCCTTGGCCACGCACACCAGGTCGGGCTCGACGCCGTCCTCGTGCTGGAAGGCGTAGAACCTGCCCGTCCGGCCGAGGCCCGTCTGCACCTCGTCGGCGATCAGCAGCGCCTTGTGCCGGTGCAGCAGCTCCTGCGCGGCGCGCAGATAGCCGGGCGGGGCCTCGTGCACGCCCTTGCCCTGGACCGGCTCCACGATCAGCGCGGCCACATCGCCGTGGGTCAGCTCCCGCGCCAGGGCGTCCAGGTCGCCGAGGGGGACGGCGGTGTCGGGGAGCAGCGGGGCGAAGCCGTCGCGGAAGCCGTCCTCGCCGTTGACGGACAGCGAGCCCGTGGTCAGGCCGTGGAAGGCGTGCGAGCAGTACAGGACCCTCGGCCGGCCGGTCGCGTACCGGGCGAACTTCAGCGCGGTCTCGACCGCCTCCGTGCCGCTGTTGCCGAAGAAGACCCGGCCCAGGTGCGGGCTGTAGGAGAGCAGCTTCTCGGCCAGCAGCCCGGGCAGCGGCGGACAGTCGAAGCGGGTGAGGTCGGCCAGCGAGGCGTCGAGGACGTCGTGCAGCGCCTTGCGTACGACGGGGTGGTGGCGCCCCAGGCCCATCACCGCGAACCCGGCGAGCATGTCCAGGTAGTCGTTGCCGTCCGCGTCCCAGAAGTGCGCGCCCTCGGCCCGCTCGTAGACCTTGTCGAAGCCGATGGTGTGCAGCATGCGCGGCAGCTGGTGGTTGAGGTGCTTGGCGTGCAGCTCGTACCGCTCGGCTCCCCGCTCGGCCAAGAGCGCGGCGAGATCGAACTCCTTGGTCATTCAGCTCTCTCCTTGGACTGGCGTGACGGTCCGTACGTCCCCGGCCTGATCTCCGGTCCCTTCCCCGGCCGGTGCGCCGACGGCCTGGGCACCGACGGCCTGTACGCCGACGGCCAGGCTCGCGCTGATCCGCCCGGCGATCTCGACCGGCGTGAGACCGATGTCGGCGAGCACCTCGGCGCGCTTGGCGTGCGCGAGGAACTGATCGGGGATGCCGAACCGGCGCACGGGCAGGTCGACGTCGGCGTCGCCCAGCGCCAGCGCCACCGCCGAACCGACCCCGGCGGCACGGCTGTTGTCCTCGACGACGGCCACCAGGCGGTGCCGGGCGGCCAGGGGCGCGAGTGCCGGGTCGACGGGCTTGACCCAGCGCGGGTCGACGACGGTGCACCGGATGCCGCGCGCTTCGAGCAGCTCGGCGGCGCGGAGGCAGACGGGTGCCATCACGCCGACGGCCACGAGCAGCACCTCGGGCCGGTCGGTCGCGTGCAGGACGTCCATGCCGCCGACCCGGCCGACGGCGGGTACGGCCGGTCCGACGGACTCCTTGGGGAAGCGCACCAGCGTCGGCGCGTCGTCGACGGCGACCGCCTCGCGCAGCTGGGCGCGCAGCTGGTCGGCGTCGCGCGGGGCGGCGATGCGCAGGCCCGGGACGACCTGGAGGACGGACATGTCCCACATGCCGTTGTGCGAGGGCCCGTCGGCGCCGGTGACGCCGGCCCGGTCGAGGACGAACGTGACACCGCAGCGGTGCAGGGCCACGTCCATGAGCAGCTGGTCGAAGGCGCGGTTGAGGAAGGTGGCGTAGACGGCGACGACCGGATGGAGGCCGCCGGTGGCGAGACCGGCCGCGGACACGGCGGCGTGCTGCTCGGCGATGCCGACGTCCCAGACCCGGTCGGGGAAGCGTTCGGCGAAGGCCGCGAGGCCGACCGGGTGCAGCATGGCCGCGGTGATCGCCACGACGTCGTCGCGCTCCTCGCCGATCCGGACGATCTCCTCGCCGAACACGGAGGTCCAGGACGGCCCGTTCGAGGGGCTGAGCGGCGCGCAGGTGAGCGGGTCCATCACACCGACGGTGTGGAAGTGGTCCTCCTCGTCGCGCAGGGCGGGTTCGTAGCCGCGGCCCTTCTCCGTGAGGCAGTGCACCAGGACGGGCCCGTGGAAGCGTTTCGCACGCCGCAGCGCCGACTCGACGGCCCCGATGTCGTGCCCGTCGATCGGGCCGACGTACTTCAGCCCCAGATCCTCGAAGAGACCCTGCGGGGCGAAGGCGTCCTTGAAGCCCTTCTTGGCGCCGTGCAGGGCCTCGTAGACGGTGTTGCCGACCACGGGGGTGCGCTGGAGGACGTCCTTGCCCCAGGCCAGAACCCGCTCGTAGCCGTCGGTCGTCCGGAGCGTCGCGAGGTGGTTGGCGAGGCCGCCGATGGTCGGGGCGTACGAGCGTTCGTTGTCGTTGACGACGACGATCAGGGGCCGGTCCCTGGCCGCCGCGATGTTGTTCAGGGCCTCCCAGGCCATGCCTCCGGTGAGCGCGCCGTCGCCGATGACGGCGACGACGTGTCCGCGCTCCCCCTGCACCTGGCGGGCCTTGGCGAGGCCGTCGGCCCAGCCGAGGACGGTGGAGGCGTGGCTGTTCTCGATGACGTCGTGCTCGGACTCCTCGCGCGAGGGGTAGCCGGACAGTCCGCCCTTGCCGCGCAGTTTGGAGAAATCCTGACGCCCGGTCAGGAGTTTGTGCACGTAGCTCTGGTGGCCGGTGTCCCACAGGATCCGGTCGGCCGGCGACTCGAAGACCCGGTGCAGGGCGACGGTGAGTTCCACCACGCCCAGATTGGGCCCGAGGTGTCCGCCGGTGCGGGCGACCGCGTGCACCAGGAACTCTCGTATCTCGTCGGACAGTTCGCCGAGTTCCGCCTCGGACAGCGCCTTCAGGTCGCGTGGTCCCCGGATGCTCTCCAGAATCGTCACGCTCGAGCCCCCTTCGGTCCGTGCTGTTCAGCTCACGGTGACGGCCGGCTCCCCCGACGCGCCGTCCTTCTCCATCTGCTCGGCGATCCGCATCGCCTCGTCGATCAGCGTCTCCACGATCTTGGATTCGGGGACGGTCTTGACGACCTCGCCCTTGACGAAGATCTGGCCCTTGCCGTTGCCGGAGGCGACGCCGAGGTCGGCCTCGCGGGCCTCGCCGGGGCCGTTGACGACGCAGCCCATGACGGCGACGCGCAGCGGGACGTCCATGCCCTCCAGGCCGGCCGTGACCTCCTCGGCCAGCTTGTAGACGTCGACCTGGGCACGCCCGCAGGACGGGCAGGAGACGATCTCCAGGCCGCGCCGGCGCAGGTTGAGCGACTCCAGGATCTGGATGCCGACCTTGATCTCCTCGACCGGCGGGGCCGACAGGGACACGCGGATGGTGTCGCCGATG
>NZ_RAIF01000032.1:970046-972133 GCF_003671715.1 Streptomyces sp. E2N166 | reverse complement strand
TTGCCGTACTTCTGCAGCAGGCGCCGGTCCAGCGAGCCGGCGTTGACGCCGATGCGGATCGGGGTGCCGTGGTCCCGGGCCGCCTTGGCGATCTCCTTGACCTTGTCGTCGAACTGCTTGATGTTGCCCGGGTTCACCCGGACCGCCGCGCAGCCCGCCTCGATCGCCGCGAAGACGTACTTGGGCTGGAAGTGGATGTCCGCGATCACCGGGATCTGCGACTTCTTCGCGATCACGGACAGGGCGTCGGCGTCGTCCTGCGTCGGGCAGGCCACCCGCACGATCTGGCAGCCGGACGCCGTCAGCTCGGCGATCTGCTGGAGCGTCGCGCCGATGTCCGACGTACGGGTCGTGGTCATGGACTGCACCGACACCGGGGCCCCGCCCCCCACCGGGACCGGCCCGACCTGGATCCGTCGCGACACGCGTCGCTCGGCGATCGGCCGGACCGGTACCTCGGGGACGCCCAGGGAGATGGCGTTCACGACGTCAGTCCCGGTTCGAGGAGACGGTCTCGCGCATGGCACGCAGGGACTCCTTGAGGGAGCCCATGGTGGCCAGGACGGCGGTGGGCTCGTAGCCGCAGTGCGCCATGCAGTTGGCGCAGCGCGGGTCCTTGCCGCGGCCGTACTTGTCCCAGTCCGTGTCCTCGATCAGCTCCCGGTACGTCGGGACGTACCCGTCGCTCATCAGGTAGCAGGGGCGCTGCCAGCCGAAGAGGGAGTAGTTCGGGATCGCCCACGCGGTGCACGGGAAGTCGACCTTGCCCTCCAGGAAGTCGAGGAACAGCGGGGAGTGGTTGAGCCGCCAGCGGGCCCGGTTGCCGCCCGAGAAGGCCTTCTTGAACAGCTCGCGGGTCTGCTCCACGCCCAGGAAGTGCTCCTGGTCGGGCGCCTTCTCGTAGGCGTAGGCGGGCGAGATCATCATCTCGTCGACCTTGAGGTCGTCGTTGAGGTAGTTGAGGACCTCGACGATGGTCTGCGGGGTGTCGGTGTTGAAGAAGGTCGAGTTGGTGGTCACCCGGAAGCCGCGCCGCTTGGCCTCCTTGATGGCCTCCACGGCCTCGTCGAACACCCCCTCCTTCGCCACGGACTCGTCGTGCCGCTCCCGCAGCCCGTCGATGTGCACCGCGAAGGCGAAGTACGGCGAGGGCTTGAACTTGTCCATCTTCTTGCGCATGAGCAGCGCGTTGGTGCACAGGAAGACGTACTTCCGCCTGGCCACCAACTGGCGGACGATCTCGTCGATCTGAGGGTGCATCAGGGGCTCGCCGCCGGCGATGGAGACCATCGGCGCCCCTGATTCGAGCACCGCACCCACGGCCTGCGCGACCGGCATGCGCTGCTTGAGCACTCCGGCCGGGTGCTGGATCTTGCCGCATCCCTCACACGCCAGGTTGCAGGCGAAGAGCGGCTCCAACTCCACGATGAGCGGGAACTTGTCCCGTCGGCGGATCTTCTGTTCGGCCAGGTATGTAGCGACCTTGATGGACTGGCGCAGCGGCATGGCCATCTGGGCTCACCTCCGGGGGAGCAGCAACGAACGGTGCCATTCGAAGAATGCGGGAAGAACGGATCGAAGGACGCGGAAAGCCGATATTCCACCGCGCACCGTGCCGATCCGGACGAGTTCGTGTTCTGGAGCGTCCACGACCACTCGGACGGCCGCAACCGGGCGCGCGCCCGCCCGGACGGCGCTCAGGAGCGTGGCCGCGGACTCCATGTCGACGGCGATCGCGCCGGTCGCGAGCAGGTCGGCGCGTTCGGGACCCCGGACGACGTGGTCCGAGCCGGTCAGCGGCCCGGTGTGGACGGTGCGCCCGGGCACGGCACGCGCCAGTTCCTTGACCAGCCGGTCCGTCCCGACGCCGGCGACGGTACCGCGCGGGTCCCGGGTCTCCTCGGCGACGACCAGGTCGCCGGGGTGCATACCGGGGGCGAGGCCCGCGCAGAAGCCGGTGGCCAGCACGGCGGCGCCGTCGAGTGCCGGTTCGGCCAGGACCCGGGCGACCGAGCGCTCGGCCGCCTTCGGGCCCATGCCCGTACGCAGGACGGTGACCGGCCCGCCGGCGCCGCCGCGGTCGCCGG
>NZ_RAIF01000032.1:963294-970028 GCF_003671715.1 Streptomyces sp. E2N166 | reverse complement strand
GTGCTCGATGCCGAGCGCGCAGGCGATCAGCAGCGGGGACGGGCCGGACTGTCGGTTCATCAGCTGCCCTTCACCTCGGCCGCGGACGTCTCGGTCGAGGGCTGCCCGGCGGGGGCGGTGACCGCCGCCGCGTGCGGTTGCCCGGCGAAGGGTTCACCGTGCACGTACCTGCCCAGCGCGGTGAGCGGGAAGACCTGCCGGTAGAGGTGGTAGTTGATGGAGAAGTCCCAGGGGAAGCCGGTCCCGGTGAAGTAGGGCTCGTCCCAGGAACCGTCCTCCCGCTGGGTGGCGGCCAGCCACTCGATACCGCGTTCGACGGCCTTGGACTCCCGCTCCCCCGCCGCGAGCAGGGCCATCAGCGCCCAGGCCGTCTGCGAGGCGGTCGAGGCGCCCCGGCCGCTCCACTCCCTGACGTAACGGTAGGAGCGCAGGTCCTCGCCCCAGCCGCCGTCGTCGTTCTGGACGGACTCCAGCCAGGTCACCGCGCGGCGGATGGCCGGGTGCGAGGCGGGGAGTCCGGCGGCGGTCAGGGCGGGAACGACGGAGCCGGTGCCGTAGACGTAGTTGACGCCCCAGCGGCCGAACCACGAGCCGTCCGTCTCCTGTTCGTCCAGCAGCCACTGAATGCCGCGCCGGGTGCGCGGGTCGTGGGCGAGGCCCTCCACGGCGAGCATCTCGACGACGTGCGCGGTGACGTCCGCGGACGGCGGGTCGATGACCTCGCCGAAGTCGCAGAAGGGCAGCCGGTTGGGGAAGGAGCTGGTGTTGTCGACGTCGAACGCTCCCCAGGCGCCGTTCTTCGACTGCATGCCGAGGTTCCAGCGCACGCCGCGGCCGATCGCCTTCTCCACCCGCTCCGGGTCGTGGTGGCTGACCCGGCGCAGGGCGAGGACCACCTCGGCGGTGTCGTCGATGTCGGGGTAGTTGTCGTTGTGGAACTCGAACGCCCAGCCGCCGGGCGGGAGTCCGGGCCGCTTCACCGACCAGTCGCCGGGGCGCACGATCTGCTCGCCGAGCATCCAGTCCGCGGCCTTCACCAGCTGCGGGTGGTCGGCGGGCACGCCCGCGTCGGCCAGCGCGATGGTGGCCAGGCAGGTGTCCCACACCGGGGACTGGCAGGCCTCGATCATCCGGGCGCCGTCCTCGCGCCACACGGCGAAGCGGTCCAGCGACTCCAGGCCGGCGCGCATCACGGGGTGTTCGAGGTCGTAGCCGAGGAGGTAGAGCGCGATGACCGAGTACACGGCCGGTGGCTGGATGCCGCCCCAGCAGCCGTCGTTCTCCTGGCGCTCGATGATCCAGCGGGCGGCGGTGTTCATCGCGGCCCGGCGCAGCCGGCGCGGGGCGACCTTGCGGTAGGCGTGCAGTGCCTTGTCGAGGCGCTGGAAGGCGCCGTCCCAGCTCGCCGCCGGTGCCGGGGGCCGCGGGGGGTTGGGGAGGGCCGGGTCGGTGTGCAGCTCGTCGAGCGGGAAGGGCGCGGGACGTACCGGCCGCTTCGCGGAGACGATGGTGAGGGGCACGATGGTCTGCCGGGCCCAGCAGCCGAAGTCGTAGATGTTGAGCGGCACCCAGGTGGGGAAGTAGATGAGTTCCGGCGGGAGTTCGGGCAGGTCGTCCCACTTCCACCAGCCGAACAGGGCGAGCCAGATCCGGGTGAAGACGCGGGCGGAGGCGATGCCGCCCCGGGTGCGGATCCAGTCCGACGCCCTGGCCATGTGCGGCGCGTCGGGCGAGTCGCCGGCCAGGCGGAGGGCGACGTAGGCCTCGATGGTGGCGGACAGGTCGCCGGGGCCGCCGTAGAAGGTGGCCCAGGTGCCGTCCTCGCGCTGCTCGCCGCGGATGAAGAGGGCGGCGGCGTGTGTGGTCCCGTCGTCCAGGATGCCCAGGAACTGGCGCAGGAGCAGGTCCTCGGCGTCCATCGTGACGTTCGTCTCGAGGTCGCCCTTCCACCAGCCCTGGGCGTCCTGCCGGGAGAGCAGGAAGTCCGTGGCGCGCCGGGTGGCGCGTGCGGCGGCTTCTGGTACCCCGGCCGCCGTCGCGGGGATCGTGATGTCGGTTTCGCTGGCCGCGGCTGCGAGGGGCTTCAGGGTGGCCCCGGTGCTTCCGTCGGTCGTCGCTGTCATGGCTTCCCCTTCGTGCAGTAACAAGTGGTGCTTCTGCTGTGGGTCCGCCGTCGGCCGGTGCTCGTCTACCCGCGACACCGGCCGGCGACTACGCGAGGGCTATTCGACCGATAGTGATCATCTCTTTCGTACGACGACGAAGTCCGCGAGTGCCGTGAACCGGTCCCGCACCCGGTCGGGCATGTCGACGGCGTCGAGGGCTTCGATGGCGATGGTGTGCTGACGGCGTGCCTCGTCGGCGGTCCATTCCCGGCCTCCCGCTTCCTCGATGAGGGCGGCGCGGGCCGCGAACTCCTCCTCGGAGAAGTTCGCGAAGTCGCTGGTCTTGGCGTCGGCGGCGAGGATCTCGCCGAGCCGCTCGGAGGCGGGGCCGCCCGCCGCGAGGGCGGCCACGACGGGGAGGGACTTCTTGCGCTGGCGCAGGTCGCTCCAGGTCTGCTTGCCGGTGGAGTCCGGGTCGCCCCAGATGCCGAGGAGGTCGTCGACGGCCTGGAAGGCGAGGCCGAGGTGGTAGCCGTACTTCTCCAGCGTGTCGGCGGTGTGCTCGTCGGCGCCGCCGAGCACCGCTCCGATGGAGCTGGCGCAGGCGAGCAGCGCGCCGGTCTTGTTGCCCTCCATCTCCAGGCACTCCTCGACGCTGACCCGGTCGCGGTGCTCGTAGGAGATGTCCTGGGCCTGACCGTCGATCAGGGAGCGGCTGGCCTTGGTGAGGCGGCGGGTGGCGCGGCCGGCCTCGACGCTGCCCAGTTCCAGGAGCACCTCGTTGGCCAGCGCGAACAGCGCGTCGCCGACGAGGATGGCCTGGGCGGGGCCGTGCACCTTCCAGACGGTGTCGCGGTGGCGGCGCTGCTCGTCGCCGTCCATCAGGTCGTCGTGCAGGAGGGAGAAGTTGTGCACCAGTTCCACGGCCACCGCGCCGGGCACGCCTACCTCGGGCGCGGCACCGGTCACCTCGGCGGAGAGCACCGCGAGCGCGGGGCGGACGGCCTTGCCGCCGTCGCCGTCCGCGGGCTTGCCCTGGGCGTCGATCCAGCCGAAGTGGTAGGCGGCGACGGTGTCCATGGGCGGTGCCAGGCGGTCGACGGCCGCCCGCAGGACCGGCGTGGACAGGGTCCGGCCGCGCTCCAGGAGCGCGGTCACGTCCACCGTGGTCCTCGGAGCGGCTTTCGGGGCCGGGGGCACAGTGGGCACAGTCTTTCCTCCAGTTGCGGTGCCGGGAGTGCGGGAGTCGGTCCCACGCGGATCGGCTTTCACGCCGCCTCCTCGAAGAAATCGGGAAGGAGGCCGCGGGACCGGCCCAGGGCGCCGAGCGCGGCGCCCGCCGCCCCGACACCGCTGCGAACCGCACTCTCCATGGTCGCGGGCCACCCTGTGGCGGTCCACGCTCCGGCCAGGTAGAGGCCGGGTGCCTTGGTACGGGCGCCGGGCCGGAGCCGTCCGACGCCGGGGGCGGGAGCGAAGGTCGCGGTGCGCTCCCTGGTCACGAAGAAGTCCTTGACCTCGGCACCCCGGGTGCGGGGCAGCAGCCGCTCCAGCTCGGGCAGGTACCGCTCGCGCAACGCGGCCACGGGCTCGTCGATCTCGTTCTGCGCGGTCGACTGCGACAGCGCCAGGTACTGACCCTCCTTCAGCCCGGAGGCCTCGGTACGGTCGAACACCCACTGGACCGGAGTGCCGAGAGCCGTGAGGAACGGCGTGGCGAGCACCTTGCGGTCGTAGATCACGTGGATGTTGAGGATCGGCGCGGTGCCGATCTCCAGAAGGTTTCCGGGGGCGTCGAGCGCACCGGCGGGCAGCAGGTCGTGCGCCTCGCGCTGCGGCACGGCGAGGACGACCGCGTCCGCCTCGATCGTCTCGTCGGGAACCTGAACGCTCCAGCCGCCGTTCTCGTTCGTACAGACGGAGGTGACGCGGGTACGGACCTCGGTACGGACGCCCGCGGAGTCGAGCGCCTTGCGGGCCAGACCGTCGTGCAGTTCGCCCAGCGGGACGCGGGCCCAGCCGATGTCGGCCGCGCCCGGGTCGGACAGCAGACCGGTCTTGAACACCATCGCGGCGAGCCCCAGGGAGGCGTCGCCCGCGACCGCGTTGAGGGTGGCGACGCCGACCAGGTCCCACAGGGCCTCGACGGCGCGCGCAGACTGACCGTGCCTGGTCAGCCAGCTGCCGAAGTCCTGGGTGTCCAGGGCCGGGTCGGCGAGGTCGAGCCCCTTGAGCGCGAGCGCGGCACGCCCGACACTCGCGCGCTCGGCGAGCGAGAGATGCGGATAGGTGGCGAGGCTCCGCCCCAGGTGCAGGGGTACGGGCAGCGCGTCGCGCCGCAGTCTGCCGAGCCGCCGCCCCTCCGGCCTGGCCAGGTCGAGGACCGGCACGTCGAGACGGTTCTGCACGGGAGCGAGCGCCGTCCCCCCGATACGGTCGAGGAACCAGCGGTAAGCGGTGCAGCAGCGCAGGTACACGTGCTGGCCGTTGTCGACGGTGAGGTCGCCGCGCCGGAAGGAGAAGGCGAGCCCGCCCAGGCGAGGCCGGCCTTCGAGCAGGGTGACGCGCACCCCGGCGTCGGCGAGCGCGAGCGCGGCGGTGACCCCGGCGAGCCCGCCACCGACCACGACGGCGTGTCCGCCGGGGCGGAGGGCCGAGACGTCCGTGAGCTGCCCGCCGTCACGCGTGCCGTTGCCGTGCGTCATGGTGCGCCCTTCCCTGTCCGGTCGCCGCGGTGCTTGAACGGCGTACGGCAGACCGTCTCAGTCAGGGACGCCGGCCGCCACCGGAGGGTTGCCCACCGTGCTACGCCGGAGGCATCGCCCGGGTCCGGCGTGTCGAGTGTGCCGGATGTGTCCATCAGACGCGCCTCCTGACGGCCCGCCGGGTGACGTGCCGGGCGTCGAGACCGGACAGGCCCCGCACGGCGACGTACGCCTTCTCGCGTCCGGGGAGCGATACCCGGCCGCGCAGCACGGCCTCCGGATCGCGCTCGATGCGGTCCAGGAGGCGGCGGTAGATGCCGGCCATGGCGGCCACGCAGGCGCCACTGCGCCGGTCGAGCATGGGCAGCAGCCGGTAGCCCTCGGCGAAGAGGGCGCGGGCCCGACGCACTTCGAAGTGCACGAGGCCCGCGAAATCGGAGCCCTCGGGTGGCGTCGGTCCGTTGAATCCGGCCGAACAGCCGAACTTGGCCAGGTCGTCGGCGGGCAGGTAGGTCCGCCCGCCCTCGGCGTCCTCACGGACGTCCCGCAGGATGTTGGTGAGCTGAAGCGCGAGCCCGAGCGTGTCGGCGTACTCGGGCGCGCGCTCGGCGCCGCGCGCCCCCGGTTCGGTACCGAAAACGCCGAGTGAGAGGCGTCCGATGGCGCCCGCCACGCAGCGGCAGTAGACCTTCAGGTCGTCCCAGGTCTCGTAGGTCTCGCCCCGCAGGTCCATCTGGACGCCGTCGATCAGCTCGTCGAGGCCGCCGAGCGGAATCGGGAAGGCACGCGCGGCGTGGGCGAGAGCGACGGCGACCGGGTCGGTGTCGTCCTCGTCGACGGCGCCCTCGTGGATGCGGGCGAGCACGGCCCGGGTCTCCTCGAGCCTGGCGACCTTGACGTCGTCCGCCAGCACCCCGTCGCCGATGTCGTCGACACGGCGCGAGAACGCGTACAGCGCCGACATCGCCCGGCGCTTGGGCGTCGGCAGCAGCCGGATGCCGTAGGCGAAGTTGCGGGCCTGCTGTCCGGTGACGGCCTCGCAGTAGCTGTAAGCGGCGAGCACCGGTGCCGACGCGTGCGCTGACGACTCCACGGGCCCGATCACCTCTCTCCTCGCAGGGTCACGCCCACCTCGCGCAGCAACTGGACCTTGCCGGGCTTGGGCGGGCCGGGAAGTACGTCGTGGTCGGCGGCGGCGATCGCCCGCAGGGCCGCCCTTCCTCCCGCCACGAACCCCGCGAGCAGCAGGCGCAGCCTGCCGTGGACGCTACCCACCAGGGGCGCGCCCTCATCCAGCAGATCGCGGGCGCGCCCGGCCTCGTACGCGATCAGGGCCCGTACCGACGCGCCGGCGGTGGGTGCGGCGAGGTCCGTCTCCAGGACGTGGAAGCGCTTCATGTCCTCGGCGGGGAGGTAGACCCGGTCGCGGCCCAGGTCCTCGGCGACGTCCTGGAGGTGCTCGACGATCTGCAGGGCGGTGCAGATCGCGTCGGAGCGGCGGATCCGCTCGGGCGTCGAGGTACCGGTGACGGCGAGGACCAGCCGGCCGACCGGGTTGGCGGACAGCTCGCAGTAGCCGAGGAGGTCGTCGTAGGTCTCGTACCGCCCGACCAGCTGGTCCTGGCGGTTGGCGGCGATCAGGCCGAGGAAGGGATCGGGGGTCAGCGAGCGGCGGCGCACGGTCGGCTGGAGGCGGCGCAGCAAGGGGTGGCGGGAGGTTCCGTCGAACACCCTGCGCAGGTCGTCCTCGAAGGCCTCCAGCATCAGCAGCCGGTCCTCGGCGCGGTCGGCGGGGACGCCGAGGAGGCGGGCGTCGGCGCCGCCGGGGGCCAGGTCGCCGTCACCGATGTCGTCGACGAGGCGGGCGAAGCCGTACACGGCCATGAGGTCGGTGCGCCAGTCGCGCGGCAGGAAGAAGGGGGCC
>NZ_RAIF01000032.1:946503-963076 GCF_003671715.1 Streptomyces sp. E2N166 | reverse complement strand
CGGCGCACGCTTCGCGGAGATGGGGAGTTTCCGTAGCCATTGCCGTCACATCTCCCGTTCTACACTGCCGACCCAATGCATACTATTTCGGACACGCCGCCCGACCGTCCGTGCGGCAGGCCCGCTCGACGGTGTCGGGGATTATCGCCCCATGTGCCGCGTTTCGGGACCGGTACAGCTTACGTTGTACAACTCATGGAGGTTCGCCGGGGTTCTCCGCGCATCACAAGAACACACCGATCGGCCTCAAGATTCCTGCGAACGCCAGGAGTTGACGTTTCCTTTACAGACGCGGGGCCGCGCCGGAACAGTTCCTGCGCGACCCGGCGTGCCGGGCTACTTGCCCGTGAACTTCTCGTACTCCTTGAGCACCTCTTCGGTCGGCCCGTCCATGCGCAGCTCGCCGCGTTCCAGCCAGAGCACGCGGTTGCAGGTGTCGCGGATGGACTTGTTGTTGTGGCTGACCAGGAAGACGGTGCCGGCCTCCTTCTTCAGCTCCCGGATGCGCTCCTCGGAGCGCGCCTGGAACTTGCGGTCGCCGGTGGCCAGCGCCTCGTCGATCATCAGGACGTCGTGGTCCTTGGCGGCGGCGATGGAGAACCGCAGGCGGGCGGCCATGCCGGAGGAGTAGGTGCGCATCGGCAGGGTGATGAAGTCGCCCTTCTCGTTGATCCCGGAGAAGTCGACGATGTCCTGGTAGCGCTCCTTGATCTGCTCGCGGGACATGCCCATGGCCAGTCCGCCGAGGATGACGTTCCGCTCGCCGGTCAGGTCGTTCATCAGGGCCGCGTTCACGCCGAGCAGGGAGGGCTGGCCGTCGGTGTAGACCTTGCCCCGCTCGGCGGGCAGCAGGCCGGCGATGGCCCGCAGCAGGGTCGACTTGCCGGAACCGTTGGAACCGATCAGGCCGATGGCCTCGCCCCGGTAGGCGGTGAAGGAGACGCCGCGCACGGCGTGCACCTTGCGCACGCCCCGCGCCGCGTCGTCGGAGCCTCGCCTGATCATGCGGCTCAGGGCGGCGGTCGCGCTGCCCTTGCCGGTCCTGGCGCCGTTGACGCGGTAGACGATGTGCAGTTCGTCCGCGATGACCGTCGGCACCCGCTCGCCCTGCTGCTCAGCCACGGCCGTACCTCTCCTCCGCCTTCCAGAAGTACACGAAGCCGCCCACGGCGAGGACCACGGCCCAGCCGAGCGCGACCGCCCACACGTGCGGCGGCAGGTGCTCGGAACCGTAGCCGTCGATCAGCGCGAAGCGGATCAGGTCCATGTAGACGGCGGCCGGGTTCCACTGGAGCACGTCGGCCAGCCAGGCCGGCTGGTCCTCCAGCATGATCGGGATGGAGAACATGACGCCCGACGCGTACATCCAGGTCCGCATGATGAACGGCATCAGCTGGGCCAGGTCCGGCGTCTTGGCGCCCATCCGGGCCACGATCAGCGCCAGCCCCATGTTGAAGAGGAACTGCAGGACGAGCGCCGGGACGGCCAGCAGCCAGGACAGCGAGGGGTAGCTGCCGAAGCCGATCACCACGGCGAACATCACGACCGTCGAGGCCAGCAGCTGCTGGAGCTGCTGGAGCGCGAACGAGATCGGGAGCGAGGCTCGCGGGAAGTGCAGCGCCCGCACCAGACCGAGGTTGCCGGAGATCGCGCGTACGCCCGCCATCGCCGAGGACTGGGTGAAGGTGAAGACGAACACACCCGTCACCAGGAACGGGATGTACACGTCCTTCGGCATGCCCCTGCCCGCGTTCAGGATCAGGCCGAAGATCATGAAGTAGACGAGCGCGTTCAGCAGCGGGGTGGCCACCTGCCACAGCTGGCCGAGCTTGGCCTGGCTGTACTGGGCGGTCAGCTTCGCCTGGGAGAAGGCGAGGATGAAGTGGCGCCGGCTCCAGAGCTGACGGACGTACTCCGCGAGGGACGGCCGGGCGCCGCTCACGGACAGCCCGTACTTGGCGGCGAGCCGGGCCGGTGTGAGGCCCTCGTCGGGCGACACGGGCTTGGTCATGGCGACCGTGCCGTCGTGCGTTGTCTCACTCACTGGTGGAAACTTTCGTCTTCGGAATGCTCGGCCGCGCGGGCCTGGCATGGACCTGTTGGCCCCGGGCGGACCGGGACGCTCTCGGATACGAGCTTGTCAGATCACGGGAGGCCGGCCCAGCCGGGTCAGCCGCCACACCGTACGCCACCTCATGGGCCGACGCGGACCGCAAGGGGTGGCCCAGCCCTCGCGGAAGCCGCCGAACCAGGCCTTCAGGGCAGGTCGCGAGGGGCGGCGCAGCAGTGTGAGCAGCATCCACACCCCGAGGTAGACCGGGACGAGGAGCGCGGGGAGGTTGCGGCGGGCGAGCCAGACACGGTTGCGGGCGACCATGCGGTGGTAGACCGCGTGCCGCGAGGGCGCGGTCGTGGGGTGGTTCAGCACCATGTCGGACCGGTAGTCGATCATCCAGCCCGCGTCCAGCGCCCGCCAGGCCAGGTCGGTCTCCTCGTGGGCGTAGAAGAACGCGTCCGGCAGGCCGCCGACCTGGGTGAGGACGCGGGTGCGGACGGCGTTGGCGCCGCCGAGGAAGGTGGTGACCCGGGAGGAGCGCATCGGGTCGGAGGCGCGCAGCCGCGGGACGTGCCGGCGCTGGGTCTCGCCGGTCTCCGGGTCGGCGATGCGGAAGCTGATGATGCCCAGCTCGTCGTCGGCCGCGAACGCCTCTCGGCACAGCTCGGCGGTGTCGGTGCGGGCGAGCAGGCCGTCGTCGTCGAGGAAGAGCAGGATGTCGACGTCACTGCCGCCCGGGCCGAAGGCCTCGATGCCGACGTTGCGGCCGCCGGGGATGCCCAGGTTCTCGGGCAGCTCGACGGTGCGCACGCCGTCCGGTACCTCCGGGACGGGCGAGCCGTTGCCGACCACGACCACCTCGACCGGGTCGCCGTCCTGCTTGGCCACCGAGTCGAGCAGGGCGCGCAGCTCCTCGGGGCGGTTGCCCATCGTGATGACGACGGCGCCGACCTTCATGGCCCCGCTCACTTGAGCCTGCTGGAGGCGAGGATGGACACCAGGTGCAGCAGGGTCTGCAGCAGCGCGATGCCCGCGAGTACGGCGGTGCCGAGGCGGGTGAAGAACAGGTCGCCGCGGCTCGCGTCGACGATCGCGAGGACGAGGATCAGCAGGGACGCCTCGATGCCGAGGATCAGCCGATGGAACTTGAGCGCCCCGGCGGCCCGGCGGGCCAGCGCCATGCCGGAGGAGCGCGGCTCGGACGCGGACTCCTGGACCGGCGCCTTGCCGGTCTGGTGCCGGGCGACGCCGACGAGGTCGGTCTCGGCCTTGATCAGGATGGCGCCGAGCGCGGCCAGGGTGCCGAGGAAGGCCCACAGCCAGTCGACGCGTCCGGTGCCCCAGATGTCGGCGGCGCGCAGGCCGAGCCCGACCAGGACGGCGGCGTCGGTCAGGTAGGCGCCGACCCGGTCCAGGTAGACGCCGCCGAGTGAGTACTGCTTCTTCCAGCGCGCGACCTCGCCGTCGACACAGTCCAGCAGCAGGTAGAGCTGGACCGCCACGACGCCGAGCACGGCGCCCGTGATGCCAGGCACCAGCAGGGCCGGGGCCGCGAGCACGCCGCAGACGGTCATCAGGTACGTGAGCTGGTTGGGCGTGATCCTGGTGTTCACCAGGTAGCGGTCGATCCGCAGCGAGACCTCGCGCATGTAGAGGCGTCCCGCCCAGTGCTCACCGCTGCGCCGGTCCTTCACCCCCGCGGGGTGGACGACCGGACGTAGTTCAGCTACCGATGGCCTTGACATAGTCGGCGTACAGGTCCTTGATCTGGTCGGTATTGAGGTCGAGGTGCTCGAGGATCGTGTAGCGGCCGGGCCGCGTCTGCGGGGCGTACTCCACCGCCTGGAAGAACTCCTCCGGGGTGAACCCGATCTCCTCCGGCAGCACCGGCAGTCCGTGCCGGCGCAGTACCTCGGCCATCTGGGCGGACTCCTCGTGGGCCCCGCGCAGATACATCGCGAAGGCCGCGCCCAGACCGCACTGCTCCCCGTGAGAGGCCGCGCGGGTGGGGAAGAGCAGGTCGAAGGCGTGGTTGATCTCGTGGCAGGCGCCGGAGGCGGGCCGCGAGTCACCGGAGACCGACATGGCGATGCCGGTCAGGACCAGGCCCTCGGCGAGCACCTGGAGGAAGTCGTTGTCACCGACGCCGCCCGGGTGCCGGAGCACGGCCTCGCCCGCCTGTCGGGCCATCGCGGCGGCCAGGCCGTCGATCCGCTCGCCCTTGACCCGGTTGGCCAGCTCCCAGTCCGCGATCGCGGAGATGTTGGAGACGGCGTCGCCGATGCCGGCGCGCACGAACCGCACCGGGGCGTCGCGGATGACGTCCAGGTCGATGACGACGGCGATGGGGTTCGGGACACCGTAGGAGCCGCGGCCCGCGTCGTTGTCGAGGGTGGCGACCGGCGAGCAGAGCCCGTCGTGCGCGAGGTTCGTGGGCACGGCGACCAGCGGGAGGCCGATGCGGGCCGCGGCGAACTTCGCGCAGTCGATGATCTTGCCGCCGCCGAGGCCGACGACCGCGTCGTAGTGGCCGCCCTTCATGGCACCGGCCAGCTTGATCGCGTCGTCCAGGGTGCCGCCGCCGACCTCGAACCAGTCGGCGCCGGGCAGCGACGGGGCGACACGCTCGCGCAGCCGGGCGCCCGAGCCGCCGCTGACGGCGACGGCGAGCTTGCCCGAGTGGGAGATGCGCTCGTCGGCGAGCACACATCCCAGGTCGTCGAGGGCACCCGCGCGGATGTCCACGACGACCGGCGACGGGATGAGCCTCGTCAGTACAGGCACGCGATCTCCCTGCCCTTGGCGAGGTCGTCGTGGTTGTCGATCTCGACCCACTTGACCTCGCCGATCGGCGCCACGTCGACCTTGAAGCCGCGGTTGACCAGCTCCTGGTAGCCGTCCTCGTAGTACAGCTGCGGGTCGCGCTCGAAGGTGGTCTTCAGGGCGTCGGCCAGCTCGACGGCGGCCTCGCCCTCGATGAGGGTGACGCCGATGTACTCGCCGGTCGCGTCGGCCGGGTCCATGAGCTTGGTGATGCGCTGAACGCCCTTGTCCGGGTCGACTACGACCTTCATCTCCTCCTCGGCGAGGTTCTTCACCGTGTCGAGGGCGAGGATGATCTTCTTGCCGTCGCCGCGGGCGGCGAGCAGGGTCTTCTCGACGGAGACCGGGTGCACGGTGTCGCCGTTGGCGAGGATCACGCCGTCCTTGAGGGCGTCGCGGCCGCACCACAGGGAGTAGGCGTTGTTCCACTCCTCGGCCTTGTCGTTGTCGATGAGGGTGAGCTTGACGCCGTACTTCTGCTCCAGCGCTTCCTTGCGGTCGTACACGGCTTCCTTGCGGTAGCCGACGATGATCCCGACCTCGGTCAGGCCGACCTCGGCGAAGTTGGCCAGCGTCAGGTCCAGCACGGTGATGCTGTCCTCCGCGCCCTCCGGGCCGACCGGGACCAGTGCCTTGGGCAGGGTGTCGGTGTAGGGGCGCAGACGGCGTCCGGCGCCGGCCGCCAGCACGAGGCCGATCATGCGGGTTCTCCTTCGTCGTGTACGGCGGGTGCGCCGACCTTGTGGGCGGCGACCCAGAAGCGGATGCTCTCCACGAGCACCACGAGAGCCACGGCCACGGCGAGGACCGTGAGCGCGACCTTGAACTGTGAGGCGGTGAGCAGCACGGCCAGCACGGTGATCACCAGCGTGCGGCCCTCGTGCCCCCCGACCGTCCGCACCAGCCACTGCGGCGGCGCTCCCGCGTCGCCGCGGATGCGGTAGACCGTGTCGTAGTGATGGTAGGCGACCGCGGCAACCAGCCCGAAAGCCGCTGGGAGCGCACCGTTCACGTCCGCTTTCGCCGCCAGTACCAGGACGGTGCCGTACTCGGCGGCGCGCAGGAACGGCGGGGCCAGCCAGTCGAGGGCGCCCTTGAGTGGGCGGGCGACGGCGAGGGCGGACGTCAGGACGTAGCCGATCGCGGCGACCGCCGGCCAGGGGCCGCCGAAGTCGGTGAGCGCGGACGTGGCGACGACGGCGGCGCCGCCGAGGAGTGCGACGGCGGGGGCGGTGAAGCCGGGCAGCCGGCGGACGGTCCGCGCGAGCCCCTTGGCGGCGGCCTCGGCGAGCGGACCCGAGTCGGCGAGGTCGGCCAGTGCCTTCGCGGCCCGGTCGGTCCGCGTCGCCCTGCGGGTCAGCGAGCGCAGGACACGGCCCGCGGTGGTGTACGTCGCGGCGAAGGCGCAGCCGATCAGCAGCGCGTAGAAGGTGATCCGGGGCGTCGTGAGCGCGGTCAGGACGGCGATCATGGCCCAGCGTTCGCCGATGGGCAGGACGATCATGCGCCGCACCCAGACCGTCCAGCCGACGCTGTCGAGCCTGTCGGAGAGGGCGGCGGTGGGGCTGGTGTTGGCGGCGGCGTCGTGATTGGCCTCGTTGAAGGAGAAGTCGACGACGTGCCGGCAGGTCTGGAGGACCATCGCGCCGAGGGCGAGGGCCCATACGTCGTCGCCGCCGCGGGCGGCTCCGAGGGCGAGGCCCGCGTAGTAGGCGTACTCCTTGGCGCGGTCGAATGTGGCGTCCAGCCAGGCGCCGAGCGTGGAGTACCGCAGGGAGTAGCGGGCGAGCTGTCCGTCGGTGCAGTCGAGGACGAAGGAGGCGATGAGCAGGACGCCGGCGGCGACGAAACCGCCGCGGGTGCCGGTGGCCGCGCAGCCCGCCGCTATGAGCGCGGTGATGAGCGAGGCGGTGGTGACCTGGTTGGGGGTCAGTCCGCGTCGAGCGCACCAGCGGGCGATGTAGCGGGAGTAGGGGCTGATGAGGAAGGTGGTGACGAAACCGTCGCGGGCCTTGACCGCCGACTTCAGGCGTACGGCCTCGTCGTCGACGCCGGCGACGGCCTGCCGGGCCTCGTTGCGGGCCTGGGGGTCGGCGGGGACGGCGGCGACCAGGCTGCCGAGCTCGGGCCGGTGGACGCCCGCGCCGTCGGCGTCGAGGGTGGCGGTGATCCGGTCGGCGAGGCTGTCGACGTCCCCCACGCTCGGCTTCACTCGCGCGGGGGCACCACCACGGGCGGTGTCGCCTTGGCCGGAGTTCTCGCGGGCCATCGCGCGGGTCAGGGCCTGGCGGGCCTCCGGCCGGGCGGTGACGGCGCCGGGGATCGCGGCCAGCGGGAAGCGGGGGTCGGTGAGGCCCAGGCGCAGGGCGTGCAGGTGGCCGACGAAGCGGGCGTCCACCACGGCGACCCGCTCGCCGGCCGGCACCCGGGCCAGCAACGTCTCGGCGTCGGCGGCGCCGGAGGCGGGACGCACGTCGAAGCCCAGGGACCGCAGCTCGCTCTCGATCGACGAACCGGGGACCGGCTGACCGGTGAGGATGGCGGTCGACAACCGAACTCACTCCCTGGGTGCCGACGCCTGGGCGCCGAGCCTGTGCATGGTGGGACGCCCGTGCCTGCGGCACCCGGGCGGCATGTCGGCAGAGGCTATCGGATGGCTGGAACGCCGTGTTCACCGCCCGTTTCACGGTCGGTCGACGCCACTTGCACCCGCCTTTGCCGCGATCATCATCGTGGATCCGGGGCCCGCCCCACAAACCGCGCTCCCAGACCGGGCATCGCGGACATCGCACAGTGTCGACGGGCCTTCGCTCAGGGTCAGGGCCGCCTCTGCCCGGCCGTCCGCCCGCCTCACCCGGACGGCCCGCCCAGGACGTCGTGACGCTCTGACCTGCGTATCGTTTCCGCAGGTCAGAGCACATGACAACGGTGTTCAGTGCCGCGTTGCCGGATACCCCCTACCCGTAGTTCACTGTGCTCCGGACGCCGGATGCCGGACATACGGGAGGCTGCTTCTCATGGGGGCTGGGCATGATCACGGGCACGCGCACGGAGCGCAGGCCGGCGGGACGGCGACGGCCGCGTACCGCGGCAGACTGCGGGTGGCGCTGGCGATCACGCTCTTCGTCATGGTCGTCGAGATCGTCGGCGGCGTGCTCGCCGACTCGCTCGCGCTGATCGCCGACGCCGCGCACATGGCGACGGACGCCCTGGGTCTCGGCATGGCGCTGCTGGCCATTCACTTCGCGAACCTGCCGCCGAGCGACCGGCGTACCTTCGGCTTCGCGCGCGCCGAGATCCTCGCCGCCCTGGCCAACTGTCTGCTGCTGCTCGGGGTCGGCGGTTACGTCCTGTACGAGGCGATCGAGCGGTTCATCACACCGGCCGGCACCGCGGGCGGGCTGACCGTCGTCTTCGGCGCGATCGGCCTGGTGGCGAACATGGCGTCGCTGACCCTGCTGATGCGCGGCCAGAAGGAGAGCCTGAACGTGCGGGGCGCCTTCCTGGAGGTGGCGGCGGACGCGCTGGGCTCCCTTGCGGTGATCGTCTCGGCACTCGTGATCCTGGCCACCGGCTGGCAGCCGGCCGACCCGATCGCGTCGCTGGTGATCGGCCTGATGATCGTGCCGCGCACCTGGCGGCTGCTGCGCGAGACCCTGGACGTGCTGTTGGAGGCCGCGCCCAAGGGCGTGGACATCGCCGAGGTGCGCGCCCACATACTGGCGCTGGACGGGGTCGAGGACGTCCACGACCTGCACGCCTGGACCATCACCTCCGGCCTGCCGGTGCTGTCGGCGCATGTGGTGGTGAGCGGCGAGGCGCTGAGCGCGATCGGTCACGAGAAGATGCTGCACGAGTTGCAGGGCTGCCTCGGCGACCACTTCGACGTGGAGCACTGCACCTTCCAGCTGGAGCCCAGCGGCCACGCGGAGCACGAGGCGAGGTTGTGCCACTGAGGCCGGGTGGCACCGGCGGAGCGCGGTGGGGGCGTGCGCTTACCGGAACGCGCTGCGGAGCGCGGCCGTCCGCCGCTCGTTCACGTCCTGCCCCGGTCCTGTCCCCCGCGGCACTCCTCCCGGTCACGCCGTGGACGGTTCCCGGTCCGCGCCGCCGGGCACGGTGATCAACTGGGCCCTTCCTCGGCGTCCGACCGGTGACGACCGCCGCCCGCGCCGCCGTGCGGGACATGCGGGAGTGCCGGGAAGTGCCGAGAGTGCCGGATTCGTACGGCACACTTGGGGCGCGAGGACCGATGTGAAGGATGGGTATGCCGATCACTCCTGCCACCGCGACGCACAGTTCGTCGAACGGCACCGCAGACGCGATTTTGCTGGAACTGGTCGACGAGAACGGCGTGACGATCGGCACCGCGGAGAAGCTCTCCGCGCATCAGCCGCCGGGGCGGCTGCACCGCGCCTTCTCCGTGTTCCTCTTCGACGAGCGCGGCCGGCTGCTGCTCCAGCAGCGGGCACTGGGCAAGTACCACTCCCCCGGCGTGTGGTCCAACACCTGCTGCGGTCACCCCTACCCCGGCGAGGCGCCCTTCGCGGCGGCGGCCCGTCGGACGTACGAGGAGCTGGGCGTCTCCCCTTCGCTGCTCGCCGAGGCGGGCACCGTGCGCTACAACCACCCGGACCCGGCCTCCGGGCTGGTCGAGCAGGAGTACAACCACCTCTTCGTCGGCCTGGTGCAGGCAGCGCCGCGGCCCGATGCGGAGGAAGTCGCGGAGACGGCCTTCGTGTCACCCGCCGAGCTGGCCGAACGGCACGGCAAGGACACCTTCTCGGCGTGGTTCATGACGGTGCTGGACGCGGCCCGGCCCGCGGTCCGCGAGCTGACGGGCCCCTCCGCCGGCTGGTGAGCCCGGTTACCGCAGGGCGTGCTTGAGCGGCAGGGCGACCCAGATGACCTTGCCGCCGCTCGCCGTGTGGGCCACGTCGCACGCCCCGCCCGCCTCCCGGGTGATCTCCCGGACAAGGAGCAGTCCGCGCCCGCCCGTCTGACCGTGATCGGCCTCCAGGGCGGTC
This sequence comes from Streptomyces sp. E2N166, assembly GCF_003671715.1. Lineage (GTDB taxonomy): Bacteria > Actinomycetota > Actinomycetes > Streptomycetales > Streptomycetaceae > Streptomyces > Streptomyces thinghirensis. The sequence goes on along the minus strand of NZ_RAIF01000032.1, from coordinate 953,170 downwards.
GGGCGGTAGGGGTGGCTGTCCTCCACGGACACCCGCACCCACTCGGGCCCGACGGCGATCTCCACGGCGAGCACCGGCGACAGCACCGCCGCGTGCCGGACGGCGTTCGTGACCAGCTCCGAGACGATCAGGAGCAGGCCCTCGGCCACGTCGTCGGAGACCGGCACGCCCTGGCGCAGCAGCAGGTCCCGCACGGCGTGCCGCGCCTGCGGGACCGACGCGTCCACGGCGGGGGCGGTGAACCGCCAGACACCTTCGTACGGCAGTGGCCCGGCGGGCCCGGTCTCGTCCATCGTCCGGTCGCCACCCTTGGGCTCGATTGTCACCACACTCCGAGTGTTGGTAACGCGTCGCTCCGCTACGGAGAACTGAACACAAGTCAGCTGATATCGAACGCTTCTGATCGTTGGCGTATGACACGGTCAGTTGTGGGACCGTTCCTGTCCCGCCCGCACCGGCCGCGTGCACCCAACGGGTCGGCGGATAACATCCGGCGCATGGAGCCCCAGCTGCTGCACCGGGTCGCCGACTCGGTCGCCACCGTCGTCGTCCACCACCCGGCCAAGCGCAACGCCATGACGGCCGCGATGTGGCGGGCGCTGCCCGAGCTGCTGGACGCCCTGGCGGGAGACCCGGCGGTGCGGGCGCTGGTGCTCACCGGTGAGGGAGCCACGTTCTGTGCCGGGGCCGACATCTCCACCCTGCGGGAGCCGGCGGAGGACGCGCAGGGGCTCGCCGTTCGGGCCGAGGAGGCCCTCGCGGCCTTCCCCAAGCCGACGCTGGCGGCGATCCGCGGTCACTGCGTGGGCGGCGGTGCTCAGTTGGCGGCCGCCTGCGACCTGCGGTTCGCCGAGGAGTCGGCGCTGTTCGGGGTGACCCCGGCCAAGCTGGGGGTCGTGTACCCGGCGTCCTCCACCCGGAGGCTGGTGGCGCTGACGGGCCCGGCCTCCGCGAAGTACCTACTTTTCTCGGGGGAGTTGATCGACGCCGGGCGGGCGTTGCGCACCGGCCTGGTCGACGAGGTGCTGCCGGAGGGCGAACTCGGCAAGCGAGTCGGGGAGTTCACCCGGGTACTGGCGTCGCGCTCGCTGCTGACGCAGGCCGCGGCGAAGGAGTTCGCGAACGGGCGTACCGACCGGGACGCGTACTGGGCCGCCCAGGCGAGCGGCAGCGGCGACACCGCGGAGGGGGTCGCCGCCTTCCTGGAGCGCAGGCAGCCGCGTTTCGGCTGGAGCATGCCGCAGAGCGGGTCTACTTCAGGATGAATCGGTTCCTCACGCGGAACTCCTCGACGAGATGCGCGGGTGCCTTCTCGGGGGACCCCGCGTCGTAGGGCGGCCGCGGGTCGTACTCCGTCAGCAACTGGACCGCCTGGGCGTGTTCGTCCCCGGCGATGCGGCCGACCAGTGTGAGGCCCATGTCGATGCCGGAGGAGACGCCGGCCGCGGTGACGTACTTGCCGTCGGTGACCACCCGTTCCCCGGTCGGCTCGACACCGAACTGCTCGAGGAGGTTCAGTGCCAGCCAGTGCGAGGTGGCACGGCGGCCGGTGAGCAGTCCCGCGGCGGCGAGCAGCAGGGAGCCGGAGCAGACCGAGCTGGTCCAGGTGCTGGTGGCGTCGACGGCGCGCAGCCAGTCCAGCAGGGTCTCGTTGCCCATCTGCGCGTCCTGGCCGGGGCCGCCCGGCACGACGACGACATCCGGGTTCGGCACGTCCGCCAGGGTCCGGTCGGCGGTCAGCGCCAGGCTCCCCGAATCGTTGCGGACCGGGCCGGTCCGCTCGGCGACGAAGACCGGCTCCGCCTTCGGTACGCGGCTCAGCATCTCGTACGGGCCCACGGCGTCGAGGGCGGTGAAACGGTCGAAGAGAACGATGGCGATCTGCACGTGTTTCCTTTCGGGCTCGCTCGGCGAGCGGGGTCGCGTCCTCAGTGGACGGGCGCGGGACGGAAGCGGCGGCGGTACTCGGCCGGTGAGGTGCCCAGGGCCCTGACGAAGGCGCGGCGCATGGCCTCCGGTGTGCCGTAGCCGCTGGAACGGGAGATCTCCTCGACGCCGTCACCGGTGTCCTCCAGCAGCCGGCGGGCGTGTTCGACGCGGACCCGGTCGACGTACCGGCCGGGTGTCGTGCCGGTCTCCGCGCGGAAGGCGCGGGCGAAGTGGCGGGGCGAGAGGCCGGCCCGGTCGGCGAGGGCCTCGACGCTCAGATCGGCCCCGGGGTGCTCGGCGACCCACCGCTGGAGCTCGCGCAGGGGCTCACGCCGTGCGGTCTGGGCGGCGAGCTGGGCGCTGAACTGTGCCTGGTTACCGGGCCGGCGCAGGAACACCACCAGGTGCCGGGCGATGGTCAGGGCGGCGTCCCGGTCCAGGTCCTCCTCGACCAGGGCGAGGGCGAGATCGATACCGGAGGTGACGCCGGCGGAGGTGGCGACCTGGCCGTCGCGGATGAAGATCGGGTCGGGGTCGACGTCCACGGCCGGGTGGTCGCGCGCGAGCCGGTCGGAATAGGCCCAGTGGGTGGTGGCGCGGCGGCCGTCCAGCAGACCCGCCCTGGCGAGCAGGATCGCCCCGGTGCAGACGGAGACCAGGCGCCGGGCACGCGTCCCGTGGCCTCGCAGCCACTCGACGAGGCGCGGGTCGGGGTTCCGGGAGCCCCGGCCGCCGGGAACGATCAGGGTGTCCGGGACGGACGCCTCCGCGAGGGCCAGGTCCGGTACGACGGTCAGCCCGCTGGAGGTGCGCACGGGCGCGCCGTCCAGCGAGGCCGTGCGGACGCGGTACGTCCCCGGCGTGTGCTGCTCGGCGCCCGCGAAGACCTCCACGGGGCCGGTGACGTCGAGGCTCTGGACGTCGTCGAACAGGACGACGAGGACGGTTCGGTGCGCCATGCCGTCGATTCTTCGCCCGCCCGGCGATGGCCGCAATGACGAGTACCCCACCTTTCCTGCCATGCGTCCCGCGCTCGGAGCGGGCCCTCCGGCAGACGCCTGGAGGACGTACTGAGCGGTTGGTAACGTGCGTGGCATGACCACTGCCGCCATCGGCGCACGCGCCGGCCGCCGCTGCCACAACGCGCTCAACTCGCTGCACTCGACGCACTACTTCTCGCCCGACCTGGGGCGGGAACTGGGCGGCCTCGGGGTCACCGACCCCCGGGCCGTCAACTTCGCGGTGCGCGCCGCCGCGCTGGGGCCGGTCGGCGCCGGCGCCGTGACGGCGACGTTCTACAACTACAAGCACGACCTCGTCGCCCGGCATGTGCCCTCGGTGTGGGAGACCGCCACCCCGGCACAGGTCCTGGCGGCACGCGCGCGTGCCGTCGACGCCACGCTGCGCCGCCTGCTCGGCGACGAGACCCTGGCGTCCGCGGAGATGTCCGAGGCCGCCGGTCTGGCGCTGCGCGCCGCAGAGGGCTGCTCCCGCGGCGCCCGTCCGCTGTACTCCGCCCACGCGGACCTGCCCGTGCCCGACGCGCCGCACCTGGCGTTCTGGCACGCGGCGACCCTGCTGCGCGAGCACCGGGGCGACGGCCACCTCGCGGCGTTGCTGGCCGCGGGCCTCGACGGCCTGGAGGCACTGGTCACGCACACCGCGACCGGCAAGGGCATGGCGCCGAAGTGGATCTTCACCACCCGTGGCTGGACCCAGGAGGAGTGGGATGCGGCGACGGACCGGCTGCGCGACCGCGGCCTGATCGACGACGCCGGCGAGCTGAGCGAGCGGGGTGTGGCACTGCGCGACGAGATCGAACGGGAGACGGACCGGCTGGACGCGGCCCCCTACGCGCACCTCGGAGCCGAGGGCGTGGCCCGTCTGACGGAGCTCGGAACGTCCTTCGCCCGTACGGCGCTGAGCGCCGGCGCCTTCCCGGCCGACCTGCTCGGCAGGCGCTGACCAGGTCCGGCCCCGCCGACGGGCATGTCCGGCCGATCCGGAGGTACCCGTAGGGTTCCCGGCCGGAGGGGCCGGGAGAGGAAAGGGGCTTCTCGTGTTCCGTGCCATCGCAGACGTACTGCGCCAGATCGGTGGGGCCATCGCCACCGTCGTGACGCTTCCCTTCCGGGCCCTGGCCCGGCTTTTCGGCGGGGCCTCGTCCTCGACCCGCGGCCGCCGGGTCTGACACCGCGTCCGGCGCGACCCGTTCCCGACCGGGCCGGGTGGTGCCCTGATCCCCGATTGTCGGCGCCACCTGCCACAATTGCCGCGCAACCTCTGTGAGAAGGCGGTACGGGATCGTGACGACACCCGGGTCCAGCGCGTCCATCGACGTGAGGTCCATCGAGAGCAGGATCGCCGAGGAACTCGGCGTGCGGGAGCGGCAGGTGAAGGCCGCGGTGGAGCTGCTCGACGGCGGCTCCACGGTGCCCTTCATCGCCCGCTACCGCAAGGAAGCGACCGAGATGCTCGACGACGCGCAGCTGCGCACGCTCGAGGAGCGGCTGCGTTATCTGCGGGAGCTGGAGGAGCGGCGTACGGCGATCCTCGACTCGGTGCGCGAGCAGGGCAAGCTCACCGAGGAGCTCGAGGCACGCATCCGCGGGGCGGAGACCAAGGCCCGCCTCGAGGACGTCTACCTGCCGTACAAGCCCAAGCGGCGTACCAAGGCGCAGATCGCGCGTGAGGCGGGTCTGGAGCCGCTGGCCGAGGGCCTGCTCGGCGACCCGTCGGTGGACCCGGTCGCCGCTGCCTCCGCGTTCGTCGACGCCGACAAGGGCGTGGCGGACCCCCAGGCCGCCCTGGACGGAGCGCGGTCGATCCTCACGGAGAAGTTCTCGGAGGACGCCGACCTGATCGGCGAGCTGCGGGAGCGGATGTGGGCGCGCGGGCGGCTCGCCGCCAAGGTGAAGGAGGGCAAGGAGGAGGCCGGCGCCAAGTTCGCCGACTACTTCGACTTCGCCGAGCCGTTCACCGAGCTGCCCTCGCACCGGATCCTCGCCATGCTGCGCGGCGAGAAGGAGGACGTGCTCGACCTCGTCCTGGAGCCCGAGGAGGCCACCGACGGACCGTCGTCGTACGAGGGGATCGTCGCCGGCCGCTTCGGGATCGCCGACCGCGGCCGGGCCGGCGACAAGTGGCTCACGGACACGGTCCGCTGGGCCTGGCGCACCCGCATCCTGGTGCACCTCGGCATCGACCTGCGGCTGCGGCTGCGCACGGCCGCCGAGGACGAGGCGGTGAACGTCTTCGCCGCGAACCTCCGCGACCTGCTGCTGGCCGCCCCGGCGGGCACCCGCGCGACGCTCGGCCTGGACCCGGGCTTCCGTACGGGCGTGAAGGTCGCGGTGGTCGACGCGACCGGCAAGGTCGTGGCCACGGACGTGATCCATCCGCACGTCCCCGCCAACCGGTGGGACGAGGCGATCGCCAAGCTGGCGCGGCTCGCCAAGGAGCACGCGGTCGAACTGGTCGCCATCGGCAACGGCACGGCGTCCCGCGAGACCGACAAGCTCGCCGGCGAACTGATCGCCAAGCACCCGGAGTTGCAGCTCACCAAGGTGATGGTGTCCGAGGCCGGTGCCTCCGTGTACTCGGCCTCCGCCTTCGCCTCCCAGGAGTTGCCGGACATGGACGTCTCGCTGCGCGGCGCGGTGTCGATCGCCCGGCGGCTGCAGGACCCGCTGGCCGAGCTGGTGAAGATCGACCCGAAGTCGATCGGCGTCGGCCAGTACCAGCACGACCTGTCCGAGGTGAAGCTGTCGCGCTCGCTGGACGCGGTGGTCGAGGACTGTGTGAACGGCGTGGGCGTGGACGTCAACACGGCGTCCGCGCCGCTGCTCGCCCGCGTGTCCGGCGTCACCTCCGGTCTCGCCGAGAACATCGTGGCGCACCGGGACGCGAACGGGCCGTTCACGTCGCGGACCGAGCTGAAGAAGGTGTCGCGGCTCGGCCCCAAGGCGTACGAGCAGTGCGCGGGCTTCCTGCGGATCCGGGGTGGCAGCGACCCGCTGGACGCGTCCAGCGTGCACCCCGAGGCGTACCCGGTGGTGCGCCGGATGGTGAAGACCGCCGGGCAGGAGGTGGCCGGCCTGATCGGCAACACGTCCGTGCTGCGGTCGCTCGAGCCGGCGGAGTTCGTGAACGAGACGTTCGGTCTGCCGACGGTCACGGACATCCTGAAGGAGCTGGAGAAGCCGGGGCGCGATCCGCGGCCCGCCTTCAAGACGGCCACCTTCAAGGAGGGCGTGGAGAAGATCTCCGACCTGTCCGCCGGGATGGTCCTGGAGGGGGTCGTGACGAACGTCGCGGCCTTCGGCGCGTTCGTGGACGTCGGTGTGCACCAGGACGGGCTGGTGCACGTGTCGGCCATGTCGAAGACGTTCGTGAAGGATCCGCGGGATGTGGTGAAGCCCGGGGACATCGTGAAGGTGAAGGTGATGGACGTCGACATCCCGCGGAAGCGGATCTCGTTGACGTTGCGGCTGGACGACGAGGCCGCTCCGCAGGGTGGGCAGGGTTCGCCCGGGGAGCAGAAGCGGGAACGTGGAGGGAAGCCGCCGAGGCAGCGGCAGCAGCGGCAGGCCTCCGGCGGCGGCGGTGGCGGCAAGGGGCGGTCGTCGGCGCCTGCTCCGTCCAACGACGCGATGGCTGACGCGTTGCGGCGGGCCGGGTTGGCGTAGGCGCCCGACGGGAGGTGGCGGGGCGTGGGCGCGCGGGCCGGCGTTTGCCG
>NZ_RAIF01000032.1:945625-946493 GCF_003671715.1 Streptomyces sp. E2N166 | reverse complement strand
GTCACCTTGCCGTCCGTGACCTCCAGGCGCCTCGTCAGCCTGACCGCGTCCAGCATGCGGCGGTCGTGGGTGATCAGGAGGAGCGTGCCCTCGTAGGCGTCCAGGGCCGATTCCAGTTGTTCGATGGCCGGCAGATCGAGGTGGTTGGTCGGCTCGTCCAGGATCAGCAGGTTGACGCCTCTGCCCTGGAGGAGAGCCAGGGCCGCCCTCGTGCGTTCGCCCGGGGAGAGGGTCGACGCCGGGCGCATGACATGGTCCGCCTTGAGGGCGAACTTGGCCAGGAGGGTGCGGATCTCGGCCGGTTCCGTGTCCGGTGTGGCCGAGCGGAAGGCGTCGAGCAGGGCCTCGGGGCCGTAGAACAGCTTGCGGGCCTGGTCGACCTCGCCGAGCAGGACGCCGGAGCCGAGCGACGCGTGTCCGGCGTCCAGCGGGACACGGCCCAGGAGGGCGGCGAGCAGCGTGGACTTGCCCGCGCCGTTCGCTCCCGTCACCGCCACCCGGTCCGCCCAGTCGATCTGGAGGGAGACCGGGCCGAGGACGAAGTCGCCGCGCCGGACCTCGGCGTCGCGCAGGGTGGCGACCACCGCGCCCGAGCGTGGCGCCGAGGCGATCTCCATGCGCAGGTCCCACTCCTTGCGGGGTTCCTCGACGACGTCGAGGCGTTCGATCATGCGCTGGGTCTGGCGGGCCTTGGCGGCCTGCTTCTCGCTGGCCTCGCTGCGGAACTTGCGGCCGATCTTGTCGTTGTCGTTGCCCGCCTTGCGCCGGGCGTTCTTGACGCCCTTGTCCATCCAGGAGCGCTGCGTCTGGGCCCGGTCCTGGAGGGAGGCCCGCTTGTCGGCGTATTCCTCGTACTCGTCGCGGGCGT
>NZ_RAIF01000032.1:939540-945566 GCF_003671715.1 Streptomyces sp. E2N166 | reverse complement strand
TGGTGACCGTGCGGGTGAGGAACTCGCGGTCGTGGCTGACGACGACGGTGCCGGCGCGCAGGCCGGTCACGAAGCGTTCGAGGCGCTCCAGGCCGTCCAGGTCGAGGTCGTTGGTCGGCTCGTCGAGCAGGAAGACGTCGTAGCGGGAGAGGACCAGGGAGGCGAGTCCGGCGCGCGCCGCCTGGCCGCCCGACAGGGACGTCATCGGCTGGTCCAGGCCGACCGTCAGGCCCAGTGCGTCGGCGGTCTCCGCCGCGCGGTCGTCGAGGTCGGCGCCGCCCAGGGCGAGCCAGCGCTCCAGGCTGGTCGCGTAGGCGTCGTCGGCGCCGGGAGCACCGTCGACCAGTGCCTGAGTGGCCTCGTCCATGGTGCGCTGCGCCTCGGTGACGCCGGTGCGGCGGGCCAGGAACGCCCGGATCGTCTCGCCGGGACGGCGCTCGGGCTCCTGCGGAAGGTGGCCGACGGTGGCGGTCGGCGGGGACAGGCGCAGCTCGCCCTGTTCCGGGGCGGTCAGTCCGGCGAGCATCCGCAGGAGGGTGGACTTGCCCGCGCCGTTGGCTCCGACGAGTCCGATCACGTCGCCGGGCGCGACGACGAGGTCGAGCCCGGTGAACAGGGAGCGGTCGCCGTGGCCGGCGGCGAGGTTCTTTGCGACGAGGGTGGCAGTCATCAGACCGCCGATTTTAGCGGTGGTCCACTGCCCGCTCAGCCGGGTTTCCCGTGCGTCACCGCGGCCACCAGCACGCTTCCCGGCGCCCGCGCCACCACGAAGGACTCCCCCTTCACCGTCCTCGCGTCCAGGTCGACGCGGTGGCCGCCCGGTTCGAGTACGCCGTCGAAGACCTCGTGGGTGTGGACGCGGTGCAGGCGGTCCAGTCGGTACGCGGTGAGCCGTACCCGGCAGGCCGAGGTGACCTCTACATCGGCCGCGGAACCGGTCGCCGTCAGGCGGGTCAGCCTGCGCCGCTCGGCCGGGCCGCGGTCCAGGGCGTTCTCGATCTGGGCGACGAGCAGCGGGACGATCGGGGCGAGGCCGTCGACGTGGGCCACGTCCACCCCGGCGTTCGCGAAGGCACGGCGTACGGCCGCCCGCTCCTCCTCGGCGACCGCGCGGCCGAAGGCGACGGCGCCGTAGGCACGCAGTTCGTCGGCCGTCACGTCACCGGCGTCATGGGTGATGTCGGCGCCGATGCCGATGGTGCGCAGCGCGGCGGCGAGCCTCGCCAGCAGGGCGACGCGGTCGCCGATCAGCAGCACCCGGCGTCGGGTGTGCGCGGAGCCGCCGGAGAGCAGGGCGGCGAGGGCGGCACGGTACTCGGCGCCGGGGAAGCGGTACGGGCCGATGCCGTGGTAGCCGTTGAACTCCAGGTCGGCCTGTTCGCCGGTCTGCCAGGCGAAGTCCCGCCAGACGAAGTCTTCGCCGTCCCGCCGGATCACGGCGGTCACCGCACCGCAGGCGAGATCCTCGCACTCGGGGCAGGCGTAGATGACGTAGCGGCCGCCGGGCAGGGGCGCGTCGGTCTCCAGGAGCAGGCTGCGGACCTGTGCGGTGAGGATCGCGGGAGGCACGTCGGAGGCGAGCGGGGAGACGGCGTCCAGGTCGGAGAGGCGGAACAGCAGGGGACGTCCGTCGACGACGAAGTCCATGAAGTCGCGGTGGACCTGGTAGTCACCGTCGGCCCGGACGCCACCGGCGCGCATCGCCGGGGCCAGAGCGAAGGTCGCGTACTCGGCAGCCATGCGGTGAGTATTCCCGGGGTGCGACCGCTCTGCGCACGGCATGGGGCATTCCGCTAACGTCCCGGTGTGGAAACCGAACTGGATGACGGAGTCGTCGTGGTCGGCGGCGGGGTGGTCGGGCTGACGACGGCCGTCGTTCTCGCCGAGCGCGGCAGGCGGGTGCGGCTGTGGACGCGGGAGCCCGTCGAGCGGACCACCTCGGCGGTCGCGGGTGCGCTGTGGTGGCCGTACCGCATCGAACCGGTCGCGCTGGCGCGGTCGTGGGCACTGCGCTCCCTGGACGTGTACGAGGAGGCGGCGGCGCGGCCCGAGGAGAGCGGCGTACGCATGGTCGAAGGGGTGCTGGGCGAGACCGGCCTGGACGAGGCGGACACGTGGGCGGCCGCACGGCTGCCGGGCCTGCGGATGGCGACCGCGGAGGAGTACGGCGGGTCGGGGCTGTGGGCGCGGCTGCCGCTCATCGACATGCCGACTCATCTGTCGTGGCTGCGGAAGCGGCTGGTGTCGGCGGGCGGTGTGGTGGAGACCCGCGCGGTTGCCGATCTGGCCGAGGCCGAGGCGCCGGTGGTGGTCAACTGCACGGGGCTGGGCGCCCGGGAGCTGGTGCCGGACGCGTCCGTGCGTCCGGTGCGCGGGCAATTGGTCGTCGTGGAGAACCCCGGTATCCGGACCTGGATGGTCTCCACCGATCCCGTATCCGGGGAGATGGCGTACTTCTTCCCGCAGCCCGGCCGACTGGTCCTGGGCGGCACGGCCGAGGAGGACGCCTGGTCGGCCGAGCCGGACCCGGCCGTCGCGGAGGCGATCGTACGGCGGTGCGCGGCGCTGCGGCCCGAGATCGCCGGGGCGCGGGTGCTCGCGCACCTGGTGGGGCTGCGGCCGGCCCGGGACGCGGTACGGCTGGAGCGCGAGCGGATGCCGGACGGACGGCCGCTGGTGCACAACTACGGCCACGGCGGCGCGGGCGTCACCGTGGCCTGGGGCTGCGCGCGGGAGGCGGCCGAGCTGGCCTCCCGCTGACCGTGCCGCACTCCGGGCGGCGCGCGCTCCGACGGGGAAGGGGCCGGCACGCGGGTGCGTGCCGGCCCCTTCCCGTTCCCCTGCCGAGCGACTCCACGTCGGTCAGTGGTGCTTGCCGATCGGGTCGCCCTCCACGTCCGTGCCGGGACCCGGGCCGATGCGGATCTCGAAGTCGCCCTCGTACTGCTTGTGGCCCTCGATGACGGCCATCTCGACGGCTTCGGAGGCCATCTCACCGCGCACCATCAGGGGGTCACGGCGCAAGTCGCGCATCAGGGCGATACACATGAAGATCATCACGATGACGAAGGGCGCCGCCGCGAGGATCGTCAGGTTCTGCAGACCGGTGAGCGCGTCTCCCTCGCCGCTGCCCACCAGGAGCATGATGGCGGCGACCGCACCGGTCACCACGCCCCAGAACACGACCACCCAGCGGCTGGGTTCGAGCGCGCCCTTCTGCGAGAGGGTGCCCATCACGATGGAGGCCGCGTCGGCGCCCGAGACGAAGAAGATGCCGACGAGGACCATCACCAGCAGGCTGGTGACGGTGGCGATCGGATACTCCTGCAGCACCGCGAAGAGCCGGCCTTCCGGGGTCGTCTCGTCGCCGAGCCGGTTCTGCTCCTGGAGCCTCATCGCCGAACCGCCGAAGATCGCGAACCAGATGAGGCTGACGGTGCTGGGGACGAGGATGACGCCGCCGATGAACTGTCGGATGGTCCGGCCCCGGCTGATGCGGGCGATGAACATGCCGACGAAGGGCGTCCAGGAGATCCACCACGCCCAGTAGAAGACGGTCCAGCTGCTCAGCCAGTCGGCGACGCCCTCGCCACCGCTGATCTCGGTGCGGCCGGCCATCTCGGGCAGGTCGCCGAGATAGGCGAAGATCGAGGTCGGCAGCAGGTCGAGGATGAGGATGGTCGGACCCGCGACGAACACGAACACGACCAGGAGCAGGGCCAGCACCATGTTGGTGTTGGACAGCCACTGGATGCCCTTCTCGACGCCGGAGATCGCGGAGGCCACGAACGCCACGGTCAGCACCGCGATGATGCCGACCAGCAGCCCGGTGCTGACCTTGTCCATCCAGTCGAGCTTCTCGACGCCGGAGCCGATCTGCAGGGCACCGAGGCCGAGCGAGGCCGCGGAGCCGAAGACCGTCGCGATGATGGCGAGGATGTCGATGACCCGGCCGCCCACGCCGTTGGCGTGCCTCTCGCCGATGAGCGGGGTGAACACGGCGCTGATGGTCTGCCGGCGGCGCCTGCGGAAGGTGCTGTAGGCGATGCCGAGGCCGACCACCGCGTAGATCGCCCAGGGGTGGAGCGTCCAGTGGAACAGGGTGGTGGCCATGGCCGTCGCCATGCGGTCACCGGTGTCGGCGGGGCTGGTGCCGGGCGGGGCGGTGTCGAAGTGCGCCAGCGGCTCGCTCACGCCCCAGAACATCAAACCGATGCCCATGCCCGCGCTGAACATCATGGCGACCCAGGACACCGTGCGGAACTCGGGCTTCTCGCCCTCGGCACCCAGGTGGATGCGGCCGTAGCGGCTGGCCGCGAGCCAGAGGGCGAAGATGACGAACCCGGAGGCGGCCAGCACGAACGCCCAGCCGCCGTTGTGCATCAGGCTACTGAGCATGCTGCCGGAGGCGTCCTCCAGCGAGTCCGTGCCGGCCACGCCCCAGACGACGAACGCCAGGGTCAGGACCGCCGTGACGCCGAAGACGACGCGGTCGGTCCGGGGCTTGTGCTCCTGCCCCGGCAGGCCCGCTTCCGAACCCGGCAGCGTGCCTCTTTCGTGGTGTTCCTTGTCGCTTGGTCGGTCCTGCGTCACGGGCGGCACCTTTCAAGTCGGTGAGGCTGAAAACAATCCTCCGCTACGCCCTTACCACGTGCGACGCGGAACTCACCTCTTCAGCAGCGGGTGTCGGGTTCACCTGCCGTCAAGTGGTACGTCGCACGCTCGTCCAGGAGCAGCGGCACGAGGGCGCGCAGCGGCTGGCGCAGCGGTACGTAGGCGCCCTTCTCCCCGGTCGGACGCGTTTGTACACCGTGCAGTGCGAGTTCGTCCTTCAGTTCCGAGTACTGGTCGGGAGTGAGCCGGTAGCCGCAGGGCGGGTCCTCGATCACCTCGGCGGGCTCGGCCGGGTCGTTGTCCGCGCCGCCGAGGTAGACGGGTCCGGTGTCGGCCAGGCCGGACCACCGGGCGACCGCGGTGGCCGTCTCGACGCGTCCGCGCCGCTGGTCCGCGTAGCGGAACATGCCGTCCAGGGCCGCGAGCTGCGAGTTCACCCGGCGCCGGTTGTTCAGGGCCGCGTCCTCGCGCTCGGCGTCGGTGAGCGCGTCGACGCGGCTCTCGATGAGGAGGCCGACCGAGTGTTTCACGCCGGACATGTTCCGCAGGATGCGTTCCTGACCGTCGCCGGCGGTCTGCTTGATCGGTTCGCCCGTGACCGGGTCGGTCCAGATGCCGTACGTGCCGGTCGAGTGGTCGGCCCGCTCGGCGGCGGGGCGGACGTACGCCCCGGACAGGGTGCGGGCCTCGTCGTGGACCCGGGTGTGGGTGTTGAGGTTGCGGGGCCAGAGGTCGAAGAGGTCCTTGTCGTAGTACGGGGGTGTGGCGCCGTACTCGTGCAGGTCGTAGACGACGTCGGGGCGCTGGTCGCGGACGACGGCGGCCAGGGCGCGGGCCTCGGCCGTCTTCAGGGCGAGGTGGTCGCGGTTGATGTCGACGCCGTCGCTGTTGCCGCGGGTGTCGGCGGCCCGGCCGTCGGGGTTGGCGGTGGGCACGACCAGCACGGTCGTACGGTCCAGAAAGCGCCGGGTCGGCCGGTCCGTCGCGTAGGCCAGGTCGCGGACGGTGGACAGGCAGGCCTCGCGGCCGGAGGGCTCGTCGCCGTGCTGACTGCACACGAGGAGCACCTTGTTCGGGGCGGAGTGCCTGCCGATCGTCACGAGCCGGAGAGGGCGGTCCTGCTTCGTGGTGCCGATGCGGCCGACGGTGACCCGGCTGCTCGCCCGGTCGGCGGCGGCCAGCAGCGCCTGCTCCTCGGGCTGGCTGGTCCAGCGGGCGCCGTGCGTCTTCTCGAAGCCGGTGCGGGGCGGGTCGTGTGCGGTGTCGGCGGCGTGGGCCGGCGCGGTGAGAAGGGACGCGGCGAGGGCCGCGGTGGTCACGGTGAGGGTGCGCAGGCGGTTCATCGGGCTCCCTTCGGAACGCGGTGGGTCGTGTGCGGCGCGGTCACGCCGTCGAGGGGCGCGGGGGCGGGG
>NZ_RAIF01000032.1:925337-939350 GCF_003671715.1 Streptomyces sp. E2N166 | reverse complement strand
TCCACGGTGAGGGTCGGCGTGTCGGCGGGCGGGTCGATGAGGTCCTTGTCGGTGCCCGCGACGATGAGCGCGAGGCGGTGGCCGGCCGGGACGACGTGGTCGGTGGCCGCCAGGTCGAGGGCGACGGTGTAGGCCTTGCCCGGAGCGAGCGGGCGGCCCCGCCACTTGGACGCGTGGTTGCCGAGGTCGGCCCAGCCTCGGCTGACGACCGTGTAGTCCACGTCGGTGGTCTTCGCCGCCGTCTCCAGGTAGCAGGAGCTGTCCCCCGGGGTGCTCGGGCCCCAACAGGTGCGGTCGGTGAGGGTGGTGATGCCCTCACCGCGGTCGGCGTAGTCGCGGATGGTGCCGGGGCCGAGGTCGACGAGGACGGCGGAGAGGTGGGCCGTCGGGGTGCTGGACCGCGCGGTGACGGTGACCTCGGAGGCGCCGGACAGGCGCAGGTCGCGGGTGAGCGGGCCGGTGACGAACCCGGCCTTGCCCGGAGTCGGCTCGTCGATGTGCGCGGCCCAGTCCGTCTCGTTCAGCGCGGGATCGTCGGTGAGCGTCTCGGTGCCGCGGTCCCGGTGCAGGCCGAGGGTGCCGACGCCCGGTCGCGCGCCGTCGGCGGGGCGCAGGGTCGTGGTGGCGGTGGAGCGCGGCGGCCAGGTCTTCGACGTCTCCCACTGTTCGGGCCGGCGTTCGATGTCGGCCATCGGTTCGCGGTCGATGCCGTTGTCGTAGCCGAGGAGTTCGTGGTCGAACCAGCGGTGCAGGGTGTCGACCCACTCGGCGCGGCGGAAGTCGAAGGGGTCGACGTGGCCGGTCTGGGAGAGCCAGATCTTGCGGTCGACGCCGTTCTTCGCGAGGGCCTTCCACCACGGGCCGACGTGCTGCATACGGACGTTGAGGTCCTGCATGCCGTGGATGAGGAAGACGCTCGCCTTCACCTTGCTCGCGGCCTTGACGTAGTCGCGCTCGGTCCACAGCCGCGTCCAGTCGCCGGTGCGCGGGGCGCCGTCGACGAGCTTTCGCTGGACGGCTTCGCACTCGGTGCGGGCGTCGGGGCTGTTGACGTAGTCGGACAGCCAGTCGGGGCCGGAGCCGTAGAGCGGGGCGCCCTGGCTGAAGTAGTAGTCGTACCAGGAGGAGATGGCGGCGATCGGGACGATGGTCTCCAGGCCCTCGACGCCGGTGGCGGCGACGCCGTTGGCTACGGTGCCGTCCCAGCTCTTGCCGATCATGCCGGTCCTGCCGTTGGTCCAGGTCGCCTTGGCGCGCTCGCCGCCGGTGCGGCTGGTGTACGCCTTCGCCCGGCCGTTCAGCCAGTCGACGACGGCCTTTGCGGACTGGACGTCGGAGCGTCCGCCGACGTCGACGCAGCCGTCGGAGCGGTTCGTGCCGGCCAGGTCGACGCCGACGAAGGCGTAGCCGCGCGGCACGAAGTAGTTGTCGTAGTACAGCGGCATCCCGTCGACGTCGCCGTCGGCGTCGTACGTCTTCTTCTGGCTCTCGTTGCCGCGCCCGCAGCACGAGTAGTACGGGCTGGCGTCCATGATGACGGGGATCCTCCGGCCCTGTTGTGCGGGTTCCCGGGGGCGGACGATGTCGACGGCTACGCGGTCGTCCTCGCCGTCGCCGTCCCCGTCGTACCCGGTGTCCACCCAGACGGCCTCGCGGATGGCGTCGTCGTAGGAGTGAACCGGTTCGCTCTGTCGCGGGGTCGCGGGGTGGGCTGTCGCGGCGGGCGTGAGAAGGGTTGCCATGAGAGCGGCCGTGGCCGCCGTCGCGAGCGGTCTCCAGATCGTGAAGCGCATGCGTATCGGCATGCGCGGACGGTACATCGGTCAACTCCCGTGCAGAAGAGGGCAACGTGTGACTCATGACGGCCGAATGGCGATCGTGTGACCGGGGTGACCGTGCACATGACCGCGCGCACAGCGGCTGGATAGGCTCCGAACAGACGTCGTGCTCCTACGACTTGGAGCCTTCGTGCACCGCGGAATCGTCGTTCCGGGCGCACTCGGCGCGGCCGGCCACGGACCGGCCGCGGTCGCCTTGACGCCCTTGACCGACGGGACGGTGGCGTCACCCCGGACACACCTGATCTCCGGCTTGACGCCACCGTAGAGGCCACCACTGACAGTGGCCGTGAACCGGTGCTTCTTCGCTGCTTGGCGAGCTGCTTGGTGAGTCGCTTGGTGAACTACTCGGTGAGCCTGCCCAGTTCCTGCTCGGCGGCGTTCTGTGCCACGCGGCGGCGGACGCCGAACCAGCCGGCCACCAGCATCACCGCGATCACGGGCACGAGCAGCACGGTCTTGCGGCCGACCTCGTGGTCGTTCCACATCAGGACGATCACGGCCAGCAGGAAGGCGATCGTGACGAGCTCCGTGACGGGGCTGCCGGGCAGCCGGAAGTGCGGCCGCTCGACCAGTCCCGCGCGCGCCCGGCGCACGAAGACCAGGTGGCAGACCATGATGATCACCCAGGTGCTGATGATGCCCAGGGAGGCGACGTTCAGGACGATCTCGAAGGCCTTGTTCGGCACCAGGAAGTTCAGGCCGACGCCGAGCACGCAGACCGCGCAGGTCAGCAGGATGCCGCCGTAGGGAACCTGGCTGCGGCTCATCACGCCGGTGAACCTGGGCGCGGAGCCCGCCATCGCCATCGAGCGCAGGATGCGGCCGGTGGAGTACAAACCGGAGTTCAGGGAGGACATCGCGGCGGTCAGGACCACGAGGTTCATGACGTCACCGGCGGCCGGGACGCCGATCCCCGACAGCACCGTGACGAAGGGGCTCTCGTCGCCCGAGTAGAGCGAACTCGGCAACAGCAGGGCCAGCAGGACGACCGAGCCGACGTAGAACAGGGCGACCCGCCACATGATGGAGTTCACCGCGCGGGGGACGATCTTCTCCGGCTCGGCGGTCTCGCCGGCGGCGACGCCGACCAGTTCCAGGGCCGCGTAGGAGAAGATCACACCCTGCATGACCAGGATGACGGGCATGGCGCCGTGCGGGAGGATGCCACCGTGGTCGGTGATCATGCTCATGCCTGGGGTGTGGCCGCCCACCTCGTGCTGGGTGGCGAGCAGGAAGATACCGATCAGCATGAAGGCGACGAGGGTGGCGACCTTGACGATCGCGAACCAGAACTCCATCTCGCCGAAGATCTTCACCGAGATCAGGTTCACGGCCAGGACCACCGCGAGGGCGATCAGGGCGAGCACCCATTGCGGGATGCTCGTGAACATACTCCAGTAGTGCGTGTACAGCGCGATCGCGGTGATGTCGGCGATACCGGTCGTCGACCAGTTCAGGAAGTACATCCAGCCGGCGACGTAGGCGCCCTTCTCGCCGAGGAACTCGCGCGCGTACGACACGAAGGACCCGGAGGAGGGCCGGTACAGCACCAGCTCACCGAGGGCCTTGACGACGAAGAAGGCGAATACGCCGGCGACGAGGTAGGCGACGGCGAGCGCCGGGCCCGCGTCGCGCAGGCGCCCTCCGGCGCCGAGGAAGAGGCCGGTACCGATGGCGCCGCCGATGGCGATCATGTTGACGTGGCGGGCCTTGAGGTCCTTGCTGTAGCCGGCGTCACCCGCGTCCGCGGGTCGTTCGGCCGCCTGGGGGTGGGCGGCGGCCTGTGCCGTGGCGACGGCGTCCTTGCTCACGGGTGGTACCAATCTCTGGTGCGCCCGGGCGGGGTACGCCCAGGTCGTCCGTACAGCGACAAGGCCCGCACCACCCTTCGCGGCACAGACCAACGCAGCACCTTCCCACGACTCTGCGTGGACATGCGATGTCTCATGTCACACAGCGTGACTTGACACAAGATCCGTCAGCCGTCTCCACAGGGTGCGCATGGTGCACACGAGGTGTCACAGCGTTGGTGAGACAGCGATACTGCTGCACATGACGACGACCGACACCGAGGAGCCGACTTTCACGATCGACGAGCTGGCCGCGCGGGCCGGCGTCACGGTCCGCACGGTCCGCTTCTACGGCACCAGGGGGCTGCTGCCACCGCCGGCGATCGGCCCGCGCCGGGTGGGGCACTACGGCGGCGAGCACCTGGCCCGGCTGGCGCTGATCGAGGAGTTGCAGCACCAGGGCATGACGCTGGCCGCGATCGAGCGGTATCTGAAGCAGCTGCCGCCGGATTTGAGCCCGCACGACCTCGCGCTGCACCGCGCGGTGGTGGCCTCCTGGGCGCCGGAGACGGTGGAGAGCGTCACGCGTGAGGAGCTGGGCCGGCGGGCGGGCCGGCCGCTGACGGACGACGAGGTGGACCGGCTCACGGCGATGGACATCGTCGCGCGGGACGGCGCGGCCCCGGACGGTGACGCCTACCGGGTCGATGCCGGGCTGCTCCGGCTCGGCGCCGAACTGCTCGACGTGCCCTTCTCCCCCGAGACGGTCCTCGCCGCCCGTACGGCCCTGCTCGAGCACTCCCGCGCCGCCGCGCGCGACCTGTCGCGGCTGCTGCGCGACGCGGTCGCCGAACGCGACGCGCGGGACGTGCGGTCCCTGTCCGCCCACATGCACCCGCTCGTGGTGCAGGCACTGCTGACCACGTTCCAGCGGTCGCTGCGGGAGGAGCTGCGGGAGTGGCTCGGCGGGGACTGCGAGGGCGGCGAGGACTGAGCCGCTTGCTCAGCGGCCGTCGGTGAAGACCTCCCCCTTGTCCGCCTTCTCCACCAGCAGCGCGGACGGCGTGAAGCGCTCGCCGTAACGGTCGGCGAGCTCACGCGCGCGCGCCACGAAGCCGGGCAGACCCCCCTCGTAGCCGTTGATGTACTGCAGGACGCCGCCGGTCCAGCCGGGGAAGCCGATACCCAGGATGGAGCCGATGTTGGCGTCGGCGACGGAGGTCAGTACGCCCTCCTCCAGGAGCTTGACCGTGTCGAGCGCCTCCGAGAAGAGCATGCGCTCCTGCATGTCCGCGAAGGGGATCTCGTGGCCGGGCTTCGTGAAGTGCTCCCGCAGGCCCGGCCAGAGCCCCGCCCGCCTGCCGTCGTCCCCGTACTCGTAGAACCCTGCGCCGCCGCTGCGGCCGGGGCGCTCGAACTCGTCGACCATGCGGTCGATGACGGCCTCGGCGGGGTGCGCGGTCCAGGTGCCGCCCGCTTCCTCCACGGCCCGCCTGGTCTCCTTGCGGATCTTCCGGGGCAGCGTGAGGGTCAGCTCGTCCATCAGGGAGAGCACCTTGGCCGGGTAGCCCGCCTGGGCCGCCGCCTGTTCGACGGAGGCGGGCTCGATGCCCTCGCCGACCATGGCCACGCCCTCGTTGATGAAGTGGCCGATGACCCGGGAGGTGAAGAAGCCGCGCGAGTCGTTGACGACGATCGGCGTCTTGTTGATCTGCCGGACCAGGTCGAAGGCGCGCGCCAGCGCCTCGTCGCCCGTCCGCTCGCCCTTGATGATCTCGACCAGCGGCATCTTGTCGACGGGCGAGAAGAAGTGCAGCCCGATGAAGTCCGCCTGGCGCTCGACACCCTCGGCCAGCGCGGTGATGG
Source organism: Streptomyces sp. E2N166 (assembly GCF_003671715.1). Classification (GTDB taxonomy): domain Bacteria; phylum Actinomycetota; class Actinomycetes; order Streptomycetales; family Streptomycetaceae; genus Streptomyces; species Streptomyces thinghirensis. Next base: position 933,853 of record NZ_RAIF01000032.1, on the reverse strand, counting down.
GCAGGGTGGAGGTGTTGGAGCAGAGCAGCGCGTCGGGGGCGACGACGTCCTGGATCTCCTGGAACACCTTGTGCTTGAGGGAGGTGTCCTCGAAGACGGCCTCGATGACCGCGTCGCAGCCCGCGAGATCGGCCGCCTCGGCGGTCGGCGTGATGCGGGCCAGCAGCGCGTCGGCCTTCTCCTGGGTCGTGCGGCCCTTGGCGACGGCCTTGGCGCACAGTTTCTCGGAGTGGGCCTTGCCCTTGACGGCCGACTCCAGGGCGACGTCCTTGAGGACGACGTCGATGCCCGCACGGGCACACGAGTAGGCGATGCCGGCGCCCATCATGCCGGCTCCGAGGACGGCGACCTTGGTCACCTTGCGCGGCTCGACGCCCCCCGGTCGGTTGGCGCCGGAATTGACGGCCTGGAGGTCGAAGAAGAACGCCTGGATCATGTTCTTCGAGGTCTGCCCGGCGGCCAGCTCGACGAAGTAGCGGGCCTCGATGACCTGCGCGGTCTCGAAGTCGACCTGGGAGCCCTCGACTGCGGCGGCCATGATGTTGCGCGGGGCGGGGTAGGGGGCGCCGTTCGTCTGCTTGCGCAGGTTGGCGGGGAAGGCGGGCAGGTTGGCCGCGAACTTCGGGTGCGACGGCGTACCGCCGGGGATGCGGTAGCCGGGCCGGTCCCACGGCTGGGCGGACTCCGGGTTGGCGTCGATGAAGGCGCGGGCCTTGGCGAGCATGTCCTCACGGCTGTCGGCGACCTCGTCGACCAGGCCGTTGTCCTGGGCGCGGCGCGGGTTGTACTGGGTGCCCTGGAGGAGCACCTTCAGCAGCGCGTCGGTGATGCCGAGCATCCGGACGGTGCGGACGACGCCGCCGCCTCCGGGGAGCAGGCCGAGGGTGACCTCGGGGCAGCCGATCTTGGAGCCGGGCGCGTCGAGGGCGACGCGGTGGTGGCAGGCGAGGGCGATCTCGTAACCGCCGCCGAGGGCCGCGCCGTTCATGGCGGCGACGACCGGCTTGCCGAGGGTCTCGATGCGGCGCAGGTTCCGCTTGATGGCCATACCGCCGTCGAAGAGGTCCTGGGCGGTCTCGGGGGTGACGCGGATCAGGTCGCGCAGGTCGCCGCCGGCGAAGAAGGTCTTCTTGGCGGAGGTGACGATGACGCCCCGGATGTCGTCCCTCTCGGCCTCCAGGCGGTCGGTGACCACCGCGAGGGACTCGCGGAACGCCTGGTTCATGGTGTTCGCGGACTGGGCGGGGTCGTCGAGGACGAGGGTGACGACGCCGGTGTCGTCCTGTTCCCAGCGGATGGTGGTGCTCTCGGTCGTCATGACAGGGGTCTCCAGTGAGGTCTTCGGTGGCCGTGGTGCCGCTTCCGCAGGGATCAGAGGCGCTCGACGATCGTGGCGATGCCCATGCCGCCGCCCACGCACAGGGTGGCGAGGCCGTAGCGCTTGTCCTGGCGCTCCAGTTCGTCGACGAGGGTGCCGAGGATCATCGCGCCGGTGGCGCCGAGGGGGTGGCCGAGGGCGATGGCGCCGCCGTTGACGTTGACCTTGTCCAGGGACAGGCCCATGTCCTTGACGAAGCGCAGGACGACCGCGGCGAACGCCTCGTTGATCTCGACGAGGTCGATGTCGTCGATGGTCAGCCCGGCCTTGGCGAGCGCCTTGCGGGTGGCGGGGGCGGGGCCGGTGAGCATGATGGTGGGCTCGGAGCCGGACACGGCGGCGGAGACGATCCGCGCGCGCGGGGTGAGCCCGTAGCGCTCGCCCACCTCCTTGGAGCCGATGGCGACCAGGGAGGCGCCGTCCACGATGCCGGAGGAGTTGCCCGCGTGGTGGACGTGGTCGATCTGCTCGACCCAGTGGTACTTCTGCAGCGCCACGGCGTCGAACCCGCCGAGTTCGCCGATGTCGGCGAAGGAGGGCTTGAGGCCCGCGAGGGAGTCGGCGGTGGTGCCGGGGCGCAGGTGCTCGTCGTGGTCGAGGACGGTGAGGCCGGCGCGGTCCCTGACCGGCACGACGGACCGCTCGAAGCGGTTCTCCTTCCAGGCGTTGGCCGCGCGCTCCTGGGAGAGGGCCGCGTACTCGTCGACGTCGCGGCGGGTGAAGCCCTCGATGGTGGCGATCAGGTCGGCGCCGATGCCCTGCGGGACGAAGTTGGTGGCGAGGTTGGTCATCGGGTCGTTGAACCAGGCCCCGCCGTCCGAGGCCATCGGCACCCGGGACATCGACTCGACACCGCCCGCGAGGACCAGGTCCTCCCAGCCGGAGCGCACCTTGGCGGCGGCCAGGTTGACGGCCTCCAGACCCGACGCGCAGAAGCGGTTCTCCTGGACGCCGGCCACGGTGTCCGGCAGTCCGGACGCGATGGCGGCGATGCGGGCGATGTCGGAGCCCTGGTCGCCGACGGGACCGACGACGCCGAGCACGATGTCGTCGACGGCGGCCGGGTCGAGGTCCGGGAAGCGGGCGCGGATCTCGTGGATGAGGCCGACGACCAGGTCGACGGGCTTCGTACCGTGCAGGGCGCCGTTCGCCTTGCCGCGTCCGCGCGGGGTGCGGATCGCGTCGTACACGTACGCTTCGGTGGTCACTGGCAGGCCTTTCACTGAGGGTTTTTCGCGGGGCTGTTCAGCTGTTCGCTCGAGGGTTCCTCGGCAGGTCCCAGTCACGGGCCACCGCCTCGGTGTCGGCGCCCGGCCGGGCGGGTCCGGTGCGAACGGCGGTGGGGGTCGCGGAGAAACGGGGCGCCGGGGCCGGCTGGGTGATGCCGCCGTGGTCGGTGAAGGTGGAGCGGGCGGCGAGGTGCGGGTGGTGCGGGGCCTCGCGGAGCGACAGGACGGGGGCCACACAGGCGTCGGAGTCCGCGAAGACGGCCGTCCACTCCTCCCGGGTACGGGACCTGAAGCGGGCGGCGATGGCCGCGCGCAGGTCGTCCCAGCGGGCCGTGTCGTCGCGGGCCGGTGCCTGCTCGGGGATGCCGAGCAGCTCCATGAACTCGGCGTAGAACCGCTGCTCCAGGGCACCGACCGCCATGTACCGGCCGTCGCCGGTCTCGTAGGTTCCGTAGAACGGGCAGCCGCCGTCGAGGAGGTTGGCTCCGCGCCGGTCCTGCCAGCCGCCGGCGGCGAGCATGCCGTGGATCATCGAGGAGAGGTGGGCGGCGCCGTCGACGATGGCGGCGTCGACGACCTGGCCGGTACCGGTCGCGCGCGCGTGGTGCAGGGCGGCGAGGATGCCGACGACCAGGTAGAGGGAGCCGCCCGCGTAGTCGCCGACGAGGTTGGCGGGGACGGCCGGCGGCTCGTCGGGGGCGCCGATCATGCCGAGGGTGCCGGTGAGCGCGATGTACCCGATGTCGTGACCGGCGCGCTGGGCGAGCGGGCCGTCCTGGCCCCAGCCGGTCATGCGGCCGAAGACGAGGCGCGGGTTGCGGGCGTGGCAGTCTCCGGGGCCGACGCCGAGCCGTTCGGCGACGCCGGGTCGGTAGCCCTCGATCAGCACGTCGGCGCGTTCGGCGAGGTCGAGGACCTGGGCCGGACCGTCCGGTGCCTTCAGGTCGACGACCACCGAGCGCTTGTTGCGGTTGGTGACGTCGTGCGCGGGGTCGATCGCGAGGCCGGGGCCGCCGGGGCGGTCGACACGGACGACGTCGGCACCCAGGTCGGCCAGGAGCATGGCGGCGAAGGGCCCGGGCCCGATACCGGCCAGCTCGACCACGCGCACACCCGTGAGCGGGCCCTCGCCCGGCGTTCGCCCCGCCGTTCTCGCCTCCGACATCGAGCCCCCAGGTCTGTGACACCACTGATGTAACACCAGTGATGCTAGAAACGTGTTCCACTGGGCACAAGACCGGAGCGAGCAAGCGCTTAGCCAATTATGGGGCAGGCTCTCCTCCGGACCCGCAGTCCTCACGCTAGCCTCGGCCACCGGCAACGGCGCGTGCTGCGGGCCCAGGGGTTGCCGCCGGGTGACGAAGGGATGTCATGACCATGCAGAAGGCCGACCGGCCGTACGACATCGTGCTCTTCGGAGCGACGGGGTTCGTCGGCGAACTCACCGCGGAGTACCTCGCCGCGCACGCGCCCGAGGGGCTGCGCTGGGCGATCGCCGGCCGCAGCGAGGAGAAGCTGCGACGACTGCGGGAGAGGCTGCCCGGTGCGGCGGACGTCGGCGTACTGCGCGCGGACGTCTCCGATCCGGCCTCGCTGCGCGAACTCGCCGAGCAGGCGCGCGTGGTGGCCACGACGGTGGGACCGTACGTCCAGTACGGCGAAGCGCTGGTCGCCGCCTGCGCGGAGACCGGGGCGGACTATCTCGACCTCACCGGTGAGCCCGAGTTCGTGGACCTCACGTACGTCCGTCATGACGCCCGCGCGCGAGAGTCCGGCGCGCGGCTGGTGCACGCCTGTGGTTTCGACTCCGTGCCGCACGATCTCGGGGTGTACTTCACGGTGCGGCAACTGCCGGAGGACGTGCCGCTGGCCGTGGACGGCTTCGTGACCGCCGACGCCACCTTCTCGGGCGGTACGTTCGCCTCCGCGCTGGGCCAGTTCGCGCGCGGCAGGCAGTTGCAGGCCGCCGCGCGGGAACGCCGGCGGCACGAGCCCCGGCTGGTGGGCCGCCGGGCGGCGACGCCGACGGGCCGGCCGCGGTTCGCCGGTGAGGTGGGGGCCTGGGCGCTGCCGCTGCCGACCATCGACGCGCAGATCGTGCGCCGCTCCGCGAAGGCGCTGGACCGCTACGGCCCCGACTTCCGCTACCGCCACTACGCGGCCGTGCGGCGTCTGCCCGTCGCGGTGGGCGGGGTCGCGGCCGTGGGCGCGCTCGTGGCGGCGGCTCAGGTACCGCCCGCGCGGCGCTGGTTGTCCGGCCGGCTCAAGCCGGGTGACGGGCCGAGCCCCGAGAAGCGGGCGAGGAGCTGGTTCTCGGTCCGCTTCGTGGGCGAAGGCGGCGGCCGAAAGGTGTTCACCGAGGTCTCGGGCGGCGACCCCGGGTACGACGAGACGGCGAAGATGTTCGCCGAGGCGGCGTTGTCCCTCGCCCTCGACGACCTGCCGCCGGTGGCCGGGCAGGTCACGACGGCCGTGGCGATGGGGGACGCACTGATCGAGCGGCTGCGGACGGCGGGCATCCGCTTCCGGGTGGCCGCGGCCCGCTGACGGACCCGTCCCGGGCCTGTCCGGCAGACCATGCCGCTGACGCGGGGGCCGGCACGCCCGCCCGCCGGACAGGCCCTACCCCGACCACCCGACGATCGTGTAGATCATCCCGCCGATCCAGGCCAGCCCCGCTCCCACGGCCAGCACCAGCCCCGCGACCACGGCCCGCTCGACGGGCCGGCCGGGGTGGCGGGCGGACTGCTTGGGTGCGCGGTGCGTCGTCATGCGGCCCAGACTGTCGCGGCCGACGGCGGGGCACATCCGTACGGATACTCAGGTGGCCGCTGAGCACCGGCCCGCACCGCGGGCACGTGCCCTCATCACGAATTTGAGACTTCTCCCGCCGCCCACCCAACAACGACCCGTCAATGGCCAGCTACCGGCCCACCACCACCGGCACACCCGATCGACGAAGTGCCAACAAGAAGTTCAATGAAACCCTTGAAGGCATGAAGTTCCTTCTCGAAGTCACCATGGACGAGGGCGCGCTCGCCGAGGACCCCGCGGGCGAGTTGCAGCGGATACTGCGGTACTGGGGCGGCAACCTGAAGCACTACGCGCTGCGGCCCGGCGACGGTTCGGTGGTCTACGACTCGGCGTACCAGGAGGTGGGCCGCTGGAGCGTCGAGGGTCAGGCCGGGTAGGTGGTGGCCGCCCGCAGGGCCTCGCGGCACAGGGCGTCCGCCCTGCGGGTGGTCTCCGGCAGGCGGTAGTCGGGGGCCAGGGCCAGCGTGTGCGCGCAGGCGTTGTCGAGGCTCACACGATGGCCGACGGAGACGAAGACCGGCTTGACGCCGTCGCGGGTACGGACGGCACGTCCGACCTCCTCGGCGCCGGCCAGCAGCGGGGACGTGCTGCCGCGGGGCGCGTCGGGGTCGTCGTGCGTGAAGGTGAACGGGTTCTTGGCCACGCCGATCGTGGGCAGCCCGGTGAGCACGCCGAGGTGACTGGCGAGGCCGAAGCGGCGCGGGTGGGCCAGGCCGTAGCCGTCGCAGACGACCAGGCCGGGCGGGCAGGGCAGCGCGTCCAGGGCGGCGAGGACGGTCGGGATCTCGCGGAAGGCGAGCAGGCCGGGCACGTAGGGGAAGGAGATCCGGCCGACGGCGGTGGCCTCGGCGACGACGGCGTGCGTCGCGGCGTCCAGTACGACGGCCGCCGCCGCGACGACGTCCCGTTCGTCGTCGTAGGCGACGTCCACGCCGGTCACCCGGCCCGTGCCGGGCGGCGGACCCGGTTCGTCGAGCACCACGCCTGCCCGCAGTTCGTCCTGGACGGCGCGGGCACGCTCAACGGTCGCGGGCCAGTCGGCGGGAATCTGCACGGTCACGGTCGTCATGGTGGCCGCAAGCCTACGGGAGCGCGCCGCAGTAGGCTCACGATCATGTTCGTACTGGAACTCTCCCACACCGCCCCGCTCGACGCCGTCGACGCGGTGCTGGAGGAACACGTGGCGTGGCTCGACGAGCTGTACCGGCAGGGCGTGTTCCTGGCGTCCGGGCGCAAGGAGCCCCGCGACGGCGGGGTGATCATCGCCGTCGCGGGGGACCGTGCGCGGATCGAGGAGATCACCGCGGGCGACCCCTTCGTCAGGGCCGGCGTGTGCGCGTACCGCGTCACCGAGTTCGTCGCCACGAAGACGGCGCCGGCGCTGGAGCGGTACCGGGAGACCCTCGGCTAGGGCCTGTCCGGCTCACTTGCCGAGCGCGCGCTGGAGTTCGCCCTTGTTCATGTTCGAACGGCCGCTGATGTCCCGGCGCTTGGCCTCCTCGTACAGCTGGTCGAAGGTGGGGCCCTGGGGGCCCTGCCGGTTCCCGGACCGCTGGCCGCCCCGCTTGCTCGGCGACTTGTCCTGCGTGGACGTACGGCTGGCGGTCTTGGACTCGCCGGACTGGGCGCGCTCCTTGTTCACCGTCCGGGCGGCGATCTCCTTGGCGCGGCCGGTGCTCTCGCCACGGTCCTTGGCGCTGTCCTTGATGTGCTCGTACTGCCGCTCCCGTTTGGAGCTCGAACCGCGTGGCATGTCCGCTCACTTCCTCTCGCGTTCAGTGAACGGATACCCACGTTACGGACGAACACCCGGCCCCGCGCCGTCAGCGCTCCGACCGGGCGACCCGTCCCTGCTCGCCGGCGGCCCAGCAGCCCAGGTCCGGGGTGCAGTCCACGGTGTCGTACGACCCCGTGTCGACGGCCCGCCAGGTGCGGCCGCCGTCCGTGGTGAGGTCCGTGCCGGTGGGGCCGACCCGCGAGGGCGGCGGTGCGGCTGTACGGGAGCCGGGCGACGCCGGACCGGTAGGAGGAGGGCGACCGGTCGGCGGACCGCCAGGTGGTGCCGCCGTCGGTGGTCCGCGCCGCCGCCCGCGGGGAGGGCTGGTCGGGGCGGAAGTCGCCGCCGTCAGCGCGGCCGCTGCCGCCGCGCACACCGCCCCGGCGATCACCGTCCGTCCCGTGCGCCTGCCACCGCTTCGCGCGGACCGTGCCGTGCGTCGCATGCTCCCCAAGCGCCTCATGGCGGGCGAAGTCAGCCCACCGGCCGGGCGCCGTCCAGAGGACCGTGTGCGGCGCGTGCGTGCGGGCACGAGTGCCACAAGTGCCTTACGAGGCACGCGAGGAGAGGCGCGTCACTCCCGCGCATGAACGCGGTGACAGAGGTCACTCGGTCATCGTGTGCACGGATTGGCTGATTCCGTCGTCTCTTCCAGTGCCCGGCCCGCACCAACCGGAAGCTCGTCCAGCCGTCACGAGGGAGCAAGGCGTTGTCCACCGTCATCGAGCAGCCCGTCGAGGCGCGTCTCGTCGCCGCCGCGCCGCGTATGCCCAGCATTCCCGCAACGCTGCACTACGACCGCAGCGATCCGTTCGCCGTCCGGATGACCTTCCCGGCTCCGGCCACCCTCGAGGGCGTGGAGGTCTGCTGGACCTTCTCCCGCGAGCTGCTCATCACCGGGATGCGGGAGCCGGACGGTCACGGCGACGTACGGGTGCGCCCGTACGGGTACGACCGGACCGTCCTGGAGTTCCACGCGCCCGAGGGCACCGCCGTGATCCACATCCGCTCGGGCGAGCTGCGCCGGTTCCTTCAGGCCACCGGCGAGCTGGTGCCCGTCGGCCTGGAGCATCTCCAGCTGGACCTGGACCACGACCTGGCGGAGCTGATGCGGGGGACCTGCTGACGACGCCCTGACGCTCCCGCGCCGGCAGCCGGTACCCGGCGGCCGGTTGAACTTCCCGTGGCCGACGCCGCCCGGCCGGTTCGGCGACCGGCGGCGCGCCGGGTCCGGCCGGCCCGTCTCAGCCGCCCGTCGACGCCACGGCCCGCGCCGTTTCCGCGCTGACCGCTCCCCACACCTCGCCCACGATCTTCC
>NZ_RAIF01000032.1:899812-925204 GCF_003671715.1 Streptomyces sp. E2N166 | reverse complement strand
GGCCCCGCCGCGCTCGGTCAGTTCCGCGATCCGGCCCTCCCGGCGCAGGTCGGTCCCGGCCGGCCCGAGGGCGCGCAACTCCGCGACGGCCGCCAGCGCGGCCACGGCCGCGTTCCGCTCGGAGACCTCCCCGGCCGGCACCGGCCCCTCCAGGACGTACCGCGTCTCCTCCCGGAGCGCCCGCGCCGCGGCGCCCCGCGCCAGGACGTACTCCACGGACGGGAACACGCCGAGGACCCGCTTCTTCTCGGCACGCAGGTACCCCTCGGCCACCAGTTGCTCCCGGACGGCGTCGAAGGTGAGCCGCGCGTGCAGCCTCACCCAGGTGCGCCACCGGTGCGGCATCGACTCGCGGACGAGGTCCAGCAGCCCGTCGAGGACGGCGTCCCCGGTGCGGAAGTCCAGGTCGACGGGGGTGGCGATGCCCTCGTCGTCGACGAGCAGGCCGCGCTGGGCCAGTTCGGTGAGCGCGCCGGCGCGCACCAGGTGGTGGTGCCGGGCGGTGTCGGTGGCCCCGGGGCGCGCCGGGTCCCAGGCCAGCAGACAGAGCCGGGCCGGCAGTGAGAGCGAGCCGTTGGGCACGGGGCCTCCTTGGGGCCGTGGGACCGGATTCACGGTAAGGCGTTGACAGCCCAGCCGGTCTCTCGTACGGTGTACAGCGCTTCTGTTGCCGCCGATTGGAGAAGGACGTTGCTCGTCTGAGGTCCTGAGACACCGCGTCACACCTGTCTTGTGTGTACGCCGCGTGCGACCTCGGCGTTCGAGCCGTCCCTTGCGGAGCAGGGCCTTTTTCATGCCCGAGCACTCCCCGGGGCTCCTCCTTCCCTCGTCCGACGGCGGTCGCCGCCTCCCGGTGTCTCGATACGCGTTTGCCCCTGACCGCTTCAAGCAACCGCGGAGGCCCCGTTTGTCTACTTCCATCACTTGTACGTCCCTCTCGTTCGCCTGGCCCGACGGTACGCCCGTCTTCGAGGGACTCGACACCGCCTTCGGCCCCGCCAGGACCGGGCTCGTCGGTGTCAACGGATCGGGCAAGTCCACCCTGTTGAAACTGATCGCCGGGCAGCTCACCCCGGCCGACGGCACGGTCCGCGTGGCCGGCGAGGTCGGATACCTGCCGCAGAACGTCACGCTCGACACCGCGCTGCGGGTCGACGAGGCGCTCGGCATCGCCGCGCGGCGGGCCGCGCTGCACGCCATCGAGGCGGGCGACGTGGCCGAGGAGCACTTCGAGACGCTCGGCGACGACTGGGACGTCGAGGAGCGCGCCCTCGCCACGCTCGGCGAACTCGGCCTCGGTCACGTCGGGCTCGACCGCACCGTCGGCGAGGTCTCGGGCGGCGAGTCGGTGCTGCTGCGGCTGGCCGCGCTGCTGCTGCGCCGGCCCGACGTCCTGCTCCTCGACGAGCCCACCAACAACCTCGACCTGTACGCACGCAGGCGGCTGTATACGGCCATCGCCTCCTGGCCGGGGGTCATGGTCGTGGTCAGCCACGACCGCGAGCTGCTGGACCTCGTCGACCAGATCGCCGACCTGCGCTCCGGCGAGATCACCTGGTACGGCGGGAACTTCTCGGCGTACGAGGAGGTCCTGGCCGTGGAGCAGGAGGCGGCCGAGCGGATGGTGCGCGTCGCCGAGTCCGATCTGCGCAAGCAGAAGCGCGAACTGGCCGACGCCCAGGTCAAGCTGGCCCGCCGCAAGCGGTACGGCCAGAAGATGTACGAGCAGAAGCGTGAGCCGAAGATCGTCATGGGGGCTCGCAAGCGCGCGGCGCAGGAGTCCGCGGGCAAGCACCGCATCATGCACGAGGAGAAGCTCGCCGAGGCCAGGGAGCGGCTCGACGACGCCGTGGAGGCCGTGCGGGACGACGACGAGATCCGCGTAGACCTGCCGTACACGGCCGTACCACCGGGGCGCTCGGTGCTGACGCTGCGGGACCTGGAACTGGCCTACGGGGCACGCGTGGAGGGCGGTCTCGATCTGCACGGCCCCGAGCGGATCGCGCTGATCGGGCGCAACGGCGCGGGCAAGACCACGCTGCTGCGCACGATCGCCGGGGAGCTGGAGCCGGTGACGGGCGAGGCGACGGCGCACGTCCCGCTGCGGTTCCTCCCGCAGCGCCTGGACGTCCTCGACGGCGAGCTGAGCGTCGCCGAGAACGTGGCCCGGTTCGCGCCGGGCGCCACCAACAACCGGATCCGGGCGCGGCTGGCGCGCTTCCTGTTCCGCGGCGCCCGGGCCGACCAGCAGGCGGCGACGCTGTCCGGCGGCGAACGCTTCCGGGCGGCGCTGGCCGCGCTGATGCTGGCCGATCCCGCGCCGCAGCTGCTGATGCTGGACGAGCCGACGAACAACCTGGACATCGCGAGCGTGCGGCAGCTCACCGGCGCCCTGGAGTCGTACGAGGGGGCGCTGGTGGTGGCCAGTCACGACCTGCCGTTCCTGGAGTCGATCGGCATCACCCGCTGGCTGCTGATGGAGGAGGGAGAACTGAGGGAAATCACGCCAGAAGCTGTCGGGTATCCCGCTTAGCGTTCCCGGCATGAGCGAGTTCATCAGCATCACCGGAGCCAGGGAGAACAACCTCCAGGACGTCACTCTCCGCATCCCGAAGGGCCGGCTGACCGTGTTCACCGGCGTTTCGGGGTCGGGGAAGTCGTCGGTCGTGTTCGACACGATCGCGGTCGAGTCGCAGCGCCAGCTGAACGAGACGTTCACCTGGTTCGTACGCAACCGGCTGCCCAAGTACGAGCGGCCGCGGGCGGACGCCCTGGAGGACCTCTCCCCCGCGATCGTCGTCGACCAGCGGCCGGTCGGCGGCCACTCGCGGTCCACGGTCGGCACGATGACCGACATCCACTCGGTGCTGCGGGTGCTGTTCTCCCGGCACGGCGCGCCCAGCGCCGGGGCGGCGACGGCGTACTCGTTCAACGACCCGTCGGGCATGTGTCCCGGCTGCGACGGGCTGGGCCGCAAGGTGCGGCCCGGCTGGGACCGCATCCTCGACCCCGCCAGGTCGCTGGCCGGCGGGGCGGTCCGCTTCCCGCCCTTCGCGGCGGGGACCTGGCAGGGACAGGCGTACACCAACACGGACGAGCTGGACCCGGACAAGCCGGTCGGCGACTTCACGGACGCCGAGCGCAGCTTCCTGATGCGCGGGCGGCCCGGCAGCAAGGTCACCGTCAACGGCACGGGCGGCACCTGGACCACCGAGTACGAGGGCCTCGCCGACCGCTTCGAGCGGCTGTATCTCAAGCGGGACCTGTCGGCGATGAGCGAGAGGACCCGGGAGCTGGTGCGGCGGTTCCTGGTGGAGGGCGACTGCCCCGAGTGCGGCGGCGCCCGGCTGAACGCGGCGGCGCTCGCGACCAGGATCGACGGGCACTCCATCGCCGACTGCTCGGCCATGCAGGTCACCGACCTGATCGCGGTACTGAAGCGGATCGACGATCCGGTGGCCCGGCCGATCGCCGGTGCCGCGGTCACCGCGCTGGAGCGCGTCGAGGCGATCGGCCTCGGCTATCTCAGCCTCGACCGGCAGACCGCCACCCTGTCCGGCGGCGAGGGACAGCGGCTGAAGACCGTGCGGCACCTCGGCTCCAGCCTGACCGGGATGACGTACATCTTCGACGAGCCCAGCGTCGGCCTGCACCCACGCGACGTCGGACGCCTCGGCGACCTGCTGCTGCGACTGCGCGACAAGGGCAACACCGTGCTGGTCGTCGAGCACGACCCGGACGTCATCGCGCTGGCGGACCACGTCGTCGACATGGGCCCGGGGGCCGGCGCGGGCGGCGGCCGGGTGGTGTTCGAGGGGACGCCGGACGAGCTGGCCGGGGCGGAGACGCTCACCGGACGGTTCCTCGGACGCCGTACGACGGTGAAGGGGGATCCGCGGACGGCGACCGGGGAGCTGTGGGTGAAGGGCGCCGGCCGCCACAACCTGCGGGACGTGACGGTGGCCTTTCCGACCGGGGTGCTGACCGCGGTCACCGGGGTCGCCGGGTCGGGCAAGAGCACGCTGGTCGCGGAGCTGGTCGCGGCCCACCCGGACGCGGTGGTCGTCGACCAGTCGGCGATCGGCGTCTCGGCGCGGTCGACCCCGGCGACGTACCTCGGGATCATGGACACGGTACGGAAGATCTTCGCGCGGGAGACGGGCGCGGAGGCCGGGTTCTTCAGCTTCAACTCGGCGGGAGCGTGCGGCACCTGCGAGGGGCGCGGGATCATCTGCACCGACCTCGCGTTCATGGACCCCGTGACGACGACCTGCGGCGACTGCGACGGCCGGCGCTTCAGGGACGAGGTGCTGCGGCTGACGGTCGACGGCAGCTCCATCGCCGACGTGCTGGCCATGACCGCCGGCCAGGCACTGGACTTCTTCGCCGACACCGGCGTACGGCGGCGGCTGCGCGCCCTGCGCGACGTCGGGCTGACCTATCTCACGCTCGGGCAGCCGCTGTCCACGCTCTCCGGCGGTGAGCGGCAGCGCATCAAGCTCGCCACCCGGCTGCACCGGACGGGCGTGGTGTACGTCCTGGACGAACCGACCACCGGACTGCACATGTCGGACGTCGAGGGACTGCTCGCCCTGCTGGACCGGCTGGTCGGCACCGGCAACTCGGTCGTGGTCGTCGAGCACAACCTGGACGTGGTGGCGCACGCCGACTGGGTGATCGACCTCGGTCCGGACGGGGGCCGGGACGGCGGCCGGGTGATCTTCGAAGGCACCCCGCGCGAGCTGCTCACGGCCCGCGGCTCCAGCACGGCGGAGCATCTCGGGAGGGCCACGAGGGGCTGACGGGGGTTCCGTCCGTACGCGTCCCCGCTGCATGATGGCGAGTCGGCGCCGCGCCACGGGTGCCGGACCGCCAGCGCCGATACGGAGACCCCTCGTGCCCAGCAAGAAGGCCCTCGTCCGCCGCCCCAGCCCGCGACTGGCGGAAGGACTGGTGACCCATGTCGAGCGGGAACCGGTCGACCACGGCCTCGCGGTCGAACAGTGGGACGCGTATACCGAGGCCCTGCGCGCGCACGGCTGGGAGACGCTGGAGGTGGACCCGGCCGACGACTGCCCCGACTCCGTCTTCGTCGAGGACACGGTCGTCATGTACCGCAACGTCGCCCTCATCACCCGGCCGGGTGCCGAGTCGCGGCGCGCGGAGACGGCGGGTGTCGAGGAGGCCGTGGCCCGTCTGGGCTGCTCGGTCAACTGGGTCTGGGAGCCGGGCACCCTGGACGGCGGCGACGTCCTGAAGGTCGGCGACACGATCTACGTCGGGCGCGGCGGGCGCACCAACGCGGCCGGCGTCCAGCAGCTCCGGGCCGTCTTCGAGCCGCTGGGCGCCCGGGTCGTCGCCGTACCGGTGAGCAAGGTGCTGCACCTCAAGTCGGCGGTCACCGCGCTCCCCGACGGGACGGTGCTCGGGCACATCCCGATGACGGACGTGCCGTCGCTGTTTCCCCGGTTCCTTCCGGTGCCGGAGGAGTCCGGCGCGCACGTGGTGCTGCTCGGCGGCGGCAAGCTGCTGATGGCGGCGAGCGCGCCGAAGACGGCGGAACTGCTCGCCGACCTCGGCCACGAGCCGGTGCTCGTCGACATCGGCGAGTTCGAGAAACTCGAGGGCTGTGTGACGTGCCTCTCGGTCCGGTTGCGGGAACTGTACGGCTGAGCCGGCGCGAGCGTCACCCGTCCGGCTCCGGACCTGCGGGTCTCGGGGCCTTCGCCACCCCGGTGGACGGCAGCTGATCAGGTGCCTTTACAGTGCGTTTAACCTACGGTCTCGTAACCTACGGTTTCGTAGCCTACGATCCCGTAGGTTCCCGGCACCGCTCGCCGGCCGCTTTCCGCTCTGTCGCACGTCCCCTGGAGTTCTTCGTGACGATCGTCTCCCCGCACCTCGGCAGTTCCGCCGAATGGACCGACGCCCGGCTGCTGTACGCGCTGGAGGAAGTGGTCGAGACCGAACTCAACCGGCATCTGAAGGTCGCCAAGGACTGGATGCCGCACGAGTACGTGCCATGGACCGACGGCCGGAACTTCCCCGGACTCTTCGAGGACGGCGAGGCCTGGGAGAAGGACCAGTCCAAGGTCACCGAGATCGGCCGGATCGCCCTGGTGGTCAACCTCCTGACGGAGGACAACCTCCCCAGCTACCACCACGAGATCGCGAGCCTCTTCGGCCGGGACGGCGCCTGGGGCACCTGGGTGCACCGCTGGACCGCGGAGGAGGGCCGGCACGGCATCGTGATGCGCGACTACCTGCTCGCCTCGCGCGCGGTCGACCCGGACAAGCTGGAGCAGTTCCGCATGGCCCACATGAGTGAGGGCTTCGAGTCGGACAACCGGCACTCGATGCTGCACTCGGTGGCCTACGTCGCCTTCCAGGAGCTGGCCACCCGCATCTCGCACCGCAACACGGGCCACCAGTCCGGCGACCCGGTCTGCGACCGCATGCTGGCCCGCATCGCGACCGACGAGAACCTGCACATGATCTTCTACCGCAACCTGCTCAAGGCGGCCTTCGAGCTGGCGCCCGACCTGACGATGCAGGCGGTGCGGGACGTGGTCGTGAACTTCCGGATGCCCGGTCACGGCATGCCCGGCTTCGAGCGGGCCGCCGCGCAGATGGCGATCGGCGAGGTCTACAACCTGCGCATCCACCACGACGACGTGATCCAGCCCGTGCTGCGCTTCCTGAAGGTCCTGGAGATCGACGGTCTCGGACCCGAGGGGCAGGCGGCCCAGGAGGAGCTGGGGCTGTACATGGGCGGGCTGGACTCCGAGGCGTCCAAGTTCGACGAGAAGCTGGCGGCGCGCAAGGCGCGGATGGCGGCGCGGGCGGCGGGCTGACCCACTGCCCGTCCGCCGCCGACCGGTCGGGGCCGCGTCCGGCACGTCGCCCACCGGGCGGGGGCCCGGGACGCACGGCCGGCAGGGCCGGATGACGGCGCGGGGAGCGCGGGTACGGGCGGGGCGGTTCGCGGGGCCGGGATCAGTGCGCGGTGCGCCGCAGTGCCAGCCGTTCCTTCTCCGACAGCCCGCCCCAGACGCCGAAGCGCTCGTCGTTGCTCAGCGCGTACTCCAGGCAGGCCGAGCGGATCGGGCACAGGGCGCAGATCCGCTTGGCGTCCCGTACGGAACTGCCGGGCTCGGGGAAGAAGAAGTCCGCCCCGGTCTGTGCGCACAACGCCTCCTCCTGCCAGGCCAGGTCGGGCGTCGTGATCATCTCGGTGTGCATGGACAGCAGCGTGCCGGACGGCGAAAAACGTTCGATCAACGCGGGATCAACGCCGCGCCGGCGGGCCCGTGGCCGACCCGATGCTCCTCCGCTCCGTGCGGGGACGCACGGCGGCGCGCGGGAGCGCTTGTCAGTGGCGGGTGGAAGACTCGGCAGTGCAGGCAACGGGACCCTTCCGAGGAGGGCGATGATGCTCACCACCCGTTTCGTCACCGGCGCTCCGAACTGGATCGACGTCGGCGCGTCCGACATCGACGGCGCCGCTTCCTTCTACGGCGGCCTCTTCGGCTGGCGCTTCCGGTCGGCGGGGCCCGAGGCCGGCGGCTTCGGCTTCTTCGAGCTGGACGGCCGGATCGTGGCCGGCGGTACGCAGACGACGCCGGAGCAGGGCCCGCCGTCCTGGACGGTCTGCTTCCAGACCCCGGACGCGGAGGCCGCCGCCAAGACCTCCGAGCAGGCCCGGGGCGGTGTGCTCATGCGGCCCAGGGACGTGCTGGACCAGGGCACCATGGCGATCCTCGCCGACCGGGCCGGGGTGCCGTTCGGCGTCTGGCAGCCGGGGCGGCTGGGCGGCCTGACCGTGGCCGGCGAGACCGGTGCGCTGTGCTGGGTCGAGCTGTACACGGCGGACATCGCGGCCGCCGCCGCGTACTACCGGGCGGTGCTGGGGCTGGAGACCTCGGCCGTCTCCTTCCCCGGCTCCACCTACACCTGCGTCAATCCGGCGGGCGAGGGCGACGAGAGCATGTTCGGCGGCGTCGTTCCGCTCGCCGACGACCCTCTGGAGACGGACGGCCACTGGCTGCCGTACTTCGCGGTCGACGACACGGACGCCGCGGTCGCCCGGACCCTGGAGTTCGGCGGCACGGTGCGGATGCCCGCGACGGACATCGAGGGCGTCGGACGCCTCGCCCGTCTCGCCGACCCGTACGGCGCCCGGTTCGCGGTACTCAGGCCGGTGCCGCCGGAGGCGTAGGGCCTGTCCGGCGGATCGTATCGGGGCGGCGCGTCGGACGCGTCCGCCCGGCGAATCCGGGCGGGGCCTTCGACGTGTCCGCCCGGCGGACCGGGACGCGGACCGGCCCGGGGTGTCCGCCCGGCCGTGGTCTCCCCGCTCCGTCTCAGGTGGTGGCGCGTCGGACCAGCGTCGTCGGCAGGACGACGCCTGACGGGGTGTCCGGCCCGGTCGCCGCGGCGTTCCCCGCCCCGGCGCCGCGGTCCAGGCCGCGCAGCAGCAGGCGGGCCATCAGCCGGCCCATCTCCTCGATGTCCTGGCGGACCGTGGTCAGCGGGGGGTCGGTCTGCTCGGCGACGGGCAGCATGTCGTCGAAGCCGACCACGGCGACGTCCTCCGGCACCCGCCGCCCGCGCTCGCGCAGCACCCGCAGGGCGCCCGCCGCGGTGAGGTCGTTGGCCGCGAACACGCCGTCCAGGTCCGGGCAGCGGTCGAGCAGTTCCCGCATCGCCCGCTCGCCGCCACCCGGGGTGAAGTCCCCGGGCGCGATCAGCCCGGAGCCGGCCTCGGTCCGGACGTCGCGGAAGCCGGCGAGCCGGTCGACCGCGGACGTCTGGTCGAGGGGGCCGGTGATGTGCGCGATGCGGGTGCGGCCGAGACCCGCCAGGTGGCGGACGGCGTCGCGGGCGCCGCCGCGGTTGTCGCTGTCCACGTAGACCACGTCGTCCCGGCCGTCGTCCCAGCCGGGGCGCCCGCCGAACACCGTCGGCACGCCGGCGCTGCGGACGAGGCCGGGCAGCGGGTCGTCGAGGTGCAGGGAGAAGACGAGCGCACCGTCGACGTGGCCGCCGGCCAGGTAGCGGCCGACGCGGGCATGGTCCTCGCGGCCCTCCGTGAGCAGCAGCACGAGCTGGTTGTCGTGGGCCGTCAGTTCCTTGCTGATGCCGCGGAGTTGCTGGGCGAAGTAGGGGTCGGCGAAGATCCGGGTCTCCGGTTCGGCGGCGACGACGGCGACCGCGTCGTGGCGTCGCGTCACCAGGCTGCGGGCGGCCTGGTTGGGCACGTAGCCGAGCTCCTCCACCGCACGCCGGACCCGCTCGGCCAGTGCGTCCCGCACCCCGTGCGCCCCGTTCACGACCCGGGACACGGTGGCCCTCGAGACCCCGGCGCGCTCGGCCACGGCCTCCAGCGTGGGACGCGGCGCGGTCTCGGTCACGGGCACTCCTCCTTGGCGACTGCGGCCCAGGATAGCGGCAGGCCGTCAGGCAGGAGAGCGGGAGAGAGCGCTCTCGGCGCCCCGAATCCGCTTGCGGGGGGGCGCCGACCCCTCAGTGCTGGTGCGCGGCGGCCTCCTCCCCCGTCACGGCCTCGTCCCCCGCAGCGGCCCCCTGCCCGTGCGCGTGCTCGTGCGGGTCGTAGCCGGGGATCGTGCCGTCCGCCTTCTTCACCAGGAACAGGCCCACCATCCCCATGTCGGAGTGGCTCTGCACATGGCAGTGGTACATCCATGCCCCGGCACCCACCCCCTCCCCCGCGATGATCTGGAAGCCGAAGGAGTCCGCCGGGCCGGTGATCTTGTTGTCGATGACCTGGCTCGGATCGTCGGGCCCGGTGAGCATGCCGGTACGGTTGTCCGCCCAGCGATGACCGTGCATGTGGAAGGTGTGGTAGTACTCGCCGTGCGTGATCATGACGATCTCGACGCGATCGCCCACGGTGGCCTCGAAGTTCGGCCCGGTGTGGGGCTTCCGGTTGTTGATGAGCATGTCGTTGAAGACGATCGTGTGCGTGGCGTCCGGCAGCACGTCGCCCTTGCGGCGCACGATCACCGGCCCGTACAGGCCCTTGCGGATGCCGCCGGTGCCGTGCTCCGTGCCGACGACGTGGTCGTGGTAGTGCCAGTAGCCCGCGCTGCCCGCCCGCCAGGTGCCGTCGCCGCGGCGGCCGGGCTTGTGGGTGCGCCATGTGTAGGTGCGGGTGCCGCCGGGCTCGACGTCGCTCTTGTTCATCGCCGTGCCGTCGCTGGAGATCTCGTAGTCCAGGCCGTGGACGTGCAGACTCGCCCGTACGTCCATCGTGTTCGTGAACTCGATGTGCAGCGTGTCGCCCTCGTTCAGCTCGATCAGCGGGCCGGGGACGGACGCCTTGCCCTTCTCGAAGCCGTAGCCCATCTGACCGTCGGGCAGCTTCTCGGCGTACATCCTGATGTGTCTCACCTCGCCCCCGGCCGGTGCGGTCTTCGCGGTGACCCCCTGGGCCGCGCCGGCCGCGCCCGCGGTCTCCGGAGCGATGGACAACGATGTCGCCACGGCCGCGCCGCCCAGCAGTACCCGTCGATTGAAGCCTCGCCTGTCCATGCCGAACTCCCCACGCTGATACGGAATTTGCGGAGACGTAGCCGTGATTGGCCGTGATGAACCTGTGGGACGGTACCGGCTGCGGCCGCGTTTATCCACACTCAGGACAAAGTTCGTTCGATCCCGGTCATACCTATTGGCGAACCATGCAAAGAGGTCTAACTTCCTTGGCGCTGCTGCCGTGACCGAGGAGGTGCCCATGCCCTTAAGAGGGTTGAGCGCGAGAAGCAGAGGCTGGGCGGCGTTCGCGACCGCCGGGTTCGTCGCCGCGGGTCTGCTGGCGGGTCCCACCGCCAGTGCGCGACCGGCGCCGGACCCGTCCCTGACAACGATGTCGATCAAGTCGCCGCCCGGCGGCGCCAACGTACGGGTGCTGATCTTCTACGGTTCCGCCGCGGCCGGGGACGAGTCCCCGGTCGTGAACGCCGGGATCGCGGCCATCGAGCGGATCGGGCTGACCGGTCCGGCCAAGGAGCGCTTCCAGGTCGAGGCCACGGACAACGCCTCGGTGTTCACCAATGAGAAGAGGCTCGGCCGCTTCAACGCGGTCGTGTTCCTCACCGGCGGCGGTGACGTCCTCGATCCGGCGCAGGAGGCGGGTCTGGAGGCGTACATGGAGGCCGGCGGCGGGTTCGTCGGCATCCACGACGCCGCCCGCGCGGAGCCGTACTCGGACTGGTTCACCGGTCTGGTCGGTGCCCGCCCGGCCGCCTCCAGCCCGGCCGAGGTCCAGCGGGCCACCGTCGAGGTCGGTGACCGGCGCCATCCGGCCGCCAAGGATCTGCCGGTGCAGTGGAAGCGGCCCGACCAGTGGATGAACTGGGTGGAGAACCCGTCCGGCGACGTGCACACCGTGGCCCGGGTGCGCGAGTCGACGTACCGGCCCGGTGCGAGCGCCAACGGCTGGGACCACCCGGTCAGCTGGTGCCGGGACTACGACGGCGGCCGGTCCTTCTACACCGGCATGGGCGGCACGGTGTCGTCGTACGACGAGACCGACTTCCGCGCCCATCTGCGCGGTGCCCTCATGTGGACGACGCGCCTGGCGCAGGCCGACTGCAAGGCGACCATCGACGGCAACTACAAGGCCGAACGGCTCACCGAGCCCAACCAGCCCGGCCGCAACGACCAGATCGGCGAGCCGCACGGCCTGGTCACCGCACCCGACGGCCGCGTGTTCTACATCGGCCGCGGCGGCGCGGACTCCTCCCGGCCCGTGGTCACCGACTGGAACGACCCCGACATCGGCAAGGGCAAGGGCGAGATCCACGTCTGGGACCCGGAGACCGACAAGGTCACGCTCGCCGGTGAACTGACCGTCTTCGGCAACAAGGGCGGCGGCGACGAGCTGACCAAGGTCGAGGAGGGTCTGCTCGGCATCGAGCTGGACCCGGACTTCGCGGCGAACGGCTGGGTGTACCTGCACTACACGCCGCACTCCGAGATCAACCGCGAGACGCACATGGCCGAGCGGCGGGTCTCCCGCTTCACACTCGACCAGGCGACCAACAAGCTGGACCTGAGCAGCGAGAAGGTGCTGCTCAAGTGGCCGGTGCAGATCCACAGCTGCTGCCACGCGGGCGGCGGGTTGGCCTGGGACTCCAAGGGCAACCTGTACATCGCGACGGGTGACAACAACTCCAGTGGGTTCAGCGGCGGCTACTCGGGCAACAACCCGGAGCCCAACTTCAAGGGCGTGTCCTTCGCCGACGCGCGCCGCACCGCAGGCAACACCAACAACCTCAACGGCAAGATCCTGCGCATCCACCCGGAGCCGGACGGGACGTACACGCTCCCCGAGGGCAATCTCTTCACCGGCGAGGAGACCGCCGAGGGCGGCGGCAAGACGCGCGGTGAGATCTACGTGATGGGTGTACGCAACCCGGCGCGCATCTCCGTCGACAAGAGGACCGACACCCTCTACGCGGGCTGGGTCGGCCCGGACGCCGGCTCTCCGTCGCCGACGTGGGGTCCGGCGAAGTACGACACGTTCGCCGCGATCACCGAGGCGGGCAACCGGGGATGGCCGTACTGCATGGGCAACAAGCAGCCGTACCGGGACCGGAACCTGCCGGACCCGTCGAAGCCGCTGGGCTGGTACGACTGCGACGCCCCGAAGAACGAGTCGCCGAACAACGACGGCCTGGTCAACCTGCCGCCGGTGACCGGCAACAACATCTGGTACTCGCCGCAGGGCGGCGGACCCGACTTCCCGCGCGACGAGAACGGGATCCCGTCGTACGAGCAGGAGGAGGCCACCTACAAGCTGCCCTGGCTCAAGGGCGGCGGCCAGGCCGCGATGAACGGCCCGGTCTACCGCTACGACGCCGACAGCACCAGTGAGACCAAGTGGCCCGCGTACTGGGACGGCAAGTGGTTCGTCGGTGACTTCTACGACTCGGACCAGCCGCGCAACGCGGTGCTGATGGACCCGAAGACGCTGGGCGACGGCGGTCTGCCGGTGCACTCGGAGTCGCTGAAGAAGATCGTGCCGGTCGGCAACGACGGCATCAAGAACCTGATGGGCTGGAAGTTCGGCCCGGACGGCGCGCTGTACGTCCTCGACTACGGCCGCGGCTTCTTCACCTCGGACTCCAAGTCGGCCCTGTGGCGGGTCACCTACGAGGGCGGTGGGCCGACGCCGGCCGCCGGACAGCTGGCGAGGGGGTCTGAGTGATACGCCAACGAAGAATGTGGGCCGCCTTGTTGGCCGGCCTGCTGATGATGCTCGGTCTGCAGGCGACATCCGCGTCCGGGCAGCCCAAGGAGGCTTCGGCCGGGGCTGAGGCCGCCGACCAGGTCCTCACCTGGACCGCCGGCAACGACATCACCAAGTACACGTCCGCGCCCGAGACGGCGGTGGCCGGTCCGGCCACGATCGTCTTCGAGAACAGTGAGGCGACCGGCAACACCACCGGCATGCCGCACACGCTGACGTTCATGACCAGTGACCCCGAGTACAACCAGGACGTCCAGCTGAACATCCTGGCCAACCCGGGCGACGACCAGGGCGGCAAGCACACCGCCGAGGTCACCCTCACCCCCGGCCGCTACATGTACCACTGCACGATCCCCGGCCACGGGGAGATGAAGGGCGTGCTCGTGGTGACCGAGGGCGGCGGTGGCGAGGACACCACCGCGCCCGCGACGTCGGCGGACGTCGGCGGCACGCAGAACGCGGACGGCGCCTACGTCGGCTCCGCGAGCGTGACGCTCGGCGCCACCGACGACGGCGGCTCCGGCGTCGACCGGATCGAGTACGCGATCGGTGCCGACGGTGCCTGGCAGCCGTACACCACGCCGGTCGTCGTCGACCAGGTCGGCGACCACACGGTGCGCTACCGGGCGTTCGACAAGGCGGGCAACGCCGCCGCCGAGAAGAGCGTCACGTTCACCGTGGTCGCCCCCGACAGCGACGACACGACCGCGCCGGAGACCTCTGCGACGGTCAGCGGCGAGAGGACCCCCGACGATCCCGACGGCGCGTACATCGACATGGCGACGGTGACCGTCACCGCCTCCGACACCGGATCCGGCGTCAACACCATCGAGTACGCGGTCGGTGACGGTGCCTGGCAGGCGTACACCGCGCCCGTGATGGTGCACGAGGTCGGCGAACACACCGTGCGCTACCGCGCCACCGACAAGGCGGGCAACGTCGCGGCGGAGAAGAGCGTCGCCTTCACCGTCGTCGCCGCTCCCCCGCAGGACACCGCCCCGCCGGTGACCGGCGCGACCGTGGAGGGCAGCAAGGACTCCGACGGCGCGTACGTCGGCAGCGCGAAGGTGACCGTCAGTGCCAGCGACGAGGGCGGCTCCGGCGTGGCCGGCGTGGAGTACTCGCTCGACGCCGGGCCGTACCTCGCCTACACCGAGCCGGTGGTCGTCGACCGTGTGGGCCGCCACACCGTGGCCTACCGGGCGAGCGACAAGGCGGGCAACACCTCCGAGCCGCTGACCGTGAGCTTCACGGTGGTCTCGGGCCAGGTGCCGCCACCGCCCTGCCCGGAGTACGACGAACGCCTCACGGTGATCGTCGGCACGGTCGACACGGGTGTGCCGAACCGGGTCACGAACAACCGGTGCCGGATCAACGAGATGATCGAGGACGAGAAGGAGTGGACGTCCCAGGCACTGTTCCTGAAGCACGTACGGGAGGTCATGGACGCGCTTTTGGACGAGGGCGTCGTCGACCGCCGGGAGTACCGGGCGATCAACAGGGCCGCCCGTCAGTCGAAGATCGGCACGCCCGGCCAGACCGAGGGCTACCGCGCGATCCTCGACGGGACCCGGGCGTCCTTCGCGAGGTGGGAGCAGGTGGGTGGCGGTTCGTTCGGGCTGAACGACGACGGCTCGATCACCTCCAGCACCAGCACGCCGGGCATGGGCATGCTGTGGTTCCCCGAGCGCAAGTACGGGGACTTCTCGCTGAAGCTCCAGTGGCGTGACGACGCCGCGGGCACCGCCAACACCAACGGCGGCGTCTTCGTGCGCTTCCCGCAGGTCCACGACCATCCGGAGGAGTCCCGGCCGGAGTGGGTCGCCATCAAGTACGGGCACGAGGTGCAGGTGTTCGACGGTCCGACCGGCGACATGTACAAGTCGGGGTCGGTCTACGGCTTCGACCGGGTGGGTCTCGCCGGGGCCGGTGTGACGGAGAAGGGCACCTGGAACGACTACGAGATCCGCGTGGTCGACCAGCACTACTCCGTCTACCGCAACGGCGTGCTGATCAACGAGTTCGACAACATCGGCGGCCAGGACTTCACCCCGCCGCGCTCGGACGACCCGGGCACGGACGGGCGGCGGTTCGCCTCCGGCTACATCGGACTCCAGGTGCACGGCACGACGGACGTGGTGTCGTACCGGGACGTCCGGATCAAGGAGCTGTAGCTCAGTTCTCCTGACGAGGGCGCGGCTTCTTCGCGCGGCTCGGCTGTACCCGGCTGGGTTCCCCCGGCATCTTCGGATACTCGGGCGGGTACGGCAGATCACCGAGCCCGTGGTCGTGCTCGTCCTTCGTCGCCAGTTCCAGCAGGGCGTCGAGGGAGTACCGCTGATCGTCCATGCCCGCGTGCACGTCGCCGAGTTCGGCGAAGCGCGCGGGCATGGTCGTGATGTCGAAGTCCTCCGGGTGCGCGACGCCCACCTCGTCCCAGCTCAGCGGTGCGGAGACGGGGGCGTGCGGGCGGGGGCGTACGGAGTAGGCGGAGGCGATGGTGCGGTCGCGGGCGGTCTGGTTGTAGTCGATGAAGATGCGCTCGCCGCGCTCCTCCTTCCACCACTTGATGGTCACCTGCTCGGGCATCCGCCGTTCCATCTCGCGTCCGACGGCGATGGCGGCGCGCCGCACCTGGGTGAAGGTCCAGTGCGGCTCGATCGGCACGAAGACGTGGATGCCGCGTCCACCGGAGGTCTTGGGCCAGCCCGCCAGCCCGCCGAACTCCTCCAGTACCGCTCGCAGTTCGTGGGCGGCGCGGGCGGCGTCGTCGTAGTCGGTGCCGGGCTGCGGGTCGAGGTCGATGCGCAGTTCGTCGGGGTGGTCGACGTCCTCTCGGCGCACCGGCCAGGGGTGGAAGGTGAGGGTGCCGTACTGGGCGGCCCACAGCACCGCCGCCTCCTCGGTGGGGCACATCTCGTCGGCGCTGCGTCCGCTGGGGAAGGTGATGTGGGCGGTGGGGATCCAGTCGGGCATGCCCTTGGGCGCGCGCTTCTGGTAGAACCACTCGCCGGTGACGCCGTCCGGGTAGCGCTGGAGGGTGGTCGGCCGGTCGTGCAGGGCGCGCAGGATGCCGGGGGCGACCGCCTGGTAGTACCGGGCCACGTCGAGCTTGGTGTAGCCGTGCTCCGGGAAGAAGACCTTGCCCGGGCTGGACAGCCGCACGGTCCGTCCGCCCGCTTCCAGTTCCACCGCTTCCGCCATGCGAGCCACGGTAGGCGCACCGCGGGTGCCTCGCACATCAGCGACGGCCCGCCCGGGTCCGCGCTCTCGCACCCACGTTCCCGGGCGGAGTTGCGGTGCGGCCGCCAGCAGGCAGGCCAGGCCCAGGCGGGCCTGCTCACCGCCCGGCAGGGTGCCCAGCCGCCGGTCCGGCGCGATGCGCCGGAGGCCCAGCCCGAGCATGGCGGCCTCGACGCGGGCGTCGGCCGCGTAGCCGTCCCGGGCCTCGAACGCCTCCAGCAGCTCCCCGTACGTGGCAGGTGGGGGCGTCAGAAGTACGCCGGCGCATGGGTGATCCGCCATATCGGAAGACGTGAACAGGTGGCCGATACGGAGCGGGCCGGCCGGAATCACGCCGCTTGCGTGCGGCGGCATCGGCGCCCGGTCTCCCGGGGCGGTATCAGATGTGGAGGTAGTAGAACCTGATCTCGCGTCCAGGCTGACAGGCGAGGAATCCGGGCCGCTCATACAGTCGGACCATGGATCTGCCCGTGATGCCGCCCGTGAAGCCGATGCTCGCCAAGTCCGTGGCGAAGATCCCGCCGGGCATGCACTACGAGGCGAAGTGGGACGGGTTCCGGTCGATCGTGTTCCGGGACGGCGCCGAGGTCGAGCTCGGCAGCCGTACCGGCAAGCCGCTGACCAGGTACTTCCCGGAGCTGGTGGAGGCGGTGCGGGAACGGCTGCCCGAGCGTTGCGTGGTGGACGGGGAGATCGTGATCGCACGGGAGGGACACCTCGACTTCGACGCGCTCACCGAGCGGATCCATCCGGCGGACTCCCGGGTGCGGATGCTGGCCGAGAAGACACCGGCCTCGCTCGTGGCCTTCGACCTGCTGGCGCTGGACGACGAGTCCCTGCTCGACATGCCACTGGCCGACCGGCGGGCACTGCTGGTCCGGACGCTGTCCGAGGTGACGCCGCCCGTGCACGTGGCGCCGGCCACGGACGACATCGAGGTGGCCCGGCAGTGGTTCGAGCAGTACGAGGGGGCGGGGCTGGACGGTGTCGTCGCCAAGCCGCTCGACCTGCGCTACCGCCAGGACGAGCGGGCCATGTACAAGATCAAGCACGAGCGCACGGCGGACGTGGTCGTCGCCGGCTACCGCCTCCACAAGAGCGGTCCCGTGGTCGGCTCACTGCTCCTCGGCCTCCACGACGACCGGGGCGTCCTCCAGCACGTGGGGGTGAGCGCGGCCTTCACCATGAAGCGGCGCGCCGAACTGGTGGAGGAGCTGGAGCCGTTGCGCATGGACGACGCGCGGGGCCATCCGTGGGCCGCCTGGGCCGAGGAGTCGGCGCACGAATCGGCCCGGCTGCCCGGCGCCCCCAGCCGCTGGTCGGGCAAGAAGGACCTGTCCTGGGTGCCGCTCAGGCCGGAGCGGGTCGTCGAGGTGGCGTACGACCACATGGAGAACGGAGCGCGCTTCAGGCACACGGCGCGCTTCCGCCGCTGGCGCCCGGACCGGACACCCGAGAGCTGCACGTACGCCCAGCTGGAGGAGCCGGTCCGCTACGACCTGGCTCAGATCCTCGGCGGGCCCTGAAGGCAGGCGCCCCGAGGGCACCCCGAGGTCTTACGGCTTCATCAGGACCTTGACCGCGCCCTCCTGCTTCTTCTGGAACATCTCGTACGCGTGCGGCGCGTCCGTCAGCGGCACCCGGTGGGTGGCGAAGTCGTCGACGCCGAGCGGGTCCTCGTCCGTCAGATAGGGGATGATCTCGTCGCTCCAGCGGCGCACGTTCGCCTGCCCCATCCGCAGCTGGATCTGCTTGTCGAACAGCGTGAGCATCGGCATCGGGTCGGCCATGCCGCCGTAGACGCCGGACAGCGAGATCGTGCCGCCACGCCGCACCAGGTCGATGGCGGTGTAAAGGGCGGCGAGCCGGTCGACGCTGAAGCGCTCCGCCAGCTTGCCGCCGATGGCCCGGGGCATCACCGCGGCGGCCTGCTGCACCAGCTTGGCGGCGGCGCCACCGTGTGCCTCGGTACCGACCGCGTCGATCACGGCGTCCGGGCCCCGGCCGTCGGTCTCGTCCTGGATGGCGGCGACGAGTTCCTTCTCGCTGTCGAAGGAGCGCAGGTCGTACGTCTCCACGCCCCGCTCGCGGGCCCGCCGCAGCCGCTCCGGCACGAGGTCCACGCCGAACACCCGTCCGGCGCCCTTGACCTGGGCGACCCGGCAGGCCATGTCGCCGATCGGACCGAGGCCGAGCACGGCGACGCTGCCGCCCTGGGGGACGGCGGCGTAGGTGACCGCCTGCCAGGCGGTGGGCAGGACGTCGGAGAGGTAGACGAAGCGGTCGTCGGCCGGCCCCTCCGGCACCTTGATCGGGCCGTACTGGGCCTGCGGCACGCGCAGGTACTCGGCCTGCCCGCCGGGGACGGCGCCGTACAGGCGGGTGTAGCCGAACAGCGGGGCGCCCATGCCCTCGCCGGTGACCTGGGTGGTCTCGCACTGGGTCGGCAGTCCGGTGCCGCACATGAAGCAGTGCCCGCACGCGATCTGGAACGGCACCACGACCCGGTCGCCGGGCCGCAGACCCGTCACCTCGGAGCCGACCTCCTCCACGATGCCCATGGGTTCGTGTCCGAGGATGTCGCCCGGTGTCATGAACGGGGTCAGCACCTCGTACAGGTGCAGGTCGGAGCCGCACAGCCCGGAGGACGTGACACGGATGACCGCGTCCGTCGGTTCCTGGATCCTCGGGTCGGGCACCTCCTCCACCCGCACGTCCCGCTTGCCCTGCCACGTCACTGCCTTCATCGCCTCGCGCTCCCTCCGTCGCCCGTGCCCGTCGGTCTTGCGTGGCGGCCGGGTACCCGGGGCTCCCGCCACCGAACCGCCGCCCGGTTTCGGCCGAACAGCGGATTCTGGGCCGTTTTCCGTGCGCCATGCCAGATTCGATCAGGTATGGCCATAAATGCTTCAAGAAGCGCACAATCAGTGACACGGGATGGGCGGACAGGTGGTCGGAATGCGACGAGGGACGCACAGGCGGCGCGGCGGCGCACTGCTGACCGCGGCGGTGGCGGTCTCGCTGGCCGCGGGCTGCACCGCGGGATCCGGCGCGAAGCAGGACGCGCGGGCACCGCAGCCGGAGCGGTCGCACAGTGCGGGCGCCTCCGGCTCGGTGCTCGCCGTGAAGGTCGACAACGTGCGAGCGGCCCGGCCCCAGACGGGCCTGGACGCCGCGGACGTCGTCTACGCGGAGCCGGTGGAGGGCGGGCTGAGCCGCCTGATGGCGATCTACGCGACCGGGTTGCCCGAGAAGGTGGGTCCGGTGCGCAGTGCCCGTGAGTCCGACCTGGAGCTGCTGCGCCAGTTCGACCGGCCGACGCTGGCCTTCTCCGGCGCGCAGAGCAAGCTGCTGCCGCTCATCGACAAGGCGCCCCTGCGCGCGGAGCCACCGGGCGAGGGGTCCGACGCCTACGTCCGCGACGACGACCGGCCCGCCCCGCACAACCTCTACGTGCGCCCCGGCCGACTGCTGCCGCGGGCCCCGGGCGCCGACGCCCTGGCCACGGGCTTCCACTACGGCGAGGCTCCCGAGGGCGGCCGGTCGGTGTCCTCGCGCACCGTGCGCTATCCGTCGGCGTCGTTCGGCTTCTCCTGGTCCGAGAGCGGTGACCGCTGGCTGGTCTCCCTGGACGGCACCCCCGCCCGGACGGCCGACGGCGGACGCCTGGCGCCGGCGACGGTCGTCGTGCAGCACGTGACCGTGCGCGAGTCGGACTTCCGCGACTTCCGCGGCAGCAACTCGCCGTACGTCGAGTCGGTGGGCTCGGGACGGGCGGAGGTACTGCGCGACGGGCGCTCGTACGACGCGGCCTGGAAGCGCGGCTCGGCGGCGGACGGCACGTCGTTCACCACTGAGGACGGCACGGCGCTGAACTTCGCCGAGGGCCAGGTGTGGGTGGTGTTCGTCGACGCGACGAAGGCGGACACGGCGAAGGCCGACGCGACGAAGGCGCCCTGATCAGCTCGGGGCCACCGCGGGCTCGGCCGGGTTGCGGAGCCCTTCGGCGGCGTCCGCGACCCGGCGGATCAGGTCGAAGAAGACGGCCTGCTCGTCGGCGGAGAGCGGGGCGAGGAAGACCTGGTTCATCCGGGCCGTACGCACGGTCAGCCTGCGGTGGACGCGCAGGCCCTCGTCGGTCGCGCGCAGCAGGAAACGACGGCCGTCCTGCGGATCGCGGACCTTGTCCAGCAGCCCGCGCCGGCCGAGCCGGCTGATCACCTCGGCGATGGTGGAGCGGTCCAGCCCCACCCGCTCCCCCACCGTGCGCTGGTCCAGACCCGGCTCGGCGACCAGCGCGTTGAGGACCGCGAACTGCGGCGAGGTGGTCTCCTCCGAGACCATCGTGTTCCACAGCAGGTAGTGCGCCTGCTGCAGCCGCCGGGCCAGGTGCCCGGGGTGGGTGGTCAGGTCGACCGCGGCCATGTGCGCTCCTGTGGTCATTTTCGTCGGTGCACTGACGATACATCGGGCGGGAGACGGCTGTCCGCTGCCGCACCAGGCGATTCACCTCGCACTTTGTGAGGTATTGACGCCCTGGCCGTCCAGTGGCAGCGTGTGGGAAACCTCGCTGGAATACTCAGTGCCCTGACTAATTCGCGGGTTCGGTCCGCGATCCGGGGCGCCTGGAAGAGATGGGGCTTCTCGGATGGACAAGGTGGTGGCCACGGCCGGTGAGGCGGTGGCCGACGTGCCGGACGGCGCATCGCTGGCGGTGGGCGGTTTCGGGCTGAGCGGTGTGCCGAACGTGCTGATCCAGGCGCTGTACGAGCGCGGGACCGGCGAGTTGTCGGTGGTCTCCAACAACTGCGGGGCGATGGACTCCGGGCTGGCGGTTCTGCTGGCCGCGGGACGGATCGCCCGGGTGACCGGGTCCTACATCGGGGCGAACAAGGAGTTCGCCCGGCAGTACCTGGGCGGCGAGCTGGAGGTGGAGATGATCCCGCAGGGCACGCTGGCCGAGCGGCTGCGGGCCGGCGGCGCCGGGATCCCCGCCTTCTACACCCCGGCCGGGGTGGGCACGCAGGTCGCCGACGGCGGGCTGCCGTGGCGCTACGACGGTTCCGGCGGCGTCGCGCTGACCTCGCCGCCGAAGGAGGTCCGCGAGTTCGACGGGGCGCGGTACGTGCTGGAGCGCGGCATCCGTACCGACTTCGCACTCGTCCGGGCGGCGAAGGGTGACCGGCACGGAAACCTGGTGTTCGCGAAGTCGTCCCGGAACTTCAACCCGCTCGCGGCGATGGCCGGACGGGTGACCGTCGCCGAGGTGGAGGAGCTGGTCGAGCCCGGCGAGATCGATCCGGACGCGGTGCACCTGCCGGGGATCTTCGTGCAGCGGGTCGTCGCGCTGACGGCGGAGCAGGCGGCGGACAAGAGGATCGAGCGGCGGACGGTGAGTTCCTGATGGCCTGGGCACGTGAGCAGATGGCCGCACGGGCGGCCCGGGAACTGCGGGACGGGCAGTACGTCAACCTCGGCATCGGCCTGCCGACGCTGATCCCGAACTACCTCCCGCAGGGCGTGGAGGTGACGCTGGAGTCCGAGAACGGGATCCTGGGCACCGGCCGGTATCCGACCGAGGCCGAGGTGGACCCCGACCTGATCAACGCCGGCAAGGAGACCGTGACGGTCCTGCCGGGCGCCTCCTTCTTCGACTCGGCGCTGTCCTTCGGCATGATCCGGGGCGGGCACATCGACGTCGCCGTGCTGGGGGCCATGCAGGTCTCCGCCACCGGCGACCTGGCCAACTGGGCCATCCCGGGCAAGATGATCACGGGGATCGGCGGGGCGATGGACCTCGTGCACGGTGCCCGCACCGTCATCGTGGTGATGACCCACACCGCCAAGGACGGCTCACCCAAGATCCTCCAGGATTGCGCGCTGCCGCTCACGGGCAAGGCGTGCGTCAACCGGGTCATCACCGACCTCGGCGTCCTCGACGTGACCGACGACGGCCTGGTCCTGGTCGAGGCCGCGCCCGGGGTGAGCGTCGACGAGATCACCGCCAAGACCGATGCCGAGCTCGTCATCGCGGAGGGACTCAAGTGAAGGACGTCTACGTCGTCGACGCGGTCCGCACCCCGTTCGGCAAGTACAACGGCTCCCTGGCGGGCGTACGCCCCGACGACCTGGCCGCCCACGCGATCCGGGGACTCCTCGCCCGCACGCCCGACCTGGATCCGGCCCGGGTCGAGGACGTGTACTTCGGCAACGCCAACGGCGCCGGCGAGGAGAACCGCAACGTCGCCCGCATGGCCGCCCTCCTGGCCGGCCTGCCCACCACCGTCCCCGGCGTGACCGTGAACAGGCTGTGCGCCTCCGGCCTCGAAGCGGTGATCCAGGCCGCCCGTGCCATCGCCGTCGGCGACGCCTCGATCGCCCTCGCGGGCGGGGTGGAATCGATGACCCGGGCGCCGTACGTGCTGCCCAAGTCGGACCGGCCCTTCCCGGCCGGGCACACCGAGCTGTACTCGACCACCCTGGGCTGGCGCATGGTCAACCCGAGGATGGACCCGCAGTGGACGATCCCCCTCGGCGAGTCGGCCGAACTCATCGCCGACAAGCACAGGATCACCCGCGAGCAGCAGGACGAGTACGCCCTCGCCTCCCACCACAAGGCCGCCCGCGCCCAGGCCGACGGCCTGTTCGACGGCGAACTCGCGCCCGTCCCGGTGCCGCGGCGCAAGGGCGACCCGGTCGACTTCGCCGCCGACGAATGCGTACGCCCGACGGCCTCCCTGGAGGCGATGGCGAAGCTGAAGCCGTCCTTCCGCAGGACGGGCGAAGCGGGATGGAGGTCCCCCCGGCCGGAGGCCGGGCCAGGCACGGTCACCGCGGGCAACGCCTCGCCGCTCAACGACGGCGCCGCGGCACTCCTGCTCGTGGACGAGGAGGGCCTGGAGGCAACCGGCCGCGAACCCCTCGCCCGCGTCTCCGCCACCGGCGTCTCCGCGACCGACCCGCACTACTTCGGTCTCGCCCCCGTCGAAGCCGTGAACCGCGCCCTCGCCAAAACCGGCCGCACCTTCGCCGACCTGGACGTCCTCGAACTGAACGAGGCCTTCGCCGCCCAGGTACTGGGCTGCGTCGCCGAGTGGCCCGAGTTCGATCCCGCGATCCTCAACCCCCAGGGCGGAGCCATCGCGCTGGGCCACCCCCTGGGCGCCTCCGGTGCCCGCCTCGCCGGCACCGTCGCCCACCAGCTCGCACGCAGGGGCGGCGGCACCGGTATCGCCACCCTCTGCATCGGCGTCGGCCAGGGCCTCGCCCTGGTCCTCGACCGCTAGTCACCCACGGGACTCCCCATGACTCTCACTCAGCACGACATCGACGCGGAGATCGCGGCCGAGCACGCCGCGTACGAGAAGCGGGTCGCCGACGGCGGGCCCGTCGAGCACCACCCGCGCCGCGACTACGCCCCGTACCGCTCCTCGGTGCTGCGCCACCCGAAGCAGCCGCCGGTCACCATCGACGTCACCAAGGATCCGGAGCTGGTGGAGCTGTCCTCCCCCGCCTTCGGCGAGCGGGACATCACGGTCGTCGACAACGACCTGACCCGGCAGCACACCGGGGAGCCGGTCGGCGAGCGCATCACCGTCTCCGGCCGCCTCCTCGACCGGAACGGCAGACCCGTGCGCGGCCAGCTCGTCGAGATCTGGCAGGCGAACTCGGCCGGCCGCTACGCCCACCAGCGTGAGCAGCACGACGCGCCGCTGGACCCGAACTTCACCGGCGTCGGCCGCACCCTCTCCGACGACGACGGCTTCTACCGCTTCACCACCGTCCAGCCGGGCCCCTACCCGTGGCGCAACCACGTCAACGCCTGGCGCCCGGCCCACATCCACTTCTCGGTGTTCGGCTCGGCGTTCACCCAGCGGCTCGTGACGCAGATGTACTTCCCGAACGACCCGCTGTTCCCGTACGACCCGATCCTGCAGTCCGTGACGGACGACGCCGCCCGGCAGCGGCTGATCGCGACGTACGACCACAGCCTGTCCGTGCCCGAGTTCTCGCTCGGCTACCACTGGGACATCGTGCTCGACGGCCCGAACGCCACCTGGATCGAAGAAGGACGCTGACCGCCATGACGAAGATCGACACCAGCGGGCCGGAGACCGTCCTGCCCACGCCTTCGCACACGGTCGGCCCGTTCTACGGCTATGCGCTGCCCTTCCGCGGTGGCGAGGACATCGCGCCCGTGGGGCATCCGGACACGATCACCGTGCACGGGTACGTGTACGACGGCGAGGGCAGCCCGCTGCCGGACGCGCTCCTGGAGGTGTGGGGGCCGGACCCGGACGGCAAGCCGGCGACGGCCGACGGCTCGATGCGGCGCGACCCGGCGTCCGGCGGCTTCCTCGGGCGCAACGGTGTGGAGTTCACCGGCTTCGGCCGCATCCAGACCGACGCGAACGGCCACTGGTACGCGCGGACGCTGCGGCCCGGGGCACGCGGAGCCGGTGCGCCGCACGTCAGCGTGTGCGTGTTCGCGCGCGGGCTGCTCGTGCACCTGTTCACCCGGATCTACCTGCCGGGCGACGAGGCGCTGCTGGCCACGGACCCGCTGCTGTCCCGGGTGCACGCGGAGCGCCGCGACACGCTGATCGCCGCCGACGAGGGCAACGGGACGTACCGTTTCGACATCCGCCTTCAGGGCGAAGGCGAGACGGTCTTCCTGGAGTTCCAGTGACATCAGCTGCCGACACGGGTCTGCTCGCCCCCGGGTGGGCGGGCTCACCGGCCGCCGACGCGACCGACGACCGCGCCTGGCTGCGGGCGCTGCTCGACGCGGAGGCGGCCCTGACCCGGGCCCAGGCCGGGCTGGGGCTCGCCCCCGCCGAGGCGGCGGCCGCGGTGGCCGGGGCGGCCGACCCGGC
>NZ_RAIF01000032.1:895389-899627 GCF_003671715.1 Streptomyces sp. E2N166 | reverse complement strand
AGCCAGGACATCCTGGACACGGCGACGATGCTGGTCGCCGCCCGCGCTCTGGACCTGCTGCTCCCCGACCTCGCCCGCACCGAAAGGGCGCTGGCCCGGCTGGCCGCCGAGCACCGGGACACGGCGATGCCGGGCCGGACACTCACCCAGCACGCCGTGCCGACCACCTTCGGGCTGAAGGCGGCAGGGTGGCGCACGCTGGTTCTCGACGCACGGGACCGGATCACCGCCGCACGCGACGCGCTGCCCGCCCAACTCGGCGGCGCCGCTGGCACCCTGGCCGCCTTCGGAGCGTACGGCGCTACCGACCCCGTCGAGCTGCCGGCGGCGTACGCCCGTGAACTCGGTCTGCGGGCGCCCGCGTTGCCCTGGCATACGCTGCGCACCCCGGTCGCCGACCTGGCCGGATGCCTCGCCTTCGCGGCCGGGGCGCTCGGGAAGATCGCCGCCGACGTGCTGACGCTCTCCCGCACCGAGATCGGCGAGGTCGCCGAGGGCAGCGGTGGCGGGTCGTCGGCGATGCCGCACAAGGCCAACCCCGTGCGCGCCACCCTCATCGCGTCGGCCGCCCGGCGCGCGCCGCAGCTCGCGGCCACGCTGTACGGCTCGCTGGTCGCGGACGACGAGCGGCCGGCCGGGGCCTGGCACGCCGAGTGGGAGCCGCTGCGGGACCTGCTGCGGCTGGCCGGCGGTGCCGCCCGCGACGCCGCCGGACTGACCGAGGGACTGCGAGTGCGTCCGGACGCGATGCGCGCGCACCTCGGCCTCACGCACGGACTGATCGTGTCCGAGCGGCTCTCCGCCGAACTGGCACCGCTGCTCGGGCGGGCCCGCGCCAGGGGGCTGCTGACCGAACTCGCCCGGCGGGCGTACGCCGAGGACCGCACCCTGGGCGAACTGCTCGCCGAGGTACCGGAGTTGTCCGGCGTCGACCTCGACGCGCTGACCGATCCCACCCGTTACACCGGCTCCGCCGGAGCCCTGACCGACCGCGCTCTGGAGCGACGTTGACCATGCTCAACCACCTGACCGAGGGCCCCGCCTCCGCTCCCCCGCTGCTGCTCGGGCCCTCGCTGGGCACCTCGTACGCACTGTGGGACAAGGTGGCGCCCGAGCTGTCCATCGGGCACCGGGTGATCCGCTGGGACCTGCCGGGGCACGGAGGTTCGGCGGCGGAGCTGATCGGGCCGGGAGCCACCGTCGGCGACCTCGCCGGCCTGGTGCTCGCGCTCGCCGACTCGCTCGGGGTGGAACGGTTCGCCTACGCCGGGGTGTCGCTGGGGGGCGCGGTGGGTCTGCACCTGGCCGTGCACCATCCGGAGCGGGTGTCGTCGCTGGCCGTCCTCTGTTCGTCGGCGCACTTCAACGGTGCGAAGGCGTGGGAGGAGCGGGCGGCGACGGTGCGCGCGGAAGGGGTCGCGAAGCTCGCGGACGGGGCGGACGGCCGGTGGTTCACGCCCGGGTTCACCGTGCCGGGGCTGGTCCGGGACCATCGGGACGCCGACCCGGGGGCGTACGCCGCCTGCTGTGACGCGCTGGCCGCCTTCGACCTGCGGGACCGGCTCGGCGAGATCTCCGCGCCGACGCTGCTGATCGCGGGCCGCCAGGACCCGGCGACTCCGCCCGCGCATCTGCGGGAGATCGCCGACGCGGTGCCGGAGGCGACGCTGACCGAGCTGCCGGGGGCCTCGCACCTGGCGCCGGCGGAGCGGCCCGAGGCGGTGCTGACGGCGCTGCGGGCGCACTTCGACGGTGGCGCGAGACGGGGCATGGCGGTGCGGCGCGAGGTGCTCGGGGACGCCCACGTGGACCGGGCGCAGGGGCGGCAGACCTCGTTCACCGCCCGCTTTCAGGACTTCATCTCGCGCTATGCCTGGGGTGAGATCTGGACGGACGAGACCCTCTCGCGCCGCGAACGCAGCATGATCACGCTGACGGCGCTGGTCGCGCACGGCCACTACGAGGAGCTGGCCATGCACGTGCGGGCGGCGCGGCGCAACGGGCTGACACCGGACGAGATCGGCGCGGTGCTGCTGCAGACGGCGGTGTACTGCGGGGTGCCGGCGGCGAACTCGGCGTTCGCGGCGGCCCAGCGGGTGCTGGCCGAGGAGGACCGCAGCGCCGAGGAGGAGGCCACGGCCCGCTGAGCTCGGCCGACCTCAGCCCACCTGCCCCGCGGCCAGTGCCTCGCGGGCCCGCGCCACCAGTCCGTCGGCGCCGCACGAGTCCGCCAGCACGAGGCCGCGGTTCAGCTCGGCCTCCGAGCGGGCCGCGATGCCGTACTCCACGCGGGCGGCGGCGTGCTCGTACTGGCAGGGTGAGGCCTCCAGGTAGGCGACGGCCTGCGCGGCGAGCCGGACCGCGCGCTGACCGGTCTCCAGCGCGGCGGCGCACCGCAGGGCCTCCCCTATGGCGGTGTCCGTGCCGAAGCGCTCGGCCTGACGGCGGGCTTCGGAGGAGAGACGGGCGGCGCGGCCGGGGTCCTCGGTGGCGAGGGCCCGGGCCAGCTCGGTCGTCCAGGGGTTCACCACCGGGTTGTGCCGGCCGCGGGCGGCCGCCGCCTTCTCGGCGGTCTCCAGCTCGTTGACGCCCTCCTTGGTGCGGCCGGTCGCGAACAGCAGGCGGGCCCGCACGGGGCGCGGGTCGGGCAGCACGATCGTGGACGGGTACGGCGGCTCGAAGCCGTACGCGTCGGCGACCGACCGGGCCTCCTCGACGTGGCCGCGGGCGAGCAGCGTGTCGATCAGGTTGCAGGTGGCGGACCAGTACAGCGGCAGGCCGCGGCCGACCCGTTCGGCGATGCGCAGTGATTCGCGCAGGGACTTCTCGGCCTCCCTCAGCCGGCCCCGCCTGCGGTGGCCGAGACCGACGTAGGCGTGCGCGAGGGCGAGGTGGCCGCCGCTCCAGCCGGCGGTCTCGTAGGTGCTCAAAGCCTCGGTGAAGAGTGCCTCGGCGCGGTCGAGCCGGTCGGTGTAGGCGTAGGAGTTGGCCAGCATCATCGGCAGTTCGAGGCCCCACTCGGTGTCGGTCCAGCCTATCCCGGAGGCGAGGCGGCCGTTGACGAGAGCCCGGTCGCACAGCTCGACGACCTCTTCGGCGTTCTCGCCCCGCGTCATGGCGTCGAAGCCGCGCAGGATGAGCAGGGCACGCTCCGCGTTGTCGCGGCCGGTGCAGGTGCCGGCGAGTTCGGCGAGTCGCTCGGACCTGCCGGGCGAGGACGTCTCGCCGGGGTGGATGCCCTCCCACATGTACTGGACGGCCTGCAGCCGAAGCCGCACGGACGGGTCCGGGTTGCGGGCGGCCTCCGCCCGGACGGTGCGGACGGCCTCCTCCAGCTGGTCGTTGTGGAGCAGGGCCTCGGAGAGCCGGAAGACCGCGTTGACGCGCTGCTCGCCGTCCAGGCCGGGCATGGCGAGGGCGGTGCGCAGATGGCCGATGGTCGTGGCGGGCGCGGTGAGGAGCGTGGCACAGCCCAGCTCGTACAGGACGCGCGCGTGGGTGTCGGGCAACGGCGGTTCCCGGAGGGCGCGTTCGAGGCAGCGGCGGGCCGCGTCGGGGGCGCCGACGGCGAGGTGCTCGCGGGCTGCTTCGCGCAGCTGCTCGACGACTTCCTGGTCGTCGTCGGGATACACCTGGAGCAGATGGCGGGAGGCGGCCGCGGCGCCGAGCCCGGAGTCGGTGACCAGCTGGGCCGCTATGCCGTGCATCGCCGTGCGCAGCGCGTCGGGGATGGAGTTGTAGACGGCGGTGGCGATCAGCGGGTGGACGAACTCCAGGTCGTCCGCGGCTGCCTGTCCGGCGGCGGGGTCGGGCGCGGAGAGGATACGGGCGCTGCACAGCAACTCGGCGCAGCGGGCGGCGTCGCCGCGGTCGAGGGTGGCGAGCCGGGCCACCATGTCGACGGTGATGCCGCCGCCGAGAATGGCGGCCGCCCAGGCGAACCGGGTGGAGTCGACGCCGAGTTACTCCAGGCGGGCGACGAGCCCGCCGCCACGGGCCGAGCGGTTCAGGTCGCGCAGTTCGGCGGCCTGCGACTCGACCGGTTCCAGTTCGCTGTCCTGGACCTTGGCGAGGAGTTCGACGGTCTCGTACGGGTTGCCGCCGGTGACGGCCCACACCTCGCGGCAGAACGCGGCGTCGGCGTGGCCGCCCAGCGTGGCGCGGGTGAGACCGGCCGTCGCGGCGGGGGTGAGGGCGTTCAGCGGGGCGAGGGGCCGGCCCGCGGCGGAGGCCGCGTC
>NZ_RAIF01000032.1:885064-895121 GCF_003671715.1 Streptomyces sp. E2N166 | reverse complement strand
GCTGTCGCCGCTGACGTCACCGGGGCGGCGGGCTATCACGATCAGTACGGAGGTCTCGTCGAGCCGTTCGGCGAGCGCGGCGAGCCAGCGCAGGGTCTCCTGGTCGGCCCAGTGGGCGTCGTCGATCAGCAGGACCAGCGGCCACTCCCGGCGGGCCAGCCGGCGTACGGCGGCGACCAGGCCGTCGCACACGCCCTGCGGGTCGGCCTGCCGCTCGCCCGGGTCCGCTATGCCGAGGGCGGGGCCCGCGATCTCGTACCAGTCGCCGAGGTACTCGCGCGCCTCCTCCGGAAGCATGGACACGAGCGCGGGCTGGAGCAGTTGGCGTACGACGTTGAAGGGGACGGACCTGAGTGTCTCGCCGCCGCGCGCGGACCAGACGGTGCAGCCCCGCGCCTCGGCGAGGCGGCGGGTCTCGGCGAGCAGCGCGGTCTTGCCCAGTCCGGCCTCGCCCCGCGCCTCCAGCAGAATCCCGGAGGACGAGCGGTCCGCACACAGGGTGTCGACCGCCCCCGTGATGGTGGCGACTTCCTCGTCGCGCTCCCAAAGGGCGGCCGAGTCGGCGGCCGTTCGCCCTACCTCCGTCATCCCGCTACCTCCCCGAGTCGCCCGAATGACGTACAGACCTTGAGCCTAACCGCCCGATCGCGCAAGTGCCGGGGTGTCGGGGCAGCAGTTGCCGTGATGGGTGACATGCGGTAAAGCGCGGACGACGCGCCGGCCCCGTCATCAGCCAAGGCGCCGTTCGGCGACCGTCAACCCGTCGCGAGCGGCGACGGGGCGGCGGGCGGTTCCGGCATGCCGTACCCGGGCCTCTCATCCCGCTTTCACCGACGCCTCTTACGGTGGGCACATGACGCAGGAGACTCCTCCCGGGTGGTACCCGGACCCCGGACAGAAGAATGACGGTCCCGCCACCGAGCGCTGGTGGGACGGCAAGGCGTGGACGGACCAGGTCCGTTCCACGGGTCCGGCCGCCGCGTGGGCGCCTCCTACGCAGCCGCCGGCGCACGACACCGCGCCCGGCCCGTATCCCGTGCACCCGGGCTATCCGGGACTTCCCGTGCAGGCGCCGTCCGCGCGGCGGCGCCGACTGCGTACCGGCATAGCCGTCGCGGCCGCCGTGGCCGTGCTGGCCGGCATCGGGGCCGGCGTGTACGTGCTGGCCGACGGGGGTTCGGGCGGCGACAGCGCGGGACCCTCGCAGCAGGACCGGCGCGGACCCGGCGGCCGGGACGACCCCTTCGGCGACTCGGGCGGCGGCGAGGGCGGCGAGTCGCCCTCGCCCGGCTCCCCGGACGGGTCCGAACCGCCCACGATCGACAGCGGGTCGGTGACGGATCCGGTCAGCGGGATCAGCCTGCCCATTCCGGACGGCTGGTCCGGGCAGCAGTTGCAGGTCGGCGCGACGGTGACGTCGGACGACAGCTACAAGTGCCCCGGCGACACCTCCAAGACCTGCACCAAGGGCGGCGCCTACTCGGCTCCCGCGGTGGTGCTGGGCACCAAGGGCGGCACCGCGGAGGAGGTCGCCAAGGCCGACATCGAGGCCAACGCCGAGGAGTCCTACGGCGGCGAGTCCTACGGCGCGATCACCTCGCACGAGGAGCTGGCGTCCAAGGCGGTCACGGTCGCCGGGCAGAAGGGCTACCTGGTCCGCTGGAAGGCGGTCACCAGCAAGGGCGCCGACGGCTACGTCGAGTCGCTCGCCTTCCCCTCCCCCGCCGACCCCGAGCGCATCGTCGTCGTCCGCTTCGGCGTCGACGTCGGGGAGAAGCAGGCGGTGATCGACGAGATCACCAGGGGTATCGAGGTGGACTCCAGCGGCGGGGGCGGCAACGGCCAGGACGTCTGACCGGCCCCGGACAGCGGTCGGCCGGGTGGGGCGCCCTTCCGCTCAGAAGGCGTCCCACCCGGCCGGGGGTGCGCGCCGCCCCCGTCCCCACGGTGCGGCGCGGGCAGGCCACCGTCCAGTCATCCCGTGGACGGCGACCTGAGTCTCAGGGAAGGCCGAGCGCGGGCAGCACGACGGCCTCCACGAACCCGACGAGGTACTCCGCGTCGGCCTGCTCGCCCTCGACGACGGGCCGCATCCGCAGCATGCCGAACAGCTGGGCCGGCACGTACTCGAGCGCCGGGTGGCCGACGGGGACCTCGCCCCGTGCGACGCCGCGCGCGAGGATGTCCCGGAGCGCGGCGATCTCCGGCTCGACGAGCGCCTCGCGCAGCGCGCCCTTGAGTTCCGGGTCCTCCATGACCGCGTGGCCGAGCGCCTGGAGCAGTCCCGTGTCCTTGCCCGCTCCCTCTCCCGCGGCCCGGGCCGCCTGGCGCAGGTCCTCGGCGAGCGACCCGGTGTCGATGTCGGTGAAGCGCACCCGGCGGTTGGAGCGCAGTGCGGCGGCCACGAACTGGGGCTTGGTCTTCCACTGCCGGTAGAGCGTGGACTTGCTGCACCGGGTGCTGGCCGCGATGCCGTCCATGGTCACGGCGTCATAGCCGCAGGACCGGATCTGTTCGAGCACGGCGTCGAAGAACTCCTGCTCACGCTCGGGAGTGATCTTGGAGCGGCGCGAGGCGCCGGCCGGTTCCGGTCGGTCCGCGGCCTGCGACGTCATCGGCGGTGCTCCTCACGGTTCCGGGTGGCGGCAGGGCCCCTTGAGGGGCCCGTACTCCAGTGTGTCGTATGTCTATCGATACGTCAGTGTACCGGTACACCAGCGTATCGGTACACTGGCGTATCGGAACGGGGTCGTATCGATGAGAACCGTCACACGACCCGTACCTGTGAGCCACGCACTCGTGAGCCACATACCTGTGAGCCACACGCACCACCGTCAGTGAAGGGGCCGGGGGATGAATGCCCGCAGCGAGCCTGCACCAGCGCGGCCGGACCAACCCGCGCGCCCGGTCGCACGCCCACCGCTCGTCCGTGAGCTGCTGCTCGTGGCAGGGCTCTTCCTCGCGTACAAGTTCGGCCGGCAGCTCGCGACGGGCCACACCGCCGAGGCCTTCCGCAACGCCCACCACGTCTGGGACTGGGAGCGCGCGCTGCGACTGCCCGACGAGGGCACGGTGCAGTCCCTGCTCCTGCAGGACGACACCCTGATACACGCGGCGAACACCTACTACGCGACCGTCCACTTCCCGGCCACCGCGGCCTTCCTGGTCTGGCTCTATCTGCGGCGGCCGGGGCACTACGTCCGGGCCCGCCGGGTGCTGGCCTCGGTGACCGGCGCCGCGCTCGCGCTGCACCTCCTCTTCCCGCTCGCCCCGCCGCGCATGCTGGCCGCCACCGGTCTGATCGACACGGCCCGGGTCTACGGCCCCTCCGTTTACGGCCCGCCGAGCACCGATCAGTTGTCGAACCAGTTCGCGGCGATGCCCTCGCTGCACTTCGGCTGGGCCCTGATGGTGGCGGTCGGGCTGATCGCCGCGACGCGGTCGCGCCTTCGGTGGCTGTGGCTGCTGCATCCGCTGCTCACGCTGCTGGTGATCGTGGGCACCGCGAACCACTACTGGCTCGACGTGATCGTGGCGGCTGCCATGCTCGCCGTCCCCCTCGCGGTGGTCCGCCGGCCGCACCGGCCGCGGCGCACCGTGACACACCGCCGGTCCGAGCTCCGGCGCCGGACCGCCGAGCAGCGTGACCTGGTGGGGGCGGGCCGATGAGCGCCGCCCTGATCGCCGTCCTGCTGTCTCTGGTCTCGGCCTGCGCCTACGCCGCCGCGGCCGTCGCCCAGGAACGGCTGGCCGCCCGCAGCGCCGGTACGGGCGCGCTGCGGATGCTGGCCCGTGGGGCCTGGTGGTGGTCGGTCGCGCTCAACGCCTCGGCCGCGCTGCTGCACGTCGTGGCCCTCAAGTACGGGCCCCTCACCGTGGTCCAGCCACTCGGCGCGCTCACCCTGGTCGCGGCGGTGCCCCTGGGAGCGCGGGTGGCGGGCCGGCGGGTGAGTGCGGTCGAGTGGCGGGGCATCGGACTGGCGCTGCTCGGGCTCGGCGCGCTGCTGCTCACCGCGTCCGGACCCGCGCCCGACGACGTGCTGAGCGTGCCCGAGGCGCTGGCGGTCTCCGGCGCGACGGCGGCGCTGATCGGCATGCTGTCCCGGCCCGGCACCCGGCCGGGGCTGCGGCACGCGACGGCGTCCGGCATCGCCTCCGGGGTCGCCTCGGCGCTCACCCAGACCGTCACGGTCGCCGTCACGGACCGCTCGGGCTCGCTGCTCAGCACCCAGGTGATCGGCGTGGCGGTGCTGGTGGCGGCCTTCGCGGCGGGCGGTCTGCTGCTGTCGCAGACGGCGTACCGGGGAGGTCTGGGCGCCCCGCTGGCGGTGGTGACGCTGGCCAATCCGGTGGCCGCCGCGGTGATCGGGCTGTCCCTGCTCGGTGAGCGGCTGCGGGGCGGCGCGGGCGGCGTGCTGCTCGCACTGGCCGGTGCGGGACTGGCCGCCTGGGGCGTGGTCCAGCTGAGCCGGGCGACGCCCGGGCGTTCCGACGAGGCCGGGGCGACCGCCGCCGCGCCGACGACGCCGTCGGCACAACCGGCGCCGACGGGCCTGGAAGCGGCGGGCCCGGGAGCGCCGGCCACGGAAGCGACGGCGCTGGGAGCAGTGGCCCCTGAAGCGCTGACTCCGGAAGCAGTGAGCCCGGAACCAGTGGGCCCGAGGCAGGTGGGGCCCGTGCTGGTGCCCCGGCAGCCGGGGCCGGGGCACCTCACACGGCTGTAGGCCCGTCCGGCCGCGCCGTCAGTCCGTGATCATCGCCGGGTCGCTCACCCCCGGCCGCCCGTTCTCCACGTGTCCGGCGAGGCGCCGCAGGAACGCCGGGTCGGCCTCGGAGGTGACCGTCACGTCGTACCAGCGGCGGCTGCGCGCGAGGTCGACCGTGTGGTGCACGGTGGCGCCGGGGCGGACGGTGACGGTCCTGCCGCGGCCGCCGTAGGCGTTCTCGACCCGGAGCCGGACGGTGCCGGACCCGGTGTTGGTGAGGGTCAGCCGGACGTCGTCGCCGGTGTGCCGGGCGGTGACCTCGGGCCCGGCGGTCCTGTTGGGGCCCCGGAAGGCGCGCAGGAAGCCGTTGGGTCCGTGCACGGTCAGGTCGTAGGAGCCGTCCGAGTACGCCGAGTTCCAGGTGTCCGCGATGGTCTTGCCGGCCTCGGTGGTGTAGGTCCAGGGGCCGTCGGTGCGGTTGCCGGAGGTGACGAGGAAGGCGGCACCGGCCTCGGCGCCGGAGGCGAAGGCCAGCGTGAGCTTGCCGGCCGCCGCGTCCACGGCGCCGTCCACGTACGGGGCGTACCGCAGCGGGCGGGCGGGGCGCAGGCCGCGTTCCTGCCGGGGCATGTCCGGGTCGGCCGGCGGCGTCGGGCGGTAGTCCGGGTGGCGTTCGCGGTCGGGCGGCTCGTAGGCGTCGGTGTCCGGCAGCTCGGCCGGGCGGCTGTCCTTGCGGGAGAAGTCGAAGGCGGCGGTCAGGTCGCCGCAGATCGCGCGCCGCCACGGCGAGATGCCCGGCTCGCGCACGCCGAAGCGGCGCTCCATGAACCGGATGACGGAGGTGTGGTCGAAGGTCTCGGAGCAGACGAAGCCGCCCTTGCTCCAGGGTGAGACGACCAGCATCGGCACGCGCGGGCCGAGCCCGTAGAAGCCCTCGCGGTGGGTCCTGCTCCCCTCGAAGACGTCCAGGGAGACGTCCACCGTGGACCGGCCCTGCGCGGCGGACTTCGGCGGCAGCGGCGGCACCAGGTGGTCGAAGAAGCCGTCGTTTTCGTCGTACGTGATGAACAGCGCGGTCTTCGCCCACACCGCCGGGTTGGAGGTGAGCGCGTCCAGAACCTGGGAGATGTACCAGGCACCGTAGTTGGACGGCCAGTTGGAGTGCTCGGAGAAGGCCTCCGGGGCGGCTATCCAGGAGACCTTCG
Source organism: Streptomyces sp. E2N166 (assembly GCF_003671715.1). GTDB lineage: Bacteria > Actinomycetota > Actinomycetes > Streptomycetales > Streptomycetaceae > Streptomyces > Streptomyces thinghirensis. The sequence goes on along the minus strand of NZ_RAIF01000032.1, from coordinate 889,210 downwards.
GCAGCCGCCCGGCCTTGACGTCGGCGCGGAGCCGGTCGAAGTACCCGTCGCCGCTCTTCACGTCGGTACCGGTGCGGGCCTTGTCGTACAGGGGATCGCCGGGCTCGGCGCCGCGGTACTTGTTGAAGTACAGCAGGGAGTTGTCGCCGTAGTTGCCGCGGTAGGCGTCGTCGATCCAGCCCCAGTGGCCGGCCGCGTCCAGGCCGTCGCCGATGTCCTGGTAGACCTTCCAGGAGATCCCGGCTTCCTCCAGCCGCTCCGGGTACGTCGTCCAGTCGTAGCCGAGTTCGTCGTTGCCGAGGACCGGGCCGCCGCCCGTGCCGTCGTTGCCCGTGTGACCCGACCACATGTAGTAGCGGTTGGGGTCGGTGGAGCCGATGAAGGAGCAGTGGTAGGCGTCGCAGACGGTGAAGGTGTCGGCGAGCGCGTAGTGGAAGGGGATGTCCTCACGGGTCAGGTACGCCATGGTGGTGGTGCCCTTGGCGGGCAGCCAGCGGTCGTACTTGCCGTTGTGGTAGGCGTCCTGGCCGTCCGACCAGCCGTGCGGCAGCCCCTCCAGGAACTGCATGCCGAGATCGTCGGCCTCGGGGTGGAAGGGCAGCACCTCGGTGCCGTCGCTCTTGGTCTGGTGCCAGACCGACTTGCCGCCGTCCAGGGAGACCGGGTGCGGGTCGCCGAAGCCGCGCACGCCGCGCAGCCTGCCGAAGTAGTGGTCGAACGAACGGTTCTCCTGCATCAGGACGACGATGTGCTCGACGTCCTCGATGGAACCCGAGCGGTGATTCGCCGGGAGCGCGGCGGCCCGCTCGATGCTCGCCGAGAGCGCGCTGAACGCCGTGGTGGCGCCCGCGAGCTGGAGGAATCGGCGCCGGTTCACTTCGGCCATGGGGTGTAAGAGCCTCTCGCCTTGGGGGGACTCACCCGGCCGGACGGTGCCGGATGATGACGGAATGCGCGCGAAAGGAGTGTTCCAGGAGCAGCAAACGTCAGGGAAGGGTCCGGTGGCGCTGGTGTGAAAGTCACGGGTACGTGGGGTGTGCCGGGCCCGCCACTCGGGGATGGTCGCGATCATGACAAGCATGCGCACGGAAACACCCCCGACCCGACGGCCCGTACGCCAGCTCCTCGCCGCCTCGGTGGGCAACGCCGTGGAGTGGTACGACTGGTACGCCTACACGTTCCTGGCCACCTACATCGCCGGCCAGGTCTTCCCCGAGAGCGCGGACAACTCGCTGGTGCCGCTGCTGTCGACGTTCGCGGTGTTCGCGGTGGGCTTCTTCATGCGGCCGGTCGGCGGACTGCTGATGGGCGCGATCGCCGACCGGCGCGGGCGGCGCGCCGCGCTGACGGTCACCATCCTGTTGATGGGCGGCAGCAGCCTGCTGGTCGGCCTGACCCCGACGTACGCGGCGGCCGGTGTGCTCGCCCCGGTGGTCCTGGTCGTGGCCCGGCTGCTCCAAGGGCTTTCGGTGGGGGGCGAGTTCGCGGCGTCGACGACCTTCCTGGTGGAGTCGGCGGGGCCCGGCCGACGCGGCCTCTTCTCCAGCTTCCAGTACGTGTCGACGACGGCGGGGCAGCTCGTGGCGTCCGGCGTCGCGGCCCTGCTCGTGAACACGTTGAGCGAGGAGCGGATGAACGGCTGGGGGTGGCGGGTGCCGTTCGTCCTCGGCGCCGTCCTCAGCCTGGTCGGCTTCTGGATCCGGCAGGGTGCCCAGGAGACCCGCAGCGCCGAGCAGCAGAAGGCCCCGCGCCCCGGCCTGTTCGAGGCGCTGCGCCGCCATCCGCGCGAGTCCTTGCTGATCTGCGGCATCACGGCGGGCGGCACCATCGCCTACTACACCTGGACGTCGTACCTGCCGACCTACGCCGAGCTCAACACCGGGCTGGACAAGGCGGACGCGCTGCTCGCGGGCACCATCTCGCTCGCCTTCTTCGCGCTCCTCCAGCCACTCGGCGGGCTGCTCTCCGACCGCTTCGGGCGCCGTCCGCTGCTGCTGTTCTTCGGCGTGGGGTTCGCCCTGCTGAGCGTGCCCCTGCTGCACTCCCTGCGCGACTCGTTCGCCGTGCTGCTGCTCGTGCAGTGCGCGGGCATGATCCTGCTGACCGGTTTCACCTCGATCAGCGCCGCCGTCAACGCCGAGATCTTCCCGCCCCGGGTGCGGGCGGCCGGCATCGGCTTCCCCTACTCGCTGACGGTCGCCCTGTTCGGCGGCACGGCGCCGTACGTGGGCACGCTGTTCAAGGATCTGGGCCACGCCGGGCTCTTCCCCTGGTACGTCGCCGCGCTGTGCCTGCTGTCCTCGCTGGTGTACCTGCGGCTGCCGGAGACGGCGCACAAGGAGCTGGAGCGCTGACACCCTGCGCGGGCCGGGCTCATCCGCGCCAGGTGCGGCGGGCGAGGGCGGCTTCCGTACCGTCGAGATGGACGGCCGTGGCGAGCCACTGGGCCGTGTAGTGGTCCACAGGTCGTCTCCGTCCGGCCCGGACGATTCCGCGCCGCGGTCGGCTCCGGCCGGCCATTGAGGAGCGGTGAGGCGGAGGTCGCAGCAGATCACTTCCGCGCCTTTGTCCGTGCCCAGCGGACCGCCGCCAGTTCCGGGGAGAAGTCGGCGAGGGGGTACGAACGCAGCCGCCCGTCCTCGTACGCACCGGTCAGTGCCACCGGTGCGGCGGTGCTCGGATCCGAGACATACGACAGCCACGGCTGGAGGTCGGCGGGCAGCTCCACGCAGACGACCTCGGCCGCCGCGGCGTCCAGCAGCCGGGGTACGGCGACGGCGAGCGCGGGACCGTGGTGCCGTACCCCGATCAGGTACGGCCGGGTGCGGGCTGCCGGCGCGGCCACCTGAGCGGCCGCCTCCTGTCTTGCGGTCATACGGTCACGGTCCAGGTGAGTGGTTCGGCGGGGACGGCCGTACGCGGCGACCGTCCCCCCCGGCGGCGGAACTCAGCGGCGGCGCTTGCGCGGTCGCGGCACCTCCGGTTCCTCCAGGCGCGGCCCGTCCCCGTCCTGGACCCGCTGCCAGGCCTCGCGGTACAGACCGGCGACGGGCCGGGTGGGCACCACGACGCCCAGCACCGGGCTCTCGCCGTCGAGCAGGTCGTACATCGGCAGTTTCCACCGCTCCAGCGGCAGGTGCGGATTGGTGGGCTGGGTCCAGCCGCCGGGCAGGAACAGCGAACGTCCGGCCTTGGAGCGGTTGCCTTCGACCACGAGGTCGGTGGCCGCGAGTTCGGCGCGGGCGGCGCGGAGCCGGGCCGTGCCACCGCGCCGCCTGCCCCAGCCGGTCCAGCGCGCGGTGTTGCGGTCGGTGGGGTCCGGCATGGCGAGCAGCATCAGGTAGAGGGCGGCGGCGTCCTCGCCGATGCCGTGCCGCTCGGCGACCTCGCCGACCAGGTCGGGCACGGACCGGGCGGGGTCCTGCGGCCACCACAGGCCGTCCTCGTCGCGCCGGCCCGCCACCGGGTTCCCGGGGTCGGCGAGCAGCTCGGCGAAGGGCCGGTCGTGGACCATGCTCAGTGCCCTCTCCTGGGCGTTCGGTCGTTCCCCCGTGAACAGCGCCGACAGGTGGGGGTCGTTGCCGGCCGCGTCCAGCAGCGCGGGCCGGATGGCGGGGACGGGCCTGGGCCCTTCGTTGCCCAGCACGACCGCGCCGTAGCGCACGAAGTCCTCGCCGGTCTCCGTGGGATCTCCGGCGGCCCGCCGGAACGCCTCCCAGTCGGTGCGCCGGTCGAGGGCGATCAGCAGGCCGGGGTGGGCCAGCCGGTCGCGCAGCGCGCTTAGTACGACGGGCAGGGTGGCGCGGACCGGGTCGCCGGACGGGAGCCGGTGGGCGAGCCACGCGGCCAGGGCCACGGAGCCCTTGAGGACGTCGTTGTCGAAGCCGGGCGTCCGCTCGGCGGATTCGAGATAGTAGCTGCCGAACTTCCAGGTCAGGTCCTGTGTCAGGCGGGGCTCGGTGGTCATGTCGACGAAGCCGTGCAGTGCTGCGGGCGGCGCCCATCCCGGGGAGACCACACTACGGGCCGCTTCGTGGAGCACGTCCTCGGAGACGGGCGTGCGCCGGCCCAGCCGCTCGTTCCAGACCTCGGCCGCGCGGGCGGCGTCGGGGCCGTCGGTCCACAGCCGTGCCGGCTCGGCGGGGA
>NZ_RAIF01000032.1:876384-884925 GCF_003671715.1 Streptomyces sp. E2N166 | reverse complement strand
TCGACGGAGCGCAGTTCGTCCTTGGCCACGCGCGCGTCGGCCGACTTCACTCCGATCGTCCTGAGCGTCGCGGAGGGCACCGGCTCGCGCTTGTCGTCGATCATGGGCAGGCCGGCGACCACCAGCCGGGCCGTCGTCGGGGTGACGCCGGTGAGCCGCGCGAACTCCTCGGCGGCCGCCGGGAACCAGGGTGCCGGGCCGCGCTCGGCCAGCTCGGCGCGGAACGCCGCCGCCCAGCCGGGCGCTCGGGTCGGCTTCGGCACGAACTCCCCCGCGGCGACCGCGGTGTACGGCGCGGGTACCTCGAACCGGCCGGACGGATCGTGGAAGACCGCTCCGTAGCGCCGGCTCGTGGTGTCGTCCTCGGAGTCCCATTCACGCAGGTAGTCGAACGCGCGGTGGGGAAAGAGCAGGAACGCGCCGCCGTCGAGGTCCAGCACCGTCTCGTCGGTGTTGCCCCGCACGGCGTCGGGCCCCTCGAACAGGCTCTGGTCCAGTCGCAGCCGCACACGGCGCCAGTGGCCGGGGTCCAGCTCCGTGAGTATCTGCGCGTCGAACTCGGCGAGGAACGCGTCCAGCGGCTGCCGGTGCTCCTCCACGGTGGGCATCGAACCGGCCCGCAGGGCCAGTATCGCGGGCAGTTCGGGCAGAGCCAGGGCGTCGATCTTCCTCAGCGACTCCTGTCTGGCCAGTTCGAGGTGGGTCCGGCCCGGGGGAGCCGGCTCGGCCGGGCCCCGCATCGACCGGCCCAGCAGGTGCGGCAGGTTGTGGAGGTGGTGCTCTCCGGCCCAGTAAGTGGGGCGCCAGCCCCGGCCGGTCAGGCCGACACCGTTCACCGCCGCCTCCAGCAGCTTGTCTCCCGTCCTGGGCCGTGGCTCCCGCGGCTCGACCCCGGCGATCGCGGAGTCGAGCCGGGTCAGCGCCTCGTCCAGGACCCGCTGCTGCTCGGCGGCGAACCTCACCACCCCGGCGACGCCGGCGCGCAGCGCCTCGTGGCCGATCTCGGGCAGGAGTTTCCGGACCAGGCCGCCCACCACGTCCCGGTCGTCCGTCTCCGCCTCCTCCTCGCCCCGCTCGCCGTCCTTCTCGGCGTCCAGCGCCGACAGGGCACCCGTCAGGAGCGCCTTGGCGGTGTCCTCGCCGACCTGGCGGAGCGCGGCGGACCCCCGCGGGTCGCGCGGCTGGAGGAGGTGCCAGTAGCGCAGGTGCGGAAGCAGGGCCGTACCGGCGTTGAAGGGTCCGGCCCTGTAGCCGGACCCGGTCTCGGCGAGCAGCGCGCCCTTGGTGTCGAAGAGCCTGACCGTGCGCGAGGTGTGGATCACGGTCACCGGCCGGTCGGCGCCGGGGAAGACCAGCGCGTGCTGCGGGTCCCCGGCCACTCCGGGTGGCACGACGACCGAGCGTCCGGCCAGGTCCTCGCCCCGCCGCGAACCGTCGGGTAGGGTCACCACGCGCCAGCCGAGCACCCCGTCCACCGGGGCGCACATCGGGCCCGGTACGGCCGAGGGGGCGGGCAGCAGCCAGGCGCTGTTCAGGGTGCTTCCCTCCGGAGCGGTGCGCAGGGCCTCGTCGATCCACTGTGGTGCTCCGGGTTCGCCCAGCGTGCCACCGACCGGGTCGTAGGCGCGCCAGGTGTACTTCCCGTCCTCCCCGTCCAACACCCAGTACGACGTGCCGTCACTGATCACCTGACGTGTCTGCGGCACGAAGGCGTCCCCTCGGCGCAGCACCCCGCGACCGGTGGTCCGGCCGCCTCCGGGAAGGGGAAGGGACGCGGGTGCCATACCGCCGTTGACTCCTCCGCTCCCGTCCACCTCGCAGGGCCACCAGGCGTGGACATCGCCCTCGACCGCCATGCGTGGCGAGTCTGCGGTGCCGTGCCAGTACCCCTGCCAGGTGAGGGTGGAGCCGGCCGTGGAGGACAGTCGCCACCAGACGAGCAGCCCGCCGTCGACGTACTGACAGGTGAACGACCCGAACAGGTCCGAAGGGTCCGGGAGGCGCGGCACACAGGCGAGAACCGTGCCCTCCGCCCCGATCACCCGGGCCTCTCCACCGGACATGACGATGAGGTACGGCCAGCCGTCGACGACCCTGATGCCCCGGTTCTGCTCCCGCGAGTCGGCGGACCGCAGGGCTTCCTCCCAGGCCGGCCAGCCCAGTTCGTCGAGGACGCCGGTGCGCAGGGTGCGGGCCAGCGCGGGTGCGACGCCGGTGGCCAGGGCTTCCCGCAGCTCGTCGGCGGCGACGGCCAGCGCCTTCCCCGGCAGCCAGGACAGCGTGCGCAGAGCGCCGGAGTAGCCGGAGAGTCCGGCCAGTTCGCAGGTGAGGTACCTCCGGCCGACCTCCGCCACCCAGGGTGCGAGCATCGTCCGCCCGCCTGGGGCCTCGGCCAGGTTGACGACGGTCTCCTCGCTGTTGCCCCATTTCCCCTCGGGGCAGCCGCGCCGGAACGCCGGACGGAAACGCGCGTCGGCCTCCAGCGCGAGGAGGTCCCGACGGTACTCGCGGGCCGCCCACGTGCTCAGGGCGAGCCTCTGGTCATCGGCGGGTTCCGCCACCGGTATGTCGAGGGACAGAAGCTGGTCGAGCAGGTTCACGTCGCCGACCGGGGGCTGGAGGGTGTCCCCCTGGGCCCGGAGTTCGGCACGCAGTGCGTCGGCCATGCGGTCGGCCAGCGGATACAGTTCCGGCGGCGCGGCCTGGTGTCTGTCGGTCCCGCACAGTGCGAGGAACCTGCGCGTCCATCCGACCGTGCCGTCGGGGGAACGGGCCTCGGCGGGCAGTGTGGCGTCGCACAGCCCGGCAGTCGCTCCGGCGTCCTCCAGCAGGGCCAGCCACTGGGGCAGTTCGTCCCGCTCCCACTCCGCCGGCAGCAGCCCCAGCAGCGTGCCGCGGACGGCGGGCTCGCGCCGGGTCAGTTCCAGCAGGGCGGCCCGGTGGGCCTTCCACCAGCCTGGCGGTGCCTTGACCGTGCCGGGCAGCGGCAGCATCTCGCGGAGGTGGGCCATCTCCTCGGCGAGCGCGTTCTTGCCCGCGACCGTCTTCGCCAGCCGGCGCAGGTCGGCCGCGCCCGGGCTCGACGGCGGCACGCCGTGCGCGGCGAGCCGGACGAAGAGCCCGCGCAGGTGCCGGAAGGCCGTCGCGGCCGGTACGCGGGACGACAGCCCCTTGGCGTAGCTGGAGAGGATCTTCGTCGGCACCGCGCCGGCCAGGGCGAACTCGAGGAACACCGCGTCCATGCGTGCCTCGTCGAACGGTAGCGCGTGTGCCGTCTCGGCCTTGCGCGCGTTGACGAACATCTGGGACGCGTAGGCCGTCTGGTCGGCGGCCAGGAACACCCGCCCGGCCTGCTCGTAGAAGGTCGGCAGGAAGTGCGGTACGGAGCCCGCGAGCCGTGCGCCGATCGACTCGTAGGTGGCACGGGCCTTCTTCGCCCGGGATCTCACCGTCCGTGCGACCTTGTTCATCTCCTCGACCAGGGACATCGCCAGGTGTCCGTCCGAGGGATGACGGACCAGCACCCATTCGGGGAAGCCCAGGGCCCGGTGCTGTCCGACACCGACCTCCACCGGCTCGCCCTCGGGTTCGAGTCCGAGGAAGCCCGTGTCCGGGTCGCCGGTCCCGTCCTCGGCGATCAGGCGCACCACGGTCCGCCCGTCCAGTCCCGGATGCCGGTAGGCCCGGGCGTACACGGGCACGGCCCGGTCGCCTCCGCCGGTGGTGCCCCGCGGCAGCACCGCACCCGCGCGCAACAGCTCCTCCACCTCCGCCGTCGCCGCGTCCCGTGTCGTGCCGTCGCTCATGTTCACGTGCCTTCCGTGGGCGTGCGTTCCGCTGCCGTTCACTCGGTGCCGTCCGTGGTCACGGTGCGGCCGGCGTGCAGGGCCGCGGCCATGCGCATGCCCTCGGACCAGGCCACGGGGCCGACCTCGGTCAGCGGGAGACGCCGGTGCCCGTCCTCGTCGCTCCAGGACAGGCTGCCGGTCCAGGCCTTGTCCTCGGTGTAGGGATCGCTCATGCCGACCCTTGCGGTGATGACGTGCCCGGTGTCCCGGATCCTGTCGACGATGCCGCTGCCGGAGACCTGGTAGCCGAGGGACGTGGCGCGGGAGGAGAGGTGGAACCAGGAGCGGTACTCGGCGTCGGCGAACTCGGTGACCCTGTCGGCCCCGCCGCCGGTCGCGGGTTTGCGCCAGGTGGCCCGGTGGATCTGCTCGACGCCCTGGGCCACGCCCAACTCGGCCGCGATGGTCCGGAGTTCCTCCAGGTCGGGGAGAAGGACCGGATGCGGCATGGTCACCGTCCGGGCTGCCAGACGGACGGTCTCACCGTCCAGGTTCACCACCCGCAGCGCGCCCGAGTCGTCCACGTCGCGCAGGAAGCCGGCCTCGTCGGGACCGCCACCGGCCTCGGCGCCGCCACCGACGATAACGATGTCGCGGAGCGCCGCCTGCCATGCCTCGTCGGGCCAGACCCGGGCCAGCAGAGCGGTCGGCACCGGCAGCGAGGACACCATCCAGTTGCCGACCTGTGCCGCGCACTCGGCCGCGTGCCGGTCCAGCCACTCGGCGAAGCGCTGGAGTTCGACGACTTCGGGCCGGTCCCGGATCTCCGCGGGCAGGGCTCTCACCCGCTTCCCCTCCTGCCCGGCCGGGGGCGGCCCCGACGCGGACCGGGCCACCACCCGGCCGTCCACCAGAGCGACTTCGTATGTGTCGCCCACTGCCAGCCAACCCATCGCTTCCTCGCCTCTTCCACATCCGGGATCCGGCACAGCATGTCCGGCGGCCCCAACCGGGGCGCCCCGCTGTGGCGTTGGCGAAAGACTAGGGGCACCCACCGACAGCGCCCGCGGCGCCGCCCTTCCGTGAGACGGAAGAAGCGTTGCCACCCCGCGACGCCCTCGCGGACGATGCCACCACCCACGACGGACGGGAGCCGCAACGATGCCGCACATGACCGCCTTCGCCAGGAACCAGCACCTGCGGCACCTGCGAGACCGACGTCGTCGAGGGCGAGCCGGACCACCGGGACTCGGTACTCACCGACCGGGAACGGGCCGCCGGGGAGACGATGCTCATCTGCGTGTCCCGGTGCCGTGGCCGGCGGCTCGTGCTGGCCCTGTGAGCGCCTGACCGGTGATCCGGAGGCCGGCGTCGATCCGGGCGACGGTCGCCAGCACCTGGGCGAACACGTGGTCGTGCCGTGTGCCTCCCCCACGGTCGTACGGGAGCAGCTCAAGGCCGGCCTGCCGGGCGAGCCGGGACAGGTGCACACGCGGGTGGCCCCGCGCTACGCCGAGCTGCGGACCCATGTGTACGAGCAGATCCAGGCGGCGAGGCGCGGGGCGGGGCAGCCGGTCAGGACGGACCCGCCGCCGCCTCACTGACCCGGGCAGCCCACAGCCCGCGGACGTGTCCAAGGTGCCGCGTCATCACCCCGCGCACCGCCTCCTCGTCGCGGGCGAGCAGCGCGTCGAGGATCTCCAGGTGCTCCTCGGCCGACGCCTGCAGCCTTCCCTGCTCCACCAGCGCCGTCAGGCCGTACAGCCGGGAGCGCCGGCGCAGGTCGCGTACGACCTCCACCAGGTGGGCGTTGCCGGCCAGCGCCAGCAGCCCCAGGTGGAAGCGCAGGTCGGCCTCGACGTACGCGATGAGGTCACCGGCCGCGGCCGAGGTGACGATCTCCTCGGCCACCGGGCGCAGGGCCTCCAGCGCGACGGCGTCGGCGGTGGTGGCGAGCCCGACGGTGGTCGGGATCTCGATGAGCGACCGGATGTGGGTGTACTCGTCGAGTTGCCCGTCGGAGACGGCGGTGACCCGGAACCCCTTGTTGGGAACGGTGTCGACCAGCCCTTCCTTGGCGAGGTCGAGCATCGCCTCGCGCACGGGGGTGGCGGAGACGCCGAAGCGGGCGGCGAGGCCGGGGGCCGAGTAGACCTCGCCGGGGCGCAGTTCGCCCGCGACGAGAGCGGCGCGCAAAGCCTCGGCGACCCGCTCGCGGTGACTGGGCTTCCTGCTGCCGAGGACGGGCAGCGCGGGACCGGTGGCCTTCGCGTTCACGGCACTCACAGCACGAACCCCGCGGGGAAGGGGTCCTCGGGATCGAGCAGGTACTGCGCGGTGCCGGTGATCCACGCGCGGCCGGTGAAACTGGGCAGCACGGCGGGCAGGCCCCCGGCCTCGGTCGTGCCGAGCAGCCGGCCGGTGAACCGGGTGCCGATGAAGGACTCGTTCACGAACTCGGTGTGCAGGGGGAGTTCACCCCGGGCGTGCAGCTGGGCCATTCGGGCACTGGTGCCGGTGCCGCAGGGCGAGCGGTCGAACCAGCCGGGATGGATCACCATGGCGTGCCGGGAGTGGCGGGCGGTGGCGTCGGGTGCGGTCACCTGGACATGGTGGCAGCCCCGGATGGAGGAGTCCTCCGGGTGGACCGGCTCCTCGTCCTCGTTGATGGCCGCCATCAGGGAGAGGCCGGCGGCGAGGATGTCGTCCTTGCGGGACCGGTCGAAGGGCAGGCCCAGCCGCTCCAGCGGCAGAATCGCGTAGAAGTTGCCGCCGTAGGCGAGGTCGTACGTCACCGTCCGGCCACCGGGCAGGGTCGCCTCGCGGTCGAGGCCGACGGCGAAGGAGGGCACGTTGCGCAGGGTCACCGCCCTGGCCGCGCCGCCCGCCACCGCCACCTCGGCGACCACGACTCCGGCGGGGGTGTCGAGGCGGATGGTGGTGACGGGTTCCACGACCTCGACCATGCCGGTCTCCACGAGGACGGTCGCCACGCCGATCGTGCCGTGTCCGCACATGGGGAGGTAGCCGGAGACCTCGATGTAGACGACGCCCCAGTCGCAGTCGGACCGGGTGGGCGGCTGGAGGATCGCGCCGCTCATGGCTGCGTGGCCGCGCGGTTCGTTCATCAGCAACCGCTTGACGTCGTCGCGGTGTTCGCGGAAGTACAGCCGCCGCTCGTTCATGGTCGCGCCGGGGATGGTGCCGATGCCGCCGGTGACCACTCGGGTGGGCATGCCCTCGGTGTGGGAGTCGACGGCGTGCAGGACGAGTCCGCTGCGCATGGTCGTACCCCTACGCCAGTCCGGCCGCGAGGGCCTTCTCGGTGGCGGCGCGGACGGCGGCCTCCTGTTCGGGCAGCAGCGGCACACGCGGCGGGCGGCAGGCGCCGCCGTGTCGTCCGGCGAGGTCCATGGAGACCTTGATCGCCTGCACGAACTCGACCTTCGAGTCCCAGCGCAACAGCGGGTGCAGTTGCCGGTACAGCCGGTCGGCCGTGGACAGGTCCCCGGCGACGGCGGCGCGGTACAGCTCGACGCAGGCGGCGGGCAGCGCGTTGGGGTATCCGGCGATCCAGCCCTTCGCCCCCGCGAGCGCCAGCTCCAGCAGGACGTCGTCGGCGCCGGCCAGCAGGTCCAGGTCCGGGGCGAGTTCCGCGATGCGGTAGGCGCGGCGGACGTCACCGGAGAACTCCTTGACGCCCTGGATGTGTCCCTCGCCGTGCAGCCGGGCGAGCAGTTCCGGCACCAGGTCGACCTTGGTGTCGACGGGGTTGTTGTACGCGACGACCGGCAGGCCCGCCTTCGCGACCTCGGCGTAGTGGGCGAGGACGGAACGTTCGTCGGCGCGGTAGGCGTTGGGCGGCAGCAGCATCACCGCGCCGCAGCCGGCCTCCCGTGCCTGCTCGGCCCAGCGGCGGGCCTCGGTGGACCCGTAGGCGGCGACCCCCGGCATGACCCGCTCCCCGCCGATGGCGGCGACGGCGGCCTCTACTACCCGGGCGCGTTCCTCGGTGGTGAGCACCTGGTACTCGCCGAGGGAGCCGTTGGGTACGACACCGTCGCAGCCGTTCGCCACCAGCCAGGCGCAGTGGTCCGCGTAGGCGTCGTGGTCGATGGAGAGGTCGTCGTTCAGTGGGAGTGCGGTGGCGACGAGGACGCCGCGCCAGGGGCGGTGGTCGGTCATGTGGATCCTCTCTCGGACTGTTCCGGCCGTGGCTGTTCCGGCCCGGGCCGCTTCGGCTGTTCCGGCTGTTCCGGCTGCTCCGGCTGCTCCTGGGCGAGCACGCCGAGGGGCACCGGGCGGGCGAACGGCCGCCGGGAAGGGGTGGCTTCGCATCCGGTGAGTCCGGCGACGGCGGTGGCGCACATCCGCCCCTGGCACCAGCCCATCCCGGCCCGGGTCAGCAGCTTCACGGTGCGCACGTCCCCCGCGCCGAGTCCGTCGACGGCCTCCCGGACGGCGCCGGCGGTGACCTCCTCGCAGCGGCAGACAAGGGTGTCGTCGGTGACCTGGTCGGTCCAGTGGGCGGGCGGGGCGAAGGCGGCGGCGAGGGCCTCGGCGGAGGTCCGCAGCGTCTCGCGGGTCCGCTCGGCGGGCGTCCGGCCGGCCGGTTCGGGCCCGGTGTCCCGCAGTCGGGCGGCGATCGATCGCCCGGCGATGTGCCCCTCGGCGAGCGCGAGGGCGGCGCCGCCGACGCCGGTGGACTCCCCGGCCGCCCAGACGCCGGGGACGCTCGTGCGCTGCTCGGCGT
>NZ_RAIF01000032.1:866764-876214 GCF_003671715.1 Streptomyces sp. E2N166 | reverse complement strand
CCACGGCCGGACCGTCCAGGCGGCAGCCGAGGCCGTCGGCGAGGTCGGTGTGCGGGAGCATGCCGTGGCCGACGGCCAGCGTGTCGCAGGGGATGTACCGCCCGGTGCCGCGCCGGACGCCTCCGTCGGCGTCGAGGGCGGCGACGGTGACGCCGGTCAGCCGGTCGTCGCCGTGGGCGCGGACGACGGTGTGCCGGGTGAGGGGGCGGACGCGGTGGCGCAGGAGCCGGGCGGCGTATCCGGCGCCCTCGGGGAGCTTGCCGGCCAGGGCCCGGGCGTGGCGGGCGACCTGCCTCGGGTCGGCGGACTCGACGAGCGCCGCCACCCGCACCCCGGCCGCCGCGAGCCCGGTCGCCACGGGCAGCAGCAGCGGCCCGGTGCCGGCGACGACGGCGGCCCGTCCGGGCACCACCAGCCCGCCCTTGAGCATGGCCTGGGCGCCCCCGGCGGTGAGTACGCCGGGCAGGGTCCAGCCGGGGAAGGGCAGGACGTGCTCGTAGCCGCCGGTGGCGAGCAGCACCGCGTCCGCGTGTACGGCGAACGGCTCGTCCTGCCCGGGCCCGAGCAGCGCGTGCACGGTGAAGGCGCCGGACCGCTCTTCGACGAACCACACGTGATGGCCCGTCAGGACGCGTACGTCACTGGCGGCGAGCCCGTCCCGCAGCCGCTCCCAGGTGCGCCATCGGTGGTGCAACGCCCGTGGCCGCCGGGCGCCCAGTTCTGCGGCGGGCTGCCGGAAGTACTGTCCGCCCGGCCGGTCGGCCGCGTCCACGACCGTGACCCGTACCCCGCGGGCGGCCGCCGTCAGCGCCGCCGCGAGCCCGGCCGGTCCGGCCCCGATCACCGCGAGGTCAGTCCTCATGGCCGGTCCCCTCCTGGGTGCGGATCACGTCGCCCGGATGTACGGGGACCAGGCAGGCGCGCTGGTTGGGGCGGTCGTTGACGGTGACCAGGCAGTCGAAGCACACGCCGATTCCGCAGAACACCCCGCGCGGCCGGCCCGCGCCCCGGGTGGCGCGCCAGGAGGTGACGCCGGCCGCCCACAGCGCGGCGGCGACCGTCCGGCCGGGCAGCGCCTCGATCGTCCGCCCGTCGACGGTGACCGTGAAGGCGCGCTCCGGCCGGGCCCGGACCAGCCGGAGCGGGTTCACCGGGCCCCCTCGGGAAAGCGGTCGGGGCGGAACGCGGTGAGGTCGAGCGCGGGCCGCTCACCGCTCAGCAGTTGGGCGATCAGGTGTCCGGTGCCGGTGGACAGGCCGATACCCGCGCCCTCGTGCCCGCAGGCGTGGAACAGACCGGGCGCCCTCGGGTCGGGGCCGATCGCCGGCAGGTGATCGGGCAGATACGGCCGGAACCCGGCGTACGCCCGCAGCGCCCGTACCCGCGCGAGGAAGGGGAACAGCCGGGTCGCGCCCGCCGCCAGCGCCCGCAGCGCCGGAAGGGACACCGACCGGTCGAAGCCGACCCGTTCGCGGCTGGCGCCGATGAGGACCGGCCCCGCGGCGGTGCCCTCCACGACCGGGGAGGTCTGCAGGGCGGCCGAGTCGCTGGCGACGTCGGCGACGTAGTCCGCGGCGTACACCTTGTGGCGTACGCGGGGCGGCAGTGGTTCGGTGACCAGGACGTAGCCGCGTCTGGGCAGGACCGGCAGCCGTACGCCGGCCAGGCCGGCCAGTTCGCCGGCCCACGGTCCGGCCGCGTTGACGACTGCCGGGGCGTGCAGGTCGCCGCGGTCCGTGCGTACTCCGCGCACGGCGCCGTCGGGGCCGCGCAGGATGCCGGTCACCGTCCGGCCGGTGTGCAGCCGGGCTCCCGACGCCCGCAGCAGGTGGGCGGCGGCCAGGGCGGGCATGACCTGGGCGTCCTGCGGATAGTGCACGGCGCCCGCCAGGCCGGGGGCGAGACGGGGTTCGAGGTCGTGCAGCCGGTCCGCCGGGACGCCCACCGCCTGCACCCCGGCCGTCCGCTGGGCGGCGGCGAGGGCCTCCAGGCCGGCCAGTGACTCGGGGGTCCCGGCGACGACGACGCCGCCCTTGGCCTCGTACTCGACGGCGCGGCCCAGTTCGCCTGCCAGCGCGGTCCACAAGCGGGTGGACAGCAGGGCGAGTTCCAGCTCGGGTCCGGGTTCCTTGTCGGAGACGAGGAGGTTGCCCTCCCCCGCTCCGGTGGTGCCGCCGGCCACCGGGCCACGGTCCACCACTGTCACGCCGAGGCCGGCGCGGGCGGCGTACAGCGCACAGGCCGCGCCCACCATTCCGGCCCCGACCACTACGACATCGCAGGTCAGCGGCGTACTCACGCCAGTACTATGTCACACAACACACTGACTGGGAACAGGGCGGAGTCCGCTCGCGCGGTGGATCACTCGGGGGCGGGGACCACCCTCAGATGGGCGGCCGCGCGGCGGGGGCGTGCCGGGCGGTGCGGGGCGCGGCGGGGTTCGCGCAGAACCAGCGTCAGCCGGGTGCAGCCCAACTCCTCCAGCGCCTTGCACGTTTCGACCACGACCCGGCACTCGGTGGCACCCCAGCGCGGGTCGGGATGGTGCAGCGGCCGTACGGCGCCGTCGAGTTCGACGGCCTCCGCGCCGACGGCACGGATCCAGTGCGGCAGGCCCTGGCGGTAGGCGGCCTCCATGATCGGGTCCTGGGCGATGTCGCGGCGGACGGCCTGCAGACCCTTGTCGTGGCCGTACCGCTCCAGGGCGCCGGCCAGGTGCGCCAGCATGGGCAGGCACCAGCTCGACTCGTGCTCACCGAGGACCGCGGAAGCGTCGGGGTGGAACAGGACGAATCTGAGGAAGTTGTCGCCCGGCATGGCCGTCGGATGCGGTCCGGCCCCCCGGAAGAGTGTCCGGAAGGCGCCGTTGGTCAGCACCACGTCCCAGCGGTGGTCGACGACGAGGGAGGGGAAGGACACGGCCTCCAGGAGCGCGGTGTAGTCCTGGAGGTACGCCTGGGCGTCGGGGGTCGTGGGGACGGGCCGCGGCGCCGGCCGCTGCCCTCCTGCCTGAAATGCCATCGGGAGGTCACCCCTCTTGCCTATGCGGCCTTCTCGCGGCGTCCCGATCCTGGTGCCCCGACGTGAGGCGTGTCAACTATCGTGGCATTTCGTGCCTGTTGACGGCTGAAATAGGCCACAGTTGTGGCGAGACCTGGATGTGAGTTCGAGCGGCAGGCTACTCTCCGGGAAGTTCACGGCAACCGCTTGTGAGAAGCCTGTGAGGCCTGTGAGAGACGTAGGAGAGCTGTCGGTGACGGGTGGCTTCGAGGGTCCGGGTGCCATGCCGACGGCCGCGCTGTCCGCCGTCGTCGCCCGCGTCACCGCGCTCGCGGACCGGCTCGGCGTGCCGGCCGCCGAGGTCTTCGACGTCGGCCGCCTGTCCGCCGCCTCCGGCGTTCCCGAGTCCGTGGCGGGCGCCCTGCTGAGCGGCCGGCCGGCGGGCGAGCCCGATGTGCAGGCCCGGTTCGTGCAGCGCCTGGACCTGCTGCGCCGCACCCGGCTGAAGCCGAACGGCCGCAAGTACACCCAGCAGGAGATCGCCGACGGCGCCGGCATGTCCCGTCAGCAGGCGGGCGCCCTCATCAACGGCGACCGGCGGCCCACCATGGAGCACTGCGACGCCATCCAGCGCTTCTTCCGGGTGCACGCCGGATTCCTCACCGCCGAGGACCCCGAGGCGCTCGCGGGCGCCCTGCAGCACACCGAGCAGGAACTGCTCCAGCAGCTAGCCGACCGGGAGCGGAAGGCGGCGGCCGCCGCCGGCGACCCCCTGGAGCGGCTCCT
Organism: Streptomyces sp. E2N166; assembly: GCF_003671715.1. GTDB lineage: Bacteria > Actinomycetota > Actinomycetes > Streptomycetales > Streptomycetaceae > Streptomyces > Streptomyces thinghirensis. The sequence goes on along the minus strand of NZ_RAIF01000032.1, from coordinate 872,428 downwards.
GCAGGACCACGGCGTCCGCGGCATCGCCTGGCGGGCCGCCCAACTGCCCACCGACCAGCACCGCGACAAGGTCGCCGAATGGCTGGACATGCTCCTGGAAAGCGTCAAGCGGCCCGAGTCGTGAGCCTGGGGAGAGACGTGGGCATCGGTAGGGAGATGCGCCGCCTGTGCGGCGAGTTGGTCGAGGAGCTGACGCTTCCCGCCCCGGCGCGGCCCGCCGAGTTGTACGCGGCGCTGTGCGAGGCGATGAGCAGGCGACGCGGCCGTCCGGTGCTGTTCCGCATGGCCGCCTTCCCGCCCGGGACGGCCAGCGGACTGTGGCTCGACATGGCCGACCAGGACTTGGTCGTCGTCGAGGAACGCACCGCGCCCGACCACCAGTTGGTCATCCTGGGTCACGAGCTGTGGCACATGAAGGCCGGGCACTGCGGGCACCTCGTCGAAGGGGCCACGGTCGCGGCCCGGCTGCTGGACGCCGACGGCGCGGACCGGGACGAGGAGGCACTGCGCGCCACCGTGCGCGCGGTCGCCGCGCGGTCCCGCTTCGACCTCGCCGACGAGAAGGAGGCGGAGGCCTTCGGGCTGCTGCTGGCCAGCAAGTGCCGTACGTGGCTGGACGGTTCGGCTCTGCGCGGGCCGGTGCAGCGGGACCACCTGGCGGGACGGATCGGGGCGTCGCTGGGCTATCTGGGCTGATGGCTCGATCGGCCCATGGTGGGCGGCGTACGGGGCGCGGCTCGGCGGGATTGTCAGTGGTGGGCGGCAAGCTGGGAGTGTGCCGCCGCTGTGCGGGGGCGCGTGACCGCTGACGTCGTTGTGGGGAGAGCCGACCGATGACCACCACCACCGCCGTACTGACCGACCACGAGCGCACCGCCGTTCAGGCCTACCTGCGGCTGCTGCACACGGTGCGCGCCGGTTTCGACACCGCGGCGGGACCGGCCGACGCCCCTCGTCCGCCCGTCGTCCCGCCCTCCGTGCTGGCCGAGGCGGAAAAGGCGCTGGAGGCCGCTGGGCTGGCCGGCAATGAGGAGGAGTTCTTCCGCCTGCTGCGGAGCTGGTGCCCGCGACCCTGACGGGCGGGGCCCGGCCCGAGCCGCGCACGAGGCCGGACGGGCAGTGCGGACCCCTGGGAGCACGGGCGGCGCGACGGAAGGCTCAGGTGTGCGGGACCGTGACCGCCGTGGCGACCAGTCCGTGCCCGGCGGTCCAGCGGCCGTCGAAGTGGGTCAGCCGCCGGCCGCCCACTACCGGTCCCGGTACCAGGAGGGTCGCGCGCAGGGTGCCGCGGCACGGGTCGCCGGGGTTCACGGAGATCTCGATGTCCGCCTCCATGAAGTCCAGCCACTCCCCGGTGAGCGGGAACCACGCCTTGTAGACGGACTCCTTGGCACTGAACAGCAGCCGGTCCCAGTGGACGCCGGGACGCTCCTCGGCCAGCCGGCGCAGTCGCTCCGCCTCCACGGGCAGGGACACCGTGGGCAGGACGCCGTCCGGGAGCGGCCCGTCGGGTTCGGCGTCGATACCGAGGGAGGCCAGGTCGGTGGCGCGGACCAGCGCGGCGGCGCAGTAGCCGTCGCAGTGGGTCATGCTGCCGGCCAGCCCGGCGGGCCAGCGCGGTGCACCGCGTTCGCCGGTCAGCACGGGCTGCGCGGGCACGCCGAGCTTCTCCATGGCCCGGCGGGCGCAGGACCGGACGAGGGTGAACTCCCGCCGGCGCTTGGCGACCGCCCGGGCCACGAGCGCCTCCTCCTCCGGGTAGAGGGGGAGATGCCCCGCGTCGTCCTGGCCGTGGGCCTCCACGGTGACGACCGTGTCGGGCAGCAGCTCCTCGATCACCGGGCCACCTCCTCTCGCGCCGGCGACGGCAGGATGCGGCGCAGCGCTCCCGGCGGCCCGGTCCGCTTGCGCCATTCGCGGGGGTAGCCCACCGACACCTCCTCGAACCGGACGCCCTCGTGCCAGGTGGTCCGCGGGATGTGCAGATGCCCGTAGACCATGGTGTCGACCCGGAACCTGCGATGCCAGTCGGCGGTCAGCCTGGTGCCGCACCACATGGCGAACTCGGGATACCACAGGACGTCGGTGGGGTGCCGGTCCAGCGGATAGTGGTTGACGAGGATCGTCGGCAGGTCCGCGGGGAGCGCGGCGAGCCTGCGCTCGGTCTCGGCGACCCGCGCCCGGCACCATGCGTCACGGCTGGGGTAGGGGTCGGGGTGCAGCAGGAACTCGTCGTTGCACACGACGCCGGTGCCGTGGGCGTACGCCAGTCCCTCGTCCTTGGTCGCCGATCCGGCGGGCAGGAACGAGTAGTCGTAGAGCAGGAACAGCGGCGCGACGACCGCCGGGCCGCCGGCTCCCTCCCACAGGGGGTACGGGTCCTCGGGTGTCGTCACGCCCAGCTCGCGGCACACCTCGACGAGGTGCTCGTAGCGTGCGACGCCACGGAGGGCGACGGTGTCCTTGGGATGCGTCCACAGTTCGTGGTTGCCGGGGGCCCAGACGACCCGGCGGAAGCGGTCCGCGAGGGTGCCCAGGGCCCAGCGGATGTCGGAGACGGTCTCCGCCACGTCGCCGGCCACCAGGAGCCAGTCGTCGTCCGACTCGGGGCGCATCCCCTCGACCAGGGCGCGGTTCTCCGCGTAGCCGATGTGCAGGTCGCTGATGGCCCACAGCCGCCCCGGGCCACCGTCCGTCGCCGTCATCCCCCACCCCTTCCGGACGCCCGTTCGACGCCACGAGATCACATCGCGGGCCCCGGTCACAAGGGCGGCTCGCCCACGCCGGACCTGGGCGTCCCGGCCGCCCCGTGGCACCGCCCGTGCATCCGTGTGACGCGCTTTGCGTCCCAAGGCGTGGAACCCCCTATGATCGGCCCAACACCACCGCCACGATTCCCTCCGCGCAGGGCGGCTTGGTGTCCCTCCAACCCCCTGGCCGGGCACGGCCCGCTTCGCCCTGCCCGCGAACCGTGAAAGGCGACCTGCATGGTTTCTCCCGTACGCGTCTGGCTCAACCGCACGTACGCGGAGAACGTCTTCTTCATGGATCAGCTGCGGAGAAATCCCGCCGACCGGGCCGTCGAGATCCATGCCACGCACGGTGACCCGGACTCCCCCGTGCTGGCCGCCGCGGACACCGCCGACCTGGAGCCGGAGGGCCTGTCCCCGGCCGGTTACGTCGAGTACGCCCTGGACCAGTGCGCGCGGCGCGGCATCGACGTGTTCGTGCCCCGGCTGTACCAGTCGGCGATCGTGGCGCACCGTGCCGAGTTCGAGGCGGCCGGTACGGCACTGCTGGCGCCGCCGCCGGAGGCGGTGGCCGTGTTCCAGGACAAGGTGATCGCCTACGAGGCGGTCCGGGCGATCGGCGTGCCGGTGCCGCCGTGGTGGCGGGTCCGCACCGCCGAGGAACTCGTCTCGGCCGTCGAGGAGCTGGAGGCGCACGGGCACCGGGCGTGCTTCAAGCCCGCGTCCGGCGCGGGTGGCGTGGGCTTCCGGATGGTCACCCGGGACCCCTTCTCCCTCGCGCACCTGGACGGCTTCCCGAGTCCGTCCGTGCCGCTGCACCTGGTCGTCGAGGCGCTGCGGGCGGCCGACGAGCCGGTCGACTGGCTGGTGATGCCGCGGCTGGAGCAGCCGGAGGTCTCGGTGGACTGCCTCACCGGGCCCGACAACCGGGTGCGGCTGGCCGTGGGCCGTACCAAGGACGGCCGCCGCCGGGGTTTCACGCTGCACGAGCGGTGGCTGGCGCCGGCCCGGCGGATCGCCGAGGAGTTCGGGCTGCACCACCTGGCCAACGTGCAGTTCCGGATGTACGGCGACCGGCCCGTCCTGATGGACGTCAACACCCGACCGGCCGGAGGTCTGCACCAGTTGGCGCTGTGCGGGATCAACATGCCGTGGGCGGCGGTCCGGCTGGCCATCGGTGACGACCCGGGCGACCTGACGCCGCCGTTCCTGGGCCAGGACTACACGGTGGTGTCCGGACCACGCCCGCTGCGGCCCGTTTCCCTGCCGCATCAGCGCCCGGACGTCCCTTCCGTCGCGGCTCCGGCTCCGGCTCCGGCTCCGGCTCCGGCTCCGGCTCCGGCTCCGGCTCCGGCTCCGGCTCTCAAGTATCCGGCGGTCACCGCACCGGCCGTCGGCCCGGTCACCGCTCCCGCACCGGACTCGGCCGCCGGGGCTCCCGCGTAGGACGCGGCCGAGAGGCCGGCCGCCTACCTCAGATACGCCAGACCCGGATGGGCGGCCGTGTAGCCGTCGACGAGGCGGTGGGCGACGTTGACCGAGTCGACGAGCGGGTGCAGTGCGAAGGCGCGTACCGCTGCCGCGCGGGAGCCGGACCCGGCCGCCGTCAGGATCTCGCGCTCGACCGCCTTGACCGCGCAGACCAGGCCGGTGGCGTGGCCCGGCAGCGGATCCACGGCCACCGGGTGGGCACCGTTCGCGTCGACCAGGCACGGGACCTCGATCACGGCGTCGGCGTCGAGGACCGACAGCGTGCCGCGGTTGCGGACGTTGAGGATCAGGGTGGTGCGCTCGTCGCGGGCGACGGCCCGCATCAGCGCCAGCGCCACCTTCTCGTAGCCGCCGGACAGGTCGTCGGCCTCGCGCTCGCCCGCGCCCGCCGCTTCGCGGTTCTCGGCCATGTAGGTGGCCTCGCGCTCGGCGCGGGTCCGGTCCCAGGTCGCCAGGGCGGGGGCGTCGGGGCGGCGCATCTCGTCGTAGAAGCGCGCCTGCTGGTCGCGCAGGAACGCGCCGCGGGTGCGGTCGGCCTCCTGGTAGGCGCGGACGGTCTCCCGGTTGAAGTAGTAGTAGTGCAGGTACTCGTTGGGGATCGCGCCGAGGGAGCGCAGCCACTCGGGGCCGAAGAGCCGGCCCTCCTCGAAGGAGCCGAGCAGCGCCGGGTCGGCCAGCAGTCGCGGAAGTTCGTCGCGGCCGGCGACGCGCAGCCCGCGTAGCCAGCCGAGATGGTTGAGGCCGACGTAGTCGATCCACGCCCGGTCCGGGTCGGCGCCCAGTACGCGGGCGACGCGGCGGCCGAGACCGACCGGCGAGTCGCAGATGCCGATGACGCGGTCTCCGAGGTGCCGGGACATGGCCTCGGTGACCAGGCCGGCCGGGTTGGTGAAGTTGATGACCCAGGCGTCCGGCGCCAGCCGGGCCAGGCGGCGCGCGATGTCGACGGCGACGGGGACGGTCCGCAGTCCGTACGCGACGCCGCCCGCGCCGACCGTCTCCTGCCCGAGGACGCCCTCTGCCAGCGCCACCCGTTCGTCGTCGGCCCGCCCTTCCAGGCCGCCGACGCGGATCGCGGAGAAGACGAAGTCGGCCCCGCGCAGCGCCGCGTCCAGGTCCGTCGTCGCGGTCACCTCCGGCGCGTCCGGCATCCCGGCGGCCTGCTCGGCCAGCACCCGGGTCACCGCCGACAGCCGGGCCGCGTCCCGGTCGTGCAGCACGACATGCGTCACGCGTCCTTCGGAGCGGTCCCCGAGGAGCGCCCCGTACACCAGCGGCACCCGGAATCCGCCGCCGCCCAGAATCGTCAGCCTCACGCCCGCACCCTTCCGTCACCGCCCCGACTTCCACCTGGCGCCGATCATGGCACGCCCGGCCGGCCGGGCGGGCCCCTTGCTCGCCACCGCCCGCACGCCCCCTGTGC
>NZ_RAIF01000032.1:849511-866496 GCF_003671715.1 Streptomyces sp. E2N166 | reverse complement strand
CGCCCGGCATGACCGCCCTCCCCCACTCCCGGCTTCGCTCGTCGAGCGGGGCGGCCCCCGTGCGCGGGGGCGCCACCACCGCGCCCGAACGGCTGCTGTCGGTGCTCACCGCGTTCGACCGCGAGCACCCGGCGCTGTGCCTGACGGACATCAGCCGCCGGGCCGGGCTGAGCCTGACCACCGCGCACCGGCTGGTGCGGGCGCTGACCGAATGGGGCGCGTTGGAGCGGAACGAGTCGGGTGCCTACCAGGTCGGGCTGCGACTGTGGGAGGTCGCCGCACTCGCTCCGCGCCGTCTCCCGCTGCGGCAGGTCGCGCTGCCGTATCTGGAGGATCTCTACGAGGCCACGCACGAGAACGCGCAGTTGGCGGTGCGGGACGGTGGCGAGGTCGTCTACATCGAGTGGCTGGCGGGGCGTTCCTCGGTCGGCGTGCACATCCGTGTCGGCGCCCGCTGGCCGTTGCACGCCACCGGGGCCGGGCTCGCCCTGCTCGCCCATGGCGAACCGGAGTTCCAGGAGGCGTACCGCGTGGGTCCGCTCGCCTCCTTCACCCCTTGTACGATCACCGGTCCGGAGCGTCTGCGCGGGGTGCTGGCAGAGGTGCGGCGCACCGGCGCGGCGGTGAGCGACCGTCAGGTCACCGACAACGTCCTGTCGTGGCCGCTCCGGTGCACGGCCCGGACGGCACCGTGACCGCGGCCGTATCGGTCGTCGTACCGCACGCCGGCACACCGGTGCCGACGCTGGTCCCCTCGGTGCGGCTGGCGGCGCGCGGGATCTCGCGGGCGCTGGGGTGGCGGCCGGAGGAATCGGTGCGGGACGGTGCGGGGCGTCCGTCCGGCCGGTGAGGGCCGGGCCCTGCCGCCGGGCACCGGAAATCCCTCTCGCCGGTGAGGACGCGCTCCCTGAAGACTCGTGATACTGGGACGGCCCTTGCCCCGAGGAGCCGCCCATGTCCGTCCGGTCCCCGCTCGCCTCCGTCGCCGCACGGCTGCGAACGACGAATCCGTACGCCGTCGACGCGGCCGTCGCCGCGCTGGTGCTGTTCGCCGTCTCACTGCAGTGGCTGTTCCCGGACGAGGGTGACGATCCGCTGACCTGGCGGGGCTGGCTGCTCGGGGCCGCCACCGCGGTTCCGCTGGTGTGGCGGCGCGCGGCGCCCTTCGCCACCGCCTGTGCCGTGTCGGTGGCCACCCCCACGCAGGCGTTGCACCACGCGCCCCCGCCCGACCTGATGTACGGCGGGTTCGTCGTCCTCTACACACTGGCCGCCCTCGCCCGGCCCTGGCAGCGGCGCCTGATGCTGGCGGGCTGGCTGATCGGGGTCGCCGTCACCATCAGCCACAAGGAAGACGCCGAGCCCTTCGAGTACGCCTTCCAGCTGCTGAGCATCGTGTGCGCGTACGCGCTCGGCACGCTCGCCCGCACCCAGCGGGCCTACACCGCAGAACTGGAGGACCGGGCCCGGCGGTTGGAGCGCGAGCGGGCCGCCGGCACCGCGCGGGCCATGGCCCAGGAACGCTCCCGCATCGCCCGCGACATGCACGACATCCTGGCGCACGCGGTCAGCCTGATGGTGGTGCAGGCCGAGGCGGGACCGGTCGTCGTGCGGAGTGATCCGGCCCGCGCCGAGGCCGCGTTCGAGGCGATCGCGACCGCCGGCCGGGACGCGATGACCCAACTGCGGCGCATTCTCGGCGTACTCAAGCAGGAGCAGCCGGCAACCGAACCGCAGCGCCTGCCGCAGCCGGGCGTGGACGCGCTGTCCGGCCTGGTCCGGCGGGTGGGCGAATCGACCGGGCTGCGCGTGGAGTTGCGGGTGACGGGGGAGCCACGCCCGCTGCCGCCGGACACCGAGGTCGCCGCCTACCGCATCGCCCAGGAGGCACTCACCAACACGGTCAAGCACGCGTACGCTTCCTCCGCGACGGTCGGGCTCGACTGGGCGGAGGACGAAGTGACCTTGACGGTGACGGACGACGGACGGGGCGCGTCCGCCCCGGGCGAGGGCGGACACGGGCTCATAGGCATCCGGGAGCGGGCGGCCGCCTGCGGGGGCGGGGCCACCGCGGGCGGCGCCCCGGACGGCGGCTTCCGCGTCGTCGTACGCCTGCCCGTCGCCACCGGGCGGCGGGCGGCGCTCGGGTGAGCATCCGGGTGGTCGTCGCGGACGACCAGGAGCTGGTCCGCAGCGGCTTCACCATGATGCTGGAGGCACAGGCCGACATCGAGGTCGTCGCGGAGGCGGGTGACGGTGCCGAGGCGGTGGCCGCGGTCGAGCGGCACGCGCCCGACGTGCTGCTCCTGGACATCCGTATGCCGGTCATGGACGGCCTCGACGCGGCCCGGCGGGTGTGCGCCCGGTCCGCCTGCAAGGTCCTCATGCTGACCACCTTCGACCTGGACGAGTACGTGTACGAGGCGTTGTACGCGGGCGCCAGTGGCTTCCTGCTCAAGGACGTGCGCCGGGACGACCTGGTGCACGCGGTGCGGGTGGTCGCGGCCGGCGACTCGCTGCTGGCACCGGCGGTGACGCGCCGGCTGGTCGCGGACATCGTGCGGCGCCGGTGGGCGGAGGCCACCGCCGAGGTCACCCCGCAGCGCCTCGACGTGCTGACCGCCCGCGAGGTGGAGACGCTGCGGCTGCTGGCGCGCGGGCTGTCCAACTCCGAGATCGCCACGACCCTGTTCGTGAGCGAACACACCGTCAAGACCCATGTCAGCAACATGCTGGGCAAGCTCGGTCTCAGGGACCGGGTGCAGGCGGTGATCTGCGCGTACGAGACCGGCCTGGTGGCCCCGGGCTCCCCCTGACGGGTGAGGCGGGCGGCGTGCTCCCCCGCCGGGGCGAGTCCCGTAAACCACTCCCTCCGGCGATCCGGCACCGTGCCCTCGGCACGAGTCTGTTGGCGATGCCGAATGTCGCATCCCAAGCAGGCCGACGATTGCCGGGAGGCACCGTGCTGTCCACACTCGCCCGGGCGGCGACCCGCCGCCCGCTGACCGTGATGCTCCTGTGGGGCCTGTTCCTGCTGCTCGGATTCGGCCTCGGGACGGGTGTCTTCGGAAACCTCTCCGACGACGTGCCCGACGTCCCCGGCACCGAGTCGGAGGCCGCCGCCGAGTACCTGGACGGCCTCGACCCGTCGGGCGAGTCGATCACCGCCGTCGTCGAGGCCGCCGCCTCCGGCCCCGAGGTGCGGGCCCAGGTGCGGGGGGCCGTCGCCGACCTGCGGGAGATCCCGGGCGTCGCCGCGGTGCCCGACCCGTACGCCACCCGCGGCCTGGTCGCCGAGGACGGGCGGGCACTGATCGTGCCCGTCACCTTCGAGGGCGGTCTGGACGACGACGCCGAGGAGGCCGCGGTGGACGCGGCAGCCGACCGCCTGCGCGGGATCGACTCCTCGGGGGTCCATGTCAGCGGCGGGCCGCTGCTGGGCGAACAGCTCGGCGAGCGGGCCCAGGAGGACGTGAAGAACGCGGAGTTGATCTCGCTGCCGGTCGTGCTGGCACTGCTGCTGGTCATCTTCGGCGGGCTGCGCGCCGCGGGACTGCCGCTGCTGGTCGCGGTCGCCGGCATCGCGGGCGCGTTCCTGGGGCTGTTCGCCTTCAGCCAGTTCACCGACATCTCCGTGTACGCGATCCAGGTCACGACGATGCTGGGGCTCGGTCTCGCCGTGGACTACGCCCTGCTGATGCTGGTCCGCTTCCGGGAGGAACGGCGGGACACCTCCGACGTGGTGGAGGCCGTGCACCGCACGGTGGCCGCGGCCGGGCGGACCGTGCTCTTCTCCGGGCTGACGGTGGCGGTGAGTCTGGCCGGGCTGCTGGTCTTCCCGAGTACGTTCCTGCGCAGCATGGGTCTGGCGGTGGCCGCGGTGGTCGTCGTCGACATGCTCGCCGCGCTGACGCTGCTGCCCGCGCTGCTGGCCCGGTTCGGCGGGAAGATCGCCCCGGCGAAGGTGCGCCCGAAGGGCGAGGAGGGCCGCCTCTTCGCCCGCCTGGCCCGCTTCGCGACCCGCCGGCGCGTGGCCGTCCTGGCCGTCGCCGTCCCGGCCCTGCTGGTGCTGGCGCTGCCCGTCACCGGCATGCGCATCAACATCGGCGACGCGCGGCAGCTCCCGAAGAGCACCGAGGCCCGGCAGCTGTACGACGCCGTCGACGCGCACTTCCCGCCGGGCACCGGGGTCTCGCCGGTCACCGTGGTCCTGCGGCCCGGCACCGACGCGGCGACGGCCGACCGGATCCGCGCGCTCACGCCGGGCACCGCGAGCCGTGACCTGCCCGGCGGGACGACCGTGCTCGAACTGCCCCCGGCCGGCTCCGTCGACGGCAGGGCCGCCACCGAACTGGTCGAACGGGTACGGGACCTACGCGGCGACGCCCCTGTCCAGGTCACCGGTACCGCGGCCCAGCTGGTCGACTTCCGGCAGATGCTCGCCGACCGGGCGCCCTGGGCGGCGGTGACCGTGCTGGCCGGGATCTTCGTGCTGCTGTTCGCCTTCACCGGGTCGGTGCTGCTGCCGCTGCGCACCATCGCGACCACGCTGCTCAGTCTCGCCGCCGCGCTCGGCGCCGTCGTGTGGGTGTTCCAGGACGGTCATCTCGCCGGCCTGATCGGGGCCGAAGGGCTGGGCGCGCTGAGTCTGACCGCCCCGCCGCTGATCATCGCGATCGCCTTCGGACTCGCCATGGACTACGAGCTGTTCATCCTGGCGCGGATGCGCGAGGCCCGGCAGCGGACCGGCGACGACCGGGAGGCCGTGGTGACCGGGCTGCGCCGCTCGGGGCGGGTGGTGACCTGTGCCGCGCTGCTCCTGGCGGTGGTCTTCGGCGCCTTCATGACGGGCGGCTTCTCCCCGATCCTGCAGATCGGGCTGGGCCTCACGCTGGCGGTGCTGATCGACGCCACGGTCGTACGGATGCTGCTGGTCCCGGCGACCATGGCGCTGCTGGGCCGCCGCGCCTGGTGGGCTCCGAGGCCGCTGCGCCGGGCGCACGAGCGGTTCGGTGTGCGCGAGGAGGCGGCCACCGCCCCGGCCGCGCCGCAGCCGGCGCACCACTGAGGCAACGGCCCACGGAGGCACCGGCCGGCCGGCGGACTTCGTGAACGTGAACTGGTTCGGCTTCGGCCGCCGAGCGACCCGGCCGCCGCAGGAGGACGGAGGGGCTCCACGCACGCGTGGGGCCCCTCCGTCGTGGTCCCGAAGGCGCCGCTCGGCGCGACGCTCAGCGCAGCTCCGCCCGGAAGACCGCCGGTGCCCGGTCCGTGTGCTGCTGGAAGAACTTGGAGAAGTTCGCCGCGTCCGGGAAGCCGACCGCCGCGCCGACCCGGCCGATCGGCATGTCGGTGTGGGCGAGCAGGCGCTTGGCCTCCAGGACGACGCGTTTGTCGATGAATCCCTTGGGCGTCTCGCCGGTGGCGGCGCGCACCGCGCGCACGAGGGTGCGGCGGGAGTAGCCGAGCGCGTCGGCGTAGGCGCTGACGCTGTGGTTGGTGGCGAAGCCCCGCTCGACCGCGTCCCGGAAGAGCGTGAAGGTGGTGTCGCCCGGCGTGTCCGCCCGCCCCTGGCGCGCCGCCTCGGCCGAGCTGACCGCGAGGTGCGCGAGACGCAGCAGGAACGCGGACAGCGTGTGGCGCAGTACGGCGGTGTGCAGGCTGAGGGGCAGGGTGGTGGCGTCCTCGTACTCGCGCCGCAACTGGTCGAGTCCGGCCGTGAGCCCGGCGAGCCGTGCCTCGTCGGGGTGGAGCAGGGGCGGCAGGTCGTAGCGGTAGAGGCCGGTGGCCTCCACGGTGGCGCGGGGCAGGAAGCCGGGCTGCATGGTGAGCACCGTTCCGCGGTACTCGCTCGTCCGCGAGAAGCGGTGGACCTGTCCGGGCCGGATCCACAGCAGATCGCCGGCCGTCGCCCCGTACTCGGCGAAGTCGATCATGTGCCGGACCGGGCCGCCGGTGAAGAGCATGACGACGTGGAAGTCGATGCGGTGCACGCGGTGCAGCGGGGCCTGCGCGTGCCAGGTAAGGCCGGCACCCATGGGACCGACCTGCATGCCGACGCCGAGGAGGCTGAGATCGACCGGGAAGGGGAACGTTCTGATTCCGTCGCCGCCCCTGCCGTCGCCGCCACCGCCGTCTTGGATGTTTTCGTCCGCCATGTCCTTCTCGTGCCGTACCACCCGTGCGCCCGGACGCCGGGGCGTGTCCCAGTTTCACCACAGGCTGGCACACCTCGACCTTCCCTCTCAAAAGTCAGACTTTTAAGTTTGAACATGTCAGACCGGTTCCTTCGCTCCGATCGAGGATTTCTTGAAGATGAGCACGCACACAGTGGACGGCGCGGACCGCTTCGAATGGACCGAACTCGACCGGCGTGCCGTCGACACCGCCCGGGTTCTGGCGGCCGATGCCGTGCAGAAGGTCGGGAACGGCCACCCCGGCACGGCGATGGCACTGGCCCCGGCGGCGTACACGATCTTTCAGAAGGTGATGCGGCACGACCCCGCCGACCCGGAGTGGACCGGCCGTGACCGCTTCGTCCTCTCCCCCGGCCACACCTCGCTGACCCTTTACACGCAGCTCTACCTCGCCGGGTACGAGTTGGAGCTGGACGACCTGAAGGCGTTCCGCGCGCACGGCTCGAAGACGCCCGGCCATCCCGAATACGGGCACACGGCGGGCGTGGAGACGACCACCGGGCCGCTGGGCCAGGGCGTCGCCAACGCGGTCGGCATGGCCATGGCCGCCCGCTACGAGCGCGGACTCTTCGACCCCGGGGCCCCGGGCGGCGAGTCCCCCTTCGACCACACCGTCTGGGCGATCGTCTCCGACGGCGACCTCCAGGAGGGCGTCTCCGCCGAGGCGTCGTCTCTGGCCGGTCACCAGGGGCTCGGCGGCCTGGTCCTCCTCTACGACGACAACCACATCTCCATCGAGGGCGACACCGCGACCGCCTTCTCCGAGGACGTGCTCAAGCGCTACGAGGCCTACGGCTGGCACGTGCAGCGCATTGAGCCCGCCGAGAGCGGCGACGTCGACGTGCACGCCCTGTACGCGGCGCTGACGGCGGCGCGGGCCGAGACCGGGCGCCCCTCCATCATCGCCATGCGCACGATCATCGCCTGGCCCGCCCCCAACGCGCGGAACACCGAGGCCTCCCACGGCTCCGCCCTCGGCGAGGACGAGGTCGCCGCCACTAAGCGCGTCCTCGGCTTCGACCCGGAGCGGTCCTTCGAGGTCGACGACGAGGTGCTCGCCCACACCCGCCGGGCCCTGGACCGGGGCGCCGAGGCGCACGCCGCCTGGGACAAGCGGCTCGCCGAGTGGCGCGGCGACCAGCCGGAGCGCGCCGGGCTGTTCGACCGCGTGGTCGCCGGCCGGCTGCCCGCGGGCTGGGAGGACGCCCTCCCGGTGTTCGAGACCGGCAAGTCCGTCGCCACCCGCGCCGCCTCCGGCAAGGTCCTCCAGGCACTCGGCCCGGTCCTGCCCGAGCTGTGGGGCGGCTCCGCCGACCTGGCCGGTTCGAACAACACCACGATCGACAGGACCAGCTCCTTCCTCCCCGGGGACAACCCGCTGCCGGAGGCCGACCCGTACGGCCGCACCGTCCACTTCGGCATCCGCGAGTTCTCGATGGCAGCGGAGATGAACGGCATCGCCCTGCACGGCAACACCCGGATCTACGGCGGCACCTTCCTGGTCTTCTCCGACTACATGCGCAACGCGGTGCGCATGTCCGCCCTGATGCAGCTGCCGGTGACGTACGTGTGGACGCACGACTCCGTGGGCCTCGGCGAGGACGGCCCGACCCACCAGCCCGTCGAGCACCTGGCCGCGCTGCGCGCCATCCCCGGTCTGAACGTCGTCCGCCCGGCCGACGCCAACGAGACCGCGACCGCCTGGGCCGAGATCCTCAAGCGGCACTCCACTCACCCGGCCCCGCACGGCCTCGCCCTCACCCGCCAGGGCGTACCGACGTACGAGCCCGATCCGGACGCGGCGCGCGGCGGCTACGTCCTCGTCGAGGCTTCCACCGGCGCCCCGGAGGTCCTCCTGATCGCCACCGGCTCCGAGGTGCAGCTCGCCGTGGCCGCGCGGGAGGCGCTGGAGGCGGAGGGGACGCCCACGCGAGTGGTGTCGATGCCGTCCGTGGAGTGGTTCGAGGAGCAGCCGCGCGAGTACCGCGAGAGCGTGCTGCCGCCGTCCGTGAAGGCCCGGGTGGCCGTGGAGGCCGGTATCGGGCTCACCTGGCACCGGTTCACCGGGGACGTGGGCCGCATCGTCTCCCTGGAGCACTTCGGCGCCTCCGCCGACGCCGAGACCCTGTTCACCGAGTTCGGCTTCACCGCGGAGCACGTGGCCGCCGCCGCCAGGGAGTCCCTGGCCGCCGCCCGCGGCTGAGCCGACCGTACTCGACCACGGAAAACACCGCAGAAAGAGAAGATGATCACTGTGACCGAAGCAACCGCGACCGCGGGTGCACTGCGACGCCTGTCCGAGGCGGGCGTCTCCATCTGGCTGGACGACCTGTCGCGGCGGCGGATCGAGTCCGGCAACCTCGCCGAACTGATCGACACGAGGAACGTCGTCGGCGTCACCACCAACCCGTCGATCTTCCAGGCCGCCATCGGCTCCGGCGAGGGTTACGAGGAGCAGCTCGCGGACCTGGCGACCCGGGGCGTCACCGTCGACGAGGCGGTCCGCATGATGACCACCGCCGACGTCCGCGCCGCCGCCGACGTGCTGCGGGGCGTGTACGACGCCACCGGCGGCCGGGACGGCCGGGTCTCCATCGAGGTCGACCCGCGTCTCGCCCACGACACCCGGGCCACGATCGCCGAGGCCCGTCAGCTGGCCTGGCTCGTCGACCGCCCCAACGTGATGATCAAGATCCCGGCGACGAAGGCCGGTCTCCCGGCGATCACCGAGGTCATCGGCGCCGGCATCAGCGTCAACGTCACGCTGATCTTCTCCCTGGAGCGCTACCGCGAGGTCATGGACGCCTACCTCGCCGGCCTGGAGAAGGCGCGGGCGGCCGGTCTCGGCCTCGCCGGCATCCACTCCGTCGCCTCCTTCTTCGTCTCCCGCGTCGACAGCGAGATCGACAAGCGCCTGACGCTGCTGGGCACGGACGAGGCGCTCGCCCTGAAGGGGAAGGCGGCACTGGCCAACGCGCGGCTGGCCTACGAGGCGTACGAGAACGTCTTCGCCGGTGACCGTTTCACCGCCCTCGCCGGGGCGCGCGCCAACCCCCAGCGCCCCCTGTGGGCGTCGACCGGGGTGAAGGACCCGGCATTCCGGGACACCCTGTACGTGGAGGAGCTGGTCGCTCCCGGCACCGTGAACACGATGCCGGAGGCCACCCTGAACGCCGCCGCCGATCACGGTGACGTACAGGGCGACACGGTCACCGGTGGTTATGCCCAGGCCCGGGCCGACCTCGAAGCCGTGGAGCGGCTCGGCATCTCCTACGACGAGGTGGTGCAGCGACTGGAGCAGGAGGGCGTGGCCAAGTTCGAGGTGGCCTGGCAGGACCTGCTGGACGCCGTGACGAAGTCCCTCGACAGCAAGGGAGTTGACGGGGAATGAGCGAGGACCTTCCCGCTACGACGGTCCACGAGACCAAGGCGACGAAGGAGGCCAAGGAGACGAGGACGGCGCAGGAGGCCGCGGGGCCGTCGCACGCCCAGGAGACCGATGAGTCCGGGGCCGCCGAGGCTTCGGAACCGGCCAGGACGGCCAGGTCCGCCCGGACCGCGAAGAAGTCCGGGCCGGCCGGCGCCGCCAAGGGCGCGAAGGCGGCCGCGGTGGACGCGAGGGCCGTGACGCCCGTCGCGCCGCTCGACTGGAGCAACCCCCTGCGCGATCCCCAGGACCGGCGCCTCCCCCGCATCGCGGGCCCGTCGGGACTGGTCATCTTCGGAGTCACCGGCGACCTGTCCCGCCGGAAGCTGATGCCGGCCGTCTACGACCTGGCCAACCGCGGCCTGCTGCCACCGGGGTTCTCCCTGGTCGGCTTCGCCCGCCGGGACTGGGAGAACCAGGACTTCGCCCAGGTCGTGCACGACGCCGTCAAGGAGCACGCGCGCACGCCGTTCCGTGAGGAGGTCTGGCAGCAGCTCGCCGAGGGCATGCGCTTCATCCCCGGCGACTTCGACGACGACAACGCGTTCGAACAGCTGCGCAAGGCCGTCGAGGAGCTGGACGCCTCCCGCGGCACCAGCGGCAACTACGCCTTCTACCTCTCGGTGCCGCCGAAGTTCTTCCCCAAGGTCGTCCAGCAGCTCAAGAAGCACGGGCTGACCGACACCCCGGACGGCTCCTGGCGCCGCGCGGTGATCGAGAAGCCGTTCGGGCACGACCTGGACAGCGCCCGAGAGCTGAACGCGCTGGTGCACGAGGTCTTCGACCCGGAGCAGGTCTTCCGGATCGACCACTACCTGGGCAAGGAGACCGTCCAGAACATCCTGGCGCTGCGCTTCGCCAACCAGATGTACGAGCCGATCTGGAACCGGTCCTACGTCGACCACATCCAGATCACGATGGCCGAGGACATCGGCATCGGCGGCCGGGCCGGCTACTACGACGGCATCGGCGCGGCCCGTGACGTCATCCAGAACCACCTGCTCCAGCTGATGGCCCTGACCGCCATGGAGGAGCCGGCCTCCTTCGACGCGGCGTCGCTGCTCACCGAGAAGCTGAAGGTGCTGAAGGCGGTACGGCTGCCGGACGACCTCGGCGAGCACACCGTGCGCGGACAGTACGCGGGCGGCTGGCAGGGCGGCGCGCAGGTGCCCGGTTACCTGGAGGAGGAGGGCATCGACCCGGCCTCCACCACCGACACCTACGCGGCCATCAAGCTGGGCGTCGACAACCGCCGCTGGGCGGGCGTCCCGTTCTACCTGCGCACCGGCAAGCGGCTGGGCCGGCGGGTCACCGAGATCGCGGTCGTCTTCCAGCGTGCCCCGCACTCCCCCTTCGACTCCACCGCGACGGAGGAGCTGGGCGAGAACGCGATCGTCATCCGCGTCCAGCCCGACGAGGGCATGACCGTGCGGTTCGGCTCCAAGGTGCCGGGCACGTCGATGGAGATCCGGGACGTGTCCATGGACTTCGCGTACGGCGAGTCGTTCACGGAGTCCAGCCCGGAGGCGTACGAACGGCTGATCCTGGACGTCCTGCTGGGCGACGCCAACCTGTTCCCCCGTCACCAGGAAGTGGAAGAGTCCTGGCGGATCCTCGACCCGATCGAGGGGTACTGGGCCGCGCACGGCAGGCCCGCACAGTACGACGCGGGCGGCTGGGGACCGCGGGAAGCCGACGAGATGCTCGCACGAGACGGACGGAGCTGGCGCAGGCCATGAGGATCGACCTGACCGACACCACGGCAAGCAAGATCAACAAGGCGCTGGTGCAGGGCCGCCGGGCCATCGGCACCCCTGCCGTGGGCATGGTGCTCACGCTGGTCATCGTCACCGACGAGGAGAACGCCTACGACGCGGTCAAGGCGGGTGAGGAGGCCTCGCACGAGCATCCCTCGCGCACCCTGGTCGTCATCAAGCGCCACCCCCGCAACCTGCGCGACCGCACCCGCTCGCACCTCGACGCCGAGGTCCGGGTGGGCTCCGAGGCCGGCACCGGCGAGACGGTCGTGCTGCGCATGTACGGGGAGGTGTCCGAGCACGCCGACTCGGTGGTGCTGCCGTTGCTGCTGCCGGACGCCCCGGTCGTCGTGTGGTGGCCGGTGGAGGCACCGGACGACCCCGCGGGGGACCCGCTGGGCGCGCTGGCGCAGCGCAGGATCACCGACCTGTACGCGGTCGAGCGGCCGATGGAGGTCCTGGAGCGCCGGGTCCGCGCCTACACGCCCGGCGACACCGACCTCGCCTGGACCCGGCTGACGCTGTGGCGCTCCATGCTCGCCGCGGCACTCGACCAGGCCCGGGTGCCGGTGACCTCGGCGACCGTGGAGGCCGAGGCCGAGAACCCGGCCGCCGAGCTGCTGGCCCGCTGGCTGGAGGCGCGGCTGCACGTCCGGGTCGACCGCGTGATCACCGACGGTCCGGTCGTCACGGCCGTCCGCCTCGGCACCGCGAACGGCGAGATCGTCATCGACCGTCCCGAGGGACCGATCGCCACGATGACCCTGCCCGACCAGCCCCCGCGCTCCCTCGCGCTCAAGGTCCGCTCGACCGCCGAACTCATCGCCGAGGAGCTCAGGCGCCTCGACGCCGACGACATGTACGCCATCGCCCTGCGCGGCGAGGCCGGCAAGGAGACCCCCGTCCATGTCTGACACCCCGAAGCTCGACCGGCGACCCGAGTGGACCGCGCTGGCGGACCACCGCAAGGACGCGCTGCCGCGGCCGGACCTGCGCGAGCTGTTCGCCTCGGACCCCGGGCGGGCGGAGCGGTACGTCGTGCGCGTCGGCGATCTGCGCATCGACTACTCCAAGAACCTGGTCACCGACGACACGCTGGCCCTGCTGCGGGAACTCGCCGCCGCCACCGGCGTGTTCGACCTGCGCGACGCCATGTTCCGCGGTGAGCGGATCAACATCACCGAGGACCGGGCGGTCCTGCACACCGCCCTGCGCGCCCCGCGGGACGCGGTGATCGAGGTCGACGGCGAGAACGTCGTGCCCAAGGTGCACGCCGTGCTGGACCGCATGACCGACTTCGCCGACCGGGTCCGTTCCGGCGAGTGGACCGGACACACCGGCAAGCGCATCCGCAACGTCGTCAACATCGGCATCGGCGGCTCCGACCTCGGTCCGGCGATGGCGTACGAGGCGCTGCGGGCCTTCGCCGACCGCTCGCTGACGTTCCGGTTCGTGTCGAACGTGGACGGTGCCGACCTGCACGAGGCGGTCCGGGACCTGGACCCGGCGGAGACGCTGTTCATCGTGGCGTCCAAGACGTTCACCACGATCGAGACGATCACGAACGCGACCTCGGCGCGCTCCTGGCTGCTGGCCGGGCTGGACGGCGCCGGGAAGGGGGACGAGAAGGCGGTCGCCAAGCACTTCGTGGCGCTGTCGACGAACGCCGGGAAGGTCGCCGCGTTCGGCATCGACACGGCCAACATGTTCGAGTTCTGGGACTGGGTCGGCGGCCGGTACTCGTACGACTCGGCGATCGGCCTCTCCCTGATGATCGCCATCGGCCCGGACCGCTTCCGGGAGATGCTCGACGGCTTCCGCATCGTCGACGAGCACTTCCGCAACGCCGAGGCCCCGGTCAACGCCCCGCTGGTCCTTGGCCTGCTGGGCGTCTGGTACGGCAATTTCATGGGCGCCCAGTCGCACGCCGTACTGCCGTACAGCCACTACCTGTCGAAGTTCACGGCCTACCTCCAGCAGCTCGACATGGAGTCCAACGGCAAGTCGGTCGACACCGACGGGCGTCCCGTGGAGTGGGAGACCGGTCCGGTTGTCTGGGGCACGCCCGGCACCAACGGACAGCACGCGTACTACCAGTTGATCCACCAGGGCACGAAGCTCATCCCGGCCGACCTGATCGGCTTCGCCCGGCCCGTCGCCGAGCTGAGCGACGAGCTGAAGGACCAGCACGACCTGCTGATGGCCAACCTCTTCGCCCAGGGGCAGGCGCTGGCCTTCGGCAAGAGTGCCGAGGAGGTCCGGGCGGAGGGTGTGTCCGAGGAGCAGGTGCCGCACCGCACCTTCAAGGGCAACCACCCCACCACGACCGTCCTGGCCACCGAGCTGACCCCGTCCGTCCTCGGCCAGCTGATCGCGCTGTACGAGCACAAGGTGTTCGTACAGGGCGCGATCTGGAACATCGACTCCTTCGACCAGTGGGGCGTGGAGCTCGGCAAGGTGCTGGCCAAGCGCGTCGAGCCCGCCCTCACCGAAACGTTTGAATCAGCCGCTGACGCGGCGGGCTCCGTGCCCGGTCTCGATCCGTCCACGGCCGCGCTGGTGGCCGCCTACCGTGAACTGAAGGAAGTGCACTGACATGCAGATCGGTCTTGTTGGTCTCGGCAAGATGGGCGGCAACATGCGCGAGCGTCTGCGCAACGCCGGCCACACCGTCGTCGGATACGACACCAATCCCGAGCGGGCCGACGTCGGCAGTCTGGTCGACCTCGTCGAGCAGTTGGAGCGGCCGCGCGCGGTCTGGGTCATGGTCCCGGCCGGCGCCGCCACCCAGCACGTCATCGACCAGCTGGCGAACCTGCTCAGGCACGGAGACACCGTCATCGACGGCGGCAACAGCCGCTGGACGGACGACGAGAAGCACGCCGAGGAGCTGGCCAAGCGCGGCATCAACTTCGTCGACGCCGGTGTCTCGGGCGGCGTGTGGGGCCTGGAGAACGGCTACGCCCTGATGGTCGGCGGCGAGAAGGAGGTCGTCGACGACCTCAAGCCCATCTTCGACGCCCTCAAGCCCGAAGGGCCGTACGGCTACGTCCACGCGGGCAAGGTCGGTGCCGGTCACTTCTCCAAGATGGTCCACAACGGCATCGAGTACGCCATGATGCAGGCGTACGCCGAGGGCTGGGAGCTGCTGGAGAAGGTCGACTCCGTGGACAACGTCCGCGAGGTCTTCCGCTCCTGGCAGGAAGGCACCGTGATCCGCTCCTGGCTCCTCGACCTGGCCGTCAACGCCCTCGACGAGGACCACCACCTGGACGAGCTGCGCGGCTACGCGGAGGACTCCGGCGAGGGCCGCTGGACCGTCGAGGCCGCCATCGACAACGCCGTGCCGCTGCCCGCGATCACGGCCTCCCTCTTCGCTCGGTTCGCGTCCCGGCAGGACGACTCGCCGCAGATGAAGATGATCGCCGCGCTGCGCAACCAGTTCGGCGGGCACGCGGTGGAGGCCGCCAAGAAGTAGGCGGTACTCAAAGCGCGTTGACGTGATCGGCCGGTTCGGGTCAGAGTCCATCCCTGATGGAGATCAACGACCTGACACCGGCCGAGGCGCGCGTCTGGCGGGCGTTCGCCACGGGCACCGCCGTGGACTTCCGTGCCGCCGACGACGAGGACCCGGCCGAGGGCGGCACCTGGGGCCCCGAACGGACCGTTCGCGCGAGCGTGTTGCGCGCACTGCTGCTCGACGGCCCCCGGGCGGACGGCGAGGTGGCCGCGCTGAGCCTGGCGGGCGCGCGCGTCACCGGGCCGCTGGAACTGGCGTACGCGACGGTCGACCACCCCGTGCGGCTGCGGCACTGCCACTTCGACGACGTGCCCAGGCTCTACGCGGCCCGGCTGCGCGAGGTGAACCTGAGCGAGTCCGTCCTGCCCGGCCTGGTCTCGCACGCCGTCCGGGTGGACGGCGTACTGCGGCTGACCCGCGCCCGGTTCGGCGGGATGGTGCGGCTCGGCGGAGCGGAGATCACCGGCAGCCTCTACCTGGAGAGCACGGCGATCCACGCGCCGGACACCGAGGGGCCGGTGCTCCAGCTGAACCAGGCGGTGCTGGGGGCAGACCTGTGGGCGCCGGGGCTCCGGGCGCGGGGAACGGTGCGGCTCGACGGCGCCCGGGTGGCCGGGACGGTCAACCTCACCGACGCGGTACTCGACCGGCCGGACGGCACCGCCCTGCAGGCCGAGACGCTCGCGGCCGAGGCCGATGTGCTGATGCGGCACGCCGAGGTGCGAGGCCGGCTGGAATTCCGCGGTGCGCGCATACCAGGGCGGCTGGACCTGTCGCAGGCGCGCCTGGTGAATCCCGGGGGAACCGCGCTGCGCGCGAGCAGTTGTGTGATCGGTGAACTGTGGCTGCGCCAGTGCCCGACGGTGGAGGGCACCCTCAACCTGCGCCGCTCCCAGGTGGAGGTGCTGTTCGTCGAACCGGAGGCGGTACCGCACCGCGTCCAGCTGAACGACCTCACCTACACGTCGCTCATCCCGCACGAACCCGCCGGGAGACGGCTGCCGATGCTGGAGCGCGGCGACAGCTATCTGCCCTTCGTCTACGAGCAGTTGACCGCCTCCTACCGCCGGATCGGCGACGACGACGCGGCCCGGCTGGTACAGCTCGCCAAGCAGCGCCGGCACCGCCGCACCCTGCCCTGGTACGGCCGGGTCTGGGGGCTGCTCCAGGACGCCGCCGTCGGCTACGGCTTCCGTCCGCTGCGGGCCGGCGGCTGGCTGCTGTCGCTGCTCGCGGTCGGCTCGGTCGCGTACGGCCTGCGGCACCCGCCGCCGCTCAAGCCGGCGGAGTCCCCCGACTTCAACCCGGTGTTCTACACGCTGGACCTGCTGCTGCCGGTGATCTCCTTCGGTCAGGAGAGCGCGTTCGCGCCCGAGGGCTGGTACCAGTACCTCGGTTACGTCCTGATCGTCATGGGCTGGATCCTGGCCACCACCGTCGTCGCCGGTGTCACCCGTACCGTCAGCCGGCAGTGAACCCGCGCACCGCGTGCTGCGCGGACAGCCGGACCGGGGCGTTGGCCGCGCCGTAGCCGCGGTAGCCGCCGTCCCGCTGGACGAGTTCGAAGAAGACCCGGCCGACGGTGTGCGTGTAGCAGTGCCGGAAGGTGCCGTGCGCGTCGCGGTCGTAGAGGATGCCCAGCTCCCGGTACGTCTCCAGCTCGCCGTCGGCGAACTCGAAGCGGGCGGCGAGGTCGTCGTAGTAGTTGCCGGGGATCGGGAGCAGCGGGCCGCCGGCGGCGCGGAAGCGGCGCGCGGCGGCGACCACGTCGTCGGTGGCCAGGGCGATGTGCTGGGCGTGCGCGGTGTCGTCGGTGGGTGCCGCGCCGACGGTCAGGACTATGCGGACCCCGCCGTCGTCGGTGGTGACGGCGCGGCTGCGCAGCAGGCCGTAGGGGTCGGCGACGTCCACGCTCTCCTGCGGGCGCAGTCCGAGGACGCCGCGGTGGAAGAGCGCCGCCTCGTCGAACTGGTGCCAGGGCTGGGTGAGGGAGAGGTGGTCGACGCGCCAGGCCGCCCCGGCCTCGGCGTGCGCGCCGGTGTCCTCGAAATCGGCCCGCCAGTCGGGCAGTCCGGGGCGCTCGG
>NZ_RAIF01000032.1:847920-849388 GCF_003671715.1 Streptomyces sp. E2N166 | reverse complement strand
GCAGGGCCTCCGCGCGGCGGCCCGCCCCGGCGGGGTCCGGCGACTCCAGGCCGACGGCGGCCAGCCGGGTGCCGTCGCGGCGTTCGGCCGGCCCGGTGTTGACCAGGACGCGGGCGTCACCCCGCTGCCACAGGTCGACGGGTTTGCCGCGGTGCCGTGCGGTCCGGGCGAAGCCCAGCGCGCCGAGCACGGCGGAGACGGGTGCGGCGTCGGGCGTGACCAGTTCGGCGAATGCGACCCCGGTGGGCGGGGCGGGTGCGGGCGGCGCGGCGAGGCCGGCCGTCTCCTGGAGCGTCAGCAGGGAGCGCTGGGCGTCCACGGCCGTGGGGCCGGCCTCGGACTGCCGGAAGACGTCGTTGAAGACCTCCAGGGACAGTGGGCCGTCGTAGCCGGCGCGCAGTACGTGCCGCAGCAGTCCGGCGACGTCGAAGCCGCCCTGGCCGGGGAAGCAGCGGTAGTGGCGGCTCCACTGGAGGACGTCCATCGCGAGCAGCGGGGCGTCGGCGAGCTGGAGGAAGAAGATCTTCTCTCCCGGGATGTCCTCGATGCCCTTGGGGTCACTGTCCCGGGAGAGGATGTGGAAGCTGTCCAGGCAGGTGCCGAGCGCGGGGTGCCCGGCGCTCTCGACGACGCGCCAGGCGTGGTCGTAGGTGCTGATGTGCCGGCCCCAGGCGAGCGCCTCGTAGGCGACGCGGACGCCGTGGTCCTCGGCCAGGTCTGCGAGCCGGCTCAGCTGCTCGGCGGCGAGGGCGTCGTCGTCCACGGCGAGCGGGGAGACGCTGGAGCAGACCAGGACGGTGTCCGCGCCGAGCCTGCGCATCAGCTCGAACTTGTGCCGGGCGCGGCGCAGGGCGCGGGCGAACTCGTCCTCGGGGAGCGCCTCGACGTCCCGCATGGGCTGGTAGAGGTCGATGGTGAGGCCGAGGTCGGCGCAGCGGGCGCGGATCTCCTCGGGGGTCAGGGGGCTGGCCAGCAGGTCGTTCTCGAAGATCTCCACGCCGTCGAAGCCGGCCAGGGAGGCGGCCGTGAGCTTCTCGGTGAGCGATCCGCTGAGGGAGACGGTGGCGATGGACGTCCGCACGTGGCTACCTCTTTCCTACCGCGGGGCGCCGAGAGCGCCCGCCAGGTCGGTGATGTCGGCGAGCATCCGCACGGCGTCGGGTTCCCGCCCGGTGAACAGCCGGAACGCGTCCGCGGCCTGGAAGACGGCCATGCCGCCGCCGTCGAGCGTGGCGCAGCCCAGCGCGCGGGCGGTGCGCAGCAGCTCGGTCTCCAGCGGGCGGTACACGACCTCGGCGATCCACAGCCCGGGGTGGAGCAGTTCGGCGGGCAGCGGCAGGCCGGGGTGGGCGGCCATGCCGGTGGGGGTGGCGTGCACGACGCCGTCGGCCCGGGTCAGCAGCCCGGCCAGCCGGTCCGGGGCGGCGTGGTCGGCGCGGCCGTCCCCGAAGTGGCGGTTGAGCTGGGC
>NZ_RAIF01000032.1:841245-847910 GCF_003671715.1 Streptomyces sp. E2N166 | reverse complement strand
GCGGGCGAAGGAGGCGGCGAAGCCGGTGACGTCGGTGTTGTGTCCGGTGGCGCGGCCGGTGTCGTCGAAGACCACGGTGTTGACCGCGCCGAGCGCCTCGGCCTGCGGGGCGAGGGCGTCCAGGTGCTCGATGACGAGCTGCTTGCAGGGGTGGGTGATGTTCAGCCCGTCGAAGCCCAGGTCCCGGGCCGCGCGCAGCAGGTCGCCCACCGCCTCGGGCCGGGCACCGAGGGTGTCGATGTCGATCAGCCGGTACAGGTAGCGCAGACCCTGCCGGCCGGCCTCCCGCTCGTGCAGTGCCGGGCTGAGCGACGGGCCGATGCCGGAGCCGATCAGCCCGACGAGATACGAGTCCTTGGCCACCGGGGACCTCCTGAGCGGCTCGGGCTGCTGCCCGAGCGAGCAATGTACGAACCAGTACGTTAGTCATAGCAGGAGGGTGGGGCGTATGGGAAGGCGGAGGCTTCTAGAATCACCGGCACGCCCCAGCCCGCAGCCCCTGCCCCGCAGCCGGAGGAACCCGATGACCAGCGTCGACGAACCGGCACGAGCCGCCACGCGCACCCGCGACGCAGCCCGCACCCGGGCCGAGATCCTCGACGTGGCGACGCGCGAGTTCGCCCGGGCCGGCTACGACGGTGCCCGCGTCGACGAGATCGCCGCCCGCACCCGCACCACGAAGCGGATGATCTATTACTACTTCGGCGGCAAGGAGCAGCTGTTCACGGCCGTGCTGGAGCGGGCGTACGGCGTGATCCGGGAGGCCGAGCAGCAGCTCGACGTCGAGCACCTGGACCCGGTGGCGGCCATCCGGCGCCTCGCGGAGGTGACCTTCGACCACCACGAGCGGCACCCCGACTTCATCCGCCTGGTGAGCATCGAGAACATCCACGACGCCGAGCACATCGCGTCCTCGGAGATGCTGGCCAGCATCGGCTCGCCGGCGCTCGACGTAATCCGCCGCATCCTGGAGGACGGGCAGCGGTCCGGCCTGTTCACGGCCGACGTCGACGCCGTCGACCTGCACGCGATGATCAGCTCCTTCTGCTTCTTCCGGGTCGCCAACCGGCACACCTTCGGCGCCCTGTTCGGCCGCGACCTGGTCGCCCCGGACCAGCGCGAGCACTACCGGGCCATGCTCGGCGACATGGTGATCGCCTACCTCACGGCGGAGCGCGCGGCCCACTGACCGCCGCGACGGCGGACGACGGGACCTCTTGACACACGGGAAACGTGCGCGCAACATCCCTTCCCAACCGAGACTAACTACCCAGTGGGTTAATTAGCCGATCGGCACTCTCCCCTCCGCTCACTCCGCCTACCGTGGAGTCCCCCGAAGGAGCAACGCCGTGTCCGTCCCCGCCCCCGCGTCCCAGGGCGCCGCCCCGCCCGGCCAGCCGAAGAAGGCGGCGACCGCCGCCTGGATCGGCAGCGCGCTCGAGTACTACGACTTCTTCATCTACGGCAGCGCCGCCGCGCTGATCTTCCCGGAGGTCTTCTTCGACGAGTCCGACCCGGCCACCGCGACCCTGCTGTCGCTGGCCACGTTCGGCGTCGCCTACGCCGCCCGTCCGGTCGGCGCGTTCTTCCTCGGCCACGTCGGCGACCGCATGGGCCGCAAGAAGATCATGGTCTTCACGCTGATCCTGATGGGCGTGTCGACGTTCCTCATCGGCTGTCTGCCCACGCGCGACCAGGTCGGCACCCTCGCCCCGGTCCTGCTGGTGCTCTGCCGCGTCCTGCAGGGCATATCGGCGGCGGGCGAGCAGGCCAGCGCCAACTCCATGACCCTGGAACACGCGCCACCGCGCAAACGCGGTTTCTTCACCAGTTTCACCCTCAGCGGCACCCAGGGCGGGCAGCTGCTCGCCACCCTGGTCTTCCTCCCCATCGCCGCGCTCCCCGAGGACCAGCTGCTGTCCTGGGGCTGGCGCGTGCCGTTCTGGCTGAGCGTCGTGGTCGCGATCGTCGGCTACGTCATCCGCCGCAAGCTGGACGAGACGCCGGCCTTCGCGCGGCAGGCCGCCACGGAGGGCGTCGCGAAGATGCCGCTGGCGGTGCTGGCGCGCGACCACTGGGCGGACGTACTGCGGGTGGTCGCGGGCGCGCTCATCGCCTCGGTCAGCACGATCTTCACGGTCTGGGCGCTGGCGTACGCCACCAGTGACTCGGTCGGCATGTCCCGTACCGCGATGCTGTGGGTGGGCGCCCTCGCCAACGTCGTCGCGCTCGCCGCGATCCCGCTGTGGGCGACGCTGTCCGACCGCGTCGGCCGGCGCCCGGTCTTCCTGATCGGCGCGGTGGGCAGCGCGGTGACCATGTTCCTGTACCTGTGGGCGATCTCGACCGGCTCCTACCCGCTGACGTTCCTGACGGGCATCGTCGCCTTCGGCGTCGTCTACAGCGCCGCGAACGGTGTGTGGCCCGCCTTCTACGGCGAGATGTTCTCCACCCGGGTGCGGCTGTCCGGCGTGGCGATCGGCACCCAGATCGGCTTCGCGGTGGCCGGGTTCGCGGTGACCTTCGCCGCGCAGATCGCCGGTCCGGACGGCGACGACTGGTTCACGGTGGCGCTGTTCACGGCGGCGCTGTGCGTGCCGCCGGTGATCGCGGCGTTCTCCGCCCGCGAGACCCACAAGGTCCCGACGGAGGAGCTCGGCGAGCGTGCCCGCCCGGAGGCGGCACAGCCGGAGACGGTGACGGCCTGACGCCCTTGGGCGGCTGCCCTCCGCCCTCTCCTCCGCGAGGTCGTGGTGCCCGGATGGATACCACGCGGCGGGGCGCGCCGGTGCACACCGGCGCGTACGGCGGGTCATCAGGCCTGAAGTCGCGTGCGCGGGGTATGCCGGAGCCACCTCGACGAACGACCAAGGAGGGCGAGGGTGACGGCACCACTGCGGCAGGAGGTCGACCCGGGCGCGGCCGGGCTGGATCCGAAGGCGCTGGACCGGCTCGACCTGCACTTCGCCCGGCAGGTCGACGAGGGCCGGCTGCCCGGGTTCCTGGTGGCCGTCGCCCGTGGCGGGCGGATCGCCCACCTGACCGTGCACGGCCGGCGGGACGTCGCGGCCGGGCTGCCCGTGGCGGCCGACACGTTGTGGCGGATCTACTCCATGACCAAGCCGGTCACGTCCGTCGCCGCGCTGATGCTGGTGGAGGAGGGCCGGCTGTCGCTCGACGACCCGGTGGCGCGGTACCTGCCGGCCTTCGCCGAACCGCGGGTGTACGTGGAAGGGACCGCGGACGCCGTCGTCACCCGGCCGGCCGCCGGACCGGTCCTCGTCCGGCATCTGATGACCCACACTGCCGGACTGACCTTCGGCTTCTACCACGCCCACCCCGTCGACGGGCTGTACCGCGCGGCCGGCCTGGAGTCGTCGGTGCGGCCGGGCGCGGGGCTGGCCGAGACGGTCGACCTGTACGCGAGCCTGCCGCTGCAGTTCGAGCCGGGCACGCGGTGGAACTACTCGGTGGCCAGCAACGTGCTGGGGCGGCTCGTGGAGGTGGTGTCCGGGCAGCCGCTCGACAGCTACTTCGCCGAGCGTGTCCTCGGGCCGCTCGGTATGACGGACACCGGCTTCCACGTCACCGACGAGCAGGCCGGCCGGCTGGCCGAGCTGTACGGCGAGACGGACGACGGTGGCATCGAGCCGGTCCCCGGGCTGCCGCTGCGGGGCCGGCCGCGGTTCCTGTCGGGCAGCGGCGGCCTGGTCTCGTCCGCGTACGACGTGCACCGCTTCGCGGAACTCCTGCGGCGCCGGGGCGAACTCGACGGCGTCCGCCTGCTCGCCCCCGGGACGGTGGACCTCATGACCCGCAACCACCTGCCCGGCGACGCCGACCTGCGCGCCTACGGCAGCCGCCCGGCGCACGACGACCCCGGCAACGACGGAGTCGGCTTCGGCCTCGGCGTCTCCGTGGTGATCGACCCGGCCCGCACCCAGGCCCCCTCGGGGCTCGGCACGTACGGCTGGAGCGGGGTGGCGACGACCACCTTCTGGGTCGACCCGGGCCGTGACCTGACGGTGCAGTTCATGACCCAGGTGCGGCCGAAGTCCTCGCACACGGTCTACCCGGACCTCAAGCGGCTCGTGCACGAGGCCGTCACCGGCTGATCCTGCCCCTGGAGTCAGGACGACACATGCGCCACCGCGTCCAGGTGGGGCAGATGGTGGTCGAGCCGTTCCCGCTTGGTGCGCAGATAGGTGATGTTGCTCTCGCACGGCGGTATCAGCAGCGGCACCTGCTCGGTGACCTCGATGCCGTGGCGCACCAACGCCTCCCGCTTGCGCGGGTTGTTGGACATCAGGCGCACTGACCGCACCCCGAGGTCGTCGAGGATGCGGGCGGCGACGCCGTAGTCGCGGGCGTCCACCGGCAGACCGAGGGCGAGGTTCGCCTCCACCGTGTCGAGGCCCTCCGCCTGCAACGCCATCGCGCGCAGTTTGGCGAGCAGGCCGATGCCGCGTCCCTCGTGGCCGCGCAGGTAGACCACGACGCCGCTGCCCGCGGCGGCGACCTCCCGCAGTGCGCAGGCGAGTTGGGCACCGCACTCGCAGTGCTGGGAGCCGAACGCGTCACCCGTGAGGCACTCCGAGTGCAGCCGGGTCAGCACGCCGTCGGCACCCGGGTCGCCGTGGACCAGTGCCACTTGCTCGTCACCGCGCTCGTGGTCGAAATAGCCGAATGCCCGGAATTCGCCGTACACGGTGGGCAGAGGCGTCACCACGACCCGCTCCACGTCCGTGCGCTGCGCTGCCTTCTTGCCGAGTACACCAATTTTTTCTGTCATGATTCTCGCGTTCCTCAACAGACTGCTCAACAGTTTCTCGACCGAGACGAAAGGCCGTGCGGGAATGGATGTTTCACTGGTGCCGGCGGACACGACCGAGGACGTGCGCGGGCGGGGCTCCGGGGTTCCGCGGCAGGTGGCGGTGCTGCCGGTGGGAAGTTTCGAACAGCACGGCCCGTACCTGCCGCTCGCGACCGACACGCTCGTCGCGTGCGCCGTCGCCCGGGAGATCGCCGCCGCGTTCCCGGTGCACCTGCTCCCACCGGTGACGATCGGCTGCTCCCACGAGCACGCGGACTGGCCGGGGACCGTCAGCATCTCCTCGGTGACCCTTCACGCGGTGATACGGGACATAGCCGACTCGCTGCGCCGCTCGGGCGTCGACGCCCTGGTGGTGGTCAACGGGCACGGCGGGAACTACGTACTGGGCAACGTCGTCCAGGAGTCCTCCGCACGCGGCGAACGGATGGCGCTGTTCCCGGCCGCGGAGGACTGGGAGGCGGCCCGGCAGCGGGCGGGGGTGGCCACTTCGCTGCTCACCGACATGCACGCGGGGGAAATCGAGACCTCCATTCTTCTGCACACTCACCCCGAATACGTCCGGCCCGGTTACGAGGCCGCCGATTTCGTCGCGGACGACCGGCGTCATCTGCTCTCCCTCGGTATGTCCGCCTACACCGATTCCGGTGTCATCGGGCGTCCCTCGCTGGGTTCGGCGGAAAAGGGGAAGGAACTGCTGGCGAGCCTCGCGGATTCCTTCGGAGCGTGTTTCTCGCTGCTGACGTCGGAGACGGCCACCGCGCCGGGCGGCGAGCGGGGGTAGTGCCCGTCGGGCGCGCGGTGCGGGGCGGAGCGGCCGCGCAGCCCCTCGCACCAGCGGACCACGAGAACGGCGACCCCGGGCAGGCTCGCCACGAGACTGAGCACCCCGTAGACCACGGCCACGCCCAGCCCGGTGCCCGCGCCCAGCCCGGCCGCCCCGAACGCCCAGGCGGTGACGCCCTCCCTGGGGCCCCAGCCGCCGACGTTCAGCGGCAGTCCCATGGCGAGCAGCGCCAGCACGGCCAGCGGCGTCAGTACGGCGACGGAGGCGCCGCTGCCGGCCACCCGGGCGGCGAGAACGAACATCGCGAGGTGCCCGGCGAGTACGACGACGGACGACACGGCGACCCCCGGCAGGTTCCGCCGGGACAGCAGCCCTTCGCGCGCATCGCGGAGCGTCGCCCGCAGAACCCCGGCAGCCGCCCGCCCCTCGCGGGAGGGGGCCCGGTTCATGCGCAGGGCGAGCACGACGGCGAGCGCGCCGAGCACGGCCATTCCCACGAGCGGTGCGAGGTGCCGGGCCCCGGCCAGCACGGGTGACTCCATCGTGAGCAGCACCGCGACTGCGACACCGGTCAACACGACCTGCCCGGCGACCCGTTCGAGGACGACGGCCCGCACGCCCCGCCCCAGGTCGCCCGCGCTCCGTCCGTGCCGTACCGCGCGGTGCACGTCGCCGAGTACGCCGCCGGGGAGGGCGGCGTTGAGGAACAGCGCGCGGTAGTAGTCGGCGACGGCCGGTCCGAGGGGCAGCCGGATGCGCAGACCACGGGCCACCAGAGCCCAGCGCCAGGCGCTGAACACCGTGGTGACCAGTCCGATCCCGAGTGCCGTCAGCAGCGTGGGCGCGTCGATCCGGCGCAGCCCTTCCAGGAACACACCGGTCCCCATCCGCCACAGGAGTACGGCGAGGATGACGACGCCGGCGAGGGTGCCGAGGTGGGTGCGCAGGGCGCGGCGGCGGGGTTGGTCGCCGACGGGAGCCGCGTTTCGGCGTACCGCCCCCGGCAGGGTTCCCGTCCCCGCCTGTACCGTCGGTGCGCTCACGGGG
>NZ_RAIF01000032.1:834807-840329 GCF_003671715.1 Streptomyces sp. E2N166 | reverse complement strand
TCGGTCGGGCCCGCGCCCGGGATCACGCTGTCCGCCGGCTCGGGGTCGTGCTGGGGGCCTGGCTGGGACGGGATCGCCCGCGTGACCGCTGCCGTGGTCTTCCTCATGCCGCCCTCCGGGGTTCGCTCGGCAGCCGGTGCAGTATTCCGGCCAGGCTCCGTGCCGTGGTCGCCCAGCCGTCGAGGGCGGCGCGACGGCCGCGTGCCGCGGCCTTCAGCCGGCGTCGTACGTCCGCTTCCCCGAACCAGCCGCGCAGTTCGGCGGCGAGCGCGACGGGGTCCTCCGGCGGGACGAGGATGCCGGGCACCCCGCCGTCGGGAGCGCGTCCGACCGCCTCCGGGAGGCCGCCGACGTCCGTGGCGAGCACGGGGATGCCGCGCGCGAGGGCCTCCGTCACCGCCATGCCGTACGTCTCGGCGTACGAGGTGAGGACCATCAGGTCGGCGGTGGAGTAGGTGGCGTCCAGTTCCGCGCCGGCCCGCGGGCCCGCGAGGACCAGCCGGTCCTCCAGCCCGTGCCGCGCGATCAGCGTCCGCAGCCGGCCGACGTACTCCGGGTCCTGCCCGAGTCCGCCGACGCACTCGCAGCTCCACGGCAGGTCGGCGACCGCCGCCAGTGCCTCCACCAGCCGGTGCTGGCCCTTGCGGGGTGTGACGGCGGCGACGCACAGCAGCCGGGAGACTCCGTCCGTGCCGGGCGCGAGGGGGGCGATGTCGGCGCCGGGGGCGGCGACGTGGACGCGGACCGGGTCGAGGCCGTGGTGGGAGACGAGGCGCCGGACTGCCCAGTCACTGGTGGCGACGACGGCCGGGACGGCCCGCAGCACCGCGCGTTCACGCGCGTCCAGTTCGGCGGCCACGGCGGGGTCGAGGCCGGTCTCGTCGCCGAGCGGCAGGTGGACGAGCACGGCCATCCGCAGCCGCTCGGCCTCCGGGACCACGATCTCCGGCACCCCGCAGGCGACCAGGCCGTCGAGGAGGACGACGGCTCCGTCCGGCAGCCGGCGCAGGGCGCGGGCGAGTTCCGCGCGGGCGGCGTCGTCCGGCCGTGGCCAGTCCCCGGCCACGGGCAGACCACGCACCCGCCAGCCGAAGCCCGGCAGGTCCAGCCGCACCCGCCGGTCGTAGGCGTTGCCGCCGCTCGGCGCGGCCGGGTCGTCGACTCCGCCAGGCATGACGAAGTGCACGGAGCGCAGGGACATGGGGATGATCCCCCGGTTCCTCGGGGCCGAAGCCGGCGCGGACGTCTGTGCGGGGACGTAGGTGAGCCGAGTGCGTCCGGCGGCGGTCGCACCGGTCGCCGTCTCGATGGACGTGTCGGTCACAGCGCACGCTCGTAACTCGCCCAGGCGACGTGCGACTCGTGCAGGGTCACGGTGAGGCCGGCCAGACCTTTGGCCCCCTCGCCGAGGCCGCCCTTGTGGACTCGCTCGGCGAGCCGGTCGGCGATGACCTTGGCCAGGAACTCCGTGGAGGTGTTGACGCCGGCGAAGTCGGGTTCGTTGTCGAGGTTGCGGTAGTTCAGTTCGCTGACGACCGCGCCCAGTTCACGGGTGGCCAGTCCGATGTCGACGACGATGTTGTCCTCGTCCAGCTGCTCGCGCCGGAAGGTGGCGTCCACCAGGAACGTCGCTCCGTGCAGGCGCTGCGCGGGCCCGAAGACGTCGCCGCGGAAGCTGTGGGCGATCATGATGTGATCGCGGACGGTGATGCTGAACAACGGACGACCCTCCAGGTGTGGCACGTCTGATCCCCCGCCGATCGGTGCGCGGGATGCCGTCTATTACGGCCCGGTGCCTTCCCTTGTTCAGCGGCCCGTACGTCTTTTCTCAAGGTCAGGCGCCGATGCCGTCCCCGGCGGGCGGAGGGTCAGCCGCCGGGGTACCGGATCCGGTGGCACAGCGCGGGGATCTCCCCGGAGGCCAGTCCCGCCAGCACGTCCGGCAGTTCGGTGAACGCGGACTCCCCGGTGACGAGCGCGTCGAGCGCCGGGTCGGCGAGCAGATCGAGGGCGAGGGCGAGCCGGTCGGCGTATGTGCGGGTGGCGCCGCGCGCCGGGGAGACGGTGCCGACCTGGCTGCTGCGCAGGGTCAGGCGCCGCGAGTGGAAGGCCTCGCCGAGCGGCAGGGCGACGCGCCGGTCGCCGTACCAGCTCAGTTCGAGGACCGTGCCCTCGGGCCGCAGCAGCTCCAGCGACCGGGCGAGGCCCGCCTCCGTCGCGCTGGCGTGGACGACGAGGTCGAGGCCGCCGAGGGCGTCGGCGGGGGACGCGAAGCCGATCCCGAGTGCCTCGGCGACCTCGGCCCGGGCGGGGTCGGCGTCGACCAACTGGACGCGGACGCCGGGGAAGCGGGCCAGCAGGGCGGCCACCGAGCAGCCGACCATGCCGCCGCCGACCACGGCGATCCGGTCGCCGACCAGGGGCGCCGCGTCCCACAGGGCGTTGACGGCGGTCTCGACGGTGCCGGCGAGCACGGCCCGCCCGGCGGGGACCTCCGGGGGCACCGGGGTGACGGCGGCGGCCGGGACGACGTATCGGGTCTGGTGCGGGTACAGGCAGAAGACGGTGCGCCCGAGGAGGGCGTCCGGACCCTCCTCCACCACACCGACGTTGAGGTAGCCGTACTTCACGGGCCCCGGGAAGTCGCCCTCCTGGAACGGCGCGCGCATGGCCGCGGACTGGTTCTCGGGCACCCGGCCGCCGAAGACGAGCGTCTCCGTGCCCCGGCTCACGCCGCTGAAGAGCGTACGCACGAGCACCTCGTCCGCCGCGGGCGCGGACAGCTCGACGTCGCGGATCGCGCCCCGGCCTGGCGATTCGAGCCAGAACGCACGTGCCATGCCTGTCATCGGATGTCCTCCTGAACGATCGGGAAGCCGCCCACGTACCGAGGGATGCACGAGCCGCGCACAAGGTAGCGGCGTTGATCGACTCTGTCACACGGCCGGAGGGTGTTCGGTGGCCCTGAACAACACGTACGACGCGTACGACGCGAGGCCCGTTCAGCAGGAGACCGCGGTGGGGGCGGGCGCGCAGATCCTGCTCCTGGCGCTGCTCGGCACGGCGATCGGGATGGGCACGGCGGGCTGGCTGACCGGCCTCGCGTTCGCGTTCGCGACCTGGGCGGTGCTCTCCTGGGCCCTGCACCGTTCCCGGTTGCCGTCGTTCGGCCCGGCCAACCGGGTCACCCTCGGCCGGGCCACCCTGGTCGGCGGGGTCACGGCACTGGTCGCGGACTCCTTCCGCAGCGCGCCGCCGGTCTCCCTGCTCGTCGGCCTGACCGCGGTGGCCCTGATCCTGGACGGCGTGGACGGCAAGGTCGCCCGCCGCACCGGCACGTCGTCGCAGCTGGGCGCCCGATTCGACATGGAGGTCGACGCGTTCCTGATCCTGGTGCTCAGCGTGTACGTCGCGATGGACCAGGGTCCGTGGGTACTGCTGATCGGCGGCATGCGCTACGTGTTCGTCGCCGCGGCCCGGGTGTGGCCGTGGCTGACCGCCCCGCTGCCGCCGAGCACGGCCCGCAAGACGGTGGCCGCGATGCAGGGCGTGTTGCTGCTGCTGGCGGGCGCGGAGCTGCTGCCGCCCGCGGTCAGCACCGGGGTGGTCCTGCTGGCGCTGGGGCTGCTGGTGTGGTCCTTCGGCCGGGATGTGCTGTGGCTGTGGCGGACGTCGCGGGTGACGCGGGTCCTCGCGCGGGCCGCGGTGCGGGAGCCCGTCGCCCGGTGAGCCGGGTCGGGGCGAGTTCGGCCACCCTCGCCTTCCGCCGGCCTTCGTCGGTTCTTCGTCGGTTCTTCGTCGGTCTCGCCGGTCTTGGCCGGTCCGGTCGTAGGGCCGCGCTTCCTTCCGCTCGCGGCGGTGTTCGAACAGCCTCGGCCGCGCGTACCGGCGGCCCCGTCGAGCGCGGCCGGAGCAGCGTGCCTGGCCGTGTGGCTCATGGACGGACCGGACCGGACCGTCCGTCTCGTGGTGGGCCTCGTCTCCGCGCTCTCCCTGTGGGGCACGGCGATCTGGACGGTCACCGGGGCGGCATCCGCCGCCGGCCGTGGCGCGAGGCAGTGAGAGTACCGGCGGCCCCTGATGGACTCAGTGCCGCCGGGGCAGCAACCCCGCCGCCGCCAGCGGTACGGCGGCCAGAACCAGCCACGGCACGGCGCTGGGCAGCCCAGCGTCCAGCAGCAGCCCGGTCGCGGAACTGCCGACGAGCACGATGAGCCCGGAGACCGAGGACAGTGCCCCCGTGTACAGCCCGAGCCGTCCGTCCTCGGCCAGGTCCGGCACCCAGGCGCGGGCGACGGGCGCGACGAGCATCTGCCCGAGAGTGAGCAGCACGACGAACCCGGTGGCGGGCACCAGCCCACCGGTGCCCGTCCACCCGGCGGGCCGCGCCACCGCGACGACGGCGAACCCTGCCGCGATCAGCACCAGCCCGGCCACCATCGACCGGCGCGGCGGCAGCCGCTCCCCCGCCCACCGGGTCACCGGCAACTGCGCGGTCACCACCAGCAGCGAGGAGAGCGCGAACAGCCAGGCCAGCGGCGCCTGCGAGCCGGCGGCGCGCTCCACCTCGGCGGGCAGCGCGAGGTAGAACTGGTTGTAGGCGAGCAGATAGGCGCCGTACGCGCAGCACAGCGCGAGGAAGCGCCGGTTGCGCAGCAGCAGCCGCGCCCCGCCCTTGACCCGGACACGCGCCCGCCCGGGAACGTGCTGCGGCAGCAGCCACGCGTGCCCGGCGAGGACGAGCACGAAGACGCCGGCGCCGGCCAGGCACACCGCACGGAAGTCGACGGCGAGCAGCAGAGCCCCCAGCAGCGGCCCGACGAAAGCCCCCGCCTGCCCGGCGACGGTGAACAGCGCGAGCACCCGGGTCCGGTCCCCGCCGCCCTCCTCCTCC
The DNA here is from genome assembly GCF_003671715.1 of Streptomyces sp. E2N166. Taxonomy (GTDB): domain Bacteria; phylum Actinomycetota; class Actinomycetes; order Streptomycetales; family Streptomycetaceae; genus Streptomyces; species Streptomyces thinghirensis. The sequence goes on along the minus strand of NZ_RAIF01000032.1, from coordinate 835,435 downwards.
CAGGCGACGGCCTGTCTGGCGACCTCTGACTCGACGGCCGGCGAGAAGAGCGCGGCGGCGAACCCGATCAGCAGCACGGCACCGACAACGGTCCAGGCCCGCTCGGCGAACCCGAGCCACCCGAACCCGGCGATCCGCAGCAGGCATCCGGCGAGTACGACCGGCCGGATGCCGTACCGGTCGGCCAGCGCCCCGCCGACCACGAACAGCCCCTGCTGGCTGAAGGTCCGCAGCCCCAGCACGAAGCCGACCAGCCACCCCGCCATGCCGATGCCCTGCCCCAGATGCTCGGAGAGGAAGGGCAGGACCGCGAAGAAGCCGACGTTGAAGGCGAGTTGGGTGACGATGAGCAGCCGGAGCAGTGGGGATAGCGGGGTGGGCGGGGCCCCGCGGCGGGGCTTGCGCACGAGCCGGCCGATGGACGGTGCGGTCATCGGGCGCCGACCAGTTCCTTCTCCTCGACGGCCGCTGGGCCGACGACCGGGGACGTACGCCGAGGCCGCCGCCGGGGCCGACGCAGTCCGCCCGCGGCGGTGACCGCCAGCGCGCCGAGCAGGGCGAGAACGGCGGCGGGGGCGAGGACGGCCCAGGGCGCGCGCTCGGCGTAGGGCTGCTCCTCGCCGAGAAC
>NZ_RAIF01000032.1:819607-834651 GCF_003671715.1 Streptomyces sp. E2N166 | reverse complement strand
GGCCCCACTCGGGGGACGGCGGCTGGGCGCCCAGGCCGAGGAAACCGAGGGAGGCGAGGGCGAGGGCGACGCCGGGCAGCCGCAGCAGAGCGTGCCGGAGGACGGGCGGCAGGACGGCGGGCAGCAGCTCGCGGCGCAGCAGGTACCACCGCCCGGCGCCCAGCCCCCGGGTGGCGGTGATGTGCAGGGTGGCGCGTTCCTGCCGCAGCAGCGAGGAGGTGTGCGCGGCGAGCGGCGCCCAAGCGACTGCGGCCACGGCGAGGGCGGGCGTGGCCGTTCCGCTTCCCGCGACGGCGGTGACGACCAGGGCGGCCAGCACCGGCGGTACCGCGTTGACGGTGTCCACGAGCGGTGCCGACACCCGGGGTACGAGCCCGAGGAGTACGCCCGCGAGCAGCGCGGCGGCGGTGATGGCGGAGGCGAGGAGCAGCGTGTCCAGAGCCCCGTGACCGACGCGGGCGAGCAGGTCCCGGCCGAGGGCGTCGGTACCGAAGGGATGGCCGGGGGAGGGCGCCCCCAGCCGCTCCCCCGTGTTGAGGGCGAGCGGGTCGCGCGCCAGGCCGAATCCGATGACGGCGAGCAGGACGACGCCGTAGAGCAGGGGCAGCAGACCGCCGGCGGGCGGGGCGGGCCGGTGCAGGGACGAGAGGGCGCCGTCGCGCAGGGCGGGTCCGGTGAGCACACGGGCGGCGACGCGGGTGGCACCGGTCGCGAGCGCGGCGAGGAGGACGAGGGCGAGGGTGCCGGCCTGGAGGACGGGCAGGTCCTGGGCGAGGGCGGCCTGGAGGGTGGTGCGGCCGAGCCCTGGGATGTCGAAGACCTGCTCGACGGCGACGGCCCCGCCGGTGAGGCCCACGACGAACAGCCCGAGATTGGGCAGCAGCGCGGGCACGCACCGCCGCAACGCCTGCCGTGCGATGCGCCGGCCGGTCAGCCCCCGGGCGGCGGCGGCCAGCGCCCACGGCTCACCGAACGCGCCGGGCAGCAGGTCGTCGAGCAGCCGGCCGAGCACCGCCCCGGCGGGCAGCCCGAGGGCGAGCGCGGGCAGCACGGTCCACTGGGGCCCGTACCACCCCAGCGCGGGCAGCCATCCCAGCTGCACCCCGACGAGGGTGGCGAGCACGGAGGCGACGAGGAACTCGGGCAGCGAGGCGACGACGGCGGAGGCGGTGCCGCCACGCCGTCGCCCACCGAGCCGCCGCCGGGCGCCGAGCCTGAGCGTGCGGGCGCAGATGAGCCCGGCGGTGAGGGCGGCGACGAGGAGCGCGACGGCCATGAGCAGCAGGGAGGCGCCGAGCGCCTGGAGCACGTCGGGCAGGACCTCGCCCCCCGAGATCCACGACCGCCCGGCGTCACCGCGCACGAGCCCGCCGAGCCACCGCCCGAGCAGGTGCAGCGGCCCGTCGTCGAGCCCGAGCTGCGCGCGGATGTCGGCGAGCACCTCGGGCGTGGGCGTACGCTCGGCCGACCGTGCCTTGAGAACCGTGTGGGCCGGATCGGTCCGCGTCAGCCACGGCAGCAGCCCGATCCCGCACACCAGCCCCGTCGCGAGGACGACCCGCCACACGACGGTGGCCACCTGCTGCCGCACGGGTCAGCGCCGCGTGCCGGTGCCGACGAGGGCGCGCTCGTACGGGTCGAGGATCACGCCCTGTACGGAGCTGCCGACGCCGGTGATGATCCGCTGGTGCACGAGCGGCACGACGGCGTCGCTGCCGAGGACGCGCGCCTCGGCGGCCATGGCGGCGTCCTGCCGCTTCGCGGTGTCGGCGGTCCGCTCGGCCTTGGCGACGGCCGCGTCGACGTCCTTGTCGCAGAGCTGGGCGATGTTGTAACCGCCGTCGCAGGTGTAGTCGCTGGCGAGGACGGCGACGGGGTCACCGGTGTCGACAAGGGTGTTGCGGGCCAGCACGAACGCGTCGAACTTCCCCGCCAGGGCGTCCCCCTCCAGCCGCGAGTACTCGCGGACGGTGAGCTTCACCTTGAATCCGGCCTTCTCCAGCTGCTGCTCGACCACCTGTGCGACCTCGGGCAGCTCGGGCCGGTTGTCGTAGGTGGCGAGGGTGATGGTGTCACCGTCGGCCTTCTTGGCCGCCGCACGTCCGACGGGCTCGGTGCGCTTCCCCTCGGCCCAGGTCACGGCGGGCCCGTAGACCCCCGCGCCGGGGTCGGCGTACCCCTCGTACACGTCCTCGGCGAACACGGAGGTGTCCACGGCGGCACGGGCGGCGGCCCGCAGCCCGGCGTCCTCGAAGGCCCCGGACGAGGCGTTGAAGAGCAGGCTGGTGGTCCGGGTGGTGGCGGTGTCGCGCCGCGTCTCCTCGTCGAGGGTCGCCGCCTGGGCCACCGGAACGGCCTCGGCGATGTCGAGCTCGCCGGTCCGCAGGGCGTTGGCGCGGGCGGTGCCGTCGGCGATGAAGCGGGCGTCGATACCGGAGGCCTGGGCGCGGCCGCCCCAGTAGTCGTCGAACCGGTCGAGGGAGGCGGAGGTGGCGCCGTTGACCTTGGTCAGTTCGAAGGGGCCGGTGGCGGTGCCGACGGGGTCGACGCGGCCGCTCTTGTCGTAGGCCCCGGCCGACAGAACGGCGAGGCTGGGACTGGACAGCCGCAGCGGCAGTACGGGGTCGGGCTCGGCTGTGGTGATCCGGACGACCCGTTCGCCCTGGGCCTTCGCGGTGAGGGTGACCCCTGCCAGGGCGGCGGGCGCGGGCTCGGCGTCGGTGGCGTGGGTGAGCGACCCGGCGACGGCGGCCGGCGTGACCTCGCCGCCGTCCTGGAAGGTGGCGTCGCGGAGGGTGAACTCCCAGGTCTTCTCCCCGTCCCTGCGCCAGGACTCGGCGAGTGCGGGGGCGGCACTGCCGTTGGCGTCGAGGGCGGTGAGGCCCTCGGTGACACCGAGACGGCTGAGGAGGGTGGCGTCGGCGCCGTACGGGGAGAGTCCCTCGGCGGGCGGGAAGGCGAGGGCTACACGGAGACGGGAGCCGTCGTCGCCGCCTTCCCCGCCGGAGCCGGACCCGTCACCGCCTCCGGAGGCGAAGCAGCCGGCTATCAGCGGGGCGAGCATGAGGGGGGCGAGCAGCCGGGAGCGGCGGTGGGAGCGCATGGTCCTCGGATCGATCGGGGCGGGGCGGGGCGGGCGAGTGGGCGGGGCAGGCGAAGGCGCAACGGGTCGGTCGGAGACACTACATGACAATCATTTCCATCGACTGTCCGACCCCTCACACCATCGGCACGTCGAAGTGCACGATCCCCTGCCCGCCCCCCGCGTCCTCCCGCTCGTCGTGCACGACCTTCGCGAGCGACCGCCAGAAGGGCTCGGCACCGGTGACGGCCGGGTCGGTGTGCAGATACACGGACCGGTAACCGCCGTCGGCGGAGGCGAAGGCGAGCAGCTCGTCGACGAGCCGCCGCGCCAGCCCACGCCGACGACGCTCGGGCCGGACGTACACGCGCCGCAGCTGCGCGGTCACGCCGGAGGGGTACCGCTCGGCGACGTGGCGAGGATTCGGGGGGTGCGCGGGACCACGGGAGTCGAGAGCGCCGGTGGCGACGACCTCGCCGGCCGCGTCGACGGCGACGAGGAGGGTGTGCCGCTCCGGGGTCAGGTACGCCCCGGCCAGGTCGATGATGTCGCCGTGCCAGCGGGGGACGTACCCGGTGCCGAAGTCGCGGTAGACGGTGTCGAGCATGACGGCTCGGGCGGCGTCCAGGTCGTCCGGTGTCGCTGTCCTGATGATGTGGTCACTGATGCGCACTTGCACATCGTACGCATTTAGCCTGCCCGGCTGACCAGGCCCTCACCGCGAGCCCGCCGACGTCGGCGCCGGCCGGGCTACTGCTCCGGCAGGTGCGCGTCCGGGGCGTCCGGACGGTGGTCGGGCAGGCCCGAGCGGTCGGCCGCCTCGTGGCGCACCCGCAGGTACTCCAGGTGACGCTCGTACTGGTCGAGGCTGTCGGCGATGAGCTGTTCCCGGGTGTATCCCATCACGTCGTAGTCCTGGTTGCCCTCGGCGAGCCGGACCTCGAACCGGACGTAGGTGTCGCGCCCGCTGACCGAGCGGGCGGCGAACACGGGGGTCGGCAGCTCGACGGGCCAGACCTCGTAGACGAACTCGTCGCCGGCGCCGATCGGCACCCGCAGGCCGGCGTGGGTGAGGCCGTTCTCCGTGACGGTGCCTTCCAGGACCTCCGCCTGCGCGCCCTGCTCCCGCAGTTCCCGGGCGACGTCGCTGAAGGCGGGACGGCACACCTGGTCGATGAAGCGGGCGGCGGCCCGCCTGCCGGGGAAGGCCATCGCCCGGGCCAGCCGGTGCCGCCAGTTCGGTGCTCCGGGCAGCCCCTGCTGCGCCATGCGCCCGGAGAGCGACCCGGGCAGCGTGGTGGCGCTCGCCTCCGTCTTCATCCGTTCGGTGCGCAGGGCCAGGTACAGCCCAGCCATGATCAGGAACATGACGAAGGAGAAGGGGAGCCCCATGATGATGGTGGCGTTGGTGAGGGCCTGCACACCGCCCACGATGAGCATGGCGAGGGTCAGCAGTCCTGTGGCGACCGCCCAGAAGATGCGCAGCCACGCGGGCGCGTCGGTCACGGGGGTGGGCAGCTCGGCGCTGAGGTTGCCCATGACCAGGGCGCCGGAGTCCGCGGAGGTGACGTACAGGAGCAGCCCGACGAACGTCGCGAGTCCGGCGCTGAACAGGAAGCCCGGGTACTCCGCCAGCAGGCTGTAGAAGCCCTGTTCGGGGACGTTCATCGCCTTCTCGCCGAACCCGGTGTTGCCGTCGCGCACGAGGAACAGGGCACTGTTGCCGAAGATCGCCAGGAAGAGGCCGGTGAACAGGAACGGGATGACCAGCGTCGCCGCGACGAACTCGCGCAGGGTGCGGCCGCGGGAGATGCGGGCCAGGAAGAGTCCGACGAAGGGCGCCCAGGCGATCCACCAGGCCCAGAAGAAGAGCGTCCACGTGTCCAGCCACTCGGTGGGCTGGTCGTAGGCGAACGTGTTCAGGGTCATCGACGGGAAGCGGCTGACGTAGTCCCCGACGTTCTGGACCACGGCGTTCAGCAGCCGGAACGGCTCGCCCACCACCAGGATGTACAGCATCAGCAGGGTGGCGAGCAGGATGTTGAGCTGGGACAGGCGGCGGATGCCCTTGTCGACGCCGGAGGCCGCGGACACCGTGGCCATCGCGACCGCGACGACGATCAGTGCGATCTGCGCGGTGAGCCCCTCCGGGACGCCGAAGAGGACCTTCAGCCCGTAGTTCAGCTGCACCACGCCGATGCCGAGTGTCACACCGATGCCGAACACCGTGCCGATGATGGCCGCCAGGTCGACGGTGTCGCCGATCCTCCCGTGGATCCTGCGGCCGATGATCGGGTACAGCGCGGAACGGATGGCCAGGGGCAGCCGGTAGCGGAAGGAGAAGTAGCCGAGCGCCATCCCCATCAGCGCGTACATGCCCCAGCCGGTGATGCCGTAGTGGAACAGCGTCCACACCACGGCCTGCCGGGCGGCCTCCAGCGTCTGCGGGTCGCCCTGCGGCGGGGCCAGGTAGTGGCTGACCGGCCCGGAGACCGAGAAGAACATCAGGTCGATGCCGATGCCCGCCGCGAAGAGCATCGCCCCCCAGGTGAACAGGCCGTAGTCGGGCTTGGAGTGCTTGGGGCCGAGCTTGACCGTGCCGTACTTGGAGACGCCGATGAAGACGACGAACAGCAGGTAGAGGGTGGCGGCGAGGAAGTAGTACCAGCCGAACCAGTGGGAGATCCTGCCGACCACCACCCCGATGGCCGTTTCGGCCCCGGTGGGGGTGATGATCGCCCACACGGAGATGGCGAGGACCAGGAGGGCCGCTCCGAAGAAGACCACGGCTTTGAGCCGCGCCGGGTTCGGCGGCGCCTCCTGTGCCGTCGTCCCGTCCGGCGCCGCCGCGGGACCCGTGCCGCCGGCGTCCGTCACGATCGGGCACCTCCTTCACCGGGGGCCGGGGCCCCGCCCGGCGGCCGGCCGGTCACGGGCACGCACGCGGCGGCAGGGCGTACGACCGGGCCCGCGTCGGACGGGCCCTCGGTGGCCGGGCGCGCAGGGCGTACGGCGACCGGACGGGCGCGGCGGCGAAGCCGGCGTCCCCGAGGACGATGTCCGGGTTCTCGCCGCCCGGTTTCGTGACGACGGACGCGTCGTACGGATTGATCACGTCACGCCGCCCGCCGGCCGCCTCGTTCGTCCACTCGCCGCCGATGTACAGCTCGCCCATCCCGGGCCTCCTTCGCGTCCGACCGGTACAGGATCGGGCTGCCGGGCGGCAGCATGGCCATGGTGGGCGCGGGGGCGGCGGGGGGCGCGGGGACCGTTGCAAGCGGGTGACGAGGCCACCCGGGTGGGCTAGGAGCGCCCGGAACACGGCGACCGCGCCCGCCGCGCCTCGGCTGACACCTCGACGGCAGTTCCGAGACGCCGCCCGGCTACCGGTCGGTGCTCAGCGGCGCCGTCCCCGACCTGCCCGGCTGGGCGACCGGGCGGACGAGCGGGAGGCCGTCGCCACGCTGATCGAGTCCTGGGGCCAGGTGCCGCACGAGCAGATCGCCGTCGCCGTGCCGGCCAACCGGACATGGTGCCCGCTCCGCTCCCGGGCTCCCCCTTCGTCAACTCCGTTTCCCGCGCGAATACCTGACGGCTAAACGGCACAGCACGTGCTTGCTGCGTTCAACCTATTGACACCCGCATTACGCGGGCTTTACGTTCCGGCCATCTGAGAGCGCTCTCAAAGACTCCCCTGTCACGACTTGAGGTGACGCATGCCAGCCCCACGCACCAGACCGGCAACCGTTCTGCTGCTGGCCTCGGCCCTGGCCGTCGTCGGTCTCGGCCCGGCCGCCACGCCGGCGGCCGCCGCCACCGTCCCCGTAGGCTCCGGCAGCTACTCCGACACCCGGCCCCCCGGAACGTCGGGTCCCACCACCAACACGGGAGCCCCGGTCACGCCCAAGGTGACCGCGGCCGCCCGGAACCGGCCCGTGCCCACCAACGACTGGTGGTCCTCCCTCGCCTTCCAGCGCTACGGCGACAACCCGTACTCGACCCCCATGTACGGACACCCCCTCACCTACCAGGCCACGGCCGGCGGACTCGACGTCGGCTACCCGACGGCCCCCGCGATCGTCGGTGACGGCCGCCAGTACGAGTACGCGCACAAGCGCGACCTCACCATCGGACTGACCGGCCTCAACTCCCCCGACACCAAGGCCGACGACTGGTCCGACTGGACGGTCACCCCCTACTGGTCCGACGGCGCCCGCACCCTGCGCACCACCATCGGACACGGCTCCCCGTTCGTGTACGCCAAGGGCTCCGGCGGCAACGCCCAGATCACCACCGCCGGCGCGCCCGCCGTCTTCGCCGACCAGGGCAACGTCCTCGGCATCACCGTCGCCGGGCACCACTACGCCCTCTTCGCGCCGACCGGCAGCGACTGGAACGTCGCCGGGTCCACCGTCACGGCGGGTCTCGGTGCCAAGGACTACTTCTCCGTCGCCGTGCTGCCCTCCACCGGCGCACTGGCGACGTTCAAGAAGTACGCCTACAGCTTCGTCACCGGCTCCAAGGTGGCCTGGAACTACTCCGGGGGCACCGTCAAGGCCACCTACACGCTCGCCACCGAGGCCAAGGAGGGCACCGAGCGTGGCACGCTCCAGGCCCTCTACCGTCACCAGTGGCTGCACACCACGGACCCCCTCACCTCCTACACCTACGTCTCGCCGCGCGGCACGATGAAGGTTCGCGAGTCGGCCTCCTTCACGACCAGCCAGAAGGCCTCGGCGGCGCTCCCCGCGCTGCCGAAGTCGAACGGCGTGGACGCCGCCCGGCTGCGCGGGTACCTGAACGAGGTCGTGAACGCCGCCGACCCCTTCTCCGGGGCCTCCGACACCTACTGGACCGGCAAGGCCCTCGGCCGCCTCGCCCAACTCGTCCCGGTGGCCGAACAGATCGGTGAGACCGCTGTCCGCGACCGACTGCTCGGCCTGCTGAAGGGCAAGCTCCAGGACTGGTTCACGGCGGGCGGCGCGAACGAGTTCAGCTACGACAAGGACTGGAAGACCCTCACCGGCTATCCCGCGTCCTACGGCAGCGACGCCGAACTCAACGACCACCACTTCCACTACGGCTACTACGTCTACGCGGCGGCGATCGTCGCCCAGTACGACCAGGCGTGGGCCGCCGACTCCGCGTGGGGCGGCATGGTCAAGACCCTCGTGCGCGACACCGCCAACCCCAGCCGCACCGACGCCGCCTTCCCCTTCCTGCGCGGCTTCGACGTCTACGCGGGCCACAGCTGGGCCTCCGGCCACCAGGGCTTCGCCGCCGGCAACAACCAGGAGTCCTCCTCCGAGTCCACCAACCTCAGCGCGGCCCTGATCCTGTGGGGCTCCGCCACCGGCGACACCTCGCTGCGCGACCTCGGCACCTTCCTGCTGACCACCGAGTCGGAGTCGATCGCCCAGTACTGGTTCGACGCCGACGAGCAGGTCTTCCCGTCCTCCTTCGGTCACGACACGGCCGGCATGGTGTGGGGCAGCGGCGCCGCCTACTCCACGTGGTGGACGGCCAACCCCGAGGAGATCCACGGCATCAACGTCCTGCCCGTGACCGGCGGATCGCTCCACCTCGGCGGCGAGAAGGCCGCGATCCGGCGCAACATCGCCGAGATGGAACGGGAGAACGGCGGACCGGCCGTCGAATGGCGCGACATCCTCTGGGAGTTCCAGTCCTTCGCCGACCCGGCTGCGGCCAAGGCCAAATGGGATGCGGGACACGCGGGCTACACCCCTGAGCAGGGGGAGTCCAAGGCGCACACCTACCACTGGATCAACACCTTCGACGCCCTCGGCGCCCCGGACGCCACCGTGACCGGTGACATCCCCACCTCCGCCGTCTTCACCAAGGGAACGACCCGGACCTACGCGGCGCACAACCACGGAGCGACGGCCCGCACGGTCACCTTCTCCGACGGCAAGACCCTCTCCGTACCGGCCCGTTCCACGGCGAGCGGCACCGGGACGGGTTCGACGGACCCCGATCCCGACCCGGAGCCGCCGACCGGCAACACCTTCCAGCTGCGCAGCGGTGGCGCCCTGACCACGGCGACCGGCGGCACCGCGGGCAGTGACACGATCGCCTCCGGCGGCGGTGCCAATCACGACGGCACCCCGTACCAGCCCCTCGTCTACGAGGTACGCGACGTCAACGGCACGCTCACCCCGGGGGCGCGAACCGCCTTCCGGCTCCAGGTGGACGCGGGCAGCACGGTCGGGCTCGGCCAGCAGGCCCGGGTCAGCTACGACTTCACCGGTGACGGCAGCGTCGACCGGACCGAGACGTACCACTACTTCGCGACCGACCCGGTCACCGGATGGGAGGAGTACACCCAGGCGCGCGGTCTGAAGGCGTCCACGGGCACACCGGCCGATCTCAAGGGCGGCACCGTACGGCTCGAGGTGTGGAGCGCCATCGGCAACGGCACCTCCAGGCTCCAGACGGGCACGGACAAGTCCGTGCTGGTCATCCCCTACAGCTGAACCGGCGAGCACCGTGCGACGGGGACCGGCATCCGGTCGGGCCCCGTCGCACCGGCATGTCCGCCGCCCGCGCCCCGCGCCTCAGTCGCGCACGCGGAGTGCACCGAGCAGCATCGGAAGGGACGCGTGCAGTTCGCGTTCCCAGTACGGCCAGGTGTGCGTGCCGGGGCCGTAGAAGTGGGTGGTCACCTGCTTCGCGCCGACGCGCTTCAACTCGGCGGCCAGGGCATGGTTCTGCCGGTTGAAGTCCGCCTCCAGGGCGCTCACGCTCCCCGGCGCGTCCAGCGGCCCCGTCGTCCCGTCACCGCAGGACAGGTACACCGGGATCGGCCTGAGCCGCTCGGCGAGGTGGAAGGGGTCGTGGGCCTGCCAGATCCGGCGTTGTGCGGCCGGGTCGCCCCAGACGCGGAGGGGGTCGTTGTCCTGGCCGGCGAAGAAGCCCATGATGCGGGCCACCGACTCGTCGTTGAGGAGGGGGTGGGCCGAGCCGGAGTAGGAGGCCGTCGCCTTGAACATGCCGGGGTGGCGGGCGGCGTAGAGGAGGGCGCCCTGGCCGCCCATCGAAAGGCCGGCCACCACGCGGTCGCGGCCGGCGCCCCAGTCGCGTTCCAGGAGGCGGCGCAGCTCCACCGTGTGGAAGGTCTCCCACGCCGGGTCGCCGCCCTCGCCGTGGTTCCACCAGTCGCTGTACCAGCCGTTCCAGCCGGCCTCCGGCATGACGACCAGGACGTCGCGCAGGCTGTCGGTCTCCGCCACGTCGGTCATGGCGGTCCAGGAGGTGTAGTCGCCGCAGCAGCCGTGCAGCAGCCAGAGGGTGGGCCAGTGCCGGCGGCGTCGGTCGTGCGGGTCCCAGCCGTCCGGGGTGAGGAGGCGGACGTCGACCGTGCGACCGCCCAGGGCCCGCGACCGGACCGACAGGTCGAGCTGCCGGTCCGCGACCTGGGTGACGGCGACGACTTCGGCACCGGGGCGGGCGATGTCCGGCTGCCCCGCGGCCAGTACCGGGGCTGTTGGCACGAGGGTGGCCAGGAGGACGGCCAGGACCAGGAGGAGTCTGGCTCCGAGGGGGGACGGGGCGGTTGGCACGTTCGCGAACACGGCGGCTCCCTGGGGTGGGTTGCTGTTCGTCGCGCTGTGGTGCGGAGGGGGTCTTCGCGCGGAAGCTAGGAGTCAGTTCTGTGGCTGGGGGGGCAGGACCAACAGGGCTTCGCCGACGGCGCGTTCACCTGCGGTGTCCGAGGGGTCGTTGATCACGGCGCCGTTCGCGACCATCGTCGTCGAGCCGCCACCGTCGAGGTTGACCGCGTCGCGCAGCCCCAGTGACTTGGCGACCTCGGCGCTCTCTTCGATGCTGAGCCCGAGGGAGTCCGTGCTGCGGCCGTCGGCGGTGACGAGGACGGTGCGGCCTGCGGCGTCCACTCCGGCCAGCGTGCGTGGGTTGCGCTTGTGAACCCAGCCGTAGTACCAGCTCGGATCTGACGGATGGACCATGCCGTCGGTGGCGGGGGTGATGTGGAGCCGGCCGTCGCGGACCAGTTCGGGGCCGGCGTTGAGGATGTCGGTCCGGGGGGAGGGTGAGACCCGGTGGCCGCGTTCGTCGAGCAGGGTTGTGCTGACGCGCAGACGCCGGCCGACGTGTGCGAGGGCGGTCAGGTCGGCGACGCGGTCGCCGGTTGCCTGGATGGAGCTGCCGCCCGGCGGAAGTGTTCCGCCTCGTGGTGAACGCAGCTCCACGACCCGGTCGTGAGCGTCCAGTACGGCCTCCAGGCCTTCGCCCCGGGGCGTGTGCCGGCCGTAGTCCGGTGTGAAGGTGACCAGGTCGTCGGGGTTGGTGCAGGTGACGTCGTGCAGGGGCAGCGAGGTGGGCGCGTCGCCCTTGGTGCCGCCGCAGTTCCGGATCAGACCCGGGACGCGGTTGACGCCGTTCAGGTGGAGGGCGGAATCGCGACCGGTGACCCGGCCTCGCCAGGTGAGACGCGTGACCTGGGTTCGCCGGCCGTCGTCGTGGATCACCAGGCCCGGGCGTCCGGCCACCGGTTCGCTGAGCAGGCGTCCGCCGTACACGCCCACGCCTGCCGGGTCGCCCGGTGCGCCCGCCCTGGGGTCGAGCACGAAGAAGCCGGCGTTGACCGCGGCGGTCGCGTCGGCCGACGCCGCCAGTGCGCTGGTCGTCTCGCGGTTCTCCAGGTCCGGGCCGTACGACGCGTCGAGGCTGCCGCGGAATCCGCGCGGGTCGATGGTGAGCACGTCGACGTGCCATGGGCCGCGGTCCGTTGCCCCGCCGTCCCAGCCGGTGTACACGGCGGATCCCGTGTGCCCGGCCGCTCTCAGGCGTGCGCGTTCGGAGGTCGCGGCGGCCTGTGAGTCGTAGGTCCCGACGCGGACTCGCCAGCCGAGGGTGCCGCCCGCGTAGTCGGCCGTCTTCGGCGTCGTCACCCGTTCCACGCGGGCCTGGAAACCGTCCCGTTCCAGCCCGGCGGCCAGTTCGTCGGCGCTCGCCCAGTCCTTCAGGGCGGTGGGCGGCGCGTCGGGGTCCGGCGAGGTGTCGCCGCCGGGGATGGAGACCTCGACCGTCCAGTGGATTGCTGGGTCGTCGGCGTGCCCGCGCACGATGCGGGTGAGGGTGACGCCCGGCTGGAGGGTCGTGGTGGTGCGGCTCTCGGGCAGGTTCGAGGGTCCCAGGGGCAGGGTGTGCGACCTCGGTTGTGGCGCCGGGGGCGATGCCTGTGCCGGCAGTGGGGCCACCGTGACCAGGACGCCGAGGACGGCACCCGCACCGCACAGTCTCTTCTTCATCTGCACCGCCGGGATCGAGGACCGGGGACGAACACGCGCCATCCTCTCCGCTCACCGCTGACACGGACATGGACAGCCGCCCAACGTCCGCTGCACAAGTAGCGGCCGGTTCCGGACCGGCGTCAAGGTCGCGGCGGACGGCCGGGGGCGTTGTCAGTGGTCGCCTATAGATTCGATCTCGTTCCGCCGACGTGGCGTGAACATCCCCTTTCGCATGTATGGGAGATGGTGCGTTGTCCGTCTGGGAGAAGTCGAGCACGGCGCGGGTGGTGCCGGCCGCGCGGCCGCGGAAGCTCGCCAAGGTGCCGTTCGTCGAGCTGGCCGACGGGCGGTTGCAGGGTGTGGTGTCCAGTGGGTCGGACATCGGGCGCGTGTACGTGTCCTCGGTCGCGGCGGGCTCGTACGCGTACGCGTGCAGCACCAACAACAACCGTCCCTGCGGCGGGGCGCGCGGCTCGTTCTGCAACCACATACGCGCGCTGGTCGGCGAGGCCGTGCTTCAGTACGGGGCCGAGCGCGTGGGCCGCTACCTGAAGGTCGAGGCCGGCGACGGGGAACCCGACGCGCACTCGCTCACCTCCGCCATGACGTCCACTCGGCCCGGGTCGGACGACACTTCCGCGGCGGCCCAGGTGTTCAGCCGGTTCCTGCGGCATCTCGCCTATCTCGAACTTCCGGCCACCACTGACCCGTTGCCCGAGATGCAGTGGTTCCCGACGGCCGGCTTCCCGACGACCGGGGCGGTGGCTGCCTGATGCGCGTCGATCTGCTCTCCGATGACGTCGAGGGGCTCGACGAGGCCCTCGCGGCCGTGGACGGTTTCGACGAGGCTCTCGTGGGCGGGCTGCTCCGTCCGCGGCCCGCGCAGGCCGGGGGCCTGGCCGGGATCGCCGACGCCGTCGCCGGGACGCCGCTGGCCTCGCGGGTCGCCGAGGCCGCCGACAAGACGGCCTCCGGGGCCGGCGACGAGGGGCACTTCGTCGCGCTCGCCGCCGCCCGTACCGCTCTGCTCGGGTCGGCACACGACGCGCTGATCGCCAGGGTGGCCGAGGCCCTCGACCGGCCGGGAGTGGTCGACGCCTGCGACGTCTCGGTGCCAGGCGATGAGCATGCGGCGAACCTGCTGGTCGCCGCGCGCAGTTGGCTGTGCGATCTGGCGCGTGCCGGCTGGCAGGGCATCGATCACGAACTCGTCGGCGGGGCAGCGCCCGTCGTCTCCGCGATGCTGCCCGATCCGGCCCTGCGCCGGCCGGCCACACTGCTCGACGGGTTCGCCGCCGAGCTTGCCGCCTGCTGTCCCGGGGCGACGCTGGAGCAGGTTCCGGTGCGTCGCTGGGCCGACCTGTGGGCGCGTGCCCTGTTGCTGACGCTGCCCGGGGCCGCCTCCGCGCCCGCCACGGGCGAGGTGACCGGGCGGCTGCTGCCACTCGGTGCCGACGTCCAGGAGCACGCCACCGCCGTACAGGCGCAGGTGCACGCGGTGTTCGAGCCCGCCGACGGCGGTACGCCGCGGCTGGTGCGGGCCTCGGTGTCCGCGCCGAAGCCCGACACGGTCGTCGGGGCCGGTCTGTGGCAGCTCCTGCGGCCGCACATGTCCCTGCTCGCCGCCGTGAGCGAGGAGCGCTCCATGGACCTCGACGCGATGCCGGTCACCGCCGAAGGCGATCTGCTGTGGGACGACGCGCGTGCTCGTGCCGGTGAGCCCGCCGATGCCTTCGTCACCGCCCGGGTGGCCCTGCCCACCGCCGCCCCGTTCGACGTGTCGCCGCTGGACCGGCACCCGGCCCGGATCGCGGTGCCCGTCCTCGTGGAGGGGTACGGCGTGACGGACGGGGCCGACGGAGTCGTGCTGGAGGTCGCCGGGGGCCGTCTGGGCGTCGACGCCGGCCGCGTGCCGGCCGCCGGGCCGCTCACCCCGGAGGTCGTCGCCTCGTCCACCGCTTGCCTCGGACTGCTGCGCTGGGACGGCGGGCAGTTCCTCCTCCAGCCGCTCGCCGTCGAGCGGACCGTGCGGAAGAGGACCGTCGCCGTCCATGCCGGGGCCTGGGCCGGGGGGACGACCGACAAGGCCGGCGTCCGGGCCGAGAAGGCCGCCACCGACGCCGTCACGGTGCTGCGCGAGCGCGCCGGGAAGCTGCTGCGGAAATGACCCGGCCCACCGACGGGGACGTCCCCGCGTCCGACCCGCACGACAACCGGCGCCAGGTTCTCTACTGGCGGCTGCTGGCCCGGCTCTTCGACCCCGAGGAGCAGGCGACCCTGGAGTCGGCGAGCCTCGCCGTGGTCGAGGACATCGGTCTGCCTCCCGCGCTCCTCGACCCCGACGCGTCCGTCGGCTCCGTCGTGCAGCGGCACCCGGAACTGGCCGCCGAGTTCGACGGGCTGATGGCACCCGAGGCGGAGGAGGACGGCGCACGGGACCGCGCCGCAGAGGTGCGGCGCGCTGCGCTCGCGTCGAAGGTGCTGCTGAACGTCTTCGCCTCCCGCCCCGGCAACGTCACCGCCGAGCAGCTGGCGCGCTGGCAGTCCGACGCCGAGTGGCTCGAGCGTGCCCTCGGCTGCCGGCCCGGCGAGCTGCGCGGCGGGCGGGGCGGACAAGGCGGCGGCACCAAGCCGGCGGGGGCCGGTGGCGGCGTCAGCCCGACCGGTACCGGTGGCGGCGGGCACACGCC
>NZ_RAIF01000032.1:790716-819418 GCF_003671715.1 Streptomyces sp. E2N166 | reverse complement strand
CTCAGCCGCCTCATCCCCGCGATCGGGCCGGAGCTGGGTTCCATCGAGGCCGGTCTGGTCAAGCGCATGCAGCTGCGTGAGGTACTGGCCGACCCCGCCCTGGCCTCCCGGCTGACGCCGAGCATGTCCCTGATCGAGCAGTTGCTGCGGGACAAGAACAACCTCTCCGGTGTGGCCCTGGCCAACGCCAAGGCGCTCATCCGTCGTTACGTCGACGAGGTCACCGAGGTGCTGCGCACCCAGGTGGAGAAGTCCACGGTCGGCGAGCTCGACCGGTCCGTGCCGCCCAAGCGTGTCTTCCGCAACCTCGACATCGACCGGACCATCTGGAAGAACCTCACCAACTGGAGTTCGGAGGAGGAACGGCTCTACGTCGACCGCCTCTACTACCGGCACACCAGCCGCAAGACGACACCCCAGCGGCTCGTCGTGGTCGTGGACCAGTCGGGTTCCATGGTCGACTCGATGGTCAACTGCACCATCCTGGCCTCCATCTTCGCCGGGCTGCCGAAGGTGGACGTCCACCTGATCGCCTATGACACGCAGGCGTTGGACCTCACTCCCTGGGCGCACGACCCGTTCGAGACGCTGCTGCGCACCAAGCTCGGGGGCGGCACCGACGGCACGGTCGCCATGACCCTCGCCCAGCCGAAGATCTCCGAGCCGCGCAACACCGTCGTGGTGTGGATCTCCGACTTCTACGAGTGGCGTCACCAGGAGCTGTTCGACAGCATGGCCGCCATTCACCGGTCGGGCGCGAAGTTCATCCCGGTCGGCTCGGTGACCAGCTCCGGGCGCGGCAGCGTCAACCCGTGGTTCCGGGAGCGGTTCAAGGACCTCGGCACACCGGTGATCTCCGGTCACATCAAGAAGCTCGTGCACGAACTCAAGACGTTTCTCACCTGATCACCTGACTGCCGAACACGCCCTCCATGCCGTTCATGCCGTCGTGATCACCGTACGGAAAGGCCTTCCCCTCATGTCCGACCTGCTGCGCGCGCCCGCCGAGATCAAGTATGCCGAGGAGCTCGACTGGCTGGAGTCGATCGACGACAGCCCCAAGCCGTTCTCCTGGCGGCTGTCGCCGAAGATGGTCCGTCTGTTCATCCTCGGCTCCGAGCGCTCCGACGGCCTGGACCGCGAGGTCTCGCAGAAGTGGTTCGGCGACCGCAGCTTCGTCGAGCGGTCCATCGTCACCCTCGCCTCCGACCGCGGTCTGCTGCTCATCGGGGACCCGGGCACCGGCAAGAGCTGGCTGGCCGAGCTGCTGTCCGCCGCGATCAGCCGCAACTCCACGCTGGTGGTGCAGGGCACGGCCGGCACCACCGAGGACCACATCAAGTACTCGTGGAACGTGTCCATGGTCATCGCCAAGGGGCAGTCCCGGGAGTCGATGATCCCCTCGCCGATCATGACGGCGATGGAGGCCGGATCCATCGGCCGGTTCGAGGAGCTGACCCGCTCCACGAGTGACGTGCAGGACGCGCTGATCTCCATCCTCTCCGAGAAGTACATCTCCGTGCCCGAGCTGGAGAGCGGCGGCGGGGACGACAACATCGTCTTCGCCAAGCCCGGCTTCTCGATCATCGCCACGGCCAACAGCCGCGACCGGGGTGTCAACGACCTGTCCTCCGCGCTCAAGCGCCGTTTCAACTTCGTCCGCATCCCGGTCGTGACGAACAGGAAGAGCGAGACGGAGATCGTCCGCTTCCGCACCGAGGAACTGCTGCGCCGGCACGCGATCGACCTCGACGTGCCGCCGAACCTGCTCGACGTGCTCCTGCAGAGCTTCGCCGACCTGCGCGCGTCCGCCGCGGCGGCCGGCAGCGACGACGAGAAGCTGGAGTCCGCGCTGTCGACGGCCGAGCAGATCGGCGTGCTGGAGGACGCCGTCCTGCACAGCAACTTCTTCGGTGAGCGCGCCCTTACCGCCCGCACCCTCGCCTCCTCGCTCGTCGGCTCCCTCACCCGCCGCGAGCCCGAGGACCTGGCCATCCTCAACAAGTACCTGCACGGTGTCGTCGAGCCGCGCAGCAGGGAGGAGGGCGGCTCATGGCCCGAGTTCCTGGAGGGCGGCCGCGACGCGATCGCCACGCTGTCGTGAGTACGCCGCAGGAGAGCACGCCGTTCACCGCGCTGCGTGGGCAACTCCAGGAGGCGGCCGCCACGTTCGCCGGCGGGCCCGACGCCTTGGAGGGCATCCTCCTCGGCCTGGTCGACGACGTCGACCGCGCGGTGCGCGAGCCGCTGGAGATCTTCCCCGTCTGTCACCACTCCCCCGCCTCGGCGACCGCGATGGCCCGGCGCCTGCGCGAGAAGCAGCCCAAGGTCGTCTACCTGGAACTGTGCGAGGACATGGCACCGCTCCTGACCGAGCTGCGCAACTGCCGGCTGCCGGTTGCGGTGCAGGCCTTCGCCGGTGACGTCGACGGCTTTCCCGCCGAGTGGGCGCCGCTGTCGGTCGTCGCGCCGATCACCGAGGCGTCCGCCGAGTACCAGGCCATCGCGTACGCGCTGGACACGCCGGGTGTGGAACTGGTCCTGGTCGACCGCTCCTCGGACCACGTCTTCCAGTGGGACAGCAGAGGCGAGCAGACCCGGGAAGCCACGGCGGAGGGCGCCGTCCCCGCGGCCGAGACCGGGACCGAGCCCGAGGCCGGGCTGCACGGGGAGGCCGTCGGTGTCGAGATCGGCGACCTGCGGCCGCGCTTCGCCGAACTGGAGGAGCACCTGCTGCGGCACGGCAAGGTGCGGCACTGGTCCGAGTGGTGGCACCAGTACGTCGAGGTGCCGCTCGGCGACAGCTCCGGCGACCACACCGCCGACCACGACACCTACCGCCAGGTCATGTTCCTCATCGGCAGCCTGTTCCGGCGGCTCGCCCCCGGCGACGGCGCCCGGGTGCGCGTGGACGAGGACCGCGAACGGTACATGTGGACCCGGATGCGCGAGCACCTGAGCGCGACCGGGACCGATCCGGCGGACTGCCTGTATGTCTGCGGGGCCTTCCACGCGGCCAGCCGGGTCGCGGAGTTCGGGGTGGCCGGCACCGACACGTTCACGATCACCCCGCGTTCGGCGACCGCCTGGCAGTACGGGCTGATCCCCTCCAGCCACGCCGCGATCGAGGCGCAGTTCGGCCTCGCCGCGGGGTCCGTGTCGATCGCCTCGACGGAGTGGGCGAAGAGCCTCAAGCGCACGCGGGTGCGGCCTTACCGGCTGGCGGGACAGGCCGGTGGGAAGTCCTCGGCGAGGAAGGAGTCCGCGAAGCATGCCTCGGCGAAGCAGCCTCCCCGGAAGAGCGCCACCGCCCCGCCGCCGGAGCCCGACGACGCCGCGGACCGGCTTTCCGGCTTCCTGCGCCGACCGCCCGTGCTCGACGGGCTGGACGAGGCCGAACTCCTCGGCTGGTCCGTGGACATCGTGCGCGCGGCCCGGCGCAACGGCTACCTCGCCTCCACCGCCGACGCCATCGCGGTCTTCGAGACGTCGATCCTGCTCGCGGGCATGCGGGACCGGGCCAAGCCGACGCCGTACGACTTCCAGGACGCGGCGGTCACCTGCATCGAGAAGGACGCCGTTCCCGGGCGGCGGGACGTGCGGCGCCTCGTCGAGATCATGATGGGCGGCGACCGGATCGGCCAGGTCGGCTACGAGGCGCTGCCGCCACTCGCCCGGGACGTGCACGACCGGCTGGAGCCGCTCGGGCTGAAGCTCCAGCAGCGCGGCGTTCAGCGGGCGCTGCTCGACATGGTCTCCCGGCCGGAACTCCAGGCGTGTTCCGACGTGCTGTGGATGCTGCGGCGGCTGCTGCCGCACGGGGCGGCGCGGCCGATCATGGGTGAGCGGCGGCTCGGTGAGCGTTCGATCCAGGAGTCGTGGGACCTGGCGATCGGCACCCACCAGCGGGCTCTGATCGAGCTCGGCTACGAGGGCGTCAGTATCGAGCAGGTCCTGGAGCAGCGGTTGCGGCGCGACGCGTACGGGCCGCAGGCGACGACGGCGACCGTGCTGGCCGCGGTCGAGGACGCGACGCTGTATCTGCGCAGCCGGCGCCTCGCCGACGAACTCGGCACCCACGCCCTGAAGGTGCTCGCCACGGAACGCAGCGTCGACGGCGCGCCGGAGGTGCTGCGCCGGGTGCGGGCGCTGCTGGCGTACTACCGGACCAGCGAGCCGGTACTGCCTTCGTGGGTCGAGGCGTTCGTCAAGACCGGATACGCGCACTACTGCACGCTGCTGCCGACGGCGTTCCGGGACGAGGAGGCGACGGTCGGGCAGGTCGCGGCGATGCTCGGCTTCCTGTTCAGCATGGAGAGCCTCGCGCTGTCGCTGGGCTGCGACCGTGCGCAGCTGGAGCTGGCGGTCGCCCAGTCGCACCCCGACGATCCGTCGAAGACGGCCCTGCTGTGGGCGGCGCGGGTGCAGCTCGGCACCCTGTCGCGGGCCGAGCTGCGGGCCCGGTGCGACGCGCTGCTGGACAACCCGCTGGTGGTGCCCGCCTACCCGCGCTATCTCAGCGGCTTCGTGCACGCGCTGGAGCCCGTACCGGGGCTGGCGGACGTGGTCGTGGAGGCGGTGTCGAACGCGTTCGGGCGGTTGCCGGACGCGGTGCTGCTGCCGTGGCTGCCCCTGCTGATCACGACCTTGCGGTCCGGTGCCGGGGAACTGGCCCCGCTGCTGATCCGCGAGGCGGGGCGGATCTTCCCGGGCCGGCTCACGGAGCTGGACGCGTGGGTGCCGCCGTGGCGGGCGGCTCCGGCCCTGCCCACGGCCCGCCGGACGGACGGCGAGGAACCCGTCCGCCGGGGTGCCGCTCTGCTGACGGCGCATCCGGCCACCTGTGACGCGGTGGCAAAGCTGTTGGGCTGCGCCGGGGAGTGGGCGCGCCCCGAGGACACGGTCCGGCCGGGGCCGTCGGGTGCCGGGCTGCTGGCCGCGCACCCGGCGACCTGCGACGCGGTGGCCGACCTGATCGGCTGCGACGGAGAGTGGGCCACGAAGGACACTCCCACCACCGTCGGCGCCGTGCTGACGGCTCGCCATCCGGACGCGGCGGCCGCCTGGGAGTCGCTGCTCGCGAGAGCCTGACGGCGAAGGCCGGGGCCCGGGCCGTCCGGGGCCCGGCCAGAGCCCTCGTGGGCCCGCCGGGGACGATCCCCGACAAGCGAGGGCTGCCCAGCGTCGCCCAGGGCCTGCCAGACAACGCCCGAGCAGCTCGAGCCGGCTCGTCGGCCTCCGCCTCCGCGTCGACGCCGGTGCCGGTGCCGGTCCGGTCCGGTCCGGGCTGCCCGCTACCGTCGGGAGCGGGCAGCCCCGCACGCTACCGCGCCGGCGTCGCGGCGACGGCGGTGGTGGGCGCCGGTGCGTAGCCGGTGGGACGGGCGGTGAAGGTTCCGCGGCCCTGGGTGCGGCTGCGCAGCCGCGTCGCGTAGCCGAACAGCTCGGCCAGCGGCACGGTGGCCGAGACGACCGCGGCACCGGCCCGCGTGTCGGAGCCGGTGACCCGGCCGCGCCGCGCGGCGAGGTCGCCGAGCACGCCGCCGACCGCGTCCTCGGGGACGGTGACCGTCACCTCCACGACCGGTTCCAGCAGGACCATCTCCGAGGCGCGCAGGGCGTCGCGGAGACCGAACCGGCCGGCGGTGCGGAAGGCCGTGTCCGAGGAGTCCTTCACGTGGGTCTGGCCGTCGGTGAGCGTGACCCGGAGCCCGGTCACCGGGTGACCGCCCAACGGGCCCTCGGCCAGGGCGTCGCGGCAGCCGGCCTCGACGGCCCGCACGAACTCCTGCGGCACACGCCCGCCGACGACCGCCGAGCGGAACACGAAACCGCCTTCCTCGGCGCCCACCTCCGCGTCCTCCTCCCACGGCTCCACGTCGAGCACGACATGCGCGAACTGCCCCGCCCCGCCGTCCTGCTTGACGTGCCGGTGGACGAAGCCGGTCACACCTTCACCGACCGTCTCGCGGTACGCCACGCCCGGACGGCCCACGGCGACCTCCAGGCCGTGCTCGCGCCGGACGCGCTCCATCGCGACCTCCAGATGGAGTTCACCCATGCCCGACAGGACGGTCTGGCCGGTCTCCGGGTCGGTCCGCACGGCCAGCGAGGGATCCTCCTCGGTCAGCCGGGCCAGCGCCGAAGCCAGCCGGTCGGTGTCCGTGGAGCGCCGGGCCTCCACGGCCACGTGCACGACCGGTTCGGCCACGCCCGGAGGCTCCAGGACGAGCGGGGCGCCCGGCGCGCACAGGGTCGAGCCGGCGCGGGCGGACTTCAGCCCGACCACGGCGACGATGTCCCCGGCGACCGCCCGCTCCAGCGGGTCGTGGCGGTCGGCGCGCACCCGCAGGATGCGGCCGACGCGCTCGGTACGGCGGGTGCCCGCGTCCCACACGGTGTCTCCCTTCTCGATGGTGCCCGAGTACACCCGCAGGTACGTGAGCCGTCCCGTCGGGGTGGCGTTCACCTTGAACGCCAGTGCCGCCATCGGCGCCGCCGGGTCGGCGGGCCGCTCCTGCTCCGTGCCGTCGTGGGTGCCGCGTACCGGAGGTACGTCCAGCGGGGACGGCAGGTAGGAGACGACGGCGTCCAGCAGCGGTTCGACGCCGCGGTCGCGGTAGGCCGAGCCGCACAGCACCACCACGCCGTCGCCGCCGCGGGTCAGGTCGCGCAGCGCGTCGATGAGGGTGGCCGCGGTGAGCGCCTCCCGGTCGCAGAACTCCTCCAGTGCGGCCGGGTGGCGTTCCGCCACCGCCTCTTCCAGCAGTCGCCTCCGGTGCGCCGCCTCCTCGCGCAGGGCGTCCGGCACCGGCCCCTCCTCGGCCGTCTCCGCTCCGTCGGCCCACACCAGGGCGCGCATGCGGACCAGGTCCACGACGCCGGTGAAGCCGTCCTCGGCGCCGATGGGCAGCTGCACGACCAGGGGGGCCGGGTGCAGCCGCTCGCGGATCGAGGTGACGGCCGTGTCGAGGTCGGCGCCCGCGCGGTCCATCTTGTTGACGAACGCGATCCTCGGCACTCCGTGCCGGTCGGCCTGCCGCCACACCGACTCGCTCTGCGGCTCCACACCGGCGACCGCGTCGAAGACGGCGACCGCACCGTCCAGCACGCGCAGGGAGCGCTCGACCTCGTCGGCGAAGTCGACGTGCCCCGGAGTGTCGATCAGGTTGATCCGGTGACCGTCCCAGGAACAGCTGACGGCCGCGGCGAAGATGGTGATGCCGCGATCGCGCTCCTGCGGATCGAAGTCGGTGACAGTGGTGCCGTCGTGGACCTCGCCGCGCTTGTAGGTGGTGCCGGTGGTGTAGAGGATCCGCTCGGTGACGGTGGTCTTGCCGGCGTCGACATGGGCGAGGATGCCCAGGTTGCGGACGGTGGCGAGGGGGTTGGTGTGGTTGCGCACGGCCCGTGGCCTTTCGCTGATCCGTGAAACCGATCTGTGATCAGGGCGGCGCGATTCCCGGGAGGAGGGGCTGAACGGGGCGACGGCCCGCCGTGGTACGGCGGGCGTGAGGGCTGATGCCGGGAGGAACGACCTCCAGGGCTCATGCCGCGTCAGATGCTCGTCGCGGGCTTCCGGTGCCGGCCGCGCAGCGGACACCGGACGGGCGAAGACACCAGGATCACCTCGTGCCGGGACGGGGGAACGACGGCAGCGGTGCTGATACGCACGGCCCGGCTCCCCTCACTCGGTGTCGACGTCGCCGTTGATCTTGACGTCGATGTTGATGTCGATGTGAGTGTAGGGAAGCCGGGCCGGTTGCCGCATCGCCTTTTCGTCAGGCGCCCGCACAACGCGAGATGCCGGCCGGGATCTCTCCCGGCCGGCATCTCGTCTCTGCCTGCTCTTGTGTCCGAGGGGGGACTTGAACCCCCACGCCCGATAAAGGGCACTAGCACCTCAAGCTAGCGCGTCTGCCATTCCGCCACCCGGACCAGGTGTCTGTCGCTGCGCGGGGCGTCCCCGCGGCGACATGGACAACCATACCAAGGTTTCGCAGTGCCTTTCACCTGCGTTTCCTTCCCCCGAGCGGCGGTCCGGGACGGGCGGCCCCACTGCGCCTAGGGTCGCACCATGAGCGACTGGCCGATTACCCAGAGTCCTCCTCCGCGTCGTCGGCCGCGGGCGTTGTCACCGCTCAGGGAGCATCTGCGGGACACGTTCTGGTTCGCGCCCACCGCGGCCATGGTGGGCGTCTTCGTGGTGTGGCTGGTGGCCCAGGAACTCGATGCCGCCCTCGTCCGGTCGCTGCGGGACGAGGGGGACTACGACACACTGGCCGAGCTGCTGAGGTTCGCGGACGACGCGAAGACGGTGGTGTCCGCGGTCGGCTCGGCGATGATGACGTTCATCGGTGTGGTGTTCAGCATCTCGCTGGTCGCCGTGCAGATGGCGAGCGGGCAGTTCACCCCGCGAGTGGTGCGGCTCTTCGTCCGCAGCCGGATCACGAAGGCGACCTTCGCGGTCTTCCTCGCCACCTTCGTCCTGACGCTGCTCGTCCTGACCTCCTACGACAGCGGCGCCGACCCCGACATCGTCACATCGGTCCCCCTGGTGCAGTCGGTGCTCACGCTCGTCATGGTCGCCCTGAGCCTGCTGCTGTTCGTGATGTATGTGAACGCGACGCTGCGGTTGATGCGGGTCAGTCATGTGATCGCCCGGATCGCCGCGGAGTCCTTCCGGGTGGCCGCGCTGATGCCCGTACCGGCGGACGGCCGGGAGGCGCCCGCCCTCGGGTCCGCGACCGCGTGGATCGCCCACGACGGGCAGGCCGGTGTGCTGCGGGACGTGCACATCGCGCGGCTGGTACGGGTGGCGCGCAAGCACGGCGTCGTGCTGCGGATGATCCCGCGGATCGGTGACTTCCTCGTGCCCGGCACCCCCGTCCTGGCGGTGCACGGCGGACAGGCCCCGCCACGCCGGGCACTGCGGTACGCCTTGTCCGTCGGGGTGGAGCGCACCTTCCACCAGGATCTGGCGTTCGGACTCCGCCAGCTCTCCGACATCGCGCTGCGGGCGCTGTCCAGCGCGGTCAACGACCCGACGACCGCCGTGCAGGCCCTGGACCGTGTCGTGCAGATCCTGGCCACCCTGTCCCGGCGGTCGCTGGACGCCGTCGTGCACCGGGACCGGCGCGGGGCGGTCCGGCTGGTGCAGCCCGTACCTGGCTGGACCGAGCTGGTGGATCTCGAGTTCGCCGAGATCCGAGCCTCCGCCGGGGGAGCACCGCAGGTCACACGGCGCATGCTGGCCGGTCTCGACGACCTGCTGCTGCTCGCTCCGCCGGACCGGCGCGAGCCGCTGCTGCGCCACCGCGAGCTGCTGCGGCAGGCCGTCGAGCGGTCCGTGCCGGCCTCGGCGGACCGGGCCTTCGGCCTTCAGCCGGACCGGCAGGGCATCGGCTGACCGTCGGACGCCCCGCGTGCCCGGCTCACGGCCGTCACGGCATGAGGCGGCGGTCCGGGAAGTTCCCGGGCAGCCGCTCCCCCGCCGGGCCCCGCGTGACAGCACGTACCAGCAACTCGCCGCCGACGAAGGCCCCGCGCCATGACGCGCCGTGTCCGCCGAACAGCTCGTCACGGTCGCCGCGGGAGCGTGGCACGCCGTGGCCGACCTTGAACGCGCGGATCTGCGGCGCCAGCCTGTCGTACGTCGCCGGGTCGTCCGTGGACAGCGTGGCCACCAGCGCGCCGTTGGAGGCGTTCATCGCGGCGAGCAGCTCGGCCTCGGTGTCGACCAGGACGATGGTGTCGACCGGGCCGAACGGTTCCGCGTGGTGCAGCGGCGAGGACCGGGGCGGGTCCAGGAGCGTGACCGGCTGGACGTAGGCCGAGGTGTCCTGGCCGGGCAAGAACCGCGCGTCCGCCGTGCTGCCGCGGTGCAGGGGTACGGCGCCGCGCTCGACGGCCTCGGCGACCTGGTCCCGCAGTTCCTCGGCCTTCGACGCGTTGATCACCGGCCCGAAGTCGAGCGTGGGGTACGGGTCCTCCGGTGCCCCGACGGCGAGCGGATGGCCGACGCGCAGGGAGCGGACCGCCGGGAGGTAGGCCGCGAGGAACGCGTCGAACAGCCGGCGCTGGACGACGAAGCGCGGGTAGGCCGTGCAGCGCTGCTTGCCGTAGTCGAAGAGTCTCGGGACCACCGCCGTGAGCGTGTCCCAGTCCGTGAAGTCCCAGATGCCCCAGGTGTTGAGTCCTTCCTGTTCGAGGATGTGCCGCTTGCCCAGGTCGGCGACGGCGGTGGCGACGGCGGCTCCGGTGTCGCGGCCGCCGACGAAGGAGACGCAGCCGATCTCGGGCGCCCGCACCAGCGCGTGGGACAGCTCGCCTCCGCTGCCGCTGACGAGGGTGACGGGGATTCCCTCGCGGGCGGCGAGTGCGCAGGCCAGGGTCAGACAGGCGACGCCGCCGTCGGTCGGGGTCTTGGCGATGACCGCGTTGCCTGCCAGTGCCTGTACCAGGAGTGCGTGAACGAGCACGCTCATCGGGTAGTTCCAGCTCGCGATGTTGGACACCGGACCGTCCAGCGGGGCCCGGCCTTCGGCCATCTCCTCGATGCCGTCGACGTACCACCGCACACCGTCGACGGCCCGGTCGACGTCGGCCTGCGCGAGCCGCCAGGGCTTGCCGATCTCCCAGACGAGCAGCAGCGCGAGCAGTTCGCGGTGCTGGGCGAGGGCGTCGAGGGTGGCCGCGACGCGGGCGCGGCGTTCGGTCAGGGGGACGTGGCGCCAGGCACGGTGCTGGTCGAGGGACGCGCGTACGGCTTCGTGGGCCGTCGCGCCGTCCAGCCGGGGCGGGCCGGTGATCGGGGTGCCGTCGACGGGGCTGGTGGCGGGCAGGACACGGCCGTCCGCCTGCCATCTCGCGTTCCAGAGGTTGAGGACACGGTCGTCCCGGAACGCCTCGGGTGCGACGGCCAGACAGCGCTGCCAGGCGTCGGCCCAGCAGGCGCCGGACTTGAGGACGAGTGCGGACGCGGCGGCTGTCGTCCCCGTGACCGGTGTCGTGTCCGCGGCGGATGTCATACGACGGCTCCGTACCGGGCTTCGCGCCCCAGTGCGGCGGCGACGTGCCGTGCCGTCTCGGCCGGCGTGCTGCCGACCCGCACCCCGGCGGCCTCCAGCGCGTCCCTCTTCGCCTGCGCGGTGCCCGAGGACCCGGACACGATCGCGCCGGCGTGGCCCATGGTCCGTCCCTCGGGCGCCGTGAAGCCGGCGATGTAGCCGACGACCGGCTTGGTGACGTGGTCGCGGATGTAGGCCGCCGCGCGCTCCTCCGCGTCGCCGCCGATCTCGCCGATGAGGACGACCAGTTCGGTGTCGGGGTCGTCCTGGAACGCGGCGAGGCAGTCCGTGTGGCTGGTGCCGACGACCGGGTCGCCGCCGATGCCGACGCAGGTCGAGAAGCCGATGTCGCGGAGCTCGTACATGAGTTGGTAGGTGAGCGTGCCCGATTTGGAGACCAGTCCGATGCGGCCGGACTTGGTGATGTCGGGCGGGATGATGCCCGCGTTGGACTGGCCGGGCGTGATCACGCCGGGACAGTTGGGGCCGATGATCCGGGTGCCCCTGGTCCGGGCGTACGCGGTGAAGGCGACGGAGTCGTGGACCGGGATGCCCTCGGTGATGACGACGGCGAGGCCGATGCCGGCGTCGGCGGCCTCGACGACCGCCGCCTTGGCGAAGGCGGGCGGCACGAACACGACGGTGACGTCCGCGCCGGTGCGCTCGACGCCCTCGCGCACCGATCCGAAGACCGGCACGGCCCGCTCGTCGAACTCCACGGTGCGGCCCGCCTTGCGCGGGTTGACGCCGCCGACCACGTCGGTACCGGCGGCCAGCATGCGGCGGGTGTGCTTCATGCCCTCGGCGCCGGTCATGCCCTGGACGAGGACCTTGCTCTCCTTGGTGAGGTAGATCGCCATGTCGTCCTGTCTCCTTATCCGGCGGTGGATGCCGCGGTGGCGAGTCGGGCGGCACGGCGGGCGGCGCCGTCCATGGTGGTGGCCTGTTCGACGAGCGGGTGCGCGCGTGCGTCGAGAAGGGCTCTGCCCCTGGCGGCGCTGTTGCCGTCGAGACGTACGACGAGCGGTTTGGTCAGCGTGACCTCCTCCAGGGCCCGGACGATGCCGTCGGCGACCGCGTCGCAGGCGGTGATGCCGCCGAAGACGTTGACGAGGACGGACTTCACGGCGGGGTCGGAGAGGACGACCGAGAGTCCGTCGGCCATGACCCGGGCGGAGGCACCGCCGCCGATGTCGAGGAAGTTCGCGGGCCGGGCACCGCAGCCGGCGACCACGTCGAGCGTCGACATCACCAGGCCCGCGCCGTTGCCGATGACGCCCACCGCGCCGTCGAGCCTGACGTAGTTCAAGCCCTTGGCCGCGGCCCGCGCCTCCAGCGGGTCCGCGGACTCCACTCGCTCGCCGCCCCAACGGGACTGGCGGTACAGGGCGTTGTCATCGAGGGTGACCTTGCCGTCGAGAGCCACGATGCCGCCCTGCGCCGTCCGGACGAGCGGGTTGACCTCGACGAGGAGGGCGTCCTCGCGGACCAGTACCTCCCAGAGCCGTACGAGTACGTCGACGGCCTGCGGGGGCAGGCCGGCGGCGTCCGCGATACGTGCCGCCGTGGACGTGGTCACACCCTCGTCCGGGTCGACGGGGATCCGCGCCACGGCCCCGGGGCGCTCGGCCGCGACCTGCTCGATCTCCGTGCCGCCCTCGGCGGAGGCGACCGCGAGGAAGCGACCGGCCGCGCGGTCGAGGACGTAGGAGACGTAGAACTCGCGGTCGACGTCGACCGGTTCGGCGAGCATCACCGTGCCGACGGTGTGCCCCTTGATGCCCATGCCGAGGATCCGGCGTGCCGCGTGTTCGGCGGCGGCCGGGTCGGCGGCGAGCCGCACTCCGCCGGCCTTGCCCCGCCCACCGGTTTTCACCTGCGCCTTGACGACGGCGCGTCCACCGAGGGCGCGGGCGATCCCACGGGCCCGTTCGGGCGAGTCGGTGACCTCGGCCCTCGGCACCACGATGCCGTGTTTCTCGAAGAGTTCCCTTGCCTGGTGTTCGTACAGGTCCATTCCGGCTCCTGACTGAAAGTGCCGCACGCCCCCTGGACACCACCCACTGGATGCGGGATAACAAGCTTCATACAGTATTCGTCGACTGTATGCAATGTACGCGAGAGCGCCCCGACCCCTCGTGAAGGGACAGGACTTCGCCATGCCCGACGACACCCAGGACGTCATATCCGGCGGTCACCTCGTTGCCAAGGCACTCAAGGCCGAGGGGGTCGACCGCATCTACACGCTGTGCGGCGGCCACATCATCGACATCTACGACGGTTGCGTCGACGAGGGCATCGAGGTCGTCGACGTACGCCACGAGCAGGTCGCCGCGCACGCCGCCGACGGTTACGCCCGCGTCACCGGCAAGCCCGGCTGCGCGGTGGTCACCGCGGGACCGGGTACGACCGACGCCGTCACCGGTGTCGCCAACGCCTTCCGCGCCGAGTCGCCGATGCTGCTGATCGGCGGACAGGGCGCGCACACCCAGCACAAGATGGGGTCCCTCCAGGACCTGCCGCACGTCGACATGATGACGCCGATCACCAAGTTCGCGGCGACCGTGCCGGACACCGCGCGGGCCGCCGACATGGTGTCGATGGCGTTCCGCGAGTGCTACCACGGGGCGCCCGGGCCCTCCTTCCTGGAGATCCCGCGCGACGTGCTGGACGCCAAGGTGCCGACCGAGAAGGCGCGGGTCCCGCAGGCCGGGGCCTACCGCGCCTCGACCCGATCCGGCGGCGACCCGGAGGCGGTCGAGCGGCTCGCCGACCTCTTGGTCCACGCGGAGAAGCCGGCCGTCCTGCTCGGCAGCCAGGTGTGGACCACCCGCGCGACCGAAGCGGCCGTCGAACTGGTCCGCGCGCTGAACGTCCCGGCGTACATGAACGGCGCCGGCCGCGGCACCCTGGCGCCCGGCGACCCGCACCACTTCCAGCTGTCGCGCCGCTACGCCTTCTCCAACGCCGACGTCATCGTCATCGTGGGCACGCCCTTCGACTTCCGTATGGGCTACGGCAAGCGGCTCTCCCCGGACGCGACCGTCGTGCAGATCGACCTCGACTACCGCACCGTCGGCAAGAACCGCGACATCGACCTCGGCATCGTCGGCGACGCGGGGCTCGTCCTGAAGTCGGTGACCGAGGCCGCGTCGGGGCGGGTCAACGACGGCGCGTCCAAGCGCAAGGAGTGGCTCGACGAACTGCGCGCGGCCGAGCAGACGGCGCTGGACAAGCGGCTGCCGCAGCTCAGGTCGGACGCCTCCCCCATCCACCCGTACCGGCT
This sequence comes from Streptomyces sp. E2N166, assembly GCF_003671715.1. Classification (GTDB taxonomy): domain Bacteria; phylum Actinomycetota; class Actinomycetes; order Streptomycetales; family Streptomycetaceae; genus Streptomyces; species Streptomyces thinghirensis. The sequence goes on along the minus strand of NZ_RAIF01000032.1, from coordinate 805,063 downwards.
GGTCAGCGAGATCAACGACTTCCTCACCGAGGACTCGGTCTACATCGGCGACGGCGGCGACATCGTCACCTTCTCCGGGCAGGTCGTGCAGCCTAAGTCACCGGGCCACTGGATGGACCCGGGCCCGCTGGGCACGCTCGGCGTCGGCGTCCCCTTCGTGCTCGCGGCCAAGCAGGCGCGGCCCGACAAGGAGGTCGTCGCCCTCTTCGGCGACGGCGCCTTCTCGCTCACCGGCTGGGACTTCGAGACCCTCGTCCGCTACGACCTCCCCTTCGTCGGCATCGTCGGCAACAACTCCTCCATGAATCAGATCCGCTACGGCCAGTCCGCCAAGTACGGCAAGGAACGCGAGCGGGTCGGCAACACTCTCGGCGACGTGCCGTACGACCAGTTCGCGCGGATGCTGGGCGGTCACGGCGAGGAGGTCCGCGACCCCGCCGACATCGGCCCCGCGCTGCGCCGGGCCCGCGAGTCCGGCAAACCGTCCCTGGTCAACGTCTGGGTCGACCCGGACGCGTACGCCCCCGGAACCATGAACCAGACGATGTACAAGTGAGGTGAACACTCATGACAGCGAAGGCTCTTGAGGGCATCCGCGTCCTGGACATGACGCATGTGCAGTCCGGGCCCTCGGCGACCCAGCTGCTCGCCTGGCTCGGCGCGGACGTCGTCAAGCTGGAGGCGCCGACCGGTGACATCACGCGCAGGCAGTTGCGCGATCTGCCGGACGTCGACTCCCTCTACTTCACGATGCTCAACTGCAACAAGCGGAGCATCACCCTCAACACCAAGACCGAGCGCGGCAAGGAGATCCTCACCGAGCTGATCCGGCGCTCGGACGTCATGGTCGAGAACTTCGGACCGGGCGCGGTCGACCGGATGGGTTTCACCTGGGACCGCGTCAAGGAGATCAATCCACGGATCGTCTATGCCTCCGTCAAGGGGTTCGGCGAGGGCCCGTACACCGCCTTCAAGGCGTACGAGGTCGTCGCGCAGGCCATGGGCGGATCGATGTCCACCACCGGTTTCGAGGACGGACCACCGCTGGCTACGGGGGCCCAGATCGGGGACTCGGGCACGGGCGTGCACGTCGTGGCGGGCATCCTCGCCGCGCTGTACCAGCGGGAGCGCACCGGACGCGGTCAGCGGGTGAACGTGGCCATGCAGCACGCGGTGCTCAACCTCTGCCGGGTGAAGCTGCGCGACCAGCAGCGCCTGGCCCATGGTCCACTCGCCGAATATCCCAACGAGGACTTCGGCGACGAGGTTCCCCGGTCGGGGAACGCGTCCGGTGGCGGGCAGCCGGGGTGGGCGGTCAAGTGCGCGCCGGGCGGCCCGAACGACTACGTGTACGTCATCGTCCAGCCGGTCGGCTGGCAGCCGCTGAGCGAGCTGATCGGCCGGCCCGAGCTGGCCGAGGACCCCGAGTGGGCGACGCCCCGGGCCCGGCTTCCGAAGCTGAACAAGATGTTCCAGCTGATCGAGGAGTGGTCGTCCACCCTCCCCAAGTGGGAGGTGCTGGAGCGGCTCAACGCCCACGACATCCCGTGCGGGCCGATCCTGTCCACCAAGGAGATCATCGAGGACAGGTCCCTGGTGGCCAACGAGATGGTCGTCACCGTCCCCCACCCCGAGCGGGGCGAGTTCGTGACCGTCGGCAGTCCGCTCAAGCTCTCCGACTCCCCGGTGGAGGTGACCGGTTCGCCCCTGCTGGGCGAGCACAACGAGGCGGTCTACGTCGGGGAGCTGGGCATCGGCGACGAGGAATTGCGCCTGCTGAAGTCGAACGGGGTGATCTGACGTGATGGCCGAGGACCGGGTGCGTCGGGTGCGCGGGCTCCTGGACACCGTACGCGGCGAGGGGCGCACCGCGCTGACCGCTCCCGAGGGCAAGGTGCTCGCCGACGCCTACGGGATCGCCGTACCGGGCGAGGAGCTGGCGCGGGACGTCGACGAGGCGGTGGCGTGCGCGGCGCGGTTCGGCGGGCCGGTGGTGATGAAGATCGTCTCGCCGGACATCCCGCACAAGACCGAAGCCGGCGGTGTGGTGGTCGGGGTGGAGGGCGCGGCGGACGTACGAGCCGCGTTCTGCCGGATCGTCGACAACGCGCGCGCGTACGACGCGTCGGCGCGCATCGAGGGCGTGCAGATCCAGGAACTGCTGCCGAAGGGGCTGGAGGTAATCGTCGGCGCGGTGACCGACCCGGCGTTCGGGAAGGTGGTGGCGTTCGGGCTCGGCGGGGTGCTCGTCGAGGTGTTGAAGGACGTCACCTTCCGGCTCGCTCCCGTCGACGCCGACGAGGCGCTTTCCATGCTGGACTCGATCCGGGCGGCGGAGGTGCTGCGCGGGGTGCGTGGGCAGGCCGGCGTGGACCGGTGGGCGGTGGCCGAGCAGATCCGCCGGGTCTCCGAACTCGTCGCGGACTTCCCGCAGATCGCCGAGGTGGACCTCAACCCGGTGATCGCCACACCCGAGGGCGCGGTCGCCGCCGACATCCGGGTGATCCTCGCGACCGACACTCCGAAGGAACGCCGCCGGTACACGCGCGAGGAGATCCTCACCTCGATGCGCCGCCTGATGCAGCCCTCGTCGGTCGCCGTGATCGGCGCGTCCGGTGAGCCGGGGAAGATCGGCAACTCGGTGATGCGCAACCTGGTCGACGGCGGTTTCGCGGGCGAGATCCACCCGGTGAACCCCAGGGCCGATGACATCTTGGGCCGCAAGACGTACAAGAGTGTCACCGACGTTCCCGGTGAGGTGGATGTGGCGGTCTTCGCGATCCCCGCGAGGTTCGTTCCCGCGGCCCTGGAGGAGGTGGGGCGCAAGGGGATACCCAACGCCGTACTGATCCCCTCCGGGTTCGCCGAGACCGGTGAGCACGCGCTCCAGGACGAGCTCGTGGCGGTCGCCGAGCGGTACGGCGTCCGGCTGCTGGGTCCGAACATCTACGGCTACTACTCGACGTGGCAGGACCTGTGCGCCACGTTCTGCACGCCGTACGACGTCAAGGGCGGTGTCGCGCTGACCTCGCAGTCGGGCGGCATCGGGATGGCGATCCTGGGCTTCGCGCGGACCACGAAGACGGGCGTGTCGGCGATCGTCGGCCTCGGCAACAAGTCGGACCTGGACGAGGACGACCTGCTCACGTGGTTCGGTGAGGACCCGCACACCGAGTGCATCGCGATGCACCTGGAGGACCTCAAGGACGGGCGCGCGTTCGTCGAGGCCGCGCGGGCGACCGTACCGAGGAAGCCGGTCGTGGTGCTGAAGGCGGGGCGGACCGCGGCGGGAGCCAAGGCCGCCGGCTCGCACACCGGGGCGCTCGCCGGGGACGACGCCGTGTACGACGACATCCTGCGGCAGGCCGGGGTCATCCGGGCGCCCGGCCTGGGCGAGATGCTGGAGTACGCGCGCGCGTTGCCGGTGCTGCCCGCCCCCGCGGGCGACAACGTGGTGATCATCACCGGGGCCGGCGGCAGCGGGGTGCTGCTCTCGGACGCGGTGACGGACAACGGGCTGTCTCTGATGGAGATACCGCCGGACCTGGACACGGCGTTCCGCGCGTTCATCCCGCCGTTCGGGGCCGCGGGCAACCCGGTGGACATCACCGGGGGCGAGCCGCCGTCGACGTACGAGGCGACGATCCGGCTCGGGATGGAGGATCCGCGCATCCACGCGCTGGTCCTCGGCTACTGGCACACCATCGTCACGCCCCCCATGGTGTTCGCCGAACTCACCGCGCGCGTGGTGGCCGAGTTCCGTGAGCGGGGCGTCGAGAAGCCCGTGGTGGCCTCCCTCGCGGGCGACGTGGAGGTGGAGGAGGCGTGCCAGTACCTCTTCGAGCGCGGGGTCGTGGCGTACCCGTACACGACCGAGAAGCCGGTGGACGTACTCGGTGCGAAGTACCGCTGGGCGCGGGCCGCGGGGCTGCTGGGGGGCGGTTCATGAGCTGAGGGAGCACGGGGCCGGCCGACGGTGCGCGTCGGCCGGCCCCAGGACCCGCGCGCGCACGAAAGGAAATGGACAGGGGGCGCTGGCCAGGTCTTTCGAACGCAAGGGGTGCAAGACGACATGACAACGACCGACCTGCGGACCTCGGTTCCGTACCGAGAGGTGAGCGACGCGAACGGACGTGTCTACCGCGTCGGTGAGACCGACATCGACATCATGGGCCGCAAACGCAAGTGGATGGTCATCCTGCCGTGGGTCGGCATGATGGGCATCAGTTCGGCGGAGTACGCGTTCGCGTCCGCCGAGGACACCTTGCACACGGCCCACAGCTGGAGCAGCGCGCACATCTTCTGGATGCTCGGCGTCTGGGTGTTCTTCCAGGCGGCGGTGGCCTTTCCCGCCGGGAAGCTCCGGGAGAGCGGCAGGTTGCCGGCCCGCTGGGCGATGATGTGCGGCGCCGTCGGCACGCTGCTGGGATATCTCTCGCTCGCGTTCGCGCCGCATGTGATCGTCGCCTACATCGGGTTCGGCATGTTCAGCGGTATGGGCGCCGGCATGGTGTACGCGACCAGCGTGAACATGGTCGCCAAGTGGTATCCGGAGCGCAAGGGCGGCAAGACGGGCTTCGTCAACGGCGGTTTCGCCTACGGGTCCGTGCCGTTCGTCTTCATCTTCACCGGCTACATGGACGGCACCAACTTCCGCTGGGTACTGGTCTCGGTGGGTGTCTTCCTGGCGGGGGTCGTCGCGGTCGCCGGGTTCTTCTTCAAGGACCCGCCGAAGAACTGGTGGCCCGCGGACGTCGACCCGCTCAAGAAGCCCACCGACGCGCGCACCCGGCGGGCGCTGGAGAAGAACCCGCCCGCCGTGCACCAGTACACCCCCGTGGAGGCGTGGCGGACCGGACGTGTGGCCCTCATGTGGTTCTGTCTGCTGTGCACCTCCGGTGTGAACATCTTCGGTATCGCCTTCCAGGTGCCCTTCGGCGACGAGGCCGGCTTCGCGGGCGGCATCGTGGCGACCGCCATGTCCCTGAAGGCCATCGTCAACGGCACCGGCCGCGGTGTCATCGGCTGGCTGTCCGACCGCTACGGCCGCAAGCAGTGCCTGATCTTCGTCTGCATGGTCCTCGGGCTGTCGCAGTACGGGATCCTGCTCTCCGGCAACATGGGAAACCTGCCGCTGTTCCTGATCTTCTCGTCCATCTCCGGCTTCGGCGGCGGGGCGATCTTCCCGATGTTCGCCGCGATGACAGCCGACTACTTCGGTGAGAACAACAACGCCACCAACTACGGTCTGGTGTACTCCTCGAAGCTGGTCTCCGGCCTGCTGGGTTCGGGCATGGGCGCGGTCGTGGTGGCCGCGTGGGACTACGCCGGTGCGTTCGTCCTGGCCGGTTCGATCTCGATCTTCGCCGGCTTCGTGGCCCTGTTCCTGCACCCGCCGGGACGGCCCAGGGCCAAGCACGTCACCCCCAACCCGCAACCGCTCGGCGAGGAAAACGGCATGACATGACCGCGCCATTCAGCCGGTCGCATTCAGCCGCTCGGGTCCGCCCGGTGGCACGGTGGCGGCGCGGCAGTACGGCGGCGGCCCTCCCCGAGAGGTGTGTCCCACGGGAAGGGCCGCCGCCGTACTGCCGTGCGGGACGGCTAGCGGCGCCGCTTGCGCAGGGCCGACAGGTTGTCGTAGCTGATCTTGGCCTCCCGCAGCGACTGACCGGGGTCGGTGGCGCTCGGGGAGTTGTCGTCCTCGATCATCGGGTTGTGGTAGTTCCGCTGCCCGACCCGCGAGAAGAACGTCGTGTAGTCGATGACGCCGGTTCCGAAGGGCACCATGTCGTAGCCCATGCCGTTGGTCGTGCTGACGACGCCGTCCTTGGCGTGGAACAGCGGGTAGCGCTTGTTGTTGCGGGCGACGAGTCCGGCCGGGTCGAAGACCTGCTTACGGGTCGAGCCGTCGTGTGCGGTGTACGTGTGGAACTTGTACTGGGCGACGTGCGCCCAGAAGATGTCCATCTCCAGCCAGACGGCCCTGGGGTCGGTGACCTTCAGGAAGTACTCCAGCTTCCGGATGCCCGAGCTGCGGGTCGGCCGGCCCTGGTCGTCCAGCGGGCCGCCGTCGAGCAGGAAGCCGTAGGCGCTGTCGTGGTTGTGGGTGTAGAGCTTGACGCCCTCGCGGCGGGCGATCGCTCCGAGGGCGTTCCACTTGTCGGCGGCCACGTCCCAGTCGGCGCGGTAGGAGCTGCCGGTGGGGTCGCCGCCGGTGCCCATGTGGTCGAGGCCGAGGATGTTCGCGATCTCCAAGTGCTTCTTGAAGGTGTCCTTGTCCGCCGTGGTCAGCGGCCAGGAGGACGGGATGAAACCGTGGTTGCCCTGGGCGCGCAGGCCGTAGTCGTCGAGCCAGCAGCGCAGCAGCCTGGCGCCCTCGACGGTTTCCAGGTTCGCGCCGCCGGGCGCGTTGGCGTGCTGGCGGTACCCGGCGAACTCCACCTGCCGGTAGCCGTGGCGCGCCAGCTGCTTGAACACCTCGCGGAAGCCGGAGGGCAGGTCGGTGGCGAGGGGGTCACGGCCGGTGGCGTCACGGACGGTGTACAGGATGATGCCGCGCTTGTCCGCGGGGACGAGGACGTGCCCGCCGTGCCCGTGCCCGTGTCCATGTCCATGTCCGTGTCCGTGGTCTCTGTCCCGGTCCTGGGCGAGGGCGGGGGCGGCTCCGAAGACGGGGGCCGCGACGGCCCCGGCCGCCACGGCGGTGCACGTGCTGAGGAAGCGGCGCCGGTCCACGCCGAGGCTGCGGCGCAGCCCTTCGCCCGGGCCGTCGACGGCCGGGTCCGTGGTGGCGTCGGTGCGCGATGGGTCGGAGAACAGGGTCACGGGTGCCTGCCTTCTGGGTCGTGGCCTGCCCTGATGCGGCTCGGGCGGGCCGTTGTCAGTGCCGTGTGTTTCACTCTCAGCAGCTGGATCTCGGGGGCCGTACGTGGTGCCGCGTCAGCCGAGTCCGGCGAGCTGGAGCAGGAGTTGTTTCACATCGGTGGCCGCGACGCGGTCTCCGACAGCGCGGGGGGTGGAGCAGATGAGGAGCGGACCGTCGTCGTCGCTCGCCGGGAGGCGGCCGTGGCTGCCTCGAATAGGTGAGGGGTCCAGGGGCACGACCGCCATGCGGTAGCGCATGCCGAGCTTCTTGCGGGCAAGTGCGGTGGCCGCCTTGACCTTGACGTAGGGGTCGAGGGGATCCATGAACAGCTCGACCGGGTCGTAGCCGGGTTTGCGGTGGATCTCGACGAGCTGCGCGAAGTCGGGCGCGCGGTCGTCGTCGAGCCAGTAGTAGTACGTGAACCAGGCGTCCGGCTCCGCCACGGCGACGAGCTCACCGGCGCGCGGGTGGTCGAGGTGGTGGGCCTTCTTGCCCTCGTCGTCGAGGAGCTGCTCGATCCCGGGCAGTCCGTCGAGGGCGGCGCGGGTGGCGTCGAGGTCCTCGGGGCGGCGCACGTAGACATGGGCGACCTGGTGGTCCGCGACCGCGAAGGCGCGGGAGGCCATCGGGTCGAGGTACTCCATGCCGTCCTGCGTGTGTACTTCGAGCAGGCCGGCGCGGCGCAGGGCGCGGTTGATGTCGACGGGCCGGTTCACGCGGGTGATGCCGTACTCGGACAGCGCGACGACGGTGCGGCCCTCGGCGCGGGCGTCGCCGAGGAGCGGTGCCAGCGCCGCGTCCAGGTCGGCGGCGGCCTTCAGCGACCGCGGGTCGTCGGGGCCGAAGCGCTGCAGGTCGTAGTCGAGGTGAGGGAGGTAGCAGAGCGTCAGGTCGGGGTGCCGGGTGGCCATGACGTGCCGGGTCGCGTCGATGATCCACTGGCTGGAGACCAGGTCCGCGCCGGGTCCCCAGAAGTGGAAGAGCGGGAAGGTGCCGAGTTTGTCGGTGAGTTCGTCGTGCAGGGCCGGGGGCCGGGTGTAGCAGTCGGGCTCCTTGCGGCCGTCCGCGTAGTAGACGGGACGGGGGGTGACGGTGAAGTCGGTGTCGGCGCCCATGGCGTACCACCAGCAGATGTTGGCGACGGTGTAGCCGGGGTGGGCGCGGCGGGCGGCGTCCCAGAGCTTGTCGCCGGTGACGAGTCCGTTGTGCTGGCGCCAGAGCAGGACGTCGCCGAGTTCGCGGAAGTACCAGCCGTTGCCGACGATGCCGTGCTCGGACGGGTGGGTGCCGGTGAGGAAGGTGGACTGAGCAGCACAGGTGACGGCGGGCAGGACGGTGCCCAGCGGCGCGCGGGAGCCGGACTGGCCGAGCTTCTTGAGGTGGGGCATGTGGTCGAGGAGACGAGGGGTGAGGCCGACGACGTCCAGTACGAGGAGAGGGGTCGGTCCGTCGGAGAGGGTCGGTGGGGTCATGGCAGTTCCTTCAGGCCGAGGTCCGTCAACAGTTCGCGGGCGAGGGTGAGCTCGGCGGCGATGCCGTCGGTGAGCTGGGCGCGGGCGCGGGGCCGCAGCTCGGGCGGGAGGGCCTGCCAGGTGTAGGTCTCGACCTCCAGATGGCGGGTGAGCGGGTGCGGGCCGCCGACCAGCCGGGTCAGCGCAGCCTTGAGTACCGGGAGAGTGGAGGTGAGGGGCGCGGCGGGGGACGCGTGGAGGGGGACGTGGAAGTGGGCGCGCCAGGGCGTGGTGGCGGGCAGGTGGCCGTCGTCCGCCAGGGCCTCGTCGAGATCGTCGGTGCCGTGCAGGCCGGCGGAGGTGGCGGCGCGGGTCTGGTGCAGGAACCGGGGTTCGGCGAAGGCGGCGAGAGCCTCGCGGACCTCGGGGTCAGAGGGCTGTTCGGCGTGCAGGGCGGCGGAGAGCTGGGACTTCACGATGGGGATGCGGGCGTCGGTGAGGGCGTCCAGGGCGGTGTGCGGGTCTTCGAAGGAGGTGGCGAGGTGGCAGGTGTCGACGCAGACGCCGATGCGGTCGTGGGCGATCGCGGTCAGCGGGGCGATGGCGTCGTGGGTGGTCTCCACGACACAGCCGGGTTCCGGTTCGAGGCCGACGCGGATGGAGCGGCCGGTCAGTTCCTCAAGGGCGTCGAGGCGTTCGGCGAGGGTCACCAGGGCGGTGCGGGCCTTGTCGGCGCGGGTGTCGTCGTACGCGGTGCGCCAGGCGAGCGGCAGGGTCGAGATGGTGCCGTCCGTGACGTCGTCGGGCAGGAGGCCGGCGAGGACGCGGGCCAGGGACGTGGAGTGGTCGAGGCGTTCGGGGTCGGCCCAGTCCGGTGTGTAGACGCGGTACTTGACCTCCTCGGCGCCGAAGCCCTCATAGGGGAAGCCGTTGAGGGTGACGACCTCCAGACCGCGCCGGTCGAGTTCGGTGCGCAGCCCGCGCAGTGCGGCGGGGTCGGTGACCAGGGCGTGGGCGGCGTCGCGGGCGAGCCACAGCCCGATGCCGAGGCGGTCCCGGCCCAGGCGGCGGCGGACCGGCTCGCAGTGGTCGCGGAGCTGGGCGAGGACGCCGTCGAGGGTCTCGGCGGGGTGGACGTTGGTGCAGTAGGCGAGATGGACGGTGGAGCCGTCGGGGTGCCGGAAGCGCATGGCTCACTCCCCGCCGCGCAGGATGGAGTTGCCCTCGTGCGTGGCTTCGGCCGAGGTCACGTCGAGGGCCAGCCGCCCGCTGAGTCCGTAGAAGGCGACGGGGTTGCGCCACAGCACCCGGTCCACGTCGTCCTCGGTGAAGCCCTCGTCGAGCATCAGCTCGCCGACCTTGCGGGTCTTGAGCGGGTCGCTCCTTCCCCAGTCGGCGGCGGAGTTCACCAGGACCTGTTCCGGTCCGTACTCGCGCAGGAGGGCGACCATCCGCGCCTCGTCCATCTTGGTGTCCGGATAGACGGAGAAGCCGAGCCAGGCGCCGCTGTCCTTGGCCTCCTTGACGGTGGTCTCGTTGAGGTGGTCGACCAGTACCCGGTCCGTGGGCAGCGCGGACTCGCGCACCACGTCCAGGGTGCGCCGCAGGCCGGCCAGCTTGTCGCGGTGCGGGGTGTGCACGAGGGCGGGCAGGCCGTGTTCGGCGGCGAGCCCGAGCTGGGTGGCCAGGGCGGTGTCCTCGGCCGGGGTCATCGAGTCGTAGCCGATCTCACCGACCGCCACGACGCGGTCCTTGACGAGATAGCGGGGCAGTTCGTCGAGGACGGGCAGGCACCGGGGGTCGTTCGCCTCCTTGGGGTTGAGGGCGATGGTGCAGTGGTGGGCGATGCCGTACTGAGCGGCGCGGAAGGGCTCCCAGCCGAGCAGGGCGTCGAAGTAGTCGCGGAAGGAGGCGGGAGAGGTGCGGGGCTGGCCCAGCCAGAAGGAGGGCTCGACGACGGCGCGGACACCGGCGGCGTACATGGCCTCGTAGTCGTCGGTGGTCCGGGACGTCATGTGGATGTGGGGGTCGAAGATGCGCATCAGGACTCCTTGCCGTGGGGGTCGGCCGTGCCGTGCGAGGAGCGCGCCGGCTCGGTCAGGGCCAGGACGCGGTGCAGGTCTTCGGGGACCGGGCGGCCCGCGGCGGTGCGTTCGGCGGCGTAGTCGGCGAGCATGCGGGCGAGTTCGGAGTCGGCGTGGGCCCGCCGGTCGAGGTCCGCCACGTGGCCGACGGGGACGCCGGTGAACAGGCACTTCAGCACGGCGTGCCGCCACTGGTGCGGGTCCAGGTGCCGGGCGGCGTACGGGCCGAGGGCGGCGGCGACCAGCCGGGTGTCGTTGGTGCGCAGGGCGTCCTCGACGAGCGGGAGGGAGTCGGGGCCGGGGACGAGGTGGGGCAGCGCGTGCAGGACGGCGCGGCGTTCGTCGGCGGTGCCCTGGGAGTAGACCCGGGTCAGCGCCTCCGGGTCGGCGTGGGCCGCGTGCAGGACGAGGACGCGGGCGGCGTCGGCGTGGGCGGGGCCGCAGCGGCGGCCCGCCTCGGCCAGGCGCAGCTCCCAGACGGAGATGGGGCCGTGGCTGCCGGGGTGCGCGGCGGCCTCGTCCAGGGCCTCGTCCAGCCAGGCCCGGGCGGCTCCGCCGAGTTCGGCGGTGAGGGTGGCGCGCAGGTCGGCCGGCGGGATGTGGGCGGGGGTGGTGCCCTGGGGAGCCCGTCCGGCGGGGGTGCCATCCGCGTCCTGGGTGCTCGGGGTGACGTGGGTGGCGTGTGGCTGCGTCATGGGTGTGGCTCTCCCTTCAGTGGGTGGCGGAGGGCTCGCCGGAGCGGTTCGTGGGAGGGGGTGCGGTGGCTGTCGCGGCCTCGCGGAGGAAGGGGAGGGAGCGTTCGGCGAAGTGGGGGCCCGCATGGGAGTGGCGCGGCAGTTCGACGACGGTCAGGCCCTGGTAGCCGGTGGTGGCGAGGGCGTCGAGGACGGGCGGGAAGTCGATCTCGCCGTCTCCGAAGGGGAGGTGTTCGTGCACGCCGCGGCGCATGTCCTCGATCTGTACATGCCGCAGCCAGGGTGCGGCGGCGCGCACGCAGTCGGCGGGAGGGAGGGGTTCGAGGCACTGGCAGTGGCCGATGTCCAGGGTGAGGCCGAGGTGCTCCCGGTCGCCGAGGATGCCGCGCAGCCGGTGGAAGTCGGCGAGGGTGGCGAGGAGGTGGCCCGGTTCGGGTTCGACGGCCAGGGGGACGCCCTCGGTGGCGGCGGCGTCCAGGACCGGGGAGAGGGACTCGGCCAGCCGCTTCCACGCCGTGTCCTCGTCCGTCCCGGCCGGGGTGATGCCGCTGAAGCAGTGCACGGCGTGGGCACCCAGGTCGGCGGCGACCCGGACGGCGCGGACGAGGAGGTCGGCGCGGCGGGCCCGGTCGTCCGGTTCCGGGTCGAGGAGGGAGGGGCCGTGCTTGCGACGCGGGTCGAGCACATAGCGGGCGCCCGTCTCCACGGTGACGCCCAGCCCGAGCGCGTCCAGCCGGTGCGCGACCCGGCGGGTGCGGGCGGCCAGGTCGTCGGCGAGCGGGTCGAGGTGCATGTGGTCGAGGGTCAGGCCGACGCCGTCGTAGCCGAGGTCGGCGAGGAGGGCGAGGGCGTCGTCGAGACGGAGGTCGGTGAGGCCGTTGGTGCCGTAGCCGAAGCGGAGAGGGGGCGGGGCGGCACCGGCGCGGTTCGGCCGCGGGCGCCCGGTCACGTTCGCGTGGCCGGCCGTGTGGCCGGCCGCGCCCGCGTCCGGCTCCTGGTGCGGGTTCCGGCTCACGTGATGCTCACCTTCCTCATGGCCGCCCTTCTCGCGAACATCCGGCCGGCCGGCGCCAGGGCCGCGACCAGGAGGGATGTCGCGGTCGCCCCGGAACGGGCGGCGAGCGCGGCCTGGAGCGGGATCGTGGCCCGGATGCCGCCGCCGACGGCGCGCTGGGTGAGCGGGGGTGAGGGGTTGAGCGTGGCGTGGAGGTAGGGACGGGCGGCCGTGGCGGCGTAGGCGGCGCCCAGGGCGGTGACGAGAGCGCCGCCGGTGCCTCGGAACGGGCCCTCGGCAGGGCTGGAGCCCGGCAGGCCGGGGGCGGCTGCTGCCCGCCGGCCTGCCGGGAGTCGGGTGCGACGGTGGGCGACCGACCAGGTCAGCGCCCCCGTCGTCGCGAGGGCCGCAAGCGGGGCCAGGGCCGAGCCGCCGGTGGTCTCCCGGCGGGAGACGGCCGTGACCGCGAGGGTGTGGCTGCCGAGCAGAGCGGCACAGGGCAGTGCGGCGCGGGTGCCGCCGCCGGTCGCGGCCGCACCCAGGAGCAGGTCCAGTCCGCGGGCGGCGGCCATGGCCGCGGGACCGGCCGGCGTGTGCTTCAGCGCCAGGTCATAGGCCCAGACGGTAGCCGCCAGCGGCGCGGCCACCGCGAGAGCGGGCCGGCCGGCACGGGCGGCGAGCAGCAGACCGGCGCCGGTGAGGCCGCAGGCCGCGGTGAGGGCGGCGGCCGGGCGGACGCGGCCGGACGGAAGCGGGCGGTGCGGGCGCTCCACGGCGTCCTCGGCGCGGTCCGCCCAGTCGTTCAGGGCCATGCCGGCCTCGTACAGGCACAGGGAGGACCCGATGGCGAGCAGGGTGCGGGGCCCCGGGCGCGCGCCGGCCGCCGCGGCGCCGGCCAGGGCGTCGCCGGGGACGGTGAACAGCGCGGGCAGGCGCAGCAGTTCGGCCCAGGCGCCCGCGCGGCCGGAGCCGGCCGGGCGGGGCTCGCCGGGCGTGCCGCCGCCGGGGGCCGGGGCGTCGTCCGTGCCGTCCGGGCCGCCCCCCGCGGCGCCGGCCGGCCCGGACGCGTCCCGCGCCACGGTGACCGCGCGGCTCACCGCTGCGCCCCGGGGGCGCCGGCGCCGTCCCGCAGCCGCTCCGCGAAGCCCACCAGCTCCGCGTACTGCTCGGCCAGTGACGCCGGACCGTTGCCCACCGGGTCCTTGAAGTAGAAGCCCAGTTCGCCCAGCGGGCCGGACAGGCCCCTTTCCCGGGCGCGGGCGGCCAGCCGCGCCAGGTCGAGGACGAGCGGCGCGGCGAGCGCCGAGTCGCAGCCCTGCCAGGTGGTCTGGAGGACCATGCGGGCGCCGAGGAAGCCGTCGAAGGCGATGTGGTCCCAGGCGGTCTTCCAGTCGCCGAGCGCGGGCACGTCGTCGATGTGGACCTCGCCCTCGGGCGCGGCGCCGAGGGTGTCGGCGAGGACGCGTTCCTTGCCAGCGTTCTTGGCGGCGGCAGCCGCGGGGTCCGCGAGGGCCGCGCCGTCGCCGCCGCCCAGGAGGTTGGTGCCGGACCAGGCGCGTACCGCGAGGGCGCGTTGCAGGAACATCGGGCCGAGTACTGAGCGCAGCAGGGTCTGCCCGGTCTTGCCGTCACGGCCCGCGTAGGGCAGGCCCGAGGAGTCGGCGAGCGGGGCCAGCGCCGGATGGTGCAGGCCCGTGGAGGGGGTGAAGTTGACGTAGGGACAGCCGGCGCGCAGGGCGGCGGCCGCGTACAGGGAGCTGGGCGGCAGCGTGCCGTCGGTGGGGGCGGGTTCGGTGGAGGCGACGTTGACCACGACGGCGCCCGCGAGGCCCTGGCGCCGCACGAAGTCGCGGATGTCGGCCGCGAACACGTCGATCCACTCGTCCTGGGTGCGGTCCGGGCCGCCGTCCGTGTCCCCGGGAAGGGGGCCGCCGGGCCTGATCTCCTGGTCGGCGGCGACGAGTTCGGCGTGTACGGCGGACGGCAGGCCGTGCGGCAGGACGCCACCGGCGGCGAGGTGCTCGGCACGCTTGGGCAACGGGCAGTCGACGGTGTCGTGACCGCCGAAGACGAGGGACGACAACGACGGCAGACCGCACGCGGCGAAGGGAGCGGTCTCGGTGACCATCCCGGTCGGCGGATGGAGCCCGGCGGCGACGGCCGCGCAGCCCGCGACGGCGGTGGTGGCCACGGAACCGCGCGCACCGATGAGCCAGACACCGAGGCGGGGGGCCGAGGAGGGGGTGGGCGGGGAC
>NZ_RAIF01000032.1:771887-790537 GCF_003671715.1 Streptomyces sp. E2N166 | reverse complement strand
CAGCCTCCTTGTCGTGTGCGAACCGGGTGCGATGCCGGAAGCGGGGCCCGGGCGGTGCCCGGGGAGACGGCGGGCGGAGGTCCGGCGTCCTCCGCCCGCCGCCGTTCTAGTCGCCCTTGGAGGGCAGTTCCTTCAGCTGGATGTCGCGGAAGGAGACCTGGTCGGCGGCTCCGTGGTTCTGGAGTCCGATGTAGCCGTCGGTCAGGCTCCGCTCGGGGTCCTTGTTGGTGAAGTCGTTGATCTTGACTCCGTTGAGGAACACCTGGAGGCGTTCACCCCGGACCTTGATCTCATAGGAGTTCCACTGGCCGGGCGGCCGCAGGACCTGGTCACGGGCCTTGATGTTCGCCGACTTGAAGGAGTAGACGGAGCCCGTGGTGCGGTCGGGCGCGTCCGTGGCGTCGATCTGGATCTCGTAACCCTTGTTCACCGCGGACCAGGGGTCGTCGGAGGCCGGGAAGCCCACGAAGATCCCGGAGTTGTCGTCGCCCCGCATCTTCCAGTCGAGCTTGAGGGAGTACGACTTGAGCTCCTTGGCCTGGTACCAGAGCAGGCCCATGCCGCCGTTGGACTCCAGCGTGCCGTCCTTGACGTCGAAGGAGCCGGGGCCGGCCTGCTTCCAGCCGTCCCGGGTCTGGCCGTTGAAGATGTCCCGGTAGCCCTTGTCCGGCTTGCAGTCCGCCTTGACCTGGCCGGTGGCGTACTGCATGCCGCCGAGCAGGTGGGTGCGGAAGGCCTCGTCCGCGTAGGACTCCCTTGTGTGGCCACCGCCGGTGTAGAAGGAGCGGCCGCCGCCGTAGCTCTGGCACCAGGCGATCGGGTGGTCGCCCTTCATGTTCCCGCCGTCGTAGGTGGTCTCGTCGAGGGTGGCGAGGACCTTGGCCTGCTCACGCGGGTTGGTGCGGTAGTTGTACCACTCGTCGGTGCGCTCCCAGGTGTCGCCGAGGTGCGCGGTGGACGGGTGGTCGTGGTCGTGGACGCGCACGGTGGCCTTCTGGATGGCCGGGTGCGAGTCGAAGTGGGCGCCGACGAGGCCGCCGTAGAACTCCCAGTCGTACTCGGTGTCGGCGGCGGCGTGGATGCCCATGTAGCCGCCGCCGTTCTTGACGTAGTTCTCGAACGCCTGCTGCTGGTCGGCGTTGAGCACGTCACCGGTGGTGGACAGGAAGGCGACCGCGTCGTACTTGGCGAGGTTGGCGGTGGTGAACTGTCCGGCCTCCTCGGTCGCGGTGACCGAGATGCCGGCGGGGGTACCCAGCTCCTTCAGCGCGGCGACACCCTCCGGGATGGAGTCGTGCCGGAAGCCGGCCGTCTTGGAGAAGACCAGGACCTTCTTGCCCTTCTTGAACGGCTCCTTGGAGAACTCGAAGTCGTCCAGGTCGTACAGCGCGCCGTCGCCGCCGCGGAAGACCAGGTAGATCTCCGTGGTGCGCTTCGGCAGCGACCGCAGCGGCACGTCGACGTTCTGGAACGTCTCCCAGCTGCCGGTCGGCGGGATGTAGGCCGAGCCGTGCAGCTTGCCGGTGGGCGAACCGGTGCGCAGTTCGACGAAGCCGCCGGCGCCGCCGGAGGAGGCCCGGACGGTCAGCTTCCTCTGCCCGTCGAACTTGTAGGGGCTGAAGGAGATCCAGTCGCCGTCGTTGATGTCTCCGACTGTCTTGCCGCCGTTGGCGCCGGTCTTGTCGATGACCGCGACCCCCTGCTGAGTGGTGAAGTGCTCGGCCTGGCGGTGCGGGGGCTGGATCACGGTGCGCGCGGTGCCGGTCAGGGCCTCCTGGCCGTTGGCCCCGCCGTCGGTGTAGCTGGCGCCGACGACGCCGTAGATGTTGGCGTTGGGGTCGTGGCCGCCGTCGCCGGGCGGCGGGTTGAGGGTGCCCTCGCAGCCCGTCTCGCTGGTCAGCTCGTGGGCGTGGGAGTCATGGCCGAGGCTGTAGGCGACCTTGACCTTGGAGCAGTCGATCGTCTCCTCGGGGTCGGTGACCTTCACCTTGAAGGGGATGGGCTCCCCCATCGGCAGCAGGGTGCCGTTGCCCGGCGTCTCGATGGTCACCTTGGGCTCGGTGTTGCCGACCACGATCCGGACACTGGCGTTGCCGGTGTTCCCCTCGGGGTCCTTCGCGGTGAACGTCGCGGTGTAGGTGCCGACCTTCTTGTACTTGTGGGTGGGCGTGAGGCCCTCCCCCTCGGTGCCGTCGCCGAAGTCCCAGCTGTAGGTGAGGTCCGGGGAGTCGGCGTCCTTGGCGGAGGCGGTGAACTTCACCTTCAGGCCGGCGGCGCCGGACGTCTTGTCGGCGCTCACCTCGGCGATCGGGGAGAAGCCGTCGTCGGCGTTCTCGATCCGGTAGAGCGCGGAGTCCTTGTCACCCTGGAACCAGGAGAGGCCGTAGTCCAGGACGTAGAGCGCGCCGTCCGGGCCGAAATCCATGTCCATGATCTGGGTGCCGGTCCACGGGAAGTCGTTGATCTTCGCGACCGCACCGTCCTCGGTCTGCTCGATCCGCTTGATCCAGCGGCGGCCGAACTCGCCGGCGAAGAAGTCGCCGTCGTACTCCTCGGGGAACTTCACGGAGGAGTCGAGGTCCGGGTCGTAGCGGTAGACCGGGCCACCCATGGGGGACTCGGAGCCGCTGCCGAACTCGGGCACGGAGTCACCGTCGTACGGGATCCAGGCGGCCTGCGCGGGCGGCAGGTCGACGAGGCCCGTGTTGTGCGGCGAGGTGTTCTTCGGGGCGGCGCAGTCGAACTTCTCGCCGGAGGTCTTGGTGGCGAAGTCGTAGTCGACGTAGGCGTCGTTGTCGCCGGTGCAGAAGGGCCAGCCGAAGTTGGCGGGCTTGGTGACCTTGGCGTACTCGACCTGTCCCGCCGGGCCCCGGTTGGGGTCGGCGGCGCCGGCGTCGGGGCCGTAGTCGCCGACGTAGATGGTGCCGGTCTTCTCGTCGATGTTCATCCGGAAGGGGTTGCGGAAGCCCATCGCGTAGATCTCGGGGCGGGTCTTCTCGGTGCCCGGGGCGAAGAGGTTGCCCTCCGGGACGGTGTACGAGCCGTCCTCGGCGACCTTGATGCGCAGGATCTTGCCGCGCAGGTCGTTGGTGTTGCCGGAGCTGCGGCGGGCGTCGAAGGCCGGGTTGCGGTCCGGCCGCTCGTCGATCGGCGTGTAGCCGTCGGAGGCGAAGGGGTTGGTGTCGTCGCCGGTGGACAGGTACAGGTTGCCGTCGGCGTCGAAGTCGATGTCGCCGCCGACGTGGCAGCAGGTGCCACGGGAGGCCGCGACGTCCAGGACCTTCTTCTCGCTGGCCATGTCCAGCGTGCCGTTGGCGTTGAGGACGAAGCGGGAGAGGCGGTTGACGCCGTCGAACTTCTTGAAGTCCTCGGCGGTACCGGTCTCGGGGGCGTCGCCCGCGGGGGTGTCGAGCGGCGGGGCGTAGTAGAGGTAGATCGCCCGGTTGTTCTCGAAGTCCGGGTCGATGCCGACGCCCTGCAGCCCCTCCTCGTCGTGGCTGTAGACGTCGAGCTTGCCTGCGACCTTGGTGACCCCGCCCTGGTCGGTGAGGCGCAGCGTGCCGTCGCGCGAGGTGTGCAGGACGCTGCGGTCCGGGAGCACGGCGAGCGACATCGGCTCGCCCATCTCGGGCTCGCCCTTGGCGAGCGGTACCTGCTGGAACTGTCCCTCGGCGGCTGCCGGTTCGTCGTGTTCCGGATGGCCGGGGTGGGCGCCGGCGACGGTCGCCGGGGTGCCCACCGCCAGCATCAGGCCGGTGAACAGGGCGAGGGTGGTGCGAAGCCTCGCGGGTTTGGACTTTCTGCTTCTGTGCACGAAGTCCCTCCGGGAACGGGATGGGCCGTACGGGTGGGTGCGAAGACGTGCCGTGCGAGCGCCGGGGTGCGCCGTCACCCCGGAGGTGTGGGTGTCCTGAACACTTCAGGGACGGTAACCGCGTTCTTCCTGGGCCGACACCCCTTGGACCAGGACGGGTTCAACTTTTTCCCAATGCAGGACAAAGTGGGATTCGGGCAGGTCGGACCGGGGACCGGCGGATGGGCCGGCCCCCGTCCCCGACCTGCCGTAGGGCGCGTCGAGCAGCTGCTGACGCGCCGCGGCTCAGCTGTTGAACGCGGCGTCGAATGAGGCGCTGGGCGGCTCGAAGTCGAAGGCCTTGAGGCGGGTGAGAGCCTCGGGGGCTCCCTGGAGACGGTCCATGCCGGCGTCCTCCCACTCGACGGACACGGGGCCCTGGTAGTCGATGGAGCGCAGCATCCGGAAGACGTCCTCCCAGGGCACGTCGCCGTGGCCGGCCGACACGAAGTCCCAGCCGCGGCGTGGGTCGCCCCACGGCAGGTGGGAGCCGAGCCGCCCGTTGCGGCCGTCGAGGCGCTTGCGGGCCTCCTTGCAGTCGACGTGGTAGATCCGGTCGCGGAAGTCCCACAGGAAGCCGACGGGGTCGAGGTCCTGCCACACGAAGTGGGACGGGTCGAAGTTGAGGCCGAAGGCGGGCCGGTGGCCGACGGCCTCCAGAGCCCGCTGGGTGGTCCAGTAGTCGTAGGCGATCTCGCTGGGGTGGACCTCGTGCGCGAACCGCACGCCCTCGGCGTCGAAGACGTCGAGGATCGGGTTCCAGCGGTCGGCGAAGTCCTGGTAGCCGCGCTCGATCATCGACTCGGGAGCGGGCGGGAACATGGCGACCAGGTGCCAGATGGCCGACCCGGTGAAGCCGATGACGGTGTCGACGCCGAGGCGTGCCGCGGCCCGCGCGGTGTCCTTCATCTCGGCGGCGGCGCGCTGCCGCACACCCTCCGCTTCGCCGTCGCCCCAGATGCGGTCGGGAAGGATGGCCCGGTGGCGTTCGTCGATGATGGCGTCGCAGACCGCCTGGCCGACCAGGTGGTTGGAGATCGCCCAGCACTTCAGCCCGTACTTGTCGAGCAGCTGGTGGCGGGAGTCGACGTAGGAAGGGTCGGCGAGGGCCTTGTCGACCTCGAAGTGGTCGCCCCAGCAGGCGAGTTCCAGTCCTTCGTAGCCGAAGTCGCGGGCGAGGCGGCAGACCTCCTCCAGAGGCAGGTCCGCCCACTGGCCGGTGAAGAGAGTGAAGTTGCGCGGCATGTCGCTGCCAGCCTCCTCAGAGGGCGATCGGGGTGTAGACGGAGTTCTTCTCGGCGCTCTCCTCCACCGCCGCGAGCACGCGCTGCACCTGCAGGCCGTCGGCGAAGGACGGCTCGGGCCGGCGGCCCTCCGCGACGGCGTGGACGAGATCGCGCGCCTGGTGGACGAAGGTGTGCTCGTAGCCGAGCCCGTGGCCCGGCGGCCACCAGGCGTCCAGGTAGGGATGCTCGGGTTCGGTGACGAGGATGCGGCGGAACCCGGCGTGCTCCCCCGGCTCCGTACCGTCGTGGTACGACAGCTCGTTGAGCCGCTCCAGGTCGAAGGCGAGCGAGCCGCGCTCGCCGTTGAGCTCGATGCGCAGGGCGTTCTTGCGGCCGGTGGCGTACCGGGTGGCCTCGAAGGAGACGAGGGCGCCGGAGGTGAGGCGGCCGGTGAAGACCGCGGCGTCGTCGACCGTGACCTCGCCGGTGACGCCGTCCGCCGAGCCCGCCGACAGGCCCCGGGCGGCGCCCTCGGGCAGCGGGCGTTCCCGTACGAAGGTCTCGGTGAGGGCGGAGACGCCCGCGATCCGCTCCCCCGTCAGGTACTGAGCGAGGTCGACGATGTGCGCGCCGAGGTCGCCGAGGGCTCCCGAACCGGCCAGCTCCTTGCGCAGCCGCCAGGTCAGCGGCGCCTTCGGGTCCACCAGCCAGTCCTGGAGGTACGTCACCCGCACGTGCCGCAGCCGGCCGATGCGGCCCTCTGCCACCATCCGCCGGGCCAGCGCGGTGGCCGGCACCCGGCGGTAGTTGAACCCGACCATCGCCAACTGGCCCCGGGCGTGCGCCTCGTCGGCGGCCCGGGTCATCGCCTCCGCCTCGGCGACGGTGTTGGCCAGCGGCTTCTCGCACAGGACGTGTTTTCCGGCGGCGAGCGCGGCCAGCGCGATCTCGGAGTGGCTGTCGCCGGGGGTGCAGATGTCGACGAGGTCGATGTCGTCCCGTTCCAGCAGGGCCCGCCAGTCCGTCTCGGTGCTCGCCCAGCCGTGCCGGTCGGCCGCGGTGCGGACGGCATCGGCGTCCCGGCCGCAGATCGCGGCCAGTACCGGGTTGAGCGGCAGGTCGAAGACCCGGCCGGCGGTGCGCCAGCCCTGGGAGTGTGCGGCACCCATGAAGGCGTAGCCGACCATGCCGACGCGCAGCGCCGGTCTGGTCGCGGATGCCCCCGTCGCCCTGGTTCCGGTCCCGCTGTCGGTCCCGGTTCCGGCGGCTGATGCCTCCGCCCCGGCCCCCTCGGGCTGCTGCGGCTGTCCCATGCGGATGTCCTCCTCGTCGTGATGGCGCGGTGGGGGGTGGGCCCCGCCCGACGGCCGGCTGGTCAGGCCGGCCGTGGGGCGGCGGCCCTCACTTGAAGCCCGTGGACATGTACTGGTCGACGTTCTCCTTGTCGACCACGGCCGAGTAGCAGGTGACGGTCGAGGGGATCTCGAACTCGGCGAGGCCGCTGATGCCCTTGCCCTGGCCGAGAGCGCGGGCCAGGTCGATCGCGGAGGCGGCCATGGTCGGCGGGTAGAGCACCGTCGCCTTCAGTACGCCGCTGTCCGCCTTGATGGCCTGGAAGGCGGAGAGCGCTCCGGCCCCGCCGACCATCAGGAAGTCGTCGCGCCCGGCCTGCTCGATGGCGCGCAGCGCGCCCACGCCCTGGTCGTCGTCGTGGTTCCACAGGGCGTCGAAGTTCGACTGGGCCTGGAGCAGCTGGGCCATCTTGGCCTGGCCCGACTCGACGGTGAACTCGGCGGCCTGACGGGCCACCTTCTTGATGTTCGGGTAGTTCTTCAGGCCGTCGTCGAAACCCTGGGTGCGCTGCTGGGTCAGTTCCAGGTTGTCGATGCCGGCCAGCTCGATGACCCGTGCGTCCGGCTTGTCCTTGAGCTTCTCGCCGATGTAGTGGGCGGCGTTCAGACCCATGCCGTAGTTGTCGCCGCCGACCCAGCAGCGGTAGGCCTGGGGGCTGTTGAAGATCCGGTCGAGGTTGATGACCGGGATGCCGGCCCGCATCGCCTTCAGGCCGACCTGGGTGAGCGCCTTGCCGTCGGCGGGCAGCACCACCAGGACATCGACCTTCTTGTTGATGAGGGTCTCGATCTGGCCGATCTGCTGCGCGGTGTCGTTGGAGCCCTCGGTGACCTCCAGGGTGACTTCCGAGTACTTCTCCGCGCGCTTCTGAGCCTGGTCGTTGACGGCGTTGAGCCAGCCGTGGTCGGCCTGCGGGCCGGCGTAGCCGATGGTGACCGGCTTGCCCGGCTTGTCGTCGGCGGCCGGCTGCGTGTCCGCGGCCTTGTCCTCGCCGTCGTCGGGGTCGTTGCTGGTGCACCCGGTGAGGACGGCACCGGCGGACACGGCGGCGGCTCCGAAGAGCAGCCCTCTGCGGCTCGTGAGGTTCGTCATGACGGTGGACCCTTTCCTCAATGCGTGCTTGCGGTACGGCGCTGGACCAGCACGGCGGCGACGATGATCGCGCCCTTGGCGATCTGCTGCACGTCGGTCTGCAGGTTGTTCAGGGCGAAGATGTTGGTGATGGTGGTGAAGATCAGGACGCCGAGCACCGAGCCCAGGATGTGGCCCCGGCCGCCGGTCAGGAGTGTTCCGCCGATGATCGCGGCGGCGATGGCGTCGAGTTCGTAGAGGTTGCCGTTGGTGTTCTGGCCGGAGCCGGCCAGGACGATCAGCAGGAAGGCGGCGATGCCGCAGCACAGCCCGGACAGCAGGTAGAGGTAGAGCCGCTGGCGACGGACGTCGATGCCGGCGAGACGGGCGGCCTCCGCGTTGCCGCCGACGGCGACCGTGCGGCGGCCGAAGGTGGTCCGGTTGAGCACCAGCCAGCCGATGACCGTGACCGCCGCGAACACCAGGACCAGGGGCGGGATGCCGAGGATGTAGGCGTCGCGCTCGCCGAGGTCCAGGACGCTGGGGACCGTGACGACCTGGGTGCGGCCGTCGGTGATCTGGAGCGCGAGGCCGCGCGCCGAGGCCAGCATGGCGAGCGTGGCGATGAACGGCACCATCTGGCCGAACGCGATGAGCACCCCGTTGACCAGTCCGCAGCCCACGCCGACCACGACCGCCGTGAAGAGGATGCCGACGAAGCCGTACTCCTGGGTGGCGACCGTGGTCGCCCACACCGAGGCCAGGGCGACGATGGCGCCGACCGACAGGTCGATGCCGCCGGAGACGATGACGAAGGTCATGCCGACGGTGACGACGCCGATCACGGACGCCTGGGTGAGCACCAGTTGGAGGTTGCGGGTGTCGAGGAAGGCGTCGGGCTGGGTGATGCCGCCGATGAGGACCAGCGCGGCGAGCACTCCGAGCAGGGTGAGGGTGCGGACGTCGGCGCGGCCCAACTGGACCCGCCAGGCGGGCGGACCGTCCACTGGTGCCGTCTTGCCGGTGCCGTCCCGGGGCGGGGACACATGCTGCGTCATGACGCCGGGCTTCCTTCCATCACGAGGTCGAGTACGCGGTGTTCGTCGAGTTCACGGGCGGGGGCCTCGTGCACGACACGGCCCTCGCGCAGCACCAGCACGCGGTCGGCGAGGCCCAGCACCTCGGGCACCTCGCTGGAGACCAGCAGGACGGCCAGGCCCTCGTCGGCGAGGCGGCGGACGACCGCGTAGAGCTCGGCGCGGGCGCCGACGTCGACGCCGCGGGTGGGTTCGTCGAGCAGCAGGACCTTGCAGCCGCGCAGCAGCCAGCGGGCGAGGACCGCCTTCTGCTGGTTGCCACCGGACAGGGTGCGCACGGGCGCGGAGGGGTTGTCGGGCCGCAGGGAAAGCTCGCGGGTCGCCGCGCGGGCCGCGCCCAGTTCGGCGCCGCGGTCGATCCAGCCGCCGCGTGAGAAGCGGGACATGGCGGAGACGGACACGTTGCGGGTGACGGACTCCAGCATCAGCAGGGCCTGCGCCTTGCGTTCCTCGGGGGCGAGCCCGAGCCCGGCGCGCACCGCGGCGCGCACGCTTCCGGGGCGCAGCGGGGTCCCGTCGACGAGGATCTGGCCGGCACTCGCCTTGCGGGCCCCGTAGACCGTCTCCAGGATCTCGGAGCGGCCGGAGCCGACGAGTCCGGCGAGGCCGACGATCTCTCCGGGGCGGATCTCCAGGTCGAGGGGGGCGAACTCGCCCTCCCGGGCCAGGCCCCGCACGCTCAGGACGGGGTCGCCCTCGGGGGTCCCGGCAGGCCGCTCCGGGAAGACGTACTCGACGTTGCGCCCGGTCATCAGCGCCACCACCTCGCGGGTCGGCGTCGACTCGGCGGGCAGCCCGCCGGCGACGGCCCGGCCGTCCTTGAGGACGGTGACCCGGTCCCCGATACGACGGATCTCCTCCAGGCGGTGCGAGATGTAGACGACGGCGACGCCCTCGGCGGTGAGGTCGGCGACGATGCGGAAGAGGTTGTCGACCTCGTCCGGGTCGAGCGCGGCGGACGGCTCGTCCATCACGATCAGCCGCACGTCGTGCGAGAGCGCCCGCGCCATGGACACGATCTGCTGCTGCGCCGCCGGGAGTTCGCCGACCAGCCGGCCGGGATCGACCTCCGGGTGACCGAGTCGCTTGAGGAGCTGAGCCGTCGACGCCTTGGCCGCTCTGCCCCGCACGACGAAGCCGGCGGCGGTCGGCTCGTGGCCGAGGTGGACGTTCTCGGCGACCGACAGGTCCTCCACCAGGTCGAGTTCCTGGTAGATGGTGGCGATGCCGAGCCGCATGGCCGCGATGGGCGAGCGCAGGGTGACTTCCTCGCCCCGCCAGCGGATGGTGCCGGTGTCGGGCTGGTGGGCGCCGGCCAGCACCTTGATGAGGGTGGACTTCCCGGCGCCGTTCTGGCCGAGCAGGCAGTGCACCTCGCCGGCCTGGACGTCGAGGTCGACGCCGTCCAGGGCCCGGACTCCCGGGAACGACTTGGTGATGCCGGACATGCTGAGCAGCGGTGGTTCTGGTGCCATGTGAGGTCCCCTCGGCGGGCATGCGGGCCGGTGTCAGGGCAGAGCGGAGCAGGGCAGGGCGGAGCAGGGCAGGGCAAGGCAGGACAGGGCGCTGTGCTGATGGAGCTCAGGAACCGAATGGTGCCTACGCGGATGAAAGGCGGTGCTACGCGGGTGACGGGTGGTGCCTACGCGGGTGACGGATGACGCCTACGCGGGTGACGGGTGGTGCCTACGCGGGTGAGAACAGGTGGTCGCTGATCAGCCGGGCCGCGCCGATGACTCCGGCGGTGGGGCCCAACTCCCCCAGTACGATGGGCAGGTTGCCGGTCGCCAGCGGCAGTGACTGGCGGTAGACCTGGGTGCGGATCGCGGCGAGCAGGTTGTGGCCGAGGCCGGTCACCCCGCCGCCGATCACCACCAGGCCCGGGTTGAAGAAGCTGACCAGGCCGGCGATGACCTGGCCGGTGCTGCGGCCGCCCTCCCGGATCAAGTCGAGCGCGGTGGCGTCGCCCGCGGCGGCCGCGGCGGCGACGTCGGCGGCACTGAGGCCCCCGTTCGCCTCCAGACGGCTCGCGAGCTCGGCCGACAGGCCCTGCTGGGCGGCCTCCGTGGCGTCGCGGGCCAGTGCCGCGCCGCTGAAGTGGGCCTCCAGACAGCCCCGGTTGCCGCAGGCGCACGGGCGCCCTTCGGGCACGGCCTGGATGTGCCCGATGTCGCCCGCGCTGCCCGTCGTCCCGCGGTAGACCTCACCGCCGACGACGATGCCGCAGCCGATGCCGGTACCGATCTTGACGACGAGGAAGTCGTGCACGGTCCGGGCGACGCCCGCGTGCTGCTCCCCCAGCGCCATCAGGTTCACGTCGTTGTCGACCATGACCGGGCAGCCGAGTTCCTGGCTGAGCGCCTCCCGCACGGGGAAGCCGTCCCAGCCCGGCATGATCGGCGGAGCCACCGGCACACCCTCGGGGAAACGGACCGGCCCCGGGACGCCGATGCCGGCGCCGTCGAAGCCCTCCGCGAGCCCCGAGGCCCGCAACTTGGCGGCCATGGCCAGTACTTGCTCGAAGACCGCGACCGGCCCCTCGCGTACGTCCATGGGCTGGTTGATGTGCCCGAGGATCTCCAGTTCGGCGTTGGTGACGGCGACGTCGACCGAGGTCGCGCCGATGTCGACGCCGAGGAAGCGCAGCTCGGGGTTGAGACGGATGTTGTGGCTGCGGCGCCCGCCGCGCGAGGCGGCGAGCCCGTCGGCCACGACCAGTTCCGTCTCCAGCAGCCGGTCCACCTCGACGGCCAGCTTCGACCGGGAGAGGTCGACCTGGTCGCCGAGCTGGGCACGGGAGTTGGGCCCTCCGTCACGCAACAGCTGGAGCAGTCGCGCTTGGTGGGCGTTCGCGGGTCGTGCCGTCATGCGTCTCACGAGCCCCTCCCCGCCTCGATCGGCCTTGAGTGTGCCGGTTCCCGGCCACGTCCGTGGCTTGCTTTCGGAGGGAACGTAGCAGTGGGCGCCGGGCGTGGGAAGAAGTCACGCATGAATTACTGCGAACTTTCTCCACTGAGTGGACAAAGAAGTGCGGAGTGCTCGACTCCGCGTCCTACGGCAAGGCCGCCCGGGCATCCCGCCGGGCGGCCTGCGAACAGCCTCTGACCTCACGATTCCTCGCGCGCGTGGTACGAGCGCCGCGTATGTTCGGTGTGCTCGCGCATCAGCCGGGTCGCCGCCTGCTCGTCCCGGCCGGTGATGGCGGCGATCAGGCCGCGGTGCTCGATCCAGGACTGCCGGCCGCGCTGCCGGGCGATCGGCGTGTAGTACCAACGGACCCGGCGGTCGACCTGTGCGGCGAGTCCGGCCAGGACGGCGTTGCCGGCCAGCTCCATGATCTTCGCGTGGAAACGGGCGTTGAAGGCGACGGCGGCGTCCACGTCGTCGGCGGCGACCGCCCGCTCCCCCTCCTCGCACAGCTCCTCCAGGGCGGCCACGCCCGCGCTCCCCGCGTTGGCCGCGGCGAGCCGGGCCGCCTCGGCCTCCAGCAGCGTACGGACCGTCAGGAGCTGGTCGGCCTCCTCCTCGGTCGGCTCGTGCACGAACGCGCCCTGCGCGGGACGCAGATCGACCCATCCCTCGGTGTTGAGCCGCTGCAGGGCCTCCCGCACGGGCTGCCTCGACACCCCGAGGTGACCGGCGAGTTCGCTCTCGACGAGGTGCTGACCGGGCTGGAGGGCCCGGGTGGTGATCAGTTCGAGCAGCGCCTCGTAGACGCGGTCACGCAGCGGGCCGGGCCGTTCGAGCTTGGGCACCGCACCCTGCGGCAGTCCTGCGGACAACATCGGTCCCCCTCGAAAGCGGCACGAAGACAGCGACACGAAGACAGCGGCACGAAGACAGCGATACGACCGGTACGCCGAGTATCGATTGTCTTTCGTCTACAGTCTACGGCGCCCAGCCCGCCAGGGGTGTTCAGGGGCAGCGGACGACCTGTCCGGCGTAGGAGAGGTTCCCGCCGAAGCCGAAGAGCAGCACCGGGTCCCCGGCGGTGATCTCGCCGCGCTCCACGAGCTTGGAGAACGCGAGCGGGATGCTCGCCGCCGAGGTGTTGCCGGACTCGACGACATCGCGGGCGACGACGGCGTTGACGGCGCCGATCTTCGCGGCGAGGGGTTCGATGATGCGCAGGTTCGCCTGGTGCAGGACCACCGCGGCGAGGTCGGCCGGTTCCAGCCCGGACCGCTCGCAGGCCTGGCGCGCGATGGCGGGCAGCCGGGTGGTCGCCCAGCGGTAGACGCTCTGCCCCTCCTGCGCGAAGCGGGGCGGCGTGCCCTCGATACGGACCGCGTCCCCCATCTCGGGCACCGATCCCCACAGCACGGGGCCGATCCCCGCCTCCTCGCCGGGCGCGCAGGCCTCCACGACGGCGGCGCCCGCCCCGTCACCGACGAGCACACAGGTGGTGCGGTCGGTCCAGTCGGCCACCTCGGACATCTTGTCCGCGCCGATGACCAGGGCCCTGCTCGACGAGCCGGCCCGCACGGCGTGGTCGGCGGTGGCCAGGGCGTGGGTGAAGCCGGCGCACACGACGTTGAGGTCCAGCGCGGCGGGGCCGGGGATGCCGAGGCGGGCCGCGACGCGCGCGGCGGTGTTCGGGGAGCGGTCGATCGCGGTGGAGGTGGCGACCACGACCATGTCCACGTCCGCGGGCGTCAGCCCGGCCGACGCCAGCGCCTTGGCGGCGGCGTGCCCGGCCAGCTCGTCGACCGGCTCGTCGGGCCCGGCGATACGTCGGGAGTGAATACCGACCCGGCTCCTGATCCACTCGTCGCTGGTGTCGACCATGCCCGCCAGGTCCTCGTTGGTGAGAACCCGGGCGGGCTGGTAATGGCCGAGGGCGCTGATGCGGGAGCCGTGCATGGGTGGAGTCCTCGATGCCTCGGGTACGGGATCCACCAGTGTGATCAGTGACCGACGGGTACGACGGCAGGTGATACGACAGGAAACGGGCGCCCGGCTTGTCGGCTTCGGTCAGCATCCCGGGCGCCCCCGCCCGCGTCCCGCCCTCACCCGGTGAACAGCTGGGTCGCCTTCCGGACGAGTTCGTACAGCCCGTAGGCGAGCGGAGCGCCCACCCAGAGCCAGGTGAAGGCGATCAGCGGGCGCCGGTCGGGCAGGTCAGGCGGACTCTGGCTGCTGTCGTCGGACATCGGTGCCCTCCTTCGGTGCCGGGGCGGTGGGGACGTGGTGGCGGGCGTGGACGGGACGGACGAGTTCGTTGGCGACGAAGCCGACGACCAGCAGCCCGATCATGATGACGAAGGACGTCCCGTACAGGGCGGAGCCGTGCCGTCCGGCCTCCTCCTGCCGGTCGGCGATCCAGTTCACGATCAGCGGCCCGAGAACGCCGGCCGTCGACCAGGCGGTGAGCAGCCGCCCGTGGATCGCACCGACCTGGTAGGTGCCGAAGAGGTCCTTGAGATAGGCGGGGATCGTGGCGAAGCCACCGCCGTAGAAGGACAGGACCACCAGGGCGCACAGGACGAACAGCGGCTTGGAGGAGTCGCCGAACAGGGCGATCAGCGCGTACATCAGCGCGCCGACGCCGAGGTAGACGCGGTAGATGTTCTTGCGCCCGATCAGGTCGGAGGTCGATGACCAGCCGATCCGGCCCGCCATGTTGGCCGCCGAGAGCAGGGCGACGAATCCGGCGGCGGCGGTCACCGACACCGGGGTTGAGGTGTCGGCGAAGAAGTCCGTGATCATCGGTGCGGCCTTCTCCAGGATGCCGATGCCGGCCGTGACGTTCATGCAGAGCACGACCCAGAGCAGCCAGAACTGCGGGGTGCGCATGGCACCGCGCGCCGAGACCTGGACACCGTCGAGCGCGACCGCCCCGCCGTCCGCCCGTTCCTTCGGGCGCGGCACCCGGACCAGCAGGACACCCAGCAGCATGAAGACGGCGTACGTCACTCCGTGCACGAGGAAGGCCAGGGCGATGCCCGAGCTGTCGGTGCCGAAGGACTCCAGCATCTGCGCCGACCAGGGCGAGGCGATGAGGGCGCCGCCGCCGAAGCCCATGATGGCGATGCCGGTGGCCATGCCGGGCCGGTCCGGGAACCACTTGATCAGCGTGGAGACCGGCGAGATGTAGCCGATGCCGAGGCCGACCCCGCCGACGAAGCCGTAGCCGAGGACGATCAGCCAGTACTGCTCCACGGCCGCGCCGAGCGCGGAGAGCAGGAAGCCGGACGAGAAGCAGACCAGGGCGACGGTCATCGCCCAGCGCGGTCCGTGGCGCTCGACGAGCGTGCCGCCGAACGCGGCGGAGAGCCCGAGCATGACGATGCCGAGCTGGAAGGGGAGCGCGCTCTGCGTGCCGCTGAGGCCGAGCGCGGACTCCAGGGGCGGTTTGAACACGGACCAGGCGTACGCCTGGCCGATGGAGAGGTGGACCGAGAGGGCGGCGGGGGGAACGAGCCAGCGGCTCCAGCCCGGGGGTGCGACGGGGGGACTCATGAGTCCCCAACCGTAGGGAGAGGGAAAGCGGTTGAGAAGACAGTTGAGCAGACAACCACCGTCCTTGCACAAAGCCTTGCCCTTGCACAAAGCCTTGCTGGGCCCACTTCCATACTGTAGACAATATTTCGTCGACAGTAACGCGGAGCCCGACGCGAGGTCGGAATCGGGTTCGGTCGGCGGTTCCTCGGTATCCCTCGACCGAACGGAGCTCCCCGCCATGAAAGTCGCAGTCCTGGGCGCCGGGGCGATCGGCGCGTACGTCGGCGCCGCGCTCCACCGTGCGGGCGCCGACGTGCATCTCATCGCCCGTGGACCGCATCTGGCGGCCATGAGGCAGTACGGCGTACGGGTGCGCAGCCCGCGCGGCGACTTCACCGCGCACACCCGTGCCACCGACGACCCGGCCGAAGTCGGCCCGGTCGACTACGTGTTCCTGGGCCTGAAGGCCAACTCCTACGCGGCGTGCGGGCCGCTGATCGAGCCGCTGCTGCACGACACCACGGCGGTCGTGGCCGCCCAGAACGGCATCCCCTGGTGGTACTTCCACCGGCACGGCGGCCCCTACGACGGACGCCGCCTGCGGAGCGTGGACCCGGCCGGCACGGTCAGTGCGGTGCTCGCACCCGAACGGGCCGTCGGCTGCGTCGTCTACGCGGCCACCGAGCTGGCGGGGCCGGGCGTCGTACGGCACCTGGAGGGCACCCGCTTCTCGATCGGTGAGCCCGACCGGTCCGTCTCGGCACGCTGCGCGGCGTTCAGCGAGGCGATGCGCACCGGCGGTCTGAAGTGCCCGGTCGAACCGGACCTGCGCAACGACGTCTGGCTGAAGCTGCTCGGCAACATCTCCTTCAACCCGATCAGCGCCCTGGCGCGGGCCACCATGCGACAGATGTGCGCGCACGGCGGCACCCGCCGGGTGATCGGAACCATGATGGCCGAGACCCTGGCGGTCGCCGAGGCCCTCGGCTGCGAGGTCGGCGTCTCCGTCGAACGCCGCCTCGCGGGCGCCGAGAAGGTCGGCGACCACCGCACCTCCACGCTCCAGGACCTGGAACGCGGAAAGCCGCTCGAACTCGACGTGCTCCTCGCGGCCGTCGTCGAACTGGCGGAGATCACCGGCGTGGAGGTGCCCACCCTGCGCACCGTGCACGCCATCTCGGACCTGCTCGCGCTGAGGAGCGCCGCATGAGGAAACGGCAACCGAAGACCTACACCCGGCTCACCCACCCGCTGGTGCGCGACTCCCGCGACGCGCCCTTTCGCCGGGCGACCTGGGACGAGGCCCTGGACCGGACCGCCCGGGGCCTGGCGGCGGCGCGCGGCGCGTTCGGGATGTTCTCCTGCGCCCGGGCGACCAACGAGATGAACTACGTGGCCCAGAAGTTCGCCCGGGTCGTCATGGGCACCCACAACGTCGACTCCTGCAACCGCACCTGCCACGCGCCGAGCGTCGCGGGCCTGTCGGCCGCCTTCGGCTCGGGCGGCGGGACCTCCTCGTACGAGGAGGTCGAGCACACCGACGTGATCGTGATGTGGGGCTCCAACGCCCGCTTCGCCCACCCGATCTTCTTCCAGCACGTGCTGAGGGGCATCCGGAGCGGCGCCCGCATGTACGCCGTCGACCCGCGCCGCACCGCCACCGCCGAGTGGGCGGAGAGCTGGCTCGGCCCGAACGTCGGCACGGACATCCCCATGGCGCACGCGATCGGCCGCGAGATCATCCACGCCGGGCTCGTCAACGAGGCGTTCGTCGGGCGCGCGACCACCGGCTACGAGGAGTACCGGGCCCTGGTCGAACCGTGGACGCTCTCCCTCGCGGAGAAGGTGACGGGCGTACCGGCCGCCGCCGTCCGCGACCTCGCGCACGCCTACGCCCGCGCCGAGCGTGCCCAGTTGTGCTGGACCCTCGGCATCACCGAACACCACAACGGCACCGACAACGTCCGCGCGCTGATCAACCTCTCCCTGCTCACCGGCCACGTCGGCCGCTACGGCTCCGGGCTCCAGCCCCTGCGCGGCCAGAACAACGTGCAGGGCGGCGGTGACATGGGCGCGATCCCCAACCGGCTGCCCGGCTTCCAGGACGTGCTCGACCCCGGGGTCCGGCTCAAGTTCGAGACGGCCTGGGACACGGTCGTCCAGCCGCACCACGGCCTCACCCTGACGGAGATGTTCGAGGCCATGGACGACGGCTCGCTGCGCGCCGTCTACTGCATCGGCGAGAACCCCGCGCAGTCGGAGGCGGACGGCGAACAGGCCGTACGCCGCCTGCGGGCGCTGGACTTCCTCGTCGTGCAGGACATCTTCCTGACGAAGACCGCCGAGCTGGCCGACGTGGTCCTCCCGGCGACCGCCGGCTGGGCCGAGACCGAGGGCACCACCACCAACAGCGAGCGGCGCGTCCAGCGCGTCCGCAGGGCCGTGCCCCCGCCCGGGGAGGCACGGGAGGACGTCGACATCCTCTGCGACCTGGCGGCCCGCCTCGGCCACGACTGGAAGTACGCCGACGCCGAGGCCGTCTGGAACGAGCTGCGGTCCCTGTCACCGGACCACCACGGGATGACGTACGCGCGCCTGGAGGAGCACCAGGGCATCCAGTGGCCCTGCCCGAGCACCGAGGAGCTGGAACCTACCTATCTGCACGGCAGGCTGTGGCAGGCGGACCCGGCCCGGCGTGGCCCGCGCGCGCCCTTCGGCATCGTCCGGCACGACCCGCCCGTGGACCTCACCGACGAGGAGTACCCGATCAGGCTGACCACGGGCAGGCGGCTCGACTCCTACAACACCGGTGTGCAAAGCGGAAGTTACTCGTCCCCCCTGCGCCGCGGCGAGTCCGTCGAGCTGTGCCCCGAGGACGCCGAGCGCTACGGAGTGGTGGTCGGCGAGGAGGTGCGGGTGACCTCGCGGCGCGGGTCGGTGGTCGCGCCCGTGTGGGTCGACACCGCGCTCCGTCCCGGGCTCGCCTTCATGAGCTTCCACTTTCCCGACGAGGTGGACACCAACCAGCTGACCATCGAGGCCAACTGCCCGATCGCCGGGACGGCGGAGTTCAAGGCCTCGGCGATCCGGATCGAGAAGGTGAGCACCGGTGGACCTGCGCTTCGGTGACAGCGAGCCGACGGACGAGGAACGCGCGGCCGTCGACGCCCTGCTCGGCCCGCCCGAGTCGTCCTGGGAGGGCGCCGCCCGCGACGGGACGGACGCCGCCGACCTGCGGTGGGCACGCGGCGGACGGGAGGCCCGGGACCGCCGCGACCTGCTGCTGCCGGGGCTGCACGCGGTCAACGACCGGGTCGGCTGGATCAGCGAGGGCGCCCTGGACTACCTGTGCCGGCGCCTCACGGTGCCGCCGGCGGAGGCGTACGGGGTCGCCACCTTCTACGCGATGTTCTCGGTCCGCCCCCGCCCGGCGACGACGCTCCACCTCTGCACCGACCTGGCGTGCGCGGCGGCCGGGGCCGGCGACCTGTGCGCGGCCGTGGAGAGGCGGCTGGGACCGGGCAGCGGGGTGCGGGTCGAGCGCGGCCCGTGCCTGGGCCTGTGCGAACGGGCACCGGCGGCTCTGGCGGTACGCGCGGGCCGATC
>NZ_RAIF01000032.1:766956-771425 GCF_003671715.1 Streptomyces sp. E2N166 | reverse complement strand
ACCGGCGCGCACAAGGGCTACCTCTACCTCCGCGGCGAGTACCCGCGCGCCCTCGCCCGCCTCACCCACGCCATCACGCAGGCCCGCACCCGCGGCCTGCTCGGCGACGACGTCCTCGGCCAGGGCTACGCCTTCGACATCGAGATCCGGCGGGGCGCGGGCGCGTACATCTGCGGCGAGGAGACGGCCCTGTTCAACTCCATCGAGGGCTACCGGGGCGAGCCCCGGTCCAAGCCGCCGTTCCCCGTGGAGAAGGGCCTGTTCGGCAAGCCGACGGTGGAGAACAACGTCGAGACACTGGTCAACGTGCTGCCGATCCTGACCATGGGCGCCCCGGCGTACGCGGCGATCGGCACCCGGAAGTCCACCGGCCCCAAGCTGTACTGCGTGTCGGGAAGCGTGGAACGCCCCGGCGTCTACGAGCTCCCGTTCGGCGCCGCACTGGGCGAGCTGCTCACGCTCGCCGGGGTGCGAGAAGGGTTGCGGGCGGTGCTGCTCGGCGGCGCGGCGGGCGGCTTCGTACGCCCCGACGAACTCGACATCCCGCTCACCTTCGAGGGCACCCGGGAGGCCGGCACGACGCTCGGCTCCGGTGTCGTCATGGCCTTCGACGACACCGTCCCGCTTCCCCGGCTGCTGCTGCGCGTCGCGGAGTTCTTCCGCGACGAGTCGTGCGGGCAGTGCGTGCCGTGCCGGGTCGGGACCGTGCGGCAGGAGGAGGCGCTGCGCCGGATCGTGGAGCGCACGGGTGCCGCCGCGGCCGACGACATCGCCCTGCTGCGCGAGGTCGGCCGCGCGATGCGGGACGCCTCGATATGCGGTCTCGGGCAGACCGCGTGGAACGCCGTGGAATCCGCCATCGACCGTCTGGGGGCCTACGAATGACCGCGATACCGCTCGGAGTGCCGCGCCGGCTGGTGGAGTTCACCCTCGACGGTCAGGACGCCCGGGTCCTCGAGGGGTCGACGCTCCTCGACGCCTGCCGGACCGCCGGAAAGGACGTCCCGACCCTGTGCGAGGGCGACACCCTCACCCCGAAGAACGCCTGCCGGGTCTGCGTGGTGGAGGTCGAGGGCGCCCGGACCCTCGCGCCCGCCTGCTCACGCAGGGCCGAGCCGGGCATGGTGGTGCGCACGGACACCGAGCGCGCCCGGCACAGCCGCAAGGTCGTCCTCGAACTGCTCGCCTCGTCGGTCGACCTCTCCACGACCCCGGCGGTCGCTGGCTGGATCAAGGAGTACGAGGCGAAGCCCGACCGCTTCGGCCCGGACGCCGCCCGCGTCGACGAGGAACCCAGGATCGACAACGACCTGTACGTACGCGACTACGGCAAGTGCATCCTCTGCTACAAGTGCGTGGACGCCTGCGGCGAGCAGTGGCAGAACACCTTCGCGATCTCCGTCTCCGGCCGCGGCTTCGACGCCCGGATCTCGGTCGAGCAGGACGCCCCGCTGACCGACTCGGCGTGCGTCTACTGCGGCAACTGCATCGAGGTCTGTCCCACGGGGGCCCTGTCGTTCAGGTCGGAGTTCGACATGCGCGCGGCGGGCACCTGGGACCAGGCGCGGCAGACGGAGACGACCACGGTGTGCGCGTACTGCGGCGTGGGCTGCAACCTCACCCTGCACGTGCAGGACAATGAGATCGTGAAGGTTTCCTCACCGCACGACAACCCGGTGACCCACGGCAACCTCTGCATCAAGGGCCGCTTCGGCTACCAGCACGTACAGAACCGGGACTGACCGGCACAAGGGGCACGGACATGGGACGAGTCACGGAACGACGCAAGGTGATCCGCATACGGGACGGCGCGGTCTCCACCCGCCCCGACACGCTCGTCGCCGAGGAACCGCTGGAGATCCGGCTGAACGGCAAGCCCCTCGCGATCACGATGCGCACTCCGGGTGACGACTTCGCGCTCGCGGCCGGGTTCCTGGTGAGCGAGGGGGTGCTCGCCGAGCAGCGCGACCTCCAGAACATCGTGTACTGCGCGGGCGCGACGGCCGACGGCTCCAACACGTACAACGTCGTGGACGTGCGGACGACCCCGGACGTGCCGATCCCCGACATCACGCTGGAGCGGAACGTCTACACGACCTCGTCCTGCGGCCTGTGCGGCAAGGCCAGCCTGGACGCGGTGCGTACGACGGCCCGCTGGCCCATCGCCGACACTCCCCCGGTCCGCGTCACCCCGGAACTGCTGGCGGGCCTGCCCGACCGGCTGCGCGCCGCCCAGCGGGTCTTCGACCGGACCGGCGGCCTGCACGCGGCGGCCCTGTTCACCGGGGACGGTGAGCTGGTGGACGTACGGGAGGACGTGGGCCGGCACAACGCCGTCGACAAACTGGTCGGCCGCGCCCTCCAGAACGGAGACCTGCCGCTGTCCCGGTCGGTCCTGCTGGTGTCGGGCCGGGCCTCGTTCGAGCTGGCGCAGAAGGCCGTGATGGCGGGCATCCCGGTGCTCGCCGCGGTGTCGGCGCCGTCCTCGCTCGCGGTGGACCTGGCCGCCGAGACGGGGCTGACCCTGGTGGGCTTCCTGCGCGGCAGCTCCATGAACGTGTACGCGGGTGAGGACCGCGTCGCCCTGCGGGCCGCGGCCGCCCAGGGCTGACCCGGTCCCGCGGCACGGCGGCGGGGCCCCGACCGGCGGGGAGCGCCCCCTGCGCCGCAGGGGCCCCGTCTCGATTCTCCTTTGCCCGGAGCCTTCTGAGGCACCGTCGGACGACACGCGCGCGGATCACACGGGACGTATCGGGCGAGGAACGTCCTGATGTACTGATGTCCTGACGACCGGCTCCCGACCAGCCGCCTGAAGGGCAGACCGTTCCATGCCGTCACCTCCCCGCACGCTTCCGCGCTCCCCACTGCTCGCCCTCGTCTCCCTCTTCGCCCTGGCCGCCTCCACGCTCTCCGCCCACGCCGAATCCGGGAGCCGGGCGCCGGAGTTGGAGCAGCAGGTCCTCTTCAGGGCCGACCAGGACGCGGGGGGCTACGCCTGCTTCCGCATCCCGGCGATCGTGCGGACGACGGACGACACCCTGCTGGCCTTCGCCGAGGGCCGCGTCCTCGACTGCGGGGACGCCGGGGACATCGACATCGTCGTCAAGCGCTCCACCGACGGCGGACGCACCTGGGGACCGCTCCAGGTCGTCAACGACGGCGGCGGCGACACCCACGGCAACCCCGCCCCGGTCGTGGACCGCACCACCGGCCGGATCCTGCTGGTGGAGACGTACAACGCCGGCCGTACGGACGCCGCCGGCTGCGCGGTGCCCTGTGCCCGCACTCCCCACCTCCAGTACAGCGACGACGACGGCCGCAACTGGTCCGCTCCTCGCGACCTGAGCGCCGACATCCTGCCGCCCGACTGGAACTCCTGGTACGCGACCGGCCCCGTGCACGGCATCCAGCTCACCGGCGGCAGCCACCCCGGGCGGCTCGTGGTCGGCGTCAACGCCGAGACCTGGGACGGCGAGAGGGTCACCGCCAACCACGCCGCGCTCGCGGTCAGCGACGACGGGGGCGAGCACTGGAAGGTCGGGGCCACCGACACCTGGCCCGTCGCCGCCGACGGCACGTTCCGGCAGAAGCCGTCCGAGGTCACCCTCACCGAACGCGCCGACGGCTCGCTCCTGGTCACCGGCCGGGAGGAGAACGGCACCGACCTCGGCCACCGCACCCTGGCCGTCAGCCGTGACGCCGGCGACAGTTTCGCCGCGCCCTTCCAGGCCCTCCCGGACCTGTACACCCCGCAGGTGCAGGGTGCCGTACTCCGCCTCGGCGACCGGATGCTGCTGTCCGCCCCCGCCGACCCCGACCGCCGCCGGACGATGACGGTCCGCTCCTCCTACGATGGCGGCGCGACCTGGGACAGCGCGGACCGCGGCACCGTCGTCACGCGGGACTGGTCCGGCTACTCCGACATGGTGGCCGTCGACGACGAGACGGTGGGCCTGCTGTACGAGGCCGGGGCGGTGGACGCCCGCGACGAGATCCGCTTCGCGCGCTTCACCGAGGACTGGCTCCAGCCGCGCCGGGCCGCCGACCCCACCACCCCCGACCTCGCCGCGGGTGCCGCGCCCGCGGCCGTGCTCGGCGGCGCCGGCACGACGGACGGCGCGGTGGGCGGCGCGCTCTCCTTCGACGGCGCCGACGACGCCGTACGCCTGCCGTACGACGAGCGGCTTCCGCTCGGGGGAGGGGACTTCACGGCGTCGCTGTGGTTCCGGTACTCGGCGGACGACGGGGAGCAGCCGCTGCTGTGGATGGGCGGGGTCGGCACCACTCAGCCCCAGGTGTGGCTGCGCGCCGAGCCCGGCAACGGCCGCGTCCAGGGACTGATCACCACGCGAGAGGGCGGGGCGGCCCCGCGCTCGGCGGGGGTGCGCACCGACCGCGCCCACAACGACGGCCGCTGGCACCACCTCGCGCTGCGGCGCGGCGGGGGCCGCCTCACGCTGTTCCTCGAC
>NZ_RAIF01000032.1:742409-766814 GCF_003671715.1 Streptomyces sp. E2N166 | reverse complement strand
CGGACGTGCCGGGCTCGGTCAGCCGGAACTCGCCGTTCGGCGTGCACATCGGGGAGCGCGTGGACGGCCGGGCCCGCTTCACCGGGGCGATCGACGAGGTGCACGTCTGGAACCGGGCGCTGACCGACGAGGAGATCGCCGCCGGAAACCCGCCGTCGGCCATCGGGAACACCGTGCTGCACCTGCCCATGGACAGCGTGGCGGCGAGCGGCTGAGGGGCCCTCGCCGGCTCAGTGGTTCCCGGTGCCGGCCCTGGGGCGCGCCGGGACCCCGGGCTTCTCGGACCGCTCGGGCCCCCCGGGCTCCGCGGACTCCTCGGAGGCGACCGCCTCCGGGTCGTGCGACCGGCGCTTGGCGATGACCGCGCACACCATCAACTGCATCTGGTGGAAGAGCATCAGCGGCAGCACGGCCAGAGAGGCCTGGGCGCCGAACAGGACGCTCGCCATCGGCAGCCCGGCGGCCAGGGACTTCTTCGACCCGGCGAACTGGATGGCGATCCGGTCCTCCCGGCCGAAGCGCAGCGCCTTCGCCCCGTACCAGGTCAGCAACAGCATCACGGCGAGCAGCACGGCCTCCACGGCCAGCAGCCCGGCCAGCCGGACCGGGCTGACCTGACGCCAGACGCCCTGGACCATGCCCTCGCTGAACGCCGTGTAGACGACGAGGAGGATCGAGCCGCGGTCGACGAGCCCGAGGACCTTCTTGTGCCGGGCGACGAAGCCCCCGATCCAACGGCGCAACACCTGTCCCGCGACGAACGGCACCAGCAGTTGCAGCACGATCTCGACCACCGAGTCGGCGGAGAACCCGCCCCCGCCGCTGCCCAGCAGGGCGGCGGCCAGCAGCGGCGTGACGACGATGCCCACCAGCGAGGAGAAGGAACCCGCGCAGATCGCGGCGGGCACGTTGCCGCGGGCGATGGAGGTGAAGGCGATCGACGACTGGATGGTCGACGGGACCAGGGTGAGGAAGAGCAGCCCCTGGTAGAGGGGGTCGGTCAGGAAGACCGGCACGAGTCCGCGGGAGGCGAGGCCGAGCAGCGGGAAGAGGACGAAGGTGCAGGCGAGCACGGTGACGTGGAGCCGCCAGTGCCGCAGGCCGTCCATCGCCTCACGGGTGGAGAGCCGGGCGCCGTAGAGGAAGAAGAGGAAGGCGATCGCGGCGGTGGAGGCACCGGAGGCGACATCCGCGCCCGTGCCGCGGGCCGGCAGCAGCGCCGCGAGGCCCACCGTCCCGAGCAGCAGCAGGATGTACGGGTCGATCGGCATCCAACGCGGCCATCGCAGGCGATTCACGGTGCTCCACTTGCTCGTTCACTGTCGTCCGGGGGTCGGGGACGTGGTCACGGGTCCCCGCTCCATCCTGCTCTCTCACCGCGCGATCGGGAATCCGGTATACCGCTCTGACTGTCATCACGTCCGGCGATAGACTGGAGGGGTGTACGACCCTTCCCACCTGCGCACCTTTCTTTCGGTGGCCCAGACGCTGAGCTTCACACAGGCCGCCCGGCGGCTCGGGCTGCGCCAGTCGACCGTGAGCCAGCACGTGCGGCGGCTCGAGGACGCCACCGGCCGGCAGCTGTTCAACCGTGACACGCACTCCGTGGAGCTGACGGAGGACGGGGAGGCGATGCTCGGGTTCGCGCGCCGGATCCTGGAGGTGCACGAGCAGGCGACGGCCTTCTTCACCGGCACCCGGCTGCGCGGGCGGCTGCGCTTCGGGGCGTCCGAGGACTTCGTGCTGACCCGGCTGCCGGAGATCCTGGAGGCCTTCCGGCACGACCACCCCGAGGTCGACCTGGAGCTGACGGTGGAGCTGTCGGGCACGCTGCACGAGCAGCTGGCCGCCGGGAAGCTCGACCTGGTGCTGGCCAAGCGGCTGCCGCGGGACCCGCGGGGCGAGCCGGTCTGGCGCGACCGGCTGGTGTGGATCGGCGCGGAGCGGCTGCGCGTCGACCCGGACCGTCCGGTGCCGCTCATCGTCTATCCGCCGCCGGGCATCACCCGCGCGCTCGCGCTGGAGGCCCTGCAGCGGCAGGGCCGCGAGTGGCGCGTCGCGTGCACCAGCGGCAGCCTCAACGGCCTGATCGCGGCGGCCCGCGCGGGCCTCGGCGTGATGGCGCACTCGCGCGGGCTCGTCCCGCCCGGCCTGGTGCGGGTGCCGGAGCGGGCCGGGCTGCCCGAACTGGGCCGTGTCGACTTCGTGCTGGTGCACGGTCGGCGCCACCCCTCGGCGCGGGGCGCGGCCGACGCCCTCGCGTCGGCGATCCTGGCGGGTGGCGACCGGCTGCACCCGCCTCGGAGCGCGGGCCTCGGATGACCCGGACAGCCGTCGGGGCCGCCCACCGTACCGACGGTAAGCGGGTCGTACAGATTCCGTGGAGATTACGGCACCGAAACTTACTCAACGGTCAGGAATGTGTCCGACCCTTCCCCATGTGAGCGCATTTTCTTTTGCTGACCAGCGCGAACATGAGCCCTGTTCGATTTTGGCACCCCTCCCGCCCCCGCACCGGGTGGGGTAGCTTTCACCGCGCTGTGCGGGGGCGTCACCAGAAGCGGGGAGCGGGGTTTGCGCGAGTTCACCAGTCCTCCGTCGACATCGGCACCACCGGTGGGCGGTCTGGCCGATGTCGTCTTCCGGCATGCCCAGGAGGATCCGCGGCACATCGCGCTCGGCCGCAAGGACGACGCCGGGCAGTGGCGGGACGTGACCGCCGGCGCGTTCCGCGACGAGGTGCTGGCCCTCGCCAAGGGGCTGCTCGCCCAGGGCATCCGCTTCGGCGACCGGGTCGCCATCATGTCCCGCACCCGCTACGAGTGGACCGTCTTCGACTTCGCCCTGTGGACGATCGGTGCCCAGGTGGTGCCCGTCTACCCGACCTCGTCGGCCGAGCAGTGCATGTGGATGCTGTACGACGCCGAGGTGACCGCCGCGGTCGTCGAGCACGAGGACCACGCGATGACGATCGCCACCGTCATCGACCGGCTGCCCCACCTGCGCGGCCTGTGGCAGCTCGACTCCGGCGCCGTCCAGGAGCTGTACGACGCGGGCGCCCACCTGGACGACGAGGTGGTGCACCGGCACCGGCAGGCGGTCACGCCCGACACGCCCGCCACCGTCATCTACACCTCGGGCACCACCGGCCGCCCCAAGGGCTGCGTCATCTCGCACGGCAACTTCATGTACGAGGCGGACACCGTCATCGAGCGCTGGGAGCCGGTGTTCCACTCCAAGAAGGGCGACGAGGCGGCCACCCTGCTCTTCCTGCCGCTCGCCCACGTCTTCGGCCGGATGGTGCAGGTCGCGGCGATCCGGGGCCGGGTCCGCTTCGGCCACCAGCCGCAGCTGAACGCCGCCGTCCTGCTGCCCGACCTGGCGGCCTTCAGACCGACCTTCATCCTGGCCGTGCCGTACATCTTCGAGAAGGTGTTCAACGCGGCCCGGCGCAAGGCCGAGAAGGAGGGGAAGGCCAGTCCCTTCGAGAAGGCCGTCGACGTGGCCGTGAAGTACGCGGAGGCGGTGGAGGCGAGGGCCTGGGGCATCGGCCCCGGCCCGTCGGCCGGGCTGCGCGTGCAGCACCAGCTCTTCGACAAGCTCGTCTACGCCAAGGTGCGGGCCGCGATGGGCGGGCGCATCCGCAACGCCATGTCGGGCGGCTCGGCGATGGACCGGCGGCTCGGCCTGTTCTTCGCGGGCGCGGGCGTGCAGATCTACGAGGGCTACGGCCTGACCGAGTCCACGGCCGCCGCCACCGCCAACCCGCCCGAACGCACCCGCTTCGGCACCGTCGGGGTGCCCGTCCCGGGCGTCACCGTGCACATCGCGGACGACGGCGAGATCTGGCTGAACGGCGACAACGTCTTCCAGGGCTACCTGAACAACCCCAAGTCCACCGACGAGACCCTCCGGGACGGCTGGCTGGCCACCGGTGACCTGGGTGCCCTGGACGAGGACGGGTACCTCACCATCACCGGCCGCAAGAAGGAGATCCTGGTGACCTCCGGCGGCAAGAGTGTCTCTCCCGGTCTGCTGGAGGAGCGCGTCCGGGACCATCCGCTGGTCAACCAGTGCATCGTCGTCGGCAACGACCGGCCCTACGTCGCCGCGCTCATCACCCTCGACCAGGAGGCGGTCGAGCACTGGCTGACGATGCGCAACAAGTCACAGATGCCTGCGGCCGAGCTGGTGCACGACGCGGACCTGGAGACGGAGGTGCGGCGTGCGGTCGTCGCCGCCAACACGCTGGTGTCCCAGGCCGAGTCGATCCGCACGTTCCGCATCCTCGCCCAGCCGTTCACCGAGGAGCACGGACTGCTGACGCCCTCGCTGAAACTGAAGCGCAAGGCCATCGAGAAGGCCTACGACAGCGAGGTCGAGGCGCTGTACACGGCGTGACTTCGCCGGTCAGGAATGCGTCGGCGGCCGTGATCGTTGACGATATGAGTACCACCTGACCACAACCGAAGGATCAAGAGCTCGTGAGCAGCAAGGTCCCCCCGATCATCCTGAACAACGGCGTCGAGATGCCCCAGCTGGGCTTCGGCGTCTGGCAGGTGCCGGACGACGAGGCCCAAACGGCCGTCGCCCAGGCGCTGGAGGCCGGGTACCGCAGCATCGACACAGCGGCGATCTACGGCAATGAAGAGGGCACCGGCAGGGCGATCGCCGCCTCCGGCATCGCCCGCGAGGACCTCTTCGTCACCACCAAGCTCTGGAACAAGGACCAGGGGTACGACTCCACCCTCCGCGCCTTCGACACGTCGCTGGCGAAGCTGGGCCTGGAGTACGTCGACCTGTACCTGATCCACTGGCCCATGCCGGCCAAGGAGCGGTACGTCGACACGTACAAGGCGTTCGAGAAGCTGCACGCCGACGGCCGGATCCGCGCCATCGGCGTCTCCAACTTCTACCCCGAGCACCTGGAGCGGCTGATCGGCGAGACGTCGGTCATCCCGGCCGTCAACCAGATCGAGCTGCACCCGCACCTCCAGCAGCACGCCGCCCGCGAGTACCACGCGGAGCAGGGCATCGCCACCGAGGCCTGGTCCCCGCTCGGCTCCGGCAAGGGCATCCTGGAGATCCCGGCGATCATCGCGATCGCCCGGAAGCACGACCGCACCCCGGCCCAGGTCGTGCTGCGCTGGCACCTCCAGACCGGCAACGTGGTGATCCCGAAGTCCGTGACACCGTCCCGGATCAAGGAGAACATCGACGTGTTCGGCTTCACCCTGGACACCGAGGACCTCGCGGCGATCAGCGCGCTGAACGAGGACCGGCGCCTCGGCTTCGACCCCGCCGAGTTCAACGGGGAATGAGACGTCGTCTCGCGCGAAGGGGCCCGGTCGGTGCGACCGGGCCCCTTCGCGGGTCTCAGTTGGGTTGCCCCAGCGGACGTACGACCGGCACAGGACGGCTCAGGAAGGCCGCTGGGCCGTGTAGACCGTGTGCGCCACCAGTACGAACGCGTCCTGGCGCCGGTGCGCGCTCGCCTCGTCCCCTGGGTCGAGCAGCCGGTCGAGCGTGGCCCGGTCGACGGCGTCGAGGCCGTCCCCCACCCGGTCGCGCAGCCGGGACAGGGAGGCGGTGACGTACGCGCGGGCCTCGTCCGTGAGCGGCGCGGGCAGGTCCAGCAGGAAGCTGCGGGTGCCGGTGTGCTTGAGGCCCGCCGAGGTCAGCATCGCGGGCCAGTCCTCGGTCTCGGCCACGGTGCCGGACAGGCTCGCGCGCATCTCGGTGAACGAGTCCTCCTCCACGGCGTGCAGCCTGGCCTGCAGCCCCGGGCGCCCGATGCCGATGTCGCGGGGCAGGAACCGGGCGGGCAGTCCGCCCTCCAGGATCGCCAGCGTGCCGCCGGGCGCGAGGTGCCCGGCGAGCGCGGCGAGGGCCGCGCGCTGGTCGCCGAGGTGGTGCAGGCTCTGACTGGCCCACATCAGGTCGGCCGGGTAGTCCAGCTCGCCCAGTACGCCGGGCAGGTCACCGGTGAGGGTGCCGAAGCGGTCGCCGACGCCGAGCCGGTCGGCACGGTCGCGGGCCCGGTCCAGCAGTGGTCCGGCGCCGTCGGCGGCGACGACGCGTGCGTCGGGGAAGGTGTCGGCGAACAGGCAGGAGACGACGCCGGGGCCGCTGCCGACGTCGACGACCAGACCGGGTTCGTGCACCTCACGCGCCAGCCACGCCATGGCCTGCCGGTACAGCGGCGTGTACAGCTCCGCCTGCGCCTCCAGCAGTGGGGCCATGTCGGCCCAGTCGACGTCGGCGTGGTCGTGCCCGGGTCCGGGTCGGTCGTGCTCGTGCTGGTGGTGGTGGTCGTGCGCCATGATGGTCAGCCTCCCGTTCGCGATGCCGCCAGCGTGCGACGACTCACCGCGTCGGGGCAAGTTCTGTTGCCGTAATCGCAAAAGTCCGGAGCACCACCGGGGCCCGGCCCGAAGGCCGGGCCCCGACGGCGTCACCTACGCCGGAGCCCGCTCAGGACAGCGGCGGGTAGGCGTTCTTCATCAGCTCCTGGAACTGCGCGGAGAACCAGTGCCCGGACACCGGGGCGTCGCCCAGGGCGCCCGACGGGCTGTTGCCGTTGCGTGCGTTGCCCTCGTACGTGGGGTCGCACATCCGGTCGAAGCCCTTGCCCTCGTCGTTCGGGATCTCCTCGCTCGCGCCGTCGGACTCGCCCGGGGGCTTCATCCAGACGTACGCGTCGATCCCGGCGGCGGGAGAGGCCTGCGGGCGCTCACCGAGGCCGGCGCCGGACTGGTTGCACCAGTTGCCGAGGTGGATGCGGCGGTCGTAGCGCCCACCGTCCACGTAGGTGTTCA
Organism: Streptomyces sp. E2N166; assembly: GCF_003671715.1. Classification (GTDB taxonomy): domain Bacteria; phylum Actinomycetota; class Actinomycetes; order Streptomycetales; family Streptomycetaceae; genus Streptomyces; species Streptomyces thinghirensis. Next base: position 759,996 of record NZ_RAIF01000032.1, on the reverse strand, counting down.
CGTCGGTCGTCGCGCCCGGTCCGGTGGGCCGGTCGGCGCCGCCCCAGCCGTTGCGGGAGGTGTCGATCAGCATGCCGAGGTTCTGGTCGAACCCGAGCGAGACCAGCTTGTCGCGCATGGCCTGGGCGTAGGACAGCTCGTCGGTGTACTGGTTCCAGTCGATCCAGTCGGACTGGCGCACGGGGGCCCCGTTCACGGAGTCCGTGATCTTGAAGTTCTCCTCCTTCAGGGCGCTGTAGTTGGCGGTGTTGACGATGAAGCCGTGCACGTCGCCGACGGTCGCGCCCTCGGTGGTGGCGGCGGTCTTGAACATGTCGGCGGAGGGGCCGAAGTTGCTGTCCCAGCCGAGCCAGCCATGGTGGCCGGCGTCGACGTAGTTGTAGACGTTGCCGATGTCGCCGAGCTTGTTCAGGGCGTAGCCGACGCCCTTCTGGTAGTTGCCGTTGGCCTTCATCACGTCGCAGTTCGGCGTGGCGGTCGGCCGCCCGCTGACGTTGGTGACCAGGTTGGGCAGGGAGTCGATCTCCACCGTGGTGACGATCCGGAGGTCCGCGTACTTCGGGTCGGCGAGAATCGCGGCGATCGGGTCGATGTACTCGGTCTTGTACTTGTCTATCTCCGTCGGGCCCAGCTCGCCGTTGGAGGCGAGGGCCGCGCAGTCACGGCCGGGCAGGTTGTAGATGACGAGCTGGACGGCGAGTTCGCCGGAGCCCTTCTGCGTCAGGGCCTCGTCGAGGTGGTCGCGCAGCCCCATGCCGCCGTTCACGCCCTCGATGGCGGCGATCCGGTCGAGCCAGACGCCGGTGGGCTGGTCGGCGACGCGGTCGCCGCCGGGCTCGGCGGCGGCCTTCTCGGACCACTCGGGGTTCACGTAGACCTTGGCCCCGTCGTAAGGGTTGTCCACCCGGTCGGAGGGGTCACCGGGGTCGGTCGGGTCCGGGTCCGGGTCGGTCGGGTCCGGGTCCGGGTCGGTCGAACCGCCGTCGTCGACGTTGCAGGTCACGCCGTTGAGGGTGAAGGTGGCCGGGATCGCGTTGCTGCCGCTGTAGGTGCCCTGGAAGCCGAAGCTGGCCGAACCGCCCGTGGACAGGGTCCCGTTGTAGGACTCGTTGGCCGCGGTGACGGCGGCACCACTCTGACTGACCTTCGCGTTCCAGCTGTTGGTGACCTTCTGACTGCCGGCGTACGTCCACCCCAGCGACCAGCCGGAGGTGGCGGCGCCGTTGTTGGTGACGGTCACGGCGGCGGTGAAGCCGCTGCCCCAGTCGTTCTGTACCTCGTAGTCGACGGTGCAGGGGACGGCCGCCGCGCCGGTGTTCGCGGACTGGGCGGCGAAGGCCGTGCCGGATGCCCCGGCGACCAGCGCCAGGGCGGCGAGCATCGCGGTTCTGCTATGGGTCATGAGTGCGGGTTCCTTCTTTCGTGGGGGTGCGGGTGCTGTCGTCCGGGGCCGCGCGCATGCCGGGCGCGGCCCGCTGCCGGACGGCATGGGGGTGCCGTCGCGTTCGGAGGTCAGGAACGGCCCGCGGGCATGGTGGAACCGCCCGGGGGATGTGCGAGCCGGCACGCCGGCCGATGACGCGTGGAACGGGCCGCGACTGCGGCTAAAAGTCCTGAACGCGGAAGGTTGAGCGGGGGGTGTCGCATGAGCGGACTCCTTGCAGTTCGGGCGCGCCGTGACGTACGCGCCGACTGATGGAACCGCTCCCACTGATGCCAGCGAAGGTAGCGCCAAGTGACGGCAAAGAACAGGGGAGTAACTGACTTTCTCTCAACGGCACCTGTCGAATCTTTTCGACTCGCCACACATCTTGACCGCTCCGGGCCCCCTCATCACTATGGGAGCGCTCCCACTGGTTCAAGGCTTGTTGCTCCTCCCCCTCCCTCCCCGAGCCGCAAGGAGGAACCAGCACCATGCACCCCGGACACAGACGCAGCCCCCGCACCGCGCGGCGGCTGTGGACGGCCGCACTGGCGGCCCTCGCGTTACCCCTCACGATGCTGGGTACGGGCTCCACACCCGCCCAGGCAGCGGCACTTCAGTGCAGCGTGGACTACCGGACCAACGACTGGGGCTCCGGCTTCACCGCGGAGCTGACGCTCACCAACCGCGGCAGCGACGCCATCGACGGCTGGACGCTGACGTACGACTACGCGGGCGACCAGAAGCTGGCCAACGGCTGGAACGGCACCTGGTCCCAGTCGGGCCGGACCGTCACCGTGCAGAACGCCTCGTACAACGCACGGATCGCCGCCGGGGCCGCCGTCTCCACCGGCGGACAGTTCACCTACAGCGGCACCAACACCGCGCCGACGAGCTTCGCGGTCAACGGCACCGCATGCGCCGGCGCGCACCAGCCGCCGATCACCGTGCTGACCAGCCCGGAGCCGGGCGCGGTGTACTCGCAGGGCGAGGCGGTCCCACTGGCGGCCACGGCGGCCGCGGCCGACGGCGCCACCATCAGCAAGGTGGAGTTCTACGACGACACCAGGCTGCTGGCCACCGACACCAGCTCGCCCTACGCGTACTCCGCCGCTGGCTTGACCGTGGGCAGTCATTCACTGGTGGCCAAGGCGTACGACAGCATGGGCGCCTCCGCGGACTCGACGCCGGTCGGCATCACGGTCGCCTCGGGACCGACCGTGGTGGCCACGCCCGCACAACTGGGCGTCCAGCAGGGCGAGTCGGGGACGTACGAGGTCAAGCTCTCCAAGCAGCCGACCGCTGACGTCGCGGTGACGACGGCCCGCGCGAGCGGCAACACCGGCCTCATCGTCTCCGGCGGTGCGAATCTCACCTTCACCCCGTCGAACTGGAACACCGCCCAGAAGGTGACCATCGCGGCCGACGCCTCCGGCACCGGCTCGGCGGTCTTCGAGTCGACGGCCCCCGGCCACGGCAAGGCCACGGTCAACGTGACCCAGCTGGCCGCGGCGAAGGACTACGACGCCCGCTTCCTGGAGCTGTACGGGAAGATCACCGACCCGGCGAACGGCTACTTCTCGCCCGAGGGCATCCCGTACCACTCGGTCGAGACACTGATCGTCGAGGCGCCGGACCACGGGCACGAGACCACGTCCGAGGCGTACAGCTACCTGCTGTGGCTCCAGGCCATGTACGGCAAGGTGACCGGCGACTGGACCCGGTTCAACAACGCCTGGGAGATCATGGAGACGTACATGATCCCCACGCACGCCGACCAGCCGACCAACTCGGCGTACAACGCCTCGAAGCCGGCGACGTACGCGCCCGAGCTGGACACGCCGGAAGAGTACCCGGCGCCCCTGGACGGCGCGGTCTCCGTCGGCCCCGACCCGATCGCCGCCGAGCTGAAGTCGGCGTACGGCACGGACGACGTCTACGGCATGCACTGGCTCCAGGACGTCGACAACACCTACGGCTACGGCAACTCGCCCGGCAAGTGCGAGGCCGGCCCCACGGACACCGGCCCCTCCTACATCAACACCTTCCAGCGCGGCGCGCAGGAGTCGGTGTGGGAGACGGTGCCGCAGCCGACCTGCGACGCCTTCAAGTACGGCGGTCCGAACGGCTACCTGGACCTGTTCACCGGTGACGCGTCCTACGCCAAGCAGTGGAAGTTCACCAACGCCCCGGACGCCGACGCACGGGCCGTGCAGGCCGCGTACTGGGCCGACATCTGGGCCGAGGAGCAGGGCAAGGGCGACGAGATCGCCGGCACCCTCGACAAGGCCGCCAAGATGGGCGACTACCTGCGCTACGCCATGTTCGACAAGTACTTCAAGAAGGTCGGCGACTGCGTGGGTCCGACGAGCTGCCCGGCCGGTACCGGCAAGGACTCCTCGCACTACCTGCTGTCCTGGTACTACGCCTGGGGCGGTGCCGTGGACACCTCGGCGGGCTGGGCCTGGCGCATCGGCTCCAGCCACACCCACGGCGGCTACCAGAACCCGCTGGCCGCGTACGCGCTGAGCACCTACGACGACCTGAAGCCCAAGTCGGCCACCGGCGTCTCGGACTGGGCCAAGTCCCTCGACCGGCAGGTGGAGTTCTACCGCTGGCTGCAGTCCGACGAGGGTGCCATCGCGGGCGGCGCGACCAACAGCTGGGCGGGCCGGTACGCGACCCCGCCGGCCGGTACGCCGACCTTCTACGGCATGTACTACGACGAGAAGCCGGTGTACCACGACCCGCCGTCCAACCAGTGGTTCGGCTTCCAGGCGTGGTCCATGGAGCGGGTCGCCGAGTACTACCAGCAGAGCGGTGACGCCGACGCGAAGGAGGTCCTGGACAAGTGGGTCGACTGGGCGCTGTCGGAGACGACGGTCAACCCGGACGGCACCTTCCGCATCCCGTCGACGATGCAGTGGTCGGGTCAGCCGGACACCTGGAACGCCTCCTCCCCGGGTGACAACAGCGAACTGCACGTCACCGTCTCGGACTACACCAACGACGTCGGTGTGGCGGCGGCGTACGCCAAGACCCTGACGTACTACGCCGACCGCTCGGGCGACTCGGAGGCGGCCGCGACCGCCAAGGCGCTACTCGACGGCATGTGGGAGAACAACCAGGACGCGCTCGGCATCGCCGTCCCGGAGACCCGCGCCGACTACAACCGCTTCGACGACCCCGTCCACGTCCCGAGCGGCTGGAGCGGCACCATGCCGAACGGCGACACGATCGACGCGTCGTCGACCTTCTCCTCGATCCGCTCCTTCTACCAGGACGACCCGGCCTGGTCGAAGATCGAGAGCTACCTGGCGGGCGGTGCCGCGCCCACGTTCACGTACCACCGGTTCTGGGCCCAGGCGGACATAGCCCTCGCCATGGGCTCGTACGCGGAGCTACTCGAATAGCCCCCGCGAAGCGCTCCGCGGGGTGGGCGGGTCTTTCCGCTGCGGGCCATGCGTGGCTGGTCGCGCAGTTCCCCGCGCCCCTTCAGAGCGCTTGACGGCTCCGTGTGCCCGGTCCTGTCACCGGACGACGGGACCAAACCTGCCGGGCGGCCCTCGTCCACGCCGAGGGCCGCCCGGTGCTCGCATGTGTTCTGTTCCTGACGGAAGGACGGTTCCCCACCGTGCGAAGAACCAGGATCCTGACCACCCTGCTGGCCCTGGCGGCCGGCCTCCTGACGGGCGGCCCGCCCGCCGCCCTGGCCGCCGGGTCACCCGAGGCGGCGGCCGTGACCGCCGACACCTACGCCTGGAAGAACGCGCGCATCGACGGCGGCGGCTTCGTCCCCGGCATCGTCTTCAACCGCACCGAGAAGGACCTGGCCTACGCCCGTACCGACATCGGCGGCGCCTACCGCTGGGAGGAGGGGACGAAAACCTGGACGCCCCTGCTCGACCACGTCGGCTGGGACGACTGGGGCCACACGGGCGTGGTCAGCGTGGCGTCCGACTCCGTCGACCCCGACCGGGTGTACGCGGCGGTCGGCACGTACACCAACGACTGGGACCCGGGCAACGGCGCTGTCCTGCGCTCCACCGACCGGGGCGCGACCTGGAAGAAGGCGGACCTGCCCTTCAAGCTGGGCGGCAACATGCCGGGCCGCGGGATGGGCGAGCGCCTCGCGGTCGACCCGCACGACAACGACGTGCTGTACCTGGGCGCGCCCAGCGGGAACGGCCTGTGGCGGTCGGCCGACGCGGGCGCCACCTGGGCCGAGGTGACGGCCTTCCCGAACCCCGGGAACCACGCGCAGGATCCGAGCGACTCCAGCGGCTACGCCTCCGACAACCAGGGCGTCGTCTGGGTGACCTTCGACGAGTCGACGGGCACCGCGGGCGCGGCCACCAAGACGGTCTACGTCGGGGTCGCCGACAAGGAGAACGCCGTCTACCGCTCGACCGACGCGGGCGCGACCTGGCAGCGGATCGCCGGACAGCCCACCGGCTACCTGGCGCACAAAGGCGTGCTGGACGCGGAGAACGGCTACCTCTACCTCGCGTACAGCGACACGGGCGGCCCGTACGACGGCGGCAAGGGCCGGTTGTACCGGTACGCGACGGCGACCGGCACCTGGACGGACGTCAGCCCGGTCGCGGAGGCGGACACCTACTTCGGTTTCAGCGGCCTGACCGTCGACCGGCAGAACCCCGGCACGGTGATGGCGACCGCGTACAGCTCCTGGTGGCCGGACACGCAGATCTTCCGCTCCACCAACAGCGGCGGCAGCTGGACCCAGGCGTGGAGCTACACGTCGTACCCCACCCGCGAGAACCGCTACACCATGGACGTCTCGTCGTCCCCGTGGCTGACCTGGGGCGCGAGCCCGTCCCCGCCCGAGCAGACGCCCAAGCTCGGCTGGATGACGGAGGCGCTGGAGATCGACCCGTTCGACTCGGACCGGATGATGTACGGGACGGGCGCGACGATCTACGGCACGGAGAACCTCACGAACTGGGACGAAGGTGCGAAGTTCGCCATCGAACCCATGGTGCGAGGCCTGGAGGAGACCGCGGTGAACGACCTGATCTCTCCCCCTGCCGGCGCCCCGCTGCTCAGCGCACTGGGTGACATCGGCGGCTTCCGGCACACGAGCCTGACCGAGGTGCCGTCGATGATGTACACCTCCCCGAACTTCACCTCCACCACGAGCCTGGACTTCGCGGAGACGAAACCGGACACGGTCGTCCGGGCCGGCAACCTCGACTCCGGCCCGCACATCGCGTTCTCCACGGACAACGGCGCGAACTGGTTCGGCGGTACCGACCCTTCGGGAGTGAGCGGAGGCGGCACCGTGGCGGCGGGCGCGGACGGCAGTCGTTTCGTGTGGAGTCCGCAGGGCACCGGCGTCCACTTCACGAATGGCTTCGGCACGTCCTGGCAGGCGTCGACCGGCATCCCGGCCGGGGCGGTCGTAGAGTCCGACCGGGTCGACCCGGAGACCTTCTACGGCTTCAAGTCCGGCACCTTCTACGTCAGCACGGACGGCGGCGCCACCTTCACCGCGTCGGCGGCGACCGGCCTGCCCGCCGGTGACAGCGTCCGCTTCAAGGCACTGCCGGGCGGGGAGGGCGACATCTGGCTGGCCGGCGGGGCGGCGGACGGCCCGTACGGCCTGTGGCACTCGACGGACGGCGGCGCGAGCTTCACCAAGTCCCCGAACGTCGAGGCGGCGGACACCATCGGCTTCGGCAAGGCGGCACCGGACGCGACCTACCAGACCCTCTTCACCAGCGCGAAGATCGCCGGCGTCCGCGGCATCTACCGCTCCACCGACCAGGGCGCCACCTGGACCCGCGTCAACGACGACGCCCACCAGTGGGGCTGGACGGGTGCGGCCATCACCGGCGACCCGCGGGTGTACGGGCGGGTGTACGTGGCGACGAACGGTCGAGGGGTCGTCTACGGCGACACGGCCGGCGGCGACGGCGGCACCGACCCGGGGCCGGGGCCCGACCCGACGCCCACGGGCGCCTGCGCGGTGACGTACACGATCACAAACCAGTGGTCGGAGGGCTTCCAGGCGGACGTCCGGCTCACCAACACCGGCACCTCGCCCTGGAACGGCTGGGCCCTCACGTGGCCCTTCACCGACGGCCAGCGCGTGAATCAGCTCTGGAACGCCGAGCACACCCAGTCGGGCACGACGGTGACGGCGAGGAACACCGGCTGGAACGCCGACGTGGCACCGGGCGCGTCGGTGAGCTTCGGCTTCACGGGCAGCTGGTCGGGGACGAACGCGGCACCGACGTCCTTCGAGCTGGGAGACGAGGTCTGCGAGGCATGACCCTCCGGGAGGGCGCGGGCCGGCGGCGCGTCCTCCCGTCTTCGTGACCAGTGCGCCCGTTTCACGCCCTTGTGGCCCCGCTGCACTTCTTCGACCGTTGTGTCAGTGGGAGTGGTGGCGAGGACGGGGGGCGGCGCGTGACGCGAACGTGGGAGGGCGTGACAGGGCGGCTGTCGCTCGTACTGGCGGTGCTGCTGCATAGGACGGTGACGGGCCAGGCCGCGAAGCGGAGACTCCAGCACTGGCGGGACGCCGCTCTGCGCGCCGCGTACCGGCGGGGCGTTCCGGTCGAGGTGATCGCCTCCCGGACGCGGCTGACGCGGAGACGGGTCAGGACGGTGGTCGCCGGCGGGAAGCCCCCGCCGGTGGACGAGGCCGCCTGAAGGGCCGCGGGGGTTTCAGGGCGTCCACACCGTCGGCCGGGGCGTCGTCGGCATACCGCCGACGATGAGGAAGCCAGGACGCGGGGGCTGGTCGTACGCGCCGGCCGGTCAGGACGACCGCCGGGACATCACTCCGGGGCTCCACGACTCGCTGATCGACCCGACGCTTCGATCCGGGGGGGAAAGACCCCCGAAAAGGCGCCAGTCAGAACAAATCTTCGCAAAGGGTGTGAATGATGTGAATCGGACGTGGAACTCCGTCCCCGATCCCCACAGGAACGGAGCCACCCAATGATCATCAAGAAGATGCACGACATGGGCGTCAAGAGCGAGCACGCCTACCTCGCCGCCTTCGCCTCCATCGGCCTCACCGTCGCCGCCTGGGCCACCAGTCTGAAGGTCGAGCCCGGCGTCAACGTCGACCGCGCCGACCGATGGGGTCTCTTCGTCGGCGAATGGGCACCCACCTTCTTCGGTCTCGGCCTCGCCCTCTCCCACTACGAGCAGCAGGACGGCACCCTCACCGACAGCGGCGGCCACGTCCACGAAGTCTGACCGGCCGGCCCACCGCGCCGCGGCAGCGCGCGCGGAAGGCGGCGAGTTGATGCGGCGACCGCGACCGTACTGCTCGCAGTCGCCGTCACCCTGCCGCAGGCAGCGGCGTTTCAGCAGGTCAGAGCCTCACGGCGTGTACACCGTCGGCCGGGGCGCCGTCGGCATCCCGCCGCCGATGAAGAAGCTCGGGTGCGGGGGCTGGTTGTAGGCCGTGTTCTGCCAGGCCAGGGCCGTGCGGTACTGGGTGTCGTGGAGAAGGGTCGTGATCCTCCGGTCCGTGCCGTGCGGGGTGGAGTAGACGCGCAGGGCTCTGTTGTCGCTCGTGCGCCAGACGACCTCTTCGCGCCAGTCGCCGAGGATGTCGCCGGCGAGGACCGGTGTGGCCTTGGTGCCGTTGTTGGAGGCGACGCCCGAGCCGGTGAGGAGACGGGTGTCGCCGGAGGTGCCGTACTTGTCGACGCGGGTGCCGTCGAGGAGTTCGCGGACGGGGTCGCCGTCCCACCAGGACAGGAAGTTGGCGCCGGCGGGCTTGCGGCTGTTCACGACCGTGCCCTTCGGGTCGCGGATGCCGCTCTCGGCCGACGACCAGGACTCGGCGCCCGCGCTGCCGGCCCAGATGTCGGCGGAGACGCCACGCCCGTTGTCACCGCCGGCGCCGGTGGACCAGATGATCTGGCCCGTGCGCGCGTCCGCCATCCACGACGACGGCTTCGAGCTGTCCTCGTCGACCTTGAACTCCTCCAGGCCCGCCCGGGACGGGTCGAGATCGCCGACGTGCATGGCGTCTCCGTGGCCGTTCCTCGTGGTCCACAGGCCGTGGCCGTTGTCGTCGACGGCCATCGCGCCGTAGACGATCTCGTCCCTGCCGTCGCCGTCGACGTCGGCGACGGACAGCTGGTGGTTGCCCTGACCGTCGTAGCCCTTGCCGGCGTTGGTGGAGGAGTTGGTGTCGAAGGTCCAGCGGCGGGTGAACCGTCCGTCACGCCAGTCCCAGGCGGCGATCACCGAGCGCGTGTAGTAGCCGCGCGCCATGATCAGGGAGGGGCGGGAGCCGTCCAGGTACGCCGTGCCCGCCAGGAAGCGGTCGACGCGGTTGCCGTAGGAGTCGCCCCAGGAGGAGACGTTGCCCCGGGCGGGGACGTAGTCGACGGTGCCCATCGCCCTGCCGGTCTGTCCGTCGAACATGGTGAGGTACTCGGGGCCGGACAGGATGTAGCCGGACGAGTTGCGGTGGTCCGCCGAGGAGCTGCCGATGACCGCGCCGGTGCCGTCCCGCGTGCCGTCGGCGGTCTTCATGGCGACCTCGGCCTTGCCGTCGCCGTCGTAGTCGTACACCTGGAACTGCGTGTAGTGGGCGCCGGAGCGGATGTTGCGGCCCAGGTCGACGCGCCACAGCCGGGTGCCGTCGAGCTTGACGCCGTCGACGACCGTGTTGCCCGTGTAACCGGACTGGGAGTTGTCCCTGGCGTTGGTCGGCTGCCACTTGAGGACGATGTCCAGCGCGCCGTCGCCGTCGAGGTCACCGACGGAGGCGTCGTTGGCCTCGTAGGTGTAGGAGACGCCGTCGGGGGTGGTGCCGCCGGCGGGCGCGGAGATCGGCACGTCCTTGTAGCCGGCCCGGAACTGGATGGCGTGGACCGAGTCGCCCTGCTCGGTGCCGCCCACGACCGCGCGGACGGTGTAGTCGGCGTGGGAGGGGGCGCCTGAGTGGAAGAAGGTGGTGGAGCCGGTGACCGGCGTGGAGTTGACCTTCGTGCCGGCCCGGTACACGTTGAACGAGACGTTGTCCGGGTCGGTGCCCAGCCAGCGCCAGCTGACCAGGTTGCCGTCGCCGGTGTGGACGCTGACGACGCCCCGGTCGAGGGCCTCGACCTGCCGGGCGGTGGCGGCTTCGGCGGTGCCGGGGGTGAGGGCCGTCAGGCCGGTGCCGGTCAGAACCGCCGCGGCGGCGAGGGCGGGCAGGACGACGCGGTGTCTGCGGTGGGTGTGCGGGAGCTTCATGTGGGGTGCCTCCTGAGAGGGCGGGGGGGAATCTCCGTCTCTCAGTCGCCCCCGGTGGCACGGAGGTTGCCGCCCCGTGGCCGCCTTTTCACGGCTTGCTGAACGCCCTCAGCTTGAACACCGGGTCGGGGCGCGGCCGGTCCTGGTCGGGGAGGGACGCGAGCCGGGTGGCGAAGGGCTCGGCGCGCGGGTCACCCGGCGGTAGCGTGACGAACCAGCCGCGCCGCAGGTCGGCGATCGTGCGGCGAGGGCTGCGGCCCTGGCCGTGGCCGGTGAAGACGGCCTGACCCGCCGGCGCCAGGCCGTGCGCGCGGGCGTACGACTCGACGAGACCGGCGGCGTCGTGGGCGGTGCTCGGCGGGCGGGAGGCGAGCACGGCGTCGATGTCGCTGCCCACGTTGTGCGAGGCGCCCTTGTCGACCGTGGTCACGTACACCCCGCCGGGTCGCAGGACGCGTGCGCACTCGCCGACGATCGCCCGCACGTTCTCGTCACCGCCGGCGAGGTGCAGCAGCCACACGCTGCAGACCGCGTCGAACTCCCCGTCCCGGAAGGGCAGTCGGCGGCTGTCGGCCAGCAAGACGGCCCCGGGCAGCCGGGCGGCGGCGTAGCGGGCCATGGCGGGGGCGAGGTCGGCACCGGTCACGCGCATGCCCTCCCGGCCGGCGGCGAGGCGCCGGGTGACGATGCCGGTGCCGCAGGCGACGTCGAGCAGGCTGCGCGCCTGCCGCGGTACGAGGCTCAGTACGGCCTGCGCGGCGGCCGCGGCGCGGGGCTCGCCACCGCGGGAGGCGTCGTACCGTTCCGCTTCCTTGTCGTAGTCGAGCACGTCCGTCAGTGTGCCCCATGGCCGGCGGCCAGGTCCTCCACCCTGCGGGCGAGCTCGACGTCCTTCTCGGTGACGGCGCCGCCCGCGCTGTGGGTGTGCACCGCCAGGGAGACCGTGTTGTAGCCGAGGGCCAGGTCGGAGTGGTGGTCGAGTTCCTCCTGCACCTGGGCGACGTGGACGACCATGGCGGTCGCCGCGAAGTGCGAGGCGAGCCGGTAGGAACGGGTGAGGCGGCCGTCTTCGAGGGACCAGCCCGGCAGCTCGGCCAGCCGCTCCTCGATCTCCTTCCGCGACAGCGGTTCGACGGGCATGGGCTGCGCTCCTGTCCTCGGCGGCGGTTGCCTCTTCAGCCTGCCACAACGCGGCCGTCGGGGCCCTGGTCAGCAGCGCCGACCGGCCCCGGCGCGGACGGCCGTCGGCTACCGTTCGGAGTATGACCGCACTCATGTCCGGCACCGCCCCCGCCGCCCAGGGCGTGGGTCCGCTGCTGCGGGCCTGGCGGGAGCGGCGGCGGGTCAGCCAGCTGGAGCTGGCGCTGCGCGCCGACTCCTCCGCCCGGCACGTCAGCTTCATCGAGACGGGCCGCTCCCGGCCGAGCGAGGAGATGGTGCTGCGGCTCGCCGAGCACCTGGACGTACCCGTGCGGGAGCGCAACGCGCTGCTGCTCGCGGCCGGTTACGCCCCGCACTATCCGGAGACGCCGTTGGACGACCCGGCGCTGGACGCCCTGCGCGAGGGCATGGAGCGGCTGATCCGGGGTTACGAGCCGTATCCGGCGCTGGTCGTGGACGCGACGTACCAGGTGCTCGCCGCCAACCGGGGCATCCTGATGCTGATGGACGGCGTGCCGGAGCATCTGCTCGAGCCGCCGCTGAACGCGATGCGGCTGACCCTGCACCCGGAGGGCCTGGCGCCACGCATCCGCAATCTTCGCGAGTGGCGCGGGCACCTGCTGGAGCAGATGGAGCGGCAGATCGCCCTGCACCGCTCGGAGCCGCTGCGGGCGCTGTACGAGGAGGTGGCGGCGTATCCGGTGCCGGACGTCGCGCCGGGTGAGGAGCCGGCGGAGCCGGTGCCGTACTTCGCGCTGCCGATGCAGATCGAGCACGAGGGCCGGACGCTGTCCTTCATCTCGTCCATCTCCACCTTCAACACGCCGATGGACGTGACCGTCGCCGAGCTGGCCATCGAGACGCTGCTCCCGGCCGACCCGGCGACGGTCAAGTACCTTCACACGCTGCTGTCCTGACGCCGCTCCGGGTCCCCGGCGCCGACGGTCACCCGTGCCGCGCGCCTCGGGCCGGGCCCGGTTCGCCGCGCCTCGTTCAGCCGAAGTCGCGCAGGCGCGCGGCGAGGTGGACAGCGGCGCCGTCCATCAGGGTGTCGGCGATCGCCTCCACCGTGCGGGAGCGCCACGGGTGCAGCTCGGTGTCCGCGACCACCTGGTTGAAGGCGCCCATCGCGGGACCGCAGTGCACCAGGTAGTCCACCCGGGAACGCTGGTCACCGCTCACGGCGAGGCGGAATCCGCGGGTGAAGTAGCCGCGGAACACGGCCGCCAGCTGCTGCTCGGGGGTGCTGCCCGCCGCCGCGGGCGCGGGAGCCTCGCCGCCCAGGTACCGGTCGAGAACCTGGCTCCTGGTCTCGTCGTCCAGCTCGGCGAGCGAGCCGTGCCGGCGCCACAGCTCGTGCAGCCGGGACGCCCGGGCCGGGAAGAACAGGCCACGCTTGAGGTAACGGGCCTGGACGCCGAGGTCGAACAGCTCGGCCCAGGGCGCGGTGTCCACGTCGTACTCGCGGGCCTCCTGGAGGATGTCCTTCACCTCCGCACTGGTGGCGGCCTCCACGGAGCACTGGTTGACCGAGCCGGTCAGGACGAAGTCGGCGCCGAGCAGGAACGCGGCCCCGGCGGCCTCGGGCGTGCCGATGCCGCCCGCGCACCCCACGTGCACCCGGTGGCCTCCCGTCGCGGTCGTGTCGCGCAGCCGCAGCACCGCGGGCAGCAGGGTGAGGAGATCAGCCGTGCCGCTCAGCCAGCCGCCGTCGGCCTCCACGCACAGATCGTCCGCCATCGGCCGGCCGGCCGCCGCGCGGGCCTCCTCCGCGGTGACCTCGCCCGCCTCCAGCAGCCGGGCGACCAGCCGCTCCGGCGGCGGAGCCAGGAACTCGGCGGCCACGTCCGTGCGGGACACCTTGGCGATGATCCGGCCGCCCTTGAGACGGAAGCGGACCAGCGCCGGGGTGATCAGCGGGAAGCCGGACGCCTCGACCAGGTCGACACCGTGCCGCAGGAGCAGATCCACCAGCGCGGACTCCTCCTCGGGGGCTCCGTGCCGGTACAGCAGGTTGACGCCGAAGGAGCCGCCCAGGCCCAGTTCCCCGGCCAGGTCGCGCAGCCGTCCGTCCACCTCGTCGAGGGGCAGGCCGCCGGTCCCCAGAAAGCCGAGCAGCCCGGCCTTGGCCGCCGCGCCCAGCATCTCGCGGCCGGAGATCCCGCCGTACAGGGCGCCCAGCAGGTACGCGCGCCGCAGGCCGTACCGCTCGCGGAAGGTAGCGGCTCCGAGAGTGTCGGCCGTCGGGGCGGCGAAGGAGACGGGCCTCGCGGGGGACGGCAGCCGGCCGGCGGGCGGTGGCTCGACGGGCCGTTCCGCCACTCCTGGCGCGGGCAGCGGCTCCGCGTTCTTCCTGATCTTGGCGACCAGATTGGTCAGGACCCGGCCCGGGCCCAGTTCCACGAACTCGAAGTCGCCGTGGCCCATCAGCCGGCGCACCGTGTCGGTCCAGCGGACCGGGGAGGCGATCTGCGCGGTCAGGGTCGCCTTCACGGCGCCGGGGGCGTACGGCCGCGCGTCCACGTTGGCCAGCACCGGGACGGCCGGGTCGCGCAGGGTGAAGCCGTCCAGGAAGCGGGCGAAGTCCGCGGCCGTGTCGCGCATGTGGCGTGAGTGGAAGGGTGCGCTGACGTTGAGCCGGACGGCTCGCACACCGGCCGACTCGAAGGCGGCGCGGGCGGCGTCGACGCGCTCGTCGGGACCGGACAGCACGAACTGGTCGGGCGCGTTGTAGTTGGCCAGGTCCAGCTCCTCGATGCCGGAGTCGGCGAGGACCCGCAGCACGGTCGCCTCGTCGCAGCCGACCACCGCGGCCATCCCGCCACCGCCGGCCTCCGCCATCAGGGCGCCGCGCCGTTGCACCAGCCGCAGCCCGGTCTCGAAGTCGAAGACGCCGGCGGCGAACAGGGCGGCGTACTCGCCGAGGCTGTGGCCGATCAGGTAGTCGGCCGGCTCGGCGTCCTCGGCGAGCCGGTCGAGGTGGGTCAGGACGCTGACGACGTAGAGAGCCGGCTGTGTGTACTCGGTGCGGCCCAGGCGGCGCTCCGGGTCGTGGACGCAGAGTTCCTCGATCGAGTAGCCGAGCACGCGGTCGGCGATCCCGGTCTCCCGCGGGTACCTGGCGAACAGCTCCTTGCCCATCCCCCGCTGCTGGGACCCCTGACCTGGGAAACCGTAGACCTTCATGCGGTGTGCCTTCCTTGCCGTCTTCGCTGTCGCCGGAAGCGGATGAGTCGGATGAGTCGGATGAGACAGACGAGTCGGACGAGTCGTCTGTGGGTGTGTGATCGCGGGGGTGGAGGGGGGCGAGGCCGGTGCCGCGAGCGTCCGGGCCTGCTCCAGGGAGCGTGGGTCGTGGCCGAACGGGCTGAGCAGCGGCAGCGAACGGGAGCGGCTGCCCGGCGGGAGGTTGCCGCGGACGAAGTTGTGCAGGGTGCCCGAGGGGCCCAGGTCGAGGTAGAGGAAGTCGCCGCGGGCCCGCATCGCGGCCATGGCCCGCTCGAACTCGATGGGTCGGCGGGCGACCCGCCAGAAGTGCTCGGCATCCGGCCGCTCGACGAGCCGTCCGTCCACGCACGACACCCAGGGGATGCGCGGCGGGGCGAAGGCCACCCCGTCGAAGGCGGCCCGGCACTCGGCGAGGGCGCCGTCCATCAGGCTGGAGTGGTAGGCGTACTCGACCGGCACCCGCTGGTGCAGCACGTCGGCGGCGCGCAGGGCGGCCTCGGCCCGGTCCAGGTCCGCGTCGGCGCCCGCGACCACGATGTGACCGGGGTAGTTGCGGGCGGCGACCTCGCAGCCGGGCAGCGCGGGGAGCCGGTCGCGGCCGTCCGGGCGGGTGATGACCGCGAGCATCCCGCCGCGCGGGCCCGCGTGCAGGCCCTCCGCCTGCCGGACGAGCAGCCGCAGGCACGTCTCGGCGTCGATACTGCCGGAGACGACCGCGGCCGTGTACTCACCGAGGCTGGAGCCGAGCAGGTGATCCGGTTCGACACCCTTGGCGCGCAGGGTCTCGGCCAGGGCGAGTTCGATCATGACGATCGCCGGGTGGGTGAGCCGTGTGTCGAGGAAGGGCTCGTTCTTGCGCCGGTCCGGGTCGAAGATCCGGGCCAGGACCGACTCGCCCAGCAGCCCGGCGGCGACGGCGTCGTACCGCCGCAGGGCCGTGCGGAACACCTCGTCGGACTCGTGGAGTTCCTGGCCCATGCGGTAGTACTGCGAGCCCTGCCCGGAGAACATGAAGACCACGGGCAGGCGCCCCGTGGGCGTCCCGGTCACCGGGGGCGTTCCGTTGGCCGCGGTCACCGGTACGTGTCCCAGAACAGGTCGGCCGCCGCCGGCCGGGCCGGTGCGTCGGGCGCCTCGAAGGCGGTGCCCCGGATGACGACCGTGCGCTCGGACGGGGGCTGCGGCAGCGGTGTCCGGGCGGCGCGGTGGTCCGCCGGGGCCGGGGCGAGCAGCAGGTGCGCGTTGGTGCCTCCGTCGGCGAAGCAGTTGAGCGCGGCCCGGTCCGCGTCCGCGGTCCACGGGCGCGGCTCTCTCGGGAAGTACATCGCGGAGGCGTCCATGTCGAAGTGCGGCAGGGGCTGCTGTCCGGAACGGAACGGGACCTGCTGCCGGTGGTGCAGCATCAGGGCGACCTTGATGAAGGCTGCGATGCCCTCCGCGGCCAGCGGATGACCGATGTTCGGCTTCACCGATCCGAGCGCGAGCCGCGTGGCCCGGTCCTGCCCGGCGCCGTAGACACCCTCGATCGCCTTCAGTTCGAGCAGGTCGGTGACGGTCGAGCCGGAGGCGTTGGTCTCCACCCAGCCGACGTCCCGTGGCGCGCGGCCGCTCAGCGCCAGTGCCTCGGCCATCACGTCCTTCTGCGCCATCAGGTTGGGGGTGGCGGGTCCGGCGGTGCGGCCGTCGTTGTTGATCGCGATGCCCTCCAGCACGGCGAGCACCCGGTCGCCGTCCGTCTGGGCCCGGGCCAGCGGCTTGAGGACGACGACGCCGACGCCTTCACCGAGCACCAGGCCGGCCGCCCGGCCGTCGAACGCGTGGAACTCCGGGCCGGGGTTGAGCAGCCCGCGCTGCCCGAACACCCGGTGCGCCCGGTCGTCCGCCAGCAGGCTCACACCGGCGACGACGGCCGACTCGACGGTACCCGCGCGCAGTGCCTGGACGGCCATGTCCATCGCCACCAGGGCCGAGGAGCAGGCGGTGTCCACCACCAGGCTCGGTCCCCGGAAGTCGAAGAACTGGGAGATGTTGGCCGCGAGGTAGTTCTGGCCGGTGACCACGACCGGGTTCTTGGCCAGGTCCAGGGCCGCCGGGTCGGGGGTGTGGGTGGCCCGGCCGCCGACGTACACGCCGACCCTGCGGCCCTTGAGGTCCGCCGGGTGGTAGCCGGCGTGGTGCACAGCCCGGTCGACCTCCTCCAGGAGGAGCAGCGCCTGTGGGTCCATCGCCCTGACGTCCGCCTCGGACAGCAGGAACCGCTCGGGCGCGAACCGCAGCACCTCCGGCAGCAGCCCGGCATGGTAGCCGAGGGAGCGGCCGAAGCGGGAGTCCGGGAGGGGCCGCAGCGCGCTGCGGCCGTCCCGCAGCAGCTCCCAGTAGGCGTCGGCGGAGTCGGCGTCGGGGAAGCGGCAGGAGAGGCCGACCACGGCCACGGCGTCGGCTCGCGGGGCGGAGGCAGGGGCGGGGGCGTGGGCGTGGGAGGTGGTGGCTTGCTGGGGGCTGGTGGCGGGCGGGGTGGAGGGTGCGTCGAAGGCCCAGACG
>NZ_RAIF01000032.1:741010-742399 GCF_003671715.1 Streptomyces sp. E2N166 | reverse complement strand
TCACCGGCGGTACCTCAGCCCCTGTCTGCGCCTCGGGTGCCGGGCCGCCGGTCTCCGGGCCGCCGAACTCCGCGAGCAGCTCCGTCCGGTGCTCCTCGCCGAGATACGCCGCGAAGCCGTCCACCGTCGGGTGTTCCAGCAGGGCCGACGGGTCGACCGAGACGTCCAGGCGCCGGGCGACGGTCTGGACGAGCTGGGAGACCATGATCGAGTCCATGCCGTAGTCATGGACCGGGACGTCCCCGGCCAGCTTGGCGCGGTCGAAGCGCAGTTCCGCCGCGAGCTGGTCGAGCAGCCAGGAGGCGACCGCCTCGACGGCGGCACGCACGTCCGCGCCCGCGCCGGCCACCGGCCGTGGCGCAGAGGCCGGCGCGGCGGGTGCCGGGGCCGGCGCGGCGGGCTCCAGGCGCCGCGCCGTCAGGCGCTCGGCGCTGAACTCGGCGTCGGGGCGCGGTAGTACGGGCATCACCACCCGAGCGCCGCTCTCCAGCGCGCGGTCGAGCAGGGCCAGCCCCTGCGCGTCGGTGAGCGAGGCGAGGCCGGAGGCCTGGTAGGCGGCGCTGCGGGCCTCCCCCATGCCGGTGTCCTTCCAGCTCGGCCACTGCACGCTGACCAGGGGCAGACCGTACGGACGTGCCTCCGCCACCGCGTCCAGGTAGGCGTTGGCCATGGCGTAGTCGCTCTGGCCGACCGCGAGGGCGGGAACGGCGGCGGCGACCGACGAGTACAGCACGAACAGACCGAGCGGCTCGTCCCGGAAACACTCCAGGAGGGCGTCCAGACCGAACACCTTCGGTGCGAGGACCCGGGCGACGCCCGTCTGCGGCTTGCGGACGAACGCCGGGTTCTCGAAGTCGGTGAAACCCGCGCTGTGGATCACGCCGCCGACCGGGCCGAGCCGCCGCCTGACGTCGGCGAGGACCTTGGCGAGCGCCTCCTTCTCGTCCAGCGCGACGGCGACGGCTTCGAGTTCGACGCCCTGGGCGGCCAGTTCGGCCAGCGGGCGCAGCTTGCGGCCCAGCGGGCCGTCCTCGGCGATGTGCGCGGCCCACTCCGCGCGCGGCGGCAGCTCCTCGCGGCCGGTGAGGACCAGCTTGCGCACGCCGTGCCGGGCGACGAAGTGGCGTGCCGTGAGCAGCCCGAGGCCGCGCGTGCCACCGGTCACCCACAGCACGTGGTCCGCCGGGAAGGCGAGATCGGCGCGCTGTGCCCGCGGTGCCTCGGCGAGCGTCGCCAGGTGGCGCACTCCCCCGCGGTAGGCGACCTCGGCGGGCTCGCCGTCGGCGGACAGCTCCTCCGTGGCCCAGCGGCACAGCTGCTCGTCGGTCGCGGCGCGTTCGATCTCCACGTGCCGGGAGCGGACGTGGCGGTACTCGCTCTGCAGCATCC
>NZ_RAIF01000032.1:738661-740618 GCF_003671715.1 Streptomyces sp. E2N166 | reverse complement strand
CACCGCCGGGGGCGTCACCTCCAACACCGCGCGCGTCGCGTCCACCGCCGAGGGCGTCACGTCCCGCACCGCGCGCGTCGCGTCCGGCACCGAGAGCCGCCAGTTCGGCGTCGGCCGCGGCCAGCCAGACCCGGTCCCCGTCGAAGGGGTAGCCGGGCAGCGCCACCCGGGCGGGCCGGCCGCCCGGGTGCAGGGCGGGCCAGTCGACGTGCCGTCCGCCGGTCCATGCGGTGGCGTACGCGGTGGGGTCTGCGGGGAGCGGTTCGCCCTCGGTGGGCCGGCGCGGGTCGACCACGCCGGTCCAGCTGCCGGCCGGGGTGCCGCCCGCCGCGAACTCGTCCAGGCGGGCGCACAGTTCGGGCAGGTCGTGGAAGAGCACGGCCAGCCGGTGGGCCATCGCCTCCCGGCCCGTCTGCAAGGTCCAGGCGACCTGCGCGGGGGTCGCGGCGGTGTCGTCCCCGGCGCGCAGGTGGCCGGCGAGCCGCCGGGCCTGCGCGGCGAGCCGGCCGGCGTCCCGCGCGGAGAGCACCGCCAGCTGGGGGCCGGTCGGGGCGTCGGCGACGGCACCGGCGCCGACGTACTCCTCCAGGATGATGTGGGCGTTCGTGCCGCCCGCGCCGAAGGAGCTCACGCCCGCCGTCCTCGGCCGGACCCTGCCGTCCGCCAGGACGCGGCGGGGCCAGGGCGCCCGCTCGCGCTGGACCTCGAACGGGGTCGCCGTGAAGTCGATGTTCGGATTGAGCCGGTCCGCGTGCAGGGACGGCACCAGCTCGCCGTGCCGCATCTGGAGCAGCACCTTGGTGATCGCGGCGATGCCGGCGGCCGACTCGGCGTGCCCGATGTTGGACTTGACCGAGCCGATGGGCAGCCTCTCGGGCGGTTCCTCACCGAAGGCCCGCAGCATGCCGGTGATCTCCACCGGGTCGCCGAGCGCCGTGCCGGTGCCGTGCGCCTCGAGGTAGTCGAGGTCGGCGGGCGCGAGCCCGGCCCGGTCCAGCGCCGTGCGCACCAGCTCACCCTGGGCCTTGGGGTTGGGGACGCTGTAACCGGCCCCCGCGCCGCCGTGGTTGACGGCGGACGCCTTGACCACGGCGAGGACCCGGTCGCCGTCGGCCAGGGCCGCGTCCAGGCGCTTGAGCAGGACGGCACCCGAGCCCTCGGCGGGAACGTACCCGGTGCCGCCCTCCCCGAAGCTGCGGCAGCGCCCGTCCTCGGCGAGGAAGCCGCGTTGGGCGAGCTGGAGCAACTTCACCGGGTGGCTGGAGATGTTGACCCCGCCGGCGACGGCGATGTCGCAGTCGCCGTTGCGGATGGCGAGGCAGGCCTGGTGGATGGTGACCAGCGAGGAGGAGCACATGGTGTCCAGGCCGACGCTGGGACCGGTGAAGTCGAAGAAGTACGACACCCTGTTGGCCACCGAGGCGTACGACGAGGAGGTCGCGAAGCCCTCGCCGCGCAGCGCCTCCTGGACGCCGTACAGCTGGTAGTGGCCGTACATCATGCCGACGAACACGCCGGTGCGGGCGCCCCGCAATTGCTCGCGGGTGTATCCGGCGTCCTCCATCAGGTGCCAGACGGTCTCCAGGAACACCCGCTCCTGCGGGTCGGTGTGCTCCGCCTCGATCTGCGACATCCGGAAGAACAGCGGGTCGAAGCGGTCGGCGCCGGGTACGAAGCCGCCCCACTTGCCGTACGTCTTGCCTGTGGCGGACTTGTCCGGGTCGTAGAACAGGCCGTGGTCCCAGCGGTCGGCGGGGACCTCCTCGACGCTGTCCCGGCCGGCGCGCAGGTTGCGCCAGTACTCGTCGACGTCGTCGGCCTGGGGGTAGCGTCCCGCGACCCCGATGATGGCGATGGCGGTGTCCTGCGGGACGGGCGCGACCGGCTCGGCCGGCGCCGCGGGAAGCACGGCCGCCGCGGGGACGGTGGTCTCGGAGGCGGCGGGTTCGGGGGCGGC
>NZ_RAIF01000032.1:737818-738651 GCF_003671715.1 Streptomyces sp. E2N166 | reverse complement strand
TTCCTCGGCGAGCAGCCGCAGGACCAGTTCCTCGGCGCGCTCGTGGGATCCGGGCGCGGCGGCGGACTCGTCCTTGTGCGGCTCGGCGCCTTCGAGGGCCTGGAGGATGCGGTCGGGGTCGCCGGCGGCCAGGAGCAGGCGCGGCGCGGTGTGGGCGAGGGCCCGCTCCAGGGCCAGCAGGGCGGGGGCGGTGCGCAACGGGCGCATGCCGAGTGCCCGCTCCATGTAGGCCTCGGCGTCGGTGTCGACGCGCATGCCGCCCTCGGCCCACACGGGCCAGGCGGCCGCGAGGGTCCTGCCGTGCCGGGCGCCTTCGCGGCGACGCCGCTCGCGCTCCTCGGCGAAGTGGTCGAGGAAGGCGTTGGCGAAGGCGTAGTCGCTCTGGCCGGCGTTGCCGAAGGCCGCGGCCGCCGAGGAGAACGCGACGAAGTAGTCCAGCGGTTCGTCCGCCGTCGCCTGGTCGAGCAGCACGGTGCCGTGCACCTTGGCGGCGAGGACGGCGTCCGCGTCCGCTCGCCGCTTGGTGCGTACGAGTCCGTCCCGGAGGACGCCGGCCGCGTGCACGACACCGCTGACCGAGCCGTGCGCCCGGCGGGCCTCGGCCACCAGGTCGCGTACGGCGGCCGGGTCGGTGACGTCGGCGAGCACCACCCGGGCGCCGAGGGCGTCGGCGCGGGCCAGGGTCTCGGGGTCCGGGGCGGTACGCGCGGCGAGCACGATGCCGCCGCCCGTGACACCGGCGGCCCGCCGTGCGGCGGCGATGTGCTCGGCGACGAGAAGGCCCAGGGCGCCGGTGCCGCCGGTGACGATGTGCGCGCCGGCACCGGTGAACG
>NZ_RAIF01000032.1:733013-736213 GCF_003671715.1 Streptomyces sp. E2N166 | reverse complement strand
GCCGTCACGGGCCGAGAGCACGAAGACCTGCTGGGCCGCGGGCTCTTCGCGGTTGTCCGGCATTCGGGGTTCCTCCAAGACGATGTGCGCTCCCGCTCCGCCGAAGCCGAAGGAGCTGACGCCGCCCCGGCGTGGCAGTTCGGCTCCGTGCGCGTCCCGGGGGCGCGGCCAGGGCCGGGCGGTGCCGGCGACCTCGAAGGGGCCGCCGTCGAGTTCCAGGTAAGGGTTCTGCTCGCGGAAGTGCAGGCTGGCCGGGACGGTGCCGTGCCGCATCGACAGGACCGCCTTGAAGAGTCCGGCGACACCCGCGGCGGCCTCCAGATGGCCGATGTTCGTCTTGACCGAGCCGATGAGGCACGGAGCGGCCCCTTCGGGCGCGTCCTCCCCGGCCCGCAGCCGCCGGAAGGCGCTGCTCAGGCCGGTGGTCTCGATCGGGTCGCCCAGGGCGGTGCCGGTGCCGTGCGCCTCGATGTAGCCGACGGTGTCCGGGTGGACTCCGGCCGCGCGGTAGGCCTCGACCAGCAGGTCGGCCTGGGCGTCGGGGTCGGGGGCGGTGAGCGAGGTGGTCCGGCCGCCGTGGTTGAGGGCGGCGGCCTTGATCACGGCGTGTACGGCGTCACCGTCGCGCTCGGCCCGCTCGTGCGGCTTGAGCAGGACGACGCCCGCGCCCTCGCCGCGCACATAGCCGTCGGCACGGCTGTCGAAGGCCTTGCAGCGGCCGTCGGGGCTGAGCATCTCGCCCTGGCTGAGCGCCTCGTAGACACCCGGCGCCAGGATGAGGCTGACGCCGCCCGCGATGGCCAGGTCGCAGGTGCCGTCGCGCAGTGCGGC
This sequence comes from Streptomyces sp. E2N166, assembly GCF_003671715.1. Classification (GTDB taxonomy): domain Bacteria; phylum Actinomycetota; class Actinomycetes; order Streptomycetales; family Streptomycetaceae; genus Streptomyces; species Streptomyces thinghirensis. The sequence continues at coordinate 735,382 of NZ_RAIF01000032.1, read as the reverse complement.
GCAGGCCTGGTGGACGGCGGTGAGGGAGCCGGAGCAGGCGGTGTCGACGGCGATGCTGGGACCGCGCAGGTCGAGCAGGTACGACACCCGGTTCGGGACGATCGACAGGGCGGCGCCGGTGAGGGTGTGGCCCTCGGTGGCGCGTCCGGCGGCCCGCTGCACCTCGTGGTAGTCGGAGTTGGTGACGGCGATGAACACGCCGACCCGTTTCCCGGCCAGCTCGGAGGGGCGGTATCCGGCGTCCTCGACGGCCTGCCAGACGGTTTCGAGCAGCAACCGCTGCTGCGGGTCCATCAGTTCGGCCTCTCGGGGCGAGATGCCGAAGAACGCGGCGTCGAACCGGTCCACGTCCGGGGCGAAGCCGCCCCAGCGGGAGAGGGAACGCGGGTGGTCGCGCCAGTCCCAGCGGTCGGCGGGGATCTCGCCGACCAGGTCGTCGCCGGCGGCGAGGTGGTCCCAGAACTCCCCGAGGTCCATGGATCCGGGCAGCCGCCCGGCCATGCCGATGACGGCGACCTCACGGCCGGCGGGGGCTACCGGGGCCCCGGTCCCGGCAGGGGTGCCGGACGTCCAGGATCCGGTGGGGGCCGTCGGCGACTCGGTCCCGGCCGGCGCGGTCCGCTCGGTGGCGGGTGTCCGCGGGGCCGCCCCGAAGTGCTTCGTGAGCGCGGCCGCGTGGTGCTCCCACAGGTGGGCGGCGAGCGCGTGCAGGGTGCCGCGGCGGTAGAAGAGGGTGGGGTACTCGGTGATCCCGTACGCCTTGCGCAGCTCGGCGCTGAGCGCGGTGAAGCCGACGGAGTTCATGCCGGCCTCGCCGAGCGGCGTGTGCGCGCCGATGTCCTCGGGGCGGACGTCCACCAGGGCGGCGACCATGCGCGCCAGCTCGGCGACGAGGACCTCCGTGCGGCCGCCCGCCTCGCCTGCCGGCGCGCCGGAGCGGGCCGCGGTCGGGGATCCGGCGCCGAAGCGGGCGCGCAGGTCGGCCAGGGGCAGCGCGGCCAGCGCCGTGCGGTCGGTCTTCCCGTTCAGGGTGCGCGGGAAGCCGGTCACCCGGACCAGGGCGTCGGGCACCATGTGGTCCGGCAGCCAGGCCGCCAGCCGCTCGCGGTCCGGCTCGGCCGCGTCGTCCTCCAGGACGTAGCAGGCGAGCAGGGTGTGCGAGCCCGCGGACCGTCCGCGGGCCACGACGACGGCCTCGCGGACACCGTCGAGCCGGCGCAGGGTCGCCTCGATCTCCTCCAGCTCTACCCGGTAGCCGCGCACCTTGACCTGGGAGTCGAGGCGGCCGAGGTACTCGATCGTGCCGTCGGCGAGCCGTCGCACGAGGTCGCCCGTGCGGTACATGCGGGCCTCGGCGCGCGCCGCGAACGGGTCGGACAGGAAGCGCTCGGCGGTCAGGTCGGGGCGGCCGAGGTAGCCGTCGGCCACGCCGTCGCCGCCGATGTACAACTCCCCGGCGACGGCGGTGGGGACGGGCCTGCCCGTGCTGTCGAGGACGTGGAGCGCCGTATTGGCGATCGGGGCGCCCAGGGTGATCCGGCCGCCCGGGGTGAGGCGGCTCGCCGCCGACCAGATGGTGGTCTCGGTGGGGCCGTAGAGGTTCCACACCTGTCCGTTGCCCGCGAGGAGCGCCTCGGCCAGGTCGGCGGGCAGCGCCTCGCCGCCGCAGAGCACCTTCAGCGCGGGGTCGCCCGGCCAGCCGGCGGCCAGCAGCATGCTCCAGGTGGCCGGGGTGGCCTGCACGACGGTGGGGCGGGTCCGTTCGAGAGCCTCGCGCAGTCGCAGCCCGTCGCGGGCGTCCTCGGCGGCGAGCACCTCCACGGTGCCGCCGGTGACCAGCGGCAGGTACAGCTCCAGGCCGGAGATGTCGAAGCAGACGGTGGTGAGGGCCAGCAGGGTGTCGCCGGGTCCGAAGCCGGGCTCGCGGGCCATCGACCACAGGAAGTTGGTCAGCGCGCGGTGCGGCACGCGGACGCCCTTGGGTCGGCCGGTGGAGCCGGAGGTGTAGATGACGTACGCGGCGTCGGACGGGTCTGCCGGCCCGGGCGAGGGCAGGGCCGGCGGCTGCTCGGAGGTGTCGACGACCAGCCGGGGCACGGCCGCGAGGCCGACGCCGCAGGCGGAGTGGGTGAGCAGCAGGTGCAGCCCGGCGTCCTCGGCCATGTAGGCGAGCCGGTCCTGCGGGTAGGCGGGGTCGAGCGGTACGTAGGCGGCGCCGGAGGCCTGGACCGCGAGGAGCGCCACCGGCAGGTCCTGGTCGCGCGGAAGCAGTACACCGACGGTCCGGCCGCGGCCCGCGCCGGCGGCGGTGAGCCGGGCGGCGAGGGCGTCCACGCGCTGGACGAGTGCGCGGTACGTCAGTTCGGTGC
>NZ_RAIF01000032.1:731180-732610 GCF_003671715.1 Streptomyces sp. E2N166 | reverse complement strand
CGGGGTTCCGGGGTCCTCGACGGCGGCGGCGAGGAGGGTGGTGAAGTGGGTGCCGAGGCGCGCCACGGTGTCCTCGTCGAAGAGGCCGGGGTCGTACTTGAGCGTGTAGCGGCAGCCCTGCTCCTGCTCGACGACCTCCAGGGTCAGGTCGAACTCGCCCTCCTGGTGGACACCTTCGACCGGGCCGAGTACCACGGCGTCGCCGGCCGCCTCGCGGCGGGCGGTGCGGGTCCAGTTCTGGAAGTAGAAGGCGACGTTGAAGGGGGCGCCGGCCTCGGGGTCCGCGCGGCGGAGGTCGTCGGCCAGGGTGATCAGCGGGTACGCGCTGTGCTCCAGGGCGTCCAGCACGGTGCGGTGGACGCGGCGGAGAAGGCCGCGGAACTCCTCGTCGGCGTCGACGTGTTCGGCCAGCACCACCATGTTCATGAAGTAGCCGAGCGTGTCGTCGTAGCCGCTCGGCGGGCGTCCCGCCGTCGGCGTGCCCACGGCGATGTCGGCCTGGTCGCTGTAGCGGCGCAGCAGCGTGAACCAGGCGGCGAGGACGACCCCGAACAGGGACGTCTGCTCGGCGCCGGCCAGGGTGCGGGCCCGGTCGGCGACCTCGGCGGGGATGTGCCCGTCCAGACTGGCACCCCGGAAGCCGGGCACGGCCGGGCGGGGCCGGTCCAGCGGCAGCGGCACGGTGGTCCTGCGCCCGCGCAGCCGTTCGGTCCAGTACGCGCGCAGCCGCCGGCCCTCGGCGCCGTCGAGCAGCTCGCGCTGCCAGGAGGTGAAGTCGGCGTAGCCGCGGGCGGGGCGCTCGGCGGGCAGGGCCCGGCCCTCCAGGAGCGCGCGGTAGCCGCTTTCCAGCTCGCGCAGGAGCAGGGCGATGGAGACGCCGTCGAAGACCAGGTGGTGGAAGGCCAGGAGCAGCGCGTTGCGGCCGTCACCCAGGGTGTAGAGGGTGGCGCGGACGAGGGGGCCGGCGGCGAGCTCGAAGGGGCGGCGCAGGTCGGCGCGCATCCGGTCACGCAGCTCCGCGTCGCTCCTGGCGGTCAGGAAGACCTGCTGGAAGGGGAGTTCGGGCTCGGTCGCGATCCGGGCGTACGGTTCCTCGTCACCGGCGTGGACGGTGGCCCGCAGCTCGGCGTGCCGGTCGACCAGGTGCTGGAGGACGGCCCGCAGGGCGAGCACGTCGAGGCCGCGGTCGAGCCAGAGGGCGAGGGGCAGGTTGTAGGCGTAGGTGCCGGGCGCGATCTGTTCGATCACCCAGAGGGCGCGCTGGCCCTCGGACAGGGGATGGCGGCTCTCCTCGCCGTCGGTGCGCGGGCGCAGGACGCGGGCCGCGGCCTCGGTGGCCGGGGAGACGGCGGGCGGGACGGCTGGGACGGTGACCGGGGCCGGTGCGGTGACCGGGGCCGGTGCGGTGGGCGCTTCGGGCAGGGCGGGCC
>NZ_RAIF01000032.1:729068-731170 GCF_003671715.1 Streptomyces sp. E2N166 | reverse complement strand
AGTTGGCGGACAGGTGGGCGGTCAGTTCGCGCAGGGTCGGCTGTTCGAAGAAGTCGCCGAGCGGTACGGCGACACCGAACTCCTCGTCCACGGCGGCGACGATCTTCATGCCGCTGAGCGAGTCGAAGCCGTAGTCGGCCAGCGGGCGGCCGGGGTCGATGTGCTCGTCCAGTTTGAGCACCCGCTCGACGAGGTCGCGCAGGCGCTCGGTGAGGACGTCGGTGGAGGTGGTCGCGCCCGGGGGAACGGGGGCGGACCCGGCGGCGGTGGCCGGGCCCGTCGTGGGCGCGGGCGCGCTCAGCAGGACCCCGTCGCTCTCCGCCACCAGGACGGTCTGGCCCAGCGCCGGGTCGCCGGCGCCCAGCGCGTGGACCGGGGCGTATCCCTCCTCGTACAGGAGCCGGGTCCAGCCCTGCGGCGAGGCGAGCGGGGAGTCGGCCATGCGCAGGTGGCCGTCCTCGAAGGCCCACCAGCCCTCCAGGACACCGCCGCCGATGGTCAGCAGCGGCCGTACGGAGGTCAGTTCGTTGAGGACCAGCCAGCCGCCGGGCCGCAGCAGCGCCTTGGCCTTGCGCAGGGTGGCGCGCAGGTCGCTGGTGGCGTGCACGACGTTGGTGGCGACGACGAGGTCGGCGCAGGCCGGCTCGAACCCCTGCTCCGCCAGTCCGCGTTCGAGGTTGAGCACCTGGAAGCGGGCGAAGTCATAGCGTTCGGCGAAGCGTTCCCGGCCGTGCTCGAGGAAGCGCGGCGAGATGTCGGTGAAGGTGTATCCGACGCGTCCACGGTGCGCGGCCAGCGCTGGCAGCACCCGTTCGCTGGTGGCGCCGGTGCCGGCGCCGAGTTCCACGACCTCGACCGTACGGCCCCGGGGCAGCCGCGGCAGGCGCAGGTCCAGGAAGTGACGGACCGTGTCGCGGACCAGCAGGTTGAAGGAGTCGGTGAGCGGGTTGCCCTTGTAGAAGTTCTGCACCAGCTTCATCGAGGAGCCGGGGAACATGATCTCGGTGGCGCCCACCTCGCCGCGCAGGATGCGCGGGTACGCCTGGAGGAACAGGCGGTTGAGGGTGACCGTCGGCTCGATGTCCGGGTAGGCCGCCGCGATCCGGTCGAATTCCGCCTCCCAGCGGCCCGAGTGCCCGTCCGCGTCGACGCCGTCGACCTCCGGGGTGGCGGCGACCAGGTCGCCGTCGCGGGTCAGGTATCCGGCGTCGGCCAGGATGTTGAGCAGTGCCTCGTGCAGTCGCCGGAAGCGGTCGAGGATGCCGAGGCGGCCGCGCAGCTCCTCGGCGCCGTGCCGTTCGCCGGAGCGCCGGAAGGCTCCCATGCGCTGGTAGACGCCGAGCAGCATGGGCGCGGAGACGGCCTCCAGCTCCTCGTACCCGGTGAGCACGCGGCGGGCGGCCGGGCCGGCGGCCGTACCGGCGCCGAGGTGTCCGGCCGCGGCGGCCAGGGCGGCCGGATGGCCGCCGCCGAGGACCTCGCCGTCCAGGGCCGGGTCGTGGCCCATGGCCTCCAGGGCCCGGCGCCCGGCGCGGATCGGCATGACCTGCGGCAGTCCGCTGCCGAGGATGCGGTGGACGGCGGCGATGCCCGTGGCGGGGCTGAAGCCGCTGATTCCGAGCCCGGCGAAGATGTCGGCGAGCCCGGGCTGGGCGCCGGAGCCGACCAGGCCCCAGTAGCCCTGGTTGACGACGGTCACCGGATACGGCAGCCGGTCGCGCAGGAACAGCGCGTAGGCGTCCTCGGTGGCGGAGGCGCAGATGTAGGCGCCGTTGCCGGCGAAGCTGCCGAAGGAGCCCGCGGAGGAGAAGTAGACCAGGAAGTCGAGGTCCTGGCCGTCGACGGCGGCGGCGAGCGCGGCGGCACCCTCGGTCTTGACGCGGGTCGCGGCGGTGAAGGTCTCCTCGTCGAGATCGGCCAGGGCGTGGTTGTCGAACACCATCGCGGCGTGCACCGCACCGTGCAGGGCGCCGAAGCGGCGGTGCGCCTCGGCGACGGCGGCGGCGAGGTCGGCGGTGGCACAGGCGTCGCCGCGGACGTGGGCGACGTCGCCGCCGAGGGCGCGGATCTCCTCGGCGGCGGTGCGCTGTTCGGAGCCGAGG
>NZ_RAIF01000032.1:725949-729039 GCF_003671715.1 Streptomyces sp. E2N166 | reverse complement strand
CAGCCGGGCCCGGTGGCGCTCGGCGAGGTGGCGGCTGAGCTTCTGGGCGATGCCGCCGGTGCCGCCGATGAGCAGGTAGACGCCGCCGTCCCGGAAGACGGGGCCGGGCGTGGGCAGGGTGACGCGGCCGAGGCGGCGGACGTAGCGGGCGCCGCCGCGCAGGGCGACGGTGCGGCCGGCGGCGTCGGTGGGCGCGGCGAGGATCGCGTCGGCCAGGGCGGCGGTCGCGTCCTCGGCCGTGAGATCTGCCGAGGCGAAGTCGATCGCGGCGACGCGGAGTTCGGGGCGCTCCTTGGCCACCACCTGGAGCAGGCCGTGCATTCCCGCGGCGAAGGGGTTGGCGACGGCGCCGCCCGCGACGGGGTGGACGTCGCTGGTGACCACGACGACACGCGCGGCGCTGGTCGAGCGGACCAGGTGGAACAGGGACAGGGAGCCGGTGCGCAGCTGCTCGGCGGCCCGGTCGGCGCCCAGGCCCTCGGTGATGCCGGTGCCGACGCCGCCGAGGTGGAGCACCAGGTCGGCACCGTCGGTCCGCTCCAGCCAGGTGGACGGAGGGAGTTCGTCGATGCGGACCTGCTCCGGGCGGCCCCCGGGCATGCGGGCCGAGATCGCCTCGGCGAGCCAGGCGGATGCCTCGGTCACCAGAACGACGACGCGGCCCGCGCGCGGGGCGGGTCCGGGCGCGGGTGCGTCCTCGCGTACCCACAGGGGCCGGTAGAACTCCGGGAGCGGCTCCACGGAGGCGTCGTCGGCACCGGCCGGCGGTGCGGGGGCGATCCGGGCCGGGGGCTCGGGGATCCAGTAGCGCTTGCGGGCGAAGGGGTACGTCGGCAGCTCGGTCCGGCGGGCCGCGGCGGGGGTGACCCGGGACCAGTCGACGTCGGCGCCGGCCAGCCAGTGCTCGGCCACCGCCATCAGGTCCCGCCGGGCCAGCGCGGTCTCCAGGGCGTCGGCCTCGGTGCCGGTGAGGACGACCCGTGCCCGGGTGGCCCGGCCGGTGCCGATCCGGGCGTCGGCCGTGCCCTCGGCGTACGCCTCCAGCAGCGCGGCCGCCTCGGCCACCGAGCCGACGGCCAGGGCCAGCCGGAACTCGTGCGGGGTGCGGCCGGACTGCAGGGTGTGGGCGATGTCGGCGAGGCGGACGGGGCCCTCGGCGGCCGGGCGGGTGGCTCCCCGGTCACCGGCGCCGATCCGGGTTCCGGCCGCATCCGCCGCGTCCGGAGCTGGTGAGGCGTGGCCGGCCGGCCCGTCGGCGCTCGCGGTCCCGGCGACCGCCTGCGCCATCGCGCCGATTGTCCGTGCGGTGGCCACCCCCGCGGGCAGGGTGCCGTCCAGCGCCGCCGTCAGCGACGCCTCCAGACGGGCGCGTTCGGGGACGCCGAAGCCGCAGTCGGCGAGGTCGGTGCCGAGGTCGAGGTACTCGGCGGCCACTCCGGCGGTTTCGGCGGCCAGGCGCAGGCACAGCCGCTGGGCGTCGCCCAGGGCGTCCCGCCCGCCGCCCGCCGGTTCCGCACCCGTGGTGCCGCGCAGGAACGCGGCGAGTTCGGTGGCGTACGCGCGCAGCCGGTCCTCGCTCTTGGCGGACAGGACGAGGAGCTGGTCGGTGTCCGGGGCGACGGGCTCGGCCGGTGGTGTGCGGTGCTCCTCCACGACCAGGCAGGCGTTGGCTCCGCCCCCGCCGAAGGAGCTGACGACCGCGCGCAGCGGCAGGTCGCCGTCGTCCCCCGCGGGCTCCCAGGGCCGGAGGGTCTGCTGCACCTCGAAGGGGGTGGTGGTGAAGTCGATACCGGGATTGCGCCGGGCGGAGTTCAGCGAGGGCACCAGCGTGCGGTGGCGCAGCTGGAACAGCACCTTGGTCAGGCCCGCGACACCGGCCGCCGACTCCAGGTGGCCGATGTTGGACTTGACCGAGCCGACCGCGACCGTCGGCCGCTGGGCCCGCTCCGCCGCGTCGACGCGTCCGCCGAAGGCCTCCACGAGCCCGGCGATCTCGATGGGGTCGCCGAGCGGGGTGCCGGTGCCGTGGGCCTCCACGTAGCCGACGGTGGCCGGGTCGGCCTGGGCGCGGTGCAGGGCGGCGCGGATCACCTCGGCCTGCGCGGCCGCGCTGGGCACGGTGTAACCGCCGGTCTTGCCGCCCGCGTTGATGGCGGAGCCGCGGATCACTCCGAGGACGCGGTCGCCGTCGGCGATCGCGTCCTTCAGGGGCCGCAGCAGTACGGCGCCCACGCCCTCGCCGTCGACGAACCCGTCGGCGTCCGCACCGAAGCTCTTCAGCCGGTCACCGCGCGAGATCATCCCGCGGTCGGCCAGCATGCGCAGGTGCATCGGGTGCAGGATCAGGTTGACGCCGCCGGCGATCGCGGTGTGGCACTCCCCCGACCTGATGCTCTCGCAGGCCAGGTGGATCGCGGTGAGCGATGCCGAGCAGGCGGTGTCGACGGCGAGGCTCGGGCCGGTGAAGTCGAAGGTGTACGAGACCCGGTTGGCGATCGACCAGTGGTTGGAGTGCGCGTCGGTGCGGACGCCGAGGGCGGTCGCCTCGCCGGCCATCCACTCGTAGTTGTTGTTCATGACGCCGGCGAAGACGCCGACCGGGCCCCGGGCGGCCAGCTCGGCTGCCGGGTGGCCGGCGTCGTCCAGGACTGCCGCGGCGGTCTGCAGGAACAGCCGCTCCTGGGGGTCCATCGCCTCGGCGTCGGCCGGCGATATCTGGAAGAAGAGCGGGTCGAACTTGTCGACGTCGTCGATGAATCCGGCCCACTTGCTGTAGCTGCCGCGCACCCCCGCCGGGTCGTGGTGGACGTCGGCGTCCCAGCGGTCGGCGGGCACCTCACGGATGCCGGACCGGCCCGCGGCCAGGTTGTCCCACAGCTCGGCGGGCGTCCCGGCCATCGGGTAGCGGCCGGCGACGCCCACGATCGCCACGCCGTCGCTCGCCGGGGCCGGGGCGGAGGCCCGGGCCAGCAGGCTCAGCAGCAGCTTTCGCTTGTCGTCCACAGTTGCTCTCTCTCACAGGTCTTCGGTCGGCCGCTGCGGGCCGGGGTGTCGCCGCCGGGAGGAGGTCAGGCCTGGCCGGTGTGGCGG
>NZ_RAIF01000032.1:722077-725176 GCF_003671715.1 Streptomyces sp. E2N166 | reverse complement strand
GGCGGCGACCGTGCCGCCCTCGGCGAGCAGGGCCTCGGCCTCGCCGGGGCGTCCCAGGGCCGCGGCGCAGGCGTCGGCGGCGTCCCGGTAGGCGGGCACCGACCCGTACAGTTCGGCCGCGTCGGCGGGGTCGGCGCCGGTGCCGGTCAAGACGAGGACGGGGGCGCTCGGCTCGCGTCCGCCCACGCCGCGGCGGATGCGCTCCGCGTTGCCGAGGGCGAGCGCCATGGCCGCGGAGCGGGTGCTGTCCGCGACCAGGGCCAGCCGGTGGGTGTGGGCTCGGCGGCCGAGGCCGAGGGTCTGGGCGACGGCGGCCGGATCCAGGCCGGGATGGGCCCGCAGGTGGCGGGCCAGGGCGGCGGCGGCCTGTTCGAGGGCGTCCTCGGAGCGAGCGGAGAGGACCAGCAGCTCCGGCCGGCTCTCTCGCGGGGCCTGCTCGCGGGCCGGGCCCTCCTGGAGGATCACATGGGCGTTCGTACCGCCGATGCCGAAGGAGCTGACCCCGGCGCGCAGCGGGCCCGTCCCGCTCTTCCACTCGGTCTTCTCGGTGTTGACGAAGAACGGGCCGGCGGCGAAGTCGATGTCCGGGTTGGGCTCGGTGAAGTGCAGGCTGGGCACCAGGGTGCGGTGCTCCAGCATCAGCGCGGTCTTGATCAGGCCCGCCATGCCGGCGGCCGTGTCCAGGTGCCCGATGTTGGTCTTCACCGAGCCGAGCGCGCAGTACCCGGACCGGTCGGTGCCGTCGCGGAAGGCCTCGGTGAGCGCGGCGACCTCGATGGGGTCGCCGAGCGGCGTGCCGGTGCCGTGCGCCTCGACGTAGCCGATGGTCTCCGGCTCGACGTCGGCGACCTCCTGGGCGTCGGCGACGACGGCGGCCTGTCCGGAGATGCTCGGCGCGGTGTAACCGGTCTTGGCGGAGCCGTCGTTGTTGATGGCGGAGCCCTTGACGACGGCGTGGATCCAGTCGCCGTCGGCGAGGGCCTCCTTCAGCCGCTTGAGGACGACCGCCCCGGCGCCGCTGCCGATCACGGTGCCGCGGGCCTCGGCGTCGAAGGCGCGGCAGTGCCCGTCGGGCGAGAAGATCATGCCTTCCTGGTACTGGTAGCCCTGGCCCGGCGGGTTGAGGTGGACCGCGCCCACCAGGGCCATGTCGCACTCGCCGCCGAGCAGCGCGAGGCAGGCGGTGTGCAGCGCGACCAGCGAGGTGGAGCAGGCGGTGTTGACGTTGACGCTGGGGCCGGTCAGGTTGAGCTTGTACGACACCCGGGTGGCGAGGAAGTCCTTGTCGTTGGCGAGCATCAGCCGGTAATGGTCCACGGAGGACGCGGCCCGGTAGCGCTCGCCCAGGTTGTGCAGCAGGTAGGTGTTCATGCCGGCGCCGGCGTAGACGCCGATCTGGGCGTCGGTGCGCTCGGGGTCGTAGCCGGCCCGCTCCAGGGCCTCCAGGGAGCACTCCAGGAAGACCCGGTGCTGCGGGTCGAGGATCTCGGCCTCGTCCTGGGTGAACTGGAACAGCCCGGAGTCGAACAGGTCGGTGCCGGGGATGGTCTGGGCGGCCTTCACATAGCGCGGGTCGGCCAGCCGGGCGGCGGGCACACCGGCGGCGAGGAGTTCCTCGTCGGTGTACCGGGTCAGTGTCTCGCGGCCCTGGCTGAGGACGTCCCAGAAGCGGTCGACGGTGTCGGCGCCCGGGAAGCGGCAGGCCATGCCGATGATGGCGACGTCGGAGTCGGAAAGCGTCATGGTGCTGGTTCTCCTGCTCGTGTGTCAGCTCAGCCGGATGCCGAGGTCGGCGGCGACGGATCGCATGTCGAGGAAGCTGCGGGCGACGAAGCGGGCGGCGTCCTCGGAGGCGTCCATGCGCTGGAAGAGGTCGACGAGGCTGCGCTCGTGCTCGTCGCGGTCGCCCTCGCCCGCCGCGATCTCCTTGACGACCTTGCCGAGCCGGTCCTCCACGTCGGCGAGGTCGAGGGAGCGCGGGAACTTGATGCTGAAGGTGTTGCGGTCGTAGGAGGCGTTGCGCTTGACGGACCGCACGTGGCTGGCCGCGTTGAGCTTGTAGAACATGCAGTCGAAGTTCGTGAACGAGTAGTAGTTCAGCAGCGGGAAGAGCGTGCAGTGGGTCTCCATCGGAGACGACTGGTACAGGCCCTTGGCGCGCAGTTCCTCGACGATGCGGTCGGGGTCGTACTCGTGCCGCATGGCGATGAACGGAAAGACGATCTTCGGCAGGTTCTCGTCGTCGTCGAAGAGGAGCTCCTCCAGCTGCCCGCCGAAGAGCGTGTCGACGAGTCGCTCGCCGAACGTCTTGTAGAAGTCGCGCACGACCTCCCGGACGTTGGACTCCATGGTGAGGATCTGCTGCGGGTCGGCGCAGAGCGCGATGTAGGGGATCTTCTGCCGGTAGGCCATGAGGATCGCGCGCAGCACGAAGAAGGTGCGGCAGGAGACGCAGGGCAGCTTCTCGTCGAGGTACTTGCCGGGCTTCTTCGGCGCGGGGCGGTTGAACACCTCGCGCATCATCAGCTTGATGTTGTCGTCGTCGGCGTCGAGGACGAACGTCGCCGGGATCTTCTCCCGGGCCAGCGCGATGTTCTGGGCGGCGTGCTCGCTCTCGAAGGGCACGTCGAAGGTGAAGGCCAGCACCCGCTTGCCGTACTCGTTGACGAACTTGTCCAGCATGTACGTGCTGTCCTTGCCGCCGCTGTACATGAACAGGCAGTCGTACTCACCGGCGCCGGGCGGCGCCTGCTGGAACTCGGTGAACACCTCGCTGGTGTAGCGGTAGTTGACGAGCAGGTCCTCGGCGAAGTCCAGGTTGCACAGGTTGCACACCCCTTGGTCGTCGAGCACCACTCCCGGATGACCGGCTTTGAGCGAGCAGACCTGGCAACTGGACACGGAACCCCCTGGCGAGACGGACGGATCGGGTTGTGCGGTGGGCGTGGCGGCGTCGGGCCGGCCGGTCATGAGCGCCGCCCCCTGCGGTCGCGGCGGCGGGCGAGCGCAGCCGTGTCCCGGGAGCGGCGGGGCCGGGACGAGGCGGGCTCCGCGGGGCGGCCGGCGTCGGCGACATGGGCGGCCATGGCCCGTACGGTC
>NZ_RAIF01000032.1:718142-722001 GCF_003671715.1 Streptomyces sp. E2N166 | reverse complement strand
ATGGCCGAACATGTCGAGGCGGGTGACCTGGAGGCCGAGCCTCTCGCGCAGGGTCGCCACCACGGTCGTCAGACGCAGCGAATCGCCGCCGACGTCGAAGAAGTTGTCCTCGGCACCGACCCGCTCCACGCCGAGCGCCTCGCACCAGACCCGGGCGATGCGCCGCTCCAGGTCGGTACGGACGTCGGCCGCGCCGCCGGCGACGCGGCCGACGTCGGGCTTGGGCAGGGCCTTGCGGTCGACCTTGCCGTTCGGGGTGAGCGGCAGCCGGGGCAGGGCGACGAGGGCGGAGGGAACCATGTAGGCGGGCAGGCGCTCGCCGAGGGCGGCGCGCAGTCCGGCGGCGTCCAGCGGACCGGCCGGGCCGACCAGGTAGCCGGCCAGGCGGCGTTCGCCGGGCCGGTCCTCGCGGACGACGGCGACGGCGGCGGTGACGCCGGGCAGCCGGCGCAGGGCGGACTCCACCTCGCCGAGTTCGATCCGGTAGCCGTTGAGCTTGATCTGGCCGTCGATCCTCTCCAGGTACTCCAGGCGGCCGTCGGGCAGGTGGCGTACCAGATCGCCGGTGCGGTAGGCGCGGCCGGGGCCGCCGTCCGGGGCGGTGACGAAGCGTTCGGCGGTCAGCTCGGGCCGGCCGAGGTAGCCGTCGGCGACACCGTCGCCGGACAGGTACAGCTCGCCGGGGATGCCGGGCGGGACCAGGACGCCGCGCTCGTCGAGGACGTGGCAGCGGGTGTTGCCGATGGGCCGGCCGATGGTGGCCGCCTCGCCGGGCGACACCCGGTCCACGGTGGACCAGATGGTGGTCTCGGTCGGTCCGTACATGTTGTACAACGCTCCGACACGGGGCGCGAGTTGCCCGGCCAGCTCGTCAGGCAGCGGTTCGCCGCCGCACAGCGCCCGCAGCGCCGGATCGCCGGTCCAGCCGGCGGCGATCAGCATCTGCCAGGTGGTCGGGGTGGCCTGGAGGACGGTGGGTGCGGAGCGTTCCACGCGCTCGCGCAGGGCGACTCCGTCGGCGGCCTCGGCGGCCGGGAGGACCTCCACGGTGCCGCCCCGCACCAGCGGCAGGTACAGCTCCAGGCCCGCGATGTCGAAGCACACGGTGGTCAGCGCGAGCAGCGAGTCCCGGGAGTCGAAGCCGGGCCTGCGGGCCATGGTCCACAGGAAGTTGACCAGCGCCCGGTGACCGACCTGGACGCCCTTGGGCAGGCCGGTGGAGCCGGAGGTGTAGATCACATAGGCGGGAGCGTCCGGGTCGGAGCGGTCGAGGGGGGCCGCCGGCGGCCCTGCGGTGAGCGCGGTGGCGACCGGTACCGGGGTCACCGGGAACTCCGCCAGGGTGCCGCCCAGCGTCTCGTCGGTCACCACCAGTCGGGCGCCGGAGTCCTGGAGCATGTGGCCGATCCGGGCGGGCGGGTAGATCGGGTCGATCGGCACGTAGGCGGCGCCGGTGCGCAGGACGGCGAGCAGGCTGACCAGCAGTTCGGGCGAGCGCTCCAGGTAGACGCCGACGAGCGTGCCGGGGCCCGCGCCGAGGCCGGCGAGGTGCCGGGCCAGCCGGTCGGCGGCCTCGTCGAGTTCGCCGTAGCCGAGGGCACGGTCCTGGAAGCGGACGGCGGTGGCGTCCGGTGCGGCGCAGGCGATGTCGGTGACCAGCCGGGTCACGGTCTTCTCGCGCGGATACTCCTCGCCGGTGTCGTTCCACCGGCCGAGCAGCAGTTCCCGTTCCTCGGGTGCGAGCAGGCCGGCGGTGCCGAGCGGGCGGCGGGGGTCGGCGGCGAGGTCGTCGAGGAAGGCGGCGAAGTGTCCGGCGAGCCAGCGCTCGTGGTCCGCGGTCAGTCCGGCGCCCGCGTGGAAGCCGACGGCTCCGTCGGCGTCGACGCGGACGGTCAGCGGCCGGCCGCCCGGTTCGGCCGCGCCACCCGGCAGAACGACGGCGACGGGCAGCCCGGTGCGGGCGGCGCCGGTCAGGTCCGGGTGGCGCAGGGGCAGGTCGCGCCGGTACGGCGTGCGGTCCCGGAGTCCGTCGAGCGCGGTGCCGAGCAGTGCGGTGAGGCCGGAAAGGGTTTGGTCGAGCAGTCCTTCCGGTGTGTGCAGGGGCACGTCCGGCGCGAGGATGCGGCAGGCGGTCTGGGAGGCCGCTCGCGGGACGGACACGGCGACGTGCCGCTCGTCGCCCCGGGTGAGCCGGGTGAGGAAGGCCAGGACGGCGGCGAGGGCCGACCGCTCGGGCTCCGTCCCCCGCTCCCGCAGGGCGTCGGGCAGCGCGACCGGGCCCGCCGGGCGGGCCACCGGCTTCAGCGGGCCGAACCTCGGCGGGAGCACCGGTCGCAGTGACCGCAGGGTGCGCAGCCAGCGGCGCTCCTGGCGGTGGGCGGCGCGGGCGGCGTCCGCGAGTTCGGCGACGGCCGTGTCGGGCGGCTGCGGGAAGCGGCCGTCGAGTTCCTCGGCCAGGGCGAGGGGATCGAGCCGTTCCCCGGCCAGGGTGGCGAGGTCGGTGAGGCGGACGTCCTGGTCGCCGGTGGCCACGGTGAGGGCGTCGGGGCCGGCGCCGACGACGGTGCCGGGCTCGGCGGTGGAGGGCCGGTCGGTGACCTCCACGGCGCGGACCGCCAGCAGGTCGTCGCCGCACGCGAGCAGCGCCGTGCCGAAGTCGTTGCGGCGGCGCCCGAACGCGGTGGCGCGCACCAGCGCGTCGAGTTCGGCGGCGGGCCGGCGCCAGTCGAACACACCGCCCCGGGGCAGGCCGTCGTACCGGCCGTGGTAGGTACGCAGGCCCCGGTCCTGGGGCGTGCGGGTGGCCGTTCCGGTGGCCAGTTCGTCGACGAGTTCGGCGAAGGACTCGACGCCCGCCTCGAAGCAGGCGACGTCGAGGTCGTGCACCGTGGCCGCCGGGTCGACGGGCACCGTGCGCTGCTTGAGCACGTCGCCGGCGTCGGCCTCCAGGCGCATCACGTGCCAGGTGACACCGTGCTGCTTGTCGCCGTCGAGGATGGCCCAGCTGGTGGCGAACAGACCCGCGTGCCTGGGCAGCGGACCGTCGTGGAAGTTGACGGGCAGCCGGGCGGGCAGGGCGAGCACCTCCTCCGGAAGCATCCGGAGGTTGGCGATGCTGAACAGGTAGTCGAAGCGGAGCGGGGCCAGCCGCTCGGCGAGGTCCGCGTCGAACGGCACGGCGGGCAGCCCCTCCTGCCCGGCCCAGTCGAGGAGCTCGGCGGAAGGGGACACCACGGCGGCCACCGTGTGTCCGCGGGCCACGAGCAGCCTGGTGCACTCGACGAGGAGGGTCTCCTCGCCGATCACGACACAGCTGAACGGCTCGGCAGTCATCGTCGGCCTCCTTCGGACTGCCCGCGCTGGGGGAGCAGTTCGGCCAGCAGCTCGTCGACGGCTGCGTCGGACAGGCCCGCGACCAGGCGCTCGGCGTCGCCGGCCGGGGCGGGCCCGGTCTCTGCGGGGGTGGTGGGCTGGGGAGCGGTGGGCTGAGGGGCGGTGGGCTGAGGGGAGGTGTCAGGGGTGCCGAGGGGCTCCGGGCTGTGGGCGCGGGCGCCGAGGTGCCCGGCCAGCTGACGGATGGTGATCCGCTCGAACAGCAGGGTCGCCGGCTGGGGGCCGTGGACGGCTTCCAGGGCGCGGGTCAGCTCCAGGACCACCAGCGAGTCCACGCCGTAGTTCTCGAAGGTGAGGTCGGGGTCGAGCTGGTCGGGGGTCATCTCCAGGACACGGGCGAAGACATCCGTCACCTGGCGCAGGGTGTCGTCCTGGGAGGCCGGGGAGACGGGGGCGGCCGGGGCCGCGGAGGGAGCCGGCGCGTGGACCGGGGCCGGGCCCGGGTCCTGCGTCCGCTCCGGGTGGC
>NZ_RAIF01000032.1:714814-718132 GCF_003671715.1 Streptomyces sp. E2N166 | reverse complement strand
CGTTGCCCGGCACCACACCGTCGCTGACGGCGGCGACGACGCTCTGGAAGGCCGGACCGGCATCCGTCGTCGGGGCGGCCGCGCTGATGTCCGTGAAGCCGCACGCGGCCAGCGCGTCCCGCCACTGGCGCTCGCTCGCCAGCGGAGAGCGGGGCATGCGCTGCTCCGGGTCCGAGAACAGCCACCAGCCGGTCGTCAGGCCGAAGACGAGCGCCAGCTGGTTCCGCGCCCGGGTGCCCTCGACCAGCAGCAGGGCACCGCCCCGCCGCAACAGCCGCTTGGTCTCGGTCAGCGTGTCGGACAGCCGCCGGGTGGCGTGCAGGACGTTGGTGGCCAGCACCACGTCGTGGACGCCGGGGGTCAGGCCCTGCCCGGCCGGGTCGGTCTCTATGTCCAGCGCCTCGAAGCGGGTGAAGGGGTACTGCGCGCCGAAGCGGTTCCTGGCCTTGCGGACGAAGGCCGGGGACACGTCGGTGAAGACGTACTCGACGCCGTCGCCGTGGGGGGCGAGGGCGGCGAGCACGGCCGCCGTCGTACCGCCCGTGCCGGCACCGATCTCCAGGATCCGCACCGGTGCGGTGGGGTCGGCGGCCCGGCGGGCCTCGACCTGCTCGGCGACGAGCCGCGCCACCTCCGCGTTGCAGCGGTCGGTGACCGGGTCGCCCCGGTAGACGGCGGCCACACGCTCGGCGGAGCCGTCGGGGAAGAGGACCTCCATGGCGGGGCGGCGGCCGGTGAGCACGTCGGGCAGCGCGGTCAGGCAGTCACCGAGGAGCGTGACGACCGGCGCGAGGGACGGGTGCCGTTCCGCCAACTGTGCGAATTCCGTGTTGAGTTCCTCCTCGGGCGTGGTCCCGCGGCCCGTCGGGCGCAGCCCCCCGTCCGTGACGGTCAGCCAGCCGGCCTCGGCCAGCATGTCCAACTGCGCCTGGAACAGCGCGGCGTGTACGGGCACCACGCCCAGGCGGGCGGCGAGCTCTTCCGGGGAGGCCTCGCCCGCGCCGAACAGTCCCGCCCGGTCGAGCACCGACGCCAGCAGGCGCAGCGCCAGTTCCTCCGCCTCGGCCACCGCACGCTGGTGCGCGGCCAGTTCACGGTCTTCCCCGGACGCGCCCGGGAAGCGGACCTCGGGCAGCGGGCCCGGCGCGCCGCCCGGCAGCACGCGCAGGGTGCGGTCGGGGTCGATGCCGAGGTTGTCCAGGATGGGCCGGTCGGCGTCCAGGGCGAACACCTGGGGCAGTCCGGCCGCGAGGGTCCGCTCGACGACGGTCATGCCCTGCTCGGCGCTCAGCGGCCGGATGCCGGCGGCGCTGAAGCGGCGCAGCACCCGCTCCCGCTCCGGGTCGCCGCCCGCGTGCCAGTAGCCGAGGTTGAGGACCCGCACCGGGAAGGGCAGGGTGCGGGCGGCGTGCAGGGCGCAGGCGTCGGCGAAGGTGCAGCCGGCGGCGTAGCCGGCCTGGCCGTGGTTGCCTTCGAAGGCCACGCCTGAGGAGTAGAGGAGCGCGAAGTCCAGCGGCACCTCGCGCACCGCCTCCAGCAGGCTCCAGGTCGCGTCGGCCTTGGACTCCAGGGCGGTCCGCAGCCCGTCCTCCGGCAGCTCCCTGAGCACCTGGTTGACCAGCACCATCGCGGCGTTGATCACCCCGTGCAGGGTGCCGAACTCCTGCACGGTGAGGTCGACGGCCTTCTTCAGCTCGCCCGGGTCGGTGGCGTCGAGGGCCAGGTAGCGGACCTCGGCGCCCGCCTTCTCCAGCTCCGCGACGGTCCGCCGCCGGGTCTCGTCGAGGGGTGATCGGCCGACCACGACCAGCTTCGCTCCGTAGACGCGGGCCAGGTGCCGACAGGTGTCCCGGCCGACGGCGCCGAGACCGCCGACGACCAGGTAGACGCCGCCCGGGCGGAAGCGGGGCGCGGCGGCGGGCAGTTCGACCCGTTCAAGGGTGCGCACCCGGCGGACGCCCGCGCGCAGCGACACCGGCACCGGCCGGGCCGGGAACGGCTCGGCGACGATCGCGCCGGCCGCGTGGGCGGCCTCCGCCGCGCGTACGTCGACGAGTGCCACGCGCAGCGCGGGGAACTCCTTGGCCGCGACGGCGGCCAGGCCGGCGGTGCCGGCGGCCCACGGGGAGGAGTCGTCGCCCGCCTCCAGCGGGTGGACGTCGGTGGTGACGACCTTGAGGCGCGTCCCGCGCTCCAGCAGGCCGTGCCGGTCCAGCGCCCGCACCAGGCGGTACAGGGCGACCGGGCCCCGGTCGGTCAGGGCCCGCAGCTCGGCGCGGCCGGCGGGCTCGCGGCCGGGGGCCGTGGCGAGGAAGTACACCAGGTCCGGTGCGCCGGGTCCGGCCAGGGCACGGTCGAGTTCGGCGTCCGCGAGGCCGCCGGGGCCGACCGGGAGCCGCCGTACGTCGGCGCCGCGGTGGGCGCGGGCGATGCCGGCGGCGGGCTCGGCGTCCAGCCGCTCCCCGACCAGCAGCACGCCGCGGGCGGCCGCGGCGCGCTCCTCGGCGGGCCGGGCGGTCCACACGGGCTGGTGCACCACCACCGCGGGCGGCTTGGCCTCGCGGTAGGTCAGGCCCTCGAAGCGGACCCGTACCGCTCCGGCGTCGTCGCAGAGCAGCACCTCGCAGCGGTCGGTTCCGGTCTCCCGGACGTACGACCAGCCGGTCGTGGGGACGGCACCGAACACGTCGACGCGGTCGGCCGCGAAGGGCAGCATCGGCCGCGCGTGTTCGCCCCGGCGGCGGACCAGCAGGGCGGCGACGGTGTGCAGGGCGGCGTCCAGGACGCCCGGGTGCAGGAGGTGCGCCGGGTCGTCACCGGCGGGCTCGCCGATCCGGCCGAGCACCTCGTCCCGGCCGGTCCACACCTGCCGGACGCGGCGGAAGAACGGCCCGTACGGCAGTCCCTGCCCGGCCAGCGCGCGGTAGAAGGCGGTTTCGCCCGGGCCTTCGTCCAAGCGGGCGCGCAGCGCGGTGACGTCGAGGGCGGCGGGCGCGGCCGGGGCGGCGGCGAGGCGGCCGCAGGAGCGTACGGCGTCGTCGGCGCCGCGGATCTCGTACCGGTCGCCGTCGAAGGTCACCGCGACCGTCTCCGCGGCCCCTCCCAGAGCCAGCGGGACGACCCAGCGGACGTCCACGCAGGCGCATCCGGCCAGTCCCCCGCTCGCCTCGGCGACCAGGTCCAGGTGGCCGACGCCGGGGAGGATGGGCCGTCCGTCGACCACGTGGTCGCGCAGCACCGGCTCCTCGGCGGCGAGCCGGCGCTCCCACCGGCGCGGGCCGCGCGAGGGGGCGAGGGCGGGTGCGGGAGCGGGCGTGG
>NZ_RAIF01000032.1:712679-714406 GCF_003671715.1 Streptomyces sp. E2N166 | reverse complement strand
GGCAGCGGACGGCCCTCAGCGTCGTAGGCGCGCGGCCACGGGGCCGTCTCGCGCTGCACGGTGAAGGGCGAACTGTCGAAGTCGATGACCGGGTTGAGTTCCTCGGCGTGCAGCGTGGGCAGCAGTGTGCCGCGGCGCAGTTGCAGGACGGCCTTGGTGAGCCCGGCGATCCCCGCGGCGCCCTCCAGGTGGCCGATCGCGGACTTCACCGAGCCGAGCGCGCAGAATCCCGTGTCGCCGGTGTGCCGGGCGAAGGCCTGGGCCAGCGCGGTGTGCTCGATCGGGTCGCCCAGGGCGGTGCCTGTGCCGTGCGCCTCGACGCAGCCTATGGTGCGGGCGTCGATGCCCGCGGCGTCCAGGGCCTGTTCCACCAGCGCCTGCTGGGCCTGCGGGTTGGGCACGGTGTAGCCGCTGGTGCGGCCTCCGTGGTTGACGGCGTCGGCACGGATCACGGCGTGCACGGTGTCGCCGTCGCGGACCGCGTCCGACAGCCGCTTGAGCACCACCGCGCCGACGCCCTCGCCGGGCACGTACCCGGTGCCGCCCGCGCCGAAGGCCCGGCAGCGGCCGTCCGCGGACAGCATGGTCTTGCGGCTGAGGTGCACGTACTTGTCGGGGTGCACGGCGACATTGACGCCACCCGCGACGGCGTACGAGCACTCGCCCCGACGGATGCTCTCGCAGGCCTGGTGCACGGCGACGAGGGACGCGGAGCAGGCGGTGTCGATCACCACGCTCGGGCCGCGGAAGTCTCCGAAGTAGGAGACCTGGTTGGCGATGGCGGAACGGTTGGCCAGCACGACCTGGTGGTTGCCGCGGGCGGACTCGGCGGCGGCGAGGATCGCGTAGTCGTCCCACATCACGCCGACGAACACGCCGACGTCGTGTCCCTGGCCGCCGTGGCGGGGCGCCGGGATCCGCGACGGCGGGTAGCCGGCGTCCTCCAGCGCCGACCAGGCCGTCTCCAGGAAGAGCCGCTCCTGCGGGTCCATCGTGCGGGCCTGCTTGGGCGCGATCTGGAAGAACAGCGAGTCGAAGGAGTCCACGTCCGACAGGAAGCCGCCCCAGCGGCTGTAGCTGCGGCCCGGCGCGGCCGGGTCCGCGTCGAACAGGGCGTCGGCGTCCCAGCGGTCCGCGGGGACCTCGGTGACGCAGTCGCGGCCCTCGGCGAGGTTGCGCCAGAACTCCTCCAGGGTGTCCGCCTGGGGGTAGCGGCCGCTGATGCCGATGATGGCGATCGGCTCGTGGGCGTCCCGGCGTGCGGGCGGGGTGTGCGGTCCCGGGGCGGGCGTGCGCGTGGGCGTGGGAACGGGAGTGTGCGTGGGGTCCTCCCCCGACGGCGGTGCCGCCTGCACCGACGGCGGTGTCTCCTGCCCCGACGGCGGCGTCTCCTGCCGCGACGGCTCGGTCTCCTCGGGGAACAGGCGCATGACGGCCTCGGCCTGCTCGGCGAGGAGGTGGCCGGCCAGCTCGTCGACCGTCCGGAACTCGAAGAACACGGTGCCGCGCAGCCCGGGGAAGTCCTTGCCCAGCAGCGAGTTGGACTCCATGACCAGCACCGAGTCCAGGCCGTAGTCGTCCAGCGGGACGCGGCTGTCGAGGCGCCCGGCGGGCAGCTTGAGCACGCCCGCGAGAGCCTCGCGCAGGTGCTCCACCAGCCGGGGCCGGAGCCGGTCGGTGCGAGCGGCCGTGACAGGCGTCGGCTCCACGTGCGCGGGCCCGGCGGG
>NZ_RAIF01000032.1:705661-711451 GCF_003671715.1 Streptomyces sp. E2N166 | reverse complement strand
GGCACGGCCCGCGGGGCGGGCCCGGCCTTAGCGCGGTCGGCGAGGGGTGCCTGGGCCATGGGCGCGACCTGCCCGCCGTCGGCGAACGCAGCCTGCCCCGCGGGCGCGACCTGCACGCGGTCGGCGAGCGGCGCCTGGGCGCCGGCGTCGGTGGCAGGGCTCGCGAGAGACGCCTGCTTGCCGGGCAGGCGGCCCGCGAAGTCGCGTAGAGAGGCGAGCACGCGGCCCCGGTCGTCGTACACGGTCAGGTCGAAGCGGCGCACGCCCGCCGACTCGCCGGCCAGCCGGGCGTGCGCGTGGCAGACCTCGGGCAGCGGGCCGAAGGAGTCCAGCGCGCCGAGGCTGAAGGGGACGGCGAGTTCACCGGGGCGCGGCGCGGTGGTCCGGCCGGTCCAGTGGCAGGCCCGCAGGGCGCCGTCCAGGAGCGGCGGGGGCAACTGGGTGTCCGGGGCGGCCCCGGTCCGGGCCAGCCGGACCAGTGCCTCGCCGGCCCCGGTCCGGATCTCGTCGATGACGTGGAAGGAGGGGCCGTACGCGAACCCGGCGGCCGCGTACTCGGTGTACGCGGTGGGCCCGTCGCGCACGACGGACAGCCGGGCGCGCAGCGCGGCGAGGTCCTCGGCGGCCTCGGGGGCGGTGGGGGCCGGGACGACGCTGCCGCGGGCGTGGGTGGTGCGGTCGGCGCCGGTGCCGCTGTACACCTCGAAGGCCAGCCCGGTGCCTTCCGGGCGGAAGGTGGCGTACAGGTCGAGTGCGCCGTCGGCGAGTTCGACGGCACGGCCCCACACCACCTCGCGCAGGGCGTGCCGGGTGCCGGGCTCGGCGAGCGCGGCGGCGGCGCGGACGAACTCCAGTGTCGCCGCGCCCGCGAGCAGCGGCCGGCCGTCGATGACGTGGTCGCGCAGCAGCGGGTCGCGCGCCCGCAGCGTCTTGCGGAAGCGGACCTCGGTGACGGTGGACTCGTTGGCGTCGACCAGCGGATGCGGAGCGGTCGTGCCCAGGTCGGGGTCGAGCGGTATCCAGTAGCGCTCCGCGGCGAACGGGTACCGAGGGGCGCGTACCCGGCGCGGGGCGGGGCCCGGCCGGCCGGCGTGCCAGGCCGCCCAGTCCACGTCGGCGCCGCCCAGCCAGCGGCGGGCCGAGTCGGTCAGCGGACCCGCGTCGGCGAGGTCGGGGGCCGGGCCGCCGTCGGCGAATCGACGCAGGGCGGCGACGAGTTCACGGCCGTCGGTGACCGCCACCGCGAGCCGGGCCTCGAGGGGTTCGCGGCCCGCCTGGGTGGTGAAGCACAGGTCGGCGAGCGGCACCCGCTCGGTGCCGACGAAGCGGGCGGCCGAGTCGGCGTAGGCGCGCAGCCGTTCCTCGTCGCGGGCGGAGAGAAGGAACAGCACGGGCTCGTCGGTGCGCTGCTCGCCCGCCGGTACGTCGGTGACGGGGTCGGGGTTCGGGGACTCCTCCAGGACGAGGTGCGCGTTGGCGCCGCCCGCGCCGAAGGAGCTGAGGCCGGCCCGGCGCGGCCGGTCCCCGTCGGGCCAGGCGGACAGCTCGCGCTGGACGTGGAAGGGGGAGCGCTCGAAGTCGATGTTCGGGTTCAGTTCGGCCGAGTGCAGCGAGGGCACCAGGGCGCGGTGCCGGAACTGCAGCAGCACCTTGGTGAGTCCGGCGATGCCGGCCGCGGACTCCAGGTGTCCGATGTTGGACTTGACCGAGCCGATCGGCCAGGTGCCGTGCGCGGCCTCGGCGGACCGGTAGGCGTGGGTGAGGCCGGTCAGCTCGATCGGGTCGCCCAGGGCGGTGCCGGTGCCGTGCGCCTCGACGTAGCCGATGTCCCGCGGGGTGACGCCCGCACGTTCCAGCGCGGTGGTGATCGCGCGCTGCTGGGCTCGCGGGTTGGGCACGCTGTAGCCGTTGGTCCGGGCGCCGTGGTTGACGGCGCTGCCGAGGACCAGGCCGTGGACGCGGTCCCCGTCGGCCAGCGCCTTGCGGTAGGGCTTGAGCAGGACGGCGCCGACGCCTTCCCCGGGCACGTAGCCGTCGCCGCCCGCGCCGAAGGCCCGGCAGCGGCCGTCGGAGGCCAGGAAGCGGCCCTGGCTGAGGAAGGCGAACTTGTACGGGTGGACGGAGACGTTGACGCCCCCGGCGATGGCCAGTTCGCTCTCGCCCCGGCGCAGGCTCTCGCAGGCCAGGTGGATCGCGGTGAGCGAGGAGGAGCACATGGTGTCCAGCGCCATGCTCGGACCGGACAGGTCCAGGGCGTGGCTGACCCGGTTGGCGATGGTGGCGAAGGACGAGCCGGTGAGCGGCCGCCCGCCGCGCAGGGCGTCCAGGGCACCGTGGAACTGGTACTCGCCGTACATCACGCCGACGTACACGCCGACGGGCCGGCCGGCCAGGTCGGAGCGGCGGTAGCCGGCGTCCTCCAGGACGTGCCAGGCGTTCTGCAGGAACAGGCGCTCCTGGGGGTCCATCAGTTCGGCCTGACGCGGGGAGATGCCGAAGAAGAGCGGGTCGAAGCGGTCGACGTCGCGCAGGAAACCGCCCCACAGGGTGTGGGCGAGGCCGGGCGCCGCCGGGTCCGGGTCGTACCAGCGGCGGCTGTCCCAGCGGTCCGCGGGGATCTCGGTGATGGCGTCGCGGCCCTCGGCCAGGGCGGTCCACAGCTCGTCGGGGTCGTCGGCGGCCGGGTAGCGGCCGGCCAGGCCGATGACCGCGATGGCGTCGGTGTCCTCGGCGGGTTCGGCGGGGCCGGGCCGTGCGGTACGGCGCGGGACGCGCGGCGGGCGCGGGGCGGTGTCCTCGGCCGCGGGGATGACCGGTGCGGCCGACGGTGTGCCGCCGGTCAGCTCGGCCGCGTGGTGCTCGGCGAAGTAGTCGGCGAGTTCCCCCGGGGTGGCGTACTCGAAGAACAGGGTCTTGGACAGTGCGTCGAAGTGCCGGTCCAGCTCGCGATTGAGCTTGGCGATCATCAGCGAGTCGATGCCGAGCCGGTCGAACGGGGCGTCCTCGGCCAGTTCGGCCGGGTCCAGGCCGGTCTCGGCGGCGATCAGCTCGCGCAGCAGGCGCAGGGCCTCGTCGCGCGGGCCGCCGTCGTCGGCGACGGGCGCGGTGGCCGTGGCGGTACGGGCCGCCCGGGCGACGGGCGCGGTGAGCGCGGTGGTGATGGCGCGGAGGTCTCCGTAGGCCGCGACGAGCGCGCCGGGAGTGCCGAGGGCCTGCTCGAACAGGGCGAGGCCGGCCTCTGTCGGCAGTACGCCGAAGCCGGTGCGGGCGGCGATGTCCGCGGCGTCGTCGGCGCTCTGGCGCATCCCGCCCTCGGCCCACATCGGCCAGGCGATCGCGGTGATCCGGCCGTGCCGTTCGGCGTAGGCCTCCAGGTAGGCGTTGGCGTAGGCGTAGTCGGTCTGCCCGGGGTTGCCGATGTGGGCGGCGATGGAGGAGAAGGCGACGAAGAAGTCCAGCGGGTCGTCGGCGGTGGCCGCGTCCAGGGCGCGCAGTCCGGCCGTCTTGGGGGCGAGGACGGCGGCGAAGTCCTCGGCGGACTTGGTCAGGGCGAAGCCGTCGCGCAGCACACCGGCGGCGTGGACGACACCGGTGAGCGGCCCGAACTCCTCGCGTACGGAGGCGAGCCGGGCGGTCAGGGCGTCCGGGTCGGACACGTCGACGCGGCGGTAGACCAGGCGCTCGTCCAGATCGGCGGGCCGTTCGCCGCGGCCCAGCAGGACCACGTGGGCGTCGGCCCGGGAGAGCAGCCGGCCGGCGACGGCGCGGCCCAGTCCGCCGGCGCCGCCCGTCACGACGTACACGCCGCCGTCGCGGACGGTTGCCGGGGCGTCGGCCCGGACCGGCTCGGGCCGCGGGATCCGGCGGCCCTGGACGGTGTGGGCGACCTCCGGTTCGCGGCCGTGGCCGGCCAGTTCCCCGGCGAGCGCGTCGGCCTCGGCAACTCCCTCGGCGAGGCCGACGGCCTGCGCTTCGAGGAGGGGGTTCTCCGCGCGGACGGTCCGGGCGAAGGCGGCGAGCGCGGCACGTTCGGGGCGAGGGCCGTCGGTGTCGTGGCGGTGCAGCAGCAGCAGGCGCACGGGTGCGGTGGGGCGGGCCGCGAGGAGCGTGCGGACGACGTGGAGCGCCTGTTCGGGGGTCGGTTCGTCGACGAGGACGACGCCGGGCGCGGTGGCCGGGTCGAGGTCGCGGCCGACCGTGCCGATGCCCAGGGCGGTGAGGTGGGCGGCGAGCTGTGCGGCGCGCGCCGCGTCGGCGGCGACGACGGCGGCCGTGTCGCCGAGGGGCGCTCCGGTGGGCTCGGCGGGCACGGCGGTCCAGCGGCGGGACAGCAGGGCCGACTCGCGGGGCTTGCCGAGGACGCGCACGGCGAGGTCGTGCAGGCGGGCCAGGACCTGGCCGTGGGTGTCCACGACGGTGAGGTCGGCGTGCGCGGTCCGCTCCCCCAGCCGGCCTGCCGCGACGTGGACGTGGCAGGGCCCGGTGACGGGGGCGTGCACGGTGAGTTCGCCCAGGGCCATGGGCAGGAAGCCGTCGGCCCGCTCGCCGTAGGCGCGGGACAGCAGCACGACCAGGGCGTGCAGGGCACCGTCCAGGAGGGCGGGGTTGAGCACCGCGCCGTCGAGCGAGGCACCGTCGGGCGGTTCGAGGGTGCCGAGGGCCTCCCCGTCGCCGAGGCGGACCTCGGTGAGGGCGCGCATGCGGGGGCCGTAGTCCAGGCCGTGGGCGCGCAGGATGTCGTAGCAGTCGGTGTGGGCGACCGGCTCGGCGCACCGCGCGGCGACGGCGGCCGGGTCGGCCGGTGCCGGGCGCTCGGCGGGTCCGGGGTGGATCTCGCCGGCCGCGACCACCCGCTCGTCGGAGGTGAGTTCGAACCCGACCGTGTCGCGCTCGCGCCACAGCTGGACCAGTGCGGTGCGCGGCCCGGTGGCGTAGGACAGCAGCTGCTCGAAGGAGACGCCGCGCAGCCGGACCGGTCCGCCGAGGGAGAGTTCGCCGGCCGCGCGGGCCAGTTCGAGTTGTCCGGCGGCGGGCAGGACGGGCTCGGTGCCGACGCGGTGGTCGGCGAGGTAGAACTCGGTGCCGGTTCGGGAGCTGCGGTAGGCGAGGGTGTCCAGGGTGGAGACGTTCTCGTCCAGCATGGGGTGCGGGCCGGGGCCGGTGACCACCTCGGCGGGCGGGCCGGTGTCCGGGCCGGTCAGCCAGCAGCGGCGGCCCTCGAAGGGGTACGTCGGCAGCGGGACGCGGCCGCGCTCCTCGCCCTCGAACCAGGCGGACCAGTCGACGGAGGCGCCGGCCTGCCAGGCGCGGGCCACGCCGTCCCAGGGGCCGTCGGTGACACCGAGGGCGACACCGCGGACCTCGTCGTGGGCGCCGTGCACGGGGATGCGCGCGCGGGCGGCGTGCGGTACCGGGCCGTCGGTCAGCGCGTCCTCGAGCCGCAGCGCCCCGGTCACGCAGGCGGCGGCCCGGACTGCGAGCCCGTCGCCGTGCACCGCGACCGGGGTGACGCCCCAGTCGAGCCAGAGCTTGCCGAGCGCGTACTGGACGGCGAACGCCTGTCCCCGCTCGCCGAGGCGGTCGGCCCCCGCGGCGAGTGCGGCCTCGTGGTGCCGGGCGAAGGCGGGTTCGGCGGCGGCCCACCGGCCGGCCAGGTCCGCCGCGTCCGGGACGTCGTCGGCGAAGACGAAGGAGACCTCGCCGGTCGCGGGCCGCTCGGGTGCGGGGGCCGCGCGCAGCGCACGGGCGAGGGTGGCGCGGTCGGAGCCGGTGACGGCGAGCCGGTACTCG
>NZ_RAIF01000032.1:688753-705411 GCF_003671715.1 Streptomyces sp. E2N166 | reverse complement strand
GCCTTCGAGGTGGGCGGCCAGGTTCTGGGCGGCCGTGGCCAGTGCGGTCGCGGTACGGGCGGACACCACCAGCAGTTGCCGGGCGCGGCGCGCGTCGCCGGGGGCGGGGGCGGGCGGGGCCTCCTCGAGGATCGCGTGGGCGTTGGTGCCGCCGATGCCGAAGGAGCTGACGCCGGCTCGCAACGGGCCCTGACCGGTCCAGGGGGTGGTGTCGGTGCTCACCTTGAAGGGGCCTGCGGCGAAGTCGATGGCCGGGTTGGGGGTGGTGTGGTTGACGGTCGGCACCAGCGTCCGGTGCTTCATCATCAGCACCGTCTTGAGCACGCCCGCGACACCGGCCGCGGCGTCCAGGTGGCCGATGTTGGACTTCACCGAGCCGATGGCGCAGAAGCCGGTGTCGGCGGTGGACTCCCGGAACGCCCGGGTCAGCGCCGAGACCTCGACCGGGTCGCCGAGGCGGGTGGCGGTGCCGTGGGCCTCGACGTATCCGATGGTCCGGGGGTCGACGCCGGAGACGGTGTGCGCCTCCCGGATGACGGCGGTCTGGCCGACGGCGCCGGGCGCGGCGAAGCTCACCTTGCCGGAGCCGTCGTTGTTGGTCGCCGTGCCCTTGATGACGGCGTGGATGGTGTCCCGGTCCGCGATGGCGTCCCGCAGGAGCTTGAGGACCAGGACACCGACGCCGTTGCCGAGGACGGTGCCGCTGGCGTCCGCGTCGAAGGTGCGCACGTGCCCGTCCCGGGACAGGATCGCGCCCTCTTCGTACAGGTACCCCTTGGCCTGCGGCAGTTTCACGGTGACACCGCCGGCCAGCGCCATGTCGCACTCGCCGTTGACCAGGCCCTGGCAGGCCAGGTGGAGGGCGACGAGGGAGGTGGAACAGGCGGTCTGGACGGCGTAGCTGGGGCCCTTGAGGTCGAGCTTGTACGACAGCCGGGTGGCCAGGAAGTCCTTGTCGTTGCCGACCATCACCGCGAAGTGCCGGGAGGTGGCCGTCTGGTCGACGTGGGGCAGGACCTGCTGCTGGAGGTAGGTGTTGATGGCCGCGCCGGCGTAGACGCTGATCAGCCCGTCGTAGCGGGCGGGGTCGTAGCCGGCGTGCTCCAGGGCGGTGTGGCCGGCCGTCAGCAGGATGCGGTGCTGCGGGTCGGTGATCGCGGCCTCGGCCGGGGTGAACTCGAAGTACCCGGTGTCGAACAGGTCGACGTCGGGGATGACCCCGTGGGCGGGGACGTACTCCGGGTCGTCCAGCAGCCGGGTGGGCACCCCCACCGCCGCCAGTTCCTCGCGGCTGAAGCGGGTGATGCCCTCTCGGCCCTCGCTCAGCAGGCGCCAGAAGGAGTCCAGGTCGTCGGCGCCGGGGAGACGCCCGGCCATGCCGATGATGGCGACGTCCGTCTCGGCAACCACCGGAACCGGGTTGTTCACTGACCCAACACTCCTTATTTCCTGCGCTCACTCGGGGAGGACACGGTGCTCCGGCTCGTGGCGGACTGCTCGTGGCGGGCTGCTCGTGGCGGACTAGTGGGCGGCCGCTTCCGCGAGGATGGTGTCGCCGTGGTACCAGGGGTTTCCGGCGGCCTCGGAGATGAGGTTGCGGGACTGCGTCTCGTGGGCGCGGCCGAGGGCCAGCGTGAGGTGCTGGACGAACTCCAGGGCGGTGAAGTACTTCCGCATGAAGGTGGGTTCGGCCATGGGTATCTCGATCACCTCGATGTTCGCGTTCTCCGGACGGTCGCTCGTGAGCAGGCCCGTCAGGTTCTTCCGCTTCGCCTGCGTGTACTCGTCGTCGTCCGCGTCGGCGAAGAGCAGCACGCTGTGCTTGCGCGTCGGGTCCGACAGGGTCGCCACCTCGCTGTGGCAGAACTCGTGGAAGTAGTTGCGGGTGGCCGGCACCATGGCGATCTCGTTGAGGTGCATCTTGGCCAGCTTGAGCAGGCTCTCGTGCCACACCGGCGAGGCGATCATGATGATGTTCGCGTCCCGGCTCCGCAGGGCCGCCGTGCGCGCCAGTTCCCGGTGGACGTCGGTGAAGTCGTGGGCCAGGTGCTCGGGAAGCGCCCGTACCTCGTCGCCGAAGTCCCGTGCGACCAGGCCCAGCCGGTGGAAGACGTCCAGCAGGATGGCGAAGTACTGCCCCACGTGGAAGAGGGGGTACTCGCGGTCGGGCTCGCTCAGCTCCCAGCGGAGGATGGACACGCCGGCCTCCCGGCCCAGCTCGGCCAGGCGCCCGCCGGAGGTGAGCAGGACCATCCGGTCGTGGGCGTGCGCGAGCGCGTGGAAGGCGCGGGCGGGCTCCAGGGAGTGGCCGCTGTAGGAGCTCAGGATGATCAGGGTCCGGTCGTCGTCGATGACGGAGGACGGCAGCAGGTACGCGTGGTCGTAGTCGTTGAAGACGTGGAACTCCACCTCGGTGCCCGTCGAGATGAAGAAGGCGCGCACGACGTCGGAGACGATCGCCGAGCACCCCATGCCGGTGAAGACCACACGCTTGAAGTGACCTTCGGCGATACGGGCGCGCAGGCTGTCGGACAGCTCGTCCAGCGAGTATTCGTCGGCCTTCGTGAAGCCCTTGCGATAGTTCTCGGTGAGAAATTCCTCGTACCGGTCCATTCGAGTACGCACGTACACAGCCTCTTCTCGGAAAATGGGAGTGGATGCCTTCTCGCTCACGCCAGAATCACCACATGAACTGTCCGCCGTCCACGATCAGCTTCTGACCGGTGACGTATGAGGATTTCTCCCCGATCAGGAATTCCAACGCGTCGGCCATCATGTCGACATCTCCGATGCGTCGCTGCGGGATTTCGTCGAGCAACTTGTCGCGGTACTGCGGTTCGTCCGTCCTGAACCGTGTGCGCATCTCCTCGGTGTCGATCATTCCGGGAATGAGCGAGTTGACGCGAATGGTCGGCGCGAGTTCCATCGCGAGGCATTTGGTGAAGTGCAGGAGCCCCGCCTTGCTGGCGCAGTAGTTCAGCCCGTCGAGCCGCGGGCGGATCCCCGTGGTGGCCGCGACGTTCACCACCGATCCGCCGCCCGCCTCGAGCATCCGCGGCGCGAGTGCCCGCGTGAGGTAGAACGGCGCGGACAGGTTGGCCGCGATCACCTGGTCCCAGTCGTCGAACGACATGTCGAGGAAGGGACGGTCGATGTTCCGTCCGGCGTTGTTGACCAGCACCTTCGGTGCTCCGTACGCCGCGAGCAGCTCCTGGGACACGGCGACCACCGCGTCGGGGTCGGCCAGGTCGGCCCGCAGGCTCCGGAAGGAGTCCCCGAACTCGCGCTCGGCCGCGGCGGCGGCCTCCTTGTCACCCCGGTAGAGCGCCACGACCCGGTACCCCAACGACACCAGGCGCCCACTCAGCGCGAGCCCGATACCCTTGGTACCGCCGGTCACCACCGCGAATTCCTTGTGCACCCTCATGTCTCCTGTACGCATCGACGGACTCACCGGATAAAGAAACTCATCTGGTCCTGCTACGACCCCGGCAAGAATCAAGCGCGGGATGTTTCCAGGGGTAGGAATACCGGCCGGGCATCAGCAGGCCGGCGGAGTCCGCAGGAAATGGGGCGCCCCATTTCAGAGATCCCGCTCAGCCTAGCCCGACTGCATTCGCTCCAGCAAGACTTTTCTCAGGGGCGGCACATCATCCGGAAATGAATGCCGCCCGTACGGTCAGGTTCGCGGCGTCAGCCTGCAGCGGACCTGACCGGTGGGCCGCAGGGTGATTCCGGTGTTCAGCGGAATGTCGGTGTCGACGGCGGTGAACGAGTAGTTCTTGAGCAGCACGCTCAGCGTGAGGGTGGCGTTCAGCATCGCCAGGTGCTGGCCGATGCACGCCCTCGGCCCACCGCCGAACGGGAACCACGCGTAGCGCGGACGCGCCGCCTCCCGCTCCGGCAGGAACCTGTCCGGGTCGAAGGCTTCCGGGTCCTCCCAGATGTCGGGACGGCGCTGGACGACACCGGAGCTGACCACCACGTCGGCGCCGGCCGGAATGGTGTACGAGCCGACCCGCACGTCCTCGGTGGCGATGCGGCCCTGGGCCGGCGCGGCGGGGTACAGGCGGAGCGTCTCCTTGAGAACCCGCGTCAGGTAGGGAAGCTTCTCCAGGTCCTCGGCGACGGGCTCACGGCCGCTCAGGACGCTGTCGACCTCCTGGTGGGCGCGGGCCTGCACCTCGGGGTGGCGGGCGAGGAGATGCAGGGTGAGGCCCAGGGTGGTGGCGGTGGACTCGTGGCCGGTGACGAGGAAGACGAGTACCTGGTTCCGGGTCTCCTCCGCGCTGATCGGGCTTCCGTCGTCGTCCTGCGCCCGCGCCAGCAGGCTGAGCATGTCGTTCCTGCCGGTGGGGGCGGTCGACTCCTCGGCCCGGCGGGCCGAGATGATCTCGTCGCACACCTCGTACAGCTCGCGGTGCGCCTTGGCGGCGCGCAGGTTGCCCGGTGTGGGCACCTTCCGGGACAGGTTCACCGGGGCGAAGGCCCGCTTGACCGCATAGGCGTTGATCAGCGGGAAGTTGCGCTGAACCGTGGGCACCATGGCGTCCACGTCGTTCTTCCGGCCGAAGAGGATGCGGGAGATCGTCCGCAGGGTGTGCCCCGTCATCTCCTCCGACACGTCGACGGTCGCGTTCGGTGCGGTCCGCCACCGCTCGACGAGGCTGCCGGTCTCCTGGGTGATCTCCGAGCCGTACTCGTTCACCTGGCGGGGCGTGAACAACGACTGGAGCATGCGGCGCTGGCGCAGGTACTCGTCCCCCATGCTGGTGAGCAGCCCGTTGCCGAAGGACTGCCGCAGCTCCCCGAGGAACCGGTTCTCCTTGGTGAACGTCTGCGCCGAGGACGCCAGCACCTGCTGAGCGCCGTCCGCCGAGAACACACCGTAGAACTCCGCCCGCATTCCCGGCGGGCCCACGCTGAACCGCACCACGTCACCGTGGTCGCGCAGCGCCTTGAGGTAGGTGCCCAGCGTGTCCTTCTGGAGGTCCATCAGCGACCCGAACAGCGGGTGCCCCGCCATGGTGGGGGGCGCCGAAACCATGGGAGTGCTCGCGGTCATGATGCTGTCTCTCCTTTTGCTGCTTGCGTGCCGGGCCGCTTCCTGCGGGCCGGGCGCGTCGGGTGATGCGGGTGCCGGCCGGGGCCCTTGGTGCTCGACCGGGCACGGGCCCACCGACAGCGGATCCGTCCCGGCCGTCGCGGTGAACTCCAGGCAGTCCGGCCGCCCCGCCGGTCCGAAGGCCACGGTCCAGCCGGCCGGGACGTCGACGGCGGACGGCCACAGCGAGTGCTGTCGCCGGTCGTTGACGAGGACGAGGTAGTCGGTGTCCGGTCGGTCGAAGGGATTGGTCATCGGGGCGTCCTCGGTGAGTCCGGCGTCGCCGCCGCGGCGGCGCGCAGCTGGGCCACGTCCGACTCCGGGGAGGCCACGACCTCCGCCAGCAACCGCTCATAGGTGCGGGCCATGCCCTCGACGGTGCGCGGGGAGAACAGGTCGGTACTGAACTCCAGGTAGCCCCGCAGCCCCGAGGCCGTTTCCTCCGCGACGAGGTTGAGGTCGTACTTCGTGGTCGTCGTCACGGGACGGATGGGCAGCACCTCCAGGTCGGTTCCGTCACCGCCGGCTCCGGGGGCGGCGGCGGGAAGCAGGTTGAACATCACCTGGAACAGCGGGGAGCAGCCCGGCTCGGGAGTGGGCGCCAGGGCTCGGACGAGGTCGGGGAACGGCAGGTCCTTGTGTTCGTGCGCCTCGGTGGTGACGCGCCGGGCCTGCGCCAGGACGTCGGGGAAGGACCGGTCCGCGGGCACGTCGAGACGGAGCGCCACCAGATTGACGAAGTAGCCGACCACGCGTTCGAGTTCGCTCCGCGGCCGGTTCGACACCGCCGTTCCGACGGCCAGTTCGCTGCCGTCCGTGTGGCCGCCCAGCAGAACGGCGAAGGCCGACAGCAGGGTCATGTAGAGCGTGACTCCCTGCTCCTGGCTCAGCTTGCGCAGGCGTTCGAGCAGTTCGGCGGGGATGTGGAGATCCACCGACGAGCCCTGGTAGGTCTTGACCGGGCAGCGCTCGTAGTCGGTGCGCAGCGGCAGACAGGCGGGCAGCCCGGCCAGTTGCCGCCGCCAGTAGCTCTCCTGGCGGGCGAGCTCGGCGGCGTCGGTCGTGCGGGCCTGCCAGCGGGCGAACCCGGCATACGACAGCGGGAGTTCGGGCAGCTGCGGGGTCTGCCCCCGGCTGAACGCGCGGTACAGCTGGAGCAGCTCCGCCAGCACGACGTTCACGGACCAGCCGTCGAAGACGCCCCAGGGCCGGGTCAGCACCCCGATGTGCTGATCGTCGGACACGGTGAGCAGGTGTGCGCGGATCACGTACGGGTCCTCCGGCGCGAAGGGGCGGAGCCGTTCGGCACGCAGCCACTGCGTGACCGCGTCCTCGTCGACGGCCGCCGGCCGCATGGCGAAGCCGCCGGCGGGATGGATTCTCTGGGTCACGGTGCCGTCGCGCCGGACATAGCTGGTGCGCAGGACCGCGTGCCGTTCCACCAGTCCCGCCACGGCGCGCGCGTAGGCTCCGCGATCCAGGGAGCCGTTGATCCGGAACGCGAGTTGGACGTTGTCGTGCGCCGTCCCCAGGTGTGCCGGCCGGTCGAGGAACCACAGATCGCGCTGCTGGAGCGTGATGGGCGCCGGTTCCGGCTCACCGGACTCCTCGGCCTCTGCGCGGCCCGCCGGGACCGGCGGTCCGCTCTCCCGCTCCGCCGGCTGCTCCAGGACGGCGGCCATCTCCTCGACGGTGGCCCCGCTGAAGATCAGCTGGAGCGGTAGCTCGGCGCCGGTCTCCTTCTTGATCCGCAGGGTGAGCCGGGTCGCGAGCAAGGAGTGTCCGCCGAGGTCGAAGAAGTTGTCCTGGAGTCCGACCTGGGTGAGACCGAGGACGTCGGCGACGATCCCGCACAGCGCGCGCTGTGCCTCGGTCCGCGGGGCGACGTACTGCTCCTTGGTCACGTCGGCCTCGTCCGGGGCCGGCAGGGCCCGCTTGTCGACCTTCCCGTTCGGGGTGACCGGCAGTTCGTCGAGGACCACGAACACGCCGGGCACCATGTAGTGCGGAAGCTGTGCGGAGAGGTGTTCCTTGAGGGCGCGGGCCAGCGACGGCCCCCTGCTAGCCAGTTGCGGATGGTTGGTGGCGGCGGCTGCCCGGTAGGGGTGACGGGCCCGTACGCGGGGCAGTTCGTCCCGGCCGAGCACCAGGTCGAGGCCGTCGAGCCGGTCCTGCGACCAGGTGGCCGCCACGTGGAAGCCGAGTTCCTCGGCGTGCCGCAGGACGGCTTCCAGCTCCCTGACCTCGTCCGCCGTCCGCGAGCGGGGCTCGGGCGGCTCGGCCGCTCGGGGACGCGGCCCGTCCCCCAGCTCCGCGACGAGGCGCACGGCGGCGGTGACACGGGGGTTCGTCAGCCCGCTCACCCCGAACCGGTCGGGGACCTCGCCGTCCAGGAGGGCGCGCAGCTCCGCCGGGGAGGCGGCCTCCGACCACGGCAGGGAGGCCGTCGGCGCGACCGGCTTGCGCAGGATCACGTCGTAGCGGTAGGCGAGTGCCTCACTGCCTTCCCCGCCCCGCCCGACGACGAGGTCGACCGCACCCAGCTCGGGAAGACGCTCCGGCAGCCGCGCGAAGTACGTCGGGCTGACCAGCAGTTCCGGCTCCTGACGCCGGCCGCGCCGCACCTGGGCGGCCAGCTCGTCGACGGTGGTGCCGGGCTCCGTGCGGTCCCGCTCGGCAGCGCAGAGCTGGGCGGTGAACAGGTCCAGGTTGCGGACGCCGCCGACGAGGATGCTGCCGCCGTCCGCCAGGCGCGGGACCAGGAGGGCGAGTACCTCCTCCAGGTAGCCCTCGTTCGGGAAGTGCCGCACCACCGAGTTGAGCACGATCGTGTCGAACTTCTCGCCAGGCAGCTCCGGCAGGGACAGGGCGTCTCCCTGGGCCAGGGTGACGTGCGACCAGCCCCGGCCGGTCACGCCGCGGCGGGCCGCGTCGAGAGCCGTGGCCGACGGGTCGAGCGCGTGCACCGAAGCGCAGTCCCCGGCGTACCGCAGGAGCAGTTCTCCCGCGCCGCAGCCGATCTCCAGCACCCGCTTCGGACGCATGCGCTCCAGTTGCCGTGCCGTGGCCTCGACGGGTTCCGGGTCGGCGGACGCGGTGCCGAGCGCGTACCGGTCGTCGCGGTCCCGCCGCCACTGTTCGAGATGGGCGGCGTTCTCCTCCGGGACGGCGGTGTGCAGCCACCGGGGAGTCGGGCTCACGTAGGCGGCGAGCGTGCGGGTGGCGCCGCTCCCCTGCGGCACGACCACGGCACGGTGCACCGAGGGGTGCGTGAGCAGCACGTTGGAGACCTCGCCGGGTTCCACGCGGAAGCCGCGCACCTTGACCTGGTCGTCGACGCGGCCGAGGTAGTCGAGCGTGCCCTCCGCACGCCATCGCACCAGGTCACCGGTGCGGTACATGCGGGTTCCGGGGTCGAAGGGATTGGCCACGAACCGCTCGGCGGTCAGGTCCGGCCGGTTCAGATAGCCGCAGGCCGTGCCGTCGCCGGAGGCGTACAGCTCACCCGGCACTCCGAGCGGCACCTGTCGCAGCGCCTCGTCCAGCACGTACACCCGGGTGTTCCACACCGGAGGGCCGATGGGCACGGCCGTCGCTCCGGGTTCGGCCCGGTAGCGGCAGGCGGTGATGGGACCGCCCTCGGTGGGCCCGTACAGGTTGTGCAGTTCGGTGTCCGGCAGCACGCGTGCGAACCGTTCGGCCAGCTCGACCGGGAGCGCCTCGCCCGCGGTCTCGACGCGGCGCAGGCCGGTGCAGAGTTCCGCGGTCGGTTCCGACAGGAACTCGGCCAGCATGGACGGGACGAAGTGGAGGTCGGTGACCCGCTCCTCGCGGATCAGCCGGGCGAGGTACGCCGGGTCCTTCTGTCCGTCGGGACGGGCGATCACCACGGCCGCGCCGACCTGGAGCGGCCAGAACAGCTCGGGCACCGAGACGTCGAAGCCCACCGACGTCTTCAGCAGCATCCGGTCCTCGCCGCTCATGCCGTAGTGACTCTGCTTCCACGCGGTCCAGTTCAGGCCCGCGCGATGGGGGATCACCACACCCTTCGGCCTGCCGGTGGAACCCGAGGTGTAGAGCACGTACGCGGCGTCGTCCCTGCCCACCCGGGTACGGGGGTTGTCGTCGCGGCCGCCGGTGGTGTCCGGCAGCTCCTCCAGGACGAGCAGCGGCACGCTGTCGGCGAGCACCTGCTCGACGCGCTCGTCGGGGACGTCGGTCTCCATGGGGAGGTACGCCGCCCCGGTCTTCACCACGGCGTGGACGGCGACCACCAGGTCGAACGAGCGCGGCATCCGGATCGCGATCCGCTGTCCGGGCCCGGCGCCCCGCTCGATCAGCCAGTGCGCGAGCCGGTTGGCACGGGCGTTCAGTTCCGCGTACGACAGCGTGCGGCCCTCGAAGACCAGCGCGGTGCGGTCCGGAGTACGGGCGACCTGCGCCTCGAACGCGGCGGGCAGCGTCTCGTGCGAGAGCGGTGTCGCGGTGTCGTTCCACTCGGCCAGGCGCTGCCGGTCGCCCGCCGGCAGGACGTTGACGTCCAGCGCGGCGGTCCCGGCCCCGTCGTCCGTGGCGAGGGCGTCGAGCAGGCCCGCCAGCGCGGTTTCGAGACAGTCGGCGACCGCCTCGCAGGTGACCGTCTCCTCGACCTGGACGTCGAGCGACAGCTCGGTGCC
Organism: Streptomyces sp. E2N166; assembly: GCF_003671715.1. GTDB lineage: Bacteria > Actinomycetota > Actinomycetes > Streptomycetales > Streptomycetaceae > Streptomyces > Streptomyces thinghirensis. Next base: position 695,631 of record NZ_RAIF01000032.1, on the reverse strand, counting down.
GAAGTCGTCGAGCGACACCGTCACGGGGTAGTTGATGGCGTCCACGGCCGCGAGGAAGCGCACCCCGTGGTCGTCGATGCGTGGCAGCGCCTCATCGTGCCCCGCCTCGAAGTGGCGGAAGTTGACCACGGCGCTGAACAGCGGGGCGTCGCCGTCCAGGCCGCTGCACCGCTGGACCAGGCTCAGGGGGCTCTGCTCCCGCGCGATCAGCTCCCGCAGTCCGGTGTCGACGTCAGCGACCAGTTCCCGCACGGTCCGGCCGGCGAGCCGGGTGCGCAGGGGCAGCGTGTTGATGAAGTTGCCGAGCATGCGCTCCACCCCGGGCACACCTTGGAGGCGCCCGGACATCACGGCGCCGAACACCACGTCGTCGCGTCCGCTGGTGGCGGCGACGAAGCAGGCCCACGCCGCGTGGAAGAGACAGGCCGGGCTCAGTTGCAGACGCTGCGCCTGGGCGCGCAGGTCGTGTGCGAGGGGCTCGGGCAGCGCTCGGCGCAGCCGGCCGACCCGTCGGCCGTTGCCGTGCACGTCGGTGAGGCCGAACGGCGCCGTGGGTTCCGTCACGTCCTCGAGGGCTGCCCGGAAGTGGGCCACCGTGTCGTCGGCGGTGTGCCTGGCCAGGGTGTGGGAGACGAAGTCGCGGTAGGGCGCCGGGGTGGCCAGCAGGTCGACGCGGCCCGCCAGGTGCGCGGCCAGCTCGTGCAGGATCAGTCGCAGGGAGGTGGCGTCCTCGATGAGGTGGTGGGCGGTCAGGAGCAGGTAGCGCCGCCGCGAGTGCGGTTCCTCGGCGACGACCAGGCGCAGCAGCGGCGCGCTGTGGAGGCTCATCCGCTCCTGGCGCGTGAGCAGTTCCCTCGCCTGCTCCTCGAAGTCCCGGCCGGCGTCGAGCCGGGTCCGCTCCACGGGGATCCGCGCGGCCCGGTGCACGACCTGGACCGGTTCGGGCAGACCCGCGGTGAGAACGGCGGTGCGCATCACGTCGTGGCGGTCGACGACGCTCTGCAAGGCGTCGATGAACCGGGCGCACGCCTGCTCGTCGTCGGCCCGGTAGAGGGTGGAGACGAGATACGGGTCGTTGTCCGGGTCCATCAGGTGGTGGAACAGGATGCCCTCCTGCGTGGGCAGCAGGGGGTAGACGTCCTGGATGGCGGCCGCACCGCCGGGCACGGCGGCCACGACGGTGTCGATCTGCTCCTGTGTCAGGTCGATCAGCGGAAGCAGGTCGGGGGTGAGTCGCTCGCAGCGCTCCGGGATCCGGTTGGCCGGTACGGTGTGCGCGGGCGCCGGCCCGGTCGCGTCGATGCGGGCCGCCAGATCGGCCAGCGTAGCGGCGGTGAAGACGTCCTGGACGGTGATGTGCAGACCGCTGTCCTTCAGCCGGGCCACCAGCACCGTGATCATCAGGGAGTGGCCGCCGAGGGCGAAGAAGTTGTCCTCGGCGCTGACCCGGCCGGCGTCGAAGCCGAGCAGTTCGGCGCAGACCTCGGCCAGCCGCCGTTCGGTGTCGGTGACGGGTGCGACGTAGGCGCGCTGGGCGAAGGCGTCGATGCCGGGGGCGGGCAGGGCACGGCGGTCGAGCTTGCCGTGCGCGGTCACCGGCAGGGTGGCGAGTTCGACGTACGCGCTCGGCACCATGTACTCGGGCAGCGCGCCCTCCAGGTGCCGGATCAGATCGGCGCGGTGGTCGGCGAGGGCGTGTCCGGGCGCGGGCACCACGTAGGCGACCAGGCGGGGGCTGCCGGGCTGGTCCTCACGGACCAGGACGGCCGAGGAGCGGACGGTGGGGTGCTCCGTGAGCCGGTGCTCGATCTCGCCCGGCTCGATGCGGAAGCCGCGCATCTTGACCTGGTCGTCGGCGCGGCCGAGGAACTCCAGGTCACCGTCGGGCAGTCGGCGCACCAGGTCGCCGGTGCGGTACATGCGGGCGTCGGGGGACGTGGCGAACGGGTTGGGTACGAACCGTTCGCGGGTCAGCTCCGGCTGGTGCAGGTAGCCGCGGGCCAGCCCCGCGCCGGCGATGTACAGCTCGCCGACGCAGCCGATGCCCTGCGGCGTCAGGGCCTCGTCGAGCACGTGCAGCTGAATGTTCTGGATCGGCCGGCCGATGGGGACGACGCGGGGGGTGCCGTCGGCGGGGACGGTCCAGTGGCTGACGTCGACGGCGGCCTCGGTGGGCCCGTACAGGTTGTGCAGCGGCGCGGTGTGCTGCTCGTAGTGGCGTGCGCACAGGTCCGGGGGCAGCGCCTCACCGCTGCAGAACACCTGCCGTACGGTCGTGCACCGCGCCCAGTCCGGCTCCTCGACGACGCTGCGCAGCATCGACGGCACGAAGTGCAGGGTGGTCACGCCGAACGCGCGGACGGCGGTGAGCAGGTAGGCCGGGTCGCGGTGACCGCCGGGGGCGGCGATCGCGAGACGGGCGCCGAAGAGCAGCGGCCAGAAGAACTCCCAGACGGACACGTCGAAGCTGTAGGGGGTCTTCTGCAGGACGACGTCGTCATCGGTGAGCCGGTACTCGTTCTGCATCCACTCGATGCGGTTAACCGCGGCCCGGTGCTCGATCATCACGCCCTTGGGGCGGCCGGTGGAGCCGGAGGTGTGGATCACGTACGCCAAGTTCCCCGCGTGAACGCCGGGTTCCTCCATGGGAACGTCCGCGTCCGGGACGTCGGGGACATCCGTGCCGGTCTGGTCGCGCAGGGTGCCGTCGGGGTGCAGGACGAGCAGGTGCTCCACGCCGTGCAGTGGTTCGGCGTCCAGGTGCGGCTGGGTGAGGACCACGGTGACGCCGGAGCTGTCGACGAGATCGGCGCGGCGGGCCGCCGGGTAGGACGGCTCGATCGGCATGTAGGCGCCGCCGGCCTTCAGGGCGCCCATGATGCCGGCGACCATTTCGGCGGAACGCTCGGCGTGCAGACCGACCAGGGTGTCCGGCCCGACGCCGTGCCGGCGCAGGCCGCGCGCGACGCGTTCGGCCCAGGCGTCGAGTTCGGCGTACGTCCATGAGCGGTCGGTGGTGACCAGGGCGGTGCGCTCGGGGTGCCGGGCCACCCGCTCCTCGAACAGTTCGTGCAGGCACCGGTCGTCGCTGAAGGGGCGCTCGGTGTCGTTGGACACCTCGACCACCTGGCGACGCTCCTCGGCGTCGATCATGGCGAGCCGGGACACGGGCAGCGCCGGATCGTCGGTGACGGCGGCGAGCAGCCGGGTGTAGTGGCCGATGAAGCGCCGGACGGTCTCGCGGTCGTACAGGTCGGGGTTGTACTCGACGGTACCGACCAGGCCGTCGGGGGACTCCCGCAGGTCGAGCGTCAGGTCGAACTTGGTGAAGCTCAGCTCGAAGTCGACCGGGGACACCTCGAGACCGCCGAGAGTGACGTCCCGTCGGGTCTGCGCCTCCTGGAGGACGAACATCGTCTGGAAGACGGGCGAGTGGGCGAGGCTGCGCTCGGTGTCCAGGGCCTCCACGACGGCCTCGAACGGGACGTCCTGGTGGTCGTAGGCCTCCAACGCGGTCTTCTTCACCCGGGCCAGCAGATCGCGGAAGTCCGGGTCGTCAGCCAGGTCCGCGCGCATCACCAGTGTGTTGGCGAAGAAGCCGACGAGATCCTCGACCTCGCGTCGCCCGCGGCCTGCGACGACCGTGCCGACGGCGATGTCCGTCTGGTGGGTGTAGCGGTTGAGGACGACGGTGTAGGCGGCCAGCAGGGTCATGTAGAGCGTGGCTTCGTGGCGCTTGGCGACGTCACGCAGGGCGTTCAGCAGTTCCGCCGGGCAGGTGAAGTTCTCCCTGGCACCCGTGTAGGTCTTCACACGCGGGCGTTCCCGGTCGGCGGGGAGTGTCAGCCGCGGGTCGACACCAGCCAGTTGACGCTTCCAGTAGTCCGTCTGGCGGCCGTGCAGTTCCCCGGCGAGCCGCTCACGCTGCCAGTGCGCGTAGTCCGCGTACTGCACGGGCAGCGGCTCCAGCGGGTCGGGGCGGCCCGCGCAGAACGCCTCGTACAGGGTGACCAGGTCGCGGAAGAACACGCCGACCGACCAGCCGTCGGACACGCTGTGGTGGGTGGTGACGAGCAGGTGGTGCTCCTGTTCCGACTGCCGCAGCAGCCGTACCCGGATCAGCGGCCCGCGCTCCAGGTCGAACGGGGCGGCTGCCTCCTCGCGGCACATCGCGGCGAGCCGCGCAGGGTCGTCCAGCTCCTCCTCGGCGACCGTGAAGTCGCCGCCGTCGCCGATGACCTGACGCGGTACGCCGCCGTCGTCGGCGAACCGGGTGCGCAGCACCTCGTGGCGCTGGACGACCGCCGCCAGGGCGCGCAGCAGCGCGGGGCGGTCGAGGCGGCCGCGCAGCCGCATCGCCATCGGGATGTTGTAGGCGGCACTGGTGCCGTCCAGCTGGGCGAGGAACCACAGCCGCTGCTGGGTGAAGGAGAGCGGCACCGGTGTGCCGTCGGTCCGGGGCAGCCGGGGGATGCTTTCGAGCGCGGACAGGTCGACGCCCTGCTTGCGCAGCAGCGCGATCAGGGCGCGCTGCCGCTTCTGTGGCAGGGAGCGGATCCTCCGGATGAGACCGAGGCCGGTGTCCTGACTGGTGGTGTCCATCGTCGTCCCTCTGCCTCAGCTCTCGATGTCCAGCGCGTCCAGCTCCTCGTCGTCCATGTGCTCGACACGGACGAGGCTCTCGAGGATCAGGTCCAGCTCGGGCGTGCTCGTGTCCCCGGCCACGAGGAGCCGTTCGCCCAGTTCCCGGGCCATGTCGGACAGGCGGGGGGCGGCGAAGACCGCTTCGACCGGAAGCTCGACGCCCGCCCGCTCCTTGAGGAGGTTGATCAGCCGGGTGGCCAGCAGCGAGTTGCCGCCGAGCGAGAGGAAGTCGGTCCGTGCGGTCAGCGTGGCCGCGTCGACCTGGAGGACGTCGGCCCAGGCCTGTGCCATGACCTGCTCGGCGTCGGTGACGGTGCCGGCGGGCGGCGCGAGTTCCGGCGCCCTCGTCTCCGGTGCGGCCGCCTGCGGGTCGCGTCCCACCCAGTAGCTGCCCGCCTCGAACGCGGTGGCGGGCAGGGGCACCATCCGGGACCGGCCGGTGTGCAGCGCGCTCCAGGGCACCCGGACCCCGCGCACCCACAGGGCGGCCAGTTCCTCCAACGCCCGGTCCTCGGCGAGCCCGGCGAGGAAGGCCGCGCTCCGGGCGCCGGACAGGACGGACGTCCAGGGTCCGGCGTCGTCGTCGGCGTTGCCCCGGTACACGGGTACGGTCGTGGGGGCGCCCGCCACGTGATCGGCGAGCGCACGGGCCAGTTCGGTCCGGTCGGCGGCGACCACGGCGAGCCGCTCGGCCAGCGGTTCGCGGCCCAGCTGTGTGGTGTACGCGATGTCCGCGAGGCTCACGGTGGAGTCGGTGCCGTCCTCGCCGGGCAGCTCCGCCAGGTGGTCGAGCAGGCGTGACACCGCCGTGTGCAGGCGTTCCTCGGTCCGGGCGGAGACGACGACGATCTGCGGCGCGGTGTCCGGCGTGACGGTCGGGGCCTCGGCGGTGGCCGGTGGTGCCTCCACGACCAGGCTGACATGGGAGCCGCCCGCCGCGACGCAGTTGATGAGGGCGCGGCGGGGCTCGGAGGGGCCGCCGGTGTCCGCGCCGCCGCCACGCGGCTCCCAGTCCGTCAGCCGGTCGCACAGTTCGAGCGGCGAACCGTCCAGGTCCAGACGGGGGTTCGCGGTGCCGGCCTCGACGAGCGGTGCTATCCGGCCGTGCTGGAGCTGGAGGACGACCTTGGTGAGCTGGGCGATGCCGGAGGCCGCCTCGGGGTGTCCGAGGTTCGACTTCACGGCGCCGACCGGCACCGGGGTGGTGACGCCGGAGAACACCTCGCGCAGGGCGCGCAGTTCGACCTCGTCGGAGAACGCGGTGCCGTTGGCGGCGGACTCGACGTAGCCGATGGAGCCGGGTTCGGCGCCGGCGCGTTCCAGCGCCCGGCGCATGGTCGCCACCTGGGTGCGGTGGCTGGGCGTCATGAAACCGTTTGAGCGGCCCGCGTGCAGGGAGGACGTGCTCTTGATGACCGCGAGGACGGTGTCGCCGTCGCGCAGCGCCGCGTCCAGCGGCTTGAGCAGTACGGCGCCGACGGCCTCGGCGGGCAGGTAGCCGTCGCCGTCGCGGAAGCTGCGCGCGCCCGGATGGGTGCCGAGCAGCTGCATCTCGGAGAGCGCGACGTACTTGTCCTCGTGCACGGTCAGGTTGACCCCACCGGCGACGGCCAGCTCGCACTCGCCGCGCAGCAGGTCGGCGCAGGCCAGGTGCACGGCCATGGCGGACGAGGTGCACATGCTGTCCACGGCCAGGCTCGGTCCTTCGAGGCCGAAGAAGTGCGAGACGCGGTTGGCGATGAGGTTGTAGGAGGCGGACGAGGTGAGCGCCGCGAGTACCGGTTCGCAGGCGTCCGCCCGGTACATCTGGTAGGCGGCGCCGACGTACACGCCGACGCTGCGGCCGTAGCGCCGTTCGATGACCTCCTGGGTGACGCCGCCCTGTTCGAGCAGGTGCCACACGGTCTCCAGGAACAGCCGCTGCTGCGGATCCATCGCCGCGGCCTCGCGGGGCGAGATGCCGAAGTGCAGCGGGTCGAACCGGTCCACGCCGTCGAGGAAGGCGCCGTATCGGGCACCTCCTTCGGTCTTCCAGCGGTCGGCGGGGACCTCGGTGACGCAGTCCCGGCCATCGCGCAGCACCGACCAGAACTCCTCCAGGTCGTCGGCGTGCGGGTAGCGGCCGTGGATGCCGATCACGGCGATGTCCTGGCCCGCGGCGGGCCGGACCGGGGCGGGCTGGACCGGGGCGGTGGCGGTGGCGGTGTTCGACCGGGCCGTCACGGGTGCGGCGG
>NZ_RAIF01000032.1:679924-688743 GCF_003671715.1 Streptomyces sp. E2N166 | reverse complement strand
CTCGTCCGCGAGGTACCGCGCCAGCCCACGCACCGTCCGCACCTCGAAGAGCAGTGTGCGCGACAGGGGCCCGAAGGCGTCCTCCAGGGGCTGGACCATGGTCACGGCGAGTACGGAGTCCATGCCGTACCGCTCCAGCGGTGTGTCGGGGTCCAGTCGCTCGGGCCCGAGCTTGAGGGCGGAGGCCAGTACGCGTCTGAGATGGGCCACGGCACGGTCCTCGACGGACCGCACGGATCCGCCGCCGGTGACCGCGGCGGGCGCGGGAGCTTCCGGCGCCGGGGCCGCCGCGGACCGCGGTGCCGCGGACCGCTCCGCCTCCCCGGCGGGCTCCGTCAGCCGGGACAGCAGCGCCTCGCGGTCGCCCGCCACCACGAGCAGCCTGCCCTCCGTGGCACCGCCCGCGGCGCCGGCCACGGCCTGGTGCAGGGCGGCCAGGCCGCGTTCGGTGTCGAGGGGGGCGAGCCCGGCGGCGCGCAGCTGCTCGCGGACGGGGCCCTCGGCGCCCATGCCGCCTTCGTCCCACAGGGGCCAGTTGACGGACACGGTGCGGCCGTTGCGCAGGCCCGCGCCGACGAGTTGGTCGCGGTGGGCGGCGTAGGCGTCCATGAAGGCGTTGGCGGCGGCGTAGTCGCTCTGACCGGGGTTGCCGAAGGCGCCGGCGATCGAGGAGAAGCAGACGAACAGGTCGAGCGGCTGTTCCCGGGTCAGCTCGTCCAGGTGGACGAGACCGGCGACCTTGGGGGCGAGGACCCGGTCGAGTTCGCCGGGGCTCTTGCGGACGATGAAGTTGTCCTCGATGACGCCGGCGGCGTGCAGCACGCCGGTCAGCGGGCCGTACTCGTCCGCGACGCGGGTCAGCAGGGCGGCGAGGGCGGCCCGGTCGGTGACGTCGACGCTCTCGTACTGGACGGTCAGGCCCGCGGCCCGCAGGGTGTCCAGCACGGCGCGGCGCTCGCCGGTCAGTGGGGAGCGTCCGGTGAGGACCACGGTGGCGTGGTCGACGGTGGCGGCGATGTCCCGGGCGGTGATCAGGCCGAGTCCGCCGATGCCGCCGGTGACGAGGTAGACGCCGCCCTCCCGCCAGGGTGCCGGTGCGGGCCGGGAGGCGGCGACCTCGGTGAGGCGGCGGGCCTGGCGGCGGCCGTCCCGATGGCGTACCTCGGGTTCGGGGTCGGCGGTGGCCTCGGTTGCGAGGCGGGCGAGGACGGTGGCGGGCGGGGCTCCGTCCAGGCACTCCACGTACTGGGTGTGCAGCTTGGGGTTCTCCAGGTGGGCGGTGCGCAGCAGCCCCGCCAGGCCGCTGAGACAGGCCGGCCGGCCGCTGTCGCCGACGAGTACCACCTGGAGCAGCGTGGGCCGGCGCACGCCCTGCTCGAGGAGCCGCCGGGTCAGCGTGAACACCTGCCGCACGGCATCGGCGTACTGCCGGTCCAGTGGGCCGTCGGCGAGGTCGAGGACGGTGCACTCGGCCCCGGTGGGCAGGGCGGCGCGCAGGGTGGCGCGGTCGTTGTCGGTGAACCGGCCGAGTACCACGACGTGCCGTTCGGCGAAGGGTTCGCCGGGCGTGGCCGGCGCGGCGGCGCGGTCGGTCCACTCGGGCCGCAGCAGCACCACGTCGGCGCTGTCGGGGCCGACGACGCTGTCGGGGCCGACGGGAGCCGACGCGACCCCGCTCGCGGGCCGCTGGGGTGCTCCCTCGGTGTCGACGTCGAACCAGCAGCGTTCGCGGGCGAAGGGATAGCCGGGCAGGCTTGTGCGGCGCACGGTGCTGCCGGCCGGCCAGGCGTGTTCCCATTCGACGTCGGCGCCGTCGGCCCACCCCGCGAGCAGGTCTTCGGGGAAGCCCTGCCGCGTCCAGGCGTCCAGGGCGGCACGCACCGCCGCCGCGTCGGCGGCCCGGTCCGGGCGGACGGTGCCGCGGTGCCAGGGGCCCTGCGCGGCGGGGTCGGCGGTGAAGGCGGCGAGCCGCTCACGGGCCTGGGCGAGGGAGGAGACGGCGAAGGCGAGGCGTTCCTCCAGCGCCATGCGTCCGGTCTGCAGGGTCCAGGCGATCGCGGACAGGTCGGCGTCGGTCGCTTCGCCGAGCCGGGCGTGCAGGCGGCGGGCCTGTTCGACGAGCTGGGCCTCGCTCTTGGCGGAGAGCACCAGCAGCGCGGGGCGGCCGTCGGCGGGGGTACGGGCCGGGCGGGCCGGCGGCTGGTACTCGGCGACGACGACGTGGGCGTTGGAACCGCCGCCGCCGAAGCTGGAGACTCCGGCGACCCGCGGCAGCGTGCGGCGTTCGCCGTCGTCGCCGTCCACGACGGGCCGGTGCCAGGGCTCGAGTGTGCGCTGGACGCGCAGGGGGGTGCGGGCGAAGTCGATGTGCGGGTTGAGGGTCTCGGCGTGCAGGCTCGGCACGAGTTCGCCGTGGCGCAGCTGGAGCAGCACCTTGGTGAGGGCGGCGATGCCGGCGGCGGACTCCAGGTGCCCGATGTTGGACTTCACGGAGCCGATGGCGAGCTGCCCGGGTGCGCCGCCCGCGCGGCGGAACGCCTGTGTCAGACCGCTGACCTCGATCGGGTCGCCGAGGGACGTACCGGTGCCGTGTGCTTCGAGGTAGCTCAGCGAACGCGGGTCGACACCCGCCGCGTCGAGCGCGTCGGCGATGACCTCGCCCTGGGCCGCCGGGGTGGGCACGGAGTAACCGGAGGTGCGTCCGCCGTGGTTCACCGCCGTGCCCTTGATCACCCCGAGGATCCGGTCGCCGTCTGCGACGGCCCGCTCCAGCGGCTTGAGCAGCACGGCGCCGACACCCTCACCGGGCACATAGCCGTCACCGCCCTCGCCGAAGCTGCGGCACCGGCCGTCACTGGAGAGGAACTTGCGCTGCCCGAGCACCAGGTACTTGTTGGGGTGCGGAGTGAGGTTGACGCCACCCGCGAGCGCGGTCTCGCACTGACCGCTGCGGATGGCCTCGCAGGCCAGGTGAATGGCGGTCAGGGAGGACGAGCACATGGTGTCCACGGCCAGGCTCGGGCCGTGGAAGTCGTAGAAGTACGACACCCGGTTGGCGACCGTGGAAGCGCTGCCCCACAGGGCCGCCGGCTCGCCGCGCTCCTGCGCCTGCGCACCCAGGAGCTGGTACTCCTGGTACATCACGCCGACGAACACCCCGACCTTCGCACCACGCGAAAGCCGCTCCGCGGTGTATCCGGCGTCCTCCAGAGTGTGGTGGGCGCATTGCAGGAACAGCCGCTCCTGCGGGTCGAGATAGTCGGCCTCCAGCAGGGAGATCTGGAAGAACAGCGGGTCGAACCGGTCGATGTCGTCCAGGAAGCCGCCCCAGCCACCGGCACCCGCCCCGGCGTACCGCCCGGCGTTCCAGCGGTCGGCCGGAACCTCGCGGATACAGTCCCGGCCCGTACGCAGGTTCTCCCAGAACTCGTCAAGATCCGCCGCCTGCGGATAGCGACCGCTCACACCGATGATCGCCACATCTCCCGGGGCCGCGGTCCCCGCCGCGACCGGTGATTCAGCGGACTCGGTGGTCTCCGCGGGCGCGGCGGCATGGGCGGAGGCGGCAGCCTGGGCGGTCTGAGCGGTCTCGCCGGTCTGGGCGGTCTGAGCGGTCTCGCCGATCTGAACGGTCTCGCCGGTCTGGGCGGCGGGAAGCGGACGGCTGGAGAGTCCGGTCAGCTCCGCGCACACGCGGCCCTGTTCGTCGACGACTGTGACGTCCAGCTGTGCGGAGGCCCGGTCGGTGCCGCTGCCGGGCCGGTGACGGATCCACGCGTACGCGGTCGCGGGGGTGACGGCGACGGCTTCGGCGCGGGTGAGCGCGAACGGCAGGGCGAGCGCCGCGGAACCGCCGTCGCCCAGCCACAGGCCGATGGTGGCCTGGAGGGCACCGTCGAGGATGCTCGGGTGCATCAGGCCGCCGTGCAGCGGTTCTGCCGCCTCCGGCAGGCGCAGCTCGGCGAGGACCTGCCGGCCGCCCTCCGCGGCCCTGCCGGTGCGCAGTTCGGTGAGGGACCGCTGCGAGGGGCCGTACGCCAGGCCGAGGCCTTCGTAGAGGCCGTAGACGTGCTCGCCGGAGTACGTCGCCTCGGTGCAGGCGGCCCGCAGCTCGGCGATGGGCAGGGTGCGGCGCCCGGCGGCGTCCTCGGCCAGGCTCGCCCGGCCCTGGCCGCACAGGGTGGTGTCGCCGTCGGCTCCGACGGCGGAGACCTCGTACGTGCAGCCCGCCCCGCCGGTGCGCACGCGCACCCGCAGCGTCAGCCCGTCGGGGCCGTACACGGCGGCCCGGAGCCACACCACGTCGGTCAGCCGGACGGCGGCGGCGTCCTCCCGGCCCAGTGCCCGGGCGACCGCCGCGCGCGCCATTTCCAGCTGCGCGACACCCGGCAGCACCCGGCCACCGCGGACCTGGTGATCGCGCAGGTACGGTTCCGAACCGTCGAAGCGGGTCTCGTAGGTCACCTCGTCCGCCGGGCCGCCGGGCACGGTCCGCTGGAGCAGCGGATGGTTCGGCGGCACTGGGGTTCTCGGCGAGTCGCCCTGCGCGGACGTCTCCTGGACGCCGTGGACACCGTGGGCGCCGACGAGATGGGATGCCATTGCCTGCAACGTGCGGTGCTCGCCGAAGTCCCCCGGAATCAGGTCCGGCCCGTACAACTCGGCCACCCGCTCGGCGAGCCGCGCGCGCCCGCCCAGGTCCAGCCCGAACTCGCCGAGCTCGGCGTCGGGGTGCACATCGGCGGGGCGTACCCCGAGAAGGGCCGCCACCTCTTCGGTGAGGGCGGCCCGTACGGCGGCGAGGGAGTCGGGCACGGCCTGTGCGGCGGGAGCCGGCGCCGCGGTCGGCGCCGCGGCGACGGCACCGGCGGGCACCTGCGGCTCCAGCCACGCCGCGAGCTCCGCGATCGTCCGATACTCGAACATCACCGTCGGCGACAACTCCACCGACAGCCGACCCTCCAACTCCCCCACCAGAGCCAGCAAATCAGCCGACCCCAACCCCAACTCGTAATACCCCAGACCCACATCCACCGCGTCCACCGGCACACCCAGCCGCGAACCCACCAACTCCCGCAACACAGCGGAAACAGACAGGGATTCCACCACCGGAGCGGGAGTCAGAGCCGGAGTCGGCGCAGGAGCCGCCGCGGTCTGCGGGGCGGGGGCGTCACCTCGGACGTCCAGCGCACCGGCCGCCCTGATGCGCTTGGCGACGAACTGCCCCACCTCGGCGACCTTCCGACCGGCCTCGTCATAGAACTCGACGACCAGTCGTATGAGTTCGTCGTCACGGCGGACGGAGTCGGCGGGCACCCGGACGTAGCAGCGCCCGCCGAGCGGTCCGGCCGCGCGGAACCGGTCGAACATCAGCGGAAGGTAGAGGCCGGGGCCGTCGTTGTCCCCGTGCAGCATGCCCAGGGCGACACCGCCGCCGAGGAGCCCGGCTTCGAAGAGGGCGGGGTGGAAGAGGAACGCTCCGGTGGAGGACTGGTGCCCGGGGGCGAGTTCCACCTCGGCGATCCAGTCACCGGGACGGTGGTGGACCGCGCCCCCGAGCTTCATCAGGCCCGAGTGGAGGAGGTCGTACTCCCGGCACCAGGTGTAGATCTCGTCCATGGTGGTGCGTCGGCTCGCCCCCTGGACGGGCAGCGGGAGCCGTTCCGTGAAGGTGACGGGGTCGCGGTGGTGCGCGGTGACGACCGCGTGCAGGACGTCGGTGGTGTCCTGGGCGCGGCGGCTGCGCACCTCGACGCGCCATCCCCCACCGTCCACGGGGCGCCCCTCGACGGTGGTCCGGACGGCCTCGCCGGGCCCCGCGACCAGCGGCGCGAGGATGGTGAGGTTGCGCAACTCCACCTCGGGCATGGGGTGTCCGTGCCGGGCGAGCACCTGGAGCACCAGGTCCACGTAACCGACACCGGGCAGCAGGCTGCGGCCGTACACGACGTGCCCGCGCAGCAGCGGGTTGTCGGCGGTGACGGTGAAGGTCTCGGTGAACGTGGGGGATGTGGTCATCGGTTTTCCGTCCCAAGAAGGGCGCGCGAGGGTGCCCGAGTGTGCGTGGCGCGAACCGGGGATTCGCTTACGGACAGGGGGAGAGCGATGGCTGTCAGAATGAGCCCGTCACGGTGCAACCAGCGTCCCGTGAGCCGGGGTACCGGCGTCCCGGCGGCCTGGGGTGGAGGCACCAGGAACCGCGCGGAGAATGAGCCGCCGGGATCGATGTCGATCCGGGCCCCGTCGAACCCCAGCATCCGCTGGGCGAGGGGGAACCAGACCTTGTAGACCGCCTCCTTGCAACTGAACAGCAACCGGTCCCACGGCACCGCGTCGCTCTGCGCGCCGAGCCGTTCCACGAGGTCTCGTTCGGCCGGCAGGGCGACCAGGTCGAGCAGGTCTCCGGGAAGCGGGGCGCTTTCCTCGGCGTCGATGCCCACGGAGTGCAGCCGGCTGGCCCGCGCCACCGCGGCCGCACGGTATCCGGAGCAGTGCGTCATACTGCCGACCACTCCGGCCGGCCATTGCGGGGCCCTGTGGCGCCCGGGCGGCAACGGAACCGGAGGAATACCCAGTTCACCGAGTGCGGTACGAGCGCACCGTCGCACCGTCGAGAATTCCCGTCGGCGCCGTGGTACGGCGTCGGCGACGGCCGCGCGTTCCTCGGCGAAAAGATGAATGTCCGCGTCGTCGTCGAATGCCTCCGCGGACATCACGTCGACAGGAAGTATCTCCTCGATCACTGCTCCCCCGAGCCCCGTTCCCCCTGCCGCTTGTCAGGTGGTCAGTGACAAGTGCAATGGGGTACGGAGATTCTGGTCGAGATCGGGATCGAGATCGATACAGAGGTCGCGGACGAGTTCCGCGAAATCTTCACTCAAGCACCCATGGTCGTGCTCGATACGGTCGAGTATGTGCGAGCGCACGCCTCTTCCCCCCCGGTTTCGATTGCGTTTGCGCATGATGGCGTTTCCGATAGGACGCGCTCCGGATTGCCACCTTGGATTGTCAATGCCAAGAATCAGTAAACAGAGGATGACAATCACGGAGATGCCGCCCTCCAGCCCGTACGGCGTGAGGCTTCCCCATCTCGCTCCCCCATTCGGATCGAAAGCTTAGGTTGGCTGATCACGACCGTCAACCGCCTTCCGAAGATCGCTTAGCTCGCTCCTCCAGCCCGGCCCCACCACCCAACGTCCCGTCACTCCGGCGCAAGCGCGGGCGTGTTGACGGGCCGGCGCGGAGCTGGGTGACCCCTGCCGGTCCGTCGGCGACGAGTCGGCGGGTGTTGTGTTCCCGGTGACGGATCATGGTTGACGGCTTGTGGTGGATGACCTAGGCTCCCTTCCCATTCGATCAAGGTTGCGAAACTCTCGGGGGGTGAATCCAACCATGCTGATCGAGGGAAAGCGGGGGTTGTGTGAGTGTGAGTGCGAGTGGTGAAAAGCCGCTCCTGTTCGCGTCCTCCACTCATCATCCATCATTCAACTTTTGACTTCTGAAGCCGGCCGCGACCTGCTGCGCGTCGCATCGTGGAAGACACCGTCGCGGACCGTGCAATCGGCCCTTACGGCGCCGGAAAAGCCGCCCCACGAAAAGGGTTGACCGCAGCGCGCTGATCCGGTCGACAGGGGCGTTCGTCGTGCGGCCCGGTCACTGACACCGGAACGACGGGGACTTTCGCGTGATTCCGCGATTCACGGCACCCGCTCCGCCGGCGGCCCATTCCGCCGTAGCACCGAACGCTGATTGATCCACTCGATCCGCGACGGACTTCTTTCGACCGCCGTCGTTCTGAACCGAACACGCCGCCTTACGGCCACACTGCGGTTCCTGGCCGAACCGCCACCCCGTGCGCTGCCATTTGTGAATCCCCGTCGCGCAACTCCGGCTATTTACCACCGGCTGTGCCCCACCGGGCCCGACCGCCGGCCTAACGCTCCTTCTGGGACGGACACCGATGACCGAGTCGACCACGTTCAGCGAGACCTCCAAGGTGCAAACGGTGCGCGGTCTCGCCCGCCACCTCGCCGCTGATCACCCGCGGACGCTACGCCCCCTCGTCGGCGAGCCCTCGTCGACCACGACCTCTTCACCGGCACCGGTCCGGCACGGGCAGACACACCGCGGCCAGGACATCGCCGTCATCGGCGTCGGGGGGCGCTACCCGCACGCCGACGACCTGGAGGAGTTCTGGTCGGTGCTGCGCGAGGGCCGGGACTGCGTCACCGAGGTCCCCGCCGACCGCTGGGACACCGGCGGTCCGGCCCAGTGGGGCGGGTTCCTCGACGCCGTCGACCGCTTCGACCCGCTGCACTTCGGCATCTCGCCCCGCCAGGCCGCGGCGATGGATCCGCAGCAGCGGCTGTTCCTGGAGACCGTGTGGCACCTGCTCGAACAGGGCGGCGTCACCCAGGAGGTCATCGAACGGCGCTACGGCCGCAGCGTCGGCGTGTACGTCGGCGCCGCCTACCAGATGTACCGGGCGGACGCCTGCGAACCGGTACTCGCGGCGCTCACCTCGTCCGCCTCCTACAACCTCATCGCCAACCGCGTCTCGCACTTCTTCGGCCTCGAAGGACCGAGCCTGGCCGTGGACAGCATGTGCACCTCGTCCGCCATGGCCGTGCACCTGGCCTGCACCGACCTGCTGCGCGGCGAGTGCGAGCTGGCCGTCGCGGGCGGAGTCAACCTGACCACCCATCCCGACAAGTACCTGGCCCTCGGCGAGATGCAGCTGCTCGGCACCCATCCGGGCGCGCGCAGCTTCCGCGACGGCGACGGCTACCTGCCCGCCGAGGCCGTCGGCGCCGTACTGC
>NZ_RAIF01000032.1:654433-679742 GCF_003671715.1 Streptomyces sp. E2N166 | reverse complement strand
GCCGACGTCCGCGACACCGTCCACGTCGGCTCCGTCAAGTCCAACCTCGGACACCCGGAGGCGGCCTCGGGCATCGCCCAGCTCACCAAGGTGGTCCTCCAGCTCCAGCACGGCCGGGTCGCGCCGCTCGTCGAGGTCGGCGCGCCCAATCCGCGTCTGGGCCTCAAGGGTTCGTCCCTCCGGCTCGCCGACCGGCTTACGGACTGGGCGCCGCGCGGCGCCGCACGTCGCCGCGCCCTCGTCAACTCCGTGGCCGCCGGCGGCAGCCACGTCAGCCTCGTAGTCGAGGAACCGCCGGTGACCGCCCGCGCCGACCGGAGCGCCTCCGACTTCTCGCCCCAGGTCGTCCTGGTGTCCGCGCGGACTCCCGAGCGCCTGCGCGCGGCGGTACGCCGTCTGCGCGCTTTCCTCGAGGGCGACGACACGGCGAGCCTTGCGGACATCGCCTACACGTCCCAGCTCCGCCGGGAGCACCTGCCCGAGCGGCTCGCCCTGGTCGTCGCCGACCGCGAGCAGCTCGCGCACGCCCTCGAACAACACCTGGCCGGCGGGGCGGCCGCCACCGCGGGCGGCGCGACCTCGCATCGCGGCAACGCCGACGGGAACGCCGGACCGCTGACCACCGTCCTGACCGGCGCCCGGGGGGACGCCTTCCTCGCCGGCCTCGTCGAGGACCACGTCCTGGACGAACTGGCCGAGCTGTGGGTGCGCGGTGTGCGGGTGCCGTGGCACGGTCTCCACGCCGGACAGCGCCGCATGGCACCGCTCCCGTCGACCGCGTTCGAACCGGGCAGCTACTGGCTCGGCCGCGCACCCCGGCTGCCCGCGACGGCCCTCGCGGCCGAGACCGCGCCGCCCACGGCGCCCCGCGACCTCGCCGCGTCCGCCGGCGCCGACGCCTATGCCGACGCCGACCACACCAGGGCCGGAGCCCGGGCCGACGTCCCCCCGGCCGGGGATGCCGGCCACCGGACGCGGGTGATGGCCCGGATACGGCACCATGTCGCGGATCTGCTGGGCTTCGACACCGACCAGCTGAACGTCTCCACCCCGCTCACCAGCCTCGGTATCGACTCGGTGACCGCCATGCGCGCCCAGGGTCTGGTGGAGGCCGACTTCGGACGGGTGCTGCCGGTGGCGGCGCTGCTCGGCGGGGCGAGTGTCATGGACGTCGTCGACCAGATCCTCGACAGCCGGACCGGCACGGAGACGGCCGGCGAACCGCTCGCGGCGGAGAAGGGAACCGGCCGGGGAGGCTTCGAGCCGCTCCCGGTGCCGGGCGCCGACGGAACCGTACGGTACCCGGCGACCCGTGACGTCATACGGTTGTTGCGCACGGAGCAGCTGGGCACACCGGGAGTCGCCCACAACATCGGCTCCGCCGTGCGGCTCGTCACTCCGGTCAGCCGGGAGCGGCTGACCGGGCTGCTGGGCAACCTCGCCGCCCGGCACGCGGCCTTGCGGACGGCGATCGTCGCGGACCCGGAGCACGGCGTCCAGCTGGAGGTCGGGCGGAGCCTGCCCGGAACACTGCTGCGATGGTCGCCCGTCGACGAGGGCACGGACCCGGACCAGCGACTGCGCGAGCTGCTGGAACCACCGTTCGA
This sequence comes from Streptomyces sp. E2N166, assembly GCF_003671715.1. Lineage (GTDB taxonomy): Bacteria > Actinomycetota > Actinomycetes > Streptomycetales > Streptomycetaceae > Streptomyces > Streptomyces thinghirensis. The sequence continues at coordinate 678,135 of NZ_RAIF01000032.1, read as the reverse complement.
ACTCGCCCTTGCGCCGTTGTGGAGGTTCGAGCTGCTGGAGTACCCGTCGGGTGGTCAGGTACTGCTCTACGGCGCGCACCACGCGGTGTCCGATCTGTCCTCGCTCGCGCTGGTGGCGGCGGAGATCGGTGCGGAACTCACCGGTGAGCAACTGTCGTCCGCGCCCTCCCTGGACGACATCGCCGGTCTGATGCGGGCACAGCCGGCGCGTCGGGAAACGGACGGCCCAAAGGCCTCGGCTGCGCAGCCGCGCGAGTGGTTCTCCGGGGTCCGCAGGCTGGATCTGACCCTCGCGAATCCGCGCCCCGCGACCCGGTCGTACCGTGCGGCGACCGAACTCGTAGAGGTCCCCGAGGGCCTCTCGGAGCGGGTCGGAACCGAGGCAGGACGGCTCGGGATCACCCCGGCGGCCTTCTGGCTGGGCACGCTGACCATGTTCCTCGCCCGTCTGCGGGACCGCAGCCGGTTCGTGCTGGCGGTTCCGGTGGACACCAGGATGCACGCGGAAGCGCTCGACGCGGTCGGGTTCTTCGGCGTTCCGATACCGTTCCCCGCCGAGGCCTCCCCGGGCGAGTCGGTGGCCGAGGTGCTGCGCCGGACCGACGACCGTCTGGGCGTGCATCTCGAGAAGGGCATTTCCTTCTCGGACACCATGTCCACGCTGGTGGCGGAGGGGCTGTACCGCGAGGGTGCACCACTGGTCGAGGTGTATTTCAACTACCTTCCACCGCGCGGCCTGAAACTGCCGGGACTGGAGATGCTCCCCGCGGGCACCGGCCACTCCGACCTCGATCTGATGATCAGTGTGTCTCCGGACCTGGGTCACATGCGACTCGACCACAACCTGGACATCCTCGACGGCGCCAGCTGCGCCCGGTTCGGCCGGGACTTCCTCGACCTGATCGCCGAGGTGACCGGCGGGGCGGGCAAGGGCACGGTGGACGCTCTCCCGGTGCGTCGGACGGCGGGGCCGCCCGTATCCCCGTCATGTACGCCGGCACCGCGGTCCGTCGCCGTGGCCGCCACCTTCGCCCTGGGCGACCTGTCCGCGCTGCTCGGTATCGCTCTCGAGGGCACGGGACTCACCGTCGCCGAAGGCCCGTACCACCAGGTTCTGGCCGCCGTGCACGACCCGTCCGGCGTTCTCTCCGATCCGTCGACCGCGGCATCCCTCATCCTGCTGCGCGCCGCCGACCTGGGGCGTTACGGCGACATCAGCGACGAGTCGCTGGCCGAACTGGGCGAGGAGTACCCGGCAGCCCTGCGCTCGTTGGCCGAACGCACGGGGATGCCGGTGATCGTCGGATTTCTTCCCGCCCGGTCGACCGCGGAGCGGCTCCGTGACTGGGAGGAGCAGGTGAGGTCCCGGCTACGTGACCGGGCCGGCATCGCGGTCCTGGGGCCGGAGAGCTTCAGCGGCGACGACTTCGCCGACCCGTTCGACGCCGAGACGGACGCGCTGGCGCACCTGCCGTTCAGGACGGAGTTCCAGGCCGCGGTGGCGCTTGCCCTCGCCGATCTGGTGCGGGCCTCCCGCCGCACCCCGCCCAAGGTGATCGCGGTGGACGCCGACGACACGCTCTGGGACGGTGTGGCGGCGGAGGACGGGCCGGAGCATGTCGGCCTCCTGGGGGGCCGTGCCCGGCTTGCCCGCCGGCTGCTGCAGTGGCGTGCCGCAGGTGTCCTGCTGGTGCTGGTCTCCAACAACGACGAGGCCACCGTACGTGCCGTACTCGACCGGCCCGACAGTCTGCTGCGCGCTGAGCACTTCAGTGTGATCTCCGCCGGCTGGACACCGAAGCCCGTGCGTCTCAAAGCGGTCGCCGATGAACTGGGGCTCGGCCTGGACACGTTCATGTTCCTCGACGACAACCCGGCCGAGATCGCCAGGATGAGGGCAGCCCTGCCCGAGGTGCTCTGCGTGACCTGCCCGCCGGGAGAGGGTCTGCCGGACTTCCTGACCAGGCTCTGGCCGATCGCCCCGCGTGCGGCGACACAGGAGGACGCCGCACGGGCGGACTTCTACCGGCAGGACAAGAAGCGCGCGGAAGCACGTTCCCGGACCACCTTCGCCGGCTTCCTGGAGCGGCTGAACCTGGAAATGGACTTTCGGCCCCTCGCTACCGACACGAAGGAACGTTCCGTCCAACTGGCCCGGCGTACCAACCAGTTCAATCTGCGCCCCTCGACGGTGGGCGAGGCGGAGCTGACGCGCTGGCAGCAGGAGGGCGAGGTCTGGACCGTACGGGCGCGGGACAGGTTCGGCGACTACGGGCTGATCGCCGTCGTCGTGGTCCGTGCCGACGGCGAGACGCTCGACGTCCCCGGCTGGATGATGAGTTGCCGGGTGCTCGGCCGCGGTGCCGAGGAGCGGGTACTCGGCTGGCTGGCGGACCGAGCCGAAGCCTTGGGCTGCCCGACCGTGCGCCTGAGCGCCGAGCGTACCCCCCGCAATGTGCCCGTACGCCGCCTGGTGGCCGCCTTGGGCGGCGGAGACCCGGAGGCACCGCGCCTGGAGGCACTGGTCCCCGTGGACCGCCTCCGGCACTTCCGTTCGTGGGACGCCACAACAGACGAGACCGTGGAGGCAACCGCATGAAACCCACCACCGATACGGGTGGCGAGGTACCGGCCCGCGATCACGACGCGGACCGCCAGTACGAGGGCGAGTTGATCGAGAACGGTCCGCGCGGGTCCGCCGCGATCGCCGGTCTGCTGGCGCGATTTCAGCCGTCGGCCCCACGACCGCGGCCGGTGGACAGCGCCGACGACGCCGAGGGCCCGGCCAACGGCACGCCGGCCTGGGGTCTCGAACAGCTTGCCAGGGCCATCGTCTCGAAGGCGGCCGCGCTGCTGGACGTCAAGGAGATCGACACCGAGACCGACCTCTTCGACGCCGGTGCCACCTCGGTGGACGCCGTTCGGCTCGTCGCCGTGCTCGACCGGGAACTGAACGTCAGGCTCAGCCTGGACGACGTCTTCGCCGACGCCAGGCCCCGGCGCCTCGCCCAACGCTGGCTGGGCAGTCCGACGCAGCGCGCTCTGCCCGAGGCGTCTACGGCCACCAAGGCTCTTGAGCTCCCGGCAGCCTCCGCCCCGGCCACCACCGCTCCGGCAGTCACCGCGACAGCCGCCACCAGGCCGACCGCCACCACGACGGCATCGCCGAGCACCGACCTCACGCCGACCGATCCCGTCGCGCCGGACGGCACACTCCCCGCGCTCGACGACCACGCCGAGGACCTGGCCCTCATCATGGCCGACCTCGCGCGGGCGGACCGGCTCCCCTGGTGCGGCGACCCGGAACCGGTCCCGCCCCGCCGTGTCCTGCTGACCGGAGCCACCGGCTTTCTGGGCGGCCACATGCTGCTCGACCTGCTGCGGCACAGCGACGCACATGTCGTCTGCCTGGTGCGCGGGGACGGCGTGCAGGACGCGGAACGGCGCCTCGCCAAGGCCCTCGCCGGCTTCTCCCTCCCCTGGTCGGCCGAGATCCGACGGCGGGTCACGGTCCTTCCCGGGGACCTGCGGCGGCCCCGACTCGGACTGTCTGACGAACAGTGGGAACTGCTGGCGAACGACATCGACTCGGTCGTCAGCGTGGCGGCGGCCGTGGACTTCCTGCGCGGCTATCCGTCGCTGCGCCGGACCAATGTCCTCGGCGTCCTGTCCCTCGCCGAACTCGCGATGACCGGACGGCCCAAACCGCTGCATCACATCTCGTCGATCGCCGTGTTCAACGAGATCGGCATCGCCTCGATGGGCGAGGACGATCCGGTGGCACACGTGGACCGGCTGACGGCGGGGTACGACAAGTCGAAGTGGGCGGCCGAGGCAGCGCTCAGGCGAGCCCGCGACCGTGGTCTGAAGGCGACCTTCCTGCGCCCTGGCGGCATCGTCGGCCACACCCGCACCGGCGCCTACAACCCGCACGACATCAACACGGGCCTCTTCTCCGCCATCTCCCGTTACCGCGTCGCGCCCAAGATCAACTACTCGAACTCGGCTCCGGTGGACTGGGTGAGCCGGGTCGCGACCGCTGTGATCAACCAGCCGAGCGGCTGGGGCCAGAACTACCACCTCACCGGGCGGCCGGACACGCTCACCGAGATGGTCCGCGATCAGGAACTCGGCGGGCTGAACGTGCGGGTGATGCCGTGGGACGTCTGGCTCAAGGACTTCCTGGAGCGCTGCGAGACCGATCAGGTCCCCGAACTGGAATTCATGGCACGGGTGCTGCGCAATCCCGCCGGCCAGAAGATCGTCGAGGCGAGCGTCTCAGCCCCGATGGCGACCGGGGAACGGACCGAGGCCTTCGTCGCCCGGCACAAACTGCCACCGCCCGCCCGCTACGACGCGCAGGCACGGCTGAAGAGCTACGAGCGAATGGCCCGGGACGGGCTGGTGATCCTGCCCAGCCGTGACGACCCGCCGCACCTGTGGTTCCGGGAGACCATGCGTGGCAAAGTGGGCCCGGTCGACGCCGAGCCCGACACTCGCTGCGCCTTCGCGCTGACCCTGTCGATCGCCAGCATGTACCAACTCGTGCGGCACCGCACCATCGACGTGCGCGGCACGGTCTCCTGTCCCTCGCTGCACGCGGACCCGCTGACCGTCGACGACGGCGAGATCTGGGTCCGGCCCCACGAGGGGGTACCTCACCACCACAGCCTGGACCACCCCCTGCTGCGTTACCGCCTGGCCCTGCGCGACTCCGACGGAAACGGCTGGTGGCTGGAGGGCTGGAAGACGGCCCGGGCCCGCTTCGACCTCCTGAAGCAGGCACGCACACTCACCGTCCGCGCCGGCCGCGAGGGCGAACCGGCGAGCCTGGCCGGGACGTTGAGAGTGCCCAAGAAGTCCTACAAGCGAGAGCAGATCGACGGTATCCGGGTCAATCCGAACCTGTCGATGCGGGAGCAGCGGATCGCCAAGCTCGCCTGGCTGACGTGGTTCAGCACCCAGCTGGGCCAAGGTCTGCTGGAGCCCACGCTGCGCGCCGGCGCCGAAATGCTCGACCTGCGCCCGGACGCCATCGACCTCGACAAGGACAGGTACCAGGCCAAGCTCAAGAAGTGGGAAAAGGACAGGAAGCAACTTCGATGACACCACGACCGCTCTTCGCCCCGCTGGACCGCGTCACCGTCGAGCAGATCCCGTTCCGTGCGTCCGACGGCACGGAACTCGGCCTGTGCCGACTGTCCGCCAACTCCCCCACCGATCGGGACGGCACCGACCGTCCCGCGGTCCTGCTCCTGCACGGTCTCACGGCCTCGGCCGACATGTTCGTCCTCCCCGAGACCCGCAACCTCGTGGACGCCCTGCTCAGCGCGGGTTACGAGCCGTGGCTGCTGGACTGGCGGGGCAGTTGCCGCCTGCCGCACAACGAGGGCCGCGTCCGGTACACGTTCGACGATGTGGCGCTCTATGACATCCCGGACGCCGTGTCGTACATCCGCGACCGGATCGGCCGGCGACAGCTGTTCGCGGTCGCCCACTGTCTCGGAGCACTGTCGCTGTCGCTGAGCATGACGGGAGGCCTGGTGCCGGGCCTCGCCGGCGTGGTGGCGCAGGGGGTGTTCATGACGCCGAAGTATTCCGCGAGGTCCCGGCTGCTCGGCCACCTCGGCGGCGAGTGGGGCCGCTCCCGTTGGACCCACCTCCCGGTGGACTTCACCAAGGTGGGCTTCCGCTCGCGCTACACGCCGATGTTCGCGCTGGCTTCCCTCTCGGCCGGCGACTGCGACGACCCCACCTGCCACATCCTGCACAACTCCGCCTGGGGTACCGGCGCGTCACTCTACGTCCACGAGAACCTGCACGAGACGACCCACAACCGGCTTGCCGAACTGTTCGGTGCGGCGCCCACCTGGATAGGGCCGCACCTGCGGCGCATGGAACTGGCCCACACGGCGATGCCCTGGAACACGGCCGGCCAGGGCTACGACCGACTGCCGGAGAACGCCCTGGACAGCGCGGACCGCATCGACTGTCCGGTCCTGCTGCTCTCCGGCAGTGACAACAAGACCTTCCACGATTCGAACGAGCTCTGCTACGACGTCCTGTCCAGCCGCTACCCGGACCTCGACGTTCGCTACGTCGAGATTCCGGGCTACGGCCACGTCGACCCCTTCATCGGTCGCGGCGCCGCCCTTGACGTGTTCGGCCACATCATCGATTTCCTCGACGAGCGATCTGCCGCACCGTCCCGAGCGGGCGTTCATGCCGGCCGGGTCAGCGAGGGGAGCCGCTCCTCGCGATGACGCCGGGCGAAGACCCGTTCAGCGCCGCGTACTGCAGCAGCGCGAACCCGGCGACGGTGAGGGCCTGGAGCACCGTCCACACCGCGCCCGCCGTGGTGGGCGTCAGCCACAGGCCGAGGGCGACGAAACTGACCGCCGCCCAGGCGAGGTTGGCGTCCACGACGGCCCGCACCCCGAGGGCCGGCGGCCGGGGACGCGCCGCCAGCAGGGCCACGCACCCGGCGTACACCGCGAGGAACGCGCCGAGGCCGAGCAGCAGCCCCGAACCGGCGCCGAGGAAGCGGCCCAGCGGCCCGGAGAACGCGAGGTAGGCGAGCGCGTTGGTACCGGTCACCACCGCGTCGAGGGCGAGGAAGCGGCGCAGCGTCAGCTGCGATGCGGCGGTGCGGGCGAGTGCGGCCGGCTGGTTCGTGGTCATGACGAGTCACCCTCCGTCGGGTCGGGACAGCGCTGCGTGGAGCCGGGTGCCGGACCGGAGTGCGCCGGACCGGTACCCGGTGACTCCACGCTCCCGTGCCGGCCGCGCCCGGTCGATTACCCGGCAGGTAATGACGTTGATCCACGACCACCCCTGTGAGACCGGCGGCGGGACATGACAGACTGCGGTGGGACTTGGGCGCGTTGGGGAGGCGTGGCGTGAGTGAGCGGCGGGCCGCGGCCACCGTGGGCCAGGTGGTCCTGGGCAGAAGGCTGCAGGAACTCCGGGAGACGGCGGGCCTCAAACGCGAGGAGGCCGCCAAGGTGCTCCGGGTGGCCGCGGCGACCGTGCGGCGCATGGAAACGGCCGAGGTCGCCCTGAAAATACCGTACGTCCAGATCCTGCTGACGGCGTACGGGGTGCCCGCGGACGAGGTCTCGGCGTTCGTGGCGCTGGCCGAGGAGGCGAACGAGCCGGGCTGGTGGCAGCGGTACCACGACGTGCTGCCCGACTGGTTCAGCATGTACGTGAGCCTGGAGGGCGCGGCACGGATCGTCCGCTCCTACGAGCCGCACTTCATACCAGGGCTGTTGCAGACCGAGGACTACGCACGCTCGGTCCTGGAAGCCGGGACGATCGGCAACGCGGGCCGGGACGCCGTCGAGCGGCACGTGTCGCTGCGGATGGAGCGGCAGCGGCTGCTGGAGGGCGCGGACCCGCCACACCTGTGGGTGGTCATGGACGAGACGGTGCTGCGGCGCCCGGTGAGCATCGACGGCCGGGTGATGCGCGACCAGCTGGACAAGCTGCTGGAGCTCTCGACGCGGGACCGGGTGACGTTGCAGGTCGCCGAGTTCGAGGACGGGCCGCACCCCGGGACGTACGCGCCGTTCACGCTCTTCCGGTTCGCGGAGCCGGAGCTGCCCGACATGGTCTTCACCGAGTATCTGACCGGTGCCCTGTACCTGGACTCCCGCGCCGAGGTCTCGGCCCACCTGGAGGTCCTGGACCACATGACGGCACGTGCCGCCTCGACCCAGCGCACCGAGAAGGTCCTGCGCGAGTACCGCGAGAACTTCTGACCCGGCGGCCCGGACACATCAGGTCCGAGCACATCAGGCCCGAGCACGGCAGGCACCAGCCCACCCGGCCCAGAGGAGACGACACCGTATGACCGGATCCGACGCCACCCCCGCTCCCCTCGACACCGGCCGGCCGCACCCGGCCCGCGTCTACGACTGGTGGCTGGGCGGCAAGGACAACTACCCGGTGGACGAGGAGCTGGCCCGCAGGATCCTCGCGGCGGACGGCACGGCGGTGCGCGGGGCGCGCGCCAACCGCCGGTTCATGCACCGGGCCGTCCGCACGCTCGCCGAGGCCGGGATCCGCCAGTTCCTGGACATCGGCACCGGCATCCCCACCGAGCCGAACCTGCACCAGGTGGCTCAGGCGGTGGCGCCCGAGGCGCGGGTCGTCTACGCCGACAACGACCCGATCGTGCTCAGGCACGCCGAGGCGCTGCTGCACGGCTCGGCGGAGGGATCCACCGAGTACGTCCACGCCGACGTGCGCGATCCGGACCGGATCCTGCGGCTGGCGGGCGAGTCCCTGGACTTCGGCCGGCCGGTCGCCCTGTCCCTGGTGGCGCTGACGCACTACCTCGGCGACGCGGTCGACGGCGACGACGTGCACGGTCTGCTGGGGCGGTACGTCGATGCCCTCGCGCCCGGCAGCTACCTGGTCCTGTCGCAGGTCACGCCCGATCTCAACCCCGAGGCGGTGGGCAAGGCCGCCGGTCTGTTCACTCGCAGCGGCACGCCGTTCCACCCGCGCTCGCTGACCGAGTTCGCGCGCTTCTTCGACGGCCTGGAGCTGCTGGGCCCGGGCGTCATCCCGGTCACCGGGTGGCGGCCGGACCCGGAGGACGTGGCGGCCCAGGCGGAGGGCATCGTGCCGGTGTACGCGGGGGTGGCGCGCAAGGTCTGACGGGCCTCCGAGCCGTCCGCCTCCTGACCCGTACGGGCCCCGCGAACGGGTGCGCTCCCGCGCCCGCCCCTAGGTTCGATAGCCAGGGCCCGGTCGATCAAGGGAGCGCACGTGACCGACACGCGGACACCGCCCACCGAGCCGGGCGCTGCGCTGCTGCGTGCGGGACGGTTCTTCCGGCCCGGCACCGCAGCACCCGACCTGCACAGCATCGGGCTGGTCGGCGGCCGGGAGGCGGACGCCTTCTACCGGGACCGCTGGAGCCACGACAAGGTCGTGACCTCCACGCACGGCGTGAACTGCACCGGCTCCTGCCGCTGGAACGTGTTCGTCAAGGACGGCATCATCACCTGGGAGACCCAGGCGACGGACTATCCGTCGGCCGGCCCGGACCGCCCCGAGTACGAGCCGCGCGGCTGCCCGAGGGGCGCGGCGTTCTCCTGGTACACGTACTCGCCGACCCGCGTGCGCTACCCGTACGTGCGCGGGGTGCTCCTCGAGATGTACCGGGAGGCGAAGGCGCGGCTGTCGGATCCGGTGCTGGCCTGGGCCGACATCCAGAACGACCCGGAGCGCCGGCGTCGCTACCAGCGGGCGCGGGGCAAGGGCGGCCTGGTGCGGGCGACCTGGGACGAGGCCGTCGAGATGGTCGCCGCGGCCCATGTCCACACCATCCGCACCCAGGGCCCGGACCGTATCGCGGGCTTCTCCCCCATCCCCGCGATGTCGATGGTGTCGCACGCGGCGGGAGCCCGCTTCCACTCCCTCATCGGCGCCCCGATGCTGTCGTTCTACGACTGGTACGCCGACCTGCCCGTGGCGTCCCCGCAGGTCTTCGGCGACCAGACGGACGTGCCGGAGTCGGGCGACTGGTGGGACGCGGCGTACCTGATCATGTGGGGGTCGAACGTCCCGGTGACCCGCACGCCGGACGCGCACTGGATGGCGGAGGCCCGCTACCGGGGCCAGAAGGTCGTGGTGGTCTCCCCCGACTACGCCGACAACACCAAGTTCGCCGACCAGTGGCTGCACCCGCACCCGGGCACGGACGGCGCGCTGGCCCTGGCGATGGGGCACGTGGTGCTCAAGGAGTTCTTCGTCGACCGCGTCACCCCCTTCTTCGACGACTACGTGCGGCGCTTCACCGACCTGCCGTTCCTGGTGACGCTGACCGAGCGGGACGGGGCGTACGTCCCGGCGAAGTTCCTGCGCGCGGCCGACCTGGGGCAGGAGGGCGAGGACGCCCGTTGGAAGACGGTCGTGCTGGACGAGGCGTCGGGCCGCGCGGTCGTCCCCAACGGCTCGCTGGGCTTCCGCTGGAACGAGGCGGACCGGGGGAAGTGGAACCTCGACCTCGGTGACGTACGGCCCCGGCTGAGCCTGCACGGCCACGAGATGGCGTCGGGCGTCGAGGTGCTGCTCCCCCGCTTCGACACCGAGGGCGGCACGCACGCGCAGGGCCGCGGCGAGGTCGTCACGCGGGGCGTGCCCGCGACGCGGCTGGGCGGGGCGACCGGGCCCCTGGTGACCACGGTGTTCGACCTGCTGCTGGCGCAGTACGGCGTGGCGCGGCCGGGGGCGCCGGGCGACTGGCCGGAATCGTATGAGGACGCGGACGCCCCCGGCACTCCCGCCTGGCAGGAGACGCACACCTCGGTACCGGCCGCGGCCTGTGTGCGGATCGCCCGGGAGTTCGCGCGGACCGCCGAGCGCTCCAAGGGCCGCTGCATGATCCTGATGGGCGCGGGCACCAACCACTGGTTCCACTCCGAGACGATCTACCGCGCCTTCCTGGCGCTGCTCCAGCTGACCGGCTGCCAGGGCCGCAACGGCGGTGGCTGGGCGCACTACGTGGGCCAGGAGAAGTGCCGTCCGGTGACCGGCTGGGCGTCACTGGCCGCGGCCTCGGACTGGTCGCGCCCGCCGCGCCAGATGATCGGCACCGCGTACTGGTACCTCAACACCGACCAGTGGCGCTACGACCGGTTCGGCGCCGACGTGCTGGCCTCCCCGCTGGGCGAGGGACGGCTGGCGGGCATGACGGGCGCGGACTGCCTGGCTCTGTCGGCGCGTACGGGGTGGATGCCGTCGTACCCGACCTTCGACCGCAGCCCGCTGGAGCTGGGCGAGACGTTCGGCGACCCGGTGGCGAACGCGGTGGCCGAACTGCGGGCGGGGACACTGAAGTTCGCCTGCGAGGATCCGGACGCGCCCGAGAACTGGCCGCGGATCCTGACCCTGTGGCGGGCCAACCTGCTCGGCTCGTCGGCGAAGGGCGCCGAGTACTTCACCAAGCACCTGCTGGGCACCCACTCCTCGCTGCGCGCCGAGGAGGCCGCGCCGGGCGAGCGGCCCCGGGACGTGGTGTGGCACGACGAGGCGCCCGAGGGGAAGCTCGACCTGCTGCTGTCGCTGGACTTCCGGCACACCTCGTCCACGCTGCTGTCCGACGTGGTGCTGCCCGCCGCGACCTGGTACGAGAAGCACGACCTGTCCAGCACGGACATGCACCCCTACGTGCACGCCTTCTCCCCGGCCGTGGACCCGCCGTGGCAGACGCGGACCGACTTCGACACGTTCAAGGTGCTGGCGGAGAAGCTGAGCGAGCTGGCCGCCGGTCATCTCGGCGTGCGCAGGGACCTGGTGGCGGCGCCGCTCCAGCACGACACCCCGGGCGAGATCGCCCAGCCGGGCGGGGTCGTACGGGACTGGCGGCGCGGGGAGTGTGCTCCGGAGCCGGGGAAGACCCTGCCGAACCTCGTCGTCGTGGAGCGGGACTACACGGCGGTCGGCGCGAAGTTCGCGGCGCTGGGCCCACTGGTGGAGGCCAAGGGCCTGCCCGCCAAGGGCATCACCCTGAAGCCGGACGAGGAGGTCGACCGGCTGCGGCGGATGAACGGCGCGGTGCGCGGCGGCCCGGCCGACGGGCGTCCGGCGCTGGACACGGCGGTGAAGGCCGCCAACACCATCCTGGCCCTCTCCGGCACGACCAACGGGCGCCTGGCCGTCCAGGGCTTCCACACGCTGGAGGCGAAGACCGGGCAGCGGATGGCCCACCTGGCCGCGGAGCACGAGGGCAAGCGGATCACGTACGCGGACACCCAGGCGGCGCCCGTGCCGGTGATCACCTCGCCGGAGTGGTCGGGCAGCGAGGCCGGCGGACGCCGGTACACGGCGTTCACGCTGAACACCGAGCACCTCAAACCCTGGCACACCCTCACCGGCCGCCAGCACTTCTTCCTCGACCACGACTGGATGCACGAGCTGGGCGAGGCGCTGCCGGTGTACCGGCCGCCGCTGGACATGAGCCGGCTGTTCGGCGAGCCGCAGCTCGGCCCCGGCGGACACCGGGAGGTGACGGTCCGCTACCTCACCCCGCACAACAAGTGGTCCATCCACTCCGAGTACCAGGACAACCTGTTCATGCTGGCGCTGTCCCGGGGCGGCCAGACCATCTGGATGTCGACACCGGACGCGGAGGCGATCGGGGTCGCCGACGACGACTGGATCGAGGCGGTCAACCGCAACGGCGTGGTCGTGGCACGCGCGATCGTCTCGCACCGGATGCCGGCCGGCACGGTCTACATGCACCACGCGCAGGAGCGCACGGTCAACGTGCCGCTCGCGGAGACGACCGGCAAACGCGGCGGCATCCACAATTCCCTCACCCGCCTGATCCTCAAACCGACCCATCTCATCGGCGGCTACGCCCAGTTGTCGTGGGCGTTCAACTACCTGGGCCCGACCGGGAACCAGCGTGACGAGGTGACGGTCGTCCGGCGCCGCTCTCAGGAGGTCGAGTACTGATGCGCCCGATGGCCCAGGTCGCCATGGTCATGAACCTCGACAAGTGCATCGGCTGCCACACCTGCTCGGTCACCTGCAAGCAGGCGTGGACCAACCGGCGGGGCATGGAGTACGTCTGGTTCAACAACGTCGAGACCCGCCCCGGCCAGGGCTACCCCCGCCGCTACGAGGACCAGGAGAGATGGCGGGGCGGCTGGGAACTGAACCGGCGGGGCGCGCTGAAGCTCAAGGCGGGCGGCCGGTTCAAGAAGCTCGCCGGGATCTTCTCCAACCCGAGGCTCCCGGAGATCAAGGACTACTACGAGCCCTGGACGTACGACTACAAGAACCTCACCGACGCCCCGCTCGGCAGCGACTACCCCGTCGCCCGGCCCGTCTCCCAGCTCGACGGCAAGCCGATGAAGATCGGCTGGTCCTCGAACTGGGACGACGACCTCGGCGGCGCCCCCGCCTACGGCGACCTGGACCCGATGGTGGAGCGCACCCGTCAACAGGCCTCGGAGAAGGTGCGGTTCGCCTACGAAGAGACGTTCATGTTCTACCTGCCGCGCATCTGCGAGCACTGTCTCAACCCGTCGTGCGTGGCGTCGTGCCCGTCCGGGGCGATGTACAAGCGCTCGGAGGACGGCATCGTCCTGGTCGACCAGGACCGCTGCCGGGGCTGGCGGATGTGCGTGACCGGATGCCCGTACAAGAAGGTGTACTTCAACCACCGAACCGGCAAGGCCGAGAAGTGCACCTTCTGCTACCCGCGCATCGAGGTGGGCCAGCCGACGGTCTGCTCGGAGACCTGCGTGGGACGGCTCAGGTATCTGGGGGTCGTGCTGTACGACGCCGACAGGGTGACCGAGGCGGCCTCCACGCCCGACGAACAGGAGCTGTACGAGGCACAGTTGGGTGTTCTCCTGGACCCCGAGGACCCCGCGGTGCGGCGGGCCGCGGAGGAGGCGGGGATCCCCTTCGACTGGATCGAGGCGGCTCGGCGCTCCCCCGTGCACGCGCTGGTCAGCAGGTACCGGGTGGCACTGCCGCTGCATCCGGAGTACCGCACCATGCCGATGGTCTGGTACATCCCGCCGCTGTCGCCGGTGGTGGACGCGCTGACGGAGACCGGGCACGACGGCGAGGACCCTGGCAACCTGTTCGGCGCGATCGACACGCTGCGGATCCCGCTGGAGTACCTGGCGGAGGTGTTCACGGCGGGAGAAGTCGGCCCCGTGCGGGCGTCGTTGGAGAAGCTGGCGGCGATGCGCTCCCACATGCGGGCGATCAACCTCGGCGAGGATCCCGACCCGGCCGTCTGCGCGGGCGTCGGCATGCGTGCCCAGGAGATCGAGGACATGTACCGGCTGCTGGCGATCGCCAAGTACGAGGAGCGGTACGTGATCCCGACGGCGGCCGTCGGGGACGCGCACCGGCTGGAGGCGTCGGCCCTCCCGGACACGTGCAGCCTGGACACGGACGGCGGCCCCGGCATGGGCGGCGACGGACCGTTCGGCCAGGACTCGGGACGCAAGAGGCTGCCGCTGGTGCCGGTGGAGAACTTCCACATCCTGCGCAGGCGGCAGACCGCGGACGACGAGAGGGAGGTCTGATCCGATGTCCGGCTTCGAGGTGCTGTACCAGGCGGCGGCGCTCTGTCTGACGTATCCCGACGACGACTTCCGCGCCCGGCTGCCGCTGCTGCGCGAGGCGGCACCGCAACTGCGCGGCTTCACCGACCACGCGGCGGTGACCGAGCAGGGCGAACTCCAGGCCCACTACGTGGAGGTCTTCGACTTCAAGAACCGGCACAGCCTGTACCTGAGCTGGTGGACCGACGGCGACACCCGCAACCGGGGGATGTCGCTGGTCCGCTTCAAGGAGCTGTACCGGGCGCACGGACTGGAGTTCACCGACGAGGAGTTGCCCGACTTCCTGCCGGCGGTGCTGGAGTTCGCGTCCCGCACCGGGAACATCGGCATGCTCACCGAGCACCGCGAAGCGCTGCACCAGCTCCGCTCCCGGCTGACCGCCTTCGGCACGCCCTACGCGTGCGTCCTGGACGCCGTGTGTGCCACCCTGCCGCCCGCACCCACCGGAGCCCGCCCGTGACCGTCCTCCTCTGGGGCGTGCTGCCCTACGCCGCGTTCGCCCTGCTGGTCGCCGGTCTGGTCTGGCGGCACCGCTACGACCGCTTCGGCTGGACGACGCGGTCCTCGCAGGTCTACGAGTCCAAGCTGCTGAACATCGCCTCGCCCGTGTTCCACTACGGCATCCTGTTCGTACTGGTCGGCCATCTCGTCGGGCTGTTCGTCCCCGAGTCGTGGACGAACGCGGTGGGCGTGAGCGAGCACGCGTACCACCTGCTGTCGCTGTACGGCGGCACGGCGGCCGGGGTGCTGGCGGTCGCCGGCATCCTGATCCTCATCTACCGGCGGCGCACCAACGCGCCCGTGTTCCGGGCGACGACCGCCAACGACAAGGTCATGTACGTCTTCCTGCTGGGCGCGATCGTCCTCGGCATGGTGGCCAAGCTCGCGCACTCCTCCGGCACCGGCTACGACTACCGGCGCACCATCGCGCCGTGGTCGCGCGGCCTGTTCACCCTCCAGCCGAAGACGGAGCTGATGGTGGGCGTGCCGGTGCTGTACCAGGTGCACGCGGTGATCGGGATGGTGCTGATCGCGCTGGTGCCCTACACCCGGCTGGTGCACATGTTCAGCGCGCCGGTGCGGTACCTGGTCCGGCCCTACGTGGTCTACCGGTCGCGCGACCCCAGGCAGCTGGGGCCGCGCCCGGACCGGCGGGGCTGGGAGCGCGCGGGCTCCTAGTCCCCGGCTAGGCCAGCTTCGCCGTGAGGGTGATGGTCGTACCGGTCAGGGCCTGGCTGACCGGGCAGTTCTTCTTGGCGTCCTCGGCGGCGGCGGTGAACGCCTCCTCGTCGAGGCCGGGGACGGTGCCCTCCACGGTGAGGTGGATGCCCTTGATGCCCTCACCGGGCTGGAAGGTGACGTCGGCGGAGGTGGTGAGCTTGGTGGGCGGGGTGCCGGCGCCGGCCAGGCCGTGCGACAGCGCCATGGAGAAGCAGCTGGAGTGGGCGGCGGCGATCAGCTCTTCCGGGCTGGTCTTGCCGTTCGCCTGCTCGGCGCGCGACGGCCACGACACCGGCTGCTCGCCGATGCCGGACGAGTCGAAGGTGACGACACCGCTGCCCTCGAGCAGGTTGCCTTCCCAGACGGTGTGTGCGGAGCGCGTGGTTGCCACGGCGGGTCCTCTCGAATTCTCTTGCTGTACCTGGGCGGTGGGAGCCCGGCGGCCGGGTTCCCACCCCCATCCGATCACACTCCGGCTCAGCTCACGCGGAACACCGGTCCCCGGGCGGTGAACGGCAGCCGCGCCCCCTGCGGAATCAGGTAGGCGTGCTCGCGCCGCACCCGCAGTACGTCGCACCAGCCGTCGGTGATGACGAGGACCGGCGCGGCGGGCGGGAAGCCGTCGGCGCGCAGCAGCAGGTCGACGCCGGGCTGGGAGCACCGTGCCGCCACGGCCGTGCACCCGCACCCGGCCGGCGATGTCCGTCACCGGCAGGTATCCGGCGTCGTGCGGTGCCGCGTCGCAGAACACCACCCGGGCGGCGGGCACGTCCCGGGCCCCGGCGTAGGAGGCGATGGCGCCGAGCGCCTTGCCGAGCAGGGTGCGGTCCATCGAGCCGGATGCCGAGCAGGCTCACGCACTCCAGGCCCAGCGAGTCGGCGAAGTGCCTCACCAGGGAGGACTTGCCGATGCCGGGTGCGCCCCACAGGAAGACCGGCCGCACGGTGGCGAGGCCGAGCAGCAGCTCCGGGAGACGGGCGGGAGTGACGGTGACGGCGGCCTGCGCGCAGGGGCCCCTCGGGCTGCTGTTCGAAGCGGACCCACACCAGTGTGGGCGGGTCGGGGCCCGTGCGCAGCCGATTCAAGGGGCGGTGGGCCCCTCCGTGCGAGGGGCGCCGGTCCCCTCCGCGCGCCGCCTGCGGGCCGCCATCACGGCGTAGACCAGCACGCCCGCGAACAGGAACAGCACGCCCTGGTACACCGCCGCGTAACCGGCGCCGGCGACCAGCCAGAGGGAGAAGGCGGCCGCGACCGCCGCGATCACCCCGTCCCGCACCAGCCGTGCCCGGTCGACCTTTACGCCCTGCCCGGAGACCAGGTGGAAGAGCTGCGCCGCGGTCGCCAGCAGGTACGGCACGGTCGCGGTGAAGGTGGTGACGAGCACGAGCACCTCGAAGACCTTCGCCGATCCGGACGTGTAGTTGTAGACCGTGAGGAGGGAGGCGAGGACGACGGTGACGCCGACGCCGACCGTGGGCACGCCGCGCCGCCTGCGCGCGAACGCGGCCGGGAAGAGGCCGTCCTTCGCGGCGGCGTACGGGGTCTGGGCGCTGAGCAGGGTCCAGCCGTTGAGGCAGCCGGTCATCGACACCAGGGCGGCCAGCGCGACCGCCCAGCCGCCCCAGGCGCCACCGAACATGGCGTTCACGGCGTCGGAGAAGGGCGCGGTGGAGGTCACCAGGCGGTCGTGCGAGACGGTGCCGAAGACGGAGAGCGTGCCCAGCAGGTAGACGAGGGCGGCGCCCGCGGTGCCGATGACCGTGGCCCGGCCGACCGTGCGCCGCGGGTCCTTCACCTCGCCCGCACTGACGGCGGCGGACTCCACGCCGAGGTAGGAGAAGAGCAGGATCGCGGCGGCGGCGGAGACCGCGCCGATGCCGCTGCCGCCACTCGCGTTGAACGGGCCGAGGTTGTCCGGGTCGAAGAAGAACAGCCCACCGACCGCGACGAGCAGCAGCGGCGCGAACTTCAGCACCGTGGACACCAGCTGGACGGCGCCCACGTAGCGGGTGCCGGCGAAGTTGGCGAGCGCCGGCAGCCACTGGATGACGAGCGCGGCCAGGCACGCGGTCCAGCGGTGGTCGTTCACCGGGATCAGGACGTCGAGGTAGCCGACGGCGGCGACGGCGAGCGCGGCGTTGGACACCCAGGTGGTGATCCAGTAGGCCCAGGCGGCGAGGAAGCCGGCGAAGTCGCCGAATGCCTCGCGGGCGTAGACGTAGGGACCGCCGGTGCGCGGGTCGCGGGCGGCGAGGCGGCCGAAGACCAGGGCGAGCGCGATGGCGCCGACGGTCAGGACACCGAAGGCGAGCAGGCTGACGGTGCCGAAGGGGGCGACAGAGGCCGGGAGCAGGAAGATGCCGCCGCCGATGATGTTGCCCATGACGAGGGCGGTGGCGACGGGGAGCCCGAAGCGGCGGGCGTGCCTGCCGTTGTCCGGTGCGGGAGCGGGGGCCGCGGGGGTCTCCTGCGACGCCGGAGCCGGTGGGGGGACGGTCCCGGTGACGTGCATGGGGTGGTGCGCCTCTCGTGGAACTGGTGCCCGGGATCGCCGGGGCGGCGCCCATGGTCGGGCACGGTCCGGCGCGGCTCCAAATCAGGCGCTTTTGTCCTGCACGACCCCGTCCGGGGCCGGAAAAGGTGCGCTGTCGACGACCCTGGACCGGGGATCCTCCACAGGCACCTGCGGGCCGTTCGACTCGCGCAGCCAGCGCCGCAGGACCCGGTGCACGTGCTCCGCGCCGACTATCTCCGCCCCTTCGGCGACCGGCGCGGACAGGACGACCGGAGACAGCAGGAAGGCCCGCGACTGGGCACCGCCGAGACCGCCGTGGGAGCCGATCTGCTCCTCGAAGGCGAGGACCTCGCCGTCGGCCGGGTCGTGGAAGGAGTTGACCATGATGTCGGCGGTGTGCGGGAAGGAATGCGTGCGGCGGACGGCGTCGGCGGCGCCGGGTCCGAAGGGCGCGAGCGGGCCGGGTTCCTCGTCGAGCCGGTCCAGGGGGATCTCCGCGCCGCGCGCGCCGAGCACGAGACCGCCGTGCTCGCTGTCGACCAGCAGGAAACCGACGCCGGGATGGTTGGCGAGGGTCGGCAGCAGGGCGGGGTGGCGTGCGTCGATCTCCTCCCGCGTCATCCGGTGAGGCACGTCCGGGAAGGAGACCAGGCCCAGGTTCCCGGAGGCCAGCACGATCGGCTCCGAGCGGCGGCCGGTGGGGGTGTCGGCGGGGCGCTGCTGCTCGGCGCCCTCCTCGACCGGCCGGTGCAGGGCGGCCCGTACGGTGTTGCGCGCCTCGGCGCCGCTGCGGGTGCGCTGGGCCCGGCGCGGCACGGGCAGTCCGCAGCCGGCCCGCACCAGGTCGCCGAGGGTGAGGCCGTAGCGGGCGCGGAAGGTCTCGCCGGGGCTCTGGCCGTGGTCGGACAGCACGACGATCCGGTACTTGCGGGGCGCGTGCTCGGCGACCTTCTCGATCAGCGCGAGGGACCGGTCGAGCCGCTGGAGGACCTTGGCGGCGTCCCGGCTGCCCGGCCCGGAGTGGTGCGCCACCTCGTCGTACGCCACCAGGTCGGCGTAGACGGCGGTGCGTCCGGCGAGCATGTCGCCCATCACGGCGGCGACCACGACGTCCCGTTCGACAACGGTCGCGAAGGCGCGGACGAGGGGGTAGAGGCCGCCGCGGGAGACGTGCGGGCGGACCTTGTGCACGCGCGCGAGGGTGGACTGGCCGATCTCGCGGCCCACCTCGGCGACGAAGGACAGCGCGGTGCGGACGGCGTTGGCCGGGTCGGAGAAGTAGGCGAAGTAGCCGGACCTCGACCGTGTCTCCCGGCTGCGGCGGCGGGTGGCGATGGAGAGCACGAGGGCCTGCTCGTCGGCGCCGCCGCCGAAGAGGTTGCCGCGGCTGGCGCCGTCGAAGCTGAGCAGTCCGCCGTCGCCGGTGTGCTTGACGGCGCGGTGCTGGAGTTGGGCGGCGCTGGTCGGGCGGTTGCAGACCACGACCTCGCCGCTGTCCTTCTCGAACCAGCGGAAGGCGGGGACGTCGTGGTTGGAGCCGTGCAGGATGCCGAGCTGGCTGGCGCCGGTCTGGCTGGACCAGTCGGTGCGCCACAGGGCGAGCCGGTGGGTCGCGGAGGCGCCGTCGCGGCCGAGCCAGCGGGCGACGGTGGGCATGGCGCCGCTGTCGGCGGCGGCCAGCAGGACGTCGTGGCCGACGCCGTCCAGTTGCAGGAAGAGGGTGCCGGGGCCGGACGGACAGGGCGGGCCGGATCTGCGGCGGCGGTCGGCGAGCCGGTAGAGCCGGCGCCGGTAGGCGTCGTCGTCGCGCACGGCCAGGGCACCGCCGGTGGCGGAGGCGACGGCGGACATGACGGCGGCCACCACGACCGCCGTCTCCGGGGCGACGCCGCCGCGCCCCGCCGGGTTCACGTCGATCGCGAGGAGCAGCAGCCCGCCGTTGAGGAAGAAGACCAGCAGCCCCAGAACCAGCGCCGGCACCAGGAGCAGCAGCCGGACCATCAGCGGCCACACCAGGGCGGACAGCAGACCGAAGGCGCCGGCGCCGACCGCGGCGGTCACGGCGATGTCGGTCGCGCTGTCGCCGTCGGGCGACTGGAGCCGGAAGTCCGGCAGGATCCCGGCGAGCACCAGCATGGTGAGGGTGGACACGGCCCACACCGCGACACTCCGCCCCACCTGACTGGCGACCCGGCGCCAACGCCCTCCACCCACGCTCCGCACACCTCACGTCCCGGCCCGCCGTCGGCACGGGCCTGCCCCACCCTGTCACAACGGTCCGGAGCACCCGTTTGTCCCCCCGGGTCCGGTTCACGCCCCCTGGCCGGGGTCAGCGGCCGTCGTACCCCGCCGTCGGCATCGACAGTCTGCGGTGGACGCACGCCTTCATTCCGGCGTCGTAGGACGGTTCGGCGTGGCCGACCGTCTCGATCCGGACGCCGCGCCGCGCGCACTCCGCGGTGAACTCCTCCACCGACGACAGCGCGCTCTCGAGCACCCGGCGGCTGGGCGCCACGAACAGGTCGTGCCCGGGGCGGACGCCGTCCCACAGGGCGCCGTGGTCGGGTCGCAGGCCGCGTACCAGCAGTTCTCTGGCGACGACGTATCCGTTCTCCGCGGCCCAGCGGGCGCACATGGCGTGCTGACTGCGGGAGTCGACCAGGAAGGGATCGTCGTCCAACTGCTCCAGCGGCGTCAGACTCGCGATCGCCGTCACCCGCACCAGCCCCATGGGGTCCCCCTCACCTCCCGTTTTCGCCGCCGACCCTACTCCTGGACGTAGGCTTCGGGGAGTCGCGCGAAGGAGGCAAAGAGGTGCCGGTGGAGCTCACGTGGTGGGGTCACGCCACCTGCACGGTCGAGGACTCGGACATCCGCGTGCTCACCGATCCTCTGTTCGTCCGCAGACTCGCCCATCTGCGCCGCAGACGGGGCGCGCTGCCGCCGTCGGACGCCTGGCGCGCGGACGTTGCGCTCGTCTCCCACCTGCACGCCGACCATCTGCATGTGCCGTCGCTCGCGCGGCTCGCGCCGGGCACGCGCCTGCTCGTGCCCCGGGGCGCACGACGGGCGGTGCCGGGACTGCGCCGGCTCGGGCACCTGGAGCTGACCGAGGTGGCGCCCGGTGACGAGGCGACCGTCGGGGACCTGCGGGTACGGGCGGTGCCGGCACGGCACGACGGGCGGCGGCTGCCCGTCGGACCGCACCGCTCCCCCGCGCTCGGCTATGTCGTCGAGGGTGAGGCACGGACGTACTTCGCCGGGGACACCGGTCTGTTCGACGGCATGGAGAAAGAGGTCGGGCCGGTCGACGCGGCACTGCTGCCGGTGGGCGGCTGGGGGCCGTACCTGGGCGCGGAGCACCTGGACGCGGGGCGGGCCGCCGAGGCGCTGGCCCGGCTGACGCCGCGCACGGCGGTGCCGGTGCACTACGGCACGTACTGGCCGATCGGGATGGATGCCGTGCGCCCCCACGAGTTCCACACGCCGGGTGACGAGTTCGTGCGCCTGTCGGCGCTGCGCGCGCCGGGGGTGGCGGTGCACCGGCTGGCGCACGGCGAGAGCGTGCGGGTGGAGGTCGCGCGGTGAACCGGCTGGGCGCCGCCGTGACGAGTATCCCGACCGAGCCGGCCCAGCAGGCGTTCGGCTATCCCTCGCTGTTCCTGCTGGTGCTGATCGGGGCGCTGGTGCCGGTGGTGCCGACGGGCGCGCTGGTGAGTTCGGCGGCCGTGGTCGCGATGCACCAGACCCTGCCGTTCTCGATGCTGGTGGTGTTCGCGACCGCGTCGCTGGCCGCGTTCTGCGGGGACATGGCGCTGTACTGGCTGGGGCGGCGGGGCGTCGGCTCGAAGAACGGCTCGCGCTGGCTGGAGGCGATCCGGTCCCGGGCGCCCGAGGACCGGCTGGAGCAGGCCCAGGACAAGCTCGCCGAGCACGATGTCGCGGTGCTCGTGCTGTCCCGGCTGGTGCCGGCGGGGCGGATACCGGTGATGCTGGCCTGTCTGCTGGCCGGGTGGCCACTGCGCCGGTTCGCCCGGGGCAACCTTCCGGCCTGCCTGGCCTGGGCGGTGACGTACCAGCTGATCGGCGTCCTGAGCGGCGCCCTGTTCAGCAAGCCGTGGGAGGGCGTGGCCGCGGCGATCGCACTGACGGTACTGGTCAGCGGGGCGCCGAGCGTGTGGCGGCGGTTGCGGGGGCCCGCGAAGGCGTAGGTCCCGCCCGGGCGCCGGGCGGCCGGCCCCGGTCACTCCAGCACGCGGGAGCCGCCGACCGGGAGGTCCCACAGGTGCTCCCGGGACAGGCCCGCCCGCTGCCAGGCGGCGCGCACGCGGGTGAGCGGTTCCAGTACCGGTTCCGCGGACAGGACGAAGGTGCCCCAGTGCATCGGCGCCATCCGGCGGGCACCCACGTCCTGGGCGGCCCGCACCGCCTCCTCCGGGTCGCAGTGCACGTCGCTCAGCCACCAGCGGGGATCGTAGGCCCCGATGGGGAGCAGGGCGAGGTCGATACCGGGGTAGCGGCGGCCGATACGGGTGAACCAGTGGCCGTACCCGGTGTCACCGGCGAAGTACACGCGCCGGCCGTCGGGGTCGGTGAGGACCCAGCCGCCCCACAGGGTGCGGCAGGTGTCGGTGAGGCTGCGCTTGGACCAGTGGTGGGCCGGTACGAAGTCGAGGCGGACACCGTCCAGTTCCGCGGCCTCCCACCAGTCCAGCTCGGTGACTCGGGTGAAGCGGCGGCGGTGGAACCAGCGGCCGAGCCCGGCCGGGGCGAAGACGGGGGTGTCGCGCGGGAGCCTGCGCAGGGTGGGGGCGTCCAGGTGGTCGTAGTGGTTGTGACTGATGACGACCGCGTCCACCCGGGGCAGGGCGCTCCAGGGGACGCCGACGGGGGTGACGCGGGCCGGGGTGCCGAGGATGCGGCGCGACCAGACCGGGTCGGTGAGGACGGTGAGCCCGCCGATGCGCACCACCCAACTGGCGTGTCCGGCCCAGGTGACGGCGACGGTGCGCGCGTCCACTCGGGGCAGCGGGCCGGGGGCGTAGGGCAGCCGGGGGATGTCGGCGAGCCCCTCGGGGCCGGGTCTCACCGCGCCCTCGCGGGCGAATCTGGCGAAGGCCTTCAGGCCGGGGAGCGGCGCGGTCAGCCGGTCGTGGAAGGTCCGCGGCCACACCCGGTGTTCGGCCATCGGCCGGGGCTCGGCGAGCGGCGGGTACGAGGGGGCCGAGGAGGACGTGGACGGCGGCGCGTCGAGGTCCTCGGTGTCCTCGGAGTACCCGGTGCTCCTGGTGTCCTCAGTGGGCGTGGACGTGCGCGTGGTCGACCGGGGCTGCTGCGTCATCGAGGGGGCTCCCATCGCTGAGCGTCGCGGAGATCGTCGAAGACCGACTTCAGACCGATCAACGCGCGTTGCACGTGTGGCAGTTCCAACGGGTCGGGGGTCGTGAGACATTCCGCGCGCCGCTCATCGGTGCCGCCGTCGAGCAGCGGGCCGGTGGCGAGCCG
The DNA here is from genome assembly GCF_003671715.1 of Streptomyces sp. E2N166. Taxonomy (GTDB): domain Bacteria; phylum Actinomycetota; class Actinomycetes; order Streptomycetales; family Streptomycetaceae; genus Streptomyces; species Streptomyces thinghirensis. Next base: position 654,785 of record NZ_RAIF01000032.1, on the reverse strand, counting down.
CACGCGCAGAGCCGCGAGGTCGTCGCCGAAGCGGTGGCCGCCGGGGGCGGGCATGCCGAGCCGGGCGGTGAGGAACTCCTCCAGTTCCTGGGCGTCGCCGACGCCCCGGGCGCCGAGCGCGTCGCGCAGCGGACCGAGGTCGGCGTAGAGGTGGCGGCCGGCCTGCGGGGGCCGGGCGGTGGCGCCCGCGGCGACGACGGCGGCGTGCACGGCGGCGGCCACGCGCGCGTGCAGGCGTACGGCGGCGGAGCGGCGGGCGGTGACCGGCTCGGGTTCGGCGAGCGCGTACCCGGCCGCGGCGGCGACGGGCGCGGCGACGTTGGCGCCGAGCGCGGTGAGCACGTCGAGCACG
>NZ_RAIF01000032.1:652846-654423 GCF_003671715.1 Streptomyces sp. E2N166 | reverse complement strand
GTGCAGACCGTCCCCGGCGGCGGACGCGGGGAAGCGGGCGACGGCGGCCGGCCAGCCCGGCGGCAGCAGCGCGCCGGCCAGGTCGGTGACGACGGTTACCCGTTCGGGCAGCATCTCGGCGGGGCTGAGCAGCACGGTGGCGTGCGCGTCGTGCAGGGTGTCCCGCCAGGTCTCGTCGCTGACCAGGTGCAGACCCTCGTCGGCTGCGGCCTCGAGGGTCTCGTGCAGCAGTTCGGGCGGCGCGACGGTTCCGGTGGGGTCGTCGGCGACGGACAGCACGAGCAGGCGGGGGTCGCCGCCCTCGGCGCGGACCCGGCGGACGGTTTCCAGGAGGGCGTACGGGTCGGGGACGCCGCCGGACTCGGCCGGGGTGGGCACGTGGAAGACGGGTCTGCCCAGCAGCCGCGCGTACGGCGCCCACCAGGCGGCGCAGGGGCGGGGCACCAGGACGTCGCCGCCGAGCGCGGCGGTCAGCGCCAGCAGCAGGGCGTTGGCGCCGGGGGCGGCGGCCACGTGGCCGAGCTCGGTGGGCAGGCCGCGCCGGTCCCAGTAGCCGCAGGCGGCGCCAAGGAGGGACGGGGTGCCGCCCGCCGGTTCGTCGTGGCCGCGGCCCGCGGCGGCGGCGAGTACGGCGGACAGTTCGGGCAGCACGGGCAGGCCGTCGTCGGGGAGGTGCGGGCCGTACCGGACGGGACCGTGCCCCACGGGGTCGTGCCCTTCGGAGCCATGCCCTACGGAGTCATGCGCTACGGCGCCACGCTCTTCGGAGCCATGCCCGGCAGAGTCATGGCCTTCGGGGTCCGTCCGCCGCATGCGTACCTCCGCGCAGTCCGTGGTGCCGTGTCCCGTCGCCGCCCGGCCGGGTGCTCTCTCCTCGGTCGTTGCACCAAGTACCCATCGTGCCGCCCTGCCATGGCGGTGACCCCGGTCGCGGATCACACGCGGACCGGCGGCGGTGCGGGTCAGCGGTGCTCGGCGTCCCCGCGCGGACGGAGCCGCAGCCGATGCGCCGCCGCGCCGAACGCGCCCGCGATCAGGACACCGCCGGCGACCAGGGCCGGCATCGAGTCGGTGAAGGACCCGCCCGCGCCGGCCCGCACCCCGTGCTCCGCGATCGCGCCGCCGCAGGACTTGCCCTGTGCGGCGGGCTCGGGGCAGGGCGGCTTCGTCGTGCAGGACGTGCCCCGCTCGGCGGTCTCACCGTGCGGGGCGGTCGTTTCCGGACACACCGTCCTGGGTCCGCCGCACTGCTCGCCGTGCTGGCCGGAATGTGTGGGCTCGGGGCACGGCGGTGCGACGGCCCCGGCCTCCTCCTCCGGCACGGTCATCGTCGCGCTCCAGGGATCGCCCTCGCCACCGGACTCCTCGGGGCAGGTGCCGTCGACGGTCCACGCGTCCTCGGAGCCCTCCGCCTCCGGGTCGGTCTCGAGGTCCTCGGCGGCGGCTATCCGCGCGGTGCCCCGGTAGGCGGTTCCGGACGTCGCCCCGCCCTCGCCCTCCACCTTGCGCAGCGCGACGGTGCCTTCGTCGAAGGCCGGTGAGGTGGCGTCGAGGGTGGCCGGCGCGGACTCGCCGGT
>NZ_RAIF01000032.1:642409-652731 GCF_003671715.1 Streptomyces sp. E2N166 | reverse complement strand
GGGTCCGCGCGCCACCGTGAGCCGTTCGCGGGAACGGGACCCCCGAGCGGGTGAGACGGAGGTTTCGGCCCACCCGCGGCCGTCACGGACCTCCGTCTCGGGGCGTGACCGCGGCGCCGTGGCAGGAGCGCGGGGCCGGCCCCCGCGCTCAGACCGCCGGGTCCCGGAGGACCTGTTCCCGCACCCGGTCGCAGCACCGGCTGATCAGGCGGGAGACGTGCATCTGGGAGATGCCGAGCTGTTCGGCGATGCGGCTCTGGGTCATGTCGTCGAAGAAGCGCATGTAAAGGATGGCCCGTTCCCGCTCGGGCAGGGCGGCGAGGCGGTCCTTGACGGCCTCGCGGTCGACGACGGTGTCGAGGGCCGGGTCCAAAGCCCCGAGGGCGTCGCCGAGTGAGTAGCCGTCCTCGCTGCCGGGGAGCTCGGCGTCCAGGGACAGGGCCGTGAAGCTCTCCAGGGCTTCCAGTCCGATCCGGACGTCCTCCTCGCTCAGATCGGCGTGCTCGGCGATCTCGGTGACGGTGGGCCTGCGCCCCGAGATGGTCTGGGACAGGTCCTGGCCGGCGAAGCGCACGCGGTTGCGCAGGTCCTGGACCCGGCGCGGCACGTGCAGGGTCCACATGTGGTCGCGGAAGTGGCGCTTGATCTCGCCGGTGATCGTCGGCACGGCGTAGCTCTCGAAGGCGTTGCCGCGCTCGGGGTCGTACCGGTCGACGGCCTTGACCAGGCCGAGCGCCGCGACCTGGCGCAGGTCCTCGTAGCTCTCGCCGCGGCTGCGGAACCGTCCCGCGAGCCGTTCGGCCATGGGGAGCCAGGCCTCGACGATCCGGTCGCGGACCGCGTCGCGTTCCGGGCCGTCGGGAAGGGTGGTGAGTCGGCGGAAGGCGTCGTCGGTGTCGGGGGCGTCGTCGTGCGGGTGCTTCACGCTGGCGTGGATCGGCATGGTGCGTCGCAACTCCCTCGGAGCGCGGGGCCCGTCGTCGCGCCGGGCGATGGCCCGGCCGGCGCGGACGGCGCCCGGGGTTCACAGAACCTCCGGCGCGCGGAGCGGCCGGCACCGGTACGACAACACGGCCCTTGGGGTCGGGCGGTCACCGTGGGAGGCGTCCGGCCCGGACGGACGCGTCCGGAACGGCGTCGCGCCGCTCCCACGGACGTGCCTCCTGTCCGAAGCACTGAATTTGCACCTGCCCCCTGACCCCCAGGGCAAACACCCGGATGTTCTCCGCGCGGAGCCGGGGTCACCCGTACCACTTGCCGCCGACCTCACCCCCATCTCACGTGAGCGCCGGGGTGCCTGCCGGGCGGGCCTCGCGGCGGACGGCCCGGCGGTGCTCGAGTTCCTCACCGACCCCGCCGTGCCCCCGGTCCCGCCGCACGCCACCCGGGAGCAGATGCAGGCGACGGCCGTCTCCGTCCTCAAGGCGACGCGGACCGGGGGGCCCGTGATCAGGCAGGGGCTCAGGGCGAAGGCGCAGGAGTTTCTGCCGGGGCGGGAGAAGGGGTGATCGCGGTAGCGGCGGTCACCCCTTGCGCGGCTGGTTGAAGCGCAGCATGTTGCCGGAGGGGTCGCGGAAGGCGCAGTCGCGGACGCCGTAGGGCTGGTCGACCGGCTCCTGGAGGACCTCGGCGCCCGCGGCCCGGACGCGTTCGAAGGTCGCGTCGACATCCTCGGTGGTGAAGATGACGCCGCGCAGCAGTCCCTTCGCCAGCAGCTCGGCCATGGCCTCCTTGTCGGCGGCCGAGGCGTTCGGGTCCGCGAGCGGGGGTTCGAGGACGATGTCCACGCCGGGCTGGGCCGGGGAGCCGACGGTCACCCAGCGCATGCCCTCGAACCCGACGTCGTTGCGGACCTCCAGTCCGAGTACGTCGCGGTAGAAGGCGAGCGCCTTGTCGTGGTCGTCGACGGCGATGAAGCACTGCGAGAGGTTGATGTCCATGCGTCTCACGCTACGGGCGGGGGCGTGGGCTTCGCTTCTCCGTTCCTGACCGGTCGCGTGTAGATCTTGGCGACACAGGCCGGGATGCCGGCGCCGTCGGCGTGGTCGCGGGCCCGGTACGCGCTCGGGCTCTCACCGACCAGTTCGGTGAACCGCGAGCTGAACGACCCCAGCGAGGTACAGCCGACCTCGAAGCAGACCTCCGTGACGGACAGGTCGCCGCGCCGCAGCAGTGCCTTGGCCCGCTCGATCCGGCGCGTCATCAGGTAGTTGTAGGGCGTCTCCCCGTAGGCGGCGCGGAAGCTGCGGGAGAAGTGGCCGGCCGACATGAGGGCGACGCGTGCCAGCGCCGGCACGTCGAGCGGCTCGGCGTACTCGCGGTCCATCAGGTCGCGGGCCCGGCGCAGCCGGACCAGGTCCTCCAAGGTCGTCACCCCACCACGATCCCACGACGCCGGGTGATCCCGGTACCGGCGCCGCGGGAGCGTTCGCGGTCAGGCGCCGACGTACGCCGCGAGGTGCTCGCCGGTGAGGGTGGAGCGGTCGGCGACGAGGTCGGCCGGGGTGCCCTCGAAGACGATCCGGCCGCCGTCGTGGCCGGCGCCCGGGCCGAGGTCGATGATCCAGTCGGCGTGTGCCATGACCGCCTGGTGGTGCTCGATGACGATGACCGACTTGCCGGCGTCGACGAGGCGGTCGAGCAGGCCGAGCAGCTGCTCGACGTCGGCGAGGTGCAGGCCGGTGGTCGGCTCGTCGAGTACGTAGACGCCGCCCTTGTCGCCCATGTGGGTGGCCAGCTTGAGCCGCTGGCGCTCCCCGCCGGACAGGGTGGTGAGCGGCTGGCCGAGGGTGAGGTAGCCGAGCCCGACGTCGGCGAGCCGGTCGAGGATCTTGTGCGCGGCCGGAGTGCGGGCCTCGCCGGTGCCGAAGAACTCCTCCGCCTGCGCCACCGACATCGCGAGGACCTCGCTGATGTCGCGGCCACCGAGGCGGTACTCCAGTACCGAGGGCTGGAACCGCTTCCCCTCGCAGTCCTCGCAGGGCGTGGCGACGCCGGCCATCATCGCCAGGTCGGTGTAGATGACACCGGCGCCGTTGCAGGTGGGGCAGGCGCCCTCGGAGTTGGCGCTGAACAGGGCCGGCTTGACGCCGTTGGCTTTGGCGAAGGCCTTGCGGATCGGGTCGAGCAGTCCGGTGTACGTGGCCGGGTTGCTCCGCCGGGAGCCCTTGATCGGGCTCTGGTCGACCGAGACGACGTCGGCGCCGGCCGGGACCGAGCCGTGGATCAGGGAGCTCTTGCCGGAGCCCGCCACGCCGGTGACCACGCAGAGCACGCCGAGCGGGACGTCGACGTCGACGCCCTGGAGGTTGTGCGTCGTGGCGTCGCGGATCTCCAGCGTCCCGGTGGGCTCGCGGACCGTCTCCTTGAGCGAGGCCCGGTCGTCGAGGTGGCGGCCGGTGACGGTGTCGCCGGCCCGCAGCCCCTCCACGGTGCCCTCGAAGCAGACGGTGCCGCCCGCCGTGCCGGCGCCCGGGCCGAGGTCGACGACGTGGTCGGCGATCGCGATCGTCTCCGGCTTGTGCTCGACGACGAGCACCGTGTTGCCCTTGTCCCGCAGTCGCAGCAGCAGGTCGTTCATGCGCTGGATGTCGTGCGGGTGCAGGCCGATGGTGGGCTCGTCGAAGACGTACGTGGTGTCGGTGAGGGACGAGCCGAGGTGGCGGATCATCTTCACGCGCTGCGCCTCGCCGCCCGACAGGGTGCCCGCCGGACGGTCGAGCGAGAGGTAGCCGAGGCCGATCTCCACGAACGAGTCGAGGGTGTCCCGCAACGCGGTGAGCAGCGGCGCCACCGACGGGTCGTCGAGAGCGCGGACCCACTCGGCCAGGTCGCGGATCTCCATCGCGCAGGCGTCGGCGATGCTGATCTTCCCGATCCTCGACGACCGGGCGCCCTCGCTGAGCCGGGTTCCGTCGCACTCCGGGCAGGTGGTGAAGGTGACGGCCCGCTCCACGAACGCCCGGATGTGCGGCTGCATCGCCTCCTTGTCCTTGGACAGGAACGACTTCTGGATCTTCGGGATCAGTCCTTCGTAGGTGAGGTTGACGCCGCTGACCTTCACCTTGACCGGCTCGCCGTAGAGGAAGTCCCGCAGCTCCTTCTCGGTGTACTCGCGGATCGGCTTGTCCGGGTCCACGAAGCCGGACTGGGCGTAGACCTGCACGGTCCACTGGCTGTCCGACTTCCAGCCGGGGATCGTGAAGGCGCCCTCCGCGAGCGACTTGGAGTCGTCGTAGAGCTGGGAGAGGTCGATGTCGGAGACCTTGCCCCGGCCCTCGCAGTTGGTGCACATGCCGCCGGTGCGCTCGTAGGTCGCCCTGACCGCCTTCTTGTTGCCGCGCTCGACGGTGATCGCGCCGCTCGCCCGGACGGAGGCGGTGTTGAAGGAGTAGGCGCTGGGCGGTCCGATGTGCGGGTCCCCGAGCCGGCTGAAGAGGATGCGCAGCATGGCGTTGGCGTCGGTGGCGGTGCCGACCGTGGAGCGGGGGTCGGCGCCCATCCGCTGCTGGTCCACGATGATCGCGGTGGTCAGGCCGTCGAGGACGTCGACCTCGGGCCGGGCCAGCGCCGGCATGAAGCCCTGTACGAAGGCGCTGTAGGTCTCGTTGATCAGCCGCTGCGACTCGGCGGCGATCGTGTTGAACACCAGTGAGCTCTTGCCCGAGCCGGAGACGCCGGTGAACACCGTCAGCCGGCGCTTGGGAATCTCGATGCTGACGTCCTTGAGATTGTTCTCGCGGGCACCGTGCACACGGATCAGGTCGTGACTGTCCGCGACATGCGGTACGGCCGCCTGCTGGTCCGTTCTCCTCGCGCTGCTCATCGGTGTCTCCATCTGTCGAGCGGGTCAGCAGGGACACGCTAGACGGAGCACGGTGGGCCTCGCTTCTCGATTACTGATCCGTTCGCGCGGCCACGTCGGCGTCGTCGGGCGGGGCCGCGGTGTCGGGCAGCATCAGTTCCTCGTAGCGGCCGAGGGCCAGCACCACGCCGAGCATGAGGACCGGGATGAACACAGCGAGCAGCACCGCCATGGTCCGTCCTTCCCGATAAGGGGTGGGCGTGGGGGGTGGTGGCGGGAGCCGGGTTCCCCGGGCCCGCCGGGCAAACCCGCGGTGCGCACGGAGGCACGCAGCGTGCCCGGGAAAATCGGACCGGACCCGTCCGGATGAATCCGTGTCGGCCTTCGGTGTCCGGGTACGCGGTCGGCACCCCTGAAGGACCTGGAGGGAGACATGCAGCGAGGCAGTGACCGGATGAGCGTCCACCGCGACGACGAGATGAAGCACGAACTGCAGGGTCTGCTCAGGTCCGGGCACCCCACCCGTACCGAGGAGTGGCACGACCCGGAACCTGCTGCCGAGGACGACCCGGACGTCACCTACGGACCGGTGACACCGGGCCGCGGACCGACGTACCTGGAGGCCCTCCGGCTCGAACTGGCCCGGAACCTGACCCGGGGCACCTTCCCCGCGAGCCCGCGGGAACTGACCCGGGCGCTGCGCCGCGGCCACGCGCCCGACGCCCTCGTCGAGGGACTGGAGCGGCTGCCGCACAAGGCGCGCTACGACAACGTCCAGGAACTGGCGGTGGCCCTGACCGAGAACGGCGGGTCCGGACCCACCGGGACGCAGGGCGCATAGGCGCCGGAAAGGGCGGGCCTTCAATGGCTCCGATGGCCGAGCACACGGCCGAGTACGTGCGGGACGTCATGACGCCGGGCGTGACCGCCGTCCGTCCGGACTCCTCCCTCGTCGAGGCGGCGCAGCTGATGCGCACGCAGAACATCGGTGACGTGGTGGTCGCGGACGGGCAGGAGGTCGTGGGCCTGCTCACCGACCGTGACATCGCGGTGCGGGCGGTGGCGGAGGGCCTCGACCCGATGGGGGTGGGCGTCCGGGCGATCTGCACGCACGACCCGCTGACGGTCTCCCCGGACGACCCGGTCGCGGACGTGGTGGCGCTGATGCGCGAGCACGCCGTACGGCGGCTGCCCGTCGTGGAGGACGGGCTGCCGGTCGGGATGGTGAGCCTCGGCGATCTGGCCGAGGCCCGGGACCCCTCATCGGCGCTCGCCGACATCAGCCGTGCGGAACCGGACGCCCGGGGCGGCGGCTGAGACGCGCCGCGCCTCCCCCGCGGCCGAACGACTCACGCGCGCCGGGCGGCGACACCGGCCGACGCGCCAGGAAAGGAATCCGAATCACATGCGCATCGCGTTTCTGACCGCGCCCGAGGGCGTGGAGCAGGTGGAACTGACCGAGCCCTGGCAGGCGGCGAAGGACGCGGGTCACGAGCCCGTGCTCGTCTCCACGCAGTCCGGTGAGGTCCAGGGCTTCAACCACCTCGACAAGGCGGACACGTTCCCGGTGGACGAGGCGGTGGGCGACACGTCGGCCGATTCGTTCGGCGGGCTTGTCCTGCCCGGCGGCGTGGCCAATCCTGACTTCCTGCGGATGGACGAGAAGGCCGTGGCGTTCGTCAGGGACTTCTTCGAGCAGGGCCGGCCGGTGGCCGCGATCTGCCACGCGCCGTGGACGCTCGTCGAGGCGGACGTCGTACGCGGCCGGGTCGTGACCTCGTGGCCCAGTCTGCAGACCGACCTGCGCAATGCCGGGGCCACCTGGGTCGACGAACAGGTGAAGGTCTGCGACCACGGCGACAACGTGCTGATCACCAGCCGCAAGCCGGACGACCTCGAGGCGTTCTGCGAGACCTTCCTCGCGGAGTTCGCCAAGGCGGGCGGCTGAGAAACGAGGCGCGGGCCTCTCGCCGGGCCCGGCTCACCGGTGCGCCCCGATCGCGCCGGAGGGCCGGGCCCCACGCGCGCCCGCCGCACCGGAAGAGCCGGAGCCAGGTGTGCCCGGGCGGCGCGGTCAGCCGCCGGAGGTGGTGCCCTCCCCGCAGCCCCGTTCCCGGGCGCCTTCGCGGGTGCGGCCCGCTGCGACCGGGCGCCGGGGGTTGCGGCGCAGCCACTCGCCCTCCAGCTGCGCCATCCGGTCGTTGTGGACCCGCAGCGCGTCGTTCGACCCGTACAGCAAGGTGTCGTGGCGCGTGCGGTGGATTGTCGCCAGCTCCTTCATGAGCTGTTGGTCGTCCAGGCGGCCCGGGTCCACGCCGCCGGTAGTGGTGTCGTCACGCGTGTCGTGTTCGTTCATGCGGTCCGGGTACCCGCCCCCGCAGCACTACCACCCCCGAGCGGCACCCGGGAGGGAGCCATGGATCTCGCGTTTCTGCATCCCCTTTACGAACATCAGGGCCCCTGGGCCTCCGTGTACGTCGATCTCTCCCGGCACACGGAGGACACCCCCCACGAACGTGAGCTGACGGCCGCCGCGGTGGCCCGGGAGCTGGCGGAACAGGGCGCGGACGACGCGACCTGCCGGGCCGTGAAGGAGGCGGTGGAGGAGTTGCGCCACGCCACCGACCCGCACGGGCGGGCGCTGTTCGCGTGCGCCGGGCGGGTGGTCCTCGACCCGCCGCTGGCCCGGCCCCCGTACGGGGGGACCACCGCCGACTGGGCGCCGCTGCCGCACGTGGCACCGCTGCTGGACCTGGCCGGTGAGGACCCGGTGTGCGTGGTGGCGTACGTCGACCGCAAGGGCGCCGACTTCGAGCTGCGCAGCGCGCTGGGCAGCTCGGACGCGGGCGGCGTGACCGGCCGGCAGTGGCCGGTGCACCGCACGAGCAGCGTCGACTGGTCGGAGCGCCACTTCCAGCTGCGGGTGGAGAACACCTGGGAGCACAACGCGGCGGAGATCGCGGACGCGCTCGCCGTGTGCCAGGAGGAGACGGGCGCCGATCTGCTGATCCTGGTGGGTGACGACCGGGAACGGCGGTCCGTGCACGAGCGGCTTCCCAAACGGCTGCAGGACCGCATCGCCGAGGCCTCGCGCGGCGCCGGCAGCAGGCTGCTGGACGACGAGGTGGAGGGACTGCGGGACGACCATGTCCGCTCGCGCGCGCGGGAGGACCTGGACCGCTTCCTGGCCGCCCGCACACCGGACGGCGAGGGCCGGGCCGGTGCCGCGGAGGGCGTGCCCGCGCTGGTCGAGGCGGCCCGGGAGCACCGCATCGACGAGCTGCTGGTCATCCCGGACGCCCCCGACACGCACCGCGAGGTGTGGATCGGCGAGGAGGCCGACCAGTTGGCGGTGCGCCGTACGGAGCTGAAGACGCTCGGCGAGCAGAACTCCTGGTCGGCCCGCGCGGACGACGCCCTGTTGCGCTCGGCGGTGATGACCGGCGCCCCCGCGATCTCCGTGACGCCGGCCCTGCCGTCCGAGGCCGCTCAGAAGGCTCCGGTGGGCGGTCTGGGGGCGCTGCTGCGCTGGAAGTGACCTCCGCGCGCGGGCGTCAGCGGGCCCGCTCCACCCGCCGTTCGTCCCAGACCGGCTCCGGCGTCTCGCGGACGCGTCCGTCGCTGCCGAAGACGAGGTACCGGTCGAAGGAGCGGGCGAACCAGCGGTCGTGGGTGACCGCGAGGACCGTGCCCTCGAAGCCCTCCAGGCCCTCCTGGAGGGCTTCGGCCGATTCCAGGTCGAGGTTGTCGGTCGGCTCGTCGAGCAGCAGGGCGGTGACGCCCTGGAGTTCCAGCAGGAGGATCTGGAAGCGGGCCTGCTGGCCGCCGGAGAGCCGCTCGAAGGTCTGCTCGGCCTGCTGGGTCAGTTCGTAGCGGCGCAGCCTGGACATGGCGGCGCCCCGGTCCTGGGCGTGCCCGGTCCACAGGATGTCCAGGAGCGTGCGGCCCAGCAGCTCCGGGTGTGCGTGGGTCTGCGCGAAGTGGCCGGGCACCACGCGCGCCCCGAGCTTCCAGTTCCCGGTGTGTGCCACGTCGTCGCCGGCGAGCAGGCGCAGGAAGTGCGACTTGCCGGAGCCGTTGGAGCCGAGGACGGCGACCCGTTCGCCGTAGAAGACCTCCAGGTCGAAGGGTTTCATCAGGCCGGTGAGTTCCAGTTGCTCGCAGGTGACGGCGCGGACGCCGGTGCGGCCGCCCTTCAGCCGCATCCGGATGTCCTGCTCGCGCGGCGGCTCGGGCGGCGGACCGGCCTCCTCGAACTTGCGCAGCCGGGTCTGGGCAGCGGCGTAACGGGAGGCCATGTCGTGGCTGACCGCGGCGGCCTGACGCAGTGTCAGCACCAGTTTCTTCAGCTGGGCGTGCTTCTCGTCCCAGCGGCGGCGCAGTTCCTCGAAGCGGGCGAAGCGCTCGCGCCGGGCGTCGTGGAAGGTGGCGAAGCCGCCGCCGTGCACCCAGGCGTCGGCACCCGCGGGGCCGGGCTCCAGGGAGACGATCTTCTGGGCGGCGCGGGCGAGCAGTTCCCGGTCGTGGGAGACGAAGAGCACCGTCTTGCGGGTCTCCTTCAGCCGCTCCTCCAGCCAGCGCTTGCCGGGTACGTCGAGGTAGTTGTCCGGCTCGTCGAGCAGCAGCACCTCGTCGGTGCCGCGCAGCAGCGCCTCCAGCACCAGCCGCTTCTGCTCACCGCCGGACAGGGTGCTCACCTGCCGCCACTGGGCCTTGTCGTACGGCACGCCCAGCGCGGCCGTGGTGCAGATGTCCCACAGGGTCTCGGCCTCGTACCCCTGCGCCTCGGCCCAGTCGGCGAGCGCCTGCGCGTAGCGCATCTGGGCGGCCTCGTCGTCGACGGTCAGGATCCCGTGCTCGGCGGCGTCGACGGCGCGCGCGGCCTCGCGGATGCGGGGCGACGCCACGGACACGAGCAGGTCGCGTACGGTCGTCTCGTCCCGGACGGAGCCCACGAACTGCCGCATCACTCCGAGGCCGCCGCCGACGGTGACGGTCCCGCCGTGCGGCTTCAGCTCCCCGGACAGCAGGCGGAGCAAGGTGGTCTTGCCCGCCCCGTTGGGTCCGACGAGGGCCACGACGGCCCCCTCCCCCACCCGGAAGGACGCGTCGCCGAGCAGCGCCCTCCCGTCGGGGAGGTAGTACTCCAGGTGCGCGGCTTCGAGATGACCCATGGGACCGGATTCTGCGGCTCCGGGCACGCTTGGGGCAAACCGTTTTCATCCTCCGCGGCCTGAGCTGCCGTACATGGGGCGCACCACCCGCAGGAAACGCGTTCCGCAGGGTAGGCGGAACGCATGAGCCCCGACGTAGACCTCACCGCCCCGACGCCCGGCCCGCATCCGGTCCGCAACGGTTTCCTGCGGCTGGACCAGCGTGTGTTCGAGGCCGTCGCCGCCCGCACCTGGCCCGGCGCCGACCCCCTGCTGCCCCGGCTGAGCCGTAGCGCCAACCACGGCGTGCTGTGGCTCGCGGCGGGCGCCGCCCTGGCCGCGACCCGCACTCCGAGGGCCCGCCG
>NZ_RAIF01000032.1:639011-642349 GCF_003671715.1 Streptomyces sp. E2N166 | reverse complement strand
CTCGCTGAGCCTGGCCTCGCTGACGATCAACACCCTCGGCAAGCGTTCGATCCGCCGGGCCCGTCCCGTACTGGACCCGGTACCGCTGATCCGGCAGCTGAAGCGGCAGCCGATCACCACGTCCTTCCCGTCGGGGCACGCCGCGTCGGCCGCCGCCTTCGCGACCGGCGTCGCGCTGGAGTCCCCGGCGTGGGGCGCGGCGGTGGCCCCGGTGGCCGCCGCGGTCGCCCTCTCCCGGGTCTACACCGGCGTCCACTATCCGAGTGACGTGGTGGCCGGTGCGGCGCTCGGGGTGGGGGCCGCGTTCGCCGTACGGGGCATGGTGCCGACGCGCGCCCAGCTCACCCCGCCGGCCCGGCCGCGCGCCGAGGTCCCGGCGCTGCCCGGGGGCGAGGGCCTCGTCATGGTGGCCAACATCGGCTCGGGCACCTCGGACCGGGTGCGGGCGCTGTGCGACGCGCTGCCCGACGCGGAGGTGGTGGAGTGCGAGCCGGAGGACGTCCGGGCCGAGCTGGAGAAGGCGGCGGAACACGCCCGGGTGCTCGGTGTGTGCGGCGGCGACGGCACCGTGAACGCCGCGGCCGAGATCGCAGTGTGCCGCGGGCTGCCGCTCGCGGTGCTGCCCGGCGGCACGCTCAACCACTTCGCCTACGACCTCGGGGTGGAGGACGTGCGGGATCTGTGCCGGGCGCTGGAACGGGGCGAGGGCGTGCGCGTGGACGTGGGCCGGTTCGCCTCCGGCGGGCAGCACGGTGTCTTCCTGAACACCTTCAGCCTCGGCGTGTACCCGGAACTGGTGCGCGAGCGGGAGCGCTGGTCTCCCCGGATCGGCGGCTGGCCGGCCGGAGTGGTCGCGGCCGTGCGGGTGCTGCGCGCCGACCGGCACCCGCTGGAGGCCGAGGTACGGGGCCGCCGGCGCCCGCTGTGGATGCTGTTCGCGGGCAACGGCACGTACCACCGCAGGGGCATCGCCTCCGGCCGCCGGCTCGACCTGGCGGACGGGCAGCTGGACGTGCGGGTGGTGCACGGTGGCCGCCGGCCGGCCCTGCGGCTGCTGTCCGCGGCCCTGGCCGGTCCGCTGACCCGCTCCCCCGCCCACGCGGCGGTGCAGGTGAGCCGGCTGCGCCTGTCCGGAGTCGCGCCGGGCACGCTGATGGCCTTCGACGGCGAACTGACGGAGACGGAGGGCGACCTGACGCTCGAGAAGCTGCCCGAGGCGCTCACGGTGTACCGCCCGCTGCCCGGCGATGGGCTCCTCTCCTGACGGGCTCCCTTCCTGGCGGGCTCCCTTCCTGGCGGCCTTTCCCTCCTGACGCCACTGCCGGCGACCTTTCCTGATGACCCGTCAGTCCATACTGTAAAACGCAGGTCTCATCATCCGATCAGTGCGCGTACGGTGATCGCATCGCCGGGAGAGGGGACCCACCTTGCCGAAGCCGCAGGAGACCGCCGTATACACGCACGGACACCACGAGTCCGTGCTCCGCTCGCACACCTGGCGCACCGCCGCCAACTCCGCCGCCTATCTGCTCGGCTCGCTGAGGCCCCACATGCGGATCCTGGACATCGGCTGCGGTCCGGGCACCATCACCGCGGACCTGGCGGAGCTGGTCCCGGACGGACACGTCACGGGCGTGGACCGGGCCCCGGAGATCGTCGAACGGGCCCGGGCCACGGCAGCCGAACGCGGGCTCGTGAACACCGACTTCGCGGTCGCGGACGTGCACGCGCTGGACTATCCGGACGACACGTTCTGCGTCGTCCACGCCCACCAGGTACTCCAGCACGTGGGCGACCCGGTGCAGGCCCTGCGCGAGATGAGGCGGGTGGCGCGGCCGAACGGGATCATCGCCGTCCGCGACTCGGACTACGGCGCCATGACCTGGTACCCCGCATCCCCGGGCATGGACGACTGGCTGGACCTGTACCACCGGGTGGCCCGCGCCAACGGCGGCGAGCCCGACGCCGGACGCCGGCTCAAGGCCTGGGCACTCGAGGCCGGGTTCACCGACATCACGGCGACCTCCGCCACCTGGACCTTCGCCACACCCGAGGAGCGCCGGTGGTGGAGCGGCCTGTGGGCGGACCGCACCGTGGCGTCCGCGTACGCCGGACTCGCCACCGAGGGTGGCCACGCGACGACGGAGCGGTTGCGGGCCGTCTCGGGCGCCTGGCGGGAGTGGGGTGAGCGGCCGGAGAGCTGGTTCAGCGTCCTGCACGGGGAGATTCTGTGCCGAAAGAACGCCTGACGGGCGCCTGATCGGTGGAATCCGGGAAACCAGTACGGCAGGAGGTCCGCATCATGGTTCCACTTCTGATCGTGCTGCTTCTCGCAATCATTCTTTTCGGCGCCGGATTCGCCGTGAAGATCCTCTGGTGGATTGCCTTGGCAGTCCTGGTCCTGTGGCTGCTGGGGTTCCTGGCCCGCGGGACGAAGGCCGGCGGCGGCAGGAGCCGCTGGTACCGGTGGTGAACCGATGAACTGCAGGTGATGAGGCTGCTGCCCCGGGAGGTTCACTCCCGGGGCAGCAGCGGTCCCAGCGGCCCGAGGTCCAGATTCAGGTCCTCGGGCCGCAGGCCGTAGCGGTCGCGCAGTTCGGTCATGCGGTCGTCGAGGAGCATCAGGGTCAGCCCGATCCGCTCCTCCTGGTCCTCGCTCAGGTCGCCTTCGTCGACGCGGCGCAGTGCCTGGCGCTCCATGAGCTGGCGCAGCAGCTCGACTACGGTCAGCACCAGCTTGACCAGATCGCGCTCGACCGTGTCGGGGTCGAGGTCGAGGCGCTTGCGGGGCTCAGGATGTTCACTCACGTCAATCCCCGAACGGTGACGGAACATTGTGGTTGACCGAGCTGATCAGCGCGTTCAGGTCGATGCGGACCAGGTCGACGTCCGCGATGCGCAGCGTGACGTCACCGGTGATGACGACTCCCCCGGCCAGCAGCCGGTCGAGCAGATCGACCAGGGCGATCTCACGGCGTTCGACGACGGTCATGACCCCTCCCCCGCGCTCTCCCCGCCGGCGGCCCCTCGTTCACCGGCCTCTTCACCGGCGAAGGAATAGGCCGCCCACGGTCCGGTGAGTTCCACCCGGATTCCGGGGGCGTCGTCCTTCGTCCCGTCCACCATTTCCACGAATTCCTCGGACACGTCGCGCCGTACCAGATAGGCGGCGTTGAGAACGTTCCGCCCGGCGGCACCGGAAAGGCCGGGATTCTGCGGCGCGTGCAGCCGCGCGTCGTCGGCCCGGGAGGACAGCGTTTCGTGCAGTCGGGTCGCGAACTCCTCCGCCCTGCTCCACAGGTCGTCGCTGGCCCGGGTCTGCCTGCGCCGCTGCCGCA
>NZ_RAIF01000032.1:636729-639001 GCF_003671715.1 Streptomyces sp. E2N166 | reverse complement strand
CGTACGCCACTGTCGTCCCGGAAGACGGTGGCCAGCCGGAGCGGCAGCGGAGTGGTGACGGCGGTGAGCGCGTCGATGACCTGCTGGTGGGCGCGGGCTGTCCCGGCGAGCCAGTCCAAGTCCTCCAGGTGGCCGCGCAGCGCTTCCTCGGAGAAGTCGCCCTCCGGCACATGGCTGACCACGGCGACCAGGCCGCCGTGGGCCAGCAGCCGGGGCGGGTCCCCCGCCACCCCGGCCAGCTGGGACTGGAGGGCCGCGCCGAACGGGCGGCAGACGGCGTAGACGTACCGCAGTCCGGTCACGGCGCCTCCCTCGGTACACGGCCCGGATCCAGTTCGCGCAGGCGTTCGCGCAGCTCGGCGTTCTCCCGGGTCAGTTCGTCGCGCCGGGCGCGCGAGGAGAGCGCGGGGTCGCTCTCCCACCAGTCGATGCCCATTTCCTTGGCCTTGTCGACGGACGCGACGACGAGCCGCAGCTTGATGGTGAGCAGCTCTATGTCGAGCAGGTTGATCTTGATGTCGCCCGCGATGACGACTCCCTTGTCGAGCACCCGCTCCAGGATGTCGGCGAGATTGGCGCTCTGTCCCTGGCCATAGGGATCGGGCAGCCGGCTGGGTGTGGTCATCGACGGCTCCCGCTGTCGGCGTCCTCGTACTCGTCACGGGACGCGTACTCTTCCTCGCCGGCTTCCTTGTCCTCCTCGTACTCGCCCTCGGGCTCCTCTTCGTACTGCTCCTCGGACTCCCCCTCGGACTCTTCCTCGTACTCGGCGTCCGCTTCGCCCTCCTCCTCGGCGTACGGCGCCTCCTCCTCGTCCTCGTAGCCCTCTTCGGCCTCTTCGCCCTCTTCGCCCTCTTCGCCCTCGGGCTCCTGGTCCTGGTCCCGGTCCTCCTGCTCCTGTTCCTGCTCCTCCGCGACGGCGTCCTCGTGGCTGCGGACGACCTCGCCGTCGCGGATCTCGCCGCGCCAGCCGTCGTCCGCCTCGCCCTTGAGGGTGATGTGGCGGACGTAGTTCTTCAGGTCGAGGCGAGCCCGGCGGCCCTGGGCGCGCCAGATGTTGCCGGTCTTCTCGAACAGACCCTTGGGGTAGTACTCGATGACGAGGATCACGCGGGTGAGACTGTCGGCGAGCTTGTGGAAGCTGACGACGCCCTTCGTGGTGCCCTTGGCTCCCTCCGACGTCCAGGTGATCCGGTCGTCGGGCACCTGCTCGGTGGTCTTCGCCTTCCAGCTGCGGTTGGACCAGAAGACCTTCAGCTGCCAGTCGGACGAGGTGTCGTCGGCGCGGTTCGCGCTCTTGACGCCCTTGGCGAAGGTGCTGAAGTCCTGGTACTGGGTCCACTGGTCGTAGGCCGTGCGCACCGGCACGCCGACGTCGACGTACTCGATGATGACCGTCGGCTTCTGGCCGCCGCCGCCCTTCTTCCTGCCCTTGCCGCCGGTGAGGTTCTTGAAGGCGCCGACCACGTTGTCCTTCACCTTGCCGGCGCCGACCTCGAACGCGGCCCGCATCGGCCCCTTGCCCTCGGCGAGCTTGCGTCCGCCGTCGACGGCGAGCTTGGCGAATCCGGGGCTGTTGCCCTCGGCGATGTCGTTCAGCTTGCCGGTGGTCTCGCCGAGCTTGGTGCCGACGCCGGTCAGCAGCCGCGTGACCTGGGCGGCGAGGTACTCCTGCACCTCCGCCTTGAGGCGGTCGGCCGCCTCGCTCTGGGCCACGTCGGCGATCGGGTTCTTCTTCGCGGCCTTGCCCGCCGTGGACGCCGCGGAACCGAGCGTGTCGGTCATCGCTCACCACCACCCTTCGACTGCCGGCTCCCGGCACCGCGGGCGGCGCTCCTGGCGCCGGCCGTCTTCTTGCCGGCCGCCTTCTTGGCGGGCTGCGCCCGCTTCGCCGCGGCCTTCTTCGCGGGTGCCTTGGCTGCCGCCTTCTTCGCGGGCGCGGGCGCCTTCCCGGCCGCCTTGCGCGGCTCGGGCGGTGCCTTCTTCGCCGCCCGCTCGCGCCGCGGCTCGCGCCGCCGCTCGGGCTCCTCCTCGTGCTCGTCGTCGGGCTGCTCGTCCGCCGGTTCGTCCTCGTAGCGGTCGTCGTCGTACTCCGCGCGCTCCTCCGAGTCCTCCGAGGCCTCGGAGTCGCGGGAGTCGCGGGAGTCGTCCCTGTCCTCGGCGGACTCGGCGGACTCGGCGGACTCGGCGGACTCGGAGCCGACGCCGGGCGCCTGGGACGCCACGCCGGAGAGCTGGTCGCGGACCTGGGCGGTGCGACCGTGCAGCCGGT
>NZ_RAIF01000032.1:634408-636719 GCF_003671715.1 Streptomyces sp. E2N166 | reverse complement strand
CCGCCTTGCCCACGCCCCGAAGGTCGGTGCGCAGCTGGTCTCCTATCTCCTTGAACTGCGGGTTGTTCTGCAGCTGGGAGGAGACGAGCTCGGCGATGCCCTTCGGCGTCAGGTTCATCTTCTTGCCGGCCACCATGGTGCCCACGGCGACGGCGAGTTTCAGTTTCTTGGTGCGTCCCAGCAGATATCCGGCCCCTACCGCGAGGCCCAGTCCCATTCGGTTCATGGTGCCGTCCCGTTGCCCAATCCCGCGCTCGTGCGCGTAGCGATCTCCAGCCGGTCCAGAAGGTCGTCCTCCTGTCGGTCGAACTCCTCCTCGGAGATCTCACCGGCCTCCAACTGCTGTTCCAGACGGGCTAGTTCGGCTCTGATCGTGGCCGGGTCGTAGTAGATCCGCTCGGCCTCGCTCAACACCTGTCTGATGGCCCAGGCGCCGCCGCGCACCGGGGCGAGCGGCAGCAGCAGAACCTCCGAGATCAGTCCCATCTCGTCACCCCGCTCCGGCGTCGGCCCCGCCGGCCGCGGTGCCCGCCGGCTCGGCCGGGCCGGGCTCGACGAAGCTGTACGGCGGCAGGGGTCCGTTCACACGCACCTCCAGGTGCGGCATGTCCCCGCGGACCCGTTCCACGGCGGCGAGGAACTCCTCGGCCGAGTCCTGCCTCACCAGGAACGAGACGTTGGCCAGCCACCCGGTGGACTCGGGGCCCACACTCACGGCGTCGGCGACCGGTTCCAGGGCGCGCTCCAGCACGACGGCGTCCTCGGCCTCCTTGCCCTGGATCGCGGCCGCGACCATCTCACCGAGCTGGATCTTGCTCTCGTAGCTGCCGCCACCCGACTGCCGGTTGGACTCGGCCAGGGCCCGGATCTCCGGGTTCTCGGCCATCACGTGGTGCAGCACGGCCTCTTCGACGTGATTGGCCTTGACGTTGTACTCGACCCGGCCGTCCAGTGCCCCGAGGCGTTCCTTGTAGTGCTCGGCCCGCTCGGCGAGGACGCCGGTGACCGCGCTGTCGTCCGGTGCCACGCTGCCGAACCGCATGGGCAGCACGCAGCCGCCCGCGCCCGCCTCGCTGAGCACGTTCTGGTGGGCGAGCAGTTCCCTGCGCTTGGGGCGCAGTCCCTCGGGCGCGTCGCTGACGACGGCCGCCAGGTCACCCGCCCCGATGACGCGCACCTCCCGCGGTGGTTCACCCACGCCGGCCAGCCCCTCGGGGAGCGGGGGGTGGGAGCCGGCGGTGATGCCGTAGACGTACGTACTCACTCCTGCTCCTCCTTCCGGCGCGAGGGCGCGGCCTTACGGGCGCGCGGACGCGACGCGGTCTCGCGCTCGCGCTCGGAGCCGTCCTCGTCACGGGCCTGCTTGAAGGCGTCGGAAATGGTCTCGGCGGCGCCGGACAGCGCCCCCTTGGACTTGCCCTTGGCACCGGACTCGGTCATCTGCCCGACCAGGTCGGGCACACCCGGGTCCTTGCGCGGCCCGGCCTCCAGGTCGAGCCGGTTGCACGCCTCGGCGAAGCGCAGATAGGTGTCGACGCTTGCGACGACGATACGTACGTCGATCTTCAGAATCTCGATGCCGACCAGGGAGACGCGGACGAATGCGTCGATGACGAGCCCCCTGTCCAGAACGAGCTCAAGTACGTCGTAAAGGCCGCTGCTGCCGCCTCCACCGCCGGACTGTTGTGCCGGTACGACAGTCATGCCTGGTGTTCCTCCGTGTCTTGTCGTCTTTTCACGGGTGTGAGTGCGTCGAGCCGGTCCGCGGCGGTCCGCCTAGCGGCCTTGGGAACCACGGGCGTCGGCCCGGCCGCGCTCGTAGCGCCTGACTCGCCGGTAGCCCGTGAGCTGCCCCTCGGCGTCGAGCTCCACCTGATAGCTCCCCATCAGGCTCATCGTGTCGGGCACACGCTCGAGCTCGAGGACCTCGACCTCCAGCGCCCAGCCCTCCTCCGTCTGCTCGAAGGACGACACCGTCTCCGCGGTCATTCCCGTGAGCTCCGCGAGCTGGGCACGCGCTTCGCGCAGCACCTCCATCGGCCGGGGCCGACGCGACTCCTGTGACTCTTGGGGCTTCTGTGACTCTTGGGACTTCTGTGGTTTTTGTGTTCTGCGTGAACTCTGTTGTGAGCCTTGTGATTCGGACGTGTTGTTCGTGTTCGACATGGCCACCTCCCCTCCCGTGTGGCCGCAAGTGTGTTCGCCAAACCTCCGCGGGCACGTGCATGTGCCACCCGCCGACGCCCCCGCCCGGCCCCGGGGCCGGCTCAGCCGCGCAGCGCGTTCAGGCGCCGCCGAGCGGGCCCCAGGG
>NZ_RAIF01000032.1:631521-634398 GCF_003671715.1 Streptomyces sp. E2N166 | reverse complement strand
ATGACCCCGGCCCACGGCTGGGTGCGCGCCTGGTCGACGGCGTCCGCGATCGTCCAGCGGCGGGCGTGCAGCGCGGGGTCGTCCAGCTGGTCCCAGGAGATGGGGGTGGCCACGGGCGCGCCGGGCAGGGCGCGCACGGTGAAGGGAGCCACCGCGGTCTGGGCGTAGGCGTTGCGCTGGATGTCGAGGTAGAGCCGGTCGCCGCGGTCCTTCTTGCGGGCGGCGGTGGTGAGCCGGTCGGGATGGGCCGCGGCCAGGGCCTCGGCGACTTCCCGGGCGAACTCCCGTACGCCGTCGAAGTCCTGATGGCCGTGCAGCGGCACGACGATGTGCAGTCCCCGCGACCCGGTGGTCATGAGGGCCGAGGGCAGTCTCAGCTCGTCGAGCAGCTTCCCCAGCAGCCGGGCCGCCTCCCGTACCGCCTCGAAGTCGTCACCGGCCGGGTCGAGGTCGAAGACCATCCGGTCCGGCCGGTCCACCTGCCCGGCCCGGGACAGCCAGCGGTGCAGGGTGAGCGCCGCCTGGTCGGCGAGGTAGAGGAGCGTGGCGGAGTCGTCGCAGACGGTGTGGCAGACGGTGCCGCCCTCCTTGCCCACCTCGACGCGGTTGATCCAGTCCGGGTAGTGCTCCGGAGTGTTCTTCTGCATGAACCGCGGCCCGTCGACGCCGTCCGGGTGCCGCTCCAGCATCAGTGGGCGGCCACGCAGGTGCGGCAGCATGAACGGGGCGACGGCACGGTGGTAGTCGACGAGGTCACCCTTGGTGTACTCCCGCGTGCCGCCGTCGCCCTTGGGGAACAGCACCTTGTCCGGCCGGTGTATCTCCACCGTGTGCCGGCCGGACCGGACGGTCCGTGCGGCGCCTCCGCTCACCGGACGATCGCCTGCTCCACCAGCATCCGTACGGCCGCCTCGACGGACTCCGCGTCGATCCCCGCGGCGTGCAGCTCCTCGGCCGGGGTCGCGGACCCCGGCATCGTGCCGACGGCGAGCCGGACCAGGCGGGGCACGGGCCGTCCGTCGCTGAACGCGTCGAGGACGGCGTCGCCGATGCCGCCCTCCTGACGGTGGTCCTCCACGGTCACCAGGCAGCCGGTGTCCTCGGCGGCCTCGCGCAGGGTGGCCCGGTCGACGGGCTTGACCGAGTACAGGTCGATCACCCGGACCTGGATGCCGTCCTCGCCGAGGGCGTCGGCCGCGGCGAGCGCCTCGTGCAGGGTGACGCCGGCCGCGACGACGGTCAGCCGGTCGCGGTCGGAGGAGCGCAGCACCTTGCTGCCGCCGACGGGGAACTCCTCGTCGGGGCTGTAGATCACCTCGCTCTCGCCGCGCGAGGTGCGCAGGTAGCGGATGCCCTCCAGGCCTGCCATCTCGGCGACGAGGCGGGCGGTCTGGTTGGCGTCGCACGGGTAGAGCACGGTCGAGCCGTGGATGGCCCGCATCATCGCGAGGTCCTCCAGGCCCATCTGGCTGGGGCCGTCCTGGCCGATGGCGACTCCGGCGTGGGAGCCGACGAGGTTGATGCCGGAGCCGCTGACGGACGCCATGCGCACGAAGTCGTGGGCGCGGGTCAGGAAGGCGGCGAAGGTGGTGGCGTACGGCACCCAGCCGCGTGCCGCCATGCCCACCGCGGTGGCGACCATCTGCTGCTCGGCGATGTAGCACTCGAAGTAGCGCTCGGGGTGTTCCTTGGCGAAGAACTCGGCGCGCGTGGAGTCGCCGACCTCGCCGTCGAGGGCGACGACGTCGCCGCGGGCGGTGCCGAGGGCGGCGAGCGCCTCTCCGAAGGCGTTGCGGGTGGCGACCTCGTCACCCTTGTCGTATCGGGGCAGCTCGGTCTGTCCGGTGCCGGCCGAGTGCAGTGCCCGCGCGGACGGCGGCTCCTGTACCCGGACGGTGAGGTCGCGCGGCCCGCCGAGTTCGGCGATCGCCTCCTCGGCCTCCGGCAGCGGCTTGCCGTGCTGGCCCTCGCGGTCCTCCACGGCCTGGACGCCCTTGCCCTTGAGGGTGCGCGCGATGATCGCGGTGGGCTGGCCCTTGGTGGACAGGGCCTCGCCGTAGGCGCGGTCGATGGCGTCGACGTCGTGACCGTCGATCTCGATGGTGTGCCATTCGAAGGCCCGGAAACGGCGCGCGTACGCGTCGAGGTCGTGACCGTGCCGGGTCTGGCCGCGCTGGCCGAGCCGGTTGACGTCGACGATCACGATGAGGTTGTCGAGGTGCTCGTACCCGGCGTGCTCGGCGGCCTCCCACACCGACCCCTCGGCCATCTCGCTGTCGCCGCACAGCACCCACACCCGGTAGTCGGCGTGGTCCAGCCGCTTGCCGGACAGCGCGATGCCGACACCGACGGGCAGCCCCTGGCCCAGCGAACCGGTGGCCGTCTCGACCCACGGCAGCCGCTGCGGGGTCGGGTGCCCCTCCAGGCGGCTGCCCAGCTTGCGGAAGGTCAGCAGCTCCTCGTCGTCGATGGCGCCGGCCGCCTTGTAGGCGGAGTAGAGGAGAGGCGAGGCGTGTCCCTTGGAGAGGACGAAGCGGTCGTTGCCGGGGTGGGCGGGGCGCTCGAAGTCGTAGCGGAGGTGGTTGGCGAGGAGTACGGCCATCAGGTCCGCGGCGGACATCGAGGACGTCGGGTGTCCGGAGCCCGCGGCGGCGGACGTCCGTACGCTGTCGACGCGCAGCTGCTGTCCGAGGTCGACGAGTTCACCGGTGTTCATGAGTCTCCTTCTGCGGCGCGGCCGTCGGAACGTTTGACGGGGCCGGGTGCGATGTCGGGTCCGGGGGACGGCTGGTCCGCCGGCGGTTCGGGGCCCGGGTCGTCGGGCGCACCGGCGGACCGGGCGGGCGCCGCACCGGCGGGCCGTGCCTTGCCGGGCGC
>NZ_RAIF01000032.1:627448-631334 GCF_003671715.1 Streptomyces sp. E2N166 | reverse complement strand
GTTCTTGGCGGGCTCGCCACCGGGTTGGTTCTTGGCCGCCTCACCGCCGGGTTGGTTCTTTGCCGCCTCACCGCCGGGTTGGTTCTTGGCCGCCTCACCAGCCGGCCGGCTCTTGACCCGCTCACCACCCGGCTGATTCCGGGCGGGCTTCCCACCCGGCCGACTCCTGGCCGCCTCGGTGTCCGGCGCGCCCGTCGTCGGCTTGGTACCGGCGGGTTCGGGACTCGACCGGTGGCCGTCCGCGGACTCGGGGGCGTCCTGGCGCCCCGGGTCGTCTCCGCCCGCCGCGCCCTCCTTCTTCCGTGTCCCGGCGCTCCCCGCGCCGCCCGGCACCCGTGCCACCTCCGGCGAGGCCGACTCCAGCGGCACGGACCAGGACCGTACGAGGCCCAACTGGACGGCCTGGCGGGGCAGTACCGCGTCGAGCAGCCAGTCCGCGGCGACCCGGACCCGGTTGCCGGGCATCGCCGCCAGGTGGTAGCCCCGGGTGACCGCGCCCGCCGCCGGGCCGGACATCGGCAGGCCGAGCGGGTTGGCGGCGGCCTTCGCGCCGCCGAGGTCGACGACGAACCCCATGTCACGGTGGCGGTAGACCCGCCGTTCCCCGATGCCGAGCGACGCGGCGACGTTCTGGGCGCAGACCTTGCCGTGCCGCCAGGCGTGCTGCGCGGTCATCGGCGTGTACTGGCCCGGCTCGTGCAGGTCGGGCACCGCGGCCACGTCACCGCACGCGAACAGCTCGGGCCGCCCCGGCACCTGGAGGTGCGGGTCGACGAGCAGCCGGCCGCGTTCCATGGGCAGCCCGAGGGACTCCACCAGGGGGTCCGGCCGCACGCCCACGCACCACACCAGCGTGCGCGTGTCCACACTCGTACCGTCGGTCAGCAGGACCCCGTCGTGCGTGGCCTCCTTCACGGAGGTCCCCATCCGCACGTCGACGCCGCGCTGCCGCAGTACCCGTTCGGCGGTGCGGGAGAGCCGTTCGTCCATCTCGGGCAGGACCCGGGGCGCCACGTCCAGCAGCATCCAGCGGGGCCGCATGCCGGTGCGCATCGGATGCTTGCGGACCTGCGCGTCGGTGTACATCTGGCCGTGCGCGGCGACCTCGGTGCCGGTGTACCCGGCGCCGACCACGACGAAGGTGCACCGGGCGGCGCACTCCTCGCGGTCGCCGGCAGCGGCGGCCAGTTCCACCTGCCGCGTCACGTGATCGCGCAGGTACAGCGCCTCCGGCAGCCCGCGGAAGCCGTGGGCGTGCTCGGCGACGCCGGGAATGGGCAGCAGCTTGTTGACGCTGCCCGCGGCGAGCACCAGCCGGTCGAAGTGCAGGGTGCCCTCGCCGCCCTCCGGGTCGGTGTAGTGCACCGTGTGCCCGTCGAGGTCGATCCCGTCGGCCTCGCCGAGGACCAGCCGGACGCGGGGCAGGGTGCCCGAGAGGGACACGCTGACCCGGCGCGGTTCCAGGATTCCGGCGGCGACCTGGGGCAGCAGGGGCAGATAGAGGAAGTAGTCGGTCGGGTTGAGCAGGGTGATGTCGGCCTGGTGCCGGGTGAGCCGGGACAGGGTGCGGGCCGTCCGGTACCCGGCGAAGCCGGCACCGACGATCACGATGCGGGGTCGGCTCACGGTTCGCCTCCGGGCTGTCGCGTACCTCGTGAGCCTTCCGCGTCCCCCCGGCCAGGGCACCCAAACGTGCGCCGGGCCCGTGCGACGCCCCGCACCGCCGGTTTCCGGCCGGGCGCCCGGGTACCCGGGCCGAGACCCCACCCGTCCCATCTCCCGGAGGCGATCCCTCATGCCCGAGTACGGCTATTTCCTCTCATGCGAGCAGTACGGTCCGGCGGAACTCATCGAACAGGCGCGGATGGCCGAGCAGGCCGGATTCCAGGCTCTGTGGATCTCGGACCACTACCACCCCTGGAACGACGAGCAGGGGCAGAGCCCCTTCGTGTGGTCGGTGATCGGCGCGCTGTCCGACGCGGTGTCGCTGCCCATCGAGACGGCCGTGACCTGCCCGACCGTGCGTATCCACCCGGCGGTGGTGGCGCAGGCCGCCGCGACCAGCGCGGTGATGACGGACGGCCGTTTCCGGCTCGGCGTCGGCACCGGCGAGGCGCTCAACGAGCACATCCTGGGTGACGCCTGGCCGGCCGCGCACGTACGCCTGGAGATGCTGGAGGAGGCCATCCTGATCATGCGCCGGCTGTTCACCGGCGAGGAGGTCAACCACCACGGCACGCACTACACGGTGGAGAACGCCCGCCTGTACACCGTCCCGGACGAGCCGGTCCCGATCGACATCTCCGGTTTCGGCCCGGCGGCGACCAAACTGGCGTCCCGGGTCGGCGACGGCTACATCACGATGATGCCGGATACCTCGATGGTGGAGCAGTACCGCAAGGGCGGGGGCGGCGGGAAGCTGGTCAGCGGGGGCACGAAGGTCTGCTACGACACCGACCGGGAGGAGGCGGTACGGACCGTGCACCGGCTGTGGGCCAACGAGCAACTGCCGGGCGAGCTGGGCCAGGTGCTGCCTTCGCCGAAGCACTTCGAGCAGGCGCAGACCCTGGTCACCGAGGACATGGTCCGGGACAGCCGGGTGTGCGGCGACGACGTGGACGAGCACGTCTCGGAGCTGAAGGAGTTCGCCGACGCCGGCTTCGACCGCGTCTACGTCAACCAGATCGGCCCCGACCTGCGCGGCTTCTTCGACTTCTATCGCACGAAGGTGCTGCCGCAGCTCCAGCAGGGCGCCTGACCCTGCCTGCCCCGGCCTGACTCAGGCGGCCCGCCCCTCCACGGCGTTACGCCCCCCGGACGCGTGTCCGGGGGGCGTGGCTCTGGCCGCGGCCGGTCAGCCGCGGCTGTGCGGGGCCTCGGGGTCGATGTCGTCCCGGCGCGGCGCCGCCGGTCCGGTGCCGCCAGGAGCGGGCGTGCCCGCACCCGGGGCGCCGGTCGCGCCGCCGACGCCACCGGGCGCGACGGGCGGCATCGGCGGGTACGGCATGCCGAGTCCGCTCGGCGGCACACCCGGTGCGTCACCACCGACGGTGTGCTCGTGGCCGGCCCCCGGCCGGGACGCGTGGGGCCGGGCCGCACCGCGCAGCAGGTAGGCCACGACGCCCAGGAGGGCGGCCGTTATCAGCGCGGCGGCCCAGTCCGGCAGGCCGATGGCGAGGGCCAGGCCCACGGTGAGCGCGAGGGCGGCACCCGCGTACAGGGCGGCGGCACCGGACGCGGCGTACAGCGTGGCCTTGCGGCGCTGCTTCCGGGTCTGTTCCCGCAGCTCGTCGCGCACGGTCTCGCGTGCCACCTGCGCCAGTTCGTCGACCAGATGCTTGTCCAGGTGTTCCAAGTGATCCATGCGGTCCATACGTTGCGGGTACCCGCGGGCGGAACTTCCATGGCCGGGACCGGGAGTGGGACCCCGCCCCCGCCAACTAGGCTCGTCCGCATGGACATTCTGGGAGCCACACTGCGCATCTACGTCGACGACCTGGACAAGGCGATCCCCTTCTACGAAGGTCTGGCCGGCGGTCGGGCCCACCGCTTCGAACGCGGCGGTGTCGAAGTCGCCGCGGTCGGCTGCTTCCTGCTGATGAGCGGGCCCGAGTCCCAGCTCGAGGTGTTGCGCAAGGTCGCCGCGACGATCGCCGTGACGGACGTCGAGGAGACCCATCGTGTCCTCACCTCGCTGGGCGCGGACGTCATCGCGGGTCCGGTCCCGACGCCCGTGGGCCGCAACCTGATCGCCCGGCACCCGGACGGGGCGATCTACGAGTACGTGGACCGGCGGGGGTAGCCGGGGCAGCGGCGGGCCGGGCGGGCTCAGCCCCCGTCCGGCCGCATCCGGAAGTCGTGGCGGGCCGGCAGCGGTTCGTCGCCG
>NZ_RAIF01000032.1:605765-627174 GCF_003671715.1 Streptomyces sp. E2N166 | reverse complement strand
AGACGGCCCGCGCCGCCTCGCGCCGGCCCTCGGCGACCAGCAGTTCCGCCTCGGTCAGCCGGAACCGGCCGCGGGCCCGGGTCCCGGGGTGCAGCCGGTCCCACACGGCGCGGGCGTCCGCCGTGCGCCCGACCGCGAGCAGCGTCTCGATCGCCTCGCGGCCGAGCGCCGCGGCGACGGCCGTCCCCTCCGCGTCGTCGACGGGGACGTCCGTCTCCTCCCGCCGCTCGCGCAGTCGCTCGCACAGGTCGTCGAAGGCCTCGGCGTACCGGTCGGCGGCCCGCTCGTGGTGGCCGTCCTCCCGGTCGGCGACGGCGAGGCAGCGCAGCAGTGGCCAGCCGGCGGCGGCGGTCTTCAGGCCCCGCTCCCAACTGCGCACCGCCTGGGCCCGGTCGTCGCCGTGCCACTGGGCGACGCCGAGGTGGTACTCGGCGATCGGCGTGGCGGCCGTGGTCTCCAGCATGTCCCGCCAGGGCCGGGCGACCAGCGTGTCCCCGGGCGGTTCGTGGTGTCCCGGTTCGGGCAGGGACCCGGCGCGCAGCAGGTGCAGCCAGGGCCGCTGTTCGTCGCCGAGGGTGTGCTCCTCGAAGGGCGTGCCGGGCAGCTTCCAGCCCGCGCGCAGCACTTCGAGCGCGCCCCAGCCCGACCCCGTTGCGAGGATCTCGCCGGGCTCGGCGTCGGCGTAAGGCCGCCAGGCCTCGTAGGCCGCTTCGACGTCGGCGCGCGGCAGTAGCGCCTCCAGCCGCTCCTCGGCGCCGCGCAGTACGGTGTGCCACTCGCCCTCGGGTGCCGCGTCGAGCGGCCCGTAGGCCTCCAGCCACGACACCTCGCTCTCCGCATCCAGCTTGACGTGCTCCAGCTGGGTGCGGGCGAGCCCGGCCTGGATCTCGCAGTAGCCGCCGGTGCCGGGCTCGGTGAGCCACTCCTGCCAGCGCCGGCCGCCGGGGCCCGTGCCCCACACGAACAGCTTGCGGCCGCGCAGCACGTCGGTCGACGTCTGCGCCAGCCCGCGGCCGTGCTCGTCGAGCGCGGCGATCCAGCGGCGCCGGCCGTCCGGCACCTCGTAGAAGTAGTCGGCGGCGTACGTGCTGTTCAGCGGGTACGTTCGGTCGGCTCCGTCGTACGACGGGACGGGCACCCGGCGCAGTCGCCGCTCGTAGCCGAAAAGCCAGGCCTCGTCGGCGGGGGCGAGGACGCGCCGCTCCTCGGGCACGGCGATGTTGGACCACCAGTACGCCGGCACGGGGCGCTCGTGCGGATTGCGGATCCGGACGCCGACGCGAAGGAAGTCCGAGCCCTCCGGCAGCCACAGGTCGACCTGGAAGGGCAGGTCGCGCAGTCGTTCCCACTCCCACAGGCGCAGCATCTCGCCGCCGTCGGGGGCGGGCACGCGGGCGGCGTGCACGGGCGAGCAGGACAGGGTGGTGTGGCCGGTGGCTCCGATGTTCCATTCGACGCCGCCGGAGAACCAGGCTCCGTTGAGGGCGAAGTTGGCGGGCTGGAGCACCGGGTTGACGTAGAGGAGCTCGCGGTCGGTCGGCTTGTGCAGGAGGGAGGCGATGCGGCCGCCGAGGCCGGGCAGGACGGTGGCCCGCAGCCGGTCGTTCTCGATGACGAGGGCGTCGATCTCCCTGACCTCGCGCCGCCGGTCGTAGCCGTCCCGGACCCGCACGGGCAGCAGGCTGCGCAGTGGCTCGTAGTCGACCTGACGGGCCATGTCGCGCGGCAGGCCGGCCCGGTCGCGTTCGTCGATGCGGTGCGCCTCGTCCAGGGGGCGCAGCGGTGGCAGGGGGTTGTCCGGTCCCAGCGGCGCGGCGGGCAGGCTCAGTACCTCACGTCGGATCGTCGTCACGCTTCCCCATGGAAGCCGCTCACCGGTGCTGTGAACAGGGGCCCCGTCGGTCACGTTCGCGCGACGTCGCTCACGTTTGAACCGCTGGGTGCCGTGTCGGCGGCGGCGGCGGCGGCGGCTAAGGGTCGTGCGGTCGACGCACGCGCGACGAAACGCTGGAGATCAACCGGAGGTAACGGTCTCGGCGGTGATCGCCCAGCGCTGGTGGTCGCGCCAGGCCCCGTCGATGTGGAGCATCCTCGGCGAGAAGCCCTCCAGGTGGAAGCCGCAGGCCCGGGCCAGCGCGATCGAGGCGAAGTTGCCCGGCTGCACGTTGATCTCCAGCCGGTGCAGCCGCATCGGTCCGAACGCGTACCGCACCACGAGATCCAGCCCCTCGCGCATCAGCCCGCGCCCGGCCGCGTGCGCGAAGGCGCCGTAGCCGAGGGCGCCGCTGAGGAAACCGCCCTCGACGATGTTGTTGATGTTGACGAACCCGGCGATGGAGCCGCCGCCCGCCCCGCCCGTGTCCTTCTCGCACAGCAGGAACCCGGCCTTCGTCCGGTCCTCGATCAGCCTGGCGGCGTAGGCCTCGTACGCCTGGGCGCTGTCCGGCGGGAAGAGCCACGGGCGGTGCAGGTCCTTGCTCTCCCGGGCCCGGGCGGTGAACTCGGCGCCGTCCTCGTAGGTGAAGTGCCGTATCCCCACGCGAGGGCCCTCGGCGAGGTGGCGGGATGCGTTGTGCGGCATTTCGCCAGCCTACGACGCCTTGTCGCCGCACGCGGGGCCGGTCGGCACCGTGGTCAGCGCAGTGCCGGCCGGTCCAGCGTCAAGGTGCCCGCGTCCGCGTCCAGTTCCGCCGTTACGCCGAACGGGACGGTCAGCGCTCCCTCGCAGTGGCCGAAGCCGAAGTCCTCCACGACCGGCACACCGAGGCCGCCGAGCCGGTCGGCCAGCATCGGCCGCAGCCGCTCGTAGGGCTCGCACGCGTGCCACGAGCCGAGCAGCACCCCGCCGACCCCGTCGAGCCGGCCGGCGCGCAGGAGCTGGGTGAGGTAGCGGTCCAGCCGGTACGTCTCCTCGCCCACGTCCTCCAGGCACAGCAGGCCGCCGCGCGCGGAGGGCCGGGCGTGCGGGGTGCCCAGTTCGGCGGCGAGCAGGCACAGGCAGCCGCCGAGGGTGGCGCCGCGCGCCCGGCCGGGGACCATGGGCGTGCCGCCGGAGGCGATCACGCGGACCGTCTCCGGAGCGAACAGGGTGGCCCTCAGATGCTCCTGCGCCCGCGCGTTCTTCAGGAAGTCGATCCCCGCGGCCATCGGCCCGTGCAGTGTGACCAGGCCCAGCCGGGTGGCGAACGCCTCGTGCAGCGCGGTGATGTCGCTGAACCCGACGAGCACCTTCGGCCCGGCCGCGCGCATCGCCTCCCAGTCGAGCAGGTCGGTCACGCGCTGCGCGCCGTACCCGCCGCGGGCGCACAGCACCGCGTCCACGGACGGATCGCACCAGGCGGCCTGAAGGTCGGCGGCCCGGTCGGCGTCGGCGCCCGCGAGGTAGTCGAAGGTGCCGTGCCGGTCCAGGACGTGCGGGCCCACGACCGGGTCGAGGTCCCAGCCGCGCAGCACGTCCAGGCCCGCCTGCAGCCGCTCCTCGGGGACGGGCCCGCTGGGGGCGACGACGGCCACCCGGGCGCCGGGGGCGAGCCGGGCCGGGCGGGTCAGGTCTCTCACCCTCGTCACCGGTTCAGTGCCAGGGTCGGAATGCCGCGCGGGTGCAGAGCGAACACTTGGGCGTAGAGGGAGAGTTCGGCCTCCAGAGCGCGCACCATGGTCTCCGCCCGGCGGAATCCGTGCCCCTCGCCCTCGAAGGTGAGGTACGCGTGGGGCACTCCCCGGCCCGCCATGCGGGAGAGGAACCGTTCGCACTGCACTGGCGGGCAGATCACGTCGTCCAGCCCTTGGAGCAGCAGGAACGGCGCGGTGACCCGGTCCGCGTGCTCGGCGGGCGACCGCTCGACGTACCGGTCGGGCACCTCGGCGTACGGGCCGATGAGGCTCTCCAGGTACCGCGACTCGAAGTCGTGGGTCTCCCCCGTGCCCCAGCCGGTCAGGTCGAGGATCGGGTAGCTGACCGTGCCGCAGGCGTAGACGTCGGTCGTGGCCAGCGAGGCGGCGGCCGTCCAGCCACCCGCGCTGCCGCCACGCACGGCGAGCCGCTCCCGGTCGGCGGTGCCTTCCCCGGCCAGGGCGAGGGCGACGGCGGCGCAGTCCTCGACGTCGACCACGCCCCACTGCTCGCGCAGCCGGTTGCGGTACTCCCGGCCGTGCCCCGTGGAGCCGCCGTAGTTGACCTCCGCGACGCCGATGCCGCGCGAGGTGAAGTAGGCGATCTCCAGGTCCAGTACGAGGGGAGACCGGCTGGTGGGGCCACCGTGCGCCCAGACCACGTACGGCGGCAGCTCACCGTCCGGTGCGAGGCAGGCCGGGCTGTGCGGCGGATAGAGGTGGGCGTGGATGTCGCGCCCGGCGGGTCCGGTGAAGGTGCGAAGCCGCGGCTCGGGGTAGTACGCCGGGTCCACCGCGTCGTCGTGCGGGGCGCCGATCACCCGGGCCCGGCCGGTACGGGCGTCCAGCTCGACCACCTCGTAGGCGCTGCGCGGGCTCGCGCCGACCGCCACCACGCGCTCGCCGTGCGCGGCGAGGGTCGCCGCGAACTCGGTCCAGGGGCCCGCGGCGTCGACGACCTCGCCGGTCTCGGGCTCGAGTATGCCGAGGGCGGTGGCGCCGCGGCCGTGCACGACGGCGATCAGACCGCTGTCCAGCGGGGCGAACCAGCGCTGCCCGAGCTTCCAAAGCGGCCCGCCGAACTCCTCCTCACGGGCGCAGAGCGGCCGGCCGTCGCGGTAGAGGTTCCACCAGCCGGTGCGGTCGGAGGCGTGGAGCAGAGCGCCGTCGGGCGCCCAGTCCACCTGGGCGATGGACTCCTCGGGCCCGCCTGCGACTGTCCGGGCGTCCCGGAACGTGCCGTCGGGGCCGATCTCGGCCACGACCAGGTCGGTGCCGTCCCAGGGCATGCGCGGGTGGTCCCAGGCGAGCCAGGCGGCGCGCCGCCCGTCGGGCGAGACGCGGGGGCCGGTGACGAAGCGGTGCCGGGCGCCGGTGAGTTCGCGGACGGCGTCCCGTCGGCCGGCCGCCGAGCCGTCCAGCGGCACCGCCGCCAGGGTTCTGCGCACGTCGCCGGGCCCGTCACCGGTGAACTCCTCCAGGACGCACCACACCTCACCGCGCTCGCCACGCACCTCCGGCTCGGCCCAGCGCAGCCCGCCGCCCACCGGGGAGACGGGCGTCAGTGGACGCGGTTCGCCGCCGCCCGGCCGGTAGGCGTACAGCCGCTGGTCGGCGAAGTTCACGAAGACCACCAGCGGCCCGGTGTCGGTCATGAGCGCGGCCCAGGGCCGGCCGCCGTACTCGATGACGCGGCTGCGGACGTTCCACGGGGCGGGCAGCACCGGCTCCTCGGTGCCGTCGGGGCGCCGCCGCACCAGCGTGCGCCGACCGCCCTCGGTGGGCCGGGGGGCCGTCCACCACACCTCGTCGCCGACGAAGGCCACGTCGTCGGGGCGCCCGTCGTGCGCGGCGGCGAGGGCCGCGTCGATGGGCGAGGGCCACGATCCGTACGGCAGGGTCCGCACCGACTCCCCCACTTTCTCCTCCAGATACTTGTCGGGCGGCCCCTGAAGGCCTGACCGCTACGCCGTGCGCAGGAAACGGTCGAGGACGCGGACACCGAAGTGCAGCGCCTCGACGGGGACACGTTCGTCGACGCCGTGGAAAAGGGCCTGGTAGTCGAAGCCCTCGGGCAGCTTGAGCGGCGCGAACCCGTATCCGGTGATGCCGAGCCGCGAGAACTGCTTGGCGTCCGTGCCGCCGGACATGCAGTACGGCACCACGTGCCCCTCGGGGGCGAACTCCTCGACGGCGGCACGCATCCGGGCGTAGGTCGGCGAGTCCACCGGCGCCTGGAGGGCGACCTCGCGGTGGGCGAACTCCCAGTCCACGTCCGGCCCGGTGAGCCGGTCGAGGGTACTGCGGAACTCGTCCTCGCAGCCGTGCAGGAAGCGCCCGTCGACGTACGCGACGGCCTCTGAGGGGATGACGTTGACCTTGTAACCGGCGTCCAGCATGGTCGGGTTGCTGCTGTTGCGGACGGTGGCCTCGACCAGTCCCGCGGCGGGGCCGAGTTTGTCCAGCAGCACGTCGACGTCGCACAGGTCGGTCTCGATGCCGTAGACGGCGGCGAGTTCGGTCAGGGCGGCGCGCACGGTCGGGGTAAGGCGCAGCGGCCACTCGTGGTCGCCGATGCGGGTGATCGCCGCGGCGAGCCGGGTGATCGCGTTCTCCCGGTTCACCTTGGAACCGTGTCCCGCCCGCCCCCGCGCGGTGAGCTTGAGCCAGCCCGTGCCGCGCTCACCGGCGGCGATCGGGTAGAACTGGCGGCCGGCACCGTCGTGGAAGGTGAACGCCCCGGACTCGCTGACGCCCTCGGTGCAGCCCTCGAACAGCGCGGCGTGCCGGTCGGCGAGGAAGCCGGAGCCGTCCTCGGCGCTGGCCTCCTCGTCCGCGGTGAACGCGATGACGACGTCCCGCCGCGGCCGTACCCCCTGCCGGGCCCAGTCGCGCACGACGGCCAGGATCATCGCGTCCATGTTCTTCATGTCGACGGCGCCGCGCCCCCAGACGACGCCGTCGCGGATCTCGCCGGAGAACGGGTGCACGCTCCAGTCGGCGGCCTCGGCGGGCACCACGTCCAGATGGCCGTGCACGAGCAGGGCCCCGGCCGACGGGTCGGTGCCCTCGATCCGGGCGACGACGTTGGTGCGGCCCTCGGTCCGCTCCAGCAGGGTGGGCTCGATCCCGGCCTCGGCGAGCCGTGCGGCGGCGTACTCGGCGGCCGGGCGCTCCTGGCAGTCACCGCCACCGCGGTTCGTCGTGTCGATCCGGATCAGCTCCGAGGTGAACCGCACGACCTCGTCCAGCGCCTGGGCGTCCGTACTCCCCGGAGTGCCGTCGAACGTGCCCCCGGGCGTGCTCCCGGCCTGCCTAGCCATACTGCTCCTCCACCGCTGCCGAGGCGATCGTGGTGACCGCCTTGAAGGTACGGATCGCCTCGAACATGGTGTCGTGGGTGTACGCCACCTTCCGCTCCGCGATGCGGGCCACTCCCGGCACGACGGTCGAGGCGGCCGCCAGGTGCTCGGCGTCGAACTCCACGGCGACGGTGAACGGCCCGCCGCTCACCGGCTCGTACCGCACCGCGAGCGCCGCCGCCTCCTTGGCCGCCGCCCGGATGTCGGAGGCGGTTCTCGCCGGCGTACGGCACACGGCCGCGTACCGCGACACATGGTCCTTGACCGCGACCTTCAGCGCCTCGGGCGCGTACCCGAGCGCGTCCTCGCAGGCCACGTCGTCCCCGGTGACCAGCACGACCGGCACCCCGTACTCGGCGACGACGTGGGCGTTGAGCAGACCCTCACTGGCTCTCGCGTCGTTCAGCCACACGCCGGTGATCTGGTTGGCGAGGTAGGTGTGCGCGAGGACGCCCTCCATGCCGGCGCCCGCGTGGTACCCGATGAACGCGATGCCGTCCACGTCCCCGTGCTGGACGCCCTCCACCATGGACAGCGCCTTGTGCCGCCCGGTGAGCATCTGCGTACGCTCGTCGAGCTGTTCCAGGAGCAGGTTGCGCATGGTCCAGTGCGCCTCGTTGACGAGTACCTCGTCGGCGCCGCCGTCGAGGAAACCCAGCACGGCGGCGTTCACGTCCGAGGTGAACATCGACCGGCACCGCTCCCACTGCGGCGTCCCCGGCAGCACGTCGGCCGGCCAGGTGACACCGGTGGCGCCTTCCATGTCGGCGCTGATGAGGATCTTCATGCCTCGAAACCGTACGCGCTGCCCAGCCGCCTCGGCCAGCGCTGTGGACAACTACCGGTGGTATGGACCACTGAACTCACCTCATACGCCTACGACCAGCCCTTCTACGAATTCGGCCGATCATAGGACCAGGCGTGGCCGATGTCCGCATCCGCCGCACCGGAACCGCTTCACCAGCGTGACGCACTGACCTCCTCCCCCCGACGGCGTACACCCGGTCGTCCCGGCCGCCGGAGCGAGGAAGACTGGCACCGTGCACGCCGTCAGCGAGAACGTCCACGCCGGTACGGCCATGTACCGCCGCGCCGCGTCCATGAACGGCGGCGCGCCATGACCCATCCGGGCACTCTCGTCCTGATCATGGCCGCCGCCGTCCTGGCGCCGCTCCTCGTGCACGCCACGGGACGCCGGCTCCGTGTTCCGCTGGTCGTCTTCGAGGTCGTCCTCGGCATCCTCATCGGCCCGCAGGTCCTGGGCTGGGCGCACCCCGACGAGGTCGTCGACACGCTCGCCGATCTCGGACTGTCGATGCTCATCTTCCTGGCGGGCTACGAGATCGAGTTCGCCGCCGTCCGCGGTGACACCCTGCGCCGCTCCCTCTGCGCCTGGCCGGTCTCCCTCGTCCTCGGGATCGGCCTGGGCCTCCTCTTCAGCGGCGGTGGGGTTTTCGAGGCGTTCGTCGTCGGCACCGCCCTGACCAGCACAGCGCTGGGCACGGTGCTGCCGATGCTGCGGGACCGCGGCGAACTGCGGGGACGCTTCGGGACGGTGGTCTCGGCGTTCGGCGCGGTCGGCGAGTTCGGTCCCGTCGTCGCCATGGCGCTGCTCCTGAGCGGACGCCGGCCCGCCGAGTCCGCGGCCCTGCTGGCCGCCTTCGGGGCGATCACCGCCGCGGCCGTCTTCTGGGCGCTGCGCCCGCGCCCGCCGTGGTTCGGCGAGCTGACCGAGCGGACCCTGCGCAGCAGCGGCCAGTTCGCGGTCCGGTTCGTCATGCTGCTGCTGGCCTGCATGCTGGGCCTCGCCGAGGTCTTCGGGCTCGACGTGCTGCTGGGCGCCTTCGCCGCCGGCGTGCTGACCCGCCTCGTACTGCACCGGGCCGCGCCCGCGAGCGGCGAGGAGGTCGTCGGAAAGGTGGAAGCCCTGGGCTTCGGCTTCCTCGTGCCGTTGTTCTACGTCGTCACCGGTATCGAGTTCGACCTCGAGGCGTTGCTGGACGATCCGGTCGCGCTCCTGCTGGTGCCGGCCTTTCTGCTGCTGTTCCTGCTGGTGCGCGGCGGACCGGTGTACCTGCTCGCCCCGAAGGACCTGAGCCGCACGGACCGGTCAGCCCTCGCGCTGTTCGCCTCGACCTGTCTGCCGCTGGTCGTCGCGATCACGACCATCGGCGTCGACCAGGACCTGCTGGGCACGGGCCGGGCCGCCGCGCTGGTCGGCGCCGCGATGATCTCCGTACTGGTGCTGCCTCTCCTCGCGACGCGGCTGCGCTCGGCAACCGGCGGGCCGGCGTCCGCCCAGGACGGGGCGAAGGACACGGAGGCGTGGTGACGCCCGGGCGGACCGCCTGCCACCGCGTCCCACGCCACCGCCCCGGGCGCCCGTCACTGGAGCCGCCCCGCCACCACCCACGTCGACGGCAGCTCGATCCGTGTGCCGTCGGGTGTGTACTCCGTGGTGATCAGCGGCAGTTCACCGCCGGCCAGGACGGTGAGTCCGGCCGCGCGGAGGTACTCCGGCACCGCCTCGTCGGGAACCGCTCCCGGGGTCAGGCCGTGCCGGAGGACGGGCGCCAGCTTGGCGGGCGGTCCCTCCGGCCCCTGGGCCAGCCCCGTCAGCACGGTCTTGGCCGCCTGGGAGGGCTCCACCAGGAAGGCGCGGCCGCGTTCCCCGAGGAGCGCGGCGAGGGCGTCGGCCAGCGGTTGCCGGTCATCGGGCTCGCACTGGTGCAGGACGCCCCGCACATAGACGTTGGCGTCTCCCAGCTCCGCGTGCAGCGTCTCCGCCTCGGCCTTGTCGGCGGCGTCCAGTTGCCGGTACACCGCCTGGCCGGCGGGGTCGGCGTGCCGGGCGTGGTCGAGGGCGGCGGCGCTCAGGTCGGCACCGACGACATGCGGGAAGCGGTCGGCGAAGTAGCGGGTCTGGGTGCCGTTGCCGCAGCCGAGGTCGATCATCGGCAGGCCGGGGTCGGTCAGGTGCGGCTCGAAG
This sequence comes from Streptomyces sp. E2N166, assembly GCF_003671715.1. GTDB lineage: Bacteria > Actinomycetota > Actinomycetes > Streptomycetales > Streptomycetaceae > Streptomyces > Streptomyces thinghirensis. Next base: position 617,211 of record NZ_RAIF01000032.1, on the reverse strand, counting down.
TGGGCCAGGTGGCGCCCGGCGGTCAGCATGGGCTCGGCGTCCCAGAAAACCGCCCCTTGGCCCTCGGGTGCCTCGTTCCAGAAGCCTTCCCAGGCGTCCCGGTACCGACTCGTCACGCTCATGCCCGTCTCCCCAGGTGCGACGACGTACAACCCGTCGGAGGTGACGGGCCCGTACGGTGTACCGCGCCCGGCGCACGGCCACAAGCGCCCGGCGCATTCCTTCACCGGACGTGCGAACGGAGTGCGCCCCCTGACTGCGCGCGGCGGCTCAACGGCGGGGCAGCGTCAGCTCGAACCAGACGGTCTTGCCGGCCTTCGTACGGCTCGCGCCCCATTCGCGGGCGAGGGTGCTGACGACACTCAGCCCGCGCCCGTTCTCGTCGTCGGGGCCGGCGCTGCGCAGCGTCGGCAGTTCGTGGTCGTCGTCGTCCACCTCGCACAGGAGCGTGTCGGCGCGGACCAGACGCAACTCGACGGGGCGGGAGTGGGCGTGCCGTACGGCGTTGGTGACGAGTTCGCTGACCATCAGTTCGGCGGGGCCGGCCAGTTTCGGCAGGCCCCAGTCGTGGACCTGCTCGCGGACCACCGCGCGGGCGCGGCCGACCTCGGCCGGGTCGCGGGCGAGGCGCCATTCGGCGACGGCGTCGGACTCGATGCCGCCCAGCCGTACCATCAGCAGGGCCACGTCGTCCTTGCGGCCGCCGCGTGTGCCCAGCGCGCGGATGATGGTGTCGCAGGCATCGTCCATGGACGCGGCCGGGTGGGCGGCGGACTCGCAGAGGGTGGCGAGGCCCACGCCGATGTCCTCACCGCGCACCTCCACCAGTCCGTCGGTGCACATCACCAGCCGGTCGCCCGGCGCCACCGGCACGCGTACCGCCTCGAAGGGCACTCCGCCGACGCCGATCGGCGCTCCCGTGGGCAGGTCGATCAGCTCGCTGGAGCCGTCCTCGGCCCGGACCAGCACGGGCGGGATGTGACCGGCGTTGGCGAGGTGCAGTTCACCGGCGATGGGGTCGTAGACGGCGTACAGGCAGGTCGCCAGGTGGGTGTCGCCGAGCCGCTGGGCGAGGGCGTCGAGGTTGCGCAGGAGTTGGGCGGGCGGCAGGTCGAGGCCGGCCATGGTCTGCACGGCGGTCCGCAACTGACCCATCATGGCGGCGGAGTTGAGGCCGTGGCCCATCACGTCGCCGACCACGAGGGCGGTGCGGGCGCCGGGCAGCTTGACCGAGTCGAACCAGTCGCCGCCGACCCGGCCGAGGAGCGTACCGGGCAGATAGCGGGTGGCGATGTCGCAGCCGGCCATGCGCGCGGGGATGTGCGGCAGCATGCTGTCCTGGAGGGTCTCGGCGACGTTCTCCTGGAAGGTGTACATGCGGGCGTTGTCGAGCACGAGGCCCGCGCGGGCGGCGAGTTCGGCGCCGGTGACCCGGTCCATGTCGTTGAAGACGGGCCGCTCCGGGTGCCGGAGAAGGATCATGAAGCCCAGGACGACGTTGCGCGCCTTCAACGGCACCAGCAGCATCGAGCGACCCGTGATGAGCGGCCGGATGTCCCGCTTCTCGAACTGGGAGGCGATGGCGTGGCCCATCTCCTCGGTGATGCGGGGCACCAGGACCGGCTCGCCGCTGGTCATGCACCGGAAGAAGGGGGTGTGCGCCGGGAACGGCATGGCTTCGCCGACCGGTACGACGTCGTCCCAGCGGCCGGGTTCGTCGGTGTGCTCCAGGGCTACCCGGTGCCACATCGTCGTCGTGTCCGGCACGCCGTCGGGGAAGCCCTCGCCGGCGACGACCTGTTCACGCAGATAGGTGCCGGCGACGTCGGTGAAGCGCGGGACGACGGCCTTGCTGACCTCGACGATGGTCCGGGACAGGTCGAGCGAGGTGCCGATCCGTCCGCTGACCTCGTTGAGGAACTCCAGGCGTTCGCGGACGGCGGCGTACTCCAGGTCCTCGGCCTCGTCCCGCAGTTCGTCCGGCACCGGCTCGCCCGCCGCCGGCGCCCGGGCCGCCCGCTCCCGGCGCGCCCTGCGCTCGGCGCGCCTGGGCACGCCCCAGTCGGGCGTGACCGGAACCCGGTCGTTCTGGCTGAACTCCAGTACCGGATAGCCAAGTTCGAGAACCTGCGCGACGATGCGGGCGCTCTCGCCGACGCTCATGCTGGGCAGGATCTCGGGGAGGCGCCGGGCCAGTTCCTCGGCGCCGGGGAAGTCGGTGTGCAGCGCGAAGCCGGGCGCGATCCGCTCGACGGTCGTCTCCTGCGCGCCGCCGTCGGCGTGGTCCCGGCGCAGGCCGTCCGCGTCGGCGGCCAGCACCAGCAGCCGCTCCCGACCGGGTCCCACCAGCGGGTACGCCCACCACAGCACGTCGACGCGGTCGTTGCCCGGCACGGTCAGGCGGGCGCGGCCCGCCGCCGGGTAGGACAAGCGCCCGTCGAGGGAGGACTCCAGCCCGGGTCCGAGGCCGTCGTAGGCCGCGTACGAGCCGTACCCGGTGACGTCCTCGTCCTCGGGGAGCACGCCCGAGACGGGCAGCAGGTCGGGGGCGGGCCGGCCAATCGCCTCCTCCTTGGGCAGGGCGAACAGCCGCCGTGCGCCCCGGCTCCAGTGGGAGACCAGCCCGTCGCGGTCCACCACGACGACGGCCAGCGGGACCCGGCCCGCCACGGGGTCCGCCGGCACGCTGCCGGGCCCGGCCCGGCGGCCTGGAGGTGCGTCCCGCTGGGTGCCATGATCCATGGCGTCAGGCCCTCTCTCCCCACGGCTCCGCAAGATCTGTGTCGCCGTCACCACGGTACGGCGGTGGCCGGTGACCATGTGCGGCAACGGGGGAATTGGTGGCGCGCAAACGCACCGGCGCACACCCGCGCGCCGGTGCCGGCTCTCAGTCCTCGTGCCCGAGCTGGAGGTCACGCTCCGTGCGGCCGCCGCCGGCGACCTGGAGGACGGTGGCCACGGGCGGGTAGCCGGCGGCGATGACGGTGTACTCGCCGGACGACAGGTCGACGAACCGGAAGGTGCCGTCGGGCCCGGTGGTCAGCGTGTCCACCACGTTGCCCGCGGCGTCGAGCAGCGTGACGCGCGCGTCCTCCACGGCCCGTCCGCCACTGGCGCGCACGGTGCCGCGCAGCACGGCGCCGCCGGCCAGCTCGACGTCCTGGCGGGTCTCCCGCGCGGCCTGGACGCTGACGGGCAGCGCGGCCGGACGGAAGGCGGGGGCGCTGCCGGCCAGGGTGTACTCGCCGGCCACCAGCTCGGTGATGACGTAGCCGCCCTCGCGGCCGCTGCGGGTGGTGGCGACGACCTCGCCGTGGACGTTGGTGAGCGTGACGGTCGCGTCGCGTACGGGGCTGCCGTCGGCGGTGAGCACGCTGCCGGCGAGACGGCCGGCGCCGCCGAGGACCACGTCCAGTTCGACCGGGCGTTCGCCGACGGTCACGGAGACCGCCTGCGGCTGGTGACCGCCGGCCGCGGCGATCAGGACGTACGCCCCCGAGCCGGGCGTGGCCAGCGCGTACCGTCCGTCGTCGCCGCTGGCGCCCCGGCCGATCTGCCGGCCGCCGACGTCGATGAGGGTGAGCGCCGCGCGGGGCACGACGGTACCGTCGGGGTGCTGCACCGTGCCGCAGACGGCGATGCCGGCGGCGTACGGCGACCGGGCCTGCGGGACGGGGGCGACGGACTGCGCGGACTGGGCGGTTTCCTGCTCGGTGACGGATGCGTTGTGGGACACCAGGGGTTTCTCCTTGAGGAAGAAGGCGATGAGCAGCCCGAGGACGAGTACCGGCACCAGGTAGAGGAAGATCCGCGGCATGGCGTCGGCGTACGCCCCGATGTAGGCGTCGCGCAGCGCCGGGGGCAGGGAGTGGACGAGCTGTGGGGTGATGGCCTCGGCGTCGGGCAGCCCGGCGCCCGCCTCGGCGGGGATCCGGTCGGCCAGGGCGTCGGTGAGCCGGTCGGCGAAGAGGGTGCCGAAGACGGCCGCGCCGACGCTGCCGCCGATCTGCCGGAAGTAGTTGTTGGCGCTGGTGGCGGTGCCGAGGTCGGCGGGGCGCACGGAGTTCTGCACGGCGAGGACCAGTACGGGCATCACCATGCCGATGCCGGCGCCGAGGACGGCCATCCAGATGCTGTAGTGCAGCCGGGGGGTGTCGGCATCGAGACCGGACAGCAGCCACATGCCGACGACGGACAGGGCGCTGCCGAGGATCGGGTGGGACCGGTAGTGCCCGGTACGGCTGATCATCTGACCCGAGATGATCGAGGCGCCGACGATGCCGCCCATCATCGGCAGCATCAGCAGGCCGGACTCCGTGGCGGTGGCGCCGTCGACCATCTGCAGGAAGGTCGGCAGGTAGCTGGCGGCACCGAACAGGGCGACGCCGATGACGAGGCCGACCAGGCCGGTGACGTTGAAGACGGAGTCCCGGAACAGCCGCAGCGGGATCAGCGGTTCGGGCGCGAAGTGCTCGGCGACCAGGAAGAGGACGGTGGCCGCGACCGCTCCGGCGGCGAGGCCGAGGATGACCTCCGATCCCCACTCGTACTCGGTGCCGCCCCAACTGGTCAGCAGTACCAGGCAGGTGGAGGCGGCGGCGAGCAGCAGCGCGCCGAGGATGTCGAGGCGGGGCTTGGCCGTCGGCTTGGGCAGCTTCAGCACCACTGCCACGACGGCCATGGTGACCAGCCCGAAGGGCACGTTGATGTAGAAGCACCAGCGCCAGGAGAGGTGGTCGGTGAAGTAGCCGCCCAGCAGGGGCCCGGCGACCGAGGCGAGTCCGAAGGCGGCGCCGATCAGGCCCATGAACCGGCCGCGCTCGCGGGGCGGCACGATGTCCGCGATGATCGCCTGAACGCCGATCATCAGGCCGCCCGCGCCGACGCCCTGCACCGCGCGGAAGGCGATCAGCTGGTCCATGGTCTGCGCCCGGCCGGCCAGTGCCGAGCCGACGATGAACACCAGGATGGCGAACTGGAAGACGCCCTTGCGCCCGAAGAGGTCACCGAGCTTGCCGTAGATCGGCAGGCCGACGGTGGAGGTGAGCAGGTAGGCGGTGATCGCCCAGGACATCTTCTCCAGGCCGTGCAGCTCGCCGACGATCTTCGGCAGCGCCGTGGCCACGATCATCTGCTCCAGCGCGGCGAGCAGCAGCGCCAGCATCAACCCGACGAAGACCAGCCGCACCCGGCGCGGACTGAGTCCGGCCCCCGCCTCCGGTGCGGGGGGCTCGGGAGGCGTCGGGGGTGCGGTGACCGGTTCGTCCTGCACCAGAGTGATCCCGCCCACGTCCCGCTCCCCTCATCACACCTGCTCACAATTGCCGCCTGGGGCGACAACTGCGAACAAGTGCGAAGAGTTACGGCATACGGCGGCGACCCGGGCGGATCACTCGAACCGGTGAGGCGGCCAACGGCCGCCCCGTATTTGCCCTTTGGCTACTTCTCGACCTCGGCGGCGAGCTTGGCGAGCATCGCGTCGTAGATCCGGGCGAGCCCCTTGGGCGCGAAGGTCTTCTCGAAGAATCCGCCGACGCCGCCGGCACCCTGCCAGACGGTGACGACGACCACGCGGGACTTGCCCTCCCCGGCCGGGGTGACCCGCCAGGTGGTGATCATGGAGGAGTTGCGGTCCTTCTCGACCAGCTCGCCGTCGGTCGGCTCGGTGACCTCCAGCAGGCAGTCGCGGACGCGCTTGCTGGTGGCCTGGAGCTTCCAGTGCACGAGGGTTCCCTCGCCGTCGCCGCCCTCGCGGACCTCGTACTCACTGAAGTGCTCGGGCAGCAGCTTCTCGCGGCTGCCGCTGTAGTCGGCGAGGGTGTCGAACACCGTCTCCGCGTCCGCTGCGACGATCCGCTCCGTAGTCGCCTCGACCTGCGCCATCGGGTTCCTCCAGGGCCTGGTTCTCGGGGTCCGGGCAAGCCAACCACCCCGCCGCCCGGCCACCAAATCGGGGGGCGCGAAGCGGCCCCGCACGACTCGCCCGCACGACTCGCCCGCACGATCAAGGGAACAAGTGTTCTATTGTGAGGGCAGTGCTACCGAGGAGGCGTCAATGCGCTGGGAGAACCTCACGGACTCCGACCACGCCCGGACGGCCGACTCCGCGCTGTTCGGCGCGGACGCGGTCACCACCCGCACGTTCGACACGCCCGAGTTCCGCGGCATCACCTTCCACGAGGTGCGGGCCCGCTCGATCCTCAACCGGGTGCCGGGCGCCTCGCGCATGCCGTTCGAATGGACGGTCAATCCGTACCGGGGCTGTACGCACGCCTGCGTCTACTGCTTCGCGAGGAAGACGCACAGCTACCTGGACCTCGACACTGGGCTGGGCTTCGACTCACAGATCGTCGTCAAGGTGAACGCGCCCGAGCTGCTCCGCCGCCAGCTGGCCTCGCGCCGCTGGCGGGGCGAGCACGTCGCGATGGGCACGAACGTCGACTGCTACCAGCGCGCCGAAGGCCGCTACCGGCTGATGCCGGGCATCATCGCGGCCCTCACCGAACGGGCCAATCCCTTCTCGATCCTGACCAAGGGCACGCTGATCCTGCGCGACCTGGAGCTGCTGACGCGGGCGGCCCGGGTCACGGACGTCGGCATCTCGCTCTCGGTCGGCTTCACCGATCCCGAGCTGTGGCGCACCGTGGAGCCGGGGACTCCCGCGCCGGAGCGCCGCCTGGAGGTCGTACGGACCCTGGGTGAGCACGGCATCGGCTGCGGCGTGCTGATGGCACCGGTCATCCCGTTCCTCAGCGACGAACCGGCCCAACTGCGAGCGACCGTAAGGGCGATCGCCGCCGCCGGCGCCTCGTCGGTGACGCCCCTGGTGCTCCATCTGCGGCCGGGCGCCCGGGAGTGGTTCATGGCCTGGCTCGGGCAGCACCACCCCCACCTGGTGCGCCGGTACGAGCGGCTGTACACGGAGGGCGCCTACGCCCCGAAGTGGTACCAGCGCCGGATCACACGCCAGGTGCACGACTTGGCCCAGGAGTACGGCATCGGTCCCACGCGCGCGGGGATGCCGCGGCGGATCGCGGAACCGGCACCGGCGGAGCCGGATCAGCTGACGGCGGCCGAGCCTGTCCAGCTCTCGCTTCTCTGAGCGCCGCCTTCCCGTAGCGGGATCTCTCGTCATGCCTCCCAGTAGAGGCCGCGGACGTACGCGGCATTGATGGTGATCGGCTGCTGGTCGGTGCTGTCGGCCGGGTAGTACATGAACTCGAACCGCAGCCGCTCGTCGGCGACGATGGACCCGCTGTTGTGGAAGTCGGCGAAGCTGCCGCCGCCGGTGCCCGTGCGTTCGATGATCGGGCCGTTCCAGCGGGAGCCGCCTGGACGCAGGTGGTAGAAGCGGCCCTGGAGGGTGGAGCCCGGCGGGACTTCCGCCTGGATCTGGGCCATGGCCTGGTAGTGGGACGCGCGGGTGAGCAGGTCCACTCCGTCGACGTTGAGCGTGGTCCACTTGCGGGGCGTGATCCGCTGGTCGTCACCGTCGTAGCGGCCGATCGCTCGCGGCATGTCGTCCTCCTCGGGATCGCCGGGGGTCCAGCCGGCGGGGTGGGTGAGGCGTTCTTCGATCCGGGCACGCATGGACGCCATGGTGAAGCCGCGCGGGTCGACCTTCCCGGGCTGCCATTCGAGGTGGCCGATCACGGAGCGCTCGTTCCAGCCGTGGTGGCGGCAGACGGCCGCCGCGGCGCGTTCGACGGCGTCCAGTTGGACGGCGGGCCAGGGGTCGTCGCCGTCTCCGAGGTTCTCGCACTCGAAGCCGTAGAAATGCCGGTTTCCGTCGGTGTTCGCCTCGTTGTCCGCCGGCGGCCGCGCTTCGTCGATGACGGCGCGCAGGACGTCGTCGTCTCCCAGGCCCGCGTGGTTGGCCCGCCCGTAGCCGACCAGGTGGACCCTGCCGTCCTTGGTGATGACGCCGTGGCACAGGGGGCCCGGCAGTCCCGCGTAGCCCTTGCGGCAGATCTCCACCGTGCGGGCGCTGCCCCGGGTCACCGTGTGGTGGATCATCACCCCGTGCACGGGCCCCCAGGGGCCCTGGTGGTTGCGGTTGTGTCCCTCCCATTCGCCGACCTCGACGACGACGAGGCCTTCTTCCCGGAGGGCCCGCAGGAAGCTCCGCGCCCCCATCGGCGCGGCCATCACCCGCGCTCCGGCCACGACCACGGGGGCGCCTTACTTCCGCTCGGGCTGGGTGGTTGGGGCATGTCAGCCTCCGATCGTGGGGGGAGGACCCGTCCTTGGTAGGTACCCGGTGTGAGCACCCGGTCCGCGCCGACGGCCGGGCCGATGGGGGCCACCGCATGGATCAGGCCATCCAGCGGGCCGTCCAGTCGAGGGCATCTGCCGACGCAATTGGGTCAACTCCGGGCAGATCGCGTTCCTGCGGTGGCGCTCCCCGGAACGATGCGGCGAGGACCGCGACCCGCGCGGACCGCAGCCTCTCCGTCCGGGAGGACGCCATGAGACAACGCGCAGCCGTGCTGTGCGGCGCCGCCGTCATCGCCGCCGGGACCGTCACGGCCGTCCCCGCCGAGGCGAGCGCACCGCACCCCGCGAGCGCACCGCCTCCCGCGAGCACGCCGCGGGCCGCGCAGCTCAGCTGGGAGAAGTGCGGCACCGCCGACTACCCGACGCTCCAGTGCGCGTCCCTCTCGGTGCCGCTCGACCACGCGCGTCCGGACGGGAAGCGGATCACGCTGGCGCTGTCCCGCGTCCCGCACACCGCCGCGAAGCACCAGGGACCGTTGCTGGTCAACCCCGGCGGCCCGGGTGGCAGCGGGCTGACGCTCGCCGGGTTCGTGGCGTCCTCGCTGCCCGCGGAGGTGGCCGCCCAGTACGACGTCATCGGGTTCGACCCGCGCGGCGTGGGGAGGAGCAAGCCCGCCCTGAACTGCCGGCCGGGGCACTTCGACCCGGTGCGCCCGGACTCGCTGCCCGCCACCCCGGCCGCCGAGGAGGCCGGCCTCGCGCGCGCGAAGTCGTTCGCCGAGGCCTGTGGCGAGCAGCACGCGGACGTGCTGCCGTACATCGACACGGTCAGCGCCGCACGGGACATGGACGTGATCCGCCGGGCGCTCGGCGCCAAGAGCGTCAACTACTTCGGCTACTCGTACGGCACCTACCTTGGCGCCGTCTACGCCAAGCTCCACCCGGACCGGGTGCGGCGCCTGGTCCTGGACTCCGTCGTCGACCCGACCGGCGTCTGGTACGACGCCAACCTCCGTCAGGACCTCGCCTTCAACGACCGTCACCGGGCCTTCCTCGCCTGGATCGCCGAGCACGACGCGACGTACGGGCTGGGCACCGACCCCGAGCGGATCGAGGCCGCTTGGTACGCCATGCGGACGGCACTGGCGAAGAGGCCCGCGGGCGGGAAGGTCGGGGCCTCGGAGCTGGAGGACACCTTCATGCCCGGCGGCTACTACAACGGCTACTGGCCCTATCTGGCGGAGTCGTTCGCCGCGTACGTGACCGCCGGGAACACCGACCCGCTGGTCGAGGCGTACGAGAACTTCGGGGCCGTGGACTCCTCCGGCGACAACGGTTACAGCGTCTACACCGCGGTCGAGTGCCGCGACGCCGGCTGGCCGCGCGACTGGGACGAATGGCGCGAAGACAACTGGGACGTGTACGACAAGGCCCCCTTCATGACCTGGAACAACGCCTGGTACAACGCACCGTGCGCCTTCTGGCCCACGGACTCGCGGCGGCCCGTGGACGTCGCCAACGACGAACTGCCGCCGGCGCTGCTGTTCCAGGCGACCGGCGACGCGGCCACCCCGTACGAGGGCGGCGTCACCGCGCACAGGCTGCTGCGCGGTTCCAGCATGGTGGTCGAGGAGGGCGGCGGGAACCACGGCATCACGCTGAGCGGGAACACCTGCCTGGACAAGCACCTGGCCGCGTACCTGGCCGACGGCACCGTGCCGCGCGGCGACGGCGAGGCGGACGCGGTGTGTCCCGCGCTGCCCGCGCCGAAGCCGCTGGAGTCCAAGGCGGCGTCGACATCCTCGCGCGGTTCGACGCTGCACGGGCTGCTCGGCTTCCGGGGTTGACCAACCACCCGCTCGACGGCCCTTCCAGGGCGCTGTCAGACCCATGGTCCACCATGGACGCATGAGTGAGCCGACCAGGATCGCCGCCCCCGACGGCGTCGCGCCCGCCGCCCAGTACACGCATGTCGTCACCGGCACCGGACGGTTCGTGGCCGTCTCCGGGCAGCTCGCCCTGGACGAGGAGGGCGGGCTGGTCGGCGAGGGCGACCCGGCGGCCCAGGCCCGCCAGGTGTTCGAGAACCTGCGCCGGTGTCTGAAGGCGGCCGGCGCGTCCTTCGACGACGTGGTGAAAATGACCTTCTTCGTCACGGACATGGCGCACATGTCCGCGATCCGCGCGGCCCGCGCCGAGCACATACCCGACGACCGGCTGCCGGCCGCGTCGGCGGTACAGGTCGCCGCGCTGGTCCGGCCCGAGTTCCTGCTGGAGATCGAGGCGTTCGCGGTCGTGGCCCCGTGAGTCGCGGCCCGGAGAGTCGCGGCCCGGAGAGCGGTCCGCGGGTACGGGTGCGGGAGATGACGCTCGCCGACTGCGACCGCGTGTCCGCGATCCGCGTCCGGGGGTGGCAGACGGCGTACCGGGGCCTCGTGCCGCAGCCGTACCTGGACAGGCTTGACGTGAGCGAGGACGCCGCACGGCGCCGTGACCTGTTCGCCCGCGCCCCGGACGACGTGGTGAACCTGGTCGCCGAGGACGACGGCGGCGAGGTCGTCGGCTGGGCCTGCCACGGCCCGTACCGCGACGGTGAACAGCTCACCGCCGACGCGGAGTTGTACGCCCTCTATGTGGACGCCGAGCGGTTCGGCACCGGCGTCGGCCAGGCTCTGCTCCGGGAGTCGGTGCGCCGGTGCACGGCCGCCGGGCACGCGCGCATGCTCCTGTGGGTGGTCGAGGGCAACGCCCGCGCCCGGCGCTTCTACGAACGGTCGGGCTTCCGCGTCGACGGGGCCGAGGAGCCGTTCGAGGTGGACGGGGTGGCGGTGCCCGAGGTGAGGTATGCCGGGCGTCTCGCCGGCTGACGGCTCACCGCTGCCCCGGGATCCGCGCCAGCGCCCGCACCGCCGCCTCCGCCAGGGCGGGGTGCGCCAGGGCCTCGTTCAGGACGGGAGCGGCACGGTCGTCGCCCAGCGTGCCCAGCCCGTCGACGCAGGCCAGTGCCACACGACGGTAGGGGTCGTGCGGGCGCAGCCGTCGCTCCAGCGTGGTGATCAGGGCGGGCACGGCCTCGGGCGCCCTCAGTTCGACCAGCAGCCGCACCGGGTGCAGGGCGTAGGCGACCCGCAGTTCGTTGGTGGCGAGGGCGGCCGCGGCGCGGGCGGTGCGGGGGTCGCCGAGCCGGGCGAGGGCGTGGGCGGCTGAGGCGCAGCGCGGCGGGTCGCGG
>NZ_RAIF01000032.1:602589-605738 GCF_003671715.1 Streptomyces sp. E2N166 | reverse complement strand
CGCCACGCCGAGCCGGAACGCGGCCAGTTCCCGGGCCCAGAGCGGGTGCCCGGGCTCGGTGAGCACCGCGGCCAGCTCGTCCGGGTCCCCGGTCGCCACGAGACGGTGGTACGCCGCCGGGGCCTCCGGCGTGCCCGAAGCCGCCGACTCGGCCCGTAAACGCTCCGTGAGCGTTCGCAACTCTTCGTCCATGGCACCGAGGTTAGGGGCGTCACAGGCCGGGTGGGACGTACATCACGAACACCGGGGGCTGGCGCGCTCGTTACCCGCGAGTTAATCTCAGACGAGCGAGTTACCCACTCGCGGTACTCCTCGCGGCGGTCTGGTGACGCGGCCGTCGTGAGAGCAGAGAGCAGTCGGTTCGGTACCGGATTCAGGTACCGCAGTACGACTCGGCCTCGGGACAGGGCCGGTCGGAGACCGCCGCCGTGCGGGCGTGTGCACGCCCTGAGCGACGGCACCGGGCGTGTGCGCCAGTCAGCCCGGCAACACCCGCACTCCATTCCTCACGCACCCGGTGCGCCCCAGGCGCATCCGGGCGTGTTCCCGTCGTCACCCTCATTCCTGGAGTCCCGCGATGGCCACTCCCCTGTCCGACACCCCTCTGTCCCCGCTCCAGACCATCGCCGTCGTCGGCCTCGGCACCATGGGCACCGGCATCGCCGAGGTCCTCGCCAGGGCCGGCCGCGACGTCGTCGGCATCGACATCAGCGAGGCGCAGGCCGCGACGGCCGTCGCCGCGCTGGAGTCCTCCACCGCCCGTGCCGTCGAGCGCGGGCGCCTCACCGAGCAGGAGCGCGCCGGCGCCCTCGCCCGCGTCCGCACCTCCACCGACCTGCGGACGGCGGCCGACGCCGACCTGGTGATCGAGGTGACCCCGGAGTCGTACGAGATCAAGCAGCAGGTCTTCCGGGAACTGGACGGGATCGTGCGCCCCGAGACGATCCTCGCGACCGGTACCAACGCCCTGTCGGTCACGCGGCTGGCCGCCGAATCCTCCCGCCCGGAGCGGGTGCTCGGACTGCACTTCTTCAACCCGGCTCCGGCGATGAAGCTGGTGGAGGTGGTCTCCTCCGTGCTGACCGCGCCGGGCGCCGTCACGGCGGTCACCAACCTCGCGCTCGACCTCGGCAAGGAGCCCGTCGCGGTCGGCGACCGGCCCGGCTTCGTCGCCGACGGCCTGCTGTTCGGGTACCTCAACCAGGCCGCGGCGATGTACGAGGCGAACTACGCCTCCCGCGAGGACATCGACGCCGCGATGCGGCTCGGCTGCGGCCTGCCGATGGGCCCGCTGGCCCTGCTGGACCTGATCGGCGTGGACACCGCGCGCACGGTCCTGGAGGCCATGTACACCGCCTCCCACGACCGTCTGCACGCCCCGGCGCCGATTCTGAAGCAGCTCAGCGAGGCGGGCCTGACGGGCCGCAAGGCCGGGCGCGGCTTCTACACCTACGAGGCGCCGGGCAGCGCGGTCGTCGTGCCGGACGCGCTGACCCCGAGGGCGGGTGACGGCCCGGTGACCGGCCGTGCCGTCCGCGCGGTGGGCGTCGCCGGGTCGGGCACCATGGCGTCCGGCATCGCCGAGGTGTTCGCCAAGGCCGGGTACGAGGTCGTGCTCGCCGCCCGCAGCGCGGAGAAGGCGCAGACGGCCAAGGCCCGGATCGGCAAGTCCCTGGCGCGCGGCGTCGACAAGGGCAGGCTGACCGCCGAGGCCGCCGCGCAGACGCTGGAGCGGATCACGCCGACGGGTACGTACGACGACTTCGCCGACGTCGATCTGGCGGTGGAGGCGGTCGCCGAGGACCTGGAGGTGAAGCGGCAGCTGTTCGCCACGCTGGACAAGGTCTGCAAGCCGGGCGCGGTGCTGGCCACCACCACCTCCTCCCTGCCCGTCGTCGCCTGCGCCCGCGCCACCTCGCGCCCGCAGGACGTGATCGGCATGCACTTCTTCAACCCGGCGCCGGCCATGAAGCTGGTCGAGGTGGTGCGTACGGTGCTGACGGCGGACGACGTGCACGCCACCGTCCGCGAGGTCTGCGCCAAGGTCAGGAAGCACGCGGTGGACTGCGGCGACCGGGCCGGGTTCATCGTGAACGCGCTGCTGTTCCCCTACCTCAACAACGCCGTGAAGATGGTGCAGGAGCACTACGCGACGCTCGACGACATCGACGCGGCGATGAAGCTGGGCGGCGGCTACCCGATGGGGCCCTTCGAGCTGCTGGACGTGGTCGGTCTCGACGTCTCGCTCGCCATCGAGAAGGTCCTGCACCGCGAGTTCCGCGACCCGGGCCTGGCCCCGGCTCCGCTTCTGGAACACCTGGTCGCCGCGGGCTGCCTCGGCCGCAAGACGGGCCGCGGCTTCCGCGAATATGCCCGCCGCTGAGTCCGGTCCCGGCGACTGGTTCCGGTCCGAGGAGGACTGGGGCGGACTGCTCGATCCAGCCGGGTCTCCCCCGTCCTACGCGGGCGGGGGAAACCCCGGTCACGCGCATGATTGCGCGCACATGCAGTACGTTCGGGTCATGTCCCAGCCCGCCAGGTCCTCACGTACGCCAGCTACGCCCGACGCGCCGGAGAGCGCGGCCGGCGGCCGAGCCGCCGCCCAGCGGCTCAAAATGCGCCGGGAGCTGGCGGCAGCCGCGATGGAGCTGTTCGCGGCCAAGGGGTACGAGGCGACCACCGTCGACGAGATCGCGGCCCGCGCCGGGGTCGCCCGCCGGACCTTCTTCCGGCACTTCCGCTCCAAGGAAGAGGCGATCTTCCCGGACCACGACGACACGCTCGTGCGCGCCGAGGCGGTGCTCAACGCGGCGCCCGCGCACGAGCATCCGCTCGACACCGTGTGCCGGGGCATCAAGGAAGTCATGAAGATGTACGCGGCCCGGCCGGAGATCTCGGTCGCCCGCTACAAGCTGACGCGCGAGGTGCCCACCCTGCGTGAGGCGGAGATCGCGTCGGTGGCCCGCTACGAGCGTCTCTTCACCCGCTACCTGCTCGGCCACTTCGACGAGCACGCGCACGACGACGACGCCAACGACGACCCGCTGCTGGCGGAGGTCGCCGCGTCCGCCGTGGTCACCGCCCACAACCACGTGCTGCGGCGCTGGCTGCGGGCGGGCGGGCAGGGGGACGTGGAGACCCAGCTCGAC
>NZ_RAIF01000032.1:581588-602541 GCF_003671715.1 Streptomyces sp. E2N166 | reverse complement strand
CTCGGCGCGGGCCGGCACCTCCTCGGCCTCCGTGCAGGGTGAGGTGCTGGTGACGGTCGCGCGTACCGACGCGCCGCTGCACGAGGTCATGCGCGCCATCGAGCAGGCGCTCAAGGAGCGCTGACTCGCCCTGTCCCGCATGTGACGACGGCCACCCTCCGGGTGGCCGTTTTCGCATGTCAATGCCCCTTTTCGCAGCCCTCGCGACCCCCGTTCGATCGATCATCGCTCATCTGTCGGGTAAAGATTTCATCTGAGAGCAGGTTCTGGCACTCAGTGCCTTGCGGGGTGACACGCGGTGTCATACGTTGAAGGTGTCCGGGCTGTCCCCGCAAGCGATCGCCTGCGTGCCCGGCGCCTGCGTCACAGGCACCCTCCGCGCCACAAAGCGCCGCCGAACAGCACCACCGCCGAACCGACGGCACCCCCTCACCCGACCCTCAGCAGCACCGACGCAACCCTCAAGCGCCCCTCCCTCACGGGCGCTCGACGCCGGAGGCAACACCGTGACCATGAAGGACATCCTGGCCGCGATCCAGGCGACCGACTCCACGCCGGCCGACATCGCCGCCCTGCCGCTCCCCGAGTCGTACCGCGCGATCACCGTGCACAAGGACGAGACCGAGATGTTCGCGGGCCTCGAAACCCGCGACAAGGACCCGCGCAAGTCGCTCCACCTGGACGAGGTGCCGCTGCCCGAGCTGGGCCCCGGCGAGGCCCTGGTCGCCGTCATGGCCTCCTCGGTCAACTACAACTCGGTGTGGACCTCGATCTTCGAGCCCCTGTCGACCTTCGGCTTCCTGGAGCGCTACGGCAGGGTCAGCGAGCTCACCAAGCGCCACGACCTGCCGTACCACGTCATCGGCTCCGACCTGGCCGGCGTCGTCCTGCGAACCGGCCCGGGCGTCAACGCCTGGCAGACCGGCGACGAGGTCGTCGCGCACTGCCTCTCCGTCGAGCTGGAGTCGTCCGACGGCCACAACGACACGATGCTCGACCCCGAGCAGCGCATCTGGGGCTTCGAGACCAACTTCGGCGGCCTGGCGGAGATCGCCCTCGTCAAGTCCAACCAGCTGATGCCCAAGCCGGACCACCTCAGCTGGGAGGAGGCCGCCGCCCCGGGCCTGGTCAACTCCACCGCGTACCGCCAGCTGGTCTCCCGCAACGGCGCCGGCATGAAGCAGGGTGACAACGTGCTCATCTGGGGCGCGAGCGGCGGCCTCGGCTCGTACGCCACGCAGTTCGCGCTGGCCGGCGGCGCCAACCCGATCTGTGTCGTCTCCAGCGAGCAGAAGGCGGACATCTGCCGCTCGATGGGCGCCGACGCGATCATCGACCGCAACGCCGAGGACTACAAGTTCTGGAAGGACGAGCACACCCAGGACCCGAAGGAGTGGAAGCGCTTCGGCAAGCGCATCCGCGAACTCACCGGCGGCGAGGACATCGACATCGTCTTCGAGCACCCCGGCCGTGAGACCTTCGGCGCGAGCGTCTACGTCACCCGCAAGGGCGGCACCATCACCACCTGCGCCTCGACCTCGGGCTACATGCACGAGTACGACAACCGCTACCTGTGGATGTCCCTGAAGCGCATCATCGGTTCCCACTTCGCCAACTACCGCGAGGCCTGGGAGGCCAACCGCCTCATCGCCAAGGGCAAGATCCACCCGACCCTCTCCAAGGTGTACTCGCTGGAGGACACCGGCCAGGCCGCCCACGACGTGCACCGCAACGCCCACCAGGGCAAGGTCGGCGTGCTGTGCCTGGCGCCCGAGGAGGGCCTGGGCGTGCGCGACGAGGAGAAGCGCGCCGAGCACGTCGACGCCATCAACCGCTTCCGGAACATCTGAGGACGGCGGAGGCCACACATGACTGAGCGTCAGAAGGACCGGCCGTGGCTCATGCGCACCTACGCCGGTCACTCCACGGCCGAGGCGTCCAACGAGCTGTACCGGCGCAACCTCGCCAAGGGCCAGACGGGTCTGTCGGTCGCCTTCGACCTGCCGACCCAGACCGGCTACGACTCCGACCACATCCTCGCCCGCGGCGAGGTGGGCCGGGTCGGGGTGCCGGTCGCGCACGTCGGTGACATGCGCCGGCTGTTCCAGGACATCCCCCTGGAGCAGATGAACACCTCGATGACCATCAACGCCACGGCCATGTGGCTGCTGGCGCTCTACCAGGTCGTCGCCGAGGAGCAGGGCGCGGACGTCACCAGGCTCCAGGGCACGACCCAGAACGACATCGTCAAGGAGTACCTGTCCCGGGGGACGCACGTCTTCCCGCCGGGGCCGTCCCTCCGCCTGACGACGGACATGATCGCGTACACGGTCTCCCACCTCCCGAAGTGGAACCCGATCAACATCTGCAGCTACCACCTGCAGGAGGCGGGCGCCACGCCGGTGCAGGAGATCGCGTACGCGATGTCCACCGCGATCGCCGTGCTGGACGCCGTGCGCGACTCCGACCAGGTGCCGCAGGAGCGCATGGGCGACGTGGTCGGCCGCATCTCCTTCTTCGTGAACGCGGGCGTCCGCTTCGTCGAGGAGATGTGCAAGATGCGCGCCTTCGGCCGCATCTGGGACCGCGTGACCCGCGAGCGGTACGGCATCGAGGATCCCAAGCACCGCCGCTTCCGCTACGGCGTCCAGGTCAACTCCCTGGGACTGACCGAGGCCCAGCCGGAGAACAACGTCCCGCGGATCGTGCTGGAGATGCTGGCGGTCACCCTCTCCAAGGACGCACGCGCGCGTGCCGTGCAGCTGCCGGCCTGGAACGAGGCGCTGGGCCTGCCGCGCCCCTGGGACCAGCAGTGGTCGCTGCGCATCCAGCAGGTGCTGGCGTACGAGAGCGACCTGCTGGAGTACGGCGACCTCTTCGAGGGCTCGAAGGTGGTCGAGGCGAAGGTCGACGAGCTGGTCGAGGAGTCGCTCACCGAGATCGAGCGCATCCAGGAGATGGGCGGCGCGATGGCTGCCGTCGAGTCCGGCTACCTCAAGTCGCAGCTGGTCGCCTCGCACGCCGAGCGCCGGGCCCGGATCGAGTCGGGCCAGGAGAAGATCATCGGGGTCAACGCCTTCGAGGGCACCGAGCCGAACCCGCTGACCGCCGACCTGGACACCGCGATCCAGACGGTCGACCCGGCGGTGGAGGCCCGCGTCATCGCCTCGCTCCAGAACTGGCGCGACACCCGCTACCAGCCGCCCTTCAACCACCCGCGCCCCTGCAAGGCGCTGGAGAGGCTGAAGGAGGCCGCCAAGGGCACTGACAACCTCATGGAGGCCACCCTGGAGTGTGCCCGCGCCGGCGTCACGACCGGGGAGTGGGCCGGGGCGCTGCGCGAGGTGTTCGGTGAGTTCCGGGCGCCGACCGGTGTCTCGTCGGCGCCGGTCGCGATCGCCGCCGAGGAGGGCTCGGCACTGTCCCAGGTGCGCCGCAAGGTGGACCTGACCGCCAAGGATCTCGGCGTCGGCAAGCTGCGCTTCCTGGTCGGCAAGCCCGGCCTGGACGGCCACTCCAACGGCGCCGAGCAGATCGCCGTGCGGGCCCGCGACGCCGGCTTCGAGGTGGTCTACCAGGGCATCCGGCTCACCCCGGAGCAGATCGTGGACGCCGCCCTGGCCGAGGACGTGCACGCGGTGGGCCTGTCCATCCTCTCCGGCTCGCACGCCCAGCTGGTGCCGGACGTACTGGAACGGCTGCATGTGGCCGGTGCCACGGATATTCCGGTGATCGCCGGTGGCATCATCCCGAACGGAGACGCCGAAGCGCTGCGGGCCGCCGGAGTGGCCGCGGTCTTCACACCGAAGGACTTCGACATCACCGGGATCATCGGCCGCATCGTCGACGAGATCCGCAAAGCGAACAAGCTCGACCCCCTGGAGGTCCCCGCATGACCAGCCCCGCTCCCCAGGTCAACCGCCTGCGCCCCCGGCGTTCCTGCCTGGCGGTGCCCGGCTCGAACCCGCGCTTCCTGGAGAAGGCCCAGGGCCTCCCGGCCGACCAGGTCTTCCTCGACCTGGAGGACGCGTGCGCCCCGCTCGCCAAGCCGGAGGCGCGGCACACCATCGTCAAGTTCCTCAACGAGGGCGACTGGACCGGCAAGACCCGTGTGGTGCGCGTCAACGACTGGACGACCGAGTGGACGTACCGCGACGTCGTGACCGTCGTCGAGGGCGCCGGCCCGAACCTGGACTGCATCATGCTGCCGAAGGTCCAGGACGCCCAGCAGGTGGTGGCCCTGGACCTCCTCCTCACCCAGATCGAGAAGACGATGGGCTTCGAGGTCGGCCGCATCGGCATCGAGGCGCAGATCGAGAACGCGCAGGGCCTGAACAACGTCAACGAGATCGCACAGGCCTCCCCGCGCGTCGAGACCATCATCTTCGGCCCGGCCGACTTCATGGCGTCCATCAACATGAAGTCGCTGGTCGTGGGCGAGCAGCCGCCCGGCTACCCGGCGGACGCCTACCACTACATCCTGATGAAGATCCTGATGGCCGCCCGCGCCAACAACCTCCAGGCGATCGACGGCCCCTACCTCCAGATCCGCAACGTCGACGGCTACCGGGAGGTCGCGCAGCGCGCCGCCGCGCTCGGCTTCGACGGCAAGTGGGTGCTGCACCCGGGTCAGGTCGAGGCGTCGAACGAGATCTTCTCGCCGTCCCAGGAGGACTACGACCACGCCGAGCTGATCCTGGACGCGTACGAGTACTGCACGTCCGAGGCGGGCGGCAAGAAGGGCTCCGCGATGCTCGGCGACGAGATGATCGACGAGGCCAGCCGCAAGATGGCCCTGGTCGTCGCGGGCAAGGGACGCGCCGCCGGTATGCGGCGCACCAGCAAGTTCGAGATCCCGGAGGCGTGACGGCCATGCAGTTCGGACGCACCTACGAGGAGTTCGAGGTCGGGGCGACGTACAAGCACTGGCCGGGCAAGACGGTCACGGAGTACGACGACCACCTGTTCTGCCTCCTCACCATGAACCACCACCCGCTCCACATGGACACCAACTACGCCGAGAAGACGACCGACTTCGGCAAGAACGTGGTGGTCGGGAACTACGTCTACTCCCTCCTGCTGGGCATGTCGGTACCGGACATCTCGGGCAAGGCGATCGCCAACCTGGAGATCGAGTCACTCAAGCACGTGGCGCCGACCTTCCACGGCGACACGATCTACGGCCAGACGACCGTGCTCGACAAGTGGCCGTCGAAGTCGAAGAGCGACCGCGGCATCGTCCACGTGGAGACCAAGGGCTACAAGCAGGACGGCACGCTGGTGTGCGTCTTCCGCCGCAAGGTGATGGTGCCCACCGAGACGTACATCAAGGAGCGCGGCGGCGAGCAGCCGGGCCGCCCCGAGCTGAAGGAACAGGGGAAGTAGATGAGCCGCCTCGCCCAGACCCACGGCCTCACGGACATTCAGCGGGAGATCCTCTCCACCGTCCGGGACTTCGTGGACAAGGAGATCATCCCGGTCGCGACGGAGCTGGAGCACCGGGACGAGTACCCGCAGGACATCGTCGACGGGCTGAAGGAACTGGGCCTGTTCGGCCTGATGATCCCGGAGGAGTACGGGGGCCTGGGCGAGTCGCTCCTCACCTACGCGCTCTGCGTGGAGGAGATCGCCCGCGGCTGGATGTCGGTGTCCGGCATCATCAACACGCACTTCATCGTGGCGTACATGCTCAAGCAGCACGGCACGCAGGAGCAGAAGGACCACTTCCTGCCCCGCATGGCCGCAGGGGACATCCGGGGCGCCTTCTCGATGTCGGAGCCGGCGCTGGGCTCGGACGTCTCGGCGATCACCTCGAAGGCGGTGCGGGACGGTGACGAGTACGTCCTGAACGGTCAGAAGATGTGGCTCACGAACGGCGGTACGTCTTCGCTGGTGGCCGTTCTGGTGAAGAGTGACGAGGGTCACCCGGACGGCACGGCGCCGCACAAGTCGATGACGACCTTCCTGGTGGAGAAGGAGCCCGGTTTCGGCGAGGTCCGCCCCGGCCTCACCATCCCGGGCAAGATCGACAAGATGGGCTACAAGGGCGTCGACACCACCGAGCTCATCATGGACGGCCTGCGCATTCCGGCCGACCGGGTGCTCGGCGGCGTCACCGGCCGAGGTTTTTACCAAATGATGGACGGCGTCGAGGTCGGCCGCGTCAACGTCGCGGCCCGTGGTTGCGGTGTCGCCCAGCGTGCCTTCGAGCTGGGTGTCCGGTACGCCCAGCAGCGTCACACTTTCGGCAAGCAGATCGCCCAGCACCAGGCCATTCAGTTCAAGCTCGCGGAGATGGCTACCAAGGTGGAGGCGGCGCATGCGATGATGGTGAACGCTGCACGCAAAAAGGACTCGGGCGAACGAAACGACCTGGAAGCGGGGATGGCCAAGTACCTCGCCTCCGAGTACTGCAAAGAGGTCGTGGAGGACGCCTTCCGGATCCACGGCGGTTACGGCTTCTCCAAGGAGTACGAGATCGAGCGCCTCTACCGAGAGGCCCCGATGCTCCTGATCGGTGAAGGCACCGCCGAGATCCAGAAAATGATCATCGGTCGCCGACTGCTCGAAGAGTATCGATTCCAGGGTTAGATGTCCGGATACGGGGTGTTTTCTTGGAGAAGAAGGTCACACCCCGTAGGCAGTGTTCGGCCGCCGACTCGGCTTCCTGGCTTACCCAGTTGCGGCGGAGAGCCGCTACGATCGCCGGAAAGCCGCCGTCCCCCGTCAGTGTGCGGCATCATCCGCTACGAAGGTCATCCATGCCCCACAGCCAAACCTCTGCATCTCGCGACAGCCTGGCCGGCGTACGCCTCGCGCGCGGAGCATCGCCGTGGCTTCTGCCGACCGTCGCCACCGCAGCCGTCAGCCTCCTTGGTGCCCGCCGCTCCGGCGCCGCCAAGGCCGTCGCCGTCCCCGCCACCGCGCTCGCGGCGGGGATGCTGTGGTTCTTCCGCGACCCCGAGCGCGAGATCACCCAGGGCCGGGTCATCTCGCCCGCCGACGGTGTGGTGCAGAGCATCATGCCGTGGAAGGACGGCCGCACCCGCGTCGCGATCTTCATGAGCCCGCTCAACGTCCACGTCAACCGCGCGCCCCTGTCGGGCACGGTGACGTCCGTCGAGCACATCCCCGGTGGCTTCGTTCCCGCCTTCAACAAGGAGAGCGAGAACAACGAGCGGGTGGTGTGGCACTTCGACACCGAGCTCGGCGACATCGAGATGATCCAGATCGCCGGCGCGGTGGCCCGCCGCATCGTGCCCTACGTGCCGCAGGGCACGAAGGTCGAGCAGGGCGAGAGGGTCGGGCTGATCCGCTTCGGCTCGCGCGTCGACCTGTACCTGCCGGAGGGCGTCGAGGTGGATGTCGAGGTGGGTCAGAAGACGGTGGCTGGGGTGACTCGCATTGACCGTGATTGATCCACAGACCCAGGCCGGGTGGGTGCCCGAGGCCGACGAGGTGGACGACGAGGAGGAGATGCCCCTCTCGCTCCGCCTGTCGATAGCGGACACGCTCACGCTCGGCAACGCCACGTGCGGCTTCATGGCGGTGTACTTCACCACCACCGGCATCCTGATCCCGCACCTCATGGGCAGCGACGAGTCGGGCATGGCCCGGCACAGCGCGGCCACCGCGGTGATCCTGATGCTGTGCGCGGCGATCTTCGACCTGTGCGACGGCCTGGTCGCGCGCAAGCTGCGCAGCTCGCCGATGGGCGCGGAGCTGGACAACCTCTCCGACCTGATCAGCTTCGGGCTGGCGCCGGCGTACTTCGTCCTCGTCTACGGCATGGTCGCGGACGACGCGTACCAGCGGGTGGCGGCGGTGGGGGCGATCGTGGTGCTGCTGGCAGTGGTGCTGCGGCTTGCGCGGTTCTCCTGCGTCACCGTCAAGGACGGCACCTTCCAGGGCATGCCGTCGCCGTTCGGGGCGCTGACGGTGGTGTCGATCGTGCTGCTGGAGCTGCCCTTCGTGGCGACGCTGCTGGCCATCCTCGGCACGGCATGGCTGATGGTGAGCCGGGTCGAGTACCCGAAGCCGCGGGGTCGCCTCGCGGTGGCGATGCTTTCGTGGATCGTCCTGTCGATGGGCCTGCTGGCAGGCTGGGCCTTCGACGCGCCGAGCGGACAGCTGCTGTTGCAGACGGGGTGTGCGCTGCAGCTGGTGATGGGCGCGGTGATTCCCCTGTTCGCCACGGCTCGCAGGGTGAACAACTTCAGGGACAACCGGCGGGAGGCGCGGGCGGCGCAGTTGCCGTAGCGCTCCGCTGAGTGGGGCCCCGGACCCGGGTTGGGTCCGGGGCCCCACTGTTTGTGCGCGCCCGGCGCCGGTGTGGGCCTTGCTGGGGGCTCCGCCCCCAGACCCCCGGCCTGCGCACTCGGTCGGGACAAAGGCGGCCGCACCAGGTCGCTCAGCCCGTCCGGCGTTCGAGGACGAGGCCCGTTCCGGGCCGAAGCCTTCCCTACGCCAGGAAGTCCCGCGCGATGCGCTCGGCGACCCGCTCCAGGATCGGCCCCGCCTCGGCGATGCACTTCGCCACGTCCGGCTCCACATCCGTCAGCGGATACGCCCGCCGGATCCCGGCCCGCCCCAGCGCCTCCGCCGGCAGCGCCAGCCGCCCGCACACCGCGACGACCTCCTTGCCCGCCGCCCGCGCCGCCGCGGCGACACCGGCCGGAGCCTTCCCGTGCAGGGTCTGCTCGTCCAGCGAGCCCTCCCCCGTGATCACCAGGTCCGCCCGCTCCAACGCCGGCGCGAAGCCGAGCACGTCCAGCATCACCTCGATGCCGGGCCGGAACCGCGCCCCGAGGAGCATCGCGCCGAAGCCGATCCCTCCGGCCGCGCCGGCCCCCGGCGAGGCCGCGTACTCGGCGGCCAGGGCGCCCACGGTGTCCGTCTCCTCCAGCACCTTCGCGAAGTGCGCGAGGGCCGCGTCCAGGGCCTCCACGTCCTCCTCAGAGGCCCCCTTCTGCGGACCGTAGACCGCCGGGGCACCCTTCGGCCCGGTCAGCGGATTGTCGACGTCGCTCGCGAGTACCAGCTCGACGGCGGCGAGCCGCGGGTCCAGCCCGGACAGGTCGGCCGAGGCCAGGTCGGCGAGGCCGCCCCCGCCCGGCGCGACCGGCTCCCCGTCACCGCGCACGAACCGCGCGCCCAGCGCCGCCAGCATCCCGGCGCCGCCGTCGGTGGTCGCGCTGCCGCCGACTCCGAACACGATCGTCCGCGCCCCCGCGTCCAGCGCGGCCCGCAGCAGCTCACCCGAGCCGTGCGTGGACGCGGTCAGCGGCGCGAGGACGCCGGCCGGCAGTCGCTGGAGGCCGCTGGCCTCGGCCATCTCCACCACCGCGGTGTCGCCGCGCAGCGCGAACGCGGCCGTCACCTCGTCGCCGAGGGGCCCGGCGACCCGTACCTCCCGACGCTCGAATCCGGCCGCGACCGCCGCGGCCACCGTGCCGTCACCGCCGTCGGCCACGGGCAGCGCCTCGACGCCGAGGTCCGGCACGACACGGCGCAGTCCGGCCGTCACCCGCTCGGCCACCTCGACGGCCGTCAGCGACCCCTTGAACTTGTCCGCGGCGACGAGTACCCGGCGGGTCCCGTCCACTGCAGCGTCAGCCACCTTGCTCTCCCCTTGCTCTTCGAGCCTTGCGCACGTCAAGGCAGTCGCGCCGCTGCGACCTTAACCGGAGGACGGCCACGCCGTCATGCCCTGCCCGCACCCTGGAACGGCCGGGGCGGGGCCGGCGCTCGTTACGCTTTCGGGATGACCACTCCTGACTACGCCGCCTACATCGCCGGGCTCCCCCGCGTCCTCGCCGGTGCCGCCGCTCTCTTCCGCGATGCCGAGGGGCGGGTGCTGCTCGTCGAGCCCAACTACCGCGACGGGTGGGCGCTGCCCGGCGGGACCATCGAGTCGGAGGACGGGGAGACCCCGCGGCAGGGCGCGTGGCGGGAGACCGTCGAGGAGATCGGGCTGGACGTGCGGCTCGGCCGGCTGCTCGCGGTGGACTGGGTCAGCGGCACCGGCCGCCCGCCGATCGTGGCGTACCTGTACGACGGCGGGATCCTGACCGAGGACGACCTCAAGGCGATCCGGTTGCAGGAGGACGAGTTGCTGTCCTGGCGGCTGGTGCCGCGCGAGGAACTGGGCGATCACCTGCTCGGCACGCTGCGCGGCCGGGTACTGGCCGCACTGGACGTGCTGGCGGACGGGTCCGGAGCGGCCGAGCTGGAGAACGGAGTCAGGGTCGACCGATAACCGTTCGCCGGGCGCACCCCGGCGTCCTACCCTCGACCGCATGACCAGCAAGCCCCTCGTCGCCATTCTGAGCGGTGCCGGCATCTCGACGGACTCCGGCATCCCCGACTACCGCGGGCCGAACGGGCTGTGGCGGCGCGATCCGGAGGCCGGGAAACTCGTCACGTACGAGTACTACATGGGCGATCCGGAGATCCGGCGCCGCTCCTGGCGGATGCGCCGCGCGAACGGGGCGCTGCGGGCCCGGCCGAACGCGGCGCACCGGGCGGTGGCGGAGCTGGAGCGGTCCGGGGTGCCGGTCCGGGTGATCACGCAGAACGTGGACGGTCTGCACCAGCTCGCCGGGCTCTCCGCCCGCAAGGTCCTGGAACTGCACGGCACCGCGCGGAGTTGCGTGTGCACCGGCTGTCACGCCCGGGGACCGATGGAGGACGCGCTCGCCCGGGTCGAGGCCGGCGAGGACGACCCGCCGTGCCTGGAGTGCGGCGGCATCCTGAAGCCCGCGACGGTGATGTTCGGCGAGCGCCTCGACCCGGTGGTGCTCGGCGAGGCGGCCGCCATCAGCAAGGCGTGCCAGGTGTTCGTCGCCGTCGGCAGCAGCCTCCAGGTGCAGCCCGCGGCCGGACTGGCCGGCGTGGCCGCCGACCACGGCGCCCGTCTGGTCGTCGTCAACGCCGAACCGACCCCGTACGACGAGCTCGCCGACGAGGTCGTCCGGGAGCCGATCGGGACCGCTCTGCCCGAGCTGCTGCGCGGGCTGGGCGCCGGGAGGGACGGAGAAGGTGACTGAGCGGGTGGACGAGGAGGTCATTCCGATCCTGCGCGTGGCCGACGCCGCCGCGGCCGTGCGGTGGTACGCGCGGCTGGGCTTCGCCGCGCGGTGGGAGCACCGCTTCGAGCCGGGCCTGCCGGCGTTCGTGGAGGTCGCTCGCGGGCGGGTGCGGCTGTTCCTGTCGGAGCACACCGGGGACGCCCGGCCGGACACCCTGGTGTATCTGCGGGTGGCCGACGTCGACGCGGTCGCCGCCGAGTTCGGCGTGCGGGTCGAGGACGCGCCCTGGGCGCGCGAGGTCGAGCTGCGCGACCCGGACGGCAACCGCCTCCGGGTCGGCACACCTCGGCACACCGAGTGAGTGGGCTGACCGGTCCGTGGCCGAGGGGCTTTCGCCCCGCCTCGCCGAGGTCGTGGACGCGCTGTCCCTGACGCCGGGACGCGGGTCCTGGAGATCGGCCGCGGACCGGGTGCCGCCGCGCGGGCGGTCGCGGCACGGCTGGTGTCCGGGCACGTTCCCGCCGTCGGCCGTTCGGCGCGGGCGATGGCGCCGGCGGAGGCCGGCTCGGCCCGGGAGATCGCGCCGGGCCGTATGAGCGTGCGGTGCGTCGCGGCGGAGGACTGCGTCCGGGAGCCCGGTGAGGGGCCCTTCGACCTGGTCTTCGCGGTTCGCGTCGGCGCCCTCGACGGCCGCCACCCGGGAGGCGGGACGGCGCGCGCCGGAACGCGTCGCCGCCCGGCCGACGGTTCGTGGACGGCGGCCGGCCCCTGCGCGGGGCCCCTCTCTCCCCGGAAATCCGTGGTGACTAGAAGAGCGCCGAACCCCGTTCGAAGTCCAGCAGGCGCTGCTTGCGTTCCAGGCCGCCGCCGTAGCCGGTGAGGCCGCCGCTCGCGCCGATGACGCGATGGCAGGGGACGATGATGCCGATCGGGTTGCGCCCGTTGGCGAGGCCGACGGCGCGGGAGGCGGCCGGGTTGCCGAGGGCGTCGGCGAGTTCGCCGTAGGTGCGGGTCTCGCCGTACGGGATCTCGCGCAGCTGGTCCCAGACCGTGCGTTGGAACGAGGTTCCGTTCAGGCGCAGGTCGAGGGTGAAGTCCTTCAGTTCGCCGGCGAAGTACGCCGTCAGTTGCTCCTCCGTCTCGGCGAACGGGCCGTCGTCGGCCGTTCCGAAGGTCTCTTCGGCCGGGCGGTGGCGCTGGTCGGTCATGTAGAGGCCGCACAGGACGCCGTCCTCGGCGACGAGGGTGAGAAGTCCGTACGGGCTGTCGATGACGGTGTGCTGTTTCAGGGTTCCCACGGCATTTTCCTCACACGGGCAGGAAGTTGATCGGGTGGCTGTCGGTGGCCCACAGGTACTGGACGGCGTACGCCCGCCAGGGCCGCCAGGCCGCCGCGCGGGCGGTGAGCGCCGCCGGTGTCGAGGGCAGGCCCAGCTCCCCGGCGGCCCGGCGGATGCCGAGGTCGGTGGGGAGGAAGGCGTCGGGGTCGCCGAGGGCCCGCATCGCGATGACGTCGGCGGTCCAGGGGCCGAATCCGGGGAGGGCGAGGAGCCGGGCTCGGGTCTCGGCCCGGTCGCACTCGACGCCGAGGTTGAGCGAGCCGTCGGCCAGGTGGGAGACGAGGGTGGTGAAGGTCGTGCGGCGGGTGCGGGGCATCGCCAGGGTTTCGGGGTCCACCGCCGCCAGCGCCGCCGCCGCCGGGAAGAGGTGGGTGAGGCCGCCCCCGGGGTCGTCGACCGTGTCGC
Source organism: Streptomyces sp. E2N166 (assembly GCF_003671715.1). Classification (GTDB taxonomy): domain Bacteria; phylum Actinomycetota; class Actinomycetes; order Streptomycetales; family Streptomycetaceae; genus Streptomyces; species Streptomyces thinghirensis. The sequence goes on along the minus strand of NZ_RAIF01000032.1, from coordinate 589,766 downwards.
CGTGTGCCGCGACCAGGCGGGCGGCGTGGGTGCGGGCGGCGGCGGTGGAGACCTGCTGGCCGAGCACGGCCCGTACGGCGAACTCCGCCTCGTCGACCGTGCGCGGAACGCGCCGGCCGGGTGCCTTGTCGACCAGCGGCGCGAGCAGCGCGTCGGCGCGCAGCTGGTCGTCGATGGCCGCCGGGTCGGCGTCCAGGTCGAGCAGGCGCCGGCAGCGGCTGATGGCGACGGTCAGGTCGCGCAGGTCGCTGAGGGTGAGGCGACAGGCGATGTGGTCGGAGCCCGGGGTGAGGGCCACGATGCCGTGACCGTACGGGAGGCGCAGCGTGCGCCGGTACGCGCCGTCCCGCCACTCCTCCACGCCGGGTACGGCGGTGGCGGCGAGGTGCCCGAAGAGGTTGTCGGGGTTGAGCGGGGTGCGGAACGGGAGGCGGAGGGAGAGGGCGCCGGGGGTGGTGCCCGTGAGGGGGCGCTTCGGAGCGCGGGCGCGCAGCTCGCTCGGGGAGAGCGCGTAGACCTCGCGGACCGTGTCGTTGAAGGCGCGGATGGAGGAGAAGCCGGCCGCGAAGGCGACCTCCGCCATCGGCAGCGGGGTCGTCTCGATGAGCAGCCGGGCGGTCTGGGCGCGCTGGGCGCGGGCGAGCGCGAGCGGACCGGCGCCCAGCTCGGCGAGGAGCTGGCGTTCGACCTGCCGGGTGCTGTAGCCGAGCCGGGCGGCGAGACCGGGCACGCCCTCACGGTCCACGACGCCGTCGGCGATCAGCCGCATGGCGCGGGCCGTGAGGTCGGCGCGCTGGTTCCACTCCGGTGAGCCGGGGCTGGTGTCCGGGCGGCAGCGTTTGCACGCCCGGAACCCGGCCTGCTGGCAGGCCGCCGCGCTCGGGAGGAAGGTCATGTTCTCGGGTTTGGGCGGCACCACCGGGCAGCTGGGCCGGCAGTAGATGCGGGTCGTCAGGACGGCCGTGAAGAACCAGCCGTCGAAGCGCGCGTCCTTCGACCGGACGGCACGCGCGCAGCGCTCGGTGTCGGTGTGCATTCCCGTCTGCATGCGTCCAGGATGGTCCACCTGCCGGGCCGGGGCTGGCGGAAATCCGACATGGACGTCTCGCTTCCTGGGCTCCGCCGGATCGCCTTCGTCGCCCCGATGGCCCTGGTCACTCGGCTCGCCATGCCGACTCGCGCAGCAGCCGCAGGCCGTTGAGGCCGACCAGTACGGTCGAGCCCTCGTGCCCGGCGACGCCGAGCGGCAGCGGGAGGTGCCCGATCAGGTCCCACAGGACGAGGACCGTGATGAACGTGCCGGCGATGACCAGGTTCTGTAGCACCAGTCGGCGCGCGCGCCGGGACAGCCGTACGACGGCGGGTACGGCCGCCAGCTCGTCGCGCACCACGATCGCGTCGGCCGTCTCCAGGGCCAGGTCGGAGCCGGCGCGGCCCATGGCGACACCGGCGTGGGCGGCGGCGAGCGCGGGGGCGTCGTTGACGCCGTCGCCGACGAGGAGCACCTTGCGGCCGGCCCGCTCCAGTGCCCGTACGGCCTCGACCTTGCCCTCCGGCAGCAGGTCCGCGCGGACGTCGGTGATGCCGGTCACGGTGGCCACGCGGGCCGCGGCGGGCGCGTTGTCGCCGGTGAGCAGGGTGGCGGCGGTGCCGGTGAGGGCGGTGAGCGCGGCGGCGGCCGGGGCGGCGTCGGCGCGGAGGCGGTCGGTGAGGGCGAGGGTGCCGACGGGGGTGCCGTCGCGGGTGACCCGGACGGCGGTCTCGGCGCCCTCGGGCTGCTGGGCGCGGCCGACGTGCACCTCGTGACCGTCGACGACCGCGGTGACACCGAGCCCGGGAGTCGCGGTGAAGTCCCGTGCGGACGCGATGCGCAGGCCGCGTGCGCGGGCGGCGGCCACGATCGCGCGGGCCAGCGGGTGTTCGCTTGGGTGCTCGGCGGCGGCGGCGAGCGCGAGGAGGGCGTCCTCGTCGAGACCGGAGCCGGGCAGCGGGCGTACGGCGGTCACCTCGGGGGTGCCCTCGGTGAGGGTGCCGGTCTTGTCGAGGGCGACGGCGTCGATCTCGCCGAGGCGTTCCATCGCGACCGCCGACTTCACGAGGACGCCGTGCCGGCCGGCGTTGGCGATGGCGGACAGCAGGGGCGGCATCGTCGCGAGGACGACCGCGCAGGGCGAGGCGACGATCATGAAGGTCATGGCGCGCAGCAGGGCGTCCGTGAGGTCGGCGCCGAAGGCGAGCGGGATGCCGAAGACCGCGAGGGTGGCGGCCACCACGCCGACCGCGTAGCGCTGCTCGATCTTCTCGATGAACAGCTGCGTGGGCGCCTTGGTGCGGGACGCCTCCTCGACGAGGGTGACGATCCGGGCGATGACCGAGTCGGCGGGGTCGCGTTCGACGCGGACGCGCAGGGCGCCGGTGCCGTTGAGGGTGCCTGCGAAGACGTCGTCGCCGGGACGCTTGAGAACGGGGAGGGACTCGCCGGTGATGGTGGCCTGGTCGACCTCGCCGGCGCCGTCGACGACGGAGCCGTCGGCACCGATCCGCTCCCCCGGCCGGACCAGGAGCAGGTCACCGACGGTGAGGCCGGTGGTCGGGACGGTCTCCTCGCGGTCCCCCCGCACGCGGGTCGCGGTGGTGGGCGCGAGGTCGAGCAGGCCGCGCACCGAGTCGGCGGTGCGGGCGGCGGCCAGGGCCTCCAGGGCGCCGGAGGTGGCGAAGATGACGATCAGCAGTGCGCCGTCGAGGACCTGCCCGATGGACGCGGCGCCGAGTGCCGCGACGATCATCAGCAGGTCGACGTCCAGGGTCTTCTCGCGCAGCGCCCGCAGGCCCTCCAGCGCGGGCTCCCAGCCGCCGGCGGCGTAGGCGACCGCGTAGAGCGGACCGTACGTCCAGGCGGGGGCGCCGCCGAGGTCGAGGGGGAGCGCCAGCAGGAACGCGACGAGGGACGACAGTGCCCAGCGGGCCTCGGGCAGGGCGAGGACGCGGGTTCGGCTGCGGGGCGCCCGGTGGACGGGCGCGGGGACCGGGGTGGGGGCAAGCGTGGTGGACACGCGGCACACCATACAGGAACAGATGAAGACTCATTCATGCGTTCATGTGTGGTGAGTAGGATGAACCGTATGGGTCACGGAGCCGCCACCACCGCGCAGGACGCCGCCGCACGCCTGCGTCTGGACGCGGACAACGTCGCCAAGGTCGCCACCACGCTCCAGGCCCTGTCCACCCCCTCCCGGCTGCTGATCCTGGCCCGGCTGCGCGAAGGCCCGCTGCCCGCGACCGAGTTGGCGGCGGAGGTCGGCATGGAGCAGTCGGCCTGCTCGCACCAGCTGCGGCTGCTGCGCAATCTGGGCCTGGTGGTGGGTGAGCGGCGGGGCCGGTCGGTGGTGTACGCGCTGCACGACGACCATGTGGCCGAGCTGCTCGACCAGGCCGTGTACCACGTGGAGCACCTGCGGCTGGGGATCAGCGACGCGGCGGAGTGAGCAGCCCCCGCATGGTCTCGGCGGCACGTACGGCGGCGTCCGCGCAGCAGTTGTTGAACAGCACGTGCAGCTCGTCCGTCCGCCCGGCGGCGCGCCGCAACCGGGGCACCCGGGCGGCGAGTTCGGCGACGTCGTAGTCGTACCGGAAGCGGTCCTCCTTGCTGCCACTCCCCCATGCCGTGCTGCGGCCGTGGAACCGTACGACGGCGAGGCCGGGACGGGTCACCGGGGCGATGGGCGGCAGCGACGCGGGCATGCCCTGGGCCATGTCGGTACCGACGGCCGACATGCCCAGGCCGGACAGCAGCGCGTGAGTGGCGTCCGCCCGTTGCGGCTCCCACCACCCCGGGTGGCGGAACTCCACGGCGAGCGGCCAGCCCTCCGCGCGCAGGGCGCAGGCTTCGAGCGTCGCCTCGGCCGGGGCCCCCGGGGCGAACCACGGCGGGAACTGGAACAGCACGGTGCCGAGCCGCCCGGCCTTGCGCAGCGGCTCGACCGCCTCGGCGAAGCGCCCCCACACCTCGTCCAGCAGGCCCTCACTCGCCCGCCCGCGCCTCAGCGGTCCGAGGCCGGCTCCGCGCAGGTCCGCGGGCAGGGCCTCCGCGCGCGTGGGATGGCCGGTCAGCAGGGAGAAGGCCTTCACGTCGAACCGGAAGCCCTCCGGCGTACGCTCCACCCACAGCTCGCTGTTGCGCCGGCTCGGCAACGCGTAGTACCCGGAGTCCACTTCGACGACGGGCAGCCGCGAGGCGTAGTGCCGCAGCCGCCCCTCGGCGTCCCGTCGCCCGCCCGGATACCAGCCGCTCCCGAGGAGTTGGCGGTCCGTCCAGGAACATGCTCCGACCAGTACGTCACCCATGGGAGCCCGGGTTGCCCCGGACTCCCCGTTCATCCCTCGGTCACCCGGTCGCCGTGGGCCTGCGCGAGGCCGCCGTCGCCTCCTTCACGTCCGTCAGCGGGCGCAGCCGGTAGGTGTAGGAGTAGTCCCGGTCGGCGAAGAGTTTGAACTCGTCGTGCGTGTGCGCGCCCCAGCTGTTGTCGCCGCCGACGCCCATCTGACGGTGACTCAGCCGGAGGACGACGGCGTCCCTCGGCGTGAGCTGGTAGTCGTGCCGCGCCCCGGCGGACAGGTCCTCCGGCGTGAAGTGGGAGGCGTTGGCCTCCAGCAGGGGCTCACCCGAGGCGAGCAGGCCCACCCCGTCGCCGTCGGTGAGGGCGATCCACCGGACGTCGGTCTTGTTGCCGTTCTCCTGCGGGCGGATGTACGGCGTCCACTGCTCGGCGACGGTCCCGGAGTACAGGCCGACGTCGGTGCCGGTGTTGCGGTCCCAGTGGTTCTCCTCGGGGCCGCGGCCGTAGTAGTGCAGGCGGTCCAGGCTGCGCGGCAGGAACAGCATCGTGCCGACCTCGGGGATGTATGGCAGGTTCGCGGCCCCCGGGTGCAGGGTGTTGTCGACCTTGATCTCGCCGTTGCCGAACACGGTGTACGTGGTGGTGTACGCCGACTCCACGGTGGTGGGCAGGGTGCCGCTGACCTTGATCTCGACGGCCCGGTCGCCCAGGTCCCGCACGGCGACGTCCGTGACCTTCCGCCGGGCGCCCGCGTCGCGCCAGGTCCGGTTGCGGGTGTGCTGGCCGTTGCCGTGGTCGTTGTCGGTGGGCGCGCGCCAGAAGTTGGGCACCGGCCCGGAGGTGATCAGCCGCCTGCCCTTCGCCTCGTACGAGGTGATGGTGCCGGCGCGCTTGTCGACGGTGACCGAGAAGCCCCGGCCATCGACCGTGACCTCGTCGTCGCCGTCCCGGTGGCGCAGGGACGGCACCCGGTCCAGCGGCACGGGGGCCACCGCGCGGACGTCCGTGTCGAGGGCGAGCTGTACCCGGGCGACCTCGAAGCCCGCCTTCGCCCAGGGGGTGGCCTCCTTGGTGGTGAAGGACAGCTCGAGGAAGTACTCCGTGCCCGGTGCCGGATCGCTCGGCAGCCGCACGGGCACGGTGATGTCCTTCCTGGACAGCGGCTCCACGTCCAGCTGACGGCGGTCGAGCCGTCCGCGCCGCACCGTTTCGCCGTCGGCGACGAGTTCCCAGCGGCCGTCGAACTCGCGGAGGCTGGTGAACAGGTACTCGTTGACGAGCGTGACGGCGCCCGCGCCGCCGGACCGCTGCTCGACGCCGACCGCCTGGTAGACCCGCTTGACCTCGGCGGCCTTGCCGGTGTGGCCGCGATCGGCGAGGACGATGCCGTCGGCGACGAAGCAGCCGTCGTTGGGGTTGTCGCCCCAGTCGCCGCCGTACGCGAAGAAGGTCTTCTCCCTCGGCCGCACCCTGTCGACCGCGACGGTCTCCGCGTCGAACCAGAAGCGCACGCCGTCGTCGCCGGGGCCGCGGTCGACCCCGGCCAGTTCGGCGGCGTCGAGTGCGCGGGCGTAGACACGGGCGCGGCGGATGGTGCCGCTGAACTCGCGGGTCTGGTTGTCGGCGTCGGTGGCCAGGGCCAGGGAGGCCGTGTTGCCGGTGGGCCGCCGGTCGGTGGTGCGGGTCGCCCGCCGCTCGCCGTCGACGTACAGGGTGAGGGTGCCGGCCTCCGCGTCGAAGACGCCCGCGATGTGGTGCTCGCGGCCGGTCCAGTCCTCCGGCACCGTCCAGGTGGCGGTGATCCACTGACCGCCGGAGTGGATGAAGAACTCCAGCGTGCGGTTGTTCTGCTTCAGCGCGTACTGGGTGTCGCCCTTGGCTAGGATCGGCTGGTGGTAGCCGGTCACGTCCGGGGTGACCCAGGCCTCCAGGGTCAGCGAGCCGGTGAGGTCCAGGCCCTCGTCGCGGGCGAAGACCGTGCCGCCGGACAGGCCCTTGCCGCGCTCGAAGGTTCCGGAGGCGGCGAGGATCTCACCGCGCAGGCCGGCGGGCCCCTCCTCGGTCAGCAGTGTGCGCCGCGGGACGGGCCAGGTCAGCGACTGGTCGACGAAGTCCCAGATCCAGCCGCCCTGGAGCACGTCGTGGGCGCGCACGACGTCCCAGTACTTCTTCAGGTTGCCGTTGGAGTTCCCCATCGCGTGGGCGTACTCGATCATCACGTACGGCCGGGTGTCGGAGGTGTCCTTCGCCCGCTGCTCGACGCGCTGCGGGCTGTCGTACATCTCGGAGCGGATGTCGCTGATGCCCGGCCGGTCGTCGCCCTCGTACTGGATGACTCGGGTGGGGTCGTAGGAGCGGATCCAGTCGTGCATGGCGGTGAAGGTGCTGCCGCCGCCCGCCTCGTTGCCGAGCGACCAGATGACGACCGAGGCGTGGTTCTTGTCGCGGTGCACCATGTTCTGGGCGCGGACCACGCAGGCCTCGGTCCAGTCGGGGTGGTCGCCGGGGTACTCCTCGCGGATGCCGTGGGTCTCCAGGTTGGTCTCGTCGACGAGGTAGAGGCCGTACTCGTCGGCGAGTTCGTACCACAGCGGGTTGTTCGGGTAGTGCGAGGTGCGGACGCTGTTCATGTTCATCCGCTTGATGATCTCGATGTCCTCGACCAGGTCGTCGCGGGTGAGGGCCGTGCCCCGGTCCGGGTGCATCTCGTGGCGGTTGGTGCCCCGGAGGGAGACGGGCCTGCCGTTGATGCGCATCAGCCCGTCCTTGAGCGCGAACTCCCGGAAGCCGACGCGGTGGGACAGGGTCTCGACTACTCTGCCCGCCGGGTCCCGCAGGCGCAGTACGGCCGTGTAGAGGTCCGGGTGCTCGGCCGACCAGAGCCTGGGCCTCGGTACGGCCTTCGTGGCCCGTACGGTGACGTCCTGGCCGGCGCCGACCGTGCCGAGGTCGGCGGACTGGTTCAGCGGGCGGGACCAGACCGCGTGGCCGCGCGCGTCGTACAACTGGGTCTCGACGGTGTACTTGCCCGCGCCGCCGCCGTCGCCGTACGCCCGCACGCTCGCGGTGACCGCCAGCTCGGCGTCCGTGTACGTGTCGTTCAGCGGGGTGTCCAGCTTGAAGTCGCGCAGGTGCACGGCCGGCGTGGAGTACAGGTAGACCGAGCGGAAGATGCCGCTCAGCCGGATCATGTCCTGGTCCTCCAGCCAGTCTCCGTCGGAGTAGCGGTACACCTCCACGGCGATCTGGTTGGTGCCGGACTTCAGGTGGTCGGTGATGTCGTACTCGGAGGGGGTGAAGGAGTCCTCGTCGTAGCCGACCAGTTCGCCGTTGATCCACACGTAGTGCGCGGACTTGACGCCCTCGAAGTGCAGGAAGGTCCGGCGGCCCGTCCAGTCGCGCGGGACGGTGAAGGTGCGCCGGTACTGGCCGACCGGGTTGTAGCGGGTCGGCGCGGTGGGCGGCCGCGGGTCCTCGCCGCGGCCGTTGGGGCCCCAGTACGGGTAGGTGATGTTCAGGTAGATCGGGTAGTCGTGGCCGTGCAGCTGCCACACGGACGGCACCGGGATGGTCTGCCAGTCGCCGTCGTCGGTGTCGGTGCGGTGGAAGTCGGCGTCCCGGTCCTCGGGGCGGTCGGCGTAGGCGAACTTCCAGGTGCCGTCGAGGCTCTGCCGGTACGGCGAGCGGGTGCGGTCGCCGGCGAGTGCCGCTCTCACGTCGGCGTACGGCATGAGCGTGGTGTGCGGTGGCTCGGTGCCGAGCCGGAAGACACCGAAGTCGTTCCACTCCGGGGGCTCGTCGGCCGCCGCCCGCCGGCCTGCCGCGTGCGCCGCGACGGGCG
>NZ_RAIF01000032.1:562405-581364 GCF_003671715.1 Streptomyces sp. E2N166 | reverse complement strand
CGGCTGACGACCGGGCGGGACGGGCGGGCCGGGGTTCCGGCGGGTGACACGGGCGAGTGCGGCATGACCGTGGCCTTCCGTGGGCTTCGGGGGCGGCTCAACGCACGGTGCTGTGAGAGCAGTTGAGGTGGGGGTGGATCGCAACTGCCGGTGACGCAGGGACTACTGAGTCAGGCACACCCTAGAACCCGAACACAACCGAATCAATTACCCCGTCGGACTTTGTTGGTTCCTGATGGAGGTCTCAGGCGTCCTGGACTCCCGCCACACCCGCCTCGATCACGAACGACCTGTCGGTGCGGACCGGGGCGCCGGGCCGGGTGACGCAGTCGACGACGCGGTAGTCGGCGGTGTACCGGTCCCTCGACGCCGAGCAGCGGACGTAGCCTCGGCGGCTGCTGTAGTACTTGGTGTGCGGGTTCTCGTCCCAGTACACCTGGACGGGGTCGTGGGTGGCCGAACCGTCGCCGCCCGAGGTGGTTGTTGTGCCCGGGCCGGCGCGGCGTCCCAGTTGGCGAATTGAAGTGCTCTCCCGGCCGGAGCCGGGAGATTCCCACCTACCTTGCGGTGGCGGGCTTGACGCGACGGGCACGCCTGACGACTGCCCTCCCGGCAGCCGGGATCGCCACGTGGCCGATCCGGTACAAGCGCAAGATGTCTACCTTCTAGCGGATGGCCACATCGTCGGCCGAGACCGCAGCGGTCAGAGTGGCCCATTCGACGGTGCGGTCGCACCAGCGGTCGAGCAGGACGCGGTCGTGGCCGACGGCCAGCAGCCCCGCGCCGGTGGCGGCCCGGTACTCCTCCACCACGCGGACCAGGGCGGCGGTGGTCGAGGCGTCGAGCATCGCCGTCATCTCGTCGCACACCAGCCAGCGCGGGCGCAGCACGAGGGCGCGGGCCAGACAGGCGCGCTGCAACTGGCCGTCACTGACCTCGTGCGGACGCCTGCTCAGCAGGTCGGTGGTCAGTCCGACGGTGGCGGCCAGTTCGGCGACCCGGTCGGCGACGCCCTCGCGCCGGCCGGTGGCGCGCAGCGGTTCGGCGATCAGGTCGGTGAGCGCCAGCCGGGGGTCCGCGGAGAGCCGGGCCTGCTGGAAGACGACGCCGAAGGCGGTGCGCTGCTCGCGCGGGGCGCGGTGGCGCCAGCGCCGTACGGGTGTGCCGTCGACCACCAGGGTGCCGGCGTCGGGGTGGTGCAGCAGGGCCGCGACGCGCGCCAGAGTGGACTTGCCGCAGCCGCTCGGGCCGAGCAGCCCGACGGCCTCGCCCGGGGAGATCGTCAGGGATATGTTCCGGATCACGGGCGCGTTCCCGGCGTAGCCCGCGGTGATGTCGCTCAGTTCAAGCACGGTCGGCGGCCTCCGTGAGCGCTGCGTGCGGGTGGTGGCAGGCGACCGTGCCGCTCAGCGGCGGCAGCGTGGCGCAGGAGTCGGTCGCCCGCTCGCAGCGGGCGGCGAAGGCACAGCCGCCGGGGAGGGCGCCGAGTTCGGGCGGCAGGCCGGGAATGGGGGTGAAGGCCCGGTCGGGCAGGGCGTCGAGCAGGCCCCGGCTGTAGGGATGGCGGGGGCCCGGAGCGCCGAAGAACTCACGGGCGTCGGCGAGTTCGACGATGCGGCCGGCGTACATCACGGCGATCCGGTCGGCGATGCGCTCGGCGGCGGCCAGGTCGTGGGTGATCATCAGCAGGGCCCGGTTCTCACCACCCGCCCTGTTGTCGACATGTCGCCTCAGCTCGTCGACGGTGCGGTCCACCAGGTCCCGGTCGAGTCCGGTGGTCGGTTCGTCGGCGAGCAGCAGCGGGGCTTCACCGACCAGGGCGAGGGCGGTGGCGGCGCGCTGGGCGAGACCGCCGGAGAGTTCGTGCGGGTGGTGGTCGAGGTGGTCCACCGGGAACGCGGCGCGCTCGGCGGCGGCTTCCGCGGCCTCGCGCAGGGCCGCACGGCCGCGGACCGCGGTGTGTGCCGCGACCGTCTCCTCCAACTGGGAGCGGACGGTGCGGACCGGGGTGAGGTGAGCGGCCGGACTCTGCGGGACCAGGCCGATCAGCCTGCCGCGCACGGTGCGGGCCAAGGTCCGCTCGTCGGCGGCGAGCAGGTCCAGCTCGCCGAGCAGCGCGCTGCCCGCGGTCCGCGCGTTGCCGGGCAGCAGTCCGAGCAGGGCGGAGGCGAGGACGGACTTGCCGCAGCCGCTCTCGCCGATCAGGGCCAGGCACTCGCCGGCCGCCACGTCGAAGTGGGCGTCGGTGACGGCGGCGACGCGGCGCCCGCCCGGCATCAGGAAGCGCACCGACAGACCGCGTACCGACAGCACGGAGGCTCGCTCGGTCACAGCATCAGCTCCGATCGGCGGCGGGGGTTGATCCGCTCCCGCCAGGCACCCGCGAGACCGGCGACGGCGAGGGTGGGGACGATGAGGAACAGGCCGGGGAAGAGGGTCGGCCACCACTGCCCGGCGAGCAGCGATCCCCGCGCCTCCTGGATCAGGTTGCCGAGGCTCGCGGTGTGGGTGGGCAGCCCGAGCCCGAGGAAGGACAGCGCCGACTCGTGCCACATGGCGTGCGGCACCATCAGTACGGCGGCCAGCGCGGCCTGGGGCAGCACGCCCGGCAGCAGATGCCGTACGGCCACCCGCCACCGGGACGCGCCGCCGGAGACTGCCGCGTCGATGTAGGGGCGCGAGCGCAGCGACAGCACCTCGGCACGGACGATGCGCGCGGTGGACAGCCAGTGGGTGAGCGCGACGGAGATCACCACGGGCCAGACGCCCGGCCGGAACATCGCGACGATGAAGATGCCCAGCAGCAGGTGGGGGACGGAGGCGATCGTGTCGACGACCCGCATGACGACCCGGTCGACCCAGCCGCCCAGCGCTCCGGCGGTGGCGCCCACGGCGGTGCCGACCACGGTGGCCGTCAGCGCCGCCGCCACCCCGACGAGCAGGGAGACGCGCAGGCCGTACACGCAGCGCAGCAGCAGGTCGCGGCCGACGTCGTCGGTGCCGAACGGGTGCTGCGGGCTGGGCGGTTGCAGCTTGACGGCCAGGTCGACGGCCTGTTGGTCGAGCTGGACCAGCGGCGGCACGAGCAGCACGGCGAGGACGGTCACGGTCAGCAGCGCCGCGGAGGTGCGCAGGCGCAGGGTGCGGGTGGAGCGGCGGTCCGTGCCGTGGGACCGCCACACGGTGGGCCGTTCCGCCTTCTCGGCTGTGATCTCAGCCATGGGACTCACATTTCACTGAGTTTCACCCTCGGGTCGAACAGTCCGTAGAGCAGGTCGGCGAGCAGGTTGCCGGCGAGTACGGCGGCGGTGGCGAGGGCGGTCAGGGCGGCCAGCAGCGGGAAGTCGACGGCGGTGGCCGCCTCGACGGTGGCCGCGGCGATGCCCGGCCAGCTGAAGACGCTCTCCACCAGCAGGGCGCCGGTGATGAGTTCGGGAACACGGGAGCCGATCAGCGTGAGCACCGGCAGCAGCCCCGAGCGCAGGGCGTGCCCGAACAGGACGGTGGCCTCCCCGATGCCGCGGGCCCGCGCGCCGCGCACCGGGTCCTCGGCCAGGGCGTCGCCGACGCCCTGGCGCACGTAGAGGGTGAACCAGGGCAGCTGGGAGACGGCGAGCACGCCGGCCGGCAGCACGATGTGGCTCGCGACCTGTCCGAGGGTGACCTGTTCGCTGGCGGTGTCCGTCAGACCACCGGCCGGCAGGACGTCCCACTGGAGGGCGAACAGCCACACGGCGAGCAGCGCGATCCAGAAGACCGGCGCCGCCTCCAGGGTGTAGGCGAGCGAGGTGACGGCCCGGTCGAGCATCGATCCGGGGCGGCGGGCGGCCAGCACACCGAGGAGCGTGCCGACCAGGACCGCCACGGCGAAGGCGACGGCGCACAGCAGCGCGGACCAGACGAGGCGTTCGCCGATGACCTGGGCCACCGGCTGGCGCATCACCCCGGAGTGGCCGAGATCGCCGGTGAGCGCCGAGCCCAGCCAGTTCCACCAGCGGACGACGAAGGACTGGTCCACGCCGAGGTTCTCCCGCAGCCGGTCCAGGGTCTCCTGGTCGGCGCCGAGCGCGGCGGTGCCGGCGTAGGCCTTGACGGGGTCGAACGGGGAGGCGGCGGCGATGGCGAACACGCCGAAGGTGACGACGAGGACGACGGGGACGGCGAACAGCGCCCGCCGTCCCGCGAGGCGTGCCATCGCCCCCCAGGGCAGCCGCCCGGGAGATCGGGTCATTTCTTCGGCTGCCAGTCCTCGATGTTCCACCAGGGCCCGCTGGCGAAGCCGTGCTCGTGCGGCTCCAGCTGGGTGGTCAGCCCGTCCCAGCGGTCGGCGAGGACGTAGAGGTGGTCGATGTGGGTGAGGAAGGTGTAGCCGGGGTTCTCGACCAGGGCCCGCTGGATCTCCTCGTAGGCGGCCTCGCGCTTCTTCGCGTCCTTGCTGCGGCGGCCGGCGTCGAGTGCCTCGTCGACCGCCTTGTTGTCGTAGCCGGCCATGTTGTTGAAGCCGTCGTTGGCGAGGGAGGAGTGCAGCAGGGTGTAAAGGCCGAAGTCCGGGTCGCCGACGCTGCCGAAGCCCGCCAGGACGGCGTCGTGCTTCATCCGCGGCTCGATGACGTCCCAGGTGGCGCCCTCCACCTTCACCTCGATGCCGGCCTTCTTGGCGTCGGAGGCGTAGGCGAGCGCGTGGTCCTGGCGGACCTTGTCGCCCGAGGGGTAGTACAGGGTGAACGAGGCGCGCTGTCCGTCCTTGGCGCGGACGCCGCCGGAGCCCGCCTTCCAGCCGGCCTCGTCCAGGATGCGCTTGGCCTCGGCGAGGTCGTGCGGGCGCTCGATGCCGCGCGCGTACCAGGGGTCGTCGGCGGGCAGCGGCCCGTACGCCGGCCGGCCCGCGCCGTCGAGGATCTTGTCGACCATGGCCCGGCGGTCCACGGCGGCGTCCAGCGCCTGCCGGACGGCGCGGTCGCCGGTGACCTTGCCCGTGGTGGGCAGGGTGACGGCCCGGAAGTCGTAGGACCTGGCCTGGTACGTGCGGCTGCCGTCGTCCGTCTTGAAGGTGGCGGCGAGGTTGGGCGGCAGGACGGCGCCGTCGAGGTCACCGGAGCGCAGGCGGGTGGCGCGGACGTTGTCGTCGGCGATGATCGCCATGGTGAACGACTTCACCGCGGGCTTGCCGCCCCAGTAGTGCGGATTGGCCTTGAAGGTGAGCTTCTCGCCCTTGCTCCAGTCGGCGAGCACGTACGGGCCGGTGCCGACGGGCTCGGTGTTGAAGGCACCGGTGTTGGGGTCCTGCTCGCCCGCGATGTGTTCGGGGACGATGGGCAGCACCGTGCGGGCCGCGAAGGGCGCGTACGGGTACTCGAGGGAGAAGACGACGGTGTCGTCGCCCTTCGCGCGGACGTCCTTGACGGCTTCCAGTTCGCTGCGGGCGGTGTTGTTGGTCTTCGCGTCGAGGACGGTGCGGTACGTGTAGACCACGTCCTGGGCGGTCAGCGGTTCGCCGTCGCTGAACTTCACGCCGTCGCGCAGGGTGTACGTGTACGTCTTGCCGCCGTCGGTGATCTTCGGCAACGCGGTCGCGAGCGCGGGCCTCAGCTTCAGGTCGGTGTCACGGGCGAGCAGCCCGTCGAAGATCTTGGAGTTTCCGTCCTTGCCGTAGCCGAGCAGCGGGCTCAGTGTGTCCGGCTCGGATGCCACGCCGATCACGACGGACTCGGCGGCCTTGGCGTCGGCGCCGCCACCAGGTGCCGAGCAGGCGCTCACGCCTGCGGCCAGGGCGGCCGATACGGCGGCTGCTCGTATCCGACGGGTTCTCATGTTCCCCCCACGCTTGCTGCAAAAGACATGCTATTGCACATCAATCGCAATGAAGCGTCAAGCCGAGACGGACCGGCGGCCGGACGAGGCGGGCACCGACAGTCGGGGGGCGGACCGAACGGTCCGCCCCCCGACCGCGTTCACCGCGGGCCTCAGCTCGCCCGCTGCTCCTTCACCAGCTTCTTCGCACGGTCGCGACGGGACGTGCCGAAGACGTCCACGTGCACGCCGGCGCCCTGGCCGGGGGTGGCCTCCGCCGTGCGGAGCCGGTCGGCGAGCTCGCGCACTCGCACGTCGTCCGGGCCGAGGCCGATGTAGAACAGCGACTCGTCCACCGGGCTGTCGTCGCCGCCCCAGCGCACCACGCCCCCGCAGTCGGCGAGGATGTCGCGCACGGTCACCAGTTGCAGCGGGAAGAGCCCACCGGCCGCGCTCGCGCCCGGACGGACCCGCACCGCGGTGCCGGAGGCGAGGTTCGACTCCGGCAGGTCCTTCTTCAGTCCGTCGATCGGCTGCCAGCCGGCGAGGTCGACGCGGTGCAGCTGCTCGACCTCGTAGTGGAAGCGCCGGACGACGTGGAACAGGATCGCCTGCGCGTCGCCGATGCGGACGTCGACTTCCAGTCCGGTGCCGGAGACCGGGCGGGTCCAGACCGTGGAGACGTGATTGGCCTCCTTCTCCAGCGTCCACCCGTTGGCCGAGGCGGGGGCCTTGCGGCGGGTACCGGGCGCGCTCCGGGGAGCGGTCACCGGAGCGGCCGCGGCCACGGACGGGACGACAGCCCCGACGGCGGCCGCGGCGGTGAGCACGCCCGCGCTCTTGACGACGAACCGTCTCGGAATGCCGTTCTTGTTGTGGGACACGTCTTTCAATTCCTTCCCCAGCTGATGATGACGAGGGTGAGCGTGGGCGCCGCGGTGGCCGCGGCGCTCAGCAGCCAGTAGCCGCGTGGTGTCAGCGCCGTCCTGCGTCGCAGCGGACGGTTGGCCAGCCACCACAGGAGACCGAACAGCGTGAGGATCGGTGCCGCGACCAGCACCCAGGGCAGGATCCCGTCGTTCTCGGTGGGTTCGCGGTCGGTCCAGCCCAGGGCGGCCAGGGGCCAGTTGGACGCGAAATACCAGAGCAGGAAGGCGGGAACGACGGCCGGAATCCCCAGCAGGACGTTGACGACCAGGGGGATGCTCAGCCTGAGCCACGGGTGTGCGGTGCTCGTCTTCACTCGGTCTCACTCGGTCTACTGGGCGCGGGACAGGATGTTGTAGTTCTCCAGCACGTTGTACAGGCCGATCAGCTCACGCCCGTACTTCGCGGCGTCGTCACCGGTGCCGTTGTACCGGGCCAGCAGTGCCTGCGTCTGGGCCGGGGTGGTGGACAGGCTCGGGCGAGGGGCACCGAGCTGGTGGGCGTTGTAGATGGTCAGGTACGCCACCGAGCGGATGTTGTACGTCGGGTCCTCGTTGAGCTGCTTCCACACCGACGCGATGTCGCCGTTGGTGAGAGGCGTGCCGTTGATGATGCCCTGCTGCATGCAGTAGTTGCGGGCCTCGATGGTCACCCAGGCGAAGATCTGTCCCCAGCCGGTGCTGCAGTCGTCGTCCAGCCCTGCCTTGACCGCCTCGTCGGCGGCGACGTCGAATGGGTTGAGTTTGCGCAGCTCCCACAGGACCGGCGCCTGGATCAGAGCCTTGCGGAGCTTGAGCTGCCGTGCCAGCGAGGTGAACAGCCAGTCCGCGCTGAGTACCAGCTCGACCGCCTTGGTGTTGGAGATGCCGCCGAGCGTGACCCAGTCGTCGTCGGCCTCCCAGCCCTCCCCGCCGGTCTCCGGAACGCCGATGGAGTCCAGGTACGTGCGGACGTCCTGGAGCAGGGCGTCCCCGTACGCGTCCTTGTCCAGGTCCGTGTCCAGGCCGTCCAGCGAGATGCCCGGGTCGAAGTCGCCCTGGCCGGTGTCACGGCCCGAGGTGATGTTGTTGTCGATCTCGATGGACCCGGTCCCCGAACCGACGGTGATGGTGGAGATCTGGTCGAAGGCCCAGTTGGTGGGCAGTGGGTAACCGAGGTTCCCGGAGAAGCCGCTGGACATGTCGGAGACGAAACTGGTCACGGCGTACCCGGCGTCCGCGACGCGCTGGCACACGTTGCGCGGGCCGTAGACGCCCACGCGGTAGCCGGAGTTCTCACTGATGGCGCGCAGCACCCCGCGGAAGTGCGGGAGGACGTAGTCCGTGACCTCGCCGTCCATCGCGTCGTAGTCCACGGCGAAGTAGATGACGGTGCCCGACTTGAAGCCGTGGAACTGGGCCCACTCGATCGCCCGGAACGCGTCGGCCGTGCCCTGGTTGTAGCTGAAGTAGTCCGCGGACCGGCTCCACGTCTGGAAGATCGGGAAGCAGCGCAGACCGGCCGCCTTGATGGTGGCCAGCTCGCCCGGCTGGATCTGCTTCTCCGGCAGGCTCGTGCTGGAGGGGTTGAAGAGGTAGCGGCCGATGTACTGGTAACCGGCGTCCTTCAACGCCTGCGCCCGGGCCGGCGTGATCATGGTGACGCCGTCGCAGGCCGTGCCCTTGCGGGACTGGTCGCCGTAGGAGACGAGCAGTGAGGCCCAGGTCTGGAAGTCGCCCTTGCCGGTGACCGGGAGCTTGCTGAAGGACTGGAAGGTCTGCACGCCGGACTGCACCGTGGCGGTGAAGTTGCCGAAGGGGACGCCGCGCTTGTTGAGGATCATGGCCGCGGTGAAGAGCTGCGCCCAGACCCCGGTGGTGCCCAGCGACACGGTGTGGCTCTTCAGGCCGGACTGGGTGCCCGGTCCGAAGACGCCGTTGGCCACGCCGTCCGCCATGCCCAGCTCGTACTGGATCGCGAACAGCATCGACTTGGCGACATCGCGGGAGTGATGGCCGTCGCAGGGGATGATGTAGAAGTCCTTGCGCAGGACGTACCTGCCGTTCAGCCACTGCTGGATGGACCGGATGGCGTCCGAGCCGTTGCCGACGGTGACGTAGGCGTCCATGTTGAACAGGCCCTTGACCACCTTCGGCCACAGGGAGCTGCCCGGGTAGGTGCCGGAGACGCCCATGTTCTGGTTGAGCTTCACGACCGCGGCCTTGACCCGGTCGTTGTACTGGCCGTCGATCTCGCCGCCGTCGTAGCCCTTGCAGTACAGGGCGGACTGGATGATGCGGCAGAAGTTGGCCGACGGGACGGTCGTCTCGTCGAGCTTGCCGTACAGCTCGCCCAGCTTCCCGAGGGTGGTCGGGCCGAAGGAGTTGGACAGGGCGGTGATGCCCATCTCGTACTGGAGCGCACGGGTCAGCGCGTACATCACGGGCCAGCCGGTCCGGCCGTCCTCGTCCAGCTTGGATATGCCGAGCGTGGCGCCGTCGTTGTAGGTCGTGTTGATGAATCTCTGGGCGCGCTGCACCATCTCGTCTGCCATGGGCTTCCTCCTGTCGTCCGGAAATGAGGCGGGGAGGAAAGCGCTGTCCTCGCGGCGCGGGGGAATTCCGAGCCGGCGTCTTGGCGCGTGGAACGGCACCCCCAACGGGGCCATGCCTGAGAACCCCCCTCGTCGCGTACCGCGGGCACACGGGTCACGGTGCGCGGAGCGACTTGTCGTGATCTTCCGTCGCACTGTGAGGGGGGTCAAGTCCGTTATACGGAGAGAGCGTTGAACTGCTAGTTGATCATCTTCGCTTCGTCACTCATCCGTGATCCACACGGTATGGAAATCGTGCACAACCTTCGGCCGGTTCGGCTGTCGTCAGCGACGCAGTGCCTCGACGGGCTGGATGCGGCTCGCGCGCCAGGACGGGTAGAGGCCGGCCAGCAGGCCGGTGGCGAGGCCGAGAGCGGGCGCCGAGACGAGGGTCAGGGGAGCGAGGACGGGCGTCCACGCGTTGTGCAGGGAGACACCGACGACGACCGCGGTGCCCAGCGAGGTTCCCGCCACACCGCCGACCAGTCCCAGCGCGGCGGACTCGGTCAGGAACTGCCAGGTGATGTGGCGGGCCCGCGCGCCGAGGGCACGCCGCAGTCCGATCTCGCCGACGCGTTCCATGACGGCGACCAGCGTGGTGTTGGCGATGCCGACCGCGCCGATGACCAGGCAGACGATCGACAGCAGCAGGAACAGCTGCCCCAGGTCGCCGCCCACGGCGTCGCGGAGGGCTTTGGGGTTCGGCGGCGGAACCGCGCGCAGGTACTCGGGGTGGTCGGGGCGCAGGGCCAGGGCGGCCTCGTCGGCGACCTGGGAGGCCGCGCCGAGTTCCGTGGAGACGAGCATCCTGGCGCGCTCGTCCCGCGGCGGCCCCCAGGTCCGCTCGGCGGTGCTCCTGGGGACGACGACGGACAGGAGCAGGTCCGGCATGCGCTGAACGTCGTCGAAGACACCGATCACGGTGAACGCGTGGTCGCCGATGAAGACGGCGGGCTGAGTCCGCAGCGTGGTGATGCCCAGGCGCGCGGCCGTCGAGGAGCCGATCACGGCCACCGACTGGTCGTGCGTGTCGTGGAAGGCGTCCCATCCGCGGCCCTGCACGAAGTGCGGCGCGGCCGCGGACAGTACGCCGGAGGACGCGGCGACGACGGGGGTCTGCGCCACGGCTCCGTCGCCGCCGTCCGCGGGAGAGGACCGGACGGTCTCCCCCGGCGGGAGACGGACCTTCCAGTACACACCGGCGGCCTCGACCCCGTTCACCCGTGCCATCCTGCGGTCGGCGTCCTCGGGGAACGCCAACGGGACCCGGTCGGCGTCGCGCCCGCCCGTGTCCTCCACGGTCACCTCGGTCGCGGTGAGGCGGTTGAAGCGGGTGTCGATCTGCGCGGCCGCGGTACCGGTGAGACCCAGTACGGCGATGAACGCGCCGACCCCCAGTACCGTGCCGAGGGAGGTCAGGACGGAACGCGCGGGACGTTGCAGGATGCCCGCCACCGCCTCCGCGAGCAGGTCCCGCACCGCGAACCGCGAGCGGGCCGGGGCAGGGCCCGGGGACGCCGGCGAGGACTCGGTTCCGCGCCACCGTCGGCTCAGCACGGCGCACCCGCCAAGATGGTGCGGCCCTCGGACAGCACGCCGTCGCGGATGGTGATGACGCGCTGCCCGCGTCGGGCGACGTCCTTGTCGTGCGTGATGACCAGGACGGTCATGCCGTCGGCGTGGAGCTGGTCGAGCAGGTCGAGGATGGAGGCCGCGGTCTCGCTGTCGAGATTGCCGGTCGGCTCGTCGCACAGCAGCAGCGAGGGTTCACCGACCAGGGCCCGTGCGACGGCGACGCGCTGCCGCTCGCCGCCGGACAGGTGGGTGGGGAGGGCGTGGGCGCGATGAGCCAGCCCGACGCGGGCGAGGACCCGGGCGGCCCTGTCCCGGCGTTCGCGGCGGGGCGTGCGCCGGTAGACCAGGGCCAGCTCTACGTTCTCCTGGGCGGTGCGGTGGGGCAGCAGGTGGAACGACTGGAACACGAAGCCGATGTGCCGTCCCCGCAGGGCCGCCCGCTGGTGGTCGCCGACCGTGGAGGTGTCCACGCCGTCGAGCCGGTAGGCACCCCGGGTGGGGTTGTCGAGGAGGCCGAGGACATTGAGCAGGCTGGACTTCCCCGATCCCGACGGGCCCACGATGGAGACGAACTCACCGTGCTCGATCAGCAGATCACAGGGACGGAGAGCGGTGACCGGCGGCGGGCCCGGGTAGGTGAGCCCGAGCCCTTCCAGGTGGATGACGGCCGGGCGAGCGGTGTGCGGCATGGTCAGTACTCCCCTGTGGCGCGCTGCTCGTCCACCCCGACGACGACCCGGTCGTCCACGGCGAGGGACCGCCGGTCCACCGGCGTGATCTGCACGTATCCGTCCGCCGTCATCCCGGTGTCGACGACCACGCGCCGCTCCCGCTCGCCGCGCCGCACCAGGACCGTCGTCTGCCCGTCCGCGCCCGCGGAGACCGCCGAGGCGGGGACCGCGAGGACCTTCTTTCCGGAGGAGGCGGCGGTGATGGTGAGCCGGACGTCCTCGCCGGCCAGGCCGGCGGGCAGCCGGCCGGCGGGCTTGACCTTCACCGGGTAGGTGTCGGCGCCGGACCGCTCCGCGTCCTTCTGCGGCTTCGCGGGCTTGTCGGCGACCGATTCGACGGTTCCGTCGGCGCGGGACCCGGTGGTCTCGGACGCGATGGAGACCTTCTGGCCCGGCTTCAGCAGCCCTTTCATCTCCGCGCCCACCGAGCCGTTGACGATCAGGTCACCGGCTGCGATGGAGACGAGATCTCCCGACGCCTCGTCACCCACCTGGGCGGAGACCTGTTCCACGAAGGCGGGCTCGGCACGGACGTAGGCGATCTCCGTCATCGGGACCACGGGGCGCGGTAGGGGTGTCGCCGCATCGACGGGAGTGGTCTCCACGTCCGCTCTTGGCGAGGAGGCGCTTTCGGTCGCGGGGCCCGCCTGCGAGGGGCCCTCCTCCGGTGTCATCGGGGCCGGTGCCGGATCGGTCGTTTCCGTCACGGGGCTGTACCCGTGCGCCTCGTAGAGGAGTCCGACCGCCCGTTCGGTGCCCGCGCCGAAGGTTCCGGCGGGGTCGCCGCCCGAGGCGTAGCCCAGCTCGGCGAGTGCCTTCTGCAACTGGGCGACGTCCTCCCCCGTGCTGCCGAACCGGAGATCCCGGTAGGCCGGGACAGCTCCCCTCAGCACGAACACCGGGCGGCCGGAGACCTCCAGCAACAGCTGCCCCATGTCAACGGAACGTCCCGCCTTCACGGCCATCTTCGTCACGATCGAGCGGCCGGCCTCCTTGCCGCCCGCGCCCTCCCCCGAGACGTCGATCTGCTGCGAAGCGGCGACCTTGCCGCGGATGACGACCGTTTCCGCGAGGACCTTCTCCTGGACGGCGGCGGTCAGCACGCTCGCCGGAGGGGGACGTGTGTCGGCGGCGGCCTGTGCCGGCGACTTGATGAACGACGCGGCGGCCACTCCGGCGCCCGTCAGGACCACGGAGCCGACGACCACGATCACCAGGGCCCGGCGCCGGCGCTTCAGCCCGCCGTGCGGCCGGCGCGCCGGGGTGCCCTCGTTCGAGACGATCTCTTCAGCCTCAGCCATGCGAAGTCCTACTCGCCCTTGACGATCCGCGACGCGTTGCGCACCGCGGCGTCGATCTTCTTGCGCCCCGCCGACAGTTCCTCGGCGTGCTGCTCGATGGCTTCCCTCTGCAGGGCGGCCTCGGCCCGGAACCAGGTCCACGCCACCTTGGTCTTCTGGCGGCAGGTGATGTCGGTGGTGGCGGTGGCGATCTCCTCGGAAGTCACCTCCGGGGAGCTGAACCGGGAATCGTCGCTGGCGTCCAGGGGCTTTTGGTAGTCGTATCCGCTGCGCTTCATGCACGCCGACCAGGCCGCGAACGCCTTGACCACCTCTGGCTCCTGCTGGGACCTCACGAACGCCGCGTTGCCCAGGTCCACGGCGGTGCGGGCCTGGACCGCGTCGCTGTCGATCTCCTTGTTCGCCGCGCCCACGCAGCCGCCTTCGGGCACCTTCTTGCCGTCGACCTCCTGGATGCGGCCGTCGAGCGCCCGCGCGTCCGGGCCGTCCGCCGTGGTGCCGTCGACGGCTCCCTTCTCCACGGCGGCGTCGTAGGCCTCCTGCTCCTCGGCGTCGGGCTTGTACCCCCGCTCCTTGGCCAGCGCCATGTCATGGATGCCGTAACGCCAGTCGGTCAGCGTCTTCGGCCCGACCCTGGGCAGGTCGGGAGCGGGTACCCAGGTGAAACCGAAGCCCTTCATGCAGTCGCCGATCAACAGTTTCTTCGCCTGCGACAGCCGGCTCTGTTCCTGGTCCGTCGGCAGATACGCCTGGACGGGGAGGACCCAGCTCTGCGGGTTCTGCTGGTCGAACGACTCCGTCTGCGTCTCGGCGTTCGACTGCGAGGAGCAGCCGGTGAGCAGGAACAACACCGTGACCGCGACCCCGGCGGCCGTCGCGGAACCGGAGGAGTGAAATCTGAGAGGAGACAGCATGGGAGGGCTTTCTTGAGAGGCAGGAGAAATCAGGAGAGGGCGCCCGCGCCGAGGCGCAGGCGCTCTCGACCGATCAGCTCTTCCAGTTGAACGAAGCGTTCTCGTTGTAGGTGGCTTCGAGCTGGTTCACCGTGCCCCAGATGTAGTCGGCGGCACCCTTGTATCCGCTGTTGTAATACAGGACTCCGGTGTAGGTGGAGTGGCTGTTGCGGGCGGACGCCGCATTGTTCTTCACCCGCTGGCCGCTTCCGGCGCTTCTGAATCCGCAATACTTGAGCGGGCTGTAACCGGTGCCGTCCTGGACCGAGTCGAAGTCGTACACCGCGTATCCGATGTTCCGGTAGTCCCCGGCCAGGTTGGAGTTGTAGAAGATGCGGAACTTGAAATTGTTGCTCGACTCGTAATTGCAGCCGAACCAGTAGTTCTCGTAATCCCCGCTCGCCGCGGCCGCGGGCGGGGCCATACCGGCTCCGACCGCCGCAGCCATCGCAAAACACAGCACTGCCTTCTTCAGATGGCGCATGTCGCCTTCCCTTTCGATTACACGCACAAAAAACACACGGGTGCCCGCAATGGGGAATTGCAGGGACCCGTGATGCGCGCATGGTGTCTGATACGGACCTCAGTACACACACGCGTTCGAAAGTTTTCAAGTGGTCTTGAATCACCACGAACAAGGGATGTTTCCGGATCGTTACGGGAAGCCGTACAACCCTCTGCGCCACCCTGCCGCACACCTGAATGTCCAGCGGCTGCAAACATCGGGAAAAGGAGCTCAACGATCTTGAAACGGGCATCACGGCGATCCTGCCCGTTCTGCAGACAAGCACCGCCAACTGCGGGCCGCGCCGCGCAGAGGTCACGATCGGGGAACGATGATGATCGCTTGACGTTCCGTCAGATGCCGCCCTCTCGGCGTGCGGTGAGGGCAATCAGCCCAGTCGCGAGGCGAACGCCGCGTGGGCGCGGGTGTCGAACAGGACGAACCGGACCTCCGCGACCGCGGTCGGGGTGTTGCGTACCGTCTCGACGGCGATGCGGGCCGCGTCGTCCATCGGCCAGCGGTAGACGCCGGTGGAGATGGCGGGGAAGGCGACCGTGCGGGCGCCCAGCTCGTCGGCGAGGCGCAGGGACTCGCGGTAGCAGGAGGCGAGGAGTTCGGAACGGTCCTCGGTCTCACTGTGCACCGGGCCCACCGTGTGGATCACCCAGCGCGCGTCCAGGGCGCCGGCCGTGGTAACGACGGCCAGGCCGGTGGCCAGGCCCTTGCCGAGGTGCCCCGCGCGGAGCTTGCGGCACTCCGCGAGGATCTCGGGGCCGCCGCGCCGGTGGATGGCGCCGTCCACGCCGCCTCCGCCGAGCAGGGATGAATTGGCCGCGTTGACGATCGCGTCGGCGCTCTCGCGGGTGATGTCGCCCTGGACGAGCGTGATGGCGGTCACGGGTGTTCCCCCGATCAGTGCGGTTTCGTCGTCACGCCTGCTGTCCGGTCACGTCTGCCGCAGCCTGCGCCAGACGGCCTTCGCCGCGTTGTGACCCGACATGCCGTGCACCCCGGGGCCCGGCGGGGTTGCCGACGAGCAGATGAAGACGGCCGGGTGCGGGGTGGCGTACGGGAACAGGGACAGTTTGGGACGGAGCAGGAGCTGGAGGCCGGAGACCGCGCCGGAGGCGATGTCGCCGCCGACGTAATTGGCGTTGCGGGCGGCGAGTTCGGGCGGTCCCGCGGTGGCGCGGGCGAGGACGCGGTCGCGGAAGCCGGGGGCGAAGCGCTCCAGTTGACGCTCGACGGCGTCGGTGAGGTCGCCGGTCCAGCCGTTGGGGACGTGCCCGTACGCCCAGAAGACGTGCTTGCCCTCCGGGGCCCGGGTGGGGTCGGCGACGCTCGGCTGCACGGTGATGAGGAACGGTGCGTCGGGTGCCCGGCCCTGGCGGGATGCCGCGTTCAGTGCCGCGCCGATCTCCGCGCTGTCGGCGCCGATCTGCACGGTGCCCGCGGTGCGGGGCTCCTGGGCGGTCCACGGGACGGGGCCGTCCAGCGCATAGTCGATCTTGAAGACGCCGGGGCCGTACCGGTAGTCGGCGTAGTGGTTGCCGAGGCCGGCGATGCGGGCCAGGGCCGTGGGCGAGGTGTCGAAGACGTAGGCGCGCGCGGGCGGCAGGTCGTCGAGGCGCTTCACCTCGTAGTCGGTGTGGACGGCGCCGCCGAGGTCCTTGAGGTAGGCGGCGAGGGCGTCGGAGATGCTCTGCGAACCGCCGCGGGCCACGGGCCAGCCGCGGGCGTGCGCGGCGAGGGCGAAGACCAGGCCTATGGCGCCGGTGGCGAAGCCGCCGAGCGGGGCCATGACGTGCGCGACGAGCCCGGCGAAGAGGGCCTTGGCCTTGTCGTCGCGGAAGCGGCGCATCAGCCACGTCGACGGGGGCAGGCCGGCCAGGCCGAACCGGGCGAGGGTGACCGGGTCGCGCGGCAGCGCGGTGAGCGGAAGGGACATGAAGTCGCGGGCGAGCGTGTCCCACCTGGGGAGGAAGGGCTCGATCAGCCTGCGGTACGCGCCCGCGTCGCGTGCTCCGAAGGAGGCGGCCGTCTCACCGACCGACCGGGACAGGACGGCGGCCGAGCCGTCCGGGAACGGATGCGCCATGGGCAGCCCGGCGTGCAGCCACTCCAGTCCGTACCGCTCCAGGGGCAGGGCGCGGAACGCCGGCGAGTTGATGCCCAGCGGGTGTGCGGCGGAGCACGGGTCGTGCCGGAAGCCCGGCAGGGTCAGCTCCTCCGTGCGGGCCCCGCCGCCCACGGTGCTCCGCGCCTCGAACACGGCGACCGAGAAGCCGCGCCGGGCCAGCTCCACGGCAGCGGTCAGTCCGTTCGGCCCCGCACCCACCACGACCGCATCGAGCATCGACGGCACCTTCGGACCCCTTCGTCAGACGATGGCCACTGGGGATCAGGATATGCCCGGGAGCAGGCGGAACGGACGGGGCGGCGGGATAGGGTCCGGCGGACGACGCGCCGCACACGCTTCCCCGGCCCCCGGGAGGGGCTCTGGCTCCGGTACGAGATCGGCGAGGACGGGCCTGCGCTTCGGCAGGCGGCCTTCGACCGGTCGCTGCCGGTCCCGCCCGCCGGGGACCCCTTTCACCGCACGGACTGCCGCACGGGCGGGATCGCCGACGGCGGCGCGTCGGTGGCGGCCGCTCGCGATGATCTCCGCTCGACGCTGGAACAGTTCGGGCCGGACTGCCGCCGTTCTACGAGACCGTGTACGGCGTGCTGACGGACGGCCCGGTCGAGGTCCCGCCCGGCGCCGAGGACGTCGCCGGGGCCGAGTTCGAGGTCGTCCGGATCAACTTCGACGTCCGGCCGGAGCGCCCCGACCTGGAGATCAGGCTTCGCCCGACAGCAGTGCCACCACCTGGCGGGCCGTGGCCGCGTCGCGGGCCGCGGTGAACGGCAGGTCGTTGCCGCCCGTGATCCGGAAGGGCTCGCCCGCGCGGGTCAGGTGGGTTCCGCCCGCCTCCTCCACCAGGAGGATCCCTGCGGCGTGGTCCCAGGCGGCCTCCCAGGAGAAGGCCGTGGCGTCGGACTCGCCCTGGGCGACGGCGAGGTACTCCAGCCCGGCCGAGCCGCAGGCGCGGGGTGCCACGCCCGGGGTGCGCAGGCCGAGCAGGGCGTGCTTCTGCTCGTCGGTGGTGTAGTCCGGGTGGGACGTGGCGACCCGTAGGTCGCGGCCGGGCTCGGGCGGGCCGGCGTACAGCCGCTCGCCGTCCAGGAAGGCGCCCCGGCCGCGTACGGCCGTGGCGAGCCGGTCGTCGGCGGGGGCGTAGGTCCAGGAGGCGTGCACGACGCCGTGGTGGGCGAGCGCCACCAGCGTGCAGAAGCCCGGGTCGCCGTGCACGAACTGCCGTGTCCCGTCGACGGGGTCGATGATCCACACCGGTGCCTCGCCGCGTATCGCCTCGTACGACGCGGGGTTGGCGTGCACCGCCTCCTCGCCGACCACGGCCGAGCCGGGCAGCAGGGCGGACAGGACATCGGTGAGGTAGAGCTCGGCCTTGCGGTCGGCGTCCGTCACCAGGTCGTGCGGGCCGGCCTTCTCGTCGACCTCGTGTGCCGCGAGCCGGCGCCAGCGCGGCATGATCTCCAGGGCGGCCGCCTTGCGGACGGCCTCCTCCACCTCGTCGGCCTGCCGGGCGAGAAACTCGTCGATGGTTTCGTTGTTCTCGATCATGCCTCCATGAGAGCACGCCCCACTGACAATCCCCACCCGGGTGGTGTACTCCGGGTGGAATCGGCACGAACACCGGGTGCCGGTGTCCGCGAAGGCGAGGCAGCGGGTCGACCGGCTGAAGCGCGGGGGTCCACGAGGTGAGGCTCGGAGGTCAGCGGCCGACCGCGTAGCCCTGCATTCCGCGCGGGTTCGCCGCCGCCGACAGCACGCCCGTCTCCGGGTTCCGCGCGACGGCGCACAGCCGGCCCTCGGACCAGGCCTCGCCGACCGTCACGTCGTGCCCGCGGCGCCGCAGCTCCTCGACGACCTCCGCCGGCACGCGGGACTCCACAGTGACGCTTCCGGCCCGCATGCCGCGCGGGAAGAACGACCCGGGGAAACTGTCGTTGTGCCAGTTCGGCGCGTCGATCGCGCCCTGGAGGTCGAGGCCGCCGCGCACCGGGGCGCGCAGCGCGACCGCCAGCAGGAAGTGCAGCTGCCACTGGTCCTGCTGGTCGCCGCCGGGCGTTCCGAACGCCATGACGGGCACCCCGTCGCGCAGGGCGATGGAGGGCGTGAGCGTGGTGCGCGGCCGGCGGCCCGGGGTGAGCGAGTTGGGCAGGCCCTCCTCCAGCCAGGTCATCTGGAGCCGGGTGCCGAGCGGGAAGCCCAGTTCGGGCACGACGGGGTTGGACTGGAGCCAGCCGCCGCTGGGGGTTGCCGAGACCATGTTGCCCCAGCGGTCCACGATGTCGAGGTGGCAGGTGTCGCCGCGGGTGCCCCCGTCGGCGGCGACGTCCGGTTCACCCGGCACCGGCGATGTCGGGCTCTTGGCGACCGTCGGCTCGCCGACCCCCAGGGCTTCGAAGCCCTCACCCTCCACGGCCGCCACGCGCGCGTGGGCGCTGAGCCGCGGGGCGCGTCCGCCCGGGCTGCCGGGC
>NZ_RAIF01000032.1:547990-562289 GCF_003671715.1 Streptomyces sp. E2N166 | reverse complement strand
TTGTACTCCGGCGACAGCAGGTCGTCCAGCGGCACCCCGGCCGCGCCGTCCGCGTCCCCGTACCAGGCCTCCCGGTCGGCCATGGCGAGCTTGCAGCCCTCGACCAGCAGGTGAACGTAGTCGGCGGAACCGTGGCGGGGCAGCTCGGGCGGGAGCAGCGCGAGTTGCTGGAGCAGGACGGGGCCCTGGCTCCAGGGGCCGGCCTTGCACACGGTCCAGCCGTTCCAGTCGTACGTCGCGGGAGCCTCGTAGGACGCGGACCAGCCGGCCAGGTCGGCGGCGGTGAGGGTGCCGGTGTGGCGCTCGCCGCTGGTGTCCATGGTGGGCCGCCCGGCCTGCCGCAGGAGGGCCTCGGCGACGAACCCGGTGCGCCAGACGTCCCGCGCCGCGTCGATCTCCGCCTCCCGGTCCCCCGCTCCGGCGGCGTCGGCGAGCAGCCGTTTCCAGGTGGCGGCGAGGGCGGGGTTGCGGAACAGCTCGCCGGGGCGCGGCGGGTGTCCGTCCGGCAGGTAGATCTCGGCCGAGGACGTCCACTCGGTCTGGAACAGCTCCCGCACGGTCTCGACGGTCTCCGTGAAACGCTCCACGGGCGCGTGTCCGTGCTCGGCGTAGGCGATGGCGTACTTCAGCACGTCGGCCAGCGGTTTGGTGCCGTGGTCGCGCAGCAGGAGCAGCCAGGCGTCGAAGGCACCGGGCACGGCGGCGGCGAGTGGTCCGGTGCCGGGGACGAGGTCCAGACCCAGCTCCTGGTAGTGCGCGACCGTCGCCCCGGCCGGTGCCACTCCCTGTCCGCACAGCACCCGCACCTCGCCGCCCGCGGGGGCGAGCAGGATCGGCACCTCACCGGCGGGCCCGTTGAGGTGCGGCTCGACGACGTGCAGCACGAAGGCACCGGCCACGGCTGCGTCGTAGGCGTTGCCCCCGTCCTCCAGCACCGCCATGGCCGACTGCGAGGCCAGCCAGTGGGTGGACGACACCATGCCGAAGGTTCCTTGAAGCGTGGGCCGGGTGCTGAAGATGCCTCTCACCTCGCTGTGTCCGCGTGCCGGAAAGGGAGGACCGGTCATCAGCGCGCGAGACGGGTCCCGGGGAGAATCCGGGGAGTTCGCGCCGGTGCCTCCCCGTCCGCTCCCCCGGCAGACTATCGCCCGCCACAGGATGATCTTTCGAGCACCCGTCCAAGCGGCTGAACCCGGTGCGCTGGAGCGTTGACAGACCGCGACGCCGTGTACGACAAGGGCGGCCGCGACGGTTCCCGGCCGGCCGCGGTGTCGTCCTTCGGTATCAGCGGAACCAACGCGCACATCGTGCTGAAGCAGCCCCCTCACCCTCCCCCGCGAGCCCGGCGCGCGGCCCGCCCGGCTCCGGCCGACGAGTCCGCCGCGCACCAACCCTTCGAGGCACCGCGGCTGTTCCCGCTGTCCGCCGGCGGTCCGCGGCCGGCCGGCCGACGTGCGGGCGGGCAGGCAGGCAGGCAGGCAGGCAGGGGAGACGCCGCCCGCTTCCGGCGGCAGGCATCAGACGCGGGCGAGTTCCGCGGCTCCGAAGGAGACGTCGAAGCGGTCGCACCAGATGCTCACGCTGGTGTACCGGGACAGGTCGACGTCATCGGGTACGACGTAGTTCTGGCTGCCCTTGTTGCCCTTGAGCTTGCCGAGGCTGACGTACTCACCGTCGTCGAAGAGGTGCCAGCCGGCCCGGCCCTCCCTCACCGGCGCGTCGGTCAGCCACACCCGCAGGTCCGGGCCGTTGCTGGTGTCCAGGTTCTCCAGCCGTACGACATGGGAGCCGTCGGCGAGCCTTACCAGCCCGACCGTGCCGGAAGTGCTGTGCTCGTGGCTGATCAGCTCGCCGCCCGCCAGTGTCCGGGGCCCTGCGGCCACGCTCGGCGACGGGGCCGGACCGGTGGCGGTGGCGTCGGGAGGGGAGGACGACGCCGGTTGCACGGCCGGCAGCGCCTCGTCCACGGTCTCGTCCTGCCACAGCTTCCACGGCTGGAACCAGTACAGCCCCAGGCCTGCCCCGGCGACGACCACCGCCAGCACCGCGACGACCAACCGCCTGCCCGGTCTCCTCAGCCCACGCGCCATGTCCCGCCCCGCCTTTCGATGATCCTTCGTCGACACCTCCATTCAACGCGGCCGGCGGCGCCAACAGGGGCCGAAAAGAATGACGGATCTCTTACGCCGCGTCGCCCACGGCCGGACCCGGGTCCACGGGGGCCGCCCGCGGCGGCGTGCGGCGTGCGGCGTGCGGCGTGTAGGTGACGTGGGCGGGTGCGCCGGCAGCGCCCGGGACGACGGCCGCAGGACGTCGAGGACCATCGTCTCGGTCACGGCCCGCAAGCGCGACGGCAGGTCCTCCTCCTCGAGCCGCTCCAGCGGGAGCCGGAGCAGCGGGGTGATGTCCACGGCGACCGGTACGCCGGACAGCGCCGACACCCTGCCGTGCCGTGCCGTGCCGTGCCGTGCCGGAAGAGGTGGGCCCGGTACGAGGTGCCCGCGACCGCGGAGGCGGAGTGCAGTTGCCCCGCCGGCATCCACAGTCCCGGCGAGGGGTGGAACGGCCCCGGGAACACCGTGAACGCCTCCGCTGTTGCCCCTCGTGTGCGGAAACGGAGGCGGATCGGTGCACGGTGAATACAAGATCCCCGGCGGCAAGCTGGTCGTCGTGGACGTGGCGGCCGAGGGCGGTGTGCTGCGGCACGTGCGCGTGGCGGGTGACTTCTTCCTGGAACCGGACGAGGCGCTGGACGCGGTGAACCGCGCGCTGGAGGGCGCCCCGGCGGACACCGACGCCACCGGCCTCGCCGCGCGGATCGACGCGGCGCTGCCCGAGGGCACCGTGATGTACGGGCTGACCTCGGAGGGCGTCGGCATCGCCGTGCGCCGGGCCCTGGCGCACGCCACGGACTGGACGGACTACGACTGGCAGCTGATCCACGAGGGCCCGCAGCCCCCGGCCCTGCACATGGCGCTGGACGAGGTGCTGACCGCCGAGGTCGCCGCCGGCCGGCGTCCGCCGACACTGCGGGTGTGGGAGTGGGGAGCCCCTGCGGTGATCATCGGCAGCTTCCAGTCGCTGCGCAACGAGGTGGACGCCGAGGGCGCCGCCCGCCACGGCGTCGAGGTGGTGCGCCGGATCTCCGGCGGCGGCGCCATGTTCGTGGAGCCCGGCAACACGATCACCTACTCGCTGTCCGTGCCGGAGGCCCTGGTGCAGGGGCTCTCCTTCCAGGACAGCTACGCCTACCTCGACGACTGGGTGCTCGGCGCCCTCGGTGAGATGGGGATCCGCGCCTGGTACCAGCCGCTGAACGACATCGCCACCGACCAGGGCAAGATCGCGGGAGCCGCCCAGAAGCGCGTCGTGGGGCCGGGCGGCGGTCCCGGCGCCGTGCTGCACCACGTGACCATGTCGTACGACATCGACGCGGACAAGATGCTGGAAGTGCTGCGCATCGGTCGGGAGAAGATGTCCGACAAGGGCATCAAGAGCGCGAGGAAGCGGGTGGACCCGCTGCGCCGGCAGACCGGGCTGGCGCGGGAGGCCGTCATCGAGCGGATGATCGAGTCGTTCGGCGGCCGATACGGGCTCGACCGGGGGAAGGTGACCGACGAGGAGCT
The DNA here is from genome assembly GCF_003671715.1 of Streptomyces sp. E2N166. Taxonomy (GTDB): domain Bacteria; phylum Actinomycetota; class Actinomycetes; order Streptomycetales; family Streptomycetaceae; genus Streptomyces; species Streptomyces thinghirensis. The sequence continues at coordinate 558,663 of NZ_RAIF01000032.1, read as the reverse complement.
GGCCCGGGCACGGGAGCTGGCCCGCACGAAGTTCGGCTCCGCCGGGTGGACGGCGCGCGTCCCCTAGCGAAGACGCGCCTCCACCAGCCCCGACTCGTAGGCGAACACCACGAGTTGGGCCCGGTCCCGGCGATGCCGTGGAGTTCCTCCTGTCGCGCGTGCCGGGCGGCGCGCTCCCCGCCTCCCGGCTCGCCGGTCCGGAGGAGGCCCTGCGCCCGTTCTGCACCGGCACCGGCACCGGCGTGCGGATTCGGGCCGACGTGTGGCTGGTGACGGCGGTCCGGCCTTACGCCCCGCCCGGACCAGGTGCTCCCGTTCGCCTGCGTCACCGCGCGGCCACGCACCGAGTTCGCCCTTCCGCCCCACGGGGAGTCGTGTGACACTGGCGTCCCGTCCGCAGTGCGGACCCTCTCCGCACCATCCCCCACGAGAAGTGCGCCGTGCGTTCTCTTCCCCTGCCGCTCGCCCTGACCGCGCGTCTGGCGCCGGTCGCCGTGCTCGCCACGGCGGGCTGGGCGCTGTCGTCCGGGCCGGACACGTCACCGGCCGCGAAGGACAAGACGCCGCCCCACACCACCGAACGGTCCGCCTCCGCACCGGCGACCGAGGCGGTGACGAAGACGTACGCCGCCGCTCCGGCACCCTGCGAGAGCCTGGCCGGGAAGACGGTCACCTCACTGGTGCCGGGTGCCAAGGCGGCCGGCAAGGAGATCCCGTCGACCGACACCGGCGTGCGCCGCACCTGCTCCTGGAACGCGCTCAAGGGGTACGAGTACCGGTGGCTCGACGTCTCCTTCGAGGTGATGGCGTCGGACGAGGCGGCGCTGAAGTCGTACGAGGAGCGGGTCGCCGACCGTAGCGGCGGTGGCGAGGTCCCGGGGCTCGGCGACGCGGCGTACTCCGTCGTGAACCTCACCACCGAGGACAAGCAGCAGACGCGCGAGGGCACCGTGCTGGTCCGCGCGTCCAACGCCCTGGTGATGATCACGTACAACGGCAGTGACTTCGAGTCGAAGAAGGCACCGAGTACGGAGACGATCAACAAGGGTGCCATCAAGGCGGCCAAGGAGGCGGTGGCCGCGCTGGAGGGCGGTCAGGGCTGAACCGGGCCGGCCGCCGTACGGGGCCGGGTGGCGGGCAGCAGCATCAGCGCCAGGTAGAGCACCGTGGAGGTGCCGAGGCCCACCGCCCAGCCGTAGTCGGCCAGCGGTTCCAGGAACGGCACGGGACGGCCGTCGATCAGGGGGTGGAAGTCGGCGCCCCCGATGGCCAGGACGCCACCGACGAGGAAGGCGACGACCGCCCGCCAGTTCCAGCCCCGGTCGTACCAGTAGCGTCCGCCCGTGCGGTACAGGTCGACGAGGTCGAGACGGGCGCGGCGCAGGATCCAGTAGTCCGCGATGAGGATGCCGGCGACCGTGCCGAGCAGCCCGCCGACCAGGCCGAGCCAGGTGAAGATGTAGCCCTGCGGGTCGGAGTACAGCTTCCACGGGAAGATCAGCACGGCGAGGACGCAGGTGATGAGCGCGCCGGCCCGGAAACTCACCTTGCGCGGGGCGACGTTGGAGAAGTCGAAGGCCGGTGAGACCAGGTTGGCGGCGATGTTCACGGACAGGGTCGCCACCAGGACGGTGACGAGGGCGAAGAGCAGCCCCACCGCGTTGTCCGTCTTCGCGGCGAGCTTCACCGGGTCCCAGATGGCCTCCCCGTACACGGCCTGCGAACCGGAGGTGACCATCACGGAGAGGAACGCGAACAGCGTCATGGTGGTCGGCAGTCCTAGGGCCTGACCGCGCGTCTGTGCCTTCTGGCTCTTTCCGTAGCGGGTGAAGTCCGGGATGTTGAGGGACAGCGTGGACCAGAAGCCGATCATGCCCATGAGGGAGGGCCAGAACAGCTTCCAGAAGTCGCCGCCCCAGCCCAGCTTCGACGGCTGGTCGAAGAGCGGGCCGAAGCCGCCCGCCTTGTCGGCCATCCACCACAGCATCACGAACGCGCCGACCAGCACGAAGGGCGCCGCCCAGTTCTCGAAGCGGCGGATCGTCTCCATGCCCCGGTAGATGACGGCGACCTGGATGGCCCAGAAGATCGCGAACGACAGCCACATCGTCCAGGCGTGGCCGCCGAACGTCGCCGCGTTCGTCCAGCCGTCGCCGATCAGCTTGCCGGCCAGGAAGTAGATCGCCTCGCCGCCGATCCAGGTCTGGATGCCGAACCAGCCGCACGCCACCAGCGCCCGCACGACGGCGGGCAGGTTGGCGCCCCGGATACCGAAGGAGGCACGGGCGAACACCGGGAAGGGGATGCCGTACTTGGGCCCCGCGTGCCCGGTGAGCAGCATCGGCAGGAGCACGATCACGTTGGCCAGGGCGATGGTGAACACCGCCTGCTTCCAGTCCATGCCAACGGCGATCAGACCGGAGGCCAGGGTCCAGGAGGCCGTGTTGTGGGCCATGCCGACCCACAGCGCGGAGAAGTTGTACGTGGTCCAGGTGCGCCCCCCGACGGGGACGGGCAGCAGGTCCTCGTTGGCGTAGGGGCCGCTCGGCGGCGGGGAGCCCGGGGCGAGCTCCACGCGCCCGTCGGGGAGGGTGACTTGGGCGGACGGCGGTATCGCCGTGGGAGCGGTGTCGGTCATGGGCAGGCCAATCGTGCGGTGGGACGGGAGAGGCCGTGCGGGCGGTGCCGAGGGGGGTGCGCGGGTGCGCCCCGGGCCCCCTCCCCGAGCGGGGAGGGGGACGTGGTGGGGTGGGGTCAGCCGTTGACGGCCGGGATCACCTTGGTGCCGTACGCGTCGATCACGGCTTCCTGCGCGTCGTGCATGCCGTAGAGGGCGAACTGGTCGACGCCGAGGGCGCGCAGGGCGTTCAGCTTCGCGACGTGCTTCTCGGCCGGCCCGATCAGACAGAACCGGTCGACGATCTCGTCCGGCACGAAACGGGTGTCCGGGTTGCCGCTGCGACCATGGTGGGCGTAGTCGTAGCCCTCACGGGCCTTGATGTAGTCCGTGAGTTCGTCGGGGACGGCGGCCGAGTGGGCGCCGTACTTCTCGACGAGGTCGGCCACGTGGTTGCCGACCATGCCGCCGAACCAGCGGCACTGCTCGCGCGCGTGGGCGAGCGCCTCGGGCGAGTCGTCGGCGGTGACGTAGGCCGGTGCGGCGACGCAGATCCTCACCTCGCCCGGGTCCCGCCCCGCGGCGACGGCGGCGTCCTTGACGGTCTTGACCATGTGCTCGGTCAGATGGAGGTCGGCGAGCTGGAGGATGAAGCCGTCGGCCTCCTCTCCGGTCATCTTCAGTGCCTTCGGTCCGTACGCGGCCATCCACACGGGCACTTCGGCGCCCGGCTCGATCCAGGGGAACCTGACGACGGTGCCGCCGCCGAGGTCGGCCTCCTCTCCCCTGCCCAGCGCCCGGATGACCCTCATGGCCCCGCTGATGCGGGCCAGGGTGTTGGGCTTGCGGCCGGCGACGCGCATCGCGGAATCGCCGCGGCCGATGCCGCAGACGGTGCGGTTGCCGAACATGTCGTTGAGGGTGGCGAAGGTGGAGGCGGTCACCTCCCAGGTGCGGGTGCCGGGGTTGGTGACCATCGGGCCGACCTTCAGTTTCGTGGTGCTGGCCAGGATCTGGCTGTAGATCACGAACGGCTCCTGCCAGAGCACGGCGGAGTCGAAGGTCCAGCCGTGGCTGAAGCCGTTGCTCTCCGCCCGCTTCATCAGGTCGACCACGCGGGAGGCGGGTGGGTCGGTCTGCAGGACGAGTCCGAAGTCCATGGGCGCGGCTCCTAGTTCAGGTACTGGCAGGTGGCGCGCGGGGTGTAGACGCCGTGGCCCTTGCGCCCGGTGTACTCCCGCTCGGTGACGACCGGTTCGCCGCGCGAGAGCACGGTCTCCACGCGGCCGGTGATCCGCTTGCCCTCGTACGCCGAGTAGTCGACGTTCATGTGATGGGTCTCGGCGGAGATGACCTGCTCGGCGTGCGGGTCGTAGACGACCACGTCGGCGTCGGCGCCCGGGGCGATGGTGCCCTTCTTCGGGTAGAGGCCGAACATGCGGGCCGGGGTGGCGCAGGCGATCTCGATCCAGCGGCGCCGGGAGATGTGCCCGTCGACGACGGCCTGGTGGAGCAGGTCCATGCGGTTCTCGACACCCGGCATGCCGTTGGGGATCTTGGAGAAGTCGCCCCGGCCCAGCTCCTTCTGGCCGCTGAAGCAGAAGGGGCAGTGGTCGGTGGAGACCACCTGGAGGTCGTTGGTCCGCAGGCCCCGCCACAGGGCCGCCTGGTGCTCGCGCGGGCGCAGCGGGGTGCTGCACACGTACTTGGCGCCCTCGAAGTCGGGCTCGGCGAGGTTGTCGGTGGACAGGAAGAGGTACTGCGGGCAGGTCTCGCCGAAGACGTTCAGGCCCTCGTCGCGGGCCCGGGTCAGCTCCGCGACCGCCTCCGTCGCGGAGACGTGCACGACGTACAGGGGCGCGCCGGCGACCTGGGCGAGCTTGATGGCGCGGTGGGTCGCCTCGGCCTCCAGGAGGGCCTTGCGGACCTCGCCGTGGTACCGCGGGTCGGTCTCGCCGCGGGCGAGGGCCTGCTCGACCAGGACGTCGATCGCGATGCCGTTCTCGGCGTGCATCATGATCAGGCCGCCGTTGTCGGCGGCGCGCTGCATGGCGCGCAGGATCTGGCCGTCGTCGGAGTAGAAGACACCGGGATAGGCCATGAACTGCTTGAAGGAGGTCACACCGTCCTCCACCAGCAGGTCCATCTCCTTGAGCGTCTTCTGGTTGACGTCGGAGACGATCATGTGGAAGGCGTAGTCGATCGCGCAGTTGCCCTCGGCCTTGGCGTGCCAGGCGTCCAGGCCCGAACGCAGGGAGTGTCCGGCGCTCTGGATGGCGAAGTCGACGATGGTGGTCGTGCCTCCCCAGGCGGCGGCCCGGGTGCCGGTCTCGAAGGTGTCGGCGGCGTAGGTGCCGCCGAAGGGCATCTCCATGTGGGTGTGGCCGTCGACGCCGCCCGGGATGACGTACTTGCCGCTCGCGTCGATGACCCTCTCGGCCGTGAAGGCCTCGGCGGCCGGGGTTCCGGTCGCGGCGAGGGCGGCGATGCGGCCGTCCTCGATCAGGACGTCGGCGTGGATCTCGTCGGACGCGGTGACGACGAGGCCGCCGCGAATTGCCGTACGGCTCATGGGGTCGCTCCTCGTTGTGGGTAAGTGACGGTTGCGGGTGGCCGGTCGCGCCCGCGCGGCGGCAGCCGCGAATCGAGCACGGCTCCGCGCCCCTTGAGTCGTCTAGGGAGTGGTCAGGGGTGCGTACGACGCAGGCGCGCGGTCGCGGTAGAACTGCCAGCGGTCTCGCACTTCTCGCAGCTTGGCCATATCCAGGTCCCGGACCACCAACTCGGTCTCCCTGTCGCTCGCGACCTCGCCGACGAAGCGCGCCTCGGGGTCGACGAAGTACGAGGTGCCGTAGAAGTCGTTGTCGCCGTACTCCTCCACGCCGACGCGGTTGATGGCGCCGACGAAGTACTCGTTGGCGACGGCCGCCGCCGGCTGCTCCAGCTGCCACAGGTAGCCGGACAGGCCGCGCGAGGTGGCCGACGGGTTGAAGACGACCTCCGCGCCTTCCAGGCCCAGCGCCCGCCAGCCCTCCGGGAAGTGCCGGTCGTAGCAGATGTAGACGCCGACCTTGCCGACTGCCGTGTCGAAGACCGGCCAGCCGGAGTTGCCGGGACGGAAGTAGAACTTCTCCCAGAAGCCGCGCACCTGCGGGATGTGCGTCTTGCGGTACTTGCCGAGATAGGAGCCGTCGGCGTCGATGACGGCGGCGGTGTTGTAGAGGACGCCGGGCTGCTCCTCCTCGTACACCGGGAGCACCAGGACGATGCCGTGCTCGCGGGCGAGCCGCTGGAAGCGCTCGACTACGGGGCCGTCGGGGACGCGCTCGGCGTAGGCGTAGAACTCGGGGTCCTGGACCTGGCAGAAGTACGGCCCGTAGAACAGCTCTTGGAAGCACATGACCTGTGCCCCCTGCGCGGCGGCGTCACGCACCGCCTGTTCGTGGACCTGGATCATCGATTCCTTGTCGCCCGTCCAGGCGGTCTGGAAGAGCGCGGCACGGATCACTCGGCTCATCTTCGGCCTCCACTCGCTCGGTGTGGCGCTCGGTGTACGGCGAGATTAGGGGCGGCGGACGGCCGGTCCGAGTGGCACGGTGTCACGTCTGCCGGGGTCGGGCATTGCACGGTGTCATCCCTGTTGTGCGTCGTGGGCGAGGAGCGCGATGTGGACGGAGGCGGCCTGCTCGAAGTCGTCGAGGTCGACGCCGAGGCGGCCCTGTATGGCCTCCAGACGGCGGTAGAGGGCGGGCCGGGAGACATGGTGGAGCTGGGCGGTGCGGGACTTGTTGCGGCCGGTGGCGAGGTAGGTGCGCAGCACGGACAGCAGGTCCTCGTCGGGGCCGCGCAGCAGCCCGTCCAGCTCCCGCTCGGCGAAGGACTGCACGCGGGGGTCGTCGCGCAGCAACCGGACCAGCCCGCGCAGGTGGATGTCGCGCAGCCGCACGACGGGCGGCGGGTCGAGGGCGGTCGCGGAGTCGGCCACGGCGTCGGCGACGTGCTGGGCCTCGCGCAGGCCGGCCGGTACGTCGTCCCAGGCGGCGCGGGCGTCGGCCGCCGCCACCACGGCGTGGGAGGACTCCGGCTCGGACCGCAGCCGGGCCGCGAAGTGGGCGGTCAGCGCCCTGGCGTCCTGGTCGGGGGCGAGGCTGAGCAGGACGGCGCCGGCACCGTCGGCGAGTTCCGCGACGATCCCGGGCAGGCCCAGCAGCCGCAGCACGCGGTTCAGCCTGGCGGGCTCCTGGTCGCGGACGACGAGCGGGACGAAGACGCGCCGGTTGACCGGTAGTCCGGCGGCGCGGGCCCGGGACAGGAGTTGCCGTGCCGGTACGGCACCGCTGACCAGGTCGGTGAGCAGGCTCCGCGCGGACTGCGCCTCCCAGGAGTCCCAGGAGCTGCCGGAGGTCCCGCAGCCTCCGGCGTGGGTGCCGTCGCCGCCGAGCATGCGGTGCAGGACGAGGGCCTCGGCGGCGCGGTCGGCGAGCAGCCGTCCGGCGGCCCGGTCACCGCGGTAGCCGCACAGCACCAGCCGCCCCCAGCGTTCCCCGCGGCCGCTCAGCTCGGCGCGGATCCAGCCGTCGGCGGTCCCGGCGCCGGCCTGGCGGGCGATGCGTTCCCAGTCCCGGAGCACGTCGTCGACCGCGGGCCGCTCCCCCGCCGTGGCGAGGACGCGGTGGGCGAGGTTGGTGACGACGACCGGGCAGCCGCCGTGCCGGGCCACCTCGTCGAGGAGGCGCTGCACCGGGGCGCCCGCGGTGATCAGTCCGGTCAGTTCGGTGCGTACGGCCTCGGAGAGGCTGACGGCGGCGAACTTGCGACGCAGCAGCCGGGACTGCACCTCCTCGGTCAGTTCGGCGAAGGGGAAGGGCCGGTGCAGGACGACCAGGGGCAGCCCGCACCGCTCGGCCGCCCGGCGCATCACGTCCGGCGGGGCGGGGAAGGCCCGGCCGAGACCGAGTACGACGGCCGCGGCCTCCGCGCGGTGCAGGGAGCGGATGTACTCACCCTGCTTGTCCTCGTCGCCGGCGAGCAGCACCCCGGTGGTGAGCACCATCTCGCCGCCGCTGAGCATCACTCCGACGTCGGCGGCCTCGGCGACGTGCACCCAGCGCACCGGCCGGTCGAGCCGGTGCGCGCCGGCCACCACCTCGGGCTGCCCGGCGAGCACCCGCTCCAGGGTGAGGACCTGACGGACCGACAGAGCGGGTTCCCAGGGCTGCCGGTCCTGGTCCCAGGTGGTGGTCATGGCGGCGCCTCCTCCGCTCGGGACGCGGCCGTCAGATGCTCCGCAGAGCGCGTTCGAGGATCGCGGCGCCCTCCTCGGCCTCCGCGACGGTGAGGGACATCGGCGGGGCGACGCGCAGGACGCTGGTGCCGTGGCCGCCGCCCTTGCCGATGAGCAACCCGCCCGCGCGGGCCTCCTCCAGCACGGTGGACGCGGCCTCGGGGGCGGCCTCGTCGGTGCCGGGCCGGGCCAGCTCGATGCCGATCATCAACCCGCGCCCGCGCACCTCCCGTACGTGCGGCACCCGGGCGGCGACGGCCCGCAGCCGTTCGATGAGCATGCCGCCGACGCGCCGGGCGTTGCCCTGGAGGTCGTGCTCCAGCAGGTACGTGAGGTTGGCGAGGCCGGCCGCCATGGTGACCTGGGTGCCGCCGAAGGTGGAGATGCTGTTCGCGTCCAGGCAGTTCATGATCTCAGCGCGGGCGATCACGCCGCCGACGGACATGCCGTTGCCGATGCCCTTGGCGAAGGTCACGATGTCCGGCGGGCCGCTGCGCCCGTGGGCCTGCCAGCCCCAGAAGTGCTCGCCGGTGCGGCCCCAGCCGGTCTGCACCTCGTCGGCGATCCACAGGATGCCCCGCTCGTGCAGCACCTCGCGGAACGCCGCGTACAGGCCGTCCGGCGGGGAGGTGAAGCCGCCCACGCCCTGGACGGGTTCGGCGATCAGCGCGGCCGGCGGGCGGGTGTGGCCGAGGAGGTCCTTGAGGTCCTCGACGCAGGCGTCGATGAAGTCGCGGTCGTCCAGGTGGGCGTAGGGGCCGCGGGTGCGCACGCCGCCGTGGACGTAGAGCGTCTGGAGCGGGGAGAGCGAGGTCGGGGACCAGCCGCGGTTGCCGGTGATGCCGACCGAGCTGAAGGAGCGGCCGTGGTAGCTGTTGCGCATCGCCAGGATGGTGTTGCTGCGCCGGTGGGCGGTGGCGAGCAGCAGCGCGGTGTCGTTGGCCTCGGTGCCGGAGGTGGTGAAGAAGACGCGGGCGTCCGGGATGCCGGAGACGTGGGCGACGCGCTCGGCCAGTTCGACCATGGGCCGGTTGAGGTAGAGCGTGGACGAGTGGATGATCCGCCCGGCCTGCTCGCTCACCGCCTTGGTCACCTCGGGCAGGGCGTGCGCGGTCATCGTGGTGAGGATGCCGCCGAAGAAGTCGAGGTACTTGTTGCCGGCGGCGTCCCAGACGTGGCGGCCCTCGCCGTGCGTGATCTCCAGCGGGTCCTCGTAGTACAGGGCGAGCCAGTCGGGCAGGACGGCGCGGTGCCGGCCGAACAGGTCCTTGGTCACGGCCGCACCAGCCCTTCGTAGGCGTCGGGGCGGCGGTCGCGGTAGAAGGCCCACTGCTGCCGCACCTCGTCGATGAGGTCGAAGTCGAGGTCGCGGACGACGAGTTCCTCCTCGGTGTCGCTGGCGGTCTCGCCGACGAACTGCCCGCGCGGGTCGACGAAGTACGACGTCCCGTAGAAGTCGTTGTCCCCGTACTCCTCCTGCCCGACCCGGTTGATCGCGGCGACGAAGTACTCGTTGGCGACGGCCGCGGCGGGCTGTTCGAGCCGCCACAGGTGGGCGGAGAGGCCGCGGTGGGTGGCGGAGGGGTTGTAGACCAGCTGGGCGCCGCCGAGGCCGAGTTGCCGCCAGCCCTCGGGAAAGTGCCGGTCGTAGCAGATGTAGACGCCGACCTTGCCGACGGCGGTGTCGAAGACGGGCCAGCCGAGATTGCCGGGACGGAAGTAGAACTTCTCCCAGAAGCCCTTCACCTGCGGGATGTGGTGCTTGCGGTACGTCCCGAGGACGGTGCCGTCGGCGTCGATCACGGCCGCGGTGTTGTAGTAGAAGCCGGACTGCTCGACCTCGAAGACGGGGACGACGATCACCATGCCGGTCTCGCGCGCGAGGGCCTGCATGCGCCGGGTGGTGGGGCCGTCGGGCACGGGCTCGGCCCAGCGGTAGTGCTCGGGGTCCTGGACCTGGCAGAAGTAGGGGGCGTTGAAGACTTCCTGGAAGCCGATGACCCTGGCCCCCCGCCGGGCCGCCTCGCGGGCGTGCTCCTCGTGTTTCGCCACCATGGACTCGGTGTCGCCGGTCCAGGTGGCCTGGACGAGCGCGGCACGTACGACGTTGGCCATGAGCTGCTCCTTCGACACGACGTCAGAGCCTCTACGCCCGTAGAGCAGGCAGTAGAGGGACGAACGTAAGCCTGGCCGGACGGGCTTGCCAAGACCATCGTCGCCAAGCCGCGGTGTCGATCGCGATTCGCACTCCTGTGGGTGAGTGCTGGGGCTGGTGGGGTGGCTGAGACGGGCATCAGGTGGCTAATCCGGCGACGCGCAGGGCGTGGACGAGGTCCCAGTGGCGTTCGTCGGACACTTCGCGGGCCGCCGCCAGCAGCAGCGGTACGAGGACCGGCGGGGCGGGTTCGACGCTGCGGGCGGCCTCTTCCGGGGTGCGGGCGCGGACACAGGCGTCGAGGAGCGCGCGGCCCTCGCGGTGTCGGCCCTCGGCGACCAGGCCGAGGACGGCCGCGCCGATCTCGGCGGCGGGACGTACCACGCCCTGCCGCAGGATCTGCTCCCCGTCGGCCCCGCGTCCGGCCGCGGTCAGCACGTCGGAGGCGGCGACCAGACTCTCGGCGGGCAGGGAGGCGGTCTCCCACAGCAGGGTCGCCCAGTCGGCGCCGAGTCCGGCCTGTTCCAGCCGCGCGGCGAGCAGCGGGAAGCGGGCGGCGGGCCCGTGCGCGGCCTCGGCCAGCAGGGCGTGCGCCTCCCCACTGCGCCCCTCGGCAC
>NZ_RAIF01000032.1:537578-547790 GCF_003671715.1 Streptomyces sp. E2N166 | reverse complement strand
GGCCTGCCGCTGCCGTCTCCGCCGCCGCGGTCGACGGCTCGGGCCGTGGTGCCGGCTGCTCAGCGGCCTCCGCGGTACCGGCGAAGCGCGCGCCGCGCGGGGTGCGGGTGCCCGCCGGTGCGGCGAGGGGTCTCGGTACGTCGTCCGGGGCTACGGAGGCAGGGGCGGCGTCCTCGTCGAAGGCCCCGGCGAAACGCGCGCCGCCCCGACGGCGTCTGCGTGACCCCGCGCCCTCGGAACCGGCAGCCCCGCGCGCCGGTCCTGCCGGCCCGCGCACTCGCCCCTCCCCCTCGGAACCGGCCGCCCCGCGCGCCGGTCCCGCCGGCCCGCGCACTCGTCTTTCCCCCTCGAAACCGGCAAGCCCCTCGGGAACGCCCGCGCGGATCGCGGTGCCGTCCTCGGCCTCTCCCGGCCGGACGGCCCCCGTGCGACGGTCCAGCTCCGCCGTCCGGGCCCGGATCTCGGCGCACCGGGCCGTCGCCCGGGCGTGGTCGTCGCGAGCCCAGGCCAGGTCGAGGCGGAGGGCGTCGGCCGCCTCCCGGTCGGTGGCCGAGGCGAGCAGGCGGCCCAGTTCCACTTGGCGTTCGGCGGCGTACCGCTGCTCGCGGAGCATCACGTCGAGCCGGTCAGCGAGGGCGTCCCGGGCGCCGGGAAGGGAGTCGTACGCGGTGAGCGCGGCGGCGTGGAGGGCGCGGCCCCGGTCCGTCTCCGCCGTGGCGGCGGGGGCGCCGTACCGGCCGGCGAAGTCCTGGAGCAGGGCCTCCACCACGTCCCAGGGCGGCACCTCGCGCCCGTCGAGGCAGGCCCGCATGCCGTCGGGGTCGCGCTGCCAGAACACCCCGCACCAACCGTCCCCCTGGTCCAGGCGCGTCAGCAGGTCGGTCAGGTACTGGGCGAACCGCCGCACCCGACCCGGCAGTTGTTCCACGGCCATCGCTCGACTCCCGCCCCACTGGAGGACTCCGGTCCGGTCCATCCGGTCACGTAGGGAACACCAGCCGTGTTACGACGCCGCTACAGGGAGTTTTCGGGGAGTGTCGTCACCCCATCCTCACACCGGCGCCAGTGCGCACAACCCCGCCAGCTCGTCCATGGACAGCCCCAGCGCACGGGCGAGCGCGGCCACCGTGAAGAACGCCGGGGTCGGCGCGCGGCCGGTCTCGATCTTGCGCAGGGTCTCGGCGGAGACGCCCGCCTCGGCCGCGACCACTGTCATGCTCCGGTCGCCGCGGGCGGCACGCAGCAGCCGTCCGAGCCGCTCGCCGCGTTCACGCTCTTCGGGGGTCAGAGGGGTGCGTACCATGCCGTCATTCTAATACCGGCTTCCCGTACCGGACCGGTCCGAGTCGAGACCAATTCAAATACCGGTATAGTAATTGGCATGGTGGAACTGAAGACAGACACGTCGATCGATGCCATGCACGAGGCCGGCCAGGTCGTCGCACGCGCCCTGACCGCCGTACGGCAGACCGCGGACGTGGGGGTGTCCCTGCTGGAGCTGGACGCGGTCGCGCACGAGGTACTGCGGGAGGCGGGGGCGGCCTCACCGTTCCTCGGTTACCGGCCCTCCTTCGCCCCGACGCCCTTCCCGGCCGTCATCTGCGCGTCCGTGAACGACGCGATCGTGCACGGCATCCCGGACGGCTACCGGTTGCGCGACGGCGACCTCGTCTCCATCGACTGCGGCGCGATCCTGGACGGCTGGGCCGGCGACTCGGCGGTCAGCTTCACCGTGGGCACCCCGCGGGCGGCGGACGTGACGCTGATCGAGTCCGCGGAACGGGCCCTCGCGGCGGGCATCGACGCGGCCGTCGTCGGCAACCGCATCGGCGACATCGCGCACGCCATCGGCTCGGTGTGCCGGACGGCCGGCTACGGGATCATGGAGGACTTCGGCGGCCACGGCATCGGCCGGCACATGCACGAGGACCCCGGGGTCCCCAACGAAGGGCGGCCGGGACGGGGACTGCCCCTGCGCCACGGCATGGTCATCGCCATCGAGCCCATGCTGATCGGCGGCGGCCGGGACGACTACCACTGCGCACCGGACGGCTGGACCCTGCGCACGAACGACGGCTCCCGGGCGGCGCACGTGGAGCACACGGTGGCGATCACGGAGGCCGGTCCGCGCGTCCTGACCTCGCGGGACGGCCTCTGAGGCGGTCCGAGGACCGGGGTCGCCGCACATGCCCGCAGGAACAGAACGTGTCATGTTGGGCATGAGCGCACCCCGCCCGGGTTACCCGGCCCCGGCACGTCGATCAGCGAAGCAGCGGAGGACCGGAAACGATGAGCAGCGGCTTCATGGGCCCGGAGGGTGACCCGTTCGCGGAATTCCTGGCACGCTTCTTCGGCGGACCCAGGCCGAGGCAGATCGACATCGGGCGGCTGCTCAGCCAGCCCGCCCGGGAGCTGGTGCGCGGCGCCGCCCAGTACGCCGCGGAGCACGGCAGCCGGGACCTGGACACCGAGCACCTGCTGCGGGCCGCGCTCGCCACCGAGCCGACCCGGGGCCTGCTCAGCCGGGCCGGTGCCGACCCCGACGCGATGGCGTCGCAGATCGACGAACGGACCGGCCCGGTGCAGCACCCGCCGGGCGAGGTCCCGCCGCCGACCTCGCTCTCCCTGACCCCGGCCGTCAAGCGCGCCCTGCTGGACGCGCACGAGCTGGCCCGGTCGACCGGGACCGGGTACATCGGCCCGGAGCACGTGCTCAGCGCCCTCGCCGCCAACCCCGACTCGGCCGCCGGGCACATCCTGAACGCGGCCCGGTTCGCGCCCTCGGGTCTGCCGACGGAGCCGCCGGACGCCGCGAAGGGCCGCGCGGAGGGACCGCGGTCCACGAACACGCCGACCCTGGACAAGTACGGCCGCGACCTCACCGACCTCGCCCAGCAGGGCCGGATCGACCCGGTGATCGGGCGTGAGGAGGAGATCGAGCAGACCGTGGAGGTGCTCTCCCGCCGCGGCAAGAACAACCCGGTGCTGATCGGTGACGCGGGCGTCGGCAAGACCGCCGTCGTGGAGGGGCTGGCCCAGCGCATCACCGACGGCGACGTGCCCGACATCCTGGTCGGACGCCGGGTGGTCGCGCTGGACCTGACCGGCGTGGTCGCCGGCACCCGCTACCGGGGCGACTTCGAGGAGCGGATGAACAACATCGTGGGCGAGATCCGCGCCCACTCCGACCAGCTGATCATCTTCATCGACGAGCTGCACACCGTCGTCGGCGCGGGCGGTGGCGGCGAGAGCGGCTCGATGGACGCCGGGAACATCCTCAAGCCGGCCCTGGCCCGCGGCGAGCTGCACGTCGTGGGCGCCACCACGCTGGAGGAGTACCGCAGGATCGAGAAGGACGCGGCGCTCGCCCGCCGCTTCCAGCCCATCCTGGTGCCCGAGCCCACCACCGCGGACGCGATCGAGATCCTGCGCGGCCTGCGCGACCGCTACGAGGCCCACCACCAGGTCCGCTACACCGACGAGGCGCTGGTGGCGGCCGTGGAGATGTCCGACCGCTACCTCACCGACCGCAGGCTGCCGGACAAGGCCATCGACCTGATCGACCAGGCCGGCGCCCGGGTGCGGCTGCGGGCCCGCACCAAGGGCACGGACGTACGCACCATGGAGCGCGAGGTCGACCAGCTGATCCGGGACAAGGACCAGGCGGTCACTGACGAGCAGTACGAGCAGGCCGTGCAGCTGCGGGACCGGATCACCGAGCTGAAGCAGCGGATCACCGAGGCCGACGGCGGCGACGAGGCCGACGAGGGCCTGAACCTGGTGGTCGGCACCGAGTCCATCGCCGAGGTGGTGTCCCGGCAGACCGGCATCCCGGTCAGCAGCCTCACCCAGGAGGAGAAGGACCGCCTGCTGGGCCTAGAGTCCCACCTGCACGAACGCGTGGTCGGCCAGGACCAGGCCGTACGGGTCGTCTCCGACGCCGTACTCCGCTCCCGCGCCGGACTCGCCAGCCCCGACCGGCCCATCGGCAGCTTCCTCTTCCTCGGCCCGACCGGCGTCGGCAAGACCGAACTGGCACGGGCGCTGGCGGAGGCGCTGTTCGGCAGCGAGGACCGCATGGTCCGGCTCGACATGAGCGAGTACCAGGAGCGCCACACGGTCAGCCGCCTGGTCGGCGCCCCGCCTGGCTACGTCGGGCACGAGGAGGCCGGCCAGCTCACCGAGGTGGTGCGCCGTCACCCGTACTCGCTGCTCCTGCTGGACGAGGTGGAGAAGGCGCACCCGGACGTCTTCAACATCCTCCTCCAGGTGCTCGACGACGGGCGCCTGACCGACTCCCAGGGCCGTACGGTCGACTTCACCAACACGGTCGTCGTGATGACCAGCAACCTGGGCTCCGACGTGATCACTCGGCGCGGCGCGGGCATCGGCTTCGGCGCCGGTGGCTCGGAGGCGGACGAGGAGGCCCGGCGCGAGCAGGTGCTGCGCCCGCTGCGCGAGCACTTCCGGCCCGAGTTCCTCAACCGCATCGACGAGATCGTCGTCTTCCGCCAGCTCAGCGGTGAGCAGCTGCGGCAGATCACCAGCCTGCTCCTCGAGGAGACCCGCCGGAAGGTGCACGCGCAGGGCATCACCGCCGACTTCACCGACGCGGCCGTGGACTGGATCGCCGAGCGTGGCTACCAGCCCGAGTACGGCGCCCGTCCGCTGCGCCGCACCATCCAGCGCGAGGTCGACAACGAGCTGTCCCGCCTGCTGCTGGACGGCCGTGTCGCGGAGGGCGGCCGGGTGACGGTCGACGTCGAGGACGGGCGGCTGGCGTTCCGGACGCCTGAGCGGCCCGTCCCCGAACTGTGAGCCCTAGCGCACCGGCTTGACGACCATCGCCGAGCCGCCGCCGCGTCGTTCCTTCTCGGCGGCGGCCAGCCACTTGCCGTTCGGCAGCCGCTGCACACCGGTTGCCGCGCCGATCTCGGGGTTGAGCTTGAAGGAGTGCCCGAGGGCCTCCAGGTCTTCCCGCACGCCGCTGTCGTAAAGACCGGGTTCGAGTTCGGTCTGCGCGGCGTTGCGCTGGCTGGCGCGCGGGGCGGCGATCGCGTCGACGAGCGGGAGACCGCGGTCGATGACGCCGGTGAGTGTCTGGAGCACGGTGGTGATGATGGTGGCGCCGCCGGGCGAACCCACCGCGACGACCGGCTTGCGGTGCTGGTCCAGCACGATCGTCGGCGCGATCGAGGAGCGCGGGCGCTTGCCGGGGCCCGGCAGGTTCGGGTCGTGTACGGCCGGGTTGGCCGGGGCGAAGGAGAAGTCCGTCAGCTCGTTGTTGAGCAGGAAGCCGCGGTCGGGCACGGTGATGCCGCTGCCGCCGGTCTGCTCGATGGTGAGCGTGTAGGCGACGACGTTCCCCCACTTGTCGGCCACCGTCAGGTGCGTGGTGTTCTCCCCCTCGTACGTCGTCGGCGCCGCCGTGCCGCCGCCCGCGCAGGCGGCGGGGTGCCGCGGGTCGCCGGGAGCGAGGGGGCTGGTGAGCGCCGCGTCGTCCTTGATCAGGCACTCGCGCGAGTCGGCGTACCGCTGGGACAGCAGTTCCTTCGTCGGTACGTCCTCGAAGGCCGGGTCGCCGACCCAGCGCCCCCGGTCGGCGAAGGCGATACGGCTCGCCTCGATGAAGCGGTGCAGGTAGCGGGCCTTGCTCGCCTTGGAGAGGTCGGTCCGTTCCAGGATGTTGAGGGCCTCGCCGACCGTGGTGCCCCCGGAGGAGGAGGGCGCGATGGAGTAGACGTTCAGACCGCGGTACGCGGTCCTGGTCGGCGCCTGGAGCTTGGTCTCGTAGGCCGCGAGGTCCTTCGCCGACAGGTCACCGGGGCGGGCGTTCCAGCCGGAGTCCGGGTCGACGGGGGGCTCGTTGACGGTGGCGACGATGTCCTCGCCGAGTTCGCCGTGGTAGATCGCGCCGACGCCCTCGCGGGCCAGCTCCTTGTACGTGCGCGCCAGGTCCGGGTTCTTGAACGTGGAGCCGACGACCGGGAGTTCACCACCCGGCAGGAAGAGCTCGGCGGTGTCCGGGAAGTAGCGGAACCGCTGCTCGTTGGCGGCGGTCTGGGAGCGGAAGGTGTCGTCGACGGTGAAGCCGTGCCGGGCCAGGTGCTCGGCGGGCCGCAGTACGGAGCCGAGCTTGCGGCTGCCCCACTTGTCGAGAGCGGTCTGCCAGGTGGCGGGTGTGCCCGGAGTGCCGACGGCGAGGCCGCTGCTGACGGCGCCGGCGAACGGGATCGACTCGCCGTTCTCCGTGAAGAGGTTCTCGTCGGCGGTCAGCGGCGCGGTCTCACGGCCGTCGATGGTGCGCACCGTACGGGACTTGGCGTCGTAGTAGACGAAGTAGCCGCCTCCGCCGATGCCGGCGGAGTAGGGCTCGGTGACACCCAGGGCGGCCGCGGTGGCCACGGCCGCGTCGACGGCGTTGCCGCCCTTGCGCAGGATCTCGATGCCGGCGGCGGAGGCGTCCGGGTCGACGCTGGCGACCGCGCCGCCGTAGCCGACGGCGACCGGGGTCTTCGGGGCGGCGGGTCTGCTCTGGGCGGTGGGTGGCGCCGCCGCCCCCACCGACACCACGGCGGCCGAGACCGCCAGGACCGTCAGTTTCCGTGCGACAGGGCGACGCATCCGCACCTCCAGGGAAGGGCCGTTCGGGCAGCTTAGTTGATCGTCATGGTCGCGTCAGGTGCGCGTTCGTCCCGGCCCCTCGAACACCGGTACGCCGATGCCCGCTAGCATGCGCGCCCATGACTGACGACGTACGCAACATCGTCCTTGGCGTGGTCGCGGCGAGCATCAGTGCCGCGCTGGGCTGGTTCACCCGCACCTACCTGTGGAAGCGGAGACTCCGCCGCAGGCAGGCGTTCTTCGGGCTGCCGGACAGTGCCGAGTCGCTGCTGGTCGTCAACCGGGACCCCGCCGCCTCCGAACCCGCGGTCCACCGCTTCGACGTCTTCGCGCTGCTGGAGCTGTCCGCGCTGATCAAGGACTGCGGCGCGCACGTCCAGGTGGTCACCCAGGACATGGTCCACCAGGGCTTCGGCGAGCGTACGGAGTTCTGCGTGGGCGGTCCCGGGTCGAACCGGCGCATGGCGGCCCACATGGCGGCCATGCTGCCCGGAGTGCGGATCAACATCGATCCGGAACCGGGCCCGGACCGCGGCGCCTTCCGGATCGGTGGCGAGCGCTACCGCATGGACGCGGGCGTCACGGAGTACGTCCTGCTGGCCCGTCTCACCGCCGGGGACCGGCGCGAGGCCCGGCCGGCGTTCCTGTTCTGCGGTCAGCGCGCGATCACCAACCAGGCCGCCACCCGCTACCTCGCGCGCCACCACGAGAAGCTCGCCCGCAAGCACGGCAACAACTCCTTCGTGCTGCTGCTGAAGGTGGTCAACTCGCAGGCGTACGGCCCGGATGTCGTCGAGCTCGTCGGGGACGTGACCCGGGCGGCGACGAGCCCCCTGCCGGCACCGGCGCCGACGACCCGCAACTCCCACCGGGCCTGAGACCGGTGTGCAGCTGACCTTCTTCTCGCCTGCGGACGGCCCGTCCTGGCGTCCGATCCGCCGCGCGAGCAGTGATCTCCGGCTGCACCCTGCGTATGCCCCTGTGCGTTCGTGTGTGACCCGACCACTGCAACGTATCGACACAAACGGCAGGCATGCCAACGACACGCACCTTTCGGGCATTACCCCTATTTAAGGCGATCGTTGGGCCAAGGGTTCACGCTTCCGCGACTTCGCCGTACAGCTGGGAAAGCTCGGGCACTCCGTCCGCCGCCCAGGCGTGGCCGGACGCCACCACGTCGAACTCCCGGCCTGATGCGAGCCGGACGACGGGCTGCCCGTCGGACCGGATGGACCACGCGGCGCCGGGCACGGTGCGCACGATCACGGTGCCGAGGTACAGACCGGCGTCGTTGCCGAGCCAGGCCAGGATCTCCTCGTCGCTTCGCCAGCGCGGCAGCACCTGGTCGAGCTGCTCCAGCGAGACCTCGGAGTCGTCGAGTCGGACACCCTCCCGCGACGCCTGGGAGCGCAGCAGATCACAGTCGGCGAGCAGATCACCGATGCCCTCGGCGTCGTGAGCCCGGTGATCTTCGCGCCGCTTGCCCAGGAAGGGGAAGTTCATACCTCCAGACTGTCATTCGTACCGCCATGTGCACCACAGGGCACGCAGGAGCGGCACGGGAGGCCGGGGGCGCCTACACGTCCAGGTCCACCACGACCGGCGCGTGGTCCGAGGCGCCCTTGCCCTTGCGCTCCTCGCGGTCGACGTAGGAGTCGGTGACCGCCTTGGCGAAGGGCTCGTTGCCGTACACCAGGTCGATACGCATGCCGCGGTTCTTCGGGAAGCAGAGCTGGCGGTAGTCCCAGTAGGTGAAGGGGTGGTCGTACTTGAGCGGGCGCGGGACCACGTCGGACAGGCCGGCGCCGCGCAGGGAGGCGAGGGCGGCACGCTCGGCGGGGGTGACGTGGGTGGAGTCGTCGAAGGCGGCGCGGTCGTAGACGTCGTCGTCCGTAGGGGCGACGTTGTAATCGCCCATCACCGCGAACGGGCGGCTGCCGGTCGCGTCGCCCTCGACGGCCGCGCGGAGCGCCTCGAGCCACTGGAGCTTGTAGGCGTAGTGGGGGTGCTCCACCTCGCGGCCGTTGGGCACGTACACCGACCAGACGCGGACCGGGCCGCAGGTGGCGGAGATCGCGCGGGGCTCCGGTGCGCCGTCGTAGCCGGGATCGCCGGGCAGGCCCTTGACCACGTCATCCAGGCCGACGCGGGAGAGCACCGCCACGCCGTTCCACCGGCCGGTGGCGTGCACCGCCGCCTCGTAGCCCTTCTCGCGCAGCTCGTCGAAGGGGAACTGCTCCTCGGCGACCTTGGCCTCCTGGAGGCAGAGCACGTCGGTGCCGCTGCTCTCCAGCCAGGCCAGCAGCCTCGGCAGGCGGGCGGTGATCGAGTTCACGTTCCAGGTCGCGATGCGCATGTCCCACAACCTACCGGGCGGGACTGACAACCCCGTCCCGCCCGGGATCGTCGCCGTTCGGGGCCTCACACGCGCGTGGAGTCCCCCGGGGTGAGCCGCCGGTGCTCGGCGCCGCCCAGCTCCCCGATCTGGCGGTCGTAGATCGGCCGGGCGAGGTCGGTGAGGAGGGCGTCGTGGATGTCGTAGGCGCGCCGCGGCCTCACCTCGCGGACGTAGTCGATGACCTCGGAGATCTTGTTCCACGGCGCCATGACCGGAAGCATCAGCGTCTCCACCGGGTGGTCGGGGACCGTGAGGGCGTCGCCCGGGTGGAAGACCTTGCCGCCCTCGACGAGGAAGCCCACGTTGGTGACGCGGGGGATGTCCGGGTGGATCACGGCGTGCAGCTCGCCGTGGACCTGCACGTCGAATCCCGCTGCGGTGAAGGTGTCACCGTGGCCGACGGTGTGCACGCGGCCCGGGAACGCCGCCGAGATCCTCTCCGCGACCGACTTCGGCGTCCAGATCTCGGCGGCCGGGTTGTTCTCCATCGCGGCGCGCAGCCGCAGCTCGTCGAAGTGGTCGGGGTGCTCGTGGGTGACGAGGATCGCGTCCGCGCCGAGGGCGGCGTCCTCCTCACTGAATCCGCCGGGGTCCAGGACGAGCGTCCGCCCGTCCTTTTCGAGACGGACGCAGGCATGCGACTTCTTGGTGAGCTTCATGACTCCATCCTGCCGCCGCGGGCCGGCCCGCGGCCGGGCAGGACTCACTCGGGCGGCGTGGTCTCCTCCCGGATCACCTGCTGCGCCACCCGGAAGGCGCCGTTCGCGGCCGGTACGCCGCAGTAGACGGCCGCCTGGAGCAGCACTTCCTTGATCTCGTCCGGGGTGAGGCCGTTGCGCAGGGCGGCCCGGAGGTGGGGCGCGAGTTCCTCCAGGTGGCCGCCGGCGACGAGGGCGGTGAGGGTGACGCAGCTACGGGTACGCCGGTCCAGGCCGGGCCGGTCCCAGACCTCGCCCCACGCGTACCGGGTGAGGAGCTCCTGGAAGTCCCCCGAGAACTCGTCCGCCTGCGCCAGCGCCTGGTCGACGTACGCGTCACCGAGCACTTCGCGGCGCACCTTGAGCCCCGCCTCGTACGGGTCGGGCCGTCCCTGTGCCGGGACCCGCGGCGGTACGGCGGCCGGGGCGATCTCGGCGATGGGCGCGGCCGACTGCGGCGGCGGGGCCATGGCCGGCTGGACGGGGGCGGCC
>NZ_RAIF01000032.1:519562-537415 GCF_003671715.1 Streptomyces sp. E2N166 | reverse complement strand
CTGCGGGAGCGGCCGGGGCGGCGGGTGCGGTCGCGTGGGCGGCCGGGACGGCGATCTGTCCCGTGGACGCGTCGTGGCCGGTCTGCCATGCGGTGGTGAAGTGCCGCACCAGCAGGTCGGTGACGGCCGCGGGCTGCTCGACCGGGACCAGGTGGGAGGCGCCGGGGACGACGGCGAGACGGGCGTCCGGGATGCCGGCGACCAGGGTGCGGGCCTCGGCGGGGCCGGTGACCTGGTCGTCGGAGCCGACCAGGACCAGGGTCGGGACGCCGACCTGCCCGAGCTCGCCACGCACGTCGAACGCGGCGAGTGCTTCGCAGGCGGCGATGTAGCAGCCGGGGTCGGTGGTCCGCACCATCTGCACGGCCCACTCGGTGATCGCGGGCTGGGCGGCGGCGAACCCTCCCGTGAACCAACGCTCCGGCGAGCTGCGCGCGATGGGGTCCATCCCGTTCGTACGGACGATCACACCACGCTGGCGGAACTCGTCCGCCGTCCCGAAGCGCGGCGAGGCGGCGATCAGCGCGAGGGAGGCGAGGCGTTCGGGGTGGCGCAGCGCCAGTTCGATGCCGACGGCACCGCCGAAGGCACAGCCCGCGTAGCCGAAGCGCTGCACGCCGAGTCCGTCGAGTGTGGCCAGCAGACGCGTGGTGAGCTCGGCGACGGAACCCCCCGGGTGGGCGGCGGCGCCGCCGTGCCCCGGCAGGTCGAAGCGGAAGACCCTCCACTGCTGCGCCAACTCGGGCACCTGCCGGTCCCACATGTGCCATGTGGTACCCAGTGAGGGACCGAGGATCAGGACCGGGGCCTCTTCTGGCCCGTCAAAGCGGTATTGCAGGGTGTTCGGTGGTGTCTCGCTCACCCGCCTGAGCCTCTCATCTGTCACGAGCTGTCTTATCGCCGGGGTGGACCTAGCGGGCCTTGCCCCGCTCCGGTCCTGCCAACCAAAACCCAGGTATACATTCTCCGGCATGTACTCGTGGCCGTGTCGGCAGTGGGCCCTCCGGGCGCGTGCCCTCCTTCAGCCGCTACGAGCAACGCTTTCCTCTTTGATCACGCAGGCGGTTCAGGAAGCAGCATCGAGTGTGGTGGCACGAACGAGGCTCGGCGCGATCCACCTGGAAACCTTCCGAAACCCCGCCCAACAGCAACTTGAACACCACACGGTGAACGCTTGGTAGAAGGCTTGGCCGTAGCCGGATGCTCTCAGTTACGACCACCGGTCCAAAACCAGCAAGCGGACTCCGAAGCCCCCTCGCCCCAATCCTGCAGGCCATACGGCGCGCAAGTTGCTCGGCTCATAGTCCGCGTGGCTCACTCTTGCCCCTCTGCCGCACCCCCGTGCAGGCCATCCCAAGTGGTGGCGGCTCCGCGAAGATCTTCTACATCCGGCTTGACGTACCACCGCTTGGTCGTCTTTACGTTCGTATGTCCGGCCTATCGCGCGAGGATGTGGTCCGGGACGCCCTTGTTGGCCAGGCCGGAACGCGCGTGTGCCCCCGGTCCGAAGACCGGGGGCACACGCGTCGCAGTGGTCAGGGACGGCACATGCGGATCATGTGGCGGTTCTCGGCATACTTCGCTTCGAAGTAGCCGTACTCGTCGTCCGGCCTGGCCTCCATCGTGATGTCCATCCTGATGAAGTCGCCGTCGCCGATGCCCGACGAAGCAAGACGGGCGCGACACACGTCGTTGACGACGCCGCCTGGCGGGATCCCCCCGACCACTTCCCAGGTCGACGCGTCGAAGATGTCCACCATGGACACGTCGCGGGAGATCACCGCGTCGTTCACCAGATCAGCCGACACCGTGGGATCCGGCGACCAGGGCCTCGCGGGCAGCACGGTCTCACCGGGCGATTCGGTCGGCGGAGCCGGCTGGATCAGGCTGGGATTGATGTCGTAGTCGAACTCGTCCGGGCCGGAGTTGCCGAACGCCAGCACTCCCCCAATGAGCGCCGCCGACGTATACAGCGCCATGACTGCCGCCGTCCCACGGGAGATCCCAGACCCAGAGCCCCGGCGGCCGGGCCGCTGCGGCTGGTTGGCGCCCCCCTCGGCGACCACGGGCGGTGTGACCTTCTTGCCGTAGCTCTGGCACGCGGCGACGTACGCCGACTTCCACGTCTCGGCGGTGGGGTCACCGCCGAGAGCCTTGACGAGCTTGTCGAACGTCCGCCCGTCTGGGATGCGGCCCCCCGTGCCGTTCACGTAGTGGTGCACGCCCGAGCGCGACATGCGGATCGAGACGCCGACCTGCGCGAGCGTTGCCCCTTTCGTCGAAAGCTGTTTCTTCAGCAGCTTGCACAGTGCCCTGTGCTCGCGGGTGATGGTGCGGCCGGTCATCACTTGTCCTCGCCCTCGGGCGTCTCGGAGCCATCCGAGAGGTTCGGCGTCCCGCCGTCGTCGGCGGTGTCATCCGCCGACGCCAGCGTGCTCGTCGCACGCCGCCCGCCGGCGCTCTTGCGCTCGTCACGGCTACCCCCGGGCAGCCAGGCGTCCTTGAGCAGCATCACTATGCCGCCGGCGATCGCCAGCGCTACGTACGGTTCCTGTCCGGCCGCGATCAGACCGATCACGACGATGCCCAGCAGCAGCAGGAGGATGATGCGCTGGTTGAAGGTCCGCCATTCCACGGCAACCCACTCCGATCTTCGAGGCCATGACGCTCCGTGACTTGCTGCATGTGCTTGCCGGCACTCGTCTCGGTAGCGGTGGGTCAATCTTCGCCAACGAACGGCTTCAGCGCCCTACTGCGCGTGATCCTGTAAACACTTCTGTGAATCGCTTGAGATCAGCGGCCCTTTGAGGCCCAATGGAGGAGCGCCCGCGACCAGCCATCGCGGGTATCGACGACTCCGTGAGGCCATGGACAGTCGACTCGGCCCCCTGTTGCCGCAGGGGGCCTTCGACGTCCTGGGCCCGCAAGCCCCCCGCTGAGCCTTTCTCAGATGCCCAGTTGGAGCGAACCCAGTCTCGCGGCACGCCGGCTGAGCCAGGATCGACGCATGAACCCGGAGACGATCAGCACGCTCGTCGCGGCCGGCGTTGCCGTCATCGGCATCCCGACCGCGCTCGCCGTCGGCCGGTGGCAACTACGCGGCGCGCTGCGAGCAGCGGACGCGACAGCCCGCGCCGGTATCGCGCAAGCGGAAGCCGCGTCTGAAGTCGGTATCGCACAGGCCGAGGCCGCGTACCGAGCTGCCCTGGACGCCGTCCGGGCTGCCGGAACCGAGACACACACGCAGTGGCTGGGGGACGTACGCCGACAGGCGTACGCGGCGTTCCTCCTCGCGTGCAACGAAGTGACCGACGTAGCCCGCCGTCTCAAAGGGGATACGGTCAACCGGAAGATCCCCGCCGACCAGCGCGACGCCCGCCGTCAGGAACTGGCGGCCGCGATCGCTCAGATGGAGAACACCGCGCTGATCGTCGCTCTGGAAGGTCCCGAGGACGTCAGCCCGCTGAGGTTGTGCCGCAACCAGTAGTGCGGCTGGTGCGTTGGTCGGGCGTGGGTGGGGTGATCTCAGCAGATGATCCGAAGTGGATCGAGCCGTTTTCGGGTCTGACCGAGGTGCAGTACGCGAGGCTGGTGGCACTGGTACGGCGCCGAGGCGGCGACGTTCAGCGTGGCCGGCCGTGGCGGCTGTCGATCGAGGACCGGGTGTTGCTGGTGGCGACGTACTGGCGCACGAACCTCACATTGCGGCAGGTGGCGCCGTTGTTCGGAGTGTCGAAGTCCGCGGCCGACCGCATCTTGGACCACCTCGCACCGCTGCTGGCCATCTCGCCCGCGCGCCGGCCGCGCAAGGACACCGTCTACATCGTCGACGGCACCCTGGTGCCCTCCCGCGACCGCAGTGTCGCCGCGTCCAGCAAGAACTACCGGTACTCGACCAACCCGCAGGTCGTCATCGACGCCAACAGCCGCCTGGTCGTGGCCATCGGACTCCCGCTGCCCGGCAGCCGCAACGACTGCCGGGCCTTCACCGAGTCCGGCATCGACCGGGCCTGCCGCGGCGCCCCGACACTCGCCGACGGCGGCTACCAAGGCACCGGCCTCCTCATCCCGCACCGCAGACGACGAGGCACCACGGAGATGACGTACGACAGCGCCGGGCGGATGCTCACCCGCAGCGCCCCCTCGGCCCTCGGCTACGTGGAGAGCTGGACCTACGACGGTGCGGGCAACATCACCAGCCACACCGACGGCCGCAAGAACAAGACAACGTTACGACCTCACCTACGACACCGCCGGCCGCCTCACCTCCGGCTGCTTCCCCCAGCCCTGGGTCGCCGGCTGCGCCACCAGCCGCACCACGTCCTACACCTACGACAAGGTCGGCAACCGCCTCACCTCCGCCCTCGGCACCACCTCCACCAGTTACACCTACGACGCGGCCGACCAGCTCACCTCCACCACCACCGGCACCACGACCACCGCCTACGCCTACGACGCCGAGGGCAACCAGACCAAGAAGGGCGCCGACACCTACACCTACGACCTGGCCGGGCAGATCTCCGCCGCCACCGTCGCGGGCACCGCCTACACCTACGACCACGACGCCAGCGGCAACCAGGTCGCCACCCTCAAGGACGGCGCGGTCACCCACCGCACCCAGTGGGACCCCAACGCCCCGCTGCCGATCCTGGCCACCGAATACGACAGCGCCTGGACCATCAAACAGTCCTTCCGCTACGACCCCATCGGCCAGCCCACCTCCGTCAAGACCGGCGCCGGGACGCTCTTCTACTACCACCACGACACCCAGGGCTCCCCGGTCGACGTCACCAACAGCACCGGCACCCTCTACCAGCGCTGGGCCTACGACCCGTTCGGCACCCGGGTCCTGGGCACCGTCACCGGCGGCGCCCCCGCGAGCCCTCCCGCCTACACCGGCGCCCGCCACGAAACCACCACCGGCAACCTCGACCTCCACGCCCGCCAGTACGACACCACCACCGGCCGCTTCACCCGACCCGACCCGGCCACCCGCTCCCAGACGACCCCGTACATCTCGCCCTACGCCTACGCCGACAACGTCCCCACCCTCCTGACCGACCCCAGCGGACTGACCCCCGACGACCCGAACGACGACCGCGTCGACAGCCTCGGCGAAGCCGCGGGCATCTTCGGGGACGCCTTCGTCGACGTCTTCAAGTCCCCCTTCGTCCTCGCCGGGGACCTGCACGACGCATTCACCGGCGAGAACGGCGGCGCCGGCGCCTTCGTCGACAAGTACCTCCCTGCCCGCCCCGCCTACCGCCTCTACCGCGCCGAATACATGCTCCGCCAGCAGGGCTGCGACGCCCTCGCCGACCTGTATGCCGAAGCCGCCGAGGAACTCACCCAGCAGGTTGTCCTCGTCGGGGTCGGCGGACTGACCGGGTGGCGCAAGGCCACCGCGTCTCCTCACGGTGCGGCCGGAGCGACCGTTATGGGAGTTCCGCCTGCCGCGTCATTCACCTGGGCCGGCGGAAGTGTCCGCTACACGAGGACCGCCACAGCGATCGGCGACGATGCGAACACGATCCAGAATCTGTTGCGATCGAAGGGCAATTACGGACATGACGTCATCGTCCACGGCAACGAGCAGGGAGAATTCATCGTCGACGGCAAGATAACGCACCCCCAGCAAATCGCTGATCTGGTCAGAGAGAATCCGTACTACGACGGCGGTCCCATCCAGCTGGTGACCTGCCACGGCGCATGCAAGGCTGCGGACGAACTTTCCGACGCTCTCGGTGGCGTAGAAGTGAAGAACGCGAGCGGCCATCAGGTGGACCTCGATCCACGGACCGGCAAGGTCCGTGAATGGCCTGAGGGCAGCCTGGGCGACCCGAGGTGAACGGGCCCGGAACAGCCCGACAGTAGCCCGGCGGGGGCGCCCGGAACCGCGTTCCGGGCGCCCCCGCGTGCGCTAACGTGACCACATCCACCGCCGCCAACAGTCCGACCAGGAGGACATCGCATGCGTCAAGTCACCCCCCTCGGCTTGTTCGGCAGCATCTCCGGCCAGTCCCACTTCAGCCGCAACGCAGAGGAGATCAAGGCACTCTCCGGTCACATGCCCCTCCACGAACGCCCACGTGTAGCGGAATATCTGAGAGCGGCACCCGTGATCATCGCTCTCATGGGACACACTGAAGATGTCGTGGATCAGAAATTCTCGGTCATGGGCGGATCCGCCCTTCACAGTGACGGCACCTATTACTGGCGGCGCGACACAGCCGAGTACGTGGAAACCTACGGCACGCGCCTTCCTTCCGCGTTCATGGAACACGGCGCGAGAACGGATTGGCACGCACCCTCCCTAACAGACGAAGAGATCATGGATATCGACGACTTTTTCATGTCTCTTCGCACACAGGGCTGAGCAGCCGAATTACCCGATCCTGGATCAGAAAGAATGAGGCTGCGGCGATGACTGACCGGCAGATGCAGATCGGCGAGGTGGCCGAACGGACCGGCCTGTCACTGCGCACGATCCGGCACTACGAGGAAGTGGGTCTCGCCGCACCCTCCGCCTGAAGCGAGGGCCGCCCCCTTCCCGGGCCAGGCCAGGCAGCCGCCACCGCGGCCCGGGCCGTGTTCGTTCATGCGGGAAGGGCCGGTCACGGCGGACATCACTCGTGCGCGGCGAGAAGGGTGTCGAGTCGGGCGGCGGGGAATTCGCGCTGGAAGGAGTTCGCCTGCCAGCGGTCCGGGAAGAGCGCGAGCTGGGCCTTGTCGCGGATCCTGGTCAGGGCCTCGCCCTTGACCAGCCGGGACCGGTTGAGGGCGTCGGCTCCGGCTGCGTCGGTGGCTCGCGCCAGGTGATAGGGCAGCACCTCCAACTTCACCGCGGCGGAGAATTCGCCCGCCATCCGTGCGCTGACGACGTCGAACTGCATCGGTCCCACTGCCGCGAGGACAGGTGCCTGGTCGCCTCGCAGGTCGGAGACCAGAACCTGGACGACCCCTTCCTCGTCCAGTTGCGAGATACCGCGCCTGAACTGCTTGGATCTGCCGAGATCGACCGGGCGGACCACGGCGAAGTGTTCGGGCGCGAAGGTCGGCATGGCCGGGAACACGGCCGGCTGGTCGGTGTAGAGGGTGTCCCCCACGCGCAGGGCTGCGGCGTTGACGAGACCGACCACGTCACCGGGGTAGGCGATGTCGACCATGGAGCGATCCTGGCCGAAGACGCTGTGCGCGTACTTGGTGGCGAACGGCTTGCCGGAGGCTGCGCGCGTGACGGTCATACCGCGCTCGAAGATGCCCGAGCAGATTCGCATGAAGGCGATCCGGTCGCGGTGGGCGGGGTCCATGTTGGCCTGGACCTTGAAGACCAGACCGGAGAACGGAGCGTTCACCGGGCGGGCTCCCCCACTCTCCAGTTCCCGCGGGCCGGGCGGCGGGGCCAGATCGACGACCGCGTCGAGGAGCAGCCGTACGCCGATGTTGGAGACCGCCGCGCCGAAGAACACCGGCGTGGAACGGCCGGCAAGGAACGCCTCCTGGTCGTGTACGGCGCCGTCGGCCTGCAGGAGGTCCAGTTCTTCGAGCGCTTTGCCCCAGTCCGCGCCCTCATCCAGAGCGGCCTGGTGGGCGGAGATGACTTCCTCGTCGGCTTCGTGCGCGCCGCCGGGCGTACGGGTGTAGCGCAGCATCCGCCCGGGCTGCCGCACCTCGACCAGTCCGCGCAGGTACCCGGCGTCACCGACCGGCCAGGTGACGGGTGTGGGCCTGAGGCGGAACTCGCGCTCGATCTCGTCGAGCAGTTCCAGGGCCTCACGGCCGGGCCGGTCCCACTTGTTGATGAATGTGATCACCGGGATGCCCCGGTGGCGGCAGACGTCGAAGAGCTTGCGGGTCTGCTCCTCCAGCCCCTTGGCCGCGTCGATCAGCATCACGGCGCAGTCCACCGCGGCCAGCACCCGGTAGGTGTCCTCGGAGAAGTCCGCGTGACCGGGCGTGTCCAGCAGGTTCAGCACACAGCCCTGATGAGCGAACTGCAGCACGGCGGAGGTGACCGAGATGCCGCGGGCCTTCTCCATCTCCATCCAGTCCGAGGCGACACCGCGCCGCCCCGCCTTGCCGTGCACCGCCCCCGCCTCGGTGATGGCGTGCGCGTGCAGGGCGAGGGCTTCGGTCAGCGTCGACTTGCCCGCGTCCGGGTGGCTGATCACCGCGAACGTCCGCCGCCTGGCCGCTTCCGAGGCCGCCCAGTCGCTGCTCGCGCTCATCGCACGGCCCCCGCCCCGCCGCCGGCTGCCGTGGCGGCCTCCACCACCCGGGCCAAGTGGTCGTGCAGGGAGCGGGCGAACTCCTCCGCCTGCCCCGGTTCCCGGCGCAGGTCGTCGCACCGCGCGTCGGCTTCGACCCAGTACTTGCGCAACTGTGTCACCAGT
Source organism: Streptomyces sp. E2N166 (assembly GCF_003671715.1). Taxonomy (GTDB): domain Bacteria; phylum Actinomycetota; class Actinomycetes; order Streptomycetales; family Streptomycetaceae; genus Streptomyces; species Streptomyces thinghirensis. The sequence continues at coordinate 529,022 of NZ_RAIF01000032.1, read as the reverse complement.
TTCTCGTGTGCTTCGCTGTCGCTTTCCGGCAGCGGTGATCCGTCGGCGGGAAGCCGCTCCAGCAGGTCCAGCACGCCTCGTATGTCCTCCAGGCACAGGCCCAAGGGCCGCATCCGCCGCGCCGGCGCCAGCCGGCGCACCCCGGCCTCGGTATAGAGCCGGAAGCCGCCTTCGCTGCGCTCGCTGGGGGTGACCACACCGACGTTCTCGTAATGGCGGATCGTCCGCAGGGACAGCCCCGTGCGCTCGGCCACCTCGCCGATCCACATCAGCCTTCCAGCCACGGCCCCACCGCCTCGCGTCGTCCGCCGGTTCATCCTGCCGCTGCAAACCTACCGTCACGTTAGGGTAGATTGGCAATCGCTGCTACGAGGGCGGTTCCGACAGGCCGCCGTCGTCGTCGAGCGGCGCCGTCCTCTTTCCCCCGAGGGGCGGCGCCGCCTCCAATCTCCCACGGGCGGGGACCGACCCTGGCCGTCGGCCGCCCGCCCTGCTTCCCAGGAGTCCGAACGCCATGCGCATGGGTGTCCTCACGTCCGGCGGCGACTGCCCCGGCCTGAACGCCGTCATCCGGTCCGTCGTCCACCGCGCCGTCGTCGACCACGGCGACGAGGTCATCGGCTTCCGGGACGGCTGGAAGGGCCTCCTGGAGTGCGACTACCTCAAGCTCGACCTGGACGCGGTCGGCGGCATCCTGGCCCGCGGCGGCACCATCCTCGGCTCCTCCCGGGTCCGCCCCGAGCACCTGCGGGACGGCGTCGAGCGCGCCCGGCGTCACGTCGAGGAACTCGGCCTGGACGCGATCATCCCGATCGGCGGCGAGGGCACGCTGAAGGCCGCCCGTCTGCTGTCCGACAACGGCCTGCCCATCGTGGGCGTGCCGAAGACCATCGACAACGACATCTCGGCCACGGACGTGACCTTCGGCTTCGACACGGCCGTGACCGTCGCCACCGAGGCCCTGGACCGGCTGAAGACCACCGCCGAGTCCCACCAGCGCGTCCTGGTCGTCGAGGTCATGGGGCGGCACACCGGCTGGATCGCCCTGCACTCCGGCATGGCCGCCGGCGCACACGCCGTGGTCGTGCCGGAGCGGCCCTTCGACATCGACGAGTTGACCGCCCGAGTCGGCGAGCGCTTCGCAGCGGGCAAGCGGTTCGCCATCGTCGTCGCCGCCGAGGGCGCCAAGCCGACGCCGGGCACCATGGACTTCGACGAGGGCGGCAAGGACGTCTACGGCCACGAACGCTTCGCCGGCATCGCCCGCCAGCTCTCGACCGAGCTGGAGGAACGGCTCGGCAAGGAAGCACGCCCCGTCATCCTCGGCCACGTCCAGCGCGGCGGCACACCGACCGCCTACGACCGGGTCCTCGCCACGCGGTTCGGCTGGCACGCCGTGGAAGCCGTGCACCGCGGCGAGTTCGGCCGGATGACCGCCCTGGGCGGCACCAGCATGGCCATGGTCCCGCCGGCAGAGGCAGTGCGGACGCTGAAAACGGTGCCACCGGAGCGGTACACCGCGGCCCGGCAGCGCCTCCATGCGCGGCGGGGCGTGCACATCGCGGGCGGGGGTGCCGTCGATGCCCAACCGGTAGGCACACCGGGCCCGCTCGGAGCGCACGCGCCGCACCCGCCTGGATCCAAGGGCTTCACCACTCACCTTGACCAGCCCACTGTCCGTCAGGGCGATGCGCAAAGGCTGGTCCCCCGACGCATTGATCTTGCCGTTGTCCAGGATGAGGCGCACACCACCGGGCTGAGGCTGCCGGGAGACAAGCACCGCTTCACGGGTCGCGACATCGACGACGCCGCCGGACAGTCGTCCGGTGCCGGTGCCGGCGTCGATCCCGAGTGGAGCGCCTGGTGACGACTGCCATTTGGGTCACCCGGTCACTCCCCGTGAACGGCCCCTGTTCGGAGTCCCGCGTGGTTTCAGCCGCGCCGACCGGGAAGGCGCCCGCGGTCCGCGCGGCCGACTCGCCGAGCGGGAGGTCCGCACCGTCGACCTCGGTCTGGTGCCCGGCGCCGGCGACCGAGACCCCCGGGCGCGCCGCAGTCCCGCGTCCCAACGCGGGCGTCCTGCTGGACGCGGGCGGTCCTCAGCCCGAGCGTGCGGCGCAGGAACGACTCGGCGGACAGCGTCATCGCGGCCCTGTTTCGCGGCGACCGACGAGCGGCACACGAGACCGTGCGACTATGGTCGTGCTGCACCAGGGCACCCGGTCTCGCACCGCACCGGCATTCACCGCGCAGGCTGCGCGTGAAGACCGCGCACCCTCCGGTAACGTCAAGGTATGAGTCATCCACATCCAGATCTGACAGCTGCTCCGCCCCTGCCCGAGGGAGGGCTGAGGATCGTCGCCCTGGGCGGCCTGGGTGAGATCGGCCGCAACATGACCGTCTTCGAACACGCGGGCAAACTGCTCGTCGTCGACTGCGGCGTGTTGTTCCCGGAGGAGACCCAGCCCGGAGTGGACGTCATCCTCCCGGACTTCACCTCGATCCGGGACCGCCTCGCCGACATCGTGGCCATCGTCCTGACCCACGGCCACGAGGACCACATCGGCGGCGTGCCCTACCTGCTGCGCGAGCGGTCGGACATTCCCGTCGTCGGGTCGAAGCTGACGCTGGCGTTCCTGGAGGCCAAGCTCAAGGAGCACGGCATCCGGCCGCGTACGGTGAGCGTGCGTGAAGGCGACCGACGGACGTTCGGTCCCTTCGACTGCGAGTTCGTCGCCGTGAACCACTCCATCCCGGACGGTCTCGCGGTCGCCGTGCGTACCGGTGCCGGCCTGGTGCTGCACACCGGCGACTTCAAGATGGACCAGTTCCCCCTGGACGGCCGCATCACCGACCTCCGCGCTTTCGCGCGCCTCGGTGAGGAGGGCGTCGACCTGTTCCTCGTCGACTCCACCAACGCCGAGGTGCCCGGCTTCACCGTCTCCGAGCGCGACCTGAACCCCGCGATCGAACAGGTCATGCGTACCGCACCGCGCCGGGTCATCGTCTCGAGTTTCGCCAGCCATGTGCACCGCATCCAGCAGGTGCTCGACGCCGCACACGAGCACGGCCGCAAGGTCGCCTTCGTGGGCCGGTCCATGGTCCGCAACATGGGCATCGCCCGCGAGCTGGGTTATCTGAAGGTCCCGTCCGGGCTGGTCGTGTCGACGAAGGAACTGGAGAAGCTGCCCGACCACCGGGTCACCCTCGTGTGCACCGGCTCGCAGGGCGAGCCGATGGCCGCACTGTCGCGGATGGCCAACCGCGACCACATGATCCGCATCGGCGAGGGCGACACCGTCCTGCTCGCCAGTTCCCTCATTCCCGGCAACGAGAACGCCATCTACCGCGTCATCAACGGCCTCACCCGGTGGGGCGCCCACGTCGTCCACAAGGGCAACGCCAAGGTGCACGTCTCCGGCCACGCCAGCGCCGGCGAACTCGTCTACTGCTACAACATCATCAAGCCCCGCAACGTCATGCCCGTGCACGGGGAGTGGCGCCATCTGCGGGCCAACGCGGACCTCGCCGTCCGCACCGGAGTCGCCCCCGACCGGGTGGTCATCGCCGAGGACGGTGTCGTCGTCGACCTCGTCGACGGCCGCGCCTCGATCACCGGCAAGGTGCCCGCCGGCAACGTCTACGTCGACGGCACGGAGGTGGGCGGAGCGACCGAAGCGTCCCTCAAGGACCGCCTCACCCTCGCGGAGGAGGGAGTCGTGACGGTGGTGGCCATCGTGGACGCCGACTCCGGAGCCCTGGCCGAGCCGCCCGACTTCCTGGTCCGCGGCTTCGTCCACGACGACACCACGTTCGAACCCGTCGTCCCCGTCATCGAGAAGACACTCGCCAAGGCGGCGGAGGAAGGCGTCGGTGACGCACACCAACTCGAACAGCTCATCGCCCGCTCCGTCGCCAACTGGGCCTTCCGCACCCACCGACGCAGGCCCCTCGTCATTCCCGTGATCATCGACGCCTGACCGGAAGCCGCACCCGGGCTCCACGCGACCGCCTACCGGGCCCGGCGAGCCTGCCTCCGGTCCCGCGGCGGTGAGACGTCGACACCTGGGAGGGGAAGCGGTGACCGCCGCCGAGGCGGTGGCGAGGGGCGGCTCGGCTCACTCACACAACGGGGATCGCCGAGTCGTACGCCTTCTCCGCCTCGGGGCGGTCGACGTCGGAAGGGCTTCCGGGTTCCGCGGCGAACTCGAGGAAGCGCGAGCGAGGCCCGACGTGGGTCAGGTGCAGTTCGTGCATCGCCCGGGTGCAGGCGATGTCCAGCCAGTCCACGCCGCTGCCGCCCCGACCGCTGAGCTTCCCTCTACGCCCGGTTGCGAAGCAGCGCTGCCGTCCGGGAGAACGGACGGGCAGGGACCGGATCCCGCGGTGGGATCGACCTCCCGGACAGGTCCTGGCCGCGAACAGGCCGCCTGCCCCGCGGCGGTGGGTGCGGAGCAGGCGGCTTCGAGGTCAGTGACCTCCGGCGAGCTTTCCGGCCAGGCGCTGGTGCATGTCGGCGCTGGCCTCGTTGAGGCCCACGATGGTGACCTTCTTGCCACGCTGGGCGTACTTGGTCTCGATGGCGTCGAGGGCGGCGACGGAGGAGGCGTCCCAGACGTGGGTGCCGGACAGGTCGATGACGACGTCGTCGGGATCGTCCTTGTAGTCGAACTGGTAGACGAGGTCGTTGGAGGAGGCGAAGAACAGTTCACCGGTGACCGAGTAGACGACCTGCTTGCCGTCCGGGTCGACGACGCCGGAGACGTTGGCCAGGTGCGCGACCCTCTTGGCGAAGATGATCATCGCGGCGATGGTGCCGACGACCACTCCGATGGCCAGGTTGTGGGTGGCGACCACACAGACGACCGTCGTGACCATGACGATCGTCTCGCCGACCGGCATCCGCTTCAGCGTCTTCGGCTGGATCGAGTGCCAGTCGAACGTGCCCACCGACACCATGATCATGACTGCGACCAGGGCGGCCATGGGGATGTCGGAGACGATGGGGCCGAAGACGACGACCAGGATGATCAGGAAGGTGCCGGCCAGGAAGGTGGACAGACGGGTACGGGCACCCGAGACCTTCACGTTGATCATGGTCTGGCCGATCATGGCGCAGCCGCCCATGCCGCCGAAGAAGCCGGTGACGATGTTGGCGACGCCCTGGCCGATCGATTCGCGGGTCTTGCCCGAGTGGGTGTCGGTGATGTCGTCGACCAGCTTGGCCGTCATCAGCGACTCCATCAGGCCCACCAGCGCCATGGCGAGCGCGTAGGGCGCGATGGTGGTCAGCGTGTCCAGAGTGAAGGGCACATCGGGCAGCCCGGGCACCGGCAGGGACGAGGGCAGTTCACCCTTGTCACCGACGTTGGGGACGGCGATGCCCGCGGCCACGGTGATCACCGTCAGCACGACGATGGAGACCAGCGGCGCCGGGATCACCTTGGTGACCTTCGGGAAGAACACCATGAGGGCCAGGCCGCCGACGAGGAGCGGGTAGACCGCCCACGGCACGTCGTGCATCTCCGGCACCTGGGCCATGAAGATCAGGATGGCCAGGGCGTTGACGAAGCCGACCATCACCGAGCGCGGCACGAACCGCATCAGTTTGGCCACCCCGAGAGCGCCCAGGATCACCTGGAAGACGCCTGCCAGAATGACGGCGGCGATCATGTAACCGAGACCGTGCTCCTGGTTGAGCGGCGCGATGACCAGGGCGACCGCGCCGGTGGCGGCGGAGATCATCGCCTTGCGGCCACCCACCACGGAGATGACGACGGCCATGGTGAACGACGCGAACAGGCCGAGGCTGGGGTCGACGCCGGCGATGATCGAGAAGGAGATCGCCTCGGGGATGAGCGCGAGGGCGACGACCAGGCCGGCCAGCACCTCGGTGCGCAGGACCTTGGGAGAGGCAAGCCAGTCGGGCTTGGACATGCGGAACCTGGGAGCCGCGGACAGCGGTGAGGACATGCAACCGTTCCTGTTCAGGCGCACGCGTCCGTTGCCGCTGGACACACGCGCAGGGCTTACGTGATTCCACGAGAGAGGAATCCCCCGGCAGCCCGGCCGCCTCGGCGGGGGCCTTGCCGGACAGGGCGGCAACCCTCAGGTCGCCGGTCAGGCATCATTGCCTGGAAGTCTTCGGTGCCGTCACAGGCTCCATCGGGACCCGCGCCGCGGCGATTGCGCCCCCTACCGTGCATGGAACTGCGCCGGCGAGCACACCCGGAAGTCTACCCTGACGTGAGCACAGGGTGCGAGTTGCGGCTTGTGAATCACAGGTAAACGGCACACGAGTTCCTGTGTTTGTTCTCACGTAGACTGACGAACTTGACTGTTTCGAAACCAGGCGGACGACAGAGGGAGATGGCTGAGCGATGACGGAAGCCCGGCAGATGCAGATCGGCGAAGTGGCCGAGCGGACCGGTTTGTCGTTGCGCACCATCCGTCATTACGAAGAAGTCGGTCTGGTTATTCCCTCGGCCCGCAGCAAGGGCGGCTTCCGGCTGTACACGGCGGCCGACGTCGACCGGCTGATGGTGATCCGCCGCATGAAGCCGCTCGACTTCTCCCTGGAGGAGATGCGCGACCTGCTGGACATCACCGACCGGCTCGCCACGTCCGACGACGCCCCCACGGGAGAGGAGCGGGAAAGGCTGCGGGAGCGCCTGGACTCCTACCGGAAGGTGGCCGACGCGCGCTGCGAGACGTTGCGCGCCCGTCTGACGATGGCCGAGGACTTCGCCGCCACGCTCCGGCAGCGCCTCGAACACTGACCCGGCGGCAGGACACCCGGCCGGCGACCGCTCACCACGAACGTCCATCGCCGACCGCCTCGGACGCCGCACAGCCGCGGTTCGCACTCACCGTGCCGCCTCCCGGCCGGCCTCGTCGGCTTCCATCAGGCGGGCCAGGTGGCCATGCAGAGAGCGAGCGAAGTCTTCGGCAGACGCCAGCTGACGCCGCAGGTCCTCACACCTCGCGTCGGCCTCCACCCAGTACGAACGCAGTCGTGCCACCAGTTCGCCGTGTACTTGTTCGTCGGTCTGAGGCAGGGGCCTGCCGCCATCCGGAAGTTGTTCCAGTACGTCCAGCACGGCACGGACGTCCTCGAGGCAGAAGCCGAGGGGACGCATGCGCCGCGCCAGCGCCAGCCGCCGCACTTCGGCCTCGGTGTAGAGGCGGAACCCGCCGGCGCTGCGCTCGCTCGGCGCCACCACGCCGACCTCCTCGTAGTGGCGGATCGTCCGCAGGGAGAGTCCCGTACGCTCGGACACTTCGCCGATCTGCATCAGCCGTCCGCCCACGCCCTACCGCCTCACTCCGGATGCCGGCGCCTTTGCCGATTACGAACATACCCTCTCGTCAAGGTAAGTTCGCAAGAGGGAACGAGGCCGGCTTTCTCGCTCGGGCCGACGGTCGGCTCCCCGGGCGCCATCCGTACCTGCCGTGACGTCTGCCCCACCGACCGCGTTGGTTGCCACGTCGTCCACTGCTGCACCGTCCTGCCGCACACCACTCACGGCATCGAGGCGATGACCGGGAAGGGATTCCATGAGCCTGCGTTTCGAGGAGATCGACTGGCGTCCCACACGGCTGGGAGACATCAGTCTGCGGCGGCGTCGGCACCCGGCCTCGGGGGACGACGTGTACGAGGTCAAGCTCGGTGACGAGTTCCTCATGTCCAGCCTCTTCACCGAGGGCGAGATCGCCCTCGCCCGGCTGGGTCTCGCGGCGACCACCGGCGGCGGCCTGGACGTCGCCGTGGGCGGACTCGGCCTCGGATACACCGCTCGGGCCGCACTGGACGACGCGCGCGTACGCTCACTGATCGTCGTGGACGCGCTGGGGGAGGTGATCGACTGGCACCGGCGCGGGCTGGTGCCGCTGGGTGACGCCCTGACGTCAGATCCTCGGTGCCGCATGGTGAACGGCGACTTCTTCGCGATGGCCGGCGACCCTCAAGGACTCGATCCGCAGGAACCCGGCCGCCGCTTTCACGCCATCCTGCTGGACATCGATCACTCACCGCGGCATGTCCTCCACCCGGGGCACGCCGCGCTCTACCGACCCGCGGGACTCCGTTCCCTCACGGACCGCCTTCATGCCGGCGGTGTCTTCGCACTGTGGTCGAACGACCCGCCCGACGAGCAGTTCGGCGCCGCACTCGCGCAGGTCTTCGCCGAGCACGAGGCGCACGTGGTGACCTTCGACAACCCTCTGCAGGGCGGCACCGCGACCAACACGGTCTACCTCGCGAAGAAGGATCCAGCATCCTCTCCCGGTCAGGAGTGACCGCAGAAGGTGGGACGCGCTCGTCCTGGCAGGGCGGGCCACGCACCGTCAGGGACGGGCGGGCCGGGCTCCCCCTCCCCCAGTGAGCAGGTCGAAGGCTCGTCGTGTGCCTGCTCAACGCAGGCCGGCAGCCGGGTCGGTGACGAGCCAGCCACGGGCGCCCCAGAAGTCAAACTCGGTCGCGATGGCCGCGAGGACATACGGCTGCGCATGCTCGGAGAAATCGCCTTCGGCGCCTACCGCGTCGGCGCCAAGAACTGGACGGCCGGCCGCGGCGAAGGCGCCGGCAGCCGCGGCAAAGGTGGTCGCGTGACACTCGCCGCCCGCGTGAGCGAAGCGTTCGACACCGTCCCCGACGCGATCACCCTGGCCACCGGCTGACGGAGCACCGGGCCCGCCGGCCTCATCACAGCCAGGCGGCTGGTCCAGCGCGGCACTGCCGTGGTCGGACCCGCCGGCAGCCACGCAGTGGTGAACACGGCCAGGTGGGGCGCAGGGCGGGCAGGGCGGCGCGAGGCCGTGACCGGTCCCCTGTTCCGGTCACGGCCTCACTGGTGTGCGGGTGGGTCATCGGTGGATCAGCAGCATCCGGCGGCGTCGGCCGCTTCCTCGGCGTCGGCAGGGCCGGCGCTCTGCCTGGTCAGGGTGTCGGCGTCGCCCTTGACCACGTAGACCTCCCAGGGCTCCTGGCCGGGGCCGTGGACCCAGACCTTGTCCTGCAGGGCGTAGCAGCAGGCCGTGTCGTTCTCCTCGGCCGTCGCCAGCCCCGCTGCGCTGAGCCGGGTGGTGGCCGCGTGGACGGCTTGCGTGCTGTCGACCTCAACACCGAGGTGGTCCAGGCGGGTCGCCGCGTTCGCCTCGCCTTCGATGAGGACGAGCTTGAGCGGGGGCTCGGCGATGGCGAAGTTGACGTAGCCGTCGCGGAGCTTGGCGGGCTCGACGCCGAAGAGCTTCGTGTAGAAGGCGACGGACGCGGAGAGATCCGGTACCCGTAGGGCGAGTTGCACGCGGGACATGGTGAACCTCCTGGGGGCGGGGTGGGTGTGTCAGCAGCCGCCGGAGGCGGCCGGGGCGCCGGTGCCGATCCGCAGGGTGGCGGGGGCGGCGCAGCAGCCGCCTTCGCCGCTCTGCGCGGCGTCGGGCTCGTCGAACAGGCCCGCGC
>NZ_RAIF01000032.1:492237-519373 GCF_003671715.1 Streptomyces sp. E2N166 | reverse complement strand
GCTCGTCGAACAGGCCCGCGCCGCCGCACACGCCGGTCTCCGGCAGGGTCAGCTCGACGCGTTCGGCCGCCTCGTGGTCGCCGGCGAGGGCGGCCGTGATGGAGCGGACCTGCTCGTAGCCGGTCATGGCGAGGAAGGTGGGGGCGCGGCCGTAGGACTTCATGCCGGCCAGGTAGACGCCCTGTTCGGGGTGGGAGAGCTCCTTGACGCCGTGCGGGTAGACGGTGCCGCAGGAGTGGACGTTCGGGTCGATCAGCGGGGCGAGTGCGGTCGGGGCCTGGAGGCGCTCGTCGAGGCCGAGACGAAGCTCGGAGAGGAAGGAGAGGTCGGGGCGGAAGCCGGTCAGGGCGATGACCTCGTCGACCGGGTCCAGGCGGCGGCCGTCCTCGGCGACCAGGACCAGCCGGTCGCCGTCCCGTTCGACCGCTTCCGTACGGAAGCCGGTGACGGCGCTTGCGTACCCCTTCTCCACCGCCGCCTTGGCGCGCAGGCCGAGGGCGCCGCGGGCCGGGAGCTGGTCGGCCTCGCCGCCGCCGTACGTGGCCTCGCCGATGCCGCGGCGCAGGATCCAGACCGCGTGCGTGTCCGCCTCTTCCCCGGCCAGGTCGGCGAGCAGGGCGAGGGCGGTGAACGCGGAGGCGCCGGAGCCGACGACCGCCGTACGCCTGCCGGCGTAGCGGGCTCGGACGGCCGGGTCCTTGAGGTCGGGTACGCGGTAGGTGATGTGCTCGGCCGTCTTCTTCTCACCGAGGGCGGGGATACCGTTCGCGCCCATCGGGCCGGGCACGGACCAGGTGCCGGAGGCGTCGATGACGGCGCGGGCGGTGATCCGCTCCTCGCCGCCGTCCGCCGTCTCGATGTGCACGGTGAAGGGCTGCTCCTCGCGGCCCGAGTCGACGATCCGGTCGCGGCCGGCACGGGCCACGCCGGTGACCGTCGCTCCGTAGCGGACCTTGTCGCCGAGGATGTCGGCGAGCGGCTGGAGGTACCGCTCGGCCCAGTCGCCTCCGGTCGGGTACGTCGTCCCGTCGGGGCGGACCCAGCCGGTGGGGGCGAGCAGTTTCTCGGCGGCCGGGTCGGTGACCTCGGCCCAGGTCGAGAACAGGCGGACGTGCGCCCACTCGCGCACGGCGGTGGCGGCGGACCGACCGGCCTCCAGCACCAGGGCTTCGATGCCGCGCTCGACGAGGTGTGCGGCCGCGGCCAGGCCGACGGGGCCGGCGCCGATGACCACGACGGGCTGCTGGTGGTCGGTGGTGGGCACGCTGGTGTTGGACACGGCGACGACACTCCCTTTTGCTTCGACATCTGTCGATCCCTTGCGAGACCAGCATGGCACCTGCTTCGATGAGCGTCAACATAGACATCTATCGAAACTGCAGATACGAGCAATCCGAGGGGGTGGGCATGGAACACGTCGACGTGGCGGTCATCGGTGGAGAATCTGGTTCGACGTGTGTCAACATAGACGTATGTCGAATGCCAAGGCACTGCCGCTTCTGGAACCATCCGAGGCCCCCGCCGCCGCGGTGCCGTGCTGCCCGCCGCTGAGCGAGCGCCCCTTCACCGCCGAGGAGGCCGAGCGGACCGCCCGCATGTTCAAGGCCCTCGGCGACCCGGTGCGGCTGCGGCTGTTCTCGGCCGTCGCCTCGCACGAGGGCGGCGAGGCGTGCGTGTGCGACATCTCCGACGTCGGCGTCTCGCAGCCGACCGTCTCCCATCACCTGAAGAAGCTCAAGGAGGCCGGCCTGCTCACGTCCGAGCGGCGCGGCACCTGGGTCTACTACCGGGTCGAGCCGTCGGTGCTGGCGGCGATGGGCCAGCTGCTGGCCGTCCGGTAACGCACGCGGATCACCTTTCGCCGGCGAGACGCCCGGCGATCTCCCGCGCCGCGTCGCGGGCCGGCCGTCCGACGCCGATGAGCGTGGCGGAGGCGGGGCCCGTCCAGTCGCCGTATCCGAGGAGGTGCAGCCGGGGTTCCGCCACGGCGCGCGTGCCCTGGGTGGCGATGTGGCCGCGCGGGCCGCGCAGGCCCAGGGGGGACAGGTGGGAGAGGGCGGGCCGGAAGCCGGTGCACCAGATCACCGCGTCGGCGGGCGCCCGTGTGCCGTCGGCCCGGACGACGCCGTCGCGGTCGAGGCGGGCGAACATGGGCGACGCTTTCAGCCGCCCGGCGTCCCGGGCCTCGCGCACGGGCGGTACGGCGACGATGTCCCCCAGGGAGGCGACGCCGCCGGTGTCGGTGCGGCCCTCGTCGAGGGCGCGGCGTCGGGCGGTGGCCGCGTCGAACAGGGCGCGGCCGTCGATGTCGTCGGCGAGGTACCGGGGCGGGCGCTGGGTCACCCAGGTCAGTTCGGTGTCGTGGGCGAGGTCGGAGGCGATCTGTGCCCCGGAGTTGCCGCCCCCGACGACGATCACGCGCTGGCCCGCGAAGTCCCGCGGTCCGCGGTAGGAGACGGTGTGCAGTTGCCTGCCCTCGAAGTCCCCGCGGCCGGGGACGGCGGGGAGGAAGGGACGCCACCACGTGCCGGTCGCGCTGATCACCGCGCGTGCGTGCCACGTGCCGGAGTCGGTCTCCACTCGCAGCAGCCGGCCGTCGTCGTGCACGCCGATCACCCGGACCGGTCGCCGCACGGGGAGGTCGTATCGCTTCTCGTAGTCGCTCAGGTAGTCCACCACGTGCCCGGCGTCCGGGTACTCCTGGCCCGGCTGCGGTGGCATGAGGCGGCCGGGGAGCGAGGAGAAGGCGGCCGGGGAGAACAGGCGGAGTGAGTCCCAGGTGTGCTGCCAGGCCCCGCCCGGGGTGGCCTGGGCGTCGAGGACGACGAAGTCCAGGCCCTGGCGGCGCAGGTGGTAGCCGGCGGCGAGCCCTGCCTGGCCGCCGCCGATCACCACCACGTCGGTGCGCTGTGTCATGCCGCCCGTGCCGCCGCGCACGTGGTGCACCGAATGGTGCGGGCCGTGACCTCGCCGGGTCCTCCGAGGAGGGGTCCCCCACGCTTGACGCGACCGGCGACGAGCGTGCCCTCGTGGCAGACGGCGGCTCCGTAGTCGTGGCAGACGCCGACGGCTGTGCTCGTCGTTCCCTGTGCGCGGCAGTGCATCAGTAGTCCCTGCCCTCGGTGGTCAGAGCGGACGGGGTGAACTTCTTGCGCCAGGCCAGGGACACGTAGACGAGGCCGATCAGTACGGGCACCTCGATGAGGGGTCCCACGACGCCGGAGAGGGCCTGGCCGGAGGTGACGCCGAAGGTGGCGATGGCGACGGCGATGGCCAGCTCGAAGTTGTTGCCGGCGGCGGTGAAGGCGAGGGTGGCCGTGCGGTCGTAGGCGAGGCCGATCGCCTTGCCCAGCAGGAAGGTCCCGGCCCACATGACGGCGAAGTACACCAGCAGCGGCAGTGCGATGCGGGCGACGTCGAAGGGCTGGGAGGTGATGGTCTTCCCCTGCAGGGCGAAGAGGATGACGATCGTGAACAGCAGGCCGTAGAGCGCCCACGGGCCGATCTTCGGCAGGAACCTGGACTCGTACTTCTCGCGGCCGAGCCTCTTCTCGCCGATGCGTCGGGTGAGGAACCCGGCGAGCAGTGGGACGCCGAGGAAGATGACGACGTTCAGGGCGATCTTCCACATGGAGATGTCCAGGTGCTCACCGTCGCCCAGGCCCAGCCAGCCGGGCAGCAGGTCGAGGTAGAACCAGCCGAGCAGGCCGAACGCGAGGACCTGGAAGACCGAGTTCAGCGCGACGAGTACGGCCGCGGCCTCGCGGTCGCCGCAGGCGAGGTCGTTCCAGATGATGACCATGGCGATGCAGCGGGCGAGCCCGACGATGATCAGGCCGGTGCGGTACTCGGGCAGGTCCGGCAGGAAGATCCAGGCGAGTGCGAACATCACCGCCGGGCCGACGATCCAGTTGATCACCAGCGACGAGGCCATGAGTTTGCGGTCGCCCGTGACGGCGTCGAGCTTGTCGTAGCGGACCTTGGCCAGGACCGGATACATCATGATCAGCAGGCCGATGGCGATCGGCAGGGAGATGCCGCCGATCTCGACCTTGGCGAGGGCGTCGTTCAGGCCCGGGACGGCTCGGCCCAGGCCGAGGCCGACGGCCATGGCGACGAGGATCCAGACGGCGAGGAAGCGGTCGAGCGTCGACAGCTTCGCGACGACGGAGGACTCCTCGGTGGTCGTCGCGGGCGCTTCGGTGCGGGTCACGGACAGGCCCTCTTGTTGTCGGCGGCGTTGCGGGCGGACTCGGCCAGGTCGGCGAACTGACCGGCGAGCGAGGCGATGACGTCCGGGCGGACCCTGTAGTACGTGTAGCGGCCGCACGGCTCCGTCTCGACGACACCTGCCTCGCGCAGCACTCTCAGATGGTTGGAGAGGTTGGTCTGCCGGGCACCGGTCTCCTCCACGAGGTGGGTGGTGCACAGCGTCTCTTCGGCGAGCAGGGTCACGATCCGCAGCCTGAGCGGGTCCGCCAGAACCCGGATCAGGTCAGTGTCGACTGACGTCATCATGTACTGATACTTTCACATCAGTGGTGGCTGACACCACCGGGTGCTGAAGTCATTCGCGCCTGATGCCGTCGCGAGACAAGAGAGACCTCCTGATGTCCGACAAGCCCTCCGTGCTGTTCGTCTGTGTCCACAACGCCGGCCGCTCGCAGATGGCCGCCGCGTGGCTGACCCACCTGGCCGGGGACCGCGTCGAGGTCCGTTCCGCCGGCTCCAACCCCGGCGAGAACGTCAACCCCGCCGCCGTGGAAGCGATGCGCGAGGTCGGCATCGACATCTCCGCCGAGGTGCCCAAGATGCTGACCGTGGACGCGGTCAAGGAGTCCGACGTCTGCATCACCATGGGCTGCGGCGACACCTGCCCGGTCTTCCCCGGCAAGCGGTACCTGGACTGGCAGCTGGCGGACCCGGCCGGCCAGGGCGTCGAGGCCGTCCGCCCCATCCGCGACGAGATCAAGGTGCTGGTCGAGGGCCTGATCAAGGAGATCGCCCCGGAACCGCAGGCATGAGCGACGCCACCGACGTGCGCGACGTCATCGTCATCGGCTCGGGCCCGGCCGGCTGCACCGCCGCGCTCTACACCGCCCGCGCCGGCCTGGACCCCCTCGGATCCCGTCGGCCTGCGGTCACGCCTCGGGACCCCGGATCAACGAGTCCTGCGGTCCAGGACCCCTGGCGTCCGCATGAGGAGGTCACGGTCATCCGGGGCACATCAGAATCTCCCTCCGCCCCGAAGTGGTTCATCGACGGGGCATGTCGGACCACGTGAGTAGTGCTGTGGTAGCTTCCGGACGCCAGTCGAACTCGTGAGCGTGGCTGTACACGTGCACGAGTCAGGGAATCCGGTGAGAGTCCGGAACTGACGCGCAGCGGTGAGGGTGACGGGCGGGGCAGCAAGCCACTGGACGACGGTCACGGCCGGGTCCGGGAAGGCGTTCCGCCGGGGCGATCCCGAGTCCGAAGACCTGCTGGCGACCGAACGTCCGCACGGACCCCGCGTATGGGTCCTGACGCCTAGGAAGCCGCCACCGTGCACTTGTCACGTCCCGCCCGTTGTTCCGCCCTCCTCCTGACCGGGTCCCTGCTGCTCACCGCGTGCGGTTCCGGCTCCGGCTCGTCCGCGAAGTCCGGCGGCTCCGATGCCGGAGCCGTCACGCTCGACAACTGCGGGCAGAAGGTGACGGTCAAGGCTCCGCCGCAGCGGGCCGTGTCCCTGAACCAGGGCACCACCGAGATCCTGCTCTCCCTCGGCCTCGCCGACCGCATCGCGGGAACCGCGACCTGGACCGACCCCGTCATGAAGGGACTGGAGAAGGCCAACGCCGAGGTGCCGCGGCTGGCCGACAACCAGCCGTCGTTCGAGCGGGTCCTGGACACCGAACCGGACTTCGTGGCGTCGTCCTTCGCGTCCACCCTGGGCAAGGGCGGTGTGGCTCCCCGCGAGAAATTCGAGGAGCTCGGCGTGCCGACGTATCTGTCGCCCGCCGACTGCGAGGGCAAGGACAACAGCGGCGACGGCGACGGTTCACGGACGAAGCCCCTGGCCATGGAGACTGTCTACGGCGAAGTGCGGGAGCTGGCCCGGGTCTTCGGCGTGGAGGAGCGTGGCGAGCAGCTGGTCGGCCGGCTGAAGAACCGGGTGACGAAGGCCGCGTC
Source organism: Streptomyces sp. E2N166 (assembly GCF_003671715.1). GTDB lineage: Bacteria > Actinomycetota > Actinomycetes > Streptomycetales > Streptomycetaceae > Streptomyces > Streptomyces thinghirensis. The sequence continues at coordinate 513,202 of NZ_RAIF01000032.1, read as the reverse complement.
CGGGATCCGCGCAGAGAACACCACTGTTCTGTACTGGTTCGCGAACCAGGAGTCCCCCTACATGGCGGGCTGCTGCGGCGCGCCCGGCATCATCACCGACGCGCTCGGCGCGAAGAACGTCTTCGACGACAGCACACAGGAATGGCCCCAGATCAACTGGGAGACCGTCGCCGACCGCGACCCCGACGTGCTTGTCATCGGCGATCTCACCCGCAAGTCACAGACCGCCGAGTCGGCCGCGAAGAAGATCGCGTTCCTGGAGTCGAATCCGGCGACGAAGAACATGCAGGCGGTGAAGGAGAAGCGGTACGTGCTGCTCAGCGGGCAGGCCATGAACCCGACGATCCGAACCGTCGAGGGCGTGGAGAAGGTGGCCGCGGCGCTGCGCGCGTACGGGCTCGGCGGATGACCACCGCCCTGCGGTCCTCACCTGTCCGCCAGACGCGGGGCGCCGTCCGGGTGCTGCGCGGCGTGGCCGGCCTGGGCGGCGGGCTGGCGGTGCTCGCCGTGTCCGTCGCCGTGGCCATCACCATCGGTCCGGCGGACATCGGGGTGGGTGACGTCTGGTCGGTGGTCACCTCCCGCCTGGGGTGGGGCACTTCGGATCTCACCGCGATCCGCGAGGGCATCGTCTGGAACCTGCGGCTGCCGCGCACCCTGCTCGCCGCGGTGTGCGGGGCGGGCCTCGCGGTGTGCGGCGCGGTGATGCAGTCGCTGCTGCGCAACCCCCTCGCCGACCCCTTCGTCCTGGGGGTCTCCTCCGGGGCGTCGACCGGCGCCGTCGCCGTGATCGTGCTCGGCGCCGGGGGCGGTGTCCTGTCCGTCTCCGCCGGCGCGTTCGTGGGCGCGGTCGGCTCGTTCGCGCTGGTGCTGCTCCTCAGCCACACGCTCGGCGGGACGACGGACCGGGTGGTCCTGTCCGGAGTGGCCGCGATGCAGCTGTTCTCCGCCCTGACCTCGTTCGTGGTGACGACGGCGGCCGACGCGGAGACCACCCGGGGCGTGCTGTTCTGGCTGCTCGGGTCGCTCAGCGGGGCGGACTGGACCGAGGTGGGGCTCTGCGCGGCCGCGCTGGCCCTCGCCCTCGTGCTGTGCCTGGGCCACGCACGCGCCCTGGACGCCTTCGCCTTCGGCCAGGACGCCGCGGCCACGCTCGGGGTCTCGGTCGCCCGGACCCGGCTGGTACTGCTGTGCGTGACCGCGCTGCTGACCGCCGCACTGGTCAGCTCGGCCGGTGCCATCGGCTTCGTCGGCCTCGTCCTGCCGCACGCCGCCCGCGCACTCGTCGGCCCGGGGCACGCCCGGCTGCTACCCGGCACCGCGCTCGCCGGGGCGGTGTTCCTGGTGTGGGCCGACACGCTGGCCCGTACAGTCCTCGATCCCCAGGAGGTGCCGGTGGGCGTGGTGACCTCACTCGTCGGCGTCCCGGCGTTCGTCCTGGTCCTCTATCGCACGAGGAGGATGCGATGACGGCCCGCACACAGCGGGGGGACGACGGCGCCCGGCCGCCCGCCGTACCGGGCCCCGCCGTGAAGTCGCCCGCCGGATCGCCTGCCCTCGTCGCCGACCGCGTGAGCCGCACCCTCGGCGGACGGCTGATCCTCGACGGCGTCAGCCTCACCCCCCGGCCCGGATCCGTGACCGGCCTGCTCGGCCCCAACGGCTCTGGGAAGTCGACGCTGCTGCGACTGCTGTCCGGCGTCCTCGCCCCCACCTCCGGCGTCGTCACCCTCGACGGGCGTCCACTCGGCGACTGGGGCCGCCGCGCCGTGGCCAAGCGCGCAGCCGTCGTCGAACAGCACGCCGACACCCTCGTCGAGCTGGCCGTTCTCGACGTCGTACGCCTCGGCCGCATCCCGCACCGACGCGCCTGGGCCTCCGCCACCGAGGCGGACGAGGAAGCCGTACGCACGGCGCTGGAGCGCACCGGCCTCACCGACCGCGCGGACCAGCCCTGGCACACGCTCTCCGGCGGCGAACGCCAGCGCGTGCAGATCGCCCGCGCCCTGGCCCAGGAGCCGCGCGAGCTGCTACTGGACGAACCCACCAACCACCTCGACATCCAGCACCAGCTCGACCTGCTGAACCTGATCGCCGAACTCCCCGTCACCAGCGTCGTCGCCCTGCACGACCTGAACCTGGCGGCCATGTACTGCGACCAGGTCGTCGTCCTGCGGGACGGCCGGGTGGTCGCCGCCGGCCTCCCGGGCGACACGCTGACCGAGCCCCTGATCGCCGACGTGTACGGCGTGCGCGCCGAGGTCACCCGCTCCGGTCCCGCCGACCGGCCCCACATCCGCTTCCTGGGCACGGTGGCCGCGAACTGACGGCGGCCCAGGAACGGCACCGTGAATCCGGCCGTACGGTGGCCCGTGCAGCTGGTTCGCCCCGTCCGCCAGGCGGGATGCGTCGCGAGAGGGAACCGTCGGGAATCCGGGACTGCCCCGCAGCGGTAAGCGGGGACGACCGCCGTCATTCGCACTGGGTCCGACGTACGGGCCGCCCGGAAAGCGACGGCCGCCAGTAGGTGTCCTCCGGCAAGGAGAGCGTGCTCACAAGTCCGAGGACCTGCCAACTGCCCATGTGCGGACCGTTCCGTGCGTGGACATCAACTGCCCGCGCGTGCCAACCACTGAGGCGGCCGCGGTACTGCCGCGCACCGGCCTGCCCCGCCCCGTGCCACAGCGCCGTCGTGATCAAGGTGTGCCACAGCCTCCGTCGCCCCGTCGGCCGGGCGGAGACAGCGTTACCTCACCTCGAGCCTCGGCGCGGCACACCTCCGGCCAGCCCGCAGTCACCGCACTTCGAGCCGTTCGGCGCACGGTAGTAGAGGCAGCAACTCCGGCGGCGGAACGAGAGGTCGGATCGGGTGAGTACACCGGTGCCCGCCAGGCGTCCGGTGTCCAGCAGCGCGGTCGTGAGGTCGGTGAGCGGTCCGCGTTCGGCGGGACGGAGTGCGTGCAGGGCGTGGGCCGCCCCGGCGAGCGCCGACGCCGAATTGCCGTCGAGCAGACGCGGGGCGACTTTGACACGCAGTCCGTCGGCCAGTGCCGACAGATGATCCGTCACCTGCTCGTACAGGGCGCGGACGGGACCGCCACCCGACCGGCCGGCGTACCGGCCGACCGGGCGGGGCACCCGGACGGCCGGTCCGTCGTCGGCCCGCTGCAACCCTTCCAAGTCGGGGACTATCCCGTGCAGGACGACGCAGGCCAGGGCCGGTGACCAGAGGCGGGCGGCGTGCCCGAGCTGGGCGATGGATACGGCGACGCGCGGCTCCGGAGTGCGGTGACGGCGTGCGACGGCTGCGGCGAGGTCGGTGAAACCCGCCGCGTAGGAGCGTGCGACCGGGTGCCAGCCGTCGTCCGGTCCGCCGACCCGTAGGGCGAAGAAGCCGCCGAGGCCGGCCACGTCGTGCAGGGCGGCGGCGACGGACGTCGTCGAGGCCCGGGCTCCGTGCACGGTTCCCGTCCTCCTCCCTCCGACTCTCCGTCCGTACGGTCAGGAGGCCGTACGCCGTCGCCGCGGCGGCGTTATGGCGTACAGGTCGAGGATGTCCGGCAGAGGTGCGACGCCCGGTCCGCCCGCGCGTGCCCAGGCGGCGATGTCCTCGGTCGCGTCCGGGTCGTTGACCAGCCCCAGCCAGACGGGACGGGCACCGGCGGCCCGGCCCTCGGCGGAAGGCAGTACGACGATGACGTTGGCCTGGTCGCAGACGTCGAGGCAGTCGGAGACGCGTACCGGTGCCGCGGTGCGCAGGCGTTCGGTCTGGGCGGCGTGGTCGACGCCGGTCACTTTGGGGCTGCCGCAGCAGCAGTCGCGGCACACGACGATGCGGCACGGCACGTTGCCGGCCCCCGCTTCGGTCCTCGCGTCGTGAGTCGTTCGTCCGGTCGGCGTTGCGGGCATGCGGTGCCGTCCCTCTCTCCGGGGAGATCCGCCCCGGTGGTCCGTCGAGGAGGCGACCGCGTGAGTCTCCTGGCTCTCGGGTCGATGCTCGTCCCGGCCTTCCCACCCGTTGCCGGGCAGTGGCCTGTCGGGACGCGCTCGCCGATCACAGTGGCGGGACCGCGCCGGATTCACACCGGCTTCCTCGTCCGCCGTCGCCTTGTCGCCGGCCATCATCCCACCCCGGGACACCGTGCCGACCGTCCGGTGCCGGCCGTCAGTCCGTCTCCTGGGAGTGCGGGGCCGTCTCGGGCGGATGGGCCGGGCGGTCCCGTCCGCCGTCACGGCCGGACACCACCACGATGACCAGCCCGACAATGACGGCTCCGGCGACGACGCGTCCGACCGCACGCGCCCACCAGGCCGGGCGGGCCGCGCCCACGCCTCCCTTCGGCGGTCCCAGCCTTTCGGCCCGCCGAGCAGGTCTCAGCAGACGGATCAACAGCAGTGCGCCAACGGGTATCTGCAGCAGCCACAGGACGGTGCGCGGCCACTCCCCGTACCAGACGTTGGTGCCGTACAGCAGCGTGTGCCACACGCTCAGCACGTACACGACGATCACGAAGCGGTGCAGCCGGCGCCAGGTGTTCGCTCCGATGCGGTGCCGGACGTAGAACAGCAGCCCCAGCGGAATCGCGAGGTACAGGGCGCCCTGTCCGAGCGGGATGGCGATCCGGCCGGTTCCGGAGTCGTACCAGCCGGGCACGAAGCTGTCGGCGAAGCCCACCCACAGCCGCTCGGCCCAGTCCACCTTCGTCTCGTAGCGCACGAGTTCCGCCGCGAACATCAGCGCGTGCGCGAACATCAGCGCCATCGTCGTCAGACTCGTGGTGCGGTGCCAGCGCTCCAGTACCTGCCGGGAGACCGGCAGCCGGGTGGGCCGTGGTCCCGACAGCAAGAGACCGAGCATGACCGTTCCCCACGCCCACAGCAGCCCCGACCACCCGAACGCCTGGCTGAGCAGGTACATCCAGTAGGTGCCGGCGTCGTCCATGAACGGCATGACCGCGACCGTGTCCGAAGCACCCGACTCCATGCGCATCCACAGGAACGCGAACACGAGCCCCGTGACCGCCACCGCCGCGGTGGCGTCGGGCAGGGCCGACCGCAGATCACCGCGCAGAGCGACACGATCGGCGGGAGGCCGCCCTCGCCCGGGCGGCGCTACTGCCGCGTCCTCGTCCGGCCTCGCTTCTGACGTCATCAGGGGCCTCCCGGGCACGGGCCACCGCGGCAACGGTGCGCATGTGTCGTGAGACAACAAGTCTGGCTGATGGGGCAGCGATCCTCAGAGGTCATATCCAGCCAGAGCCGCCACGACAACTGCACACGGGACACACCTGGTTCTGCCTCCCCTCCACATTCGAGACAACCGCCGAAGGCCCACTGTCGCAGGAATGCGAGCGCCCCTACGCTGATGCACGCAGTCGGTTCGCGCCTCCCGTCCACCCGGACGCCCGGTGGCGCGACGCAAGAGGGAACCCGGTGCGAATCCGGGGCTGTCCCGCAGCGGTGAGTGGGAACGGAAGCCGTCGATGTCACTGGGCCCGCGTCAGGGCCGGGGAAGAGACGGCCGGTAGGTGTCCGCCCTTCAGGCGGACGTGCCCGCGAGTCCGAAGACCTGCCACTGCGCCCGCGTCCCCCGCGGGCTGTGCACGTGACCTCGTGGACTGGGTCGGCGGTATGGGCGGTCGTACGTCGTGCGTGTGGCCGCGCCTCCTTCCCTGTCGGTGTTCAGGCCCGATACGAAGGAGGATGGTGTGCGGGACACAGCCGCTTCGGATCGGTCCTTCCGGCCCCGGGTCGACGTGTCGTCCGACGGACCGGGACAGACGGTCCTCGGACCCGTCTCGGGCGTCCCGCAGGAGCGGGACTTGCCCCGCAGCACCGTGTCCGGTGTCTGCCATGGCACTCTGGGCGAGCTGTACCAGGGCCCGTTGCGAGCGGGCACCGATCCGGAGATCGCGGTGGTGTCCTTTCCCGTGAACCGTCACTCCTGGGTGTACTTCACTCCGAGGACGGCGGCCGGTTCCACACCGCATACGCCGCCGCTCGGGGAGAAATCGGTGGAAGCGGCCCGGCTCTTCCTGGACCGTTACGGCCTCGCCATGCCCCCGGGCGAGTGGCGCACCCACTCCGAACTGCCGGTGGGTGTGGGTATGGCCAGTTCGACAGCGGACATCGTGGCGACGCTGCGCTGTCTGTTCCGCGTCTTCTCCCTGCCGTACGACGTGCACGTGGTCATCGGCATCCTGGCGGACATCGAGCGCGCCGACAGTGTCTTCCTCGACGAGTTCGCCCTGTATCTCAGTGGGCGGCACCGGGTGGTGCGGCGGCTGGGCCCGGATATCGGCTTCCACACCGCCTACGCCACCGAACCTGGCACGGTGGACACCGCCGCCGTCACACCCCTGCTCCTGGACCACTACCGGCGGCGCGGCGACGAGTACCAGCGGTGCCTGACCGACCTGCTGAAGGGCTTCGACTCGGGCGACCCGGCCGCCGTGGCCCGTGCCGCGACGGTCAGCGCCACGTTGTCCCAGGAGGTGCTGCCCAAGGCGACCTTCGGCAGCCTGCAGGCCCATCGTGAGCGGTTCGGCGCCGATGGCGTCTTCGTCGCCCACACCGGCTGCCTGGCCGGCTATCTCTTCGGCGTACGCCCACGGGCCGAGGTCAAGTCCGAACTCTCCGCGTTCTTCCACTCGCTCGGCCACCAGTGCACCTTCGCCCAAGGAGGCTACGGGTGATCCACCCCCACATCGCCGACGCCCTGAAAGCCCCGGACCTCGTCCGGCTCACCGACGGGCTGGTCCTGCTGAGGTTCGAGTCGATGAAGATCTACTCGGCCCTGGCCGCCGTCCGTCATCTGCTGGAGCGGGGCACGGTCCGTCCGGGCCAGACCCTGATCGACAGCTCCAGCGGCATCTACGCCTACGCCCTCGCCCTGGCCTGCCACCGGTACGGCATGCGGTGCCACATCGTCGCGTCCACCACCGTCGACGCCACCACCCTCGCCCAGCTGGAGATCCTCGGCGCCACGGTGGAACAGGTCAGACCGTCGCGGAACCTCGAACTCGACCAGGAACTCCGGGTGCGACGGGTGCGCGAAATCCTCGCCGAGCGTCCCGGCCACCACTGGATGCGCCAGTACCACGACGACGTCCACTACCTCGGCTACCAAGAGGTCGCCGACCGGATCGCGGCGGAGGTCCCGGCCGCACCGCTGACCGTCGTCGGCGGTGTGGGTTCCGGAGCCTCGACCGGCGGCATCGTGGAACGCCTGCGCACCAGGGACCCCTCCGTGCGTCTGGTAGGCGTCCAGCCCTTCGGCAGCGTCACCTTCGGCAGCCAGGACCATCACGATCCCGAGGCGATCATCGCCGGCATCGGATCGTCGATCGTCTTCGACAACGTCCGCCATCGTCTCTACGACACCGTGCACTGGCTGGACTTCACCCACGCCATGTCCGGTGCTGTCGCCCTGCTGCGCGAACACGCGGTGTTCGCCGGACTGTCCACCGGCGCCGGCTACCTGACGGCGACGTACGAGGCTCGCCGCCACCCCGACCGGCTGCACCTGGTGATAGGGGCCGACACCGGACACCGCTACGTGGAGCGTGTGTTCGCCCGGCACGCCGAGGCCCTGGACCCGGCCGCGCTGAAGCCCCTCGAGGTCCGCGGCCCACAGGAGATGGCCATGCCCTGGTCGAGGATGACGTGGCAGCGCGAGACCTGCCCGGCGAGCTGGACGGAGAGTGCCGTATGACCGTGGCCTGCCTGGAGTCACTGACCTTCGGCCTCGGCCATCTGGTCCGAGCCGCCGACAAGCTCGGTGAGCGCCTGCTGCTCCTCACTCGGGACCCCGCCTACTACGCCTACGAACTGGACCGGCTGCCAACCGACGCCCTCGACGTCGTTGTGACCGACACCTTCGACGTGGAGCGGGTTGCCGTTCTGCTCCGGCGCGCCCCGGGACTGCGTGGCCTGATCAGTTCCACCGACACCTGGACTCTGACCGGCGCCGCTCTCGCCGAACGCCTCGGCCTGCCGGGGCTCGATCCAGCCGTCCTGCGGCTGACCCGGGACAAGGCCGCCGTACGCAACAGGCTGCACGACGCGGGTCTCACTCGCGCACGGGCCGTCGAAAGCGCCGACCCGGACCGTGACGCACGCGGGCTGCTGCTCAAGGAGGCGGGTCTGCCGCTCGTACTCAAGGACACCGCGGGCACCGGGAGCCAGAACGTGTGGCTGGTCCGTGACGAGGGCGAACTCGACGCGGCGCTGGCGCGGGCGTCCGGCCGGGACCTGAAAGGGCGGCTGTTCGCCGAGCCCTACTTCAGCGGCCCGGTGTACAGCGCCGAGACGCTCACCTGGGACGGCCGCACCACACTGCTGGGCGTCTCCAGCCGGCTCATGTCACCGGAGCCGCACTTCCGGGAGGAGATCACCGCCTTTCCCGTCGCCTTCCCGGGCCCGCAGCGGACGTCGCTGGAGCGGTGGCTCGATCAGGTGCTCGCCGCCATCGGCTACACCGACCGGTTCGCCCACGTGGAGTTCGTGCTGACCGCCGACGGCCCGGAAGTGGTGGAGGTCAATCCCCGCATCGGGGGCGCGCTGGTCGGGGAGGGCCTGTGCCGGGCACTCGGCGTCAACGTGTACGAGGCGATGATCGAGGCCGCGCTCGGTCGCCGCCCCGGTCTCATGGACGCCGACCTTCCCGGCGGTCCGGCCGTCGCCTTCGTTCTCGGCTACCCGGCCGCCCCCGGCGTGTTCTCCGGGGTCGCCGGGCTCGACCGGCTCACCGACATGCCGGGAACACCCGCCTGGTACCCGGTCAAGCAGGCCGGCGACCGCATCGAGCACCTGGGTGACAGCCGTGGATACGCGGGCATCGTGTACGCCGAGGCCGAGACCGCCGAACTCGCCACCCATCGCGCGGTGGCCGCAGCCGGCGCCCTGCGTGTACTCACTGACCCGTTCCCCGACCCGGCCGGCCGGGAGGCGCCCGGTGGGTGAGCGCACCACCCTGGGACCGGGCCTGCGGGCCTCGCTGTTCCCACTCACCGGACCGCTGCGGTTCCTCCTGCTCAGCTCGTTCCTCATCCCGCTCGGCAGCTTCATGGTCCTGCCGTTCATGTCGGTGTTCCTCCACGAACGGCTCGGGATGGGGCTCGGCACGGTCGGCGTCGTCCTGGCGGTGGCATCGCTCGTACAGTTCTCCGGCGGCATCGTCGGCGGAGCCCTCGCGGACCGGATCGGGCTGCGCCGCACGATGCTGTGGGCGCTCGTCGTACGCACCGCCGGTTTCGCCGGGCTCCTGCTGGCCCTGCGCTGGCCGCCCCTCGCGATCTGGGCGCTGGTCCTGACGTGCTGCGGTGCCGCCCTCTACCTGCCCGCCAACAAGGCGTACCTCGTGCACGGCGTCGACGACGAGCGCCGCCCGGCGTTCCTGTCGGCGGGCAACGCGGCACTCAACGCCGGGATGGCGGTCGGCCCGCTCATCGCCGGACCGTTCGTCCTGTCCTCGCCCGGCTGGCTGTTCGCGGCCGTCACGGCGCTGTTCCTCGCGGTCACAGCGGGACACGCACGGGTGCCCGGAACCGGCGTGACGCACCCCGCCAAGTCGGAGGGAACAGCCCGCACGGGCCTTCTCGCCGGCGTGGCACTCCTGCCGTTCGCCGCCAACGCGCTGGCCTTCTACCTCTACTTCCACTTCCAGCACTTCCTGGCGGTGTACGCCGTCGAGCGCGCCTCCAGCGCCTTCTACAGCATCGTGCTGCTGCTCTGCTTCGCGCTGGTCATCGTCGTACAGCCGTTCGCGTCCGACCTGATCCGGCGCATGCCGTACGCCCTCGCCCTCGCGGTCGGGTTCACGGGCCTGGCGGCGGGACTGGCCGTGCTGGCGGCCGGCACCCGGACGGCACTGCTGGCGGGCGGCGCGCTGATCACCCTCGGCGACATCGTGCTGTTCCTCAAGAACGACCTGGAGGCACTGCGCCGCAGCCCGCGTTCCGACGCCGTGGTCTTCGGTCAGCAGCGGCTGGCCGCGGGCCTGGGCGCCTGCGCGAGCGGGGTGCTGGGCGGGCAGCTGTACGGCCTCGCCGATCGGGCCGGGCACACCGGCTGGTTCTGGCTGCTGGCAGCCGCCCAGTGTCTGCTGCTTCCCCCTCTGCTGCTCACGCTGTGCCGTCGCACGGCGCAGCGCCCTGTCTCCGACGGCGACCATGAAGGAGCACTGACGCGCGATGACACGAACGGGCGGATTCCAGGACGATGACTTCTGGACCGAGTTCCACGACTTCCTCTTCTCCGAGCAGCGCTACGAGCAGGCCGAGGAACTGCTCGGCACCTCTCCCCTGCTCGCCCTCCCCGGCGGATCACGCGTGCTGGACCTGTGCTGCGGGCCGGGCGTCTTCACCGTGCCCCTCGCCCGCCGCGGGCACCGTGTGACCGGAGTGGACCTGAGCCCGGCCATGCTGGACCGGGCACGCAAGCGGTCGGCCGACGCCGGCGCCGACGTGACGTACGTACAGGCCGACGCACGCGAGTACGAGGCGCCGGGCGGCTTCGACGTCGTCCTCAACATGTTCACCTCCTTCGGGTACTTCGAGGACCCCGCCGACAACGCCCGCGTGCTGCGCACCATGTACACCTGCCTGGCGCCCGGCGGCACGCTCGTCCTGGACCTCGCCGGGAAGGAGCTCCTGGCCCGCAGGGTCACCCCGCCCAAGGTGGTGCGGCGGGGCGACGACCTGATGGTGCAGACCGACTCCGTGCTGGACGAGTGGGCGCGGCTGCGCAGCGAGTGGGTGCTGGTCCGAGGGGATCGGGTGACGCGTGCCACCTTGACGTGGTTCGTGTACAGCGCGGTGGAGCTGCGACGGATGGCCGAGGAGGCGGGTTTCGGCCGAGTGGAGGTCTTCGGCGGGTTCGACGGACGCCCCTACGACGAGAACGCCGAGCGGCTCGTGCTGCAAGCGGTGCGCGAAGCGTGACGAAGGCGCGGGGCGTGCGGCCGGGTCCGCACGCCCTTTTGCCGCCGGTTCGGAGGAACGTAGGATCACCTGGTCATCGCCGCGACGGGAGACAGGAAGCCGGTGCGAATCCGGCACGGTCCCGCCACTGTGACCGGGGAGCGCCCCTCCGACATGCCACTGCGCACTGCGCGGGAAGGCGGAGGGAACGTCGATCCGGGAGTCAGGACACTGGTCCGTCGCGGGCCCGTCCCAAGGAGCGCGGACTCCAGGAGGCTTCACGTGTTCCAGCTGTTCACCCCTGCCCGCACGCGCGGGTTCCTTCGTGCCACGGCCGCTGCCGTGTCTCTCACGTCAGTGCTGCTGACCGCCGGCTGCGGTTCGTCCGACGAGAGCGGTGGGGACGCGAAGGCCGGCGCGGCCGTGCCCGCGGGCTTCCCGGTCACGATCGACAACTGCGGTGTGAAGACGACGTACGACAGGCCGCCGTCACGGGTGGTCACCATCCACCAGCACCCGGCCGAGCTCATGCTCGCCCTCGGCCTGAAGGACCGCCTGGCCGGAACGGCCTTCCCCGACTCCGCCGTCCTGCCCGAGCTGAAGAAGGACTACGAGTCCGTCCCGGAACTGGCGGAGAGGGAACCGTCCTTCGAGACCGTCCTGGACGCCGAACCCGACCTCGTCTACGGCGGCTACGGCAGCGCCTTCGACGAGAAGGAGGGCCGCTCCCGCAAGGCGTTCGCCGACGCCGGCATCGACACCTACCTCAACCGCGAGTACTGCGGCGAGAAGCGGGTGACGATGAAGGACACCTACGACGAGATCCGCACCATCGGCAAGATCTTCGGTGTCCCGGACCGAGCCGACGAACTGGTCGCCGACCTCGAAGGCCGCGTCGGCAAGGCCGCCGGCAAGGTCGAAGGCGAGCCCGAGGTGTCCGTCTTCGTCTACGACAGCGGCGACAAGAGCGCCTTCACCGCGGGCGGCAAGAGCCTGGGCACCGAACTGATCCGGCTGGCCGGCGGCGAGAACGTCTTCGCGGACCTCGACGACGTCTTCGGTGACGTGTCCTGGGAGCAGGTCGTCGCGCGCAAGCCGGAAGTCATCGCCATCTATGACTACGCCGGTGCCGGAAGCGTCGAGGAGAAGAAGAAGTTCCTGCTCTCCCAGCCCGCGCTCGCCGACGTACCCGCCGTCAGGAACAAGCGGTTCGTCGTCCTGCCGCTGACCGCCACCCTGGTCGGCATCCGCTCGGCCTACGCGGTCGAGGACCTGGCCCGCGGGCTGCACCCGGAGAGCTTCCGGTGACCCAGGCCGCCACCGGCGCGCCCGCCGAGCGGACGGTGCGACGGCGGAAGGCCACCGGCTCGGGAACAGGCCGTACGCGGCTGGCCGTCACGCTGCTGGTGCTCGGCGCGTTGCTCGTCGTCTCCGCCACGGCGGGCCTCGCGATCGGCTCCGTGCACGTACCGCCGGGTCAGGTGTGGGGCATCGTGACGCACGCGCTGGGCGCCGACTGGCAGGATCCGGACTGGTCAAGGGCCCGGGAGACCATCGTGGTGGACGTGCGGGCGCCGCGGGTGCTGCTCGGTGTGGTCACCGGCGCCGGCCTGGCGGTGATCGGCACCGCGCTGCAGGCCCTGGTGCGGAACCCTCTCGCAGAGCCTTACCTGCTCGGCGTCTCCTCCGGAGCGTCGCTCGGCGCGGTATCGGTGATCGTGTTCGGAGTCACCCTGTTCGGGCCCCTCTCCCTGTCGGTGGCCGCCTTCGTGGGCGCCCTGGGCGCGCTCCTGCTCGTCTACGCCACCGCACGCACCGGCGGACGCATCACCTCGTCGCGGCTGGTGCTGTCCGGGGTGGCGATCGCGGCGGTGCTCACCGCGGTCCTGGATCTGCTGCTGCTCACCACCGACCGGGGCAACGAGGCCCGCGCGGTCCTCGCCTGGACCCTCGGCGGCCTGGGCGGGGTCAACTGGAGCACGCTGTGGCTCCCGAGCACGGGCCTGCTGCTCGGTGTCGGCGTCCTCATGGCGCAGGCCCGCAACCTGAACCTGCTGCTGGCAGGCGAGGAAGCGGCGACCACCATGGGGCTGGACGTGGCCCGGTTCCGCGCCCGGCTGTTCGTTCTGCTCTCCCTTGTCACGGGCGTGCTGGTCGCGGCGGCCGGACCGATCGGCTTCGTCGGCCTGATGATGCCCCACATCGTGCGCCTGTTCGTCGGCGGCGACCACCGCCGGGTCCTGCCGACGGCGGCACTCGGCGGAGCGGTCTTCCTCGTCTGGGCCGACATCGCGGCACGGACGGTCGCCGCACCGATGGAGATACCCGTCGGTGTCCTCACGGCCCTGTGCGGCGGACCGTTCTTCCTGTGGCTGATGCGCCGCGACGCCCGAGGCGGCACCGACCGAGGAGTGGCATGACCGCGACCGAACTGGGCGTCGACGGCGTCACGCTCACCGCCGGAGCCCGCCACCTGGTGCGCGACGTCTCCCTGACCGCCCGCCCGGGCGAGACCATCGGGCTCGTGGGCCCCAACGGCAGCGGCAAGTCCAGCCTCCTGCGCACCGTCTACCGGGTCCTGCGCCCCGACACCGGTCAGGTCCGCGTCGACGGAGGTGACGCCTGGTCGCTGCCGGTGCGGCAACTGGCCCGCACCGTGGCGGCGGTGGTCCAGGACTCGGCAGCCGACTTCGATCTCGCCGTCCGCGAGGTCGTGGCCATGGGCCGCACCCCGCACAAACGGCTCCTCGCCGGTGACACTCCCCAGGACGCCGAGATCATCGACTCCGCGCTTCTGGCGGTCGACGCCGTCCACCTGGCCGACCGCCCCTTCGACCGGCTCTCCGGCGGCGAGCGTCAGCGCGTCCTCATCGCACGCGCTCTCGCCCAGCAGCCCACCCTCCTCGTCCTCGACGAACCCACCAACCACCTCGACATCCGCCATCAGCTGTCCGTGCTCGGCACCTTGCGGCGCCTGCCCGCCACCGTGCTGCTCGCCCTGCACGACCTCAACCTGGCCGCCTACTACTGCGACCGCCTCTACGTACTGCACTCCGGCGAAGTCACCGCCTCCGGCCCACCCGCCGAGATCCTCACCCCGCGGCTTCTGGCCGAGGTCTACGGAGTGGCGGCGGAAGTAGCCGTCCATCCGCGCACGGGCGCCCCGCAGGTGACGTTCCTCCCCGGAGAACCACAGAACTGAAGCGTCGGACTTCGCAGAAGAGACCGACACGTCCTGGTCGACCGTGCGAGTTTCCAGCCCGCACGCCCCGCACCGGTCAGTCGTGGCGTTCAGCTCGGTCGGGCGGGCACTCAGGCTCTGCGTTCGACGACCGTCGGGCACGGCCCGGCTCGGCTCGGGGCAGACTCTTCGCCAATGAGACAGGGCCGGGGCCGCGTATGGCCCCGGCCACCCTGGTTCCCACCCGTCTCTCTGGCCGGGCTCTCACCTCGTCCCGGCCTCGAGTGGTCCACAGGCTCCTCCCGGTGTGGACTCTCCGACGCGTAAGGAGCCATGGACAGTCACTCGTCGCAACGAGTTGGTGAGGCGCCCTGGCTTCAGAAGAAGTGCTTGCGTCCACCGACCGCGCGACCGGTCGCACCCAGGATCCACAAGATGGCGCCGACCAGAATGAGGATGCCACCGATCGTCGTCAGCAGACCCATGCCGACAAGCATGCCGATGATCAGCAGAATGAGCCCAAGAATGATCATTTCAATACCTCATCGTCGATTCCGACTCAGGCGCGTGTGCCTATGAGCCTCACAGGGCCTGAGTTCGCCTCTTGGTTGGTAGATCCCGACCAGTTCCGAATGCCGGGACCTCGGTGCGATAGCCCTTGTGCCCGGCGACACGGCGTTCACGCACCCTTTCGAAACTTCGTTCAGTACGCCCGCTCCCCGACCGTGCTCCGGGAGCCCCGAGGCGCCCGCGCTGGACGATGCGCTGGAGCACTGGCACCCCGTCCACCGAACACCGGTCTGACGGAGCGCACGGCGTCCAGCGGCTCTGCATGCTGGCCACCCCGTGCAGGCGAAGACGGGTGCCCGCGAAACGGCACACCGCGTCATTGGGAAGTGATGCGAAACTCGAATTCGGGACGGTCCCACGGCACGGCGGGCGGGTTCGCGAGCGCTGTCCCGATCCGCGTCGCACCTACGCGGTGGTAGAAGTCCTCGGCGGGAGGATGCGACAGGACCTTGACACGGTCGAGCCCGGCGGCGCGGGCCTCGGACTGCATGTGCGCGACGAGCAGCCGTCCGATGCCCCGTCCTTGCGCTTCGTCGGCGACGAACAGCAGGTCGAGCTCCGGTGGAGCGATGACGAGCGAGTAGAACCCGAGGACCGGGCCTCCATGCTCGTCGGCGCCGACGGCCGCGAAGACGCGGTGGGCCTCGATGTAGTCGGGCCCGACCCGGTAGCCCGCGACCGCTGCCGCGTACCTACCCGCGTAGGCGCCCGAGCCACGCACGAGCCGCGTGAGCCGTTTGGCATCCCGCGCAACGGCCCTCCGAATCCTGATCGGCCGGCTGATCGGGGAAGTGCGTGAACTCATCGGGAGAGTATTCCGCACTGAGGCGTGCCGTTGGTCCGCACGCTTGGTGGACGCGGTGTCAGCGGGTCGCGCGGCGCGCCGCCCGGAAGTCACCAGCCGGCGCGCCGACGGGCGAGAGGTCTTCACCGGACGCCCCCACTCGGAGCCAGCATTGCCCGCTCAGGTGGCGGTCCGAGGCTCGCTCACCGTCGCCATGTGCCTGCCGACTCGCGCGGCGGTCTCCCGTAGCCAGATGTGGGCCGCGTCGTGCGTGTGCACGGGGTGCCACCACATCGCCTCCCGCAGCGGCACCGCCTCGTACGGCGGCTCCACGGCCCGCACGGCGGCGAGCGGCTCCATCAGCCGGGCGAGGCGGGCCTGGATCAGGGCGATGCGCCCGGTGCCGGCCACCAGCAGAGGCAGCAGTTGGAAGCTGTCGACGGAGACCTCGACCCGGGGTTCGATGCCCAGCATGCCGAGTTGGCGCACGGCGGGGGCGTCGTAGGTGCGCTGGTAGGTGACCCAGGGCAGCCGGGCGAGGTCGTGCAGGGTGAGGTGCTCGTCGACGCTCGGGTGGTCGTCGGCGACGAGGAAGACCCAGCGGTCCTGGTAGAGGTCGGTGGCGGGGAAGTCGCTGATGACGCCGTGCGGCATGAGCAGGCCGTCGGTCGTGCTCAGCAGCGTGTCCGTGGCGTCCACCACCGTGGGCGGGGTCTGCGCGAAGCGCAGCCGGATGCCGGGGGCCTCCTCGTGCACGACACGGGCGAGTTCGGTACCGAAGACGGCCACGGCGTAGTCGGACGCCACGAGCTTGAACTCGCGGCTCTCCTTGGCGGGGTCGAAGTCGGCCTGGCTGGCGAAGAGGCGTTCGAGCACGTCGTAGGCGGTGGAGGTGCGGTCCAGAAGGACTTGTCCGAGGGCGGTGAGCTCGTAGTGGCCGCCGACACGGGCGAGCAGATCGTCGTCGAAGTGGCGGCGCAGCCGGGCCAGCGCGGCGCTCATCGCGGGCTGGCTGAGGCCGACGCGCTGCCCGGCACGGGTGACGTTCCGCTCCTCCAGCAGGGCGCGCAGCGCGACGACGAGATTGAGGTCCAGGCGGCTCAGTTGCACGGCTCTTCCCTTGACTGAACGGCGCTGACCGGGTGGAATCACCGCCGTGGATGACTATTATCCACGGAATCGATTTCCCTGATCGATGGTGGCGGGGCCAGATTAGTCCCATCGCGGTCAAGGGGGCACGTACGCGAGACCCGCACCCTCGTCCGCACTGTTCGCGGGCCCGACCCGCGGCAACGGCGGCTGCCTCGCCGAACTCCGGGGCCGAGGCGTCACCGGCGCCGCAAGGTGGCTCTCGTCTCCGGAGGAGTGAGTGCGCTCGGACGGCGGGGCGCAGTTCGGGTTCGGGTTCGGGTTCGGGTTCGGTTCGGGTTCGGTTCGGGCGTGACCCGCCTCGCGGCCCGCCGGCGCCGCACCTGCTCGAACATGCCTCCCACTCCCTCTGCTCGCTCGGTGGCCGGGTGGCGGGTGAGTGCCGCCCGGCCGTGAACGAGCCTGTGCGTGCTACGCGGCCGGCACGCCGTTCGGACGGCTCGAAGAGCCTTCGACCAGAGGTGGTGATGCGAATCTGGTCCCGGTGGGCTGTCCGGACCGTTCGGCACGGTGGTCAGGCGGGGCATCCAGCGTCCGCGACCACGTAGTGGCCGGGTGAGGTCTGCTGGAGGGTGCGGGTGGTGAACGTGTTCCACAGGCCCATGGGCTGTCCGGAGCCCTGTGCGTAGGCGTACCCGCCGTCCGCGTAGGCCCTTCCCGCGACGGTGTGGGCGTAGTTGCTCGCCGTGTGGCACGTGGGCGTGAACCCGGCGGTGGTCGCGGTGACCGGGGAAGAGGCCGGGCCCGCCGCGCCCGCGGAGTCGACGGCGGCCACGGTGTAGTCGTACGCGGTGCCGCCGGTCAGGCCGGTGTCGGTGTAGGTGGTCGACGTCGTGGTCGCCACCTCGGTGCCGTCGCGGAGGACGGCGTACGAGGCAGCTCCGGTGACCCCGGTCCAGCTCAGGGAGGCGGCGGAGCCGGTGGTCGCGGTGACGGTCAGCCCCGTGGGGGCGGGCAGCGTCCCGGGCTCCTCGCCGCCACCGTCGCCGTCCAGCCCCCAGAAGACGGCCGTGTGGTAGCTGGAGCAGATGGTGTCGAGGTAGTAGGTGCCGGCGGTGCCGCACTGCTCGGCGCCGCTGCCGGGGTCGACCGCGAGCCCGTGCGCCATGCCGGAGATCGAGTAGACCTCGACCGCGGACCGGCCGGCGGCGTCGGCGTAGACGCTTCGCGTGGTGCCCCCGGGGAGGCTCTCGGTACGGGAGGGGGTCTGGCCCGTGCCCCACACGTCGGTCCACTGGTCGCGCAACTCGGTGGCGTTGGCGGGCCGTACGGTGGTGTCGGCGGTGCCCTGCCAGATCGCCACGCGCGGCCAGGAGGTGGTGCCCGCGGGAGCGGCGGAACGCACCAGGTTCCCCCACTGTGCCGGCGTCCTGTCGGGCGGGCTGTACATGCAGGTGTAGGCCGCGGTCACGCCGTCGGCACAGGAAGCGGGCAGTCCGGAGTCGACGGCGCCGCCCGCGAAGACGTCGGGGTAGGCGGCGAGCATGTTCGCCGTCATGCCGCCGCCGGCCGACAGACCCGTGACGAAGACGCGTCCGGGGTCGCTGCCGTACCGCGAGATCGCCTCGTCCACCATCTGTTTGATCGACAGTGCCTCGCCACGGCCGCGGGCGCTGTCGCCCGGCTGGAACCAGTTGAAGCAGGAGTTGGCGTTGTTCGCGCCGCTCGTCTGGGGGAAGACCGCCGCGAAGCCGTAGCGGTCGGCGAACTTCGGCCACCCCGAGTGCGCGTAGTAGTCGTTCGCGCTCTGCGTGCAGCCGTGCAGGGCGATCACGAGCGGCGCGCCGGCGGGCAGGGCGTCGGGCACGTACGCGTACATGGACAGGTTGCCGGGATTGGTGCCGAACCCGGTGACCTGGGTCAGGCCGGCTGCGGACGCCGGCGGACCGGCGGCCACCAGTGCGGCGGTCAGGGCGAGGGCGCCGGCCGCGGCGGTGATCCAGCGGCGGACGCCTTCGAGGAGGTGGCGGCCCTTCGGGGCGCGGGGCGGAGGATGCGGCTGTCCCATGTCGGCTGCCTCCCGGAGGATGGACGCGCTCTCGGAGCGATGCCAGGTGCCTGGTCATCGGTGTGTGCGCATCATCCGGCGCCCATGCCCCTGCTGGCATGGACGGAACAACCAGAGTGGGCGTGGGCCGTGTGTGCCGGCGGTCCATGGTCCGGGTTCGGCTCCGGAGTGTATGGGGAGACCGTGCTCCGGAACGTTCCCCCCGCGCGGTCCGGCTCCGTACGTCAGCTGTCGTGCGTCGAGGCGCTGAGTGCGTGCAGTGTTCCGGTCACCTCGTCGTCGCTCACCTGCTCGAAGTCCTCGTACCAGAGGCCGACCGCCTGGAAGTCCGACGGCTGGTACAGGCAGACGACCTCGTCGGCCGCCGAGCGCATCTCGGCGCAGGACTCGGCAGCACCGACGGGAACCGCCAGGATCAACCGTGCGGGGGCCAGGCGACGCAGGTGCCGCAGGGCGGCGCGGGCGGTGGCTCCGGTGGCCAGGCCGTCGTCGACGAGGATCACGGTCCGGTCCCTGACGTCGGGCGCGGACCGGTCACCCCGGTAGAGCAGAGCACGGCGGTGCAGTTCGGCGCGCTCGCGCTCCACATCCGGGGCGAGGCGGTGTTCACTCAGGCCGAGCATCTCCAGGGCCCGTCGGTCGAACAGCGGCGGATCGTCGCCCACGATCGCGCCGATGCCCGCCTCCGGCCGGCCGGGAAGACCGATCTTGCGTACGACCAGCACGTCCAGCGGCGCATCGAGTGCCCGCGCGACCTGGGCGGCCACGGGGACACCGCCTCGGGGCAGCGCGAGAACGACGGTGTCCGGGAACTCGCCGTTCGCCGCCCGCTCCGTCAGCCGGAGGGCGAGTTCCCGGCCGGCCTCCGTGCGGTCGTGGAATCGCATGGCCTGGTGTCCGCCCTTCTCACGCGAGGCGAAGAGTGTGCGCCACTGTCCGGGGTTTCCCTCCGGATGCCGGTGAAACCGTGGCGGGCCGGCTGCGGCTGGTCGCTGACGTCGCTCGGGCACGTGGTCACGTCAGGCTTTCGGGCACGTGGTCACGGAACCAGCCGGCGGCGGCCTCCGTGACCTGTGCCAAGGCGCCGGCTTCCGGGAAGAGGTGCGTGGCGCCCGGCACGACATGGATCCGGTGGGGCGCCGACAGCTCTTCGGCGGCCTTCCGGTTGAGATCGAGTACCGCCGCGTCGCCGCCACCGACGACGAGCAGGACCGGGGCCGTGACAAGACGCAGTACGTCGCCGGCCAGGTCCGGCCGCCCGCCCCGTGACACCACGGCGGAGACCCGGTTCGGCCGCGCGGCGGCCGCCGCGAGCGCGGCCCCCGCTCCCGTACTCGCCCCGAACAGGCCCACGGACAGCGCCGCGGTGTCCGGGCGCCGCTCCAGCCAGTCGACGGCGTCCGTCAGCCGCCGGGTCAGCAAGACGATGTCGAAGCGGTGCCGTGCCGTGGCGGCGTCCTCAAGCTCCTCGTCCTCGGTCAGCAGGTCCAGCAGCAGCGTGCCGAATCCGGCCCGGTGCAGACCGGCGGCGACCGCGCGGTTGCGGGGGCTGAGCCGTGAGCTGCCACTGCCGTGCGCGAACAGAATCACTCCCAGCGCCCCGGCGGGAAGCGTCAGGTCGCCGTCCAGGCCGGCGTCTCCCGAGGGGACCTTCGCGGTTCGCGAGACGGTCTGCGAGACCATGAGCACTCATCTCCCCTGAGCTGCGCGTGGTCCGGGTACCCGCTGAAGCCGGCCCTACCGGCAGCGGGCGGTGGCGGCGGGGCCGTCGGTCAGAGGTCGCCGGGGCCGCCCAGACCGGTCAGGGCGCCGACCGGGTCGAGGTCGGGGGTGCCGCGCGGCCACCAGTCGTCGCGGCCGGGTTCCGACTCGTAGGCGTACCAGAGCCCTGCCCGGCCGAGCCTGAGCTGGACGTGACCTCGGGGGTGGGTGAGGCGGTTGCGCCAGGGGCGGAAGGCGGGGAGGTCGGCGGCGAGCAGCAGCGGGCGGGCTCGGTCGAAGCGGCCGGCCGGCGGGTCCCAGGGCTCTTCCAGGACGTCGAGGCCGTCCGGTCCGCCCTGGCGCCAGGCGGCCACGGCGCGCGCCAGGTCCGCCGTGTCGCGGCCGGCGGCCTTCGCGAGGGACGCGTAGAGCGCTCGGGTGCCGACGGTGAGGCCGGAACCGGGGCGGGCCGCGGCGAGGCGCACGGCGTCCTGCCACAGCGTCAGCCCGCCGACCGGGTCACGGCCCGTGGTGAGCAGGGCGTGGGCGCGGGCGGCGGCGTCGGTGGCCAGCTGGTCCAGCGCGAAGGGGTCGGGGCCGCCCGGTGCCGCCGGGTAGGCCGGGGGCTGTTCGGGGTGCGGGGGCGGGGG
>NZ_RAIF01000032.1:488392-491195 GCF_003671715.1 Streptomyces sp. E2N166 | reverse complement strand
CGCCTCACCGGGGAGGAGCGTCGGGTCGGAGGCGGAGGCCGCGGCAGCGGTCGCCGCGTCATCGGAGTGATCCGCCGGAGTGGCGACTGTTGTTCCGTCAGATGTTCCGTCAGATGCAACCGGCCGCCCAGCAGGGCGAGTCACTTCTTCGGGCCGGTTGGTTTCCTCCTCCGACGCGCTGCCCGCTCCGTCGTCCTCCCCCGCATGCCGTGCGGTCCGCGCGCTGCGCAGCGCCGCGCGTGCGACGTCCCCGGGGCGGGGCCGTCCGGTGCGCTCCTCCGACTCCCGATCCCGATCCCGGCCCCGGTCAGGGTTCTGGTTCTGGTGCTGGTGCTGGTGCTGGTGCTGGTTCTGGTGCTGGTGCTGGTCATGACCTTGCGCGTGCCCCGTCGCCGGCTCGCGTCCGGGGGCGTCCGCTCCGGCTCCGGCTTCGGCCCCCGCTTCCGCCTCGACGGTGGGGCCCGGCACCGCCCCCTCGCCTCGCTCGCGTGCCTCGCGCAGGGCGCGGCGGGCCTCGTCGGCGGGCCGGGGGGTCATGACGGCCTCCGCAGGGAGACCAGGTCGGACAGTTCGCGGACCGTCAGTTCGGTGAGGGCCGCCTCGCCGGAGCCGAGAACCGCGTCGGCCAGGGCGCGCTTGGACTGGAGCATCTCGGCGATGCGGTCCTCGACCGTGCCCTCGGTGATGAGGCGGTGGACCTGGACCGGCTGGGTCTGGCCGATGCGGTAGGCGCGGTCGGTGGCCTGTTCCTCGACCGCCGGATTCCACCAGCGGTCGAAGTGCACGACGTGGCCCGCGCGAGTGAGGTTCAGGCCGGTGCCGGCGGCCTTCAGGGAGAGGACGAGGACCGGCGTAGCCCCACTCTGGAAGCGGTCCACCATCTGCTCGCGCTCCGGCACCGGCGTACCGCCGTGCAGCAGGTCGACCGGGATCGCGCGGGCGGTCAGGTGGGAGGTGATGAGGCGGGCCATGCCGACGTACTGCGTGAAGACGAGCGCCGACCCGTCCTCCGCGAGGAGCGTGTCCAACAGCTCGTCGAGCAGGGCGAGTTTGCCGGAGCGGGCGGTCAGTCGCTCCGCTTGGCCCGGCGGGTGTTCCTCCTTGAGGAACAGTGCGGGGTGGTCGCAGATCTGCTTCAGCGAGGTCAGGAGCTTGAGCACCAAACCCCGGCGGCCCATGCCCTCGGCCGACTCGATGGCGAGCATCGACTCGCGCACCACCGCCTCGTACAGCGCGGCCTGCTCGCGGGTGAGCGGGACGGGGTGGTCCGTCTCGGTCTTCGGCGGCAGCTCCGGGACGATGCCCGGGTCGGACTTCTTGCGTCGCAGCAGGAAGGGACGGATCAGGCCGGCGAGGCGCTCCACCGCCTCCTCGTCCTCGCCGTTCTCCACCGCGCGCGCGTGCCGGGCGCGGAAGGACTTCAGGGGGCCGAGAAGCCCGGGGGTGGTCCAGTCGAGCAGCGCCCACAGCTCGGAGAGGTTGTTCTCCACCGGTGTGCCGGTCAGCGCCACGCGCGCGGGGGACGGGATCGTGCGCAGGGCCTTCGCCGTCGCCGAGAACGGGTTCTTGACGTGCTGCGCCTCGTCCGCGACGACCATGCCCCAGGACTGCTCGGCGAGGGTCGCCGCGGCGGACCGCATCGTGCCGTACGTGGTGAGGACGAAGCCGCCGGTCAGGTCGTCCAGGGTGCGATCGGGACCGTGGAAGCGGCGGACGGGGAGGCCGGGCGCGAACCGGGTGATCTCCCGCTGCCAGTTGCCCAGCAGCGAGGCCGGGCAGACCACCAGAGTCGGTTCGGTGCGGGCCCGCTTGAGGTGCAGGGCGATGACGGTGACCGTCTTGCCGAGGCCCATGTCGTCGGCGAGGCAGCCGCCGAGGCCGAGCGAGGTCATGAGGTCGAGCCAGGCCAGGCCGCGCAGCTGGTAGTCGCGGAGGGTGGCGTGCAGGCCGGGCGGCGGTTCGGCGGGGCGGACACCTGCCGTGAGCCGGTCGCGCAGGGCGGCCAGCGCGCCGACCGGCACCACCTCGACCGTCTCGCCGTCGGCCTCCGCGGTGCCGGTGAGGGCGACGGACAGGGCGTCGACCGGGTCGAGGAGGCCGAGGTCGCGCTTGCGGGCGCGGCGGACCAGGGCGGGGTCGACCAGCACCCACCGGTCGCGCAGCCGGACGACCGGGCGGTGGGCCTCCGCGAGGGTGTCCATCTCTGCCTCGGTGAGCGGGTCGCCGCCGATCGCCAGCTGCCAGCGGAACTGGAGGAGATCCTCGCTCTCGAAGAAGCCGGTGCCGTCGGTCGCGGATCCGGGCGCGGGCCGGACCACCGCGGTCGCGGTGAGATCCTGGGCCAGGTCGCGGGGCCAGTGCACGGCGACCCCGGCGGCGGAGAGCCGGCCGGCCGCCACGCCCAGCAGGTCGATGACCTCCTCCTCGGAGAGGCTGAGGACGTCGGGCACGTCCTGCTCGGTGAGCCGGTCGAGCGGCGGCCAGACCCGCGCGGCCCGCCGCACCCCGAGAGCGGCGTCCACGCGCGCGCGGGGACCGAACGCCGCGTCGGCCGCTTCCGACCACAGGTCCGCCGCGTCGGCCACGAGGGTGGGGTCGGCGAGGCTGTGCACCTGGACGACAGCCGCCCCAGCGCTGCGCGCGCCGCCGTTGCCCTCGTCGTCCCCGTCGAACAGGTCGTACGCCGACAGATCCAGACGCAGCGAGATCCGCACGCCCGCGTCCATGCCGGCGGCGACCTCCGCGGCCCAGTCGTGGGCTTCCGGCAGGCGTTGCGCCGCGCGCGCGGCGAAGGGCCGGCCCG
>NZ_RAIF01000032.1:486992-487803 GCF_003671715.1 Streptomyces sp. E2N166 | reverse complement strand
CGGCCCCGGAGCCCCTGCCGGGGCCCGGCCGGCGACGCGCGTGCGCGGTTTAGGGAACCGTGCGCGAGACGACGTACACCATCGGGTAGTCCGGGTCGTCCATGTTCACCACGACGTCCTGGGTGGGCGCCGGGTTCCGCTGCTCGTTGACGAGGCCGTACCAGGAGCCGGACCCGCCGAACTCCCAGCCGGTGATCCGCTGGGCGCGGTCGCTGATGGCGATCTTGCCGCTCTCCAGTGCGTCCCGGTCGACGCCCAGCCCCGCCAGGAAGGCGTCCAGGCCGGCGTTGGTGGTCTCGAACTGGACGTAGAGGCGACTGGTCTTCCAGTTGTTCGTCTCGTAGTAGGCGACCTCTTCGGACGGGACCGGGACGGGCACCTCGTAGACGCGGCGCTGGAGTTTGGACGGCCAGCCCTCGGTCATGCCGGTCGCCGCGTACTTCGCCTCCTTCTCCCGGCCGCTGTCGCGGCTCTGGTTGGCGGAGATCATGAGGTAGCCGGCCGGGATGCCGATGAGCAGCACGATGATGAGCAGGGTGAGCGACCGGCGGCGGATCTTGTGCCGGCTGTCCTCCACCGGACGCCGGGGCCCGTCAGGGAGCCCGGACTGGTGGGGCAGGGAATCCGTCACAGCGACTCCCGGGGCGTACGGCGGGCCTCCGCGTACCGCTCGTAGCGCTCGTACCGCTCCACCCGGCGCCGTTTGGCGCGGCGGAACCGGCGGGCGACCAGCCGGGAAAGGTCGGCGGCGCCCACCATGCCGGCCTCGGGGCCGAGCTGGGCGCGGACGATGCGGGCCTCGGGGCGGTAG
>NZ_RAIF01000032.1:460885-486928 GCF_003671715.1 Streptomyces sp. E2N166 | reverse complement strand
TCGCGCGCGGGGCCGATCAGCAGGTCGTCGGCGGCACTCACCCCGCCGCCGATCACGAAGCAGGACGGGTCGAGGGCCGCGGCGAGGTTCGCGATGCCGACGCCGAGCCACTGCCCGATGTCCTGGAGCAGCTCGACGCACATGGCGTCGCCGTCGCGGGCCAGCTCGGTGATCATCGGGCCGGTGATGTCGCCGATGCTGCCCTTGACGTGCTCGATGATCCCGTAGGCGACCGGCGAGTCGGCGGCGGCCAGCTCGCGGGCCTCCCTGACCAGGGCGTTGCCGGAGCTGTACTGCTCCCAGCAGCCGCGGTTGCCGCACGGGCAGCGGTGGCCGCCGGGGACGACCTGCATGTGTCCGAACTCGCCGGCGACCCCGTACTTGCCGCGCTTGACCTGCCCGTCCTCCAGGATCGCGCCGCCGATGCCGGTGCCGAGCGTGATCATGACCAGGTGGTCCTCGCCGCGGCCGGCGCCGAAGCGCCACTCGGCCCAGGCGGCGGTGTTGGCGTCGTTGTCCACCAGGACGGGCACGGCGAGACGGCCGGCGATGCGGTCGCGCAGCGGTTCGTTGCGCCAGGACAGGTGGGGGGCGAACAGCACGCGGTTGCGGTCGGCGTCGACCCAGCCGGCCGCGCCGATGCCGACGGCGTGCACGTCGTGCCGGTCGGAGAGGTCCAGGACCAGTTCGACGATGGTGTCCTCGACGACCTTGGGGCTCTTGGACTTGTCCGGGGTCTCCGTGCGGAGCTTCTCCAGGATGTTGCCGTCGGCGTCGACGACGCCCGCCATGACTTTCGTGCCGCCGATGTCGATGCCGACCGTCGGCACGCGGGGTGCCGTGAGGTGCGAGCGGCGTTCCCTCGTGCCCACGGTGCGCAGGACCGGGGCTCGGCGGGAGCCGATGGGGGCGGTGAAGTCGCGGTAGGTGCTCATCGGGTGCGATTGTGCCGCACGGCCGTGCCGGGTGCCGAATGGGACAGGGGGTGGCGTGATCGGTTCGTTGCCGGGTGCGGGCGCGTCGTGGTCACTCGCGTCCACGCGGCGGAGCCGCACGTTACACAGCCCCGGGCCTCTGGGCCCGCTGCAGCTCATGGCGTAGATCGTCCAGCTCGTTGCCCCCTGCCATCTGCGTTGTCAGCTCGTCCAGCGTGATGCCCTCACGTGTGTACGCGCCCACCATGGTGCCGCGCTTCAGCAGCACGAACCGGTCCCCCACCAGGTACGCGTGGTGCGGGTTGTGGGTGATCAGGACGACACCCAGGCCCTGGTCGCGCGCCGCCGCGACGTACTTGAGGACCACGCCCGACTGCTTCACGCCCAGTGCCGCCGTCGGCTCGTCCAGTACCAGGACCTTCGCGCCGAAGTGCACCGCGCGGGCGATCGCCACGCACTGGCGCTCGCCGCCGGAGAGGGTGCCGATGGGCTGGTCGACGTCGCGGAGGTCGATGCCCATGCGCAGGAGTTCGGCGCGGGTGGTGCGGCGCATGTGGTCGACGTCCATGCGCTTGAAGGGGGCGACGCCCTTGCGCGGCTCCGAACCGAGGAAGAAGTTGCGCCAGACCGGCATGAGGGGGACGACGGCGAGGTCCTGGTAGACGGTGGCGATGCCGCGGTCCAGCGCCTCGCGCGGGGAGGAGAGGCGGGTCTCCTCGCCGTCGAGGCTCAGGGTGCCGCCGTCGTGCTGGTGCAGGCCGGCGATGATCTTGATGAGCGTGGACTTGCCGGCGCCGTTGTCGCCCAGCACGCAGGTGATCTCGCCCGCGTGGACCTCCAGGGACACTCCTTCGAGGGCGCGGACGTTGCCGTAGTTCTTGCTGACGCCGGACAGCTCGACGAGCGCCGTACGTGCTGGGGTCCCGGTCACTTGGTGGCCTCCGCGCGCTTGCGGACCCAGGCGTTGAGCAGGGTCGCGAGGAGCAGCATCGCTCCGAGGAAGAACTTGAACCAGTCGGGGTTCCACTCGGCGAAGACGATGCCCTTGCTGGTCATGCCGAAGATGAACGCACCGACCGCCGAGCCGACCGCGCTGCCGTAGCCGCCGGTGATCAGGCAGCCGCCGATGACGGCCGCGATGATGTAGATCAGCTCGTTGCCGACGCCCTCGCCCGACTGGACGACGTCGTAGGAGAAGAGCAGGTGCTGGCCCGAGATCCAGGCGCCGAACCCCACGCCCATGTACAGGCCGATCCTGGTCTTGGTGACCGGCACACCTACCGCGCGGGCGGCGTCCTTGTTGCCGCCGACCGCGAAGATCCAGTTGCCGGCGCGGGTGCGCAGCAGGATCCAGCTGGCGACGGCGACCAGGGCGAGCCACCACAGGATGGTGACCTTGAAGCCCACACCGCCGATGGTGAGCGTGGAGGCGAAGACCTCACGGGCGGAGGGGAAGCCCTCCATGTCGGCGATCGTCTTGGTGGAGACGGTGCCGTCGATCAGCTTGGTGAAGCCCAGGTTCAAGCCGGTGAGCATCAGGAAGGTGCCGAGCGTGATGATGAAGCTGGGCAGCTTGGTGCGGGTGAGCATGAAGCCGTTGAAGGCGCCGATCGCCAGGGTGACCAGCAGGGAGACGCCGACGCCGACCCAGACGTTGGCGGTCATCTGGTAGCTGAACATCGACGACACCAGCGCCGACGAGGTGACCATGACGCCCGCGGACAGGTCGAACTCGCCGCCGATCATCAGCAGCGCCACCGGAACGGCCATGATGCCGATCGTGGAGGCGGCGTAGAGGACCGTGCTGAGGCTGGTGGCGCGCAGGAAGCTGTCGGCGAAGAACGCGAAGAAGACGAAGACGGCGATCGCGCCGACTACGGAGCCCAGCTCGGGGCGGGCCAGCAGTTTCCGCAGCGGAGAGGTCTGCAGAATCCTTTCGTCAGCGGCCGCCAGATCCGTGCCGGCGCTCATCGAGTGCCCCGCTTCGTGTAGTCGGCCAGCGCGGCGGCGTCGTCCCTGGTGATGATCTGCGGCCCGGTGAGCACCGGGCGTCCGCCGCCGAGGACGTCGGCGTTGTACTTGTACAGCCACAGCAGGTCGACCGCCTCGTAGCCCTGGAGGTAGGGCTGCTGGTCGACGGCGAACCCGAGGGTGCCGTCCTCCAGTCCGGCGGCCACCTTGGCGTTGAGGTCGAAGGTGTCGATCTCGGCCTTGCTGCCCGCGCCCTGCTTGGCCTTCACCGCGGTGTCGGCGTAGGGGGCGCCCAGGGTGACGACCGCGTCGACCGACTTGTCGGTCTGGAGCTTGGCCTCGATGGCGGACTGCACGTCCGGCATGCTGGTGCCGTTGACGTAGAGCCGCTGGATCTTGCCGTCGAAGGTCTTCTCGACGCCGTCGCAGCGCTGCTCGTGACCGACGTTGCCCTGCTCGTGCAGCACGCAGATCGCCTGCTCGCGCCCCCGCTCGTTCAGTTCCTCGCCGACCGCCTCGCCGGCGATCGTCTCGTCCTGGCCGACGTGCGTGAGGGCGCCGAACTCCTTGGACTCCTCGGAGCCGGAGTTCACGGTGATCACGGGGATGCCCGCCTTCTGGGCACGGGCCAGGGCGGACTTCATGGCGGCGGGCTTGGCCAGCGTGACGATGATCCCGTCGACCTTCTTGTCGATGGCCGCGTTCACGAGCTGCGCCTGCTGCTGGCCCTCGTCGTCCTGGGAGTACAGGAAGTTGATGTTGTCCTTCACCGCGGCCTGCTCGGCGCCGCTCTGGACGATGTCCCAGAACGAGTCGCCGTCACCCGAGTGAGTGATCATCGCGAAGGTCCAGCGGGGCGTGTTCACCGCCGCCTCCCCCTGTGCCGACGCGGCCTTGCGGGCATCCTCGGCGCGCTTGCCGCCGGTACTGCTGCACCCGGTCAGGGACACCGACAGTGCCCCTGCCAGCGCTATGCCCACCCATGTCCGAAACCGTGCCACGAGGCCGTGCCCTTCTTGCTGTGCCGTGCTGTGCGTGCCGGGGCTCCGCGGGAACCCGGCCGGGTTCTCGAAACCCCAAACGCCCCATTGTCCGACATGGCAATCGATCACTCGGCGCCGGGGAGCAGGCACCGGTCACATTGTCCGGACATTGACACCAACTCGCACGGCGAGCCGCACGGGGAGCCACACGGCGCCCCCGGGCCGCCGGTCGGCGCACGTCAGGAGCGTACGAGTAGCTGGAACTCGAAGGAGTAGCGGGACGGCCGGTAGGTGTGCGTGCCGAGTTCGACCGCGCGTCCCGTGTCGTCGAACGTCGTGCGCTCCATGGTGAGCAGGGGGGCGCCCTCGTCCTCGCCGAGCCGCTCGGCCTCGTCGGCGGTGGCGGCGCGGGCGCCGATGGACTGGCGGGCGCTGTGCAGCGTTATCCCGGCGGCGCGCATCAGCCGGTACAGGCCGGTCGCCTCCAGCTGCGCGGTGTCCAGGTCGACGAGACCGGGCGGCAGGTGGTTGCACAGGTACGCCATCGGCTCTCCGTGCGTCAGCCGCAGCCGCTCCACCCGGTGCACGTCGCTCTCCTCGGCGACACCGAGTGCGGCGGCGACCTCGGCGGTCGCGGGGACGACGGTGTTGACCAGGACCTTCGTGGCCGGGCGCTGGCCCGCCGCCTCCAGGTCGTCGTAGAGACTGCTGAGCTCGAGCGGGCGCTTGACCTTGCTGTGCACGACCTGGGTGCCGACACCCCGACGGCGCACCAGCAGGCCCTTGTCGACGAGCGACTGGATGGCCTGGCGGACGGTGGGCCGGGACAGGCCGAGCCGCGCGGCCAGCTCGATCTCGTTGCCCAGCAGGCTGCCGGGGGTCAGCGCGCCGTGCCCGATCGCCGCCTCCAGCTGCTGCGACAGCTGGAAGTACAGCGGCACGGGGCTGCTGCGATCCACGCTGAGGTCCAGCGACACGGTGGGGTCCACTTCTGGTTTCGGCACGGCCCGAGCGTAGCTCCGTGCGCTGTTGACGGGAAGTTGTGTAGTTCGATTGTCCGGACATACGCATTGACAGCGCACGGGCTGTGAGCCCACTTTGATTCCATGCGCATCGGGGTCATCGGAACGGGCCGCATCGGTACCGTTCACGCCAACACGCTCAGCCGTCATCGCGACGTCGGATCCCTGATCCTCACGGACGCCGACATCACGCGGGCCCAGGACCTGGCCCACCGGCTGGGCGAGACGGCGGCACCAGGAGTGGACGAGATCTTCCAGTGGGGCGTGGACGCCGTGGTGATCACCACGGCGACGCCGGCCCACGCCGAACTGATCGGTCGGGCAGCACGCTCGGGTTTACCGGTGTTCTGCGAGAAGCCCATCGCCCTGGACCTGCCCGGCACGCTGCAGGCCATCGCCGAGGTGGAAGCCGCCGGGACGATCCTGCAGATGGGGTTCCAGCGCCGCTTCGACACCGGCTACACGGGGGCCCGTGAGGCGGTACGGTCCGGGCGGCTCGGCCGGCTGCACACCGTCCGGGCGGTGACCAGCGACCAGGCGCCGCCGCCCGCCGCCTATCTGCCGCAGTCCGGCGGGCTCTACCGGGACACGCTCATCCACGACTTCGACATCCTGCGCTGGGTGACCGGCCGGGAGATCACCGACGTGTACGCCGCCGGTTCCGACGCCGGGCCGCCGATGTTCCGCGCCGCGGACGACGTGGACACGGGCGCGGCGCTCCTCACGCTGGACGACGGCACGCTGGCCACGGTGACGGCGACGCGGCTGAACGGCGCGGGCTACGACGTGCGCATGGAGCTGGCCGGAGAGCTGGACCAGATCGTCGTTGGCCTGGACGACCGTACGCCGATCGCCTCGACGGAGCCCACCGGACCGCCGGCCGCGGACAAGCCGTGGACCGGCTTCGTGGAGCGGTTCGGTCCCGCCTACGAGGCGGAGCTGACCACGTTCGTGGAGGTCGTGCGCGGCGAGCGGGCCAACCCGTGCGACGGGCGCGAGGCGCTGCGGGCACTGCGGATCGCCGAGGCCTGTGAGATCTCCCGGCGCGAGCGCAGAGCGGTGCGGCTGGCGGAGATCCCGGGGGCCGAGACGTCCGTGGCGGGGTGAGCGGGGTGGTGAGCGTGGTGAGCGGCTTGTTGCGGAAGCCGCCGGCGGACTCCCCAGACCGGCCGCGCGGCGACGCAGAGGCCCGCGCCTTGGGCTAGGACCGGTCCTCCCGGTCTTCGTCCAGCAGCCCCGCGTCGTAGACCAGCAGGGCCACCTGGACCCGGTTGTTGAGGTCGAGCTTGGCCAGGATGCGCGAGACGTGCGTCTTGACGGTCGCGACGCTCATGAAGAGTTCCGCCGCGATGGCGGCGTTGGCCAGGCCCCGGCCGACCGCGACGGCGACCTCGCGCTCACGGTCGTTGAGGGCGGCGACGCGCGCACGCGCGCGCGTGGCTCGGGTGTCGGCGGCGGTACCGGCCGCGTGCTCCATCAGCCGCCGGGTCACGGCGGGCGACAGGACGGGGTCGCCCGCCGCCACCTTGCGCACCGCGTCGAGGATCTCCGCGGGCGGGGTGTCCTTGAGGACGAAGCCGGCGGCGCCCACGCGCAGGGCCCGCAGCACCTGCTCGTCCGCGTGGAAGGTGGTGAGCACGACCACCTGCGGGGCGTCCGGTCGACCACGGAGCCGCTCGGTGGCCGTCAGTCCGTCCACCACCGGCATCCGGATGTCCATGAGGACGACGTCCGGTCGGCTGCGGTCGACGAGCGCCTCGACCTCGTCACCGTCGGCGGCCTCGCCGACGATCTCGACGTCCTCCGCGCCGCCCAGCATGAAGGAGAGCCCGGCCCGCACCAGCGGGTCGTCGTCGACGAGGAGCAGTCTGATCGCAGTCATGGCGCTTACGAAACCACGGTTGTCGGCAGGCGAGTCGGGTCTTTCGGCGGTTGCGATCACTTCGGCGACTCCGGCGACGGCCGTCCGCGCGCCGGCTCCCGGCTCACCCCCATGGCAGCCGTGCCCGTACCTCGAAGCCGCCCTCGGGCGTGGGGCCGTGCTCCAGGGTGCCGCCCGCGAGCGTGGCGCGCTCGGTCAGCCCGATCAGGCCCTGCCCGGAGCCGGGCACGTGGGGCACCTCGCCCTCGGGCGGGGCGTTGCGCACGGACACGGCGAGACCGTCGCCCGGGGCCCCGGTGACGGAGACGGTGACCTCGGTGCCGGGGGCGTGCTTGCGCGCGTTGGTCAGGGCCTCCTGGGCGACGCGGTAGGCGGTGCGGCCGACGGAGGCGGGGACGGCGGCGGGGTCGGTGACCCGGCCGGCCAGGGCGACCTTCATGCCGGCCTCCCGGGACTCGGCGACCAGCGCGTCCAGTGCCGCGAGCGTCGGCTGGGGGCGGCCCGCGTCGTCGGACTCCCCGGCCCGCAGGACGCCGATGATCTCCCGCAGGTCCTGGAGGGCCTCGTGCGCGCTCTCGCGGATGACACCGGCCGCCCGCGCCACGTCCTCGCGGGGCGCGTCGGGCCGGAACTCCAGGGCGCCCGCGTGGACGCTGAGCAGCGTCAGCCGGTGCGCGAGGACGTCGTGCATCTCACGGGCGATGGCCTCCCGGGCCAGCCGTTGCGCCTGCTCGGCCCGCAACCGCCCCTCCCTCTCGGCGCGCCGGGCCCGGTCGTGGAGGCTGAGCAGGAGCTGGCGCTTGGATCTGACGAGCAGGCCCCAGCCGATGACCGCGACGGCGAGCAGCACGGCGATGACGAGCGACGCCAGGTAGGGCAGGCCGGGTTCCGGGCGCATCCAGTAGTACAGGGGGGCGAGTGCGAGGCTCGCGCCGCCGGTCCAGGCCACGTACCGGAAGGGCCGGTGTACGGCGAGTGTGAACAGGGAGGCGAGGACGGCCCCTCCCGCGGTGGCCGAGACGAGGGAGACGGGCAACATCGCCACGGCCAGCCCGACCGGCCACCGGCGCCGGAGCCACACGGCGGCGCAGGCCAGGGCGCCGACCACCTGGTCGGCGACCTCCATGGCCGGTGAGAGGTCCGGCTCGTCCTGGAGCGTGTCGGCGGCCAGCAGACCGATGACGACCGCGAGCAGGAAGCACGTGAAGTCGACGATCCAGTCGCGCGCGGTGCGCCGGGGCCGCCCGCCGGGCCGCCGCGATTCCGGGTACAGGTCCTCGACCAGCGCCGCCGGCAGCACCCAGCGCCGCCTCGCGAAGGCGGGGGGTGTGGGGGCCTGCTTGCCACTGTTCACGGTCGACAAATCTACGCAGCGAAGGCGACGGCGACGGCCGGCGGGACGGGAACACCGACCGAAGTCGCAGGACCGGAGACTTTCGGCGCGCCGGGACGCACAGGACGGCGCCTTTCGTCGGGCAGGGCTCGCCCCGCGGCCGATGTGCGTGGGGGGACCGCGGGGCGAGAGTCGGGGTCATGAAGGAATTGCTGGAGTTCCTGGGCCTGATGGCCGTGATTCAGGGTGTGGCGGGCCTGGTGCACGAGTTCACCGACTGGAACTGGGGCCTGGTGCAGCGGATCGGCCCCCTCGACGGCTACGAGGTCTACGCGAGTGTCGCGCTGCTCGCTCTCGGCGGCGCGCTCTTCGCCGCCTCCGAGAGCCGGAAGTCACTGTGAGCCCGGGCCCGGACCCCGGACCGCGGACCCCGGTCCCGGACTGGGTGGTCTACGCCCTCAGCAGCCGTAGTCGACGAGGTCGAACGAGGCGTAGTGGTCGGCCGTGTAGTAGTCCTCCTGGGAAGCGTCACCGGTGACGATCCGGCGGGCACCGCGCGTGTCGGAGCCAGGGGTGATCACCGTGTACTCGTGGTAGTACCCGGTGGACTGGCTGGGCAGGATGCCCTCCCTGTTCTGGAAGACGGTGCCGTCCTGTTCGAAGGGGTAGGGGCCGCCCTGCTCGATCAGGTCGAGCGTGTCGTGCGCCTGCGGGGGCAGGTCGCTGTGGCAGATGTCGCCGACCGCCGCGGGGGCGGCGCCGGCCGTGGTCGCGGAGACGGTGCCGCCCACGAGAAGGGCGGACAGGACTGCGGCTGCTGCGCCGAGCCGAGCGGCGCGTGGGGGGAATCGCATGACCTCATGATG
This sequence comes from Streptomyces sp. E2N166, assembly GCF_003671715.1. Lineage (GTDB taxonomy): Bacteria > Actinomycetota > Actinomycetes > Streptomycetales > Streptomycetaceae > Streptomyces > Streptomyces thinghirensis. The sequence continues at coordinate 477,936 of NZ_RAIF01000032.1, read as the reverse complement.
ACGCGCGTAGACAGTGGCATGTCAATGACAAGGTCGTGGAGTTTACCGGGAAGTCCTATGTGTTTTCGGCGAGTTCACAGCTCGTACGAGCCGTACTCGGGGCGCCCGGCCAGGTCGTACGACTGGATGGAGACGCCCGCGGCCGTCACCCGCCCGCCGCTGTGTCGGAAGGCCGTCGGCAGGGCGCCCTCCGCGAAGAGGCGGCGCCCCGCACCGAGCACCACCGGGAAGGTCAGCAAGTGGACGGTGTCGACCAGGTCGAGCGCCAGCAGCGAACCCGCCAGGGCTCCGCTGCCGTGCACCTGAAGCTCCCCGTCGGTGCGCTCCTTCAGCGCCGTGACCTCCTTGGCCAGGTCGCCGTCCAGCACGGTCGTGCCCGCCCAGCCGGGGTCGGTGAGGGTGGTGGAGGCGACGTACTTCGGCAGACCGTTCAGCTTGGACGCGACGGGGTCGGCCGGGTCGGTCATCTTCGGCCAGTACGAGGCGAAGATGTCGTACGTGCGGCGGCCGAGGAGGAACGCGCCGACGCGGCCGAAGACCTCGTCGACGAACCGGCCGAAGTCCTCGTCGCCGTACGGAACGCTCCAGCCGCCCTGCTCGAAGCCGTCGCGGGTGTCCTCCCGGGGCCCGCCGGGGGCCTGGTAGACGCCGTCGAGTGTGAGGAACGTGGTGAGTACGAGCTTGCCCATGACGGGTGCCTGCTTTCCGGTGCCGTGGTCTTCACTGTCACCGGTTCAGACCGCGCCGGCGCCCGCGACTCATCGGTCAGGTCGACGTCCGTTCGCCGCCAGCGCGCGGGGGCCCGGCCCGCTGGGATGGACCCATGAACACGAACACGGGAACACTTGCTCACCCTTCGGCACCTCTGGCCGGCCGGACCGCCCTGGTGACGGGCGGCAGTCGCGGTATCGGCGCGGCGACCGCGCTGCGGCTGGCGAGTGAGGGCGCGGATGTGGCCCTCACCTATGTGAACGGCAAGGACGCGGCCGAGGACGTCGTACGGGCCGTCGAGGCGCTGGGGCGCCGGGCGGTGGCCCTGCGGGCGGACTCCGCCGACGCCGAGGAGGCGGCCGGGGCTGTGGAACGGGCGGCACAGGCGCTCGGCGGACGCCTCGACGTGCTGGTCAACAACGTGGGCATGGGCCTGCTCGGCCCGCTGGAGGGGCTGTCGCTCGCCGACGTCGACCGGCTGCTGGCCGTGAACGTGCGCGGGGTATTCCTGACCTCGCAGGCGGCCGCGTCCCACATGTCCGAGGGCGGCCGGATCATCACGATCGGCACCTGCATGACCCAGCGGGTGCCCGGACCGGGCGGGACGCTCTACGCGACGAGCAAGTCGGCGCTGATCGGGCTGACCAAGGCCCTGGCGAGGGAACTGGGGCCGCGGGGGATCACGGCGAACATCGTCCACCCCGGGCCGATCGACACCGACATGAACCCGGCGGACGGACCCTACGCCGACGGTCAGGCGGCCATGACGGCACTGGGCCGCTTCGGCACGGCCGACGAGGTCGCGTCGACGGTGGCGTACCTGGCGGCTGCCTCGTACGTGACGGGCGCGGAGTTCGCGGTGGACGGCGGGCACGCGGCGTGAGCGGCTGATTGGCCGCGGGGACGGCACCGGCGTGGGTGACGCGCCCGTCGGCGGACACACGCGCGGGGCGCACCGGTGCTGTCCGGCCGATGCGCCCCGCGGGTCTTGGCGGGCCGGCCGCCCCGTTCGGCGGGACGGCCGGTCCCTCTACTGGCTCAGCCGCCGAGTTCCTGGTGGCGGGCGGCCAGGTGGGTGGCGCCGTCCTCCGTCAGGGAGCCGAACAGGCGCAGGCGGGAGATGCCGCCGTCGGGGAAGATGTCCACGCGCGCGTGCGTGCCGACGGTCGCCTCGGGCAGGACGAAGCGGTGGTTGGTGTCGGGCTGCATGCGGGTGCGCGGGAGCACCTCGCGCCACTCGCCGGACTCGCCGTCCTTCACGGACACCGACGCCCAGCCTGCCGAGTTGCCCTTCAGGTAGGCCGTGTCGATCTCGATCGCGCGGATCTGGGCGCGGTCCACCAGCCGGTAGCGGATCCAGTCGTTTCCCTGGTCGCGGCGGCGGCGGGTCTCCCAGCCGTCGTCCATCTTGCGGGAGCGGCCCGGCTGGATGGTGTTGGTGGCCGGCGAGTAGAAGAGGTTGGAGGCGTCCTCGACCTGGCCGCCGTTCTCCAGGGCGACCACGTCGAAGGTGCCGAGGGCGGTGAGCCACGCCGGGTCCGGGACGACCTCGCCGTACACGCGCAGGCGGGCGATGCCGCCGTCGGGGTGCTGCTTGAGGCGCAGGTGTGTGAAGCGCTGCTCGGCCGAGACGGCGAAGCCGTTGGCGGCGTGGCCGCCGACCGCGGTGCGCGGGACGAGGGTCGTCCACTTCACGTCGTCCGCGAGCAGTTCCTCGGGCGACGGGGAGCCGGCGACCGAAGCGCCCTCGACGGAGACCGCCTGCGGGTAGTTGCCGCGGAAGTGGGCGGTGTCGACGACGATGCCGCGGATCACGCCGGGGGCGCCGAGGCGGATCAGCGCCCAGTCGTGGTCGTCCTCGGTCGGCCAGGGCTGCTCGGCGGACACGCCGCGGCGGCGGCGGGTCTCCCAGCCGTCCATGACCTTGCCCTTGTGCCCGAAGTGCTCCGGGTCGAACTCGGCGGGCTCGGGCACCAGCAGGTTCTCGCGCTGGGCGAAGAACTCGTCGTTGGCGGCGACGACACCCGCGCCGAGCTGCCGGTCGGCAAGGTTGGCGTACTGGGTGAAGGGGAGGTCGGCGGTGCGGTAGTCCGCGTACGGGTCGCCGCCTCCGTAGGGGTTCGCGTCTCCGGTGAAGCTGGCCAACGAGGGGTTCTGCTGGGCCGTCACGGTGATCAGGTGTTCCTTTCGGGGTCGTTCGAGGTGAGCTGGATTCAGGGGGTCCGGACGGGTCAGGTCCGGGTGAGGAGCTGTCCCTTCGGCTCGGTGAACGCGCCGTCCGCCACGACGCGCCGTCCGCGCAGCCAGGTGGACTTCACGACGCCGTACAGGGTCTTGCCCGCGTACGCGGTGACGCGGTTGCGGTGCTGGAGGGCGGCCGGGTCGACGGTGAACGTCTCGTCGGGGGCGAGGACCGCGAAGTCGGCGTCGTGGCCGGCCGCGATGGCGCCCTTGCGCCCGTCGAGCCCCACCTGGCGTGCCGTGTGCGTCGACATCCAGCGCACGATGTCCTCCAGGCCGTGGCCGCGCTCACGGGCCTTGGTCCACATGGCCGGCAGGCTGAGCTGGAGGCCGGCGATGCCGCCCCAGGCGGTGGCGAAGTCGTCGGTCTTGAGGTCGGCGGTGGACGGCGAGTGGTCGGTGACCACGCAGTCGATCGTGCCGTCCGCCAGCGCCTGCCACAGCAGGTCCTGGTTGGCGGCCTCACGGATGGGCGGGCAGCACTTGAACTCGCTGGCGCCGTCCGGTACTTCCTCGGCGGTGAGGGTGAGGTAGTGGGGGCACGTCTCGACCGTGACCCGTACGCCCTCGGCGCGGGCCTCGGCGATCAGCGGCAGGGCGTCGCTGGAGGACAGGTGGAGCACGTGCACGCGCGCGTTGAGCCGCTTGGCCTGCGCGAGGAGCGCGGCGATCGCGGTGTCCTCGGCGTCGCGCGGGCGGCTGGCGAGGAAGTGCGAGTACTTCGGGCCGCCCTGCTGCGGGGCCGCGGCCAGGTGGTGCGGGTCCTCGGCGTGCACGATCAGCAGGCCGTCGAAGGCGGCGATCTCCGCGAGAGACCGGGCGAGCTGCTCCTGGTCGAGGTGCGGGAACTCGTCCACGCCCGAAGGGGACAGGAATGCCTTGAAGCCGAAGACCCCTGCCTCGTGCAGCGGGCGCAGGTCCTTGGCGTTGTCGGGCAGGGCGCCGCCCCAGAAGCCGACATCGATGTGGGCCTTGTCGGCGGCGACCTCGCGCTTGGCGCGCAGGTTCTCGACAGTGGTGGTCGGCGGGATGGAGTTGAGCGGCATGTCGACGAGGGTGGTGATGCCGCCGGCCGCCGCGGCGCGGGTGGCGGTCCAGAACCCCTCCCACTCGGTGCGGCCGGGGTCGTTCACGTGCACGTGGGTGTCGACCAGGCCGGGCAGCACGACATGGTCGCCGACGTCCTCCAGCCGGGCGCCCGCCGGGACGGGGGCGTCGTACGGCAGGACGGCCGTGATCTTCTCCCCGGTCACCGCGATCGACGCGGCGCGCATCCCCTCGGGAGTGATGACGCGCGTCGAGCGCAGCACCAGTTCAGCTTCGGGCACCCGAACCTCTCTCTCACCGATTTCAACGTTCTGTTGAAGAAGTCTTCATTCCCGGTTCCGCGCCGTCAAGAGGCACCCTTTGTGCGGGCATGCCCAGCGGGCTCACCCTGGACGTTTCCACAAAGCGGAATTAGAATTCCAGCAAGCAGAACGTAGCTACGTACAAGCCGGTAGTCAACCGGCCGCCGGGTACGCTTCTTTCCTCCCGCCAGCCCCGAAAGGAACGTGCCGTGCCGACGTCCAGCGCCAGCACCACCGACTCCGCCAGGTCCGCCACAGGCGGCGTCCAGTCCCTGGAGCGCGCCTTCGACCTGCTCGAACGGATGGCGGACGCGGGTGGCGAGGTCGGCCTTAGCGAGCTCTCCGCGAGCAGCGGGCTGCCGCTGCCGACCATCCACCGTCTGATGCGCACGCTCGTGGCCTGCGGATACGTACGCCAGCAGCCCAACCGCCGCTACGCGCTCGGCCCTCGCCTGATCCGGCTCGGCGAGTCCGCCGCCCGGCTGCTCGGCACCTGGGCACGCCCGCACCTGGCCCGCCTGGTCGAGGAGACCGGCGAGACCGCGAACATGGCGCTGCTCGACGGGGACGAGATCGTGTACGTCGCCCAGGTGCCGTCCAAGCACTCGATGCGCATGTTCACCGAGGTCGGCCGCCGCGTCCTGCCGCACTCCACCGGAGTCGGCAAGGCGCTGCTCGCGGACTTCCCGGCGGACGAGGTGCGGGCCCTGCTGGGCCGGACCGGCATGCCGGCCGCGACCGACAAGACGATCACCACTCCGGACGGCTTCATCGCGGCGCTGGCGGACGTGCGGCGCCAGGGATACGCGATCGACGACAACGAGCAGGAGATCGGCGTCCGCTGCCTGGCCGTCTCCGTGCCGAACTCCCCCACCGCGGCGGCGATCTCGATCTCCGGCCCGGCCGGCCGGGTCACGGAGGCCGCGACCGACCGGATGGTGCCACTGCTCCAGCAGGTGGCGGCGGAGCTGTCGGAGGCCCTGCTCACCTCGAACGGCAACCCGGCGGCGTGACCCGCCCCCGCGTCGCGGGACTCAGCGGCGCGGGGGATCGCCGAACAGTTCCACGGCATGACGGACCTCCGTCAGCCCCCGGGACAGGGCGCTGACGGAGCCGATCGCGCCGGCTGTCAGCAGCAGGGCGCGGTACAGCCGCGGCACCTCGGGCACACCGTGGTTCGCCATCGCGGCAAGATCGGCCAGCTCGTCCTCGGCGATGGCCCGGTCCGGGAAATCGGCGGGCAGCAGGGCGAGCTGGCGGCGCAACCCGGACACCGCGGTCCGCAGTGCCGCCACCCTCACGTCCTCGTCACCCACGGTCACTTGCCTCTGCCCCAAGCTCCGCAACACAGCCCTCCCCATCGCACCCGGTTGTGCGCCCCTAGGTGGTGATCGCGCCGAGCGCCCCTGACGCTGGTCGGGCGCCGGGGACGCGGGCCAGTAAACGCCACCCCGCACCGGACGCGCCACCGCGCGGACCGAATTTCAGTCTCCCGAAACCCCGCGCACGCCGGAGCGTTTGGCGGGCGGTCAGGTATGCAGGACGCATGACGGAGAACGAAGACCAGGTAGCGGGGCTGCTGCTCGCCGCCGGGGGCGGGCGGCGACTCGGCGGACGCCCCAAGGCACTGCTCGAACACCGCGGACATCCACTCGTCGAACACGCGATCGCCGCGTTGCGCGCGGCTGGTTGCGCCCGCGTGCACGTCGTCCTGGGGGCGCGGGCCGAGGCCGTACGCGCGCGGGCGGCTCTCGACGGGTGCGTCGTCGTGGACAACCCCGACTGGGAGCAGGGCATGGGGTCGTCACTGCGCGCCGGGCTCGACTCGCTGGCCGGGCCGGCCGGGGCGGGGCCGCGGGCCGCGCTGGTCTCACTGGTGGATCAGCCCGGCATCGGAGCGGAGGCGATGGCGCGGGTGCGCGCCGCCTACCGGGACCAGACATCGCTCGCATCGGCGGCGTACGCGGGCGAGCGCGGACATCCCGTCCTCCTCGGCGCCGCCCACTGGGCGGGCGTCTCGGCGACTGCCACCGGGGACCGCGGGGCACGCGCCTATCTGAGGGAACACGAGGCGGACATCACGCTCGTGGAGTGCGCGGACGTGGCGCGGCCGTACGACATCGACACCGAGGCCGACCTGCGCCACCTTGAGTAAGGGGTGTGGCACTGGGCGCCACCTTCCCTCGACTCAGAGAATCTCGACATCAACAAACCATTGAAGTTCCACAATGAGGAAACTACTATCCACTGACCAGAAGCACTCGACCGCACAGCGAGTGCGCTATGCCCCATACGTGCCCGTTGGCACCCGGTGCCACCGCTGAAGGAAGTGACAGCTCATGTCCGCACCAGCGCCGTCCACGCTGGCCATCGTCGACGCCGAGCCCCTGCCCCGGCAGGAGGAGGTCCTCACCGATGCGGCGCTCGCCTTCGTGGCCGAGCTGCACCGGCGGTTCACGCCCCGGCGTGACGAACTCCTCGCCCGCCGTGCGGAGCGCCGCGCCGAGATCGCCCGCACCTCCACGCTCGACTTCCTCCCGGAGACCGCCGCCGTCCGCGCGGACGACTCCTGGAAGGTGGCCCCCGCTCCGGCCGCGCTGCAGGACCGCCGGGTCGAGATCACCGGCCCGACCGACCGCAAGATGACCATCAACGCCCTCAACTCGGGCGCGAAGGTCTGGCTCGCGGACTTCGAGGACGCCTCCGCACCGACCTGGGAGAACGTCGTCCTCGGTCAGCTCAATCTGGCCTCCGCCTACACGCGGAGCATCGACTTCACCGACGAGCGCACCGGCAAGTCGTACGCCCTGCGCCCGGACGAGGAACTGGCGACGGTCGTCATGCGCCCGCGCGGCTGGCACCTCGACGAGCGCCACCTCCAGGTCGACGGCCGGCCGGTCCCCGGCGCCCTGGTCGACTTCGGCCTGTACTTCTTCCACAACGCCCAGCGCCTGCTGGACCTCGGCAAGGGCCCGTACTTCTACCTCCCGAAGACGGAGTCGCACCTGGAGGCCCGCCTCTGGAACGAGGTCTTCGTCTTCGCGCAGGACTACGTCGGCATCCCGCAGGGGACCGTCCGCGCCACCGTCCTGATCGAGACGATCACGGCCGCGTACGAGATGGAGGAGATCCTCTACGAACTGCGCGACCACGCCTCCGGGCTGAACGCGGGCCGCTGGGACTACCTGTTCTCCATCGTCAAGAACTTCCGTGACGGCGGCGCCAGGTTCGTCCTCCCGGACCGCAACGCGGTGACGATGACCGCCCCGTTCATGCGCGCGTACACCGAACTCCTCGTCCGCACCTGCCACAAGCGGGGCGCGCACGCGATCGGCGGCATGGCGGCGTTCATCCCGTCCCGCCGGGACGCCGAGGTCAACAAGGTGGCCTTCGAGAAGGTCCGTGCCGACAAGGACCGCGAGGCCGGCGACGGCTTCGACGGCTCCTGGGTCGCCCACCCCGACCTGGTCCCGATCGCCATGGAGTCCTTCGACAAGGTGCTCGGCGACAGGCCCAACCAGAAGGACCGGCTGCGCGAGGACGTCGACGTCAAGGCGGCCGACCTGATCGCCGTCGACTCCCTGGACGCCAAGCCGACGTACGCGGGCCTGGTCAACGCCGTGCAGGTCGGCATCCGCTACATCGAGGCGTGGCTGCGCGGCCTCGGTGCGGTCGCCATCTTCAACCTGATGGAGGACGCGGCCACCGCCGAGATCTCCCGCTCGCAGATCTGGCAGTGGATCAACGCGGAGGTCGTCCTCGACAACGGCGAGCAGGTCACCGCCGGCCTGGCCCGCAAGGTCGCCGCCGAGGAGCTGGCGAACATCCGCGCCGAGATCGGCGACGAGGCCTTCGCGGCCGGCAACTGGCAGCAGGCCCACGACCTGCTGCTGACCGTCTCCCTCGACGAGGACTACGCCGACTTCCTGACGCTGCCGGCGTACGAGCAGCTGAAGGGCTGACGCCCGGACCCAGGAGAGCCCGTCCGCGCCCCCGGTACCGCACAGCACCGGGGGCGCTGACGCGTCTCAGCCCAGGTGCACGGACCAGTCCTGCTCGGCGGGCGGCTTGCCGTGCAGGTCGGGTACGCGCTTGAGCCAGTCGGGACGGCCCCGCCGGGTGCGCGCGGCACGGGCGGCGTTCTCGGCGGCGAGTTCCTCGCGGGTCGGGAAGTCGGTGGGCAGCCAGTCGCGGGAGGCCCGGACGCGCGTGTGCAGATAGCCGACGTAGGCGCCCCGGACCTCGTCCGGCGTGTCGAAACCGGCCTCGCAGGTCAGCCAGGCCTCCGGCACCCGCGCCACCACCTCGCGCAGCAGCTCCTCCGTCACCTTCGGCGCCAGCTCGGCGTCGGCGGCGCGGACGTCCGGCGCGTAGTGGCCGAGGGCGTGGTGGCGGAAGTCGTACGCCTTGTCCGGTGCGGAGGCGTCCCAGCGGTGGTGGAAGACGAGGGCCGCCCCGTGGTCGATGAGCCACAGGCGCGGGGGCGCGGTGCCGAAGGTCGGCCAGACCATCAGGTTGGAGCTGTGCACCGTGCGGTCGACGTTCACGGTGAGGGCGTCCAGCCAGACGACGCGCCCGGCCTCCTCCGCGTCCACCGGGAACACCTCCGCGACCTCGGGCGTGAGGTCGGCACCGCCCGACAGGTAGTCCATGCCGAGGTTGAGCCCCGCGCTGGCGTTCAGCAGGTCCCGCACCTCCTCGTGCGGTTCGTCGGCGGCGATCGACGGATCGAAGTGGGCTAGAACCAACTCCGGCACCCGAAGCCCCAGCTCACGCGCCAGCTCGCCGACGACCACCTCGGCGACCAGCGCCTTGCGGCCCTGCGCGGAGCCGGTGAACTTCACGACGTAGGTGCCGAGGTCGTCGGCCTCGACGACTCCGGGGACGGAGCCGCCTGACGTCAGCGGGGTCACGTATCGAACAGCAGTCACGTCGCGCAGCACACCGGCCAGGGTAAGCCAGGCCCCTGACATTCACGCCCTGAGCAGGGGGTTGGGCAGCGGCCGGTAACGGGCGTCGGCGCCGTCCGCGCCCGTCCAGCGCAGCAGGAGGTTGGTCTTGCCGGGGAGGGTCGGCGAGGCGAGGAGGGCCGGGATCTCGGGCAGGTCGCGGTGGCCGGCCAGGACGTGGCGGGCGGCGGGCCACGGGTCGAGGCCGGGGTGGTGCTCGGCCAGGGCGGCGGCGATCTCGCAGAGGTGGTTGACGACCAGGCAGTACACCAGCCGTTCCCAGCCGGCCGCCCGGGAGGTGTCCGGCAGGAGCTTGACGCCCTCGGCGTCCCGGAACAGGGCCTGTACCGGGACGCCGCCCGCGTCCACGGCGACCAGCGTGTTCTGCAGGTGCGCCTCCAGGACGACGCCGTCGTCGGCGAAGGCGGTGAGCACGGGCGGGACGACGGCGGCCAGGTAGGCCTGCCACCAGGCCGCCGGGTCCGGGGCGCCCGCCAGCGGGCTGCCCGGGAAGCCCTCGACGAGTGCGGCGGCGAGGAACGGGGTCGCGCCGGGCAGGACGCGGTCCCGCAGTCCGTCGCGGACCACGACGGCCAGTTCCTCGAAGGCGAAGTCCGCGGTGCGGTAGCCGCGGTCGCCGAGCCAGGCCGCCGGGGACCCGATGGCGGCGAAGGCCTCGGTGACCGCCGTGTCGGTGCGGCGCAGTCCCATCAGGTCGTGGCGCCACAGGCGGCGGATGTCGTTGGTGATGCGCACGTCGAGGCTGAACTTCAGGAACAGGTCGCGCCCCGGAAGGTATTCGGGGGCGTACACCGTGCGGATCGCGGCCGTCGGCCAGGTGGGGAAGCCGGTCGTGCCCAGCCGGACGAGACGGCCGTCGGCGAGGGCCGGGGCCAGGGCGGTTCCGGTCAGGTCGAGCTGCCAGGGGTGGGCCGGGAGCAGCCGGTAGCCGGGCGGGGCCTCGCCCAGGGCGTCCAGGGCGGCGGTGTCGCCCTCGTCGACGACCGTGTCCTCGCGCACGCCGAGCAGCGGCAGCGTGAAACGGGCGTGCGCCTCGGGCGCGTACGGCAGCCAGCCCGCGTGCGGGCCACCACCGCGCGCCTTGGGGGCGGGGTGGTGGGTGTGGCCGGTGAGCAGGGACTGCTCGGAGCGGAGATACGGGTCCTCGGGCGGGGCCGCCCGCGCGCGTGCCGTCAGCAGCGCGGCCACCGCGTCCCGGCTGTCGGTCATCTCGGCGGGCAGTTCGTGGTTGGGCAGACCCGTGTGCCGGCGCAGTTCCTCCGCGACGAGTTTCACCAGCTCGGTGTGGCCGACGCGGTGCCAGCCGTCCGCCGCGCGCACCTCCGGCTCGGCGGGGCGCCGGCCTCCGCGCACGCGCAGCAGTCTGCCGCCGGGCAGCCGGTACACCGGCCGGGTGCCGGGGCCGGGCAGCGGTTCGGCGACCTCGCGCAGCAGGCAGTTCAGCAGCGGCACCGCCGCATGGGCGTCGGCGCGTTCCGCGACGTCGTCCGGGGAGGCGGCGTCGGCGCCGGTGGGCGGGGGCAGGAGATCCACGCGTTCCACTCGTTCCCTACGGTCTGTCCATGGCGGAGATGGCGGGGACGATCAGTATGTCTGCCGTCGCCCCCGCGCCGTGACGTCCCACTCGTTTCCGAGGAGCCCGCCCGTGCATCGTCCCCCCAGCGCAGAGGCCGAGGTCGCCGACGAACTCGCGGCCGTCCGCCCCGGTCTGGTCGCCCGGTTCACGGCCGAGCTGCCCGGAGCCCGCGCGGCCGTGCTGTCCCGGCTGTGGCGGGCGTTCACCCATGAACCCCTGCCGTGGATCGCCGGCCGGGAGCCCGCCCGGGAGGGACTGGTGCTGCGCCTTCGGGACGGCCGCCGGCTGGCGGGTCCGGCCGCCGACCCGTACCGCACGGGCGACTACGTCCGCGTCGTACGGCTCGACGAGGTCCCGTACGACGATCCGGCGCGGCTGATGACGGACCTCGCCGTACCGCACTCCGCGGGGTTCGCCGCCGAACTCGGGCACAGCGTCGCCTCGTTGGCGCTGTCTCGGGCGGGCCGGGAGAATCACCCGGACGAGTGGCCGGACAGTGACTGGGCCTGGGAGCAGCGGGTGGTCGACGGACATCCGTACCACCCCGGCTGCCGTTCCCGACCGGGCTTCTCGGTGGCGGAGCAGCTCGCGTACGCGCCCGAGCACGGGCCGGTGGTGGGGCTGGGGCTGGTGCCGGTTCCGGCGGCCGAGTGCCTGATGACGGGCGAGTGGCCGCGGGAACTGCGCGACGGGGCGGAGGTACTGCTGCCCGTGCACCCGTGGCAGGCCGCGCACGTGCTCAAGCGAGCGTGCGACGACCAGCTCGCCGCCCATCCGCTGATGTCCCTGCGCACGCTCGCCCTGCCCGGCGGACCGCACGTCAAGACCGCACTGAGCACCCGGCTGACGTCCTCCGTTCGGGACATCTCGATCGCCTCGATCGCCGCGTCGGCGACCCTGTCGTCGTTCGGTGAGGATCTGGCGGCCCGCACGGACGGCCTGCTGCACGTGACCCGCACGCTGGGCGCGGTCACCGCCCACTCCCCCGACCTGGCCGCCGTACTGCGCGAGTCGCCGCAGGCGTACGCCGCCCCGGGCGAGTACGTCGTACCGGTGGCCGCGCTGGCGACCACCGAGCTGCCCCGCTCCCCGGCGTGGCTGGCCTCCTTCGCACGTCTCGCGCTCACCGTCGGGCTGCGCGCGCTGGAACTGGGCGTGGCCCTGGAGGCACACGGCCAGAACCTCCTCGTCGTACTGTCCCCTGCGGGCGATCCGCTGCGCCTGGTCTACCGCGACCTGGCCGACATCCGCGTCAGCCCGGCCCGCCTCGCACGGCACGCCGTCCCGGCCCCCGAACTGCCGGCCCGCATGCTCACCGACGACGCGACCGCCCTGCGCCGCAAGCTGTTCGGCTCGCTGGTGGGCGGCGCGCTGGCGGCGCTCGCGGGATCGGGGGCGGCGCTGGGCGCGGCGCTGGAAGGGGCGGTACGGGAGCTGCCGTGCACCGGGGATCTGAACGCGCTGTGCGCGGCTTCACTGCCGGTGAAGGCGTTGACGGTGATGCGGCTGACCCCGGGACGTACGGGCGACATCTGGACCGTGCTGCCCGGCCCCCTGACGGCTTGACCGCGAACACGCGGCCGATTAGCTGATCACCGGGGTACCTGATCACCAGTCACACACCTGCGGAAAACAGTCATCGGCCCGGCACCACAGCCCTACGGTGTAGTCCTGTGGCGGTTTCCCCGACGTGAGAGGTGCGAGGGCGGGACATGACTGACGTCGACGACAGTGACGGCCTGATGACGCCGATCCGCCCCGACCAGTTGGAGCCGGGGGCGGTGATCGCGCAGTCCCTGGACAACCAATGGGTACCGGACGACCTCACGGTGGACATGATCGAGCGGGGCAAGTCCCTGGACCAGGTCGCCGGCCGGCGCGTCAGGGAGGTGCGGGCCGAGTACTTCCGCAGTCTCATCAACGCGAGCCAGGTCGTGATCAATCGCGCCTACTTCTACAACAACCCCGCGATCAGCCGCGACCTCATGGAGGAGGGCGAGGAGCGCACGGCGCACCGCAACCTGCTCGCCTCGGGCGCCATCGCCCCCTTCCTGCTCAACGAGCGGCATCCGGCACAGGAGCCACCGGCCCACCTGCACGTGCGGCGCGAGGGGTTCACCGCGTGGCAGGAGACCCTGGAGGGCATGCCGGCCACCGACCGGGTGCGCTGCGTCCGCATGGCCTGGGGCGACTCGGACGACGACCGGGAGAACAAGGAGAACACCCGGATCCGGTTGTTCCAGCCGTTCACCGAGAAGGTGCAGGGGCTGACCGCCAAGAACATCGATGCCCTCGCCGCTCAGGTGGGTGTGGCCCCCGAGAGCGCCGACGCGTTCGGTCGGCGGCTGGGTGAGGTGGTCGGTCACAGCAACAGCCTCAGCGTCCGCCGGCAGCCCGTCGTGCGCAACACGCTCTACGAGGAGTTCGTGTCCGTACCCGGGACGAACGTCGCGGAGGGGAGATACGACCGGGACAAGCCCTTCGCCAAGGAGATCAAGCAGCTTCTCGACCTGATCTACAACGTCAACCTGGCCGACGCGCTGGGCCGTTATCCCCTCACCCCCGCGGACAGTCTGCGACGCGTGGTGCTGCAGGAGGCCCGCGAGGCGCGGACCACCGCCGGCTTCGTGGACGATCCCGAGCAGTTGCTGACGTTCCTGCGGCGGCAGGCCTTCGCGGCCGTCCAGGACCATCTGACGCCGTCAGCGGTGAACTCGCTGAGCCTTCAGGACGTATGGCGGCTGCGGCAGACCGCCGCCTGGAACGGCTACATCCGGGCGTTCGGGGCGCTGACCGCCGCGCCGGAGCACTTCCACGACGCCGCCGGGCAGGTCTTCGACCGCTACGTCCGGCTCAACTCGGAGATCCTCAAGCTGGCGCAGGAGCGCCGACAGGCCCGGCCGACCCGATGGCACCCGGTCGTCGAGGTCGTCGTCACCCTGACCGCGGGCACCTTCTCGGCCGTCAGCGGGGCGGGCCTGTGGGAGCTGACCGGGGCGCTGCTGCCCGCCATGGTGTCCACTCCGGTCACCGGATCGGTGCAACTGCTGCTGCGCAACCGGAAGTCGGGGCGGGAGGAACAGAGGTTCGCCCGGGAGATAGCCTCCGTACGGCTGGCGAGTGACCGAGAATGGCGGCAGTTCCTCGACCTGGTGCAGCGCCTGCCCGGCTACCGGCAGGAGGCGGACGCCGGGTCGGCCGGGAACGCCTCCACCACCACCCAGGACGACGAAGTGCCCAAGGACTACTGACCTCCCGCTGGAGTACCGTGCACAACCTGCGAAACGCCCGATGAACCGGTACGAGGCCCTGCGCCGGGACAATCCCGAGTGGTTCCGCGACGTCCCCGGAGGAATCGAGATCCTGACGGATCCGGCGCTGATTCGCAGGGCCCGCAGATCGGCGGCGCCGAGGGCGCGTCGCGGCCGGGCCGGGTCGCTGTGGGCCCGGCTGCGATCGGCGCTGCGGCCGGTCCCGGTGGGTGTGGTGTCGGCCAACCGCTATCTGTGGTACTTGCGCGATCCGGTGCGCTTCCCCGACGGCCGGCTGGGCCTGTACGACCGGCTCATGCCGCCCCCGGGGTCCTCCCCGGGCGTGGTGGTGCTGCCCCTGCTCGGCGACGAGGCGAAGGTCGTGCTGATCGAGCACCACCGGCACGCCACCCGCGGCCTGCACTGGGAGGTCGTCCGCGGCTTCGGCGACCCGGGTGCGACCGGTGAGCAGAACGTCGCGCGGGAGCTGGCGGAGGAGATCTCCGCGCACCCCACGGCGGTGGTCCCCCTCGGCGAACTCCACCCGGACACCGGTCTGTGCGCGCACCGGGTCGAGCTCTACGCGACACGTGTCGAAGCCGTCGGGGCACTGGAGGCGGGCGAGGCGATCCACCGGGCGGTCGCGGTGTCGCCGGCCGAGGCGGAGGCCATGGTGGCCGACGGGAGGATCACCGACGGCTTCACGATCGCCGTCCTCTACCGGGCCCGGCTGGCGGGACTGTTCACGCCCGCCGAGGAGCGCGGCGGTACGGACTGACGGTGCGTCCGCCAGGTGTCCGGCGCCGGCCCACCCGTCGTTTTGGAGCCCGGCACCTTTGATCAATAGGATCCGCCGATGATCACAAGAACACGGCTGGCGGCGGGTGCCTGTGCCCTGCTCGCCGCGCTGACGGCCGGGATCGCCTTCCCGGCCGGAGCGACCGCCGGGGAACCCACGGGCGAGGACGCGCCGAAGGTCAACCTGGTGCTCGACGTCAGCGGTTCGATGCGGACGCGGGACATCGACGGTGGTACGCGGATGGCCGCGGCGAAGCAGGCGTTCAACGAGGTGCTCGACGCGACGCCCGAGGAGGTGCGGCTCGGGATCCGGACCCTGGGCGCCGACTACCCGGGCGACGACCGCGAGACCGGCTGCAAGGACACCGCGCAGCTCTACCCGGTGGGCCCGCTGGACCGCACCGAGGCCAAGACGGCGGTGGCGACGCTGGCACCCACCGGCTGGACGCCGATCGGCCCCGCGCTGCTCCAGGCGGCCGACGACCTCGACGGCGGCGACGGTTCCAAGCGCATCGTGCTGATCAGCGACGGCGAGGACACCTGCGCCCCGCTCGACCCGTGCGAGGTGGCCCGGGAGATCGCCGCCAAGGGCATCGGGCTGACCATCGACACGCTGGGCCTGGTGCCCAACGCCAAGATGCGGCAGCAGCTCAGCTGCATCGCCGAGGCGACCGGCGGGACGTACACCTCGGTCGAGCACACCGACGAACTCACCGACAAGGTCAACCAGTTGGTGGACCGCGCGGCCGACCCGGTGGTGACTCCGGTCGCCACCGAGGGCGCGGACGCGTGCGCCGAGGCGCCGACGCTGAAGTCGGGGCTGTACACCGACCGCGAGGAGTTCGGCCGGCAGCGCTGGTACCGGGTGGACGTGGAGCCGGGCCAGGAGCTGCGCGCCTCGGTCAGCGTGGGTGCCGACCGGGCCGTGAACCCCTCCTACGGGGTGCTGCTGCGGGCGGTGACGGTGCACGGCCGGGAGATCGTGCGCGGCGAGGCGGCCGGCAACGGCCGTACCGACGTGCTCTCCACGGGGCTGCGGTATCCGAAGGCGGAGAGCGACGAGGAGGACGCCCCTGCCGAGACCGTGTGCCTTCAGGTGACCAACTCCTTCTCCGTCGCCGCCGGCGTGAAGACCACGCCCGGACTGCCGGTGGAGCTGACCGTCGACGTCGTGGACGGTCCGAGCGACGCCGGCGACGTGGCCTCCTTCGGCCTCGGACGCGGCTGGTGGCTGCTCGGTGCGCTGATCCTGGCCGGGTTCCTCGCCGGTCTGCTGTGGGGCTGGCTCTCGCGCTGGCGGTTCGCGGTCTGGAGGACCAACTGATGCGTTTCACACGAGTGCTGGGCGCCGCGGCGCTGCTGCTCGGGCTCGCCGTGTCCCCCGCGGCGGCCGACTCCTCGCCCTCCGCGAGCCCGTCGGACGACGGTGGCGCGCCGACCGAGGCGGGCACGGCCTTCCGTACGGCGACCGAGATCGAGCAGGGGCAGCGGGCCACGGCGAACGGCTCCGCCGGTGACTACCTGTACTGGTCCTTCCCGGCCGACGCCGGGCAGCGCCCCACCGTCAAGGCCACGGTGCGGCTGCCCGGGACGCACGCCGCCGAGACCTGGCGGATCGACGTGTACGACGGTCTGCGCCGCCGCCAGGCCTGTCAGTACGGCGCGCAGTCCCGTACCGCCGCGGCGGGCACCTCGTCCGTGGAACTGGCCTGCGTGCTGCGCACGGTCCGTGCCTGGTCGGAGCCGTGGGCCTACGATCCGCTGCCGGGGACGTACTACATCCGCCTGACGGCGGTGAACCTCCCTACGTCGGACCTGGGTGTCCCGGTCTCGGCCGAGGTCCGGGTGGCCTCCAAGGACGCCGGCGGCGCGGCGGCGGTGGACG
Organism: Streptomyces sp. E2N166; assembly: GCF_003671715.1. Lineage (GTDB taxonomy): Bacteria > Actinomycetota > Actinomycetes > Streptomycetales > Streptomycetaceae > Streptomyces > Streptomyces thinghirensis. The sequence goes on along the minus strand of NZ_RAIF01000032.1, from coordinate 461,155 downwards.
GTTCGCTGGCCGAGCCGCTGGTGCCGGGCGTGGCGATGAACTCAGGCGCGGACGAGGAGGACTCGGAACGCGGCGCCGTGCTCTCCGCGATCGAGCCCGACGACGGCTGGTCCTCCGGATGGTGGTCCGACCGGTGGGTGTGGACCGGAATCGGCGGCGTGCTGGCCGCGCTGGCGGGCATCGGCGGATACGCGCTGACCCGCGGGGCGGGACGGCCGGGGCGGGTACCGCCGGGCGTCTGACGCTCCCCGCAAGGCCCTCCAGGGCCCG
>NZ_RAIF01000032.1:457968-460840 GCF_003671715.1 Streptomyces sp. E2N166 | reverse complement strand
TTCCGTCGTATCAGCCCTCCCGGAGCGCCTTGGCCGCCGTTCCGTCGCCGGTCACCGCGACGCGGCCGTCCCGCACGGCCTCCCGCAGGCCGAACTCGCCACGGCTGAGCGCGGCGCAGGTCTCCGCGTCCAGTACGAGCAGGGCGTCGGGCTCCCCCGGCGCGGACCCGTCCCCGTACACGGGGTCTTCCCCGCCCCCGCCCGCGTGGAGGTGGAAGTTCCCCTCCTCGAGCCGGACCTCGACGAGCCCCTCCTCCACCCCGGCCTCCCGCAGGGCCCGCCGCAGGGGGAGGGCGAACCAGTGCGCCCGCAGGGCGTCCGTCGGCCTCCGCTCCCCCAGCTCGCCGGCGCCCCACGCCCCCAGGGCCTCCAGCACCGGCAGCAACCCGCCTCCGCGAGCGGTCAGTTCATAGACGTACGCCGCTCCGGGCGGGGGCAGCCGGCGCCGGGTCGTCAGCCCGTCGCGCTCCATGTCCTTCAGCCGCGAGGCGAGTACGTCCGTGCTGACGCCGGGCAGATCGGCGTGCAGGTCGGTGTAGCGCCGCGGACCGGCCAGCAGCTCCCGGACGATCAGCAGGGTCCAGCGGTCGCCGACGGCGTCGAGCGCGCGGGCGGCGGAACAGTACTGGTCGTAGCTTCGGCGAGGTGACATGCGACGCAGTGTAGACAAGTTGTTGGACTTTCCAAGCGGCCACTTGGTAAAACCAAGCAACATCAGATACCGGAGGGGAAGCGCCGCAATGGAGTTCCGGCAGTCGAACAAACTCAGCGAGGTCTGCTACGAGATCCGCGGACCGGTCATCGAGCAGGCCAACGCGCTGGAGGAGGCGGGGCACAGCGTGCTGCGCCTGAACACCGGCAACCCTGCTCTCTTCGGTTTCGAGGCACCGGAGGAGATCCTCCAGGACATGATCCGCATGCTGCCGCGGGCGCACGGATACACCGACTCGCGCGGCATCCTCTCCGCCCGCCGGGCCGTCGCCCAGCGCTACCAGGCCCTCGGTCTGGAGGTCGACGTGGACGACGTCTTCCTCGGCAACGGCGTCTCGGAACTGGTCTCCATGGCCGTACAGGCCCTGCTGGAGGACGGCGACGAGATCCTGATCCCCGCCCCCGACTTCCCCCTCTGGACGGCGGTGACGACCCTCGCGGGCGGCAAGGCGGTCCACTACGTGTGCGACGAACAGGCGGAGTGGTACCCGGACCTGGCCGACATGGAGTCGAAGATCACCGACCGCACCAAGGCGGTCGTCGTCATCAATCCCAACAACCCCACCGGCGCCGTCTACCCCAAGGAGATCGTCGAGGGCATCCTCGACCTCGCCCGCCGGCACGGCCTGATGGTCTTCGCCGACGAGATCTACGACCAGATCCTGTACGACGACGCCGTGCACCACTCGGCCGCCGCGCTCGCCCCCGGCCTGGTGGTCCTGACCTTCTGCGGCCTGTCCAAGACCTACCGGGTGGCGGGCTTCCGCTCCGGCTGGCTGGTGGTCACGGGACCGCGGCAGCACGCGCGCGACTACCTGGAGGGCCTGACCATGCTGGCCTCCATGCGACTGTGCGCCAACGCGCCCGCCCAGTACGCCATCCAGGCGGCGCTCGGCGGCCGCCAGTCGATCCGCGAGCTGACGGCTCCGGGCGGGCGGCTGCGCGAACAGCGGGACGTGGCCTGGGAGAAGCTGAACGAGATCCCTGGTGTGTCGTGTGTGAAGCCGAAGGGCGCGCTGTACGCGTTCCCCCGTATCGACCCGAAGGTGCACAAGATCCACGACGACGAACGGTTCGTCCTGGACCTGCTGCTGCGGGAGAAGATCCAGGTGGTGCAGGGCACCGGCTTCAACTGGCCCTCCCCCGACCACTTCCGCATCCTGACCCTGCCCCACGCGGACGACCTGGAGGCCGCCATCGGGCGGATCGGACGGTTCCTGGGCGGATACCGGCAGTAGCCTGGGCGGCATGGGTGATCTCTTTCTGGTCCGGCACGGTGAGACCGAGTGGTCGCGGTCCGGGCGGCACACCGGGCTCACGGACGTGCCGCTGACCGAGAACGGGCGGGAGCAGGCCCGGAGTCTCGTACCGCTGATCCGGTCGCACCGGATCGGGGCCGCGTTCGTCAGCCCGTTCCAGCGGGCCCGGGAGACGGCGGAGCTGATCGGGCTGCACGGGGTGCGGATCGAACCGGATCTGCACGAGTGGGACTACGGCGGGTACGAGGGGATCACGACGGTCGAGATCCACCGGAGCCGGCCGGACTGGTTCCTGTTCACGGACGGGGTCACGCCCGGGCCGCCGGACCACCCCGGTGAGACTCCGGAGCAGGTCGGGGAGCGGGCCGACCGGGTGCTGGCCAAGGTGGAGGCCGCGTTCGCGAACACCGAGGGATGTGTGGTGCTGGTGGCGCACGGGCACTTCCTGCGGGTGCTGACCGCGCGGCACCTGGGGCTTCCGGCATCGGACGGCGCCCTGTTCCAGCTGGGCACGGGGACGCTGTGCAGGCTGGGTACCGAGCACGGGCGACCGGTGATCGCCGCGTGGAATGTCAGACCTCCGTCCTAGCCTTCTGAGGAGTCGCCGTCTCCACCGGCGTCACCGAAGAGGGAGGGAGGACGCCGTGGCACTGTCACCCACCGCCGCGCAGCGGCGTGTCATCGACGCCGCCGACCCCGCGACCGGGCGCCTGAAGGGGACGGAGGCGCAGCTCGCTGCGCTGGTGAAGCGGGGGCTCGCCTTCCGGCATCCGCGCCCGCCGCACGACCACTTCCTGACGCCGGCCGGGCATCGGATACGGGAGTCCCCGGCCGAGCCCCGGACACCGGCGACGACCGAGCCCGCGGCGCCGTCCGCCGCGCAGCCCGGCGGTGGGGTGTTC
>NZ_RAIF01000032.1:436768-457901 GCF_003671715.1 Streptomyces sp. E2N166 | reverse complement strand
CGCGTGGCAGGGGCTGCTGGAGCTGCGCCGGATGACGGGTTCCGACGGGAGCACGGACCGGCCCTGCGGGTGGGAGCGGACGCATCTCGTGCAGGCCGCCGCGCTCGCCCTGGAGGCGGCGGGACACCGTCCGGCCGGTCCGGAGGGCGGGGACGGGTACCGGGTGCGCGCGACACCGCAGCCGGAGGCCGTCGCCGTGTACGAGCCCGACGGCACCGCGCTACGGGGCTGCGGGGCGACTCTGGAGTGCGCGGGCTGGCAGGTCGGCGAGTACACGGAGCCACGGACCAGGGTGCGTTATCTGCTGGCGTCCCCGCGCAAGGTGTGACGGACGCGGCCGTGTCAGGATCGGGCGTCAGCATGACCACGAGGAGAGGCAGTAGCGGTGAGCGAGCCGTTTTCCGTCCCGGTGACCGTCCGCGGGTACGAGACCGACACCCAGGGCCACCTGAACCAGGCCGTGTACCTGAACTACGCCGAACACGCCCGCTGGTCGCTGCTCCGGGCGGCCGGGATCCGACAGGCCGACCTGGTGGCCCGCGGCGTGGGGCCCGTGGCCCTGGAGACGACCATCCGCTTCCGGCGGGAACTGCTCGCGGGCGACGAGGTCAAGGTGACCTGCGTGTTCGAGTGGGGCGAGGGCAAGACGTTCCGCATCCGGCAGGTCATCCGCAAGACGGACGGCACGGTCGCTGCCGAGGTCGAGGGCGTCGGCGGGCTCATGGACCTCGACGCCCGCAAACTGGTGGCCGATCCGCGCCAGCGGTTCAAGGAACTGGCGGCGCGGCCGGACCTGTTCGGTCTGTGATCGGCGCGACGCGCAGGCGTCCACCGGATCCGGGCGGCGAGGGCGGTGACGTGTGCGGGTCGGTGCCTCTCGCCGAGGCGCCGACCCGCGTGGTTAAGGCCCCCGGGCTCACGGCGTGGCCGCGGCGCGGGACGCCTCGGTGATCTCCTCCCCCGCTTCCATGGGATGGGTCACTTCCTCCGCCTCCCGTCCCTGGCCGATGTGGTTGAAGATCAGGTTGAGCAGGACGGCGGCCACACAACCGGTCGAGATGCCCGAGTCGAGGATGATCTTCGCGTTCTCCGGGAACGAGTGGTAGAACTCCGGTGCCGCGATCGGGATGATGCCGACGGCCAGGGACACCGCCACGATCAGGACGTTGTTGTCCTTGTCCAGGCTCGCTCGGACCAGGGTCTGGATGCCGCTGGCCGCGACCGAGCCGAACAGCACCACGCCGGCACCGCCGAGGACCGGTCGGGGCACGACGGCGATGAGCGAGGCGGCCATCGGGCACAGGCCCATCAGGACCAGGAAGCCGCCGCCCGCGGCGACGACGTAGCGGCTGCGGATCCTCGTCATCGCGACCAGGCCGATGTTCTGGGCGAAGGCGCTGCACATGAAGCCGTTGAACAGCGGGCTGACCGCCGAGCCGAGGGTGTCGGCGCGCAGGCCGGCCGCGATGGTCTTCTCGTCGGCCTTGCGGTCCACGATCTCGCCCAGGGCGAGCATGTCGGCGGTGGACTCGGTCATCGAGACCACCATCACCACGCACATGGAGAGGATCGCGGCGAGCTGGAACTGCGGGGCGCCGAAGTGGAACGGCGTGGGGAAGCCGACGACGCTCGCGTCCGCGACCGGCCCGAAGTCCGTGACGCCGAACGGGATGGCGATGAGCGTGCCCGCGACGAGGCCGAGCAGCACAGCGATCTGCTTGACGAAACCGCGGGTGAAGCGGCGCAGCAGAAGGACGATGACCAGGGTGATGGCGGCCAGGCCCAGGTTGGTCGCGGACCCGAAGTCGTCGGCCTCCGGACTGGCGCCCTGCGCCCAGCCGAAGGCCACCGGCAGCAGGGATATGCCTATGAGGGTGATGACCGTGCCGGTGACGACCGGTGGGAAGAAGCGGATCGCCTTGCTGAAGAAGGGGGCCGCGATGAATCCGAGGAGTCCGGCGACGATGACGGCGCCGAAGATGATCGGCAGCGCGTCGGACTTGTCCTCGGTGGAGGCGACGATCGCGGTCATGGGGGCGACACCGGCGAAGGTGACGCCGTTGACGAAGGGCAGCCGGGCACCGATCTTCCAGATGCCGAGCGTCTGGAGGAAGGTGGCGAGGCCGGCGGTGAACAGGCAGGCGCCGGTGAGGAAGGTCAGTTCGGTGGCGGTGAGGCCGATGGCCGCACCGACGATCAGGGGTGGTGCGACGACTCCGGCGTACATGGCGGCCACGTGCTGCAGGCCGGTCGTCGCCATTTTCAGTGGCGGGAGTTTCTCGTCAACAGGGTGGTCGGCCACGGCGGCGTTCCTCCGGTCGGGTACACGTCGGCTCTGACGCGGGTGTCAGGGAGGTGGTGCTGGTGGTGGTCGTGCGGGACCGTGACGGGCCGTTCGGGGAAACGGTGACCGCTCCGGGGGCGTGCGCATGGGCGCACGCCCCGGAGACGGCCGCCATGGACCCCGCTCGGGTCCACGGCTACCGGCCGGAAGCCGTCCCTCCCGGCCGGAGATCTAGTGGTGTTCAGTTGTACGGGGGGACTACCGGCAGGCCGGCGGACCGGCTGCCCGGTCGTTCAGCCCTGCGCCGCGATCCGCGCCAGGCGCCGCGCCTCGTCCCGGGTGGAGCGGGCGATGGCGTCCTCGTCGACCGTGAGCAGCCGGCCGTTCTCGACGATCTGGCGGCCGTTCACGAACGACGCCGTGACCGGGGCCGCGGCACCGAAGACCAGGGCGGTCACCGGGTCGGCGATGGAGGAGTGGGCGAGGGTGTCCATCCGCCACAGCACGAGGTCGGCCAGCTTGCCCGGCTCCAGCGAGCCGGTCTCGGCGGCCCGGCCCAGGACCTGGGCGCCGCCGTGGGTGCCCAGCCGCAGCGCCTTGCGGGCGTTCAGCGCGGCCTCGCGGTGGGCGCCGAGGCGGTTGATGAGCAGGGCGTTGCGCAGTTCGGTGTGGAGTTCGCCGGACTCGTTGGATGCGGTGCCGTCGACGCCGAGGCCGACGGGGACGCCGGCGGCGAGCATGTCGGGGACGCGGGCGATGCCGGCGGCCAGTCGCGCGTTGGAGGACGGGCAGTGCGCGACGCCGGTCCTCGTGCGGGCGAAGGCGGCGATGTCGGAGTCGTTCATGTGGACGCAGTGCGCCATCCACACGTCCTCACCGAGCCAGCCCGTGGACTCGAAGTAATCGGTCGGGCCCATGCCGAACAGCTCGTGGCAGAACTTCTCCTCCTCCACGGTCTCCGAGCCGTGGGTGTGCAGCCGCACGCCGAGGCGGCGGGCCAGCTCCGCGCCCTGGCGCATCAGTTCGGTGGAGACGGAGAAGGGAGAGCAGGGGGCGACGGCGACCTGGGTCATCGCGTCGAAGGAGGAGTCGTGGTGCTCCTCGACGGTGGCCTCGGTGGCGGCGAGCGCGCCGTCCAGGCTCTCCACCGCGAAGTCCGGCGGCAGCCCGCCGTCGGACTCGCCGCGGTCCATGGAACCGCGGGCGAGGGTGAAGCGAACACCCGTCTCACGGGCGGCGCGGATGATCGCGCCGGACAGGTCACCGGATCCCTGCGGGAAGACGTAGTGGTGGTCCATGGCGGTGGTGACGCCGCCGCGGGCCATCATCGCGAGGGAGCCCTGGGCCGCCGCGTACGCCATCGGCTCGTCGATGCGCGCCCAGGTCGGGTAGAGCGCGACCAGCCAGTCGAAGAGGTTGTGGTCGGTGGCCAGGCCCCGGGTGATCCACTGGTAGAAGTGGTGGTGGGTGTTGACCAGGCCTGGGGTGGCCAGGTGACCGGTCGCGTCGATTCGGCGGACCACGTTCGCGAGGCCCTGGGGCGCCTGTCCCGCGCCGACGGACTCGATCCTGTTGCCGGCGAGGACGAGGTGGCCCGAGGCGATCTCGGTGTCGCCCGCGTCCACCGTGGCGATCGCGCAGTTCTCGATGACCACGCGCTCGGCCACGCGCTCGGCTGCCGATGATGCTGCCATGCTGCTTCCTTCTCTTTCAGTGCGGCCCATGGGCGGGAGTGAGTACCCACGGGGAGGGCACGGCAGGACCCTAGGAGGATTTGAGTGCCGGAACCGTCTGGCGGGTCCGGGTGCCGAGGTGGTGGAAGAACAGGTTGAGCGAGACCGCGACGAGCGCGCCGGCGCTGATGCCGGAGCCGAGGACGGTCTGGGCCCACGCCGGGAACTCGGCGTAGAAGGTCGGCGCCGCCAGCGGGATGATGCCGGCGCCGAGCGCCACGGCCACCAGGATGATGTTGGAGCTGTCGTCCAGTCCGGCCTCGGACAGCGTACGGATGCCGCTGACGGCGATCGAGCCGAAGAGCACGATTCCCGCACCGCCGAGGACCGGCATCGGGACCAGGGAGACGACCGCGCCGAGGGCCGGGAAGGCACCGAGGACCAGCAGGGTGGCACCGGCGACGGCGACGACGTAGCGGCTGCGTACCCGGGTGAGGGATACGACGCCGACGTTCTGGGCGAAGGCGGAGGTGGGGAAGCCGCCGAAGACTGGGCCGATCATGGTGGCGAGGCCGTCGGTGCGCAGGCCGCGGGTGATGACCTTGGAGTCGGCGCGGCGGTCGCAGATCTCGCCGAGGGCGAGCATGCCGGCGCTGGACTCGGTCATCAGGACCAGCATCACGATGCACAGCGACAGGATGGCCGCGGGCTGGAACTCGGGGGCGCCGAAGGCGAAGGGCGTGGGCAGCGCGGCGACCGGGGCGGACTTCAGGGCGCCGAAGTCGGCCATGCCGGCGGGGATGGCGACCAGGGTGCCGATGAGCAGCCCGAAGAGCAGGGCGACCTGCTTGAGGAACCCCTTGCCGAAGCGCTGCATGACGAGGATGACGCCGAGGGTGAAGGCGGCGAGCGCGAGGTTGCGCATCGAGCCGAAGTCGGCGGCGGCCTTGTCGCCGCCCTGGGCCCAGCCGACCGGGACGGGCATCAGCGTGACGCCGATGAGGGTGATGACGACGCCGGTGACCAGCGGTGGGAAGAAGCGCAGCAGCCGGCCGAAGAACGGGCCGACGGCGAGGCAGAAGACACCTGCGACCATCACCGCGCCGTAGATGGCCGGGAGTTGTCGGCCGTCGCCGTTGGTCTCGGCGATGGCGAGGATCGGCGCGATGCCTGCCGAGGAGGCGGCGTTGACGAAGGGCAGGCGGTTGCCGATGAAGCCCTTGACGCCGAGGGTCTGGAGCAGGGTCGCGACGCCCGCGATGAGCAGGCTCGCGGCGATCAGCCGGGTGCGGCCCTCGATGTCGAGTCCGCAGGCCTGGCCGATGATGAGCGGAGGAGTGACAACGCCCGCGTACATGGCGGCGATGTGCTGGAGCGCGGCGGGGACGAGCCGCGAGGGGTGGAGCTTCTCGTCCACCGGGTGCACGGACGTGACGGCGTCCTCCTTGTGCACCGGCGGGGTGGAACCCGGGCCTGTGACGGGCCCTTTCGCAGGCAGTGCCATGTTGTTTCCTCCGGTGTGGCGCACCCCCGGTCCGGATGGCCGGCCGGGGGCGCGCTGTCCGCGTCAGAGGTTGGTCATGTCGACCGGGATGAGTTGCTCGGCACCGTCCCGCAGGATGGTGGCCTCGATCAGGCCGTACGGACGGTCGGCGGCGTAGTAGACGGCGCCGTCCTTGGCCTCGTTGTCGATCCCGAAGGGCGACAGGTCCGAGCGGAAGTGGTGCTTGTTGGGCATCGAGAAACGGATCTCGTCCACCTCGTCGCGGGAGTTCAGCACCCGCACACCCATCTCGAAGAGGGTCTGCTGGAGCGAGTACGAGTAGGTCTCGGCGAACGCCTGGAGCGCGTGCTTGCGCACACCGTTGTACGAGCGGTCCCAGTCCGGGGCGTGCGAGTCGACGCCGTCCCAGTTGTGCCGCCACCAGGTGGAGACGGTGGTGGCGAGGATCCGGTCGTAGTCCTCCTTGAGGGTGGTGTACTTGTCCTTCAGGTAGCCGAAGAACTCGGAGTTGGTCGAGTTCAGGACGGTCAGGTCCTTGAAGCCGGAGAGCACCTGGATGCCGTGGCCGTCATAGGTGATCTCCGCGACACGGGTCTCCTGGCCCGTGCGGACGAAGGAGTGGGCGATCTCCTCCGAGCCGACGAAGCGGGCGCCGCCCTTTGAGGTCTCGATCCGCTCCCAGCCGTACTCCTCGACACGGATGCGGGCCCGGTGGATGGGCTCGTTGTTGTCCACGAAGTGGCGGGCGAGCTTGACGCCGAGGTCCTCGGCGCTCTCGATCCCGTGCTCCTTGGCGAAGGCGAACACCGTGTTCTTGGTGGTGTCGGTCGGCAGGACGTTCGCGTTGGACCCGCTGCGGTGGACCTCCTCCATGTCGCCGGAGAGGGCGACGGAGACGTTCAGGTCCTTGATGTGGTGCGTGTCGCCGTCACGCGTGATCTTGACAACGCGGTTCTCTGCCTTGCCGTACTGGTTCTGTCCCAGGACGAAACGGGTCATGTGTCGGTCAGCTCCCTCGGTAAACGGAGTAGCCGAACGGGTTGAGCAGCAGCGGAACGTGGTAGTGCTCCCCGGGCACCACCGCGAAGGTGATGGTGACCTCGGGGAAGAACACCGGCCGGCCGTTCTCGCTGTCCCGGAGCGCGGGGGCGTCCTGCTGGGCCGCGGCTTGTTTCTTGGCGAAGTACGTCTCGGTGTCGAAGTCGAGCCGTACGTGTGTGGTGCCCTCCGGCAGTGCCGGGAGGTCCTTGCACCGGCCGTCGGCGTCGGTCGCGGAGCCGCCGAGTGTCTGCCAGTCCGACTCACTGCCCGCGCGGGCGGCGAGGCTGACGACGACGGCCTCGGCGGGGCGGCCGACGCTGGTGTCCAGGATGTGCGTGGACACGGAGGCGGTGGTGCTGGTGCTCATGGTCAGGCGTCCTGTTCGACGAGTCGGTTCAGGCGGATGCGGTTGATCTTCCCCAGTTCGGTGCGGACGATCTCGCGCTCCTGCTCGGGAGAGTTGCCGATCCGCTCCTTGACCGCGTCCCGCATCTGCTCGCCGGTCCGGCCGGTGGCGCAGATGAGGAAGACGTGGCCGAACTTCTCCTGGTAGGCCAGGTTGAGTTCGAGCATCTCCGCCTTGAGTTCCTCGGCGGCGCCGGCCATTCCCGCCTGCTCGCGGGAAGAGGTCGGGTCACCCGGCTTGGGGCGGCCGATCGGCGGATGCCCGGCCATCGCCTCCGCGAGGTCGTCCGCCGTCAGCTCGGCCATGGCGGCGTCACTGGCGGTGTACAGGTCCTCGGGGGTGGCGAAGGGGCGGGCGGCGATCAGTTGCCGGGCCCACACCGTGGAGGCACACGCCTCGTGGAGTTCCGCGAGCGCCGCGGACTCCTCGAGGGTGTTGAAACGGGCCAGGCCCGACGCGGAAGTGGACGTCACGGGAGCCTCCGTGGCCTTGTGCTGAACGGGCGTGCCGATAGCTAACGCCCTCGGAAACAAGCCGTCAACACTTTGTTGAAAATTCGGGGTAACGAAAGCCGCCGCCCGGTAACCGGACGGCGGCTCGCCGTTCATGAGGTTGTGGCTGGTCAGACGCCGTTCTCCGGTCAGGCGCCCTTCTCGCGGTTGAGGTAGTTGTACACGGTGAACCGGCTGACACCGAGTGCGCCCGCGACGGTCTCCACGCCGTGCCGCACGGAGAAGGCACCGCGCGCCTCCAGGGTGCGCACGACCTCCTGCTTGCTCCGCCGGTCGAGCTCGGCCAGCGGCCTGCCCTCACGGCGCTCCATGGCGGCCAGGATGTGGTCCAGGGAGTCGGCGAGCTGCGGCAGGCGTACGGCGACGACGTCGGCGCCCTCCCAGGAGAGCACCACGTCGTCCTGGCCGGCCTCGTCCGGCGGGAGTATCTCGCCGCCGATGGCGTCGACCAGGGGTTTCACGGCCGCGATGAAGGGCTCCTCCCCCGGCCCGGTCACCGCTCGCCCTCCCCGCCCGCGCTCTCCTCGACCACGTTCACCTGGAGCGAGATCCGGGTGGCGCCCGCCTCCAGGGACCGGCGCAGCAGCGCGTCCACGGCCGTGAGTACCGCGTCGGCATCGCCCGCGGCGGTGTTGCCGAACGGGCCGACGTCGACCTCGTCCAGCTCCGCGGCCTCGACGACCTCCCGGGCCACCACCGCGTGCGCGGGTGCCTCTTCCAGGTCGAAGGGCTCGGTCGTGAACTCCACTCTCAATCGCACCCGGTCAACCTAACGCGCGGTGACCGTTTCCGCCGCCCCCTCTTGACAAGCTCCGCCGACCGACGGCAATCTTCCATTAAGCAGAAACGAACTTCCGTAATACGGAATACGATCGAAAACGGAAGGGAGCGCGGCATCCGATGCCAGGTTTCAAGTTGAGCACCGCCGCAGACCAGCGCTTCAACGTCAACCTGTCGATCCTCTTCACGGAACTCCCGCTCCTGGAGCGTCCCGCGGCCGCCGCCGCGGCCGGCTTCACCGCGGTCGAGCTGTGGTGGCCCTGGATCGACTCGCCCACCCCCGAGCAGTCCGAGCTCGACGGCCTGAAGAAGGCCATCGAGGACGCGGGCGTCCAGCTCACCGGGCTGAACTTCTACGCCGGTGAGCTGCCGGGCCCCGACCGCGGCGCCCTGTCGGTCCCCGGTGAGGAGTCGGACCGGTTCCGCGCCAACATCGACGTGGCCGCCGACTTCGCGAAGTCGCTGGGCTGCACGGCGCTCAACGCCCTGTACGGCAACCGCGTCGAGGGCGTGGATCCGGCCGAGCAGGACGCGCTCGCGCTGGAGAACCTGGTCCTGGCCGCCCGCGCGGCCGACCGGATCGGCGCGATCCTGCTGGTCGAGGCGCTCAACAAGCCCGAGTCGCCGCTGTACCCGCTGGTCTCGGCGCCGGCCGCGATCGAGGTCGTCGACAAGGTCAACGAGGCCACCGGACTCGGCAACGCCAAGTTCCTCATGGACCTCTACCACCTGTCCATGAACGGCGAGGACCTGCCGCGGGTGATCGAGCAGTACGCCGCGAAGACCGGCCACGTGCAGATCGCCGACAACCCCGGCCGCGGTGCCCCGGGCACGGGCTCCCTCCCGCTGGAGGAGCTGCTCGACCAGCTGAGGAAGGCCGGTTACGACGGCTGGGTCGGCCTGGAGTACAAGCCGGGCGACAACCCCAGCGCCGAGGCGTTCTCCTGGCTGCCCGACGAGGCCCGCGCGGCCCGCTGAGCGCCGTACCGCAGGAACTTTCCAGAGATTTTCAGAGAGGCATCCATCATGAGCACGCTTCCCAAGGTCGCCTGGATCGGTCTCGGCATCATGGGATCCCCCATGTCGGAGAACCTGATCAAGGCCGGTTACCAGGTCACCGGCTTCACGCTGGAGCAGGAGAAGCTGGACCGTCTGTCCGCCGCCGGCGGCACCGTGGCCGGCTCCATCGCCGAGGCCGTGCGCGACGCGGACGTCGTCGTCACCATGGTGCCCGCGTCGCCGCAGGTCGAGGCCATCGCCTACGGCCCTGACGGCATCCTGGAGAACGCGAAGTCCGGCGCGCTGCTGGTCGACATGTCCTCGATCACCCCGCAGACCTCGGTCGACCTCGCGAAGGCCGCGAAGGACAAGGGCATCCGCGTCCTGGACGCCCCCGTCTCCGGCGGCGAGGCCGGCGCCATCGAGGCCGTGCTGTCCATCATGGTCGGCGGTGAGCAGGCCGACTTCGACGAGGCCAAGCCGCTCCTGGAGGCGCTGGGCAAGACCATCGTGCTGTGCGGTCCGCACGGCTCGGGCCAGACCGTGAAGGCCGCCAACCAGCTGATCGTCGCCGTGAACATCCAGGCGTGCGCCGAGGCCGTGGTCTTCCTCGAGAAGTCGGGCGTGGACCTGAAGGCCGCCCTCGACGTCCTCAACGGCGGTCTGGCCGGCTCCACCGTGCTGACGCGGAAGAAGGACAACTTCCTCAACCGCGACTTCAAGCCGGGCTTCCGCATCGACCTGCACCACAAGGACATGGGCATCGTCACCGACGCCGCCCGCAACGTCGGCGCCGCGCTGCCGGTCGGCGCCACGGTCGCCCAGCTGGTCGCCTCGCTGCGCGCCCAGGGTGACGGCGGCCTGGACCACTCGGCCCTGCTGCGGGCCGTGGAGCGCCTGTCCGGCGCCCAGGTCTGACCGCGGGCACCTCACGAGACCTCCGGGTGGCGCCGTCGCTGACACCTGTCCTGTCGCGCCCGAGCGGCGACGCCACCCGGAACCCACTTCAACAAACTGTTGACGTGCATGGCACCCGAACTTAGGCTCCACGAAGCGGAAACAGTTTTCCGCTGACCACTCGCACGGAAGGTCCCCGATGTCGCAGCGCGTGCTCACGACGCGGACTCTCACCACGGAGTCCGGCGCCCCGGTCGCAGACAACCAGAACTCCGCCTCCGCCGGCATCGGCGGCCCCCTCCTGATCCAGGACCAGCACCTCATCGAGAAGCTGGCCCGCTTCAACCGCGAGCGCATCCCGGAGCGCGTGGTGCACGCCCGCGGCTCCGGCGCCTACGGCCACTTCGAGGTGACCGACGACGTCACCGACTACACGCACGCCGACTTCCTGAACACCGTCGGCAAGCGCACCGAGGTCTTCCTGCGCTTCTCCACCGTGGCCGACTCGCTGGGCGGCGCGGACGCGGTCCGCGACCCGCGCGGCTTCGCGCTGAAGTTCTACACCGAGGAGGGCAACTACGACCTCGTCGGCAACAACACCCCGGTGTTCTTCATCAAGGACCCGATCAAGTTCCCCGACTTCATCCACTCGCAGAAGCGCGACCCCTTCTCGGGCCGTCAGGAGCCGGACAACGTCTGGGACTTCTGGGCGCACTCCCCCGAGGCCACGCACCAGGTGACCTGGCTGATGGGCGACCGCGGCATCCCGGCGTCGTACCGCCACATGGACGGCTTCGGCTCGCACACCTACCAGTGGACGAACGCCAAGGGCGAGTCCTTCTTCGTCAAGTACCACTTCAAGACGGACCAGGGCATCCGCACCCTGACCGCCGACGAGGCCGCCGAGCTGGCGGGCCAGGACCCGACCTCGCACCAGACGGACCTGGTGCAGGCGATCGAGCGGGGCGTGTACCCGTCCTGGACGCTGCACGTGCAGCTGATGCCGGTGGCCGAGGCGGCGAACTACCGCTTCAACCCGTTCGACGTGACCAAGGTGTGGCCGCACGGCGACTACCCGCTGCGCCGCGTGGGCCGGCTGGTCCTCGACCGCAACCCGGACAACGTCTTCGCCGAGGTCGAGCAGGCCGCGTTCTCCCCGAACAACTTCGTTCCGGGCATCGGCCCCTCCCCCGACAAGATGCTCCAGGGCCGCCTGTTCGCCTACGCGGACGCGCACCGCTACCGCCTGGGCGTCAACCACACCCAGCTCGCGGTGAACGCCCCGAAGGCGGTGCCCGGCGGCGCGGACAACTACGGCCGCGACGGTCTGATGGCCGCCAACTCGCAGGGCCGCGGCGCCAAGAACTACGAGCCCAACTCCTACGACGGCCCGGTCGAGACCGGCCGTGCGCTGGCGGCCCCGCTCGCGGTGTCCGGCCACACCGGCACCCACGAGGCGCCCCGGCACACCAAGGACGACGACTTCTTCCAGGCGGGCGAGCTGTTCCGCCTGATGTCCGAGGACGAGAAGAAGCGCTTGATCGCGAACATCGCCGGCGGCCTGTCCCAGGTCTCCCGCAACGACGTGGTCGAGAAGAACCTCGCGCACTTCCACGCCGCCGACACCGAGTACGGCAAGCGCGTGGAGGAGGCGGTCCGCGCCCTGCGCGAGGACTGATCCACCGGCTCGCGCGCGGGACCCGGCGGGGAGGCCGGGACCGTGCGCGCGGCCCGCGCAGGCACCGGAGCGGCCCGGATGAGGGGTGGCCGCCCGGTGCCGGCGCGGGCAGGGCGAGGACCGCGGCGGCCTGCGAGCCAGTGCGGTGGTGAAGGGCCCGGAAGCTTCTCCTACGACCTGAGGGGAGAGGCATTCCGGACCCGTCGCACCGCCGCGGTCCCAGCCACCACCGCCCCTTCGCGAGAAGGGGCCCGAGAACTCCGTCCGGCGGCGCGAACGACCTGTCGCGCCCAGCCTCGCGCTGTCGGACGGACACCACGTGACACCGCGTGACACCGCGTGGCATCAGGTGGCATCACGTGAAGAACCTTCACCGGCTGAGAAGCGCCGGATGCGGACGGTCCCGCATCCGGCGCTTCTCGGCGTTGGCCGAGGTGCGGATCGGCTGCCCGCGCAGCAGCCTGAAGGCATGGCAACGGCACACCCACCCGAGCACCCGCACATCGTGGTCCACTCCCCCGCACTCGACGGCTCCCGCCGGGTCACCTCCGGTGACGAGACGCTGGGCGTCGCCTCGCACGTCGACGACGTCGCCGAGCTGCTGCGGCTGGCCGACCTGTACGTGACCGACGTGGCGGAGAGCCGGCTGGTCGAGTGGCAGGGCGGCGGCCCGGACGACTGGCCGGGACTGCACGAGCACCACGAGCACCACGAGGGCTGAACGCGCGTAGGCGCCCCCGGCAGCGGGCACAACCCGGGCACACGGGGTGCTCTCGGGGGTGGTCTCATGGGCGACGACAGGGACGACGGCGGGCACTACGCCAGGCACGACGACAGGACGGTCCGGCTCGCGCCGCACGAGGTCGCGCTGTTGCGCGGCGGCCCCCGTGCCGCCGTGACGGTCGCCGTGGTGGACCTGTATCTGCGCGGCGCCCTGGACGCAGGCCCACCCGGCACCGTACGGGCCCTGTCGTCGGGCCCGGGGGCGGCCGCGGTGCCCCTCCCGCCCCTGGCGGAGGCGGTGTGGCGCTGCCTCCACGAGCCCCTCGCGCCAAGGAGGCTGACCCGGCACCCGGACGTCCGCCTGGCGGTGGCGCTGATGCGCATTCCGCTGGCGGAGGCCGGCCTGCTGCGCTACCCGCTACTCGGTCCGACCCGTGCCGCCCGCCGCCGGGTGCGGGCCCTGCGGGAGGCGCATCCGCTGCCCACCGGCCGACGCGGTCTGACCGCCGACGACAGGCTGCTCGCCGTCGCCCTGCACGACGTGGCCGCCCTGCGCGTCCTGCTGCCCCGCTTCGCTCTGCGGGCCGGGCTCACCGACCGGGTGGAGGTGACGGACAAGGCCCTGCTCAAGCGCTCACCGCCCGAACGCGGAAGCGGCCCGGGAGGCGGCATGGCGTACTACTGCGGCGGCGGGGGCGGAGGTGGCGGCGGCGGTGACTGAGCGGGAAGGGCGGCAGGGCACGCGAGAGAGCGGCCCGTCCGTCAGGAACGGGCCGCTCTCGGAGTGCCGTGCGCGGGTCAGGCCTTCAGTGTCCGGATCGCCGTCGGGGCGTGCCCCGGCTCGGTCGCCAGCTCCTCGAACTCCATGACGTTGCCGATGTCGTTGGTGCCCGACATGGAGATGTTGGTGATGCGCTCCAGGATCGCCTCGACCACGACCGGCACCCGGTGCTCGGCGGCGAGCTTCTTGGCCTGCTCCAGGGCCGCGCCCAGCTCGCCCGGGTCGGTCACCCGGATCGCCTTGCAGCCGAGGCCCTCGGCGACCTTGACGTGGTCGACGCCGTAGACGCCCAGCTCGGGCGAGTTGATGTTCTCGAACTCCAGGTTGACCTGGAAGTCGATCTCGAACGCCCGCTGCGCCTGACGGATCAGGCCCAGGTACGAGTTGTTGACCAGGACGTGCACGTACGGGATCTTGTGCTGCGCGCCGACGGCCAGTTCCTCGATCATGAACTGGAAGTCGTAGTCGCCGGAGAGCGCCACGACCTGCGCGTCCGGGTCGGCCTTGGCGACGCCGAGCGCGGCCGGGACGGTCCAGCCGAGCGGGCCTGCCTGGCCGCAGTTGATCCAGTGCCGCGGACGGTAGACGTGCAGCATCTGGGCGCCGGCGATCTGGGACAGGCCGATGGTGGAGACGTACCGGGTCTCCGGGCCGAAGGCCTTGTTCATCTCCTCGTAGACGCGCTGCGGCTTGATCGGGATGTCGTCGAAGTGGGTACGGCGCTGGAGGGTCGCCTTCTTCTCCTGCGCCGAGGCGGCCCACGCGGAGCGGTCGGGCAGCTTGCCGGCCGCCTTCAGCTCCCTCGCCACCTCGACGAACAGCTCCAGGGCCGCCTTCGCGTCGGAGGCGATGCCGTAGTCCGGGGCGAATATCTTGCCGATCTGGGTCGGCTCGACGTCGACGTGGACGAACTTGCGGCCGGCGGTGTAGACGTCGAGCTTGCCGGTGTGGCGGTTGGCCCAGCGGTTGCCGATGCCGAGGACGAAGTCGGACTCCAGGAACGTCGCGTTGCCGTAGCGGTGCGAGGTCTGCAGGCCGACCATGCCGGCGTTCAGCTCGTGGTCGTCGGGCAGCAGGCCCCAGCCCATCAGGGTCGGCACGACCGGGGTGCCGGTCAGCTCGGCGAACTCCACCAGCAGGTCGGCGGCGTCGGCGTTGATGACACCGCCGCCGGCCACGATCAGCGGGCGCTCGGAGGCGTTGAGCAGGCCGACGGCCTTCTCGATCTGGGCGCGGCTCGCGGCCGACTTGTAGACCGGGAGCGGCTCGTAGGTGTCCGGGTCGAACTCGATCTCCGTCATCTGGACGTCGATCGGCAGGTCGATCAGGACCGGGCCTGGCCGGGCGGAGCGCATCAGGTGGAACGCCTGCTGGAAGACGCCGGGGACCTGCGCGGCCTCCAGGACTGTGACGGCCATCTTGGTGACCGGCTTGGCGATGGAGGCGATGTCGACGGCCTGGAAGTCCTCCTTGTGGATCACCGCGGTCGGCGCCTGGCCGGTGATGCACAGGATCGGGATCGAGTCGCCGATCGCCGAGTAGAGGCCGGTGATCATGTCGGTGCCGGCCGGCCCGGAGGTGCCGATGCAGACGCCGATGTTGCCGGGGTGGGTCCGGGTGTAGCCCTCGGCCATGTGCGAGGCGCCCTCGACGTGGCGGGCAAGGGTGTGGTTCACGCCGCCGGATGCCTTGAGCGCCGCGTAGAAGGGGTTGATCGCCGCGCCCGGCACACCGAACGCGTCGGTGACGCCTTCGCGCTTGAGGATCTCAACTGCCGCTCGGGCAGCGGTCATACGAGCCATCGAGTACTCCTGCTCCGGCTTTCGGATTCGCACGCCCGTCGCGCCCCGCGGTGAGCTCTTCCGTAGCAACTTCCGTATAGCGAAATTTGTTTTCTACGATCTGGAAGTAATGTAAGTGGGTGGCGAAGGGTCGTCAAGAGAGGACGATGGGGCCATGTCCGGGACCATCTCGGTGTGCTGCACCGCCTGCGGGCGCCGGCACCGCTACACGGCACCGTCCTATCCCTGTGCGTGCGGGGCGCCCGTGGCCCCGGCGCTCGATCCGCGCGGGTCTCCGGCCGCGGTCACCCACCGGACGTGGGACGAGGAGTGGATCGGCGTGCTCTGCGCGGCCTGCGGGACCGAGAGCCGGTGGCCGCGGCCGGAGCTGGGCTGCTCGTGCGGGACGGTGCTGTGCGTGCCCGTGGACCGCGCGGCCACCGGCCGGTCCGGGCGCACCCCCGGGTCGCGGGTCCCGGCCCACCGGGCCGTCCCGATCCGCACCGCCCGCGACGCGGTCACCGCCACCGTCCTGTATCTGCGCGGGCTGGGTCACCGGGACGTCCGCCGCGCCGAGCAGCGGCCCGTGTCCGGCATCGGGCTGGCCGCGCCCGGCATCGTCGTCCAGGTGGACCCGACGGTGGGACCGGCCTCGGCGCGGGACGTGGAGTGCCTCTGGCTGACCGCCATGGCGGAGTCCGCGACCTGCGTCTACTTCTCCCTCGCCGGGTACGCCGAGGAGGCCCGCGCCCGCGCCGATCCGCTGGGCGTCGCACTCTTCGTTCTCGACCCCGCCGGTGTGCCGCGCCCGGTAAACGCGCCGGCCGTGGCGCTGGACGCCACGGCCGGCTGATCTCCCACTCGGCGCGCCCTACGCGCCGTACCGCTCCCGCAGTTCGATCTTGCGCACCTTCCCGGAGACGGTCATCGGGAAGGAGTCGAGGATCTCCAGGCGGCTGGGCACCTTGTAGTGCGCCAGCCGGTCCTCGCAGTAGGCCCGCAGCTCGTCCAGCGTGAGCGGGTCGGACGCGTCGCGCGGGATGACGCAGGCGAGGACCTCCTCGCCGTAGCGCTCGTGCGGTACGCCGACGACCTGGACGTCCGCGATCTTCGGGTGGGCGTGGAGGAACTCCTCGACCTCGCGCGGGTAGATGTTCTCACCGCCCCGGATGATCATGTCCTTGATACGGCCGACGATCTCCACGTAGCCGTCCTCGCGCATCAACGCCAGGTCGCCGGTGTGCATCCAGCGGCCGGCGTCGATCGCCTCGGCGGTCTTCTCGGGCTCCCCCCAGTAGCCGAGCATCACGCTGTAGCCGCGGGTGCGCAGCTCGCCGGAGTCGCCGCGCGGCACGGTCACGCCGGTCACCGGGTCGACGACCTTGACCTCGATGTGGGGCAGGACCCGGCCGACGGTGCCGGTGCGGTGTTCGAGGTCGTCGTCCATCCGGGTCTGGAGGGAGACCGGAGAGGTCTCGGTCATGCCGTAGCAGATGGAGACCTGCTCCATGTGCATCTCGGCGACCACCCGTTTCATGACCTCCACCGGGCAGGGCGAGCCGGCCATGATGCCGGTGCGCAGGGAGGTGAGGTCGTAGGAGGCGAAGTCGGGGAGGTTCAGCTCGGCGATGAACATGGTCGGGACGCCGTAGAGGGACGTGCACCGCTCCCGCCGCACCGCCTCCAGCGTGGCGGCGGGCTCGAAGGACGGGCCGGGGATGACGATGCAGGCGCCGTGGGAGGTGGCGCCCAGGTTGCCCATGACCATGCCAAAGCAGTGGTAGAAGGGGACGGGCAGGCACACCCGGTCCTGCTCCGTGTAGCCGACCGTGCGGCCCACCCAGTAGCCGTTGTTGAGGATGTTGTGGTGGGAGAGGGTGGCGCCCTTCGGGAAGCCGGTGGTGCCGGAGGTGTACTGGATGTTGACCGGGTCGTCGCAGCTCAGTTCGGCGGCGACGGCCCTCAGCCGCTCCTCGGGCACCGAGGCGGCGCCCGCCGTCAGCGCGCCCCAGGACGGGTCGCCGATGTAGACGGTCTCCCGCAGCGCGGGGCACCTGCCGCGGACCTGCTCCACGATCGCCCGGTAGTCGCTGCTCTTGTGCGAGAGGGACGCGATCAGCACGGTGATGCCGGACTGCTTGAGCACGTACTCCAACTCGTGCGCGCGATAAGCCGGGTTGACGTTCACCATGATGGCGCCGATGCGGGCGGTGGCGTACTGGACGAGGACCCACTCGGGGCAGTTGACCGCCCAGATGCCGACCCGGTCGCCCTTGCCGACGCCCTTCGCCAGCAGCCCGCGCGCCACCTCGTCGACGTCCGCGCCGAACTCGGCGTAGGTCCAGCGCCGTCCGGACTCCATGTCGACCAGCGCCTCGCGGTCCGGGTGGGCGGCGACCGCCCGGTCCAGGTTCGCGCCGACGGTGTCGCCGAGGAGGGGGGTGGTGCTGGTGCCGTGGGCGTAGGAAGGCTCGGTCACCGGAAGTCCTCCTCGCGGTACTCGTTCGCGGAGCCGGCCGCCGTGGCCTCGCGCAGTTCGATGCGGCGGATCTTGCCGGAGACGGTCTTGGGCAGCTCGCCGAACTCCAGGCGGCGGACGCGCTTGTAGGGGGCGAGGGTCTCGCGGGAGTGCTCGAACAGCACCTTCGCGATGTCCGGGCCCGGCTCCCAGCCGGCCGCCAGGACGATGTACGCCTTCGGCACCGCGAGGCGCAGCTCGTCCGGCGCGGGCACGACCGCGGCCTCGGCGACCGCCGCGTGCTCCAGCAGCGCGCTCTCCAGCTCGAACGGGGAGATCTTGTAGTCGGAGGCCTTGAAGACGTCGTCGCCGCGGCCGACGTACGTCAGGTATCCGTCGGCGTCGCGGGCGCCGATGTCGCCGGTGCGGTAGTAGCCGCCGGCCATCGCCTCGGCGGTGCGGCCGGGGTCGCCGTGGTAGCCGGTCATCAGACCGACGGGGCGGTCGGACAGGTCCAGGGCGATCTCGCCCTCGTCCACGCCGGGCGCGCCGGTGACCGGGTCGAGCAGCTCGACGCGGTAGCCGGGGCTGGGGCGGCCCATGGAACCGGTCTTGAGCACCTGGCCGGGGCTGTTGGAGACCTGGACGGCGGTCTCGGTCTGTCCGAAGCCGTCCCGGACGGTCCTGCCCCAGGAGCGGCGGACCTGTTCGATCACCTCGGGGTTCAGGGGCTCACCGGCGGCGACGACCTCGCGCGGCGGGGTGGCGAGCTGGGTGAGATCGGCCTGGATGAGCATGCGCCACACGGTCGGCGGCGCGCAGAAGGTGGTCACCCGGGCCCGGTCCATCTCGGCCATCAGCCGGGCCGCGTCGAACCGGGTGTAGTTGTACAGGAAGACGGTCGCCTCGGCGTTCCACGGCGCGAACAGGTTCGACCAGGCGTGCTTGGCCCAGCCGGGTGAGGAGATGTTCAGGTGCACGTCGCCGGGCTTGAGCCCGATCCAGTACATGGTCGCCAGGTGCCCGACGGGGTACGACACGTGGGTGTGCTCGACCAGCTTGGGGCGGGCGGTCGTGCCCGAGGTGAAGTACAGCATCAGCGGGTCGTCGGCGGCGGTGGGGCCGTCGGGGGTGAAGGCGTCGGAGGCCGTGTACGCGTCCTCGTAGCGCCGCCAGCCGGGTTCCGTCGTTGCGCCCACCGCGACGCGCGTGTAGTCGCCGGGTACGTCGGCGAACCTGCCGGCGTCCTCGGCGCGGACGACGACGTGGCTCACCCGGCCGCGGTCGACGCGGTCGCGGAGGTCGGCGGGGCCGAGCAGCGGGGTGGCCGGGATGACGACGGCGCGGAGCTTCATCGCCGCGAGCGCCGTCTCCCACAGTTCGGCCTGGTTGCCGAGCATGACGAGGACGCGGTCCTCGGGGCCGACGCCCCACTCGCGCAGCCGGTTCGCGACGCGGTCGGAGCGGGCGGACATCTCTGCGAAGGAGATCCGGACCTCGGATCCGTCCTCCTCGGCGATGTGCAGCGCGGTGCGCTCGTTGCCGTCGGCGATGACGTCGAACCAGTCCAGCGCCCAGTTGAAGTTCTCGGGGCGGGGCCAGGTGAAGCCCTCGTGGGCGGCGGTGTAGTCCTCGCGGTGTTCCAGCAGGAAGTCCCGTGCGCTGCGGAACAGCTCCGTGGCCGTCGTCATCTGTCCTCCTCGGTACCGGACCTTGCGGGCGGCTCTGTGCCATCGTCTAATCCGTGATGTGGGTCTCACTACCCCCGATCGGGGGTGTGCGCCTCGGGCGGCGCGAGGAAGAGGGCGGAACGAATGGTGGTGGGTGCGGCCGACACGGTGGAGATCCGCAGCGCGCTGACGCGGCTGCGGCGCACGACCGGACTGCCGGTCGCCTTCGGCGGGCTGATGGAGGCCGGGCGGCCGCGGGTGCGCATCAGCGAGCTCAGCGGCACCGCAACGACCGCACTCAGCGCCCTCGCGGTGGTCTCGGGCAACGGGCTGGGCGGCAAGGCCGTGGAGCTCACCCGGCCGTGCGCCGTGACGGACTACTCCGTGTCCCGGCGGATCAGCCACGAGTACGACCTCCCGGTAGCCGCAGAGGGCCTGCGTTCGGTGCTGGCGGTGCCGCTGGTCGTACGGCGCCGGGTGCGCGGCGTGCTGTACGGCGCCCTGCGCACGGCCCAGCCCCTGGGCGAGCGCACATTGAGCGCGGCCGTGGCGGCGGCGCGGGACGTGGAGCAGGCGCTGGTGCTGCGGGACGAGGCGGGTGAACTGCTGGCGGCGGCCCGGCCGGAGCCGGCGGTCGACCCCGCGGGCGCCGCGGCCTGGGAACAGGTGCGGGAGGCGCACGCGGCGCTGCGGGCACTGGTGCCCCGGATCGCGGACCCGGCGTTGCGGGACGAACTGCTGCGCGCGTGCGGGCTGCTCGCGGTGGGGAGCGGGCCCGCCGCCCAGGGGCCCCGGCCGGCTCCGCGCGAGATGGACGTGCTGGCCTGCGTGGCCGCGGGCGCGACGAACGCGGCGGCCGCGGAGCGGCTCGGTCTGCGGCCGGAAACCGTCAAGAGCTACCTGCGCTCGGCCATGCGCAAGCTCGGTGCCCGGACACGCGGAGAGGCGGTCGTCGCGGCGCGCAGGGCGGGGTGGCTGCCGTAGGGGGTGTCGTTTGGATCTTGCCGGGGCCGAGCGGTGCAAGGCGCCCTCCCTTGGAGCCGGCCTGATCCAGACGACACACTCCCTAGCCCGTGCACGGAGCGGTGCCGCTGTCGTGGGCGGGCAATCGCGGTGTTTTCCGCGGCCTTTGATTTCGGCGCCGCCGTTTGTTATTCGCCTCACCCGCTCGTGCCCCCGTAATTCAATGGGCCGATGCCTAATATTGGCCGGGACACGACATACGGAGGGGAGCGGTCACCGTGCGACGGGACTTCGCGGAGTCTGGCGGGTGCCGTTCCGACCTGGTCATCGGGCGGGAGGCGTCGTTCGGCGCGGCGCGTGAGCAGCTTGCCCGAGGGGGGAGTGTGCTGCTGCACGGTCCCGCCGGAATTGGAAAGTCGACCGTCCTGCGGGCCCTGGCCGCGGAATATGCCCGCACCGCCCACACCGTGTTGCGCTGCTCGGCCACCGAGTCCGAATCCCATCTGCCCTTCCTGGCCCTCGCCGACCTCCTGGGGCTGGTCCTGGACGACGTGTCGGACGGGCTGCCCGCCGCTCAGCGCACCGCGCTGGAGTCGGCACTCACCGGGCGCGGCGAGTCCACGCTCCAGCGCGACGGTCTCGCGCTGCGCCTGGCCGTGCTCTCCGCGCTGCGTGCGCTCGCGGCCAAAGGGCCCGTTCTCGTCGTCGCCGACGACCTGCAGTGGCTCGACCCGGCCAGCGCCGAACTCCTCGGCTTCGCCGCCCGGCGCCTGGGCGACACCCCGGTACGGCTGCTGTGCGCGGTGCGGACGGAGGGACCGGAGACCGAGGGCGCGGCGTACGACCGCCATCTGCGCGCGTCGCCGCCGGACACCCGCGCGGTCCGCCTCGGCCCGCTGACCCGCACCCAGGTGTCGACGCTGCTCGACGAACGCGGCTACGCGGGCCTGCCCCGCTCCACGGTCCGCGACATCCACCGCACC
>NZ_RAIF01000032.1:434790-435070 GCF_003671715.1 Streptomyces sp. E2N166 | reverse complement strand
GCTCACCAGCCTGAAAGGGGCAGGGTTTACCAACGGTGGACCGAGGGTTTTCCCTGCCCGACTCCCCTAGGGGCTTCCCTCATTGGGCGGTCCGTACCGCCGGTTCTAGCGTGAGCACGTGCCGCTCGCCCGGGCATACGGGGGTCTGTCCCGAGACCCCCGTGCTCCCCCCACGCCCGTGCGACCCCCCACCGGCAACCCCTTGAGGAGACTCATGTTCGGGCTCACCCGCGCCAGATCGGCCGCCGCCGCCCTGGCCACCGCCGGCGCCGCCGCCACC
>NZ_RAIF01000032.1:430073-434658 GCF_003671715.1 Streptomyces sp. E2N166 | reverse complement strand
GCTCGCCGCCCCCTCCGCCGTCGCCGCACCGCAGCCGATCGTCGGCGGTTCGACCACCACGACGAGCGCGTATCCGTTCGTCATGCAGGTCACGGACGCCTCGCAGAACCAGTTCTGCGGCGGCACCCTGGTCAGCCCCACCAAGGTCGTCACCGCCGCCCACTGCATGGTCGGCGAGACCACCCGCAGCGTCCGCGTGGTCGGCGGACGCACCTACCTCAACGGCACCAACGGCACGGTCGCCCAGGTCAGCAGGATCTGGATCCACCCGGACTACACCGGCGCCACCAACGGCGACGACGTGGCCGTGCTGACCCTGTCGAGGTCGATGCCGTACACCCCGGCGAAGTACGTCTCCTCCTCGGACACCTCCGTCTACGCGGCCGGCACCACCGCCCGCGTCCTCGGCTGGGGCACCACCCGGGAGAACGGCGGCTCCTCCAACCAGCTGCGGACCGCGACCGTACCGGTCGTCTCGGACACGAGCTGCCGGGGCTCCTACGGATCCGACTTCGTCGCGAGCGACATGGTGTGCGCCGGATACTCCTCCGGCGGTGTGGACACCTGCCAGGGCGACAGCGGCGGACCCCTGCTCGTCGGGGGCGTCCTGGCCGGCGTCACCTCCTGGGGCGAGGGCTGTGCCCGGGCCGGTCACCCGGGTGTCTACTCCCGGCTGACCACGTTCTCGGACCTGGTGACCGCGCAGGTCACCTCGTAGCCCCGAACCGTCGGCTCTCCTGATCTCCTGAGTACCTCTCAGGTGAAAGACCGGGGGGCGTTGCGAGCCTCCACGAGCGGCCCGCAACGCCCCCTCTCCATGTCACCCGCGGTCACTCGCGCACCGTCCCGAAGCGGACGTCGTACGCCGTCCCCGGGTGCGTCGTCGCCAGCGTCCGCTCCCCCTCGGCCGCGACCTCGTCCTTGTGCGCCTCGGTGAGGCGGCCGAAGGGCTCGACGACGAGTGCGTCGTCGTCGAGCTTCCACAGCCCGGCCACGAAGCCGTCGACGAGGAGGACGCGGTAGGCCTGGTTCTTCTTCCAGGTGCGGCCCTTGTACGCGGGCGGGACGACGCGGGTGCGGTCGGCGTGGGAGAGGAGCAGGTTGTCGAACTCGGGGAGGAAGCGCGGCGGGGCCGGCGTGTCCGGGTCGGGGCGGGGCGCGTCGGGGAGGTCGAACAGTTCGGTGCCGTCCTCGCTCCGGAAGGTGACGAGCCGGGGGCGGAGCCGTTCGAAGGCGTTCCGGAGGCGGGTGAGACCCGCCCAGGTCTGCATGTCCTTCACGGAGGCGGGCCCGAAGGCGGCGAGGTAGCGCAGCACGGTGTCGTCCGGTGCCGGCGCGGGCAGCGCGGGGCGTCCGAGCCAGTGCTCGGCGGTGGTGAGCGTGACCTGGCCGCTCCTCCCCCACAGCCCACGCGGCGTCACCTGCACGAGCGGGAGCCGGCAGCGGGCGGCGGCGGACAGCGCCTGCGGGTCGGCGTCCGGCCACTCGGCGAGGAGGGCCTCGCGCAGCCGGCCCAAGGTGCGCGGCTCGGCCTCCACGAGTTCGCGGGCGAGGACGGCGAGCCGGTCCAGGTCGACGCCCACGAGGCCGTCGCGGAAGTTGCCCAGCTCCCGGTCCCGGGCGGCCTGCACCAACGGGCGCAGGGTGAGGCAGTCGTCGGCGGTGTGGGTGTGGATGGTCGAGCGCATGGTGACGAGGCGGGCGACCCGGCGGCCGGCCATCGCCCCGGACAGGTCGTCGGGCGTGAAGCCGTCGAGGCGGGCGGCGAGCGCGTAGTACGGGGGCTTCACGTTCTGCGCCTGGAGTCCGACGAGATGGGCGACGGCGGCCTCGGCGGACAGCGACGCGCGGCGCAGCAGCAACTGGCGGGCCAGAGTGGCCCGGTTGAGGGCGCGGGTGCCGAGGACGGGGGCCGTCGTCGTTCGTGCCTTGGTCGTCATGGTGTGCACGGTAGCGGGGCTCGCGGACGGCTTCTGCGGACGAGCTGCCGGACGGGTGGCACGCCTCCGACGCGGCCGAGGCGGCGCTGGTGGTGTGCGTGGACTCGGCGGGCGTCGGGAACACCGTCGAGACCTGCCGGTACCGGGACGACGACGAGCGCGTCCGCAGCGTCACCTTCCACAAGGCCGAGGTCCGGGTGAAGGCCCCCGCGCTCCGGACGGGGAAGCTCGTGACCGGCCGCCGGCGGTGATTGCCGCGCCGTCGGCGGGGCACCCGTGCGCACTGTGCACGGACGAGGCAAGACCCTGGTGACCGGCTGGTTCAGCTTCCTGCACGGGGAGGCGACCGCCGGGGACGTGCTGGCGCTGCGGCGGGTGGAGGAGGTGCTGCGGGGCGCGGGGCTCGCGTACGACGTCGTATGGAGCCCCGGGTTCCGGGCGGACGGCGCACACTTCGCGGACGTGGACCCGGCGGCGTACTCCCGGCTGGTCTTCGTGTGCGGGCCGGCGCACGGGCCGCAGGTCGAGGAGCTGCACCGGCGGTTCGCGCACTGCGTGCGGATCGCCGTCGGCGTCTCCGTCGTCGACCCCGCCTCCCCGGCCGTCACGGGCTTCCACGAGGTGCTGTCCCGGGACGCCGCCGGCGCCGTGCCGACCCTGGATCTCGCGGCCCGCGCACCCGCGTTGCCCGCCCGGCCGGTCGTCGGGGTGGTCCTCACCCACGGGCAGCACGAGTACGGGGACCAGCGGCGGCACGAGGAGGTCGCCGCGGGGCTGACGCGCTGGCTGGCCGGCAAGGACTGTGCCCGGCTGGAGCTGGAGACGCGGCTCGACGCGCACGACTGGCGGCTGTGCGGCTCGCCGGCCCAGCTGGAGGCCGTGCTGGCCCGGCTGGATCTGGTCGTCACCGACCGGCTGCACGGGCTGGTCCTGGCGTTGCGGGCCGGTACGCCGGCGCTGGCGGTGGACCCGGTAGCGGGCGGCGCGAAGGTGACGGCGCAGGCCCGTGCCTGCGGCTGGCCGGCGCTGGTGGCCGCCGACCGGCTGGCGGAGGACGTGCTGGAGCACTGGTGGGACTGGTGCCTGGCCGGCGGGCGGGACGAGGCCCGGCGGATCGGTGCCGGGTTCCGGGCGGCGGACGCGGCCGCCGATGCCGCGGACGGTCTCGTGGCGGCGCTGGAGGCGCCGGGGGTACGGCCGGCCGGTTAGCTCCCCGGCCGCACGGGCACTCGGGGGGCCGTCGGTCCGCCCCCCAGGAGGAGAGATCGTGAGCATCGGCCGACTCCCCGAACACGAGCAGCGCGTACTCGACGAGGTCGAGCGGGCGCTGCGCCGCGACCGCCGTCTGGACAGGCGTCTGCGCACGCTGCGGCTCGGCCGCCGCCCCGATCTGGGCCGCCTGGCCGCGTACCGCCCGCGCACCCCGACCGTCCTCCTGCTGTTCGCGCTGTCGGTCACCCTCATGGTCACCGGCATCGTCACGTCCGAGCCCGGTGTGATCTGGGCCTTCGCCGCGGTGTGGCCGGTGACGCTGTTCGCGGCGTTCCGGTTGCTGTGCCGGTGGACGGAGGGTTAGGGGCGGGGAGGCGGGCGGTCGTGTCGCGTCGTGCCCCGTCCGTCAGCCCGTATAGCTGCGGGCCGCCGAGTCGCGTTGGGCGGGTTCGAGCGAGCGCAGGCGGGCCTCGACATCCGGCGGCAGCACCCGGCGCTCGCGCAGCACCCACGGCAGGGCGGCCGTCGCCTCCGCGAAGGCGCGCAGGGACGCCGTGTCGCGCGGGACCGTGCGGGCCAGGTGGAGGGTACGGCGCAGGGCCGGGCCGGCCGGTCGGCGCAGCCAGGTGAACCACAGGGTGTTGCGGATGCCGTGCGCCCGCCGCAGCGTCGAGTCCCTCACCTCGGACGGATGGTGATGGATCGTCAGATCGTCGGCGTACGTCAGCCACCAGCCGTTCGCCGCCAGGTCGGCCGCGAGCAGCTCCTCCTCGCCGCCCAGCCACAGCCTGGGGTGGAAGCCGCCCGCGGCGCGGAAGGCGTCGGTGCGCAGCACGGTCGCGGCGGCCAGGAAGGACCCGAGGGCCGGCCCCGGGAGCCAGTCCGGGCGGGGCACGGGCGAGTCGCGCAGTTCCTTGACGATCGGGTCCTCGGTGCCGTCGGGTTCGACGAGGATGCGGGCGGTGACCGAACCGACCGCCGGATACCGGTCGAGCAGGTCGGCGGCTCCGGCCAGGGAGCCCGGCGCCCACCAGGAGTCGTCGTCGCAGAAGGCGACGTAGGGCGTGTGGACCTGACGGACCGCCAGGTTGCGGCCGACGGCGCCGAGGTTGCGGCCGGGGCGCAGGAGCCGTACGCGCGGGTGGTGGCGGGCGACGGCGGAGGCGGTGCCGTCGGTGGAGGCGTTGTCCGTGACGATCACCGGGGGTTTCTCGGGGAGTTCGGCGAGGCGGTCCAGGGTGCGCAGGAGTTCCGGGCGCCGGTTGTGGGTGATGACGACGACGGTGGTCCGGGTGTCGGTCATGACGTCCCTCCGTTCGCCGTGTCCAGGAGGCGTGCGGCGCGCTCCACGTGCGGGGGCAGGGGCCTGCGGGCACGCAGGGCGGCGGGCAGGCGGGTGAGCGTCTCGCGCAGGGCGCGCCGTGCGTGCGGGT
>NZ_RAIF01000032.1:428466-429654 GCF_003671715.1 Streptomyces sp. E2N166 | reverse complement strand
CGGGGGCCGGGGTCCGGGTGGTGGTGCGCCGTCACGTCGGGGCAGTGCGTGACGCCCCAGCCGCGGGCGGCCAGGTCGTAGGCGAGGAGGGTCTCCTCGGCGCCGAAGAAGAGCAGGGGGTGGTAGCCGCCCGCGTCGAGGTAGGCCGTGCGGCGGACGACGGCGGCGCAGCCGAGGAAGCCGAGCACCTGGGTGCCGGGCAGGTCGGTGGCCGGGCCGAGGGGGGAATCGGCGAGCAGGTCGTTGAGGGGGTCCGCGGCGTCGGTGGGGCCGACGAGGGTGCGGGCGGAGAGCAGGCCGAGCCGGGGGTGCTCGTCGAAGTGCCGGGCGGCGGCGCCGAGGGCGCCGGGCGCCCACCAGGAGTCGTCGTCGCTGAACGCCACGTACGGGGTGTCGAGGGCGCGGACGCCGTGGGTGCGGGCGAGGGCGCCGCGGTTGAACGGCAGGGAGACCACGCGGACCTGTGGGAAGTCGCGGGCCAGCATGGCGCGGGTGTCGTCGGTGGAGGCGTTGTCGACGACGAGGATCTCGGGCCGCTCGGGCAGCGCGAGCAGGTGCCGCACGGTGACGGCGAGGCTCGCGGAACGGTTGCGGGTGGCGATGACGATGCCGACGGGGGCGGGTTTCGCGGGGTCGGCGTGGTGCCGTTCGCGGGTGCTGGACGGACCGCGGTTCGTGGCGTGGTTCATGGTGCCTCTCCCAGGGCGTCCAGGGCGTCGAGTGCGTCCAGGACGTCGTCGGTGGTGATCCGCAGCAGCGCGGGGTCGGTCTCGTGGCCGTGCGGGTCGCCGTGGTCGCCGTCCGGACCCGGGCGCCACAGTGCGTGGTGCCGGGGGTGGTCGGGCGGACCCCAGCGGCTGGGCGGGACCGGGCCGAAGAGGGTGACGGAGGGCGTGGCGTGGGCGACGGCGAGGTGGGCGATGCCGGTGTCGCCGCTGACGACGGCGCGGGCGCCGGCCACCAGGGCGGAGAGCCGGTCGTGGGGCAGGCCGCCGCCGAACACGTCCGTGTCGGGCAGGCTGGCGAGTTTGGCCAGCCGGGCCACCAGGTCTCCCTCGGCCGCTCCCCCGGTGACGACGACCCGGCGTCCCCGTGCGCGCAGCGTCTCCGCCACGGCCGCATACCGTTCCACGGGCCAGCAGCGGGAGGGGGCGCCGGCGCCGGGGTGCAGGACGACGGCGCCGGGGG
>NZ_RAIF01000032.1:423708-426276 GCF_003671715.1 Streptomyces sp. E2N166 | reverse complement strand
GCAGCACGCGTTCGCGGCCGTTCCTGCCGTACTGGCGGCGCAGCCGTTCGTCGGCGAGGAGTTCGCGGGCGGCGTCCGCGATGGCCTCGGGGTCCTGCGGGGCGACCAGGCGGCCCGTGGTCCCGTCGGACACGGAGTCGCGGTGGCCGCCGACGTCGGTGGCGAGGACGGGCACACCGCAGGCCATCGCCTCCAGCGGCACGATGCCGAAGGGCTCGTAGACCGGCGTGCACAGCACCAGGTCGGCGCTGCGGAGCAGGGCGGGCATGTCCTCGGGATCGACCGCGCCGAGCAGCCGGACCCGGTCGGCGACGCCGGTGCGTCCGGCGAGCGCGGTCAGGCGCTGCGCCTCGGGGTCGGCGTCGAGGCCGCCGGCGGGCGGGCCGCCCGCGATGAGGAGTTCGGTGTCCGGGACCTGGGCCAGGGCGCGGATGGCCTGGTCGTAGCCCTTGCGGGGCACGAGCCGACCGCAGGCGAGCAGGCGGTGCCGCTGCCGTCGGGCGGGAGTGCGGCCGGTGTCGGCGGTGGGGTGGAAGTGTTCCGCGTCGACACCGCAGGGGACCACGGACACCTGCCGGGGCGGTACGCCCATGTCACCGAGTTCGACGACCTCGTCGGTGCAGGTGGCCAGGACCCGTTCGCAGGCGCGGCCCAGCTGCCGTTCGATGCCGATGCGCTCGTACGGGCTGGTGTCCCGCATGCCCTGGTGGCGCCGCTTGACGGTGCCGAGGGCGTGGAAGGTCTGCACGAGGGGGACGCCGTGCGGCCGGGCGCCGATCTGGGAGGCCATGCCGGACATCCAGAAGTGGGCGTGCACCACGTCGGGCGTCTCCCGGGCCCAGGCGCGGGCCAGGTGTGCGCCGAAGGCGGGCATGTGCGGGAACAGTTCGTCCTTGGGCACGACAGCGGGCGGTCCGGCCGGCACGTGCTCGACGACCGCGCCGCCGGGCAGCGGGACCCGGTCGGGCAGACCGGTGGCGTCCCGGCGGGTGTAGACCGTGACGTCGTGGCCGCGCTTGGCCAACTCCTCGGTGAGGCGGGCCACGTAGACGTTCTGTCCACCGGCGTCGACGCCGCCGAGCGCGGCGAGGGGGCTCGCGTGCTCGGACACCATGGCGATCCTCATCGGGTCACCTCCTTCAGCAGCCGCTCCCAGTCGTCCAGGAAGCGGGACAGCCCGTAGCGGGACAGGGCCGCCGCGCGGGCTCCGTCGCCGGCCCTTTGCGCGTGCAGCGGGTCGGCGAGGAAGTCGCGCACGGCGTCGGACAGTACGTCGACGCGGTTGGAGACCACTCCGGCGCCGGGGGGCACGGCCTCGGTCACCTCGGTGGTGGCGAGGGCGACCACGGGCATGCCGAGGTGCATGGCCTCCAGGAGGGACAGGCCGAGGGAGGTCCAGCGGACGGGGTGGACGTAGACGCGGCGGCGGGCCAGTTCGGTGTGCAGGTCGCTCTGGGGGACGTCCTGTGTGCGGCAGCGTTCTGGGTCTACGCCGATGTGCTCGGCGAGCCCCTCGGTGCGCATGCCGAAGACGTCGAGCGGGGCGGCGCGGGAGAACGCGGGGAGCAGGTCGGTTCCGGTCGTGCGCCCGCGCCGGATCGGCTCGTTGACGACGACGGCGGCGCGGTCCAGCTCACCGGTCCAGCGGTGGCCGGGGTCGACGATGCCGTGCTCGACGACCGTCGTCTCCGTCGGACCCGCGTCCCACATCAGCCGGTTGAAGTGGGTGACGTGGACGAGGGTGGTGACGTCGGGGAGGTCCGCGGCGGGGTGTCGGGTGTCGGGCACGTCCCCGTCGGGGGCGTTGTGCTCCAGGTACACCAGCGGAGGACGGCGGCCGAGCCACGCGTCGACGAGGTCGAGTTCGTGCGGTCGCTGGATGATCACGAGGTCGATGTGCTCGTCCCGCAGCCGCTGAGGCGGTACTTCCACCACGGAGTCGGGCCAGTCCCAGGTGCGCGCGCGGCCGAGGCCGTCGGGTCCGCGGTCCGGGGTGACGGGGACGAGGTAGGTGTGCGGGCCTTGCACGAAGGCCGTGGTCCACGACCCGTGCACGTGCCAGATGAGGATCCTCATGCCTCCCCCAGGAGTTTCTCGACTGCGGCCGCCACGTCGGTGGCCGTGACGGTGTTCAGGCAGGGATGGCCGGGGACGGGGCAGTCCCGGGCCCGGCTGTCCGCGCAGGGCGCGTCCTGGTCGCCGAGCAGGACGTACGGGACGCCGTACGGCCGCCAGCGCTCGGCCGGTACGACCGGCGCGAACAGGGACACGACCGGGGTGCCGACGGCGGCGGCCAGGTGGGCGGGCGCGGTGTTGCCGGTGACGACGACGGCGGCGCCCGCGAGGACGCCGGACAGTTCCGGGGCCTCGGTGCGGCCGCCGAGGTCGGTGCCGTGTTCACCCGCGACGTACGCGGTGAGGTCGCGTTCGTCGGGGCCGCCGGTGACCAGCACGCGGTGCCCGGCGGCGGCGAGTTCGCGCACGGCCTCGGCGGCGCGTTCGCGGCTCCAGGCGCGGGCGGGGACGCTGGCGCCCGGGTGGAGCACGACGTAGGGGCCGGGGCCGGTC
>NZ_RAIF01000032.1:422419-423643 GCF_003671715.1 Streptomyces sp. E2N166 | reverse complement strand
CGTGGGCGTGCGGGGCGCGCTGGTGGCGCAGGTCGAGGAGGGAGCCGGGGTAGTCCACGCTGTCCGCGGCGATGTGCCGGACGCCGGCCAGGCGCAGGACCAGGGCGGTGGGCAGCGGGGACTGGTGGAAGGAGGTGAGGATCAGCGCGGTGTCGGCGTCGATCCGGTCCACGAGCGCGTCGATGTCCGCCCGGCTGACGTCGGGCGGCTGGAACCCGCCCCACGGCGCGTCCCACACCAGCACCTCGTCCACGCCGGGCAGCAGGCGGGCGGCGGGCGCGCCGCGCGATCCGCACAGCATGGTGACGTGGTCGGCCCGGGCGGCCACTGCCCGCACGGCGGGTCCGGCGAGCAGTACGTCGCCGAAGCTGTCGAGCCGGGTGACGAGTGCCTTCATCGCGGCCTCCCGCGGGTTCTCTCTGCGGCGGCACGTGACGAGGCCGCCTCGGTGGCGAGGACGGGTGCCGTCTCCGTCCGGAAGGCCGCGCCGATGGGCCGTTCGTCCGCGGGGACCCGGCCCTTGGGCGGGCCCGCGAGTACCGCCCGTACGGCGGTCAGCAGGTCCGGCGCGACATGGGCCGCGGTGGCCGTCTCCTCCGGGCGGGTCTGCGCGTTGGGCACGAGGATGCCGTGGGCGCCCGCGCGTTCGGCGGCCTCCGTGTCGGCGCCGATGTCGCCGATGACGACGCAGTCGGCGGGGTCCGTGCAGATGCGTCCGGCCGCCCAGAGGACCAGGCCGGGCTGCGGCTTGCGGCAGTGGCAGCCGTCGTCGGGGCCGTGCGGGCAGATCGCCCAGACGTCGAAGGGGCCGACGAGGTCGTCGATCCGCCGGTTGACGCGGCGGACGTCGGTGTCGCTGATGAGGCCGCGGGCGACGCCGGACTGGTTGGTGACGACGCCGGTGCGGATGTCGTGTGCGCGCAGCAGCGCGACCGCCTCACGGGCGCCTTCGACCGGCCGGACCCGCTCGGGGTCGCCGTTGTAGGGGACGTCGTGGACGAGGGTGCCGTCGCGGTCGAAGAGCACGGCCTTGACGGGGCTCATGCGGCCACCTCCCGCCAGGCGGGGGCGCGGCGGTGCCGCCACGTTCCGCTCAGCCGGTGCCAGGTCGCGGCGGGCGGGATGAGCGCGCTGGTGACCAGCATGGTCGTGACCTCGTGGCGGGTGCGCGGGCCGGGAGTGATGCGGGCCCAGGCGAACTCGGCCGTGCCCGCAGCCCACCCG
>NZ_RAIF01000032.1:409422-422391 GCF_003671715.1 Streptomyces sp. E2N166 | reverse complement strand
GCGAGGGCGAGGGCGGCCGCGCCGGCGGCGGTGATCGCCGCGTGGCGTCGGATACGGCCCTTGGGCGCCACCGCCTTGGCCCACCAGTCGGGGCCGTGCAGCCGCAGCATCAGGGCGTCGTCGGCGTTGCCCCGCTGCTGCTTCAGGGATGCCCAGCGGGAGGCGTCGCGTACGGGGTGGCGGGTGGTACGGCGGCCCCGCCGGATGCGCCAGCCCGCGTCGAGGACGCGCAGCGCGAGGTCGGCGTCCTCGCGGAAGGCGCGGGTGAAGCGTTCGTCGAAGCCGTCGACCTGCTTGAGCACGTCCGTGCGGTAGGCCATGTCGGCGGTGATCCACTGGGCCCGCGCGAGACCGGCGGTGCCGCGCTCCCAGTCGGTGGGGCGGCGCTCGCCGGGCAGCGGCACGGCGATCACGCCCTGCACGGCACCGGTGTCGGGGGCCGCCTCGGCGAGGTCCTGGACCAACTGGTCGCACCAGTGCGGGCCGACCTGCACGTCGTCGTCGAGGAAGGCGGTCCAGGACGAGGTGACCGCGCGGATGCCGGTATTGCGGGCGGCGGCGGGGCCCCGGCCCCCGCTGCGCAGCACCACCGCGCGTTCGCGCAGGTCGCCGAGGACGGACAGGGGGTGTTCCAGCGCGTCCGGGTCGGCGTCCGGTCCGGGCCGGTCGTCGACGAGGATGATCTCGTCGGGGCCGGGTCCGGTCGCGGCGGCCAGCGCGGCCAGGCAGTCGGCCAGCGTGTCGCGCACGAGGGTGGGGACGACCACGGCGTAGCCGGTCATGGGGCCGCCGGTCGAGGGTGCGCCGCTCATGCGAACGCCTCCCCCCGTCGGACCGCGAACGGCCCGATGGCCAGCAGGTCCACGGGTGCGGAGCCGAAGCACTCCAGCGCGTCGCGCGGGTCGTCGACCATGGGCCGCCCGGCGGTGTTGAGGCTGGTGTTGACCACGACGGGCAGTCCGGTGCGCCGTTCGAAGGCGTTCAGCATCCGCGCGACGAGCGGTTCGCGGCGCTCCTCCACGGTCTGGATGCGGGCGGTGCCGTCGACGTGCACGACGGCGGGGATGCGGTCGCGCCAGGCGGCGGCGACGTCGTGCACGAAGAGCATGTACGGGCTGGGGACCGGCCCGGTGAAGATGTCGGCGGCGCGGTCGGCCAGCACCATCGGCGCGACGGGGCGGAACTCTTCACGGCCCTTGACGTGGTTGAGCCGCTCCAGGTTCTCGGCGCGGCCCGGGTGGGCCATCAGGGAGCGGTGGCCGAGGGCGCGCGGCCCGAACTCGCTGCGCCCCTGGAACCAGGCGACGACGCCGTCCCGGGCCAGTTCCTCGGCGACCGTCTCGGCGATGTCGTCCGGCTCCTCGTAGGGGATCGCGGCGGTCTCCAGCCAGGTGCGGATCTCCTCGTCGCTCCAGCCGCGGCCGAGGTCGGCGCCGGGCATGGGCTCGGGAGCGGTGCCCTCCTGGGCGGCGGAGACGTGCAGGGCGCTGCCGAGGGCCGTGCCCGCGTCACCGGCGGCGGGCTGCACCCACACGTGCCGGTACGGGCCGCGGGCGGCGATCGCCGAGTTGGCGACGCAGTTGAGCGCGACACCCCCGGCCATGGTCAGGGCCTCTCCCCCGGCCTCGCGGTGCAGCCAGTGAACGAGTTCGAGGAGCAGTTCCTCCAGTACCGCCTGGGTGCTCGCGGCCAGGTCGGCGTGGTCCTTCGTCCAGTCCTCGCCCTTGGCGCGGGCCGGGGCGAGGGCCGCCCAGTCGACGCCGTGGGCGCGGAAGCCCCCGTCGCCGGTGGCGTGGACGTGCTCGCGCAGGCGGTCGAGGTGGCGGGGGGTGCCATAGGAGGCGAGGGCCATCACCTTGTACTCGTCGCTGCTGCGCAGGAAGCCGAGGTGCTCGGTCAGTTCCTCGTAGACCAGGCCGAGCGAGTGCGGGAGCGCCTGCGTGGCGAGGGTGTCGAGCTTGCCGTCGCGGTAGCGTCCGGCCAGGTGCGAGGCGGACTCGCCGCGCCCGTCGAGGACGAGGACGTCGTTGTCGGGGTGCGGTGAGGCCGGTCCGGCGGAGGCGGCGTGCGCCACGTGGTGCGGGACGAAGACGACCTGGTCGGGGTCGAGCCCGGGCAGCGCCTCGGCGAGGAACTCGGGGGCGCGGCGGGCGTACTCCAGCCGCAGCGGGTCCCAGGGGTCGTCCAGGCCCATGTCCCGGGCGGGCCGGGCGAGCTTGGGGTCGAAGGAGTACGCGACGGCGTCCAGTTCCCCGGGCCGCACCCCGGCGTGTTCCAGGCACCACCGAGCCGACAGTTCCGGGACCTCCCACGCGGAGAAGGGCACCGGACGCTTGCCGTGCTTGCGGCGGCTGAAGCGCTCTTCCTCGGCGGCCGCAACGGTCCGGCCGTCGACGACGAGTGCGGCGGCCGGGTCGTGGAACAGGGCGTTGATACCAAGGATGCGCATGGGGGGTGCTCCGTCCCGGGCGGCTCGTGGGTGTTACTCGGTCTCTCTGGTCGTGCTGGGTCTCTCTGGTTGTTCTTGGTCACTCTCGGCTCGCGGGTGCCGCGGCGCAGTCGCCTCAAACACTTGGAGACAACTCACTTCCGGATATGACCCGCTATGTCGCACTCAGTGACTGCATACGCCACGGATCACGCGGCGACGGAGTGCGCGAACCAGCCGATGGTCCGCTCCAGGCCCTCGCTCCACCCGACCCGCGGCTGCCAGCCGAGCCGTTCCCGGGCCAGGGTGGTGTCGGGCTTGCGGCGGCCGGGGTCGTCGACGGGGCGCTCGACGAAGCGGATGCGGGAACCGGAGCCGGTGAGCTCGACGACGCGGCGGGCCAGTTCCAGCATGGTGATCTCGTCGGCGCCGCCGATGTTCATCGGCCCGCTCTCGCCGGACGCGGCGAGGGCCAGGACGCCGTCGACGGTGTCGTCGACGTAACACAGGGAGCGGGTCTGGCCGCCGTCGCCGGCGACGGTGAGCGGCATGCCGTCCAGGGCCTGCGCGATGAAGGTGGGCACGGCGCGGCCGTCGCCGGTGCGCATGCGGGGGCCGTAGGTGTTGAAGATGCGGACGATGGCGGCGTCGGTGCCGTGCACCTGGCGGTGGGCGGTGACCAGCGCCTCGGCGAAGCGCTTGGACTCGTCGTAGACGCTGCGCGGGCCGGTCGGGTTGACGTTGCCCCAGTAGGTCTCGCGCTGCGGGTGTTCCAGCGGGTCGCCGTAGACCTCGGAGGTGGAGGCGAGCAGGAAGCGGGCGCCGTCGGCACGGGCACGCTCCAGGGCGTTGCGGGTGCCGGTGCTGCCGACGTCGAGGGTCTCCAGGGGCAGCCGGAGGTAGTCGGCGGGCGAGGCCGGGCAGGCGAAGTGCAGGACCAGGTCGAACCGGCCGGGCAGGCGGCGCACGGCGGCCGGGTCGGTGGCGTCGGCGTGGACGAACCGGAAGCCGCGATGGCGTTCCAGGTCGGCCACGTTGCCCCGGGAGCCGGTGGCCAGGTTGTCGAGGCACACGACGTCGGTGCCGGCTTCGAGCAGGCGGCCGCACAGGTGGGATCCCACGAATCCGGCGCCGCCGGTCACCAGGGCCCGGCGCCAGACGCGTCCACTCACGGGGCTGTCGCCCAGGGGACTCTCGCTCACGGGGTCCTCCTCTCTCTCACCGTCACTTGCGTGTCGGCTGAGTAACCCGCTGAACACCCCCACTACCTCGAACCTGCATTCGATTTGCCCTGTAAACTGCGTCTGTACCCGCTAGGAACAGCCCCTCGGATCGCCGACGCGCTCAAGAAACGCGGCTACGTCCTCGCGACGGCCCCCCAGCTGCCGGCCCCCGGCGCGGCCGAGCCGGGCAAGGTCTGTCGCCGGCCACTCACGGTCGGTTGCCTACGATCGTCCCGTGGCCACCTTCTCGCTCGAACGCACCGCCCCGCTCCCGCTGGACGAGGCCTGGCGCCGGCTCACCGAATGGCAGCGGCACGGCGACGCCGTGCCGCTGACCCGGGTCACCGTCGGCACGCCCGGCCCCACCCGCCGGGGCACGGTGATCGTGGCCCGCACGGGCGCCGGCCCGCTCGCCTTCGACGACAGGATGGAGGTGACCGTCTGGGAGCCGCCTCGGGACGACGCCCCCGGCCGGTGCCGGCTGGAGAAACGCGGCCGGCTGGTGAGGGGCTGGGCGGAGATCGAGGTCCACCCGGGCCCCGGCGGCCGGACCCGCGTGCTGTGGCGCGAGGAGCTGCGCGTCCGCCCGCTGCCGTCCCTCTTCGACGGCGTCCTGGGCCGCGCGGGGCGGTACGTCTTCGGCCGCGCGGTCAACCGGCTCCTGCGACGTCCGTGAACCACGGGTTGCGTACGAGGTACGGGCCGCGGACGGAATCGCGCCGTACGCCACGCCCCGGGCGTTTCCCGCGTACCGTGCCGGCATGTCTGCCAGAGCGCGCACTCTCGTCCAACTGTCCGCAGCCGGTGCCTTGTTGAGTCTGGCGGTGGCGGCACCGGCCGCCTCCGCCGACCGGGGCACCCCCGTCCCGCTGCGCGTCGCCACGTACAACGTCCACGCCGGAACGGGGTCGGACGGCGTCTTCGACCTCGACCGGCAGGCCGCCGCACTGCGCGCCCTCGAGGCCGATGTGATCGGCCTCCAGGAGGTCGACGTGCACTGGGGTTCGCGCAGTCATGGGCTCGACATCGCCGAGGAGTTGGGGCGACGGCTCGGCATGCGGGTGTCGTTCGCGCCGATCTACAGCCTCGACCCCGTGGAGGCCGGGAGCCCGCGGCGCGAGTACGGCGTGGCGGTGCTGTCCCGCTTCCCGATCCGCTCCGCGACGAATCACGAGATCACGCGCCTGTCCACCCAGGACGAGAACCCGGTGCCGGCGCCCGCGCCCGGGTTCGGCGAGGTGACGCTGAAGGTGCGCGGGGTGCCGGTCCAGGTGTTCGTCACCCACCTCGACTACCGCTCCGACCCGGCGGTCAGGGCGGCGCAGGTCGCCGACACCCGGCGGATCATGGCGCGGGAGCGGGCGGCGCTGCCGGGGGTACGGCAGGTGCTGCTCGGCGACTTCAACGCCGAGCCCTCGGCCCTCGAACTGGGACCGCTGTGGGCGGACCTGCGCGACGCCGGGACGGGCACCGGCGGGACGTATCCGGCCGCGGCGCCCGTGAAGCGGATCGACTACGTGGCCGTGGGCAAGGGCGTGCGGGTGTACGGCGCCTCGGTGCCGGACGAGCCCGTGGCCTCGGACCACCGGCCGGTGGTCGCGGACGTCTCGCTGTCACGGAAGGCGGGGAAGGGGCCGGGCGGGGCCTGAGACGGCTCTCAGGTCTCAGGCCACCGAGCCGATGCGGCCGGCCGGTGCCGTCGGGCCGTCGTGGTGGATGGGGGTGTGGGCGCCGGTCAGCGAGGCGCCCGTGCCCCCGCGGCGGGCCGCGACGATCTCGGCGGCGATGGAGAGGGCCGTCTCCTCGGGGGTGCGGGCGCCGAGGTCGAGACCGATGGGGGACCTGAGACGGGCCAGCTCCAGGTCCGTCACGCCGACCTCGCGCAGGCGGGTGTTGCGGTCGAGGTGGGTGCGGCGGGAGCCCATCGCGCCGACGTAGGCCACCGGAAGGCGCAACGCCAGCTTGAGCAGTGGTACGTCGAACTTGGCGTCGTGGGTCAGGACGCACAGCACCGTGCGCGCGTCGACCTCGGTGCGCCCGAGGTACTCGTGGGGCCACTCGACGACGATCTCGTCCGCGTCCGGGAAGCGGACCCGCGTCGCGAAGACGGGGCGCGCGTCGCACACCGTCACGTGGTAGCCGAGGAACTTGCCGACCCGGACCAGCGCCGAGGCGAAGTCGATCGCGCCGAAGACGATCATGCGGGGTGCCGGGACCGAGGACTCGATCAGAAGTGTAAGCGGTGCTCCGCAACGTGAGCCCTGCTCTCCGATCTCCAGCGTGCCGGTGCGGCCGGCGTCCAGGAAGGCGCCCGCCTCGGCGGCCACCGTGCGGTCCAGTTCGGGGTGGGCGCCGAAACCGCCGACGCGGGAGCCGTCCGGGCGGACGACGAGCGCGCGGCCCGTCAGTTCCGCCGGTCCGCGCACGATCCGGGCCACCGCCGCCGCCTCCCCTCGCGCGGCGACGGTGAGCGCGGTGGCGAGGACCGGACGGGCGGGGTCGTCCGCCCGTACCGGAGTGACGAGGATGTCGATGACGCCGCCGCAGGTCAGACCCACGGCGAAGGCGTCCTCGTCGCTGTAGCCGAAGCGCTCCAGGACGGTTTCGCCGTCGTCCAGCGCCTGCCGGCACAGCTCGTACACGGCCCCCTCCACACAGCCGCCGGAGACCGAGCCGATCGCCGTGCCGTCGGCGTCCACCGCGAGGGCGGCGCCAGGCTGGCGGGGGGCGCTGCCGCCGACGGCCACCACGGTGGCCACGGCGAAGTCGCGTCCCTGCTCGACCCACCGGTTCAGCTCTTCGGCGATGTCCAGCATCTGTCGGTCTCCTCACAGAGCGGTGATATGGAAGGGGTTCCCGTGGCAGCGGCTAGTGCACGCCCAGCCAGCTCTCGATCGGGTTGAGGGCGAAGTAGACGATAAAGATCAGCGTCAGCGCCCACATGAACGCGCCGATCTCCCGGGCCTTGCCCTGGGCGGCCTTGATGGCGACGTAGGAGATGACGCCGGCGGCGACACCCGCCGTGATGGAGTACGTGAACGGCATCAGGACGACGGTCAGGAAGACCGGGATCGCGGTGGCCCGGTCGGCCCAGTCCACGTGCCGGGCGTTCATCATCATCATCGCGCCGATGACGACCAGCGCGGCGGAGGCGACCTCCTGCGGCACGATCGCGGTGATCGGGGTGAAGAAGAGGCAGGCCGCGAAGAACAGGCCGGTGATCACGGAGGCGAGCCCGGTGCGGGCACCCTCGCCGACGCCGGTCGCGGACTCCACGAAGACGGTCTGGCCGGAGCCGCCCGCCACACCGCCGATCGCGCCGCCCGCGCCGTCGACGAAGAGCGCCTTCGACAGGCCCGGCATCCGGCCCTTGTCGTCGGCGAGCTTGGCCTCGGTGCCGACGCCGATGATCGTGGCCATCGCGTCGAAGAACCCGGCCAGCACCAGAGTGAAGACGATCATGCCGACCGTCATGGCGCCGACCTCTCCCCAGCCGCCGAACTCCAGGTCGCCGAAGAGTGAGAAGTCCGGCATGGAGACCGCGCTGCCGTGCAGCTCGGGGGCTCCGTTGGCCCACTGCTCGGGATCGATGACCCCGGTGGCGTTCAGCAGGGCCGCGACGATCGTGCCGGTGACGATGCCGATCAGGATCGCGCCGGGCATGCCGCGCGCCTGGAGCATGAAGATGAGGAGCAGGGTGCCCGCGAAGAGCAGGACGGGCCAGCCGGCGAGTTCACCGGTGGGACCGAGGGTGAGCGGGGTCGCCTTGCCCGGGTGGACGAAGCCGCCCTTGACCAGGCCGATGATGGCGATGAACAGGCCGATGCCCATGGTGATGCCGTGCTTGAGGGCGAGCGGGATGGCGTTCATGATCATCTCGCGCAGCCCGGTGACCACGAGCAGCATGATCACCACGCCGTACATCACACACATGCCCATGGCCTGCGGCCAGGTCATCTGGGGAACGACCTGGCCGGCGATCACACCGGACACCGAGAGTCCGGCGGCCAGGGCGAGCGGCACCTTGCCGACAAATCCCATCAGGAGCGTGGTGACCGCCGCGGCGAGCGCCGTCGCGGTGATCAGGGCCTTCTGGCCCAGGGTGTCCCCCGCGGCGTCCTTGCCGGACAGGATCACGGGGTTGAGCAGGACGATGTAGGCCATCGCCATGAAGGTGGTGGTGCCGCCGCGCACCTCACGCGCGATCGTCGACCCTCTGTGGGTTATGTGAAAGTACCGGTCGAGCCAAGACCGTCCGGCGGGGACGCGGGAACCCGCGCCCGCGTCATCGGCGGTGGTCTTGGGCTCCACTGACTGCTGGGTCATGGGGCCGTCTCCCAAGGTTCATAGGTGCACCCGGTCGGCCGCTGGGGCGGTCGCGGGATTTGGGATATGCACGACCCGGGGGACGGCCCGAGGCGAACGCATGTGTGGTGGTACTCAAGCACCGCGAGCGGAGCGGGACTTGGGCTGTACTCCGGACGGCGCGGAGTGTGTGACGTTCCGTGCGCCGCCCGGAGGATTAGGGGGTGTCGTTCGGATCCTGCCGGGGTCGCGTGGCCTGGCACGCACATCTGCGGCGTTGTCGTCGGTTGCCAGGGCTCCGCCCTGACGCCCTCCTCCGCCTTGCAGCTGCACGCACCAGACCCCGCTCGGCTCGGTTCCATGGGCGCCGTTGCCTGGAGTCGGCCTGATCCGAACGACACCCCCTGTCACGCCGTACCGGTCAGATGCTCCGGTCGTACCGGCGTGCGGTCGAGCTCCAGCCCGGTCGCGTTCCGGACGGCCGCGAGGACCGCCGGAGTCGACGACAGGGTGGGTGCCTCGCCGATGCCGCGCAGCCCGTACGGGGCGTGGTCGTCGGCGAGTTCGAGCACGTCGACCGGGATGGTCGGCGTGTCGAGAATCGTGGGGAGCAGGTAGTCCGTGAAGGAGGGATTCCTGACCTTCGCGGTCTTGGGATCGACGACGATCTCCTCCATCACCGCGATGCCCATGCCCTGGATGGTGCCGCCCTGGATCTGCCCGATGACGGAGAGCGGGTTGAGCGCCTTGCCGACATCCTGGGCGCAGGCCAGTTCGATGACCTTGACCAGGCCGAGTTCGGTGTCGACCTCGACGACGGCGCGGTGCGCGGCGAAGGAGTACTGGACGTGGCCGTTGCCCTGGCCGGTGCGCAGGTCGAAGGCCTCGGTCGGCCGGTGCCGCCACTCCTCCTCGACCTCGACGGCCTCGCCCTCCAGCACGTCGACCAGATCGCCCAGGACCTCGCCGCCGTCGGTGACGACCTTGCCGCCCTCCAGGAGGAGTTCGGCGGTGGCCCAGGCCGGGTGGTAGGAGCCGAACTTGCGGCGGCCGATCTCCAGGACCTTCTCGCGCACCAGCTCGCAGGCGTTCTTCACGGCACCGCCGGTGACGTACGTCTGCCGGGAGGCCGAGGTGGAGCCGGCCGAGCCCACCTGGGTGTCCGCCGGGTGGATGGTCACCTGGGTGACGCCCAGCTCGGTTCGGGCGATCTGCGCGTGGACGGTGACGCCGCCCTGACCTACCTCCGCCATGGCCGTGTGCACGGTGGCCACCGGCTCGCCGCCGACGACCTCCATGCGGACCTTGGCGGTGGAGTAGTCGTCGAAGCCCTCGGAGAAACCGACGTTCTTGATGCCGACCGCGTAGCCGACGCCGCGGACGACGCCCTCGCCGTGCGTGGTGTTGGACAGGCCGCCGGGCAGCTGCCGTACGTCGGCGCCCTCGCTGGACTCCCACTGGCGCTCCGGCGGCAGCGGCATCGCCTTGACGCGGCGCAGGAGTTCGGCGACCGGGGCCGGGGAGTCGACCGGCTGCCCGGTCGGCATGATCGTGCCCTGCTCCATGGCGTTGATCCGGCGGAACTCCACCGGGTCCATGCCGAGTTCCTTGGCCACCTTGTCCATCTGCGCCTCGTAGGCGAAGCACGCCTGGACCGCGCCGAAGCCGCGCATCGCGCCGCAGGGCGGGTTGTTGGAGTAGAGGGCGATGGCCTCGATGTCCACGTCGTCGATCACGTACGGGCCGACCGACAGCGAGGAGGCGTTGCCGACGACCGCCGGGGAGGCTGAGGCGTAGGCGCCGCCGTCCAGGACGATCCGGCACTTCATGTGCGTGAGCTTGCCGTCCTTGGTGGCGCCGTGCTCGTAGTACAGCCGCGCCGGGTGGCGGTGCACGTGGCCGAAGAAGGACTCGAAGCGGTTGTAGACGATCTTGACGGGCTTGCCGGTGCGCATCGCCAGCAGGCAGGCGTGGATCTGCATCGACAGGTCCTCGCGGCCGCCGAACGCGCCGCCGACGCCGGAGAGCGTCATCCGCACCTTGTCCTCGGGCAGGCCGAGGACCGGGGCGATCTGCTTCAGGTCGGAGTGCAGCCACTGGGTGGCGACGTACAGCTCGACGCCGCCGTCCTCGGAGGGCACCGCGAGGCCGGACTCGGGACCGAGGAAGGCCTGGTCCTGCATGCCGAAGTAGTACTCGCCCTTGACGATCACGTCGGCCCGCTTGGCGGCCTCGTCGGCGTCGCCGCGGACGATCGGCTGGCGGTGCACGATGTTGGGGTGCGGGACGTGGCCGATGTGGTGGTCGTCGCGGCCCTCGTGGACGAGGATCGCGTCGGGGGCGGTCGCGGAGGCCTCGTCGGTGATGACGGGCAGCTCCCGGTACTCCACCTTGATCTTGGCGGCGGCGCGGCGCGCGGTCTCCGGGTGGTCGGCGGCGACGATCGCGACCGGCTCCCCGTGGTGGCGGACCTTGCCGTGGGCGAGGACCGGGGTGTCCTGGATCTCCAGGCCGTAGTTGCGCACCTCGGTCGGCAGGTCGTCGTACGTCATGACGGCGTAGACGCCCGCCATCGCGAGGGCCTCGCCGGTGTCGATGGAGACGATCTCGGCGTGCGCGACCGTGGAACGCAGGATCTGGCCCCAGAGCATGTCCTCGTGCCACATGTCGGACGAGTAGGCGAACTCGC
The DNA here is from genome assembly GCF_003671715.1 of Streptomyces sp. E2N166. Taxonomy (GTDB): domain Bacteria; phylum Actinomycetota; class Actinomycetes; order Streptomycetales; family Streptomycetaceae; genus Streptomyces; species Streptomyces thinghirensis. The sequence continues at coordinate 411,746 of NZ_RAIF01000032.1, read as the reverse complement.
CGGTGACCTTGAGGGTGCCGTCCGGGCGGAGCGTGGACTCTCCGATGCCGCCCTTGGTCTGGGACCCCTGGGTGATTTTGGTGGGTGCGCCGGTGGCAGCCATGTTCAGACCCCCTCGGACTGGCGGGCCGCGGCCAGGCGGACCGCGTCCATGATCTTCTCGTAGCCCGTGCAGCGGCACAGGTTGCCCGACAGCGCCTCGCGGATGTCCGCGTCGGTCGGGTTCGGGTTGCGCTCCAGCATCTCGTCGGCGGCGACCAGCAGGCCGGGCGTGCAGAAGCCGCACTGGACGGCGCCGGCGTCGATGAACGCCTGCTGGATCGGCGCCAGTTCGGTGCCCTCGCCGGTATGGGAGTCGGAGCCCCGGGCCTGCCACCGCTTGGCCTCGTCGAGCGTGGTGCCCTTGGCGGCGCCGCTGCCGCAGGCGCCGGTGGCGCAGCCCTCGGCGCGCTCCTTGGCGAAGTCGGCCAGGCCCTCGACGGTGACGACCTCGCGGCCCTGCGCCTGGCCGGCCGCGACCAGGCAGGAGCACACCGGAACGCCGTCCAGACGGACCGTGCAGGAGCCGCACTCGCCCTGCTCGCAGGCGTTCTTGGAGCCCGGCAGGCCCATCCGCTCGCGCAGCACGTACAGCAGGGACTCGCCCTCCCACACGTCGTCGGCTTCCTGCGGACGTCCGTTGACAGTGAAGTTGACACGCATTACGCGGCTCCCTCCTCGGTGTGGCGGGCGCCGCGGTACGACTCCCAGGTCCAGGTGAGCGTCCGGCGGGCCATGACGCCGACCGCGTGCCGGCGGTAGCTCGCGGTGCCCCGGACGTCGTCGATCGGGTTGCAGGCGGCGGAGCACAGGTCCGCGAACTGCTTGGCCACCGACGGCGTGATGATCTTTCCGTTGTCCCAGAAGCCGCCCTCCGCGAGCGCCGCGTTCAGGAACTCCTCGGCGGCCTTGGCCCGGACGGGCGTGGGCGCGGCCGAGCCGATGCCGGTGCGGACGGTACGGGTCTCGGGGTGCAGGGCGAGGCCGAAGGCGCACACGGCGATGACCATGGCGTTGCGGGTGCCGACCTTGGAGAACTGCTGCGGCCCGTCGGCCTTCTTGACGTGCACGGCGCGGATCAGCTCGTCGGGCTCCAGCGCGTTGCGCTTCACGCCCGTGTAGAACTCGTCGATCGGGATCAGCCGCTTGCCGCGTACCGACTCGACCTCGACCTCCGCGCCGGCGGCGAGCAGCGCCGGGTGGGCGTCGCCCGCCGGGGAGGCGGTGCCGAGGTTCCCGCCCACGCCGCCGCGGTTACGGATCTGCGGGGAGGCGACCGTGTGCGAGGCGAGGGCGAGACCCGGCAGCTCGGTGCTCAGGTTCTCCATGATCCCGGTGTAGGGCACGGAGGCACCGAGCCGTACGGAGTCCTCGCCGACCTCCCATTCGGAGAGGTCGCCGATGCGGTTCAGGTCCATGAGGTACTCGGGCCGGCGGTGGTCGAAGTTGATCTCGACCATCACGTCGGTGCCACCCGCAATCGGCACAGCGGTGGGGTGCTCGGCCTTCGCGGCGAGCGCCTCCTCCCAGCTGGCGGGGCGAAGGAAGTCCATGACCGGCTCTCTTCTTCGTCTTCGTCTGGTGAGTCGTACAGATTGAGCCAATCCGTGTGCGGCGGGCCCGGCTCGTTCATGTGCTGTTCACGTGGAGTGACCTCAGTACACCGCCCGGTACTCCACCAGGGTCAGTCGCAGAAACCATGAAGGAGTTCGCTGGCCAGGGCGGGCATCTTGTAGATTCGTATGAAAGGAGGCCCTCAGTAACCTCCTTGCTTTCCTCTGGTCCCTCCGGAAAACGGGCGGCACACCCGGGTGACCTGGAACACTTCGAGACAAAGATCGGCGGCGACGAGAATGCGGCTGCGCGCACTGCTGGACACCGACGCGCTGGGCCTCAAGCTGCTCGGCGGCGAGGACGAGCTGGACCGCTCCGTCCGGGGCGTGATGACCACCGACCTGCGGGACCCCAGCCGCTACCTCTCGGGCGGGGAACTGGTCCTCACCGGCCTGGCCTGGCGTCGGGACGCCGACGACTCCGAGCCGTTCGTCCGCCTGCTGGTGCAGGCCGGGGTGGCCGCGCTGGCCGCCGGTGAGGCGGAGCTGGGGAGCGTGCCGGAGGACCTCGTGGCGGCGTGCTCGCGGCACCACCTGCCGCTCTTCGCCGTGAACGAGTCGGTCGCCTTCGCGACCATCACCGAGCACGTCGTCCGCCAGGTCTCCGGCGAGCGGGCCGGGGACCTCGCGGCCGTGGTGGACCGGCACCGCCGGATGATGACCTCCGGCCCG
>NZ_RAIF01000032.1:407770-408978 GCF_003671715.1 Streptomyces sp. E2N166 | reverse complement strand
GGCCCCGCACTGGCAGGTCGTCGTGGCCCGCGTCGAGTGGGAGGACGGCTCGGCGGAGACCGGCCCGGTCGCCCAGACCCTGCTGGAGGAGATCCTCGTCGACCCGCTCGCCACGGGCCCCGAGCAGTCCGACCGCATCGCCGTGGCGCACACCGGCGACGAGGCCGTCGCCCTCGTACCGCTGCCGGCGGTCTCCAGCGAGCACGACGGCTCCGAGACCGGGATCCTCGCGGACGCGCTGCTGGAGTCCGTACGGGAGCCGCTGTCCGCGGGGCTGGACGGCGACGGGCGGGTCACGCTCGGCGTCAGCGCGGCCGTGCACTCGGCGGAAGGGCTGCGCGGCGCGCTGGAGGAGGCCCGGCACGCGCGGCGCGTGGCCGCGGCGCGCCCCGGACGGGTCTGCGCGGCCGGCCACCAGGAACTGGCCTCGCACGTCCTCCTCCTCCCCTTCGTCCCCGACGACGTCCGCCGGGCCTTCACGGCCCGGCTGCTGGACCCGCTGCGGGACTACGACCGCCGCCATCGCGCCGAGCTGATCCCGACGCTGGAGGCGTTCCTCGACAGCGACGGCTCCTGGACGCGCTGCGCGAGCCGCCTCCACCTGCACGTCAACACGCTGCGCTACCGCGTCGGGCGGATCGAGCAGTTGACGGGGCGTGACCTGTCGCGCCTGGAGGACAAGCTGGACTTCTTCCTGGCACTGCGGATGAGCTGAGCCGCGTGCGCGGGAAGGCCCGGACGCTCCCAAACCTCCGGACCGGGAAGTCCCCCACTTTGTGAAAAATTTCACCCATCCTCTTGGCCGGGCCGCCGGATCCGTGCTGAGATGCGGCCACCACTCGAGAGCTCGATGGCGTGCTAAGGGGAGGGCGACGTGGCGCATTCCGCCATGGCTGGTTCTGGTTGGGGAACGACCGAAGGTGACGATCCGCTCCAGACCGCCGTGTGGCGGTTGCGCTCGCGCGCCTGCTGGGCCGACGCGGCGGCCCTGCTGGAGCCGGTCACCGCGGCCACCGCCTTGCAGCGGACCGCGCTGCTGGTGGAGCGGTGTCTGTACACCGAGCAGGGCTGGGCGGAGGCCGAGGACGCGCTGCGCACCGCCGAGGCGCTCGCCCACAGCGACGACGAGCGCGGGGCCGCGGCCTGTGAGCGCGGGCAACTCGCGTACGCCGCCACGGTGCACGGGGTGCGCGACCGGTCCGACGAGG
>NZ_RAIF01000032.1:402951-406875 GCF_003671715.1 Streptomyces sp. E2N166 | reverse complement strand
GTGGCCGGAGGCGCGATGGCGTCCGTCGTGGGGCTGCGGGTGTCCATCGGCGGCCGCACTGGTACCCCCGGGCGGCCCGCACGGTCGCCCTTCGGCCGGGCCCCGCCCGAGGGCACCAGTGCGGCCGGCACGGGCGCCTCCTCGCCGTCAGGGGCCGGACTCCCCGGGTCGGTGCGGGTGCTCGTCCGCTGGGTCCGGGGTCGCGGTCGGCGGGTGGGAGAGTGCGGTTTCCAGGAACTTGGCGGCGCCTCGGACGGCGGCCGTGTGCGGGGCCGGTACGGCCCTCAGCGGCGCGTGCAGCCCGGCGGCGAGGTGGCAGGTGATGTCGGGGCGCAGGGCACCCCCGCCCGCGAGCAGCGGGCCCCGGCCCAGGGCGTCCACGGTGAGGGACGTGCCGTCCTGCCTCAGCATCGAGGTCGTCATGTCGACCACCGCTTCGGCGACCCGCGCGGCCGGGGTCGCGTCGTCGATGTCCCCCGTGCCCAGCGCGGTGCGGCGCGCGTCGAAGACGGCGCCGTCCACCAGGAGCACCACCTCGGTCAGGTGCGCGCCGATGTCCATCACCAGCAGCGGCCGCGACAGGTCCACGCCCGCCGCCAGGGCCACGGCCCGCGCGCCGGGGACGGTCAGCACACCGCGCGGGCGCAGCACCTCCACGGCCGTACGGGCCTCGGTCCGGTAGGCGAACCCGTCCAGCACCGGCGCGGTCACCACGACCAGAGGACGGGCGAAGCGGGGCAGGCGGTGACCCAGCAGCCGGTCGAGCATCCGGGCCGTGCCCTGGGTGTCGACGATGGAGCCGCGCCGGATGGGATACCCGGCACCGGCGCCGGGGAAGGTCACCGTCGGCACGTCGAGGATCATCCCGCGCCCGGTGACCCAGGCGCGGGTACGGGCGCTGCCCATGTCGAGGGCGACGCCGCTGCACTGCCGGCACATCGGCCACGGCCGGTGCCGGGCGAGGCCGGCCCGGGGCCGGCGGACCACGGTCACCGGCCTGCCTCCCGCACCTGCTGGCATCGAGCGCAGTAGCGGGCCTGCGGCACGATCACCAGGCGCTCGCGGTCGATGGGGCACCGGCACAGGTGGCAGCGGCCGTAACGACCCTCGGCCATGCGTTCGAGCGCCGCTTCCACGTCGGCGAGGACCATGCGCGCGGAGGCCGCGAGCTCGGCCCGCACCTCGGTCCGCGCGGCGGACCGACGCGGGACCGGCTCGTCGGCGCGGGCCGGGACGTTCGCGATCTGCCGCAGCTGCTCCTCGCGGAACAGCCGCTGCTCGTGGAGGCTGTCCCGGAGCGCGGCGAGCTCCTCCGGCGACAGGGGCGACAGCCGCGTGTCGCGGTCGCCGATGATCTGGTTGTTCACCACTTCACCCACTTCACCCCTCGGGCGGGGCGGGACACGAAGACTGGACGGACGGTGGTCAGGCGGCGGCGCGGCGCTGGCAGGCGACGCAGTACCGCGTGTACGGGAGGATCTCCAGGCGCTCCCCCGGGACGGGCTTGCCGCAGCCCAGGCAGGCGCCGTAGGTGCCGTCGTCGATACGGGCGAAGGCCTCCTCGATCTCCTTGAGCACCCGCTCGATCGCGGCCTTCTGCGCTGACATCAGCTGGTCGTCCGCCTGGCCGCTCTCTTCGAGGGCCCGCAGCTGTGTCATGCGGGTGCCGCGGGCGTGTTCGAGACGCTGGCGCGCCTCGTGAGCGGTCAGCCGCTCGGGGCGGGGTTCGATGCGGGAGGCGTCGAGCGACACGGTGAGTCCTTCTCTCGGAGAGTTCCGCGGGTATGACGAGAGCCGGGCCGATCGGACCCGGTCGTCCTCAACCCTGGCCGGGCCGTCGGGGGAAACCCATCGGGCGCAGGCCCCATTTGCCCGGGGACGGAGCATCCACTCGGCGGCGCTCGGGGGCGGCCGTATGGGTGTACCGCGACCCGGAAATGGGGGTCGGGCCCCATCGACCCGGCGGCCGCGGACGGGGGAAGCTGGTCCCTTGCTCGGGCGCGGCCTGGGCCGCAGCTCCCACCGGGGGTGCGCGATGGCCGACAGTGGAGGCGTACCAGTCGACGCGTCGCAGAAGGAGGCGTACCCCCCGGTGTCCCTGTTCTGGCGGATCTTCGGGCTCAACGCGGTAGTGCTGGGCTTCGCCACGGCACTGCTGCTGTGGGCTCCGGTGACCGTCTCCGTGCCGGTCCTGCTGACCGAGGCCGTCATCCTGGTGGGCGGCCTGGGCGTCATGCTGGTGGCCAACGGCGCCCTGCTGCGCTGGGGTCTGGCACCGCTGGACCGGCTCACGAAGCTGATGACCACCGTCGACCTGCTGCGCCCCGGCCAGCGGCTGCCGGTGTCCGGCGGCGGCGAGGTCCCCGAGCTGATCCGCACCTTCAACGCCATGCTCGACCGGCTGGAGCACGAGCGGGCCACGAGCACCGCCCGCGTCCTGCTCGCCCAGGAGGAGGAACGGCGCCGTATCGCGCAGGAGCTGCACGACGAGGTCGGGCAGAGCATGACCGCGATCCTGCTGGTCCTGGGGCGCGCCGCGGACGACGCCGACCAGCCGCTGCGCGACGAGCTGTACCAGGCGCAGGAGATCACCCGGGAGAGCCTGGACGAGGTCCGCCGCCTGGTGCGCCGGCTGCGGCCCGGCGTCCTGGACGACCTCGGCCTGATCAGCGCGCTGTCCTCGCTGACGCACGACTTCGCCACCCACACGGGGCTGCGGGTGGTGCGGCGTTTCGACGCCGATCTGCCCGCCCTGGACCCCGAGACCGAGCTGGTCCTCTACCGCGTCGCGCAGGAGAGCCTGACCAACGCCGCCCGGCACGCGGACGCCCAGCGGCTGGAGGTGAGCCTCGGCCCCGCCGACGGCGCGGTGACGCTCACCATCGCCGACGACGGCCGCGGCATCGAGGCGGCGTGCGAGGGCGCCGGTATCCGCGGCATGCGCGAACGGGCCCTGCTCGTCGGGGCCGCCCTCGACATCACCTCGGCACCCGGCGCCGGCACCCGGATCCGGCTCACCGCACCCGTCCCCAGGAAGCAGCCCTGACCATGTCCGACCCCTCCCTGCCCGGTCCCACCGCGTCCCACCGGACCGCGGAGCCCCCGTCCGGTCCGTCGAGGATCCGCATCCTGCTCGCCGACGACCACGCGCTGGTACGCCGCGGCGTACGGCTCATCCTCGACCGGGAGCCGGACCTCGAGGTGGTCGCCGAGGCCGGGGACGGCGCGGAGGCCATCGACATGGCGCGGGCGCACGCCGTCGACCTCGCGGTCCTGGACATCGCGATGCCCCGCCTGACCGGTCTGCAGGCCGCCCGGGAGCTGGCCGCCCTGAAGCCGGGGCTGCGCATCCTGATGCTGACGATGCACGACAACGAGCAGTACCTCTTCCAGGCGCTGAAGTCGGGGGCCTGCGGGTACGTGCTGAAGTCCGTCGCCGACCGCGACCTGGTCGCCGCCTGCCGGGCCGCGATGCGCGACGAGCCCTTCCTGTACCCGGGTGCGGTGACCGCGCTGATCCGCAACTACCTCGACCGGGTCCAGCACGGCGAGGAGAGCGCGGACCACATCCTCACGCCCCGCGAGGAGGAGGTCCTCAAGCTCGTCGCCGAGGGCCACTCCTCGAAGGAGATCGCCGAGATCCTCTTCATCAGCGTCAAGACCGTCCAGCGGCACCGGGCGAACCTCCTGCAGAAGCTGGGTCTGCGCGACCGCCTGGAACTGACCCGCTACGCCATCCGGGCCGGACTCATCGAACCCTGACCAGCCCTGACGGCCCGGCCTCTCCGAACCGCCGCATCACCCACGACGAACCCGCCACACGCGTCGCCCGACAGAAACCCACCACGAAAGGGGACGGTGCATGCGCCCCGCACGACGCACCGCCCCCGCACGACGCACCGCCCCCACCCAGGGGCACCGGCT
>NZ_RAIF01000032.1:393448-402621 GCF_003671715.1 Streptomyces sp. E2N166 | reverse complement strand
CGGGCCCCTCCCGTCTCCTCCGGCATCTGAGACACCCCGTCCTTCCACCATCCTTCGCCGCGGCCGCGCTGGGCCGCCGCCGCGGCGTGCCCGCCGGAGGCCCCTGTTGAAACGTTCCCGTCCCCGCTCCCGAGCCCACTCCACGAAGGGGCGCGCGCTCGTCGCCCTCCTCGTGATGGCCGGGGCCGTGGCCATCGCCCTGACCATGCCGATCCGCCTCGGGCTCGACCTGCGCGGCGGCACCCAGATCGTGCTGGAGACCAAGTCCACCGCCACCACCGAGGCCGACCGTGAGGCCACCGACCGCACCGTGGAGGTGCTGCGCGGCCGTATCGACGCGCTCGGCGTCGCCGAGCCGACCATCGTCCGTTCCGGTGACAACCGCGTCGTCGTCGAGCTGCCCGGCGTACAGGACCCGAAGAAGGCGGCCGATGTGCTGGGCCGCACCGCGCAGCTCACCGTCCACTCGGTGCTCGGCCCGGCCGAGGCCGCCGGGAACGACGCCGGGAACGACGCGGGTAACCCGTCCGGCACGGACGTCGAGCGCGCCCTGCCGGACGAGTCCGGTCAGTCCCTCCGGCTGAAGGCCGCCACGCTGACCGGACAGGACGTCAAGGGCGCCGACGCCCGCTTCGACCAGCAGGGCGGAGCCGGGTGGCACGTCACCGTCGACTTCAAGGACTCGGGCAGCGACCGCTGGGCCGAGGTGACCGGCGAAGCCGCCTGCCATCCGGCCGGCGACCCGCAGCGCCGGGTCGCCATCGTGCTCGACAACAAGATCATCTCCTCGCCGCAGGTCGACCCCTCCGTGGCCTGCGGGGCGGGCATCGCCGGTGGCTCCACCCAGATCACCGGCTCCTTCGACGACGCCGAGGCCCGCGAACTGGCGCTGCTCATCAAGGGCGGTGCGCTGCCCGTACCGGTCGAGACCATCGAGCAGCGCACCATCGGCGCCACCCTGGGCGACGAGGCGATCTCGGCCGGCGCCTGGGCCGCCGTCATCGGCACCGCGCTGACCGGGCTGTTCATCATCGTCGTATACCGGCTGATGGGCGCCCTCGCGACCGTGGCCCTGCTCTGCTACGGCGTGATCTCCTACGCCGCCCTGGCCGCGATCGGCGCCACCCTGACCCTGCCCGGCCTGGCCGGCTTCGTCCTGGCCATCGGCATGGCGGTGGACGCCAACGTCCTCGTGTTCGAACGCGCCCGCGAGGAACAGGCCGCCCGTACCCGCCCGAGCACGCGCTCGTCGCTGACCGCCGGTTTCCGCAGCGCCTTCAGCGCGATCGCCGACTCCAACATCACCACGCTGATCGCCGCCGCCCTGCTGTTCTTCCTGGCCTCGGGTCCGGTGAAGGGCTTCGGCGTCACCCTGGGCATCGGTGTCCTGGCCTCCATGGTCAGCGCCCTGGTGATCACCCGCGTGCTCGCCGAGTTCGCGGCGAGCCGCCCCTCGGTCTTCCGCCGCCCGCACATCACCGGCATCTCGACCACCGGCCCGGTCCGTGACGCCCTGCTGCGCCGCGACCCGTTCCTCATGCGCCGCCCGCGCCGCTGGCTGGCCGCCTGCGCGGTCGTGCTCGTGGCGGCCGGCTCCGGCATCCTGGTCCGCGGCCTCGACTTCGGCATCGAGTTCACCGGCGGACGGCTCATCGAGTACTCCACGGCCACCCGGGTCGACGCCGACCGGGCACGGGACGCCCTCGCCGACGCGGGCTTCCCCCGCGCCGTCGTCCAGTCCTCCGGTGACAGCGACCTGACCGTGCGCACCGAGAAGCTGACCAACGCCGAGGCCGAGACCGTCACCAGGGCCATCGGCGAGCTGGGCGGGGAGACGGAGAAGGTCCGCGACGAGCTGATCGGCCCGAGTCTCGGCGAGGAGCTGCGCAAGGACGCCCTGATCGCGCTGGGCCTGGCCCTGGCCGCCCAGCTGACGTACCTCGCCGTCCGCTTCCGGTTGCTGTTCGGCACCGCGGCGGTCAGCGCCCTCGCCCATGACGTGGTCATCCTGGTCGGCGTGTTCGCCTGGCTGGGCAAGCCGATCGACGGGGTGTTCCTGGCGGCGCTGCTGACCGTGATCGGTTACTCGGTCAACGACTCGGTGGTGCTCTTCGACCGCATCCGGGAGCTGCTCGCCGGCAAGGACCGCAAGGCGCCGTTCGCCCGGCTCACGAACCAGGCGATCCTGCAGACCCTGCCGCGCACGGTCAACACCGGTATGGGCGCGGTGCTCATCCTCGCCTCTCTGGCCGTCCTCGCCGACGACTCGCTCACCGACTTCGCCCTCGCGCTGCTGATCGGCGTGGGGGTCGGCACGTACTCGTCGGTGTTCACCGCCTCTCCGCTGGCCATCGAGATGTACGACCGCGGCTCCGGGTCCCGGCCCGCGCGTCGCAAGGGGCGGCCCGCGGAGAAGAAGGCGCCGGCGAGCCGCGCGGAACGGCAGGAGGTCGCGTAGCCACCCCCTGGCCACCTCGCGAGCCATCTCGCAGGGACCCCGGGGGGTCGCGCCCGCGTCGTCGCGCTCAGCGCGCCTCGCCGAAGTGCTCCCCCACCAGGGTCCGGACCAGGTCCGGGTCGCCGGCGATCAGCGCGTCCAGCAGCGCCGTGTGCTCGTGCGCGTCGGCGATCAGGTCGGCCCGCCCCCGTACCGCGGGGGCTCCGGCCGGCGGCCACTGGGCGCGGCGGTGCAGGTCACCGGCGATGCGGACGAGCTGGTCGTTGCCGGCCAGCGCGAGCACCGCGCGGTGGAAGGCACGGTCGGCCTCGGCGTACGTGGCCGGGCAGCCGGACGACGCGGCCCGGACGGTGGCCTCGGCGAGGGGGCGCAGTTCCGCCCAGCGCTCGGCGGGCACCGTACGGGCCAGGCGGAGCAGCACGGGGACCTCGATCAGGGCCCGGACCTCGGCGAGTTCGGCCAGTTCCCGGTCGCCGCGCTCGACGACGCGGAAGCCGCGGTTGGGGACGACCTCGACCGCGCCCTCCAGGGCGAGCTGCTGCATGGCCTCCCGAACGGGCGTGGCCGAGACGCCGAAGCGCTCGCCGAGCGCGGGCGCCGAGTAGACCTCGCCGGGCCGCAGCTCGCCGGAGACCAGCGCGGTGCGCAGGGCGTCGAGTACCTGCCCCCGCACGGAGGAGCGCTGGACGAGCGCGCGCGGGCGGGGCAGGGGATGTTCGCTGTGCGTGTGCTCGCCGCGTGCGGCTCCGGCCGGTTCCACGGCCCCACGCGCCCTGTCCCGGTCCCTGTCCGAGGCACCCGGCTGTGCCGGGACCCGCACCGGTGCGACCGGTGCGCGCGACGCGGCCGCCCCGGTCGGCTCGGCGGTGCGGACCCGTCCGATCCCCGTCCCCGCGGGACCCTGCGCGCTCGGCTTCACGGGTCCTCCTGCGGGACGTGTCGGTACTTGGGGTCATTACGGCGGGTTGTCACCTGTCCGTCAAGCACCATAAGGGCACGGGCCGCCAGTTCAAATCCCAAGGATCTTGGGTAAGGTAAGGCTTACCTCAAGCAGCCCGTTGCTCGGACGTGGATCGGTGGTCCCGCATGCCTGTCACCCGCTCGGCCCTCACGGACGCCTACGCGCGCCTGTCCGAGGCCCTTCCGGGGCTGGGCGTCACCGAGCTGGACACGGCCGGCGAGGTCCCGCGCGGCGGCGGATGGGTCGCGGCCGGCGCGCTCGCCGCGGGCGGGGCGGAGCTGGAGGCGTTCCTCGCCTGGGACGACGCCCAGGTGGTCCGGGACTACGGGCAACGGGCCCGGCCGGACGTGGTCGCGAGTTTCGGACTGCACCGGTACGCGTGGCCGGCCTGCCTGCTGATCACCGTGCCGTGGTTCCTGCACCGCAGGGTGCCCCGCTACCCCGCGACCCACGTCGCCTACGACCGCTCCGCCGCCGGGCTTCCCCTCGGCCGCATGGCCGTGCGCTCCGCCGGTTTCGCCTGCCTGCCCGGTGATCCCGCCGCCGCGCTGCCCGGCGCCCGCGTGGTCGCCGACGAGGAGGCGCTGCGGGCCGAGGTGCGCGCCGCGGTCGCCGAACACATGGAGCCGGTGCTGGCGGGGTTCGGACCACGCATGCGACGGCGCGGTCGCGCCCTGTGGGGCATGGCGACCGACGAGGTCGTCGAGGGCCTGTGGTACGTCGCTCATCTGCTCGGCGAGCAGGAGCGGGCGCGGCACGAACTGGAGCTGCTGCTGCCGGGCGCGACCAAGCCCTACGTCGGCAAGGCGGCGTTCCGCGAGCTGACCGGACCGGACGGCGAGCCGCTGCACACCCGGGACCGGGCGAGCTGCTGCATGTTCTACACCCTGCGCCCCGAGGACACCTGCGCCACCTGCCCGCGCACCTGTGACGCGGACCGCGTCAACAAGCTGCTCGCCACGGCGGGTTGAGTCTCCCCCGGGCGTACTCACGCGCGGTCACTCCCATGATCGTCGACTAAGATCACCGGCGTCGTTTCACAACTCCCTCACGCGTCACGGGAACTTTCCGTGGAACCACTCGTACGGGTAGTCTTATTCGAACTCAACTCCCGCCCCTCATGCGGCAGTTCGAGCAGAACGCCGCCCTGGGCATCCCCTCGCACTCCCTTGGCTGCCTCTTGCCCCGAAACCCTCTGAGGGCCGCCGGGTTTGGGCCACCATGGCGGGCGTTACGCCCTATCCCAATGCAAGGGACCCCCAGATGAGATTGACCGACATATCGCTGAACTGGCTGCTTCCGGGCGCCGTGCTGCTCCTGGGCATGCTGGCGGCGGTGGCGGTGCTCGCGCGCGGCAAGCGTTCCTCGGGGAAGGACGCGGGCGCTGACGACTCGTGGGAGCGCATGGAGGAGCGCCGCAGGCGCAAGGAGGCCCTCTACGGCACCTTCTCCTACGTCCTGCTCTTCTGCTGCGCCGCGGTCGCCGCGGCGCTCTCCTTCCACGGTCTGGTCGGCTTCGGCGAGCAGAACCTCGGCCTGAGCGGCGGCTGGCAGTACCTGGTCCCGTTCGGCCTCGACGGAGCGGCGATGTTCTGCTCCGTCCTCGCGGTGCGCGAGGCCAGCCACGGTGACGCGGCGCTCGGTTCCCGCATACTCGTGTGGACGTTCGCGTTCGCGGCGGCATGGTTCAACTGGGTGCACGCGCCCCGCGGCATCGGTCACGCTGGTGCCCCGCACTTCTTCGCGGGCATGTCCCTGTCGGCTGCGGTGCTGTTCGACCGGGCCCTGAAGCAGACCCGTCGGGCCGCCCTGCGCGAGCAGGGCCTGGTGCCGCGCCCGCTCCCGCAGATCCGCATGGTGCGCTGGCTGCGGGCGCCCCGGGAGACGTACCGCGCCTGGTCGCTGATGCTCCTGGAGGGCGTGCGCAGCCTCGACGAGGCCGTCGAGGAGGTGCGCGACGACATGCGCAAGAAGGAGGAGACCAAGCAGCGCCGGCGCGAGCAGGAGCGTCTGGAGCGGGCGCAGCTCAAGGCGATCAGCCGGGGTCACGGTCACCGGGGCTTCCCCGGCCGCGGCGGCCGGCCGGTCGAGGTCGAGGTGCAGCAGGTGGAGCGGGGCACCGAGCGCGCCGCCACCGCGGAGCCCGCCATATCCGCGCCGGAGCCCCTGCCCGCGGCCCGGCGGCCCTCCCTGCAGCCGGTACGCCACGGAACTGACCAGGTCACGGTCGACCTCACCGCGGAGGACGACACCCAGGCCCTGCCGCGCCTGGACTCCCTGGAGCGCAAGCTCAAGGACCTGGAGCAGCAGTTCGGCTAGCCGGGGTCTGAGGCGCCGGGGGCTCCCGGCGCCTCACGCGGCCTCGGCGTCCAGTTCGAACCAGACCGACTTTCCCACCTCGCAGGGGTGCACGCCCCAGTCGTCGGCGAGGGACTGCACCAGGATCAGCCCCCTGCCGTTGGTGCTCTCCTCCGCTTCCGGGGCGCGCGGCCGGGGCAGCCGGCCGACGAAGTCCCGTACCTCGACCCGCAGCGCGCGCGGTCCGACCGTCGCGGTCAGGACGGCGCCTTCGCCGGTGTGGACGAGCGCGTTGGTGACGAGCTCGCTGGTGAGCAGCTCCGCGACATCCGATCTTCCGGGCCCGCCCCAGTGCCGCAGCAGCTCACGCAGGGCGCGCCGGGCCTCGGGCACCGCCCGCAGGTCCGCCCGCCCCAGCCGTCGCCTGAGCTGTGGTGCCGTGTGTCCCTTCATGTCCCCCGTCCGCGTGCTGATGTCGCTTCCCTCCCTTTCGAACGTGTTCACGGGGAAGCCTTGCCCGTTCGGACCCCCGGCAGTCATGTCGATTCACGACGGCCGGGCCGCCGCTCACGGTCGCGGCACGTTGCGCAGGTTCGAGCGGGCCATCTGGAGCATGCGCCCGACACCGCCGTCCAGCACGATCTTCGAGGCGGACAGGGCGAAGCCGGTGACCATGTCGGCGCTGATCCTCGGCGGGATGGACAGGGCGTTGGGGTCGGTGACGATGTCGACGAGGGCAGGCCCCTTGTGCTTGAACGCGGCCTTCAGCGCCCCGGCCAGCTCCTTGGGCTTCTCCACCCGCACCCCGAAGGCACCGCAGGCTTCGGCGACGGCGGCGAAGTCCGGGTTGACGTTGGCCACGCCGTGCGAGGGCAGACCCGCGACCAGCATCTCCAACTCGACCATGCCGAGCGAGGAGTTGTTGAAGAGGACTACCTTCACCGGCAGATCGTGCTGGACGAGGGTGAGGAAGTCGCCCATCAGCATGGTGAACCCGCCGTCGCCGGACATGGAGACAACCTGCCGGCGCCGGTCGGTGAACTGGGCGCCGATCGCCATCGGCAGCGCGTTCGCCATCGAGCCGTGCGAGAAGGAACCGATGATGCGCCGACGGCCGTTGGGTGAGATGTAGCGGGCGGCCCAGACATTGCACATGCCGGTGTCGACGGTGAAGACCGCGTCGTCGTCGGCCATCTCGTCGAGCACGGCGGCGACGTACTCGGGGTGGATCGGGACGTGTTTGTCGACCCTGCGGGTGTACGCCTTGACGACGCCCTCCAGCGCGTCCGCGTGCTTCTTCAGCATCCGGTCGAGAAAGCGCCGGCTCTTCTTCTCCTTCACCCGCGGGATCAGGCAGCGCAGGGTCTCCTTCGCGTCGCCCCACACCGCGAGGTCCAGCTTGGAACGGCGGCCCAGGTGCTCGGGCCTGACGTCGATCTGGGCGATCTTCACGTCGTCGGGCAGGAAGGCGTTGTACGGGAAGTCCGTGCCGAGCAGGATCAGCAGGTCGCACTCGTGGGTGGCCTCGTAGGCGGCGCCGTACCCGAGCAGCCCGCTCATCCCGACGTCGTACGGATTGTCGTACTGGATCCACTCCTTGCCGCGCAGAGCGTGCCCCACCGGCGACTTGATCTTCCCGGCGAACTCCATGACCTCGGCGTGCGCGCCCGCCGTACCGGCCCCGCAGAACAGGGTGACCTTGTCGGCGTCGTCGATCATCCGCACCAACCGGTCGATCTCCTCGTCGCCGGGGCGGACGGTCGGCCGGGAGGTGACGAGTGCCGTCTCGGCGGCCTTCTCCGGCGCGGGCTCGTCCGCGATGTCGCCGGGCAGGGAGACGACGCTGACGCCCCCTTGGCCGACGGCGTGCTGGATGGCGGTCTGAAGCAGCCGGGGCATCTGCTTCGGGCTGGAGATCAGCTCGCTGTAGTGGCTGCACTCGCGGAAGAGCTGGTCGGGGTGGGTCTCCTGGAAGAAGCCGAGGCCGATCTCGCTGGACGGGATCTGCGAGGCGAGGGCGAGGACGGGCGCCATCGAGCGGTGGGCGTCGTAGAGGCCGTTGATGAGGTGGAGGTTCCCGGGGCCGCAGGAGCCGGCGCACGCGGTCAGCCTCCCGGTGATCTGGGCCTCCGCCCCGGCGGCGAAGGCGGCGGTCTCCTCGTGCCGGACGTGCACCCATTCGATGCCGGAGTGGCGGCGCACGGCGTCCACCACCGGATTGAGGCTGTCGCCGACGACTCCGTAGAGGCGTTTGACTCCGGCGCGGGTGAGGATGTCGACGAACTGTTCCGCGACGTTCTGTTTGGCCATGGCTCCAGCTATGGCACAGCGAGCGGCGTCACGCCTCCCAAACGGCGGCGGCCGTACGGTCATCGGCGTAACCCTTGACCCGGACCCGGCTGTCGGTGAGGAACTCGGCGAGACCGGGCGGGGTGCGTCCGGCCCATCGCCGCGCGAGGACTTCACCCAGCTCGGGCTCGCTCAGCAGGGGTTCGGCGAGGCCCGCGGTGCACATCAGCAGCACATCACCCGGGCGGGCTATGGAGGCCCGGAAGCGGAAGGGCTCGCGGGACGGCTCGGCGGGCGGAGCGTCGTACGGTCCGGGCGGTCCGTCGTACGGTCCGGGCGGTGCGGTGATGCCCAGGTCCATGGTGAGCCGGTCGTCCTCGGAGGTCTGGTCCGGCGTCCCGCCCGGCCTCGCCCGGGGCGTCGAGCCGAACCCGACGACGGGCTCGCCGGCCACTTCGCCGACGCCCGGCTCCATGTCCTGCCAGGCGCCGTCGCGCAGCCGGAGCAGTCCGCCCGCGCCGGCGCCGAAGAAGATCCGGGTACGGCACTCGGGGTCGGCGGGCAGCAGCAGACAACGCAGCGTGGCCGCGTACTCGTCCGGGGCCAGACCCCGCTCGGCGGCGCCGGCCCGGAGCCTGCCGAGGCTGCGGTCGGTGAGGCGGTGCAGCCCGGACTTCAGCTCGCCGCGCCGGGCGGCCCGCAGGTCCTCGGCGAGCCGGGCGTGGCTGCGGCCCACGGCCCGGCCGATCCACTGGCACACCTCGGCGGCCGCGCGGTGCGCCCCGGCGGTCGCGCGGGCGCCGGTCGCCATCGCCACCAGGACCAGTGCCTGTTCCCCCGCGCCGAAGCGCGCCACGAGCAGCGCGTCGCGGCGCGGGTCGCCCCGGTACCGCGCGGAGTCCCCCCGCACGGAAACGGCCCGCAGGGTGCAGGTCCCGTACCGGGCACCCTCCAGCACCGTGTCCGCCACCAGCCCGTCGAGCCCGTCGGGATCCGCCGACGGCAGCGCGGTGGGCTCGGCGTCGTAGGTGGGCGGTCCGGAGCCGACGAAGTCACGTCCGGCCGACGGAGCCCCGCCGGCGCCGTCCCGGGACGGCTCGGGCGGGGACTGAGGGGGTTGCGAGGGGAGGAACGGGGGCGGGAGCGGGGGCAGGCCCGGTGCGGTCC
>NZ_RAIF01000032.1:387096-392857 GCF_003671715.1 Streptomyces sp. E2N166 | reverse complement strand
CGCCCGTGGTGCCGTGGTCCGCGCGCCGGCCCACCGTCCCCGCCGCGGAGGCGAAGCGGTCGTCCAGGGAATCGGGCGCGGCCGTGGGGCCGGTGTCGCCGGTGGAGTCGTCGTACAGCTGCCCCCACCAGTCGTCGTCACGTCCGGTGGGTGTTCCCCCCTGCTGACTCATGCTCCAGATTGTCCACCGACGGAGCCGTATGAAAACGGGGCATCCGGAAATTCCGGCGGACCGGCACCGCGCCGGACGGCGTGTCGGGGGACGTGTCGAACACGTGTCGCGAGGTGGGGTGGCCGAGCGGTCCCACCCCCCACGGGAGAACCGCTCGGCGACGCCACCTTGGCAGAGTGACCGGCGGTACGGCGATGATGTCCGGAGGCGGGTTTGCGCCGTGGCCGTTTCCCGCCACGGACGGCCCCGCACGTTGTGGTGGTGAGGTTTGTTCTCGGGGAGGGGCAACGCCTGATGCTGGGAGTGCTGGGGCTGGAGAACACGCACGAGTCTGCGTACCGGGCACTGGTGTCCTTGGGCGCCGCCGACGTGCCCGACCTGGCCCGGCGGCTGGCGCTCGGCGAGCGGGACACGGAGCACGCGCTGCGCCGGCTGGAACAGAACGGGCTCGCGGCCCAGTCGTCGGCCCGTCCCGGCCGCTGGGTCGCCGCGCCGCCGGGGGTGGCGCTGGGCGCGCTGCTCACCCAGCAGCGGCACGAGCTGGAGAAGGCGGAGCTGGCGGCGGCGCTGCTGGCCGAGGAGTACCGGGCGGCGGCGGCCGAGCCCGCCGTGCACGACCTGGTGGAGGTGGTGACCGGCGCCTCGGCGGTCGCCCAGCGCTTCCTCCAGCTCCAGCTGGGGGCGAGCGACGAGGTGTGCGCGCTGGTCACCGGCAGCCCCGTCGCCGTCACCGGCATGGAGAACGACGCGGAGGAGCAGGCAGCCGGACGCGGGGTCGGGTACCGGGTGGTGGTCGAGCGGTCGGTACTGGACCTGCCCACCGGCATCACCGAACTGACCGCCGCGCTGGGCCGCGACGAGCAGGTGAGGGTGGTGGACCGGGTGCCGACCAAGCTGGTGATCGCCGACCGGGCCCTGGCCCTGGTGCCGCTCACGGCGCGTTCCTCGGAGCCGGCCGCGCTCGTCGTGCACGCCAGCGGCCTGCTGGAACTGCTGTCGGGCCTGTTCGAGTCGGTCTGGCGGGACGCGCTGCCGCTGCGGCTCGGCGCCGCCGGTGTGAGCGAGCACGGCCCGGACGGGCCCGACGCCACCGACCTGGAGATCCTCTCCCTGCTGCTGGCCGGCCTGACCGACGCGAGCGTCGCCAAACAGCTCGACCTGGGTCTGCGGACCGTACAACGGCGGGTGAAGCGCCTGATGGAGCTGACGGGGGTCACGACCCGGCTCCAGCTGGGCTGGCACGCGTACGAGCGGGACTGGGTGGCCCGGAAACGCTGAACCGGCCCCCCAGCCCTCGACTCCCGGACCCCCGGCCGCCCCACCCCGGTCGGCCGGACATCTGCGGACCGCGCCCGACTCCTGCACCCTGGACAGATGGGAGCGTGGAACCTCCTGCTGTCCGGCCTGGTCATCCTGCTCGGGCTGTGCGGAGTGCTGCTCCCCGGCATGCCCGGGTCGTGGCTGGTGTGGGCCGGGGTGCTGTGGTGGGCGCTGAAGGATCCGCAGCCCCTCTCGTGGGCCGTGCTCGTCGGCGCCACGGTCGTCCTCCTCCTGTCCCAGGCGGTGCGCTGGGTACTGCCGCCCCGGCGGCTGCGCGCGGACGACGCCACCCGCCGCGTCACGGCGTACGCGGGCGCGGGCGCGTTCCTCGGCTTCGTCCTGGTCCCGGTGCTCGGCGCGATACCCGGCTTCATGGGCGGCATCTACCTCGCCGAACGGCTGCGGCTCGGCCGGCACGGCGAGGCGATGGCGGCGCTGCGCACGGCGATGCGCTCGGGCGGTTCCAGTGTGCTGACGGAACTCTTCGCCTGCCTGCTGATCACCGGGGCGTGGCTGGGCGCGGTACTGGCGGGCTGACGGGCCGGCGCAGTGCCCTCCAGGGTGAGCAGCGCCGTCTTGCGTTCCAGGCCGCCCGCGTAGCCCGTCAGGGAGCCGTCGGAGCCGATCACCCGGTGGCAGGGGCGCAGGATCAGCAGCGGGTTGGCGCCGATCGCGCCGCCGACGGCGCGGACCGCGGGCCGGGAGGCACCGATGCGCGCGGCGATCTCGCCGTACGTGGTGGTCGCCCCGTAGGGCACGTCGTCCAGGGCGGCCCACACGCGCTCCCGGAAGGCGGTGCCCTCGGCGCGCAGCGGCAGCCGGAACTCCTTCAGCTCCCCGGCGAAGTAGGCGGCGAGCTGCTCCTCGGCCGCGCGGAACGGCCCGGCGTCGTGCCGCCAGCCCTCCTGGACGCTCCGGCCGCCCTTCTGCCCGGGCACGGACAGGGAGGTGAGCGTCCCGCCCGGGTCGGCGGTGAGGAGCAGTGTGCCGACGGGGCTGTCGGTCTCGGTCCAGTACGTGGTGGTCATGGTGGTGGTCGTGCTGGTGGTCGTCATCGGTGCTCCCATTCTCCCGCTGCGCGCAGGTGGTTCAGGGCGTACGAGCGCCAGGGGCGCCAGGTGTCGGGGACGGCGTGGTCCGGCGGTGCGACGTCCGGGTCGCCCAGGGCGCGGGTGCGGACCACGGCGGCGGTACGGGCGTCCACGCCGGGCACGGCGAGCAGCGCGTGTTCGGCGTCGTCCCGGTCGGCGCCCGGGTCCAGGCGTACGGCGCCGTCGGCGAGCGCGGCGGCGAGCGCGCCCGGGGTGCCGTACGGTTCGGCCCCGGCGAGGACGGCCGGTTCGGGGAAGAGGTGGGTGAGGGTGCCGCAAGGCGCGTCCAGCGTCTTGCCGTACCGCTGGACCAGCCGCTCGGCCTCCTCCCGCCCGACCAGGGCCCGTACGGCGAGTTCGTCGGGGTCGGCGGCGCCCGGTGAGCGGAGCCCCGGGCGGGCGGCGACCAGCGGGGCGAGGCGGGGGTCGGCGCCGAGCCGTTCGTCCACGGCGTACGGGTCGGCGTCGAGGTCGAACAGCCGCCGCAGCCGCTGTACGGACGTGGTCAGGTCGCGCAGGTCGGTCAGGTGGAGGCGGGCGTCGAGCCAGCCACCACTGCCCGTCCCGGGCAGGCCCGGCCGTTCGTCGACGGCGACGATCCCGGTGCCGTACGGCAGGCGCAGGGTGCGCCGGTAGACGCGGCGGCCCGGCACGCCGCTCACCTCCTCGACCCCAGCGACGGCCTCCCGCTGGAGCAGGTCGAAGACGGGACCGGCCTGGTAGCGGCCCCGGTGTGCGAGCCGCAGGGGGATGCCGGCGGAGGGGGTGGCGGTGCGCCGGGAGGCCCGGTCGCGTGCCGGGGCGGCGGCGCGCAGCCCGCTCGGGGTGGCCGCGTACACGGCCCGGATCGTGTCGTTGAACTGGCGCACGCTGGCGAAGCCCGACGCGAAGGCGATCTCCGTGACCGGCAGGCCGGTGGTCTGCAGCAGGACGCGTGCGGTGTGGGCCCGCTGGGCGCGGGCCAGGGCCACCGGCCCGGCGCCCAGCTCGGCGGTGAGCTGCCGCTGCACCTGGCGGGCGCTGTAGCCGAGCCGGCCGGCGAGTCCGGCGACCCCCTCGCGGTCGACGACGCCGTCGCCGATGAGCCGCATGGCCCGGCCGACGACGTCGGCGCGGACGTTCCAGTCCGCCGAGCCCGGCACGGCGTCGGGCCGGCACCGCCGGCAGGCCCGGAATCCCGAGCCCTGCGCGGCGGCGGCCGTCGCGAAGAACCGCACGTTGCGCCGCTTCGGCGTG
Organism: Streptomyces sp. E2N166; assembly: GCF_003671715.1. Classification (GTDB taxonomy): domain Bacteria; phylum Actinomycetota; class Actinomycetes; order Streptomycetales; family Streptomycetaceae; genus Streptomyces; species Streptomyces thinghirensis. Next base: position 389,038 of record NZ_RAIF01000032.1, on the reverse strand, counting down.
ACCGCCGGGCAGCTGGGCCGACAGTAGATGCCGGTCGTCTCGACGGCGAAGAAGAACGCGCCGTCGAACCGGGCGTCCCGGCTGCGTACGGCCTCGTACCTGCTGTCCTCGTGCGTCAGGTGCTCTGCGCTCTTCGTTCCGTTCCCCATCACGCCCTCCAGTCTCCGCCAGACCGGGGGACCGGGCTGGCGGAAATCGGACATGGCGTTGGCGGGGCGTCGGCAGGGGCCGTGGCGGCTACCGCACGCGTCCCCGCTTGGCCTCCATCGCCGCCTTGCCGATGGCGCCGCGGCGCTTCCACTCCTTGCGGATCTCGGCGCGCAACCGGGCGTCGGTCTTGGCGACGATGCGCTGGTTCTCCCGCATGAGCTTGCGGTAGCTCTCCAGCCGCCGCTCGGGCAGCTCGCCGGTGTCGATGGCGGCGAGGACGGCGCAGCCCGGCTCGCTCTCGTGGGCGCAGTCGTGGAACCGGCAGTCACGGCCCAGTTCCTCGATCTCGGCGAACACCTGGCCGACCCCGCTGCCCGCGTCCCAGAGCCCGACGCCCCGCAGCCCGGGGGTGTCGATGAGCACTCCCCCGCCGGGCATGACGAGGAGGTTGCGGGTGGTGGTGGTGTGCCGTCCCTTGCCGTCGACGTCCCGAATGGCCTGGACGTCCATCACGTCCTCGCCGAGCAGTGCGTTGGCGAGGGTGGACTTGCCCGCGCCGGACTGCCCGAGCAGCACCGCCGTACCGCCGGCCACGACGGCGGCGAGGACGTCGAGCCCTTCCCCCTGCTCGGCGCTGACGGACAGCACCGGCACGCCGGGGGCGGTGGTCTCCACGTCCTGGACGAGGTGGCCCAGGGTCACCGGGTCGGGGACGAGGTCGGCCTTGGTGAGCACCACCAGGGGCTGCGCCCCGGACTCCCAGGCGAGCGCGAGAAACCGCTCGATCCGGGCGAGGTCGAGCTCGGCCGCGAGCGACACGGCGACGATCGCGTAATCGACGTTGGCCGCGAGGATCTGCCCCTCGGACCGCTTGGAGGAGGTGGAGCGTACGAAGGCCGTACGGCGCGGCAGACACGTCCGTACGTAGCGCGGGTTGCCGTCCGGTTCGACGGCGACCCAGTCGCCGGTGCAGACGACACGCAGGGGGTCGTGCGGGGTCACGAAGGCGGTGTCGGCCCGCAGGACTCCGTCGGCGGTGACGACGTCGCACTGTCCGCGGTCGACCCGGATCACGCGGCCGGGCAGCAGCCCTTCGGCGGCGTACGGGGCGAACGCGTCGGCCCAGTCCTCGTCCCAGCCGTGGGGAGTCAGCGCGGAGTGAGCGGTGAAGAGGGAGGTGGAAGACGTCGAAGACGTGGAAGACAAGGGGTGACCCTTCGGGGGGCGGCCCCGGCGGAAGGACTCAGGAGGGCTGAGGTCAGCCGGTGGCCACGGAGGTGGACTTGATGGATTCCTGGATGCGGGCAGCGCCCTTCGCAACGACAGCCATCGGTCGACACCTCCTCACTCGTGCGTTCTTCACCCCGCGGCGATCACCGCGTGACGTGCCGCCACAGTAGCCCGTCGGTACCGCGGTGCGTCAACGACTTTTTCCGGGCCCGGGGCGTCAGGCCCGTTCGCACGTCCCGCCGTTCAGTGTGAAGTCGTCCGGCGGGGAGTTCTTGCCGCGCCAGGAGGCGAGGAAGCCGAAGGCGAGGCGGCCGCCCGCGGGGACCGAGCTGTTGTAGTCGGTGGCGGTGGCGGTGACCCGGGGGCCGCTCTGGGAGTGGTCCGCGTCCCACATCTGGCCGATCCGCTGGCCGTCGGGGAAGGTCCAGGCGACATGCCAGGAGTCGAGGGCGCTGCGGGTGGTGACGGTGACGGTGGCCTGGAAGCCGTCGGGCCACTGGTTGACGAGGTCGTAGCGGACACGGCAGGCGGCGGGGGCGGCCGTGCCGGGGTCCGGGGCGGG
>NZ_RAIF01000032.1:382963-386943 GCF_003671715.1 Streptomyces sp. E2N166 | reverse complement strand
CGTCCGGCGACGGTTGTGCGTCCGGCGACGGCTGTGGGTCCGTCGGCCGTGCGCGGTCCGGGGCGGCGGGCGGGCGGCGGTCCACGGTCTCGGTGGGCGCCGCGGTGTCCTCGGTGGTGTCGCCGAAGGGCATCAGGGAGACGGTGAGCGCCAGCAGGGAGACCAGGACGGCGGTGGCGAGGAGGCTGCCACGGACGACGCGGGCCTTGTGGCCGCCGTCCCGCTGCTCGTCGGCGCGGTCCTCGCCGGCCGGTGCGGGGCGCCCGGCGCCGAGGCGTACTTCGGCGGCGCGACGGCGGCGTTCCAGGTAGGCGAGGCCGCCCCAGCCGATGACTCCGGCGGCGAGGGCCGCGGGCAGGCCGCCGCCGTGCGGACGCAGGCAGGCGGCGGCCTCGGCGCAGTCGGGGCAGGTGGCGAGGTGGCGGGAGAGGTCTTCGGGGGTGTCGGCGGCGGCCGACCTGGTCACCGCGTCCAGCAGCCGGGCGTAGCCGCGGCACCGCGCGTCCGGCGGCGCGTCGAGGTGGCCCCGGCGGCAGCGGTCCCGGAACAGTTCGCGCACCTGGGCGAGTTCGTCGGACGCGGTGGCCGGGTCGAGGCCGAGCCGGCGGGCCACCACGGGCAGTGGCAGGGCCTCCACGTCGGCCAGCCACAGCAGTTCCGCGTCCGGTGCCTGCATGTCCTTGAGGCCGCGCAGCGCGAGCGGGCGGCGCGGGGGCGGTCCGGCGTAGCGGGCGGCCCGGTCGGAGCCCAGCCACAGCCGCAGTTCGGAGTCGAGTTCGTGGCCCCGCCCGTCGTCCTCCCAGGCCGTCGCGGTGGTGCGTACGGCGGTCAGGAGCAGCGGGATGCGGGGCAGCCGGGACGGGCGGCGGGCGGTGCTGCGCGCCTCGGCCGCGTCGGCGGCGCGGACCTCGCGCATGCCGTGGGCGAACGCCTCGGTGGCGAGCTGGACGGCGGCCTGCGAGCCGGCGGTGCACAGGTCGGCGTAGGAGAGCACCGTGTCCCAGCACTCGTCGAGCAGCGCTGCCTCGGCGGCGTCCTGGGGGCTCGGCAGGTCGGGCATCGGACTCCTGCATCCACTGCGTCCACGGGCGAGGCCAACTCACCGCACCGGCGATGGAGTTGGTGCAGGGCCGCACGGCAGGCGCAGAGCTTCGCACGTCTCCGGCACAACTGACAAGCGCCGTGTTCACAAGCGGCGCGCGAGGTACGCGGACCGACGGCCCGGAGCCGGCCCGGCCCCGCGGGAGTCATACGGAGGCCGGGCCGGGACGTCTCGACTCGCGGCTCACACCTCGACGGGTGCGTTCTCCGGCAGGCTGTCCATGAAGGAGCTGACCGAGAAGACCGCGCGGCCGGCGCCGGGCAGGCCGTAGCCGGGGGGCGAGGACAGGCCGAACTCGTCCATCGTGGCGCGGTAGGCCTCCAGCAGCCGGATGTGGTACTCCAGCGGCGCACCCTGCGGGTTGGCCTTGCCGAGCGGGGTGGTGGGCTCGGGGCACCAGGTGGTGAAGCGGGGCGTGATGCCGTGCGACATGAAGAAGCGCAGGCCCTCGGTGGTGGAGGCGATGGCCTCGTCGACCGTCTTGAAGCCGAAGGGCTCGGCCATCTCGACGCCCGCGACGAAGTTCGGGATGACGTTGCGCGCGCCGAAGACGTCGGTGGAGTCCAGGATGCGCTTGTGCCACTCGTCGCGGCCGACGTACCGCTCCTTGCCGGGGCAGTACATCTTGAACAGGTACTCGTCCCACACCTCGTAGTTGGGGTGGTAGATCTGGACGCCGTAGTCCTTGAAGCGCTGGACGTCGTCCTTGGGCAGGGCCTGGGCGACGACCTTGCCGATCCATCGGCCGGGGAAGTGCTCCTCGATGGCCTTGGCGTAGCGCCCGTAGAAGTCCGCCTCGTCCAGGCCCTGGACCTTCGACGTGATGGCGCCGCCGGTGAGGGTGTAGGCGGTGGACGTCCTGGCCGTGTCGTAGGTGTTGATGATGTCCAGTGCTTCGAGGACCTCGTCGACGTCCTTCACGCCCGTGTACGGGCGGCCCGCCGCCTTGTGCTGGCGCCAGTTGTGGTTGATGTCGCAGTACTGGCACTCCTCCTTGGCGCCGAAGTACTGGCAGACCCGGAAGGCGGTCAGGTAGATCAGGTAGCCCCACTGGATGGTCGGGGCCACCTCCATGACCGACTTCCCGTTGGCGAGCTTGTGGCGGTAGTACTCCGGCATGGGCGGCACGCCGACGTCGGAGATCCGCTTGCCGTCGAGGTAGAGACCGAGCTGTCCGTGCTCGTCGGCGGCGACCCGGTAGGGGGAGCCCGGGTTCACACGGACCGAGACGACGGTGCGGCGCAGGTCGTAGGGGCCACCGGTGAGGATGATCTCCTCGGGCGGGCGGCGCAGCGCGGCCTCGCCCAGCTCCGGCAGGGTGCCGTGGTCGAAGGAGAAGATGAAGTACGACTTCGGCTTGACCTCGCCGTCCTCGTTGTCACTGAGCGCGGAGGGGTCGAAGGCCACCCCGCCGCGGAGCAGGTCCTCCTTGAAGACGGCTTCCCGCGGCACATGCGGAAAGCGCTCCATAAGATCCTCGACCAGCGCGGTGCGGCTGCCCATCCGTGTCTCCTCCCGGCTCAGGCGTTCGACTTCTCACGGTATGCCCCCGCCGGTGCGGCTTCCCGCCCGGGGCCCCTTCCAGGCGCGCCGGGTAGGTTTCCGCGGTATGACCGACATCACCGTGACCAATTGGGCCGGCAACATCACCTACACGGCCAAGGAGCTGCTGCGGCCGCACTCACTGGACGCGCTGCGGGCCCTGGTGGCGGACAGCGCGCGGGTGCGGGTGCTGGGCAGCGGGCACTCCTTCAACGAGATCGCCGAGCCGGGCCCCGAGGGCGTACTGCTGTCGCTGGCCGCGCTTCCGGCCGAGGTGGACGTCGACACGGCGGCCCGTACGGTGCGGGTGGGCGGCGGCGTCCGGTACGCGGAGCTGGCCCGGCTGGTGCACGGGCGGGGGCTGGCGCTGCCGAACATGGCGTCGCTGCCGCACATCTCGGTCGCCGGGTCGGTGGCCACCGGAACGCACGGTTCGGGGGTGGGCAACGGCTCGCTGGCGTCGGTGGTGCGCGAGGTGGAGCTGGTCACCGCTGACGGCTCCACGGTGACCGTCGCCCGGGGCGACGAGCGGTTCGGCGGCGCGGTGACCTCGCTCGGCGCGCTGGGTGTCGTGACCGCGCTCACCCTCGACCTGGAGCCGGCCTACGAGGTCGAGCAGCATGTCTTCACCGAGCTGCCGCTCGCCGGACTGGACGCGGCGACGTTCGACACGGTGATGGCGGCGGCGTACAGCGTGAGCCTTTTCACCGACTGGCGGGCGCCCGGCTTCCGGCAGGTGTGGCTGAAGCGGCGCACCGACCAGCCGCTGCCCGACTTCCCGTACGCCGCCCCGGCCGCCGAGAAGATGCACCCGGTGCCTGGCATGCCCGCCGTGAACTGCACCGAGCAGTTCGGGGTGCCTGGGCCCTGGCACGAGCGGCTGCCGCACTTCCGCGCCGAGTTCACGCCCAGCAGCGGCGCCGAGCTCCAGTCGGAGTACCTGATGCCGCGCGAGCACGCGCTGGACGCCCTGCGCGCGATGGAGGCGATACGGGAGACCGTCGCGCCGGTGCTGCAGACCTGCGAGGTGCGCACGGTCGCCGCAGACGGGCAGTGGCTGAGCCCGGCGTACGGGCGCGACACCGTGGCCGCACACTTCACCTGGGTCGAGGACACGGCGGCGGTGCTGCCGGTGGTGCGGCGGCTGGAGGAGGCGCTGGCTCCGTTCGCGGCCCGGCCGCACTGGGGGAAGGTGTTCGCGACGCCGGCGGGCGAACTGCGCGCGCTCTACCCGCGGCTGGCCGACTTCCGGGCGCTGGCCGAGGCGCTGGATCCGGCGGGGAAGTTCACCAACGCGTTCGTGCGCGGGGTGCTGGCGGGCTGAACGCGTCCGCCC
>NZ_RAIF01000032.1:380969-382953 GCF_003671715.1 Streptomyces sp. E2N166 | reverse complement strand
ACCACCTTACGGACGGGTCAGTGGTCCGCGCAGCACGGCGTCGGGTCGGGGTCCTCGAACGGCACCAGGGTGCCGCCCGCGGCGGGCATGGCGGCCAGGACCAGGTGGCCGTTCCGCCACTGGGGGCGGACGTGTTCCCGGGTGACCAGCCGGGCGTCCGGGGCCGGTTCGTCCGGCGTGCCCAGTACCGTCACCCGGTCGATCGCGGAGCGGGCGAGCAGTTCCGCGAGCGTCAGCGTGCCGGTGAGGGCGCTCACGCCCGGGTAGAGGACGGCGCGGCCGGCCTCGTCCGGGGCGCCGTCGCGGACCTCGTACCCCTGGGCGGTGAGCCGGTCCCGGGCGGTGCGCAGGACCGGCTCCGCCGCCACGGCCTCCGCCGCGAGCGACAGGGCGACGCGCGGACGGCCGTCCCGCACCAGGTGCGTGCAGCCGAAGACGTCCTCGGGGAGGCCGAGTTCGGCGGCGAGCCCTTGGAGCAGGCGATCGGCCTCGCGCAGCGTCGTCGCGTCGGTGTCGATGCCGATGGCGTAGTGCGCGGACAGCGGTGTCACGACGGCAGGATCCACACCGGGTTGGAGTAGAACCACAGGTCGCGCCACGGGTCGGCGTCGCCGACGACGTCGATGGCGGGGCCCGCCGGGTCGACCTTCGCGCCCAGGGCGCCGACGGCGGACCGGTTGCCGTCGGTGCCGCGGGTGCGGAGGTAGACGGGGTGGTCGACACGGCCGAGGTCGTAGGTGAGGCGGACGGTGCCGGTGTCCTTGTTCACTTCGTACGACTTGACCACCCGGGCCGTCGGCGCGGTGAAGGTGTCCTTGTCGGCGACCGTGCCGGTCACGTCGCCCTGGATGACGTCGACCCGGGCCAGCTTCGGGGTGAACCCGGCCCAGTTGGGGCCGCCGGCCAGGGCCACGTCCATCGACAGGGTGACCCGCGTGCCCTTGCGGACGTGCAGGGCGCCGCCGAGGGTGGCCCAGCGGCCGCCGCCGGAGACGCGGACGTCGAGGCCGCTGATGAGCTGGCCGTGGTCGACCCAGATGCGTCCGGCGCGGATGCCGTCCATGACGGCGCCGTAGGAGAAGCCGTCGGAGCCGACGTGGGTGCGGCTGTACTGGCCCGGCCAGAAGTCGCCCTGGGTGACGTCGATCCGTCCGGCGTAGACGGGGTCGTCGTAGCGGCCGTTGGCGTTGAAGTCGCCGCCGCCGCGGGCGGCGGTGTCGGCGTACACCTGGTGGGAGTCGGAGTTGGCGGTGATCCACCAGGGGCGGCCCTCGGCGATGAGGCTGTCCCACAGGCCGCCGACGGTGGCGGTCATCCAGTCGAAGCCGCCCCAGGTGCGGTAGCTCTCCAGCGGGTAGCCGGGGAAGGAGTTGGCGCCCGGGCTTCCGTCGTAGATGCCGCGGGCGCGGCCCATGCCGAGCGGCTTCGGGAGGCCGGCCGCCTGGTGGCCGGGGGCGCCCTCGAAGCCGACGGCGATCTGGTGGCCCCGCGAGGTGGCGTCGCGCCAGGCGCGGATCTCGTGCGGGGAGTCGATGCCCTTGCGCGCCGGGTGGTTGGCGAGCATCAGGGCGTCCTTGACCTTGCGCCGCTTGACCTGGTCGGCGAGGAAGGAGAGCCCGGCGACGGCGAGTGCCTCGTTGGCGGGTGTGGAGTCGCCCGCGCCCTTCACGCTGCCGTCGTAGTCGGTCTCGAACTGCTTGAGGACGGAGACCTCGTGACGGCCGGGGTGGACGAAGACGGTGCCGTGCTCGGCGGCCGGGATGTTCCACTCCAGGCCCTGGAAGACGAGGGTGTCCTCGTGGGCGTCGCGGGCCTCGCGGATGTCCGGGTTGACCTTCTCCACACCGATCTTGGCATGGGTGACGCTGCCGTGGTCGGTGATGACCAGCCAGTCCATGCCGTGCCGGGCGCCCTGGCGGACCTGGTCGACGACGCGGTACTTGCCGTCGCTGCTGTACTGGGTGTGGATGTGGTGGTCGCCGGC
>NZ_RAIF01000032.1:379691-380959 GCF_003671715.1 Streptomyces sp. E2N166 | reverse complement strand
GGTGTGTGCGTGTCCGTGTCCGTGGTGGTGATGGCCGTGCGCGTGCCCGTGTCCGTGCCCCATGAAGATCCTCCTGGATACCGCCGCCGTGCGCGGCTGTGAGGAGGATCGAGGCAGAAGGTGAACGTTTAACGACTCGGAGGTGAGCCGCGGCTGCCGCCCGGCCTGCCCTAGCATGAAACCTAGAAGCCCTAGGAAGCCGGGAAGGTGGCCCATGCCCCGAGCGGGTCTTACGACCGACCGCGTCGTCGCGGCCGCCGCCGACCTCGCCGACGCGACCGGGTTCGAGAGCGTCACCGTCTCCGCGCTCGCCCGGCACTTCGGGGTGAAGGACGCCAGCCTGTACACACACGTCAGGAGCCTCCAGGAGCTGCGCGTCCGGGTCGCGCTGCTGGCCGGCGGCGAGCTGATCGACGAGATCGCGGCGGCGGTGGCCGGCCGGGCCGGGAAGGAGGCGCTGGCCGCCTTCGCGGGCGCCTACCGGGCGTACGCCCTGCGCCACCCCGGCCGCTACGCCGCGACCCAGATCCGCGTCGACCAGTCCCTCGTCGCCGACTCCCCCGCCCTGCGCCGCACCGCCGAGATCACCTACGGCATGCTCCGTGCCTACGGCCTGGCCGAACCCGACCTCACCGACGCGGTACGCCTGCTGCGCAGCACCTTCCACGGCTACTGCGCCCTGGAGGCCGCCGGCGGCTTCGGAGCCCCGCGCGACGTACAGGCGTCCTGGGACAAGGCGGTCGACGCGCTGCATGTGGCGCTGGCGAACTGGCCCCGGGAGCCGGACGGCTCCCGCGGTCACTGACCGTACGGCAGCCCGCCCGCGCGCGGGCGCTTGAACCACTGCGCCGCGACACTCTGGTTGAGCAGGACCACGATGGCGATCGCGCCGAACAGCGGGAGGCCTCCGCCCCCGTTCCCCTGGGCGATCCCGCCGAGCGACATCACGATCTGCACGCTCGCCAGCACGATGGACGCGACCCGCACACCGTTGCCGCCCGTGCCGTACCTGAAGGCGAGGACGAACAGCACCCACCCCATCAGGTTCGTGGCGAAGAGCCGGCCCGCGTCCTCCGCGCCGACACCGGCCCCCCAGATGACCACGACCAGCATCACCAGCCCCGCCATCACCCAGATCAGGATCTGCGCGGCGCGCACACTGCCCGGCATGGCCGGCGGCGGCACGGGGGCGTAGGGGTACGGGGCGCCCGGGTACCCGCCGGGAGCGCCGCCGTACGCGCCGGGGGCGCCGTAGCCGCCGGGAGCAC
>NZ_RAIF01000032.1:378186-379681 GCF_003671715.1 Streptomyces sp. E2N166 | reverse complement strand
TAGGAGCCCTGGGCACCGTACCCGGCCTGGCCGCCGTGCCCGCCGGGCGCGGCGTACCCGCCGGGAGGGCCGAATCCTCCCGGGGCGCCGGGGGCGGACGGTGCGGGGTGGGCGCCCGGCGGAGTGGCCCCCGGCGGAGGGCCGTACGGGCCGCCCTGGTGCCCGGCGGGCCGCCCGTCGGCGGTGGGCTGCCCGTCGGAACCCGCTGCGGCTGGATACTCGTTCGACATGCCCTGACCCTATCCGGGCTCCGCGGGCCCCCCGCTCAGCGCCCGCACCTCGTCGTACGCCGGTGCCGCGCCCCGCACTTCCCGGCCCGCGCCGATGTCGGCCGCCGTCTCCAGGGCCGCGCCCAGTGCCCGCCGGTACAGCAGCGAGCCGAGGCTGACCCGGCCCACACCGAGGTCGGCGAGGTGCGGGAGGGACGGACCGGTGGGCGAGTGGAGGATGTTGAGCGGGACGTCGAAGTGGGCGACGAGGGCCGCGATCCGGCCGGGGTCGGTGAGGCCGGGGACGAAGACGCCGTCCGCGCCGGCCTCCCGGTAGGCGTCGAGGCGCCGCATCGTCTCGGCGACGCGGCTCTCTCCGTCACCGTCGTGGTCCCCGAGCCAGTACGTGTCCGTACGGGCGTTGACGAACAGGCCGGGAGCCGCCGACCTGACCGCGGCGATCTTGGCCGCGTGCCGGCCGGCGGGGCCCAGGGTGTCCTCCAGGTTGATGCCGACGGCTCCGACCGCCGCCAGCCGCCGCGCGAACTCCCCCACCTCGTCGGGGTCGTCGCTGAAGCCGTCCTCCGCGTCGACGGACAGCAGGAACGGCCCCGACCCCAGGGTGAGGGCCAGCCGCAGCGTCTCGTCGCGGGTCGCCGACGCCCCGTCGGGCAGCCCGCCCGCCGCCGCGACGCCCAGGCTGGTCGTGCCGACCGCCCGGAAGCCCTGCCCGGCGAGGGCGAACGCGGAGGCGTGGTCCCAGGCGCAGGGCAGCAGCAGGGGCTCACCGGCACGGTGGAGGTCGGCGAAGGCGGTCACGACAGGTCACCCACCGCGTCGGCGTAGTACACGGACTCCGTGAGGTGCACGGCGAGTTCGCGGAAGCTCCAGCCCTCGCCGGGCGAGTGGTCGAGCTGCTCGGCGGTGAGCGCGTCGAGGCGGTTGGCCCAGATCCGGGCGAGCCGGGTGAGGCGGCTGCGGGCCTCGTCGAGGTCCTCCTGTGTGAAGGGGGCGCGGTCCGCGTCCGTGGTGACCATGGAGGCGTGCCAGTGGTCGGGCTGCGTCGCCTCTCCGGCCAACCGCGCCTCCAGCTCCGCGAGATGGTCGACCAGGTGGTCGGCGACGCGCCGGATCGCCTTGTGCGGGGTGTAGACGCGGTCATCGACGTGCGCGGGCCGCCCGTCCCAGCGGGTCCAGGTGGCGGCCAGGGCCAGGACGTGGTCGACCATGCCGGTGACGGCGTCGGCGGGCGTGAGGGCGGTGGCCGTGGCGGGGGTGGCGGGGGC
>NZ_RAIF01000032.1:352543-378176 GCF_003671715.1 Streptomyces sp. E2N166 | reverse complement strand
CGGGCGGGTATCTGGACGGTCACCCCGGCGTCACCACAGGATCCGACTGCCCGAGAGGTGGACATGAAGAGACGCGAGCGACCCGACGACTTCTCCGAGCCGAAGTGGCGGGACAGACTGTCGGTCATCGGCCTCGTCGCACTGGCCGTGGGACTGGTGGTGCGACTGCTCTTCAACGGTGCCGACGCGTGGCCGTCGGCACTCGTCGGTGCCGCCCTGATGAGCGTCTGGATCGTGTTCCTGGTACGCCGCCGCCGTCGGCACGACGCGCGGGACACCGGTGCGGAGCCGGGCGACGTGCCCGCCATGGAACGGCGGATCCTCAAGGGCGGACCGCCCCCCGAGGATCCGCGACAGCGGCAGACCATGGCGGCGCTGGTCGACTCCCGTCAGCGGCGGCTGCGGCGCAACCGCTGGTGGGCGTTCCCGCTCCTGGCTGTCGTCTTCTCCGGTACGTCGGTCGCATGGTTCATCTCCGGCTCCGTCACCGCAGGGAGCCTGACCCTCGCCCTGGCAGTCGCCTTCCTGGGCTGGCTGACCTGGTTCAACCTCCGCTTCGACCGGCGCCTGTCCCAGATGCGGAGCCGGCTGCAGGGCTGAGTCCCGCCCGTACGGCACCGCGCGGCACCAGGTGCTGGTCGACGAGCCCGTCCCGGACCAGGCCCGCGTAGACGGTGGCGCCGTGCGCGGAGGTGTGGGTGTTGTCCCGCTTCTCGTCGTAGAGGTAGAGGGCCTTGGAGCCCTCCACGCCCAGGGACTCCACGAGCGCCTTCGTCTTCGCGGTCAGGTCGATCAGCGGCACGTCCTCGGCGGCGGCGACCGAGCGGACGACGGCCGGGTGGTCGACGCCGAGACCGTTGACGAGCAGCGCGGTGCCGTTGTTGAGGGTGCCGTCGGCGTTGAACCAGCGGCGCACGACCGGTGTCACGAGGACGGGCCGGCCGCCCCGCTCCCGGACACCCGCCACCAGCGTCTGAAGGTTGGCCCGGTAGGTGGCCTCGTCCGTCGTCTTGTCGTTGTGCGCGAGTTGGACGAGCACCAGGTCACCCGGGTGAATCCGCGACCGGACGGTACCCCAGAGCCGCTGATCGGCCAGGTAACTGACCGTGCTGTCCCCGGAGTCGGCGTGGTTGGCGACGGACAGGCCCTTGCGGAGGTACCGCGGCAGTTGCTGCCCCCAGCCGGAGTACGGCTCCCTCGGCTGGTCGCAGACCGTGGAGTCCCCGACGAGGATGATCTGCCGCGCGTGCCGGGCCGGGGTCACCCTGATACCGGCCAGGGCGGGCGCCGACCCGCCGATCGTCAGGTCCAGGCCCGGGCTGCCGTCGGGCCCGGTGGGCTCGCCCTCGGGTGTGCGGACGTCCACGGTGAAGCTGCGGGCGATCCGCTCGCCGGCCGCCGTGGCGGTCTCGGGAAGCAGGGCCCGCCTGCTCTCGCCGCCGATGGCGGTACGGGCGGCGTCCTCTCCGCCGAGCAGCACCTTCACGTCGTACGTACCCGGCGGGACGTCGAAGTGGCAGGCCGCAGCCGTGCAGTTGGCCGTCCCGGACGGCCGGTCCGGTGCCTGGTCCTGGGCTCGGGCCTGAGCGGGTACGACCGTCAGGGCACCGGCGGCCAGCGTGACGGCCACCGCCGACGTGGCGGCGAAGCGTCTCACGCCCGTCCCCTCGCCGTGTCGGCGACCGGCACGCCGAAGTCCGGGGTGCCGTCCGCCTTCCAGCCCAGCTTCTGCACGCGGGTGTGCCGGTTGGGGTCGTTCAGCGGGTCGCCGTCGATCTCCTTGTACTGGCGGGCGTGGTAGACGAGGACGTCGGTGCGGCCGTCCCGGTCGACGGTGAAGCAGTTGTGGCCGGGACCGTACTGACCGGTGGTGTCGTTGCTGGTGAAGACGGGAGTCGGCGACTTCGACCAGTTCGCGGGGTCCATCAGGTCGGCGTCCGCGTCGACGGTCAGCAGGCCCATGCAGTAGTTGGCGTCGGTGGCGCTGGCCGAGTAGGTCATGAACAGGCGGCCGTTGCGGGCGATGACCGACGCGCCCTCGTTGACCTTGAAGCCGATGCACTCCCAGTCGTACTCGGGCGTGGAGAGCCGTATCTGCGGGCCCTTCAGCGTCCAGGGGTTCGCCATCTCCGACAGCCACAGGGCGGTGTTGTTGTCCATGCCGGGCTCGTACTGGGCCCAGGCGAGGTAGCGGGTGCCGCGGTGGGTGAAGGTGGTGGCGTCGAGGGAGAAGGTCTCCCAGGCCGTCTTCACCTGGCCCCGCTCCACCCAGGTGCCCCGGAAGGGGTTGGGGTGGGAGTTCTCCAGGACCCAGATGCGGATGTCCCAGACGCGTTCGGCGGGCGCGGCGGCGAAGTAGATGTACCACTTGCCGCCGACGCGGTGCATCTCCGGCGCCCAGATGTGCGCGCCCATGTCGCCGGTGGCGTGCTTGCGCCAGACGACGGACTCGTGGGCGGTCGCGAGACCGTTCAGGGTGCGGGACCGGCGCAGGATGATGCGGTCGTACTCGGGGGCGGTCGCCGTGAAGTAGTAGAAGCCGTCGGTGTGCCGGCGGATGTGCGGGTCGGCACGGTTGCGGACGAGCGGGTTCACGTACGGGGCCGGCCTGCCGGGGGCGGCGGAGGCGACGGCGGGGACGGCCGCCAGGGCTCCCGCGGCCGCGGCACCCTTCAACAGCAGGCGTCGGCCGGGCACCGCGGGCTGGGCGGGCTGTACGGGCTGATCGTCGGCGCGGCTCATGCGGGGCCTCTCGACGGGGGTGCGCGACACGATTCGTTCGTGGTGTCGAACACCATCTGTGATTACGAACGTCGAAAAGGTATGGGTGTGACGAGGAGAGGTCAACGGGTCCGGCACCGCTGCTTACGCGGCGCGCGCGTCAGGCCACCAGCCCGTGCCGGTAGGCGTAGACGACGGCCTGGACGCGGTCGCGCAGGTCGAGCTTGGTGAGGATGCGGGAGACGAAGGTCTTGACGGTCTCGGGGCTGATCACGAGGGCGGCGGCGATCTCGCTGTTGGAGAGGCCGTCCGCGATGAGGCGGAGGACCTCCGTCTCCCGGGGGGTCAGCGGGATGTCGTTCGGGGTGCCACGGGCGGGCCGGATGCGGGCGGCGTACCGGCCCACGAGCCGCCGCGTCACCTCCGGGTCCAGCAGTGCCGCGCCCATGGCCACGGTCCGGATGCCGTGCAGCAGCCGGTCCGGCGGCGCGTCCTTGAGCAGGAACCCGCTCGCTCCGGCGCGCAGCGCCTCGTAGACGTACTCGTCCAGGTTGAACGTCGTCACCACGAGCACCTTGACGGGATGCGCCACACCGGCGCCGGCCAGCAGGCGGGTGGCCTCGATGCCGTCGAGCACCGGCATACGCACGTCCATCACCACCACGTCCGGCCGCAGTTCGCCGGCCAGGTCGACCGCGGCCTGCCCGTCGCCGCACTCGCCCGCCACCTCCAGGTCCGGCTGGGCGTCGATGATGGTCGCCAGTCCGGTACGGATCAGTACCTGGTCGTCGCAGACCAGGACGCGGACCGGCGCGCTCATGACGGGCTCCCCGCGGGTATCCGGGCCCGGACGACGAAGCCGCCGCCCGCCCTGCGGTCCGCGCTGAATTCGCCGCCCAGGACGTCGACCCGTTCGCGCAGCCCGGCCAGGCCCCGCCCGCTGCCGCCGGGCGTCGCGGCCCGCGAGCCGGACCCGTCCGTGCCGACCTCCACCGTGATCTCCCCTTCGCGATGACGGACCAGGACCGAGGTGCGGCTTCCGTGGTCGTACTTGAGGGCGTTCGTCAGGGCTTCCTGCACGACCCTGTACGCCACGAGGTCGGCGCTGCCGGTCGACGTCGCCGGCGTGCCCTCCTCGGTGAACTCCACCGGCTGCCCGGCCCGCCGCGTCTGCTCGACCAGGGTGAGCAGTCTGCCGACGGGCGGCGTCCTGGCCTCGCTGCCCGGGCCGGACACGTGGCCGGTCCCGTGATCCGGGTTGAGCAGGTCGAGCAGGTGCCGCAGGTCGGTGATGGCCCGCCGACCGGTGTCGCTGACGGCCGTCAGGGACTGGTCGAGGCGCTCCGGCGCGGCGGTCAGATACCGTGCCGCCTCGGCCTGCACGACCATCGCCGTCACATGGTGGGTCACGACGTCGTGCAACTCGCTCGCGATGCGACCGCGTTCGGCGGTGCGGGCGTTGTCGGCGACGCGGCCCCTGCGCTCGGCCTCAGCGGCGCGGGCGGAGCGCATCCACGCGCCGACACCCCACGCGAGGGTCAGAGCCAGGTAGAACGTCACGAACTCGGCCACCGGTTCCCCCGGACCGCGCCGGTGGAGCACGACGGCCAGCGGGACGTACGCGACGGAGAGGACGAGCAGGGTGACGCGCCGGTACCGCTCCAGATAGGAGCCGGCGCTCAGCAACGCGATGGGCAGCGCGGTGCCGGCGATCAGGTGGTAACCGTTGACCTGGTCGACGGCGAAGCCGACCGTGATCAGCGCGAGGCAGAGGACGGGCCACCGCCGGCGCAGGGCGAGCGGAAGGGACTGGAGGACGACCGCCACACCGCCCAGCGCGTCGAGGGGCTGGGTCGGCAGACCGCCGACCTCCGTCCCGTTGCCGCGCAGCCCCGGCAGGAAGGACGCGACGAGGAGCAGCACCCCGAACGGGAGGTCCCGGACCGTGACGTCGAGCCGGTGCCACAGCTCCGGAACCCGCCGACGATCGATCACCGGGGCAGTGTAACGGTGGAGTTGACAGGCGCGGCTCGCCGGGAACGGGGCTTGATGTTGCCGCGCCGGTGGGCCAGCCACAGGAACACGATCGTCAGCAGTGCTCCGAAGCCGATCGCGTAGACGCTGCCCTCCGGTCCGAACCCGCCGCCGGTGAGCAGCTCCGGCCCCGACGTCGCGGTGTCGAGCAGCCCTTGGCTGGCGCCGTTGCCGGACACCTCGGTGCTGAAGATGCCGGCCGCGGCGTAGTTCCAGCCGAAGTGCACGCCGATCGGGACCCACAGGTTGCGGGTGGCGGCGTACGCGGCGGCGAGCATGAAGCCGGCCTCGATGGCGATGGCGATCGCGCCCCAGAGGGTCGCGTTCTCGTTGAACAGGTGCATGAGGCCGAAGACGATGCCGGTCAGCACGAGCGCGAGGTACGTGCCGGTGCGCTCCTCGATGATCCGGAACAGGACACCGCGGAAGACCACTTCCTCCGCCACGGCCGCGCCGGCCATGAAGCCGACCAGTCCCACCGCCCCGGCCGGCGAGGCGAGGCCGTCGATCTCGTAGTGACCGGCGACGTAGAGGTTCGCGATGACGGCACCGAACATCCCGACACCGATCAGTATCCCCCAGCCGGTCTTGACGACGGCGCCTTCCCGGGCCACGTCCAGGGCCGCCCGGTGCTCGGTGCGCCGCACCACCCACGCGTACACGAGGATCGCGAGCGCGGCCGACGTGAGACCGACGACGAGCGACAGCCAGTCGTTGTCCTTCACCGCGCCGACGGCACTGCCGGTGATGGCGAACACCACCATGACGGCGAGGAACTGCCAGACAAACCTCACGGGGAAACTCCTTGGTCGGGGCCGTGGCCGGGCGCCGCGGACTGCACTGGACGCTACGGATCCGGCGGCCGGAGATCGTCACCTCACGGTGGACACCTGGCCGTAGCTCGCACGGGGGACAAGCCCTCTGGATTGCCGGACGGAGTGGCTAGCCTGGCGCCATGACCAGCGACTTCGCCGACGCCCTCGCCTCCGGCCGCCCGCTCGTGCTCGACGGCGGTATGTCCAACCAACTGGAGTCGGCCGGGCACGACCTGAGCGACGAACTGTGGTCGGCCCGGCTGCTCGCCGAGGATCCGGGCGCGATCGCCGAGGCGCATCTCGCCTACTTCGATGCGGGGGCGGACGTGGCGATCACCTCCAGCTACCAGGCCACCTTCGAGGGCTTCGCCCGGCGCGGCATCGGGCGGGAACGGGCCGCCGAACTGCTCACTCGCAGCGTGGAGCTGGCCCGGGACGCGGCCCGCCGGGCACGGGCGGTCCGTCCGCTGTGGGTGGCGGCGTCGGCCGGCCCGTACGGGGCGATGCTCGCGGACGGCTCCGAGTACCGCGGCCGGTACGGGCTCGGCGCCGGTGAACTGGAGCGCTTCCACCGGCCGCGCCTGGAGGTTTTGGCCGCCGCAGGTCCCGACGTCCTCGCGCTGGAGACGGTCCCTGACACGGAAGAGGCGGCGGCACTACTGCGGGCGGTGCGCGGACTGGGCGTGCCGGCCTGGCTGTCGTACACCGTCACGGGCGACCGGACCCGCGCCGGTCAGCCGCTGGAGGAGGCCTTCGCCCTGGCGGCGGACGCGGAGGAGGTGATCGCGGTGGGCGTCAACTGCTGCGCCCCCGAGGACGTGGCGGGCGCGGTCGAGACCGCCCGCCGGGCAACCGGCAAGCCGGTCGTCGTCTACCCCAACAGCGGTGAGCTGTGGGACGCGCAGGACCGGGCGTGGCGGGGGCGTTCCTCGTTCGCCGCCGATCAGGTGCTCGGCTGGCGGGCCGCCGGGGCCCGGCTCGTCGGCGGGTGCTGCCGGGTGGGCCCTGGCGCGATCACGTCGATCGCGTCGGTGTTGTCGTCGACGTGACCGGTGGCCGTCCGGACGGTACCCACCTCGCACCACACGATCTTGCCGGGGTTCGGCTCCCCCACGCCCCACTTGTCCGCCAGCTCGGACACCAGCAGCAGCCCGCGCCCGCCCTCGCCTGCCTCCCGTACGTCCCCCGCCGGTACGCCGGCCCCGCTGCCGTGCACCTCGACGCGGACGCCGGCACCGTCGCCGTCCGGCAGCAGGCGCAGCAGGGGGCCCGGCCGGACGGTGGCGGTACGCCGTGCAGCAGGGCGTTGGTCGCCAGTTCGCTGGCGCACGGACGTGCCCGGGCATCACTCGCCACCCGCCCCACCGCCATCCACATCCGCGACTCCAAGACCGCCGACCACCACCCCACCGCCCCCACGTCACCGTCGAACCAGCCGCCTGGACCGCATTCCTCGCATGGTGACGTCGGCCTGCCACAGGTCGAACTCGGCGTCGCGCGGACCGTACGCCGTGTGCGGGGCGCCGTCGCCGAAGACCCGCACGGGGTGCGTGGCGTCCCACGCCGTCCACCCCGGGTCCCCGGTCTCCGCGAACCGCACCCACGCCCCGTGCATCGCGTCGGCCAGCTCCCGCGGCGCCCTCTCGCCCGCGAGCCTGCGCGAATCGGGCGTGTCCCCGGAGTCGAAGACGAAGCCCAGTTCCAGGGCGTGGCAGGCGCCGAGGCCGGGCAGGCCGGACGGCCAGGCGAACTCGTAGACGTACGACGATCCCGGCCGCGCGTCGGCCAGGCGGTGCATCGGGATGCGGAGCAGGTGGTCGGTGACCAGCTGTCCGACGGTCTCGGCGGCGCCGGCGTGCACGGCGCGATAGCCGCGTACGACCTCGTTGCCGCAGTGGACGCGGGCGCGCGCACCGGCGAGGGCGACGGCGCCGAGCCGGTCGACGCGTTCGAGGAGGCCGCCGGGTACCAGCCACAGCCGGTACTCGTCGCGGGTCCAGCCCATCAGCAGGTCGACGCCGGGTGCGGCCCCGCCCTCGACGAGCGCCTCCAGCGGATCGCGGGGAAGCACGTCCCCGTCGACGACGATGCCGAAGGCAGGTCCGCCGAGTACGGGGCTGCTGAGCCTGCCCACCTCGGCCTGGGCACGCAGCAGCTGGTCGCGGTCGGCGGCGGCGAAGGCCTCGGCGGTGGCGGGGATCTTGAGGCGGGAGGCCATGCGGCGGACCATCCGCCGTACCTTGTCGCGGTCGGCGGCCTCCGGGGCACCGCTCTGCAGCACGGCCCGCCGGAAGAGGCCGTGGGCCCGCGGGGCGGCGAGGAGGGCGCCGGTGCTGATGGCTCCGGCGGACTGCCCGGCGAGGGTGACCCGGTCGGGGTCGCCGCCGAAGGCCGCGATCGACTCGTGCACCCACTTCAGGGCGGCGAGCTGGTCGCGCAGGCCGGCGTTGGCGGGGGCGTCGGGGAACAGTCCGTAGCCCTCGACGCCCAGCCGGTAGTTGACCGACACGCAGACCACGCCGTCCCGGGCGAAGGTGCGGCCGTCGTAGACGGGGACGGCGGAGGAGCCCCTGGTGAGGGCGCCGCCGTGCAGCCAGACCAGGACCGGCAGGCGGGCGCCGGGGCCCGGCTCGGGGGTCCAGACGTTGAGGTTGAGACAGTCGTCGCCGGGGATCGCCGGGTCGGACAGGTACTGGGCGAAGGCCTCGGAGTACGGCGGTTTCGGCGCCGTGGGGCCGAAGGAGCCGGCGTCGCGTACTCCGTCCCAGGGCTCGGGCGGCACAGGCGGCCGGAACCGGCGCGGTCCGAAGGGGGGCGCCGCGTACGGGACGCCCCGGAACACGGCGATTCCGTGCTCGTATCCGCCGCGTACGGCCCCGTGCGGCGTACCGACCACGAGGTTCGTCCGACCTGCCATCACGCGCTCACCAGCCCTTCACCGCACTGATGCACTGCGCATGGCATAGCGGCGCGGCGAGCCGATCTATTCCGGCGATCTGTTCCGAAAGTCCCGCTCGACGCCCCTGGGGGACAATGGAAGTCACGTACGCCCGCCATGCGCCGCCGAGGAGGCCGTCGTGACCGTCGACCCTCACCGCCCCAGCCAGTCCGCCCCCGTGAGGATCTCCGAGGCCGACGGGCAGCACGCAGTGCTGGCCTTCTCCGGCGACCTGGACGCTCCCGCGCTGCGCGTACTGGAGGAACTCCTCCTCGACCACCGTCTGCGGCAGCCCGGCACGTGGACGCTGGAGATGAGCGACCTGCACCACATCGACCTGGCCTGCGCCTACGCGCTGCTGCGGGCGGTCACCCGGGCCCCGGAACCGGCCGCCATCACCGTCCGCGGGGCCCGGCCGGCCGTGCACCGGACCCTGCGGCACGCCGGTCTCGAAGCCGTCGCCACCTTCGAGGAGTAACGACCGGCGACACCCTTGCCGACCGCGCACCCCGACTTGCCTTCTGGGAAAGCCAGGGCTAGCTTTCCCATCAGGAAAGTAAATGCCGTCACGGG
This sequence comes from Streptomyces sp. E2N166, assembly GCF_003671715.1. Taxonomy (GTDB): domain Bacteria; phylum Actinomycetota; class Actinomycetes; order Streptomycetales; family Streptomycetaceae; genus Streptomyces; species Streptomyces thinghirensis. The sequence continues at coordinate 369,095 of NZ_RAIF01000032.1, read as the reverse complement.
GAGGCAACGGTCTTGAGCACGCCGGTGGACGCCGAACAGGCGTGGAGGGACCTGCAGCGCATCCGGGTGCCGCAGGAGCGCGTGTACGACGAGTTCGAGCGGACCACGTCCGGCCGTCCGTGGACCAACTACGTCACGGCCGCGATCATGTGGGTCTTCCTGGCCGTACTGGGCCTGGATCTGCCGCGGTGGGGTGTCTGGCTGGTCCTCGCCGCGTACGTCGGGCTGCTGAGCGCGCTGGCCGTGGTGCACAGCCGCAGGAGCCGGATGCGACTGCACCACTCCCGCTCCAACTGGCGGATGCTCGCCGCGTTCGTCGCGGCCGCGGTGGTGACCGCCGGGACCGTCGTGCTGTCCGGCCGCCTGCTCGAACCACTGGACCCGATGTTCGCCGGCCTCGTCCAGGCCACGGTCTCGGCGGCCGTGTTCCTGGTCTTCGTCGGGCCGACGAACCGCTGGGCGGCGGGCTCGCTGCGGGGCAGCGGCGAACGGGCGGCCCGCGAGGGGGCCGGCCGATGAGCATCCCCGCCGGCTTCGACGAGCTGATCCATCCCGCCACCCGGCTGTCGGTGGTCGCGCTGCTCGCCACCACCGAGTGGGCGGACTTCGCGTTCGTCCGCGACAGCCTCTCGCTCAGCGACTCGGCGCTCTCCAAACAACTGCACACCCTGGAAGAGGCCGGATACCTGGAGATCCACAAGGAGGGCGGCGGCCGCAAGCGGCGCACGAGGGTACGGCTGACCGACCGCGGCCGCACCGCCTTCGAGGGGCATGTCGCGGCGCTCCGGGCGATCGTCGAGGGCGCCGGGCCGACGGCGGCGGCCGAGGAGGCACCACAGCCACAGCGGCGGCACCACTCGGAGGCAGCACGATGACGCGGTTCGAGCACACACCCGTCCGACCTGTGATCCGGATACGCGACCTGACCATGGCGTACGGGGCCGTCGACGTCCTCCACGGCATCGATCTCGACGTCCACCGCGGCGAGGTCTTCGCCCTGCTCGGACCCAACGGCGCCGGGAAGACCACCACCGTCGAGATCCTGGAGGGCTTCCGGCAGCGCTCCGCCGGCGAGGTCCGCGTCCTCGGCGCGGATCCGGAGCGGGGCGACGACACCTGGCGCGGCCGTATCGGCCTGGTCCTGCAATCATGGCGCGACCACCCCCGCTGGCGGGTCGCCGAGCTGCTGACGCACTTCGCGACCTACTACCCCGACCCGCGCGACCCGGCCGAACTGCTGGCCCTGGTCGGCCTCACCGACCAGGCCGACCGGCAGGTGAACCGGCTGTCCGGCGGCCAACGCCGACGGCTGGACGTCGCGCTCGGCATCGTCGGCCGCCCCGAACTCCTCTTCCTGGACGAGCCGACCACCGGCTTCGACCCCGAGGCACGGCGCGAGTTCCACCTCCTGGTCGAACGGCTGGCCCGCGACGAAGGCGTCACCGTCCTGCTCACCACCCACGACCTGGTGGAGGCCGAGCGGCTCGCCGACCGGATCGCGATGCTGGTCGGCGGCCGGATCCGGGCCTGCGGCACCCCGTCGGAGCTGGCCCGTCGGGCCGCCGCCCGGGCCGAGGTCCGCTGGACGGCCGACGACGGGACGCCCCGCCGCGAACGCACCGCCGACCCCTCACAACTGGTCTGGGAGCTCCACCGGAACGCGGACGGCCCGATCACCGACCTGGAGGTCCGCCGCCCGACGCTGGAGGACACCTATCTGCACATGGTGCACCGGGCGGCCGACGGCACGGACGAGGCCGCGGACCGGGAGGCACGGGCCGCATGAGGGGGACACACATGACGAACGAGACGAGTACGGCCGACAAGGCTGAGACGACGGACGAGACGCCCGGAGGGACGAAGAGGCCGGGCCGCACCGCCCGCCACTGGCGGGCCGGCCTCCTCCGCGGCGGCATCGAGCTGCGGCACCTCCTGCGCAACCCCAAGGAGATGTCCGGACATCTGAGCAACGTGGTCGTCGCACTGCTGATCGGCGCCTACATCAGCGACGACGTGCCCGGTACCCACACCCCGATGGCCCACCTGGTGCTCGCCGGCTTCGCCGCCTACCTGCTGTTCCAGATCGGGCTGATCAACCTCCCGCAGATACTCGTGACCGAGCGGGAGGAGGGCGCCCTGCTGCGACTGCGCGCGACGCCCGGCGGAATACCGGCCTACCTCATCGCCAAGTGCCTGCTGGTGGTCGTCATGGCGACCGGCACCCTGGCCCTGCTCCTGGCGTCCGCGGCGCTGCTGGTGGACGGGCCGCTGCCGCGCGGGCCGGGCGACTGGCTGACGCTGCTGTGGGTGACGACGCTGGGGCTGCTCGCGGTCGTGCCGCTGGGCGCGGCCATCGGCGCCGTGCTGCCCAACCCGCGCGAGGCGCTGGCATTGATCATGCTGCCCACCATGGCGCTGCTGTTCACTTCCGGAGCGGTCTTCCCGATCACCTCCCTGCCCGTGCCGGTCCAGCAGGTCGCCTCGGTCTTCCCCCTCAAGTGGATGGCGCAGGGGCTGCGTTCGGCCCTGCTGCCGGACTCCGCACGGGCCGCCGAGGCGGCTGGCTCCTGGGAACTGCCCATGGTCGCCCTGGTACTGACCGCCTGGACGGTCCTCGGGTTCCTGCTCGCCGTACCCCTCCTGCGCCGCGCGGCCCGCCGCGAGTCCGGCTCCCGCCTGACCGCACGCCACCGCAGGGCGGCACGGAGCGGGGCGATGCCCGCCTAGCCAAGGGGTGTCGTTCGGATTCTGCCGGGGTCGCGGGGTCTGACACGCGCATCCGCGGCGTTGCCAGGAGCCGGCCTGATCCAGACAACACCGCCTAGCGAAGCCCGGCCGCCCAGTCGATGCCGCCCCTCAGATGGGCGCGGAAGTCCGGGTCGGTGTAGGCGCCGGCTGCGTGGCCGAGGGCCGTGTAGAAGACGCGTCCCGCGCCCTGGTCGCGGCACCAGACCAGTGGATGGTCGGCGCCCATGCCGCCGCCCTCGTACGACGACTCGTCGGCGCGGGCGAGGACGCGGACCGCGCCGCGCGGGTTGGTGCGGAAGTCGTACCACTCGTCCGTGAACTCCCAGACGGCGGGCAGTTCCCGGGTCGCGGGATGGCCGCGGTCCTCGACGAGCACCCGGCCCGGCTGGTGGGCGGGGTGCCGGTCGAAGCGGGCACCGAGCAGTTCGCCGTAGTACGGCCAGTCGTCCTCTGTGCAGGCCGCCGCGTGGACGCCGACGAAGCCGCCGCCCGACTCGACGTACTCGGCGAGCCGGGTGCGCCCGGCCGGGGTGAGCACCTCGCCGCTGGTGGAGAGGAAGACGACGGCGGCGTAGGCGTCGAGGGGCCCCTCCAGGACGGCCGGGTCCTCCGTGTGGTCGGTCTCGAACTCCCCCAGCGTTCCCACGGCGTCGACCGCGTCCGGGATGGAGTCGTGGCGGTAGGCGGTGGTACGCGTGTAGAGGAGCACTCGGGGGGCCATGGCGCCGACCCTAGACGGCCGGGGCGGACGGGTGGGGCGGGGTCAGCCACCGACGTCCACGTTGTTGTCGGGTGCCCCGTCACCGAACGAGGGCAGGTCGCCGCGCTCCACCGGTGCGCTGGGCGCGGGTTCGGCGGAGGGCAGGAGGGCGGCGGCCTCGGAGGCGTCGGGACGGTGGGCGCCCAGGGCTGCCTCGCGCAGGACGTCGCGCGGTACGGCGTCCGCCTCGGCGGAGACGCGCACGACGTGACCCTCCTCGGGCACGGCGTACTCGTGTCGTCCGGCGCCGGTGCGGTACCAGACGTCGCCGTCGCGCTCGCACGTCGTGCGCTCGCCGGACATGTCGCCGACCGGCTGCTCGGGGCAAGTGCCGTCGGTGATCGAGCCCCGGTCGACGGAGAGACGCAGGTGGGCGCCGGTCTCGCGGGAGACCCAGGTGGCGGAGAAGCCGTCGTCGCCGAGTACGCCGACGGACTGCTGGGCCAGGGTGAAACCGGGGGCTCCGGTGACGTAGACCAGCTCGGGCGCCACGCCCAGCGCCTGTGCGCGGGCGCCGAGTTCACCCCGGTCGGCGGCCTCGGCCACGCTCGTGGAGGGGCCGGCCGCGGGGTCGGCGTCCGCCTTCTCGGAGCCGCAGGCGGTGAGCAGCAGCGGGGCCAGCAGCAGCACCGGCAGGACGCGCGTGGGACGAATCATGCGGCCATCCTGCCGCACAGGTGTTCCACAGCAGGGCCGGGCCGCCTACGCTCGGCCGCGATGAACGCCCTTCCCGCCCTGCTGGACCACCTGGTCCTGGCGACCCCCGATCTCGCGGCGACCGTCGCCGACTTCACCCGGCGCACCGGTGTCGCCCCCGCGCCCGGCGGTTCGCACCTCGGCTCGGGCACCCGCAACCACCTGGTCGGACTGGGCGGCACCGGCTACCTGGAGATCATCGGCCCCGACCCGGACCAGTCCCTGCCGGACGGCCCGCGCCCCGCATGGCTGGAGCGGCTCACCGCCCCGCGGTTCGTTTCCTGGGCGATCCGTCCGCCCGACCTGGACGCGGCCGTGCTGGCGGCCCGGGCGCGCGGCCACGACCCCGGCGCGGTACGCCCGATGAGCCGCCGCCGACCCGACGGTACGCTCCTGGAGTGGCGCCTGACCGATGGCGTCCACCCTTCCGGCCTGGTGCCCTTCCTCATCGACTGGGGCACCACACCCCACCCCTCGGCAGGGCTGCCCGCCACTCCCCTGCTGGCCCTCACCGCGACCGCGCCCGACCCTGCCGGGATCCGCCCGCCGCTGTCCGCGCTCGGCACGGCGCTCCCGCTCACCGCCGGTCCGACGGGCCTGTGCTGCACGGTGGACACGCCGCGGGGGCCGGTGTCGCTGGGCCCGCCGTGAGGGCGGCCGGGACGGCGGGAGCTTCGACGCGGGGCCACGGTCGGGGTCCGGGTCAGGAGCGGTGCGCCGCGGCGTCCTTCGTCAGCTGGACGGCCGAGAGCAGGCTGAGGCCGGGTGCGGCCTCGCGGAGGACCTTGACGGCCTGCACGGAGTCCGCGGGACCCTGGTAACCGGCCATGGCGAAGCGCTCGTGGACCCAGCGGGCCCGCAGCTCCGCGTCGGAGGCCGCGGCGGCCCGCTCGACCAGGGCGGCGGCGTGTTCCAGCCCGGGCCGCTGCTCGGGCGTCGCCTCGGCGAGCGCCTGACGGATGCCGTGGGCGATGACGTCCGCGTCGCGCAGGACGAGGACGTTGAGTTCCGGTTGTCTGCCGCGTCCGAACATGGAGCCATGGTCGTTGCCGTGACCTGTGCGGTTCAAGTGACTTGAGGGGCTTCTGAGGCAAGGCGCCTCTCGGCGACCCTTCTTCCGGGCCCGGTTCCCGTGTGTCCGATTCCTTCAAGACCGGGCTGCCGGGCCCTGCCTACGGTGGCCCCATGACCGCACGATTCAACGCCATCGGCCTCGTCGTCTCCGACATGGCCGCGTCCGTGACCTTCTACCGCCGGCTCGGTTTCGCGTTCCCCGAGGGCGCCGGGGAGCAGCCGCACGCCGAGGCCGAGCTGCCGGGCGGGATCCGGTTGCTGCTCGACACCGAGGAGACCGTCCGCTCCTTCCACCCCGGATGGCAGCCGCCGGCCGGTGGCGGACGGCACTCGCTCGCCCTGCTGTGCGACACACCCGCCGAAGTCGACGCGCTCTACGACGAGCTGACCGGCGCCGGGTGCCACGGCGAACTCAAGCCCTGGGACGCCGTCTGGGGGCAGCGGTACGCCGTCGTGAACGACCCGGACGGCCACGGCGTCGACCTGTTCGCGCCGCTATCCACGCCGGCCGAGTAGTTCCCCGGGTGACACGCCTGCCAACTGTCGCACGTCCCGCGTCAGATGGGCCTGGTCCGCGTAACCGGACCGGACGGCCGTCTCGGCGAGGGGCGTGCCGGCGCGGGCCAGGGCGAGGGCGCGCTGCAACCGCAGTACGCGGGCCAGCGTCTTGGGGCCGTAACCGAAGGCGGCCAGTGAGCGGCGGTGCAACCGGCGGGCTCCGATGCCGAGTTCGTCGGCGGTGTCGGCCACCGGGCGGCCGGCGTCGAGGGCGGTCACGATCCGGCGCAGCACCGGGTCGGCCGGCTCGGTGTCGGCCGCCCGGGACAGCGCCGCCTCCTCCAGGCCGCTCGCCGGGTCGAGGGCCGCGTTCACCCGCGCGGTCAGCCGCCGCACCCGGGGGGCCGGCCAGAGGTCGGCGAGTTCGACGCGCCGGTCGCGCAGTTCGTGGGCGGGGACGCCGAGGAGGGCGGGCGCGGTACCGGGGTAGAAGCGGACGCCCGCCCAGGGGCCGGGGGCGCCCTCGGTGACGTGGGCGCGGGTGTCGGGGCCCGCGACGAGCAGCCGGCCGTCGTGCCAGAGCAGGTCCATGCAGCCGTCGGGCAGGACGCGCCCCGGCCCGCCGGACGCGGTCGGAGTGTTGGTCCACACCACCGCGCCGGTCAGCCGGGACGCCCGTTCCGCGTACACGCCTGCCAGGCTACGCCGGTGTCCGGTGCTCCTGCGGGCTGACGCCGTACACCCGCTTGAACGCCGTGGACAGGGCGAACGCGCTTCCGTAGCCGACCTGGCGGGCGATCGCGCCGAGCGTGTCCTCGGTGTCGCGCAGCCGGTCGGCGGCGAGGGCGAGGCGCCAGCCGGTGAGGTACCCCATCGGGGGTTCGCCCACCAGGTCGGTGAAGCGCCGGGCGAGCGCCGCGCGGGAGACCCCGGCCTCGGCGGCGAGCGACGCCACCGTCCAGGGGTGCGCCGGGTCGTCCTGGATGAGCCGCAGCGCCCGGCCGACGACCGGATCGCCCAGCGCCCGGTACCAGGCGGGCGGCTCGGCCCGCGGACCGGCGAACCAGGCCCGTAGCGCGGCGATGACCAGCAGGTCGAGGAGCCGGTCCAGGACGACCTCCTGACCCGGTTCGTCCCGCGTGACCTCCGTCGTCAGCAGGGGCGTCAGCGGGCAGTCCCACTGGTCGGACGTGAGGGACAGCAGCGGCGGCAGGGCGTCCAGCAGCCGGCCGCCGATCTCGCCCCGGACCAGGTAGGTGCCGATCAGCAGCACCGCGCCGCCGTCGGGGCGGTCGCCCCAGGTGCGCACGCCGAGGTCCATCGAGCCGTTGAGGGGGCGTCCGTCGGGGTAGCTGCACACGCCGCCCGGAAGGATCACCGCCTGCGGCGGGGTGCCGGGGTCGTCGGCGCAGGTGTACGGGTCGGGGCCGCGCGCGATGGCGAGGTCGCCGGCCCGCAGCCGCAGCCGCTCGCCCGTGTCCGGGACGATCCAGGCGTCGCCGCGGACCATCAGCATCACCGTCAGCGGCGCCCGGTCCTCGATGCGCACGGCCCACGGCGGGTCGAAACAGGCGCGGATCATGAACGCGCCCCGGGCGCGGGGGCCCTCCAGCAGACCGGCGAGTGCGTCCATGGCGTCACAGCGTAGACGCACGCGTATGGGAACGAGCCGTTCGGCGATGGGAAGGTACGGCGCCCGGCAGTTGACTGAAGCCATGACAGACATGACAGGCACGGCAGGCACGACGGCCCCGGCGGGCACGGCGGACACGGCAGGCGGGAACACGGAGGCGGGCATGACGGTCGTCGTGACGGGGGCGTCCGGTCGCGCCGGGCGGCGGGTGGCCGAGGCGGCGCGGGCGGCCGGGCTGACCGTGCGGGCGGCGTCCCGGGCGACCGGCTTCGACTGGCGGGACAGGTCGACCTGGGCGGACGTCCTGCGCGGCGCCGACGCGGCCTACCTGGCCCACCCCACCGACGTCGGCGCCCCCGACGCCGCCGGGGCGGTCGGGGCGCTGGCGCGGGAGGCGGCCGGGCTCGGCGTGCGGCGGCTGGTGCTGCTGTCGGCGCGCGGCGAGGAGCAGGCACGGCCCACCGAGGAGGCGCTGGCCGGGGCGGGAGCGGACTGGACGGTCGTACGGGCCGCCTGGTTCGCGCAGAACTTCAGCGAGGGGCCGCTGGTGGCGGAGCTGCGGCAGCGCGGGGAGCTGGTGTTCCCGGCCGGTGACCGGGCCCGGGAGCCGTTCGTGGACCTGCGGGACGTCGCGGACGTGGTGGTGGCGGCGCTGACCTCCGGCGACCGGTACGCCGGGCGGGTGCTGGAGGTCTCGGGTCCGCGGCTGCTGACCTTCGGGGAGGCGGTCGCCGAGATCGCGAAGGAGACGGGTCACGCGCTGACGTACCGGGCCGTGTCGCCGCGCGAGTACGGCGAGAACCTGGCCGGGTTCGGGGTGCCCGAGGATGAGGTCGCGTTCCTCGTGGAGCTGTTCGGCGCCCTGCTCGACGGCCGCAACGCGCGTCTGTCGGACGGTGTCGAGCAGGTACTGGGCCGTGCGCCGAGGGACTTCGGGGACTTCGTGCGCCAGGGCGCGGCGGCGGGGACCTGGGCCCCGGACCCGTCCGGCCGGTCCTAGGAGGGCGGGGAGGGCGGTCCGGTCACGAGGCCTCGGGCTTGTTGTGGTTCGCGGGCGGCGTGTTCTTCACGTGGGTGCGCAGGCGGGACGTGACGTCCTCCGGGGGCAGGAAGCGGGACCAGCGTTCCGGGAACTCGGAGGGCATGTCGGGGTCCGCCTCGCCGTTCGCGGCGGTGCGGGCCACGTACTCGGCGACCTGGGCCTGGCGCAGCCGCTCGTTGGCCTCACGGGCGGCCGCGGTGGCCGCGGCCGGCCAGACCCGGTCGATGGCCGCGTTGACCGCGGCCCCGACGAGCACGGCGAACGCGGACACGCCGATCCACAGCAGCACGGCCACGGGCGCGGCCAGCGAGCCGTAGATGGTGGGGCCCTCGACGGTGTTGGTGAGGTAGATGCGCAGCAGGAAGCTGCCGAGCACCCACATGCCGAGGGCGACCAGAGCGCCGGGCACGTCCTCGATCCACGGGGACCGTACGGGCACGGAGACGTGGTACAGGGTGGTCAGGAACACGATGGACAGGACGATGACGACCGGCCAGTAGAGCACCTGGACGACCGTCGTCGACCAGGGCACGATCCGCACCACCGCGTCCGGACCGGCCACCATCAGCGGCAGCGCGATCGACCCGATCAGCAGGGCCACCAGGAAGAGCAGGAAGGCCATCAGGCGGGTCTTGACGATCCCCCGGACGCCGTCGAGGCCGTACATCACGGTGATGGTGTCGATGAAGACGTTCACGGCGCGGGAGCCCGACCACAGGGCGAACAGGAAGCCGATGGAGATGACGTCGGGCCGGCCGCCCTTCATCACGTCGTCCAGGATCGGCTCGGTGATCTGCTTGACGCCCTGCTCGGAGAGCACCGCGCGGGAGGCGTCCAGGATGCTGGTGCGCAGACTCTCGGTGGTGTCGGCGCCGATCCACAGGTCGACGTAGCCGAGCAGTCCGATGACGCTCAGCAGCAGGGGCGGCACCGACAGCAGCGTGAAGAACGCGGCCTCGGCCGCGAGGCCGAGGATGCGGTACTCCATGCCCGAGTTGACCGTGTCCTTGAGCAGCAGCCAGGCGGTCCTGCGTTTGGAGACGTTCCGGTACAGGACGCGGACGCGATGAAGCCGGCCGGAGGGCCGTTCGGGGGATTCACTTGCTGGCTGCACGACCTAAAGGTATCCGTCGCCGTGGTCCCCACTCATCCGCGGACGCCCACCGGCCGGTGCCGGCTCCCGGAAGGCCCCCGGCACGGTAGGTTCACGGTCATGGCAGGCAGCACCCACACCGTGACGAATCAGGCGCCGCCGCTGGTCGGCTACGACGTCTTCACCGCCGACCGGGCCCTGACGGCCGCGGTCGAGCGGCATCTGGCACCGGAGCTCCACGAGGAAGCGCTGGAGGAGCTGTCGGGCCTCGGCCGCAGCTGCGGATCGGTCCAGACCCAGGAGTGGGGCGCGCAGGCCAACGAGAACCCGCCGGTCCTGCGCACCCACGACCGCTACGGCCACCGTGTCGACGAGGTCGGCTTCCACCCGGCGTGGCACCGGCTGCTGGGCAAGGGCGTCTCGGCGGGCCTGACCGATGCCTGGTCCCGGCCGGGCGGGCATGTGCGGCGTGCCGCCGCCTTCCTCATGTGGACCCAGGTCGAGGCCGGGAACTGCTGCCCGCTGTCGATGACCCACGCGGCGGTACCGGCCCTGCGCGCCGACCCGGTCCTCGCGGCGGAGTGGGAGCCGCGGCTGGCCTCCCGCGTGTACGACCGGGAGCTGCGGCCCGCGCACCTGAAGGCCGGGGCCCTGTTCGGGATGGGCATGACGGAGAAGCAGGGCGGCAGCGACGTACGGGCGAACACCACCTCGGCGCGCCCGCTGGCCGAGGACGGCACGTACGAGCTGACCGGGCACAAGTGGTTCTGCTCGGCGCCGATGTCGGACGGCTTCCTGGTGCTGGCGCAGGCGCCGGGAGGGCTGACCTGCTTCATGGTGCCGCGTGTACTGGCGGACGGCACCCGCAACGTGTTCCTGATCCAGCGGCTCAAGGACAAGCTGGGCAACCGGTCCAACGCCTCCGCCGAGGTCGAGTTCGCGGGGACCTGGGCGCGCCGGGTCGGCGAGGAGGGGAGCGGGGTGCGCACCGTCATCGGCATGGTGTCGGCGACCCGGCTCGACTGCGTGCTGGGGTCGGCGGGTCTGATGCGGCAGGCCGTCGCGCAGGCGGTGCACCACTGTGCCCACCGGGAGGCCTTCGGCGCGAAGCTGGTCGACCAGCCGCTGATGCGCAACGTCCTCGCGGATCTCGCGATCGAGTCGGAGGCGGCCACCACGCTCGCGGTGCGGCTGGCGGCGGCCTACGACGCCGCCGAGGGCGGTGACGAGCGGGAGCGTGCTCTGCTGCGGATCGCGGTGCCGGTGGCCAAGTACTGGGTGACCAAGCGGTGTGCGCCGGTGGCGGTGGAGGCCGCCGAGTGCCTGGGCGGCAACGGGTACGTGGAGGAGTCCGGGATGCCCCGGCTGGTGCGCGAGTCGCCGCTGAACTCGATCTGGGAGGGCGCCGGCAACGTGCAGGCGCTGGACATCCTGCGGGCGCTCGGGCGGGAGCCGCAGGCGCTGGACGCGTATCTCAGGGAGGTGGGTCTGGCGCGTGGCGCCGATCACCGTCTGGACGCGGCGATCAGGGGCCTGCTGACCGAGCTGGCCGACCTGGGGGCCGCCGAGGGGCGGGCGCGGCGGCTGGCGGAGCGGCTGGCGCTGGTGCTCCAGGGCGCGCTGCTGGTCCGGTACGCGCCGCCGGAGGTCGCCGACGCGTTCTGCGCCGCGCGGCTGGGCGGTGACGGGGGCGCGGCCTTCGGCACGCTGCCGCCCACGCTGGACCTGGCGTCGGTGGTGGAGCGGGCCCGGCCGCCGGCAGTGGCCTGATCCCACCGGGTGGCGCGGGGGTGGTGCTGCGCCGACACGGCACCACCCCCGCCACACCGGCCTGTTCAGGCCGCGTGCGCCGCTCGGGGCGACGTGGTTCAAGTTTGGACACCGGTACGGCCGTCCACCAGGGTTGCAGGGGGTTGCAACTTGCTGCCGACTGTGTGCGGACTGTGTCCTCCTGCCACGGCCAGGCGGTCACTCTCAGACGAACATCCGAGTATCCGGCTTTCGGGAGGACGGGGACCAGTGGCTCTCTCGCCGATGGACGTGACGCAGTTCGCCGCCGTGGACACGGCGCGTGCGGCGCGGACGCTCCACGAGGTCCGTTCCGCGAAGCTCTCGGGCGGACGGGCTCCGGTGGCGCCGCGTCCGGTGATCGAGCAGTCCTGGGAGCGGGTGCTGCGCAGCGGGGTCGATCCCGAGCACGACTTCCGCTCCGGGCTGCTGGCCCCCGAGGAGGTACAGCGACGACGGGAGGCCTCGGGGCTGCGGCATGTGCTGCCGGTGCTGCGGGAGGGTCTGCTGTCGGTCGCGGACGTCACGCGCCACATCATGGTGGTCGCCGACGACGAGGGCCGGGTGCTGTGGCGGGAGGGCAGCGCGCCGGTGCTGCGCAAGGCCGACGGTCTCGGCTTCGAACTCGGGGCGGACTGGCGCGAGGAGGTGGTCGGCACCAATGGCGTGGGCACGCCGGCGGTCACCCGGCGGCCCGTACAGGTCTTCGCCTCCGAGCACTTCGTTCGGTCCCAGGCGACCTGGACCTGCGCCGGGGCGCCCATCACCGATCCGCGCAGTGGCCGGCTGCTCGGCGTGGTCGACGTGAGCGGGCCGCTGGAGACGATGCACCCGGCGACGCTCGCCTGGGTCGACTCGGTGGCCAAGCTCGCCGAGGCCCGGCTGCGCGAGTTGCACGTGCTGACGCTGGAGCGGCTGCGTGCGGTGGCCGCGCCGGTGCTGGCCCGGCTCGGCGGGCGGGCACTGGTGACGGACCGCGACGGCTGGACGGCGGCGGTCACGGGGATGCCGTACGTGGAGCGGGTGACACTGCCCAAGTCCCCGGCGGCGGGGCCGAGGTGGCTGCCGGCGTTCGGGGCGTGCACCCTGGAGCCGCTGGGCGAGGGCTGGCTGGTGCGGGCGGCCGAGGAGCCGGTGCCGCAGGGCGCCGTCCGGATCGTGTTGGACCTCGGGCAGCCGCGCCGCTGGTCGGTCCGGGTGCTGGGCGGCGCGGAGGCGTGGGTCCGGGAACTGAGTCCCCGGCATGCCGAGTTGCTGTACCTGCTGGCCGTCCACCGCGCCGGCCGCAGCGCGTCGGGGCTGGCCGGGGACATTTTCGGCGACCCGGCCCGCACGGTGACGGTAAGGGCCGAGATGTCGCGGGTGCGCAGGTACCTCGGGGCCTACCTGGAACACCGGCCGTATCGTTTCTGCGAGGACGCGGGGATCGAGGTGGTCCTCCCGGACGACCCGCGCGACCTGCTCCCCCACTCGACGGCACCGGCGGTGGTGGAACGCAGGGCGTCGCCGCCGGCGCCCTGAACGGCCGCGGGCTCCCCCGTCAGGGGCGCGGGGAACTGCGTGCCGGGCCGTCCGGGATGGCCGGAAAGACGGCGCGTTCGCGCATATTTGCATCGTCCGCCTCCGCGAACCCGTCCGTCTGTCGTAGCATCCTCCAGGGACCGCCCCATCCGCTCCTCGGTCAACATGGCCACCGTCGAGCCCAGTTGGTCCGGTGCCCGTGGAGGTTCTATGAAGCAGCGCGGCAGACACCGCCGACGCAGGCGGGGCAGGGCCCTGCGCGCGGCCCTGACCGGGGCCGCCCTCGCACTGACGGGGGCCGCCACGCTGATCAGCGCCTCGCAGGCCACGGTCGCCGACGACCCCGGCGCTCTCGAACCCCTCACCTCCGCCGCCGAGACCGACGCGCTTCGGCTGACGGAGCACCGCGTGCCGCGGCCCTGGCTCGACCGGCTCTCCACCGCGATGGGCGGACCGGTGGGCGTCGACGCCGTCCTCGGCTCCGCCGACCACACGCTGCGCGACGCCGCCGACTGCACGGCCGGGGAACGCGAATCCCTGCCGGTCTCCCCCGCGGCCACCCGCGCCTACTGCTGGGAGGAGGGCGACACCGCGGGCTGGCGGCCCGGCGCGGTCACCACCTCCGGGGACGCCGACGAGGACGGGCGCTGGGGCGCCCACCGCGTCATCCTGTCCGCCTGGACCCGCGACGACGGGACGCCCGAGGGCGGCCTCGCCCGGGTCTCCTTCGTCGACGCCGACGACCCCGACCACCTGAGCTACACCTCGGCGCTCCTCGCCGTCCCGGTCGACGGCGGCCACGACTACCGGGGGCTCGCCTCACCCGTCTCCGGCATGGTCTGGTACCAGGACAAACTGCTGGTCACCGCCGGTTCCGGGGACCGCGACGCGCTGTACGTGTACGACGTGGACCGGGTCCAGCGCGCCACCACCGACGCGGACGCCGTCGGGCGGGTGCCCGGGGGCTGGGCGGCGGACGGCCACCCCTACGTGCTGCCCGCCGTCGCCTCGTACCGGCTGGCCGACGCCGACGGGGCCGCCCGCCCCGGCGCGATCTCCCTGGACCGCGGCACGGTCCCCGACAGCCTGGTGGCGAGCGAGCGGGTGCCCGCGGACGACGACCGCCCCACCCGGCTGTGGCGCTACGCGTTCGGTACGGACCCGGCCCGCACCGGACTGCCGGCCACCGACTCCTCCGGACACGTCGACGCGGTGGAGGCGTACGAGACCGGGGCGGCCGAGGTCGGAGGCGTACTCTCGCACCGCCCGGCCGGCGCGGCACGGTCCGACTGGTACCTGGGACGCGCGGCCGGCGGGCACGACGGGCGCGGGACCCTGTGGCGCCAGGACACGGAGGGCGCCCGGGCCACGGAGTGCGGGGCGGACCGCTCGCAGCGGTGCTGGAGCGGACAGGCGGGCTCCCTGTCGTACTGGGCGCAGACCGGTGAGGTCTGGTCCCAGTCGGGCCGCATGCTGTTCGCGCTGCCGCTGACCTCGATCGAGGACGCGCTCGACTGACGGTCACGGGTCCCCCGGGGTGCGCGCGGGCGCGGATCGACAGATCCGCGGACCGGATGATTCCCTGACCGGCATGACCAACATCGCCGTGACCACCTGGTCCCTGGAGCAGACGGCGCCGACCGATCTGCTGCCGGCCGCCGCACCGGAGGGGGACGTCCGGATCGTCCGCGCCGAGGTGCCCTCCCCCGAGTTCAGCCGCTTCCTGTACGCCTCGGTCGGCGGCGACATCCGCTGGACGGACCGGCTGGGCTGGAGCTACACGCGGTGGCAGGAGCACCTGGAGCGGACCGGCGTGGAGACCTGGGTCGCCTACGACCACGGCACGCCCGCCGGGTACGTGGAGCTGACCCCCGGGGACGACGGGGTCGTGGAGATCGAGTACTTCGGCCTGATCCCGGCCTTCCGGGGCCGGCGCATCGGCGGTCACCTGCTCTCGTACGGCGCCGCCCGCGCCTGGGACCTGGCGGACCGGTGGCCGGGACTGGCCACGACCAAGCGGGTGTGGCTGCACACGTGCAGCAAGGACGGCGAATTCGCGATGGACAACTACCAGCGCCGGGGCTTCCGCCTGTTCGACACCAAGGTCGAGGAGGAGGCGGAGGTGACCACTCCGGGGCCCTGGCCCGGAGCGTTCTCCGCCTGACCGACCACCGCCCCGCTGTGATCCACAACACCCTTGTCTCACCGCGCGAGACAAGGGTGTCCGCATCTTGGACGAAGCTGGACTGTGTCCAGATCGCCGTGCCAGGCTTCCGCCATGCCTGGAACTGGAATTGCCTTGGTGAGTCGGCGGCACGTCGACCTCGGCCGCATGTCCAGCGCCATCTGTCCGGGCCGCTGAGAGAACCCTCCAGCACCTCCGGATTCCCCGCATTCGCCTGATCCCCGCGCAATGAAGCGCACGTATGCCACGCGTAGGCCGTGCGCCTGCGCGCGCAGGTCAGAGCCGCTCTCCCGTCACCCGACCACCACCCCTCACCGACGGCGCTCCGCGCCGGCCCAATCCATCGCTGTCCCGAAGGACGTGTCACCCATGGCCGCCACGCCGCCGAATCCCGCTGCCGCGACCCCCCGCCGCAAGGTGAGCCGTCACCGCGGCGAGGGCCAGTGGGCGGCCGGTCACTTCACCCCGCTCAACGCCAACGAGCAGACCAAGAAGGACGACGACGGTCTCAACGTACGGACACGTATTGAGACGATCTACTCCAAGCGGGGTTTCGACTCGATCGACCCCGGTGACCTGCGTGGCCGGATGCGCTGGTGGGGGCTGTACACCCAGCGCAAGCAGGGCATCGACGGCGGAAAGACGGCCGTCCTGGAGCCGGAGGAGCTGGACGACAGCTACTTCATGCTGCGCGTCCGCATCGACGGCGGCGCGCTGACCACCGCGCAGCTGCGGGTCGTCGGCGAGATCTCGCAGGAGTTCGCGCGCGGCACGGCCGACATCACCGACCGGCAGAACGTCCAGTACCACTGGATCCGCATCGAGGACGTGCCCGAGATCTGGAAGCGCCTGGAGGGCGTCGGCCTGTCCACGGTCACCGCCTGTGGCGACACTCCCCGTGTGATGATCGGCTCCCCGGTCGCGGGCATCGCCGAGGACGAGATCATCGACGGCACGCCGGCGCTGGAGGAGATGAAGCGCCGGGTCCTGAACAACCCGGCGTACTCGAACCTGCCGCGGAAGTTCAAGACCGCGATCTCCGGGTCACCGGTGCTGGACGTGGTGCACGAGATCAACGACGTGGCGTTCGTCGGCGTCGAGCACCCCGAGCACGGGCCGGGCTTCGACCTGTGGGTCGGCGGCGGCCTGTCCACCAACCCCAAGCTGGGCGTGCGCCTCGGCGCCTGGGTGCCCATCGAGGACGTCCCCGACGTCTACGAGGGCGTCATCTCGATCTTCCGCGACTACGGCTACCGGCGGCTGCGCAACCGCGCCCGCCTGAAGTTCCTGGTCGCCGACTGGGGCGCGGAGAAGTTCCGCCAGGTGCTGGAGGACGAGTACCTGAAGCGGAAGCTCACCGACGGCCCGGCACCCGCCGACCCCACCAGCCGCTGGCGTGACCACATCGGCGTGCACCGGCAGAAGGACGGCCGCTACTACGTCGGCTTCGCCCCGCGCGTCGGCCGCGTCGACGGCACGATCCTGACCAAGGTCGCGGACCTGGCGGAGGCGCA
>NZ_RAIF01000032.1:329174-352315 GCF_003671715.1 Streptomyces sp. E2N166 | reverse complement strand
CCGCCCGGCCCTCCACCTTCCGGCGCGGCACCATGGCCTGCACCGGCATCGAGTTCTGCAAGCTCGCCATCGTCGAGACCAAGGCGCGCGGCGCCTCGCTGATCGACGAGCTGGAGCGCCGCCTCCCGGAGTTCGACGAGCCCCTCACCATCAACCTGAACGGCTGCCCGAACGCCTGCGCCCGCATCCAGACCGCGGACATCGGTCTCAAGGGCCAGCTGGTCCTCGACGACCGGGGCGAGCAGGTCGAGGGTTATCAGGTGCACCTGGGCGGCGCGCTCGGCCTGGAGCCCGGCTTCGGCCGCAAGGTACGCGGCCTGAAGGTCACGGCGGAGGAGCTGCCGGACTACGTGGAGCGCGTCCTGACCCGCTACCAGGCCGAGCGCGAGGACGGCGAGCGCTTCGCCACCTGGGCGGCCCGCGCCTCCGAGGAGGCTCTGTCGTGACGGAGCGTGCCGCGCCGTTCTACTGCCCCTACTGCGGTGACGAGGACCTGCGTCCGCACGAGGAAGGTCACGGCGCCTGGGAATGCGGGGCGTGCAACCGCGCATTCCAGTTGAAGTTCCTCGGGCTCCTCGCCCGGGGTCTTCAGCCCAACTCCACGGGAGGGGAACCGATATGACGGCGGTTCAGGAAGAGCGTACGACCGAGGAACTCAAGGCACTCGCCGAGCGGGCGGGCCGCGAGCTGGAGGACGCCTCCGCACTGGAGATCCTCCGGTGGGCGGCCGGCACCTTCGGCAGCCGCTTCTGCGTGACCTCCTCGATGGAGGACGCGGTCGTGGCCCACCTCGCCTCCCGCGCCCTGCCCGGCGTGGACGTGGTGTTCCTCGACACGGGCTACCACTTCCCGGAGACCATCGGCACCCGGGACGCCGTGGAGGCCGTGATGGACGTCAACGTCATCACGCTCACCCCACGGCAGACGGTCGCCGAGCAGGACGCCGAGTACGGGCCGAGGCTGCACGACCGCGACCCCGACCTGTGCTGCGCGCTGCGCAAGGTGAAGCCGCTGGAGGAGGGGCTGAAGGGCTACCAGGCCTGGGCGACCGGCCTGCGCCGCGACGAGTCCGAGACCCGCGCGAACACGCCGGTGGTCGGCTGGGACGAGAAGCGGCGGAAGGTGAAGGTCTCTCCCATCGCCAAGTGGTCACAGGAAGATGTGCAAACGTACGTCGACGAGCACGGTGTCCTCACCAACCCGCTGCTGATGGACGGCTATGCCTCCGTGGGCTGCGCGCCCTGCACCCGCCGTGTGCTGGAGGGCGAGGACGCCCGCGCCGGCCGCTGGGCGGGCCGCTCCAAGACCGAGTGCGGACTGCACGGCTGACATGACGACGACCACTGAGATTCAGGAGAACCCTGTGACGACCGGAGCCACCGTCTGGCTCACGGGTCTGCCCAGCGCCGGCAAGACCACCATCGCCCACGAACTGGCCGGCCGGCTCCGCGAGCAGGGCCGACGCGTCGAGCTCCTCGACGGCGACGAGATCCGCGAGTTCCTCTCGGCGGGCCTCGGCTTCAGCCGGGAGGACCGGCACACCAACGTGCAGCGCATCGGCTTCGTCGCCGAACTGCTCGCCCGCAACGGCGTCACGGCGCTGGTCCCGGTGATCGCCCCGTACGCGGACAGCCGGGACGCGGTCCGCAAGCGGCACGAGGCGAACGGCACGGCGTACGTGGAAGTGCACGTGGCCACCCCGGTCGAGGTGTGCTCGGTGCGCGACGTGAAGGGCCTGTACGCCAAGCAGGCCGCGGGTGAGCTGACCGGGCTCACCGGGGTCGACGACCCGTACGAGGAGCCGGTCGCGCCCGACCTGCGCATCGAGTCGCAGGACCAGACCGTCCAGGAGTCCGCCGCGGCGGTCCACGCCCTGCTCACCGAAAGGGGACTGGCATGACGACGTCCGTGGCCACAGTGGCGGAGGGTACGGACAGCCCGTACGCCCTCTCCCACCTCGACGCCCTGGAGTCCGAGGCGGTGCACATCTTCCGCGAGGTGGCGGGCGAGTTCGAGCGGCCGGTGATCCTCTTCTCCGGCGGCAAGGACTCGATCCTCATGCTGCACCTGGCGCTGAAGGCGTTCGCCCCCGCGCCGGTGCCGTTCTCACTGCTGCACGTGGACACCGGGCACAACTTCCCCGAGGTCCTCGACTACCGAGACCGCACGGTGGAGAAGCACGGGCTGCGCCTGCACGTCGCCTCCGTGCAGGACTACATCGACCGCGGTGTGCTCAAGGAGCGCCCGGACGGTACCCGCAACCCGCTGCAGACGCTGCCGCTCACCGAGAAGATCCAGGCGGAGAAGTTCGACGCCGTCTTCGGCGGCGGGCGCCGCGACGAGGAGAAGGCGCGAGCCAAGGAGCGGGTGTTCTCGCTGCGGGACGAGTTCTCCCAGTGGGACCCGCGCCGCCAGCGCCCCGAGCTGTGGAACCTGTACAACGGCCGGCACGCCCCCGGCGAGCACGTCCGCGTCTTCCCGCTCTCCAACTGGACCGAGCTGGACGTGTGGCAGTACATCGCCCGCGAGTCCATCGAGCTGCCGGCGATCTACTACGCCCACGAGCGCGAGGTCTTCGGACGCGGCGGCATGTGGCTGACCGCCGGCGAGTGGGGCGGCCCGAAGGACGGCGAGACGGTGGTCAAGCGGCGGGTCCGCTACCGCACCGTCGGCGACATGTCCTGCACCGGAGCCGTCGACTCGGACGCCGACAGCATCGAGAAGGTGATCGCGGAGATCGCCGTCTCCCGGCTCACCGAGCGCGGCGCGACCCGTGCCGACGACAAGATGTCCGAGGCCGCGATGGAAGACCGCAAGCGCGAGGGGTACTTCTAGCCATGACCAGCACCACCGAACCCACCGAGCCTTTGGCGGCCTGGCAGCTGTCGGAGACGACCCTGCTGCGGTTCGCCACCGCCGGGTCCGTCGACGACGGCAAGTCCACCCTGGTCGGCCGACTGCTGCACGACTCCAAGTCGGTCCTCGTCGACCAGCTGGAGGCCGTGGAGCGCGCCTCCGCGAGCCGCGGCCAGGAGGCCCCGGACCTCGCGCTGCTCACCGACGGCCTGCGGGCCGAACGCGAGCAGGGCATCACCATCGACGTGGCCTACCGCTACTTCGCCACCCCGCGCCGCCGGTTCATCCTGGCCGACACCCCCGGGCACGTGCAGTACACCCGGAACATGGTCACCGGCGCCTCCACCGCCGAACTGACGGTGATCCTGGTCGACGCCCGCAACGGCGTCGTCGAGCAGACCCGCCGGCACGCCGCGATCGCCGCCCTGCTGCGGGTCCCGCACGTCGTCCTCGCCGTCAACAAGATGGACCTGGTCGACTACAAGGAGCCCGTGTTCGCCGCCATCGCCGAGGAGTTCACGGCGTACGCGACCGAACTGGGCGTCCCGGAGGTCACCGCGATCCCCATCTCGGCGCTCGCGGGCGACAACGTGGTGGAACCGTCGGCGGTCATGGACTGGTACGGCGGACCGACCGTCCTCGAACACCTGGAGACCGTCCCGGTCAGCCACGACCTGGCACACTGCCACGCCCGGCTGCCCGTGCAGTACGTGATCCGCCCGCGCACCGCCGAGCACCCCGACTACCGCGGCTACGCGGGCCAGATCGCCGCCGGCACCTTCCGCGTCGGCGACGAGGTCACCGTCCTGCCGTCGGGACGCACCTCAAAGGTGTCCGGCATCGACCTGCTGGGCGAGCCGGTCGACGCCGCCTGGACGCCGCAGTCGGTGACGCTGCTGCTGGAGGACGACATCGACGTCTCCCGCGGCGACCTGATCGTGCCCAGCAAGGACGCGCCGGCCACCACCCAGGACGTCGAGGCCACCGTCTGCCATGTCGCCGACGCGCCGCTCACCGTCGGGCACCGGGTACTGCTCAAGCACGGCACCCGCACGGTCAAGGCGATCGTCAAGGACATCCCGGCCCGGCTCACGCTGGACGACCTGTCCCTGCACCCGCACCCCGGGCAGCTCGTCGCGAACGACATCGGCCGGGTGAAGATCCGTACGGCCGAGCCGCTGCCCGCCGACTCCTACGCCGACTCGCGGCGCACGGGTTCGTTCATCCTGATCGACCCGAGCGACGGCACCACGCTCACCGCGGGCATGGCCGGCGAGTCCTTCGCCACGCCGGAGCCGGTCAACGGCGAGGCGGACGACGACGGGTGGGACTTCTGAGTATGGGCTCCCCCGACTTCTACTCCATGTTCGCGAAGGAGGGCGGCCGCGTCGGCAGCGGTGCTCTTGGCAGCGGGCAGGGCGGGGTCGCGCGATGTGCGCGCTGACGTACGCGCACCGCTCGCGCGCCCGCACCCCCCACCGCCGTAGACGCAAACCCGCCGATCTCCCGGCCACGACCTGACACCTCGGACCAACCGACAGGCGTGACCGCCGGGCCAACGAGAGGAACACCTCCCGTGCCTGCCACCACCGCCCTGCGCCGCACTCTCGCGGTCCTGGCCGCCCTCCCGCTGCTGGCGCTCGCCGGCTGCGGGTACGGCTCCCAGGCCAAGGACGACTCGGGCGCGGAGATCGCCGCCGGGGCCGAGAAGATCGACGGTCTCGACTCCGTCCGGATCGGCTACTTCGGCAACGTCACCCACGCCACCGCGCTGGTCGGCAACCAGAAGGGCTTCTTCCAGAAGGAGCTGGGCGCCACCGAGGCCAAGTACGCGGTCTTCAACGCGGGCCCGTCCGAGATCGAGGCGCTGAACTCCGGCTCCGTCGACATCGGCTGGATCGGTCCCTCCCCGGCGATCAACGGCTACGCCAAGTCGGACGGCAAGAACCTGCGGGTCATCGGCGGTTCGGCCTCCGGCGGGGTGAAGCTGGTGGTGAACCCGGACAAGATCAAGTCGTTGCAGGACGTGAAGGGCAAGCGCATCGCGACCCCGCAGCTGGGCAACACGCAGGACGTGGCGTTCCTCAACTGGGTCGCCGAGCAGGGCTGGAAGGTCGACGCGCAGAGCGGCAAGGGCGACGTGACGGTCGTCCGCAGTGACAACAAGGTGACCCCGGACGCCTTCAAGACCGGTTCCGTCGACGGCGCGTGGGTGCCGGAGCCGACCGCGTCCCGGCTGGTCGCCCAGGGCGGCAGGGTGCTGCTGGACGAGTCGACGCTGTGGCCGGACGAGAAGTTCGTGATCACGAACATCATCGTGTCGCAGAAGTTCCTCAAGGAGCACCCGAAGGTCGTCGAGGCGGTGCTCAAGGCCTCGGTGGACACCAACGAGTGGATCGAGGCCAACCCCGACGAGGCCAAGGCCGCGGCGAACGAGCAGCTGGAGAAGGACACCGGCAAGGCGCTGCCCGCCGACGTCCTGGACCCGGCGTGGGAGTCGATCCGGCTGACCGACGACCCGCTCGCCGCCACCCTCGACGCCCAGGCCGGCCACGCCGTCGAGGCGGGCCTGCTGGAGCGGCCCGACCTCAAGGGCATCTACGACCTCACGCTGCTCAACAAGGTCCTCAAGGCCAAGGGCGAACCCGCGGTCGACGACGCCGGCCTCGGCGTCCAGTAGGCCCGGAACCCGACCATTCCCAGGAGGTGACGACCATGGCCACGACCACGACCCTCGCCAAGGCCGACGAGGGCACCGAGGCGGCCTCGCACGCCGCGCGGATCGAGCACGTCTCGAAGTCGTTCGGGGGCCCCGCCGGGCAGCAGCTCGTGCTGGACGACATCAGCCTCGACGTCGCGCCCGGCGAGTTCGTCACCCTGCTGGGGGCCTCCGGCTGCGGCAAGTCCACACTGCTGAACCTGGTGGCGGGCCTGGACAAACCGAGCGCCGGGGCGATCACCACGGACGGTCGGCCGGCCCTGATGTTCCAGGAGCACGCCCTGTTCCCGTGGCTGACCGCCGGCAAGAACATCGAACTCGCCCTCAAGCTGCGGGGCGTGCCCAAGGCCGAGCGCCGCGACAAGGCGGAGGAACTGCTCGAACTCGTCCGGCTGAAGGGCGCGTACGGCAAGCGGGTGCACGAGCTGTCGGGCGGTATGCGCCAGCGGGTCGCCATGGCCCGGGCGCTCGCCCAGGAGAGCAAGCTGCTGCTGATGGACGAGCCGTTCGCGGCGCTGGACGCCATCACGCGGGACGTGCTGCACGACGAGCTGACCCGGATCTGGCGCGAGACACGGCTGTCCGTCCTCTTCGTCACGCACAACGTCCGCGAGGCCGTCCGGCTCGCGGAGCGCGTGGTGCTGCTCTCCTCCCGCCCCGGACGCATCGCCCGCCAGTGGACGGTCGGCATCCCGCATCCGCGCCGCATCGAGGACACCGCCGTGGCGGAACTGTCCGTCGAGATCACCGAAGAACTGCGTGGGGAGATCCGCCGACATGGCCAGCACTGAGACCACCCCGCCCGGCAAGGACGCGGGCGACCTCGCCGGCCTGGAGGCGGGCCTCGACGCGCTGGAGACCCAGCACAGGGGCCGTACGCCCTTCCGTCAGACGCTCACACAGAAGATCCTGCCGCCGGTCGCGGCCGTGCTGCTGGTGCTGGCGGCATGGCAGGCACTGGTCTCCTTCAAGATCGTCGACGACCCGACCAAGCTGCCCGCCCCGTCCGACGTCTGGGCCGTGGTCCACCAGGCCTGGCTCCAGGGCGAACTGCTCGGCTACATCTGGACCAGCGTCTCGCGCGGGCTGTCCGGCTTCCTGCTGGCACTGGTGATCGGCACGCCGCTGGGACTGCTGGTGGCCCGGGTGAGGTTCGTGCGAGCCGCGATCGGCCCGATCCTGTCCGGCCTCCAGTCGCTGCCGTCGGTGGCGTGGGTACCTCCGGCCGTGATCTGGCTGGGCCTGAACAACTCGATGATGTACGCCGTCATCCTGCTCGGCGCGGTCCCCTCCATCGCCAACGGCCTGGTCTCCGGCGTCGACCAGGTCTCTCCCCTCTACCTGCGCGCGGGCCGCACGCTGGGAGCGACCGGGCTGAAGGGCACCTGGCACATCGTGCTGCCGGCCGCGCTGCCCGGCTACGTCGCGGGCCTCAAGCAGGGCTGGGCGTTCTCCTGGCGCTCCCTGATGGCCGCAGAGATCATCGCCTCCTTCCCCGACCTCGGCGTCGGCCTCGGCCAGCTCCTGGAGAACGGCCGCAACGCCAGCGACATGGCCATGGTCTTCGAGGCGATCCTGCTCATCCTGATCGTCGGCATCGCCATCGACCTGCTGATCTTCAGCCCGCTGGAGCGGTGGGTACTGCGCAGCCGCGGTCTGCTGGTGAGGAGCTGACAGCCATGACGTCCCCGCCGGTCCTGCTGGTCATCGCCCACGGCAGCCGCGACCCGCGGCACGCCGCGACCGTGCACGCCCTGGTGCGCCGGGTCAGGGCGGTGCGCCCGGACGTACGGGTGGAGACCGGCTTCCTGGACTTCAACGTGCCCTCGGTGCAGGGCGTGCTGGAGTCCCTGGAGACGGAGGGCGTGCGGGACGTTGTGGCGCTCCCGCTCCTGCTGACCCGCGCCTTCCACGCCAAGGCGGACATCCCGGCGGTCCTCGCGGACGCACCCCCGCGGCTGCGGATCCGGCAGGCCGAGGTGCTCGGTCCGTCGCCGCTGCTGCTGTCGGCGCTGGAGCGGCGCCTGTACGAGGCGGGCCTGACGCCCGCCGACAAGTCCTCGACCGGGGTCGTGCTGGCCTCGGCGGGGTCCTCAGACCCGGAGGCGATCGCAGTGATCGCAGAAATCGCGCGGGAGTGGCGGCACACCGGTTGGTGCGCCGTGCGGCCTGCGTTCGCCTCCGCGTCCCTTCCTCGCACCGAGGACGCGGTGCGCGAGCTGCGAGAGCTGGGCTGCGCGCGCGTGGCCGTGGCGCCGTACGTCCTGGCCCCCGGTCATCTGCCGGACCGCATCGCGCGGGGCGCGGAGCGGGCGGACGTGCTGGCGGACGTCCTCGGTCCCTCGCCGGAGGTGGCGCGGGTGCTGCTGGAGCGGTACGACGAGGCGCGGACGCCGGTGCTGGCGGCGGCGCTCGGGGCCTGACCGCCCGGCGTCGGGTCGGTCAGGGGGAGGTCAGCTCGACGAGCTTGGTGACGGTGTTCCAGTTGCGGGTTGTGGCGATCACGCCCTTGTTGACCCGGGGCTTGGCGAGGGCCTCGGCGAGCTTGGAGCGGCCGAGGCCGTCCGGCGCGTACAGGTACAGGGCGCGGTCGCCGAGGCGGAACTCCTCCGGGAGGAACGCCGGCCGGTCGATCGCCGCGAAGCGTTCCGCGTCGACCGGCGCGGAGAAGTACGTGACGTGCAGCTGCTTGGCCTCCAGGTCGGCGGCCGGGAACGGGCACTCCTCGGCGACCGCCCGCAGATAGGCGTGGTCGCGCACGATCACGTCCACCGCGAAGCCGAAGCGCTCCTCGATCGCCCGCGTCAACTCGGCGGCCAGGGACTCCTCGTCCCCGTGGCCGGACGCGAACACGGCCTGCCCGCTCTGGAGATGGGTGCGTACGGCGTCGTGGCCGAGGCCCTCCAGGAGCGCGCGCAGTTCGGCCATCGGGACCTTCTTCGCGCCGCCCACGTTGATCCCGCGCAGCAGTGCCGCCCACATCGTCGTCATGCGCACACCATAGGACGGCCGTCGTGCCCCGTGGGGGTGGGCACGACGGCCGACGTGCGCGCCACTCTCGCCGATGCGGTGTGCGCGGTTCAACCACTACGCCCTCCTGTGACTTATTCAACAACTCTGCGGAAGGCTCCCGTACGGGCGTCGTACCGGCGTCACACCCTGATCATGACCTTCGAGTAACCCCGGTAGGTGTAGGGGCCCGAGTCCTCCTCAGCGGTGAGGAACGCCGATACGGAGGGATGAGCCGGCACCGTCGCAGGTCACCGAAGAGGCCGACGAGATGGCTTTATGCGGGCCATACCTTCGAAGCGAGAGGTGGCGGCAGGGGGTCGTCACCGCTTTCGAGGGGGCAAGCCCGTCATGGGGAACGGAGAAACACGGGTGCGAGGCATAGCCGCCCGGGCCGGCGGCTGGAGTGCCCGGCACCGATGGGCTGCCGTCGGGATCTGGGTACTGTTCGTCGTCCTGGCGATGGGGCTCGGCTCGGCGGCCGGCCGGGTCGACGTCGAGGACAGCGACCAGATGGGCGGCGAGACGCACACCGCCGCCACGATCGTCGAGGACGCCGGGATCGACGAGCCGGCCAGTGAAACCGTCCTGATCCAGGCGAAGGACGGTTCCCTCAAGGCCACGGACGCCGAGTTCCGCGCCGCCGTCACCGCGGTCGTCACGGCGGTGGAGGGGACCGGGAAGGTCACCGGGCTGACCACGCCGTACGAGGCCGGGACCATCTCGAAGGACGGCCGCAGCGCGTTGGTGCAGTTCGACATGCGCGGCGAGGCGGACACCGCGGGCGAGCGGGTCGAGCCGGTGCTGAAGGCCGTCGAGGGCGTCCAGAAGGAGCACGAGTCGCTGCGGATCGAGGAGATCGGCGGCGCCAGCATGATGAAGACGTTCGACGACGCGTTCGGCGACGACTTCAAGAAGGCCGAGTACTCCGCGGTCCCGGTGGCACTCGGCATCCTGCTCGTCGCGTTCGGCGCGCTGGTGGCGGCGCTGGTTCCGGTGGCGCTGGCGATCACCGCGATCATGGCGACGATGGGCCTGATGGGCCTCGTCAGCCACTTCCAGCCGATGAGCGAGACGGCCAACTCCGTGATGCTGCTGGTCGGTCTGGCCGTCGGCGTCGACTACTGCCTGTTCTATCTGCGCCGCGAGCGCGAGGAGCGCGCCGCCGGGCGGGACGCGCAGACCGCGCTCAGGATCGCCGCCGCCACCAGCGGCCGGGCGATCGTCGTCTCCGGTGTCACGGTGTGCGTGGCGATGGCGGGCATGCTGTTCACCGGTATCGCCGAGTTCGAGGCGATGGGCCTGGCCTCGCTGATGGTGGTCGCGGTCGCCATGGTCGGCTCGGTGACGGTGCTGCCCGCACTGCTGTCCCTGCTGGGCGAGCGGGTCGAGAAGGGCCGCCTTCCGTTCCTGCGCCGGCGCCGGCAGAACGGCGCCTCCGAGGGCAGCCGGTTCTGGACGGCCGTCCTTCGGCGCGTGCTCGCCAAGCCGCTGCTCGCCGCCGCGGTGGCGACCGGCGCGCTGCTGGCCGTCGCCGCGCCCGCCATCGGCATGAAGACGGAGAACCTCACGCTGGACCAGGAGTTCGGCGACTCGCTGCCGATCGTGCAGACGTACAACCGGGTCAACGAGGCGTTCCCGGGCGGGTCGGACCCGGCCGAGGTGGTCGTGAGGGCCGACGACATCAACGCGCCCGAGGTGCGGGCCGCGCTCGCCGACTTCCGGGAGCGGGCGGTCAGTTCCGGTGCCTCGCGAGGGCCGGTCGACGTCACGATGCACGACGAGCAGAACGTCGCCCTGGTCTACGTCCCGCTGGTCGGCGGCTCCGACCAGGACAAGGCGGGCGAGAGCCTGGACAAGCTGCGCGACGACGTACGACCGGCGACGCTCGGCAAGGTCGACGGCGTCGAGGCCCCGATCACCGGACAGGTCGCGGGGTCCAAGGACTTCAACGACCAGCTCGTCGGGTCGGTCCTCCCGGTCTTCGTGTTCGTGGTGGTCTTCGCCTTCCTGCTGATGCTGCTGTCGTTCCGCTCGCTGACGATCGCGCTCACCTCGATCGTGCTGAACCTGCTGTCGGTGGGCGCGGCGTACGGCATCCTGGTCGCCGTCTTCCAGCACGGCTGGGGTGCCTCGCTGGTGGGCGCCGAGGGGGTGGGCGCCATCATCACCTGGCTGCCGCTGTTCCTCTTCGTGATTCTGTTCGGACTGTCGATGGACTACCACGTGTTCGTGGTCTCGCGGATCCGCGAGGCACGGCTGCGGGGACGGACCACCAGGGACGCGATCCAGCACGGCGTGGTCACCACGGCGGGTGTGGTCACCAGTGCCGCCGTCATCATGGTGGCCGTCTTCGCCATCTTCGGCACGCTGTCGATGCAGTCCATGAAGCAGATGGGCGTGGGCCTCGCGGCGGCGGTGCTGATCGACGCGACGATCATCCGGGGCGTGCTGCTGCCGGCCGTGATGGCCCTGCTCGGCGAGCGTAACTGGTATCTGCCGAAGTGGCTGCACCGGCTGCCCGACCTCACCCACGACGAGACGCCCGAGGCGATCGTGCCGGCGGCCCGGGACGACGAGGGCAAGCGGGTCGGGGTGTGAGCGACCACCGCTGCGGCTGACAGCCGAAGGGCCCGTCGGTTCCGGGAAGTTCTCCGGGAACCGACGGGCCCTTCGCCGTCTTCCGCTTCGGTGCGGTCAGGCCCGCGCCGCCGCCAGCTCCGCCTCGATCAGGTCCGCGGCCTGTCGAGTACCGCCCTCCTGTGCCATCCGGGCCTGGAACTCCTTCAGCCGCCCGGCCACCTCCGGGTCGTCGACCAGGGCGAGGGCGGCGGTGCGCAGCGCCTCGGCGGTGGCCTCCTCGGTGGGGAGGTGGCGGGCGACGCCGAGCCCCTGGAGCATGTCCGCGTTGCCGAACTGGTCCACGGCCTGCGGTACCGCGATCATCGGCGTGGCCGTGGCCAGTCCCTCCTGACTGCCGCCGGCGCCCGCGTGGGTGACGAACAGGTCGGCCTGCTGGAGGATCGCCAACTGCGGCACCCACGAGCGGACTTCGACGTTCTCCGGTACGTCGCCCAGCTCGGCGGCGTCGACGTGCTTGCCGATCTGGAGCACCACGTGCCAGCCGGGCAGCCCGGCGAAGGCCTCGACGCACGCCCGGTAGAAGGCCGGCTGCTTGGTGAACGCGGACCCGAGGGACACCAGGACGACCTTCTCGGCACCCTCGGGACGCCGCCAGTCCCCCTCGGCGGTGCGGTCGCCCTGGCAGGCGCCGACGAAGGTGTACGTCTTCTCGTCGACCCGGTCCGCGTTGGGCTGGAGTACCCTGGGGATCAGCACCAGGGAGCGGTCGGGGCGGCCGGCGAACGGGTCGGGGTGCTGGCTGATCCCGTTCTCCTCCAGCCAGGCGTGGAAACGGGCGTAGTACGCCTGGCCGCGCTCGGTCTTCAGGGGCTCCTCCCACATCGGCTCGCCGACCTCCCGCTCGTACCCCTCCCAGGCGACCATGCACGGCGAGAGGGAGACCACGGGTACGCCCCAGCGGTGGCCGAGGACCCGGGCCGGGTAGGCGGAGATGTCGTGCAGGATCAGGTCCGGTTCGTCTCCCTCGTACGCCTCGACGAGCTGCGGAAGCGCCTGGATCGCGTCATCGAGGAAGGGCTCGACGTTGTCCAGCAGGGTGGTCCCCCACGCTTCCGGGTCGGCGTCGGGGCCGGGCAGCGTGCTGTTCCACAGCTTGGGTTCGGCACCCGCCTCGGCGACCTTCTCCGCGAAGAGCGGCGGGATCGCGTACGTCACCCGGTGCCCTCGCGCGACGAGCTCGCGGATCACCTCCAGGCTGGGGTTCACGTGGCCGTGCGCGGCGATGGAGAACATGGCGATGTGTGCGGGAGCGGTCATGTGCCGAACGTACGCGAGACGAGACGTATCGTGCAACCTCTTTTCACGCGTACTCACCCTCAAGCCGCCAGCTCCTCGTGCAGCCGCAGCCAGCGCGTCGGCGCCACCTCGCCGACGAGCACGCCGGGGTCGAGGCACGCGGCCCGGAACGCCGCGTCCACCCGGCGCCGGGGGTGGGCACGCCGCAGGGACGCGTGCAGGAAGCCGCCCACTCCCGAGAAGCCCAGCTCGACCAGGTCCCGCCAGCTTCGATGGGCGGCGCCGGCGAGCAGCGGGGTGCGGCGGCGCTCGATGCGCAGGACCCCGGCGTCGACGCGGGGCGCCGGCCGGAAGCCGTACCGGCTCACCCGTCCGACCAACCGCCACTCGTGACGGGGCCAGGTCCGGACCGTCAGCAGGCTCCAGCGGCCGTAGTCGCCGGTGCGTTTGCGGGCGTACTCGAGCTGGGTGAGCAGCGTGGCGTCGGTGAGGCCGGGTGCGGTGAGGCACCAGTCGACGATGTCCGCGGTACGCGAGAAGGGCACGTTCCCGGCGACGGAGAACGGCGGGCGCGGGGGCCGCGCGGCGAGGAAGTCACCGGCGACGACGTGGACATGGGGCGTGCCCGCGAAACGGGCGCGGAGCCCGGGGAGGAGCCGGGGGTCGATCTCGTAGGCGCGCAGCTCCCGGCTGCGGCGGGCCAGCGGCTCGGTCAGGGCGCCCTCGCCGGCGCCCACTTCGAGGACGAGGGGCGGGTGCCTGCGGTCGGGGACGGCGAGCCGGGCGACGTGCTCGGCGGTGGCGCGGTCGGCGAGGAAGTTCTGCGAGAGCGTGCGGGCACGCTGGGTGGGGCGGGCCATGGCCTGCGGTCCTTGTCTTCCGTGAAGGGGGAAAGGGCAGCCGAAGGCCCTGACCGGAAGACGAAGGCGAAAAGGGGATGCGGAGGCTCAGCCCCGCCGCGCGTGTGTGACACGCGTGTGTGACACGCGTCAGCGCGTGTGTCAGCGGCGGGGGGTCCCCGGGCCGGTCAGGGCTCCGGGGCCACGACGCATCCTGATGGAGTACGTGCAGCCCCGGCCGAGACCGGAGTTGTAGATCGCGTTGAAAGCTGCCACGGAGACGACGCTAGGGGTCCGGGCGCCGGGTGGGCAACGGGTTTTCCGCCCGCCCGGCGCGAGCGCCGTCAGCGCTGGTAGCGGGCGAGGACGAGGTTTCCGTCCTTCTCCATGCGTTCGCGCAGCTCCTCCATGCCGATCGCTCCGCTGTAGTACTCCTGCAGTGCGGGGGTGGCCACCTTGTCCTTCCACTCGGGATAGCCCCGGACGGACTGCGCGGGCGCCAGGCGCAGGTGTTCGGCGAGGGCGGTGCCCGTGGCCCAGCCGTGCTCGGCCGTGTGCAGGGCGGGGTCCTTCAGCGCCTCGGTTCCGGTGGGCAGCATCCAGTCGCCGAGGGCGAGGCGCGTCATGTTGTCCGGCTGGAGGAGGAAGTCGAGGAACGCGGCGGCTTCCTTCTTGTGCGGGCTGTCCTCGGCGATCGACAGGGTCTGCGGGCTGACGCCCTGGGTGAGTCCGTCGGTGCCGGCCGGGGCGGGCAGCACCTGCCAGTCGAAGCCCTCGGGTGCCTGCTGCTCGATCTGCTGGCGGTAGGAGAACCCGAGCGGCACCATCGCGTACTTGCCCGCGAAGAAGCCGGGCAGGGTGTCGGAGCCGCCGCTGCCGAGGGTGGCGGAGGAGGCGCTGTGGTCCGTGTTGACCTGGTCGTGGATGGTGCGGGGCACCACCTGGTCGCCCTCCTCGAACCGGACGGTGACCTTCCCGTCCGCCTCTCGGTGGAACAGCTG
This sequence comes from Streptomyces sp. E2N166, assembly GCF_003671715.1. GTDB lineage: Bacteria > Actinomycetota > Actinomycetes > Streptomycetales > Streptomycetaceae > Streptomyces > Streptomyces thinghirensis. The sequence continues at coordinate 338,012 of NZ_RAIF01000032.1, read as the reverse complement.
TCCGCCGGCGGACAGGGACAGGTTGAGCGTGGCGGACACGGGCTCCTTCAGCGGCCAGGCCGCCCCGTACTTCCCGTCACCGCTCAACCGCTTCGTCACCTGACGGAACTCCGCCCAAGACCAGGGGTGTTCGGGCGTGGGAATCCGGACGCCGGACTTCTTCAGCAGGTCGGCGTTGGCGATCAGGACGCGGGGTTCCTGGAGGAACGGCACGCCGTAGACGCCGTCGCCGAAGGTGACGGTCTCCCAGCTGCGCTGCGGGATGTCCGACTTAAGCCGCTCGGGCAGCAGGCCGGTCAGATCGGCGAGGTGGCCGCCGTAGGCGAAGTCCGCGAGGTCGTCGGAGGCGTCGTGGATGATGTCGGGGGCCTCGCCGCCCTCGAAGGAGGTGAGGAGCTGGTCGTGGACGCTGTCCCAGCTGCCCTGGACGTACTCGACGCGCACGTCCGGGTGGGCGGCGTTCCACTCCCGCACCAGTTCCTTGTTGGCCGCCACGGACTCGTCCTGCCAGGCCAGGGACTGGAAGCGCAGGGTGATCCGGCCGTCGTCCGCTCCGTCGCCGCCGCCCGTGCAGCCCGCGAGCAGCAGGGCGAGGGTGACGAGCAGGGTCACGATCCTCGTACGCGTCGCCATCAGCTCTTCACCGCCCCGGCGAGCATGCCGCCCGTGATCCGACGCTGGATGAGTGAGAAGACCACCAGCGAGGGCAGTGTCGCGAGGAAGGCCGCCGCGGCGAGGGGTCCGAGGTCCGCGACGCCCTCCGCGCCGATGAAGTGGGTCAGGATCACCGGCAGCGTCTGTTTCTCCGGTGTCTTCAGCAGCACCAGCGCGAAGAAGAACTCGTTCCACGCGGTGATGAACGCGAACATCGCCGTCGCCACGATCCCCGGCGCGAGCAGTGGCGCGGTCACCGAGACCAGGATGCGCAGCCGCCCGGCACCGTCGACCGCCGCCGCCTCCTCCAGCTCGGCCGGCACGGCCCGGACGTACCCGGCGAGCATCCACAGCGCGAACGGCAGCGACCACACGACGTAGACCATCACCAGGCCCGGCACGGAGTTGATCAGGCGGAGGTTCTTCAGGACCAGGAAGAGCGGGATGATCAGCAGGACGAAGGGGAAGGCCTGGCTGACCACGACCCACCCGGTGGCCGCCTTGGTGAGCCGGCCGCGGTGCCGGGCCATGACGTACGCCATCGGTGTCGCGATCACCACGGCGACCACCGCGGCGGCGAGCGCGGCGAGCAGGGAGTTGAGGGCCGCCCGCAGCAGCGGCTGCTCGTCGAAGGCCTGCCGGAAGTTGTCGAGGGTCGGGTTCTCGGGGATCCAGGTGGGGTGGAGGCTCGCCAGCTCCTGCGGCGGTTTGAACGCGGTGGAGATCAGCCACAGGAACGGGAAGGCGAGGAAGACGAGATACGCGAGCAGCGCGGCGTACTGGCCCACGCGGGCCCCGGTCGAGGTCCTCATGCCTCGTCACCTCCCCTGAGCCGGCCGACGAGGAAGACGGCCAGCAGGATCGAGATCACGGCGACCATGACACAGCCCATCGCCGCCGCGTAGCCGAACTGCCCGTACCGGAAAGCCTCCTCGTAGGCGAAGAGCATCGGCAGCCGGGTCCGGCCGCCTGGGCCTCCGTTGGTCAGCACGTAGACCAGGGCGAAGGAGTTGAAGTTCCAGATGAGGTTGAGCGCGGTGATGGCGAGCGCGATCGGTCTGAGGGCGGGCCAGGTGACCGTGCGGAAGCGGCGCCAGGCTCCGGCGCCGTCGACCGCGGCGGCCTCGTGCAGTTCGCGCGGGGTGTTCTGGAGCCCGGCGAGCAGGGCGACCGTCGTCTGCGGCATGCCGGCCCAGACGCCGACGACGATGACGGCGGGCAGGGCGGTGGCGAGGCCGCTGAGCCAGTCACGGCCGTCGCCGAGGCCGAAATCGCGCAGGGTCTCGTTGAGGATGCCCGCGTCCGGGTTGTAGACCAGCCGCCACATGATGCCGACGACGACCTCGGGCATCGCCCAGGGGATGATCGCCAGGGCACGGGCCGGCCAGCGCAGCCGGAGGTTCTGGTTGAGCAGCAGGGCGAGGCCGAGTGCGAGCAGGAACTGCGGCACCGTCACCCCGACGGCCCACACCAGCCCGATCCTGAACGACTCCCAGAACAGCGTGTCGTGCATCAGGTCCTGGAAGTTCAGGGTGCCGATCCACCGGGTGGGCTCCGTCCGGCCCGACTGGGCGTCGGTGAACGCCAGCATGATGCCGTAGAGCAGCGGCCCCACGCTGAGCACCAGGATGGGGATCAACGCGGGCAGCACCAGGAACCAGGCGCCGTGGTCGGGGCCGCGCCGTGGCCGGTCCGCACCGGGCGCACGGCGCGCCGGCCTTCTCGACTCGGTCACCGATGTCACGTAATCAGCCCCTTTGCACGGCTCGAACGGGCCTGGTCATGGTCGTGAAGGCGCCGTGCCCCGTCAAGAGCCCGCGCACACGCTCCCACCTGTGCGAATGCGACACTGGCCGACGGATGGCGGGAACCGGGCGGACACGACGGACACGACCGGACGACCGGCACCACGGACACGACCGACACGGAGGCAGGCGACGATGGACGAGGCACGGGCGCGGGAGGTGCTGGCCGCGGCGGGGGTGCTGGCCGGCCCGGCGCGGGAGGCGCGGCTGCTCGCCCTCGGCGAGAACGCGGTGTTCGCAGCCGGTGACCTGGCGGTCAAGGTGGGCCGCGACGCCGAACTCCTCGACCGGGCGCGCCGGGAACTGGCCGTCGCGGTGTGGCTGGAAGAGGCCGGTGTGCCGGCGGTGCGGGCGGCCGAACCCTCGGCGCTGTTCGTCGAGGGGCATCCGGTGACCGTGTGGCGGCGGCTGCCCGACCCGGTGCGGCCCACCGAGCCCCGGGACGTGGCCGCGCTGCTCCGACTGGTCCACGCGCTGCCCTCCCCCTCCTTCCAGCTGCCGCCCCGCGAACTGCTGGGCGGTGTGGAACGCTGGCTGCGACTCGCGGGCGACGTGATCGACCCGGCGGACGCCGCGTATCTGCGCGAGCGCCGCGACGGCTTCGCGACGGCCGCCGCCGCACTCACCCCCCACCTGACGCCCGGCCCGATCCACGGCGACGCGCTGCCCCGCAATGTGCACGTCGGCCCCGACGGGCCGGTCCTGATCGACCTGGAGACCTTCTCCGCCGACCTGCGCGAGCACGACCTGGTGGTGATGGCGCTCAGCCGGGACCGCTACGGGCTGCCCGCCGAGGCGCACGACGCGTTCACCGCGACCTACGGCTGGGACGTGCGCGAGTGGGACGGCTGTGCGGTGCTGCGCGGCGCCCGGGAGACGGCCAGCTGCGCGTGGGTGGCCCAGCACGCGCCGAGCAACCCGAAGGCACTGGCGGAGTTCGAACGCCGGGTGGCGTCGCTGCGGGACGGGGACTCGACCGTGCGGTGGTATCCGTTCTGACCGCGCGTCGCACGCGCCGGGCGGATGTTCGTTCTGACCGCTCGTCGCCGTTCCTTCCGACCGCGCGTCGCCGTCCGGTCTGACCGCGCGTCCCGTCCGGTGCCCGGTCAGACCCGTTCGTCGGCCGGTTCTCGCAGCGGCCACGTCCCGTCGACGACGGCCGTGGCGTCGCCCTTGCGGCGCAGGAAGCTCTGGAAGTCCGCCGCCCACTCGGCGTACCACTCGATCTGGCGGTGGTGCAGGTCCGCCGGGCCGAGGGACGCGACCTTGGGGTGGCGGCCGGCTATCGCGCGGGCCAGCCGGGCCGCGGCGAGGGCGTCGGCCGTGGCGTCGTGGGCGGCGTCGAGCGGGACGCCGTACTCCCGGCAGACCGCTTCCAGGTTGCGCTTGCCGCGGCGGTAGCGGTCGACGGAACGGTCGATGGTGTACGGGTCGATGACCGGGGCCGGGTCCAGGCCGCCGAGGCGGTCACGCAGGGACGGCAGTCCGTAGCGCCGCAGTTCGGCGGAGAGCAGGGTGAGGTCGAAGGCCGCGTTGTAGGCGACGACCGGGACGCCCGTCTTCCAGTAGGCCGCGAGCACACCGGCGATGGCGTCGGCGACCTGGTCGGCGGGGCGGCCCTCGGTGGCCGCCCGCTCATTGGTGATGCCGTGCACCGCCACCGCGTCCGCCGGGATCTCCACGCCGGGGTCGGCCAGCCACTCCCGGCGTCCTCGCGGCTCCCCGCCCATGACCTCGATCACGGCCCCCGTCACGATGCGCGCCTCGCGCGGATCGGTGCCCGTCGTCTCCAGGTCGAAGCCGATCAGCAGCTCCCGGTGCCAGCCCATGGGCGGTCCCCCTTCTTGGTGGTGCGTTCCCCCAGTGGTCTTCACCCTCCCATGGACCACTGACAATCAGAGGATCGCATTCCGCTTACGCCCGCGTCCGGCCCGGCGCCGACGCTCACGACACCGGCCGCGAATCCGCCCACATCAGCTCGAACTCCTCGCGATAGGTGGGGAAAAGTCCGCCTTCGTCGAGCTGGTCCGACTTCACGACCTTGCCGCCGTTCCGTCCGTTCCGCAGGACGAGCACCGGCGCCTCCATTCCCCGCGTCCGGCGCAGATAGGACTGCACGACCGCGACGCCGTCGGCGCCGTCCCCGTCGACGAGGTAGGCCGTGAAGCGGGGCGTCTCGTCGAAGACCTGGATCTCGAACGCGCCCGGGTCCCGCAGCCGGGAGCGCACCCTGCGCATGTGCAGGATGTTCATCTCCACGGCGCGGCTCAGCTCGCCGCGCTTGATGCCCAGTTCGCGCTCGCGGCGCTTGATCGCGCTGGAGGCCGGGTTCAGGAAGAGCAGCCGCACCCGGCCACCGGACTCGGCCAGCCGCAGCAGGCGGCGGCCGGAGAAGTTCTGCACGAGCAGGTTGAGGCCGATACCGAGGGCGTCCACGCGCCGCGCGCTGCCGAAGAGGTCCTCCGCCGGGAACTGGCGCAGCAGCCGCACCCGGTCCGAGTGCACGGCGACCACGTCGGCGTACCGGTCGCCGACCAGGTCCTCCACCGCGTCGACCGGCAGCCGGCGCGTGGACGGCACGTCGCCGCCCGCGCCGAGGACCTCGAGGAGCCGGGCCGAGGCCCGCTCCGCCTGGTTCAGGACCGCCTCGGACAGCGCCCGGTTGCGGGAGACGACGTTGCGGGTGACCTCCAGCTCGTCCAGGGCGAGTTCCACGTCGCGGCGCTCGTCCACGTACGGCTCGAAGCAGGGCCAGTGCTGCACCATCAGCTCGCGCAGCTGCGGCAGCGTGAGGAAGCTGAGGACGTTGTCGTCGGCCGGGTCGAGCAGGTAGCCCTTGCGGCGGCTGACCTCGCGGACGGCGACGGCGCGCTGCACCCACTCCTGGCCGGCGGGTCCGGCCGCGGCGACCACCCACTCGTCGCCGTGGACAGGCTCGTAGACCGGCCGCAGGACGGCGGCCACGACCGCGCGCAGCCGCTGTTCGACGAGGTTGAGCCAGATGTAGGCCCGGCCCGCCCGCTGCGCACGGGTGCGCACCTCGTGCCAGGCGTCGGTGTCCCAGTCCAGTTCCGGACCGATCGCGCCCGCGCTCATCGGCCGCGCCAGGGACACCGCACCGGGCGGGACGTCCGCGGAGTTCCCCTGGTGACCGTCGTCACCAGGAGGCAGCTCCAGCCCTCCCGAGCCCACCCGCGCACCGCCTTCCGCTCCCCCGGAGCACTCCCGGGGAGACCCCGTCCCAACGATCAAGGAAGGGTACTCCGCGAGCGGTCCGCGGTGCAGCCCGATGGACGGGCCGGTTTTCCCAACATCCGTGATCCACAAGCCCGTTCCGGTCGGCCCGACACCGGGGAGTGAGCGGATTCATAGCGGTGACACGGCCCGGTACGGGGAAGGATCCCTCGCATCCCGCAGCGGGGCGCATGCGGCACAGAACGCCGAAGGGTGGGTAGGAGGACGTACGTGCTAGGTGGTCACCTCACTTTCGGGGAGACTTCCCGGAGACTCGGAGCCAAGGCGTCCGCACCGGCGCCGTACACCTGAAAGAGTCGTGTCCATGCAGGTCTGGCCTGGAGAGGCGTATCCACTCGGTGCCACGTACGACGGCGCCGGCACCAACTTCGCGGTCTTCACGGAGGCCGCCGACCGAGTAGAGCTGTGTCTGCTGCACGACGACGGCTCGGAGGCCGCGGTCGAGCTGCGGGAGAGCGACGCGTTCGTACGGCACGCCTACGTGCCGGGCGTGATGCCCGGGCAGCGGTACGGCTACCGCGTGCACGGCCCGTACGCCCCGGAACGCGGGCTGCGCTGCAACAGCGCCAAGCTGCTCCTCGATCCGTACGCGCGTGCGATCAGCGGCTCGATCCAGTGGGGCGAGGAGGTGTACGGCTACCACTTCGGCGACCCCGGCCGGCGCAACGACCTCGACTCGGCTCCGCACATGATGTCCTCGGTCGTGGTCAACCCCTACTTCGACTGGGGCGACGACCGGCGCCCCCGGACGGAGTACCACCACACGGTGCTCTACGAGGCCCACGTGAAGGGCCTGACCATGCGGCATCCGGGCATCCCCGAGGAACTGCGCGGCACCTACGCCGCCCTCGCGCACCCGGCGCTCATCGAGCACCTCACCGAGCTGGGGGTGACCGCGCTGGAGCTGATGCCGGTGCACCAGTTCGTCAACGACCACCGCCTGGTGGACATGGGCCTGAACAACTACTGGGGCTACAACACGATCGGCTTCTTCGCCCCGCACAACGCGTACGCGTCCTGGGGCGACCGCGGCCAGCAGGTGCTGGAGTTCAAATCGGCGGTGAAGGCGCTGCACGAGGCCGGCATCGAGGTCATCCTCGACGTGGTCTACAACCACACCGCCGAGGGCAACCACCTGGGCCCGACCCTGTCCTTCAAGGGCATCGACAATGCCTCGTACTACCGGCTCACCGACGACCCCCGGTACTACATGGACACCACGGGAACCGGGAACTCCCTGCTCATGCGGTCCCCGCACGTCCTCCAGATGATCATGGACTCGCTGCGGTACTGGGTCACCGAGATGCACGTCGACGGGTTCCGCTTCGACCTCGCCGCCACCCTGGCCCGGCAGTTCCACGAGGTGGACCGGCTGTCGTCGTTCTTCGACCTGGTGCAGCAGGACCCCGTGGTCTCGCAGGTGAAGCTGATCGCCGAGCCCTGGGACGTGGGCGAGGGCGGCTACCAGGTGGGCAACTTCCCGCCGCTGTGGACCGAGTGGAACGGCAAGTACCGGGACACGGTGCGGGACCTGTGGCGCGGCGAGCAGCGCACGCTGGCGGAGTTCGCGTCCCGGCTTACCGGATCGTCCGACCTCTACCAGGACGACGGCCGCCGCCCGCTGGCCTCGATCAACTTCGTCACCTGCCACGACGGCTTCACCCTGCACGACATGGTGGCGTACAACGACAAGCGCAACCACGCCAACGGCGAGGACAACCGGGACGGCGAGAGCCACAACCGGTCCTGGAACTGCGGGGCCGAGGGCGAGACCGACGACCCGGCGGTGCTGGCGCTGCGGGCGCGCCAGATGCGGAACTTCATCGCCACCCTGCTGCTCTCGCAGGGCGTGCCGATGATCAGCCACGGTGACGAGTTCGCCCGCACCCAGCGGGGCAACAACAACGCCTACTGCCAGGACAACGAGCTGGCGTGGGTGGCATGGCCGGACGGCGACGGTGACGGTGACGTCACCGCTGCCGGGCTGCTGGAGTTCACCCGCGCGATGGTGTGGCTGCGCAAGGACCACCCGGTCTTCCGCAGGCGGCGCTTCTTCCACGGGCGTCCCGTGGAGGGCACCCACGACGAGCTGTCGGACATCGCCTGGTTCACCCCCGAGGGTGCGGAGATGACCCAGCGGGACTGGAACTCGGCGCGGGCGTCGGCCCTCACGGTGTTCCTGAACGGCAACGCGATCTCCGAGCCCGGCGCGCGCGGGGAACGCATCTCCGACGACTCGTTCCTGCTGATGTTCAACGCCTCGCCCAAAACGCTGGACTTCGTGGTGCCGGTCGACCACGGCCGCCAGTGGGAGGTGATCGTCGACACCGCCCGCACCGAGGGGGTCCCCTCGGACACCGGCCCGAAGGTGCAGGCCGGGGACCGGCTGACCCTCGTGGACCGGAGCATGACGGTGCTGCAACGGCCGGTCTAGGGGGTGTCCTGCGGCCTCATCCGCCGGGCAGGCCCTTGGAAGGGCACCGTGTTGCCGGAGCGGTCCTCCACGCGCGCGTGAAGGACCGCTCCGCTGCCCGGCGCCGGCGTGCCGCCAGGGCGATCACGTAGGCGAGCGCGGCGGTCACACTCGTCGCCGCGAACGCCGCGACCGGACTGTGGGACTCGGCGAGGCGGCCGGTGACGGCGACCGCGAGGGCCTGGCCGCCGACGATCGCGCTGGTCGCGAAGGCCATCGCCTCGGCGAGCCGGCCCGCGGCACCGTCCGCTCGGTGAGCGCGGTGCTCCCCGCCTGGCAGGCTCCGAACATCGCGCCCTGGCGGGCGAGCGAGGCCCGCAGGGCGTGCACCGCGCGGGGCATACGGGGGCGGGCGCGGAAGCCGCCGCCCGACGTGCCCGTCGCCCCGCCGGCCGAGGGTGCCGACGCGCGGGCCGTCGGATGCAGGGCGAAGGCGGTGCCGCACACGGCGACGAGTACGGCGGCGCCGGCCAGGGCGTACGCCGGGTGGGCGAGGACCGCCGCCAGGCCGACCAGGGCCGGGCCGAGGACGAAGGAGACCTCGTCGAGGGTGCTCTCGAAGGACAGCGCGGCGCCCACGGTGGGCTCGGGGGCACCGGCCCGGCGGGCGAGCGCCACCAGGCGGGCGCGGGCCAGCGGGCCGATCAGGGG
>NZ_RAIF01000032.1:326582-329164 GCF_003671715.1 Streptomyces sp. E2N166 | reverse complement strand
GGCCACCAGGGCGGCGATCGCGACGGCGTTGGCCAGTCCGAAGACCAGGACGACGGTGCGCTGGCCATGCCGGTCCGCGAGCCGGCCGACCAGCGGGCCGCAGGCGACCTGGCCGACGGCGAGCGCTCCGCCGGTCAGCCCCGCGACGGCCAGCGAGCCGCTGGTGCGGGCGACCAGCAGGACGCTGCCCAACTGGATCGTGGCCGTCGGCAGCCGTCCCAGGAAGGACACCACCGGCAGCAGCGGCCCGGTCAGGCCGATCACCTCTCGGTACGTCTCCAGCGCGCCTCGCCGTCCGGTGCCTCCACTGCTTCCCATCGCTCGAAGCCAGCCACGCGCGCGTACGCCCGTGGAGGGGCCGATGACACGAAAGGCGGCGAGACGGGTACGTAGGTTTCCATGACACCTGAGCGACCCGACCCGGCGGTGCCAACGATCCCCACGGCCTCCACAGCCCCCCTGGCCCCCCTGGCCACGTATCGGCTGCAGTTGCAGCCCGAGTTCCCCTTCTCGGCCGCGGCGGCGGCCGTGCCGTACCTGGCCTCGCTCGGCGTCACGCACCTGCACCTGTCCCCGGTGCTGGAGGCCGTGCCGGGCTCGCCGCACGGCTACGACGTCGTGGACCACGGGCGCGTGCGCGGGGAACTGGGCGGCGAGGAGGGACTGCGGGCGCTGGCGCGCACCGCGCGGGAGCACGGTCTCGGCCTGGTGGTGGACATCGTGCCGAACCACATGGCGATGTCGCCCCGGCACAACCGCGCCCTGTGGGAGGTGCTGCGGGAGGGACCGAAGTCGCCGTACACGCGGTGGTTCGACATCGACTGGGAGGCCCAGGGCGGCCAGGTGCTGATGCCGGTGCTCGGCGCCCCGGTCGGCGAGGTGCTGGACGAGTTCCGGGTCGACGGCGACGTACTGCGCTACCACGACCACGCGTTCCCTCTGCGGGACGGCACCGGTGACCTGCCGCTGCCGCAGCTGCTGGACGCGCAGTGGTACCGCCCCGTGTGGTGGCGGCTCGCCCGCACCGACCTGAACTACCGGCGCTTCTTCAGCATCTCCGAGCTCATCGGCGTACGCGTGGAGGACCCGGAGGTGTTCGAGGCGACGCACGCCACGATTCTGCGGCTGCTGCACGAGGGTGTGGTCGACGGTCTGCGCGTCGACCACCCCGACGGCCTCGCCGACCCCGACACCTACCTCGGGCGGCTGCACGAGGCGAGCGGCGGCCGGTGGACGGTCGTGGAGAAGATCCTCGCGGACGGCGAGCGGCTGCCCGCCGCCTGGCCCGTCGCGGGCACGACCGGCTACGACGCCCTGCGGCACATCGACGGGCTCTTCACCGACCCGGCCGGGTACGGGGAACTCCTCGGCCAGTACCGCAGGTTCGCCGCCCCGCAGACGGACCGGGGCGGCGACTGGGCGGCGACGGTGCGGCGGGCGGCGTACAAGGTGCTCACGCACGAGCTGGCCACCGAGATGGACCGGCTGACCCGGGTGGCCCACCGCCTGTGCGTCGCCTCCCCGGACGCCGCGCTGCGCGACCGGGCGCCGTGGGCGTTGCGCACGGCGCTGCGGGAGCTGCTGGTGCGGCTGGAGGTGTACCGGCCGTACGCGTCGGTGGACGCGGCGTCGGTCGTCACGGAGGAGGCGGCGGCCGAGGCGCGGCTCGCGTTCGCGGTGCCGGAGGAGGCCGGTGCGGTGGACGTCGTGCGGGGCCTGGTGCTGGGGCGGTTCGGGGACGGGCCGGAGCACGTGGAGTTCCGTACGCGGTTCGCGCAGACGGCGTCGGCGCTGCGCGCCAAGTCGGTGGAGGACACGGCGTTCTACCGCTACGTGCCGCTGCTTTCGGCGACCGAGGTGGGCGGGAACCCGGGGAGTCCGGCCCTGTCGCCGGAGGAGTTCCACGCTTACTGCGCGCGCGTGCAGCGCGACTGGCCCGCGACCGGCACGGTGGTCTCGACGCACGACACCAAGCGCAGCGCCGACGTGCGCGCCGCGCTGGCCGTGCTCACGGAGTGTCCCGAGCGGTGGGCGGACGTCCTCACGGAGGTCACCCGCACCGGGGAGGGCGTGCCGGACGCGCAGCTGGCGTGGGCGGCCTGGCAGACGGTGTTCGGGCTGGGGCCGGCGGAGGGCGAGCGCGTGCGGGAGGCGCTGCTGAAGCACGTGCGCGAGGCGGGGATGTACACCAGCTGGACGGAGCAGGAGCCGCCGTACGAGGAGGCGGTGGCCGGGTTCGTGGCGGCGGGGCCGTGCGGCGCGCCGGGCGAGCGGGTGCTCGCCTTCCGCGACGCCCTGGAACCGCACATCCGGGCCAACGTCCTCGGCACGGCCCTGACGCACCTGACGATGCCGGGGGTGCCGGACCTCTACCAGGGCACAGAGCACGAGTACCTCTCCCTGGTGGACCCGGACAACCGCCGTCCCGTGCGGTTCGGAGAGGGCGGTGAGGCCGGCGAGGGCGGTGAGGGCGGTGAGAAGGGCGCGGTGACCCGGGCGGCGCTCGCGCTGCGCGCGCGGCGCCCCGACGCGTTCGGCGACGCGGCGACGTACGAGCCGCTGCCCGCCGAGGGTCACGCGGC
>NZ_RAIF01000032.1:313850-326411 GCF_003671715.1 Streptomyces sp. E2N166 | reverse complement strand
GCGGGGGTGCCGGTGGCGCTGCTGGAGCGGGTGGGGGCGGAGGAGGGGGACGGGGACTGAGCGGCGCCGCGGACCGCCGCCGTGGGCCTGAGCGAGGCGGAGGCACGCGCGCGTGGGTACGAGGTGTCCGTCAATGTCATGCCGTTGACGGCCGTCGCCAAGGGGATGGTGCACGGGCGGGGCGGGATGGTGAAGGTCGTCGCCGAGGAAGGGGGCGGCCGGGTGCTCGGCGTGCACCTGGTGGGACCGCACGTGTCGGAGATGATCGCCGAGAGCCAGCTGATCGTCGGCTGGGACGCCGAGCCCGCCGACGTGGCCCGCCACATCCACGCCCACCCCACCCTGTCGGAGGCGGTGGGCGAGGCGTTCCTGACCCTGTCGGACCGCGGACTGCACCAGCAGTGACGCGGCCGGAGGCGGGTGAGGCGTACCGACGCCTCACCCGCCTCCGGCCCTGCCCGCTCACCCCTGCGTGTCCCAAGCGAACACCGACCCCGTCCGTGCCGCCATCACGCACGGGTTGGGGAAGGTCTGCGTGTACTCCACCGGCTGTCCCCGCCACTGCCCGCGCGCGTGGGCGGTCACCGGGGCGTAGATCATCGGGCAGTGGGTGTCCCGCAGCGGGATGTCGGCGATGCGGCCGTCCGTCGCGTCGAGTTCCGCGCAGGCGCGGGCCGCGCGGGCGTGGCCCCGGGGCGGGTCGCACAGCAGGAGGGCGCCCCGTGTGGCGCCGGACGGGACCCCTGACGGGGCTCCGGGCCGGACACCTGGCTGGGCATCGCCTTGGGTGAGCGTGAGCAGGAGCCAGTCGTTGGCCGGTTTCCGCTCCGCGGTGGCCTGCGCCGGAGTCGCGCAGGTGAGGAGGAGGGCGGCCGCGGCCGTCAGGAGGCCGGCCCGGGCCGTTCGGGCCGTGATGGTGTGGGTCATTCCCGGTGCATCGGCACCGCGGGCTCGGAACCCCAGCCCGGCTCACCCGAACGGGAGCCCGCGGTGGGGCGCCGCCCGGCCAGTTCGAACGCGGCGAGTACGACCCGCGTCTGGTACTCGACCTGGCGTGCGACCGGGATCCAGCGGGCGGCGCAACCCTCGCGGTAGTCGGCGCAGCCTTCGTCGACCAGCCGGTCCAGCTCGGGCAGGACGCCCGCCGGATCGCCTCCGGTACGGGTGACCAGCTGGTGCAGCAGCCCCGCGGTCCGCAGGGCAAGGCGCCGTCCGGCGAGGCGCAGGGCGACCAGGTGGGCGGTGCTCATCGGCGGCAGGGAGCGCCCCGATCCGTCGTCGGCGTCGGGGTCCCACGCGTCGGCGAGCCTGGGGCAGACCAGCAGGTAGTCGTCGACCGGCGCGAGGAGGTGCGCCGCCTCCGGCACGGTGGCGAGGTGCGGCCGGACCCGGGCCAGGACGCGGTGCAGACGCCGGGTGTCGTGACGCAGGGTGCGGCTCACGGAACGCAGCTCCCCGTCCCGGTCCGCCGGGGACGAGCCGTCCGCCACGGCGGCGACACCCCACATGGGGGCCTCGACGACCGCGGTGACGGTGCCGTACCGCTGTGGATGACACCACGTCGACTCGACGGCGGCCTCGGTGATGGCCGCCGTGAGGTCGCCGCGGCGGGGCGGCGGGATGCGGTAGACGGCGGGACCGAGGTCGGGCCAGTACAGGGTGTCGTAGGCGCCGAGCTCGCGGGGGATGCCGAGCCGGGCCGCGGTGTGGGCGATGCGCTGGGCGATGCCCGGCAGGTCGTGGGTCAGCTCGACGAAGCCGCCGCCGACGTCGACGCCGTGCAGGGAGCACTGCAGGAAGGGGCGCAGTTCGTCCTGGAGTGCGAGCAGGGTACGGGTCTCCGGGAGCGCGGCGTGGTCCGGGCCGTGGGGCAGCCACTCGGGCTGCTCCAGGAAGCCGGGCCGGAAGAAGTTCCGGGCGTAGCGGCCGAGAGTGTACGGGCCGGACAGCCAGCCCTCGTTGCGGCGCAGGCCGTCGGGGTCGACGCACAGCAGCAGATTCCAGGTGGCGTCGGCGCCCTCGGTGAGCCGGGGGTCGGCCAGGGCGCGCTCGGCCAGCCGCAGGACGGTGGCGCCGCCCACGGGTTCGTTGGCGTGCGGCCCGGCGACGACGAGGGCCTGGCGGCTGCCGTGGCCGACGGAGAGCAGCCACAGCGGGGTGCCCGCGCGGGACGTGCCGACGCGGCGCAGCCGGGCGTGCCCGGGATGACGGGCGACGAGAGCGGCGGCCCGGACGCCCAGCTCGTCCACGGTCGGATAACGCAGGAGGGGCGGCAGGGCACACCTCCACGATGCGGACTGACGGTTCACCTGGCGTGCTCGGTGTACGCACAGTCAGTCACGACTTGACGGGTACGTCAACACCATGAAAAGCAAAGGGGTTTGTCTCACGGGGCAGCACCCCGAACACCGAACCGAACACCGCGCCGAAGACCGCACGGAAATGCACAACCCCGAGTGAAGCCCAGGCCAGAGCTGTGCTCCGTCCCCCTCCTCCCCCTCCTCCGGCTCAGTTCACCGCGAGGCGGAAGGCCATCTGGCCGAAGCCGATCTGGTCGCCCTCGCGGACGACGGCCGCGCCGATGACCCGCCGTCCGTTGACCGTGGTGCCGTTGGTGGAGCCCAGGTCGCGCAGCACCCACATACCGCCCTGGCGGCTCAGTTCGGCGTGCACGCGGGAGACCGTCTCGTGGGTCAGGCGCAGCCCGCTCGCCGGGTCGCGCCCTATGCGCAGCGGATGTCCGGCTCCGGGGTGCGGCAGCAGCAGCTTGGGCAGCCGCTCGGCCTGCCAGGCCCTGCGCAGCCGTACGCCGAACCCGGACACCGCCTCGACGGTGCCGAACACCAGCCGCGACACCCGGCCCTCGGTGGGCAGGTCGGCGGTGAGCAGGGCGAGATCATCCGGGCGGCGGGCGGCGAGCGCCAGCTCCATCCTGCGGATGAACGTGTCGTGCGACAGCCGCCCCATGGCGACGCCGTCCCGGAGCACCTTCAGCGCCTTGTCGCGCTCCGCGTCGGACAACCGCGCGGGGTACGTGTTGAACTCGAAGGACGACGTCACGCTGGTGATTGTCGGTCAGCCGGGCCGGAGTGTCCAGAAGACGGGGAAACGGCCGCCACGCGCGCGCCGTGCACGCCGTCGCACGCGGAGCGCGGCACGACATGCGCCGCAATCGGGGACTTTCAGCAGCGCGGAGATCACTTTTGCAGGACCATGGACGGGCTACATCACGGTGAGCAGACGAAGGGGAACCGTCCGTGCAGTTCGAGGTGTGGGCACCGCAGGCCGGCCGAGTGACGTTGCAGTGCGACGGCGTCACGCGCGCGCTGGAGCGCGATCCGGAGCGGCCGGCGTGGTGGTGCGGTCAGGCGGAGGCGCGCGACGGATCGCGGTACGGCTTCGCGGTGGACGACGGGCCGGTGCTGCCGGACCCGCGTTCGCGCAGGCAGCCGGACGGGCCGGACGGGCTCAGCGCGGTCGTCGACCACGGACGGTATTCGTGGCGTGCCGAGTGGGGCGGGCGGCCGCTGCCCGGCGGTGTGCTGTACGAGCTGCACGTGGGCACCTACACGTCCGAGGGCACCCTCGACGCCGCAGCCGAGCGGCTCGGCCACCTGGTCGGACTGGGCGTCACCCACGTCGAGTTGATGCCGTTGTGCCCGTTCCCGGGCCGGCACGGCTGGGGGTACGAGGGTGTCTCGTTGTGGGCGGTGCACGAGCCGTACGGCGGGCCCGACGCGCTGAAACGGTTCGTCGACCGGGCCCACGAACTGGGCCTGGGGGTGGTCCTCGACGTGGTGCACAACCACCTGGGCCCGTCCGGCAACTACCTGCCCGCCTTCGGCCCGTACTTCACCGACACCCACCACACGCCCTGGGGCGCCGCCGTCAACCTGGACGCACCCGGCTCGGACGAGGTGCGGGCCTATCTGGTGGACAGCGCGCTGGCGTGGCTGCGGGACTACCGGATCGACGGACTGCGCCTGGACGCGGTGCACGCCCTGGTGGACACGCGCGCGTGCCACTTCCTTGAGGAGCTGTCGACGGCGGTGGACGGCCTCGCCGCCGACCTGGAGCGTCCGCTGTTCCTGATCGCCGAGTCCGACCTCAACGACCCGCGGATCATCACCCCGCGCGCGGAGGGCGGCCTGGGCGTGCACGCGCAGTGGAACGACGACTTCCATCACGCCCTGCACGCCGCGCTGACCGGGGAGTCGCAGGGCTACTACGCCGACTTCGCGCGGGCTCCGCTGGCGGCGCTCGCCAAGACGCTGACCCGGGGCTACTTCCACGACGGCACCTACTCCAGCTTCCGGGGCCGCGGCCACGGACGCGCGCTGGACCGCGGCCGGGTGGCCGCCCACCGGCTGACCGGCTACAGCCAGACCCACGACCAGGTCGGCAACCGCGCCCAGGGGGACCGACTGGCCGCGCTGGTCTCCCCCGGCCTGGCGGCCTGCGCCGCGACGCTGACGCTGACCGCGCCGTTCACACCGATGCTGTTCATGGGCGAGGAGTGGGCGGCGGGCACCCCGTGGCAGTTCTTCACCGACCACACCGACCCGGAACTCGCGACCGCCGTACGAAACGGCAGGCGGCGTGAGTTCGCCGCGCACGGCTGGAAGGAGGAGGACGTGCCCGACCCGCAGGACCCGGCGACGCGCGAACGGTCCTGCCTCGACTGGTCCGAGCCGGAACGCGAGCCGCACGCGCGCGTACTGGACTGGTACCGCCGGCTGATCGCGCTGCGGAGCGGGCAACCGGACCTGACCGACCCGGACCTCGCCGACACCCGGGTGGCGTACGACGCCGAGGCGCGCTGGCTGGCGTTCCGGCGCGGCGACATCCGGGTGGCCGTCAACCTGGGCGCCGGGCCGGCGGCGATCCCGTTGGGCACCCGCCCCGCGCGCGTGCTCGCCGCGTGGGAGCCGGTGCAGGCGCCGGGGGCGGACGGGGTGCTGCGGGTACCGGGCGAGTCGAGCGTCGTACTCGTACAGGAGTGACGGGCGCTCAGGACGGCTCGTCGTCCGTGCCGTCCCCGCGCAGTTCCGTCACCCGTTCCAGCATGATCGGCTCCCAGGCGCGCCGCAGCCGGGTCCTGAGCAGGGGCAGTGACCCGGCCGCGGGCGCGGAGGCCCGGCCGGAGAGTGCCGCGGCGAGGTGGACGAGGGTGTCGCAACGGGCCAGCCACAGGCCGCGCAGGCACGGCCGGGCGCCGTAGCCGGCGAGGGTGGCGGCGCGGACGGCGGCGGGCGAGCCCACGGAGAGCGCGAGCCCGGCGATGTCCTCGGCCGGGTCGCCGAGGACCGCGTCGGTCCAGCCGAGGACACCGCGCACCCGGCCGTCGGCGCCGACCACGAGGTGCTCCCCGGCCAGTCCGTGGTGGACCAGGACCGCCGCGCCGGGCTGGGCGCCCAACTGGACCGTCGCCGACCGGGTGAGCCGCTCCGGCCGCGCGGGGTCGAACTCGTCGGTCTCGGCGAGGCGCCGGGCGGCGCGCTCGGCGGCCTCCCGCAGCGCCTCCAGGGAACGCGGGGCGGCCCGGGGCACACCGAGGGTCTCGGCCTGGCGGACCGGCACCTCGCGCACTCCGGTGAGCAGCGCGGCGAGGTCCGCCTCGCCCAGGGCCGACACGTCGCGGTCCTCACCCGACCCGCCGGGCACCTTGGCGTCCAGCGTGTAAGTCAGGCCCGGCGCCCACTCGCCGTGCGCGACACTCGTCGGCACCGCTACGGGGACGTAGGGGCGGACCAGCTCGCGCAGGCGCAGTTCGCGCCGCTGCCGTACCGCGGTCTCGCGGTCCGGGGCCAGGCGCAGGACATGCCGGGTGCCGACCCACCAGGTGGCGGGTCCGGCCCCCTCGGCGACGGGCCGCACGTCGGGTTCCGCGTTCTCGCCCAGCAGGGAGCGGACCAGTCGGCGGACGGTGTCCGCGGTGGGTGTCGGTGCCTGGGTCATGGTCGCGCCGTCGTCTTCCGGGTCTGCCGGGGCGTGTGGTCCGTCTGTGCCGGTCACTCCACTATGACCATCTCCCGGGTGGTGTCGTTGAGGCGCCGGCCGCCGTCCTCGGTGACCGTCACGATGTCCTCGATGCGTACCCCGAAACGGCCGGGCAGATAGACGCCGGGCTCCACGGAGAAGCACATGCCGGGCACGAGGTGCCGCTCCTCGCCCTCGATCATGTACGGCGGCTCGTGCGTGGTGACGCCGATGCCGTGCCCGGTGCGGTGGATGAAGTACTCGCCGTACCCGGCGCCGTCGATGACCGCGCGGGCGGCCCGGTCGATCTCCTGGCAGGCGACGCCGGGCCGCACCGCTCTGAAGCCCGCCTCCTGCGCCTCCCGGACGAGGTCGTGCACCCGGCGCTCCTCGTCGGTGGGCGCGCCGACGTGGACGGTGCGCGAGGTGTCGGAGCCGTACCCGTCCTTCAGGCCGCCGAAGTCGAGGACGATCATGTCGCCGTCCTCGATGACGCGGTCGCCGACCTCGTGGTGCGGGTTGGCACCGTTCGGGCCGGAGGCGACGATGGTGAAGTCGACCTGGGAGTGTCCGAACCTCCGCAGCAGATGGGCGAGGTCGGCGGCGACGTCGGACTCGCGGCGTCCGCCGAAGCGCACCTTCCGGATCTCCTCGAACGCGGCGTCCGCGGCCGCTCCCGCCGCCGCCAGCAGTTCCAGCTCCGCCGCGTCCTTGACGGCGCGCAGCATGGGCAGCGCGTCGGTGAGCGAGGCGTACGAGGTGCCGGGCAGCGCCCGCTGGAGGGCCAGCAGGTGCATCGCCCAGGCGTTGTCGCTGATGCCGAACCGTCCGGAGCCGTCGAGGAGCGCGGCGGTGGCGGCGTAGGGATCCTTGCCGTCGGTCCAGTCGCGCAGGGTCAGGGCGGGCGCGCCGGCGGCCTTCTGGGCGTCGGGGGCCTCCAGCGTCGGGACGACGAGCACGGGGTCGCGGTCGGCGGCGAGGACCAGCAGGGTGAGCCGTTCGGTGTCCGCGGTGGGCGCGTAGCCCGTGAGCCATACGAGGTCGGGCCCCGGCGCCACCAGCAGCCCGGCCAGTCCGGCGTCGGCGGCCGCCCGCGCGGCACGCTCCATCCGGGCCCGGTAGTCGTCGGCGGTGAAGGGAGCAGCGGGCGCGCTGCCGGTCATCCGGGCCTCCCAGGGCGACAAGGGTGAAGGGACTACGGGCAGCATCCTGCCCCCGGCGCGGGAGCGACGCGAGCCGATTGGCATTGATCAACCACTGTCACTAATGGTTGGATGCAGTCCAAACGTTAGACACAGGCGTCCGCCACAGACGTTGGACACCGACGTCGGATACGAACGCCGGACACGAGGTGTGCCCCGCGGCACCCGGAGGGGGACTGCGCCGTGCTCGTACTCGCGCACATCAGCGATCTGCACCTGGACGGGAGCGCTCGGGCGACCGGCCGCGCCGAACGGGTGCGCGACCGGCTCTGGGAGTTGCCGGGGCGGGTGGACGCCCTGCTGGTGACCGGGGACATCGCGGACCACGGGACGGAGGCGGAGTACGAGGAGGCCGCCCGCGTCCTGGGGCTGCGCGACGGCACCGCGCCGTTCCCCGTGCTCACCTGCCCCGGCAACCACGACAGCCGCGCGCCCTACCGAAAGGCCCTGCTGGGGCGGCCCGCCGCGGACGGGCCGGTCAACGAGGTGCGGGTCTTCGACGGCGGTGCGGTGCTGATGTGCGACTCCAGCATCCCGGGGAGCGACGAAGGGGAACTGGACGAGGAGACGTACGGCTGGATCGAGGCGACCCTCGACGGACTCGGCGGCGACCGTCCGGTCCTGCTCGCCTTCCACCACCCGCCGACGGCCCTGCACCACCCGCTGCCCGACTCCTACCGGTTGGGCCGCCCCGAGCGCCTCGCCGCACTGCTGGACCGCCGGCCCGAGATCGCCGGGCTGATCACGGGACACGCGCACACGCCCGCCTCCACGGTGTTCGCCGGGCGGCCCCTGGCGGTCGGCCCCGGGGTGACGTGGACCCTGCGGCTCCCCTGGGAGGGAGAGCAGGTCGCCGACCGGGACGCCCCGGTCGGGCTGGCCTACCACGTGCTGGACGACACCGGACGGCTCACGAGCCACTTCCGAACGGTCGCGTGACGGCGGGGCGGGTGACGGCGGGGCGGGTGACGGCGGGGCGAGTGACGGCCAGGTGAGGCGGATCAGGTGACACGGGTCAGGTGACCACGCCCGGTACGGCCGTCAGCTGCTGGTAGCCGCCGCTCTCGTGGCGCACGGTCATCTTGACCTCCTTGCCCGGCCGGGCGCGGGACACGGCGTCGGCGAGGTCGGCGGCCGAGTCGACCCGGGTCGTGCCGAACGCAAGGAGCACGTCGCCCCGGACCAGGCCCGCCGCGTACCCGGGGCCGGGTACGTGGACGCCCACGACCAGGGCCCCCGGCTTCTCGTCGTCCACGGCCTCCACGCCGAGGGTCGCGGCGGCAGGTGCCGAGGGCGGGAGCGGACCGGCCGACGGTCGCGCCGAGGCGGCCCGGCTGTCCGTCGGCCTCCCCGCTTCCGGACCCGGGGCGCCCGCCTGTCGTTGCAGTTCGGCGAGGCTGCTCATGCCGATCACCGTGGCGCCCATCGTGCCGAGTCCCACGCCCGCCAGGAGCAGGACCGTCGCGGCGAACACACCGAGCAGCAGGGTGGTGAGCCGCCGGCGGCGCCTGCGCCCCGCGTGCGGGCGCCGGACGCCGTCGGGCGCGGTGCCGGTCCCGGGTTCCCGACCGGGCATCGGCTTGGGTCGCAACGCTGTCTGTTCCATGGATCGCCTCCGGCAGGTGCTCTACCCGGCGCACCGGCGCGTGACGAGCCACGAACGAGTGAGACTGGCCGACGGTCAGCCGAGCACGGGCAGCGCGGAGCACCTCGGGACGGGCACGGCCGGGATCCGGTCCGGGAGGAAGCCGTGAGTGCGCCCGGCCAGGTACTCGGCCTTGTACCGCGGCACCTCCCGGTGCCAGTTGAGGATGCCCGCCATCCAGTTCTGCAGGTCGGTCACATAGCCCCGCATGACGGCCCGCGCCTCGTCCGACAGCTGGAAGTCGTCGTAGACGATGGGCAGTTCATGCGCGACGACGTGCTCGAACTGGCGCATGCGCTGGTTCATGAGGTCCTGGACGACGCCCAGGGCGGCCGGGTAGTCGACGCCGAAGAAGTTCTGCACCACGAGGATCGCGTTGTGGATCTCGCCCTCGTACTCGATCTCCTTCTGGTAGGAGAAGACGTCGTTGAGGAGGCACGCGTAGTCGATCGCCGCGTTCTCCAGGGAGCGGACCGGACCGCTGCGGTAGACCTCGGGCGGTACGGCCGGGCCGTGTCCGGCGCGGCACAGGCCCAGGGTGAGGTCGGAGCCGAAGGTGGCGCGCCGCATCTCCAGGTAGTCCACCGGGTCGGGGACCCGGTTCTGGGTCTGGTTGGCCAGCTCCCACACCCAGGCCTCGGTCATCTTGTCGACGGCCGCCTTCAGCGGGCGTCGCTCCTCGGGTGTCATGCCGGCCGTCGTGCGTGCCCACAGGTCGATCAGGGAGCGCTCCATGGCGTTGGCGGGCGGCGGGACCGGCTCGGCGTCCAGCGGCATGCAGGCCGACAGCCGGGCCGTGGTCAGCCGGGCGGCGGCCAGGTCGCGCCGGTGACCGTAGACGAGCGGGTAGTAGTCGTCGCCGTAGGTCCCGAAGGCCAGCCAGTCGGAGGCGAGGTTCAGCTGCTCCTGGGTGGCGTCCGGGTCGAGGCCCGCGGCGCACAGGGGAAGGTCGCAGCTCGCGAGCTTGTCCTCGTCCCAGACGCCCTCGCTGAGGAACCCGATCGCCTGCGACCACTCGGACAGGTGCCGTCGCGCCCCGTCGAGGGCCGGGCTCAGCTCCAGCGGGAACGGCATGTGGATGTCGGGGATGATCGAGGGCCCGACCTTCTGGAACGGCACGTACGTGTACGGGCGTGCCCGCTCGGCGCCGGCCGCGGCGAGCAGCGCGCGGACGTCCGCGGCGGAGGTGCCGGGGCCGGTCAGCGCCTGCCAGCCGGCGGTGGGGCGGGCGCCCTTGTTCATGTACCGGCTGGAGCGCATGTGCCATTCGTGGCCGCCGGACTGCCAGTCCTGGAGGCCCTTGGCGTACAGCCCGACGGCGGTGGCCTCGGCCGGGGTCAGGCCGTTCTCCAGGGCCACCGCGGGCACCTCGGTGAACGCGGTGTGCTCGAACTGGTGCAGCCGGGAGGTGAGGACGTCGTTGACCAGTTCGGCGGCCTCCTGGGTGGTGCAGCCGAAGAAGGTCTCCAGAACCAGCACCCCGTTGCTCAGCTCGCCCTCGTCCTCGACCTCCCGCTGGTAGGAGAAGAGGTCGTTGCGCAGGTGCACGGCGTCGGAGAACGTCTCCATCAGCACCCTGAGCGGCCGGGAGCCGGCGATGGCGGCGGGCACCTCGGCGGTCGCGTACTCCACCAGCCCCGCCGACCAGGGGGCACCGCCCACCTTGCGGCGCATCTCGATGTACTCGACGGGGTTGGCGATCCGCCCCTCGTTGATGTTGGACAGCTCCCAGAGGGACTCGTTGAGCAGGTGCTCGGTGGCGACGGCGAAGCGCCGGCGCCAGTCGGCCGACATCGCCGGCACCGTGCGCTTCCAGAGGTCGGCGAGGCCGGCCTCGACCGGGTTCTCCGGCTCGGGCATGTCCGTGGTGAGGTCGAGCGGCATGAACAGGGGGAGCCGGTCCAGGTGGGCCTTGCCGCCGACGCGGTCCTGGCTGCGTTTGAACTTCTCCAGGAAGTGGTCGTCGAAGAAGAAGACCCACACGTACCAGTCGGTGATGAGGGAGAGCGCCGGCCCGTCGCAGTCGGGGTGGGTGTAGGCGCAGAGCAGGCCGTAGTCGTGTGCGTCGAGGTCGGCCTGGTCCCAGACCCCGGAGCCCTCCAGCATGCCCATCTCGCGCGCCCACGTCGTCGAGTGGCCGCGGGCCTCGTCGAGATGCGGATTCAGCCGCGCGGGATGCGGCATGTAGAAGTGTGGGAGTTCGAAGGGCTGTTGCGTCATGGCCGGGCACTACCCATGGCCCTCCGGGGGCATCCTCGGGTTGGGACATGATCACACCATCGCGTGAATCGGGGCGGAACGCGGGAACTTTCGCCGGTTCGTCCTCTCGGGGACGCGGGCGGGGTTTCGCCGCCTCCTGACGCGGACGCTCAGCGCCGGACCTGGATCAGCGCGTGCGTCCCGCTCGTCCGCCAGCGCTGTTCCCCGCTCGCCACCAGCGCCGCCTCCGTGTCCGCGGACAGACCGGTGACGACGTCGGACTTCAGGGTGCGCAGTGCGGCGACGGGGCCCGGGAAGTAGGCGGTGGCGTCCGCGAAGGACGTGGTCGGGGGCCACCAGCGGTCACCCACCAGGCGGCGGTAGTTCAGGTCGCCCTTGAGGACGGTGACCGTGGCCGCCGCGAACTCCCCGCGCAGGTCGTCGGGCATGTCCGCGTACGGCAGCGGGGCGCAGGAGAAGGGGTGGGCGCGGACGGTGACGCGGCCGTCGGTCAGCGCGGCCCACAGCCGCTCACCGTGGACGGCCGCCGCGCCACCCGCCCCCATGAGCCGCCGCAGCGCGTCGAGGAGGTCGGCGGGCGTGGCGTCGGAGACGTAGTACGGATACGTCTTGAGGTGCAGGACCGCCCGGTCGACGCGGCCCTCGTCGAGGAGGTGCGAGACGAGGAGCAGGTCGGGGACGAGTTCACGGCCGGCGTTGTCGGCGACCAGGCACAAGGTCCTCGGACCGGGCGTGCCCCGTCCGGCGGGCGGGAGCAGCGACCAGAGCGTGTCGCTGTCGTCCGCGACCAGGGCCGGTACCCGGTCCTCGGTGTCGGTACCGCTGTCGGAGAGGCGGAAGCCGAGGTCCGCGCGGTTGCCCCAGAGCGAGCCGTGCAGCAGGGCCCGCGTGCGGTCGTCGGCGGGCAGGCCGGCGAGACCGTCGAGCGCGGCGAGTTCCTCGTCCGTCTCCGGCGCGTCGAGTTCGGCGAGCTTCGCGGGACGGAAGGGGTCGA
Organism: Streptomyces sp. E2N166; assembly: GCF_003671715.1. Taxonomy (GTDB): domain Bacteria; phylum Actinomycetota; class Actinomycetes; order Streptomycetales; family Streptomycetaceae; genus Streptomyces; species Streptomyces thinghirensis. The sequence continues at coordinate 314,371 of NZ_RAIF01000032.1, read as the reverse complement.
TGCCCTGCCAGGTTCCCGGGCCGAAGTAGCCGACGGCGTCGAGGAGCCTGCGGTAGAAGTGGCTCTCGGCCCACAGCCAGGGCACGTCGAACCAGGAGCGGCCGGCGTACGCGTCCATTCCCCAGTCCGCCCAGCGGTTCCGGTCGAGGGCGTCGGCACCGGCGGGCAGTGGCTCGATGACGCCGTCCTGGCAGCTCGTGAGCAGCGCGTCGAGCGCCCGTTGCCGTTCGGGGCCGTAGGGGAACGCCTCCCGAACCTGCCGGATGATGGCGGGGTGCCGCTCGGCCAGCACGCCGTGGGGGAAGGATCCGGGCTCGTCGCCGACGATGACGGGGGCGGGCTCGGACGGGGTGTCGGGCATACGCCTCACCGTATCGCGCGGCCTGGGGCGGGGGCGGAGCCGGCCGTGTCCCGGCGGGGGCCTGCCGCACATCCCGGCGGGAGCCTCGCCGTGCCCCGGCGGGAGCCGCGGCCACATCCCGGCCGGGCCGCCAACGCCGGGTCAGGCCCCGCCTATCTCC
>NZ_RAIF01000032.1:306894-313615 GCF_003671715.1 Streptomyces sp. E2N166 | reverse complement strand
GCGGGCGCGTCGGGTCACCGGCACCATGCCTCGGATCAGGAGGTGCCACATCCCGGCCAGGCGGCGGGGCTGTCGCGCGGCCGGTTCGAGGGTGCCGCCCACGACACGGGTGCCGACGATGGAGCAGACGAGGGTGTGGGCGACCGAGTCGACGTCGATGTCCGGATGCAGATCGGACTGGCGGACGGCGTCCACGAGGCGGGAGGAGGCGATCTCCCGCCACTCGGTGAAGGGGTGCGGCAGCGGCGGCCGCACCGGCACGCCCCCCGTGGCGAGCCGCAGCCCGGCCCGCAGGACCGGCCCTTCCTCGCACAGCCTGGCCATGCCGAACGTGAGGCGCATCAGCGCCTCCAGAGAGGTGTAGCCCCGGCCGTCCAGCTCCTTCGCCAGTCGGCGCGAGGTTCTGGACTGGAGCTCCATGATGGCGTGGGCGAGGTCCTCCTTCGCCGCGAAGTGGAAGTACAGGGCGCCCTTGGTGACTCCGGCGTGGGTCACGATCTCGCTCAGGCTGGTCGACTCGTAGCCGTGACGGTCGAACAGGTCGGCGGCCGCCCCGAGAATCGTCGCGCGGGTCTGTTCGGCGCGTAGCTGCCTCGCCATCGGCTGAACTCTCCTGGGCTGGAACTCAACAGGCCGTGCCGCCTGTATTAACCCCCTGTACACGATAACTCACCGTCAGATCCGCCTTCTTAGCGACCCCGCCGACAGCGGCCCGGCCGGCCCTTCGAGGCGCGGGCCGGGCCGCCGTACGGGTCAGTTGACGAACACCGTCGCGTTCCCGTCGGTCACGGGGGCGTAGGTGGCGGTGAAGTACCCGTTGGCGAAGCAGAGTCCCGAGCCGGAGACCTTGGTGAAGTGCTGGTCGGCGAAGGCGATCGAGTTGGTGTCGTTGCTCGCGGTGCCGTTGAGGCCGGGGGCCTCGTAGACGCAGTTGATGCTGCCGAGGAGGGTGCGCAGGGCGACCGTCGTCCGGACGGTGGAGCCGCTCGGCGGGGTGACGGCCACTGCGCCGTCGGAGGAGACGGTGGTGGTGTAGGGCAGGTTGTGGACCGTGATGCCGTTGACGCCGAGGACGCCGATGACGTTGCTGGTGCAGCTGCCGCTGTCGAAGGTGTGGGCGGTGAGCGACTCGGTGGCCGTGCCGGGGGCCGTGGGGTTGTCGGTGACGTCGACGGTGAACTGCGAGGACGTGCACGAGACGCCGCTGGTGCCGGTCGCGCTGGAGTGGAACGTGGCGCTGGTGCCGCTCGCCAGGGAGGCGGTGAGGGTGTCCCCGACCGCGACGGGCGTGCCGCCGGCGGCGCCGGTGGTGAGGACGGGGGTGTCGGCCGCGGCGGTGCCCGCGACGGCGGGGACCGCCGCGGGGAGGGTCAGCGCGGCGACGGCTGCGGTGAGGGTGAGGAGAGTACGAGTACGCATGCGGCTACCTCTTCCGGAAGTGGGGTTCGGTGAAGCAGGGGTGGCCGGCCGCGGAGGTGCGACCGGGCCGATGCGATGAGGTCCGGGCCGTGCCCGGTCGGACGTCGGGCACGGGCCGGGCCCCAGTGGGTGCGGACAGGCGGCGCCCGGTGAGTGCGGGCCCTGCCCTGCAGGTGCGGCGTGCCCCGTTGGGGGCGGGGCCGGGTCCAGTCCGGAGGACGGGTCCCGGGGCCGGGAACGCGGACGGTGCCGCGGGAACGGATCCGGCGCCACGGATCCGGGGAAACTGGGGAAGTTGTAGACCTGACGTTCAGTCAACGTCAAGCGACTGGATACGAGTTGGCGAATAATCGCGGGTCTCCGCAAACGCCGGGCCGGAAAGACGGCAGGCGGCACACAACCCCCACTCTTTACCCACAACTTGCTTGACCCCGTGGTGTAACCACCGGTAACTTCCCGATTGGCTACTGGTGCGTAACGTGAAAGCCCCTGCATCCGCCGGGAGTTGCCGGGAGGCGCGCGTACCAGCCGCTGTCCGCGCCAGGACAACGTGCCGCTCAAGAACGTGCCGCTGAAACCCGATCCGCATTCACTATGCCTCTGGGAGCAGACATGGCCTCGTCCTCGGACGTCACACCGTCCGCCGGCAACACCCCCGAACCCGGGACCGGCCCCGAAGGCGCGCTCGCGCCGGAAGCCGCCGGGGCACCCACGAGACGCGGCCGGGTCAGGCTGCGCCGGGCCGCGGTGCTGGCCGTACCGGCCGCCGCGGTCACCGCGGGCCTGGCGATACTCACCGCCCACGGCGCCCTGGGCGTGCAGTTCGCGATCTCCGGCATGCCCTTCACCGTCACCGCCACGGAGCTCGACGGGACCGGATTCGCCCAGTTCGGCGGCCTCGACAACATGGCCGAGGGCAGCCCGAACGCCGGGGACACCGGCGGGCAGGTGCTCGTCGTCACCTCCGTGATCAAGGAGGCGAAACTCACCAAGCTGTGCCAGAGCGTCGACCTGGGCGGCACCAACCTGCTCATCACCGCGGGCGAAGGGGACACCCGGGTGTCCGCGACCGATCTGACCACCGACTCGACCTTCCTGTCGGGTGACGCCGCCTTCAACAACATCGAGATCGGCAACGACGCCAGCACCCTGGACAAGGCCGGCCCGAAGGGCCGGGGACCGATCGGCGTCTTCAGCCAGCAGGCCGACACCGTGCAGATCAAGAACCTGCGGCAGACCAACTACGCGACGACGGCGGGGGTCTTCAAGCTTCCCGGCCTGAAGCTGCGCTTCAGCGGGTCGGGCTGCTGATGCCCGGCGACCGCGCGGGATTCCGGGCCGGCTTCCGCCGCTGGCGCTCCGGGCGGCCGTTCTGGGGCGGGTTGCTGCTCACGCTGGCCGGGGCCGAGGTCCTGTTCACCATGAAGGCGTCCTTCGAGGTGGTGCTGCACGTCGGCATGCAGGGCGTGGCCGGCTACCTTCTGCCGGTCGTGATGCTGCTGTGCGGACTGCTGGCTCTGGTGAACCCCTCCCAGCGGCTCTTCTACTCGCTCATCGGCGTCCTGGCCTCCCTGGGTACGTGGGTCACCTCCAACCTGGGCGGGTTCCTCGTCGGGCTGCTCCTCGGTTGCGTCGGCAGCTGCCTGGTCTTCGGCTGGCTGCCCGACCAGGAGCCGCGCCGCGACCGCCGGCGCCGCAGGAAGGAGGCCCGGGCCGCGCGTACGGCCGCCCCGCGGCCCCTGGAACAGCGGGCGGGCGAACCCGCCTGATGCCGGGCCACCGGCGTCCGAGCCCCGGCACGCACCCGGGGCCGGGCGCCGGCCATCCGTGCGCACTCGCGCTTCAACCACACTTCACCGGCGCTTCGCCCGCCCCGTTCATCACGATGCGGCACCGACAACTCACACCTGAACGCTGATCACTTGACTACCGGCCGTCACTCACGATTGGCTCCGGCCAGGCGAGATTCACCCGGTTGGCGTACCGAAACACGGCTCCGGACCACCTCGCCCCGTTCCTCCTGCTCGGCCGCACAGCGAGGTGCCCCAACCCCCATGAGTACATCTCCCCCACCCACCCCCTCCCCCGGACGCCTCCGCGCCGCGGCACTGGCCGCGGCCGTCTGTCTGCTGGCGGCCGGCTGCTCCGCCCTCGGCGGGGAGGAGGACGGCTCGGCCGCGGACAGCGCGGGCGGGTCCGGCGCCGACCGGATGAAGATCGTCATGGTCACCCACGGCGGTGAGGGCGACGCCTTCTGGGACCGGGTGCGCAAGGGCGCCCAGGCCGCGGCCGACAAGGACGGCGTCGACCTGACGTACGCCGGCGACGCCGACACCGCCGACCAGGCCGACCTGGTACGGGACGCGATCCGCGACAAGGCCGACGGCATCGCCGTGACCCTGGCCAAACCGCAGGCGATGAAGGGACCGGTCGCCGAGGCCGAGGCGGCCGGCATCCCCGTGGTCGGCCTCAACTCCGGAATCGACGCCTGGCGGACCACCGGGCTCCTGCAGTACTTCGGGCAGGACGAGAGCGTCGCCGGCCAAGCCGTCGGCGACAAGCTGAACGACCTCCGGGCCCGGCACGCCCTGTGCGTCATCCACGAGCGGGGCAACGTCGCCCTGGAGGCCCGCTGCGCCGGCGTGAAGAAGACCTTCGAGGGCGAGACCGAGATGCTCTACGTCGAGGGCACCGACATGAAGGCGGTCGGCGCGGCCGTCACCGCTCGGCTGCGGCAGGACTCCAGCATCGACGAGGTCGTCATGAACGGCGCGGCGTTCGCCCTCACCGCGGTCGAGTCGGTCGACGAGGCGGGCAGCAGCGCCCATGTCGCCACCTTCGACCTCGACGAGGACCTCGTCGCCGCGGTCAAGCGCGGGGACGTGCAGTTCGCGGTGGACCAGCAGCCGTACCTGCAGGGATATCTCGCGGTGGACGCGCTCTGGCTGTACCGCACCAACGGCAACGTCAGCGGTGGCGGAGTGGCACCCGTACTGACCGGCCCGGCGTTCGTGACCCGGACGAACGCCGACGCGGTCGCGAAGTTCGCCGCGGGGGGCACCCGGTGACCGGGCACCGCGGCCGCCGGCGCCCGCGCACAACCGCCATCCTCCCCCACTGATCGCCTAGGACGACGATGTCTGCACGGACAGGTGCCCGGCGCCGCCTCGGCTCCATACGTCTCTCCCTGATCCTCCTGGCCCTCGTCCCCGGCGTCACCCTCGCCGCCGTGTGGGGGGTGACGACGATCCAGATGTTCTCGGAGGGCCTGCGGCTGCGCGCGCAGACGGAACTGAGCCGCGACACCGGGGCCATGGGTACCGAGGCGGCGCTCGCGCTGCAGAAGGAGCGCGGTCTGTCGGCCGCCCATCTGGCCGAACCCGGCGGCGACCGGGCGGAACTGGACGCCCAGCGGAAGAAGACGGACGCGGCCGTCGCCCAGCTCGTCGGCCAGTCCGCCGCGATCGAGAGCGCGCCCGCCCGCGTCTCGGACCGGCTCTACTCGGTGCTCGGCTCGGTGGGCAGCCTGGAGTACTACCGCAACCAGGTGGACGACCCCAGCGACATCACCTCCGACCAGGCGCTCGACCAGTACACCTCGATCATCGACGAGCAGATCCACGCCTTCCAGGAGCTCTCCCAGGTCGACGACGGCGACCTCACCTCGCAGGCCGGACCGCTGGTCGCCCTGGAGCACGCGGCGGAGCTGGTCTCCCAGGAGGACGCCCGGCTCACCCTCGCCTGGCCGTCGGGCCGGATGGACGAGAAGGAGTGGGCGCGGTTCGCGCAGTTGGTCCACACCCGGCGCTGGCTCGTCCAGGACCAGATCGTCCCCTCCCTGCGCGGCAGCGCGAAGGCGCAGACCGAGCGGATCCTCGCGAGCCCCGAGTGGCAGACCCTGGGAGCCGTCGAGGACCAGGTGCTGGCGGCCCGCGCGGCGGACGGCGACGACCGGATCGACCTGCCGGACGCACGGCAGCGCTGGAATACCGCCCTGGACAAGGTCTCCGACCAGTACGCGGCGCTGATCCGGCAGCAGACGGACGGGTTGCTCGACCGCAGCGCCGACGAGGCACGCGGGCTGCTGATCACGGCCGCTTCGCTCAGCGCGGGCGGTCTGATCGCCCTGGTGCTGTGCGTCGCCATGTCCTGGCGCATCACCCGCTCGCTGTCCCGCCGGCTGCGCGGTCTGCGGCTGGCCACTCTGAGCCTGGCCGAGGAACGGCTGCCCGACGTGGTGGCCCGGCTCGAGCGGGGCGAGAAGGTGGACGTGGAGTCGGCGACCCCGCCACTGGACTACGGGCGGGACGAACTCGGGCAGGTCGCGCAGGCGTTCAACACGGCACAGCGCACCGCCGTGCACACCGCCGTCGAACTCGCCGACACCCGGCGCGGCTTCCAGAAGGTCATCCTCGGCATCGCCCGGCAGAGCCAGAACCTCGTCAACATGCAGCTCGGCAAGCTGGACGCGCTGGAGCGCGAGCACACCGACCCGGAGATCCTCAAGGGCCTGTACGAACTGGACTCCACTGCGAGCCAGTTGCGCCGCTACGAGGAGAACCTCGTCATCATCAGCGGCGAACAGCCCCGGCGCACCTGGCGCGAACCCGTCGCGCTGGTCGACATCCTGCGCAGTGCCGTCGGCGAGGTCGCCGAGTACCAGCGGGTGGAGCTGCACACCGACGAGGAGGTGGCCCTCGCGCCGCCCGCGGTGGCCGACGTGATCCACCTGCTCGCCGAACTCATCGACAACGCGACCGCCTACTCCCCCGCCCCTCATCCGGTCGGGGTGCGGGCGGCGCTGGTGGCCAAGGGGCTGGCCGTCGAGATCGAGGACCGCGGGCTGGGCCTGACGGAGGAGGACTACGCCTCGTTCAACGCCCAGCTTGCGGTGCCCCCGCAGTTCGACGTGGTCGCGCTCGCCGACGACCTGCGGCTCGGCATGTTCGTCGTCGCCCGCCTCGCGCACCGGCACGGCATCACCGTCACGCTGCGCTCCTCTCCGTACGGCGGGACCACCGCGATCGTGCTGATCCCGCACGACGTCGTGGTGCGCGAGCCGCTCGACGCGGCCCACGGACCCGACCGCACGGCGTCTCCGGCCTCCGAAGGCCCGTCGTCCGGCGTGCCCGAGAGGTCCTCCGTGACAGAGACGTCCTCCGTGTCGGAGGCGGACCCCGCTCAGGTGAAGCGGCCCGTACGGCCGGTGCGGCCCGCACCCGCGAGCCGGCCCGGCACCACCGCCCCGTCCGCGTCGCCCACGTCGCCCGCGTCACCCGCGTCGCCCGCTTCCGAGCGGAAC
>NZ_RAIF01000032.1:292989-306663 GCF_003671715.1 Streptomyces sp. E2N166 | reverse complement strand
CCGTGACCGGCCGGGACGGACCGGAGGGCGCGTCCGACGACGACGGCGACTTCACCGCCGAGCGCGCCGCCTCCTCCCTCGCCGGTTTCCGGAGCGGCACCCTGCGGGCCCAGGCCGATGACGCAGAAGCGGGCGCCACCGACACCGAACCCGACGAGCAGGTACTCTCCTCCGCCGCCCCCTCGACCCCGACCGCAGAACGCCGACCGCCTACGAAGGACTCACGATGACCCGACCCTCCCCCGCCACGCACACCGAGCTGGACCAGCTGCTCACCGGACTCGTGGAGCGGGTCGCCGACGTGAACCAGGCGGTGGTGCTCTCCGAGGACGGACTGGTCGTCAGCAAGTCCACCGGCTTCCTGCGCGACGACGCCGAGCGGCTGGCGGCGACCGCGTCGGGCCTGATGAGCCTCAGCAAGGGCGTCAGCATGGACTTCCGCGGCGGCCCCGTGCGCCAGGCGCTGATCGAGATGGCCAACAGCTACCTGATACTCACCTCCGCGGGCGCCGGCGCCCACCTCGTCGTGCTCACCGGTCCGAACGCCGACGTCGGCGTGGTGGCGTACCAGATGAACATGCTGGTGAAGAAGATAGGCGAGCACCTGAGCGCGGCACCGCGGGCCACCGCCGGCCCCGGCGAGTGACGTGACCGGAGGCGACGCGGGCGGCCGGCTCGTACGGCCGTTCACCCTGACCGGCGGCCGGACCCGGCCCAGCCGCGCCGACTTCACCCTCATCACCACGGTGGCCGCGATCGACCCGCAGCCCACGCGGGCCGCGCGGCCGCAGCCCGAGCATCTGCGGATCCTGCGGCTGTGCGCCGAGCCCCTCGCCGTGGCCGAGGTCGCGGCCCGCCTGGACCTGCCGGTGAGCGTGGTCGTCATCCTGCTCTGCGACCTGCTGGAGGCCGGCCGGATCACCGCCCGGCCCCCGCGCCCGGTCTCCCGAGCCACCCCGGACCTGGACCTGCTGCAGAAAGTGAGGGACGGCCTTGGCCGGCTCTGACCGCGCCACTGAGGCGCCCACGGCACCCGCGCCCCCGGCTGCCGCCCCCGAAGCCGTGAAGATACTGATCGCCGGCGGTTTCGGCGTCGGCAAGACCACCATGGTCGGCTCGGTCAGCGAGATCGCCCCGCTGCGCACCGAGGAACCGCTGACCGCGGCGGGGCTGGACGTCGACGACCTCGCCGGCATCGAGGAGAAGCGGGCGACGACCGTGGCCCTGGACTTCGGGCGGATCGGCATCGGCCGGGAACTGGTGCTGTACCTCTTCGGTACGCCCGGTCAGCAGCGGTTCTGGTTCATGTGGAACGACCTGGCTATCGGTGCCCTCGGCGCCGTGGTCCTGATCGACGTGCGCAGGCCCGAGTCGAGCTTCGCGGCCATCGACTTCTTCGAGCGGCGGGGCATTCCGTTCGTCGTCGGCGTCAACGGTTTCCACGGACGGCATCCGTATCCGGCCGAGGAGATCCGGGAGGCCCTGGCGCTGCCCGAGCACGTGCAGGTGCTGTTGTGCGACGCGCGGGAGCGGGCCTCCTGCCGGGACGTCCTCATCGCCCTGATCGACCAGCTGATCGACGCCGCGGCCGGGGCCGCGGCGTCGTGACCGGCGTACGGCGGGTCAGACCAGACCCGCCGTCTTGAGCCACTCCTTGGCCACGTCCAGCGGGTCCTTCTTGTCCAGCTGCACCTGGGCGTCCAGGTCGAGGAGGGTCTTCGTGTCCAGCTTGGCGGAGACCGCGTTGAGCGTGTCGACGCCCTCCTGGGAGAGCCCGTCCTTGTGGACCAGCGGTGTCACGTTCGCGTATCCGAAGAGGTTCTCCGGGTCCTTCAGGACGACGAACTTCTCCTTGATGATGGTCGGGTCCGTGGTGAAGATGTCCGCCGCCTGCACGGTGTTCTTCGTCAGCGCCGACTGGGTCAGCGGACCGCCCGCGTCGAGCGCCTTGAAGGACTTGAACTTCAGCCCGTACACGGACTCCAGGCCCTTCAGCCCCTGCTGCCGGGTCTGGAACTCGGGCGAACCGCCGATCACCAGGTCCGGCGCGATGTCCTTGAGGTCGGCGAGGGTCGACTCGGCGGTGAGGCCGTGCTTCTCGGCGGTCTCGGCGTTGACGCTGACCGAGTCCTTGTTCTCGGCCGGCGACGACTCCAGCAGCGTCAGCTTCTTGTCGAGCTGGGCCTTGGCCGCGGTGTTGACCGCCTCCGTCGACTTCTGCTCCGCCTCCGGGTCGAGGTAGGCCAGCAGCGCGCCGTTGTACTCCGGCAGCACCGTGACCGAGCCGTTCTTCATCAGACCGTACGTCGTCTCACGGCTGCCGATGTTGTGCTTGTAAGTGACCTTGAGGCCCTTGGCCTTGAGCGCCTCGCCGTAGATGTCGGCGAGGAGGGTGCTCTCGGCGAAGTTGTTCGAGCCGACGACGACGGTGCCGGCCTCCGCCTTCTCCCCTGCGAGGGGGTTGTCGGAGGTGTCGTCGGAGGAGGAACAGCCCGCGAGCAGCGCCGCCGCGGCGGTGAGCGCGACGGCCGCCGCGCCGGTGTGCCTCGTCCTGGACCTGCTGCTCTTCGCGGTAGAAGTCATCCACCGATCCAAACGAGCCACTTGCCGGTCAGTCAAGAACGGCCTGGTTACGGTTTCTTTCACCACGGTGTTCGAGATCATGCTCCGGCGTCAGCGCCTGCGCACCCCCGGCGAAACGGCCAGCCGTTCCGCCGCCCAGAACACTGCCAGCGTGACGAGCGCCAGGAGCGCCACCAGGGTGGCACCGCCGACCACCTTCTCGTAATCGCGCTGGTAGAGCCCGTCGATGATGTACCGGCCGATCCCGCCGAGACTCACGTACGCGGCGATGGTCGCCGTCGACACGACCTGGATGGCCGCCGAACGCAGTCCGCTGAGGACCAGCGGCAGGGCGACGGGCAGTTCGACCCGCAGGAGGATGCTCGTCTCGTGCATGCCCATGCCGCGGGCGGCGTCCACCGGGGAGGGGTCGACGGAGCGGACCGCCTCGTAGGTGGTCACCAGGATCGGTGGGACCGCGAGTACGACCAGCGGGACCATGACGGGCAGCAGGCCGATGCCGACCACGACGGCGATCAGCACCAGCAGACCGAAGCTGGGCAGCGCGCGGGCGGCGGTGGCGACGAAGGCGACGGCGTTGCCGCCGCGTCCGGTGTGCCCGGTGAGCAGTCCGAGGGGCAGGCCGATCGCGGCGGCGAGGCCGAGGGCCATCAGCGTGTACTGGACGTGTTCCAGCAGGCGCTGCGGGATGCCGTCGTAGCCGTGCCAGTGGGCGCTGTCGCTGAAGAAGGCGTTGACGAAGCTGAGGACGTTCACCGGGCGACCGCCTTCTCCGGCGTCTCCGGCGACTCCGGCGTCTTCGGCAACTCCGCCTTCTTCAGATCGGACCGCTCCTGCCGCACGGCGGCCTCCTTCGGGCGCTTGCCCTTGCCGCGCGGCATCCAGGGCGTCAACAGGTTCCGGACCAGCACGAGCGCCGCGTCGCACAGGATCGCCAGTACGGCGGTCGTGAGGACGGAGTTCACCGCGAGTTCGGGACGGCCGTACTTCTGGGCGTCGGCGAGCAGGTTGCCGAGGGCGCCCTGGTTGCCGATGAGGGCACCGACGCTGACCAGGGAGATGCTCGCCGACACGGCCACCCGGAGGCCGGCGATGATCGCGGGCACGGCGATCGGCAACTGCACCTGGAGATAGCGCCGTACGGGCCCGAAGCCCATCGCCGTGGAGGCGGCCAGGGTCTCCCCGGGCACCGACCGCACGCCGTCGACGATCGCCGGAACGAGCACCACGAGGCTGTACACGGCCAGCGGGATCATCACGGTCAACTCGGTCTGGCCGGTGTAGTCGATGAGGACGACGAAGACGGCCAGTGACGGGATGGCGTAGAACACGGTGGTCACGCCGAGCACGGGCGGGTACAGCCAGCGGAAGCGCACACAGAGCTGGGCGATGGGCAGTGCGAGCAGCAGCCCGGCCAGCACCGGCAGCAGCGCCTCGCGCAGGTGCAGCCCGATCAGGCCGAAATAGGTGTTGCCGAGGTCGCTCGGAATGTCGAAGAAGCCGTTCACGGGCCGACCTTCGTGACACCGGCGGACTCCGCCTGCGGCGCGTCACCGGCCTGCGCGTCGCCGGTGTCCCCGGCGCCGTGGGCGGTGCGGATCGCCTCGCCGATGGTCTGCTGGGAGACGACGCCGGCCACCCGGCCGTCGGCGTCCACGGCGACGGCCCAGCCGGTGGGCGAGAGTACGGCGCAGTCGAGCGCGGCTCGCAGCGAGTCGGTGCCGGGCACGAACGGCCGCCCGTACGACAGCAGCCCCTCCACCGCGATGTCCCCGGCGGTCAGGGCCCGCGGTTCGGCCCAGCCCAGCGGCCTGCCCTCCGCGTCGGTCACCAGCAGGTGGGGGGCGTCGGGTGCGGCGAGTTGCTCGGCCGTGGCGTCCACGCCCACGACCCGGTCGCTCGTCAGCTCCAGGCCGGCCGACGGGAAGAAGGACAGCCGCCGGATGCCGCGGTCGGCGCCGAGGAAGTCCTCGACGAAGTCGTCCGCGGGGTTCGACAGCAGCTCGGCGGGGGGCGCGAACTGGGCGAGCCGGCCGCCGGTGCGCATCACCGCGACCATGGTGCCCAGCTTGATGGCCTCGTCGATGTCGTGCGTGACGAAGACGATGGTCTTGCCCAGCTCCTCCTGGATGCGCAGGAGTTCGTCCTGGAGCCCCTTGCGGACCACGGGGTCGACGGCGGAGAACGGCTCGTCCATGAGCAGCACGGGCGGGTCGGCGGCGAGCGCCCGCGCCACGCCGACGCGCTGCTGCTGGCCGCCGGAGAGCTGGTACGGGTACCGCTTGCCGAGGGAGGCGTCGAGCCCCACCCGCTCCATCAGCTCCGCCGCCCGCTCCCGGGACTTCTGCTTGCCCCAGCCGATCATGCGGGGCACGGTGGCGATGTTGTCGATGATCGTCCGGTGCTGGAAGAGCCCGGCGTTCTGGATGACGTACCCCATCGACCGGCGCAGCGTGGTGACCGGCTGCCGCTGGAGGTCCGCGCCGTCGAGGAGGATGGTGCCCTCGGTGGGCTCGACCATTCGGTTGATCATCCGCAGGGTCGTCGTCTTGCCGCAGCCGGACGGCCCGACGAGGACCGTGATCGAGCGGTCCGGTATCTCCAGCGACAGCCTGTCGACCGCCACGGTGCCGTCCGGGTACCGCTTGGTGACTGATTCCATCCGTATCAAAACGCCGAATACCCTTCGGGTGGGGCGGAAAGTTCTGGCCAGGTCGCTACGGGTCGTTGCCGGGAGAGTCTAGACGTCCGGTGTCGCCAACCCGTGGTGACCGTGTGAGACCCTGCCCCGAGGCCCCCGTCCTACGCCGCCACGGGCAGCCCCGCCGTGCGCAGCACCCGGCGCCCGGCGTCCACGGCGAACACCTCGCACCCCTCGCGCGCGGCGGCCCACGCGACGCCCTCGGCGCCCATCGCGAACGCCGCCGTGGCGACCGCGTCCGCCTCGGTGAGGGTCGGCGCCACGACGGTGAGGCTGAGCAGTCCGGTCGCCGGGAGCCCGGTCCGCCCGTCGACGATGTGGTCGCCGCGTTCGTAGCGGGCGGACGTGGCCACCGCGCCGTCGGTGAGCCGCAGGACGGCGCACAGCCGGCCGGCGTGCTCGGGGTGCCGTACGCCCACCTTCCACGGGCCGCCGGCGGCGACCACGTCACCACCGGCGTTGAGGCAGAACCGCCGTGCCCCCGCGGCCCGCAGCAGCCCGGCCGCCCGCTGCACCGACCAGCCCTTGACCACCGCGCAGGGGTCCAGGCCCCGCCCGGGCAACCGGACGTCGAAGGCCCCACCGGTCGCGACCCGGTACTCCTCACACAGGCCGAGCACCTCCGCCAACTCGGCGCTGACCCGCGGTACTTCGCCCCGCTCCAGCCGCGACACCTCGCTGCCGGGCCGGAACGGGCTGAAACGCGCGTCGACTTCCCGCAGCCACGCGAAGGCGGCGTCCGCGGCCTCCTCGGGCACGTCCGGGTCGTCCACCCGCAGCGACACCGGGAAGCCCATGACGTGTTCGACGCGCCGCACGTCAGGCCCTCCGGACGTCGATGGCGGCCTGGAGGGACTTCTTGTACCCGTCACTGGTGACCGTGGCGCCGGAGACCGTGTCGATGTCGGCGCTCTGGGCCCGAAGCGTCTCCTCGACCAGCTGGGGGACGGCGGCCGTGGTCTGCGGGTGGTCGGGCTGCCGGAGCATGCGTACGGCGGTGATCCGCCGGTCCCTGAAGGTCACCTCCACCTGGACGCGGCCCTTCTCGGTGTCGACGGTGGTGCCCGCGACGACGACGGAACCGGCGGACGGCGCGGACGACGCGGCGTGGGTGGGCGAGGTGGCCGCCGTCTCGTGGGACGGTGCGTGGCGCCAGACCGGGATCAGACCGGCGATGCTCAGGACCAGGACGGGCAGTGCGCGCTTCACGGTGTGGGGGTTCCTCTCGTCACGCCGGGCTCAACCGGCCAGGCTGAAGCGTTCGGCGTGTATCTGCGGCCCGGGCACACCCAGTTCGCGCAGGGCGCGCAGGACCGCGGTGGTCATGCCGGGCGGCCCGCAGACGTAGACGTCCCGTTCGGCGATGTCGGGGACGAGCGCGGCGAGTTCGCGGGGCCCCAGTCGGTCGGGGACGGCCGGTCCGGTGACCAGGTGCAGTTCGGCGCCCTTGGCGTGGGCGAGGTCGCGCAGCTCGTCGTAGAGGACGGCGTCGCGGTCGGTGGCCACCCGGTACACGAGGACCGCCTGGCCGGGCAGTTCCTCCAGCAGGGCCCGGACCGGGGTGATGCCGACGCCGCCGGCGATCAGCAGCGTGTCCGGGCGGGTGCGGTGCAGGGTGGTGAAGGCGCCGTAGGGGCCCTCGGCGAAGACGCGGGTGCCGGGCCGGAGACGGCGCAGGGCGGCGGTACCGTCGCCGGCGGTCTTGACGGTGAGCCTCAGCTGACGGCCGTCGGGCGCCATGGACAGCGAGAACGGGTTGGCCTGCCACCAGCGGTCGCGGGTCAGGAACCGCCACAGGAAGAACTGGCCGGCCCGGGCGGGCAGCCGGTCGAGGTCGCGGCCGGTCAGGTACACGGAGATGACGCGCTCGTTCTCGGGGACGACGGCGGTGACGCGCAGCCGGTGACGCAGGTTCCGCCACAGCGGCAGCACGACCCGCCCCGCCAGCACCGCGCCGAGGGCCGCGCCCCACATCCCGTACCAGTACGTCCTCGCCATGGGCGAAGAGGTGAAGGTCGTTCCCACCGCGACCTGGTGGGTGAAGGCCAGCACCACCGCCACGTACGTGTACAGATGGAGGAAGTGCCAGGTCTCGTACGCCATCCTGCGCCGGGCGGCGTGCGCGGAGACGGTGCCGACCACCACGAGGACCCCCAGGGCGGTGAGCGCCCGCAGCACTCCCTCGACGGTCTCGGCGAGGTCGACGAGCTGGTTCAGGGGGGCCGTGCCGGACGGCTGGGCGTACCCGAAGGTGATGAGGACGACATGGGCGAGCAGCGCCCACAGCACGGCGAACCCGGTCCAGCGGTGCCAGGACGTCAGCCGGTCCATGCCGATCCGCCGGTCGAACCAGGGCAGCCGGGCCACCAGGATCAGCTGGAACGCCATGAGCAGGGCGCCGTAGAGGCCGGTGAGGCGGCCCAGGACGATGAGCGTGTTGGAGGCGAAACCCGCCTGGACGAAGAAGACGGCCACGACGGCGGAGTTGACGGTCAGGATCGCGTACAGGCCGGTACGGGCCACCACCTTGGGGCGGAGGGCCGGCCCAGGAGGCGGCTGACGGTGGGGGGCGCTCGGGACTGTGGTCACGGCATCGAGCTTCACCCGCCCGACCTGTCGTTTTCCTGTCGGGCGACTTTCAAGTACTTATCGATCACGGTACGGCGGCCCCCGCCCTCTGGGGTGCGGGCGGCCGGTGGCGCAGTATGAGCGCGTGGAAAAAGTACGACTCCTCGTGGTGGACGACGACCCGCCCATCGCCGACCTCGTGGCCACCGTCGCCCGCTACGAGGGCTGGGAGGCGGTCACCGCCAACTCCGGCGAGCAGGCGCTGCGGCTGGCCGGTGACTTCCGGCCGGACATCGTGGTGCTCGACCTGATGCTGCCGGACGTCGACGGCTTCGGCGTCCTGGACCGGCTGCGCCGCTCGGGCACGATGGTGCCGGTGGTGTTCCTCACCGCGCGCGACGGCGTGGCCGACCGGGTGGCGGGGCTGACCCGGGGCGGTGACGACTACCTGGTCAAGCCGTTCGCGGTGGAGGAGCTGATGGCCCGGCTGCGGACCGTGCTGCGGCGCAGCGCGGGCCCCGGTTTCCAGCGGTCGGTGCTGCGGGTGGCGGACCTGACGATGGACGAGGACACCCGTGAGGTGCGCCGGGGTGAGCGACGGGTGTCGCTGACACCGACCGAGTACGAGGTGCTGCGCTATCTGATGCGCAAGTCACCGACCGTGCTGACCAAGGCGCAGATCCTCGACCACGTGTGGGAGTACGGCTTCGGCGGCCGGTCCAACGTCGTGGAGCTGGTCGTCAGCCGGCTGCGCCGCAAGCTCGACGACCCGGACGACACGGATGACACGGACGAGTCCGGTGAGCCGCTGATCCGGACGGTGCGGGGCTTCGGGTACGTGATCCGGCAGGCGGCCCGGTGACACGACGGTGGTGGCACGCCTACCGCGGACTTCGGCTCGGGACCCGGCTGGCGCTGGGCCTCGGGGTGCTGTCGCTGGTGGTGTTCGCCGTGGTCGGCACGGTGCTGACCGCGTACATGCGGGACTACCTGGAGCGGCAGCTCGCCGACCAGATGAAGCTGGTGCAGGTCGTGCAGTCCAAGGACGCGGCGGTGCACGGCACGGTGCGGCGCAAGCCGTACTACGGCTGGTACACGGCCGTCTACGACGTCTCCGGCGGCTCGGCGGACCTGCGCACGCCCGCCGAGGTGCCGGCCGACAGCCGTGCGCTGACCGCCCTGGCGCAGACCATGGCCCGCTCCGACGAGGACCTGACCCGGACCGTGCGGATCGACGGGCACGGCCCCTACCTGCTGCGGGCCTGCGAGGTGGAGCCAGGGGTGGTGCTGGTGAGCGCCGCGCCCATGGGGGACGTCGAGGACACCGTGGAGCAGCTGATCACGGTGCAGGTCGTCGCCTTCGGACTCGCGCTGCTGGCGCTGGTGGTGCTCGGGCGGCGGATGCTGCGGCGCGGGCTGAAACCGCTGAGCGACATGGCGAGCACGGCGCACGGCATCGCCTCGCACGATCTGACCGAGTCGGCCGCCCGGCTGCCGCTGCGCGTGGACGGGCGGGAGGGCGGCCAGGAGGTGGCGGAGCTGCGGACCGCGTTCAACACGATGCTGGAGCACATCGACGACGCGCTGGCGGTGCGCGCCGAGGCCGAGCAGCGGCTGCGCCGGTTCGTCGCGGACGCCTCGCACGAGCTGCGCACCCCGCTGATGTCCGTACGCGGCTACGCCGACCTGTTCCAGTACGCGGCGGCCGACGCGCCCGGGGAACGGGAGCGGCATCTGGCCCGGCTGCGCGCCGAGGCCGCCCGGATGGGTGTGCTCCTGGACGACCTGCTGCTGCTCGCCCGGCTGGACGCGGCCGAGGTGGAGGCACCTCTGCGCTGGGAGGACGCGGATCTGACGGACCTGGTGCGGCAGGCGGCCGACGCCTTCCGCGCCGGTCACCCGGAGCATCCGCTGACGGCGAAGGCCGGTCCCGCGGTGGTGAAGCTGCGTCTGGACCCGCAGCGGATCCGGCAGGTGCTCGACAACCTGCTGACCAACGCGGCTGTGCACACCCCGGCGGGCACGAAGGTCTCAGTCGCCGTGTCGGTGACGGCCGACACGGTCCGGGTGGCGGTCGCCGACACGGGGCCGGGCATCCCGGCCGCCGACCGGGAACGGATCTTCGACCGCTTCTACCGCGTCGACAAGGCCCGCAGCCGCGACCGCGGGGGCAGCGGGCTGGGCCTCGCCGTGGCCGGTTCGCTGGTGCGGGCGCACGGCGGGACGATCGAGCTGGGCGGCGAGCCGGGCACGACGGTGTTCACCGTGACGCTCCCGGCCGCCGCGCTCTGAACCGCGGGGTCAGCCCTCCGTGGGCGCCAGCCGCAGCGCGATGCTGTTGATGCAGTACCGCTGGTCGGTGGGGGTCGGATACCCCTCGCCCTTGAACACGTGCCCGAGGTGCGACCCGCACCGGGCACACCGCACCTCGGTGCGCACCATGCCGTGGGACCGGTCCTCGATCAGCTCGACCGCGTCGGTGTCCTTCGGGTCGAAGAAGGACGGCCAGCCGCAGTGCGACTCGAACTTGGTGGTGGAGGTGAACAGGTCCGCACCGCAGGCGCGGCAGGAGTAGACGCCCTCGGTCTTGGTGTCGGTGTACTCACCGGTGAAGGCGGGCTCGGTGCCGGCCTGGCGCAGGACGGCGTACTCGGCCGGAGCCAGCTCCGCGCGCCACTGCTCGTCCGGCTTCTCGACGTCGTACGACATGAGTCCTCAGCCCCTTACTTACCCGTGCTCGACAGCTGGTCCAGGATGCGCGGTCCGAGATCGGTGACGTCGCCCGCGCCCATGGTGAGAACGAGATCACCGGCCTTCGCCATTCCCGCGACCACCGCGGGTGCCCCGTCCTTGTCGTGGACCGGCGTGACGTCCGCGCCCGCGGCGCGGGCCGCCTCGATGATCAGGTCGCTGGTGATGCCGGGGATCGGGTCCTCGCGGGCCGGGTAGATGTCGAGGACGACCGACGCGTCCGCCAGCGACAGGGCCTGGCCCATCTCCTTGCCCAGTTCCTGGGTGCGGGAGAACAGGTGCGGCTGGAAGAGGACCAGGATGCGGGCGTCGCCGACCGCGGCGCGCATGGCCTCCAGGTCCGCCGTCATCTCGGTGGGGTGGTGCGCGTAGGAGTCGACGACCTGGACGCCGGCCGCCTCGCCCTTGAGCTGGAGGCGCCGCTTGACGCCCGTGTAGGCGGCCAGGGCGGGGGCCAGCTCTGCGGCGGGGATGCCGAGGGCCACGCCCGCCGCGAGGGCGGCGACCGCGTTGTGCGCGTAGTGGCGGCCCGGGACTGAGACCGCGAAGGTCAGCTCCGCACCGTCCATCACCACGGTGACCTCGCTCTTCAGGCCCTGCGGGACGACCGACAGGATCCGCACGTCGGCGTCCTCGGACTCCCCGTACGTCACCGTCCGCACCGACCCGGCCAGCCGCCGCGTCAGCTCCCGGGCGCCGTCCTGGTCGGCGGCGATCACCAGGGTGCCGCCGGGGACGATCTTGTCGGCGAAGGTCTCGAAGGACTCGTAGATCTCGTCCATCGACGCGTAGTTGGCGTGGTGGTCGAGTTCGACGTTGAGGACGATGGCGACCTCGGGGGCGTACTTGTGGAAGCTGCGGTCGCTCTCGTCCGCCTCGGCCACGAAGATCTCGCCGTCGCCGTGCAGGGCGTTGGAGCCGGGCGCGTCCAGGTCGCCGCCGATCGCGTACGACGGGTTCAGGCCCAGCTCGGACAGGGAGACCGCCAGCATGGAGGTGGTGGTGGTCTTGCCGTGCGTGCCGGCGACCGCGATCGGACGCAGGCCGTTCATCAGCGCGGCGAGGGCGTCGGAGCGGTGCACGACCGGGATGCCGCGTTCGGCCGCGCGGGCCAGCTCGGGATTGTCCTCGCGGATCGCCGACGATGCGACCACGCAGGTGGCGCCGTCGGCAAGGTGCTCCGCCGCGTGCCCGATGTGCACGGTGGCGCCGAGCGCGCGCAGGGCCTCGGCGGTCGCGGACTCCCGGGCGTCGCTGCCCGCCACCTCGGCGCCGCGCTGGGCGAGGATCTTGGCGATGCCCGACATTCCGGCGCCGCCGATGCCGATGAAGTGCGGTCGGTCCATGGCGGTAGGAAGGCCGGGTGCCATGCGCTGTTCTCCCCAGAGGTGCGGCGGGTGGTACGAGAGGTGGTGCTCGCGAGCGTGCTGCTTGCGAGCGGTGGTCGTGCTGGTGGGCGCGCCCCCGGCGCGGGAGCGCGGCCCCAGCCTATGCCTTGCTGTGGGAGAACAGTTTCAGGACCGGTACGCCGACCTTGTGCCGGGCCCGCGAGGCCCAGTCCCGGTGGAAGAACTCCTCCACGTAGTGCGGATCGGTCAGGACGATCACCTCGTCGGCGCCGGTCTCCAGGACCAGGGACTTGAGCTCGTCGAGCGGGTGGTCCTCGATCAGGCGGCCCACGGCCTCGGCCCCGGACGCGCGCAGGGCGGTGAGGGACACCTCCAGTGCCCGCTGCCCGACGCTCTGCGCCTCCTGGCCCTCGGGCGTCTCCCCCTCGCGCACGGCGTCGTCCAGCTCGCCGAGCGCGACGTCGTCGATGGCTCTCAGCAGCCTGTCAGCCTGATCGCCGCGCGGCTGGAGCAGCACGTGGAAGGCGACCGCCTCCTCCCCGTGCAAGGTCGTGACGAACTCCACGTCGGCGGACGTCAGGGCCTTCTCGATCATCAAAACGCTTGTGAACACTCAGGCGCCCCTTCTCCTTCGAGAGACCGTCGGGCCCACCCTCCGTAGGCCGTACCAGTCCCTGCGGAAACCATCCTGCCCCGTGATCGCACGGGTACTGCCGGATTCAGTGTGCCCGGCCCGGACTAAGCGGAACGACAGATTCCACCGATTCCCTTTCCTCCGATTCCTCAGTCACGCCGGTACCGGGTGAAGAGGAAGCCCTCCTCCTCGAGCAGGGACGCGAGCGCGAACCGCCGCGGAACCTCGACCGAGGGCCCGCCCGCGATGCGCTGCGCGTCACCCGCGGTGAGCATCGGCGAGACGGTCAGGCACAGCTCGTCGAGCACTCCGGCCGTGACGAACTGCCCCAGCAGCCGTGGACCGCCCTCGGTCAGCAGCCGGGTGTGACCGAGGGCGACGAGCGCGTCGACGGCACGGGCGGGGTCCACGCCGACGCCGTCACCGGCGATCACCACCCGGGCACCTGCCTTCTCGGCGGCCGCGATCCGGTCCGGGGCCGCGGCCGCGCCGGTCAGGACCAGGGTCGGCACCAGCGGCGAGGTGAACAGCGGCAGGGAGAAGTCCAGCTCCAGGCTCGCGCTGACCACCGCGATCGCCGGCGCGGGGCTCTGCCCGGCCGCCCGCCGCAGCTCCGCGAACTCCGCACGCGAGCGTGCCGGACGGTACCCCTCCTGGCGTACGGTCTCGGCGCCGGCGACCACCACGTCCGCCAGGGCGCGCAGGGTGCCGAAAACGCGCATGTCGGCCGCGCTGGAGATGGGCTGGGACCGGCCGTCGTGCTGGGCGGCACCGTCGAGGGTGGAGACCATGTTCGCCCGCAGCCACGCCCCCGGCCGCCCGTACTGCTCGGGATAGGCGTAGGCGGCGGCCAGCTCGGCGAGGCTCCACTCCCGATCGGTCCCGTCGGAGCCCGGGCCGGCTGTCTGATCGGTCACAGGGGTCACGGGTGTCACGGGGAACAGGCGTCGCATGCCGTGCAGTGTTCCACGCGGCCGAAACCCGAACCGCGCGATCGGCGGCCGCGCAGCCGCGGGCAATCGTGCCGCCAGGGGCGGCACGGGTGGGCGCGGCGGCACCCCGCGACGCCGGGCCGCGCACCCCACCCC
>NZ_RAIF01000032.1:263581-292748 GCF_003671715.1 Streptomyces sp. E2N166 | reverse complement strand
TGTCGTCCTCCTCCCCCGCCCCCGGTTCCACCCCCTCCGGTCGCTCCCCGATAGCCGGGACGGCGCCCGCCGCCGCCCCGCTGTCCCTGTGCGCCCGCGAGCCGCGCGTCCCCGCGGACCGCCTGGTCGCCGAGATGGTGCCGCCGCCCCGCTTCGACTCGGTCCGTTTCAGCACGTACATCCCGGACCCGAACCAGCCCAGCCAGAGCGAGGCCGTACGCGTCCTGGAGGACTTCGCGACCGGACTCGACGGGGCTCCAGCCGCCACCGGCAGGCGCGGCCTCTTCGGTCTCGGCCTCGGCCTCGGCAGGAGCAAGACCCCGAAGCCCCCAGCCGGCCCCCGCGGCGTCTACCTCGACGGCGGCTACGGCGTCGGCAAGACCCACCTGCTGGCCTCCCTGTGGCACGCCACCCCCGCCGAGCCCTCCCGCAAGGCGTTCGGCACCTTCGTGGAGCTGACCAACCTCGTCGGCGCCCTCGGCTTCCAGCAGACCGTGCAGACGCTCTCCGGGCACCGTCTCCTGTGCATCGACGAGTTCGAGCTCGACGACCCCGGCGACACCGTCCTCGTCTCCAGCCTGCTGGCCCGGCTCGTCGAGGCGGGCGTGGCGCTCGCCGCCACCTCCAACACGCTGCCGGGCAAGCTCGGCGAGGGCCGCTTCGCGGCGGCCGACTTCCTGCGCGAGATCCAGGGTCTGTCCGCCCACTTCCGCGCCCTGCGCATCGACGGCGAGGACTACCGCCACCGCGGTCTGCCCGAGGCGCCGGCGCCCTACTCCGATGAACAGGTGACCCGCGCGGCCCAGGCGACCGGGGGTGCCTCCCTGGACGACTTCCCCGCGCTCCTCGACCACCTCGCACGCGTCCACCCCAGCCGCTACGGCGCCCTGACCGACGGCCTCTCGGCCGTGTGCCTCACCGGGGTGCGCCCGGTGCCGGACCAGTCGACGGCGCTGCGCCTCGTGGTGCTCGCGGACCGGCTCTACGACCGTGAGGTGCCCGTCCTGGCCTCCGGACTGCCGTTCGACCGGCTCTTCAGCGAGGAGATGCTGAAGGGCGGGTACCGCAAGAAGTACTTCCGGGCGATCTCCCGGCTCACCGCGCTGGCCCGGGACGCGGCGCGGCTCGTCGACACGCCCTGAGAGCGTCCGGAACGGTCTGTTCCCGCCAACTCACCCGCGAATTTCAGGCTCTCTTCAGCTCGTAACGCTACGTTAACCCTGCAAAGCTCTTTGCAGGGTTAACGTGTTTCTTGACCGCGCATTGACCATGCGTTGGTGTTGCATTGACCTTGCACTGACCGCGTGTCGGCACATGCCAGTGGCGTGAACCGCCTGGAGGGGGGCGTATGTTGCGAGGCACGACGGCCCGGACCGTGGTTCCGCTCCTCGCCGCCGTCCTGATCGCCCTGGCGGTCTTCGCACCCAGCGCACCCTTCGCATCCGCGCATACGAGCCGTGATGCCGTGGCCAATGCCCATCCCGGAACCACCCCCGCCGGCATGGCTCTGCACGACGAGATCGTCACCTGCCACGACGCGGGCCGGTCCGCGAACCCGAACGGTTCCCCGCGCGTCCGCGACCGGCACCGCGCCACCCCGACGCCGCAGCCCGACGCTCCGGAACGCCCGATCCTGCGGGAGCGGGGCTCGGCGGTGCCCGAACCCGCCCTGTCCGGCCGTGCGACCGGCCACCGGCCGAGACCGGCGGCGGACCACTCCCCGGCGGCACTTCAGGTCTTCCGCTGCTGAGGGACCGGAACATCCCCACCTCTGTCCTGCCCATCCGACGCGCCCCCACAGCGCGCCAGGAGGAATCACCGCATCATGCAGCCCCTCATCGACAACGCCCGCACGTACGGACAGCGCTCTGAGGAGTTCGCCGGGCACGCCCAAGGCCAGTCGCCCGAAGTCCTGTTCATCACCTGCTCCGACTCCCGCGTCGTACCGGCCCTGATCACGGGCGCCGGGCCCGGCCGGCTCTTCGAGCTGCGCACCGCGGGCAACATCGTCCCGCCCTACGGCGCCGAGCGCCCCTCCGGCGAGGCGGCCACCATCGAGTACGCCGTGGAAGTGCTCGGCGTCAGCGACATCGTGGTCTGCGGTCACTCGCACTGCGGCGCCGTCGGCGCGCTGGTACGCGGCGACGACCTGAGCGCCGTACCCGCCGTGCGCGACTGGCTGACGCACGCCGCGGACGAGCCGAAGCCCTGCGACCCCGCCGACCCCACGGTCGCCGAGGCCGTGCAGCACCACGTCCTGGCGCAACTGCTGCGACTGCGCTCCTACCCCTGTGTCGAGCGGCGGCTGACGGACGGCCGGCTGCGGATGCACGGCTGGTACTACGAGGTCCACACCGGGGTCGTACGCGAACACCACGCGGACACCGACACGTTCGAGACCCTGTGAGCGCCGGCATGAACGCCATATCCGAGAACCCGCGGTCCGGGAACCCGCGATCCGAGAATTCCCGATCCGAGGACTCCCGGAAGTTCCCCCATCTGCGGCAGGACTTCACCGCATCGCTCGTCGTCTTCCTGGTCGCCCTCCCACTGTGCGTGGGCGTCGCCGTGGCCTCCGGTGTCCCGGCCGAACTCGGCCTCGTCACGGGCATCGTGGGCGGTCTCGTCACCGGCTTCCTGCCGGGCAGCAGCCTTCAGGTGTCCGGTCCGGCCGCGGGCCTGACGGTGCTGGTCTTCGGAGCGGTCGACGAGTACGGGCTGCCCGCGCTCGGCGTGATCGTGCTGGCCGCCGGTCTGATCCAGCTCGCGATGGGCGCCCTGAAGCTGGGGCGCTGGTTCCGGGCGATCTCCCTCTCGGTCGTCGAGGGCATGCTGGCCGGCATCGGCCTGGTGCTCATCGCCGGCCAGCTGTACTCGGCGGCCGGTCTCGACGCCCCCGCCTCCGGCCTCGGCAAGATCACCGGGCTGCCCGGAGCCGCCGTCGACGCGCTGGGCAGCAGCGAGGCGCTCATCTCGCTCGCCCTCGGCGCGGGCACCGTCGCGGTGACGGTGCTGTGGAAGCGGCTGCCGAAGCAGGTGCGGACCGTGCCGGGCGCGCTCGCCGCGGTCGGCCTGGCCACGGCGGTTACGGCGGTCTTCGGACTGTCGGTGGCGACCGTCAAGGTGAGCGGCCTGCTGGACGTGATCCAGCCGCCCGGTGCCGACGCCTTCGGCGAGCTGGCGAGCGTGGGCATCCTCGGCACGATCGTCGCCTTCACCCTGATCGCCTCGGCGGAGAGCCTGTTCAGCGCCGCGGCGGTGGACCGGCTGCACAACGGCCCGCGCACCGAGTACAACAAGGAGCTGATGGCGCAGGGCGCGGGCAACACCGTGTGCGGCCTGCTCGGCGCGCTCCCGATGACCGCCGTCATCGTGCGCAGCTCCACCAACGTGGGCGCGGGCGCGCGCACCAAGGCGTCCCGGGTACTGCACGGCGTGTGGCTGCTGCTGTTCGCCGCGCTGCTGCCGTCCGTCCTGGCCCTGATCCCGCTGCCCGCGCTGGCGGGCATCCTGGTCCACGCGGGCTGGAAGCTGATCCCGTTCCGCGGCATCGTGTCACTGTGGCGGGGACACCGGGGCGAGGCGCTCATCCTGGTGGTCACGGCCGTGTCGATCGTCGCGATCAACATGTTCGAGGGCGTGCTGATCGGCCTGGCGCTGTCCGTGGTCAAGACCGCCTGGGAGGCTTCCCACCTCAAGCTGGAGGTCGTCGACAAGGGCGCCGGCCCCGTCCAGGCGCACCTGTCGGGCAACGCGACCTTCCTGCGACTGCCGAAGATCCTGGAGAGCCTGGAGGCGCTGCCGCAGGACCGCCCGGTCGAGCTGGACCTGTCCGGGCTGCACCACCTGGACCACGCCTGCCGCACCGCGCTGGAGAACTGGGCCGAGCGGCACAGCGCCACCGGCACGGACCCGGTGAAGGTCACCGAACCGGCGACGGCGGCCGTGTAGCCCCGTCGATGCGCGGAGGCCCGGTCCGGGGCATGGCCTCGGACCGGGCTTCCGGCATATCGTGACAGGAGTAGGCGAAACGGCCCTCTGCGCGAGGAGGTCGCCATGCTCCAGGAGCTGCTGACCGCGGCTGCCGCCGCCGGAAGCGCCGGGGTGCTGTACATCGCGTCGGCGGCGCGGATCGTCAAGCAGTACGAGCGCGGGGTCGTCCTCCGGCTCGGCCGGCTCGCCGGCGAGGTGCGGCAACCCGGCTTCACCATGATCGTCCCGGTGGTGGACCGGCTGCACAAGGTCAACATGCAGATCGTGACGATGCCGGTGCCCGCCCAGGAGGGCATCACCCGGGACAACGTGACCGTCCGCGTGGACGCGGTCGTCTACTTCAAGGTGGTCGACGCCGCCTACGCGCTCATCCGCGTCGAGGACTACAAGTTCGCCGTGTCCCAGATGGCCCAGACGTCGCTGCGGTCCATCATCGGCAAGAGCGACCTGGACGACCTGCTGTCCAACCGGGAGAAGCTGAACCAGGGCCTGGAGCTGATGATCGACAGCCCGGCCGTCGGCTGGGGCGTGCAGATCGACCGCGTCGAGATCAAGGACGTGTCGCTGCCCGAGACCATGAAGCGCTCGATGGCCCGGCAGGCCGAGGCCGACCGCGAGCGGCGGGCCCGGGTCATCAACGCCGACGCCGAGCGGCAGGCGTCCAAGGTGCTCGCCGAGGCGGCGCGGGAGATGTCTCAGACGCCGGCCGCGCTGCAACTGCGGCTGCTGCAGACGGTGGTGGCGGTGGCCGCGGAGAAGAACTCGACACTGGTGCTGCCCTTCCCGGTGGAGCTGCTGCGGTTCCTGGAGAACCCGCAGCGGGCGCCGCTGGACCAGACCCCGGAACGGCCGGCCGGCATGTGACGCGTGTAGCGCGCGTGGTTCCCGGGAAACGTGCCAGGTGATAGACACGGCGGGGTCACAATCCTGTCCGCCAGCAGGAAGGCCGCCCCATGTCCAGTTCGCGACACGACCCGACGTCAGGTACTCGCCCGCACCGGCGCACTCGGCGCGGGCATCGCCTTCACCGGAGCCCTCTCCGAGCTCTTCGCCGGCACCGCCGCCGCGCAGCCCCTGGGCCACACCGGCTACGGCCCGCTGATCCCCGACCCCGACGGCCTGCTCGACCTGCCCAGAGGCTTCCGCTACCGGGTCCTGTCGCGCGAGGGCGACGAGCTGCGCTCCGGCGAGGGCCCGGTCCCGTCCAACCACGACGGCATGGCGGCCTTCGCCGGGCGTTCCCGGGGCCGCCACGGCGGCGTGCACCTCGTGCGCAACCACGAGAACCGCGCCAACGGCAAGGTCCCCGTCCCCACGGTGAAGGGTCTGACGTACGACCCGGAGGGCAAGGGCGGCTGTACGGCCCTCACCCTGGACTCCCGCAACCACGTCCGCGACGAGCGGGTCGCGATCGCCGGCACGGCGGTGAACTGCGCGGGCGGCCCCACCCCCTGGCACACCTGGCTGACCTGCGAGGAGACCGAGGACAAGGCCGGCACCAACGGCTACACCAAGGACCACGGCTTCATCTTCGAGGTCGACCCCGTCGATCCGCACCGCACCGGTGCGGTGCCGCTGACCGCGATGGGCCGCTTCCAGCACGAGGCGATCGCCGTGGATCCGCGGCGGGGCGTCGTGTACGAGACGGAGGACGCGTTCGAGCGGCCGTTCGGTCTCTTCTACCGGTTCCTGCCCGAGAAACCGCTGGGCGGCACGGGCTCGCTGCGGGCCGGCGGCCGGCTCCAGGCGATGCGCGTGCCGGGCGTGCCCGACCTGTCCTCGATCCAGGAGACGGGCGCCTGCTTCGACGGCATCGAGTGGGTGGACGTACCCGACCCGCTGGCCGTCGAGACTCCCATCCGGCACCAGGACTTCGGCCGGCGCGGCATCACGCACGCGCAGAAGCTGGAGGGCTGCTACTGGGGCGGGCGCAGCGTCTACTTCGTGTCGTCCTTCGCCCACAGCGACGAGGGCTCGGCGGGCGACCACTACGGCCAGATCTGGCGCTACGACCCCGAGCGGCGCCGGCTGACCCTGGTGATCGTCTTCGGTCCGGACACCGACGTGCAGCTCCCCGGCGAGTCCCCCGACAACATCTGCCTGGCCCCCAGCGGCGGCCTCATGGTCTGCGAGGACGGCGACGGCGCCCAGCACGTCTACGGCGTGACCAGGCGCGGCGAGGTGTACGCGATGGCCCGCGGCGCCCAGAACATCGGGACGCCGGAGGAACCGCAGTGGGGCGAGTTCGCCGGGGTCACCTTCTCCCCCGACGGCGACACGATGTACGTCAACTGCTACACGCCCGGGACCACGTTCGCGGTGACGGGCCCCTGGCGCGGGTAGGCGCGGGCGACCAGAGGCGCGCACCGCCCGGTCACTGAAGCCGCGGCTACGGGGTACCCGGGGCCGCATGACGGAGAACCCGCAGGTCAACGGCTCGTACTGGCTTCAGACGGCACCGGGCGGTGCGCCGCGCCCCGCCCTCGCGGAGGATCTCGACGTCGACGTCGCCGTGATCGGCGCCGGCGTCGCCGGCCTCAGCACCGCCTGGGAACTGGCGCGGGCCGGGCGCAGTGTGGCGGTGCTGGAGGCCGGGCGGGTCGCCGCCGGCGTCACCGGCCACACCAGCGCCAAGCTGACCGCCCAGCACACGCTGATCTACGACAAGCTGCGCCGTACCCGCGGCCCCGAGGGGGCCCGCCTGTACGCCCGCTCGCAGTCCGAGGCGATCGAGCACGCCGCCGGGATCGAGGCCGAGCTGGGCATCGACTGCGACTGGGAGACCCGCAGCGCCTACACGTACGTCCGTGACGCGGGCCGCGTGGACGAGCTGCGGGCCGAGGCGGCCGCCGCGAAGGAGGCGGGGCTGCCGGCGTCGTTCGTGACGGAGACGGCGCTGCCGTTCCCGGTCGCGGGCGCGGTCGAGGTCACCGGGCAGGCGCAGTTCCATCCGCGCAAGTACCTGCTGGCCCTCGCCGAGGACCTGGAGGCGCACGGCGGGCGGATCTTCGAGAACACCACCGTCCACGGCCTGGACGAGGGCGAGCCGTGCCGCGTGTCGACCGGGGCGGGAGCGACGGTCACCGCCCGGGACGTCGTGGTCGCCACCCACTATCCGATCTTCGACCGGGCCCTGCTCTTCGCCCGCCTCTCCCCGCGCCGGGAGCTGGTCGTCGCCGGGAGCATCGAGGCGGACCGCGACGTCGACGGCATGTACATCACGCCGGACGAGAACACGCGCTCGGTCCGTACGGCGCCCCTGGACGACGCCGGCGACGGCACGGGCCGCCGGCTGCTCGTCGTCACCGGGGAGCACTTCACGCCCGGCACGGGCGACACCCGGGAGCGCTTCGACCGGCTGTCCGCCTGGGCCCGCGAGCACTTCCCCGGCGTCGACCTCACCCACGCCTGGGCGACGCAGGACATCGACCCGACCGACACCGTACCGATGGTGGGCCCTCTCCACCCGGGCGCGCACCACACGTACGTCGCCACCGGCTTCGGCGGCTGGGGGCTGAGCGGCGGCATCATGGCGGGCCGGCTGCTCACCGCGCAGATCAGCGGCGAGGAGTGCGCGTGGAGCGAGCTCTACGATCCGCGCCGGCTGCGCACGGCGGTGCGTGAGGCGCCGGCGTTCCTCAAGACGCAGGCCGAGGTCGCCCGCCACTTCGTCGGCGACCGGCTCAAGCCTTCCCCGCCGGTGGACGCCCTGCCGCCGGGCGAGGGTGCCGTCGTCCGGGCGGGCGGCGACCGGCTGGCCGTCTACCGGGACGAGGCCGGCGCGCTGCACGCCGTCTCGCCGCGCTGCACCCACCTGGGCTGTCTGGTCAACTTCAACGCGGCGGAACGCGCCTGGGAGTGCCCCTGCCACGGCTCCCGCTTCGGCACGGACGGCAAGGTGATCGAGGGCCCGGCGACGAAGCCGCTGGAGCAGCGGGACATCTGACCGCCGCCGAGGCGTCCTGACCCGAGAGGGTGACCCCTCGGGCACGTCACCCCCCATAGTCGTACATACAGAACAGCACACTCATACGTTCGTACGGTGATCATTCTCGTACGACGCGCAACCGCCCTGGCCGTCCTGGGCGCCGCTCTCGCCGCCTGCGGGAGGGGCGAGGCCCCGCAGGCCCCCCGCCCGGCGCCGACCGCGTCCTCCGCCGCACCGACGAAGCCGGCCCCGTCCCGGCCTCCGACGCTCGCCCCCGGCCCCGCGGGACTGACCCCCGTCTTCGAGCACGGGCCGCGCGCGGACGGCAAGACGGTCGCCCTCACCTTCGACGCCGACATGACCGCCGACCAGGGGCCGCGTGCGGCGGCGGGCGAACGGTTCGACAATCCGCGGCTGATCGCGACCCTGCGGGAGCTGAAGGTGCCCGCCACGGTGTTCATGACCGGCCGGTGGGCCGAGGAGTACCCGGACGAGGCCCGGTCCATCGGCCGGGACCCGCGGTTCGAGATCGCGAACCACTCCTACAGCCACCACGCCTACACCGACGACTGCTACGGCCTGCCGCACGTGTCCAAGGAGCGGATGCGCTCGGACGTGGAGCGGGCGTACGCGGCGTTCCGCGAGGCCGGGGTGCGGAACGCGATGCCGTACTTCCGTTTCCCCGGCGGCTGTTACGACAGGGCGGCCCTCGGGGAACTGGCCGCCACCGGCGTCACCGCCGTCCAGTGGGACGTGGTGAGCGGCGACGCTTTCGCGACGGACGCCGACGCGGTGGCCCGGCAGGTGCTGGACGGGGTGCGGCCGGGGTCGGTCGTCGTCATGCACTGCACCCGCAGTGCCGCCCCGGTGACCGAACAGGCGGTGCGGCAGGTCGTGCCCGAGCTGCGCCGTCAGGGCTACCGCTTCGTGAAGGTATCGGAGCTGATCGGCGCCGCGAACGGCCGCGCCTGACGGGCCTACCCTGGAGAGATGAGCAGCGACGAGGACACCGGTCCCGACGACTACTGTCTGATCGACGCGACCCGGCCGCCCAAGGCCGACGGCCCGCCGTACGCGATGGGGGTCCCCCCGCTCGAGCGCAGCCGAGAGTGGGGGAGCGTGCTGTGCCGGGAGCCGACGGAGTACCCCGAGTCGTACAAGGGCGTCACCTTCTGCCCGGTCTGCGAGTGGCAGGAGGCCCAGCGCACGGCCTGCTCAGGCTGATCGGCGCGAGCTGAGCGTACAGGCCGCGGCGGCCGCGGCCGCGGTGACCAGGGCCGCCACGGCCAGCGGGAACAGGGGCAGCGGGACGGCCCCCGACCGCGAGCCGGTGACCAGACCGTCGACCGCCGCCCGGGCCGGGGACCCGGTCGCCACCAGCGCCAGGAGGGCCGCGAGCAGCAGTGCCGGGACCGCGCGGCCGGGCGAGCGCAGCAGCGGCCAGGCGGTCAGCGCGCCGACGGCGGTGCCGAGCAGGGCGCACACCAGCGCGGCGAGCAGTCCGGCGCCGCCCGCCGCGAGCGGGGGCACGCGCGTGCCGTGGTCCGTGCTCACCGGGTCGCTGATCAGCGTCACGACGACGGTGGCCGCCGCACCCAGTACGACCGCGGCGGCGAGCGCCACCAGCAGACAGGCCAGGTGGGCACGCGCGGGTCCGCGCGCCGCCGACACACATCCCCTGGCGGCGGGCGGCTCGCCGGCGACGCAGATCCGCACCAGCCAGGCCGCGACGGGCAGCAGCACTGCCGCCGCCCAGCCCAGCGAGTCGAGCACCGGCTGCCCGCCCTGCACGCCGATGCCGAGGACGGCGGCGTACAGGATGACGGGCGGCAGCCAGCGCTGGGAGCGCAGCAGCAGGGCGGCCTGGTAGCGGAGCAGGGCGGTCATCGCGGGCGGCCCTCCTGGGCGTGCACGCTCACCACGTGCCACGGCGGCCGGGCGGTCAGCAGCGTGCGCAGCAGCACGTCGGAGTGGGAGGCGGGGACGGTGAGGTCGTAGCGACCGGGGCCGCTCTCCTCGACGGAGGCGGCGATCCGCACCACGTCGGCGGGCAGGCCGGCGCCGGCCGCCCCCCGCACCCGCACCGCGACGCGCGGCCCGGCCGGGGCCCCGGCGTGTTCGGTACGGCGGTGCAGGGTGCCGTCGCGCACGGTGTACGCGGCGTCGGGCGCGCCGGCCAGGCGGCGCGGGTCGTGGTCGACGAAGACGACGGCACCGCCGGAAGCCGTGCGCTCGGCGACCGCCCGTTCCAACTGGGCCCGGGCGTCGGTGTCCAGCCCGGTCCAGGCCTCGTCGAGCACGAGCAGCTCCGGCTCCGCGAGCAGGGCCTGCGCAACGGCCACCTTCTGGCTGCTCCCCTTGGACAGCCGGGCCAGCGGCGTGGAGGCGTACCCGGCGGCCCCCAACCGCTCCAGCCACTGCCCGGCCGCACGCGCCGCCGCCCGGCGGGAGAGCCCGTGCACGGCGCCGAGGTGGGTGAGGTAGGCGGCGGCGGTGAAGGGCAGGGCGGGCGGGAAGCGTTCGGGGACGTAGGCCGTGCGCGGACGTCCGGTGACCCGGCCCTCGGTGGGGGCGTCGATCCCGGCGAGCAGGCGCAGCAGGGTCGACTTGCCGGTGCCGTTGGCGCCCTCGACACGGACGAGGGTGCCGGGCGGCACGCTCAGGTCGACACCGCGCAGTATCCAGGGTCCGCGCGGACCGTACCGACGGCCGACGCCGTCCAGCCGTAACTCGCGTTGCATGGGGCCATCCTCTCGCGCGCCCCGGACTTGGCAGACTGGTGGGCGTGAGCAACGAGCCGACGACTCCCGTCCCCGACAGTCCCTTCCGCCCCGAGCCCGGCGACCGCGACCTCGCGCCGCAGTTCGTGCTGCCCCTGGTCGTACGTATCGAGCGGACGGCGCCGCCGCCCCGCACTGACGCGTTGGAGACCGCGGCCCGGGCGGTGCTGCTGATGCTCGGCGACGAGCGGTCGACCGGTGACGGCGAGTGGGCGCGGGCGATGCGGGACTGGCAGGACGCGCGCATCCGCAAGGTCGTGCGGCGGGCGCGGGGCGCCGAGTGGCGGCGGGCAGAGGCGCTGCCGGGCATCACGGTCACCGGCAAGACGGCCCAGGTGCGGGTCTTCCCGCCGGTCCCGCTGGACGGCTGGCCCAAGGACCTGGCCCGGCTCCAGGTCTCCGGCACCGACCTCGACGACCCGGAGCCGCCGGTCGACGCCGACCTCGCCGCGCCGGTGCTCTGGATGAGCCCCGGCCTGGACATGTCGGCCGGCAAGGCGATGGCCCAGGCCGGGCACGGCGCGCAGCTCGCGTGGTGGGAGCTGTCGGACGGCGAGCGGGCGGCGTGGCGCGACGCGGGCTTCCCGCTGGCGGTACGCACGGCGGACCCCGCCCGCTGGCGCGGCCTCACGACGAGCGGCCTGCCGGTGGTCCGCGACGCCGGGTACACGGAGATCGCACCGGGGTCGTGCACGGTGGTGGCGGACCATCCGGCGCTGCGGTAGCCGGCCGGCCCGTCGAGGTCGGCGGAACAAGGGCGGCGGCCTGCGCGCCGTGACATCGTGGTGCCATGACCATCGACGTTCGCCCGGCCTCGGTCTTCGAGGACGTCCGAACCCTGCTCGGTCCGAAGTCGCCGACGTCCAACGTCTGCTGGTGCCTGAGCTACCGCGTCCCTTCCAAGGTCAACAACGAGCTGCGCGGCCCGGCCCGAGGGGCCCACGTCGCCGAGCTGTGCCGTACGGGTCCCCCTCCGGGGGTGCTCGCCTACGACGGTGACGAGCCGGTCGGCTGGGCCGCGGTGGCGCCACGTGCGGACACCTCCTTCGCCCGCAACCGCAAGATCCCGCACGTGGACGATCTGCCGGTCTGGTCGTTGTGGTGCGTCCGCGTACGGCCCGGTCACCGGAAGAAGGGGATCTCGCACTCCCTGATCGCCGGGGCGGTCGACTTCGCCCGCTCCCAGGGCGCACCGGCGATCGAGGCGTATCCCCTCGACAACGGGGACGCCAGGGTCGACCTGACCATGGCGTACGCCGGGCTCCGGAGGAACTTCGAGCGCGCGGGGTTCGTCCACGCCGCCGACACCACGTCGGTGCTGGCCGGTCATCCCCGGGTGCTGATGCGGCTCGACCTGCGCTGACGGTCCGGCGCGCCGCCCGCGAACCTCAGATGTTGCTCTGAACATGCCCGGCCCGGGGTTCGGGCCGGGCCGGGCAGGCGATATCCCCGTCATGTTCGCAGGAGGGGGACGAACCATGGAGCGAATGACGGGTACGGCGCGTACGGCGCGACTGGGAACGGGCATCGGATGGCGTCCGGAGATCGCGGACGTCGTCGAGCGGATGCCCGGCATCGACTGGGTCGAGGCCGTGGCCGAGAACCTCTGTCCCGGGCATCTGCCCGACTCGCTGCTGCGGTTGCGCGAGCGCGGGGTGACCGTCGTGCCGCACGGGGTCTCGCTCGGGCTCGGCGGTGCCGAGCGGCCGGACGCGGGACGGCTGGCGGCGCTGGCCGAGCGGGCGGAGGTGCTGGGGTCGCCGCTGGTCACCGAACACATCGCGTTCGTCCGGGCGGGCGGGCCGCTGACCGCCTCCCCGCCCCTGGAGGCGGGGCACCTGCTGCCCGTGCCGCGCACCCGCGACGCCCTCGACGTGCTCTGCGAGAACGTGCGCATCGCGCAGGACGCGCTGCCCGTGCCGCTCGCCGTGGAGAACATCGCCGCGCTCGTCTCCTGGCCGGACGAGGAGCTGACGGAGGGACAGTTCCTGTACGAGCTGGCCGACCGGACCGGGGTGCGGCTGCTGATCGACGTGGCGAACCTGCACACCAACCACGTCAATCTCGGTGCGGACCCGGCCGAGGCGCTCGGCGAACTGCCCCTGGAGGCCATCGCGTACGTCCATGTCGCGGGCGGCTTCCAGCGGGACGGCGTCTGGCACGACAGCCACGCCCACCCCGTTCCGCAGCCGGTGCTGGACATCCTGACCGACCTGGCCTCGCGCGTGGCGCCGCCGGGCGTGCTGCTGGAGCGTGACGAGGACTTCCCCGAGGGCGAGGAGCTGGCGGCGGAGGTGGAGGCGATCCGCGGCGCCGTGGAGAGGGGACGGGCGGCAGCGGGTACGGTGCCCGCCGCTTCGGCGCGGCAGGCGGCGGGTACGGCGCCCGCCGGAGGCGGGGCGGCGGCGTCGCGAGCCGCGCGTGACGGGGGCGGCGCCGGTGACGCCGTACGGCAGCGGCTCGCCCTCGCGCAGGCCGCGCTGTTGTCCGCGCTGGTCGCCGGGACGCCCGTGCCCGAGGGGTTCGACCGGGTGCGGCTGGGGGTGCAGGCGCGCGCGCTCGCCGGGAAGCGGGCGGACGTGGTCGCGAAGGTCGCGCCCGAGCTGCCGGTGATCCTCGGCGCGGGGTACCGGCCGTCCTTCCTCGCCTATGCGCAGAAGTGTCCGATGAGCGGTGGCTACCGGCGGGACGCCCTCGACTTCGTCGGGCACCTGATGCGGAACGGCCGTCCGCTGGACGCCGCTGTGCGGATCGAGTTGCGGGAGTGGTGGCTGGAGCGGTCGGGGCCGGTGCCACGCTCGGAGCGCCCCGGGGTGCGGTGGGCCCGTGCGACCAGGCGTGTTCTGCTGCGCCGGTGACCGGGTGGCGGCTTCGTCGGGACATCACCAAACGGAACGTCACATACCCACAACACTGCGTCCCGAAATGTGAACAGGGCATGGCGCCGGCGAAAGCCTTTGGCATAGAAGTACGGCATGTTCTGGGTCCTTCTCCTCCTGCCGGCCTGGGCCGTCGCCGGTCTGGCGTGCCTGCGGCTGTGTCTCGCCGCCGTACGCGCGGCGGCCGTCGACGCCCACGCCGTCGGCCGGGAGCACGCGCTGACGCTGTACGAGGCGGCGTTCCTGTCCGGCGGCCCGCGCAGGGTCGCCGACCTGACGCTGGTCTCCATGGCGCGCCAGCGCCGGCTGCTGCTCGCGCACACCGGCTGGGCGACCGTCGTGGACCCGCGC
Source organism: Streptomyces sp. E2N166 (assembly GCF_003671715.1). GTDB lineage: Bacteria > Actinomycetota > Actinomycetes > Streptomycetales > Streptomycetaceae > Streptomyces > Streptomyces thinghirensis. Next base: position 278,817 of record NZ_RAIF01000032.1, on the reverse strand, counting down.
GGGCGGGACGAGATGGAACGGTCGGTCATAGGGGCGATAGGGCCCGGGGGGCAGTCCCGGATAGCGCCGGTACGGGCCACCGCGGCCACCGCGGACCCGGTGCGGAGCCTGGCCGACCGGCTGGTCGGCGCGGGCCTCGCCGTGCCGGACGGCGCCCGCGGTGTCGCCGCCGGGGTCCGACGGGTGCGGGTCGCCGCGGTGACCGTGTGCGCGCTGGGCGCCGCCGCCCTCGCGCTGCCGCTGCCCGCCGACCAGCCGCGCCTCCTGATCGCCCTGTGGTTCGCGCTGCCGCTCACCCTGACCCTGGGGTGCCTCGCCATCACGCGGATGGAGGTCCACCCGTACTCGCACTGGGCCTCCCCGGCCGGCCAGCGGCTGGTCGGCGCCCTCGTCCGGCATGCCGACGGCTCGGCGGACGACCGTACGTACCTCACCTCGGTCGCCGTACGGGGCGTCCACGCGATCGGCGAACCGGACCTGCGCGCGGCCTTCGCCCACCGCAAGGAGTACGCCGTCGAGGACTACTGGGAGCGCCGGGCCTGACCCGCCGGGGGGCGTACGGAGGCACTCGGCGCCGACACCCGCGGACGGTGCTTGCCCTGCCCCGGCCGCCGCACCAAACATCCCTTGTGTCACACCGTGCACCGAAGGGATACGCGATGCGAGCTGCCGCCCTCTACTCGGCCGCCGGGTCCTTGCTGCTGACCACCCTCGCGGCCGCGCCGGCGGAGGAGACGCCGGGCGGGCCCGGGGACGCCGAGGCGCGCGGCACCGCCGTGGCCGCCGAGCGCGCGGCGGCGGCCGGAGTCGAGTTCGGCAGCTGCCCGGAGGCGGAGGACCTGCCGGCCGGCATGCGCTGCGGCACGGTCGTCGTGCCCCTGGACTACGCGCGTCCCGACGGGAAGCGGATCCGGCTCACCGTCAGCCGGGTGCGGGCCACGCACAAGGACCCCGGCAACAGCAAGCGCAAGGTGCCCGGGCAGGGGGCGCTGCTCTACAACCCGGGCGGTCCGGGAGCCTCGGGGCTGTACTTCCCGCTGGTCGGCATGGTCCCCCAGTGGAAGCGGATCGCGGCGGCGTACGACCTCGTCGGGTACGCCCCGCGCGGGGTCGCGCCCTCCGCGCCGCTGTCCTGCCAGGACCCCGGGGAGTTCTTCAAGGGCCCGCGGCCGGCGCCCACGCAGCCCTCGGACGCGTACAAGAAGGAGCGTGCCGCCGAGGCCGAGGCCTACGCGCGCGGCTGCGCCGAGCAGCACGGGGACGAGCTGCGGCACTACCACTCCCTCAACAACGCCCGTGACCTGGAGGTCGTACGGGCCGCGCTGGGCGAGGAGCGGCTCACGTTCATGGGCGCTTCGTACGGCACCTACCTGGGGGCGCTGTACGCCGAGATGTTCCCGTCGCGCGTGCGGCGGATGGTGTTCGACTCGGTGGTGAACCCGGACCCGGAGCAGGTCTGGTACCGCAACAACCTGGACCAGTCGGCGGCCTTCGAGGACCGCTGGACGGATTTCAAGGAGTGGACCGCCGAGCACGACGCCGCGTACGGGCTCGGCACCACGCCGCGCGAGGTGCAGAACAGCTACGAGGAGGCGAGCGCACGGCTCGCGGCGGAGCCCGCGGGCGGGACGGTGGGTCCCGCGCAGTTGCAAGGGGCGTTCCTGAAGGCCGGGTACTACGACGACTACTGGCCGCACCGCGCCGAGGCGCTGTCGGCGTACCTAAAGGGCGATCCGCAGCCGCTGATCGACCAGGCGGGGACGCGGACCGAGGAAGGGGCGGCCGGGGCGGAGAACTCCAACGCCGTGTACACGGCCGTCGAGTGCAACGACGCGTCCTGGCCGACCGACTTCGAGGTCTGGGACCGGGACAATACGCGGCTGGCGCGCCGGGCGCCGTTCGAGACGTGGGACAACGTGTGGACGAACCTGCCGTGCGCCTACTGGCAGGCGCCCCGGCGGCGCCCCCTCGACGTGCGCACGGGGCCGGGTGAGCTGCCGCCGACGCTGCTGCTGGCCGCCGAGCGGGACGCGGCCACTCCGTACGACGGCGCGCTGGAGCTGCACCGGCGGCTGCCGGGCTCGGTACTGGTGACCGAGCGGGACGCGGGGACGCACGGCATCGCCGGCGGCCCGAACGCCTGCGTCAACGGCCACTGGGAGGCGTACCTGCTGGACGGCAGCCTCCCGGCGCGGGACACGTCGTGCGCCCCGCGTCCGGAACCGGAACCGAGGCCGGCGGCCGAGCCGCAGGCCGGGACAGCCGCGGCACCGGCGCCCTGATCAGGCGAGCCCGGCCACCAGCTCCGCGATGTCCTTGCGGCGCCCCGTGTAGAACGGGACCTCCTCGCGGACGTGCATGCGGGCCTCGGAGGCGCGCAGGTGGCGCATGAGGTCGACGATGCGGTACAGCTCGTCCGCCTCGAAGGCGAGGATCCACTCGTAGTCGCCCAGCGAGAAGGAGGCGACCGTGTTGGCTCGCACGTCCGGGTAGCCGCGGGCCATCTTGCCGTGGTCGGCGAGCATGCGGCGGCGGTCCTCGTCGGGCAGCAGGTACCAGTCGTAGGAGCGCACGAACGGGTAGACGCTGATGTAGTTACGGGGCGTCTCGTCCGCCAGGAAGGCGGGGATGTGCGCGCGGTTGAACTCGGCGGGGCGGTGCAGCGCCATGTTCGACCAGACCGGCTCCAGCGCGCGGCCCAGCTTGGTACGGCGGAAGAGGTTGTACGCGTCCTGGAGCTGGTCGGCGGTCTCGGCGTGCCACCAGATCATGAGGTCGGCGTCGGCGCGCAGACCGGACACGTCGTACGTGCCGCGGATCGTCACGTCCTTGGCGGCGAGCTGGTCGAACAGCTCCTGGACCTCGTCGGCGTAGCCGGCGCGGTCCTCGGGCAGCACGTCCTTGAGCTTGAAGACGGACCAGAGCGTGTAGCGGATGACCTCGTTGAGGTCCTTGGCCAGCTTGCCCTTGTTGGGGATCCGGTCGGCAGCGGGGGTGGAGGCGTCGTCACTCATGACCCTATTCTCCCGCTCCGCCGTGCAGGCTCTGCACCGGGTGGGCGGTGAGCTGCTCCACACCGCGCGGGTCACCCCGGAGCTGGTCCACGGCCGCGTACGCGCTCGCGATGCTCGCCGGGATGCCGACGCCGTCGTACGCCGCGCCGCACACCGCGAGGCCCGGGAGCTTCGCGACGTGTTCGCGGACGCGGGCCACGCGCGCGTGGTGGCCGACGGGGTACTGGGGCAGGCCGTCCTGCCAGCGGGTGACGCGGGTGGCGACGGGCTCGGCGGTGAGGCCCGTGGCCTCCCCGAGGTCGTGCCGGGAGACGGCGACCAGGCCGGCGTCGTCGCGGCCGAGGATCCCGGTCTCGCCGTACCGGCCGACGGAGGTGCGCAGGACGACCAGGTCCGGGTCCTCGTCGGCGATCCAGCCCCACTTGCGGGAGGCGAAGGTGGACGCCTTGATGGTGCGCCCGTCGACCGGCGGCACGAGGAAACCGCTGCCCTCGGGAAGCGCGGCCGTGTCGGAGCGGCGGTAGGCGAGGGAGATCAGGGCCATCGAGGCGTACTCCACCGCGGACAGCTCGGCCGCGGCGGCGGGCGCCTCGGCACGCAGCAGCTCGGCGGCGGGTCGGGCGGGGACGGCGACGACGACCGCGCCGGCGTGCAGCACCCGGCCGCCGGCGACGATCCGCCAGCCGTCGGGCGCGTTGCGGCGCAGCTCCGTCACCGGCGCGTGGGTGACGATCTCGCCGCCCCGCGCGCGCACCGAATCCGCGACCGCGAGCGGGAGGGTGCCGATGCCGCCCTCGATGCCCATGAAGACGGGCCCGCTCGCGGGGGAGGTGGCCGTCCGGCCCTGGAGGGCGCGCACCGCCTCGGTGAGGGAGGCGTGGGTGCGGGCGGCCTCGAAGAGCTGGGGGACGGCCGAGCGCAGGGAGATGCGGTAGGCGTCGCCCGCGTAGACGCCGCCCAGGAGGGGTTCGACGAGGCGGTCGACGACCTCGCGGCCGAGGCGCGCCGCCACGTACTCCCCCACGGCCACGTCGTCGCCGACCTCGGTGCGGGGCAGTTCGGCGTCGCGCTCGACGCGGGCGAGGCCCTCCTCGGAGAGGACGTCGGCCAGGGCGGCGGCGGTGCCGGGGACGCCCATGACGTGGCCCTTGGGCATGGGACGCAGGGCGCCGCGGGTCCACAGGGAGGCCGACGCGGTGGACGGTGGCTGGAGGCGGTCGGCGAGACCGACCTCGCGGGCGAGGCCGACGGCCTCGGGGCGGCGGGCCAGCATCGACTCGGCGCCGAGGTCGACGCGGACTCCGGCGATCTCGCCGGGCAGCAGCTTGCCGCCGACGCGGTCGGAGGCCTCCAGCACGGTCACCCGTGCGCCGCGCTCCAGCAGCCGGTGGGCGGCGGCCAGTCCGGCGATTCCGGCTCCGATGACGACGACGTGCCCCGTGTCCGCGGGGAACTCGCCCGCGGGGCTCTCGCTTGCGCACATGCCCCCAGCGTCTCAGACGGCACCGACACCAGGCGCCGGGGCGGGTGACCCGGCGGTCGTGCCACAGGCTCGGAAGAGGTCCCGCGAGTCGAGACCGTGACCTCTTCGGAACCGTTCCGCGTCAACGTCCGTGCCCCTCTCCACGTCGAAGGAGCGTCAGCCGTCACGACCCTCGGGGGTACCCGCCATGCACGCACCACGATCGGCACCACGATCGGCACGACGTTCCGCGCCGCCCGCCCGCGCCCTGGCGGGCCTGCTGCTGGCCGCGGCCCTCGCCCTCACCGGATGCACCGGGTCGAGCGGCGGCTCCGACTCGGGAGGCGGCGCCAAGGAGGCCGCGGCCCGGGGGGACTCGCGGGCGGACGGCCCGGCGGCCGGGGACCGGGCCGGTGCCGCGGGCGGCGAGGCCGACGGCGCCAAGGCGACCGCGCCGCCGAAGCTCGCCCCGGCCCACATCATCCGCACCGCCTCCCTGACCGTGCGGGTCGAGGACGCACCCAAGGCCCTCGACGCGGCCCGCACCGCGACCGAGAACGCCGGCGGCTACGTCGGTGACGAGACCACCACCCGGGACGCGGAGGGTCACGAGCGGACCGAGGTCGTACTGCGGGTGCCCGTGGAACGCTACGAGGAGGTGCTCGACGAGCTGGAAGGCGCCGGGGAACTCCTCGAACGCGGCGCGAAGGCGGAGGACGTCACCGACCAGGTCGTGGACGTGGACAGCCGCGTCAAGTCGCAGCGCGCCAGCGTGGCCCGCGTCCGCGAGCTGATGGACCGGGCGACGAAGCTGAGCGACGTGGTGACGCTGGAGGGCGAGCTGAGCACCCGCCAGGCGGAGCTGGAGGCGCTGCTCGCCCGGCAGGCGGCCCTGAAGGACCGCACGAGCCTGGCCACCATCACCCTCTCGCTGTCCGAGACGCCGGTGGAGCGGGCGGCGGAGGACGACGACCCCGGGTTCACGGACGCGCTGGCGGGCGGCTGGGACGCGTTCGTGACGATGCTGCGCTGGCTGGCGGTGGCGCTCGGCGCGGTGCTGCCGTTCGCCGCGGTGGCGGCGCTGCTGGCGCTGCTTTGGCTGCGGCTGATACGGCCCCGGCTGCCGCGCCGCCCGGCACCGGTGGCGGCACGCGGTGAGGAGCCCGGTGGGCAGGACTGAAATGCCCCGTCCCCGTAGCGTGTTCGCATGGGAATGAGCGCTGCGAGTGGCACGAGTGGTACTGGACGGGCGAGGGAACGGCTGGTCGTGGTCGGCGGTGACGCCGCGGGGATGTCCGCGGCGTCACAGGCACGGCGGCTCAAGGGACCGGACGAGCTGGAGATCGTGGCGTTCGAACGCGGCCACTTCACTTCGTTCTCCGCGTGCGGCATCCCGTACTGGGTCGGCGGTGACGTGACCGACCGGGACCAGCTGATCGCCCGGACGCCCGAGGAGCACCGCGCGCGCGACATCGACCTGCGGATGCGCACCGAGGTCACGGAGATCGACGTCGCCGGCGGGCGGGTGCGCGCGCGTGACGTCGATTCGGGGGCGGAGTCCTGGACGTCGTACGACAAGCTCGTGATCGGGACCGGTGCCCGCCCGATCCGTCCGGAGCTGCCGGGCGTCGACGCGCCCGGCGTGCACGGGGTGCAGACGCTGGACGACGGGCAGGCGCTGCTCGACACGCTGGCGCACACGCGCGGCCGTCGCGCGGTGGTCGTCGGCGCCGGGTACATCGGCGTGGAGATGGCCGAGGCGCTCATCAACCGCGGCTACGAGGTGACCGTCGTCAACCGCGGCCGGGAGCCGATGTCCACGCTCGACCCGGACATGGGCCGCATGGTGCACGAGGCCATGGAGGGTCTCGGCATCACCATGGTGAACGGCGCCGAGGTCACCAAGGTGCTCACCGGGGACGACGGCCGGGTGCGCGCGGTGGCCACCGAGGACGCCGAGTTCCCGGCGGACGTGGTGGTCCTCGGCATCGGCGTACGGCCCGAGACCGGGCTCGCCGAGGCCGCCGGGCTGCCGCTGGGCGCTCACGGCGGGCTGCTGACCGACCTGGCCATGCGGGTGCGCGGGCACGAGAACATCTGGGCGGGCGGCGACTGCGTGGAGGTGCTCGACCTGGTCTCCGGGCAGGAGCGGCACATCCCGCTCGGCACCCACGCCAACAAGCACGGCCAGGTCATCGGCACCAACGCGGGCGGCGGCTACGCCACCTTCCCGGGTGTGGTCGGCACCGCGGTCAGCAAGGTCTGCGACCTGGAGATCGCGCGGACCGGACTGCGCGAGAAGGACGCGCTGCGGGCGGGGCTGCGGTTCGTGACGGTCACCATCGAGTCCACCAGCCGCGCCGGCTACTACCCGGGCGCCTCCCCCATGACGGTGAAGATGCTCGCCGAGCAGCGCACCGGGCGGCTGCTCGGCGTCCAGATCGTCGGCCGCGAGGGCGCGGGCAAACGGGTCGACATCGCGGCGGTGGCCCTCACGGCCGGGATGACGGTGGAGCGGATGACGGCCCTGGACCTGGGCTACGCGCCGCCCTTCTCACCGGTGTGGGACCCGGTACTGGTGGCGGCCCGGAAGGCGGCGCGGGCGGTGGAGCGGCAGGCGTGAGCAGGTCCCCGGCCCGAGCAGGCCCCGGGGGCCCCGGGCTGCTCGGCCCCGGTCCTGAGCAGCCCCCGTCCTGAGCAGCCCCCCGGCCCGAGCAGGCCCCGGGCCTCGGAAGGCCGCCACGCCGCCCGTCACGCCGTGCCGTTGATCCGGTCGATGGCCTGCCGTGCCTGCTCGGCGGGGGGCCGCGCCGGCAGGGACGACACCGACGCCGGGGTGGTCACGCGTGCCGGGGTGGTGGCCGCCGGCCCCGGAGCGCTCACCGCGGGCGGCTGCTCACCGGCCGGCTTGGCGTGCGCCGCGCCCCGCGCGGAGCGCAGCCGGTGGCTCACCGCCTCGTCGAGTGTCACCGGCCGCTGCATCTGCGCGGCCAGCCGCCCGGCCTCCTGACCGAGCCGGGCGACGTCCTCCCACGGCAGGCGCAGGACGAGGGCGACCTCGGCCTCGCCGTCGGGCAGGGCGTGCATCGCCGGAGCCGGTGTGACCCGTTCGTTCATCGCCTGTTCCTCACGTCGTCCCCGCGTCCCGCCTTCCCCGGGCCGCGGGCGGTTGAGAGGACATACGCAGACACGGACGCGGGCGTTCAGGGGACGTACCGATTCACCGTCCGGCAGGCGGGCAGTAGTGTCTCGTGGTCATCCCCGTCCATGACGTGAACCCCGCGCGCCGTACGCCCTGGGTGACGTACGCCCTGCTCCTCGCGAACGTCCTGGTCTTCCTGTTCACCCCCGGTACGGCCGGTTCCGTGACGGGCGAGGGCAGTCTCGCCCAGTTGTGCCGCCTGGAGGCCTTCCTCGACCAGTACGCGGCGGTGCCGCAGGAGTTGCTCCACCACCGGTTGCCGGGGCTGGTGCCGACGGGTGACACCGGGGTGGGCCCGCAGGGGCCGGGCTGCGTGATCGGGCCGCCGGACTACGACAAGTCCCCCGAGCTGAGCGTCCTGACGGCGATGTTCCTGCACGGCGGCTGGCTGCACCTGCTGGGCAACACGCTCTTCCTCTGGATCTTCGGCAACAACGTCGAGGACCGGCTGGGCCACGTGCGCTACCTGCTCTTCTACGGCGTCTGCGGCTACGCGGCGACCTACGGCTTCGCCCTCCTCAACTCCGGCTCGGGCGCCCCGCTGATCGGCGCGTCGGGCGCGATCGCCGGGGTGCTCGGCGCCTATCTGGCGCTGTATCCGAAAGCCCGCGTCTGGGTCCTCGTCCCCTTCCTCGTCTTCCTGCCGCTGCGCCTGCCGGCCTGGATCGTGCTGGGTTTCTGGTTCGGGCTCCAGGCGGTCTACTCGTCCGGCGGGGCCGTCTCCGACGCGGGCACCGTGGCGTATGTGGCCCATGTCGTCGGTTTCGTCGTCGGCATGGTGATCGCCTGGCCGCTGCGACGCGGCACCCCGCCCCCGCCCGAACCGCGCGGACTGCTGTTCGGGCGGCGGGCGCGGCCGGGGTGGTGACCCCCGTCGGTTTCGCGGTCAGGCGCGGGAGGGCTCTTCCGTGGCCACGGGCTCCGGGGTCCAGCGGATGCGGGTGCTGCACAGCGACACGGCGACCGCCGACGCGGCGACGGCGCCCATGCCCCAGGCCAGGTTGCTCGCGCCCGCGATGAACCCGATGAGGGGCGGGCCGGCCAGCAGGCCGGTGGTTCCCATGGCGGCGACCAGGGTCAGCGCGTCCGAGCCCTGCCGCGCGGCGGCGGCGTAGACGCAGGGAGTCACGGCCGCGATACCCAGACCCATGCACGCGAAGCCGGCGAGGGCGGGTGCGACGCCGCCGCTGACCAGGGCGACGGCAAGCCCGGCACCGGCCACCGCGCTGCCCAGGAGGACGACCCGGCCGTCTCCCCAGCGGGCCCGCCAGCCGTCGGCGAAGAGGCGGGCGACGACCATCATTCCCGAGACGACGGCGATGCCCAGGGGGGCGAGCTCCGCCGACGCCTCGGCGACGTCCTTCAGGTAGAGGGCGGACCAGTCGTTCATGGCGCCTTCGGCGACCGTGCCGAAGACCATGGCACAGCACATCCACAGGGTCGGGCGGGAGGGGACGGTCCAGCGGCGGCGGCGCGGCTGCTTCTCCGTCCGCTCGGCGGGAGCGGTGGGATCGGCGCGTGCCCCGTCGTCGAGCAGGCCCGTCCGCGCGGACACGCCCAGTACCGCGAGGAGGGCGGCGGCCACGCCGAAGTGCGCTCCGACCGACCCGGTCGCGGCGGTCATGCCGGAGGCGAGCAGCGCCGCGAGCAGCGATCCGGCGCTGAACGTGGCGTGCAGCTTCGCCATGGTGTTGCGCTCGTGCCGTGTCTCAAGGGCCGCGCCCTGCGCGTTCATGGACACGTTCAGGCAGCCCACGAGGACGCCGTCGACGCACATCACCAGCAGGGCCGCCGGGTAGTTCGGGGCCGCCGCCAGGGCGAGCAGCAGCAGGGCCAGACCCAACTGGGAGAGGAGGGCGAGCCGCCGCGATCCCAGGCGTCGCATCAGCCACGCCACCACCGGGAAGGACACCGCCGCGCCGACCCCCGCGGCCATCAGGAGCACCCCCACCTCGGCCGCGGTCAGGCCCAGGTCGGACTTGACGGCCGGAATCCGGGCGGCCCAGGTGGCGTACTGGAAGCCGAGGGACAGGAACAGCGCGGCGATCGCCAACTGGCCGCGGAGAAAGGGGTCGTGGAGACGGGACACGCGCATCAGCTCACTTCGCGCAGGGACGGGGCCGGGGACGCGGGCGGGGAGGAGGGCAGGGGCACGGCCGGTACCGGCCTGGACATGTAGACGGCGTCCGCGCCGTAGTCGCCGGTGGCCACCACCCCGGGTTGCGGTACGAAGCCGCGCGCCGACCAGAACCGCTCGGTGCCGCCGACGGCGACCAGGGAGATCCGCTCGTCCCCGCGTGTGCGGGCGGTGCCGGTGAGGTGGCGCAGGAGGTGCCGCGCCAGCCCTCTGCGGCGCAGGCCGGGCGCCACGACGATGTCGTGCAGATGGAGGTTCCCGGGCGGGGAGGCGGTCGCGGTCTCCTCCGCCCTTTCCAGGTCCGGGTAGCGGTGGAGCGGGTAGGGCAGGGCCAGCACGTAGCCGGCCGTGCGGAGGCCGACGTCCACGACGAAGCACGTGCCCGGTGACGCCGCCGCCCGGGACTGCAGCGCCGCCCGGCCCTCCGACAGGCCGAGTCCGCTGTAGGCGTCCCGTTCCAGCGCCACGACGGCGTCCCAGTCCCCGTCGGCGATCCGGCGTACGCGCACGGTGTCATCCATCGGCGGCGCCCCCGTCCGGGCGGCCCGCCCAGGCGTACGGGAGCGGGGCGAAGCCGTTGAAGCCCAGGGTCGTGTAGCTGGTCGCGTAGGCGCCGCTGGACAGCACCCAGACCGGGTCGCCCGAGGTCAGCGCCTCGGGTACCGGGACGAGTGCCTCCTCGTGGGAGTAGGCGTCGTCGCTGTCGCAGGTGGGGCCGGCGACGACGGCCGGGACCCGCGGGCCGTCGGTGTGGCCCGGGAAGACCAGCCGGTACTGCAAGGCGTCCATCTCGTACAGGCCGTTGAACTTGCCGCAGCTCAGGTACAGCCAGTACTGCCGCTCGCCGTCCGCCCCGCGGCGCCGGGTGAGCCGGGCGACGTGCGCGCGGATCGCCCCGTGGTCGGCGACCAGGTGCCGTCCGGGTTCGATGACGAGGTCCAGGGGGGCGCCGTGGATCCGGCGCAGTTCGTCCGTCCCCTCCCGGATCACCGCGAAGATCTTGTCCAGCGGTGGGTCGAGGGGCGTGCCGCGGCGGTCGCGGTAGCCGAGCGCGGGCAGGCCCCCGCCGAGATTGACGTGGTCGACGCGGATGCCGCGCCGGCCCAGGGCGCGCAGGGTGTCGCCCAGGTCCTCCAGGGCGGTGTGCCACGCCTCGCCCGTCATCTGCTGCGAGCCGACGTGCACGGACAGTCCCGCCGGGACCAGCCCCGCGTCCCGGGCCCGCTCCATGACGTGGACGGCGTCGCCGGGTGAGCATCCGAACTTGTGGCTCAGCCCCCATACGGCGCCCGCTCCGCCGGTCGCCACCCGGCAGAAGACGCGGGCGCCCGGGGCGCGGCCGGCCAGGGCGGCCACGTCCTGGAGGCTGTCGGTCGCGAAGGTGCGGATGCCGAGCCGGTGGGCGTCGGTGATGTTCCGGTCGGACTTGACGGTGTTGCCGTAATGCACGCGCGCGGCCGGCACCCCGGCCCGCAGTGCCTGTTCCACCTCGCCGGGGCTCGCCGCGTCGACTCCGGCGCCCCTGCGTGCCAGGGCGCCGAGGACCTCGTCGAGCGGGCAGGCCTTCATGGCGAACCGCACGTGCACGCCGGGCAGTTCGCGGCACAGGCTGTCGTAGCGCCGCTCGATGCCGGCGAGGTCGTAGACGATCCGGTCGTCGGTCGCGGCGGCGAGGGCGGCGGCCAGGGGCTCGCTGAGATCCGCTCTCGTCTCCGCTCTCATCCCCGTGCTCATCGCGGCGCTCACCCCGTCCCCCCGGACGGGAGCGCGAGAGGCGTGGCCTTGGCCGCGCCGACCAGGCCCTCCCACGCCTCCGTCAGCAGCGCGAAGTCCGCCATGTCGCCGCGCGCCTCGTCGAGGAGGCGCGCGCGCCGGGTGGCCAGGAGATCGGCGAAGTCGGTGTACCGGCCGCCCAGGCGCCGGTAGGCGGTGTCGAGGGTGTCGAGCCGGCGGACGTTCTCCGCCGGGTCCAGGCCGGTGCTCCGGCGGGCCAGGGCGGCGACGGCGGCGGGGCGGGGCCGGCCGTGCCGGTCCAGCAGTGTGTCGCCCGCCTCGGCCATGCGGTCGTAGACGTAGTGGAAGTGGAGCATCGACAGGAGGAACTTGGCGAAGCGGGTCTGGTAGGCGAGGAAGCCCGGTCCGGTCCTGCGTTCGCCCGTGTGGTAGTTGACGATGTTCCGGTTGTGCAGCACTCCGGGCAGACCGGCGTCGTGCACGAGGTGGATGAGGAAGTAGTCGCTGCCGATGGTGTCCCGGGCGGGCGGCAACGGCACCCGCTCGCTGACGCTGTCGCCGTGGAAGGCGATGTTGCACATGTCCACCCGCATGGGGTCGACCAGCGTCAGCAGCGAGTGGTCGGCCGCGAAGGGGGCGGTGCCCGCGCCCCGGAAGGACTCCTCGACCAGCTCCCGTTTCTGCTCGGCGGACCAGTGTCCGGGCGCCCAGAGGGAGACCACGTCGTGGTAGACGCCGGGGTCGGCGTCGCGGATCTCCGCGATGTCCACGGAGAGTTCACCCACGAAGGAGCTGCCGACCATGGCGACCCGCCGGTCCGCCAGGGCCGCCGGCAGGGTCGACTCGGTGACGACGGGAACGGCGTCCGCGGCACGTCTGCCGATCGACAGCAGCTCGTGGTGGACGGGGAAGACCGTACGGCCGTCCACGCTCTGGTACCGGCTGTCCGAGTCCCTGCGGTGGACGGACTCGCAGCCGAGCGCCGCCGCGATCAGGAAGGCGCGGTTGGTGCAGGCGCCGTAGGAGAGGCCGTCCGGGAGCATCAGGTCGAGGAGCAGGTCGGGCTTGGCACTGCCGGATTGCGCCGTCACCCGTTCCAGGAAGTCGCGCTGGGCGGCCTCGTCGAGGTGGTGCGGCGTGATCCGGGGGTGCGCGGGCAGGCGCCGTACGGCCTCGGCGTGGGCGGCGTGGACCGGGGGCGGGCAGGAGTCGAGGACCAGCAGGTGGACATCGATGTCGAAGTGGTCGGCGGCGTAGGCCGCTTCCTCACCGAGCGCGGCGATGGTGTCCGGACAGGGCCGGTTGGTGGGAAGGGTCAGGCAGACGCTGCGCATGCGGCATCCCCGGTGGCCTCGTCGGTCGCCTGTTCCGTCGCCTCGGTGCTGACGGCGTCGGTGTCCGCGTGCCAGGACTTCAGGCCGAGCAGCCTGGCGCCGAGTTCGTTCAGCTCGGCGGGTCCGTAGCGCTCGGACTCGTGCCGGTGGGCGTCGCCGAGGAGCGTGGCGTTCCAGTCGGGGGTGGCGAGGGTGCGCCAGGAGTCGACGCGGGAGTCGCGCAGCGTCCGGTGGGACTCCAGCGCGGGCATCATCGACAGGTACTGGACGGCGCGCACGCCCTCGCCGGAGACGTTGGGGGCCACGCCGTGGGCCAGCAGACCGTTCCAGATGAGCAGGTCGCCGGCTTCCAGGTCGGGCCGTACGACGGGCATGTCCTCGCGGTCGATCGCGGGGCGGATCGGGTCGCGGTCGTCGGGCTGGAGGGCCTTCCAGCGGTCGAAGTGCCGGAACAGGTCGGGGCAGCACTGGAAGCCGCCGTGGTCCGGCTTGGTGTCGTTGAGGGCGATGATGCCCTGGACCCGCTGGGGCAGGACGCCGAGGGAGGTGTCGACGTCCCAGTGCAGTTCGATGTCGAACCCGCGGTCCGGCTTGTCGATGAGGGCGCGGTCGCGGTTGCCGGTGTTGGGCGGGTTGAGGTTGAGCCGGTCGAGGGTGACCCACAGCTCCTCGCAGTCCCAGACGTCGACGAAGGCGTCGTAGACGCGCTGGGTCTGGCGGCTGTCCCAGATGAGCTGGTGGTGGTACGCCTCGACGAAGCCGTAGATGTGCAGTTCCCGGTCGAGGTCGGAGCGGTAGGGACGGTCCTGGTACCAGGTGTCGGGGCGGTCGGGGTCGAGTCCCTGGAACTCCCAGGCGAAGTCGAGCAGTCGGTGGGCGGAGGCGGCGGGTATCGCCTCCTTCACCACTACGTGTCCGTAGGTCTGCCAGTGGGCGAAGTCCTCCTCGGACAGCACCCGCAGCGGACGTGTCTTGCGCAGGTCGCGCAGCTGGGTGCGGGCCAGGTAGGTGTCGGCGTCCGCGCTGAAGTAGGGGAGGTCCGACGGGGCTCGGTGGAGGTAGGAATCGGGCGTCGCCATGTGGTGCTCCAGATCCTCGCCGTCGCCTCGTGCGGGCAACGGCGGTGTGCGCGACGGAGGTCGGGCCGTCGCACATGAGGTCGGTGGGGGCAGCTGAGGGCCGCTCGCGCTCGCGGGCGGAGCGGGGCGACGGGGGCGGCTCGGTGGGACGGGTCTCCCTGGCCAGGGGATCGCCCGGTCCGCGCCCCCGTCCGAAAGTGGTCGTCTCGTCCGGGGTGGTCGTCACGGAAGCGGAAGTCGTCCGGCGTGCGAACGGGGCATCCCATGCGCCCCTCGCCGAACTTGCGTCTCACAATGGACTAGACCAAGGAAAGGTGTCAACACCCGTTTTCACGAGCCCAGTTGTTACTTCCGAGTTCGACAACGCCCCTCTTGACACACGTGGTTAACCTGAGCGCGCCCCCACTTGGTCCATACCAAGAGCCACCACCTGAAAGGCGCGATCGATGGCCTCCAGCAAGCACAGCGGCGGCGAGTTGCGCCGGCTCGCGCTCTCCGTCCTGCAACCGGGCTTCGTGGGCACCGAGGCACCCGACTGGGTCCTGCGCGCCATCGGGGACGGACTGGGCTCCGTCGTGCTCTTCTCCCGCAATATCGTCTCCGTCGAGCAGGTCGCCCGGCTCACCGCCCGACTGCGCGCTGAGAACCCGCAGTTGATCGTCGCCATCGACGAGGAGGCGGGCGACGTCACCCGCATCGAGTCCGCGACCGGGTCGACCCGGCCCGGCAACTTCGCCCTGGGCACCGTCGACGACACGGAGCTGACCGAGGCCGTCGCCGCCGACCTGGGCCGGCAGCTGCGCTCCGCCGGGGTGAGCCTCGACTACGCGCCGAGCGCGGACGTCAACTCCAACCCCGACAACCCGATCATCGGCGTACGTTCCTTCGGTGCCGACCCCGACGTGGTGTCCCGGCACACCGCCGCGTGGATCCGGGGACTCCAGTCGTCCGGCGTCGCCGCCTGCGCCAAGCACTTCCCCGGGCACGGGGACGTCGCCGTCGACTCCCACCACGCCCTGCCGGCCTACGGCGCCGGGCGGGACGAGATCGCCGCCCAGGCCCTGCCTCCGTTCCGGGCCGCCGTGGCCGCGGGCGTCCGCGCGGTCATGAGCGGCCACCTGCTGGTACCGGCCTACGACCCCGACCTGCCCGCCACGCTCAGCCGCCGCGTCCTTCAGGGCCTGCTCCGCGACGAGCTGGGCTTCGACGGCCTGATCGTCAGCGACGCCATCGAGATGGGCGCCGTCACGGCCCGGCACGGCATCGACGGCGCC
>NZ_RAIF01000032.1:260107-262632 GCF_003671715.1 Streptomyces sp. E2N166 | reverse complement strand
GCCGAGGTTGAAGACGTGGCCCTCCAGGTCCGCCGCGGCGTCCAGGATCTCGCGGGTCTTGGCCTCGACGGCGCGGGAGGTGGAGAAGAGGATCGCCGGGTCCAGGTTGCCCTGGAGCGCCTTGCCGGGGCCGACGCGGCGGGCGGCCTCGTCCATCGGGACGCGCCAGTCGACGCCGACGACGTCCGCGCCGGCCTCACCCATGAGGCCGAGGAGTTCGCCGGTGCCGACGCCGAAGTGGATGCGCGGCACGCCGTACCCGGCGACGGCCTCGAAGACCTTGCTGGAGGCGGGCATCACCGAGCGGCGGTAGTCCGCGGGGGACAGCGCGCCGACCCAGGAGTCGAAGAGCTGGACGGCGCTCGCGCCCGCCTCGATCTGCACCTTGAGGAAGGCGGCGGTGATGTCGGCGAGCCGGTCCAGGAGGTCGGCCCACAGCTGCGGGTCGCCGTACATGAGCGCCTTGGTCTGCTCGTGGTTGCGGGACGGGCCGCCCTCCACGAGGTAGCTCGCGAGGGTGAACGGCGCGCCCGCGAAGCCGATCAGCGGGGTGGCGCCGAGTTCCTTGGTGAGCAGGCCGAACGCCTCGGTGACGTAGGAGACGTCCTCGGGGGTGAGGTCGCGCAGCCGCGCCAGGTCCGCGCGGGTGCGGATCGGCTTCTCGACGACCGGGCCGACGCCCGGCTTGATGTCGAGGTCGATACCGATGGCCTTGAGCGGGACCACGATGTCGCTGAAGTAGATGGCCGCGTCCACGCCGTGCCGACGCACCGGCTGGAGGGTGATCTCCGTGACCAGTTCCGGTCGCATGCAGGACTCGAGCATCGGGATGCCCTCGCGCACCTTGCGGTACTCCGGCAGCGAGCGCCCGGCCTGCCGCATGAACCACACGGGGGTGTGCGGCACCGGCTCACGCCTGCACGCCTTGAGGAAAGCGGAGTCGTACGTGGCGGTCGGCTGCTTGCCCGCGGGGCTCTGGTTGGCACTCACACCGGCAAGTCTCGCATGTCACCGCGACAGCGCCCGACCTCGGGTGGGGCGGCTCCCGCGCGCCCCGCGGGACCGCGTGATCCGGACATCGCGTCCGCACGCGGGTGTCCCTCCCTGCGCCGAGGCGCCGTTCCCCTTAATCTTCCCCGCATGGCTGCGGCTCAGGGACGACTGTCGGACGGCGCTGGCGGAATGGACGAAGCGAAGGGTACCGAGGAGGAGGCCCGGCATACGGGGAGCACGGCACCGCCGGCCTTCGCGGGCGCCGTCGAGGCGCTCAGGGCCGCGCGGCTGCGGCCGCAGATCGAGGTGGAGGCGGTGCCCCCGCCGAAGCGGCTCGCCCCGTACGCGTACGCCCTGGAGGCTGCGGTCGTCGACGGGGACGACGACCTGGCGGACGGGCGGCTGGTGCTGCTGCACGATCCGGCCGGGCACGACGCCTGGCACGGCTCCTTCCGGCTGGTGACGCTGGTGCGTGCCGAGCTGGAGCCGGAGATGGCCGCGGATCCGCTGCTGCCGGACGTGTGCTGGTCCTGGCTCACCGGCGCGCTCCAGGCGCGCGGGCTGACGTACGGGGAGCCCAGTGGCACGGTCACGCGGGCGAGCTCCCACTACTTCGGGGGCCTCTCGGCGCGCCCGTCCGCCTCGCAGATCGAGATCCGGGCGTCCTGGACGCCGCGCGAAGGGCTGGGCGGCGTCCCGGACACCGCGGCGCACCTCGCCTCGTGGTGCGATCTGCTGGCGCAGGTCGCGGGCCTGCCGCCGGCCGCGCCGGGCGACGCGTCGATCGTGACGCTGCCGCAGCGGCGCGGACCGCAGTCACGCTGAGCCTTCCCCGACCCCTCACCGCTTTCTCCGTAACCGGCGCCCGTCCGGCCCGGGAAACGTTCCGTCACTTTGTCGACACGGCCACTTTCGGCCTCGTATCGACAAAGTACGAAACCGTTCGATCTTCGAATGATCGACCGCGTGTCCGAATTGCTCGGATTGTTACTCACCAGATCGTGATCATTCTCTAAAGGCGGACGGGTTCGGTGCCGAAGACGACTGTGACCTTGAAAGCACGGTTCGTCCCGGCTTCACCCCACGAGCCGGCCCCTTCCCGCACCCCAGGAGGCCTGGTGTCCGTTCTCCTCGAGCAGCCTGCAAGCCTGGTCGCCTACCGCCCGAACAAGCCGACCGCCATGGTGGTCGTGGCCGACCCGCGCGTCCGTTCCACCGTCACCCGCCATCTGTGGGCGCTCGGTGTGCGCGACGTCATCGAGGCCTCGTCCGTCGCGGAGGCTCGTCCCCGCATCGGCAACCCCCGCGACATCTGTGTCGCTGACGTCCATCTCCCCGACGGCTCGGGTCTGACCCTGCTGTCGGAGACCCGTGCCGCGGGCTGGCCCAACGGCCTCGCCCTGTCCGCCGCCGACGACATCGGCGCCGTACGCAACGCCCTCGCCGGCGGCGTCAAGGGCTACGTCGTCACCGGCACCCGTACCAACGTCGGGCTCCCCACCCGGCCGGGCGCCGCCCCCATCGGCGCCGCC
>NZ_RAIF01000032.1:240607-259795 GCF_003671715.1 Streptomyces sp. E2N166 | reverse complement strand
GGAAGGCCAGTCGAACAAGGCGATCGGCGTCTCGATGGGCCTGTCCGCCCTGACCGTCAAGAGCCACCTGGCCCGCATCGCCCGCAAGCTCGGCACCGGCGACCGCGCCGGAATGGTCGCCGTGGCCCTGCGGACCGGCATCATCCACTGACCGCCGCCGACCCCGACCGCTCCCCCACCGACCCCGTCTCCCTCCCCACCTCCCTGGCCTCCGCCACAGTCGGTCTTTCACCGGCCTGACTGGTTTACGACCCCCCGGCGCCCGCCGACGGAACGTTCCGTCGGCGGGCGCCGTCGATCCACCGATACCCTTGACAGGTGACCGACGCCCACGAAACCGCAGCAGACCCTTCACTGCGAACCACCGGAGGCGCTCCTCCGGACGACGCCGGATCTTCTGCGAGTCAGGCGCCGACCCCCTTGCTGGAACCACGCGAGGGCATTCCGCAGGTGATCGCCGACGCGGCCGCCCTCGCCGAGGTGACCGCCGCCTTCGCCGCCGGCCGCGGCCCCGTCGCCGTCGACGCCGAGCGCGCCTCCGGCTACCGCTACGGCCAGCGCGCGTATCTGGTGCAGTTGCGCCGGGAGGGTGCCGGGAGCGCGCTGATCGACCCGGTGGCCTGTCCCGACCTGTCCGCGCTGGGCGCGGCGCTCTCCGACGTGGAGTGGGTGCTGCACGCGGCGACCCAGGACCTGCCGTGCCTGCGCGAAATAGGGATGGTGCCCACCCGCATCTTCGACACCGAGCTGGCCGGCCGGCTCGCCGGGTTCCCGAGGGTCGGCCTCGGCGCGATGGTCGAGAACGTGCTGGGCTTCGTCCTGGAGAAGGGCCACTCGGCCGTCGACTGGTCCACCCGCCCGCTGCCCGAACCGTGGCTGCGCTACGCCGCGCTCGACGTCGAGCTCCTCGTCGACCTGCGCGACGCACTGGAGAAGGAGCTGGACCGGCAGGGCAAGCTGGAGTGGGCCCGGCAGGAGTTCGACGCGATCGCCTCCGCCCCGCCGCCCGAGCCCCGCAAGGACCCGTGGCGCCGTACGTCCGGCATGCACAAGGTGCGCCGGCGCCGGCAGCTCGCCGTCGTGCGGGAGCTGTGGCAGACCAGGGACCGCATCGCGCAGCGCCGCGACGTCTCCCCCGGCAAGGTGCTCGGGGACGCGGCCATCGTCGAGGCGGCGCTCGCGCTCCCGGTCAACGCGCACGCCCTGGCCGCGCTGAACGGGTTCGGACGGGTCAACCGCAGGCAGCTGGAGCAGTGGCAGGTGGCGGTCGACCGGGCCAGGGGCCTGTCCGAGTCGCAGCTGCCGCAGCCCGGTCAGCCGGTGACCGGTCCCCCGCCGCCGCGGGCGTGGGCCGACAAGGACCCGGCCGCCGCGGCCCGGCTCACCGCCGCGCGGGCGGCGGTGACGGCACTGGCCGAGCGGCTGAACATGCCCCAGGAGAACCTGATCACGCCGGACACGGTCCGCCGGGTCTGCTGGGAGCCGCCGGTGCCGGTCGACCCGGAATCCGTGGGCGCGGCCCTCGCCGGACACGGGGCCCGGCCCTGGCAGGTGGAGCAGGTGACGCCCGCGCTGGTGACGGCGCTGACGCAGGACGCGTCGTAGACGGGAGCAGAGCGTTTCGCAGAGCTGAGCGGGGCGTGTCGTGGAGGAGGCGGCGGCGAGATCCGGCCAAGATCCAGGGATGGAGCGGTGACCCGGCGGTGTGACCTTCGCCGCTCCGGCCAGGGGGACTGGGCAGCTACGTTACTCATAAGTAGCATGGACCTGAGCGCGCGCTCAGTACTTGCGTGCCGCAGCAGTGCCATCCCGCACCCTGGAGGAGAGCCATCGTGCCTCGTACCGTCAGGGACGTCGTCTTCGTAGACGGCGTCCGCACCCCGTTCGGCAAGGCGGGCCCGAAGGGCATCTACCACGAGACCCGCGCCGACGACCTGGTCGTGAAGGCGATCCGGGAGCTGCTGCGCCGCAACCCCGGTCTCGACCCCAAGAAGATCGACGAGGTCGCCGTCGCCGCGACCACGCAGATCGGTGACCAGGGCCTGACCATCGGCCGCACCGCCGGCATCCTGGCGGGCCTGCCCACCTCGGTCCCGGGCTACTCGATCGACCGCATGTGCGCGGGCGCCCTGACCGCCGTCACCTCGGTGGCCGGCTCCGTCGCCTTCGGCGCGTACGACGTCGCCGTCGCGGGCGGTGTCGAGCACATGGGCCGCCACCCGATGGGCGAGGGCGTGGACCCGAACCCGCGGTTCGTCAGCGAGAAGCTGGTCGACGAGTCCGCCCTGTTCATGGGCATGACGGCGGAGAACCTGCACGACCGCTACCCGACGATCACCAAGCAGCGCGCCGACGAGTACGCCGTTCGCTCGCAGGAGAAGGCCGCCAAGGCGTACGCCAACGGCAAGATCCAGGCCGACCTGGTGCCGGTCTCGGTGCGCCGCACCAACGAGGAGGCCGGTGAGACGGGCTGGGGCCTGGTCACCGCCGACGAGCCGATGCGTCCGGGCACCACCATGGAGAGCCTGGCGGGCCTGAAGACGCCGTTCCGTGTGCACGGCCGGGTCACCGCGGGCAACGCGGCCGGCCTGAACGACGGCGCCACCGCCTCCCTCATCGCGAGCGAGGACTTCGCCCGCGAGAACAACCTGCCGGTCAAGATGCGCCTCGTCTCGTACTCCTTCGCGGGTGTCGAGCCCGAGGTCATGGGCTACGGCCCGATCCCGGCGACGGAGAAGGCCCTGGCCCAGGCCGGCCTGTCCATCGACGACATCGGCCTGTTCGAGATCAACGAGGCCTTCGCCGTCCAGGTCCTCGCCTTCCTGGAGCACTACGGCATCGCCGACGACGACGCGCGCGTCAACCAGTACGGCGGCGCCATCGCGTTCGGCCACCCGCTGGCCTCGTCGGGCGTCCGTCTGATGACGCAGCTGGCCCGCCAGTTCGAGGAGCAGCCGCACGTCCGCTACGGCCTGACCACCATGTGCGTCGGCTTCGGCATGGGCGCGACGGTCGTCTGGGAGAACCCGCACTTCGAGGGGGACAAGTGAGCACCACCGCAGAGCTTCTGAAGGGTGCGGCCGAGCTGTTCCCCGGCGAGGTCGTCACGAGCGCCCACGTGCGCCACTTCGACCTCCCCCTGGGCGCCGGGCGCTTCGCGCTCATCACCCTGGACAACGGCCACGACCACACCAAGCCGACCACCCTCGGCCCGCAGTCGCTGGCGAACATCGACGCCGCGATCGACCGGGTCGAGAAGGAGGCCGCGGACGGCGAGATCGTCGGCGTCGGTGTCACCGGCAAGCCGTTCATCTTCGCGGTCGGCGCCGACCTCAAGGGCGTCGAGCTGCTGAAGCGGCACGAGGACGCGCTGGCCATCGGCAAGGGCGGCCACGACGTCTTCAAGCGGCTGGCGAAGCTGGCCGTGCCGACCTTCGCGTACTACAACGGTGCCGCGATGGGCGGTGGCGTCGAGATCGGCCTGCACTGCGCGTACCGCACGGTGTCGGCGGCCCTCCCCGCCTTCTCCCTCCCCGAGGTCTTCCTCGGTCTGGTCCCCGGCTGGGGCGGCTGCACGCTGCTGCCGAACCTGATCGGCGCCGACAAGGCCGTCTCGGTCATCATCGAGAACAGCCTGAACCAGAACAGGCAGCTCAAGGGCAAGCAGGTCTACGAACTCGGCATCGCGGACGCGATCTTCGAGGGCGCGGACTTCCTGGAGCAGTCGCTGATCTGGACGGCGTCCGTCCTCAAGGGCGAGATCGCGGTCGAGCGTCCGGCGATCGACCGCGGCGAGGCCTGGGACCAGGCCGTCGCCAAGGGTCGCTTCATCGCCGACTCCAAGGTGCACGGCGCCGCCCCGGCCGCCTACCGCGCCCTGGACATCATCGCCGCCGCCAAGAACGGCGACCTCCAGCAGGGCTACGACGCCGAGGACCAGGCGCTCGCCGACCTGATCATGGGCGGCGAGCTGCGCTCCGGCATCTACGCCTTCAACCTGGTGCAGAAGCGCGGCAAGCGCCCCGCCGGTGCCCCGGACAAGTCGCTGGCCCGCCCGGTCACCAAGGTGGGTGTGGTCGGCGCCGGCCTGATGGCCTCGCAGCTGGCCCTGCTCTTCCTGCGCCGCCTGGAGGTACCGGTCGTCCTGACCGACATCGACCAGGAGCGCGTCGACAAGGGCGTGGGCTACGTCCTCGCCGAGATCGACAAGCTGCTCGGCAAGGGCCGTGTCAACCAGGACAAGGCGAACCGGCTGAAGGGCCTGGTCTCCGGCGTCCTGGACAAGGCCGAGGGCTTCGCGGACGCGGACTTCATCATCGAGGCCGTGTTCGAGGAGATGGGCGTCAAGCAGAAGGTGTTCGCCGAGGTCGAGGCGGTGGCGCCCGCGCACGCGATCCTCGCCACCAACACCTCGTCCCTCTCCGTCTCGGAGATGGCGTCGAAGCTGAAGCACCCCGAGCGGGTCGTCGGCTTCCACTTCTTCAACCCGGTCGCGGTCCTCCCGCTCCTGGAGATCGTCCGCGGCGAGCAGACGGACGACGCCTCGCTGGCCACGGCGTTCGGTGTCGCCAAGAAGCTGAAGAAGACCGCGGTGCTGGTCAAGGACGCCCCGGCGTTCGTGGTCAACCGCATCCTGACCCGCTTCATGGGCGAGATCCAGAACGTCATCGACGAGGGCACCCCGGTCGAGGTCGCGGAGAAGGCGGTGGAGCCGCTCGGCCTGCCGATGTCGCCGCTGGTCCTTCTCGAACTGGTCGGCCCCGCGATCGGCCTGCACGTCTCGGAGACCCTCAACCGGGCCTTCCCGGAGCGCTTCACGGTCTCCCCGAACCTCAAGGCGGTCGTCGAGGCGGGCAAGCGCGGCTTCTACGTCTACGACAGCGGCAAGCCCGAGCTGGACCCCGAGGTCGCCGCGCTCCTCAAGCAGGGCGACTCCGTCCTGACCGAGGAGCAGGTCCGCGACCGCGTCCTGGACGCGGTGGCCCAGGAGATCGGCCTCATGCTCGACGAGGGCGTCGTCGCCGAGGCCCAGGACATCGACCTCTGCCTGATCACCGGCGCCGGCTGGCCCTTCCACCTGGGCGGCATCACGCCGTACCTGGACCGTGAGGGCGTCGCGGAGCGGGTGAACGGGAAGCGGTTCCTGGAGCCGGGCGTGGCGAGCGTGCCCGCGTAGTCTCCGCCCATGTCGTCTCCGGACGGCGGAGAAGGGGCCCCCACCCCGGCCGGTGGGGGCCCTTTCGCGTGCCACGCGGGCAGGTAGGTCAGTAGCCGTACGGCGTCGCACCCGCCGTGGTGTGCGCGACGGCGAAGGGGACCAGGGTGGCGGGTGACTCGTTTCCCGCCGCGTCCACGGCGAACACCTCCACCGTGTGCCGGCCCTCCTGCCACGGCCAGCCGGAGTCCCAGGCCCAGCGTCCGTCGACCGCGACCGGGCTCCCGCCGAGGAGAGTGCCGCCCGCTCGGAACCCCACCTGGGCGGCGCCCTGCGCCAGGCCGGTGAAGCGCACGACCGCCGTCGGGACCTGCTCGTAGGCCCCCGGGGTCTGGACCGCCGGAGCCGGGAGCCGCCCGCCCGTGGGAGCCGCGTCGAAACGCGCCGTCGGCTGGGCCGGGACCGCGGTACCGGCGGCGGCCGCGGCACCGGCCACGGTGGTGAACGGGACCAGGACACCCTTCGTGTGGCCTCCGGCGGCGTCCCAGGCGACGACCTTCACCTGGTGCTTGCCCTTGCTCCAGGGCTTGCTCAGCTTCCAGGACCAGGTGCCGTCCGCGGCCACCGACGGCGAGCCCAGGAACTTGCCGTGCTCCCACAGGCTCACGCGGACGGCACCGGGGGCGATTCCGGTGAAGTACACGCCGTCGGTGGGCAGTTCGGAGTCCGGCACCGGGTGGGTGACCACCGGCAGGGAGAGGGCGGAGGGCTTGTTCCGCGAGGTCTCGGAGAGATACGCCGCGATGGCCGAGGTGTCGCGGTCGGGTTCCTCGTACCCGTTGCGCACCGTGCCGAGCCGCGGGGGCAGCCCGTCGGCGAGCATATTGACGAGGCCCATCAGGAAGGGGACGTTGCGCCGGGTGACCTCGGAGTGCTTGGTGATGTAGGGCGACTCGCTGTAGATGAAGTTGAAGTTGTCGTAGCCCTGGAAGAGCCCGATGAACGGCTCGACCTGCTCCGTGTACTGCTCGTCCTGCGGCGAGGAGAGCAGGTAGATGTTGGCCTGCCGGGCGACGCCCGAGCGCACCAGATCCGGGATGATCGCGTCGAGCGCCCGGACGTTCTGCTCGGGCGCTCCCTCCCCCAGCATGAACCGGGCGGTCTTCGGGTGGACGGT
Source organism: Streptomyces sp. E2N166 (assembly GCF_003671715.1). Lineage (GTDB taxonomy): Bacteria > Actinomycetota > Actinomycetes > Streptomycetales > Streptomycetaceae > Streptomyces > Streptomyces thinghirensis. The sequence goes on along the minus strand of NZ_RAIF01000032.1, from coordinate 253,463 downwards.
CTTGAGGTAGGTGCCGATGAGGAACTGCGGCACGATCGAGACGATGTTGCCGAACCCGTAGCGCATGCCGAAGTAGAGGGCCGCGCTCCCGCCCTTGGAGCCGCCCCACAGCGTGACGCGGTCCGGGGTCAGGTCGAGGGCGTTCATCACCCTGGAGATGACGCCGATCACGGACTGCTCCAGGGAGAAGTCCATCCCCTCGCACAGGTAGTAGCTCCGCATGCCGTTGAACCGGTCCCGGATCCACAGGATGTTGGCCCGCACCGGGTTGAGGACGCCGTTCGACCAGCCGTAGTCGTCGGTGACGCCGAAGTTGGCGAAGACGACGACGAGATGGCGGTTGCCGCCCTTGGCATGCGTGAAGCGGTACTCGACGGGATAGGCACCGGAGGTGTCGATCCCGTCGATCAGTTCGCGTGCTTGCGACGGTGCTTTGGGCATGTGTGGCTTCCACTCATGAGTTGTTCGACGGCGGTCGCGGTGGTGGTCAGTAGCGCGGCGTGGAGTATTCGGCCGGTGCGGCCGCGGGGGCGACGACGAAGGGGATCTGGACGGGCACGGACTCCGCGCCGTTCGCGTCCACCGCGACGACCTCGACCAGGTGCGGGCCCTGCGGCCACGGGCCGCCGGGTTCCCAGGCCCAGGTCCCGTCCGGCCGGACGCCGTTCGCCCCCAGCAGCGCGCCGCCCGCGTGAAAGCGGACCTCCACCGCGCCGGGGGCGATGCCGCGGAAGCCGACCAGCGTCCCGGGCACCTGCTGATGTGCCGCGGGCAGGGACACGACGGGCGGCCGCACCCCCGCGGCCACGGGCCGCGCCGCCGACGCGGCCGGTCCGGGCCCGCCCGGCGTCTGCGGCGTGCCGTGCCCGGTGCCCGGCGTCGCCGTGAAACGGACCTCCGTCGTCGCCGAGTGGAAGCCCGCCGGGTCCACCGCGAAGACCTTGACGCGGTGCTCCCCCTCGGCCCACGGTTTGGCCGGCGCCCAGGACCAGGTGCCGTCGGCGGCGACCGGCGGCGAGGCCAGGAACTTGCCCTTCTCCCACAGGCTCACCCGTACCGCGCCCGGGGCGGTCCCGGTGAAGGGCGAGCCCGTCCGGGGCAGCTGTCCGCCGGCGGCCGGGACGGTCACCGCCGGGGGCAGGAACGCCGTGCTCTCCTTGACCTTGGCGGTCGAGCCGAGGAAGTCGTCGATGGCCGACGTGTCCCGCTCCGGCTGCTCGTAGCCGTGCCGGGTCAGACCGAGCCGCGGGGTGATCCCCTCGACCAGCAGGTAGGCGATCCCCATCAGGAGCGGCACGTTCCGCAGGGTCACCTGGTTGTGTTCCTTGATGAACGGGGACTCGCTGTGGAGGTAGTTGAAGTTCGGGTAGCGCCGCAGCAGTTCGAGGAAGGGTTCGACCTGGTCCCGGTACTGCTCGTCCTGCGGCGACGACACGAGGTAGATGTTGGCCTCGGGGCTCGCACCCGCTCTCAGCAGGTCGGGCAGGATCGCGTCCAGGACCCGCGCGTTCTCCTCGGGGACACCCTCGCCGAGCATGGAGCGGCCGACCTTGGGATAGACCTCGCGCACGAAGGTGCCGATGCGGAACTGGGGGACGCACGCGACGATGTTCCGGAACCCGTAGCGCAGCCCGAAGTAGAGGGCCGCGCTGGCCCCCTTGGAACTGCCCCAGAGCGTCACGTCGTTCGGCGTCAGGCCGAGGGCCGACACGACCTTGGCGATCAGGTCGATGACGGACCGCTCGACGGAGAAGTCCATCTCCCGGCACAGGTAGTAGGTCAGTCCGCCGTCGAAGCGGTCACGGATCCAGAGGATGTTGGACCGCAGGTCGTCGAGGGTGCCGGTGGACCAGCCGTAGTCGTCCGGTGCCGCCAGGTTGGCGAAGACGACCGTCAGGTGTCGGTTCCCCTTCTTCGCGTGGGTGAAGCGGTACTCGACCGGGTGCGCACCGGACGTGTCGATCCCGGTGATGATCTGGCGCGCCTTCGACGCTGTTCTGGGCATGGGCGGCTTTCCACTCGTGGAGTCGTTGTGATCGGCGGCCGTCGGTACTCAGTACCGCGGCGGTAGGTGACCGGCGGGCACGGACACGTCCACGACCGTGAAGGCGGCCGGGGCGGGCGCGGACTCCACACCGTTCGCGTCCACCGCGACGACCTCGACCAGGTGCGGTCCGGCCGGCCACGGCCAGCCCGGGTCCCAGCCCCAGATCCCGTCCGGCGCGACGGCCGCCGCGCCCAGGAGCACGCCGTTCTCCCGGAAGCCCACCTGCACCGCGCCCGGCGCGGTGCCGTGGAAGGCGACCGACGTCCCCAGTTGCTGCTGCGGGGCCGGCACCGAGACGACCGGCGGGGCGGGCGCGGCCGGGGCCCCGGCGGGCGCGTCCACCACCGTGAAGGGGACCTCGACCCGGCTGGAGTGGAAGCCCGCCTGGTCCACCGCGAAGATCTTGACCAGGTGGTTCCCCGTGGCCCACGGCTTGGCCGGCTGCCAGGACCAGGTGCCGTCGGCCGCGACCTCCGGGGACGCCACGAACTTGCCGTCGCGCCACATGCTCACCCGCACCGCGCCCGGGGCGAGCCCGGCGAAGAAGAGACCGGTGGCGGGAGCCTCGCTGTTGTAGCCCGGGGAAGTGACCACCGGCGGCGCGAACGCGTCGGCGCCCTGGACCTTGGAGGTGGCGGAGAGGTAGGCCTCGATGCCCGACTGGTCGCGGTCGAACTCCTCGGCGGCGTGGCGCACGAACCCCAGGCGGGGTGCGTAGCCGTCGGCCAGCAGGTTCAGCAGGCCGACCAGGGCCGGCACGTTCCGCCGCGTCACCGTGGCGTGGCCGGTGATGGTGGGCGATTCGCTGTACATGAAGTTGAAGTTCTCGTAGCCCTGGAACATGCCGAGGAACGGCTCCACCTGCACGGCGTAGTGCTCGTCCTGCGGCGAGGAGAGCACGTAGATGTTGGCCCCCGGGTTGGCCCGGCTGCGCACCAGGTCCGGCAGGAGCGCGTCCAGTACCCGGGCGTTGTGCGCGGGCGCCCCCTCGCCGAGCATGTAGGCGGAGACCTTCGGGTGCCGCTTCTCCAGGGCGTCGCCGACGAGGAACTGCGGGACGATGGCCACGATGTTCCGGTAGCCGTACCGCAGCCCGAAGTACAGTGCGGCGCTGCCGCCCTTGGAGCCGCCCCACAGGGTGACCTGGTTCGGGGTGAGTCCCAGCGAGCGCATGACGTTCGAGATGAGGGTCTGCACCGAGTCCGCCAGACCGAAGTCCATGTTCCGGCACAGGTAGTAGGCGTTCATCCCGTCGAACCGGTCGCGGATCCACAGGATGTTGGCGCGCACGTTGTCGAAGACGCCGTTGGACCAGCCGTAGTCCTCGGGCGCCGAGAAGTTGGCGAACACGACGACGAGGTGGCGGTTGCCGCTCTTGGCGTGGGAGAACCGGTACTCGACCGGGAACGCCCCCGAAGCCTCGATCCCGTTGAACAGCTGTCGCCCGCTCGAGGGTGCTTTGGACATGTACGGAACTCCAGTTTCGGGGACAGATCGTCGGATTGGCTCCGAATCATCTGATCGGACATGATGTCGGGATGCCTCTCACGGCCCCCACGCTTCCGCCCGGGCTTCGCCGGCGTCGCGGACTGATCGCCCTGGTCTCGGTACTCGCCGTGTCGGCCGTACTCGCCGCCGTGCTGGTGCGGTCCGCCACGGACACGGCGCGGTCGCCGGCCCCCGGGCGCTCGCTGACGGTGGCGACCTGGAACATGTGCGGCGTCCCGCAGTGGGGCTGCGCGGACACCGGAAGCGCCCCGGCCAAGCGGCTGGCGGTGCAGCGGCTGGCCGACGCGGGGGCCGACGTGGTGCTGCTCCAGGAGGCCTGCGCCGCGCACGCCGAGTCGGTGCGCGAGGCGCTCGGCGGTTCCTGGGAGCTGTCCTTCCGGCCCTACACCTGGCGGGACCGCGACGGGCGCGGCGGAACGATCGACTGTGCCGGACCCGGCCGGGGTACGGCCGGGCTCGCCGTTCTGTCGGCCCACCCGCTGTCCTCGGTACGGCTGGTGCCCACGCGCCAGCCCGAGGTCGGACTGCGGCGGGGCGTCCTGTGCGCGACCGTCGCCGCCTTCGACGTCCGGGTGTGCAACGCCCATCTGAGTCTGCCCGGCAGCGACCGGGCGCACCCCGAGTGGGAGTACCGCGACGACCAGTTGAGGGCGCTGGTCGCCGAGTTGCCCGGCCGGGGCACCGTGTTCGGCGGCGACTTCAACCTGAATCCGCCGGGTTCCGGCAACCGTTCCGGCTGGGTGTGGCCGTCCGCCGCCTACGGCGCCTTCCGGGAGTGCGACCAGGCTTCCGGCACCGACCGGTCGGGCCGTGCGACCCACGAGTCCGGGCACAAACTCGACTACCTCTTCACCGGGCTGCCCCGGTCGTCCTGCACGGTGCGCGACACCGGGGTCTCCGACCACCGGGCGCTGCTGATGCGGGTGGACGTCGGCTGAGCCCACGCCGAAAGGGCGCCCGGCGCCCCCACCGCGGACGGGGGGCAGGCCGGCCGCCGACGGGGCGGACGACGGTGCGGTCATGGGGCGCCGGAGCCTTCCGGCGCGCCCGCCCCGGCGCCGCCGCCCGGGCGGGCCGTCGGCGTCATACGATCGCGCCTTCGTAGGTCCGGCTTTGGGCGGCCGGCGCCTGCTCGAACGTTTCGGCGGGCCCTTCGGAGGCGGCGGACATGGGCTGCGGCAGGTGCTGGTGCGACTGCTGCTGCGGGTACGACTGCTGCGGCGTGCCGGCGTGCGCCGGACCGGGCTGTGCGGGCACCGCTCCGACCTGCCGCGCGGCGGCGGGCCCGGGTTGCGCCGCCCGGCGCGGTGCGGTGAACCAGTTCCCCGCACTCCCCTGGACCGGTGTCATGGCCCGCTCCGTCTGGCGGGTGTCGACGGTCCCGACGGCCGGTGCGCGCCCCTGTCCGGGCGCGAGGTCGCCGCCCGCCACCAGCATCCGGTCGGCGAGCCGCGCGGAGGCGTACCCGTCGTCCAGGTCGCAGAACTCGCGCTGGAACCAGCGGTACCGCTCGGCATAGGCGTCCTGGACCCGGTCGATCTGCTCGACGGCCGAAACCAGGTCCTCGGAGGTGTCCAGGAGGGGACCCGGGGCGCTGCTCGCGAAGTCGAAGTAGAAACCGCGCAGGGTGTCGCGGTAGTGGTCCAGGTCGTAGGTGAAGAAGAGGATCGGGCGCCCGGTGTTGACGTAGTCGAACATCAGGGACGAGTAGTCCGTGATCATCACGTCGGTGATCAGGGAGAGGTCGGCCATGTCCGGGTAGTCGGAGACGTCGAAGACGAATCCGTCGCCCGCGCCCGGCACCGGGTCCACGACGTTGGGGTGGCGGCGGACCAGGAGTACGTGCTCGGCGCCCAGCCTGGCGCGGGCGTCCTCGAGGTCGATGCGGAAGTCCAGCTTGTACTTGCCGGGCGCGTAGTACTGGTCGTCGCGCCACGTGGGGGCGTACATCACGACCCGCTTGCCCTCGGGCAGGCCGATCCGGTGCCGGATCTCGCGCTCCCGCTGCTCCGTGCCGGGCAGGCGCAGGATGTCGTTGCGCGGGTAGCCGGACTCCACCATCTCGCCCGGGAAGCCGAAGGCGCGCTGGAGTATCGGGGTGGAGAAGCTGTTGGGCGAGACCAGCATGTCCCAGTTCTGCACCTCCTTCTCGACCCGTTCCAGGTAGCGCTGGTCGGCGAAGTGGATGGACTCGATGTCATGGCCGATCTTCTTCAGCGGGGTGCCGTGCCAGGTCTGGACGACGGTCTGGCCGTCCCGCTTCTGGAACCAGTCCGGGAGGTGGTTGTTGGCGACCACGTACCGGCTGGTGGCGAGGGCCTCGTACCACTCGGGCGACCACATGCGGATCGGGATCGCGGTGGGCGGCACCTCCACCTGGTCGTCGCGGACCACCCACAGCTGTTCGAGGTCGGTACCGCGCCGGAGCAGTTCCTCGTGCAGCGCCCGGGGGCTGTCCGAGTACTGGGTGCCCTTGAAGGCGTCGAAGAGGACGGCGGGGCGCACCCGCTGCCGGCGGGCCGCCGGGTACGCCTTGGTGCGCAGCAGCTTCTGGCGGTACGGGCCGCGGGCGTGGTCGGGCATGGCCGAGTGGACCAGCAGGGACAACCGGTCGTACGCCTCGGCCTGGAGGTCGTAGCGCCGCTCGTTCTCCTCGTGTTCCTCGGGGAGGGCACCGATGAGGTCCTGCTCGGTCTTCACCATCAGGTCCTCGAGGCGGTCCTCGCGGGCCACCGCCGAGAGGTCCTGCCGGCGCAGGAAGAAGTCCCAGCGGCCGGCCGCGAGCGGGATGTCCCCGGCCAGCGTCCGCATGGCGGCCGGGCTGAGCAGGCACCGGAACTCGTTGCCGTTCCACTCGATCCGGACCTCGCGCTCGGCGCCGTGCGCCCGTGAGCGGACCACCAGGTGCGCGTCCTGGTACTCCCTCGGCGAGAGCCGGTCCGCTGCCAGGTACCGGCCGTGGATCTCCAGCGACCCGTCCTCGCGCCAGGCGAACGCCGTCGCCGTGGGCAGGGTGGCCCGCTCGAAGAGCACCAGGTAGCCCGAGCCGTTGCGGTGGACGACGACCTCCCGGTCGCCCTCGCGGGTCTGCAGCGAGGCGGGCATGCGGTAGTGCCCGTCCGGGGTCTCCTCGGCCATGACGGGATAGATGGCCGTCTTGCGGCCCTCCACATGGAGGGTCGTCTTCCAGCCGTTGCTGCCCATGCTCCAGGACTGCGGGATGTCCGTGTCGGCCTGGGCGTCGGCCCGGAAGGCCGGCACCAACGAGCGCAGCGGCAGCCGGGCCGCGAAGGTGCACCAGCCCTCGCCGCCCGGGGTGAAGTACACCCGCCCGTCGTGCTGGCCCGAGCCGCTCAGGCTGGTGACGCGCAGCTTGCCCCACTCGGGCACCTTCGGACCCAGGTACACCCCGCGCAGCTCCAGTTGGTCCCCGACCACGCGGTGGCCGGTGATCCGGCAGCGCACGACCTCCACCCGCAGCTTCAGCTTGCCCTGGAGGAAGACCGGGAGGATGCGGGTGTTCTTGTCGACGTACCGGTACGGGGGGTTGGCGGCGGTGCCGGCGCCGCCCCGGTCGATGCCGCGGTAGCGGAACAGCCCCCGGCTGAGGACGCCGGCGGCCACGTCCCAGGTGCCCTCGGCCCACTGGCCCTTGCGCTTGAGACGGGTCGTGTCGATGCGGGCCTCGAAGCCGGCCCAGTCGTAGCAGTAACGATTCTGGTTGGAGGACTCGGTGGCCTGCGGCGCGTAGGTGGTCTTCGCCGTGGTGATCACCATGCGGCTCTGCTTCTTGTTCCGCAGGGCGATCGCCTTCACCGACATGTGCCGTTTGTGCACGTTGATGTAGCGCACGTACGCGGTCCCGGTGAGGGTGAGCAGATGGCCGTTGGTGCTCCAGCGGGCTCCGCTGAGCGAACCGTGCAGGGAGAGTTCCTTGTCGAGCCGGAACGCCTTCTTGTCGAGGCCGACCCCGCGGTCACCGAGGTAGGGGTACTTCAGATAGCGGTGGAAGCGCCGCTGGACCGGCATCGGGCCGCCCCGGCGCTCGAACTCGATGACCTCCATGAGTTCGGGCAGTCGCCACTCGCGTACCAGGAGCCACTTGACCCGGGCGTCGGCGGGCAGTTCGTCGATGATGGTGAGGTCGGACTCGTCGAGGAACTCGTTGGCCCACCGCATGAACGACTGCCGGTACTCCTCGTCCGCGTCCGGCAGCACCTTGAGGTGCAGCATCAGGTCGGACTTCAGGCAGGCGAGGTCGTACTTGCGCTTGCTCTCCTCGTACTGCCGCGAGCGCCGCTCCGCCAGGAAACGGCTGACCGACTGCACCGCCGCGACCCGGTCGCGCAGGTTGGACAGCTCGGTGTGGCGCTGGGTGATCGACGGCGCGGCCCCGCCCTCGCGACGGCGCCAGAAGTAGACGATGTCGGTGATGACGTCGACCTTGGCGGCGCGGAAGTGGGCGTACATGTTGACCCAGGAGTCCTCGTACATGACGCCCTCGGGGAACGCGATGTAGTGGTAGTCCCAGAAGGAGCGCCGGAACATCTTGTTCCAGACGGTCCGGTCGTAGATCAGCGCCTCGAACCGGGTGATGTGCGTACCGCGCCGGTTCTTCTGCATCGGGCCCTTGTGCAGCGGCGACTGCCACTTCTTGGTGGAGTTCATCATCTGCACGTTGCCGGAGACGAAGTCCGAGTCGGACCCGTCCAGGGTGCGGACCAGCAGTCCGTAGGCGTACTCGGGGATGACGTCGTCACCGTCGACGAAGGCCAGGAACTCGCCCTGGGGGTGCATGGCGCGCAGCCCGGTGTTGCGCGCGTGTCCCGGGCCGTGCGGCTCCTGGCGGATCATCCGGAAGCGCGGGTCGGCGGCACAGAAGTCGGCGGCGATCCGCGAGGAGCCGTCGGTGGAGCCGTCGTCGACGAGGATCACCTCGAAGTCGCGGAACGACTGGCGCGCGATCGACTCCAGGCATTCGGCGAGATAGACCTCGACGTCCTGAAAGGGCACGACAATGCTCAGACGCGGGTGATCCACCAACTCGTACTCCTACCAAGACATTTCGCCCAGCGGGCCACCAACAGTCCGTACTGGACGCCCCACCCCTACCTGGTGCACCCGCGGCCCCCTCAACCGCCTCGGCTTTCACCGGCACCCCCTGGCCGTCGGCGAAGCCCCCCTCGCCACACGATCACAGGCCCGCCATATCTTATGCCACCCTTAAGGTTGGTCAAGGCCAGTTAATGTGGCGTCCATCGCTGTAACGCGCTAAGGTCTCCGGTTCGTAAATTCCCTATGCGGAGGCGCATATAGTTCTCGCACCGACATGACCGCATAGTGGACCGGCTTCCCCCCACCCGGGCCCTGCGACTCCGCCGCGCGGAGCCCGTGAGGAGAGGAACCGAACACCATGAGCCACAGCGCCACCACGGAGCCTCGGCGTGCGCGCCGGGCCGCGCCAGGCGGCGGTCGCCGCGCGCCACGCCGCCGCAGGCGCTGGGGGCGGATCGTCCTGCTGTCCCTCGTCGTCCTCCTGCTCGCCGCCGGCGGCACCGGCTACTGGCTCTACAGCGGCCTGAACGGAAACATCGACGGGGTGGACCTGAACAAGGCCCTCGGCGAGGACCGCCCCGAGAAGCTGCCGACCTCGGGCCAGAACCTGCTGGTCCTCGGATCGGACTCACGCACCGGCGCCAACGCCTCGCTCGGCACCGGCAAGGTCTCCGGCGCCCGTTCGGACACCGCCCTGGTGGTGCACATACCCGAGGGCCGCAAGCAGGCCGTCGCCGTGAGCATCCCGCGCGACACCCTCGTCACCCGCCCGGAGTGCGCCAAGTCCGACGGCTCCTCCGTACCGGAGAAGAAGCGCGTGATGTTCAACTCCGTGTACGCGCTGGCGGGACCGGCCTGTGTGGTCAAGACCGTGGAGAAGATGTCCGGCGTCCGCATGGACCACTACGTGGAGATCGACTTCGCCGGCTTCAAGGGACTGGTCGACGCCATCGGCGGCGTGCCCGTCACCATCGACGAGCCCATCCAGGACAAGGCCAGCGGCCTGGACCTGAGCGCCGGCACCCACACCCTGGACGGCGCCGAGTCCCTGGCCTTCGTGCGCACCCGGCACGGGGTGGGTGACGGCAGCGACCTGGGCCGCATCGGGCTCCAGCAGCAGTTCCTGATCGCGCTGCTGAGCGAGGTCAAGAAGCAGGACCTGCTGGGCAGCCCCACCAAGACGTACAAGATCGCCGACACGCTGACCTCGGCGCTCACCACCGACTCCGAACTGGCCTCGCTGACCAGCCTGGCCGACTTCGCGCGCAGCATGAACGGGGTCGACCCCGCGACCATGGAAACGATCATGCTGCCGGTGGCGTACGACAAGATCGACCGGAACCGGGTCGTCGCCGCCGAGCCCCAGGCGACCGACCTGTGGGAGGCCGTCCGCTCGGACTCCGAGATTCCCGAGTCCGCGAAGAAGTCGCCCGCGACGGGCGGCTGACCTCCGGCGCCACGGCGCCGGCCGCTCAGCGCCCGAGGGTGTGCCACCGGGTGAAGGAGAGGCCGGCGCCGTCGTCCTGACGGGCGGTTTTCGGCGCGCCGTCGGGTCCGATCACCGCCAGCACCACCCGCCCGCGGCCGTCCCGGGCGAGAGCGGGTACCCCCTGGCAGGACTCGGCCAGGGCGTACCACCAGAACCCCCCGGCCTCGTTCTCGGTGCCGCCCATGCCGAGCACCACGGAGCCGTCCCGGTCCCGGTGTGCGAGCACCACGCAGTCGTAGCCGTCCACCGCCGTGCGCAGCGACGCGTACCCCTGCCCGGCCGGCGATCCACCCAGCGCGGCGGGCCAGTCCCCGTCCCGCCAGGCGGCCGCGCCGCCGCTCTCGGCATCGGTCCAGAAGAACGTGGCACGCTCCGGCCCCGTCTCCACCGCGGTGACCGTCCCCGGCACCGGACGCAGGGCGAAGCCGCGGGGGCCGGTGAAGTCCCCGCCGGGCGCCGCCTGGCGCCAGACGAGGACGCCCGACGCCGCCGCGGCGCAGACCTCCAGCCGTCCCCCGGCGAGGGCGACCGGCGCGGGCAGGGCGTCGGACTCGCCGCCCCGCAGGTCCTCCCAGGCCCGCCACTTGCCGTTCGGGGACTCGCGACGCAGTGACAGACCACCGTGCGCGTTCCGGACGAAGACGTGCACCGTGCCGTCGGCCGCGACGGCTCCGACCGGTGGCCCCAGTTCCCGGGCCTGCTCACGGTCGCGGTGCGGATTGCCGAGCGAACGCCATTCGGTGAAGGCCAGTCCCGTCTGGTACTGGATCGCGTGCACGACGTCCACGCCGAGCCCTCCGTCGGCGCGCTCGCGCTCCCTGCGGCCGAGGAAGTGGACGTAGGTGTCCGCTCCCTGCACCACCGTCAGATGGGTCAGTCCCGCCACGGGCACGAAGTGCGGCCCGCTCCAGTCGGGGCCGCCCACGGCGGTCTCCGTCCAGCGCACCAGACCGCCGTCGGCGGGCACGTAGAGGCTGAGCCGGCCGTCCTTGCCGAGGGTGAGCCAGTCGCCGTGCGCCGGTCCGGAAGCACCGCCCCGGCCCCCCGCCTCGGTGCCGGGCCCGACCTGGCGGGCGGCGCCGACGGGCTCTGCCGACCTTCTCCGCATGGCCTGCTGCACCTTCCTGAAGCCCGCCGTGTCACGGACAGGGACCCTCGAACGCGGAACATCATATGCCGTTCGCTCACCAGTTCCCCATGGCTCGGCCACCGGGCCGTCGAGGGCCCGTCAGACGGTTTGCCAGGGGCCGAGCGCGAGGCCCGGTTCGTCCTTGCGGCGGGTGAGGCGGAGCTGTCCGGTGAACGGGGAGAGCGTCGCCGCCACCAGCCGGCCGTCGGCGTCCAGCGCCAGCGAGACCACCGCGTCGGCCGGCAGCTCCGGACCCGACTCCGTCCACGCGGCGCCGAGCGCCTCCTGCTGCGAGGGGTAGGCGGCGAAGGCGACCCGGCCGCTCGTCGAACGCTGGGCGAGCAGAGTGCAGTCGTGACCGTCGATGACGCAGCGGACGGCGGAGACGGGGCCGGGCCCTGCCGCGGTCACCAGCGGCATCGGCTTCTCGCCGGGGCGCCAGGCGCACAGTTCACCGGTGTCGTCGTCGGTGAAGAGGACGGTGGTGCACTCCTCGGAGGTCGCCAGCGCGCGCAGGGTGCCCGGACGGACCGCAGCGTCGACGCCCTCCCCCAGTACCGGCCGCGCGCCCGGCTGCTCCTGCCGCCAGTGCCGGATACCGCCGGTGACGGCCGCGTAGAGCTCGACCCTGCCGGACTCCCCCGTCACGGCCGCGGGCGCCTCCTGGACGCCGCGCCCCTTCAGGTCCCGCCACGGCTCCCAGCCGCCCTTCTCCTTCTGGGCCACCATGCTCATGCCGCCGCCCCCGTTGCGGACGAAGACATGGGCGCGTCCCTGCGCGTCGACCGCGACGGCCGGTGTTCCGGTGCGGTCGCCCTGCTTGTTGGGGTGGCCGGCCGGCTGCCAGTCCAGGGGCGCGAGCAGCGGCCGGAAGTGCGTGGTGTGCACGAGGTCGGACCGGTCGGTCCCGACGGGCCGCCAGGCGACCAGATGGGCATAGCCGTCGGGGCCCCGGCCGACCGCGAGGCCGGGGTGCAGTTCCTGGTCGCCGCCGAGCCTGCGCGGCGCCTCCCAGGGTCCGGCGGGCGCGCGTTCGGCACGCCACAGGGCGGCACCGTCCGACGGGAGGTAGACACTGAGGCGGCCGTCGCGGCCGAGAAGAAGCCAGTCGCCGTTCACCGCTTCACTCTAAGCGGGGCCGCCGGGTCCGCGTCGATCGGGTACGGCCTGCGCGAGAGTGCCGTGCGACCCTGACGGCATGGACGACAACGGCTTGGACGACGACGCTCCCCTGCTCGTGATCGTCGACGCCGCGAACGTCGTCGGGTCGGTGCCCGACGGGTGGTGGCACGACCGGCGCGGGGCGGCGGAGCGGTTGCGGGACCGGCTGGCGGCGGACGGAGTGCCGGGGCGGGCCGGGCCGGTGGAGGTCGTCCTCGTCGTCGAGGGCGCGGCCCGCGGGGTGGACTCCGTGCCCGGCGTACGGGTGGAGTCGGCGCCCGGCAGCGGGGACGACCACATGGTCGGCCTGGTCGCCCGGGCCGCCGGTGGGCGTCCGGTCCTGGTCGTGACGGCCGACCGGGAACTGCGCCGCCGGGTGACCGGACTGGGCGCGGAGGTGGCGGGGCCGCGGACGGTCCGGCCCGCGTGACGGCGCCCCCACCGGCGTACGCACGCGGACCGGCCC
>NZ_RAIF01000032.1:236542-240312 GCF_003671715.1 Streptomyces sp. E2N166 | reverse complement strand
CAGGCGGCTGTGGGAGCGGCTGTAGAGGAAGTACACGACGACGCCGATCGCCATCCAGACGCCGAACCGCACCCAGGTCTCGGCGGGCAGGTTCAGCATCAGCCACAGTGAGGCGCCGACCGACACGATCGGCAGCAGCGGCACCAGCGGGGTGCGGAAGGCGCGCGGCAGGTCGGGGCGGGTCCGGCGCAGGATGATCACGCTGATCGCGACGATGACGAACGCGAACAGCGTGCCGATGTTCACCAGCTCGGCCAGCTCGCTCAGGCTGGTGAAGCCGGCGACGATCGCGATGATCACGCCGAGCAGGATGGTCGGCCGGTACGGCGTCCGGAACTTCGGGTGGACGCGGGAGAAGAAGCGCGGCAGCAGCCCGTCGCGGCTCATCGCGAAGAACACCCGGGTCTGGCCGAGCAGCAGGATCATGCACACCGTGGTCAGGCCGACGGCGGCGCCGAAGCTGATCACACCGGCGAAGAAGGGGTGCCCGGTGGACTTGAAGGCGTCGGCGAGCGGGGCGTCGATGGACAGCTCGCTGTAGTGCTGCATGCCGGTGACGACGATCGACACGGCGACGTACAGCGCGGTGCAGATGAACAGGGAGCCGAGGATGCCGCGGGGCATGTCGCGCTGCGGGTTCTTGGTCTCCTCGGCGGCCGTGGCGACGATGTCGAAGCCGATGAAGGCGAAGAACACGACCGAGGCCGCGGTGAAGATGCCCATCACGCCGAAGTTGGCCGGCGCCCACCCGAACATCAGCTGGATCAGTGGCGAGTCGAGGCCCCCGCCCGCCTCCACCGGCTGCGCCTTCGGGACGAAGGGGTCGTAGTTGGAACCCTTGATGAAGAAGGCACCCGCGATGATCACGATGAGGACGACGGTCACCTTGATGGCGACGACGACCGAGGTGACCCGGGCCGACAGCTTCATGCCGAGGACGAGGATGCCGGTGAGCACCAGCACCAGGACGGCGGCGAGGATGTCGAAGCCGAACCCCTCGGCGCCGTCCCGGCCACCGAGCGACGCGGGCAACTGCCAGCCCGCGTTGTCCAGCAGTGAACGGATGTAGCCGGACCAGCCGACGGCCACCACCGCCGTGCCGAGCGCGAACTCCAGGACCAGGTCCCAGCCGATGATCCAGGCGGGCAGTTCGCCGAGCGAGGCGTAGGAGAAGGTGTACGCGGAGCCGGCGACCGGGACCGTCGAGGCGAACTCCGCGTAGCAGAGCGCGGCGAGCGCGCAGACTACGCCGGCGACGACGAAGGCCAGGGCCACGGAGGGCCCGGCGTTGTTCTTGGCGACCGTGCCGGTCAGTACGAAGATGCCGGTGCCGATGATGACACCGACACCGAAGACGGTCAGATCCAGTGCGGACAGGGATTTCTTGAGCGCGTGCTCCGGCTCCTCCGTGTCCCGGATGGACTGCTCGATCTTCTTGGTCCTGAAGAGACTGCTGCTGCTCACGGATACCTCCGAGCTTGTCGTCCCCGACATGATCGAGAGGGGGGCGTACTGCGTATGCCCCGACGTGAGCGGATTCACGCGGATGGGCAGGTTTCACCACTGCAATGAGTGGAGAAACCTGCCCATCCGGCCGTACGTCAGTCGCGCCCGGCCTCCACCGGGTCCGCCTCGGAGCGTTCGTACCGGCCGTCGAGCTTGGCGACCAGGCCGGTGACCTGGCGGGCGATGTCGGGGGCGGTGAGTCCGATCTCGGCCAGGACCTCGGCGCGGGAGGCGTGGTCGAGGAAGCGCGGCGGGATGCCGAAGTCGCGCAGGGGCACGTCGACGCCCGCGTCGCGCAGGGCCTGGGCGACGGCCGAGCCGACGCCGCCGACGCGGGAGTTGTCCTCGACGGTGACGACCACGCGGTGCCGCTCGGCGAGCGGGGCCATGGCCTCGTCGACGGGCTTGACCCAGCGCGGGTCGACCACGGTGGTGGAGATGCCCTGCTTGTTCAGCAGGTCCGCCACCTCCAGGCACATCGGCGCGAGGGCGCCGACGGAGACCAGGAGGACGTCGGGCGTGTCGGTGCCGGGGGCGCGCAGCACGTCCATGCCGCCGACTCGGCCGACGGCCGGTACGGCGGGGCCGACGGCGCCCTTGGAGAAGCGGACCACGGTCGGCGCGTCGTCCACCTCGACGGCCTCGCGCAGCTGGGCGCGGACCTGGTCGGCGTCGCGCGGGGCGGCGAGCCGCAGGCCGGGGACGACCTGGAGGATCGACATGTCCCACATGCCGTTGTGGGAGGCACCGTCGGTGCCGGTGACACCGGCGCGGTCCAGCACGAACGTCACGCCGCACTTGTGCAGGGCCACGTCCATCAGCACCTGGTCGAAGGCGCGGTTGAGGAAGGTGGCGTACACGGCGAAGACGGGGTGCACTCCCCCGTGCGCGAGGCCGGCCGCGGAGACCGCGCCGTGCTGCTCGGCGATGCCGACGTCGTAGACGCGGTCCGGGAAGGCCTTGGCGAACTTGTCGAGGCCGACCGGCTGGAGCATGGCCGCGGTGATGGCGACGACGTCCTCGCGCTCCTCGCCGAGCTTGAGCATCTCCTCGCCGAAGACGCTCGTCCAGTCGGCGCCGGAGGTGGAGATGGGCAGACCCGTGTCGGGGTGGATCTTGCCGACGGCGTGGAAGCGGTCGGCCTCGTCCGCCAGGGCGGGCTGGTAGCCGCGGCCCTTCTCGGTGAGGCAGTGCACGATGACCGGGCCGCCGAAGCGCTTGGCGCGCGTGAGGGCGGACTCCAGGGCCTCCAGGTCGTGGCCGTCGATCGGGCCGACGTACTTCAGGCCGAGGTCCTCGAACATGCCCTGCGGGGCGATGAAGTCCTTCAGGCCCTTCTTGGCGCCGTGCAGGGTGTCGTAGAGCGGGCGGCCGACGACCGGGGTGCGCTCCAGGAGCTCCTTGGTGCGGGCCAGGAAGCGCTCGTAGCCGTCGGTGGTGCGCAGGGTCGCCAGGTGGTTGGCGAGGCCGCCGATGGTGGGCGCGTAGGAGCGTTCGTTGTCGTTGACGACGATGACGAGCGGGCGGTCCTTGGCGGCGGCGATGTTGTTCAGCGCCTCCCAGGCCATGCCACCGGTGAGCGCGCCGTCGCCGATGACGGCGACGACGTGGTCGTCGCGGTCGAGCACCTGGTTGGCCTTGGCGATGCCGTCGGCCCAGCCGAGGACGGTGGAGGCGTGGCTGTTCTCGATGACGTCGTGCTCGGACTCGGCCTGCGAGGGGTAGCCGGACAGGCCGCCCTTCATCTTCAGCTTCGAGAAGTCCTGACGGCCGGTGAGCAGCTTGTGCACGTAGGACTGGTGGCCGGTGTCCCAGAGCACCTTGTCCTTCGGCGAGTCGAAAACCCGGTGCAGGGCGAGGGTGAGCTCCACCACGCCGAGGTTGGGGCCGAGATGGCCGCCGGTCTTGGAGACGGCGTCGACGAGGAAGGTCCGGATCTCCTCTGCCAGCCGGCCCAGCTCTTCCAGGCTGAGCCGGTCCAGATCGCGCGGTCCCGTGATGCGGGTCAGCAGCGGCACCCGTGCCTCCTTGCAGTAGAGCTGTTGCCGGGCCTGCCCGAGTCTAATGTTCCGCCGTGGCGGAACGTGTCCGGGCGGTGCGTCGTACGTCACGCGTTCGGCCTTACCCATCGGCGGTCCGTTCTACGACTGCCCCGTCGGCCGTCGTCCCCGGTGCGCCCCGGCACGCGTGGTCGTCCGGTGCACGGCGCGGGCGGGCAGCCCACCGCCCGCCCGAGGGCTCAGCTCGGGCGGGCGGTGGGGTGG
>NZ_RAIF01000032.1:214744-236308 GCF_003671715.1 Streptomyces sp. E2N166 | reverse complement strand
GTTCGGATCTTGCCGGGTCGCGGGGCCGCTGCGAAGGCACCGTGCCCCGGAGCCGGCCTGATCCTGACGACACCCCCTACGCGCGCCCCGCCGTCTTCTGGGTCTTGCGGGTGACCGCGTCGATGACGACGGTCGCCAGCAGCACGCCACCGGTGATCATGTACTGGACCGGCGAGGCGATGCCCTCCAGGGCGAGGCCGTACTGGATCGACACGATGACCATCACACCGAGCAGCGCGTCCCAGGTGCGGCCGCGGCCGCCGAAGAGGGACGTGCCGCCGATCACGGCCGCGGCGATGACGTTCATCAGGAACTCACCGGTGCCCGCGCCCTGGTTGGCGGAGGCGATCTTCGACGCGACGAAGAGACCGCCGATCGCGGCGAAGGTGCCGGCGATCGCGAAGACCGAGATCCGGACCAGTTCCACGTTGATACCGGCACGGCGGGACGCCTCGACGCTGCCGCCGAGCGCGAAGACCTTGCGGCCGTAGGCGGTGCGGCGCAGCACGAAGTCCGTGAGCAGCAGGAACGCGAGGAAGATCACCACGGCCAGCGGCAGGCCCTTGTACTGGTTGAAGACGATCGCCACGACGAAGGCCAGGATCGCGAGCAGCACCGTGCGGACGATGATCTCGTTCAGCGGCCGGGACGGCACGCCCGCGGCCTCGCGGCGGCGGTTGTCGAAGAACGCGGAGAGGAAGTACCCCGCGGTCACGACGATCGCCAGGCCGTAGGCGGCGGCCACATCGCTGAAGTAGTAGCTGGTCAGCTTGACGACGATGCCGTCGGAGTTCAGGTTGATGGTGCCGTTGCTGCCCAGGATCTGCAGCATGAAGCCCTGCCAGAACAGGAGTCCGGCGAGCGTCACGGCGAAGGCCGGGACGCCGATGCGGGCGAAGAAGAAGCCGTGGATGGCGCCGGCCACCGTGCCGGTGAGGATGGCCAGCACGAGGGCCAGCACCTCGTTCATCCCGTGCGTGATGTTCAGCACCGCGAAGGTGGCGCCCGCGACACCGCTGACCGAACCGACGGACAAGTCGATCTCGCCGAGCAGCAGGACGAAGACGATACCGACCGCGATCATGCCCGTGCCGACCATGGCGACGGACATGTCGGAGAAGTTGCCCGCGGTGAGGAAGTTGGAGTTCAGGCTGGTGAAGATGGCCCAGATGACCAGCAGACCGACGACGACCGGGATGGACCCGAGGTCGCCGGCCTTCATCTTCCGCTTGAACTCGCCCAGGTAGCCCGCGAAGCCCTGCTCGCGGACCAGCAGCCGCGGGTCTACCGCGGTGGCCGCGGCGGAGGCGGCGTCGGGGTTCTCCACCGCGTGGTCCTCGGCGGGTGTGGAGGTCTTGTCGATGCTCACTTCTTGATCTCCCCATTGGTGCGCGCCGCACGACGGGTCACGGCGTTCTCCGTGGCGCCCGTGATGGCGGAGATGATCTCTTCCTGCGAGGTCGACTTGACCTCGAAGACGCCGTTGTTGCGCCCGAGGCGCAGGACGGCGACCTTGTCGGCCACCGCCTTCACATCGGCCATGTTGTGGCTGATGAGGATGACGGCGTGACCGCGCTCGCGCAGCCGCTCCACGAGGTCGAGGACCTGTGCGGTCTGCTCGACACCGAGGGCCGCGGTGGGCTCGTCGAGAATGACCAGCTTGGGCTCACCGAGCATCGACCGGGCGATCGCCACGACCTGGCGCTGACCGCCGGAGAGCGAGGCGATCGGGATGCGGACGCTGGGGATGCGGATGGACAGCGTGTCCAGCAGCTCGCGGGAGCGGCGCTCCATCTCCACCTCGTCCAGGACGCCGCGCTTGATGATCTCGCGGCCCAGGTAGAGGTTGCCGACCACGTCGATGTTGTCGCACAGCGCGAGGTCCTGGTAGACGGTCGCGATGCCCAGGTTCTGGGCGTCGTGCGGCCTGTTGATCGAGACGGCCTTGCCGTCCCATTCGATGGAGCCCTCATCGATGGGGTGCACGCCGGCGATCGTCTTGACCAGCGTGGACTTTCCGGCTCCGTTGTCGCCGACCAGGGCGACCACCTCACCGGCGTGGACCTCAAGCTCTACGTCGGTGAGCGCCTGGACGGCACCGAATCGCTTGGAGACCCCGCGCAACGCCAGCACGGGCGTAGCGGACACGTGAACCATCTCCTTCGCCGCCTGACCCGGCGGGAGGTTGTGCAGAAGTTTTCTGGGGGGGTTCCGTCCGGCGCCCCGCCTAGCTTGCGGGGCTGGTGACGCGGGGCGCCGGAGGAAGCTGCGTGCAGCCGGTCCCGTACGCGCTCAGGCGGTACGGGAGGCGGGGCTGCTTACTTGAGACCGATCTTGTCGCACGCCGCCTTGTACTTGCCTCCACAGATCTCGTCGATCGTGTAGAAGCCCTCCTTGATGACGGTCTCCTTGATGTTGTCCGTGGTCAGCGAGACGACCGGGACCAGCGTCGTCGGGATGCCCTTGGTGGTGGCGCTGTCGGCCTTGTCCTTGGCGATGGAGTCGAGCGACTTGCCCTGGGCGAGGGCGACGGCCATCTCACCGGCGACCGCGGCCTCCTGCGGGTAGGACTTGTAGACGCTCATGTACTGCTCACCGGTGACGATGCGCTGCACGCCCGCGAGTTCGGCGTCCTGGCCGGTGACCGGGATGTCGGCGATGCCCGCGCGCTTGAGGGCGGTGATGATGCCGCCCGCCATGCCGTCGTTGGCGGAGTAGACGCCGATGATCTTGTCCTTGCCGAGCGCCGAGATGGCGGCCTGCATGTTGGAGTTGGCGTTCTCCGGCTTCCACTCCTTGGTGTCGTAGGAGCGGCCGATGTTCACCTTGCCCTTGAGGACGGACATCGCGCCGTCCTTGAACTGGGCGGCGTTCGGGTCGGTGGAGGACCCGTTCATCATGACGATCTGGCCGTCCTTGGCCTTGTCGCCCAGCGCCTTCAGGAGGGCCTCACCCTGCGTCTTGCCGACGGTGACGTTGTCGAACGAGGTGTAGGCGTCGATCGGGCCCTCGGCCAGGCGGTCGTAGGCGACGACCGGGATGTCGGCCTGCTCCGCCTTGGTGATCGAGCCGGCGATGGCCTTGGAGTCCACCGCGTCCACGATCAGCACGTCGACCTTGTTGGTGATCATCGTGTCGACCTGCTGCGCCTGCAGCGTGGCGTCCTGCTTGGCGTTGGCGTAGACGACCTCGCCCTTGTTGTTCGTGAGCTCCTTGACCTTCTTCTCGATCAAGGGCTTGTCGAACTTCTCGTAGCGCGCGGTCTGGTTCTCCGGAAGGAGCAGACCGACCTTGATGTCGTCGCCCTTCTTCTCGGCGGAGCCCGAGGAGTCGCTGTTCCCGTCGGACTCCGCGGCGCTGCCGCAAGCGGCGAGCGAGACCGCCATCGCGGTGGTGACAACGGCAACGGCGGCACGACGCATACGCGTGTTCACTTCACTAACCTCCCTGACGAGGCCGCGTCGTTGCGGCCGAGGTGGCTGGAAGTCAACTCGGCCACACGTGCGACGTCAAGAAGTAAATCCTTAACGAGATGACAACGGTGCCATCCGTGCTCTAAGTGAAGGCAGGGGTGGCCGCCGACAGAGCGCCGGTAGCACTTCCGTCCAAAAGGGTTGAATCGCCCATCTCGCTGAGGGCGAGGGCGAGCGCCCCGAGCACCTCCGCACGCCCCCCAAGTGCCCCGGGAAGCACGGAGAGTTGACGTGCCGCGCTGGGGATCGCGTAGCGGCCGACGGACTCCCGGATCGGGCCGAGCACCAGCTCACCGGCCTCGGCGAGATCGCCGCCGAGGACGACGCGGCTCGGGTTGAGCAGGTTGCAGAGGTTGGCGACTCCACTGCCGATGTGGCGGCCGACGTCGGCGATCACCCGACGGCAGCCCGGGTCGCCGTCCCTCGCCAGCCGCACGACGCCTTCCATCGTCAGGTCGGTGCCGTGGCTCGGCTGGAGCAACGGGAGCACGTAGCGTGCGGCGGCGAAGGTCTCCAGGCAGCCCCGGTTTCCGCAGCGGCAGACGGGGCCGGCTTCGTCGAGTGTGATATGCCCGATTTCGCCCGCCGTGCCGCCGGGACCGCGGTAGATCTTGCCGTTGATCACCAGGCCCGCGCCGACGCCGCTGGCGACCTTGATGTACGCCAGGTCCCGCACCCCCCGGCCGCTGCCCCAGACCAGCTCGCCCAGGGCGCCCAGGTTGGCGTCGTTGTCCACGTGCACCGGCACGCCGAGCCGCCCCCGCAGCTCCTCGGCGGGCCGGGTGCCGCCCCAGCCGGGCAGGATGGCGGTCGAGCCCAGCGTCCCGGACTCCACGTCGATCGGGCCGGGCACGCCGAGGCCCACTCCGGCGATCTTCGCGCGGTCGATGCCGGTCGCCGCGATCAGCCGGTCGACCAGCTGCTCCGCCCGGTCGAAGCCCTGCGCCGAGGACGCGTCGACGTCCAGCGGCTCGGACTCCTCGGCGAGTACCTGGTGGGCGAGGTTCCCGACCGCGACCCGCAGATGCGTGTGCCCGAAGTCCACGCCGATGACGATGCCGGCGTCCCCGCTCAGCGAGACGCTGCGGGCCCGGCGGCCGCCCGCCGAGGTGGGCGTGACCTCGACCGTTCCGCCGTCCTTCAGTTCCCTCACGATGTTCGAGACCGTCGCCGCGGACAGGCCCGTCGTCCTCGCGATCTCCGCCTGCGTGAGCGACCCGGCGAGCCGTACCGCTCGTACGACCCGTTCCAGGTTGGCTCGGTGCAGCGACGACTGCGACCCGGGAGTCTCCACGACGACCTCCTGCGCGAGGGGCCGCTTCGATGAGGCCCCTTCCATGTCCAACTAGTGAACTCTAAGCTGAGCCGTTCGGGTCCCCTCCCGTCAAGAGGTTGAACCGCATCCGGGTGTCCGGCACACACAACCGCACACATACGCGCATGCCGCCCCCGTTCGTACGGGAGCGGCATGCGCGGCGGGCGGGAGCGCTACTTCAGGGCGCCCGCCGTGAGCCCCTGGACCACCTGGCGCTGGAAGATGATGTACGCGGCCAGGACGGGCAGCATCGCCATCACCAGGCCCGCGAACAGGCCCGACCAGTCGCCCTTGTAGCCCTGGCTGACCGCCAGCTGCACCAGGCCCTGGGTGAGGACGTGCTTGTCCGGGTCCGTGTTCAGCACGGTCGGCAGCATGTACTGGTTCCACTGCCCCAGGAAGTTGAAGATCCCCACGCTGATCAGGCCCGGTTTGGCCATCGGCAGCATGACCTGGAAGAACGTCCTGGTGTGCGAGGCCCCGTCCACGAACGCGGCCTCCGCCACCGAACTGGGCAGGGTGCGGAAGAACCCGGTCAGGAAGAACACCGTGAAGGGCAGTGAATAGGCGATGTAGACCAGGATCAGCCCGTGGATGGTGTTCAGCATCCCCATGTTGTCCACCACGTAGAACAACGGGACCAGCGCGAGCATGATCGGGAAACTCATGCCGGCGATGAACAAGTAATAGATGAACCGGTTGCCCGGAAAGTCGAACCGTGCCAGTACATAGGCCGCCATGGAACCCAGCACCAGGGTGCCGACCAGCGAGCCGCCCACCACCATGACGGTGTTGAGGAAGTAGTCGCTCATGTGGGCCTGGGACCAGGCCCGCGACCAGTTGTCGAAGTTCAGCTTGTCGGGGAGCG
The DNA here is from genome assembly GCF_003671715.1 of Streptomyces sp. E2N166. Lineage (GTDB taxonomy): Bacteria > Actinomycetota > Actinomycetes > Streptomycetales > Streptomycetaceae > Streptomyces > Streptomyces thinghirensis. The sequence goes on along the minus strand of NZ_RAIF01000032.1, from coordinate 230,652 downwards.
ACCAGGGCGAGCCGAAGATGGCGGCGTCGTCCTTGAAGGAGGTCATCACCGCCCACACCAGCGGCATGCCGACCATGATCGCCCAGATCACGAGCACGCCGTGGGAGAAGACGTTGAGGGTGGTGCCCTCCTTCTTCCCCTTGCGGGGCCCGCTGGGCGGTGCGTCGCCCTTGCGGACGGGCGCGCCGGACTCGGCCGGTACGGGGGCGGGGGTCTCGGTCGTCTTCATCTGATCAGTACTCCAGCCGCTCGCGCCGGCCCAGTCGCATCACGAGGGCGGCGAAGGCCAGCGTGACGACGAGCAGGGCGACGCCGATGGTGGTGGCGTAGGCGGCCTGACCGTCCCGGAACGCCTTCTGGTACACGTACAGGACCATCACGGTGGTCGAGTAGTCGGGTCCGCCGGGCCCGGTCGTCATGATCTGCACGACCGCGAACGACTCGGCTCCGAGCGCGAGGATGCCCATGTAGACCCAGCCCGACTGCACGGTGTCCCACAGCAGCGGCAGGGTGACCTTGAAGAAGGTGGTGGCGCGGTTGGCCCCGTCCAGCAGCGCGGCCTCGTACAGCTCCGCCGGGATGGAGGCCATGCCCGCGGAGAAGAGGACCACGAAGAAGCCGACGGTGGACCAGACGAGCACCGCCATCACGCACCACAGGGCGATGTTCGGGTCACCGAGCCACAGCGGCTGGACGGAGTCGAGGCCGATGCCGCGCAGCAGGGAGTTGATCGCGCCGCTGTCCGGGTTGTACGCGAACTGGAAGAGCAGGGCGACGATCGCGATGGAGAGCACCTGCGGGAAGAAGTAGACGATCTTGTAGAAGCCCGAGCCGCGGACCCCCGTGATCGCCGGGCCGCCCCGGCGGCGGCGTCCGCCCACATTGATCATGAAGGCGAAGAAGAGCGCCAGGCCGAGGGTGACCAGCGGCACCAGCAGGGCGAACATCACGCTGTGCTGCAACGACTTCCAGAAGATGTCGTCGTCGAGCATCCGCGAGTAGTTGTCGAAGCCGACCATCGAGAACTCGGGACTCAGGCCCGTCCAGTCCGTGAACGAGTAGTAGATGGACTGGATGAACGGCCAGATGACGAAGAGCGCGTACAGCCCCAGGGGAACCGCCAGGAACCCCACGATGAACCGGTACTTGCCGTGCTGCATTGCTACCGACCCCGATCTGCGCGCGGGTGGCGCCGCCAGGGCCCGCCCGGCGCGGTGGCGCCGGACAGGCCCTGGTGACGCGTCCTCACTGGTGCTTGTAGTGCTTGATCGACGAGTCCTTGGCGGCGTCGTCGGCGTAGCCCTGGATCTTCTTGATGGTCTCGGCCGGGGTGAGCCGGCCGGCCATCATCTCGCCCAGGCAGGAGACGCCGATCTTCTCCTTCTGGAGCTGCACGTACCAGTCCTGCATACGCGGGTTGACCACGTTCTCGCCGGCCAGCTCCAGCGCCGCGACGCCGGACTTGAGCCCCGGGGTCAGCTCGATGCCGTCGGTGCCGCCGTTGTAGGCGCTCAGCGACTTCACCTTGCTGGTGAAGTTCTTCGAGGAGGCCTCGCTGAGCATGATGCGCAGTTGCTCCATGCCGCCGGCACCGTTGGCCGCCTTCGCCGGGACGATGAAGGGTTCGCCGCCGGAGGCCCACATGGTGCCGAAGGGCATCTTGTCGGAGTCGTCGATGCCGGGCGGGGCGGAGACGGCGAGCCCGAAGTCCGCGGGGATGACCTTGGCCGACTCGTTCTCCACCCAGGAGCCGTTGGGGATGAACAGGGCGTCGCCCTTGGCCCAGGCGGTCTGCGACTGGATGTGGTCCAGGCCCGGGGTGCCCTTGAGGATGTAACCCTTCTTGTAGAGCTCGTACCAGGCCTCGAAGACCGTCTTGACCGCCGGGTGCTTCCAGGCGTTCGGCTCCAGGTTGTCGATGGCGTTCAGTACCTCGACGCCGCCGACCTTGGCGATCATCGGGGACATCGAGAAGGGGATGTAGTACGGGTACTTGCCCGCGTACGTCCAGCCGGCCATGCCCTTCTTCTTGGCCTTCGCGCAGACCGCGAGCATCTCGTCCCAGGTCTTGGGGTACTCCGCGTCGAGGGAGTCCAGGGCCTTCTGCGAGTACCAGTTGCCGTACACCGTGTAGGCGTAGTACAGGATCCAGACCGGGTCCCCGTCGAACTGGCCCATCTCCACGATGCCGGGGCGCAGCGTGTCGCGGACCTTCTTGTTCGGGTCGTCGTAGGACGGGGCGTCCAGCAGCGGGGTGAGGTCGGTGAGCTGCTTCTTGCCGACCAGGACGCCCATGTCCATCTGCTCGGCGCCGGAGTTGTCGACGAGGTCGGGCGGGTTGCCGCCGTTGAAGCGCGGCTGCAGGGTGGACTGGATCTTCTGGGTGGCGGAGAACTTCACCTTGGCCTTCGGGAAGGCCTTCTCGTACAGCTTCACGGCGTCCTCGGCGTACTCCTTGCCGAAGCCTCCGTCGAAGAGGACGAACTCCATCTGGGCGCTGTCGTTGACCGCGAGCGGGTTCTCGGCGGACTTCTTGCCCGCCTCGGCCTTCTCCTGGTCGTCCCCGCCGCCGCTCGCGCAGGCGGAGAGGAAACTCATGGTCGGTACGGAGATCAGGCCGAGCGCGGCGGACCGCTTGATCAGATCGCGGCGGCCGACGCCTTTACCGTTGTTCTCGGCGGAAGTGAATCCCATGCTCAAGTCCTCGCCTTCTCCAGGACTCAGGCGGTGAACCGGATCCTCCCCGGCACCGCGATCGGGTCACGCTGGGTCGTGCAGGAAATGCCGATACTGCTGCGGGTACTTCATGTCGGTACTGCGTGCGGGTACAGCTGTGTGAACACTGCTGTTCGGGCGCTCTGGCGGTCCCTTTTCGCGGTTCCCCCCGGTTCCCCCCAATGGCCGACAGGTATAGTCCACTTCCCGCCAGCTGAGCAAGATCGAATGCAAGGTTGGCGGTACGTCTTTTCCGAGTTGAGACCTCCCGGAAATATGAGCGGCCTGTGTGCCACTTGCCGGAAGAATCCCCGGCATAAGCCCCGAACGCCACATCCAACACCCTTGACATCACATGCCACTTGACCCCTACTGGTCCTTGCGCAGTTGAGTTGACAACGTTGTCCCCAGCGCAGGGAGGGTGGCCAGGGCATGCAGTACGGAGTTCGGCACAGATGGGGTTCGGCGGTCGTGATGACGACCGCCCTCGCTTTGGCGGTGGGTTCGCAGGGTGCGGCGGTCGCGCTGCCCGCCGCGCCCGCCAAGACCGACCGGGAGTTCGCTTCGTCGTTCGAGGCGGACGACCCGGTTCCGGACTGGCTCAGCACCGTGGACACGGGCCCGGACGGCGGCAAGCGGTCCGCGGGCGTGGACGGCGGCTACAGCACCGGCATACCGGGCAACGTGACCGGCCACGTCACCGATGTGCGGGCCAGCGCCGAGAACACGGGCGGCGGGGAGGTGAAGGAGAACCTCGTCGACGGCGAGCCGGGCACCAAGTGGCTGACCTTCGAGAAGACCGGCTGGGTCGAGTTCGATCTGGACGAACCGGCGAAGATCGCCAAATACGCGCTCACTTCGGCCAACGACCACGACGAACGCGACCCGGTGGACTGGACGCTGAAGGGCTCGGCCGACGGCGAGAGCTGGCAGTCGCTGGACACCCGCTCCGGGGAGTCCTTCGACGAGCGGTTCCAGACGAAGACGTACGACCTCGCCGAGGCCGCCGAGTTCCGGCACTTCCGGCTGGAGATCACCAGGAACAACGGCGCCGGCGACGTGCTCCAGCTCGCCGACGTCCAGCTGGCCACCGCCGCCACCGACACCCCCGTCCCCGAGGACATGCTCTCCCTCGTCGACCGCGGCCCGAGCGGCTCGCCGACCGCCAAGGCGGGCGCCGGCTTCACCGGCGCGCGGGCCCTCAAGTACGCCGGCCGGCACACCGCGGACGGCCGGGCCTACTCCTACAACAAGGTCTTCGACGTCGATGTGAAGGTCGACCGCCGCACGGAACTGTCGTACAAGATCTTCCCGTCGATGGCGGACGGCGACCTCGACTACGACGCCACGAACGTCTCCGTCGACCTCGCCTTCACCGACGGCACCTACCTGAGCGACCTCAAGGCGACGGACCAGCACGGCTTCCCGCTGACGCCGCGCGGCCAGGGCGACGCCAAGATCCTCTACGTCAACCAGTGGAACAGCGTGAAGTCGGGGATCGGGTCGGTCGCGGCCGGCAAGACCGTCGACCGGATCCTGGTGGCGTACGACTCCCCCAAGGGCCCGGCGAAGTTCCGCGGCTGGCTGGACGACGTGGCCATCGAGCGCGCGAAGCCGGAGCGGCCGAAGGCCCACCTCTCCGACTACGCGCTGACCACCCGGGGCACCAACTCCAGCGGCAGCTTCTCCCGCGGCAACAACTTCCCCGCGACCGCCGTACCGCACGGCTTCAACTTCTGGACGCCGGTGACCAACGCCGGTTCGCTGAGCTGGCTGTACGAATACGCGCGCGGCAACAACGCGGACAACCTGCCGACGCTCCAGGCGTTCGGCGCCAGTCACGAGCCGAGCCCGTGGATGGGCGACCGGCAGACCTTCCAGGTGATGCCGTCCGCCGCCTCCGGCACCCCGGACACCGGCCGCGAGGAACGCGAGCTGGCCTTCCGGCACGAGAACGAGACCGCCCGGCCGTACTACTACGGAGTGCGGTTCGAGAACGGCCTGAAGGCCGAGATGGCGCCGACCGACCACGCCGCGATGATGCGCTTCACCTACCCCGGTGACGACGCGAGCGTCATCTTCGACAACGTCGAGGACAAGGCCGGCCTGACCCTGGACAAGGAGAACGGCACCTTCAGCGGCTACTCGGACGTCAAGTCCGGGCTGTCCACGGGCGCCACCCGCCTCTTCGTGCACGGCGAGTTCGACTCCGAGGTCACCGGCGGCGACTCCAGCGGCGTCAAGGGCCACCTGCGCTTCGACGCGGGCAAGGACCGCACCGTGACCCTGCGCATCGCGACCTCGCTGATCAGCGTCGACCAGGCGAAGGACAACCTGCGCCAGGAGATCCCGAAGCGTGCCTCCTTCGACAAGGTCAAGCGCGACGCCCAGAAGCAGTGGGACAGAATCCTCGGCAAGGTCGAGGTCGAAGGCGCCACACAGGACCAGCTGACCACCCTGTACTCCAGCCTCTACCGGCTCTACCTCTACCCGAACGCGGGCCACGAGAAGGTGGACGGAAAGTACAAGTACGCCTCCCCGTTCTCCAAGGCGGTCAAGGAGGACACCCCGACGGAGACCGGCGCCAAGGTCGTCGACGGCAAGGTCTACGTCAACAACGGCTTCTGGGACACGTACCGGACCACCTGGCCCGCGTACTCCTTCCTGACCCCGTCCAAGGCGGGTGAGCTGGTCGACGGCTTCGTACAGCACTACAAGGACGGCGGCTGGACCTCGCGCTGGTCCTCCCCGGGCTACGCGGACCTGATGACCGGCACCTCCTCCGACGTGGCGTTCGCCGACGCCTACGTCAAGGGCGTCGACTTCGACGCGAGGGCGGCGTACGACGCGGCCGTCAAGAACGCCACCGTCGTGCCCCCGTCCTCGGGCGTGGGCCGCAAGGGCATGGCGACCTCGCCCTTCCTCGGTTACACCAGCACCGAGACGCACGAGGGCATGTCGTGGGCGCTGGAGGGCTACCTCAACGACTACGGCATCGCCAAGATGGGCGAGAAGCTCTACAAGGAGACGGGCGAGAAGCGGTACAAGGAGGAGTCGGCGTACTTCCTCAACCGCGCCCAGGACTACGTCAACATGTTCGACCCCGAGGCCGGCTTCTTCCAGGGCAAGGACCTGGCGGGCGACTGGCGCGTGGACTCCGAGAAGTACGACCCGCGCGTGTGGGGCTACGACTACACGGAGACCAACGGCTGGGGCTACGCCTTCACCGCCCCGCAGGACAGCCGGGGCCTGGCCAACCTGTACGGCGGCCGGGACGGCCTCGGCGACAAGCTCGACGAGTACCTCGCCACCCCGGAGACGGCCTCCCCGGAGTTCAAGGGCTCCTACGGCGGTGTCATCCACGAGATGACCGAGGCGCGGGACGTCCGCATGGGCATGTACGGGCACTCCAACCAGGTCGCCCACCACGCCCTGTACATGTACGACGCGGCCGGGCAGCCCCACAAGACGCAGAAGAACGTCCGCGAGGTGCTCTCCCGCCTGTACACGGGCAGCGACATCGGGCAGGGATACCACGGTGACGAGGACAACGGCGAGCAGTCGGCCTGGTTCCTCTTCTCCGCCCTCGGCTTCTACCCGCTGGTGATGGGCAGCGGCGAGTACGCCATCGGCTCCCCGCTGTTCACCAAGGCGACCGTCGAGCTGGAGAACGGCCGAAAGCTGGTCGTCAAGGCACCGAAGAACAGCACGAAGAACGTCTACGTGCAGGGCCTGAAGGTCAACGGCAAGCGCTGGAACTCGACTTCGCTCCCCCACTCGCTGATCGCGAAGGGCGGCGTCCTGGAGTTCGACATGGGCTCGAAGCCCTCCTCGTGGGGCACCGGCAAGAACGCGGCACCGGTGTCGATCACCAAGGACGACGAGGTGCCGACCCCGCGCGCGGACGCGATCGAGGGCGACGGCGCCCTGTTCGACGACACGTCGGCGACCGGGGCAGCCGTGACGTCGGTGGACCTGCCGGTGTCCCAGAAGGGCGCCAAGGCCCTCCAGTACACGCTGACATCGCCGGCGGACGGCGCGAAGGCCCCGGAGGGCTGGAAGCTCCAGGGTTCGGCCGACGGCACGACCTGGCGGACGCTGGACGAGCGCTCGGGCGAGTCCTTCGCCTGGGACCGGCAGACCCGGGCGTTCTCGGTGAAGTCGCCGGGGACTTACGCGAAGTACCGGCTGGTTCTCGACGGTGAGCACACGCTGGCGGAGGTGGAACTGCTGGCGTGAGGGTGAGCGTGACCGTGGAATGACGGTGCGGGGTACGCCGGGTGACCGGCGTACCCCGCAAAAGGTTGTACGCCCCACGTTGCGCTTGTGTACCTCTTCTGTACCGCTCCTGTCCCCCGTCGTAAATCTGATTGACGCGTGAACGTCATGTGTAAGGATCACGAAGTACCCGGGGATCAGCCGGACTTACCTGTCCGCGATCCCCTCCGCATGACCAAATGGAGGACCCACGTGGCCAAAAGCTCCGGCCTGAACACGCGTCGCGCCCTGGCGCGTGCCACGGCTGCGGCGCTCACCGCCGCCCTGGTGGCGACCGGTGCGGGCAGCGCCGTCGCCGCGGACAACCCCGGGCGCTCCGCCTCCGAGGCACCTGTCGACGTGAAGCCGTCGGACGCGTCGAAGTTCGGCGCAGGCGCCGCCGAGGACGAGTACGCCCCGGTCAACGCGCTGTACGGCATGGACGCCGGCGGCGAACTGTGGGCCTACCTGCCCAACTTCGAGGGCGGACTTGACTCCGAGCGGATCTGGAGCGGCTCCGGCTGGCAGAACTCCCGCTTCATCACGCAGGTCGACCACGACGACGACGGCTCCTCGGACGGTATCTGGGACGTCACCGGCAACCAGCTCAGCTACACGGCGTGGGGTGACGACTTCCAGCAGCTCGTGGGCAACGGTTGGAACATCTACGACCGTCTGCTCTCCGCCGGCGACCTCGGCGGCGCCGGCGCCGACGACCTGCTCGCCCGGGACAAGTCCGGCGTGCTGTACCTGTACCTGGGCTACGGCAACGGCAAGCTGACCCAGCGCTACAGGGTCGGCGGCGGCTGGAACGCCTACACGCACATCGCCGGCCAGGGCGACCTGACGGGTGACGGCAAGGACGACATCGTCGCCAAGGACAGCTCCGGTGTGCTGTGGCTCTACAAGGGCACCGGCAACTACAAGGCGCCGTTCACGTCCCGCTCCCGGATCGGTGGGGGCTGGAACGCGTACAACAACATCGTGTCCGTCGGCGACATCGACATCGACGGCATCACGGACCTGGTCGCGCGCGAGAAGAACGGCGCGCTGTACCTGTACAAGGGCACCGGCAACGCCGCGTCCCCGTACAAGTCCCGCGTGAAGATCGGCAGCGGCGGCTGGAACACGTACCGCATCCTGTTCTAGACCGTACGTCTCGCCGTAGGCACGAACGAGGGCCGCACCCCCGGTGATCCGGGAGTGCGGCCCTCAACCGTTGTGCGCCGCCGCCTACTTGCGGATCAGGCTGCGCAGCACGTACTGCAGAATGCCGCCGTTGCGGTAGTAGTCCGCCTCACCGGGGGTGTCGATGCGGACGACCGCGTCGAACTCGACACCGGTGTCGGTGGTGACCTTCACCGTGCGCGGGGTGGTGCCGTCGTTCAGTTCGGTGACGCCGGAGACGGAGAAGGCCTCCTCGCCGGTCAGGCCGAGGGAGCCGGCCGTCTGGCCCTCCGGGAACTGGAGCGGCAGGACGCCCATGCCGATGAGGTTCGAGCGGTGGATGCGCTCGTAGGACTCGGCGATGACGGCCTTGACTCCGAGGAGCGCGGTGCCCTTGGCGGCCCAGTCGCGGGACGAGCCGGAGCCGTACTCCTTGCCGGCCAGGACGACGAGCGGGATGTTCTGCTCGATGTAGTTGCGGGAGGCGTCGTAGATGAACGACACCGGACCGCCGTCCTGGGTGAAGTCGCGGGTGTAGCCGCCCTCGGTGCCCGGCGCGATCTGGTTGCGCAGGCGGATGTTGGCGAACGTGCCGCGGATCATGATCTCGTGGTTGCCGCGGCGCGAGCCGTAGCTGTTGAAGTCGCGGCGCTCGACGCCGTGCTCCGTCAGGTACTTGCCGGCCGGGGTGTCGGCCTTGATCGCGCCGGCCGGGGAGATGTGGTCGGTGGTGACCGAGTCGCCGAGCTTGGCGAGCACCCGGGCGCCGGAGATGTCCTCGACCGGGGCCGGCTCCATGCCCATGCCCTCGAAGTACGGGGGCTTGCGCACGTAGGTGGACTCGGCGTCCCACTCGAAGGTGTCGCCGGTCGGGATCGGCAGCGCCTGCCACTGGGCGTCGCCCGCGAAGACGTCGCTGTAGGACTTGGTGAACATGTCCTCGCCGATGGCGCTGGCGACGACCTCGTTGACCTCGGCCTCGGTCGGCCAGATGTCCTTCAGGTAGACCGGGTTGCCGTCCTGGTCGGCGCCCAGGGCGTCCTTGGTGATGTCCACCTTCATGGAGCCCGCGAGGGCGTACGCGACGACCAGCGGCGGGGACGCCAGGTAGTTCATCTTGACGTCGGGGTTGATCCGGCCCTCGAAGTTGCGGTTGCCGGAGAGCACCGAGGTGACGGCGAGGTCGTGGTCGTTGACGGCCTTGGAGACCTCGTCCGGCAGCGGGCCGGAGTTGCCGATGCAGGTGGTGCAGCCGTAGCCGACGAGGTTGAAGCCGACCTTGTCGAGGTACGGGGTCAGGCCCGCCTTCTCGAAGTAGTCGGTGACGACCTTGGAGCCCGGGGCGAGGGTGGTCTTGACCCACGGCTTGCGGGTCAGCCCCTTCTCCACCGCCTTCTTGGCCACCAGGGCGGCGGCGACCATGACGTACGGGTTGGAGGTGTTGGTGCAGGAGGTGATGGCCGCGACCGTCACCGCACCGTGGTCCAGCTCGTAGGTGGTGCCGTCGGGGGCGGTGACCGGGACCGGGTTGCTCGGGGCGCCGTTGGGGGCGACGGCCGGGGCGTCGGAGGCCGGGAAGGACTCCTGGCCCGCCTCGTCGACGCTGTCCACGTAGTTGCGGACGTCCTGCTTGAACTGCTCGGCGGCGTTCGCGAGGACGATGCGGTCCTGCGGGCGCTTCGGGCCGGCGATGGAGGGGACGACCGTCGACAGGTCGAGCTCCAGCTTCTCGGAGAAGTCCGGCTCGGCCTTCGGGTCCAGCCAGAGGCCCTGCTGCTTGGCGTACGCCTCGACGAGCGCGACCTGCTGGTCGCTGCGGCCGGTCAGGCGCATGTAGTTCAGCGTCTCGTCGTCGATCGGGAAGATCGCGGCGGTGGAGCCGAACTCCGGCGACATGTTGCCGATGGTGGCGCGGTTGGCCAGCGACGTGGCGGCGACGCCCTCGCCGTAGAACTCGACGAACTTGCCGACGACGCCGTGCTTGCGCAGCATCTCGGTGATGGTGAGCACCAGGTCGGTGGCGGTGGTGCCGGGCGTCAGCTCGCCGGTCAGCTTGAAGCCGACGACGCGCGGGATCAGCATGGAGACCGGCTGGCCGAGCATCGCGGCCTCGGCCTCGATGCCGCCGACACCCCAGCCGAGGACGCCGAGGCCGTTGACCATGGTGGTGTGCGAGTCGGTGCCGACCAGGGTGTCCGGGTAGGCCTTGCCGTCACGGGTCATGACGACGCGGGCCAGGTGCTCGATGTTCACCTGGTGGACGATGCCGGTGCCGGGCGGGACGACCTTGAACTCGTCGAAGGCGGTCTGGCCCCAGCGCAGGAACTGGTAGCGCTCCTTGTTGCGGCCGTACTCCAGGTCGACGTTCTGCTTGAAGGCGTCGTTGGTGCCGAACTTGTCGGCGATGACGGAGTGGTCGATGACCAGCTCGGCCGGCGCCAGCGGGTTGATCTTCGCGGCGTCGCCGCCCAGCTCCTTGACGGCCTCACGCATGGTGGCGAGGTCGACGACACAGGGCACGCCGGTGAAGTCCTGCATGATCACGCGGGCCGGCGTGAACTGGATCTCCTGCGACGGCTGGGCCTGCGAGTCCCAGCCGCCGAGGGCGCGGATGTGGTCGGCGGTGATGTTCGCGCCGTCCTCGGTGCGGAGGAGGTTCTCCAGCAGCACCTTCAGGCTGTAGGGAAGGCGCGCGGAGCCCTCGACCTTGTCCAGCCGGAAGATCTCGTAAGACTCGTCGCCCACCTGCAGTGTGCTGCGGGCGTCGAAGCTGTTCGCCGACACGACAGTCTCCTTCATTTATGTGCGCGTACCACCGCATCCTGCCGCCATGCCGCCCTGGCCGATCCGCTAAGGTTGGGCTAAGTTAGGTAGCCCTTACCACCAGGCCCGATAGCGGCGTGCGACTGCGGTGCGCCTCGGCAGATATCTCGATGTCGAGATAACTCTAGTACATGGGGGCGAGCTGGTCATGCCCGGGCGCGGTGTGGCGTACGCCCCACCCCGCACCCGCCCCGAGTGACCCGCGCGGCCATCACTACGCAGAACGGGGGTATCCGACTTGCGCCGGGAACATCCCGGCGCGACTCGGAAGGAGGCACGATGCCCCTCACGTTCCGCAAGAGCTTCCGGATCCTCCCCGGAGTACGACTGAACATCAACAAACGTTCCTGGTCCATCACGACCGGCGGCGGGAACGGCCCCCGCCACACCCGCAGCAGCACGGGACGTCGTACGACATCGATGGATTTGCCCGGACCTTTCGGATGGCGGCGCACCCGTTCGACCAGGCATCATTGAGGCGACGTTGACGGCCCGTCACCCCAACGGACCCCCCGACAGGCGCCATCTCATATGTGAGATAGCCTCAACCTCATGGCAGACGACTACCTCGTACGCATCGGCAAGCTCATCCGTGACGCCCGGCAGCACCGCGGCTGGACACAGTCACAGCTGGCGGAGGCGCTCAACACCAGTCAGAGTGCCGTCAACCGCATCGAGCGCGGCAACCAGAACATCAGCCTTGAGATGATCGCTCGCATCGGCGAAGCGCTGGACAGCGAGATCGTCTCTCTCGGCTACTCGGGTCCGATGCACCTGCGTGTGGTCGGCGGCCGGCGCCTCTCCGGCGCCATCGACGTCAAGACCAGCAAGAACGCCTGCGTGGCCCTGCTGTGCGCCTCGCTGCTCAACAAGGGGCGCACGGTGCTGCGCCGGGTCGCCCGCATCGAGGAGGTCTACCGCCTCCTGGAGGTGCTGAACTCCATCGGCGTACGCACCCGCTGGATCAACGACGGCACCGACCTGGAGATCGTGCCGCCGGCCGAGCTGGACATGGAGGCCATCGACGCCGAGGCCGCCGTCCGCACCCGCTCCATCATCATGTTCCTCGGCCCGCTGCTGCACCGCATGGACCGCTTCCGGCTGCCCTACGCCGGCGGCTGCGACCTCGGCACCCGCACCATCGAGCCGCACATGATCGCGCTGCGCCGCTTCGGTCTGGACGTCGCCGCGACCGAAGGCCACTACCACGCGACGGTCGACCGCACCGTCCGCCCCGACCGCCCGATCGTGCTGACCGAGCGCGGCGACACGGTCACCGAGAACGCCCTTCTGGCCGCCGCGCGCCACGACGGCGTCACGGTCATCCGCAACGCCTCCTCCAACTACATGGTCCAGGACCTGTGCTTCTTCCTGGAGGCCCTGGGCGTCCGCGTCGAAGGCATCGGCACCACCACCCTCACCGTGCACGGCATGCCGGTCATCGACGCCGACGTGGACTACTCCCCCTCCGAGGACCCGGTCGAGGCGATGAGTCTGCTGGCCGCCGCCGTGGTGACGGAGTCGGAGCTGACGGTCCGCCGCGTCCCCATCGAGTTTCTGGAGATCGAGCTGGCGGTCCTGGAGGAGATGGGCCTCGACCACGACCGCACCCCGGAGTACTTCGCCGACAACGGCCGTACGCGGTTGGTGGACCTGACCGTCCGGCCGTCCAAGCTGGAGGCGCCGATCGACAAGATCCACCCGATGCCCTTCCCCGGCCTCAACATCGACAACGTCCCCTTCTTCGCGGCCATCGCGGCCTCGGCGCAGGGCCAGACCCTCATCCACGACTGGGTCTACGACAACCGCGCCATCTACCTCACCGACCTGAACCGCCTCGGCGGCCGCCTCCAGCTCCTGGACCCGCACCGCGTCCTGGTCGAGGGCCCCACCCGCTGGCGCGCCGCCGAGATGATGTGCCCGCCCGCCCTGCGCCCCGCCGTGGTGGTCCTGCTGGCGATGATGGCGGCCGAGGGCACGTCGGTACTGCGCAACGTGTACGTCATCAACCGGGGTTACGAGGACCTGGCCGAGCGGCTGAACTCGATCGGAGCGCAGATCGAGATCTTCCGGGACATCTGAACGGCTTCGGAACCGACAAGCCCCTCCTGAACCCGCGCGATGCGAGCCAGGAGGGGGTTCGGTTCTGCCTGTGGGACTTCTCCCCCGGAAAATGAGTGTGCGGCGGCGCGGTGTCAGCCGATCATGTGAGTGTGACCGATCAGTTGGCGATCAGTAACTTGACTCTGCGGCACAGGATTCCGGACGACTGGGCTGTGGACCCCTGGGCCGAGGTGCGTCCTCTGATCGACGGCGTGGACGTACTGAGGGAAGTCCACCCGGAAGGGCTGGCACTCAGTTGCCGACACTGGACGGGCCCGGCCGAGAGCTGGCCGCTGGCGGTCACGGAGGAACCGCGCAGGGTCAAAATCACCGAGCCGACCTGCACCGCCGGCTGCTGCGGCGCCCTGTACGTCACCATGCGCCGCGAGGGTGACCGGGTGATCTGGGACGCCTGGGAGAACACCAGCGATATCACCGCCTTGCCCGCGGACGTCCACTTCAGTGCTGCCCAGTACGACGCCGAACTCGCGCGGGCCGCGGCGGACCGCAGTTGGGAGGAGCCGGTGGACACCATCGCCCGGCTGCTCGAGCAGACCCTCGCGCGCAGCGGCTGGTTCGAGCAGTGGGGCTGTGTCCTGACGAGTGTCCGCCCACGACGCGAGGAGCCCGGCGTTCCCGAGGAGCTGACCAGTCCCGAGGGCGTCGATGTGGAGTTCCACCAGGTCCGGGCACCGGGGGAACGTTCATGTTCCTACGGGTACGAGCTGTTCGTCACCCGCGATCGGTCCGTGGAGGAGCAGGTACGGCAGTTCGCGGACGGCATCCTGGCGGACGATCCGCGGAAGACCGCTGAGCTTCGTGAACACTGAGGGCCAGGGCCGGATCTTCGGCAGGAACTACCGCTCGTAGCCTTCGCGGCCCATCCTCTCCTCGCCGAGGCGGCGGGAGTGCAACCCGGCGGGGAGCGGGATGCCGAGGAGGACGATGACGTTGAGCGCGATCTTCCACACGGACACGTCGAGGCCCCGTCCGTCACCGAGGCCGAGCCGCTGGGGCAGCAGGTCGAGGTAGAACCAGCCGAGCAGCCCGCACGCGATGACCTGGAAGACCGAGTTGAGGGCGACCAGGACGGCGGCGGCCTCGCGGTCACCGCACGCGAGGCCGCTCCAGATGATGACCATGGCGATGCGGCGGACCGGACCGACGACGATCAGGCCGGTGCGGTACTCGGGCAGGTCCGGCAGGAAGATCCAGGCCGGCGAGGTCGAGGACTTTCCCGAGGAACGTGCGGCCTGCGGCTCTGGGGCTCCCTCGGGGACTCATATATCGTCTCCCGATATCGGGGCCCGTAAGATGCGGGCCTCGGCGTCGAGGAGTGTGACCATGAGCGAGCCATCGACCGCCACCGGTCTGCCGGACGAGTTGCGGCGCAGGCTCGGCGTGCCCGACGCCGTGGTGATCGGCCTCGGTTCGATGATCGGCGCGGGGATCTTCGCCGCGCTCGCTCCCGCGGCTCGGGCGGCCGGGTCCGGTCTGCTGCTGGGTCTGGCCCTGGCCGCCGTGGTCGCGTACTGCAACGCGACGTCCTCCGCCCGGCTGGCCGCCCGCTATCCGGCCTCCGGAGGCACGTACGTCTACGGCCGTGAACGCCTGGGCGACTTCTGGGGCTACCTGGCCGGCTGGGCTTTCGTCGTCGGCAAGACCGCCTCCTGCGCGGCGATGGCACTCACGGTCGGCTCGTACGTGTGGCCCGGCCAGGCGCACGCGGTCGCGGTCGCGGCGGTGGTGGCGCTGACGGCCGTGAACTACACGGGGGTACAGAAGTCCGCCCTCCTCACGCGCGCGATCGTCGCCTTCGTCCTCGCCGTGCTCGCCGCCGTGGCCGTCGCCGCCCTCACCTCCGGCGCGTCCGACGCCGGGCGGTTGCACATCGGCTCGGACGCCTCCTTCGGCGGGGTGCTCCAGGCGGCGGGCCTGCTGTTCTTCGCCTTCGCCGGGTACGCGCGCATCGCCACGCTCGGCGAAGAGGTCCGCGACCCCGCCCGCACCATCCCCCGGGCGATCCCGCTCGCACTCGGCATCACCCTGGTCGTCTACGTCCTCGTCGCCATGGCCGTTGTGACAGTGCTCGGCACCGAGGGACTCGCGGACGCCACGGCGCCGCTGTCGGACGCGGCAGCGGCCGCGGGCGTCGGCTGGCTCGCGCCCGTCGTACGGGCCGGCGCCGCCGTCGCGGCACTCGGTTCGCTGCTCGCGCTGGTCCTCGGCGTGTCCCGCACCACCTTGGCCATGGCCCGCGACCGGCACCTGCCGCACGTGCTCACCGCGGTCCACCCGAGGTTCAAGGTGCCGCACCGTGCCGAGTTGGCAGTCGGCGCCGTAGTGGCCGTGGTCGCGGCGACGGCGGACGTACGCGACGCGATCGGGTTCTCCTCCTTCGGCGTGCTGGCCTACTACGCCGTCGCCAATGCCTCCGCCTGGACCCTCGGCCCCGGCGAGGGCCGCCCGCACCGCCTGGTCCCCGCTGTGGGTCTGATCGGCTGCCTGGTACTGGCCTTCGCCCTGCCGTCGGCCTCGGTCGTCTCCGGGGCCGCGGTGCTGGTGGCCGGTGGCGCCGCCTACTGGGTACGCCGGTCGATCGCCGCCCGCAGGCCGTAGACACAGCTCACCCCTACGGACGCGGCGCGGCCGAGTCCCCGCGCCGGCGGCGGGCGCTGACGGCCGTCACAGCCGGTCGGACCTGCGGCCGGACAGGCGCGGCTGACGACGGTCGGACGGGCGGCTGCCGGACAGCCGGCTGACGGCTGACGGCTGACGGCTGACGGCTGACGGCTGACGGCTGACGGCTGACGGCTGACGGCTGACGGCTGACGGCTGACGGC
>NZ_RAIF01000032.1:195120-214640 GCF_003671715.1 Streptomyces sp. E2N166 | reverse complement strand
CTTCTACGGCATCTCCGCGCCGAGGACCTCCCGGGCAAGTTCCGCCAGGGCCTTGCGGTCCTCGGCGAGGGCCTGCTTCCCGGCCTCCGTGGCGCGGTAGACCCGTCTGGCCCGCCCGTCGACGACGCGCTGCTCGGAGACCAGAAGCCCGTCGGCCTCCAGCCGGTGCAGTGTCGGATACAGCGTGCCGGGGCTGATCCGGTAGCCGTGCCGGGCCAGTTCCTCGGCCATCCACGCGCCGTGGATCTCCTCCTCTGACGCGTGGTGAAGGATGTGCAGCCGCACCGCGCCCCGCTGGAACTCCCGCACCGTGGCCCACCTCCGTCAGTGACGAATCCGATATCGGGGCCCGATTCTACGCCCGGGGCCGTCCTGGCGGACCGATGTCCCAGTGGCCGCCGGTGAGCTGTCCGGCTCACGGGTCCTGTTCGAGCGGGTGCCGTCCGGCAGGAGGGAGCCGCTGCGGGAACGGCCGGCGAACGAGTCCGGGAGTCTGATCCAACGGTAGCGAGTCGTCGCCCACACGGGGGAAGCGCGACCCTCGCGCGGCATTTCCCGTTTTTCCTACAGCGCTACTGTCGAGCCGGTGTGAATTCAGATTGGGTAAGTATCGCAGAAACCGTTCACTCGACTGCCGCGCATCCGACGGAGTAGGCAGACGTTACTTCGGATATGACAGAGGAATACGGGGAATTGGTGACGCTCGGGCCATACATTTACCGGCCCGGCAGAAACCACTGTCCGTCACCGAGCGACGGAACTCTGACCAGAGGCGGGCTCCCCGTCCCGCTCCGTGTGACCGAGCCCGTACTCCAACGCTTCCTGGATGTCATGACCGAACTGGAGACCAGCCTCGCCGAGCGCTGGGGACGGTCCCAGGCGTCCCTGACCCGCACCCGGGCGGAGTGACCGGGGCGTCGTGTACGAGGAACAGACCCACCATCACATGCCCTACGGCGAAGGCTCGTTCCGGTCCGCGGGCGGTCCCGGTCGGCACCGGGCGCCCGAGGAAGCGTTCCAGGAGACTCTGGTCCCGCCGGAACCCGGCTGGGACCCTGCCGAAGAACTCGCGTTCCTGCTCCAGGACGCGATGGAACAGCGGACCACCAGTGTTCACGGGATGACGGACACATCGGCGATCGCCCCCGTGCCTGGCACGCCACTGAGCAATTTGCAGGAAATCACGGCGGAACTGCCACCGTTGAGAGAATCCCCCGCGAGCCACCGCAGAGTCCGCAGGACGAAGGTGAGCCGGCTGCGCGCGGCGAGTCTTTTCGTCGCGGCGCTCGCCGCGGTCATCGCGGCCTCCGTGAGCCTGTTCGGCGGCATGGTGGCCTACGAACCGCTGCGCCTGGCAGCCGTGACCCGCACTCGCGGCAGCGTGGTGTCCTGGTGGCCGCTGCTGGTGTACGGGCCCTGGCTGGTGGCGTCGCTGGCCGTCCTGAGGTCCGCGTTGCACCAACGTCGCGCGGTCCACTCATGGGCCGTGGTCCTGCTGTTCTCCGCCATCGCGATGCTGCTGTGCATCGCCCAGGCGCCCAGAACACTCAACGACGGTGCGGCCGCGGCCCTGCCGGGGCTGGCGTCGCTGGTCTGCTTCCAGCAGATCGTCCGCCAGATCACGCTCACCCGTCCGCCCCGGCGAGCGGTGCCGCGTCACCGCCAGCGCCCCTCGTCCACGGCGGAACCGGGCGACGACGCGGAGGGATCCGCGGCCTCGGACGCGGTGTTGCTGCCCAACCAGCGGCGGCATCCCCCGCACTCGCCGCGGTCCGACACCGGGGCCCGGAAGCGGCCCTGACCGGGCGGGTCCCGCACCGGCGGTCGGTCGGTGCGGGACCCGGGGCCCGTCGGCCCCGGCCGGTCAGCCCTCGGTCAGGATCACGTCCTGGCCGTGGCGTGCGTGAAAGCTCGGGAGCGGCAGACCGCCCATGGGCCGCAGTTCCATCAGGGTGGCCTCCACGTGGGCCGCGCCGGGCTTCAGGGCGTTCCCGGAGGGCGTGCCCGTGTTGACCCAGCGGTGCTCCAGGCCGTCGCAGACCGCGCGGGTACCGCCGATGCCGTGCCGGACGGACGGCTCGCTCTGGCTCACGGTGGAGCTGACGAAGACGGGGCCGGTGCCGGCGGTGCACCGGTAGGTGCCGGAGAGGGTGACGGTCCCGTCCGCGGCGAGACGTCCGGTCGGGTCGACCGTCACCGACTCCGTGACGTGACGGGCGTCGTGGGGGGCCGCGGTCGCGGCGGGGGCGGCCAGCAGGAGCAGGGCGCCGGCGGCCGTGGCGAGGGCCGCGGATCGTACGGGCATGGGGGACCTCCCGGTCGGTCGGAATGGGGGGTTCCACTGGTACCGGGCGAACGGGCCGACGGCGGTGACCGTCACCCCTTCGGTGGCGAGTCCGCGTCGGCCGTCGTGGAACCGTCGCCGGGTTGTCCGGGTGTTGTCACGCTTGCCGTGCGGGTATTGGCGATGACGTCCCACCGGGCGCACGGTCTGTACATGCGACGGTCCCGAGGACGGGACGGTCTCCCGACGTGGAGGTGCGCCATGTGTACCCACCGGCCTTCCTGCCCCGCAGCCGGCTCCCCCGCCGCGCGGAACGTGACCGCGCACGTCGTCGCCGCCCACCCCGAGCAGGGGTGGAACCTGCTGTGCGACGGCACGATCGTCTTCGACGACACCGGCGAGCTGCATCCCGACGGCCGGGTCGTCGCGCCGCGCCGGGTGACCGCGGGGCGCCTGGCGATGGCGGCCTGAGCGCCCCCGCGGGGCAGCGATCAGTCCTTCTCGGCGATGAACTCCCGCAGCAGGGAGGCGAGCAGCTCCGGCTGGTCCTCGGCGATCAGCGTCCGGGCGCCCTCCACCTCCACCAGCCGCCCTTTCGGGAGGAGTTCGGCCAGGCGCCGGCCGTGGGCGCGGGGCATCATCAGGTCCTCGATCGCCCAGACGACGAGCGCGGGCCGGTCGAACCTCCGCAATCCCTGGGCGGCCTCCAGCAGTTCGTCGCGGCGGACGTGGGTGTTGTAGTGCCGGAAGTCGCGCCGGACGGCCGGGTCGGTGCGCAGCGGGCGCAGCCAGCCGTCGACGACCGCGTCCGGCACGGGCCGCTTGGTGAGCGCGCCGATGCCGACGGACAGGCGGCGCAGCGGTTTCAGCCCGAGGACGCGGGCCAGCAGGGACACGCCGCCGGGCACCCGGCAGGCGAGGCCGATCATCTTCCCGGGCAGTCCCGGCGGGTAGTTGTCGAACGCCTCGCAGGCGACGAGCGCCAGCCGCGCCAGGCGTTCGGGGTGCCGGACCGCCACCGTCTGGGCCCGTCCGCAGTCGTTCTCGACCAGGGTGACGTCGGTCAGGTCGAGGCGGTCGAGGAACTCCGCGATGAGTTCGTTGACGAGGTCCGGCGTGGGCGGCCGGGACATGGGCCGGCGGTGGGCGCCGTAGGGCAGGGTCGGCGCGATGACCCGGTGGTCGGTGCGCAGGTCGGCGAGGACCTCGCGCCAGACGGTCGCGTCGTGGACGAGACCGTGGAGGAGGACGACGACCGGGCCGTCGCCGCCGGTGTCCTCGTACTCGATGGTTCCCGCGCTCAGTTCGATGTCCGGCATGCCGGAACTCTAGGGCGGGCGCGGGATTTACGGCAGTGGGGCCTCAAGGCAGTACGGCGAATCCGTCGAGTTCCACCAGCGCCCGCTCGTCCCACAGGCGTACGACCTCCACGACCGCCATCGCCGGGTAGTCGCGGCCGGCCAGCTCGCGCCAGGTTCGGCCGAGGTCGGCGGCGTGGGTGCGGTAGGCGGCGACGTCCGTGGCGTAGACGGTGACGCGGGCGAGGTCGGCGGGGGCGCCGCCGGCGGCGCGCAGGGCGGTCAGCAGGTTGGTGAGGGCCAGCTCGAACTGGGCTTGGAGGGTGTCTCCCGTGACCTTGCCGTCGGTGTCGAGGGCGGTCTGGCCGGCCAGGAACACGACGCGGGTGCCGGTGGCGACGACGGCGTGGGAGAAGCCGGTGGGCGGGGAGAGTTCGGGCGGGTTCACCCGTTCGGCGGTCATGTCCCGGCCTCCTTGGCCGTCGCGTCCAGCGTTCGGTACAGCTCCTTGGCGATGATGCCGCGTTGCACCTCGCTCGCGCCCTCGTAGACGCGGGGGGCGCGCACCTCGCGGTAGAGGTGTTCGAGGAGGTGGCCGCGGCGCAGAGCGCGGGCGCCGTGCAGTTGGACGGCCTTGTCGACGACGTACTGGGCGGTCTCGGTGGCGAGGAGTTTCGACATCGCGGCGCGCCGCGGGACGTCCGGTGCGCCCTCGTCGTACGCCGTCGCCGCCGCGTACACCATCAGGCGGGCCGCCTCGGTGCGCAGGGCCATCTCCGCGACCTGGTGGGCGACGGTCTGGAGGTCGCGCAGCTTGCCGCCGAAGGCGTCGCGGGCGGCGGTGTGCGCGAGGGTGGCGTCCAGGGCGGCCTGTGCCATGCCGACGGCGAAGGCGCCGACGCTGGGGCGGAACAGGTTGAGGGTGTCCATGGCGACGCGGAAGCCGCGGTCCGGCTCGCCGAGCACGTCGTCCGCGGTGACGGGCACGGCGTCGAAGCCGAGGGCGCCGATGGGGTGCGGGGAGAGCATGTCGAGGGGGGTGCCGGTGAGGCCGGCGCGGTCGGCGGGCACGAGGAAGGCGGTGACGCCGCGGGCGCCGGCGCCCGGGGTGGTGCGGGCGAAGACGGTGTAGAAGTCGGCCTCGGGGGCGTTGGAGATCCAGCACTTCTCGCCGGTGAGCCGCCAGCCGGTGCGGCCGTCGGACCGGGTGTCCGGGTGCGCGGCGAGCCTCAGCGCCGCCGCGTCCGAGCCGGCGTCGGGCTCGCTGAGGGCGAAGGCGGCCACCGCGCTGCCGTCGCTCACCCGGGGGAGCCAGCGGGCGCGCTGGGCCTCGGTGCCATGGGCGTGCACCGGGTGGGCGCCGAGGCCCTGAAGGGCGAGGGCGGTCTCGGCCTCGGTGCAGGCGTGGGCCAGGGACTCGCGCATCAGGCACAGGTCGAGCGCGCCCGAGGTGAACAGGCGGGGCAGCAGGCCGAGGGCGCCGAGTTCGGTGAGGAGGGCGCGGTTCACGCGGCCCGGTTCGCCCTTCTCGGCCAACGGGTGCAGCCGTTCGGCGGCGAGGGCGCGCAACTCGGCGCACCAGGTGAGTTGTGCCGGTTCGAGCGAGAATGCGGTCATCGCCGGTCCCTTCCCCTGCTCCCCTGCCCAGCTCCTCGGCCCTGCTCCGCCGACCGCCGGGCCGCACCCGAGGTTATCGCGCACAGTTGACTGTCGTCACCAACACGATACGCTCCTTGCGCGAGCCCACCACGGCAAAGGGGGCGAACCGCCATGGCAGATCCGCACCGCGCGGAGCCGCACCGTTCCGCCCACGTCGACACCTTCGCGCGCGAGCACCTCCCTCCCCCGGACCAGTGGCCACAGCTCCGCTTCGACCTGCCGGAGCTGCGCTACCCCGCCCGGCTGAACTGCGCCGCCGAGCTGCTCACCGGCCCGCCCGACGACCGGCCGGTCTTCCGCACCGCGTCCGGCGACGACTGGACCTACGGCCGGCTGCGGGACCGCGTCGACCGGCTCGCCCATCTCCTCACCGGCGACCTCGGTGTCGTCCCGGGCAACCGGGTGCTGCTGCGCGGTCCCACCACCCCGTGGCTGGCCGCCTGCTGGCTGGCGGTGCTCAAGGCGGGCGCGGTGGCGGTCACCGTACTGGCCCAGCAGCGCCCGCAAGAACTGCGCGCCATCTGCGAGATCGCCCGGGTGCGCCACGCCCTGTGCGACGTCCGGGCCGTCGACGACCTCGCCAAGGCGGAGATCCCCGGGCTGCGGATCACGACGTACGGTGGGGACGCGCCCGACGACCTGCTGAGGCGTACGCAAGCCGGCGTGGTGCCCGGCGCGCCGTACCCGGCCGTGGACACCGCGGCCGACGACGTGGCGCTGATCGCCTTCACCTCGGGCACCACCGGACGCCCCAAGGGCTGCATGCACTTCCATCGCGACGTGCTGGCGATCGCCGACACCTTCTCCAAGCACGTGCTGAAGCCGCGCCCCGACGACCTCTTCGCGGGCAGCCCGCCGCTCGGCTTCACCTTCGGGCTCGGCGGGCTGGTGGTCTTCCCGATGCGGGCCGGGGCGAGCGCGCTGCTCCTGGAACAGGCGGGACCCCGGCAACTGTTGCCCGCCGTCGCCGAGCACCGGGTGTCGGTGCTGTTCACCGCGCCGACGGCGTACCGCGCGATGCTCGACGAGCTGGACGCGTACGACGTGACATGCCTGCGCCGCTGCGTCTCGGCGGGCGAGAACCTCCCCGCGGCCACCTGGCGGGCCTGGCACGAGCGCACCGGACTGCGCGTCATCAACGGCATCGGCGCCACCGAACTGCTGCACATCTTCGTCTCCGCGGCCGACGGGGACATCAGGCCCGGCACGACGGGTGTTCCGGTGCCGGGGTGGCAGGCACGCGTGCAGGACGAGAACGGCGCGCCGGTGGCCGACGGGGAACCCGGGCTGCTGGCGGTGCGCGGGCCGGTGGGCTGCCGGTATCTCGCCGATCCGCGGCAGCGGGAGTACGTGCGCGACGGCTGGAACATCACCGGCGACACCTACGTCCGCGAGTCCGACGGGTACTTCCGGTACGTGGCGCGCGCCGACGACATGATCATCTCCGCCGGGTACAACATCGCCGGCCCGGAGGTGGAGGACGCGCTGCTCCGGCATGCGGACGTGGTGGAAGCGGCGGTGGTGGGCCGGGCCGACGCGAACCGCGGACAGGTCGTGGTGGCGCACGTCGTACTGAAGGAGGGCGCCGTGCGGGACGCCGACGCGCTGCGCGCGTTCCTCCGCTCCGAGCTGGCGCCGTACAAGTGCCCTCGCGAGATCGTCTTCCTGGAGGCGCTGCCGCGCACGGCGACGGGAAAGCTCCAGCGGTACCGGCTCCTGACCCCGCCCGATCATCCCGGGAGCGACCAGGCGTAATACCGAGGACATAAGATGATCAACGTGTCCGACCAGCACGCGCAGCACGCCCCGAGATCCCTGATCGTCACGCTCTACGGCGCGTACGGACGTTTCGCGCCGGGCCCGGTGCCCGTCGCCGAGCTGATCCGGCTGCTGGCCGCGGTCGGGGTGGACGCCCCCTCCGTGCGCTCGTCGGTGTCCCGGCTGAAGCGGCGCGGGCTGCTCCTGCCCGCCCGCACGGCCGAGGGCGCCGCCGGGTACGAGATCTCCGCCGAGGCACGGCAGTTGCTGGAGGACGGCGACCGGCGCGTCTACGCCACGGCACCCTACGAGGACGAGGGCTGGGTGCTGGCCGTCTTCTCCGTGCCCGAGTCGGAGCGGCAGAAGCGGCACGTACTGCGCTCCCGCCTGGCCGGCCTCGGCTTCGGCACCGCGGCCCCCGGCGTGTGGATCGCCCCGGCCCGCCTGTACGAGGAGACCCGGCACGCGCTGGGCCGCCTGGGCCTGGACTCGTACGTGGACTTCTTCCGGGGTGAGCACCTGGGCTTCACGCCGACCGCCGAGGCGGCGGCACGGTGGTGGGACCTGGCCGCGATCGCCAAGGAGCACGAGGCGTTCCTCGACCGCCACGCGCGCGTGCTGCACGACTGGGAGCGCCGGGCCGACACCCCGCCCGAGGACGCCTACCGCGACTACCTCCTCGCCCTGGACTCCTGGCGCCACCTGCCCTACGCCGACCCGGGGCTGCCCGACCGGCTGCTGCCCGAGGACTGGCCGGGCAGGCGCTCGGCCGCCGTCTTCCGGGCCCTGCACGAGCGGCTGCGCGACGCGGGCGCGGTCTACGCGGCGCCCGGGGTGCCCATGACTCCTGGCGAGTGACTCGCGTCACACTTCTCCGCGATCAGGGAACCCTCAGCCTTCTCAGACCCTCTTCTCAGGTTTCTCACCTACCGTGCGGACGCATGAGTCTCGCGCGCAACTTGAACCGGGCCCTCACCGCCACCACCGGCCTCCAGGTGCGGAGAGCACCCCAGGCGGCGAGTGGGAAGAAGTCCGCCCCGCCGGAACCCGCGAAGCGGCCGGTGGCCACGTACCGATGCCCGTCGGCCGGGGAACTGGCGACCGACCGGCTGCTGCGGCGGCCCGTCTTCATCATCTCGTCCATCCGCTCCGGCTCCACACTGCTGCGCATGATGCTGGGCGCCCACCCGCGGCTGCACGCCCCGCACGAGCTGCACATCGGCCGGCTGGAGGTCACGTGCGCCAACTGGTTCTCCGAGCGCGCGATGGGCGCCCTCGGTCTGGAGCGCGGTGACCTGGAGCACCTGCTGTGGGACCGCGTCATGCACCGAGAACTGGTCAAGGCGGGCAAGGACTTCATCGTGGAGAAGACCCCGGCCAACGCGTACATGTACCGGCGCCTCAAGGACGCCTGGCCCGACGCGCGCTTCGTCTTCCTGCTGCGCCACCCCGAGTCGATCGCCCGCTCCTGGCACGAGACCGACCCCGTCAAGCGGCCGCTCGACACCGCCGTCACCGACGTGCTGCGCTACATGACGGCCGTCGAGGAGGCCCGCACCGCGGACGCCGACGGCTTCACCGTGCGCTACGAGGACATCACCGAGGACCCCGGGCGCGAGATGCGCCGACTGTGCGAGTTCCTCGGCGTCGACTACGCGCCGGCCATGCTGAACTACGGCAAGAAGACCGGCCGCGAGCTGGTCCGCGGGCTCGGGGACTGGCGCGAGAACATCCGCACCGGCACCGTGCAGCCGGGGCGCGCGCTGCCGAAGGAGGACGAGATCCCCGAGCGGCTGCGCGCGATGTGCGCGGCCTGGGGCTACACGTCCTGACGCGGGCCGCGCAGCGTGAGCCTGGGCTTGGGGACGTCGGTGCGTCCGGTCACCGGACGGCGGCTGCCCGCCCGGTACGGTGCGGGCCACTCGACACCGGGCCCCTCGCAGCCCTGCTCGGCCGCCGCGTGCAGCGTCCAGTGCGGGTCGTAGAGGTGGGGCCGGGCGAGGGCGCACAGGTCGGTGCGGCCGGCCAGGATCAGTGAGTTGACGTCGTCCCAGGAGGAGATCGCGCCCACGGCGATCACCGGGACGCCCGCCTCGTGCCGGATACGGTCCGCGTACGGCGTCTGGTACGACCGCCCGAACTCCGGCCGCTCGTCGGCCACGACCTGTCCCGTGGACACGTCGACGGCGTCGGCGCCGTGCGCCGCGAAGGCGCGGGCGACCGCCACGGCATCCTCGGCGCTGGTGCCTCCCTCGGCCCAGTCGGTGGCGGAGACGCGGACCGTCATGGGCCGCTCCTGGGGCCACGCCGCGCGTACGGCGTCGAAGACCTCCAGCGGGAAGCGGAGCCGCTTCTCCAGTGAGCCGCCGTAGGCGTCGGTGCGGTGGTTGGTGAGCGGGGAGAGGAAGCCGGAGAGCAGGTAGCCGTGGGCGCAGTGCAGTTCGAGCAGGTCGAAACCGGCCCGGGAGGCCCGGACGGCGGCTGCCGTGAACTGTTCCCGGACATCCGTCAGCTGGGCCCGGGACAGCTCGCGCGGGATCTGGCCGCCGGGCTTGTACGGCAGCGGGGAGGCGGCGACGAGGGGCCAGTTGCCGTCGGGAAGCGGTTCGTCCATGCCCTCCCACATCAGCCGGGTCGAGCCCTTGCGTCCGCTGTGCCCGAGCTGCACGCCGATCGCGGTGCCGGGTGCCTGCGCGTGCACGAAGTCCGTGATCCGCTTCCAGGCCTCGGCCTGCCGGCCGGTGTACAGGCCCGCACAGCCGGGGGTGATGCGGCCCTCCTCGCTGACGCACACCATCTCGGTCATCACCAGCCCGGCGCCCCCGAGGGCCCTGGCCCCCAGGTGGACCAGGTGGAAGTCGCCGGGGACGCCGTCGGTGGCCGAGTACATGTCCATCGGGGAGACGACGACGCGGTTGCGCAGGGTCAGGCCGCGCAGCCGGAACGGGGTGAACATCGGGGGCGTGCCGGGCGGGCAGCCGAACTCGCGCTCGACGGAGCCGGTGAAGCGGGCGTCGCGCAGCCGCAGGTTCTCGTGGGTGACGCGGCGGCTCCGGGTGAGCAGGTTGAAGGCGAACTGGCGGGGCGGCTGACCGAGGTACCGGGAGAGGTCCTCGAACCACTCCAGGCTGGCCCGGGCCGCCCGCTGGGTGGAGGCGACGACGGGGCGCCGCTCCGCCTCGTAGGCGGCGAGTGCCTCGGGGAGCGACGGCTGTTCCTCCAGGCAGGCGGCGAGCGCGAGGGCGTCCTCCACGGCCAGTTTGGTGCCGGAGCCGATGGAGAAGTGGGCGGTGTGGGCGGCGTCGCCGACCAGTACGGTGTTGCCGTGCGACCAGCGTTCGTTGACCACCGTGCGGAAGGTGGTCCAGGCCGACTTGTTGGACCTCAGCGGCCGGCCGCCGAGGGCGTCGGCGAAGATCTTGGCGCAGCGGGCGGTGGATTCGGCTTCGCCCAGTTCGTCGAAGCCGGCCGCCCGCCAGACCTCCTCGCGCATCTCGACGATGACGGTCGACGCGTCGGCCGCGTACGGGTAACCGTGCAGTTGCATCACGCCGTGCTCGGTCTCGGCGATCTCGAAGCGGAAGGCGTCGAAGGCGAAGTCGGCGGCCAGCCAGACGTAGCGGCAGCGGTGGCCGGTGAGGGTGGGCCGGAACACCTCGCGATGGGCCTCGCGGGTGGTGCTGTGCACCCCGTCGGCCGCGACGACGAGGTCGTACTCCTCGGCGAGCCGGACCGGGTCCGGGGCCTTGGTGCGAAAGCGCAGCTCGACGCCGAGGGCGTGGCAGCGCTCATGCAGGATCTCCAGGAGGCGGTGGCGGCCGAGGGCGGCGAAGCCGTGTCCCCCGGAGGTCTGGCGGGTGCCTCGGTGGACGATGTGGATGTCGTCCCAGCGGACGAAGTCGGCCTGGAGGGCCGCGTAGACCGCCGGGTCGGCGTGTTCGATGCCGCCCAGGGTCTCGTCGGAGAGGACGACGCCGAAGCCGAAGGTGTCGTCGGGGGCGTTGCGTTCCCAGACGGTGACCTGGCGGGCGGGGTCGAGGCGTTTGAGGAGGGTGGCGGTGTAGAGGCCGCCGGGGCCGCCGCCGACGATCGCGGCGCGCAGGGGGTGGCTTGTCGTCGCGGGCGGGTGCGGCGCCGTTGTGGTTGCTCGCGCAGTTCCCCCCGTCCCTGGGTCGGCTGCACTTCCCCGGGTCGAGAGCATCCGCCTACCTCCCTCGCCACTTCGGGGGGCGCTTCTCCGTGAAGGCCGCGTGGAACTCGGCGTAGTCCTCGCCGTTCATCAGGAGGGCCTGGGTCGAGGCGTCCAGTTCCACCGCCGCCGCCAGCGGCATGTCCAGTTCCGCGGTGAGGAGGGCCTTGGTCTGGGCGTACGCCAGGGCCGGGCCGTCTGCCAGGCGGCGGGCGAGTGACTGGGCGGCCTCGTCGGCGCGGCCCTCGTCGGTCAGCTCGCTGATCAGGCCGATCCGCTCGGCCTCGGGCGCCCGGACCGGTTCGCCGAGCATCAGCAGCCGGGTGGCGTGGCCGAGGCCGACGACGCGCGGCAGCAGGTACGCGGCGCCCATGTCGCCGCCGGACAGGCCGACGCGGGTGAAGAGGAAGGCGAAGCGGGCGGACGGATCGGCGACCCGGAAGTCGGCGGCCAGGGCGAGGACCGCGCCCGCCCCGGCCGCGACGCCGTGCAGGGCGGCGATCACCGGGAACGGGCACTCCCGTACGGCCCGCACCACCTGGCCCGTCATCCGGTTGAAGTCCAGCAGCCGGGCGGTGTCCATGGACAGGGTCGCGCCGATGATCTCGTCGACGTCACCGCCGGAACAGAAGCCGCGCCCCTCCCCGGCCAGCACCAGCGCCCGTACGGACCGCTCCCGGGACAGCTCGGCGAGCAGGTCCCGCAGGTCGGCGTAGGCCTCGAAGGTCAGCGCGTTGAGCTTGTCGGGGCGGGCGAGGGTGACGGTGGCGACACCGTCGGTGCGATCGACGCGCAGGTGCCGCCAGTCGGGGGTGGGGGCGGCGGAGCCGGTGAAGGGACTCATGACGGGCGGCCTCCTAGGGCGGGCACGGCCTCGGCCTCACTGAGCGCTGCGTCTTGCTGCGTGTCGATACGACTCGAAGCTATCACCTTCTCGTGACCGTCGTCACGAGGGCGCGATAGCCGGGTCCGCCGGAAGTCACCGGACGTCAATAGCGCGGTAACAGCGGGAGCATCCGGGCGAGGGACTGCGTTCACCCGGGTAGGCAGCCGGTACCGGGGTCGAAGGTCCCGCGAGGTGCCCGTCGAACGGCTCTGCCGGGCGGCGCCGTACCATTCATAAGGTTGAAAGCAGGACAGGACGACAGCCTGCTCCGGAACGGACTAGCCGTGCACGATCGCTCTCATGCCCCCGCCTCCTGGCGCATCGCACTGCCGCACTCCGCCGCGGCCGTGCCGGTCGCGCGTGCCCTGGTCCGTACGGCGCTGACCGAGCTGGAGCACACGGCCGACGGCGACACGGCGGAGCTGCTCACGGCGGAACTGGTCGCCAACGCCGTCGAGCACACCGCCGGCGGGTCGCCGATCGAGCTGGTCGTGGAGCTGTTGCCGACCGGCTGCCAGGTCGAGGTGCACGATCCCGACCCGGCGCCGCCCGGCGACCTCACCCGTCCGGGGGTGGAGCCGCCCGACCCCTGGCAGGAGCACGGGCGCGGTCTGCTGTTGATCCGCGCCCTCAGCTCGTCCTGCGGCCACCGGCCCACCGGGTCCGGCAAGGCCGTCTGGTTCAGGCTTCCTGCGGTACCCGCTCAGCGTCGTCCTTCGGCGTGACGTCCGCACCGGAACGGGCCAGGCGGGAGTGCCGGCGCCCGTAGGCGGTGTACACCAGCAGGCCCGCCGCGAGGAACACCGCGAACTGGAGCCAGGTCGCCGCACCCGTCTCGTAGATCAGGTAGAGGCAGAAGGCGACCCCGAGCAGCGGTGTCACCGGGTAGAGCGGCACGCGGAAGGTACGGGCGAGGCCCGGCTCGCGGCGGCGCAGCGCGATCACGGAGACGTTGACGGCGGCCATGGTGGCGAGGGTGCCGATGGTGCAGAGGTTGACCACCGCGTCCAGTGGGGCGAAGGCGGCCGGGAGGGCGAAGACCACGGCGACGATGAGCGTGCCGGCGACGGGGGTCGCGGTGCGCGGCGAGACCTTCTCGAAGACCCGCGGGATCAGACCGTCCCGTGACATGGACATCAGGATGCGGGTCTGGCCGTACATCACGGCGAGCACCACCGAGGCGATGGCGACGACCGCGCCGAAGGCGACGACGCCGCCGCCGATGGTGGAGCCCGTGACCTCGTTGACGACGTACGACAGCGCGGCGGGCCGGTCGCCGACCGCGTCACCGCCGACGGCACCGATCGCGGCGACGGCGACCGCGCAGTACAGCAGGGTGACCAGGCCGATGCAGACCAGGATGGCGATCGGGATGTCCCGGCGCGGGTTCTTGGCCTCCTCACCGGCCGTGGTGATCGCGTCGAAGCCGATGTACGAGAAGAAGGCGGCCGTGGTGCCGGCGCCGATGCCGCCGAGACCCGCCGGCGAGAACGGGCTGAGGTTGCCGTCCTTGAAGGCGTAGAAGCCGATGGCGCAGAAGGCGACCAGGACGGCCAGCTTGAGGACGGCCATCGCGGCCGTGGCGCGGGCACTCTCCCGCACGCCGCGCACCAGGAGCACGCAGGCCAGGGCGATGACGATCACCGCGGGCAGGTTGACCGCGCCGCCGTCGCCGGGGCCCGCGGACAGCGCGTGGGGCAGCTGGATGCCGAGGACGCTGTCGAGCAGTTCGTTGACGTACTGGCTCCAGCCGACCGCGACCGCGGAGACGGACACGCCGTACTCCAGGAGCAGGCACCAGCCGACCAGGAAGGCGGTCCGCTCGCCGAGTCCGGCGTAGGCGAAGGAGTACGAGGAGCCGGAGACCGGGATCGCGCCGCCCAGCTCGGCGAAGGCGAAGGCGGTGAAGACGCAGGTGGTGGCGGCCAGCACGAAGGAGACGACGACGGCCGGGCCGGCCTCGGCGACCGAGTCGGACAGGCCGACGAAGATGCCGGTGCCGACGATCGCGCCGACGCCGAAGCAGACGAGCTGGAACAGCCCCATGGTGCGCTTCAGGCCATGGCCTTCGCGGTCGGCGCCGGATTCGGCGACGAGGAGGTGGGGGGACTTGATGCGGGAAGCGGGCATTGCGGGTGGTGCTCGTTTCTGGTGGTGCGGGGGCGCGACGGTGGTCGCGGCCGGCGGCACCGGAAGGGGTGGCTCCGGGGCCGCCGGTCAGAATAACGGGCTCGGTGGACGCATCGGTCCCGGCCGGCCGCCCGGTCAGGCCAGGGTGGCGACCAGGACCGCCTTGATGGTGTGCAGGCGGTTCTCCGCCTCGTCGAAGACGACCGAGTGCGCGGACTCGAAGACCTCGTCCGTGACCTCCAGGGAGTCGAGTCCGTGGGCCTCGAAGATCTCCTGGCCGACCTTGGTGCCCAGGTCGTGGAAGGCGGGCAGGCAGTGCAGGAACTTCACGTCCGGGTTGCCGGTGGCGCGCAGGACGTCCATGGTCACCGCGTACGGGGCGAGGGCCTTGATCCGCTCGGCCCAGACGTCCTTGGGCTCACCCATGGAGACCCAGACGTCGGTGACGACGAAATCGGCGCCGCGCACGCCCTCGTCCACGGTCTCGGTGAGGGTGATGCGCGCCCCGCTCGACTCGGCAAGCGCCTTCGCCCGGTCGACGACCTCCTGGGCGGGCCAGTAGGACTTCGGGGCGACGACGCGCACGTCCATGCCTAGCAGGGCGCCGGTGACCAGGTAGGAGTTGCCCATGTTGAAGCGGGCGTCGCCGAGGTAGGCGAAGGTGATCTCGTGCGGCGGCCTGCCGCTGTGCTCGGTCATGGTCAGCACGTCGGCGAGCATCTGGGTGGGGTGCCAGTCGTCGGTCAGGCCGTTGTAGACGGGGACGCCGGCGAAGGCGGCCAGCTCCTCGACCTTCTGCTGGCTGTCGCCCCGGTACTCGATGCCGTCGAACATGCGGCCCAGCACGCGCGCGGTGTCCTTCACGGACTCCTTGTGGCCGATCTGGGAGCCGGCCGGGTCGAGGTACGTCGTCGAGGCGCCCTGGTCGGCGGCGGCGACCTCGAACGCGCAGCGGGTGCGCGTCGAGGTCTTCTCGAAGATCAGCGCGATGTTCCTGCCCTGGAGATACCGTGTCTCGGTCCCGGCCTTCTTCGCGGCCTTCAGCTCCGCGGCCAGATCGACCAGGCCGCGGAACTCGTCCGCGGTGAAGTCGGTCTCCTTGAGGAAGTGGCGGCCGGCGAGGGCGGTCGGGACTGTCGCCATGGGGGCGCTCCAGAGGTGCAGGGACGGGGACTGACTCTTGGAAGTCTATACGAACACATGAATTTCTATACAGCCCTCTGTGTGGCCGCCCACCGCGCAGCCCTCCATGCAGCCCTCTACACGGGGTCCCGCTCCACCGGGCAGCTCATGCAGCGCGGTCCGCCCCGGCCCCGGCCCAGTTCGCTGCCCGGGATCTCGATCACCTCAATGCCCTGTTTGCGCAGGTGGGTGTTGGTGGTGGCGTTCCGCTCGTAGGCGACGACGACGCCCGGCTCGACGGCCAGCACGTTGCAGCCGTCGTCCCACTGCTCGCGTTCGGCGGCGTGAACGTCCTGGGTGGCGGTCAGGACCCGGATCTCGCCCCGGCCGAGGGCTGCGGCGATCGCGCGGTGCATGTGCTCCGGCGGATGGTCGGTGACCTTCAGGTCCTTCTCCCCCGCGCCCGGCTCGATGGTGTACGAGCGGAGCATGCCGAGCCCGGCGTACTGGGTGAAGGTGTCGCCGTCCACCATGGTCATCACGGTGTCCAGATGCATGACGGCCCGCCGCTTGGGCATGTCGAGGGCCACGATGGTGCGTGCGGAGCCCGCCGCGAACAGTTTGTACGCGAGCATCTCGACGGCCTGGGGCGTGGTGCGCTCGCTCATGCCGATGAGTACGGCGCCGTTGCCGATGACGAGGACGTCGCCGCCCTCGATGGTGGAGGGGTAGTCGGCCTGCCCCTCGGACCAGAGGTGGAACGCCTCGTCGCGGAACAGCGGGTGGTGCCGGTAGATCGCCTCGAAGTGGACCGTCTCGCGCTGCCGGGCGGGCCAGCGCATGGCGTTGATGGAGACGCCGTCGTAGATCCAGGCCGAGGTGTCCCGGGTGAAGAGGTGGTTGGGCAGCGGCCCGAGCAGGAAGTCGTCCAGCTCCATGGCGTGGAAGCGCACGGAGGTCGGCTCCGGGTGCGCGTCGAGGAACTCCCGCTTGGTCATGCCGCCGACGAGGGCCTCGGCGAGTTCACCCGCGGGCAGGGCCTCGAAGGCGGCCCGGAGATGGTCCGTGGCCAGCACTCCGTACTCCTTCTCGTCGAAGACCCGGTCCAGGACGAGCCGCCGGGCCGCCGGGACGTCGAGGGTCTCGGTGAGCAGGTCGCCGAAGAGGTGCACGGCGACTCCGCGGTCGCGGAGCACGTCGGCGAACCCGTCGTGCTCGGCGCGCGCCCGGCGCACCCACAGCACGTCGTCGAAGAGAAGGGCGTCCTTGTTGCTGGGGGTGAGCCTTTTGAGCTCGAGATCCGGCCGGTGCAGGATGACGCGGGTGAGCCGCCCGGCTTCGGAGTCGACTGTGAATCCCATGCCTCCATCCTGACCATTCGGGCGCCTGTTCACCCCCTGCTTGGGCAGACCCGTGCGCCCGGTTCAGCCGCCGGGCCGCGGCTGGAGCAGTTCCGGGCGGGCGGCGGGTGGCGTGGCCCGGGTCCAGGGTCGCGCCGGCGACGATCCAGCCGGACAGCGCCCGGGGGTCGGCCGGGTCACGGGCGAGGTCCTTGGCGTAGCCGTCCAGCGCGGTGGCCGGGTCACCGGCGGCGAGGTGCTCGTCGGGGGTACGGGGAGGCGGGGCGGGTGGCGAAGGCGTGGGTACGGGGGTCGGGCCAGAAGCCGCGGTCGGGGCGGAACCGGAGGACGCCGTCCGGGCCGGCCGGCGCGGCCAGGTTGCGCAGCCGCCACTGGGTGCGGTGCAGGAAGGCGGCCGTACGGGCCCGGGACAGGGCTGCCGGGTCGACGGGTACGCGCAGCCAGCCGTCCAGGGTCCGCGCCAGGCCCTCGACGAGGCGCGTCCCGGCGCGGTGAGCCGGGCCGCACTGGTCAGCAGGGTCCGGACCACCAGCCGGCCCTGCAGCCGGCGCAGCGCGAAGTGATAGGCGGCGGCCTCCGCGTGCTCCGGCTCGAACAGCCGGTCCCGCCAGAAGGGTGAGGGCGCGGCGACGGCGTACGACCGCACGGGAGGCGGCCGAGCCCGCGCCCCTCAGTACCAGTGAGCGCACGCCCCGCGCCGTGCCCGGAGCCGGTGCGCCGAGGGCGTCGGCGAGCCGGGCGGTGACGGCGTCCCGGGTCGCGCCGACCGGCACCAGGGGTACGTCGGAGTCGAGGACGCCGGCGACGACCTGTGCGGTCAGGCTGCGGGCGAACGAGGCCGGGAAGGTCGTCCGGGGCGAGGCCGGCGGCCGCGGCGCCGAGCAGCGGGTGGGCGGTCAGGTCGGTGGCGGCGCGCGCCAGTCCGGGGCCCAGGTCGGCCGCCGGTGCGTCGCCCTCGGCGGCGAGCGCGCCCAGCCGTGCCCGGATCCGCTGGTCCGGTGACAGGGAGCCCGGTGGCAGTTCGGCCGCCGGGGCCAACTCGCGGGCGGCGAGGTCGAGTTCGGCGTACGGATCGGCGTAGAGGGCGGCCCAGGGTGCCGTGTCGTCGTCGCCGGCGCCCGGCGCGGCGGGGCCCCGGCCGGTACCGGCGGACGGCGGCAGGCTCGCTCCGCCGGCGGCGAGCGCGGCTCCGTGCTCGCCACCCCAGTAGTACGGCACGACGCGCAGTCCGCCGCGCAGGGCCGTCACTCCTGCGGAGAAGCGCCCCGCGAGCGCAGAGAAGCCCGGTTCGCGAACGCCTGTGCCGTGGATGAAGACGACCGCCGTCATGTGCCCCCCGTGACCCTGGTGAAAGTTCGTGTACGACTTTCGATGCACCGTCAGATCACTTCTATTCTACGAAGGCTGGAGCTGCACTGCGGCGAGCGGTCCGAACACGGAGCCGCCGAGCAGGGGGCCGTCGAGCAGGCCTGCCACCGGATGACCACCGGAGCAACGGGGGAGACACCATGAGCCCTGACGCCATGATCACGCACTTCGTGGGTGCCTCGGCTCTCGTCCTGGTGGTCGCCCACGCGGCCGGCTGGCTGGCCCGCCGGCTGAAACAGCCGTACATCGTGGGCCAGCTGTCGGCGGGCATCGCGCTCGGTCCCTCCCTGCTCGGAGCGCTGGCACCGGACGTGTACGCGTCGCTGTTCCCGGAGGAGATCGGCCCGGCGCTGACGGGCTTCGCACAGTTCGCTCTGGTGGTCTTCCTGTTCACGGTGGGCTACGAACTGGATCTGAAGATCCTCGGTGACCGTGCCCGCACCTCGCTGACCGTGGCACTGGCCTCGTTCGTGGTGCCGATGGCCGTGGGCTGCGGGGGCGCGCTGCTGTTCCGGGAGCAGCTGCACGGCCTGGGCATGCCGCGGGAGCCGTCCCCCGCGATGGTGGTGTTCGCCGGGGTCGCCCTGTCGATAACGGCGGTGCCCGTGCTGACGGCCATCGTGCGGGAGAACGGCTTGTCCCGGTCCGTGCCCGGTGTGGTGGCGGTCTCCGCGGCCGGGGTGCTGGACGCGGCCTGCTGGACCGTGCTGGCGGCGGCGCTGATGGACGGCGGCGGCTCCGGGACGGCGCTGGACTGGCCGTGGCGGGTCGCGCTCGCCGTCGGCTTCGTCACCGTGATGGCGCTCGCGGCCCGGCCGGTGCTGCGCCGGCTGCTGTGGCGGACGCGGATGGAGCCCTCGCTGCGGCTGGCGCTGCTCATCGGCTTCGCCCTCGGATCGGCGTGGGTCACGCACTCCCTCGGGCTGCATGTGATCTTCGGTGCGCTGCTCGCCGGGGTGGTGGTCCCGCGCGAGGAGGGTGGCACGCTCGACCCGGACCTGCTGCGGCCGCTGCACGACGTCAGCTCGCTGCTGCTGCCGTTCTTCTTCGTGATCTCGGGCCAGTCCGTGGCGCTGAACAGCATGGACGGCACGGGCTGGACCGTGCTGCTGGTGGTGACCGTGCTCGCCGTCACGACGAAGATCGGCAGCGGGACCCTCGCGGCCCGGCTCGGCGGTCTGGACCGGCACGACGCGCGGACCGTCGGCGTACTGCTCAGCGCGCGCGGCCTCACCGAACTGATCGCCCTCAACGCGGGCCTCCAGGCCGGCCTGTTGAGCGCTCCGCTCTACACGGTGCTCGTCTTCATGGCGCTCGCCACGACCCTGTTCACCCAGCCGCTCCTGCTCCTCACCCGCCGCCTGGCCGACCGGGACCGGGCGTCACGGCCGTCCTCCCCCGCCCCCTTCGCGCCCCCGCCCTCCCAGGACGGGACGACGACGGCACCCGCGGACGTGGGCTAGGC
>NZ_RAIF01000032.1:186941-194888 GCF_003671715.1 Streptomyces sp. E2N166 | reverse complement strand
GCGGTGCCGTGACTCCGGCGGACCGCACCACCGGGCAAGGCGCCTCCGCGCCCCGCCCTGCCTCCCGGGTTACAGCGGCATCGGGGCCATGTCGCACTCGATGCGGCGGCGCTGGCGGGCGGTACACGTCCTCCTGACTACGCGCGGGAGGCCTGGAGCCGCTGGCTCGCGGCCTCCGGCGAGGGAGATGATGCTCACGCCGCGGCGGCCCGCAGGATCGAGCGCAGAATGGGGTCTGGTGCGGGCAGTTGCAAGGCGGAGGAGGGCGACACACCGGAGCCCTGGCAACCGACGACAACGCCACAGACGCGCGCGCCCGGACCCCGCGACCCCGGCAAGACCCGGACGACACCCCTAGAGCCGGGGGTCCACCGGCTCGGACTCCAGCGCCAGGACGCCGAACACCGCCTCGTGCACCCGCCACAGCGGCTCGCCGTCCGCCAGCCGGTCCAGGGCCTCCAGGCCGAGGGCGTACTCGCGGGTCGCCAGGGACCGCTTGTGGTTCAGGAACCGCCCGCGCAGCCGGGCGAGGTTGTCGGGGCGCGTGTACTCGGGACCGTAGACGATCCGCAGGTACTCGCGTCCGCGGCACTTGATTCCGGGCTGCACCAGGCGGCCCTTGTCGTCGCGGACCAGGGCGCCGATGGGCTTGACCACCATGCCCTCGCCGCCGCGGCCGGTCATCTCCAGCCACCAGTCGGTGCCCGCCGCCACCGACTCGGGGTCGCCGGTGTCGACGTACAGCCTCCGGGTGGTCTGCAGCAGCCCGCTGCCGTCGTGCTCGACGAGCCGGTCGACGAGGGCGAGCTGCTCGTCGTGGGGCAGTGCGGCCAGGCTGCGGCCCTGGGTGGCCAGGATCTGGAACGGGGCCAGACGGACGCCGTCCAGGCCGTCGGTGGGCCAGCAGTACCGGCGGTAGGCGTCCGTGAACGCGGCGGCGTCGGCGGACCGCCCGCGCTGGCGGTCGAGGAGGTCCGCGACCTCGACGCCACGCGCGGCGGCGCCCTCCAGCGCGGCGAGCGCGCCCGGGAACACCGCGCCGGAGGCGGCGCCCACAGCGGCGTACTGGGAGCGCAGCAGACCGGATGCCTTGAGGGACCACGGCATCAGCTCGGCGTCCAGCAGCAGCCAGTCGGTGGCCAGTTCGTCCCACAGGCCGGCCTCGCCGATCGCGGTGCGCAGCCGGTCGAGGATCGCCTCGGTGACGGACGCGTCGTCGAGGAAGGGTCGGCCGGTGCGGGTGTAGAGGGAGCCGGTGGGGCCGTCCACCCCGAAGCGGGCGCGTGCCGCCTCGGCGTCGCGGCAGACCAGCACCACGGCGCGCGAGCCCATGTGCTTCTCCTCGCACACGACCCGTGCCACCCCGTCGGCCGCGTACTGCGCGAACGCCTCCTTCGGGTGCTCCAGGTAGCCGTCCACTCCCGAGGTGGCGGTCGGTGCCATGGTGGGCGGCAGGTACGGCAGCAGCCGTGGGTCGGTCGCGAAGCGGCTCATGACCTCCAGGGCGGCCGCACCGTTGTCCTCGCGCACGGTGATCCGCCCGGCGTGCCTGGTCTCCACCACCCGGCGCCCGTGCACGTCGGCCAGGTCCAGCGGCCGGCCGTCGTGTCCGCCGGGCGCCTCGGTGCGCAGTGGTTTGGCCGGTTCGTACCAGACCCGCTCGGCCGGTACGTCGACCAGTTCGCGCTCGGGCCAGCGCAGCGCGGTGAGCTTGCCGCCGAAGACGGCGCCGGTGTCCAGGCAGATGGTGTTGTTGAGCCAGGTGGCCTCGGGGACCGGGGTGTGGCCGTAGACGACGGCCGCGCGGCCCCGGTAGTCCTCGGCCCACGGATAGCGCACCGGCAGCCCGAACTCGTCGGTCTCGCCGGTGGTGTCGCCGTAGAGGGCGTGCGAGCGGACCCGGCCGGAGGTGCGGCCGTGGTACTTCTCGGGCAGACCGGCGTGGCAGACCACGAGCCGGCCGCCGTCGAGGACGTAGTGGCTGACCAGGCCGTCGATGAACTCCCGTACCTCGGCGCGGAACTCCTCGCTCTCGCCGTCCATCTGCTCGACTGTCTCGGCGAGTCCGTGGGTGTGCTGGACCTTGCGGCCCTTCAGGAAGCGGCCGTACTTGTTCTCGTGGTTGCCGGGCACGCACAGGGCGTTGCCCGACTTCACCATGGACATCACGCGGCGCAGCACGCCGGGGCTGTCCGGGCCGCGGTCGACCAGGTCGCCGACGAAGACGGCGGTGCGGCCCTCGGGGTGGACGCCGTCGGTGTAGCCCAGCTTGCCGAGCAGGGTCTCCAGCTCGGCTGCGCAGCCGTGGATGTCGCCGATGATGTCGAAGGGGCCGGTGAGGTGGGTGAGGTCGTTGTACCGCTTCTCGGTGACGACGGTGGCCTGCTCGGCCTGTTCCGTGCCGCGCAGGACGTGCACCTTGCGGAAGCCCTCTCGCTCCAGGTGCCGCAGAGAGCGGCGGAGTTCGCGGGTGTGGCGCTGGATGACCCGGCGGGGCATGTCGGCCCGGTCGGTGCGGGTGGCGTTGCGCTCGGCGCACACCTCCTCGGGGACGTCGAGGACGATGGCGATGGGCAGCACGTCGTGCTTCCTGGCCAGATCGATCAGCTGACG
This sequence comes from Streptomyces sp. E2N166, assembly GCF_003671715.1. Lineage (GTDB taxonomy): Bacteria > Actinomycetota > Actinomycetes > Streptomycetales > Streptomycetaceae > Streptomyces > Streptomyces thinghirensis. The sequence continues at coordinate 192,275 of NZ_RAIF01000032.1, read as the reverse complement.
CCGGGCGTCCTGCTGCACGTTCGTCGCGTCGACCACGGTGCGGCGGCCGGCGGCGAGCCGCTTGCCGGCGATGTAGTGCAGGACGTCGAAGGCGTCCCGGCTCGCGCTCTGGTCGTTCTCGTCGTCGGCCACCAGGCCCCGGCAGAAGTCGGAGGAGATGACCTCGGTGGGCTTGAAGTGGCGCCGGGCGAAGGTGGACTTGCCGGAGCCGGAGGCACCGATCAGCACGACGAGGGACAGGTCGGTGACGGGCAGGGCGCGGGCCCGCACGGTGGTGTCGGTGGTGTCGGTGGTGTCGGTGGCGCTCATGCGACCTTCGCCTCCTTCGCGGTCTCGTTCGCGGTCTCGTTCGCGGTCTTCGGGTCGTTCGTGGCCTGGGTGAACACGGCCATCTGGGTGGGCGGGCCCACCTCGGGGTCGTCGGGGCCGACGGGGCGGAACTCCACGCCGTAGCCGTGCCGTTCGGCCACCGTCTCCGCCCAGGCGCGGAACTCCTCGCGGCTCCACTCGAAGCGGTGGTCGCGGTGGCGGACGTGGCCGGCCGGGAGGGTCTCCCAGCGCACGTTGTACTCGACGTTGGGCGTGGTGACGACGACGGTGCGGGGGCGGGCCGAACCGAAGACGGCGTACTCCAGGGCCGGCAGCCGGGGCAGGTCGAGGTGCTCGATCACCTCGCTGAGCACGGCGGCGTCGTAGCCCTTGAGCCGCTTGTCGGTGTAGGCGAGGGAGCCCTGGAAGAGGTTCAGGCGCGCCGCCTGCCGCTCGCCCACGCGGTCCAGCTTGAGGCGCCGGGAGGCGATGGTGAGGGCGCGCACCGACACGTCCACGCCGACGATCTCGGTGAACCGCGGCTCCTTGAGCAGTTCCCGCACCAGATGCCCCTCGCCGCAGCCGAGGTCGAGGACGCGGGCGGCGGCGTTGTCCCGGAGCACGGTGAGGATCGCCTCGCGGCGGTGCACGGCCAGCGGGGTCGGCTTCTCCTCCTGTTCGGCCTCCGCCGCGACCGCGTTGTCGATCTCCGCTACGTCGCTGTCGTCGGTCTCGGCCAGCCGGATCAGCTCCAGCCGGTCCATCGCCTCGCGGGTCAGGGACCAGCGGCGGGACAGGTAGCGGCTGGTGATCAGCTTCTGCTCCGGGTGGCCGGGCAGCCAGCCCTCACCGGCCCGCAGCAGCTTGTCGACCTCGTCGGGGGAGACCCAGTAGTGCTTGGCGTCGTCGAGTACCGGAAGGAGGACGTAGAGGTGGCGCAGAGCCTCAGCGAGGGTGCGGGCCGCGGACTCCAGTTCGAGGCGGACGTAGCGCGAGTCGCCCCACTCGGGGAACTCGGTGTCCAGCGGGACGGCCTCGGCGGTGACCGTCCAGCCGAGCGGCTCGAAGAGGCGGCGTACGAGGTCGGGGCCGCCGCGGGCGGGCAGCGCCGGAACCTCGACGCGCAGCGGCAGCGGCTCGGCCGCGCGCTCGGGGCGGGACTTGCACACGCCGCGCATCGCGCTGGAGAAGACGTTGCCCAGCGCGACGGCGAGGAGCGAGGAGGCCGCGTAGGGGCGGTCGTTGACGTACTGCGCGAGAGCCGCGTCCGGGGCGCCGCCCCGGCCCTTGCCCTTGCCGCGCCTGACCAGCGCCACCGCGTCGACCTCCAGCAGCAGCGCGGCCGTGCAGCGCTGTTCCGCCGCCTCCGGGTAGAGCACGTGGGCCGTGCCGAAGGAGGTGGAGAACGCCTGCGCCTTGTCGGGATGCTTGTGCAGCAGGAAGCCGAGGTCGGTCGCGGGGCGCTCGGGAGTACCGGTGGTGGTGATGGTCAGGAACATGCGGAGGGCCTCTCCGGCCGGCGGATGCTTACGAGGTGCCGTACGCGCGGGAGCCCCCAGGGGGTTGTTCCCGGGGGCTCCGGCAGGACGACGGTCACACCATCGCACAGGGCTGGTGACCGGCGCCTTCGGTTATTCGAGGGGCGGCGTCACCGCGTCACGAGAGCTGCGACTGGACCTGGGAGGAGATCAGCTCCAGGTGGTCCAGGTCGTCGAGGTCGAGGATCTGGAGGTAGATCCGCTGCGCGCCGGCCGCGGCATAGCGGCCGATCTTCTCGACGACCTCGGCCGGGGAGCCGGCCAGGCCGTTGGCCTTCAGCTCCTCGACCTCGCGGCCGATCACGGCGGCCCGGCGGGCGACATCGGCGTCGTCCTTGCCGACGCAGGCGACGAGGGCGTTGGAGTAGGTCAGCGCGTCCGCCCCGCGGCCGGCCTCCTCCGCGGCGGCCCGGACCCGGCCGAACTGGCGCTCGGTGTCCTCGACCGAGGCGAAGGGGATGTTGAACTCGTCGGCGTACCGGGCGGCCAGCCGCGGCGTGCGGACGGCACCGTGGCCGCCGATGAGCACGGGGACCTTCGCCTGCGCGGGCTTGGGCAGCGCGGGCGACTCGGTGAGGTCGTAGAACTTGCCGTGGAAGTCGAAGGACTTGCCGGCCTCCGTGGCCCACAGACCGGTGACGATCTCCAGCTGTTCTTCGAGGCGGGCGAACTTCTCCTTCGGGAAGGGAATGCCGTACGCCTTGTGCTCCTCCTCGAACCAGCCGGCGCCCAGGCCCAGCTCGACGCGGCCGCCCGACATCTGGTCGACCTGCGCGACCTGGATGGCGAGGACGCCGGGAAGCCGGAACGTGCCGGCGGTCATGAGGGTGCCGAGCCGGATGCGCTTGGTCTCCCGGGCGAGGCCGGCGAGGGTGATCCAGGCGTCGGTGGGTCCGGGAAGGCCGTCCACGGAGCCCATGCGGAGATAGTGGTCCGAGCGGAAGAAGGCGTCGAAGCCGAGGTCCTCGGTGGCCTTCGCCACGGTGAGCAAGGTGTCGTATGTGGCCCCCTGCTGGGGCTCGGTGAAGATACGGAGATCCATGTCTCCATCCTGCCTGCTCGGCGGGGGAGACTCGTACAGGCTCCTCCCGTCGGCCCGGCGCGTTCCCGGCCCCCCGGCTGGTCATTTGGCGTCAGTCCCGGGCCCGTTACCGGGCCGGTCCAGTGACCCGGCCGGACGGTGATCGTTTGCCGGGGCGGAGCCGGATCGTCCGGCGTCCGCGCCGGGCGGTGCGCGCCGGTGCGTCACCAGTGTCGGCCTCCCCGGTGGGGGCCTCGGGGGGCCGAGGAGGCCGTCATGTCCGAAGAGACCGTGCCGCAGGGAGGCGGGGCCGATGCCCGGCCGAAGGGGCTGCTCCAGCAGATGGACGAGCTCATGGCGGCGCTGGACGCGGACCTGTCGGCTCTGGACGCCGACCTCCGGTCGGCCGGGGGCCAGGGGCGGCGGGCGGGGGTGGAGGGACTCGCCGACTGAGGCGTGCGGGAGGGGTGCGGTCGGTGGCTCGCGGTGTCATGGCTAGCCGGCCTCCCGCTCCGGTAACTCCGCGTCGCGGTCCGCCAGTCTGCGCAGCATCTCCATGACCCGGTCCCGCGACTCGTCCGCCGCGTCGATCGCCTCCACGCACTGCCAGTACGTGGCCTCGTCGTCCGCGGCGCAGGCGATGCCGACGAGGGCGATGCCGGTCTCGCCCAGCAGGGTGCCGAGGCGCATCAGGGCCTGGCGGGCGTCGCCCAGTTCGGTGAGCTGGGCGGCGCGCAGCTCACCCGGGGCCAGGTCGGGGGTGCGCAGCACTCCGCAGCCGCGGCCCGCCAGCTCGGTCAGTCCCAGTGCCTCACCGCGCAGTTCGGGTGGTCCGGAGACCGCCAGCCGGCTGCCGATCGCCTGTGCCAGGGCCTGCACCTGCCACACCTCCGTCAGGATGTCCGGCACCTCGCCGCCGGCTGCCAGGGCGCGCCCACTCGTCACGATGAGCCGCACAGCGTCCATGCGCTGCCCCCGTCCGTTTCCGACGCGCTCAGGGCGCGTCCGCCCGAACTCCGTTGTCCACTACCCAGAGTGAAGGCGTGTGGGACGAAAAGCCAGAGGAAGGCGGAAATCTTCGGACAACAAATTGACTTCTGGCCGGTTTCCAACTGCGGAGAGTAATAACGGAGGGTGCGGCTCCCCTCAGCTCTCCCGGTCCTTCCGCACCGGGAAGCGGAGTTCGTTCCGCTCGATCTTCGCCGCCAGCGCGGCCAGCGGGTCGACGTCGAGCACCTCGCAGAACTGGAGCAGATACGCCAGCACGTCGGCGACCTCGTCCCGGACCCGGTGCGCGGTGTCCGGGTCGGTCATGACGCGGGCCGACTCCTCGGGCGTCAGCCACTGGAAGATCTCGACGAGTTCGGACGCCTCCACGCTGAGCGCGGCGACGAGGTTCTTGGGGGTGTGGTACGGCTGCCAGTGCCGCGCCGCCGCGAACTCGGCCAGCCTGCGCCGCAACGCAGCGAGGTCATGGGCAGGGTGAGGGTGATCGGTCACGTGCCCAGGTCTACCACCGTGACGCCGTCCGTCCCGGCCGCCCAGGTGGCATCGGCGACCGCCGCGACGAGGCGGATGTGCCCGCGGTCGCACATCCGGACCGCCAGCCGGAGCAGTTCCGCCCGCTGCCGCGCGTCCAGGCCGCGGTCGAAGCCGTCGGCGAGGACGGTGAGCGTCTGCAGCGCCGCGGGCACCTCGCCGGCCGGGTCCACCTCCAGCACACCGGGGCCGGTGAACAGCACCAGGGCGAGGGCGAGGTAGCGCAGCTCGCCGTAACCGAGGCGCGCGAGGCCGGTGCGGGTGCCGTCACCCCGGTCCAGCAGGGCGCGCACCACGCCCCCGGCGACGGGCTCGGCCAGGACGTCGGCGACGGGGCCCGCGCATCCGGCGCGTACCGCCGCGACGAACTGCGCGTGCCGCCTCCCGCACTCGGCGCGGGTACGCCACAGCACGTCGGCGAGGTTGTCGCAGCCGCCGAGCAGGCGCCCGGAGCCGGTGGGCACGGGCTCCCGCATCCGGCCGGGACGCGGATCGCAGGCGAAGACGGAACGCAGGGCGACGACCATCTGCTCGGCCGCGGCCAGCACCCTGCGCTGCCCGTCCGTCTTGCCGGCCACCCGCAGCGGCAGCAGCGGTGTGCCGAGCCGGTCGTCCGGCAGCGGGGCGCGGGTCACGGGCGCGGACCCGGCCGTGTGCCAGGCCGCCTGCACGGCCCGCCGGCCGGGGTCGCGCAGGGCCGTCTCCAGCAGTACGACGCCGTCCGCCGTCAACCGCTCCCCCACGACGCGCAGTTCCGGTTCGGCCTGTACGGCGACGTCCAGGTGCACCGGGCCCGCGGCGCCGTCGGCCGTGCAGCCGATACGGAAGCCGCGGCGGTGCTGGGCGTCGGGCCGGGCCCGCTCGGGCACGCAGGCGACCGGGTCCGGGAACACCGCGCCGAGCTGGGCGCCGCCCCCGAGCCTGGCC
>NZ_RAIF01000032.1:182675-186690 GCF_003671715.1 Streptomyces sp. E2N166 | reverse complement strand
CCGGAGCGCACTGGTCTTGCCGCTGCCGCTGGGCCCGGCGAGCACGGTGAGCGGACCGAGCGGCAGCACGGCGCGCCGATGCCCGGCGAAGGCGGACAGCCGCAGCTCCGTGATGCGGGGCCGGTCCGGGTGGGGCGGGGCGGGAGTGGCGGACACCGTTGACGCAGTTGACACGGCCATATGCGGACCGTAGAAGTCCGGCTCGTGGCGAACCGTTTTGCCCGGAGGACGTTCCTACGATCGGGGGACGGCACCGTCAGGGCCGGGGCGCTCGTCACACCTGAGAGGACGTCTCGGCACATGGCACCGCGCGCGCCCCGCCGGCCCCGTCACCCCCCGGGAACCTCCGCCGCGCCCTCCATCAGCCCGTTCACCTCGGTCCCGGCCGGCGTCAGCAGGAAGACGTTGCGGTCGACGCGGTGCATGCCGCTGGCCAGGCCGAAGACGACGCCCGTACTGAAGTCCAGTACCCGTTTGGCGACCTCGGTCTCGGCGCTGGTCAGGTCCAGCAGGACCGGAATGCCCGCCATGAGGATCTCGGCGACCTCGCGGGCGTCCGCGAACACGTTGACCCGCAGGACGACGAAACGGCGACGCGTCTCCGTCTCCGCCTCCGGCATCGCCCGGTGGCCGACCGCGGACGGCCATGCGTCGCGCCCGCGCAACGGAACGACCTGGGCGAGCCCCTCCCACTGTTCATCGGTGACGTCGTGGCTGTTCACCGGCTCCCCCGATTTCACTCGCCTTCATTGCCTGCACCAGCCAATTCTTACGCCAAGTCACCCGTTCGGCCCAACAGCGACACGGTTCGCGACGCTCCGTGTCCGGTGATTGCCACCGCGACCGCCGGGGTACTCAGCGACGGCCGCTCCGCATGCGCGGGCGCCGTAGCCGTGCCGACACCCGAAGGAGAGCCCATGGGTGCGCTGGACCTGCCCGAACCCGTCACTCGCGAAGGGGCGCCGCCGCCGGTCGACACCGTCGCGCTCCAAGCCGCACTGCGCGAGCGGGTCGACGGTGAGGTCCGCTTCGACGCCGGGAGCCGGGCGGCGTACTCCACGGACGCCTCGAACTTCCGGCAGACGCCCATCGGCGTGGTCGTCCCGCGCACCCCCGAGGCCGGTGCCGAGGCGGTGGCCGTGGCGCGGGAGTTCGGTGCGCCGGTTCTGTCGCGGGGCGGCGGGACGAGCCTGGCGGGACAGTGCACCAACGCGGGGGTGGTGCTCGACTGGTCGAAGTACTGCACCCGTGTGGAGTCGGTGGACACCGATGCCCGCACCTGCGTCGTGCAGCCGGGGATCGTGCTGGACGACCTCAACCGGCAGCTCGCGCCGTACGGGCTGCGCTACGGGCCCGAGCCCGCCACCCACGCCAACTGCACCATCGGCGGCATGATCGGCAACAACTCCTGCGGCGCCACCGCGCAGGCGTACGGCAAGGTCGTCGACAACATCGCCCGGCTGGAGGTGCTGCTCTACGACGGGACCCGCTTCTGGTGCGGGGAGACCGGCGACGAGGAGTACGCCGGGATCGAGCGGCAGGGCGACCTGCGGGCGACCGTCTACCGGCGGCTGCGCGCGCTGCGCGACACATACGGGGACGAGATCCGCCGCCGGTTCCCGGAAATCCCGCGCCGGGTGTCCGGCTACAACCTGGACTCGCTGCTGCCCGAGCACGGCTTCGACGTCGCCGGGCTGCTGGTGGGCAGCGAATCCACGCTGGTCACCGTCCTGCGGGCGGAGCTGGAATTGGTGCCGGTGGTGAAGGAACGGGTGCTGGTGGTGCTCGGGTTCGACGTCATCGACAAGGCCGCCGACGCCGTGCCCGACATCCTGCCGCACGAACCGATCGCGCTGGAGGGCGTGGACGCACGGCTGGTCCGGGACCAGCGGATCAAGCGCCTCAACGACAAGGCGCTCGCCGAGCTGCCCGACGGCAACGCCTACCTGCTGGCGCAGTTCGGCGGCGACACCGTCGAGGAGGCGGGCGCGCGGGCGCACCGGATGCTGGAGGCGGTGCACCGCTCCGAGCACGACGCGGACTGCTCGTTCCTCGACGACCCGGCGAACGAGCAGGCGCTGTGGCAGGTCCGGGAGGCCGGGCTCGGTGCCACCGCGCACATCCCGGGCAAGCCCGACACCTTCGAGGGCTGGGAGGACTCGGCGGTCGCCCCCGAGAAGCTGGGCGACTACCTGCGGCGGCTGCGCGCGCTCTTCGAGGAGTTCGGCTACCTGAGCGACACCGGACCCAGTCTGTACGGGCACTTCGGGCAGGGCTGTGTGCACACCCGGATCCCCTTCGACCTGTACACCGCGGACGGGGTGGCTACGTACCGGAGGTTCATGGAGCGGGCGGCCGATCTCGTCGTGGAGTTCGGCGGGTCGCTGTCCGGCGAGCACGGGGACGGGCAGAGCCGGGGCGAGCTGCTGCCGCGGATGTTCGGGGACGAGCTGGCCGAGGCGTTCGGGCGGCTGAAGGCCGTCTTCGACCCGCTGGACCGGATGAACCCGGGGAAGGTCGTCGCGCCGTACGGGCTGGACGAGAACCTGCGCCTGGGCGGCGACTGGGCCCCGTACGAGCCCCGCGACCTGCGTTTCCGCTTCCCGCACGACGGCGGGTCGTTCTCCCAGGCCGCCAATCGGTGCGTGGGCGTCGGAAAGTGCCGGCAGCACACCACTGAAGGCACGGTCATGTGTCCGTCGTACCAGGTGACACGGGAGGAGGAGCACTCCACCCGGGGCCGGGCCAGGCTGCTGTTCGAGATGCTCGACGGGCACGGGGACGGCGCGATCCAGGACGGCTGGCGCTCGGAGGCGGTCAAGGACGCCCTCGATCTCTGTCTGGCCTGCAAGGGATGCAAGAAGGACTGTCCGGCGGACGTGGACATGGCCACGTACAAGGCGGAGTTCCTGTCCCACCACTACGAGGGGCGGCCGTGGCGCAGGCCGCGCTCCGACTGGTCGATGGGCTGGCTGCCCGCGCTCGCCCAGGCCGTGGGGCGCACCCGCCTCGCGCCGGTGGTCAACGCGCTCACGCACGCTCCGCTGCTGTCGAAGGCCGCCGTGCTGGTGGCGGGGGTGGCGGACCGCGAGGTGCCGCTCTTCGCGGAGCAGACCTTCGAGCGGTGGTTCGCCCGCCACGAGCCGCTCGGCGACGGGCGGCGCGGGACAGTGCTGCTGTGGCCGGACACCTTCACCAACCATTTCCATCCGCACATCGGACGGGCGGCGGTACGGGTGCTGGAGCACGCCGGCTGGCGGGTGGAACTGCCGTCCGAGCCGCTGTGCTGCGGGCTGACCTGGATCTCCACCGGTCAGCTCGGGATGGCGGAGAAGGTGCTCACCCGGACAGTGCGCGGACTGGCGGAGCACGTGCGGGCGGGCGGTCTGGTGGTGGCGCTGGAGCCGAGCTGCACGGCCGTGTTCCGGGCGGACGCGGCGGAGATGTTCCCCGGCGACCAGGACGTGCGCCGGCTGGGCGAGCAGACGGTGACGCTGTCGGAACTGCTCACCGAGCACTCCCCCGGCTACGAGCCGCCGCGGGTGCCCGACCGGTCCGCGAAGGCGCTGGCGCAGGTGCACTGCCACCAGCACGCGATCATGGGCTGGGAGGCCGACCGGGAACTGCTGCGCCGGGCCGGGGTGGACGCCGAGCGGCTGGACTCCGGCTGCTGCGGACTGGCCGGCAACTTCGGCTTCGAGCGCGGCCACCTGGACGTCAGCGAGGCGTGCGCGGAGCGGGTGCTGCTGCCGCGGCTGCGGGCGGAGGACGAGGCGACCGTCGTACTCGCCGACGGCTTCAGCTGCCGGACGCAGATCCACGAGTTCGACAGCGGCGGCCACGAGGGCGTGCACCTGGCGGAGCTGCTGGCCTCGGCACTCCCCGGCGCCGCGGGCGACACGGACGTCCCCGGCAGCGCGTACGGCACGGCGCCGGGCGCCCGGCCGGTGGCCCCAGGGCGGCGGGCCAGGGCCCTGGCCCTCGCGGGCACGGGGCTGGCCGCCGTCGGCGCGGC
>NZ_RAIF01000032.1:181542-182624 GCF_003671715.1 Streptomyces sp. E2N166 | reverse complement strand
CAGTGCCCAGATCACGAACACGTCGATCGCCATCACGATCACGGCCCAGAGGGGTGCGTACGGCAGGAAGAGGAACTGGGCGACCAGGCTCAGCGAGGCCAGGAAGATGCCCGCGAAGCGCGCCCAGGCCATGCCCTTGAGCAGGCCGTAGCCGGTGACGAGCACCACCGCGCCCAGGATGACGTGGATGATGCCCCAGCCGGTGAGGCTGAATTCGTAGACGTAGCTGCCGACGCGGGCGTAGACGTCGTCCTCGGCGATGGCCGCGATGCCCTGGAGGACGGCGAGGGCGCCGTTCAGCAGCATCAGTACACCCGCGAAGACGACGCCGCCGGTCACCCAGCCGCTGGTGCGGTCCGCCGGCCGCGGGGCCCCTGCGCCGTGCGTCGGCCTGCCGGGAGAAGGTGCGGCGTGCTGGCTCATGAGCGGAGTCCTTTCTGTTGTCCCCCGTACGGGCCTGCCCCCACCGGCACCCCCGGACGCCGACAGGTCCCTCCGAGCCTGCGGGCACCCGGCCCCCGCGGCCATACGGGTCCGCCGCACGGGTGAACCGGGGTCCGGCCGCGCCGAGCTGCCCGGTCCCCGGACCGGAAGCGTGCGCGTGCGGCCCTCCCCCGTCTCGCGTTTACTGAAGCGCACATGCGAACGCGCGCGACGGACCGTCGGACCAGGAGGGCCCGTGACGACTCATCCCGCGCCGGCGAACGCGGTGCCGGCCCGGGCCGAGCAGTCACTGCGGCGCACCCTGCTCAGCCCCGGCTATCTGCGGCAGTTGCTGCTCTGCGTGCTGCTGGGCGTTCCCATCGCGCTGGCCTGCTTCTTCTTCGTCGGTCTCCAGCACGAGTTACAGCACTGGGTGTGGACGTCACTGCCCGAGGCCGCCGGGTACGACGCCCCGCCCTGGTGGTGGCCGCTGCCCGCGCTGGTGCTTGCCGGGCTGATCCTGGCGCCTGTCGTGACCCGGATGCCGGGCGGCGGCGGCCATCTGCCGGTGAACGGGCTGGGCGGCGCGCCCGTCGGCCCCCGCGCGCTGCCCGGCGCCGTCCTGGCGGCGCTCGCCACGCTGCCGCTCGGTGTGGTGC
>NZ_RAIF01000032.1:174567-181532 GCF_003671715.1 Streptomyces sp. E2N166 | reverse complement strand
AGGCTCCGCTGATGGCCGTCGGCAGCGGGCTCGCCCTGCTGGCGGTGCGGCGGGCGGGGGTCGCGGCGGACCCGAGGGCGAGCGCGATCCTGGCCACGGCCGGCTCCACCGCCGCGATCTCCACCATCCTCGGCGGGCCCCTCGCTGCGGCCGTGCTGCTCATCGAGGGGGCGGGGCTCGCAGGCGCCCAGCTGGTCGTCCTGCTGCTGCCCTGTCTGATGGCCAGCGCGACGGGCGCCCTGGTCTTCACGGGATTCGGTCAGTGGACCGGCCTGAAGATCGGCGCGCTGGCCCTTGACGACGTGCCGCCGGGCGCCAACCCGGACGCGGGCGACTTCCTGTGGGGCGTCCCGACGGCGGCGCTGATCGCGGTGCTGATCACGCTGGGCCGCGAGCTGGGCCACCGGACCGTCTCCTGGACGCGGCACCGCACGGCCCTGCGCACCGTCGCCTGCGCCACGGCGGTCGGCGTCTGCCTCGCCGCGTACGCCCTGATCACCGGCCGTTCCCCGGCGGAGGCGGCGCTGTCCGGGCAGGCGACCCTGGCCCGGCTCGCCGCGGACCCGCACGCCTGGTCCGTGGGCGCGCTGGTCGCGCTCGTCGCCTGCAAGGGGCTGGCCTGGGGCATCGCGCTGGGCAGTCTGCGCGGCGGCCCGATCTTCCCGGCCGTACTGCTGGGCACGGCGACGGCCATGGCCTGCTCCGGCCTGCCCGGTTTCGGCGCGACCCCGGCCCTCGCCCTCGGCATCTCCGCAGCGGCCGCCGCGGTGACCGGGCTGCCCCTGGCCAGCGCGGTACTGGCGGTGCTGCTGATGGGCGGGGACGCGTACGACCAGATGCCGCTGATCGTCACCGCGTCGGTGGTCGCCTTCGTCGTCACCCAGCTGGTCCGCCGGACAGAACCGGGAGCGGGAGCGGAACCGCCGAAAGCGGCACCGGAGACGGCACGGTGACCGAGCGCCGGACCACCACCACGGGGACGGGCGGCACCCGGCCGCGTCCCGCCTGGCGCGCGGCCCGCCCTGGCTCACGCGGGCCGGCGTCGCGGCGGGCACGGTCGTGGCCTACTTTTCCTCCCCCTCGACCACCTGGGTCCGCGGCGTCCCGTACTGAGCTGGCTGCTGTTCGCCCTGGTGCTGACGTTCGCGGCCGTGACGCTGCTCCGCCAGATCCGTCACGTGCTCCTCGACCGCCCGGAGACCCGGCCCGGCGTGGTCATCCCCCTGCTGATCATCCTGTCCGTGCACGTCTTCGCGGCCGCCTACCACGCCCTCGCCAAGCAGCCGGGCGAGTTCACCGGTCTGCGCACCCGCGTCGACGCGCTGTACTTCACCGTGGTCACGCTCGCCACCGTCGGCTACGGGGACACCGCCCCGCGGGGCCAGGCGGCGCGGATCGTGACCGTTCCGCAGATCGCCTACAGCTTCGTGTTCCTCACCGCCGCCGCGACCGCGCTGAGCACACGGGCGCGCGACATGGTGGTCCGGCGGACCGATCGGGACCGGCCCGACTGACGGCGGCCGAAAGCTCGGGGCGTACGGCTGTTTCCGCAGGACCGAGGCCTGTTCGCCGGGCCGGGCGACCCGGAGGCCCGCTTGTCACCACCCCGGTGGGAGCACTACTGTCGCCACGCCTTGGTGAACGGGAAATCCGGTGTGATGCCGGTGCGGCCCTCGCCACTGTGAATCGGGAAGTCCGGCTCCGGCCCTCGCGGGCAGCCACTGGGTACTTGTACTCGGGAAGGCGGAGCACGGGCGGTGGTACCCGTAAGCCAGGAGACCGGCCAAGGCGCGTCGTCCATCCACGAGGTGCTGGAGAGGGTCTGCTGAGCCATGCACATAGCCGAGGGCTTTCTGCCACCGGCGCACGCGATCGCCTGGGGTGTCGCGTCCGCGCCGTTCGTCGTCCACGGAGTACGGTCACTCACCCGTGAGGTCAGGGAGCACCCGGAGAGCACCTTGCTCCTCGGCGCCTCCGGAGCCTTCACGTTCGTTCTGTCGGCCCTGAAACTGCCTTCTGTCACCGGTAGTTGCTCGCACCCGACCGGCACCGGCCTGGGTGCCATTCTCTTCCGGCCGCCGATCATGGCGGTGCTGGGCACCATCACCCTGCTCTTCCAGGCGCTGCTGCTGGCGCACGGCGGGCTGACCACGCTCGGCGCCAACGTCTTCTCGATGGCGATCGTGGGCCCCTGGGCCGGCTACGCCGTCTACCGGCTGCTGCGCCGCTACGACGTGCCGCTGATGGTCGCGGTGTTCTTCGGGGCGTTCGTCGCCGACCTGTCGACCTACTGCGTCACCAGCGTGCAGCTGGCGCTGGCGTTCCCGGACCCGAGCAGCGGATTCCTGGGCGCGCTCGGAAAGTTCGGGTCCATCTTCGCCGTCACGCAGATCCCGCTCGCGGTGAGCGAGGGCCTGCTCACGGTCATCGTGATGCGGCTGCTGGTGCAGTCCAGCAAGGGCGAACTGGCGCGGCTGGGCGTGCTGTTGACCAAGGCCGGCAAGAGCAGCACCGACGAGCCGGAGGCGGTGGCCCGATGAGCCGCAACGCGAAGATCAACGCCCTGCTGCTGCTCGCCGTGGCCGCGCTCGCGGTGCTGCCGCTGGTGCTGGGTCTCGGCGATCACAAGGAGGAGCCGTTCGCCGGTGCCGACGCCGAGGCGGAGACGGCGATCACGGAGATCGAGCCGGACTACGAGCCGTGGTTCTCGCCGCTGTACGAGCCGCCGTCCGGGGAGATCGAGTCGGCACTGTTCGCCCTGCAGGCCGCGATCGGCGCGGGCGTGCTGGCCTACTACTTCGGGCTGCGCCGGGGCCGGCGGCAGGGCGAGGAGCGGACTGCGGCGGCGCTGCGGGGCGCTCCCGGAGAGGACTGAGTGCTGCCGATCGACGCGGCGGCGCACAGCAGCCGCTGGCGCCGCCGCCATCCCGTGGACAAGGCCGTGCTCGGGCTGGGGCTGACCGTCCTCGCGATCTCGCTGCCGCCCTGGCCGGGCGCGGCGCTGGTGCTGGTGACTGCGCTGGCCGTGCTGCTCGGCCCGGCGGGTGTGCCCGGGCGCCGGCTGTGGCGTGCCTACCGCGTGCCGTTGGGTTTCTGCGTGACCGGGGCGCTGCCGCTCCTGGTGCAGGTCGGGGGCCCGCACGGGTTCCTGACGGCGGCGGACGGCGGCCCGGCGCGCGCCGGTGAGCTGCTGCTGCGCACCTCGGCGGCCTCCCTCGGGGTGCTGCTCTTCGCGTTCACCACGCCGATGTCCGACCTGCTGCCCCGCCTGGTGCGGGCCGGGGTGCCCGCGCCGGTGGTCGACGTGGCGCTGGTGACGTACCGGATGAGCTTCATGCTGCTGGACTCCGTGCGCCGGGTGCGGGATGCGCAGGCGGCGCGGCTGGGCCACACCACCCGGGCCGCCGCCTGGCGTTCGCTCGGCGGGCTCGGCGCCACGGCGTTCGTGCGGGCCTTCGACCGTGCGGCGCGGCTCCAGTCGGGGCTCGCCGGGCGCGGCTACGACGGCACGCTGCGCGTCCTGGTGCCCGAGGCCCGCGTCTCGGTGCCCTTCACGGCGGCGAGCGTCGCGCTGCTGGCGGCGCTGGCCGCCCTCACCCTCGTACTGGAAAGGCCGCTGTCGTGAGCGAGACGATCGAGAGGGCCGAGGCGGCCGCGTCGCCCCTGGTCGCCCTGCGGGGCGTGTCCTTCGCGTACGAGGAGGGCCCGGCCGTGCTCACCGGCCTGGACTTCGCGGTGCGCGAGGGACGGGCGCTCGCGCTGCTGGGCCGCAACGGCAGCGGCAAGACCACGCTGATGCGGCTGCTCAGCGGCGGACTCAGGCCGCACGCGGGGTCGTTGACGGTCGACGGGGAGCCGGTGACGTACGACCGCAAGGGGCTGACCCGGCTGCGGACCACGGTGCAACTGGTGGTGCAGGACCCGGACGACCAGTTGTTCGCGGCGTCGGTGTCGCAGGACGTGTCCTTCGGGCCGCTGAACCTGGGTCTGGCCGACGCGGAGGTCCGTTCCCGGGTCGAGGAGTCGCTCACCGCGCTGGACATCGCCGCACTCGCCGACCGGCCCACCCATCTGCTGTCCTACGGCCAGCGCAAGCGGACCGCGATCGCCGGGGCCGTCGCGATGCGCCCCCGGGTGCTGATCCTCGACGAGCCGACCGCCGGGCTCGACCCGGACGGCCAGGAGCGGCTGCTCGCCACCCTGGACGGGCTCCGCGCGGGCGGCACCACCGTGGTGATGGCCACCCACGACGTCGACCTCGCCCTGCGCTGGTCCGACGACGCGGCCCTGCTCACCCCGGCCGGCGTGCACACCGGTCCCACGGCCCCGACGCTGGCCCGCGCCGAGCTGCTGCGGCAGGCCGGGCTGCGTCTGCCGTGGGGCGTCGCGGCGGCCCGGCTGCTGCGCGCGCAGGGCCTGTTGACGGGCTCTGCGGCGGGCCCCCGAACGGCGGAGGAGCTGGCCGCCCTGACCGACTGACGGGGTGCCGGCCAGGGCGGCTCGGGCTCAGTGCGCCGAGTCGCTGTACTCCGCGTCCCGGGCCGCCTCGGCCGTCTTCTCCTCGGGCCGCTGCCGGGTACCGCGGCGGCCGGGGAGGACGGCGAGGACGATCAGGGTGCCGGCGGCCATGATGATCCCGCCCACGAGGCTGGTCGTGGCGACACCGTGCGCGAAGGACTGGTTCACGGCGTCGGCCAGGGCCTGCGCCTGCTGAGGGCCGGCGGCGGGGTCCGTCGCGAGGCGCTCGGCGACGGCCAGCCCGCCGCCCACGGAGTCCTGGGCGGTGTCCAGCGCGGCGGACGGGAGCCGGTCGCCCACCAGGTCGGCGAGTTCGTCCCGGTAGGCGGTGCCGAGCAGGGAGCCCAGCACGGCGATACCGAGCGAGCCGCCGAGTTCCAGCGCGGTGTCGTTGGCGCCGCCGCCGACGCCCAGCTCGCTCTCCGGGAAGGAGCCCATGATGGTGTCGGTGGCCGGGGACACACTCAGCCCGATCGCGAGGCCGAGCAGCAGCATCGGGGCCAGGAAGTCGGCGTACGTCGAGTCCTTCTCGATGAGGACCAGGAGGAGGACACCGACGGTGCCGATCACCATGCCGGACCCCACCATCGCCTTCACGCCCAGCTTCGGGGTCAGCTTCCCGGTCGCCGCGGCGCCGACGAACACCGCACCGGCCAGCGGCAGCAGGCGTACGCCGGTCTCCAGGGCCCCGTAGCCGAGCACGAACTGCAGGAACTGCGTGGCGTAGTAGATGGCGCCGTAGGTGCCGAAGAAGAAGAACAGCACCGCCAGCATCGAGCCGCTGAAAGGCCGCAGCAGGAACCTGCGCACGTCCAGCATGGGGTGCGGGTGACGCAGCTCCCACCACACGAAGGCGACCAGGCCGAGGCCCGCGGCGACGGCCGCGGCGACCGGGCCCGCGCCCCAGCCGAAGTGCGGGCCCTCGATGCTCGCGTAGACCAGGCTGCCGACGGAGACGATGGAGAGCAGGCCGCCCACGTAGTCGATCCGGCCCATGCCGGCCGCCTTGGACGGCGGTACGAGGATCAGCGCGCCGACGACGGCGGCGACCGCGATGGGGACGTTGACCAGGAAGGTGGAGCCCCAGGCGTGGTCCTCCAGGAGCCATCCGGCGACCAGCGGGCCGACCGCGATGGCGAGGCCGGAGGTGGCCGTCCAGGCTGTGATGGCGCGGGCCCGCTCCCCCTTCGGGAAGACCGCGACCAGCAGGGACAGCGTGGCCGGCATGACGACGGCGGCGCCGACGCCCATGATCGCCCGGGCCGCGATGACCAGCCCGGTCTCGTCCACCAGACTGCCCATCACCGAACCGCCGGCGAAGATCACCAGGCCGGTGATCAGCGCGCCCCGACGGCTGTACTTGTCGCCGATCGAGCCCAGCACCAGCATCAGCGCGGCGTACGGGACGGTGTAGCCGTCGATGACCCACTGCAGGTCGCTGCTGCTCAGGCCCAGGTCGGTCGTCATGTCCGGCGCGGCCACGATCAGGGACGTGTTGGCCATGACGACGATCAGCAGGCTCAGACACAGCACGAGGAGCGCCCACCAGCGCCGTGCGTAGGGCCCGGTCATCTTGTCGACGGGTGTGGTGGCTAGGAGGGGCATGGGGGCTCCCGGGAAAGAGGCAAGCGAGCGAGCGAGGGGCAAGTTAATTGCCCATCGATGTGCAGACTGGTGACAGAGTAGTTTGTTGCACAGTGGCGTGCAAATATCTTGGGGCCTGTCATCGGGCCTTGCCGGCGGGTCTTTGCCGGCGGGTCTCTGCCGACAGGTCTCTGCCAACGAGCCATTTCCACCGGGCGCGCCTCGCGTCCAGCGCCCCTTCCGATCGAGGTACCGACGTGACCACCACACGCGCCCGCATCCTGCGAGCGGCCGAGCGGGAGCTGGGCCGCGATCCCGACAGCAGCCTCACGGAGATCGCCGCGGCCGCCGGCGTGGCGCGCCGCACCCTCTACGGTCACTTCGCCGGCCGGGAGGCCCTGGTCGGAGGGCTCGTCGAGGAGGCCGCGGAGGCGGTACTGCGCGCGATCGGCGGCACGGACGCGTCGGCCCAGGACGACGATCCCGCCGCTGCCCTGGCCCGGTTCGTCCTCGGCCTGTGGCCGATCGGCGACCGCTACGGCACACTCATCGCCCTCGCCCACCACCGCGGCCTCGGACGGGAAGGGGTGAGCGCGATCCTCGCCCCGGCCCGTGACAGGCTCGCCGGCATCCTCGCCCGCGGCCGGCGCGTGGGCGTCTTCCACACCGCCGTGCCGGCCGGTGTGCTCGGCGCGGCGCTGGAGGCGCACCTGCTGGCGCTCCTGGGCTGCGCGCGTTGCGGGGTCTGGGACGACGACGGCACGGACGCCGCCGTGGCCGCGCTGATCGTCGCGGGGGTGGACGCCGACACCGCGTCAGGGGCGGTACGCGCTCTGCGCGGCGAGGGGTGACGGGTACCGGGG
>NZ_RAIF01000032.1:162221-174316 GCF_003671715.1 Streptomyces sp. E2N166 | reverse complement strand
GGTGAGGGGTGGGCGGCGAAGCCGCCGTACTGGGGTGAGGGGCGGGCGGCGAACCCGCTGTACTGGGACGGAGATCACGCGGGCCAGCCCGCCGTACAGGGTTGAGAGGCATGCGGGCCGGCCCGCCGGGTCACGGGGCGGGCGAACCTGCCCCACGGGAGTACGGGCGGCGGCCCCTACGGGGATACGAGCCGTGGCCCCGACGGGGACACGGGCCGCGGCTCACTCGTCCGCGACACCCTCCGCGGTCATCGTCGGGGCCACGTCCTCGACCACCGCCCGGGCCCGCTCCACGGGTACGCCGGCCGCGATGAGCTGGGCGGTCGCGACGCGGGTGCCGTCGTCCTCCAGCGCACCGGTGTTGACCTGCTCCAGCAGCGCGACCGTCATCGCCTCCAGGCCGGCGCTCAGCACGGCGGGCGGCAGGTGGCCGGGGAAGACTCCGTCCCGCTGCCCCCGCTCCAGGATGGCGGTGACCTCGGCGCGGGCCGGGGCCAGGATCTCGGCCACGCGCTCCACGCCCAGGTCGTGCCGGGCCAGCGCCAGCAGCATCCGGTAGCGGTCGCCCACGGGCCACATCAGCAGCACGAAGTGCGCGAGCGCGCGCTCGGCGGGCTCGGCGGGCTCGGCCGGCCCGACCCGCTCCGCCCCGGCGGCCATCGCGCTCCGCAGCACCTCGGACGCCTCCTCGGCGAGGGCCTCCAACAGCGCCGCGCGCCCCGGGAAGTGACCGAAGAGGGTCCGCCGTACGACACCGGCGGCACGGGCCAGTTCCTCAAGGGTGGTGTCCGGGTTCCGCCCCAGTTCCCGGCGGGCCGTGGCCAGGATGCGCGCCCGGTTGGACCGCGCGTTGCGTCGCTGCGGCTCACGGGCAACGGACTTGGTCACGGGGAACCTCTGGGGCGGGAAGGATTCGGGCTGCGGGGGCGTCCATTCTGGCACGGGGCGGCGACCCGGCCCGACCTGTGGCGCACCCTCCCCGCGCCGGAATGACACCCCCGTGACCGACCGCCGTGTGGCCGACCGCCGTGTGACCGACGACGGCCAGGCGGTCGGAGGCCGCGCGGTCAGCGGCTCCGCAACCGGTCGGCCGCACCCGGGTCACCCGCGCCCGGCCCGGTCCGCGCCCTTGGCCGTCCGCCGTGCGGCGGCGAGCGCGGCGAGCACCGTCCCCACCGCCACGACCAGCAGCCCGCGCAGCCACACCTCGGCCTCGATCTGCGTGGCGAGCGCCACGCAGGACAGGGCGCCCAGCACGGGGAGCACGGTCGGGGCCCGGAAGTGGTCGGCCTCGCCCGGGTCGCGGCGCAGCACGAGTACGGCCGTGTTGACCATGAGGAAGACCACGAGCAGCAGCAGGACCAGGGTGGACGCCAGGGTGGTGACACTGCCGGTGAGCGCCAGGAGCATCGACAGCAGGGTCGTGAC
This sequence comes from Streptomyces sp. E2N166, assembly GCF_003671715.1. Classification (GTDB taxonomy): domain Bacteria; phylum Actinomycetota; class Actinomycetes; order Streptomycetales; family Streptomycetaceae; genus Streptomyces; species Streptomyces thinghirensis. The sequence continues at coordinate 172,888 of NZ_RAIF01000032.1, read as the reverse complement.
CGCGATCGCCGCCCACGGCGTACGGCGGCCGGGCAGCACCTTGGCAAGCGCGGCGGGCAGCAGCCCGTCCCGGGCCATGCCGTAGGCCAGGCGGGAGGACATGATGCCGGTGAGCAGCGCGCCGTTCGCCACGGCGACGAGCGCGATGGCGCTGAACAGCCGGGGCGGGACGCCGCCCGCCGCCTCGACGACCTCCAGCAGCGGCCCGCTCGACTCGGCCAGCCGGGCGGTCGGCACCGCCACCGACGCGGCGAGGCCCACCAGCACGTACACGGCGCCCGCGGTGGCGAGGGCCCCGAACAAGGCGCGTGGATAGGAGCGCCGGGGGTCGCGGGTCTCCTCGGCGACGTTCACCGACGTCTCGAACCCGACGAAGGAGTAGTACGCCAGTACGGAGCCGCTCAGTACGGCCGCCGCGGCCCCCTTCTCCGGCGTACCCAGCTGTGCCAGCCGCCCCACGTCGCCGTCGCCGCGCAGCAGCAGCCAGACGCCGAGGGCGACGATGACGAGGAGACCGCCGACCTCGACGAGGGTGGCGGCGACGTTGGCGCGGGTCGACTCCTTGATGCCCCGCGCGTTGACCAGCGCGAGCAGGGCGAGGAACAGCATGGCGACGAACCCGACCGGCAGCGTCACGAAGGCGGAGAGGTAGTCGCCCCCGAAGCCGCGGGCGAGCGCGGCCACGGAGACGATGCCGGCGGCGAGCATGCAGAAGCCCGCGACGAAGCCGGCGAACGGCCCGAAGGCGCGGGTGGTGTAGTGGGAGGCGCCGCCCGCCCGCGGGTACTTCGTGGCCAGTTCGGCGTAGGAGGCGGCGGTCAGCATCGCCAGCAGCAGGGCGACGACCAGCGGCACCCACACGGCTCCCCCGGCGTCGGCGGCCACCTGCCCCACCAGCACGTAGACCCCGGCTCCGAGCACGTCGCCCAGGATGAAGAAGTACAGCAGCGGGGTGGTCAGCGTGCGCTTGAGTGCCGGGCTGCCCTGCGCGTCCGCGGGCCGTTGCCTTCCGAGTCTCGCCATGGCGTCCCAGGTTTCCCGCAGGACGGGAAACACGCCGTGATCTTGCTGCGCACCGCGCCGGAAAAGCGCTCGGGTGGGTGGCATGTGCCACCCACCCGATGCGTCGGCACGCCCTCAGCTCTGCGGACGGCTGCCGTGGTTCGCGCCGTTCTTGCGGCGGGCCTTCTTCTTACGACGTCGCTTCGAGGACATCGAACGCTCCTCTCCCTTTGCTTTCACCTGCTATCCACCGGTTTGTCGCCGCGGTGGATCACAGAGCCCCTTTCCCATCGGCGCGATGGCAAACTTCCCGGCGCGAAATGCACACGGGTGGCTCACGGGCCCCCTCGTCCCGGGCGGTCGCCGACGATCTACCGCGGAATGCGGGCCTACGGCAGCACGCTCCCCGGGCGCCGCTGAGGTTCTGGCTTCAGGGCCGAGCCGGCCGGTGCGCCACGCGGTGGCGGAGGTAGACGACTCTCGAGTTGAAGGTGCGGGTCTCGACGAGTTCGAGATCCACCCGGCGCTCGTGCCGGGGGAAGAACGGGATGCCACCACCGACCAGCACCGGGTAGACCACGGCCCGGTACTCGTCGATCAGACCCGACGCGGCCGCCTCGGCGGCGAGCACCGCGCCACCGATCGCGATGTCGCCCTCCCCCGGTTCGGCCCGCAACCGCTCGATCTCCTCCGCCGGACTGCCGGAAGCCAGCCGGGCATTGCCCTGCACCGCCGACAGCGTGGTGGAGAACACCACCTTCGGGAGCGGCTTCCAGAGCGCGGTCCACTCGCGCATCGAGTCGTCGAGCGACGGATCCTGGTCGGCGGTCTCCCAGTACAGCATCGTCTCGTACAGCCGGCGTCCCAGCAGGTGGACGCCGACCTCCCGGATCTCGTCGATCCAGAAGCGAAATACGTCATCACCCGGCGCCGTCCAGTCGAAGTCTCCGTCCGGCCCGACGATGTAGCCGTCCAGCGAGACGCTCATCGAATAGGTCACTCTGCGCATCAGAAGTCCTCCTCGGTGACGGTCGACAGTACGGCCGCCGCACACCGCGGAACCCTCGCGGCTCGCGGGATCCCCCGGGCCGAGCCACCTCACTGGATCATTCGACGGATCACTCGGCGAGAAGACCTCGGTACCAGTCCGCCGCTTCTGCCGGCGCGCGCCGGGCTGGTGCTCGGTGCCGGTGACCGCTGGGTGGTCCCGGCGCTCGCCCGCCCGGGCTCACGAGTGCGCCCCCTCCGGGCGGCGGGCTTCGCGGCGACCGCGCCGCTGCTCCAGCTCACCGCCGTACGCGCCGCGGCGAAGGAGCCCGCGGCCTCCCCCGCACCGAGCACCGTGCCCGCGGCCTCCGCCGCACCTCGCACCGAGCCCGCGGCGACGTCCGCGACGTCCGCGACGGACTGAGCGCGCCGTCCCTCCCCTCCTCACAGGGAGGCATCGGCCACCGAGAAGGGCGCCCTCTTCCGGTGGCCGGCCGGGAGCGCCCCGATCCGGCCCGGGTGGTGGAATCGGTCAGACACGGGGACCTTGGAAGTCCCTGGCCGCCAGGGCCGTGCGGGTTCGGATCCCGCCCCGGGCACCGCGGACACGGTCGACACCCCTCCCCGTGACGCTCGTATCGCGCGTGAAGTCCACTACAGGTGGAGGACGACGGCTGCCGTTCCGAGTGCTGGAACGTCGACGGGAATGGCGCCGTCCGGCTCCGGGCCGATATCGCTCGGGTTCAGGCCCAGGTAGTTGGTGCGGGCCGCGCGGGCGACGGGGAACGGGGTGCTCAGGCGACAGGTGACCGGGGTGTCGGCCACCGACTGCAGACGCACCAGGAGTTGGCCGCTGTCGGGGACGGTGGCCCCGACGAGTCGTACCCGGGGATCGTCCAGGGCCAGGAAGTGTGTCTCGGCCGGGGTTTTGGCCCCGGCTCCGGCACGGGCCCGGACCGGCACGATCGGGTGGCTGGTGACGGCGGCGACGCGTGCGGCGAGTTCGTCGGCGCGGGCCGGGGTGTTCTCCTCGGCCGTGGCGAAGCCGACGCTGTAGCGGAAGACGTGGTCGAAGGCCTGCTGGGCGGGGAAGTTCGTGTCCCAGATGTTGTTGTGCACCCAGGAGAAGACGGTGGCCGGCTCCTCCTGCGGCAGCGACTGGGGGTAGGGGACGTAGGGGATCGCGATTCCGCCGAGCTGGACGAGCGGGGCGTCGGCGGTCGCCAGCGCGGCGTGGTGGGTGCCGTCGCTCAGACTGATCCAGCGCCGGATGGCGCGCATGTGGGTCGCCGAGCCCGGCACGGTCTCGCGGTCGGTGCCCAGGACGCCGCCCGTGGCCTCCGTGTGCACGACGGGGTTGTCGAGGGCGAACGGGAAGGCGAAGAAGGCACTTTCCTTGGTGAGGGTCCCGGTCTTGTCGACGCGGTTCTCCAGGTCGATGCGGGCCGCGCCGTGCGGAAGGTGCACCCTCACCCGGAGCCGGCGGGTGCCGGCCGGGGCGCATTCGTAGACCAGGGTGTGGCCGGTGGCGTCCGTGGTGCGGTCGACGAGTGCGGCGGGCGGTGCGGTGGTGCGGGAGGCGAGCAGGTGCATCGAGTCGTCGGCGACGGTCTTGCTGGACTGGTGGTTGAAGCCGCCCGCCGTGGCGTATTCGTCGTAGACGTAGCCGTTGAACCCGATGACGGCGTCCTGACGGACCATCTCACGGCCGGTGCGCTTGTCGATGACGGAGGCGATGCAGGCCTGGCGCAGGTCGACGGTGACACGCAGGTGGCCGTTCTCCAGGACGGTGGGCTCGGTGGGCGCGTCGCCGCCTTCGCCGTCCTGTGCCGCGGGTGTGGCGCGGGGAACGATGTCCAGGCGTACGGCTCCGCAGGCCGGCACGTCCGTGACGGGCACGTGCAGGAACCGGCCGGCGGCGCGGTGGCGTTCGTTGTTCTGGTCCTCCTGGGCGAAGGGCAGGGCCGTGCCGGTGCGCGCGTCGACGATCTGGACCGGCTCGCCGAGCGCGACGGTGCTCTCCGGCAGGAAGAGCCGTGCGGTTTCGGTGCGCGGCCAGCTGCACGTGTTCACGGCGTAGAAGGACGCCGCCGCGCCGGCGGCTGGGGTGAAGGCTTCGCCGAGCAGCGCGGTGGCGGCGTCCAGGAGCGTTTCGGCGTCGTCGTGGGCGCGCATGGCCTGGGCGTACTTCCAGTGCCACTGCTTCTCGCCGGAGCCGTGGCCGTGGTCGCCGTGCGTCCACGGGTCGCCGGCGCCCCAGGTGTGCTCGTTGAACAGCGAGGCGGACCGGTAGACGCCGGGAGCGCCGGCGGTGACGGCCGTGCTGCCGGGGACGTTCATCAGACGGGCGTAGCCGGCCACGGTCTGTGCCTCGGCGAGGGCCGCCTGCCCACGACGGGTGGCCGCCAGGGGGACGGCGCCGGCGCCCACGCCGTCGACCCACCAGTCACTCCAGTCACCCCGGTAGGTCTCCAGGCGGTCTCCGACGCGCTTTTCGGCGTCTTCGAAGAAGTCCTGGTTGCGGGAGGCGCGCAGCTGCGGGTACGCCCACTGTTCGTTCCAGCGGCGCACCGTGTCGGAGATGACGCGGCGCGGGGGGCCGTTGTCGGCGAACTTGCCCAGCACTCGCAGGTGCAGGACGTCCCACGGGTAGGGGTCTGCCGTGCCGGGCAGGTCGAGGGCGGGGAAGCCGGGGATGCCGCGCCCCTGGTGGGGATAGGGGAACCGGGCCAGGGCGCTGAGGTAGGAGGGCAGCAGGTCGTCGACGTGGTCGTAGGACTCGTCGAAGCCGAGGATCGATCCCTCCATGTAGGCCAGGCCGTGCGGGGTGTCGGTGCGCCAGACCAGGACGCTGTTGCCGCTGGGGGCCTGCCAGCGGAACAGGCGCGGCAGGTGTTCTCCGCCGACGAGGTGGGGGACCGCGCGGCCCGCCCAGTTGTGGGCCACCGACAGGTAGCGGATTCCGTTGTCGGTCAGGACGTCGGGCAGGCCCACGACCTGGCCGGGTACGTCCGTCTGCATCGCCGTGGTGATGTCGATGCCGTGCCGGTCGCGCAGCTCGGTCACCGGGCGGAGCAGTTCGTGCAGTTCGTCGGTGGAGCAGGTCTCGGTGTGCAGGTTGAACGGCATGGCCGTGAGTTCGACGCGCCCCTCACGGACCCGGTCGAGGAAGCTCTCCACCTGTCGCCGGGGCCGGTTGGCCTGCCAGTCCTGGAAGGAGTGGAAGCCTTCGACGGCCCAGCGGAACCGGGCGGGCTCCGGCCACCCGTCGGTGTCACGGCACAGTTCGAGCAGTGAGTCGAGGTAGGCGCGGCTCTCGGCCATGACCCGTCCTTGCGGGTCGGTGTAGCCGATGTCGAGGTGGGAGTGCTGCACGAGGTGCAGTGTCCAGTGGCGCTGCGGTCGTGCCTCGAAGGCGAGCCGGGTGCCTTCCTCCAGTTCGGGAAGCTCGATCAGCAAGCCGGTGGGCGCTTCCACCTCCGGGACCAGGAGGCGGGTGTCGCCTCCTGGTCCGTCCAGGATCTCGCAGTGGACGGGGGTTCCCCCGCTGGTGGTGACGCGGGCCCGGGTGACGCGCGGGAGGGAGGCGCCGTCGGGGCGGCGTATCCGCAGGCGGATGGACTGCAACAGGCCGCCCGTGCCGTGACGCAGGAGGGGCTCCCCCGACAGCTGCACCTGCAGGCCGCCCAGGCCGGCGGTGGTGGCCACACGCTCCTTGAGGATGTCGCGCGCGATGTCGGAGTCCCACCAGGACTGCCGGGTCAACGGTGGCTTGGGCATGGTGCGTGAGTGTCCTTTGCGTTGAGGGTGCGGTCGCGTGGAGTGCCGCGTCAGGAAGGCCGGCGGTGCTCGTGGGTGGCGTCGGCGAGAGTGGCGAAGATCTGGACCATGGCCGACTGGTTGAGGGTCGCGGCCGGCGCCGCGGGGTCGAAGTCGCCGCCGCCGGAGGGCTGGAAGCGGAACAGACCGGTGGAGGCGTCCCGGTTGGTCCGGTAGGTGCTGTCCGCGTAGCCGCTCATGACCTTCAGGTAGGCGGAGTCGGGGCGGACGGCGTCCAGGTCGAGCAGGTCCTTGAAGTAGAAGGCGTTGAAGACGGCCGGCTGGTCGTGCAGTCGGCTGCCCTGACTCCAGTACGCCAGGGAGCCGCGGGCGTCCTCGACCGCCTTGTTCAGGTACCCGGTGTCCCCCGTGCCGCGGTGGAGCGCGACGGCGGTGCCGATCATGGCGCCCGAGTTGTAGGTCCACAGCGTCTCGTTGGTGGTGCCGTCGTCGCCTCGGTCGTTGACGTACAGGCCGGGCGCCTTGCGCATGCACGAGTACACCCAGCCGTACCACCGCTCGGCCTTGGCGAGGTAGGTGCGGTCGCGGGTGTGCTCGTACAGCCGGGCGGCGAGCTGGGCGGAGAGGGCGGTGACGTTGGTGGCCCGGATGTTGTTGCCGGGCGAGTCGTACCAGTCCATGCCGCCCGGGCAGGACTTGGTGGCGTCGTCGTCCCAGGCACGGGAGACGACGGGCACGACCTGTTCGGCCCGCTCCAGGAGTCGGCGGTCGCCGGTGGCCTCGTACTGGTCGAGCTGGCTCAGGGCGACCACGGCGTTGTCGTCGTAGTAGATGTCGCCGCCAGTGCCCAGCGGGGCGGGCAGGTAGGACGCGTAGCCCGGGCGCTGTCCGGAGCTGTGGTAGAGCTCGACGGTGTCGAACCGCTCGGCCGCGTCCCTGCGGTAGGAGGCCCCGGTGTCCGGCAGTTCCTGCATGTCGACGGCTGCCTGCGCGGCCTCGCGGAACGGCCACAGATAGGAGTGCTCCGGGTCGGCGGCCTGTCGGGGGGTGTGCTCCAGGTACAGCCCGTGGGCGTCGGCGCCCTGGTACAGGTGGCCTTGCAGGGCGCGATAGGTGCTGGTGGCGCGGTCGGCCCAGACGCTGGAGGCGACCGGACGCGCGGGGGCGGGACTCGCGGAGTGGGCGAGCGTAGCGGCGCGGGCCGGGGCAGCGGCGGGGACAACGGCGTGGGCGGGGGCAGCGGTCCACAGCAGGCCGGCGCAGACGGCGGGAGCGGTGGCACGGGTGAGCAGCGATCGCAGCATGAGGGTGTCCCTTCGCGACGATGGGAGGGAGGTGGAGGCGTGCGGACTCAGCGGTGGATCTTGAGACTGCTGACGAAGAAACGCTGGGCGGAGAAGAACAGCACCAGGGTCGGCAGCGAGACCAGCAGGGCGCCGGCCAGCACGACGGGCGGCCCGACGTTGGAGTAGTTGCCCTGCAGGTCGGCGAGAGCGGCCATGACGGGCCGGATGTTACGGCTGGTGACCATCGTGATGCCGAACATCAGATCGTTCCAGACCGCCACGAACTGGAAGACGAACACGGCGATCATGGCGGACCGGGTCAGCGGGACGTAGATCTGCCAGAAGACCCGCCACCAGGACGCGCCGTCCATACGTGCGGCTTCCACGACTTCCCGCGGCAGCGTCAGGGCGTAGTTGCGCATGACGAAGAACGCGAACGGGACCGCGATCGCAGTGTAGATGAGCACGAGACCGGTCTGGGTGTCGTAGAGCGAGGTGTGCGCGTAGGACAGGAACAGGGGCCGGATGAAGACCTGCAGCGGCAGCAGGGTGCCGGAGTAGATCACCCAGAACCACAGGGCCTGGTGCCTGACCGGCATGATGATCGTGGCGAAGGCGGCGAAACCGGCGATCACCGCGGCGGCTACCGCGCTGACCACGGCGTACAGCAGGCTGTTGCCGAGAGCCGGGCCCAGGTTGGCCTTGTCCCAGGCCTGGGACATGTTGTCGAACAGTCCGAAGTCCCGGGGCAGCCAGTGCGGGCTCCCGGAGTAACTCCCCGCGGGCACAAGCGCGTTGACGACGAGGAGCCAGGTGGGGACCAGCCACAGCACAGCGAGGATCACCAGGGTGGCGTTGCGCAGAACTCGGCCGAGGGACATCGTCACACGCCTTTCACGTCGAGCTGGCGGCGCAGGTAGAGCCAGGAGGCGGCCAGCACGATCACGGTGAGGACGACCGCGATCGCCGCTCCCGCGCCGGGCCGCAACTCCAGGAAGGTCTCGTTGTACATGGACACGGCGAGGGTCTCGGTGGCCCGCCCGGGGCCGCCCTGGGTGAGCACCCAGATCAGGTCGAACGACTTGAGGCCGTTGACCAGGCTCATGCCGATCACGATGATCGACACCGGGCGCAGCTGCGGCAGGACGATGTGCCGGAACTGCTGCCAGCCGTCCGCACCGTCCAGGGAGCCGGCCTCCAGAGTCTCGGGCGGGATGGACTGCAGCCCGACCAGGAAGAGGATGACGGCCACGCCGGTGGCCTGCCAGGCGTTGGCGAGGATCATCACGAGGGTGTTGCCGGGCCAGGTCAGCAGCCATCCCTGCGCCAGCGAGCCGAGCCCGACGCCGTTCAGGACCTGGTTGACGGCGCCGTCCGTGGTGAGCATGAAGTTCCACACGACCGCCACGGCGGATCCCGACAGCGCGTAGGGCAGCACCACGCACAGCCGCGCAAGGCGGGACAGGCGACTGGAGCTGGTCATGCACGCGATGGCGAGCCCGAGCACGAACGGGAGCGCGACCGTGCCCACCACCCACAGCAGCGTGTTCTGGACGGAGCGGAACAGGGCCGGGTCCGAGGCGAACAGCGCGTAGTTGTCGAACCAGGCGAACGGCGAGGTCCGCGTGTCGCTGAAGAGGCTGCGATAGAGGGTCCACGCGAACGGGGCCAGCAGGAACAGTGAGACCAGGAGGACGGCCGGAGCCATGAAGCCGCCGCCCGCCAGACGTTCACGCGCGGTGCGCCACACCGGCGCCCGGGGGTCGTGCCGGGTCGCGCTCCGGGGTGCCGGCGGCTTGCCGGGGGCCGTCGGGGGGCGCCGGTCGGTCGTTGAGGTGCTCATGCTTCGTCTCGCTTCCAGGCCGCCCATTCGTCGTGTGCGCGCTCCTGCATCCGGCGCAGTGTGGTGGCCGGGGAGGTCTGCCCGGCCATGAATCCACCGAGGTCGTTGGTGTTGCCCTGGATGAGGCTGGGCGGACTGGCCTCCCAGTAGCGCACCAGCGGCATCCGGCGATTGCGGACGATGTCGCGCTGGAGGCCGGCCACCACCGGGTTGCTGGAGCGCACCTTCGGGTTGGCGGAACTGTCCTGCAGGAAGTCGCTCCACACCCGCTGGACGGACGGGTCGAGCCAGGCTCCGACGTTGGCCATGGCGGCGTCGTGGGAGGAGGCGCGGCTGGGCACCACGAAGACACCCGACTCGGCGATCACGCTCTTCGGAGTGGAGGAACGCACGGCGGGCAGGATGAAGGCGCCGTAGTCCGTGCCCGGCTTCATGCCCGCCGCCGACATCCCCGCCGCCTGCCAGGTGCCGTGCAGGAACATGCCCACCTCGGCCTCCTTCAGGGCGCCGGGACCACGGGCCTGGTCGAAGTCGGGCGCCGTCATCCAGCCCTTGCGCATGAAGTCGTGCCAGATGTCCATCGCCCGGCGTGCCGGAGCATCGGTGTAGGAGGCGTCGCCGTCCACCAGACGCTGGTAGAAGCGGGGGTCGACCTTGCTGACCAGTTCCTGGAACCACTCGATCGCCGGCCAGCCACCCGACTGACTCGCCAGGAACGGCGTGATCCCGTTGCGCTTGAGGACCTCGGCGCAGTGCAGGAGCTCGGACCAGCTCCCGGGTTCGGCCAGGCCCAGCTTTCTGAACACCGGCTTGCTGTAGAAGAGCACGTAGTACGACTCGTACATCGGGATCCCGAGCGCCTTGCCGCGGTACGAGACCGCGTCCCGCGACGCCCCCCGCACCCACCCCTTGGCCGCGTAACGCTCCCAGACCCGGGACAGGTCGGTGAGCCCGCCGGCCCGCGCCAGACGCTTGAGCTGATAGCCCGACGCCCACTTGACGAGGTCCGAGGACTTCGACGTCTGCAAAGTCATCTGCACGACCTGCTGGTAGGAGGTCACCGACGGATTCGACAGCGGCCGGAGCGCGTAGCCGGTGATCTTCTTCAGCTCGCTGCCGGCCGAGCGGTAGCCCTCGTCCCAGGTGGCGTTGTCATTGGAGATGCTCGTGGTTCCCGGCTGCGCGGAAGTGCTCTCGCCCCGGGCGCACCCTCCCGCCGTAACGGCGGCCGCGCCGGCGGCCACTCCGGCGAGGAAGCGACGCCGAGCCAGCGGCCCAGCCGCGCTGCCGGTCCTGCCCGTTGCTGACATTGATCACCTTCACGGAATCGGGCCACATAGATGGCCGGATGTGAATCACAGGGCACGCAGGGCACCGATCAGGCCCGGGATCTGCCGAGTGTGTGTTGCGTGGAGGTTAACGACACCATTCCTGCGGTAGCAAGGGTTCAGAAGGAAAAGAATCACCCGACATGAAGAGCATTGATAAATGCGCTGGCCAGAGGCGCTTAAGCGCCACACAAGCCCCGCATGACGACCATGGACTCCTCCAGCCAGGCACTGTTATCGTTAACTCATCCATGGAACCGAGTAAGGAGCAGCTGTGCCCGCGTCTCGTTCGTACGACACCCACCCCAGCTACCGGCCCACCGGCGGGGAGGTGACCGCGGGCTGGCCGGCCCTGGCCGCGGAGCTGCCGGGCGAACCGCTCGTCCTGGCCGTCGACGGTCCCGCGGCCCTTGACTGGGCCGCGCTGTCCGACGGCCTCGC
>NZ_RAIF01000032.1:132991-162086 GCF_003671715.1 Streptomyces sp. E2N166 | reverse complement strand
CGGCCGGCCGCGACGTGCACCTGCTCGACGTCCGCGACCACTACGCGGCGGCAGCCGCCGAACGGCTGGTCGCCCAGCCGGTCCCCGCCGACGATCCGTTCTTCACCCCGCTGTCCCGCGCGCAGGTCGCGGACCTGTTCGACACCGTTCCGCGGCCCGAGCGGCCCGAGCCGGACGGCGTGCTGGTGGTGTTCGGGCCGGGCGCCGCACTGTGCGGGCCGGACGTGCTCTGGTACGCGGACCTGCCCAAGCGGTACGCCGAGGCGGCCGTGTCGAAAGGCGAGCTGCCGGTCGGCGTCAACCTCGGACGCCCGGGCGAACCGGGCGACCTGGTCCGCCTGTTCTACACCGACTGGCCCGTGCTGGACCGGCACCGTGACGCGATCGTCGGCCGGGTGGACCGGTGGATCGACCTGCGGGACACGGCCACGCCGGCCGCGCTGGACGGGACCGCGCTCCGCGGCACCCTGGCACACCTGGCCCGCGGCCCGGTACGCACCCGCCCCTACTTCAACTCCACCCCGTGGGGCGGCCAGTGGGCGGCGAGCGAGCTGGGCTTCACCCCCCGGGCGGGCAACACCGCCCTCGGTTACGAACTGATCGCCCCCGAGGCCGGAGTTCTCGTCGGCGAGAAGGGCGGGGCCCAGGTCGAGCTGCCGTTCCAGCTGCTCTGTGTCGAGCACCCGGAGGATCTGCTGGGTGCGGACGTGCACCGCCGGTTCGGCACGTCCTTCCCGATCCGGTTCGACTACCTCGACACGATGGGGGGCGGCAACCTGTCCCTGCACCTTCACCCGCGGGAGCAGTACATGCGGGAAGTGTTCGGCTGGCCGTACACACAGCACGAGACGTACTACGTCACAGCCGCCGAGGAGGACGCACAGGTGCTCCTGGGGCTCACCGAGGAGGCCGACCTCGAGATCATGCGGCGCCAGGTGGAGGACGCCATCGCCCACGGCACCCCCATGCCCGTCGAGGATCACGTACAAGCGCATCCGGCGACCGTGGGCCAGCTGTTCATGATTCCGGCCGGTACCCCCCACGCCTCCGGCGCGGGCAACCTGGTGCTGGAAGTGAGCGCGACCCCCTACCTGTACTCGCTCCGGTTCTACGACTGGCTGCGCAAGGACGCCGCCGGCGCCTCCCGGCCCCTGCCCTACCAGCACGGCTTCGCCAACCTGGACACGGCCAGGCGCGGTGCGGACGTCACGAAGGACCTCATCCAGCAGCCGCGCACACTCCGTGCCGGCGAGGGCTGGCGCGAGGAGGTCATCGGCGCCCTGCCCGAGATGTTCTACGCGGTGCACCGCCTTGTCGTGGCATCGGGCGCCGACGCCTCCGACGACACCGCGGGCCGCTTCCACATCCTCAACGTCGCCGCCGGACAAGGCGCCGTCATCGAGACCCGCGACGGTCGCACCCATTCCCTCGCGTTCGCGGAGACCATCACGATTCCCGCCGCCGTGGGCCCCTACCGCGTGCGCGCGCTGGGCGACCACGAGGTGCGGATCGTCAAGGCGCTGGTGGTCGAGCCGTGACGCCGGCCTCCACCGGGCGGGCCGGCATGCCCGTCCCGGCCCTCGACATCGGCGGTACGCATGTGACCGCCGCGCTCGTGAACCCCGCCACGAGCCGCCCCGACCCGTCCACGGTGATCCGCAAGCCGCTGCCTTCGCAGGCGGGCGCCGCCGCCATCCTCGACGGCATCGCCGCGGCAGCCCTGGCCCTGCCGACCGGGCACAGCCTGCGCTGGGGCGTGGCCATGCCCGGCCCCTTCGACTACGACACCGGTATCGGCCGCTTCACCGGCGTGGGCAAGTTCGAGTCCCTCTTCGGCGTCGATGTCGGGGCGGGCCTGCGGGAGCGGCTGCGCGGCCGGTCCGAGAAGCTGTGCTTCCTCAACGACGCCGACGCGTTCGCCATCGGGGAGTACGGCGCCGGGGCCGCCACCGGGCACGACCGGGTCGTCTGTCTGACGCTGGGCACGGGCGTGGGTTCCTCCTTCCTGTCCGCGGGCCGTCCCGTCCACACCGGCCCCGCGGTCCCGCCGAGCGGGCACGTGCACCACCTCACGGTGCACGGCCGACCGCTGGAGGACACCGTCTCGCGCCGTGGCATCCGCTCCCTGTACGGCCGTTCCACGGCGGCGGGTGCTGCCCGGCTCCCCGACGTCGACGAGCTGGCCGCGCGCGCCACGAAGGGCGACGCCGCGGCCGTAGAGGTATTCCGCTACGCTTTCGACGCACTCGGCCAGGCTCTGGCGCCATGGATCGACCGCTTCGCAGCCACCGCGGTGGTCATCGGTGGTTCCATGGCACAGTCGTGGAACTTGATCCACCCTGCGCTCACCACGGGGCTGGGTTCGGCCGGCAGAGCGGACGTTCCTGTCCTACCGGCCCGGCATCCCGAGGAGGCCCCCTTGATCGGGGCGGCTCACTGGGCACAGGACACATCGGACGCTTCGTGAGGACCGGGCGCCCGTGCAGGCAGGCAGCAGAAAGGGCAGGCGCATGACCGCTCGCCGGGGCAGCGGGCCGACCATGCTGGACGTCGGCAAGCTGGCGCAGGTCAGCGCCATGACCGTCTCACGCGTGCTCAAGAACGACCCGGGCGTGTCGGATTCGACGCGCGAGCGGGTCCACGCAGCGGTCGACCAGCTGGGCTACCGCCGCAACCAGACCGCGCGCAGTCTCCGCCTCGGGGGCAGCGGGATGATCGGCCTCGTGGTCACCAACCTGGCCAACCCCTTCTACTCCCGCCTCGCGCTCGGTGTCCAGGAAGTCGCGACGCAGTACGGCCTGCGCATGCTGCTCAGCAACTCCGGCGAGCAGGCCGACCGGGAACCCGAACTCATCGACGGGCTCGTCGACCACCAGGTCGAAGGGCTGATCGTCGTCCCGGCGGGCAGCCGGCAGCAGCATCTGGCCCGCGCCATGCGGCACGTCCCGGTCGTCTTCGCCGCGCGGCCGCCCGCCGGACTGGACACCGACTGCGTCCTGGTCGAGGACTTCCACGGCGCGCGCGAAGCCACCGCCTGCCTCCTGGCCGAGGGACACACCCGTGTCGCCTTCCTCGGCAATCCGCCGGCGCTCTACACCGGCGCCGAGCGGCTGCGGGGCTTCTGGGCGGCACACGAGGAGATCGGCATCGCGCCGGACCACGCCCTCATCCGCCAGGGCCTGGTCGACTCCGCGACCGCGGAGCAGGCAGCCCTCGACCTGCTCGGGCAGGCCGAACCGCCCACCGCGCTGTTCTGCACGAACAACCGCATCAGCCAGGGCGCGATCCGGGCCCTGTACAAGGCGGGTACCACGCTGCCCCTCGCCGGTTTCGACGACTTCGACCTGTCCGACGTCCTCGGCCTGCCGCTGACCCTCGTCTCCTACGACGCCGACGAGATCGGGCGCCAGGCCGCACGTCTGCTGATCGACCGACTCGAACACCACGACACGGCGCCTCCGGCCTCCCGCCGCATCTCCGTACCCACCCGCGTCGTCCGCCACGGCACACCCTCCGGACAGCAGCCGAGCCGTCCGCCCGCCGACGCCTGACACCTCCGCCCGCGAGAGCCTGGCCGCCCCTATCCCGTATCGCCGTATCGCCGTATCGCCGAATTTCCGCATCTCCGTTGGCGACGGGCGGTGCCGCAAGAGGTGTGTGCCGCACCGCTCCCGCCCGGTGACCCGGAGACCACTCGCGGCCGACCGCCGAAAGGCTGCTCCATGCGCTTTCCCACCAGTGTCGAAGACCACCCCGTCGTCCAGCGGGCAGTGCACCGACTGGACGAGCTCGGCGATCCGCGCTTCGGCCGGACGCTGGTGCGCTGCCTGGACGACACCCTGGCGCGCACCATCCGGCCCATGCCCGACGGCACCGCCTTCGTCGTGACCGGCGACATCCCCGCCATGTGGCTGCGCGACTCCTCGACGCAGATGATGCCCTACCTGGCCCTCGTGCGAGAGGACACGGCCCTGCAGGAACTCCTGCTCGCCGTACTGCGCCGCCAGTTCCAGCAGATCGCACACAATCCCTACGCCAACGCCTTCAACGCCGAACCCACCGGGCACGCGCACGACCCCGGCGACCTGTGCGCGGATCCATGGGTGTGGGAGGAGAAGTACGAGGTCGACTCCCTGGCCTTCCCGCTCCTGCTGGCCCATCGCTTCTGGGCGGCCACCGGACGAACCGATCACGTCCCTCCGGCGCTCCGGACAGCGCGTACCGTCATCGCGGTGTGGCGCACGGAGCAGGACCACGAGCGCCTCTCCGCCTACCGCTTCCTGCGCCGGGACTGTCCGCCGGGCGACACCCTCCAGAACGCGGGACGAGGCACGCCCGTGGCCCGGACCGGGATGACCTGGAGCGGATTCCGGCCCAGCGACGACGCGTGTCGCTACGGCTACAACATCCCCGCGAACCTGTGTGCCGCCGCCGCCCTCGACGGCGCCGCCGAACTGGCGCACCACGTGAACGACACAGAGCTCGCCGAAAGCGCCGCCCGACTGGCGGCGGAACTGCGAGCGGCCACCATGCGGCAAGGCACCGTCCACCACCCCGAGTTCGGTTTGATCTACGCATACGAGGTGGACGGCAGGGGCAACGCGCTCCTGATGGACGATGCCAACATGCCCGGATTGCTCTCGCTGCCCCTGATCGCGAACGTCCCCGCCACGGACGCGGTTTACCTCGCCACCCGAAAGTTCGCCCTCTCGCCGGCGAACCCCACCTGGCACCGGGGAACAGCTGCCGAGGGCATCGGCAGCCCGCACACACCCGATGATCACATCTGGCCCATCGCCATCGCCGTACAGGGCCTGACCAGCAACGACAGTGCGGAGCGCGTCACAGCTATGAAAACGCTTCTCTCGACCGACGCGGGCACAGGCCAGATGCACGAGTCGTTCCACAAGGACGACCCCCACCGATTCACCCGCCCATGGTTCTCCTGGGCCAACGCCATGTACGCCGAACTCGCCCTGGACATCGCCGGACTCGGCAACCGGCCCCTGTGGGCCTCGGAAGGCGGACCGGCGTCCCCGGCTGACAAGCTCTGACCAAGGGCTGGGAGCACTCCTCGGCACCTTGCGCGACTGCGGCTACCCGAGGGCGTCGCGGCCGGCGCGGCAGCGGATGAGCGGCCAGGGCGTTGCCGAGTCCCAGCGCGAACTTGCTCGCGCTGTTCCAGGGTGACGGGCTCCGGGTGTCGTCGAGTGCGTCGGTGCAGGAAACGCGCGCACGCAGCCGGGAGAGGGCTCCAGCCACCACCAGCGGCCCTCTCTCCCCTCTGCCTCCGCCTGGCCGCGGGATGGCCCCGTCGCCCACGAGCGCGGTCGACGTGCACCCGCACCGCGCCCTTGATCAGCCTGCTTCGGTCAAGGCTGCGTGCGCGGCGGCGAGGATCTCCCCGGAGAGCGGGGAGCCCTTGGTGGCCCGAGACAGGACCAGCGCACCGAACAGGGTGCAGAGGCGGACGATGCCGTCCTGGTCGTCGCCGGCCAGGAAATCGGCGAAGTCGGCCACCCCCTCGGCGTAGACGCGACGGGCTTCGCGTCCCCCGCCCTCGCGCGCGATGTCGGTGGCGAGCGCGGCGACCGGGCAGCCGTCCGCCGGGTCGTCGCGGTGCTCGACGGAGAGGTAGGCGTCGATCAGCGACTGCTGGGCGGCGGCGCGCTGCCCGTCGTGCCGCTCGAGCCCGGTGCTGTAGCGCTGGGCGAGCTCGGCGAAGGCGTGGGCGGTGGCCTGGTCGACGAGCGCCTCCTTGGAGGCGAACTGCTTGTAGAAGGCGCCGTGGGTCAGACCGGCCGCCTTCATCAGGTCGGCGACGCTGACCTGCACGCCCTGCTCCCGGAAGAGCCGGGACGCGGTATCCACCACCCGCCTGCGATTTTCCTCCGCCTGCGCCTGCGATACCCGGCCCATGACCACCTCCCCATTTGGATGTCGACTGGCATCTATCATAGACCCGAGTTTAGATTGCATCCATAATCTAATTTGTCACGGGTGGCCGAAGGCGCCCGTCACGATCAGGAGCGAACATGGAACTGAAGAACGCGGTCGCGGTCGTCACCGGCGCCAACCGGGGTCTCGGACGGCACCTGGCCGCCCAGCTCGTCGAGCGCGGCGCGAAGGTGTACGGCGCGGCCCGACGACCCGAGACGGTCGACGTGCCGGGCGTCATCCCGCTGCGGCTGGACGTCACGGACGAGGCGTCGATACGAGAGGCCGCGCGCGTGGCGTCCGACGCGACACTGCTGATCAACAACGCGGGCATCTCCACCGGCGCGACGCTGATCGGTGGCGACGCTGCTGAGGTGCGCCGGGAGATGGAGACCAACTTCTACGGCCCGCTCGCCGCGACCCGATCCTTCGCCCCCGTCATCGAGGGCAACGGCGGCGGCGCCGTACTCAACGTCCTTTCCGCCCTGTCCTGGTTCCACCCGGCAGGACTCGGCTCCTACGCCGCGTCCAAGGCCGCCGCCTGGGCGCTGACCGGTGCGACCCGCGACGAACTGGCGCCCCGCGGTATCGCCGTCTCGGCGCTGCACGTCGGCTACATGGACACCGACATGGCCGCCGACGTGCCCGCCGATCAGAAGGTCGCCGCCGACGACGTCGCGGCCCAGGCCCTGTCCGGCATCGAGACCGGCCTGCCCGAAATCCTCGCCGACGAGACCAGCCGGTACGTCAAGCAGAGCCTGTCAGCGGCACCCCAGCCGAACGCGGACTGACGCTCGCCCCTCCGCCCCGGTGCGACCGCCTCCAACCCCTCTCGCAGGGACCTCTCACGCGTTACACGCTCTTCGGCCGCCGGACCGGACTCCGCGTCTCCGAGTACGCGCTCGGCACCGCGTACTTCGGCACCGGCTGGGGCGCAGGCGCCGAGCCGGACGAGACACGCCGGATTCTCGACCGGTCCGCCGAGGCGGGCGGCACCTTTCTCGACAGCGCGGACGGCTACCAGTTCGGCGAGTCGGACCACCTGGGCGGGCGTCACACCGGTCCAGCTGACCGATGAGCAGTACACCCGCCTGACCGAGGTCAGAGCGGTGCCGCTCGGCATGCCTCACGAGGGGATCGCCGCCTCCCTGGACCGCCTCCAGGGAGGCGCCGCCGACCGCGTCACCGCCCCGGTCGGGCCGGTGGCAGGTCAGAGGCCCTTTGCTGCGGGCTCCAGAATCGCCCACACACTCCACATGCGACTGCAGGTCGGACCTGCGCGGAGCACGCGGCGCTCTGACAGAAGTGCTCGAGGTACGCCATCTCATGAGCCGTTCGTGTCTCCAGCGACCAACAGGGACCTCGGTCTGCTGGAGAGCTCATGGCTCGCGAACTGCTGAGTGGGGCCCCTGTCGGCGGGCTGAGGACATGAAAGCTGGGACCCGAGCTCCTGCCGGGCAGGACCGGTCTTTGACGAGAGATCAAGGTCCCGGAACCACCAGGCCGCCCCCGGCGGCTGCACGGCCGAGCCAGGCGACGGGCGGTGTGTCGTCCCAGCCGTCCCCGGCGGCGGTTCCGTGGTCTGCCTGCCTGGTGACGGGCACCGGGCCGGGGAGTTCCTGCTGGCGGGCGCCGGCCTGCTGCCCGGCGCGCTCTCCCGCGTTCCCGGCGTGTCCAGGTCGACGCCCCCACCGGCAGCTACCGCGGCGGCGACCGGGCGGCTCCACCCGGGCCGCGAGCGCGCGGCTGACCGGTGACGCGGGCCGCGTCCGGCTCGCCGTGCTACCGACGCAGAAGGCGATGGCGGGCGACGTGCCCGACCTGGTCGCCGATATTCTCCGTCCCGAGGCTACGTTCCTACCCGCGCGACCCGACGTCGGCGGACGCGGTGGCTTCCGTAGCGGCGGCGGTCAGAGACTCTTCAGTGCGGCGGCGCTGGGACTGCCGGCTTCTGCCGTATACATCACCAAGGAGAAACCTGAGCCGGGCAGGCTGAGGGTGTGGCGGTCGATTTCCAGCTCGCCCAGTGTGGGGTGGCGCAGGTTTTTCCGCATGCTGGGCATGGGGCGCACAGCGTGGTTACACCAGCTGCTCGCAAAATCTGGATCGCGGGTTGCGAACTCGTTGATTAGCTCTGCGAGCACGTTATCTGTGGGGTACCGAACGCTGGCTGCGCGCAATTGAGCGGCTGCCTGCTGAGAGAAATCGGACTCCGAACCGGGCGCACCGGTGCAGAGGGTGTCACGGAATCTCGTCGATATGCGCGTGAGGTTGCGCTCGTCAGGTGTGAGACGAGAGAAGTCTGTGATCAGAGCTGCGGCTGCTGCGTTCCAGGCGACGATGTCTTGCCGGTGGTTGACGATGTAGGCAGGGATGCCGTCAAGTCTGCCGAGTAGCTGTTGGGCATCCTTGGGTACGTACTCTGGCGTGCCGTCGTTCTCTGCCGGCAGCACCTGGCCGGCCAGGCGGGCCAGATGGTCACGCTCTGCTTCAGTGAGCTGAAGAGCCGTCGCCAGTGCAGACAGCACCTGCGGTGAGGGCCTGGGTGCCCGTGCCTGTTCCAGTCGTTCGTAGTAGCTCACCGACACCTGTGCCAGGGCGGCTACCTCTTCGCGGCGCAGTCCAGGTGTGCGACGGGCGCGCCGGCTTGGTGGAAGCGTCGCTTCGGCCGGCACATCTTCTGGTCGCAGGTCCTCGCGGCGGCGGCGGAGAAAGTCTGCGAGTTCCTGGCTGCTCACTCCTCCATGCTGTCACAGGAGGGACAGCTAAGCCTCGCACTGTTGGTCCGGGGCTTAGCTGTCTGTTCCACGCCCACAAATCTGCTGTGCATGGTGGTCTGGTCGGTTTGTTGACTACGAGGAGAAATGGTGTCCAGCACACCTGATGAAACTTTTCGCCGCATGATCGACCTGATGCTGGCCAAAGACATGAATGCCGTGGCAGATCTGTGGGCGCCTGACGGAATTGCGGAATTCCCTTTCGCAGCCGGGAGCTCCCCTCGCGTTCTACGCGGACGTGAGGAGGTACGCGCCTACCTCGCTCACTATCCGGAGCTGACGGACATGAAGGAGGTGGCCGCGCTCATCGTGCGGCCCACTGATCAAACGGACACCGTCGTGGTGGAGTGGACGGCCACCGGCCGCACCGTGGCCACCTCCCAGCCCTACCGCCTGGACTACATCGTGGTTCTCACGGTCCGCGACGGGCTGATCGCTCTGTTTCGGGATTACTGGAGCCCGCTGTCGGCCGCCGCCGCTGCCGGGGGTCTCGCCGGGCTGATCGACTCGCTTGAAAGGAAGGACGCCTGATGTCCGGAGTACTCGTGACCGGAGGGACCGGCAAGACCGGCAAGACGCTGGTGCAAGTGCTCCGCAACGCTGATGTGCAGGCTCGGGTCGCCAGCCGGAACCCGGCCGCAGCCGATCCTGATGCGATCCGCTTCGACTGGAACGACCCGACCACGTATGGACCTGCGCTCGACGGGATGGACCGGGTCTTCCTGCTTCCGCCGGTGGAGAGTGTGGACCCGCTGCCGCTGGTCGAGCCCTTCCTGCGCCAAGCGCAGCGTGCCGGTATCCGGCGCCTCGTGATGCTCGGCTCCGCCATTGTGCTGCCGAACGCGCCCAGCGCTGTGGAGATGGCCGCTCAGGTTCAGGCTCAGCCCGGAGGTGTCGTACTCCGCGCGTCTGGCTTCATGCAGAACTTCCTGCGCCCGCACCCACTGGCCGAGCGTATCCATCGACTCGGTGAGATCCGCACCGCAGCCGGTGACGGCGAGCTGGGGTGGGTCGATGCGCGGGACATCGCGGCCAGTGCTGCCGCGCTGTTGGCCGACCTGGAGGTGGACGCTCGAAGCGACTACTTGATCACCGGGCCGCACGGGATGAGCTACCCACAGGCCGCGCAGATC
This sequence comes from Streptomyces sp. E2N166, assembly GCF_003671715.1. Lineage (GTDB taxonomy): Bacteria > Actinomycetota > Actinomycetes > Streptomycetales > Streptomycetaceae > Streptomyces > Streptomyces thinghirensis. The sequence continues at coordinate 152,239 of NZ_RAIF01000032.1, read as the reverse complement.
ATCACCGCGCAGACCGGCAGACAAGTTCGGGTGGCGCGTATTACGGAGGAGGAACAGGCTGCCGCCTACCGTGCCTCCGGAATGCCGACGGAGTTCGCTGACGCCCTTGCCGCCGTCGAGCGCGGAATCAGGGAGGGACGCGAAGACCAGGTCAGCACTGCGGTGCTCGAACTGACCGGCCGTCCGCCGCGCCCCTTTGCCGAATTCGTCTCTGATCACGCGTACGAGTGGACGCAGTAGTGCCTGAACCCGTCCGGCGAGGTCGCCGTCAACGCGTCGAGCGACGGGGCGGGGACCGGCAAGAGGTGGGCGTCGACTCAGGTGTCCCCCGTCGCCGCGTTGAGGCAGGAGCCTCGGGAGCCACGCCTTCCAGCAGGCAGCGCGCCATTCCGGCTTGACCTGAGCAGGCCGGACCGCGCGTGAGGGCAGGGCGCGCGCGTGCCCTGCCCTCACGTCGTCGAATTTCAGAGAACAGGGAACCAGGCCGCCAGGCGCTTGGCGATGACCGGTACATCGACGTTGTCCTGCGCGACGTCCTCGACGAACGGGCCGGCAATGGAGACGGGCGGTGGGACCGTACCGGCACTGACGCCGTTGAACCGCAGGAAAACGCGCATGGCCAGCCAGGCGGTGCGCTTGTTGCCGTCGATCAGTGCGTGATTGCGGGCAACGGAGTGCAGCAGTGCCGCCGCCTTCTCGTGCAGCGTGGGATACAGCTCGGCACCGAACACGCTCGTCCGGGGCCGTTCGATCGCCGACACCAGAAGGCCCATGTCACGCACGCTGTGCTCCGTACCGTTGACCGTACGGGCGATGGCCAGGATTTCGTCGATCTGGATGTAGCGCACGTCGGTCACTTCAGATAGTCCAAAATCTCCGCATCACTGTCCATGAGCTCGACCAGGACGTCATCGACCTTCAGCTCGGCCCGGTTCTGGGCGTCACGGATGGCCTCAATAGCGAGTTCCTGCTTGCTGCGGCCCTCCCGGCGAGCCCGCTCGGTGAGCTTCGCGTCAAGGTCGTCGGGAAGTCGGAGTGTCATCGCCATGCGAAAATGATACCAGGAAGGTATCAACGGCGCTCTCGGCTCCGCGAGCGCGGAACCAAGCAGTCGCTGGCACCGCTGACGCGAAGGCGCGGCAGAGACGCCAATATGAGCGTCGTCCGAGCGTCAAGAATCCTCTAAGAGACATCTGAGACGTCGCCCTGGCGCAGCGCATTCCTCACGAACTCGCAGGTCAGAGAGCTCGCGAGGATTGATCCGCCCAATTGGACGCCGCCCGGAGGGAAACAGGTCGAGCAACCCGCCCGGACGACGAAATCGCAGGTCAGGCGCCCTTTCCCGCAGGCTCCAGAATCGCCACGCACTCCACATGATGCGTCATCGGAAACAGATCAAACACCCGCAACGTCCGCACCCGATACCCCCCGTCCCGGAAGTACCCCAGATCCCGGGCCAGCGCAGCGGGATCGCACGCCACGTACGCGATCCTCCGCGCTCCCAGCGACGACAGGTGCTCGACCGTCTTCCGCCCCGCTCCCGCGCGCGGCGGGTCGAGGACGATGAGGTCGACCTCGTCGATGCCGGTGCGCGGCAGGACCGCCTCGACCTTGCCCTGTTCGATGCGGACGCGGTCGAAGGCGGCGAGGTTGTGCCGGGCGTCCTCGACGGCGCGCTTGCCGGACTCGACTCCGAGGACCGCGCCCTTGTCGCCGACGCGGTCGGCCAGGGCGCCCGCGAAGAGGCCCACGCCGCAGTAGAGGTCGAGGGCCATGTCGCCCTTGCGGGGAAGCAGACCCTGCATGACCGCGAGGACGAGGGTGTCGGCGGCCTTGGGGTGGACCTGCCAGAAGCCGCCGCTGCTCACCCGGTGGGTGCGGTCGTCCGCGCGCTCGCGGACGAAGGGGCGGCCGTGGACGCGGTGGACGCCGCCGTCCTTCTCGTCCACCCGCATGACGGAGACCGGGCGGTCCAGCTCGACGATGGGGAGCCTGGCGCCCGGCCGGGGGGTCAGGATGACCTGGCGGTCCTGCGAGCCGCTCGCCGCGATCGCCTCGACCGACTCCATGCCGATCCAGTCGCGCTGCTCGATGCCCAGCTCGCTGACGCCCTCGGCGGCGATCATGCAGTGGTCGATCGGTTCGACCTCGTGCGAACGGTGCTTGCGCAGGCCCGCGTTGCCCTCGGCGTCCACGGCGTACTGCACGCGCGTGCGCCACGACGGGACCTGGCCGGCGGGCAGCTTGTCGCCCTCGGCCGGCATCACCGTGCCGTCCCAGCCGGCCTCCTCGGGCGTGAGGCCCGCCAGGCGCTTGAGCTGCTCGGTGACGACCTCGCCCTTCAGGCGGCGCTGGGCCCCCGGCTTGGCGTGCTGCCAGTCGCAGCCGCCGCAGCGGCCGGGGCCGGCGAAGGGGCACGGTGCCTCGATGCGGTCCTTGGAGGCGTCCAGGATCTCGACCGCGTCCGCCCGGAGGAAGCGGGCACCCTCCTCGCCCTCCGTGACCCGGGCCACGACGCGCTCGCCGGGCAGCGTGTGCCGGACGAACAGCACCTGTCCCTCGGACGTACGGGCGATGCAGTGGCCGCCGTGGGCGACGGGGCCGATCTCGATCTCGTACTCCTGGCCCACCAGCGAGACCGCCTGGGACTCCGCCTGCGATTTCTTCGGTTCTGCCTGCATGGCGGGGTGACTCCAGAGAACGGACGACGAGAGACGGACGCCGGCAGACGAACGTCAAAGGACAACAGCCGTCCAGTCTACGTCGACGAGGAGGACTCCTTCGCCCGGTCGTGCTGGGCCGGACCGCGCCGGACCGCGCCGGGCGCGTTCCAGTCCTGCCGCTTGCGGGCCCGACGCTTGGCGGCCTCGGAGGACTGAAGCTGGTAGGGGACGGAGGTGACCATGACCCCGGGGGTGAACAACAGCCGCCCCTTGAGGCGCAGGGCGCTCTGGTTGTGGAGCAGGTGCTCGTACCAGTGGCCGACGACGTACTCGGGGATGATGACCGAGACCGCGTCGCGCGGGGACTCCTTGCGCAGACTCTTGACGTACTCGATGACCGGGCGGGTGATCTCCCGGTACGGCGAGTCCAGCACCTTCAGCGGTACGGCGATGCCGCGCCGCTCCCACTCGTCGCGCAGCGCCTTGGTCTCCGCCGGGTCGACGTTGACGCTGAGCGCCTCCAGGGTGTCGGAGCGCATGAGCTTGGCGTAGGCGAGGGCGCGCAGGGTGGGGCGGTGGATCTTGGAGATCAGGACGACCGAGTGGACACGGGAGGGGCGCACCATGTCGTCGGGCTGCGCCTCGTCGGGGTCCTCGGGGGCGGCGATCTCCTCGGCTACGCGGTCGTAGTGCTTGCGGATCGCCGTCATCGTGGCGAAGAAGATGCACATGCCGAGCAGGGCGACCCAGGCGCCGTGCGTGAACTTCGTGGCCAGTACGACGACCAGCACGAGTCCGGTGAAGAAGGCGCCGAAGGCGTTGATCGCACGGGAGCGGTGCATGCGGCGGCGCTTGGCCTGGTCCCGTTCGGTGGCCAGGTGGCGGTTCCAGTGGCGGACCATGCCGATCTGGCTGAGCGTGAAGGACACGAAGACGCCGACGATGTAGAGCTGGATGAGGCGGGTCGAGTCGGCGCCGTAGATGAAGACCAGGAGCGTCGCCGCGCCGGCGAGCAGCACGATGCCGTTCGAGAAGGCCAGGCGGTCGCCGCGGGTGTGCAGCTGGCGCGGCAGGTAGCGGTCCTGCGCGAGGATCGAGCCGAGCAGCGGGAAGCCGTTGTACGCGGTGTTCGCGGCGAGGAAGAGGACCAGCGCGGTGGCGGCGGCCAGGACGATGAAGAGCAGGCTGCCCTCGCCGAAGACCGCCTCGGCGACCTGCGAGATCACCGGGTGCTGGACGTAGTCCGAGCCGAGCGCGACGCCGTTGTGGAAGAGGTCGGTGGCCGGGTTCTCCGACATGCGGACGTCGGTCGCGGCGGCCAGCGCGATGATGCCGCAGAACATGGTGACGGCGAGCAGTCCCATCAGCGCGAGCGTGTTGCCCGCGTTCTTCGACTTGGGCTTGCGGAAGGCCGGGACGCCGTTGGAGATGGCCTCGACGCCGGTGAGGGCGGCGCAGCCGGAGGAGAAGGCGCGCAGGAGGAGGAAGACCAGGGCGAAGCCGGCCAGGCCGCCGTGTTCCGGTTTGATCTCGTAGTCCGCCGTCGGGGCGCGCATGGTGTCGTCGAGCACCAGGCCGCGGAAGGCTCCCCACGCGATCATGATGAAGACGCCCGCGACGAAGACGTAGGTCGGAATCGCGAACAGGGTGCCCGACTCCCTGACCCCGCGCAGGTTCATCAGCGTCAGCAGCAGGATCACGGCGACCGCGCAGAGGACCTTGTGCTCGACGACGAAGGGGATCGCGGAGCCGAGGTTCTCGATGCCGGAGGAGATGGAGACGGCGACGGTCAGGACGTAGTCCACCAGCAGCGCGCTCGCCACCGTCAGGCCGGCCTTGGGCCCGAGGTTGGTGTTGGCGACCTCGTAGTCGCCGCCGCCGCTCGGGTACGCGTGCACGTTCTGCCGGTAGGAGGCGACCACCGTGAACATCAGCACGACGACCGCGACCGCGATCCAAGGACTGAAGTGGTACGCCGACACGCCCGCGATGGACAGGACCAGCAGCACCTCGCCGGGCGCGTACGCCACCGAGGAGAGCGGGTCGGAGGCGAAGACGGGGAGGGCGATGCGCTTCGGCAGGAGCGTTTCCCCCAGCCGGTCACTGCGCAGTGCGCGCCCGATCAGGATCCGCTTGGGCACGTCGGTCAGTTTGGACACAACAGAGGATCGTAAGCGTTCGAACGGGCGCCCGCCCACCCGCCACCCCCGATCGGCCCGCCGTCTGCTCTACGGGTGAATTCGGGGAAAGGTGCGGCTGCGGATTCCGCAGGCCGCGAGGTTGGCATGCCTATATGACAAGCACCGTCCGATTGCCGTTCGCTTCCCGGCCGTTGCCGCCCCTGGAGGTCCCATGCACCTGAGCCCAGAACTGATCGGCGGCGCCGCCACGCTCGTCGGCCTCGGAATCCTGGCTCTCGCCAGCATCCGCAGCATCGGCCGGCGGGGGACGTCGGCCGGGGGGTGAGACGGCCGCTGCGGGCCCTGGAGGCTTGCCGATACGTTGGGTGCGGACAGGGGGACCCGGCTTCCCGGACGGGGAATCCGGCTTCCCGGGGCCCCGAGAGGCGTCAGCGTCGGTGCTCACCGGCATGATGTTCCCCTGCGGCCCGCACACTGGCCGCGACGTGTCGCCAGGCGAGCCGAAAGAGAGACATGAGCAGGACATCCACAGAGGCCGGCGGGCCCGCGGAAAGCGGGGTGTGAGGCGATGCACATCGTCATCATGGGCTGCGGGCGCGTGGGCTCGGCCCTCGCGCAGACCCTGGAGCAGCAAGGGCACACGGTCGCCGTGATCGACCAGGACCCCACCGCCTTCCGTCGCCTCGGTTCCACGTTCGGCGGCCGCAGGGTCACCGGTATCGGTTTCGACCAGGACACCCTGCGCGAGGCGGGCGTCGAGGAGGCCGGCGCCTTCGCCGCGGTCTCCAGCGGTGACAACTCGAACATCATCGCCGCCCGCGTGGCCCGCGAGATGTTCGGCGTGGAGAACGTCGCCGCCCGTATCTACGACCCCCGCCGCGCCGAGGTCTACCAGCGCCTGGGCATCCCCACGGTCGCCACCGTCCGCTGGACGGCCGACCAGATGCTGCGCCGGCTGCTCCCCTCGGGCGCCGAGCCGCTGTGGCGCGACCCCACCGGCGGCGTCCAGCTCGCCGAGGTGCACACCTCGGCGTCCTGGGTCGGCCACAAGATCAGCCGGCTCCAGGAGGAGACCGGTGTGCGGGTGGCGTTCCTCACCCGGCTCGGGGAGGCCATCCTGCCGACCTCGCAGACGGTGTTGCAGGAGGGTGACCTGGTGCACGTGATGATGCGCGCCGACGAGGTCCACAAGGTCGAGGCGTCGTTCGCCAAGGGTCCCGAAGAGGAGGGCGGTCACTGATGAGGGTCGCCATTGCCGGAGCCGGCGCGGTCGGCCGCTCGATCGCGGGCGAGCTGCTGGAGAACGGCCACGAGGTTCTGCTCATCGACAAGGCGCCGACCGCCATCTCGGTCGAGCGCGTCCCGATGGCGGAGTGGCTGCTGGCCGACGCGTGCGAGATCACGTCCCTGGACGAGGCGGCCCTCCAGCGCTGCAACGTCGTCATCGCCGCCACGGGCGACGACAAGGTCAACCTGGTCGTCTCCCTGCTGGCCAAGACGGAGTACGGCGTTCCGCGCGTCGTCGCCCGGGTGAACAACCCGAAGAACGAGTGGTTGTTCAACGAGTCCTGGGGCGTGGACGTCGCCGTCTCCACCCCGCGGCTGATGTCGGCCCTGGTGGAGGAGGCGGTGAGCGTCGGCGACCTGGTCCGGCTGCTGCGCTTCAGCCACGGCGACGCCAACCTGGTCGAGCTGACGCTGCCGGAGGAGTCGGCGCTGGCCGGCATCCAGGTCGGTGACGTGGAGTGGCCCGAGGACACCTCGCTGGTCACGATCATCCGCGGCACCCGGGTGCTGACACCCTCCCGGGAGGACTCGCTGGAGGCGGGCGACGAGCTGCTGTTCGTGGCGGCTCAGGCCCGCGAGGAGCAGCTGGAGGACCTGCTGTCGGCGCGGCGGACCGACGCCGCGCGCTGAAGCCGACGCGGGATCCGTCCGCGTACCACGAAACGCGGGATCCGTCCCGCGTGCGAAGCGCGAGGACCCGCTTACGACGCCGCAGGACCCGCTTACGACGCCGCAGGACCCGCTTACGCCGGTGGGGGCGCCCGGAGATCTCCGGGCGCCCCCACCGGCGTAAGCCGTCAGTCCTTGCGGTGCCTGCCGCCGCGTGCGGAGTCCGCGGCGGACGACTCCACGGCTTCGCCCTCCCGGGCCTCGCGCTCGGCCTTCGCGCGCTCCGCCCTCTCGTCCTCGGCCTTCTCCGCCGCCTCCATCTCCGCGAACACGTCGATGGGGGCCGGCGCCTTCGCCAGGAACACCCAGGTCAGCCATACGGCGAGCAGGAACGGCGGGATCTTCAGCGTGACCAGGACCCAGCCGAGCTGCTCGGTGTCCGCCCACCAGTACAGCGGGAAGAGGATGGCGCTCTTGCCGAGCAGGATCAGGCCCCAGGCGTAGCTGGCCTTGGTGTACGCCTTCTTGCGGCCCGGGTTGCGGGTGCGCCAGGAGAGGTTCTCCTTGAAGACCGGGCCGAGGATCAGGCCGATCAGCGGCACCCCGGCCAGCGAGGTGACGATGTACGCCATGGCCAGGCCCAGGGTGTAGAGCATGCCCGGCAGATAGAAGTTCTTGGCGTTGTCGGTCATCATCGCGAAGACCACGCCGAAGGCGACGCCGAAGACCCCGCCGAAGGCGTGCTTGACGGTGTCTTTCCTCGCCAGCCGGACCACGACCAGCACCAGCGACACGGCGAGCGCCGCGATCGCGGACATGTGCAGGTCGTTGTTGAGCGTGAAGATGGTGACGAAGAGCAGGCCCGGCAGCACCGTCTCGACCATGCCCCGCACGCCGCCGAACGCCTCGAACAACGCGGCCTCCGTCACCGCCCGGGCGTCGTCGGCTTCCGTGTCCTGAGTGTCTTCGGTCGGCTTGTCGAGCGACGTCACCGGCTACTCCCGTCCGAGGGGTCTCAGTTCGTATTTCGGGTTGAAGAGCACCCGGCGGCCCCGGCTCATCGAGATCCGGCCCGATGCGATGAGCTTGCGCCCCGGCTCTATGCCCACGATGGAGCGTCTGCCCAGCCACACCACATCCAGGGCGGCGGAACCGTCGAACAGCTCGGCCTCCAGGGCCGGGACGCCCGCACGCGGTCGCAGGGTGACCGTGCGCAAGGTACCAGTAACCGACACGATCTGCCGGTCCTGACAGTCGCAGATACGGGTGCAGCCGGCGGTGTCGGCGTCCTCGCGCAGTTCCTCGGACTCCAGGTCCTCCTGCGACGAGGAGAGCCGGTCGAACATGCGCCGGAACCGGCCCACCGGCTTGTCGGAACGCGGAGCAGCACTCATATCTGAAGCGTACCGGGGCGCACCGACAGCCAGACACCCTCTCCCGAGCGGTATCGCGAGGCTCACTTTCGGCTCGCCTCGGTCACCTCGCGCACCTTCCCGCTCGCCTGCCGTCTCACTTCTCGAAGCGGTACCCCATGCCGGGCTCCGTGATGAAGTGCCTCGGGTGCGCCGGGTCCGCCTCCAGCTTGCGGCGCAGCTGCGCCATGTAGACCCGCAGGTAGTTCGTCTCCGTCCCGTACGACGGCCCCCACACCTCCTGCAACAGCTGCTTCTGGCTGACCAGGCGTCCGGTGTTGCGCACCAGCACCTCCAGCAGATGCCACTCGGTGGGGGTGAGCCGTACGTCCTTCCCGCCCCGGTTCACCTTCTTCGCGGCCAGGTCGACGGTGAACTCCGCGGTGTCCACGACCACGTCGTCCTCGCCGCCCGGGACCGGCTCGGCCCGGCGGACGGCGGCGCGCAGCCGGGCCAGCAGTTCGTCCATGCCGAAGGGCTTGGTGACGTAGTCGTCGGCGCCCGCGTCGAGCGCCTCGACCTTCTCGTCGGAGGAGTGCCGGGCGGACAGCACCAGGATCGGCACCCGGGTCCAGCCGCGCAGCCCTCTGATCACCTCGACGCCGTCCATGTCGGGCAGGCCCAGGTCCAGCACCACGACGTCGGGGTGGCGGGCCGCGGCGAGCTGGAGGGCGGTGGCACCGTCGTGGGCGGCGTCGACCTCGTAGTGCCGGGCCTTGAGGTTGATCACGAGGGCACGCACGATCTGCGGTTCGTCGTCGATCACGAGCACCCGGGTCATCGGGCGGCCTGCCTTTCTGCTGTCGCGGAGTGCGCTGCCGCGGGACCGGGGGAGCCCGCCGCGCGGAGGGTGAGCACCATGGTGAGACCGCCACCGGGGGTGTCCTCGGCGTTCAGGGTGCCGCCCATCGCCTCGGCGAAGCCCCGTGCCACGGCCAGGCCGAGCCCCACACCGGAGCCACGCGGGGCGTCGCCGTAGCGCTGGAAGGGCTCGAAGATCCGGTCCTTGGCCTCGTCCGGCACCCCCGGCCCCCGGTCGACGACCCGCACTTCGACGCGGTCCGCGAGGGCGCTGGCGGCGACCAGGACGGTGCGGCCGGCGGGGCTGTACTTGACGGCGTTCTCCACCAGGTTGGCCATCGACCGCTCCAGGAGCCCGGCGTCGACGGCGACCATGGGCAGCGTCTCGGGGATGTCGAGTTCGGCGCTCCCCTCGGGCACCCCGCCGAGCGCCATCGGGACCACCTCGTCGACGTCGATCTCGCGGATCAGCGGCGTGACCGTACCGGTCTGGAGGCGGGACATGTCGAGCAGGTTGCCGACGAGGTGGTCGAGGCGGTCGGCGCCCTCCTCGATGCCCTCCAGGAGTTCCGCCTCGTCCGCCTCGGACCACGCCACGTCGTCGGACCGCAGGCTCGTGACCGCCGCCTTGATCCCGGCGAGCGGGGTACGGAGATCGTGGCTGACGGCGGCGAGCAGCGCCGTGCGGATGCGGTTGCCCTCGGCGAGCGCGCGGGCCAGGTCGGCCTCCTCGCGCAGGCGCCGCCGGTCCAGGACGACGGCGGCCTGGGCGGCGAAGGCGGCCAGCACCCGGCGGTCCTCGGCGGGCAGGACACGGCCGGTCAGCGCGAGCGCCATGTGGTCCCCGACCGGCATGTCCACGTCCGCGTCCTCGGGGCGTTCGACCGGCGGTCCCGCCCCGGCCCGGCCGGCGCAGGTCCAGGGCGTCACGTCGCCCTCCCGCTCCAGCAGGGCGGCCGACTCCATTCCGAAGGTCTCGCGGACCCGTTCCAGGAGGGCCTCCAGGCTGGTCTCGCCGCGCAGGACGTTGCCCGCGAGGAAGGAGAGGATCTCGGACTCGGCGCGCAGCCGGGCGGCCTGGTGGGTGCGCCGGGCCGCGACGTCGACGACCGAGGCGACGGACAGCGCGACGCCCACGAATATGGCGAGCGCGAGTATGTTCCTGGGATCGGCGATGGTGATCCGGTGGACCGGGGGCGTGAAGAACCAGTTCAGCAGGAGGGATCCGACCGCCGCCGAGGCGAGCGCCGGGTACAGCCCGCCCAGCAGGGCGGCGGCCACGGTCAGCGCCAGGTAGAGCAGGACGTCGTTGGCGAGCCCGAGGTGGACGGCGTTCAGCAGCAGCGTCAGCAGCACCGGCCCGCCGAGGCCCGCGAACCAGCCCCAGACGATCCGGGAGCGGCCGAGCCGCGCCCCTCTGGCCACCGGCAGTCCGCGGCCCTTGGCGACCTCGTCGTGGGTCACGATGTGGACGTCCAGGTCGGGGCCGGACTCGCGGGCGACCGTGGCGCCTACGCCGGGGCCGAAGACGTACTGCCAGGCCTTGCGGCGTGAGGATCCGAGGATGATCTGGGTGGCGTTGACGCCGCGCGCGAAGTCGAGCAGGGCGGCCGGTATGTCCTCGCCGAGCACGTGGTGGAAGGTTCCGCCGAGGTCCTCCACCAGGGTGCGCTGCACCGCCAGTTCCTTCGGGGAGGCCGAGGTCAGCCCGTCGCTGCGGGCTATGTACACGGCCAGCACCTCGCCGCCGGCGCCCTTCTCCGCGAGGCGCGCGGCCCGCCGTATCAGCGTCCTGCCCTCGGGGCCGCCGGTCAGGCCGACCACGATGCGCTCGCGCGAGCCCCAGATCTTCGACACGCGGTGTTCGCTGCGGTACTGCTGCAGGTACTCGTCGACCCGGTCCGCCACCCACAGCAGCGCGAGCTCGCGCAGGGCGGTGAGGTTGCCGGGGCGGAAGTAGTTGGACAGGGCCGCGTCGACCTTGTCCGGCTGGTAGATGTTGCCGTGGGCCATGCGCCGCCGCAGTGCCTGCGGTGACATGTCGACCAGTTCGATCTGGTCCGCGCGCCGCACCATCTCGTCCGGCACGGTCTCCTGCTGTCTCACCCCGGTGATCGACTCGACGACGTCGCCGAGTGACTCCAGGTGCTGGATGTTGACGGTCGAGACCACGTCGACACCGGCGGCCAGCAGTTCCTCGACGTCCTGCCACCGCTTGGCGTTGCGGGCACCGGGGACGTTGGTGTGGGCCAGCTCGTCGACCAGGGCCACTCTGGGGGCCCGGGCCAGCACCGCGTCCAGGTCCAGCTCCGTGAAGAGCGCGCCGCGGTGCTCCAGCTCCCTTCGCGGCACCTGCTCCAGGCCGTGCAGCAGAACCTCGGTGCGCGACCTGCCGTGGTGCTCCACGAAGGCCACGACGCAGTCGGTGCCCCGCTCCGTGCGGCGGTGCGCCTCGGACAGCATCGCGTACGTCTTGCCGACGCCCGGCGCCGCGCCGAGGTAGATCCGAAGCTTGCCGCGTCCCATGGCCTCATTGTCTTCCGGTCAACGCTGATCGCGCAGCGTCGACCTTACGGCGAGCAATCCCGACAAATCGGGGCGGGGTACGGGATGCGGGTGCTCCTTGACGGAACTCTGACGTCCGCGGCCGTCAGGGCCCGGTCATCTCCCCGTCCCGCAGCTCCAGCACCCGGTCGGCGACGTCCAGCAGTGTGGCGTCGTGGGTGGCGGCGAGGGCGGTGACCCACTCACTGCGTACGACCGCCCGCGGCAACTCCGTCACGGCGTGGCCCGTCTCCGCGTCCAACTGACGGGTGGGCTCGTCGGCCACGAGCAGGGCGGGGCTGTCGGCGAAGGCGACGGCGACCGCTGCTGCCGGCCGCCGGACAGCTCGCCGGGCCGCCGGGCGGTGTGGCCGGCGAGGCCGACCAGCGAGATCGGCAGCTCGACGCGCTCCTCGCGCTCGCGCGGTGCGGTCCTGCGCAGCCGCATCGGTAAGCCCACGTTCTCGGCGGCCGTGGGATCGGTGAGGAGCCCGAAGGACTGGAAGACGAAGCCGACGCGGTCCCGGCGCAGGGCGAGCAGCCCGCCCTCGTCCGGCTCGGCCAGGACGCGGCCGTCGACCTCGACCCGTCCGGCGTCGGGTACGCCGAGACCGCCGACGGTGTCGAGCAGCGGGGCATCCCGGACCCGGACCGCCCCTTGAGGGCGGCCCACGCGGCACTTCGAAGGAGACGCCGCGCAGGGCGTGCACGGCGGCGGCGCAGTGGCCGTACGACTTCCGCGCGCCCTCGACGCGCACCAATGGTCTCGGTGACCACCTGGCTCAGGTGCCCCCGCCGGAAACCGGGCGCCGGTATCGCGAGCGGACCCTGTGCCGTTCAACGGTCCGGGCCGGATCGTCGGACATGGGTGGGCTCCCGGCCCGTAGGGCAGGCTCCTCCGGGACCCCCTCCGTCCTCCAGCGTGCCGGGGATGACGGAAGGGCCGCGCCCCGAGCGGGGCGCGGCCCTTCACGCGCGTACGGAAAACCGTACGGAGACTTTACCTACCGGACCTCGGTGATCTCCGGTCCGCGCTGGAGCTGGCCCATACCGCCGGCGAAGCGGGAGCCCTCCTCCTGCTGGACGCCCTCGGGGACCATCTGCGCGTCGTTCGGCAGCTTGAGCACGATCGGGTCACGGGGGGCCATCGGGCCGTCGCCGCGGACCACGACCGTGTCCCGGAAGATCTGCTCCAGCAGACCGGCGGCCTGCGGCTGCACCGCGCCCTGACCCGAGATCACTCCGCGCAGGAACCAGCGGGGGCCGTCCACACCGACGAACCGTACGACCTGGAAGCCGCCCGTGCCGTCCGGCAGCTGCACCGGGACCTGGGCACGCAGCTCCCAGCCCAGCGGGCCCTCGACCTCGTCGATGATGCCGCCCTTCTGGGTGATGCCGGAGCCGATCTCCTCGCGCACCTCGCCCCAGATGCCCTCGCGCTTGGGCGCTGCGAAACCCTGCAGCTGGATGGCGCTGTCGCGCAGCACGACGGTCGCGGCGACGATCGCGTCGCCCGCGACCTCCACGCGCAGTTCCATGCCCTCGACTCCGGGTACGAACAGGCCGCCCAGGTCCACCCGGCCCTCGGCCGGGTCGCGGACCTCGGTGCTGTCCCAGGGCCCGTCGGGCCGCGGTTCGGGCTCGAGCCGCACGCGCTCGGGCTCTTCGTCCGCCTCGGTGTCGACGCTGTCGACGACCTGCTCGGTCTCGCCGGCCGCGTCCTCGGCGGCATCCCTCTTCTTGCGACGTCCGAACACGTCACTGTCCTTCCCGGTCGGATACGACCGAAGCGTATCGATTCCCACCCGTCGGGCCGCCCTCGGCGACCTGACCGCTTGTGCCGCTTGCACGGTCCGTTCCGGCGTGGCCGCCGGTGGACCCGAAGCCCCCTCCGGCCCGCACCGAGTCGGGAAGCTCCGCGACCTGGCGGAAGCGGACCCTCTCGACCTGCTGGACGACCAGTTGGGCAATCCGGTCGAAGCGCTCGAACCGCACGGTCTCGCACGGGTCGAGATTCACCACGATCACCTTGATCTCCCCACGGTACCCGGCATCAATCGTCCCCGGGGCATTCACGAGGGCGACACCGCAGCGGGCGGCCAGCCCGGAACGTGGGTGCACGAAGGCCGCGTACCCCTCCGGGAGCGCCACAGACACGCCGGTGGGCAGTACGGCGCGTTCGCCGGGCTTCAGTTCGCAGTCGACGACGGTGCGCAGATCGGCGCCCGCGTCGCCGGGCTGCGCGTACGTCGGGAGCGGTACGTCGGGGTCGACGCGGCGGATCAGGACGTCGAGTTCCGGCCTCTGCTCCCGGTGCCCGGAGCTGGGGAGGGTCACGGGTTCACCTCGAAGGCGCGCGTGCGGCGGACCTGGTCCGGGTCGTCCATGGCGGCGCGGATCTCCTCCTCGCGGCCGTGGTCGACGAAGTGATCGATCTTGACCTCGATGAACAGCGCGTCGGCACGGACGGCCACGGGCCCGTCGGGGCCGCCGATCCGTCCGGTGGCGGTGGAGTAGATCTTCCGGCCGGCCACGGCGGTCACCTCGGCCTCCAGGTGCAGCGTCGTGCCGACGGGCACGGGCCGCAGGAAGTCCGTCTCCAGCCGTCCGGTCACCGCGATCGTGCGCAGCAGCCAGTTCAGCGAACCGAGGGTCTCGTCCAGGGCGGTGGCCAGCACGCCGCCGTGCGCCAGGCCGGGGGCGCCCTGGTGGGCGGGCTGCACGGTGAACTCGGCGGTGATCGACACGCCTTCACCCGCCCGCGCCTGGAGGTGCAGTCCGTGGGGCTGGTCGCCACCGCAGCCGAAACACTGGCCGTAGTGCGCGCCGAGCAGTTCGCCGGGGGCGGGCGCGTCGGGGTGCCGTACGGGTTTCACGGCGCCGGCGGGGGGCTGAAGACCTGGGGAAGTACCACTCACAGGCGCAGACCTTACCCGCGCGTCGGCCGAACACCGCTACCGTGCCAAGCTTGGTTCATGCAGCTCTCCACCGCCCCGTACGAAGAACGCCTCACCGCGCCGCGCTCCTGGTGGCTGGTCTCCTTCCTGGTGGGGCTTTCGTTCGCCCTGATCCTGCTCCCCTTCGGCACGCTGCCGATGCTGGGCGGCCTGGCCGGCGGGACGGCGGTGGCGGCGGTGGCGGCCAGTTCGTACGGCGCGGTCCGCATCCGCGTCGTGGGCGGCTCGCTGATCGCGGGCGAGGCGAAGGTGCCGGTCTCGGCCTTGGGCGAGGCGGAGATCCTCGATCCGGAGGAGGCCCGCGCCTGGCGCACCTACAAGGCCGACACCCGCGCCTTCCTGCTGCTGCGCGCCTACATCCCGAGGGCCGTGCGCGTACTGGTCACAGATCCGGAGGACCCGACTCCGTACCTTTACCTGTCGACCCGCGAGCCGGAGCGGCTGGTGGAGGCCCTGACGGCGGCGAAGGCTGCGGCCTAGCACCCGGCGGGTTCAGTGCCCGCCGTCACCTCCGAGGCGGCCGCCGAGCCCTTTCGGGCCGAGTACCTTCGTGAGGGCGCCCATGTCCAGCGCGTCCCGCGGTCCCTCCAGCGCCGGGAGTTCGTCGAGGGCGCTCCACGGCACCTGCTTCCCGCGCAGGTCCGTCCGGATCCTGTCGGCCAGCTTTCTGGTGTCGCGGCGGTTCATGACTGCGCCCACGGCCGCGCCCACCATGAACGGCATCAGGTTCGGCAGGTCGCGCACCATCCGCTTCATGATCTGCTGACGGAGCTGGCGCTTCATGTGGCTGTTCATGGCCGAACCGAGCGTCGACGGCTTGGACACGTCGACGCCGCGCTCGTCCGACCAGGAGTTCAGATACGCGGTGCTGCGCTGGGCGAGGCCGCCGGGCGGTCGTACGCCGTAGACCTCGTGGAGTTCGGCGATCATCTTGAGTTCGATCGCCGCGACGCCGGTGATCTCGGCGGCCAGTTCCGCGGGCATCGCGGGCGGTACGGGCATCATCGCGGCCGCGCCGATACCCGCTCCGACGGTCGCGGTGCCCTTGGCGGCGCCCGCCACCAACCGGTCGGCGAGCTCCTCGGGTCCGAGACCGGGGAACTGCCTGCGGAGCGTCGCCAGGTCCCGTACGGGCACGCGCGGCGCCAGCTCGATGATCCGGTCGGCCAGGTGCGCCAGGGCGGCCCTGGCGCGCTGACCGCCGTTGCGCACCCCTTGTCCGGCCTTGTGCCGGAACGCCGCTGCCCGTCGCCGGGCAGCGGGTGCCGAGGTCCTGGCGGTCGCCGGGAGGTCACCCCGGTCGGCCACTGAGTCGAGCGAGGCCGTCCCCGTATCGGTCGGGCCCCGCTCGTCGTCACGCGCGCCGTAGGGACCGTCAGACGGTCCTTGGTCCGCTTCCCGCCTGGAGAAGCGGCGCTTCCAGGGAGGGGTCGAGCCAGTCACGGCCGACCCCGCCTCAGTCGCAGTCGCGGCAGATCGGCTGGCCGTTCTTCTCCCGGGCCAGCTGGCTGCGGTGGTGCACCAGGAAGCAGCTCATGCAGGTGAACTCGTCCTGCTGCTTCGGAAGTACACGGACGGCCAGTTCCTCGTTCGAGAGGTCGGCGCCGGGAAGTTCGAGGCCTTCCGCGGCCTCGAACTCGTCGACGTCGACGGCCGAGGCGGACTTGTCGTTCCGCCTCGCCTTCAGCTCTTCGAGGCTGTCCGAGTCGACATCGTCGTCGGTCTTGCGTGGAGTGTCGTAATCGGTTGCCATGGTCGCTCTCCCCCTCTGGGTGTCTGCGGGTGTCTCCAGCGCACGTAACGCGTGAGAGGCCGGACTTGTGCCCGACCCGAGGCGGAGATTTTGCCTCACATCAAGGTCTGTTACTCAATCGACACCCAACCGGACCCCTCATGAGTGGTCGGCTTGGATGGCGAAGGGGACCGTACACGGTCCGAATACCGCACTTCAAAGGCGTCTCACCGTGTACTTCCCGTGATCAGGACCGCTGAAAACCAGGATTTTCCCGGCTTTCCGACAGGGTGCATGATCACGGAGAGTAGATAGCGGCAAAGCCTCCGCTGTGATCGATCACACAGGCGACTCCAGGGCCGGTGGCCTGGAAATTCCGCTCAAAGCGAACATCCTCGGGTCTCGGTGAGATGTCGGGGCCATGATCTCAGACGGGCAGCGTCACCCGCATCACGAGCCCTCCGCCCTCGCGCGGCTGTGCGTAGATGTGTCCGCCGTGCGCCCGGGCCACCGACCGCGCGATGGACAGGCCGAGGCCGACTCCCTTGTCGCTGCCCGTGCGCTCGGTGCGCAGCCGCCGGAACGGCTCGAAAAGGTTGTCGATCTCGTACGCCGGCACGACCGGGCCCGTGTTGGTGACCACCAGGACCGCCTGGCCGTTCTCGACCGCGGTGGTGACCTCCACCCAGCCCTGCTCCGCCACGTTGTAGCGCACGGCGTTCTGCAGGAGGTTCAGGGCGATCCGCTCCAACAGGACGCCGTTGCCCTGGACCACGGCGGGCTCGCGCGTACCGCGGATCTCCACGCCCTTGGTCTCGGCCTCGGCACGCACCTGGTCGATGGCCTGTCCGGCCACCTCGGCGAGGTCCACCGGTTTGCGCTCGACGATCTGGTTGTCGCTGCGGGCGAGCAGCAGCAGGCCCTCGACGAGTTGCTCGCTGCGTTCGTTGGTGGCCAGCAGTGTCTTGCCGAGCTGTTGCAGCTCCACCGGGGCGTTCGGATCGGAGAGGTGCACTTCCAGGAGGGTGCGGTTGATCGCCAGTGGTGTGCGCAACTCGTGGGAGGCGTTGCCGACGAAGCGCTGCTGGGCGGTGAAGGCCCGTTGCAGCCGCTCCAGCATGTCGTCAAAGGTGTCCGCCAGTTCCTTCAGCTCGTCGTCCGGGCCGTCCAGCTCGATCCGCCGGGAGAGGTCGGAGCCCGCCACCGCGCGCGCGGTGCGGGTGATCCGGCCCAGCGGCGACAGGACGCGTCCGGCCATGGCGTACCCGAAGGCGAAGGCGATCACGGCGAGGCCGAGCAGGGCCAGCAGCGAGCGGCTGAGCAGCCGGTCCAGGGCGACCTGGCGCTGGTGGTCGATGCAGTCGCTGATCGCGGCGTTGAACTGCGACAGCGACAGGTTGCCGTTGGTGACCCCGGGGCAGTCGCTGCTCGCGACCTCCAGGTCCTGGAAGTTGACGATCTTGTAGAGCGGCTGGTTGCCGGTTCGTACCGCCTGGGCGGCCAGCAGGTAGATGATCGACAGCAGCAGGATGCCGGCGATCAGGAACATGCCGCCGTACAGCAGCGTCAGCCTTATCCGGATGGTGGGCCGCAGCCATGGCAGCGGAGTGGCCGAGCGCGGGTCCCAGGTGGGCTTCGGTGGCGCCCCGGGGGGCGCGGGTGTCGTCGCCACGGGCGATCAGATCCGGTAGCCGGAGCCGGGGACGGTGACGATGACGGGCGGCTCGCCCAGTTTGCGGCGCAGGGTCATCACGGTCACGCGCACGACGTTGGTGAACGGGTCGGTGTTCTCGTCCCAGGCCTTCTCCAGCAGTTGCTCCGCGGAGACGACCGCGCCCTCGCTGCGCATGAGCACCTCCAGCACGGCGAACTCCTTGGGCGCGAGCTGCACCTCCTTGCCGTCCCGGAAGACCTCCCGGCGGTTCGGGTCGAGCTTGATGCCGGCCCGCTCCAGGACGGGCGGCAGGGGCACGCTGGTACGCCGCCCCAGGGCGCGCACGCGCGCGATGAGCTCGCTGAACGCGAACGGCTTGGGCAGGTAGTCGTCGGCGCCGATCTCCAGGCCCTCGACCCGGTCGCTGACGTCGCCGGAGGCCGTGAGCATCAGCACGCGCGTGGGCATGCCCAGCTCGACGATCTTGCGGCACACGTCGTCGCCGTGCACGACGGGGAGGTCGCGGTCGAGGACGACCACGTCGTAGTCGTTCACGCCGATGCGTTCCAGGGCGGCCGCACCGTCGTACACGACGTCGACGGCCATGGCCTCCCGGCGCAGTCCGGTGGCCACCGCATCGGCGAGCAGTTGCTCGTCCTCGACGACGAGTACGCGCACGTCGCTTGTCCTTCCTGTGTCCACCCGCGTAGCGCTTCTCGGACGCACGAGGGCAGGGGCTGGTGGATGGTGTTGCCTCCATCCTGCCCTTTTCGGCCATAAGTCGGCTGTAAGACGGGTGAGGGGCGGGAGGGAGGCCGGTGGGCAACCGGGAATGCGAGATTTTCTCGCGGGGTTGAGGTTTCCGCGGAAGGGAGCGGGGGGAGGACGGCTTTACATCCCGCGATCACGCTCTGCCTGTACCGCGTTACCGCGCGGTATGCCGCGGTCCGCTTCCGCAGAGCGGGCGTGGGTGTCCGGCACCGTCGCCGCCCGGCAGGGCTGCGCTGGGCACTCCACCGGAGACGTGATCGTCCCTTCCGAACGGCACACCCCCGTGCCACCGACCCACGACCCAGGACGAGGGGGCGCAGCATGGACGCTTTCACCGCAGGACTTCTGCAGCGCATACAGACGACCGAGTCCGATCTGTCCCGGGCCCGCGACGAGGGGGACGAGTTCCTCGTCGAGGTGGAGCTGGGAGAGCTCGACGACCTGCGCCGTCTCGCTGCTGAGCACGGTGTGGAGGTCGGCGCGACCGGCGTCTGACCGGCCCGTGATCGACAAGGCCCCGGCGGGATCCAGCGCCGGGGCCCTGTCGTGCGGGTTGCCGTCCGGCGGTGAGCGGGTGTGGTCGCCGGGCGAGGGTCCGCCCCGGCGGGACGGAAACCGGACGGGGCCGGGGTCCGGCAGGTTGCGTCCGGCGGTGGGCGGGCGGGGCGTGGGTGCCGG
>NZ_RAIF01000032.1:131870-132903 GCF_003671715.1 Streptomyces sp. E2N166 | reverse complement strand
GTCCGCCGCCGCGGAGCCGGGTGTGCCCCGCGGACGGGGTGGGCGCGGAGCGGCGCACGTCGTTCGGGCCGGCCGGCGCCGGCCCGCCGAACCGCCGGAGGCCTACGCGCCGAAGTCCACCAGGAGTCGCTGGAGGGGCTCGAAGACGTCCGGGGTGGCCGCGATCGTCAGGGCTCCGGACGGGCGCTCACCGGGACGCCCACCGGTCACCGCGCCCGCCTCCCGGGCGATCAGGTCGCCCGCCGCGAGGTCCCAGGGGTGCAGACCGCGCTCGTAGTAGCCGTCGAGGCGTCCCGCGGCCACGTCGCACAGGTCGATCGCGGCCGAGCCGCCGCGTCTGATGTCGCGTACCAGCGGAATGAGCCGCCTCGCGATCTCGGCCTGTTCGGCGCGGACGTCGGCGACGTAGTTGAAGCCGGTGGAGACCAGGGCCTGGTCGAGCGGCGCCGCGGAGCGGCAGGCGAGCCTGCGTTCGCCGTTCCAGGCGCCCGTCGCCCAGGCTCCGCCGCCCAGTACCGCGTGGTAGGCCTCTCCCCGCATCGGTGCCACGACCACCCCGGCCACCCGCTCGCCGTCCTGCTCGGCGGCGACGGAGACCGCCCAGGTGGGCAGTCCGTACAGGTAGTTGACCGTGCCGTCGAGCGGGTCGATGACCCAGCGGATGCCGCTCGTGCCCTCGGTGGCGGAGCCCTCCTCGCCCAGGAACCCGTCGTCGGGGCGGCGGTCGGCGATCAGGCCGGTGATCAGCTTCTCCGCCGCGATGTCCATCTCGGTGACCACGTCGATCGGGCTGGACTTGGTGGCGGCGACCTCGAGGTCGGCCGGGCGGCCGTCGCGCAGCAGTTCGCCCGCGCGGTGGGCGGCCTCCTGGGCGATCTCCAGCAGCTCGGCGTGGAGGGGGTCGGGCGTCACGTCGGTCACGGGGCTCCTCACGCGTAGGGGCTGTCGGCGCCCGCGGCGGCGGGGCGGGGGGCGCGGGCGGGGCAGCAGCCGACCGGGCACAGGTTGTGGCTCGCGCCGAGTGCTCCGAGGG
>NZ_RAIF01000032.1:125884-131860 GCF_003671715.1 Streptomyces sp. E2N166 | reverse complement strand
AGTCCCAGCTCCTCCGCCTTGGCCGTGGCCTCCGTGTCGAGGTCGTACAAGACCTCCATGTGGTCGGAGACGAAGCCGATGGGGGCCATCACCACGGCGGGGACGCCGGCCGCGTGGCGCTCCTCCAGGTGGTCGCAGATGTCGGGCTCCAGCCACGGGATGTGCGGGGCGCCGGACCGGGACTGGTAGACGAGCTGCCAGGGGTGGTCGACGCCGGTGCGCTCGCGGACGGCGTCGGCGATCACCTGCGCCACGTCCAGGTGCTGGCGTACGTACGCCCCGCCGTCACCGTGCTCCTCGACCGGGCCGGAGGTGTCCGCGGCGGAGGTGGGGATCGAGTGGGTCGAGAAGGCGATGTGCGCGCCGTCCCGGACCTCCTCGGGCAGCTCGGCGAGGGACCGGACGACTCCGTCGACCATGGGCTCGACGAAGCCCGGGTGGTTGAAGTAGTGCCGGAGCTTGTCGATCTCCGGCAGCTCCGCGCCCTCGGCCTCCAGGGCGGCGAGCGCGTCCGCGAGGTTCTCGCGGTACTGGCGGCAGCCCGAGTACGAGGCGTAGGCGCTGGTGGCCAGGACGAGGATGCGGCGGCGGCCGTCGCGGACCATCTCGCGCAGGGTGTCCGGCAGGTACGGCGCCCAGTTGCGGTTGCCCCAGTAGACCGGCAGGTCCAGACCGTGCTCGGCGAAGTCCTTGCGGAGGGCGTCCAGCAGGGCGCGGTTCTGGTCGTTGATGGGGCTGACCCCGCCGAAGAGGAAGTAGTGCTGACCGACTTCCTTGAGGCGTTCCTTGGGGATGCCGCGCCCGCGTGTCACGTTCTCCAGGAACGGGACCACGTCGTCCGGACCCTCCGGGCCGCCGAACGAGAGCAGGAGCAGGGCATCGTAGGGGCTGGCATCGAGCACGTCTGGCATGCCTCGATCCTGCCACCCGGCACTGACAGCGGGAAAACGGCGGGGTGCCGACCGTGCGTTTCGCCGAGTGCGCGGGGCTGTTTCCGGGCGGCCGGACGAGTAAGCTGTATCGACTGCGTTCGCACCTTACTAAGCCGCTTCTGAGCTGTTACCGAGCCGTTCCGGAGACCTCGTTGCCCAGCCCCTACCGCGCCCTGTTCGCCGCCCCCGGCACCAAGGCCTTCTCGACCGCGGGCTTCCTCGGCCGGATGCCGCTGTCGATGATGGGCATCGGCGTGGTGACCATGATCTCGCAGCTCACCGGGCGGTACGGACTGGCCGGGGCCCTGTCCGCCACCATCGCGCTCGCCGCCGCCGTGGCCGGACCGCAGGTCTCCCGTCTGGTGGACCGGTACGGCCAGCGACGGGTGCTGCGCCCGGCGACCCTTGTGTCGCTCACCGCGGCGGCCGTGCTGCTGCCCGCCGCGCACTACGGCTGGCCGGACTGGGTGCTGTTCGTGTCCTGCGTCGGCATCGGCTGCGTGCCGAGTCTCGGCGCGATGGTCCGGGCACGCTGGGCGGCCCTGTACCGGGGCACCCCCCGGTTGCACACCGCGTACTCCTTCGAGTCCGTGGTGGACGAGGTCTGCTTCATCTTCGGGCCGATCATCTCCATCGGCCTGTCCACGGCCTGGTTCCCGGAGGCCGGGCCGCTGCTCGCCGCCTGCTTCCTGGCCACCGGCGTCTTCTGGCTGACCTCGCAGCGCGCCACCGAGCCGGAGCCGCATCCGCGCGAACACAAGGGCGGCGGCACCCCGCTGCGCTCCCGGGGACTCCAGGTCCTGGTCGTCACGTTCGCGGCGACGGGCACGATCTTCGGGGCCATCGACGTGGTCACCGTGGCCTTCGCCGAGGAGGAGGGGCACAAGGCCGCCGCCAGCCTGGTACTCGCCCTGTACGCGGCGGGTTCGTGCACGGCGGCCATGATCTTCGGGCTGATGCGCTTCGCCGGGCCGCCGGAACGGCGCTGGCTGCTGGGCGTCTGTGCGATGGCCGTGAGTATGATCCCCCTCCTACTGGTCGGAAACCTGCTGTTTCTGGCCGCGGCGCTGTTCGTTGCGGGTCTGTCCATCGCTCCCACGATGATCACGACGATGTCCCTCATCGAAGAGCACGTACCACGCACGCAGCTCACCGAAGGCATGACCTGGGTGAGCACCGGTCTCGCGGTCGGGGTCGCGCTCGGCTCCGCCGCGGGCGGCTGGGTGATCGACGCCTCCGGGGCGCGCGCGGGGTACTGGGTTCCGGCGGTGGCCGGGGCCGTCGCGGTCGCGGTCGGTTTCCTCGGGTACCGCCGGCTCAAGCGGCCGGAACCGCGTCGGGGAGGGACCGTTGAGCAGCACACGCACAGCGAGCGGGATGACGAGCGGGAAGAACGGCACATGGCGTAACTGGGGCGGCAACGTCTTGGCGCGCCCCGCGCGGGAGGTCACTCCCGCCTCCGTGGACGAACTGGCCGAGGCCGTTCGCCGGGCGGCCGAGGACGGGCTGCGGGTCAAGGCCGTCGGCACCGGGCACTCCTTCACGTCCATAGCCGCGACGGACGGTGTGTTGATACGCCCTCAGCTGTTGACCGGCATCCGCAGCATCGACCGCGACGCCATGACGGTCACGGTCGAGGCCGGCACACCGCTCAAGAGGCTCAACCTGGCCCTCGCGCGCGAGGGGCTGTCGCTGACGAACATGGGCGACATCATGGACCAGACCGTCTCCGGGGCCACCAGTACCGGCACCCACGGCACGGGCCGCGACTCGGCCTCGATCGCCGCCCAGATCCAAGGCCTGGAAATGGTGACGGCGGACGGCTCGGTGCTGACCTGTTCCGAGCAGGGAACCGACGAGGAGCGCGCCCTGTTCGCCGCCGCCCGGATCGGGCTGGGCGCACTGGGCGTCGTCACCGCGATCACCTTCGCCGTGGAGCCGATCTTCCTGCTCACGGCCCGCGAGGAACCGATGCCGTTCGATCGTGTTCTCGCCGACTTCGACGAACTGTGGACCGAGAACGAGCACTTCGAGTTCTACTGGTTCCCGCACACCGGCAGCACCAACACCAAGCGGAACAACCGCAGCGCCGGGCCCGAGCAGCCGGTGGGGCGGCTCCGGGGCTGGTTCGAGGACGAGTTCCTGTCCAACGGCGTCTTCCAGGCGGCCAACTGGGTCGGACGCGCGGTGCCCCCCACCGTTCCCGCGATCGCCCGGATCTCCAGCAAGGCGCTGTCCGCGCGGACGTACACGGACACCCCCTACAAGGTCTTCACATCTCCGCGCAGGGTGCGCTTCGTGGAGATGGAGTACGCCGTTCCGCGCGAGGCCGTCGTGGAGACGCTGCGCGAACTGAGGACGATGGTCGACCGGTCACGGCTCCGGATCAGCTTCCCGGTCGAGGTGCGTACGGCTCCGGCCGACGACATCACGCTGTCCACGGCATCGGGGCGCGACACCGCGTACATCGCCGTCCACATGTTCCGGGGCACGCCCTACCAGGCGTACTTCACCGCCGCCGAGCGGATCTTCACGGCGCACGAGGGGCGGCCGCACTGGGGCAAGATCCACACTCGGGACGCCGAGTACTTCTCGCGGGTGTATCCACGCTTCGGCGAGTTCACGGCGCTGCGGGACCGTCTTGACCCTGATCGTCTGTTCCGGAACGACTACTTGCGCCGGGTTCTGGGGCCGTAGCCGAAGCGTCGGGCGCCGGACTCGTGGCGTCGTCGGAACCGTCGGTTCCGTCGGCGCCCGGGGTGGGCGTCGGGCTGGGCGCCGTACCGCCGTCCTCGGAGGAGGTGCCGCCCGACGACGCGCCGTCGCCGGTCTCGCCCGGGGTGCCGGACGGGGTGGCCGCCGGGGTGTCGCCGCCGGAACCGGAGTCGTCCGAGCCACCGGGCCCACCGGAGCCCTGCTTATCCTGGTTGTCCTGCGAGTCATCGGATCCACCGGAATCGCCCGACTCCCCCGGATTCGGCGTGGACTCGCCGTGGCCGGTGAAGGCGCTGCCGACAGTGGTGCTGCGGCTGCCGCTCAGGCTCTCGCCGGAGGCGAGTTCGTACGTGGTGATCCCGGCCATGGTGACGCCGAAGACGAGGGCCGCCGCGACCAGCGGACGCTTCCAGCCCATGGTCCGCGCGCGGTAGACGGTGCCCCTGGTGAACTCGCCCGGAACCTGCGCGGCCGGCCCGCCGGTGCGCCCGGCGCCGACGGCGCGCTTCACCCTCATCCGCTCGCCGGTGCGCTTGAAGAAGTGCTGGAGGACCGAGCCTCCGCACGTGGCAATAACACTGATCAGACCCGCCCCGAGGATCGTGCCGTACACGCCGAAGGAGGAGGCGAGTTTGGCGGCCACCACCGCCGCGAGGGCGCTGCCGGCGACCTGGGGCACGCTCAGGTCGATTCGCTTGGACTTCACCTCCGCACGCGTATCCGCTTCGCCTGCTCCATCGGGCTTTTCACGCATCCCCGGACCTTGCCTGTCTTTCCCGTACGTGATCGATCAACTGCACGAGAAAGGGACGTGGGGGCGAAACCATTAGTTCCGTTTCTGGTGATTCCGTGAAGTACGCCACGTCCAAGATCGCGGAAATCGCGCCGGGGCGGCCGAGCGCCACCCCTTGACGGAAGTTGGGCGGCGCGCCAATCCACGCACGTGGCCCGAATGGAGTACTGTTGCGAGCCCTGGGTCCGGTCTCCCGACAAGGGGGTTCAGGGCCTCGAAGAACCGCCGGGAGGGGGCCAGTTGCACAGGGTGACGGATTTAGTCACTCAGCGTTGCGAATAGGTAACCGTGCCATAACGGCGATTCAGGGCCCGCGCCCGACACGCCGGGCAACTCGGCAAGGTTGTGGCAGGCTGCACCCGGGCAGGCCACACTCGACAGAGCGGAAGCAGCGACGCACGTGACGTCGGCAGGCACCACCCGGGAGGTCCCCATGCCCGAACTGCGTGTCGTGGCCGTCTCGAATGACGGCACACGGCTGGTGCTGAAGGCTGCGGACAGCACGGAGTACACGCTTCCGATCGACGAGCGGCTCCGGGCCGCCGTACGCGGCGACCGTCCCCGCCTCGGCCAGATCGAGATCGAGGTGGAGAGTCATCTCCGCCCACGCGACATCCAGGCGCGTATACGTGCCGGCGCGACCGCGGAAGAGGTCGCGCAGATGGCCGGCATCCCCGTCGACCGCGTACGGCGCTTCGAGGGGCCCGTGCTGGCCGAGCGCGCCTTCATGGCGGAGCGGGCCCGCAAGACCCCCGTCCGCCGTCCCGGCGAGAACTCCGGACCGCCCCTCGGCGAGGCCGTCCAGGAGCGGCTGGTGCTGCGCGGCGCCGACAAGGACACCGTCCAGTGGGACTCCTGGCGCCGCGACGACGGCACCTGGGAAGTTCTCCTGGTCTACCTGGTCGCGGGCGAGCCGCACTCGGCGAGCTGGACGTACGACCCGCCCCGGCGGCTCGTCCAGGCCGTCGACTCGGAGGCGCGCGCGCTGATCGGTGAGTCCGACGACCTCGCCGCGCCCGAGCCCAGCTTCCCGTTCGTCCCGCGCATCGCACGGCTGCCGCGCGACCGGCCACTGGACCGCACTCTCGACCGGGAGCAGCGGGAGCGGCCGAGCCTGCCTCCGGCGCCGTCCGAGCCGGCCGAGGAGACCGCGACCGCGGCCACCGCCTCGGCCGAACGCGACTCCCTCACCAGTCTGCTGGAGGCGGTACCGAGCTTCCGGGGCGACCTGGTGGTGCCCGAGCGCGCTCCGGAACCGGCGGAGGAGCCGGTCGAGGAGCCCGAGGTGGAGGAACCTCCGGCACCTGCGGCGTCGGCCGGTGCCGCCTACGCGGACGTGCTCATGCCGCGCTCCGTGGCGAGCCACCGCGACCGTCTCACCGGTTCCACCGACCGCCAGGCCGAGGCCGACGGCGTCCGTCCGGGCCGCCGGGCGGCGGTGCCGAGCTGGGACGAGATCGTGTTCGGGACGCGGCGGAAGAAGCAGGAGTAGGCGGTCTTCGACGATCGGGGCCGGGGCCCGCGCCCACGTGGGCG
>NZ_RAIF01000032.1:91033-125754 GCF_003671715.1 Streptomyces sp. E2N166 | reverse complement strand
CGTCGGGCCGACTGCGCGGTGGGCCCCGCTGCGGCTTCGCCGCCCCTGCGCCGGGCCTGCCCGCCAGGCCCTCGTCGGTTCGGCTCTGCCCGGGGCCGGCCCTACCTGCTCGAACCCGGCCCCACTTGCCCCGGGACGCGGCCCCACCACTCCTCCGCCAGGCCTACTGCGGGTCCGGCCCCACGGCGACCGGCCGTCCCGGATCCGACGACCACTCCGACCACGAGCCCACATACAGCGCCGCCGGAATGCCCGCCACCGCCAGCGCGAGCACCTCATGGGCGCCCGACACGCCCGAGCCGCAGTACACACCCACCTCGTCGCCCTCCGTCGCGCCCAACGTCTTGAAGCGGGCGCGGAGTTCATCCGCGGGCAGGAACCGGCCGTCCGGCGCCACGTTGTCCGTCGTCGGCGCGGACACGGCGCCCGGGATGTGACCACCCACCGGGTCGATCGGCTCGACCTCGCCCCGGTACCGCTCCCCCGCGCGGGCGTCGAGCAGCACCCCGGAGCGGGCCAGCGCGGCGGCCCCGTCGGCGTCCAGCAGCCCCGCCGCGCCCGGCTCCGGAGTGAAGTCGCCCTCCGTGGGCGCGGGAACGTCGGTCGACAGCGGTGCCTCCCAGGTCGGCAACCCGCCGTCCAGCACCCGCACGTTCGGGTGACCCGTCCAGCGCAGCAGCCACCAGGCGCGAGCCGCCGCCCATCCTTGGCCACCGTCGTACACGACGACCGGCCGGCCGGGCGACACGCCCGCGCGGCGCATCGCCGCGCCGAACACCGCCACGTCGGGCAACGGATGCCGGCCGCCTCCGCCGGGCGCGGAGGCGAGTTCCCTGTCCAGGTCGACGAAGACCGCACCGGGAAGGTGCCCGGCGGCGTACTCGGCCCGGCCGTCGAACGGCGGGGCGCCGGCCGCCTTGGCCGTGCTCAACTGCCAGCGGACGTCGAGCAGGACCGGCGGGTTCGCGTCCGCCAGTTCGGTCGCGAGTTGCGATGCGGAGATGGTGGCGTTCATGGCCCCATCCTGGCGTACCGAGTGGCCGCCGCGTCGATGTCGGGCTACTCTGCCCGCCGGACAGTACCGATCACGAGGCGTACGGGTTCGGGCACATGCTGTACTACCCGTACAGCCCCGGGCTGCCCCACGGGCGCGCCCGAGACGTGCGGCACCGGATCCGGTGCCGGCATCGGCGCGAAGGTCCGTCAGAGCGGAATCCGTCAGGCGGAAGCGGACGCACGGCCCGCGGAGGGCCGAGAAGAGAGTGACGATGACCGACGCACGGGGGTCGGCCGGCCGGAACGGCGAGACGCACGCCCGGCACACGCCCGGCACACCCTGCTGGGTGAGTCTGATGGTGCACGGACCGGCCGCGACCCAGGAGTTCTACGGCGCGCTGTTCGGCTGGGAGTTCCAGCCCGGCCCTCAGCAGTTGGGCCCCTACGCGCGTGCCCTGATCGACGGGCGCGAGGTGGCGGGTATCGGCCAACTGCCCCCGGACCGGCACCTGCCCATCGCCTGGACGCCCTACTTCGCCTCCGACGACGTCAACCGGACGGCCGAAACGGTACGCCTGTGCGGTGGCACGATCGGCGTGGGCCCGCTGGACGCGGGCGAGGCCGGCCGCCTGGCCATCGGCTCCGACCCGTCGGGCGCCGTCTTCGGCATCTGGCAGGCGGCGGCGCACCTCGGCACGGCCGTCACGGACGTGCCCGGCACACCGGTGTGGAACGAACTGATGACCTTCGAGTCGGCGAGCGTCGCCAAGTTCTACGAGACGGTTTTCGGCTTCGAACTGGTGCCGGAGGTCTCCGCCGACTTCGACTACGTGACGCTGTGCCTCGAAGGCCGCCCCGTCGCCGGCATCCACGGCGTCGGCAACGCCCTGCCCCGTGACCGGGGGCCGCACTGGGTGACGTACTTCGAGGTGGCCGACGCGCAGGAGTCCCTGGAGCACCTCGCCGATCTGGGCGGGCACGTACTCAGACCGGCCCGGGACACCGCCCATGGCCGGTCCGCGATGGTGGCGGACCCGGAAGGGGCGCGGTTCTCGCTGCTGGAGAGCCGACGGGGCCCGGCCGCGGGGTCGCGGAGTCGCTCAGGCGGGTGACACCGGCAGCACGTCCGGTGACAGCGCCGCCGCGCGGGCCGTCGCGGCGGTCGTACGGCGCCGGTGGTGCCGTCGGCACAACACCTCGTAGCCGATCTCGTCGGGGGACTGGGCCACGTCGCCGACGACCACCTGGGCCCCCTCGACGACCATGACACCGCCCACGGTGCGGGCGTTGTGCGTGGCGCGGGCACCGCACCAGCACAGGGCCTCGACCTGGAGCACCTCGACGCGGTCGGCGAGTTCGACCAGGCGCTGGGAGCCGGGGAACAGCTTGGAGCGGAAGTCGGTGGTGATGCCGAAGGCGTACACGTCCATGCCGAGATCGTCGACCACGCGCGCGAGCTGGTCGATCTGGTCCGGCGCGAGGAACTGCGCCTCGTCCGCGATCACGTAGTCCGCGCGTCCGCCCTGCGAGAGGTGGTCGACGACGTAGGCGTACAGGTCCTGTCCGTCCTCGACCTCCACCGCGTCGGTGACCAGGCCCAGGCGGGAGGAGAGCTTGCCCTCGCCCGCGCGGTCGTCGCGGGTGAAGATCATGCCGGCCAGACCGCGCGCCGAGCGGTTGTGCTCGATCTGGAGAGCCAGTGTCGACTTCCCGCAGTCCATCGTTCCGGAGAAGAAGACCAACTCGGACATGAGGGATTGAGCACCTTTCGGCAGCGGCGGCGGGAAGCGGGGCGGGATGCGATGGGAGCAGGGCGGGATGGGAGCAGGGCTTCAGGAGCGTACTTCGAGCAGGGGGACGAGTTGTTCGGCAGGGGTCATCGATCCGTGGTTGCCGACCATCGCCGACTCCTTCGGCTCCCGCTCGGAGGCGATGAGCAGAACGTCGTCCCGCGCGGCGGCGACCACGTCGCCGATGCGGCCGTACACCCGTTCGTCGATGCGGGGGCCGAACCAGCCCGCCGCGACCGCCTCGTCCCGCGACGCCACCCAGAACTGCTCGCCGAGCACCTCGCGCCAGCAGGTCAGCACGTCGTTCGCCGCGCCGGGGACGGCGTAGACGTGCCGGGCGCGCCCCTCGCCGCCGAGGAGGGCGACGCCCGCCTTCAGCTCCCAGTCGTCGTCGAAGTCGATGCGGTGGTCCTCGTCGAAGGGCACGTCGACCATGCCGTGGTCGGCGGTGACGTACAGGGCGCTGCGCGGCGGCAGCTGCTCGGCGAGGCGCTGGACGAGCCGGTCGACGTGCCCGAGCTGGCCGCGCCAGGTGTCGGAGTCGACGCCGAAGCGGTGGCCGGCGCCGTCGACCTCGGCGTAGTACGTGTAGACGAGGGCGCGGTCGGCGCCGGCCAGTTGCTCGGCGGCGCAGTCCATCCGGTCCTCGCCGGACAGCCGCCCGTGGAACGTTCCGCCGCTGAGCGCGACCTTGGTCAGCGGGGTGTTCGCGAAGGTCGGGGAGGAGACCTGGGCGGCGCGCACGCCCGCCTCGTGGGCGAGCTGGAAGACGGTGGGGTACGGCTGCCAGGGGCCCGGCGCGGTCCACGGCTGCCAGCGCAGCTGGTTCATCAGCGCGCCGGTGGCGGGATCGCGCACGGTGTAGCCGGGCAGGCCGTGGGCGCCCGGTGGCAGGCCGGTGCCGACGGAGGCGAGGGAGGTCGCGGTGGTCGCCGGGTAGCCGGCGGTGATCGGGCGTCCGGTGCCGCCGCGCGAGGTGGCAAGCAACGAGCTGAGGAAGGGGGCGTCCTCCGGGTGCGCGAGCAGTTGCTCCCAGCCGAGGCCGTCGATCAGGAACACGCAGTTCCGGTCGGCCGGGGTCAGCTCCGCGATGCCCGCGGTCATGCCGGGGACGCCGAGGCCGGCGGCCAGGGTGGGCAGCAGGTCGGCGAGCGAGCCCGTGCCGTACTCGGGTACGGGGGCGGAGTCGACGGGGAGAGGCTCCGGGTCGGTGTCCCAGGCGGCGGGCTGCACCATCAGCGGGCGGAATCCGCGGTCGCCTCGGAGAGGGCCTGGGCGAAGGCGAGCGCCTGGCGCACAGTCTCCGGGCCGTCCCCGGCCTCGCTGACGCGCAGGCTGAGGTCGTCGGCCGTCGAACTGCCCGTGTAGCCGTGGTCGGCCTCGCAGTTGGGGTCGCCGCAGGCGGCCGGCTCCAGGTCGAGGCGGGAGACTGCGCCCCAGCCGATGGTCAGCACGATCTCGCGGGGCAGCGTGCCCGGCTTGTACTGCTCCGGGTTGGCGACCACGCGGCTGACGACGATGGACGAGATCCGGCCGAGCTTGACGGACTCCGTGGAGGTCGTGGCGTACGGCGTCGGAGAGGTGTCGTCGGCGGCCTGCTCGTCGGTGTGGCTGACGATGAAGCGGTTGCCGGTGAGCACCAGCACGGTCACGTGCCGGCGCACCTCGTTCTGGTCGAACGTCGTCTCCTGATGGACCAGGTACGACCTGACGGGCTCGCCGCCCACGGCGGCCTCCACCGCATCGGCCACGAGGGCCGGGTAGTAGCCGCTGCGCTCGATCGCCGCTCGCAGCCCCTGGGTCGTCGTACTGGTCTTGGCCATGCCGTCCATCCTACGGGGGCGCACCGACTGCGAGGCACGCTCGTGCGGTACCCGGCCCCGGCCGCGGGCGGTCAGTACGCCGGCAGGGTCCGCGGGCCGAGGTCGTCCCTGGCAGGAGGCGGCGCGAGGCGGACGGAGGCGCCGAGGACGCTCAGGCCGCGCGGGGCGACGACGACCGGTTCCAGGGTGACCGCGACGACCTCCGGATGGTCGTCGACCAGCCGGGAGACCCGCAGCAGCAGCTCCTCCAGGGCGGAGCTGTCGACCGGGGCCGAGCCGCGCCAGCCGAAGAGCAGGGGGGCCGTGCGGATCGAGCGGATGAGCGAGGTGGCCTCCCGGTCGGTGACCGGGATCAGCCGGTGCGCCGTGTCGCCGAGCAGCTGGGTGGCCGCACCGGCGAGCCCGAAGGAGAGCACCGCACCGGCCGCCGGGTCGATGACCGCCCGCACGACCGTGTCGACGCCGCGCGGTGCCATGCCCTGCACCACCGGTCGCAGTTCCTGGGGCTTCCCGAACAAATCGGTCAACTCGGCGTACGCGCGACGCAGTTGCTCCTCGTCCGCGAGGTCCAGGCGTACGCCGCCCAGGTCGGCGCGGTGGCGCAGGTGCGGGGCGGTGGCCTTGAGGGCGACGGGGTAGCCGATGGTCCGCGCGGCGGCGACGGCGTCGTCGGGGGCGGGGGCGGGCAGGGCGCGGTGGACGTGGATGCCGTACCTGCCGAGCAGGTCGCAGGTCTCCTGCGTGCCGAGGGTGAGCCCCTGCCCGCGCGCGAGGTGCCCGGCTATCAGTCCGGCGGCACCCTTCTCGTCGATGTCCTCGTACTCCGGCACCTTCCCGGGGTCGGCGGCGTCACCTCGCCACTGGGCGTATGCGACGGCCTGCGCGAGGGCGCGGACGGTCCGTTCGGCGGCGGGGTAGGCGGGGATGTGGTGGGTCCCTTCCGGAGCCTCGACGGAGGGCAGCCGCGGTGCCGGGGCTGCGGAGCGGGACTCCTCAGGGGCGCTCGACGCCGTCCGGGGCGCCGTGCTCGCGGTGGCCTGCGGCGCCGTGCTCGTCGCCGCGGACAGGGCTTCCGCGAGGCCGCCCAGTTCGACGTGGACCACCAGGACCGGCTTGCCGGGCGCCGCGGCCACCGCCGACCGCAGGGCGTCCGCCAGCGCCGCGTCACCGGCCGAGCCCTCCCCCACCGTCGGGATGGCCGTCACCACCACGGCGTCACACGTGTCGTCGGCCAGGGCGCGGGAGAGAGCCGCGTGGAAGTCGTCCGCCGAGGCCGCCGTCGTCAGGTCCAGGGGCGAGTGCGGCCGCAGCCCCTCGGAGAGGCAGGCGTCGTACGTCAGAAGGCCGAGGGATTCGGAGTTCCCCAGGATCGCCACCCTCGGGCCGGCGGGCAACGGCTGGCGGGCGAGGAGCAGCCCGGCGTCGACCAGGTCGGTGATCGTGTCGACGCGGATCACACCGGCCTGCCGCAGCAGCGCGGAGACGGTCGCGTGGGGCAGCCGCGTCGCTCGAACCGCGTGTCCCTGCGGTGCCACGCCGCCGTGCCGGGCGCCCTGCACCACGACCAGCGGCTTGACGGCCGCCGTCCGCCGGGCCAGGCGGGTGAACTTGCGCGGATTGCCGATGGACTCCAGGTACATCAGCGCGACGTCGGTCTCCGGGTCGTCGTACCAGTACTGCAATACGTCGTTGCCGGAGACGTCGGCCCGGTTGCCGGAGGAGACGAAGGTCGACACGCCGGTGACGCCGGTGACCCCGCCGCCGCGCCGGTGCAGCCGGGACAGCAGGGCGATGCCGATGGCACCGGACTGGGCGAACAGCCCGATCCGGCCGGGGCGCGGCATCTCGGGGGCGAGGGAGGCGTTGAGCCGCACCTGGGGGGACGAGTTGATGATCCCGAAGGCGTTGGGCCCGATGATCCGCATGCCGTACGTGCGCGCGTGCCGCACGAGGGCGCGCTGTCGTTCGCGTCCTTCCGGGCCGCTGTCGGCATACCCGGCGGAGATCACGACGAGGCCCTGCACGCCGTGCTCGCCGCACTCGGTGACGACCTCGGGGACGTGCTCGGCGGGCACGGTGACGACGGCGAGGTCGACGGGCCCGTCGATCTCGCGCACCGAGCGGCAGGCGGGCACTCCGTCGAGCTCCTTCCGCGCCTCGGGCAGGGCCTTGTTCACGGCGTACAGCCGGCCGGTGTAGCCCGCGTCGCGGATGTTGCCGAGGATGCTGCGGCCGACGCCTCCCGGTGTGCGGCCGGTGCCGATGACCGCCACCGAGCCGGGCTGCAACAACCGCTGAACCGAACGCGCCTCCGCGCGGTGCTCGCGCGCGTACTGCACGGCGAGCGAGCGGTCGGTCGGTTCGAGATCGAACTCCAGACGGACCACACCGTCCTCGAAGCTCCGCTTCTGGGTGTACCCGGCATCCATGAACACCTTGATCATCTTGGTGTTGGCGGGCAGCACCTCGGCGGCGAAGCGGCGGATGCCGCGCTCGCGGGCGACGGCGGCGACGTGCTCCAGCAGCGCGGAGGCGACGCCGCGCCCCTGGTGGGCGTCCTGGACGAGGAAGGCGACCTCGGCCTCGTCGGCCGGTGCGGAGGCGGGTGTTCCACCGGCGCCGATCCGGTCGTAGCGTACGGTGGCGATGAACTCGCCGCCGATGGTGGCCGCGAGTCCCACCCGGTCCACAAAGTCGTGGTGCGTGAAGCGGTGGACGTCCTTGGCGGACAGGCGAGGGTACGGCGCGAAGAAGCGGTAGTACTTCGACTCGTCGGAGACCTGCTCGTAGAAGCTGACCAGGCGCTCGGCGTCATCAACGGTGATGGGGCGGACGCGCGCGGTGCCGCCGTCGCGCAGCACCACGTCGGCTTCCCAGTGGGCGGGGTACTCGTGCCGGTCCGACGAGGTCTGCATGGGCCCCAGAGTACGGCTCGCGTACGACAACGGCGCGAGGCAGTCTGTGGAGGACGGAAGGTCGGGCCGAGGCCGCGGTCCGACGACCACACGGGACGGCAGCAGCCGTCCTCGCAAGCTTCACGATGTGGGAAACTGGTCTAGACAAGACTGGTCTAGACAACCTGAACCCCTGAAAACCTGAAGGGCAGCATCACATGGCTGAGCGCCGCGTCAACGTCGGCTGGGCCGAGGGTCTCCACGCCCGCCCCGCCTCCATCTTCGTCCGAGCCGCCACGGCCACAGGCGTCCCGGTGACGATCGCCAAGGCCGACGGGTCCCCCGTCAACGCGGCCTCCATGCTGGCCGTCCTCGGCCTCGGCGCCCAGGGCGGCGAGGAGATCGTCCTCGCCGCCGACGCCGAGGGCGCGGACGTCGCCCTGGACCGGCTGGCGAAGCTGGTCGCCGAGGGGCTCGAGGAACTCCCCGAGACCGTCTGAGCAACGCGACACCGAAAGGCCCGCCCGGACCACCGGGCGGGCCTCTTGTTTTCTATTTCCACTTCCCCGTTTTCATGGGCAGCAGGAAATAGCCCCCCGAATTAATCCCTCTTTGTATACGGCGCCCGTGTTAATACCGCAGGCTCGGCATGTTTACGGGACGTTGCGATTTCCTCACACGCTCCGCCCGCTCACCCCCGGAGACGAATCGCAGCCGGTGCGCCGGCGTCGACCGCTCGGTGTGCAGCGTCATGAGCGCCCGCGCGCGCTCGCCGTCGCCCCGGGCCACCGCGTCGACGATCGCGCCGTGCTCCGCCCAGCACTCCACGGGCCCGGCGGACGCCTCCACGACGTACATCCAGGCGATCTTGTGGCGCAGCTGGGTCAGCAAGGCCGTCAGCGAAGGGCTGCCGACGGCCTGGGCGAGGGTCTCGTGGAACCACCCGTCCAGTGAGCGCAGATCCTCGCTGTTGCCCTGCCTGGCGCGCTCCTGCCCCAGCCTGACCAGCCCGCGCAGCACCTTGAGGTGGGCCTCGGTGCGGCGCCGGGCGGCCCGGGAGGCGCCGAGGGGTTCGAGGAGCGTGCGCGTCTCCAGCAGGTCGGTGGCCTCCTGCTCGGTGGGTTCCGCGACGCACGCGCCCGCGTGCCGCCGCGTCACCACGAAGCCCTCGGCCTCCAGCGTGCGCAGGGCCTCACGGACCGGGACGCGGGAGACGCCGTAGCGACGGGCCAGGAGTTCCTCGGTGAGCCGACTGCCGCGTCCGTGGACGCCGGTGACGATGTCGTCCCGGATCGCCGTACACACCGAGTGCGCCGGAATACGCATGCCCGACCTCCGCCTTAATCCCCGTGAAACGTCGACGATTGACGTGTGCTCAGTGACTCTAGGCCAATCAAGCGCATATTCCGACGGCAGGTCGGATTTCATGGCAATTTTTTGGTCAGCGACGCTTCCGCCGAGGGAAAAGAATCCAAAAGCCCCGGCTCGGGGAGCCGGGGCTTTCGGATGTCGTGCCGTCCGTCGTCAGACGTTCACGCCGTGGGAGCGGAGGTAGGCGACGGGGTCCAGGTCCGAGCCGTACTCGGGGCTCGTACGGGCCTCGAAGTGCAGGTGCGGTCCGGTGACGTTGCCGGTGGCGCCGGACAGGCCGATCTGCTGCCCGGGGACGACCGCCTGGCCGACCGAGACGCCGATGGACGACAGGTGGCCGTACTGCGTGTACGTGCCGTCGTGCATCTTGATCACGACCTGGTTGCCGTACGCCCCGCCCCAGCCGGCCTCGACGACGGTGCCGACGCCGACCGCGTGCACGGACGTGCCGCTGGAGGCGTGGAAGTCGATGCCGGTGTGGCTGCCGGAGGACCACAGCGAGCTGCCGGCCTGGTAGGCGGTGGAGACGTAGGAGGCGGTGATCGGCGACACGAAGGTGTTGAGGCGCTTGCGCTCCGCCTCGCGCGCGGCGCGCTCCTTGGCCTCGCGCGCCTCCTTGGCCGCCTCGGCCGCCCGCTCGCGCGCGGCCTCCTGGGCCGCCTCACGGGCGGCGGCGTGCAGGGCCGCCTGCTCCTGCGCGGTGGCCTGGGCGTCGATCTCGTCGGCTATGGAGTCGCCGATGGTGATGACCGGGGTGAGTCCGCTCTGCTCAGCCTGGGGCTCGGCGGCGAGCGCCGGAGCCGCGAGGGTGCCGACGACGCCGGTGGTGGCGAGGGCCGCGACACCCGCCGCGCGGGCGGTGGTGCGGTGCACCCGGCTGGGACGACGGTGCTTCCCGGTGGCGCGCGTGAACGCCATGTAGAGGCTGGTCCTTTCCTTCCCTCTCGCCTACCGGGTTAGCTGACGGGTTCGGAGGTGGAAGGTCTCCTACGGACCCCCTCGCTGCGCGCGGGCGTCCGATTCACCCCAGGGACTGCGATGGGTCCCCGGCTCCCCTGGCTCGCGCCGTACGGGGACTCGGCGATGACTGTCCGGTGCCGCGGGTGCGGCGCACTGCCTGACGAACAGCCTGGATGACGCTAAACGCGGCTGCGTTCAATCCTCAAACGCAACAAGACTTTTGTAGCGCACGCCACAGGGCAGACAGGCCGCCTCTCCCTCAATTCGGACAAATGACGGCCCTGGTGACACTCCGGTCACCAGGGCCGCCGCGCGCGTGTGCCGCTACTCGGCCGCCACCACGGTGACTTCACCGATGCCGAGGGCCTCGACCGGCTCCTTGATCTGCGCCGCGTCGCCGACGAGGACCGTCACCAGACGGTCCACCGGGAAGGCGTTCACGACCGCCGCCGTGGCCTCCACGGTGCCCGTGGCGGCGAGTTGGCGGTAGAGCGTGGCCTGGTAGTCGTCGGGCAGGTGCTGCTCGACCTGGTCGGCCAGCGTGCTCGCCACGGCCGCCGCCGTCTCGTACTTCAGCGGCGCCACGCCCACCAGGTTCTGCACGGCCACGTCACGCTCGGCGTCGGTGAGACCTTCCGCGGCGAGCTTGCGCAGCACCGTCCACAGGTCCTCCAGGGCGGGACCGGTGTTGGGGGTGTCCACGGAGCCGCTGATGGCGAGCATCGCGGCGCCCGTGCCGTCGGGCGCGGAGCGCATGACCTGACCGAACGCCCGTACGCCGTAGGTGTAGCCCTTCTCCTCGCGCAGGACGCGGTCCAGGCGCGAGGTGAGGGTCCCGCCGAGGCAGTAGGTGCCGAGCACCTGCGCGGGCCACACGCGGTCGTGCCGGTCGGCGCCGGTGCGGCCGATCAGCAACTGCGTCTGGACGGCACCGGGGCGGTCCACGATGACGACCCGGCCGGTGTCGTCGGCGCTCACCGGGGGTACGGGACGGGCTTCGGCCACGGAGCCGGTCCACGCGCCCAGCGTCTCGCCGAGCAGCGCGTCGAGGTCGACGCCGGTGAGGTCGCCGACGACCACGGCGGTGGCGGTGGCGGGCCGGACGTGCTTCTCGTAGAAGGCGCGCACGGCCGCCGAGTCGATGCTCGCGACCGTCTCCTCCGTGCCCTGGCGCGGGCGCGACATACGGGTCCCGGCCGGGAACAGTTCCTTGGAGAGTTCCTTGGCCGCGCGGCGCGAAGGGTTGGCCAGCTCGTGCGGGATCTCGTCGAGCCGGTTGCGGACCAGCCGTTCGACCTCGCTGTCCGCGAACGCGGGGGCCCTGAGCGCGTCGGCGACCAGGCCCAGGGCCTTGGCGAGGCGTGAGGCCGGCACCTCCAGGCTCAGCCGGACGCCGGGGTGGTCGGCGTGTGCGTCGAGGGTGGCACCGCAGCGCTCCAGTTCGGCGGCGAAGTCCTCGGCGGAGTGCTTGTCGGTGCCCTCGGAGAAGGCGCGCGCCATGATCGTGGCGACACCGTCGAGGCCGGCCGGCTCGGCGTCCAGGGGCGCGTCGAGGAGCACCTCCACGGCGACGACCTGCTGGCCGGGACGATGGCAGCGCAGCACGGTGAGGCCGTTGTCGAGGCTGCCGCGCTCGGGGGCCGGGAACGCCCACGGCTTGGGCTCGCCGGCCTGCGGCTGGGAGTGGAATTCCATGGTGGCGAGCTCGGTCACTTGGCCGCCTCCTCGTTCTCGTCGGTGGCGTCGTTCTCGTCGGCGGGGGTGGTCGGCTCGTAGACGAGCACCGCGCGGTTGTCGGGGCGCAGGCGGGCCTTGGCGACCTCCTGGACCTCCTCGGCCGTCACCTCCAGCACCCGCTGCACGGCAGTGAGGGCGAGCTGCGGGTCGCCGAACAGGACGGCGTACCGGCACAGTTCGTCGGCGCGGCCCGCGACCGTGCCCAGGCGGTCCAGCCACTCGCGCTCCAACTGGGCCTGGGCGCGCTCCATCTCCTCTGCCGTCGGGCCCTCCTCGGCGAACCGGGCGAGTTCCTCGTCGATGGCGGTCTCGATGACCGGCACCTCGAAGTCACCGGACGTCTTCACGTCCAGCCACCCCAGGGAGGGCGCTCCGGCGAGCCGCAGCAGACCGAAGCCGGCGGCGACGGCCGTGCGGTCGCGCCGCACCAGCCGGTTGTACAGGCGGGACGACTCACCGCCGCCCAGGACGGTGAGGGCCAGGTCGGCCGCGTCGCACGCGCGCGTGCCGTCCTCCGGCAGACGGTATGCCGCCATCAGGGCGCGGGCCGGGACCTCCTCCTCGACCACCTCGCGCAGCTGCCCGCCCATGACGTCGGGCAGCGAGCCGTCCCGGGGGGGCTGCTTGCCGTCGTGCGAGGCGATGGAGCCGAAGTACTTCTCGATCCAGGCGAGCGTCTGCTCGGGGTCGATGTCGCCGACGACCGAGAGCACCGCGTTGTTCGGCGCGTAGTAGGTGCGGAAGAACGCGCGCGCGTCCTCCAGCGTCGCCGCGTCCAGGTCGGCCATGGAGCCGATGGGCGTGTGGTGGTAGGGGTGGCCCTCCGGGTAGGCGAGGGCGGTCAGCTTCTCGAACGCGGTGCCGTAGGGGACGTTGTCGTAGCGCTGGCGGCGCTCGTTCTTCACGACGTCCCGCTGGTTCTCCATCGACTCGTCGTCCAGCGCGGACAGCAGGGAGCCCATCCGGTCGGCCTCCAGCCAGAGGGCGAGCTCCAGCTGGTGGGCGGGCATGGTCTCGAAGTAGTTGGTGCGCTCGAAGCTGGTGGTGCCGTTGAGCGAGCCGCCGGCGCCCTGCACCAGCTCGAAGTGGCCGTTGCCCTTGACCTGGGCGGAGCCCTGGAACATGAGGTGCTCGAAAAGGTGAGCCAGGCCGGTACGTCCCTTGACTTCGTGGCGCGAGCCGACGTCGTACCAGAGGCACACCGCCGCGACCGGGGTCAGGTGGTCCTCGGAGAGCACCACGCGCAGGCCGTTGGCCAGGCGGTGCTCGGTCGCTGTCAGGCCGCCGGAGCCTGCCTGGGCTGTGGCCGTGTGACCCATGGGCATGTACGTCCCTTCGATCGCGAAATTCTTGGTGGAAACACTTGGTGGATCATTGGGCGGAACTGCGGAATTCCGCCGATCCTGCCACTGTATGCAAGCGTGCGGGCCACCGGTGGAGTTCCCGGACCTCGTACGCCGAGAGCGAGAACGGGCTCGGCGGCCCGAGCGGGCCGACCGGGGCGGGGGCGCGGGACGAGGGCGTACCCTGCGGGCAGCGCCGGGCCGGGCAGCCCGTGACGGGTCCTGGTCGGTCGCTGTCAGTGCCGCGGTCCACAATGGACCGCGTCAGATCACCGTTCACGCTTCAGCAAGGAGCCGGCAGCGATGGCCCGCCGTAGTACGAAGACCCCGCCGCCCGACGACTCGTACGAGGAGAAGATCCTCGACATCGACGTCGTCGACGAGATGCAGGGCTCCTTCCTCGAGTACGCGTACTCGGTCATCTACTCCCGGGCGCTGCCGGACGCCCGCGACGGCCTCAAGCCGGTGCACCGCCGCATCGTCTACCAGATGAACGAGATGGGCCTGCGGCCCGAGCGCAGTTACGTGAAGTGCGCCCGCGTCGTCGGCGAGGTCATGGGCAAGCTGCACCCGCACGGCGACGCGTCGATCTACGACGCCCTGGTGCGCATGGCCCAGCCGTTCTCCATGCGCGTTCCCCTGGTCGACGGCCACGGCAACTTCGGTTCCCTGGGCAACGACGACCCGCCGGCCGCCATGCGGTACACCGAGTGCCGGATGGCCGAGGCCACCAGCCTGATGACGGAGTCCATCGACGAGGACACCGTCGACTTCGGCCCCAACTACGACGGCCAGGAGCAGGAGCCGGTGGCGCTGCCCGCCGCCTTCCCGAACCTGCTGGTCAACGGCGCCTCCGGCATCGCGGTCGGCATGGCCACGAACATGCCGCCGCACAATCTGCGCGAAGTGATCGCGGCCGCCCGGCACCTGATCCGGTACCCGAACGCGGACCTCGAAGCCCTGATGAAGCACGTTCCGGGCCCCGACCTGCCCACCGGCGGCCGGATCGTCGGCCTGCCCGGCATCCGGGACGCCTATGAGACGGGCCGCGGCACGTTCAAGATCCGGGCGACGGTCGCCGTGGACACCGTGACCGCCCGCCGCAAGGGTCTCGTCGTGACCGAGCTGCCCTTCGCGGTCGGCCCGGAGAAGGTGATCGCCAAGATCAAGGACCTGGTCGGCTCGAAGAAGCTGCAGGGAATCGCCGACGTCAAGGACCTCACCGACCGCGAGCACGGCCTGCGCCTGGTCATCGAGATCAAGAACGGCTTCGTGCCCGAGGCGGTCCTGGAACAGCTCTACAAACTGACGCCGATGGAGGAGTCCTTCGGCATCAACAACGTCGCCCTGGTGGACGGCCAGCCGCTGACACTGGGCCTCAAGGAGCTGCTGGAGGTCTATCTCGACCACCGCTTCAACGTCGTGCGGCGCCGCAGCGAGTTCCGCCGGAGCAAGAAGCGCGACCGTCTGCACCTGGTCGAGGGCCTGCTCACCGCGCTGGTCGACATCGACGAGGTCATCCGCCTCATCCGCTCCAGTGAGAACTCCGCACAGGCCAAGCAGCGCCTGATCGAGCACTTCTCGCTCAGCGACGTCCAGACCCAGTACATCCTGGACACGCCGCTGCGCCGGCTCACCAAGTACGACCGCATCGAGCTGGAGTCGGAGAAGGAACGGCTGAACGCGGAGATCGAGGAGCTGACCCGGATCCTCGACTCGGACGCGGAGCTGCGCAAGCTCGTCTCGACCGAACTGGCCGCGGTGGCCAAGAAGTTCGGCACCGACCGCCGCACGATGCTGCTGGAGTCGTCCGGCGCCCCGGTCGCCGCGGTTCCGCTCCAGGTGGCGGACGACCCGTGCCGGGTACTGCTGTCCTCGACGG
The DNA here is from genome assembly GCF_003671715.1 of Streptomyces sp. E2N166. Lineage (GTDB taxonomy): Bacteria > Actinomycetota > Actinomycetes > Streptomycetales > Streptomycetaceae > Streptomyces > Streptomyces thinghirensis. Next base: position 110,958 of record NZ_RAIF01000032.1, on the reverse strand, counting down.
GCCTGCTGGCCCGCACCGCGAACGACGAGCCCCTCGTCACGGAGGCCGGCGCCAAGCGTGTCAAGCACGACCTGATCGTCTCGGCGGTGCCGGCCACGGCTCGCGGCGAGGTGGGAGTGGTGACGTCGGCCGGGCGCCTGCTGCGGGTGAACGTCGTGGACCTGCCCCAGCTCCCGGAGCCCATGCCGACGCCGAACCTCTCGGGTGGTGCGCCGCTGGCGGAGTTCGTGACCCTGGAGGACGGCGAGGCGGTCATCTGCCTGACCACCCTGGACGAGTCCTCACCCGGCCTGGCGCTCGGCACGGAACAGGGCGTCGTCAAGCGTGTGGTGCCCGACTACCCGTCCAACAAGGACGAGTTGGAGGTCATCGCCCTCAAGGAAGGCGACCGGCTCGTCGGCGGCGCCGAGTTGCGCACCGGCGACGAGGACCTGGTCTTCATCACGGACGACGCGCAGCTGCTGCGCTACCAGGCCTCGCAGGTCCGCCCGCAGGGCCGTCCGGCGGGCGGTGTGGCGGGCGTCAAGCTCGCCGACGGCGCCAAGGTCATCTCCTTCACGGCGGTGGACCCGGCGGCGGAGGCGGTGGTGTTCACGGTCGCCGGCTCGCGCGGCACGCTCGACGACTCCGTCCAGACCACGGCCAAGCTGACGCCGTTCGACCAGTATCCGCGCAAGGGCCGCGCCACGGGTGGCGTGCGCTGCCAGCGGTTCCTGAAGGGCGAGGACTGCCTGGCCTTCGCCTGGGCGGGCGCCACCCCGGCACTCGCCGCGCAGAAGAACGGCGCCCCCGCCCAGCTCCCGGACATCGACCCGCGCCGCGACGGCTCGGGCGTGTCGCTGCCGAAGACGGTGGCGGTGGTGGCGGGACCGGCCTAGGCCCCGTCCCGGGCACCGGGCGGCGGTTCCGCGCCGCCCGGTTCCTCGCCGTCTGGCCCCGCGGTGTCCGGTTCCTCGCCGTCGGGGTCCGGTACGTAGCGCAGGACGCCCCACATTCCGTGCTCGTCGGCCGGTGGGGCGTCGGCGTCCCTGCGGCACGCGTCGAGTTCCTCGCCGAGGCCCGGCGCGTCGATCCCGGAGCCGATGAGCACGAGCTGGGTGCGGCGGACGTCGGCGGATGCCCAGGGCTCCGGGTAGAAGCGCAGGAAGCGCCCCACGGCGTGGACGGCGTACCGGTTCCGCGTGTCGTACGGGCCGAAGTCGACGTACCCCTTGATCCGGTACAGGCCCTCCGGCCGGCTGTCGAGGAACCGCATGAGCCGGCGCGGGTCGATCGGCAGGTCGGAGACGAACGACAGGGTGTCGTAGGCGGCGTGCAGATGCTCGGCGTGGGCACCGCTCCTGGAGTGGTCGTGCAGGTCGTCGAAGGACAGCTGTCCCACGCGCTCCTCACTCGGCCGGCAGTCGTAGAGGAACTCCGGATCGATGCGCCCGTAGGTCGCGGGCGCCACGGCGGCGCCGTCCGCGAGCGAGTGGACGAGGGCGAGCACGCGCTCGGCGTTCGGAGCCCGGTCGGTCTTGTTGACCACGATCAGGTCGGCGAGCGCCAGATGCCGGTCGATCTCGGGGTGCCTGTCGCGCGTGGCGTCGAACTCGGCGGCGTCGACGACCTCGACGAGTCCGCCGTAGACGACCTCGTGCTGTTCGCTGGCCAGCAGCATCCGCACCAGTTCCTGCGGCTCCGCGAGGCCGCTGGCTTCGATGACGATGACGTCGATGCCGGCCTCGGGGCGGGCGAGCCGCTCCAGGTACCCGTCCAGTTCACTCACGTCGACGGCACAGCACAGGCACCCGTTGCCGAGCGAGACGGTGGAGTCGCCGAGTGCGCCGGCCACGGCCATCGCGTCGATCTCGATCGAGCCGAAGTCGTTGACGATGGCACCGATGCGACTGCCTCCGCTGCGGTGGAGGAGGTGGTTGAGAAGTGTGGTCTTTCCGGAGCCGAGGAATCCGGCGAGTACGACGACCGGGATCTGCTGCCGAGTCGGGCGATGCCCCACCGTGCGACCTCTCTCTCACCTACGCGTACGCCGGCCTGCGGCGGGGCGTACACCCACGTACGGAACTGCCTGCTCAGGATACGAGCCGGCGGAGTGCCCGCCGAGTGAACGATTGTTAGCAGCACTTGCTGGGCAGACGTTTTGCATGGCGCCGGACCGTGCGACCCTCGCTTCCCTCCGTGCGCCGCCTCTCCGCCTCCCCGCCGGTCAGCGCCGCTCGGCACTCTGGAGGCGGCAGCGCCACCACATCGCTCGCCGGTCCCCGTCAGCCGACCCGCACTCGACGACCGGCGGGCGGTCGCCTGATTCGGGGGTTGACATGGTCACACGGAAAGACATCACGGGGAGGTTCGGCTCCGCCGCGGCCGGCATGCTGCTCGCCACGGGGGTGACGCTGGCCGCGCGCCGGCGAGGGCTGGAGAAGGCCCGTCTGCACGAGCGACAGCTGGAGCTGGAGGAGCTGGCGATCCGGCGCAAGTCGCTGCGGCATCAGCAGCGCATGCACTGGGAGTTGCTGGCCAGGGCGATCGACGACCCCTCTCTGGCCGAGGTCATCGACACGTACGACAAGGACATCCCGGCGCAGAAGCGACGCCAGTTCTTCTACGCGAACGCGTGGTACGTCAACCTCTACCACCTCTACGAAGCGGGCCTCCTGGATCAGGAGGAGTTGTTCGGGCGCTTGCGCGAGCTGTTCCAGACCCCACTGATGCGGGAGTACTGGGAGGCATCGAAGGAGCAGCGGGCGTCCCTCAAGGCGACATCCACCGAGTCACGCGTGGGCGGCATGGTGGACGGGCTCATCAAGGATCTGGACGAGGCCGACACGGACGACTGGTGGGTGGTGGGCACGCCCCCGTCCGTCTGATGCTCCGGGGCGCGAGTCAATCTCAGGAGAGAAATGCTTCTCATGGGTGTCTTTCGGCCATGCAGTCACACCGGCCCCACCGATCCCAGTAACGTGCTCCCCAGCACAGTGCCCAACCTGTAAGGACCGGTACCCCTTGAAAATCGTGCGCCGCATCGGTGTGCCTCCAAGCTCGCGCGGCAGTACCTCGGGAGCCAGCTGTCCGGACCTCTTCGAGCTGAGCGACGGCAATTTCGCCGTCATCGGCACCGAGGCCACCGAGACCCTGGAGCGCGAACTCCCCGCCGATGCCTCCCGTGCGGGCTATGAACGCATCGTGGTCATCAGCAGGGAGACCCTGATCCGCGCCAAGGCGGACATCCCCGACGCCTGATCTCCCGCGGACACGTGTCCACCCCGACCCGTGTCCCGTCACGCCCTCCCGGCCGCACGCAACCGTCCACCGCGCCGGACCAGCCGTCCGTCGAGCCCTCGGCACCCCGTCCCGCTCGACGGCCCCACCGATGAGGCCTGGCGCCAGAACGGCACCAGGCCGCACGCATTCCTCAGCCCGCCGCAGGCACCCCGACCGGCGCCCCCGGCCCCACATACCGCGCCGCCGGCCGGATGATCTTCGAATCGCGCGCCTGCTCCAGGACGTTCGCGCTCCAGCCCACCACTCGCGCCGCCGCGAACGTCGGCGTGAACATCTCGCGCGGCAGACCGCACAACTCCATGACCACGCCCGCGTAGAACTCGACGTTGGTGTGGAGCTCGCGACCCGGCTTCAGCTCCGCGAGGATCGCCTCGACCTGCCGCTCCACCTCGACGGCGAACGCCACGCGCGGACCGCCGAACCGCTGCGCCACCTCTCGGAGCATCCGGGAGCGCGGGTCCTCCGTGCGGTAGACCGCGTGGCCGAACCCCATGATGCGGTCACCGGCGAGCACCCGCTCACGGATCCAGGCGTCGACGCGGTCAGGAGTGCCGATCGCGTCCAGGGTGTCCAGGGCCCGGCTGGGCGCCCCGCCGTGCAGCGGGCCGGACAACGCCGACACCGCCCCGGCGAGGCAGGCGGCAACGTCCGCACCCGTCGAGGCGATGACCCGCGCGGTGAAGGTTGACGCGTTGAAGCCGTGATCAACGGTGGAGATCAGGTACTGCTCGATCGCTCGCGTCCGCCGCTCGTCCGGGTCCGTGCCGGTCAGCATGTAGAGGTAGTTGGCGGCGTACGACAGATCCTCGCGAGGCTCCACCGGTTCGAGTCCCCGCCCCAACCGGTGCAGCGCGGTGAGCAGCGTCGGTACGGCCGCGGCGGCCACGAGGGTGTCCTGGCGGCGCTCGTCGGCCGACAGGTCGTACACGGGCTTGAAGCCTCGGGCCGCACCCAGCAGCGACAGGGCCGTGCGCATCCCGGTGAGCGGACCGGAACGTCCACCGGCCGCGGCGACGGCGGGCAGTGCCGTGCGTACCGCGTCGGGGAGCCGGCGCAGGGCCGCGGTCTCGGCGGCGAAGGCGGCACCGCGCCCGGCGTCCGGGAGTTCCCCGTGGACCAGGAGGTGCCAGACGTCCTCGAAGGCTCGGCTCTGGGCGAGCTCGACGGCCGAGTACTGGCGGTAGTGGTAGAAGCCCTCGAGCCCCCGCACGTCACCGACCTCGGTGTCGGCCACCACGACACCGGCGAGCCCTCGCGGCACGTCGACGAGCGTTGGGGCGGCTTCGGTTCTGTTGACGGACATGGTTACCTCCCTGGTCTTGGTTGTACTGTCTATAGTTGACTCAACTTCTGTCAATATTGATTGAATCAATGCACGGACCAAGGCGACCGTCACGATCGATACGGTGACCCCCATGCGCGATCAAGAGCCCGAACACCCCGCCGCCGGTGAACGGCGCCTGACCACCAAGGAGGCGGCCGAACTGCTCGGGGTGAAACCCGAGACCGTCTACGCGTACGTCAGCCGCGGCCAGCTCGGCAGCAGGCGCACGCCGGGCGGCCGGGGCAGCACGTTCGACGCGAAGGAGGTGCGGGCGCTCGCCCGGCGCAACCGGCGCGACAGCGGCGCCCCCGCGGCCTCCGGCCAGGAGTTGGCCGTGCGCACCCGCATCACGCTCATCGAGAGCGACCGGTTCTACTACCGGGGCGTCGACGCGGTGGAACTCGCCGCGCGCCACAGCTACGAAGAGGTGGCCGAGTGGCTCTGGACCGGACGGTTGCGCCCCGGCATCTCCTTCGCCGCGCCCGAGGACTCCGTGGCCGTCGCCCGCCGGGCCGTCGACGCCCTGTCCGAGCACGCCGGTCCCGCCGACCGGTTGCGCGTCGCGGCCATCGCCGCGGCGACCGCGGACCCGCTCCGCTTCGACCTCTCCGAGGACGCCGTGCTGGGCACCGCGCGCATCCTCATCCCCACCCTCGTCGCCGCGCTGCCGCCAGTACTGCACACCGGGCACGATCAGGGCCCCCTCGCCCACCGCCTGTGGGCGCGGCTCAGCGGCCGGCCCGCCGACGAGGCGGCCCTGCACGCCCTCGACACGGCGCTCTCCCTGCTCGTCGACCACGACCTGGCAGCCTCCACGCTCGCCGTGCGCGTCGCCGCGTCGGCCCGGGCGCACGCCTACGCCGCCGTGTCCGCCGGGCTCGGCGTGATCGAGGGCCCGTTGCACGGCGCGGCCGGCGGCCTCGCCCACCGGCTGCTGCTGGAGGTGCTCGACCAGGGCAGCGCGGCGCCGGTGGTGGCGGAGGAACTGCGGGCCGGGCGCCGCATCCCGGGACTCGGCCACCGGCTCTACCCCGGCGAGGACCCACGCGCGCGTGCCCTCTTCGCGCTCCTGGACGAGATCCCCCGGGCGGCGCCCGCGCTCGCGGCGGCCCGTGACATCCAGGCCACCGCGGCCCGCCACACCCCGCTGAACGCCAACGTCGACCTGGCGCTCGCGGTGCTCACCGCGTCCTGCGGCATGCCCCCCACCGCAGCCGAGACGATCTTCGCCGTGGCCCGGACGGCGGGCTGGATCGCACATGCGCTGGAGGAGTACGGGGAGCGCCCCCTGCGTATGCGGCCGAGTGGGCTCTACTCGGGTCCGAGGCCGCCCCAGCCACTGCCGGAGTAGCGTTCAGGCGCGGCTGGAAGCCACCGCGGCACAAGTCAGGTTAGGCTCACCTCTGTGAGTACGTGCTCAACCGTCTCCCGGAACCTCGACGAGCCCGTTTCGGGCACCGCACCCGTCGCGAGGACCTGGTTGCTGCTCGAACAACCCGGCCCGTGGGGCGCCAAGGCGCTCACTTCGAGCCACCTGGACCCCGCCCTCGGGCGCGCCCTGGAGGCGGCGGTGAAGGGTACGGGCGTGCGCATCGCGCTCATCCGCAGGCCCGGGCGCCACGCGGACGCGGACCGGAGCGCCCCCGCCGAGCGACGGGTGTACGCGGCCCACACGGTCCCGGGAAACGTGTGGCTGCACACCACAACGCTCACCGACCCCCGTCGGCTGCTCGCCCTCGATTTCGCCGCCCTCGGCAGGGGCGATCGCCGTGCCTTCGACTCGGCCCTCGAAGGCGCCCCCCACCCGGGCGCCCCACTCGCTCTCGTCTGCACCAACGGCAAGCGCGACCGGTGCTGCGCTCTCCTCGGCAGGCCGTTGGCGGCCGAGCTCGCGGCGTCCGGGGCCGAGGGCGTGTGGGAGGTCACCCATCTGGGTGGCCACCGCTTCTCGCCGGCGGTGCTCGTGCTGCCCCACGGATACGCCTACGCCCGGGTCCAGGCCCACACCGTCACGAAGATCCTGCACGGTGCGGCGCGGGGGAGGATCGTCGTCGAGGGCTGCCGCGGGAGCTCCGCGTGGGAGCGCCCCGGCCAGGCAGCCGAGCTGGCCGTGCGCGCCGCCGTGGACGAGGACGCGGCCCAGGCGCTGAACGTCGTACGGACGGACGGTGCCGCACCGCGCTGGGAGGTGACCCTGGCCCACGCCGACGGCCGGCACTGGCGGGTCACCGTCACGCAGGGCGCGTCGGCGCCCCCGCGTCCGGAGAGCTGCGGGGCCTCGGTGCTGGGTTCGCCGGCGCGCATGGAGGTCACGGCGGTGCGCGAACTGTCGGTGACGGCAGCGCTCGCCAGCTGACGTTCCGGCCCCGCGGGGGTGGGCGCGGGACCGGCCCCGCGGTGGCGACGACTCGGGAAACGGCGTGCGAGCCGGGAGAGCGGCGGAAGCGCCCGGGCGAGCAGTGCGAGCCTCCTGGATGAACGGCACACGCGCGGGAGGCCCGGCCGAGTCGCTCGCTACGAGCGCCCGGGAGATCCGCGCCACACCCCGTACGGCATGCCGCCACCTCCCACGTACCGTCATGGGTATGAGCCCCACTCCCCCCGTACGCCGCCTGCGCCTCGGCCTGCCGCGGCGGGTGTTCTCGCAGGTGCTGCTGATGCAGCTGGCGATCGCCGCGGGAGTCGCCGTACTCGCGACCGGGCTGTTCCTGGCGCCGCTCGGTGACCAGCTGGACGACCAGGCGATGCGCCGAGCGCTCGCGATCGCGCAGACCACAGCGCAGCAGCCCCAGGTCGTACGGGACCTGCGGACCACCCGTCCGGCGCCGGACGGCCCGGTGCAGCGGGAAACGGAGCGGATCCGGAAGGCCACCAGAGCGGAGTACGTCGTCGTGATGGACCGGCGGGGCGTGCGATGGTCGCACACCGATCCGGACCGGATCGGCGACGTCGTCTCCACCGACCCCGGACAGGCCCTGGCGGGCCGCGAGATCATGGAGATCGACGACGGCACCCTGGGACGGTCCGCGCGCGGCAAGGTGCCGCTGCGTGACGGCGACGGCGACATCGTCGGCGCGGTCTCGGTCGGCATCGCGTACGACAGCGTCCGGGCCCGGCTGATCCACGCCATCCCGGGGCTGTTCGCGTACGCCGGCGGCGCGCTGGCCGTGGGCGCGCTGGCAGCCTGGCTCATCTCGCGCCGGGTCCAGCGGCAGACCCGTGACCTGGCCTTCTCGGACATCGCGGGGCTGCTGGCGGAGCGCGAGGCCATGCTGCACGGCATCCGGGAGGGTGTCGTCGCCCTGGATCGCGGCGGCAGGGTGCGACTGGTCAACGACGAGGCGCAACGCCTGCTGGGCATCGGTGGCGAGGCCGTCGGCTGCTCCCCCGACGAGGCGCTCGGCGCGGGGCGTACGGCCGACGTCCTGGCCGGCCGGGTGACCGGCACCGACCTGCTGACCGTACGCGGCCAGCGGGTCCTGGTCGCCAACCGGATGCCCACCGACGACGGCGGCGCCGTCGCCACCCTGCGCGACCGAACCGAGCTGGAGCAGCTCGGCCGGGAGCTCGACTCGACGCGCGGCCTGATCGACGCCCTGCGCGCGCAGGACCACGAGCACGCCAACCGCATGCACACCCTGCTGGGGCTGCTCGAACTGGAGATGTACGACGACGCCGTGGAGTTCGTCGGCGAGGTGGTCGGCGACCACCGGGTCACCGCGGAGCAGATCACCGAGCGGATCCAGGACCCCCTCCTCGCCGCCCTGCTGGTCGGCAAGGCGACCGTCGCGGCCGAACGCGGAGTCGTGCTGTGGGTGTCCGACCGGACGCGACTGCCCGACCGTCTGGTCGACCCAGGAGGGCTCGTCACGGTCGTCGGCAACCTGGTCGACAACGCACTCGACGCCGTCGCGGGGGAGCCGCACGCGCGCGTAGAGGTCGAATTGCGCGCGCGGGGACGTGCCGCCACGCTCCGAGTGCGTGACACGGGGCCCGGGATTCCCGAGGAACACCGTGAGCTGGTGTTCACGGCGGGCTGGTCGACCAAGGAGCCGCCGGCTCACCGCCAGCGCGGCATCGGGCTGTCGCTGGTACGCAGGCTGGCCGAGCGGCAGGGCGGCAGCGCCGCCGTCCGTGAGGCGCACGGCGGGGGCGCGGAGTTCGTCGTCGTCCTGCCCGATGCACTGACCGAACCGGACCCGGACCCCGCCCTTACCACCCCTGCCCCCACCCTCACCGCCCCCGTGAACACCGCTGCCGAGGAGGAGTCCCGATGATCGAGGTCCTGGTGGTGGACGACGACACGCGGGTCGCGCGGGTCAACGCCGCCTACGTCGAGAAGGTCCCGGGCTTCCACGTCGCCGGCGAGGCGCACAACGCGCTGGAGGCGCTGCGCAGGGTGGAGGCGCTGCCCCGCCTGGACCTGATCCTGCTGGACCACTACCTGCCCGACCGGACCGGCCTGGAGGTCGTCCAGGAGATGCGGCGGCGCGGCAATCAGACCGACGTGATCATGGTGACGGCGGCGCGGGATGTGTCGACCGTCCAGGCGGCGATGCGCCAGGGGGCCCTGCAGTACCTGGTCAAGCCGTTCGCGTTCGCGGGGCTGCGCGCCAAGTTGGAGGCGTACGCGGAGCTGCGGCGCACTCTCGACGGCGGTGGCGAGGCGGAGCAGGCCGAGGTCGACCGCATCTTCGGCGCCCTGTCGGCACCGTCGGAACCGGGGCTGCCCAAGGGGCACTCCCCCACCACCGCCGAGCTCGTGCGCCAGTGCCTGATGAAGGCCGACGGCGCGCTCTCTGCCCAGGAGATCGCCGAACGGACCGGGGTGAGCCGCCAGACCGCTCAGCGCTATCTCAAGCTCCTGGAACGCACGGGACGGGCCAGGCTGACCCTCAAGTACGGCGACGCCGGCCGTCCGGAGCACCGCTACGAGTGGGCGACCCGCCCCTGAGCGGCGTCGGGCCGACCGCGCCGCCGCCTCCTACACGGCCCCCGCCCCGGTCAGCGACCGCACCTCCGTCTCGGCGTGCTTGGCCTCGTCCGGGACCTCCCGCGAGGTGACCGTGCCGAGCCAGCCCGCGACGAAGCCCAGCGGGATCGACACCAGGCCGGGGTTCTGCAGGGGGAAGTACTGGAAGTCGACGCCCGGGAACAGCGCCTGCGGGCTGCCCGACACCACCGGCGACAGCAGCACGAGCACCACGGAGGGGACGAGGCCGCCGTACACGGCCCAGACGGCACCGCGTGTGGTGAAACCGCGCCAGAACAGCGAGTAGAGCAGCACCGGCAGATTGGCGGACGCGGCGACGGCGAAGGCGAGGCCCACCAGGAACGCGACGTTGAGGTCGCGGGCCAGCAGGCCGAGAGCGATAGCCACGGCGCCGATACCGACGGCGGCGATACGCGCCACGGCGACCTCACTGCGCGGCTTCGCGTCGCGGCGCCGCAGGGACGCGTACAGGTCGTGGGCCACGGACGCCGAGGAGGCCAGGGTGATACCGGCGACCACGGCGAGGATGGTGGCGAACGCGACGGCGGCGACCACCGCGAACAGAACCGTTCCCCCGGTGGACCCCGCGCCGCCGCCAAGGTCGAGGGCGAGCAACGGGACCGCCGTGTTCCCGGCGGCGTTCGACGCTCGTACGGCACCGGGTCCGACCAGGGCGGCGGCGCCGAAGCCGAGCACGATCGTCATCAGGTAGAAGCCGCCGATGAGGCCGATCGACCAGACGACCGACCGCCTTGCCGCCCGGGCGGTGGGCACGGTGTAGAAGCGGGACAGGATGTGCGGCAGCCCGGCCGTGCCCAGCACCAGAGCGAGCCCCAAACTGATGAAGTCGAAGCGCGAGGTCCAGTCCCCGCCGTACGCCAGCCCGGGCGCCAGGAACGCCTCGCCGTGACCGCTGCGTTCGGCCGCCGTGCGCAGCAGCCGGTCGAAGTCGCCGTGGAAGCGCACCAGGACGAGCGCGGTCAGCGTCACGGTGCCGCCGAGCAGCAGCACGGCCTTCACGATCTGGATCCAGGTGGTGGCCCGCATCCCTCCCAGCGACACGTAGATCACCATGAGGGCGCCGACGCCGATGACCGTCCAGGTCCGCGCTGCCTCGGTCGTCCCGCCGAGCAGCAGCGCGACCAGACTGCCCGCGCCCACCATCTGCGCCACCAGGTACATCACGGACACGGTGACCGAGGAGGTTCCCGCCGCGATCCGTACCGGTCGCTCCCGCATCCGTGCCGCCACGACGTCGGCGAGGGTGAAGCGCCCGCAGTTGCGCACCAGTTCGGCGACGAGGAACAGCACGACGAGCCAGGCGACCAGAAAGCCCACCGAGTACAGCATGCCGTCGTAGCCGTAGAGCGCGATGAGCCCGGAGATGCCGAGGAAGGAAGCGGCCGACATGTAGTCGCCGGCGATGGCGAAACCATTCTCCATCGGGGAGAACAGACGGCCGCCCGCGTAGAACTCCTCCGCCGAGCCCTGCCTCTTGCGGCTCACCCATGTGGTGATCGCCAGGGTGACGGCGACGAATGTGCTGAACAGCAGCAGCGCCAGCGTCTGGTGATCGCCCGTCACGACCCACCGCCTCGCACTCCGCGCGTCAGTTCCTGGGTCTCCCAGCGCAGTTCGAGCGCGGCCCGGTCCCTGCGCAGCCGGGCGTGCCGGGCGTACGCCCAGGTGAGAAGGAACGTGGTGAGGAACTGCCCGAGCCCGGCGACCATCGCCACGTTCACCGCCCCGGCCACCGGCCGGGCCATCAGCGTGGGCGCCGTCGTGGCGGCCACCACATAGGCGACGTACCAGACGAAGAAGGCGGCCACCGCCGGCACCACGAACCTCCGGTACCGGCTGCGGACCTCCTGGAAGGCCGCACTGCGCTGGACCTCCAGGTACACGTCGGCCGCGCCCCGGGGCGACCCTCCCGCAGGTTCCCGGCGCATCGAGGGCGGCGCGGGCTCCGGTACCCCCGTACCGGCCGACTCACCCCAGCCGGAGGCGAGGGCGTCGTACCACGGGTCGTCGTATCCCGGACTCGGAGACGCGTCGGCTGAGGCGCCGACCGGGGCGTCGCGGTGGTCGACCGCGCTTTCGGGACCACCCCACGCACCGCTGAGGCGATCATTGCTTGGCTGCATGCCCAAGGATGGACAGAACGGGAAGATCCCCGACTCTTCTTCCCATCGCACTTCACCCCATCAGGTGACTGTGTCCCGGGGTGGCGGCACAAGCCCCTTCACGTACGCGTAAAGCAGCGTCCGAGTTCGGACCTCGAGCCTCGCCGGGCCCGGGGTCGACGACCCCGGGCCCGACTCGACCGTTACGTATGGTTACCAACCGTCACGCGTCGATGCGCGATCGGTCGAGCGTCGCCGCCGAACTGGAGATGAACTCCTTGCGGGGAGCGACGTCATTGCCCATCAGCAGGTCGAAGACCTGCTCGGCGGAGTCCAGATCGGTGAGGTTGATGCGGCGCAGGGTGCGGCGCCGAGGGTCCATGGTCGTCTCCGCCAGCTGGTCGGCGTCCATCTCACCCAGACCCTTGTAGCGCTGGATGGAGTCCTTGTACCGGATGTTCTTGCTCTGGAACTCCATGAGCGTGTCGCGCAGCTCGCGGTCCGAGTACGTGTAGACGTACTTGTCCTGGCCCTTCTTGGGCTGGACGAGCTCGATGCGGTGCAGCGGCGGCACCGCGGCGAAGACCCGGCCCGCCTCCACCATGGGCCGCATGTAGCGGTGGAACAGGGTCAGCAGCAGGGTACGGATGTGGGAGCCGTCCACATCGGCGTCGGTCATCATGATGATCTTGCCGTAGCGGGCCGCGTCGATGTCGAAGGTGCGGCCCGATCCGGCTCCTATGACCTGGATGATCGCGCCGCACTCGGCGTTCTTCAGCATGTCGGTCACGGACGACTTCTGGACGTTGAGGATCTTGCCGCGGATCGGCAGCAGCGCCTGGAACTCGGAGTTCCGGGCGAGCTTCGCCGTGCCCAGTGCGGAGTCGCCCTCCACGATGAACAGCTCGCTGCGGTCCACGTCGTCGCTGCGGCAGTCGGCGAGCTTCGCGGGCAGCGAGGAGGACTCCAGAGCCGTCTTGCGGCGCTGGGCATCCTTGTGCTGACGGGCGGCGATGCGGGTACGGGCCGCGGCGACGGCCTTCTCCATGACCACCCGGGCCTGCTGGGCGGCGTCGCGCTTGGTGGAGGTCAGGAACGCCTTGAGTTCCTTGGTGATGACGTTGTTCACGATGCGGCGGGCGGCCGAGGTACCGAGGACCTCCTTGGTCTGGCCCTCGAACTGCGGCTCGGCCAGGCGGACCGTCACGACCGCCGTGAGGCCCTCCAGGGCGTCGTCCTTGACGATGTCGTCCTCGGCGACGCGCAGCATCTTCTTGGTCCGCAGCACCTCGTTCATCGTCTTCGCCACCGCTTGTTCGAAGCCCGCGACGTGGGTGCCGCCCTTGGGCGTGGCGATGATGTTGACGAAGGACTTGAGGGTGGTCTCGTAACCGGTGCCCCAGCGCATCGCGACGTCGACGCCGAGGTCGCGGGTGACCTCGGTGGGCGTCATCTGGCCGTGCTCGTCGAGCACGGGGACCGTCTCCTTGAAGCTGCCGTTCCCGCTGAAGCGGAGGACGTCGCAGACGGGCCTGTCACTGGCCAGGAACTCGCAGAACTCGCTGATGCCGCCGTCGAAGCGGAAGGACTCCTCACCCTTGCTGCCGCCGTCGCCGAGGCCGAACTCGTCGCGGACGACGATGGTCAGCCCGGGCACCAGGAACGCGGTCTGGCGGGCCCGCTGGTGCAGGTTGTCCAGGGAGAGCTTGGCGTCCTTGAGGAAGATCTGCCGGTCGGCCCAGTACCGCACGCGCGTGCCGGTGCGGCTCTTGGGGATCTTCTTGCCCTTGCGCAGCCCGCTCCCGGCCTCGAACTTGGCGTCCGGGCCCGTCCCGGTGAACGCGCCGGGAACGCCACGCCGGAAGCTGATGGCGTTCGTGTGCCCGCTGCGGTCCACCTCGATGTCCAGCCGGGCGGACAGGGCGTTCACCACGGAGGCGCCGACGCCGTGCAGACCGCCGGAGGCCGCGTACGAGCCGCCGCCGAACTTGCCGCCGGCGTGCAGCTTGGTCATGACGACCTCGACGCCGGACAGGCCGGTCTTGGGCTCGACGTCGACCGGGATGCCCCGGCCGTTGTCCCGGACCTCCACCGACGCGTCGTCGTGGAGGATCACCTCGATGTGGTCGCAGTAGCCGCCGAGGGCCTCGTCGACGGAGTTGTCGATGATCTCCCACAGGCAGTGCATCAGGCCACGGCTGTCGGTCGATCCGATGTACATGCCCGGACGCTTGCGTACGGCCTCGAGCCCCTCGAGGACGAGCAGGTGCCGCGCGGTGTAGTTGGACCCGTCCCGGTCTGCTCCTGCCAGCAGCGCAGTGGACGGCACGGATGTCTCGGCGGTCACGCGGTTCGCTCCTCGCTGAATTTCAGATGGGGCCCCGCTGGGTAAGGGCGCGGCTCGGTTCACCGGTCAGAGGGTACCGATGCCTGGTAGAGCCGTTGTAACGCCACCCTCGTCGAGGACACACCCTAGTCCAGCGTCGTATGCTTGTTCGATCCCTCGATGGGGTGAAGTACACATCACGTTCCCTTCGAGGCATGAACCATTTAGGCTCCGGGCACGTCCTCATGAACAAACCGGCAACCCAGCCGGCGGGACTGACACTGACCGACTGCGCGAACCCGTACGACACAGAGACACGCAATACGGCACATTCGCCGCCAACCGGCAACAGCCTGCCCCTCGGAAAGTTTTTTCGAGGAAAAGCCACGAGCGGGAACGTTTTGGGGCTGGTTGGATGTTGACCCTGGTACGACAGCTCGTCGAGCTAGAGAAGAGGCGACGTGACTACTGTTCTGACTTCCGCAAGCCCGCTGACGGCCGCCGATCGCTGCGACCGCTGCGGCGCCCAGGCATACCTGCGCGTCGTCCTGCTGAGCGGCGGAGAACTGCTCTTCTGCGCTCACCATGGGCGCAAGTTCGAGCCGGAACTCAAGAAGATCGCCGCTGAGATACAGGACGAGACGGAGCGGCTGACGGCCGTTCCGGAATCTTCCCAGGAGGAAGAGCGCTGACGCGACGCGCCCGACGACGAGCCAGCCCGGCACAGGCCGAACGGGCGGCCGCCCCCGGAAACCGGAGGCGGCCGCCCGTGCTCGTGCCCGGGGCCCGCCCGTGCTCGTGCCCGGGGCCCGCCCGTGCTTGTACTCGGCAAGGCTCTCAGGAGCCGTCAGACGCCCTCGCGCTGCCGCGAGGCGGAGTCCCATCCCAGCGTCCGCAGAACGGCGGAGACGCGCGTGTAGACCCCGGGACTGCCCGGACGCCCGCACCCGCTCCCCCAGGACACGAGCCCGATGAGCCTGCCCTGGGCGACCAGCGGCCCCCCGCTGTCCCCCTGACAGGCATCGCGGCCACCTGTGTTCTCTCCGGCGCAGAGCATGCCGTCGGCTAGATACCGCCCGTCGTCGCTTCCCGGGTACGCCCGCTCACAGAGCGCGTCGGGGAGCACGCGCACACGGGCCGCCCGCAGGCCGTTCGCATAGTCCCCGGCGCCCGAGGTGTCGCCCCATCCGTAGACGAGCGCTCCCGTCTCGGGCCCGTACGCGGGGTCACCCTCCGCCGCCATGCCTATGACCGAGCCGGCGGGAAGGGCTCCGGAAAGCGTGAGCACCGCGAAGTCACCGGCGTTGCTGACGTCGTCGTGCGCCGGGTTCACCCAGACGTCGCGGACGGGAATCTCCTGGCCCCGGTCCGAGAGCAGGTCGGTACGGCCGGCGATGACCCGCAGGTCGCGCACCTGCTCGGGCGGCGACCCGAGAACCTCCTCGCCCAGGCAGTGTGCCGCCGTGAGCACGGTGGTGCGGCCGACGGCCACTCCCCCGCAGAACTGTCCCGCCCGTGTACCTCCGAACCGGTCACGACTGGACAGGGCAACGGTCCACGGGCTGTCGGACACTTCGACCGGAAAGCCTCCGACGACGATGCTGTCGGCGGACGCGGGGGCAACGGACACCAGCGGTATCGCGGTCGCCGCGGCCGCCAGGACCAGCGGCCGGGCCAGTGCCCGGGCAAAGAGGCGACGCATGCAGGCTCCTCACTCCGAGATGATGATGGAACACCCAGAGTGATCCAGCCCGCCGTACCGCGCACCCGCTGGTCAACGCGAAGGCCCGGTTCCCCACCTGGTGGAACCGGGCCTGACGCTTCTACAACGGCTGGAACGGCAGCTCGTACGACAGCTCGTACGAACGCGACCTAGTCGAGGTAGTCGCGCAGCACCTGGGAGCGCGACGGGTGACGCAGCTTCGACATGGTCTTCGACTCGATCTGGCGGATGCGCTCACGCGTGACGCCGTACACCTTGCCGATCTCGTCGAGGGTCTTCGGCTGACCGTCGGTGAGACCGAAACGCATGGAGACGACGCCCGCCTCGCGCTCGGAGAGGGTGTCGAGGACGGAGTGCAGCTGCTCCTGCAGGAGCGTGAAGCTGACCGCGTCGGCCGGGACGACCGCTTCGGAGTCCTCGATGAGGTCACCGAACTCGCTGTCGCCGTCCTCGCCCAGCGGGGTGTGCAGCGAGATGGGCTCGCGACCGTACTTCTGGACCTCGATGACCTTCTCCGGGGTCATGTCGAGTTCCTTGGCCAGCTCCTCCGGGGTGGGCTCGCGGCCCAGGTCCTGGAGCATCTGGCGCTGCACGCGCGCGAGCTTGTTGATGACCTCGACCATGTGCACCGGGATACGGATGGTGCGGGCCTGGTCGGCCATCGCGCGGGTGATCGCCTGACGGATCCACCAGGTGGCGTACGTGGAGAACTTGTAGCCCTTGGTGTAGTCGAACTTCTCCACCGCGCGGATCAGGCCGAGGTTGCCCTCCTGGATGAGGTCCAGGAAGAGCATGCCGCGACCGGTGTAGCGCTTGGCCAGGGAGACCACCAGGCGGAGGTTGGCCTCCAGAAGGTGGTTCTTGGCGCGGCGGCCGTCCTCGGCGATGATCTCCAGCTCACGCTTGAGCTTGGGCGCGAGCTTGTCCGAGTTCGCCAGCTTGTCCTCGGCGAACAGACCCGCCTCGATGCGCTTGGCGAGCTCGACCTCCTGCTCGGCGTTGAGCAGGGGGACCTTGCCGATCTGCTTGAGGTAGTCCTTGACCGGGTCGGCGGTGGCGCCGGCCGCGGCGACCTGCTGGGCCGGAGCGTCGTCCTCGTCGTCGTCGGACAGCACGAAGCCCGCGTTCTCGGTGCCCTCGGGCTCCTCCGTCGCGACCTTCGGCTCCTCGACCGCCTCGTCCTCGAGAAGCTCGCCGTCTTCCTTCTTGGCGGTGGTCTTCTTGGCAGCCGTCTTCTTGACGGCCGTCTTCTTCGCCGCCGCCTTCTTGGCGGTCGTCTTCTTGGCCGCCGCCTTCTTGGCGGGCGCCTCTTCCTCGACGGCGGGGTCGGGGGCGGGCGCCTCCGGGGAGGCGGGGGCGGTGGCCTTCCTGCTGGTCACCGCCTTCGCCGCGACCGCCTTGGTGGCGGTGCGCTTGGCGGGACTCTTCGCTGCGACGCTCTTACGGGTGCGCTTGGGCTCTGCGGCACTGACCATCAGCGTCACACCCTCTTCCTCGAGGATCTGGTTGAGGCTGCGCAGTACGTTCTTCCACTGAGTGGCCGGAATCTGGTCAGCTTCGAAGGCCCGACGCACGTCGTCGCCGGCGATCTGCCCCTCAGCCTTTCCCCGCTCAATGAGCGCCATGACAGAGACGGACTCGGCGATCTCCGGCGGGAGCGTACGGGATGTGCTGGCCGACACGAACAACCTCTCGGAACGTTGGAAAACGGCTTCCGGCCCCATCCATGATGGACAGGAGCCGACCGCCGGCTTGGGAGTGGGCCGACGGCGCGGGCGTGCCGGGGAGATGCACAGCGCCATGAACGGCGTCCGTATTCCCTCCGCGGCTGTCACCTCTTAGGTCATCGCGTTGTTCCCACGAGCGTTACGCCCAATCCGCGTGGCCCGAGTCACACCCCGTAAGCGTTCAAAATTGGTCAGACACGGATAAACACGGTCACCAACGAGACAACCTGACCGCACCAGGAGGCTCAGCCTCTCACCACACCGTCGGACCCCGCGGAATCACAGGGATTCCGCGGGGTCCGGTGCCGGCGAACCGGCCGATCACTGCCATAGGAGGGGTCTGGCGTGCCCGGCCCGCGCCGTTGGGGCGGAACGTGGTCAGTGCTCGCGCGGGGCGGGCACCACGCGTTCCACCTCGGGGTGGACGGTCAGAAGCTGGCGCATGGCGGTCTCGGCCGCCGCGCCGTCCCCCGCGGCGAGCGCGTCGACGATCCTGCCGTGCTGCGCCAGCGAGACGTCGTTCGGCCGGTCACAGCCCGTGACCGGGCCGCCCGAGACGTGGAGGGCGGCGGAGACGATCCCGGAGAGGTGATCCAGCATGCGGTTGCCCGCGATCTGGATGAGGAGCGCGTGGAACTCGGCGTCGGCGCGCGAGAAGGTCAGCGCGTCACCCTGGCCCATGGCGTGGCCCATGATCCCGACCATGTCGGACAGACGCTGCTGGATGTCCTCGCGCCCGTGCCCGGCGGCGAGGCGCGCGGCGAGGGGCTCGATCGTCCAGCGCAGTTCGCTGAGCTCGCGGCGCTGGTCGTCGCGCTGCGGTCCGAAGGCGCGCCACTCGATGATGTCCGGGTCCAGGAGATTCCAGTCACTGACGGGACGCACGCGCGTGCCGACGTTCGGGCGGGCACTGACCAGCCCTTTGGCTTCCAGGACGCGGAGGGACTCACGGACGACGGTGCGGGACACCTCGAAACGCTGGCCGATCTCCTCGGGCACCAGCGGACGGTCCGCGCCCAGGTCGCCCGAAACGATCATCTGGCCGAGCTGCTGGACGAGTTGTCCGTGCAGTCCGCGGCCGCGGCTGCCCGCGGTGCGCCGGCCCACGCGGCCGAGCTCGGGCTCCACCCCTTCCCAGGCGGGCACCCCGACGCGGTTGACGGCGGGCGCCTCGGCGTAGGGGTAGCGGTCGAATTCGCCCGAGTTCGCGAGGCCGGAGTCGGCGGAGCGGGCGGCGGTCATCATGGCGTGCGCAAGGGTAGTCACGCATCCTTTGTCGGCGCCGTCCTCAACTCCCTTGAGGTCTTTGGTGAAAAGCACACGAAAGGGTGATCGCTCACCCCGTCGCAATTGACGCCTTATCGGAAAGAAATGGGCTTTCCCCGGGGAGTTGCGCACACGGTCGGACCGGAAGGGGGGCGGAGGTCATCGGGCCCTGCTGCGCAGGGTCATGAGCAGGTATGCGCAGAGCAGAGCGGTCAGCGACAACGTCAGTGCGCTGCCGACGGGTTGGACGATCACGCGCAGCACCTCGGCCAGATACCGCTCACCACCGAACGGCCACTGCGTCAGAAGGACCTCGCGCACCCTCATCGGGAAACCTGCGGCGGTCCGCACGGACGGGCCCGCCCAGACCCTTTGTACGAGCGGTACGACGAGGACGGGGACGGCGACCACAGCGGCGAGCCCAGCCGTCGTGGAGCGGAAGACGCCCGCGGCAAGCACACCGGACCAGGCGCATCCGACGACGAGTCCGAGCCAACCGGCGGTCAACGCGGGCCAGTCGACGGGAACCCTCGCGAGCTCCTGTCCGTAGAACAGATGAAGCACTTCGGCGTCGCAGCCCACCGTCAGGGCGGCCAGCACCAGCGCGGTGGCCGCGGATACGAGGAGTTTGGCGGTCAGCAGCCCCATCCGGCGGGGCACCGTACCGCGGTCCGCCGCCAGGGCGGGATGACGGAACTCGTCACCGAAGGCGAGCGCACCGAGCAGCCCCGCCCCGAGCGCCGCGGGCGGCAGCGGCAGTTCCCGCGGCCACGCGGCCAGGAGACGTGGCTGCGGGGTGTGCCCGACGCGCGCCAGGACCACAGCGGTGACGGCGGACACGACGAGTACGACGGCGCCGGTGACGAACCCGGTGCTGATGCCGACCGCGCGGCGCAGTTCGTAGCGGAGTGGACTGAGAGGGCTGGGGGCGGAGCGGACGGAGATGGGTGGCGGCAGCGAGGAGGCCGCCTTCCGGGTGTCCGCTGCGGCGGGAGTGAGGGCGGCGAACGGGCGCGGTGTGCGCCGGGGGGCGGTGAGGGAGGGAGGGGTGTGGGCGGGTGGGGTGTGGGCGGACTCGGCCCCGGATAGGTCGCCTGCGGGCTCGGTGGGGGACGGTTGTGGTCCCTCGGGCTGCGGGCTGTCGAGCGGCTCGTCCGGAGG
>NZ_RAIF01000032.1:87414-90650 GCF_003671715.1 Streptomyces sp. E2N166 | reverse complement strand
GGCCGTCGGCACCGCGCCCGCCCCGGGGCCCATGTCACCGATTTCGTCGGCCAGTTGATGCACGAGGACCCCGTGACGGAACGCGGTCTCACCGATGTCGGCACACGTACTGCCGTACACGGCCAGGCGGTTGCCGCCTTCGCGTACGACCTCGACGGAACGGCGGGCCGCGCGTGCCTCTTTGGTCAGCAGGGCGGCGAGCCGGGCTGCGTGCGGGCTGCGGACCGCGACGCGTGGGCGCAGACGTGTACGGGAGAAGTCCGCCACCTCCTGGTCGGCGACGACTCTGCCCTTCTCGAGCGTGACGACGTGGTCGGCGGTACGCGCGGCCTCCTTTGGATCCGCCGTACTGAACAGGACGGTGCCGCCCTGGGCGGCATGGGCGCGCAGCGTGTCGTGGAGGCGACGGGCCTCATGGGCGGACAGCGCTCCAGCGGGGTCGTCGAGCACCAGGGTGTGCGGATCGGGAAGCAAAGCACAGGCCAGTCCGAGGCGTCGGTCCATACCGCGGGAGAGGGTGCCGAGGCGTTCGCCGCGCAGGCCCGCGAGTTCGGCCGACTCCAGGACTTCGTCGGCCCGCCGGGCGGGAAGCCCGGCCGCCGCGCACAGCATGCGGAGATGGCCGCGAACCGTCCGGGCCGGGTGCCCCGGCACATCTCCCAGCAGGACTCCGACCTCGTGCGAGGGGTGGGCGATGCGGTGCAGGGGCCGGCCTCTGAAGTAGGCGAGACCACGGCCGTGCTGGAGTTCGAGCATGAGTCTGAGCGCCGTCGTCTTGCCGGCGCCCGCCGCTCCGAGCAGTGCGGTGACGTGGCCCGCGCGCGCCTCGAAGGAGACGTCGTCGACGGCGGGCGGAAGCTCCTTGCGGGGGTTGCTGGTCAGTCCGAAGGCCTGGATCACCCGTAGCAAGATAGCGTGCCATATCCGGTTTTTCGGGCATCGCGCGGCCTGGCGGACACGGAGTGACCGGCCCCGTCGATCCCTTGTTCGTCGTTCGCTCCGGGGTCCTGCCCGGGCTCGCCGTCACACCTCGGGACGCAGCATCGGGGGGTTGAGGAGAGTCGCGCCGCCGGCCCGGAAGAGCTGAGCGGGACGGCCGCCCTGACGGGTGGTCGTACCCCCGGTGGGGACGAGAAAGCCCGGCGTGCCCGTCACCTTGCGGTGGAAGTTGCGCGGGTCGAGCGCCACGCTCCACACCGCCTCGTAGACGCGCCGCAGCTCCCCGACGGTGAACTCGGGCGGACAGAACGCGGTGGCCAGCGACGAGTACTCGATCTTGGATCGGGCTCGCTCCACCCCGTCCGCCAGGATCTGGGCGTGGTCGAAGGCGAGCGGCGCCACCGACTCGCCGTCATGGCCGTAACCAGCCTGTTCCAGCAGTTCCTCGACCGGCGCCCAGCGCGCGTTGCTGGCGTCACCGCCTGCCCTTGGTGCGGGCAGATCGGGAGCGAGCGCGAGGTGGGCGACACTGACCACACGCATCCGAGGGTCGCGCTCGGGGTCGCCGTACGTCGCGAGCTGCTCAAGGTGGGCGCCGTTGTCCTGGGTGGGTTCGACCGGGTCGTGGACGCACAGCCCCGTCTCCTCGGCCAGCTCCCGCGCCGCCGCCTGCGCCAGGTCCTCGTCGGCCCGTACGAAACCGCCGGGCAGGGCCCAACGGCCCTGGAACGGCGGCTCGCCCCTGCGCACCGCCAGCGCGCACAGGGAGTGGCGGCGAACGGTCAGCACGACCAGGTCCACAGTGACGGCGAAGGGCGGAAAGGCTGACGGGTCGTAGGGCATGCGGCGATCATAGTCGTCTGCCTGACGATAAACACTCCCTTCGCCACCGCTTCGCCGGCTGATCCACTTCGCTGGGGCCTGCGTCTCGGCGCCCATTCCCCGGACGTCGCGCGAAGCCACGTACTGCCAGGTCAGGCTCCTAGTTGCAGCCCGTCGGCGGCCTCTTCGACCATGGCCAGACCGAGCCGGCTGACCCGGACCGAGAACGGCGCTCCGGCGACCCGCAGCCCCGTGAGACCGAGCTCCCCCAGAGGGGCGTCGCGCACGGGACGCAGGGTGACGGTCTTGGCCGGGGCGTCGGGGCGGATGCCCACGAGCGTGGTCAGCAGCAGCACCCCGGCGGCGGCCGCGGTGGCGGCGGGACGGCAGGCCGCCGGGTGCGGGAGGGGCGCGCCCATGTCGGTGCGTTGCTCGCCCGCGTACATCTCCGGCAGGCGGTGGCCGAAGGTGCCCGCCGCGGCCACTACGCCACGCAGCAGCGAGCCCGCCTCCTTCTCGTGACCGGCAGCGGCCAGACCCGCCACCGCGATCGCCGTCTCCTGGACGCGTACCGCCCCGGCGCGATGCCCGAAGGGGTTGTATCCCGCTTCCTTCTCGGCCAGTCCGCGCAGACCCCAGCCCGAGTCCATGCCCGGATTGCCCAGCAGCCGGGCGAGTCGATCGGTCTGCACCGGGTCCAGCAGGCCCGGAGCCGGGGCGCCCCCACCGAGCAGCCCGGTGTCGAGGAGGTGAGCCGTTGCCGCGCTCAGGTGCGGCACGAGGCGTCCGTCCGGGGCTCGTGCCGCCGCGGGCCGTCCGCCTGCCCGGTCGTCGACCCAGAAGTCCCGCTGGAACGACGTCCGCAGCCGCCGGGCCCACTGCCGCAGTCCGTCACCGCCCGGTCTGCCGAAGTCGTCGAGCAGTTCGGCGCCGAGCAGGGCGGCGCGGTGGGCGTGCGCCTGGGTCTCGCATCGGACGGGGCCACCCGGGTGCGAATCCCGTACGTACGTGCCGTCCCCGACGGTGGTGCGCAGCCAGGCCAGACACCGTTCGGCCACCGGCATCAGCTCCTGCGTCTCGTGTTCACAGAGCCCCCAGCGGCGGGCTTCCGCGAGGAGCACGGGGAAGAGCAGGGTCGCCTCGGTGCCGGTGCAGCCCGGCGGCAGGTGCGGGCCGGTGTCACGTCTGGGTCCGGGGATCATGCCGGACCGCGGGCCGGGGCCGCGGTGTTGGGTGCGGGCGAGAGCGCGCAGCGTACCGGCGGCGAGCCGGGTGCCCAGAGGAAGTGTCATCCGCGCGGCGGCGAGAGCCTCGGCGGGGGCCGGACCGCAGCGCCAGGGGACGCCGGCCGCGAGATGGACGTCGGCGGGATGCGCGGGATCGCGCAGCAACAGGGCTCTGAGGTCCTCGATGCTGGTCCGCAGGAGGGCGGGGACCGCGGGGTCGTCGCCTGTGGCGTGCGCGGAGGCCAGCGG
>NZ_RAIF01000032.1:80762-87281 GCF_003671715.1 Streptomyces sp. E2N166 | reverse complement strand
TGCGGCCCGCCGGCCGGAGCGGGCCCGCGCCGTCCGGTCGCACGCGCAGTTCGAGGCTCGTGCTGCCGCCCGGAGGCAGTAGGATCTCCCACCGCAGCAGTCCGGCGGAGGCCAGTGCGTCGACGGGCGGCGGGACGGCTGTGACCGACGCGCTGCCCGTGGCGCCGGACCACCGCAGCCCGGAATCGTGGACGCTGGCCGACAGGGCGGGGCCCGCGCGGCCGGCGGCGATCGATCCCAGGTCGGCCAAGTCCGTGCCGAGGGCCACCTCGACCGGCAGCCGCAGTGGGTGGGGTGCCCAACTGCGCAGCGTGATCCGCTCCGTACCGTCGGCGTCCCGGGTTCGCTCGACCATGACGTCCGGGTCCGGCCCCGGCGCGGACGACGTCCGAAGCGTCCCCAGGAAGCGGACACGGTGGGCGCCTGTCATCCGGGCCTGCGACGGGAGAGGCTCACGCCCGGCCACGCGAAGGCGGCACCGGGAGAGCAGGCGTCGACCCGCGCGGTAGAACCCCTCCAGCCCCAGACCGGTCAGCTGCCCCTGTTCCGTGGAGATCACGAGGCCGGGCAGGGCTACTCCGATCATGGTCTTGTGAGCGGGCGGCAGGTCCCCGGATCTGTGTGGCGTCGCGGACGGCGCACTCCGCGGAGTCACCGGCTCCGCACCCGACCACGCCGACGAGGGGGACACCCCCGGCTGGGGGCGGACCGTCGGCGGGCCGAGGGACTGTCCCTCCCCCGAGCCTCGGCTCCCGGCATGCGCCAAGGAGACGGCAAGGGACGGCAGCGCGCTCCTCCGTCCGGCGGCAGAGGTGTCCGGAGCGGCGTAGGGCGGGGTCGGCTGGTGCATGGGAGGGCTCCCTCTTTGCTCGGTGCGCCTCTGGCGGAACGGCGCCGTGTGAGGTCCGGCCGGACGGCTGCGGTGCGGCGTCCCGACCGGTCCGGGCGTTCCGCCACTCAGGTGAACGGAGCGGGTGTACTCCGGGTCACGCCTGGGGCGGGGATGCCCGGCAGACGAGGGTGCGAGCCGCGGGCAGCCTCCCCCTTCAGGCTCGCTCTTCGCCCCCTTCAGTCGCGCGCTCTCCCGCACCGGCTCCTTCCGCGCAGGTCTCCTTCCGGACCGTGGCCTGTGCTCCCGAGACGTGCGACCGCGTTCGGGCCGGCCGTACGCCGCCCGGGCGTTCACCACCCGCCGGAGTGCGAGGACGCCCGATCCTCGCGCCCGGCTCACGGCCCTGCGCCCTCGCACGGCGTGGGGCTCCATCGGCCGGGACGCCGGAGCGCGTCCGGCGCCGGCGGCCGGGTGATCCCTGCGGGGCGGACCAGGGCTCGGCCGGCCGGCGCTGCGCGGGCCCGTCGGCCTGCTCTCCCCCGCCCGTGGCGTCGTCTCCCCCGCCTCCGCGGCCCCCGCGCTCCGCTCGCAGGCAGCGGCGCACCGATTCGGGATCGAGGCCCTCATTGCAGGCCTGGTGCAGGAGGCGGGCGAAGAGGTAGTCGGGATCTGCGCCGAGTGCCATGGCCAGAGCCTCCCGGGCCTCCAGTTCATCTCCGACGGACCACGCGACCCAGCCCGCGAGAGTGAGGGGCGCGGCCGCGTGTTCGCCGTAGGAGCGGACGCAGCGACGGGCCAGGGCCCGCCAGAGACGCAACGCGGGTCCCGCCTCGTCACCCTCCATCCACTCCGCCGCACGGTCACGGGTCGTACGGTCCTGGAGGCCGAGGATCAGCGCCGCCGCCTCGTCGTGCCCGAGCAGTTGGTCGTCGCGCAGATCCTCGGCGGGCACGCCGGACACGGGCGGGGCGTCCGTGAGGCGTCGCATGACCCGCCGTGCCAGGTCCAGCGTCTCCTCGGCCACCTCCGAACGCCCGGCGTCATCGAGGATCCTGGAGACCACTGTCACGGCGGCCGCGTCCAGGGCTGCCTCCTGGTCGAGGGCCGCGGCGTTCTCCCGGGGCAGCAGCCTGGCCCGTAGCTCGCTCAGCGAACCGCGCACCTGGATACCGGCGTAGGTGGCCGCCGCGGCCAGCACGGACGTGCCCGGCATCCCCATGGGCACGCCCTCCGCCGGGCAGCAGGCTTCCTCGTCGCAGCAGTACGACCAGAAGCGGCCCGCTGAGATGCACAGCGCCTCGACCACCGGTACGTCGAGGGCTCCGCACTCGACGCGCAGCTTCTGGGCCAGCGGCCGCAGTCGCTCCATCACCTCCCGGCCGGTCTCACCCCGCGCCGGTTCCTGGCAGAGGTAGGCGACCATCTGCTCGGGCCTCACGCCTCGGCGCTCGCTGCCGGTCACCAGGCCGTGGACCAGCTGTCCGGCGGCGCCTGTCCAGTCGTCCGCGTTGGCGGGGATCCCGAGCCTGGCCCGGCCGCCGAAACGGCCCCGCCCGCCCCTGTCGCGCAGGGCGGCCAGGACGATGCTGTCCTCGGGGCGGTAGCCGAGCAGGTACGGCAGGGCGTCGGCCAACTCGGCGGGGGTGCGCAGGGTGACCTGGTGCTCGTCGCCGGGACCGTCATACCGGGTGCGCGCCGTGCGGCCGGGCTTCACGGGGCCCGGGATGTCGCCGTTCTCGGAGGATCCAGTCGTTTCGCTGTGGTTCGTCATGGCCCGACGATCTCGCGGATCCAGATGTTCCGCTTTGCCCTGTGGATAACTTTCATCAGGTACACGTCACCCGGTGGCGCCCGGTGACCACGCCGTCCCGCCCCACCGCCCGGCTGTCAGTCCCGTCCTGTTGTATGGAACGCATGGAGCACACGAGCAACGCGGATCTCCGGACAGCCGCCGACACGGTCCTCGCCCGCCTCGTCGGGGACGCCTCCGGCGCGGCCCGGCTGCGTGAGGACCAGTGGCGGGCGATCGAGGCCCTGGTCGCCGACCGGCGCCGGGCCCTGGTCGTCCAGCGCACCGGATGGGGCAAGTCCGCGGTCTACTTCGTGGCGACCGCGCTGCTTCGCGACCGGGGAGCCGGGCCCACGGTGATCGTCTCCCCGCTGCTCGCGCTGATGCGCAACCAGGTCGAGGCCGCCGCACGGGCCGGCATCCGCGCCCGGACCATCAACTCCTCCAACACCGAGGAGTGGGACGCGGTCCAGGACGAGATCGCCGCGGGCGAGGTCGACGTTCTGCTGGTGAGTCCTGAGCGGCTCAACAACCCGGACTTCCGCGATCAGGTGCTGCCCAAGCTCTCCGCCGCGACCGGGCTGCTCGTGGTGGACGAGGCCCACTGCATCTCCGACTGGGGCCACGACTTCCGTCCGGACTACCGGCGGCTGCGCACGATGCTCACCGATCTCCCGCCCGGTGTGCCCGTGCTGGCGACCACGGCCACCGCCAACGCGCGCGTGACCGCCGACGTGGCGGAGCAGCTCGGCACCGGCGGTACGTCGGACGCGCTGGTGCTGCGCGGCCCGCTGGACCGGGAGAGCCTCAGCCTGGGCGTGCTGCGGCTGTCCGACGCCGCGCACCGGATGGCCTGGCTCGCCGACCACCTCCACCGGCTCCCGGGCTCCGGGATCATCTACACGCTCACCGTGGCAGCCGCCGAGGAGGTCAGCGCCTTCCTGCGGCAGCGAGGCCACACCGTCGCCTCCTACACCGGCAAGACCGAGAACGCGGACCGGCAGCAGGCCGAGGACGACCTGCTCGCCAACCGGGTCAAGGCACTGGTCGCCACTTCGGCGCTCGGCATGGGATTCGACAAGCCCGACCTCGGCTTCGTGGTGCACCTGGGCTCGCCCTCCTCCCCCATCGCGTACTACCAGCAGGTCGGCCGTGCCGGGCGCGGTGTCGAGCATGCCGAGGTGCTCCTTCTGCCGGGGAAGGAGGACGAGGCGATCTGGGAGTACTTCGCCTCACTGGCCTTCCCGTCGGAGGAGTTGGTGCGCCGCACGCTCGACATCCTCGCGGGTGCGGAGCGCCCCCTGTCCCTGCCCGCTCTGGAACCCCTGGTGGAGTTGCGCCGCTCCCGCCTGGAGACCATGCTCAAGGTCCTCGACGTGGACGGCGCGGTCAAGCGGGTCAAGGGCGGCTGGATCGCGACCGGGCAGCCGTGGACGTACGACGCGGAGCGGTACGACTGGGTCGCACGGCAGCGGAAGGCCGAGCAGCAGGCGATGCGCGACTACGCCTCGACGACGGACTGCCGGATGGAGTTCCTGCAACGCCAGCTGGACGACGAGGGGGCCAAGCCCTGCGGCCACTGCGACAACTGCACAGGCCCGCGCTTCACCGCGGACACCTCCCCCGACTCCCTCGACGCCGCGCGGGTCGATCTGGGCCGGGCCGGCGTCGAGGTGGAGCCCCGCCGCATGTGGCCGACCGGACTCCCGGCCATCGGTGTCGAACTGAAGGGGCGCATTCCGGCCGGGGAACAGGCCGAGCCGGGCCGGGCGTTGGGCCGGCTGTCCGACATCGGCTGGGGCAACCGGTTGCGACCGATGCTCTCGGCCCAGGCTCCGGACGGCCCTGTGCCGGATGATGTCGCGAAGGCCGTCGTGGCTGTGCTCGCCGACTGGGCGAAGGGCCCCGGGGGCTGGGCCTCGGGCGCGGCCGACGGCCGGCCGCGGCCCGTCGGGGTGGTGACCGTCGCCTCGCGCACCCGGCCCCAGCTGATCCACTCTCTCGGTGCACGCATCGCCGAGGTCGGCCGGCTGCCGCTGCTCGGTTCGGTCGAGTACACGGGCGAGGTGTCCAGGGTGTCCCGCAGCAACAGCGCACAGCGGCTCAAGGCACTCGACGGCACGCTGGCGGTGCCGTCCGCCCTCGCCACCACGCTCACCGGACTCGAGGGCCCGGTTCTGCTCGTGGACGACTGCACCGAGACCGGCTGGACCCTCGCGGTGGCGGCCCGGCTGCTCCGCCGCGCCGGAGCCCGGGGGGTGTTGCCACTGGTCCTGGCCGTGCAAGGCTGATCGTCGGCCGCTGCGCACGTCGGCGGACCCAAGCTCCGCACGGCCGCGGGTGGGGCGTCCCATGCGTCACCCGGGTGCGCTCTGGGTAGGGATATAGGACGCGCATCATCCGATAACGGTCGTCGGCCCCAATTGCTCGTTGCCGCAACCAAGTTCGACAGGAAGAATTGAAGTCCGCTCCCCGCACGGCTCGTCCGTGATCAGGCAGGGCTTCACTGCGGTGCGCGCTCCCCCGAATCCGACCCCGCCCGCAGTGTGGGCGCGTAGCCGAAGGGAGGAACGTGACCTTCGGATTCGCTCCGTCCTCGGCGGCTTCATTGTCGCCGTCCGCCGCCTCCGCCACTCGCCTGCTCGAACCGGCGGAGTGGGCCGCCGCCGGGATCCCACTGCTGCGCAATCCACGGGAGATCGTCGGCGGACTGCACTCGCGGCACCGCCCCAAACCGGCGACCGCGATCGTGGCCGTGCTCGATCCGGACGAACGACTGCGTGCGAGTGCCTCGTTCACCAGCCACCGGGCCCTCGCCGACGGATGGATGTTCCGCAACGCGCTGCTCGCCCAGCTTCGCCGGGTCATCCCGCACGACCTGCGGCGCCGCACTCCGGTGCGCACCGCCGTACTGCTCTACTGCCGTGAGGGCGATGCGCGTTGGACGGAGGAGGACGGCGCGTGGATGTGGGGGCTGCGGGACGCGTGCACGTTGCACGGGCTGCGCTGCGGCGCGTACATCACGCTGACCCGTGACGGCTGGCAGGTCCTCGGCGAGGGCCGTGGGGGGCGCCGCCCCAACGCGGCGTCCGCGCCGGAGCCGTTCGCCACGTCAGAGACGTCGCCACCGCCACCGCGCACCGGCGGCGTCGCCTCGGACGTGCTGCGCCGCGCGGCGGCTCGCTGAGCGCCACGGGCACGGCGCACTCCGGGGCAGCGCCGCTCCGTCCAGGTCTGTGAGAGCACCCGACAACACGCGTCTACGTCGCCCGGTGGACGTCGGCCGCCCGGACATGCCTGAGCCGCCACCGTGCGGGGGCCGACTCGGCGGCCCCCGTGTCACACCGGCGTCCGCCGCGACGGCGGAACTGGCTCAGACGCCCGCGCCCAGCACCGAGTTGATCCGCTGCGGGTCACCGCAGACGATCAGCAGGGCGCCGGCCCGGGAGTGGGCCACGGACAGGGCGGTGACAGCGGCGGCTTCGGGGCCCCCACTGAGCGCGACCACGACCACGGCCCTCGACGCGGCACGGTCCGCGACGGCGGCGTCCGCGTAGAAGACGTCGTCGCCCGCGTCGTGCTGTGCCCAGTAGGCGGCATCGCCGAAGGACAGTTCGTGGACGGCCCACGGGTGCGGTTCGCCGGTGGTGATCACCAGCACGTCACCCGGGGTGCGACCCGAGTCCAACAGCAGGTCCACGGCCTCCTCGGCGGCATCGAGCGCGCCTTCGGGGGAGGCCGGGATCAGCTGGATCTGCGGGGCGGCCGGAGCTGCCGGGGCGGCTGCCGGAGCAGCCGGACCCGACGGGGCGGGTTTGGTCGCGGCCGTGTCGCGCGACGTGCGCTGCGCCGGCGGCGCCGGTCGCGCGGGACCGGGGCCGCCGGCGCAGCGCACGTC
>NZ_RAIF01000032.1:77326-80615 GCF_003671715.1 Streptomyces sp. E2N166 | reverse complement strand
TCTGAGGCTCCTCGGGAATGAGAGGCATGAGCTGATATTTATCAAACGTTGGTGCGGCTCGCGTCGGCGGGTGGCACATGCCTGCGAGCGGAAGCGTCAGAAATCGAATCCGAGCTGGCCCTCAATTTCCGGAACGCTTCCGTCCACCCAACTGCGGACCTTCTTGAGGTGCCGCCACTGGGGCAGCGCATCAAGATACGCCCACGACAACCGGTGGTGCGGGGTGGGCCCCCGTTCCTCCAGTGCGGCCTTGTGCACGGGTGACGGATACCCGGCGTTGTCCGCGAAACCGAAGTCTGCATGGTCGATACCCAGTTCGGCCATCATTTTGTCGCGCTGGACCTTGGCGAGCACCGACGCGGCCGCGACGGCCACGCAGGACTGGTCACCCTTGATCACCGTACGGACCTTCCAGGGCCTCCCGAGGTAATCGTGCTTGCCGTCGAGGATGACGGCGTCGGGGCGGATCGGCAGGGTCTCCAGGGCGCGCACCGCCGCGAGTCGCAGCGCCGCGGTCATCCCCAGTGCGTCGATCTCCTCCGGAGAGGCGTGCCCCAGGGTGTACGAGGTCACCCAGGTCCGCAGCTCCGCGGCGAGTTCCGTGCGTCGCTTGACGGTGAGCAGCTTGGAGTCGGTGAGGCCGGCCGGGGGCCGACGCAGTCCGGTGATCGCGGCGCAGACGGTGACCGGCCCGGCCCACGCGCCGCGCCCCACCTCGTCGACACCGGCAATGATCTTCGCTCCGGTCGTGGCGCGGAGAGAGCGCTCGACGGTGTGAGTAGGTGGTTCGTACGGCATGGCGTGCTTAGCGTACGCCGCCCCGAACCTCCGGCGACACCCCGGTTCCCCAAACGGGACCAGGGCGCCCGCAGGCGGGGGTCAGACGCCGTCGGGCCGCAGCAGCGGAACCATCAGCTGGTCGATCATTTCCTCGATCTCCTGGTCCGTCCATTCGCTTGCACAAATCTTCGAGCGGTACATCATCATCGCCGGGATGGCGTCGAAGACGTATCCGTTCGCCGCGTCACGCCTGACCTCTCCCCGCTCTATTCCGCGGTTGATGACCTCGCGGAGCATCATGAGAGTCGGCTCGACCACCCCCTTGAGGATCACCGCGTGGAAACGCTCCGCCTGCATGCTGTCGCATTCGTGAATCACCGACCTCAAGGCGAATCCGGGGCGTGAGAACATCGCGTCGCGTGCCCTCCGGCACAGCGCCAGGAGGTCTTCGCGCACGCTCCCGAGGTCGGGCACCGTGTCGAAACGCGGCAGCCCGGACCGGAGCGCGTCCGCGACGAGGTCCTCCTTGGACGGCCAGCGGCGATAGACCGCAGCCTTGCCGGTCTGGGCTCCGGCGGCCACACCCTCCATCGTCAGGCCGTTCCAGCCGACGGTGCCGAGCTGGTCCAGCGCGGCGTCGAGGATCGCGCGTTCGAGGACCGCGCCACGCCTGCGGGACGGTGTCTGGGCGGAGGCGGCCGCCCAGTGCGAAGCAACCATGTCGAGGGTCTCCAGGAAGCGGGGAGCGGGTTTTCGGGGGTCAGCGGGCGTGCCGCGCGGGCCACAACGGGGGACGACGCGCACGGCGGCACCACAAGTGAACGCTTGCGTTCACTGTCGGGGAGTCACTAACGTTGAAACAACAGTGAACGCCAGCGTTCACTAAGTCAGTCGTGGGGGACACATGGTGACAACCTCTTCTCTGATCAAAGACCAGAAGCCGGGAGCTGCCCGCCGGGAAGGGCGTCCCGGCATCGCGCTCACGGTCATCGCGGCCTGCCAACTCATGGTGGTACTCGACGCGACGATTGTGAACATCGCTCTCCCGCACATTCAAGAAGCGCTCAGCTTCAGCACCACCGACCTCACCTGGGTCGTCAGCGCCTACACCCTCACCTTCGGCGGTCTGCTCCTGCTCGGCGGCCGAGCCGGTGACATTCTCGGCCGTCGCCGGGTCTTCATGACCGGCATCCTGCTGTTCACCTTCGCCTCGCTGCTCGGCGGCTTCGCCCAGGAACCCTGGCAACTGCTGGCGGCGCGTGTCCTGCAAGGTGTGGGAGGGGCCATCGCGTCGCCCACGTCGCTGGCCCTCATAACCACAACCTTCCCCGAAGGACCGGAACGCAACCGGGCCTTCGGCGTCTTCGCGGCCGTGTCCGCGGGCGGCGGCGCCATCGGCCTGCTGGCGGGCGGCATGCTCACCGAGTGGCTCGACTGGCGCTGGGTGCTCTTCGTCAACGTGCCGATCGGTGTACTGATCGCCGTACTCACCCCGATGTACATCAACGAGTCCGAGCGGCACTCCGGACGCTTCGACATCGCCGGAGCGGTGACCTCGACGGCGGGCATGGCGTCTCTCGTCTACGGCTTCATCCGGGCCGCGGACGAGGGCTGGCGGGACAACCTGACCATCGGCTCCTTCGTGGCCGCGGTGGTCCTGCTGCTGTCCTTCGCGTTCATCGAGTCGCGGGCCAAGGAGCCGATCACCCCGCTGAGGATGTTCGCCGACCGCAACCGCGCCGGCACATACGTGATCATGCTGAGCCTGGCCGCGGCGATGTTCGGCATGTTCTTCTACATCGTGCTGTTCGTTCAGAACGTGCTGGGCTACACCCCCATCCAGGCCGGCCTGGCCTTCCTCCCCGTCACAGTGGTGATCGCGCTCGGGGCCGGGCTGTCGCAGCGGTTCCTGCCCGTGTTCGGCCCGAAGCCGTTCATGGTCGTGGGCTCGACGCTCGCCGCGGCCGGGCTCGGCTGGCAGGCCCTCATCAGCTCTGACAGCTCGTATGTCGGCGGAGTCCTGGGACCGATGCTGATCTTCGGGTTCGGCATGGGCCTGAACTTCGTGACGCTGACGCTGACCGCGGTCTCCGGGGTCGCCCAGCATGAGGCGGGCGCGGCGTCCGGCCTGCTCAACGCGATGCAGCAGGTGGGCGGATCGATCGGCCTCGCGATCCTGACGACGGTGTTCGGCACGGCGACCAAGGACGAGGCGGAGAAACAGGGGGCGGACTTCCTCACCAACGGCTCCGCGGAACAGAAGGCGGAATTCGCCCAGACGCACCAGCTGCCGGCGCCATGGGGGCACGAAGTGCTGGCGCAGGGCATCTCGGCGGCCTTCGTACCGGCTGCCGCCATGGCCGTCCTCGCCCTGGCCACGGCGTGGCTGGTGATCCGGGTGCGCAAGAGCGATCTGGAGGCCCTGTCCGGCTCGGCCGGGCCGGGCATCGGCTGACGGTACGACACCGCGGGCCGGGCGGTGGCGGTGTCCACCGGCGGGCGTCACGCC
>NZ_RAIF01000032.1:63873-77225 GCF_003671715.1 Streptomyces sp. E2N166 | reverse complement strand
GCGCGCTGGACCGGGCGCGCAGCACGAGGGACAGCAGCGCGAGGACCGGCAACAGCAAGACCCCCATGACCCACCCCCTCGTGACACTCCGGGCTGTGCGGGGCCCATGCCTCGCACAGCGGATGTCACGACAACGGACGGCCGGTCACGGAGAGTTCCCGTCGCACACGGAGAGTTGAAGCGGATTCCGACGACCCTCCGCCTTCGCCCCTCGCGGGCCGGCTAGGCCGCCGTCACCATCCATTCGGGCAGCGCCTCGACCCGCCCGGCCCACTCGGCCGGCGGCGCCCCCGCCTTGGCGGCGGCGACGACTCCGCCCGCGATGGCACAGGTCGTGTCCACGTCCCCGCCGACTTGGGCAGTCGTCCAGAAAGCGCGCTCGTAGTCGCCCAGGGCGCGGGCCGCGGACCAGAGGGCGAAGGGAACCGTGTCATGGGCGGTCGTACGTCTGCCGCAGCCCAGTACCGCCGCGACCGTGGCCGCGTCGCCGTAGTCGAGCATGTCCCGGGCGCGGCGGAGGCCGGCGCCGACCGCGCTCTTCGGTACCAGGGCGACGACCCCGTCGAGGAGCGCGTGCGGGGTGGGCGGGCCTGCGGGGTCCGCGGCCAGGGCGGCGGCAGCGGCGA
The DNA here is from genome assembly GCF_003671715.1 of Streptomyces sp. E2N166. GTDB lineage: Bacteria > Actinomycetota > Actinomycetes > Streptomycetales > Streptomycetaceae > Streptomyces > Streptomyces thinghirensis. The sequence continues at coordinate 76,599 of NZ_RAIF01000032.1, read as the reverse complement.
CCGCCATGGCGCCGACCACCGCTTCGCGGTGCTGGTGCGTGGGGTAGGCCGAGATCTCCGCCTGATGGGTCGCCTGCTCGGGATCGTCCGCGTACCAGGCGCCCAGCGGGGCGATGCGCATGGCGGCGCCGTTGCCCCAGGACCCCTGGCCGTTGAACAGCGCGGCGGCGAGTTCGCGCCAGTCGCCGCCCTCCCGGACCAGTCGCAGGAGGCGGTTGACCGCGGGACCGTAGCCGCGGTCGAAGTCGTGGTGGTGGGCGAAGGAGAGCGCCAGCGCGTCCTGGTCGATGCGGTGGTGCGTGGCCAGTACGGAGACCACGGAGCAGGCCATTTCCGTGTCGTCCGTCCACTGCCAGGTGCCTGGGGGCAGCTCGCGGAGTTTCAGCAGCGGGTAGTTCGCGGGCACGAAGAACTGTGAGCCCAGCGCGTCCCCCACCGACAGTCCGCGCAGGCTGGACAGGGCCCGGTCCAGGCGCACGTCAGGAGATGAATGAGCGGTCATCGCACTGCCACTCTATCCGGTGATCCCGTACGGTTCCGGATCTCGCCAGCGTTCGAAGGGGCGGTCAAGGGCGTACTTGCCGTCCTCACCGAGAACGAGCATCCGCATCTCGCCGTTCCCGGGGTTCGACAGCGACTCGAATTCCGCGACCGTCCAGTGGAACCACCGCATGCAGAACAGCCGCATGGCCAGACCGTGGGTCACCAGGAGCACGTTCGGCGGATGATCGGGGTCCTCGAAGCTGCGGAACAGGCTCTCCAGGAAACCGCCGACCCGGTCGTACACGTCGGCTCCGGACTCGCCCTGGGCGAAACGGTAGAAGAAATGGCCGTAGGCGTCCCGGTAGGCCTTCTGCAGACGCACGTCGTCCCGGTCCTGCCAGTTGCCCCAGTCCTGCTCACGGAGCCGCGGCTCCTCCCGTACCCGTATGAGTCCCGGGTCGAGGCTGAAGGCACGCAGCGTCTCGTGCGTCCGGCGGTACGGGGAGACGTACACACTGACCCGCTCACCGCCGAACACCTCGCGCAGTCCCTTGCCCGTCTCCTCCGCCTGCGCCCGGCCCTGCTCGGTGAGGGCCAGCGCGTGGTCGGGCTCGCGCTCGTACACGGAGTCATCGACGTTGCCCGTCGACTCGCCGTGGCGGACTAGAACGATGCGCCGTGGTCGTGCCATGCCAGAACCCTAGATCGGGACGGGCGGAAGCAAGCACTCGAACGGGCCCCATACGGCGTACGTCACACAGTTCCCACATCCCGGTCGGCGCACGTCGACACCGGGAGGGTCGGTCCGGATCTCAAACGGTCCATGTGGGTTCCAGTTGCACGATGTCCCCCGTCAGGGCCGCGATGTCGGCCTCCGTCTGGGCGCGAAGCGCGAGCCGCTCCACCCGCTCGGTGCGGTACTTGCCGTGCTCGGCGGCCGACCGCCACATGGACAGCACCAGGTACTCGTTTCCCGGCGCCTCTCCGAACAGCCCGCGGATCATGCCGGGCGAGCCGGCCATCGCGGGGTTCCAGACCTTCTCCTGCATGAGGACGTAGTGCTCGGCCCGCTCTTCGTGGACACGGCAGAGCGCCACCCGCACCAGGTCGGCGTCCGTGAAGCGCGGTTCGAACCCGGTCTTCACATCGAACCGGTAGTCGAAGAGCCTGACCTGGGCGTTCTTGAAGGTGCCCGCCTGGGCAGAGGCAAGCCGGTCGTGCGAGCGGGCCATGAAGGAGTCGTAGAAGGCACGGCTCTCCCAGAAGGCGAAGACGTGCGCCACGTCCGGCCGTCCCCGGCTCCAGCCACCCCCCTGCCCCCGAAAACCCGGCTCCCCCGGAAGCCCCGCCCACTTTCGCTGCCCCCGCTCGAAACCGCGGCGGTCCACCACGGTGCAGCGAATCCACTTGACCAGCACCGCGCCATGGTAAGGCCAGGGAACGTGGCACCGGTCACTCTCCGGAGGACCGCTTGCCCGCAACTGCCTCGCTGTGCGTGGCAGGATGGACAACCGGCCGTCACCGCTCGGCACTTGATGTGGCCGGGCAGGGCGGGGACCTGGGAAGGGGAAGTTCGTGAACGGCCTCAGCAAGGGCATTCGCAAGGTCGAGGTCGCGCTGCGGTGGGACCCGAGTCCGGCGGGGCGGCCACCCGCCGACCTGGACGTCGTCGCCGGTACCTACCTGTCGGACGATCCGTACGGCGATCCCTCCTACGTGGTGCACTACGACAGTCGCTCCCCCGACGGGACCATCTATCTCAACCGGGACAGCCAGGACGGCAAGGGCTTCGGCTTCGACGAGATCATGATGCTGGAACTGGAGCGGCTCGACGCCCGGTACGCGCGCGTGGTGGTGGGCGTCGCGATCCAGCAGCGCACCGCGGACCGGACCTTCGGCGACGTGGCCAACCCGGGCCTGCGTATCCGTGAGGGCTACACCGACCTCGCCACGGACGACTTCGGCGGTGTGCTGGGCGCGACTGCGGCGACGGTCGCGGAGTTCGTCCGGGACGAGACGGGGGCCTGGGAGTTCCGGTCCGGGGTGCACGGCTTCGAGGGCGATCCCGCGACGTTCACACGCGTGATGGGCAGGGCCCGCCGCCCCTGACCTCACCTGCGCGTCGGGCAGGGGCCCGTACGCGCGTCGAGCAGGAGCCGCCAAGAGTAAGGGGCGCCCGCCATTGGCGGGCGCCCCTTACTCACGTGGACCTACGCGTCAGCTGCAACCACTGGTCGAGCCGCAGCCCTCGCAGATGTAGCAGGATCCGGCCCGCTGCATCTTCGTGCCGCAGGAGAAGCACAGCGGTGCGTCGGCCTGGATGCCCAGCTGCATCTCCACCAGCTCGGCGCTGGTGTGCGCCTGCTGCGGAGCGGGCTTGGCCGCCTCGGCCTCGGCCTTCGGGGTGGCGACGGCCTTCAGTTCCTGGGCGCGCGGCGCCGACTGGGCCAGTCCCTCGACGTCGAGCTCGTCGTCGGACGGCTCGTACGAACCCGTCTCCAGGTGACGCTGACGCTCTTCGGCGGAGTGGATGCCGAGCGCGGAGCGCGTCTCGAAGGGCAGGAAGTCGAGCGCCAGGCGGCGGAAGATGTAGTCGACGATCGACTGCGCCATCCGCACGTCCGGGTCGTCCGTCATACCGGCCGGCTCGAAGCGCATGTTGGTGAACTTCGAGACGTACGTCTCCAGCGGCACGCCGTACTGGAGGCCGACGGAGACCGCGATGGAGAAGGCGTCCATCATGCCCGCGAGGGTCGAGCCCTGCTTGGACATCTTCAGGAAGACCTCGCCGAGACCGTCGTCCGGGTAGGAGTTGGCCGTCATGTAGCCCTCGGCGCCGCCGACCGTGAAGGAGGTGGTGATGCCGGGACGACCCTTCGGGAGGCGCTTGCGGACCGGGCGGTACTCGACGATCTTCTCGACCGTCTCGCGGATCGCCGCCTCGGTCTTCTCCGTGACCTCGGCCTTCTCCTTCTCCTTGGTCTTGGCGGAGAGGGGCTGGCCGACCTTGCAGTTGTCGCGGTAGATGGCGAGCGCCTTGACGCCCATCTTCCAGGCCTCGAAGTAGACCTCCTCGACGTCCTCCACGGTCGCCGACTCCGGCAGGTTGACCGTCTTGGAGAGGGCGCCGGAGATCCACGGCTGGATCGCGGCCATCATGCGGACGTGACCCATCGCGGAGATGGAGCGCTCGCCCATGGCGCAGTCGAAGACCTCGTAGTGCTCGTGCTTGAGGCCGGGGGCGTCGATCACATTGCCGTGCTCGGCGATGTGGGCGACGATCGCCTCGATCTGCTCCTCCTGGTAGCCCAGGCGGCGCAGGGCCTGCGGGACGGTGCCGTTGACGATCTGCATCGAGCCGCCGCCGACCAGCTTCTTGAACTTGACCAGGGCGAGGTCGGGCTCGAGGCCGGTGGTGTCGCAGGACATCGCGAGACCGATGGTGCCGGTCGGAGCGATGACGGACGCCTGGGAGTTGCGGAAGCCGTTCTTCTCGCCGAGACGCAGCACGTCCTGCCAGGCCTCGGTGGCGGCGGCCCAGACCGGCGTGTCCAGGTCGTCCATGCGGACGGCCTTGGCGTTCTCGTCGGAGTGCTGCTTCATGACCCGAAGGTGCGGCTGCGCGTTGCGGGCGTAGCCGTCGTACGGGCCGACGATCGCGGCGAGTTCGGCGGAGCGCCGGTACGACGTGCCGGTCATCAGGGAGGTGATGGCGCCGGCCAGGGCGCGGCCGCCGTCGGAGTCGTAGGCGTGGCCGGTCGCCATCAGCAGGGCGCCGAGGTTGGCGTAGCCGATGCCGAGCTGACGGAAGGCGCGGGTGTTCTCGCCGATCTTCTGGGTCGGGAAGTCCGCGAAGCAGATGGAGATGTCCATCGCGGTGATGACGAGCTCGACGACCTTGGCGAAGCGCTCGGCGTCGAAGGACTGGTTGCCCTTGCCGTCGTCCTTCAGGAACTTCATCAGGTTCAGCGAGGCGAGGTTGCAGGACGTGTTGTCCAGGTGCATGTACTCGCTGCAGGGGTTCGAGCCGTTGATCCGGCCGGACTCCGGGCAGGTGTGCCAGTGGTTGATGGTGTCGTCGTACTGGATGCCCGGGTCGGCGCACGCCCACGCGGCCTCGGCCATCTTGCGGAAGAGCGCCTTGGCCTCGACCTCCTCGATGACCTCGCCGGTCATGCGGGACGTCAGGCCGAACTTGCCGCCGTCCTGGACGGCCTTCATGAACGTGTCGTTCACGCGGACCGAGTTGTTGGCGTTCTGGTACTGGACGGACGTGATGTCGTCGCCGCCCAGGTCCATGTCGAAGCCCGCGTCGCGCAGGGCGCGGATCTTCTCCTCCTCCGAGACCTTGGTCTGGATGAAGTCCTCGATGTCGGGGTGGTCGACGTCGAGGATGACCATCTTCGCGGCCCGGCGCGTGGCACCGCCGGACTTGATCGTGCCGGCGGAGGCGTCGGCACCCCGCATGAAGGAGACCGGCCCCGAGGCGTTGCCGCCGGAGGAGAGCAGCTCCTTGGAGGAGCGGATCCGGGAGAGGTTCAGGCCGGCGCCCGAGCCGCCCTTGAAGATCATGCCCTCTTCCTTGTACCAGTCGAGGATCGACTCCATGGAGTCGTCGACGGACAGGATGAAGCAGGCGGAGACCTGCTGCGGCTGGGGCGTGCCGACGTTGAACCAGACGGGGCTGTTGAAGCTGAAGATCTGGTGCAGGAGGGCGTAGGCCAGCTCGTGCTCGAAGATCTCGGCGTCGGCGGGCGAGGCGAAGTACTTGTGGTCCTCGCCGGCCTTCCGGTACGTCTTCACGATGCGGTCGATGAGCTGCTTCAGGCTCACCTCACGCTGCGGGGTACCTACGGCACCCCGGAAGTACTTGCTGGTGACGATGTTGACCGCGTTCACCGACCAGAACGCGGGGAACTCGACGCCACGCTGCTCGAAGTTGACCGAGCCGTCGCGCCAGTTGGTCATGACGACGTCACGACGCTCCCAGGCCACCTCGTCGTAGGGGTGGACGCCGGGAGTGGTGTGGACGCGCTCGACGCGGAGTCCCTTGCCCGCCTTCGTGCCCTTGGCGCGGGTACTCCGTGCCGGACCGCTCGCCGTCTCTGTCATGCCGCCTCCCTGTACGGGCGAAAACGCCCTGAAGTGCCCCGATTGTTCCCGTGGCACGGTGTTCTGTCTTGTGTTGCGGGCGTCTCTCGCACCGCCCGCAACAGGTCTTTGTCACTCGCCGCCGTCCGGCCGGGCCCGGGCGCCGAAGTCCGGGTCCGGCCCGCCGGTCAGTCGGCGGCGCCTGCGGGCTCGGGGACCTGTGCAGCCCCCGCGGATCCGCGGTCGTTCTCCTGGCTCCCCGCGCCGGCGTCGTCGCCGTCTCCGCCGGGACGCCCCGTCGCCTCCCTGAGCTCCACGATCGCGGCCTCGAAGTCCTCGAGCGAGTCGAACGCCCGGTAGACGGAGGCGAATCGCAGATAAGCGACGAGGTCCAGCTCCTGCAGCGGGCCGAGTATGGCCAGCCCCACGTCGTGGGTGGTCAGCTCGGCGCTTCCGGTGGCCCGCACCGCCTCCTCGACCCGCTGGCCGAGCTGGGCGAGCGCGTCCTCGGTGACGGGCCGGCCCTGACAGGCCTTGCGCACACCGTTGATGATCTTGGTGCGGCTGAACGGTTCGGTGACCCCGGACCGCTTCACCACCATGAGCGAGCACGTCTCCACGGTCGTGAAACGACGGGAGCAGTCAGGGCACTGGCGGCGCCTGCGGATCGACGTGCCGTCGTCGGTCGTACGACTGTCGACGACGCGGCTGTCGGGGTGCCTGCAGAAGGGGCAGTGCATGAACTCCGAACCCTCCTCACAGCAGACTCAATAGCCCCGAAAGGCCCTTCAGGCCCCTCGAAGCAGCCCCCAGCATAGGCGATCGCGGCAGGCCCGAAGACCCGGGGGACCACAACTTGTGGGCTGCCGCCGCAATCCAACCACTAGATGTGGGGATTGGCTCATACATACACGCCCTGCACGCGTGTCGCTCCGGTACGTGCAGGTGCCGTACGGCCGAGGCGGCACGACCGACGCGCGCACGCACGGCCGTATCGCCCGGGCGCATGCGGAGATACCGTGGGCACCGCGAGGAGGGGGCGTGGGACTACCGCACAGATGAGGGGACCCACGCCATCGAACGGGATGCCGGATGGCAGACTGGAGCGACCTCCCCGAGGTTGTCACCACGGCGGTGAAGAGTACAGCAATGGGCCCTTTTGTCCGCGAGGCACCGCGATAGCCATACACCCAGAAACACATTCCGGGCGAGCGATTCGCGATTTTTCACTCGAACGTGTGTTTGGCGCAACCTTTCGAAAGCTACTACCGTTGTGCAGCAGGGAGACCATCGAGAGGGGCCGACGTGACCACCACCGCCGACAGTGCCACCATCACTGCCCAGGACCGCCCCCAGGGCCGACCTGAGCCGGTGCACGCGATGAGCGACGCCACGAATCCCGAGGGGCACAAGCGCTCCCTGCCAGGCCGACCTCCTGGCATCCGGGCCGACAGCTCGGGACTCACCGACCGCCAACGCCGGGTGATCGAGGTCATCCGCGACTCCGTGCAACGGCGCGGATACCCGCCGTCGATGCGGGAGATCGGCCAGGCCGTCGGCCTCTCCAGCACCTCCTCCGTCGCGCACCAGCTGATGGCACTGGAGCGCAAGGGCTTCCTGCGCCGCGATCCGCACCGCCCGCGCGCCTATGAGGTGCGCGGCTCCGACCAGGCCGCCTCCGTGCAGCCCACGGACACCGCGGGCAAGCCGGCCGCGTCGTACGTCCCGCTCGTCGGGCGCATCGCCGCCGGTGGCCCGATCCTCGCCGAGGAGTCCGTCGAGGACGTCTTCCCCCTGCCGCGGCAGCTGGTCGGTGACGGCGAGCTGTTCGTCCTGAAGGTCGTCGGCGACTCGATGATCGAGGCCGCCATCTGCGACGGCGACTGGGTCACGGTCCGCCGCCAGCCGGTCGCCGAGAACGGCGACATCGTGGCCGCGATGCTCGAGGGCGAGGCCACCGTGAAGCGCTTCAAGCGCGAGGACGGCCACGTCTGGCTCCTCCCGCACAACTCGGCGTACGAGCCGATCCCCGGTGACGACGCGACCATCCTCGGCAAGGTGGTGGCCGTACTGCGCCGCGTCTGAGCGCCACGGCGGGCGGGTACGCCACGACGGCGACCCGCCGACCCGACCGGGCCCCGGAACCTCTGCGCCGGTTCCGGGGCCCCGCGCTGTGCGGGGTCGGGCCGTGGTGTCCAGCCGAGCTCCCGGCCGGGCGCCCGGTGGGAAACCCCGGGCTCAGTCGCCGTCCGTCTCTTTCGCCGCTTCCGTCTGCCGCGCCTTCGCGTCGATCGCGGCCAGCGACTTGCGGACCTGGTTGCGGTCGGTGGTGAACCAGAAGTCGGGCAGTGACGCCTTCAGATAGCTTCCGTACCGGGCCGTCGCCAGTCGCTGGTCCAGTACGGCGACCACGCCTCGGTCGCCCGACGCCCGTACGAGGCGGCCCGCGCCCTGGGCCATCAGCAGCGCGGCGTGCGTGGCGGCGACCGCCATGAAGCCGTTGCCGCCGGCCTCCTCCACCGCCTTCTGGCGGGCGCTCATCAGAGGGTCGTCCGGGCGCGGAAACGGGATCTTGTCCATGACGACCAGCTGGCAGCTCGGACCGGGGACGTCGACGCCCTGCCAGAGCGACAGCGTGCCGAAGAGGCAGGTCCTCGGGTCGGCGGCGAAGTTCTTGATCAGCTCGCCGAGTGTCTCCTCGCCCTGGAGCAGGATCGGGTACTCCGGGATGCGGGAGCGCAGTTCCTCGGCGGCCAGCTGGGCCGCCCGCATCGAGGAGAACAGCCCCAGCGTGCGGCCGCCGGCCGCCTGGATCAGCTCCGTGAGCTCGTCGAGCATGTCGCCGCGGTCGCCGTCCCGCGCGGGGCGCGCCAGATGCTTGGCGACGTACAGGATGCCCTGCTTGCGGTAGTCGAACGGCGATCCCACGTCGACGCCCTTCCACTGGGGCACGTCGTCGCCCTCGGTGCCCTCCGGGGCGAGGCCCAGGGAGGCCCCGACACCGTTGAAGTCGCCGCCCAGCTTGAGGGTCGCGGAGGTCAGGACGACCGAGCGGTCCGTGAAGAGCTTCTCTCGCAGCAGACCCGCGACGGACATGGGAGCGACCCGCAGCGAGGCGCCACTGGGCCGATATGCGGCTCCGCCGCGGGGCTCGTGCCGCTCGTACCAGACGACGTCCCACTCGGAGCCGTTCGTGATCCGCTCCGACACGTCGTGCACGGACTCCACCGAGGCCAGCGCCTGCTTGCGGACGGCGTCCTCGTCCTGCACCGACTTGTCGCGGGTCGCCCCGATCGCGGAGATGACCGTACGGCAGGCGTCGCGCAGTGCCATGAGCGCGTAGCCGAGATCCTCCGGGACCTCCTCCAGGCGCCCCGGCAGTGCCAGTTCCATCAGCCGCTCGAAGCCCTCGGCCGCGGTCTGGAGCTGGTCGGCGGCCTTCTCGTTGACGAGCTTCGCGGCCCGCCGCACCGCCCGGTTGACCTGGCCGGGGGTGAGCTCGCCGGTGGCGACGCCGGTGACCCGGGAGACCAGCTCGTGCGCCTCGTCGACGATCAGCACCTCGTGCTGCGGCAACACCGGAGCGCCCTCGATGGCGTCGATGGCGAGTAGGGCGTGGTTGGTGACGACGACCTCGGAGAGCTTGGCGCGCTCCCGGGCCATCTCGGCGAAGCACTCGGCTCCGTACGCGCACTTCGAGGCGCCCAGGCACTCCCGGGACGACACCGACACCTGCGACCATGCCCGGTCGGACACACCGGGCGTGAGGTCGTCGCGGTCTCCGGTCTCGGTCCCGTCCGCCCAGTCGCGCATCCGCAGCAGGTCCTGGCCCAGCTTGCTGGTGGGGGCGGCGGCCTCGAACTGGTCGAAGAGGCCCTCCTCCTCGTCCTGCGGGACTCCCTCGTGGAGCCGGTGCAGGCACAGGTAGTTCGACCTGCCCTTGAGCATCGCGAACTCCGGCCGGCGGCGCAGCTGCGGGTGGAGCGCGTCGACCGTGCGGGGCAGGTCCCGCTCGACCAGCTGGCGCTGCAGGGCCAGGGTCGCGGTGGCCACGACGACCCGCTCCCCGTGCGCCAGCGCGGGCACCAGATAGCCCAGCGACTTGCCGGTGCCGGTGCCGGCCTGGACCAGCAGATGGGAGCCGCCGTCGATGGCTTCCTCGACGGCTTCGGCCATGGCCACCTGGCCGGGACGCTCCGTGCCGCCGACGGCGGTGACGGCGGCGTGCAGGAGTTCGGGGAGTGAGGGCTTCGTCATAGCGCGACCACCCTACGGCCCGGCACTGACAAACGGACGGGCGAGGCGGGCGCGAGGGACGGCAGGGGCGGGACGGATCGCTGGGAGTGCGGGGTCAAGGGTGGGCTCCTGGGCGGGCGGGGCGCCGGTCGGCGAGTGGAGGCGGCACTGATCGGGCCGTCGGAACCGGCCGCACGACGCTACGGCAGCGCGTGCGGCGTCCGGTCCCGGATCATGAGGGCGGCTCGCTTGGCGGGCAGGTCGACCTCGGCGGCGAACCGGAATCCGGCGCCGAGGAACGCGGCGACGGAGGCCGTGTTGCGGACGTCGGGTTCGGCGAGCACACGGGTGCAGGCGGGCCGCCTCGCGAGGACGAGGTCGGTGACGGTCCTGATCAGGGTGGTCCCGATGCCCTGCCCGCGGTCGGTGACATCGCCGATCAGCAGGTGGAGACCGGTGTCGTGCGGCCGGACGGGACAGTACCGGGCCAGCGGGTCCAGGTCGGCCCGGTAGATCTCCCAGTAGCTCATCGGCAGCCCCTCCAGCATGCCGACGCAGGGGACGCTGCGTCCGTCACCCGCGAGCTGCGCCCGTACGTGCTCCTCGGTCACGTTCCGCGGTCCGGTCAGCTCCCAGAACGCGGCGACGGCGGGGTCGTTCATCCAGCGGGTGATGGTCGGGACGTCCCGGTCGACACGGACGGGCACCAGCTGGAACACGCCCGCGGGTGTGGCGGCCGGACCCCAGTCGGCGACACGGTCGAGCAGGTCGTCGCCGGCCCGCCTCGTCTCCGTCCCGGCCGGGGCCTCCCCCTGCTTGCCATGCCCGAAGAGGGCGACGAATTCCTCGGGCAGGTGCAGGTCCAGGGTGTCGTCGGCGCTCGCATCGGTGGAAGCCACGGTGTCGCTCTCTCGGGAGTCGGAAGGGGGCTGGAGGAGGGCTGGGAGGGCGTCGGAGAGTAGGTCGGTGAAGGGTCGGCGGTGGCTCAGGCGCGCAGCGGGTTGGTGATGGTGACGTAGGCGGACTGGGTGTCCACCGGGCCGACGAGTTCGTCCAGGCCGCGCAGCCGGGTCAGCAGGTTGGCCTTGCAGCGCAGTACGGGCGAGTCGAGGAGCTGCGCGGGCAGCGGGCTGTGCAGCGGGGCGGGGCCCGACGCGAGATCGCGCAGGAAACGGCGGAAGGCCGCGAGCAGCAGCCGTTCGTCGGCGAGGTCCTGGGAACCGAAGGCGCCGACGAGGCCGAACACGTTGTTGATGGCGAGGTAGTACGCGAAGCGCTCGTCGGTGACCTCGTCGGAGACGAACGTGTCACTGTGCTCGCCGATGCCGGGCAACCGGGCGTCGAGTTCCGCGCGCCGGGACTCACGGAAGTAGTAGCCCTGGTTGTCGCGGTAGCGGCCGCCGGCGGGCCAGCCGTCGGCGTCCAGCAGGAGGAGGGTGTTCTGCTGGTGCGCCTCCAGGGCGATTCCGGCGTGGGCGTCCAGCCACAGGACTGGGCGTACGACGTGATGGAGGTAGCGCAGGAACCACTCGGCGGCGACGGCTTGGCGGAGACGACCGGTCCGCCCGGCGAGTCGGGTGACGACCTGGGCCAGCCGGGAGCGCGGGACGTCGGCGGCGGGCCGGCCGGAGCCGTTCGCCCGCCCCCGCGGCCGGGGCGCGACGAGGCCGGCGACGCAGGAGACGTCGTCCGTGGGCCGGAAGGGGTTGTGCCGGATGACGACGTCGAGCCCTCGCACCGGCTCCCCGTCCGGTCCGTCGACGGCGACCCAGCCCGGGTCGCGGACGATGTCGAAGTCCGGGTGGACGGCCTGCCACCGACGGGACACTCCAGTGCGCAGCAGGCGGTGGACCTCGACTCCGCGGTGGAGTTCCTTGCGGAGGTTCTCCCGGCGGGAGTTGGTGATGTGCAGGGCCAGCGAGAGCTTGAGCATGGCGGGGGCGCCGGTTCGGTAGACGGTTCGGAGCGAGGAGGTGGGATGCCAGGGGGCGCCCCGGGTGCCGAGATCCCTGAGCAGCCCCGCGTCCAGCAGGGCCGCGGTCTCCGGTCGGTGCCTTACCTCGCGGTACTGCCAGGGGTGCAGTGGGAGGACCGCGTAGCCGTCCGGCGGCGCCGGCCCGTCCCCTGCGAGGCGGGCGGTGAGCAGGGGCGCGGTGACCGGACGACCGCGCTCGGTCCAGGCCGAGTCGGTGGCGAGTACGGAGGGGGCGACGGCCACCCAGTGCAGGCGGAAGGAGCCGCGCACTTCGGGTGAGTACCGCCGTGTCTCCGCCTCCGTGAGCCCTTCTCGGCTCTTGGGTGTGGGGTGCAGTGGATGCCCGAGGAGCAGCGCCTGCTCGGCGGCGAGGAAGAGGTCGGGACCGTCATCGGGACCGCCGCCGGGGCGGCCGTCGGGGCCGTCGGGGCCGTCGGGGCCGTCGGAGGGGCGGTCTTCCCGGCGGTCGCGGAGGAAGACGGCGGTACGGCGGACGGAGTCGGCGACACGCGCCACGAGGTCGGTCCCGTCGGGGCCCGGGTCGCCGGCCGTCTCCCGTACGAGCAGCGCGGCGACCGTCACGGCGTCGGCAGGTGGCGCCGAGGCGGGGGCGCCGGCCAGGCGCGGGAGGCCGAAGCGGTGCCGTCCCGTCGGCGACCAGTAGTGGACGGGGACGGCCAGGGCGGTTCCGCTGGCCGGCAGCGGCACGTGGAGGACACCGCTCGCGGGTGCGGTCGCGTCGGTTTCGCGCGCCCAGCAACGCAAGAGGTTCTCCACGGTCGCGGCCTGGGCCCCGGTGCACGGGTCCGTGTGGTCCAGGACATCGGCGGTGATCGGGGGCGCGGTCGCGGGAAGCGCGGCGAGGGCCGGTACGGACGCGGGGGCAGCGGCGGGGGCCGCCGGTCCCGGTCCGACGGCGACGACGGGAACCGCTCCCGGAC
>NZ_RAIF01000032.1:62310-63863 GCF_003671715.1 Streptomyces sp. E2N166 | reverse complement strand
CCGACGGCGATCCGGCGATCGCGGCCGTTGTCGGTCGGGGCGTGGGGGTGGTGTGCAAGGCGGGTCCCTCGTGACGTGCTGTGGCCTGGGCGGCGGATCTCAGCGCACGGCGCGCGCGCCGTGCGGTGGGGCCTGGTCGCCATGACTTCGGTCCACCGCCGCCACCGCGTCGGCGAGGCGGTCCAGGACCGCCGACGTCTGCTCCTCGGTGACGATCAGAGGCGGCAGCAGTCGCACGACGTTCCCGGACGGGCCCGCGAGGTCCACGATCAACCCGCGGCGCAGGCACTCCCGCTGAACGGCGGCGGCGGCCTCGGCGGCGGTGCCCGGCGCGGGTCCTGTGACCGTGCCGTCGGCGGGGGTCTCGCGCGCACCGTCCGGTGCGACCAGTTCGACGCCGAGCATCAGGCCCCGCCCCCTGACGTCACCGACACACCGGAACTCCTCGGCCAGGCCGCGCAGTCGGGTCAGCATCCGCCTCCCCAGTACGGCGGCGTGCTCGGCGAGGCGGTGCTCGCGTACGTGGGCGAGGGTCGCCGCGCCCGCGGCCAAGGCGAGTTGGTTGCCGCGGAAGGTGCGGGCACCGGGCTCCCCCGGGCGCAGGTCGTCGCGGTGCACCACCGCGGCCAGCGGCAGGCTGCCGCCGATCGCCTTGGACAGGACCAGTACGTCGGGCAGGACGCCGCTGTGTTCGACCGCCCAGAAGGCCCCGGTCCGCCCGACGCCCGTCTCGGTCTCGTCGGCGATCAGCAGAACGGACCGTTCCGCCGTGCTCCGGCGCATGCGCCGCATCCAGGCGTCCGGCGCGGGAACCACCCCGCCCTCGCTGTGGACCGGTGCAAGGATCATCCCGGCGGGCAGTTGCTCCCCCGACCGGCGGTCGTCGAGGACGGACTCGGCCCAGTGGGCGGCGAGTTCGGCCCCGCGTTCACCCCCGACGCCGAACGGGCAGTGCCGGTCCTGCGGGTAGGGCAGGCTCACACGGCGCATGTCGCAGGTGTCGCCGAGGCCCGCGCACGCCTCGGCGGTCGCCCGGTGGTGGGTACAGGTGAAGGTGATCACCCGATTCCGCCCGGTGGTGGCGCGGACCAGCTCGACGGCGGTGGCAACCGGGTCCGTACCGGACGGTCCGCAGAACCGCACACGCGCGTGGTCGGCGAGTCCGGGCGGCAGGGTGTGCAGCAGCTCGGTGACGAAGGCGTCCTCGACGGGGGTGGTGAGGTCCATGACCTGCAAAGGAGCCCCGGAGTCGAGGACCTTGCGGATGGCCTCCAGCACGACCGGGTGGTTGTGTCCCAGGGCCAGTGCGCCCCCGCCCGAGACACAGTCCAGGTAACGGCGGCCGTCGGCGCCCTCGATGGTGAGCCCTCGTGCCCGGACCGGTACGACGGGAAGGGCGCGCGCGTAGGTGCGTGCCGCGGACTCACGCGCCGGCTGACGCTTCGGGGCGCTCTCCTGCGCGGTACGCGCCCGCGCCCGCGCCGACGACGGCGCCCCGCCCGCAGCGCCCTTCCCCGCGGCCGGTCCGGCGTTCCCGCCCCCGGACGTAAACC
>NZ_RAIF01000032.1:32636-62300 GCF_003671715.1 Streptomyces sp. E2N166 | reverse complement strand
CTTCCCGACCTCCCGCTGTCCAGCCGCGACCCGACGTGTCCGGGCGCCCTCGGCACGGGAGGCCGCACTCGGGCAGCAGGCCCCCCACCGCTACCAACACCCTGCCGTTCGCGGGGTTACGGGTTGCCCGAAGATCCATGCCGGGGCGGGCGGCCGTCGTCACCGCGCGAGGCGCTCAGGGAGGCCGGCCGGCCAACAGGCGAACGCCTCCGACGAGGAGGCCGGGCCCGGCAGGATCCCCCGCCGGGCATACCGCCGTACCGCGGGGTCGGTGCCGGACCCGCGCATGGATGCCGACCAGGTCAGACGCCTTGTATCCGAACCGTTGCCGTTCCGTCGGAACTCCCCCACAGCGAACGAATAGTGTGTGGTGCCGTTCCAGGGCAGTTCACCATAGGGGGAATCACCAGCATGCGATCCATACGGCCGTCGTTCACCACGCGCGGGCACAGGCGCGGGCGGCGCAGAAACTCCCCCGTGCCGGTCGCCGTGGCGCTCGTCTCGGCACTCGCGCTCACCGCCACCGCCTGCGAGTCCGGCGACCCCGAGGCGGGCGGCGACGCCTCGGCCTCCGCGTCCGCCGCGGACGGCGGCAACGGCGAGCTCCGGATCCCGGACCACATCAAGGACAAGCTCAAAGAACACGGGATCGACGTCGACGAGTGGAAGAACGGCGCCTGGAAGAACTGGAGCAAGGACGACTGGCTGCGTGAGGCGCAGGACTACGTCAACCCGATCATCGAGGACCTGTGGGACCCGGACCGCATGCGGGACGCCCAGGAGCCGGACCAGGAGGTCGACGACAGCGACCTCTCCGGTGACCAGGGCGTCACCGACCCGGAGCCGCAACCGGTGCGGGCGCAGGACGTGCCGCCCAAGTACCACGACAGCGCCGCCACCGCCGGCAAGCTGCTCTTCGACTCCCCTCAGGGCTCGATGGTCTGCTCGGCCACGGTCGTGGCGGACCCGGCCAACCCGGGCAAGTCCAACCTGGTCTGGACCGCCGGCCACTGCGTGCACGCGGGCAAGAAGGGCGGCTGGTACCGCAACATCGCCTTCGTGCCCTCGTACAACGACGCCGGCAAGTCGACCGCGGAACTGCAGAACGCCACCAAGGAGGAGGTCGCTCCGTACGGCGTCTGGTGGGGCGACTGGGCGCAGACCTCGGACCAGTGGATCGAGCAGGGCGGCGCGACGGGCGGTGACGGCGCCTCGTACGACTACGCCGTCATCCATGTGACGCCGGAGAAGGGCAGCGACGGCAAGTCCCTGGAGGAGACGGTCGGTGACGCGCTTCCGGTGGACTTCGACGCGCCCGCGGTGCCCCAGGTGAAGAGCCTCAAGGCGATCGGCTACCCGGCCGCAGCGCCGTACGACGGCCAGAAGCTGTACCAGTGCGAGGACAAGCCCGGCCGGCTGTCGATCGGCACCTCCGACCCGACGATGTACCGCATCGGCTGCACCATGACCGGCGGTTCGTCCGGCGGCGGCTGGGTCGCGGCCGGTTCCGACGGCAAGCCGGCGCTGGTGTCCAACACCTCGATCGGCCCGGTGACGGCCGGCTGGCTGGCCGGTCCGCGGCTGGGCGAGGAGGCCAAGGGTGTGTTCGACGCGGTGAGCGGCAAGTTCGCCGGCCAGTGACCGCACGCTGAGGCGCACCGCCTCGTCTCGGAGGGCGGTGGGGTGCCTCGGGCCCGCCCGGCACCCCACCGAGCCTTCGGTGACGTGCGTATGTTCCACATCCGTATGCTCCGCATTCCGCGTGTTCCGCATCGCACGTTCCGAATCCGTTCCGCATCCATACGTTTCAGCAGCTGTACGTTTCAGCATTCATACGTTTCAACGGGGGTCGACCCACCATGCGTTCCGCACCAACGCCCGCCGCTCCACGGCGCCGGCGGCGCACCGCGCCCGCTGCCACCGGCCTCGTCGCCGCCCTGGCGCTCGCCGCGACCGCCTGCGGCGGCTCGGAGAAGGACGAGGCCGACGCCAAGCCCAGCGGTGGCACTTCGCAGGCCGCCGACGCCGACGGTGGCGGCAAGGCCGAGGTCCCGGCCGGCCTCGCGGACCGGCTCGAGGAGCACGGCATCGACGTCGACCAGTGGAAGGACGGCGGCTGGAAGAACTGGGACAAGGACAAGTGGCTCACTGAGGCCAAGGACTTCGTCAACCCGGTGATCGAAGGCCTGTGGAAGCCCGACCGGATGCAGTCCGCGACCGAGGCCGACAAGACCGTCACGACCAAGGACACCGCCGCCGACCAGGGCGCCACCGACCCGGAGCCGGCGCCCGTCGAGGCCGTGGCCGAGAAGACGCCGTACCACGACAACGCCGCCCCGGTCGGCAAGGTCTTCTTCGACTCCCCTGAGGGGTCGATGGTCTGCTCCGGCACCGTCATCAAGGACGCGAACAACCCGGGCAAGTCCAACCTGGTCTGGACGGCCGGCCACTGCGTGCACGCCGGCGGCAGCGGCGGCTGGTACCGCAACATCGCCTTCGTGCCCTCGTACAACGACCTCGACAAGTCCGAGGCGGAGCTGGCGGGCGCGACGACCACTGAGATGGCCCCGTACGGCACCTGGTGGGCCGACTGGGCCTCGACCTCCAACCAGTGGATCCAGGGCGGCGCGAAGGACGGCGGCGACGGCGCCGCGTACGACTACTCGGTGCTGCACGTGAAGCCCGAGCAGGGCAGCAAGTCCCTGGAGGAGACGGTCGGCGCCGCGCTGGAGGTGGACTTCTCCGCCCCCTCCGCGACGGAGGTCGCCAGCATGGGCGCCTGGGGCTACCCGGCCGCCGCGCCGTACAACGGCCTGAAGATGTTCAAGTGCGTCGACCGGCCCGGCCGGCTGTCGCTGAGCCCGTCGCTGCCGACGATGTACCGCATCGGCTGCACCATGACCGGCGGTTCGTCCGGTGGCGGCTGGTTCCGGGTGGTGGACGGGGAGACCAAGCTGGTCTCGAACACCTCGATCGGCCCGCTGGAGAACACCTGGCTGGCGGGTCCGCGGCTGGGCCGGGAAGCCGAGGCGATGTACCAGAACATGAGCAAGACGTACGGCGGTCGCTGACACGCACGCGCACGCGTCGAGGGCCCGCCCCCTGTCGGCAGGGGGCGGGCCCTCGACGTCGCTGTGCGCCCGAACGTCAGGCGAGCGGGGCCGGAACGAACGGCGTGAGTTCCGCCGCCAGTTCCTCGTGCACCCGCACCTTGAGCAGGGTGCCCTCCGGGATGTGCTCCTCGGAGATCACCTCGCCCTCGTCATGGGCACGGGCGACCAGCTTGCCGCGGGTGTACGGCACGAGCGCCTCGATCTCCACCGAAGGACGCGGCAGCTCGTTGTCGATCAGCGCGAGCAGCTCGTCGATGTTCCGGCCGGTGCGCGCCGAGACGGCGATCGACCGCTTCTCGACCCGCAGCAGCCGCTGGAGCACCAACGGGTCGGCCATGTCGGCCTTGTTGATCACGACGATCTCGGGTACGCCGGTGGCGCCGACGTCCCTGATCACCTCGCGCACGGCGGCCAGCTGCTCCTCCGGAGCCGGGTGCGAACCGTCCACCACGTGCAGGATCAGGTCGGACTCGCCGACCTCCTCCATCGTGGAGCGGAACGCCTCGACCAGGTGGTGCGGCAGGTGCCGGACGAATCCGACGGTGTCCGCCAGGGTGTACAGCCGTCCACTCGGCGTCTCCGCGCGGCGCACGGTCGGGTCGAGGGTGGCGAACAGCGCGTTCTCCACCAGCACGCCCGCGCCCGTGAGGCGGTTGAGCAGCGAGGACTTGCCCGCGTTGGTGTAGCCGGCGATGGCGACGGACGGCACCTTGTGGCGCTTGCGCTCCTGGCGCTTGATCTCGCGGCCGGTCTTCATCTCCGCGATCTCACGGCGCATCTTCGCCATCTTCTCGCGGATCCGGCGCCGGTCCGTCTCGATCTTGGTCTCACCGGGGCCGCGGGTGGCGAGGCCGCCGCCCTTGCCGCCGCCCATCTGGCGGGACAGCGACTGACCCCAGCCCCGCAGCCGCGGCAGCATGTACTGCATCTGCGCGAGCGCTACCTGCGCCTTGCCCTCTCGGGACTTGGCGTGCTGGGCGAAGATGTCCAGGATCAGGGCCGTACGGTCGATGACCTTGACCTTGACGACGTCCTCGAGGTGGATCAGCTGTCCCGGGCTCAGCTCACCGTCGCAGATGACGGTGTCCGCACCCGTGTCGAGGACGACGTCCCGCAGTTCCTGGGCCTTGCCGGAGCCGATGTAGGTGGCGGCGTCGGGCTTGTCGCGGCGCTGGATGACGCCGTCGAGCACGAGCGCGCCCGCCGTCTCCGCGAGGGCGGCCAGCTCGGCGAGGGAATTCTCCGCGTCGTGCACGGTGCCCGACGTCCAGACGCCGACGAGGACGACCCGCTCCAGGCGGAGCTGGCGGTACTCGACCTCGGTGACGTCCTCGAGCTCGGTGGAGAGGCCCGCCACGCGGCGCAGCGCCGCACGGTCGGAGCGGTCGAACTGCTCGCCGTCCCACTTCGGGTCGGTGTCCTGGCTCCAGGCGACGTCCTCTTCCATCAGGGCATCGGCCCGGAGGCCCTCGGGATAGGTCTGCTCGAGACGCTTGGTGTCCTGGGAGGGGGAAGAAGAGGAGGTCATTGGATCCTTACGCAGCTGGGAATGGAATCGTGCGCGGCACTGACACCGCCACACTCCGCACAACGCACGAGCCGCCGGGGAGATTCCCGCGGCCCCTGCCGTGCCGTCCCGAAGATGGTCGCACGGCACGAGCCGTCTCGTCACCGGCTTATTCCCCGTGCGCCTCCCCGGTGGCGGCCGCCGGCACCTGGTCGGTCGCCGCCGGCTTCCAGTCGGGGTGGCCGGGCATGGGCGGGGTCTTCTCGCCGTACAGCCAGGCCCGGAAGAAGTCGTCCAGGTCGCGGCCGGAGATCTCGGAGGCGAGCCGGACGAAGTCGGCGGTCGTCGCGGTGGCGTCCTGGTGGCGGGTGACCCAGGCCCGTTCGAGGCCCTCGAAGGCGGGGCGGCCGATCTCCTGGCGCAGGGCGTAGAGCACGAGGGCGGCACCGTCGTACACGTTCGAGCGGAAGATCCCGGTCTTGCTGCCGTTCTTCGGCGGCTTCGGCGCGGCCGGCGGTCCGCCCGCCGTGCGCCAGCGGTCGGAGGCGCCGTAGGCGGCCTTCATGCGCGCCGCCATGGGCTTGTCCGCGGTCTCCTCCGCGTACAGCGCCTCGTACCAGGTGGCGTGTCCCTCGTTGAGCCACAGGTCGGACCAGGTGCCCGGGCTGACGCTGTTTCCGAACCACTGGTGGGCCAGTTCGTGCACCATGATCGACTCGACGTACCACGCGGGGTAGCCGGGCTCGGTGAACAGCTCCCGCTCGAAGAGGGAGAGCGTCTGGGTCTCCAGTTCGAAGCCGGTGGTGGCGTCTGCCATGAGCAGGCCGTACGTCTCGAAGGGGTAGCGCCCGACCTTGTTCTCCATCCAGGCGATCTGGTCGGGGGTCTTCTCCAGCCATGGTTCGAGCGCCGCGCGGTGCTTCGTCGGCACCACGTCCCGGACGGGGAGTCCGTGCGGGCCGGTGCGGTGCAGGACCGTGGAGCGGCCGATGGACACCTGGGCCAGCTCCGTGGCCATGGGGTGCTGGGTGCGGTACGTCCAGGTGGTCGCTCCGCCGGCCTGGGCCACCTCCGTCGGCAGGCCGTTGGCGACGGCCGTGAGCCCGTCGGGGGCGGTCACGCTGATGGTGAAGCGCGCCTTGTCGGAGGGGTGGTCGTTGCAGGGGAAGACCAGGTGTGCGACATCGGCCTGGTTGGCCATGGCGAGGCCGTCGGCGGTGCGCACCCAGCCGCCCTGGCGGTCCTCCGGGTACACGGGGTCGCTGCTGTGCCGCACGGTGATCCGCGTCCGGTCGCCCTCGTCGAGCGCGTCCTCCGGCGTGACGACGAGGTCCTCGCCGGCCGTGGCGAAACCGGCGGGCTCGCCGTCGACCAAGACGGAGTCGACCTTGCCGTGGGCGAAGTCGAGGTTGACCCGGTCGAGGTCGGCCGTCGTCCGGGCGTCGATGGTGGTGACGGCCTTCAGCGGCTCGCTGTTGTCGCCGGAGTAGGTGAAGGACAGGTCGTAGGCCGTCACGTCGTACCCGGGGTTGCCCAGATGCGGGAAGAGGCGGTCGCCGACGCCCAGGGGGGTCGGCGGAGCGCTCGCGGCGACCAGGCAGACGGAGACGGCCGAGGCGAGCAGCGCCGCGGCCCGGAACCGGCGGCGGGACCACGCGCGGGACCGCGGAGTCGGGGTGTGAGGGGTGTGCAGCATCCCCCACGGCTATCAGCGCGCGCGGACGCCGCGGCGACGGCGCGCGCCCGGAGCACCCGAACGGGTACGTTCGGGCGGCCGACGCCCCGCCCGGACACGGCCGGCGCGGACCCGACCGGTCCGCGTACGACCGGCGCGGACCCGAGCGGTCCGCGTACGACCGGCCCGAACTCGACCCGCTCGCGTACGGCCCGTCCGGACATCACCGGTCCGCGTACGGCTCAGACTCCCGTGCTCTGCGGCTGCGCTCTGCTCACGTCGTACACCCCGGCCACGTCGCGCATCGCGCGCATGAGGGCGGGCAGTCGCGCGGCGTCCGGGAGCAGGACCGTGTAGGTGTGGCGGACCCGCTGCCGGTCGGGGGGTTCGACGGTCGCGGAGACGATCTCGGCGCCTTCGACTGCCATGGCCTCCGTGAGGTCGGCCAGGAGGTGCGGGCGGCCGAACGATTCGGCGAGCAGTGTGACCCGGCACTGCGTGCTCTCCCCCCAGCGCACACCTACCTCCGCGCGCCCCGCGCTCTTCATCCGCGCCACGACCGCGCACTCCGCGCGGTGGACGGTCACCACTCCCCCGCGCACAGCGAAGCCGGTGATCTCGTCGGGTGGTACGGGGGTGCAGCAGCCGGCCAGCCGTACGGTCGCGCCCGGCGGGTCGACGAGGACGTCGGCGGAGGCGGGACGGGCGGTCGGCCCGTCGGACACCGGGCGCGAGACGGGTGTGTCGCCGGCGGCGGGGCCCCGGGACGTCTCCTCCGCTTCGGCGGGCGGCTGCGTGGGGTGGGCCGCGAGCCGGCGCTGGATGGCGATCCGCGCGGCAGGCGTGTGGGCGTGCTCCAGCCACTCCCTGGAGGGCTCGGAGGCGGGGTCCTGGCCCATCAGGAGCTGCACGGTGTCGCCGTCCCGCAGCACCGTGCTCATGGTCGCCAGGCGGCCGTTCACCAGGGCGCCCATGCACGCGTGCGCGTCCTCGCCGTACTGGGCGTACGCGGCGTCCACGCAGGTCGCGCCCTCGGGCAGACCGAGGGTGCCGCCGTCGGGCCGGAAGACGGTGATCTCGCGGTCCTGGGCGAGGTCCGCGCGGAGGGTGGACCAGAACGTGTCGGGGTCGGGGGCGCCCCGCTGCCAGTCGAGCAGCCGGGAGAGCCAGCCGGGCCGGGTCGGGTCGGCGCGCTCACCGTCGCCCGCGGTCTGCTCCTCCGCCGGCGGGGCGTAGGGATTGCCGAGCGCGACGACACCCGCCTCGGCGACCTTGTGCATCTGGTGGGTGCGGATGAGGACCTCGACGACCTGGCCGTCCTGTGCGCGGGCCACCGCGGTGTGCAGCGACTGGTACAGGTTGAACTTGGGTACGGCGATGAAGTCCTTGAACTCCGATACGACGGGCGTCATGCAGGTGTGCAGTTCACCGAGGACGGCGTAGCAGTCGGCGTCCTCCTGCACGAGCACCAGGAGGCGGCCGAAGTCCGCGCCGCCGAGCGGGCCGCGCTTGCGGGAGACACGGTGCACGGAGACGAAGTGGCGGGGCCGGATGAGGACTTCGGCGGTGATGTCGGCCTCGCGCAGCACCTTGCGCACCTCGTCGGCGACCGCGGTGAGCGGGTTGTCCGCGCGGGCGGCGTTCTCGTCGACCAACTCCCGCGTGTGCGCGTACTCCTCGGGATGCATGACCGCGAAGACGAGGTCCTCCAGCTCGGACTTGAGCGCCTGCACGCCGAGCCGTTCGGCGAGCGGGATGAGCACGTCCCGGGTCACCTTGGCGATGCGCTCCTGTTTCTCCCGGCGCATGACGCCGAGGGTGCGCATGTTGTGGAGCCGGTCGGCGAGTTTGATCGACATCACGCGGACGTCGTTGCCGGTGGCGAGGAGCATCTTGCGGAAGGTCTCGGGCTCGGCGGCGGCGCCGTAGTCGACTTTCTCCAGCTTGGTGACGCCGTCGACGAGGTAGCGGACCTCGGCGCCGAACTGCTCGCCGACCTGGTCGAGTGTCACCTCGGTGTCCTCGACGGTGTCGTGGAGGAGGGAGGCGGTGAGCGTGGTGGTCTCCGCCCCGAGCTCGGCGAGGATCAGGGTCACGGCGAGGGGGTGGGTGATGTACGGCTCGCCGCTTTTCCGCGTCTGGCCGCGGTGCGAGGACTCGGCCAGCACGTAGGCGCGGCGCAGCGGGTCGAGGTCGGCGTCGGGGTGATGGGCGCGGTGTGCCTCGACGACGTGGCCGATGGCATCGGGCAGCCGGCCGCGGGTGGCGGAGCCGAGCATGGCCGCGCGGCCCAGGCGGCGCAGGTCGATCCGAGGGCGGGCCTTCCTGCGGGGCGGCGCCGCCGGCGCGACGGCGCCGTTGACCGCGGGCGTCACAGGGCCTGGGCTCGCTGGGTTCACGGCCTCCGCATTCATGGGCACCTCCGGCTGCACGGACCGGCGGACGGGGTATCCCGGGGCGGACACGGCTCAGGGGATGGTGTTGGTCCCCCGTCCGGGCCGGTGCTTGATGCTATCGAGCCCATCACCTACGGCCGACCGCCTCCCGCCGAGCGTGAAACGGATCACCCATTCGAGCGATGGTCCGAGGGTTTACGTTTTCGCACTGAGTGTCATGGACCGGGCTGTGGTTCACCCGGTCGTGGTTCGGGCGAGTACCCCTTCCAGCCATGCGGAGTCGAATTCTCCCGTGGCGACGATCACGGCGGGGCCCGTCATCTCGATCTCGCCGTCGGGGCGCTCGGTGATCACCAGGGTGCCGCCGGGCACGTCGACCGTGTACGTCGCAGGAGCCCCGGTGACCGCCGGGTCGACGCCGTCCCTGCGGGCGGTGGCGACGGCGACGGCGCACGCGCCCGTGCCGCAGGAACGTGTCTCCCCGGAGCCGCGCTCGTGCACGCGCATCGCGACGTGGCGGGGGCCGCGGTCGACGACGAATTCGACGTTGACGCCGTCCGGGTAGGCGGTGGCCGGCTCGTGGGCCGGCGGGGAGTACAGGTCGCCCGCGTGGGCGAGGTCGGCGACGAAGGCGACCGCGTGCGGGTTGCCCATGTTCACGTTCCGCGCGGGCCAGCTGCGCCCGTCGACACTCACCACGACGTCGCCCTCGGGAAGTAGCGCGCGGCCCATGCCCACGGTCACGTCGCCGTTCTTCGCGAGGTGAACGCGCTTCACGCCGCCGCGCGTGGCGATGGTGAGATCGCCCTCGGTGGCGTGCCCGGCGCGCTGAAGACAGCGCGCGAAGACCCGCACGCCGTTGCCGCACATCTCCGCGACCGATCCGTCGCCGTTGCGGTAGTCCATGAACCACTCCGCCTCGGCCGCCATGTCCTTGGCCTCGGGGTGCGCCGCGGACCGCACCATGTGCAGCAGTCCGTCGCCGCCGATGCCCGCGCGGCGGTCGCACAGGGCGGCGACGGCCGCCGGGGGCAGGTCGATGGCGTTCTCCGGGTCCGGGACGATCACGAAGTCGTTCTCGGTGCCGTGACCCTTGAGGAAGGCGATCCGCGTGCTCATTCCTCGATCGTACGGGGTCGGCACGACGGGACGGCGAGGCAGTGAAGGAGGGGCGGACGTGCTCGGACCCGGGCACGCGCACGCGGGCCCCGCGCCAGTGGGCTCGTGTCAGCCCCGCAGGCGGGCCACCCGCCACACGGCGAGGACGACGACGGCCGCGACCGCCAGGGCGTACACGAGGATCATCCGCCAGTCGGCATGGCGCCCCGATCCGCGCTGCGGGAGACCCGGCCAGGTGTAACCGACCCGGCGGGCGGCCATCATGCCCCAGCCGGCCGCGCAGGAGCAGATCAGCAGCCCCAGCATCGCGATCACCGCGCCGCTGTCGCCGAAGTCGAAGGCGAGCGGGAAGGCGAACATCAGCGAGCCGACCGCGGCCAGACACACGATGGGCGCGAGCTGCCAGATGCGCATCCGTCGCTGCGGACGCAGCTCGACCTCGACCTCGTCCCCGTACATCTCGTCGGGCTCGGGGCCGTCGGCCGCCACACCCTCCGGCGTCTCTTCGGGGCCGTCGGGGCTCAGACCGGCTCCGTCCGGCTCCGGTCCGCCGTGGTCGGCGGTGCCGTGCTCGGTACTCGGTGCGGTGTCGCGAGGGCCGGCCTCCATCGCCACGCGCCCTCCCAACTAGGACTCACTCGGTCGATCGAAGCTCGATGATGGCACGCCGCCGAAGGCCCGGATGACGGCCGGGGCGTCCCGATGCCATCACGTGATCAGGCTGTAACCGGTCGTTCGACCAACGACAGGGCGAGCCGCGGAAGTTCCGTGCGATCCGCCACAGCCCCACTCAACCAGTGCACCCGCGGATCGCGCCTGAACCACGAATCCTGACGGCGCGCGAAGCGTTTGGTGGCACGGACGGTCTCGGCCCGCGCCTCGTCCAGCGTGCACTCCCCGGCGATCGCCGCGAGCACCTGCTGGTAGCCGAGCGCGCGCGACGCCGTACGCCCCTCGCGCAAGCCCTGCGCCTCAAGTGCGCGTACTTCCTCGACCAGACCCGCCTCCCACATCCGGTCGACGCGGTGGGCGATGCGCTCGTCCAGCTCGGGGCGCGCCACGTCGACGCCGATCTGCACGGTGTCGTAGACGGAGTCGTGGCCGGGGAGATTGGCGGTGAAGGGCCTGCCGGTGATCTCGATCACCTCCAGGGCGCGCACGATCCGGCGCCCGTTGCTGGGCAGGATGGCCCGCCCGGCCTCCGGGTCGGCGGCGGACAGACGGGCATGCAGCGCCCCGGGGCCCCGCTCTGCGAGCTCCTCTTCCAGCCGGGCCCTGACCTCGGGGTCGGTGCCGGGGAACTCCAGGTTGTCGACGGCCCCGCGGACGTAGAGGCCGGAGCCGCCGACGAGGACCGGCCAGCGCCCTTCTCCGAGCAGCGTGTCGATCCGCTCCCGCGCGAGCCGCTGGTACTCGGCGACGGACGCGGTGACCGTCACGTCCCAGATGTCGAGCAGGTGGTGCGGGACGCCACCGCGCTCCTCGGGCGTCAGTTTGGCGGTGCCGATGTCCATCCCACGGTAGAGCTGCATGGAGTCGGCGTTGACGACCTCGCCGCCGAGCCTCTCGGCCAGGAAGACGCCCAGATCGGACTTTCCGGCCGCGGTGGGTCCGACTACGGCGATGACGCGGGGGGCGGGGGGTGCGCTGCTCACCGCACCAGTCTCGCAAACCTCTCGCCCGGCCCTCGAACGAGTTACGTGACGGTGCGGAGCCGGGATCGTTGCCCGTTGCGAGGTTCCCGCGCCCCGGACCACCGGGGCCATGGCCCCGGCCACGCAAACGGACGCACCGGATGCCGCGGGATTTCGCCCGCACGAGTAACGTATGGAGTTGATATGGGCGTTTTTGCACGGCTTTTTCGGAGGTCGAAGACCACGGAGGAGGCGCCGGCCACCGCGACGTCGGCCGATACCCCGGAGCCCGAGCGTGCGGCGGATGCGAACGCGGCAGAGGCCGTGGAATCGACGGAAGCCGGGCCCCGGGCCACGGCACAGCCCGCGGAGGCCGGCGAGTCCGCCGAGTCCGCCGGGGCCGACGAGTCCGCCGACTCGGAGAGCGTCGGCATCCCCAAGCAGCAGTCCGCCGGGGAGGCCGTCGACAACGAGGCCGACAAGGGCGCCCGCACCTGACCGCCCCGTGAGGGAAGGCGAACCATGGGTCTGCTGGACAACTTGAAGGCCAAACTGGGACCGGCGAAGGGCAAGGTCTCCGACCTCGCGCAGCAGCACGGGGACAAGATCGATCGCGGTCTCGACAAGGCGGCGAAGACCGTCGACGAGAGGACCAAGGGCAAGTACAGCGACCGGATCAAGACGGGCACGGGCAAGGCGAAGGGCGCCGTGGACCGCCTCGCCCACAAGGACGCTGACGGCATGAGCCGCGGCGGACACACTCCCGGTACCACCCCGGGTGGTCCCACCCCGGGTGGCCCGACCTCGGGCGGCACCCCGCCGGCCGGGCCGCCTCCGGCTTCCTGACCCGGGCCCCGCGCGCCCGGCGCGCGGGCGGGGCGCTGGGCACCGGCACAGCGGCGGACGGTCACGAGCGGATCAGCTCCGGGCCGTCCGCCGGCTCGTGCGTGGCGGATGTCCCGCGCCCGCCGCCGTCCGCCGGCTCCTTCGTGACTGACCTCCCGCGGCCGCCCTCCTACGACCAGGTCGCCACGACGTACCCCACCCCGTACGGCGCGTCCTCGTACAGCAGCGTGCCGGCGAGAGCCGTGCCCTCGGCCGCACCCGCGAGGACCTGCCAGGGCGCCCGGCCGGACACCTTCAGTTCGCGGGCCAGCGCGGCGTCCAGCGCCGCGAGGGCGGTCACGTCCGCCGCTCCCAGCGCGCGCCCCACCTCCGCGTCGAAGGGAGCCGCCCGCTCGTCGAGGTACCCGGGAGCCTTGAGCGTGCGGCACGCGCTGGCGTCGCCCAGCACCAGCAGCGCGATCCGCCCGGCCCGCGCGGCGACGTCCCGGCCCAGCGCCGCGCAGCGATCGGCGGGAAGGGCCTCCCCCACACCGATGCCCTCGACGGGGGCGTCGGCCCAACCGGTCCGTTCGAGCAGCCAGGCGCCCACTGCGAACCCGTACGGCAACTCACGACCGGTCCGCTCCGGCTCCGAACCACGGTCCGGGCCCAGGCGCACGTCCAGATCCACGCCGAACCCGCGGAACGAGCCCCGCGTGCCCTGCGGATAGACCTCGGGCCCGGTGCCGTCGGCGGGCCCGACCACCACGAGCCGGTCGGGCCGGGCCGCGGCGAGCACACCCAGCGTGTCCGCGCAGGCGGCACGCGCGACGTCCAGCTCGGGTGCGGCGCCCGCGGCGACCTCTGGTACGAGGAGCGGCGGGCAGGGGCAGACAGCGGCGGCGACAAGCATGATCGGCAGCGTAGCCCCGTACCGCAGTCCGCCGTCGTACGCCCTGCGGTCAGTCGCAGCCGCAGCCGCTCGCCACGGCGGGCTGGGGCTCGGGAACGCCGATCTTCGGCAGGCCCAGCATCACGCCCACGGGCTTGGCCTGCTCGGCCGCGTTGCGCTTCTCCCAGGCGTCGCCCGCGCGCGTGCGGCGCACACCGAGCACCTCGCCCTCGGCGAGGAGGTGGTGCGGAGCGGCGTAGGTGATCTCGACCGTCGCCACGTCGCCCGGGCGGACCTCCTGGTCGGGCTTGGTGAAGTGCACCAGGCGGTTGTCGGGGGCCCGGCCGGAGAGGCGGTGGGTGGCGCCGTCCTTGCGGCCCTCGCCCTCGGCGACCATCAGCTCCAGGGTGCGGCCGACCTGCTTCTTGTTCTCCTCCCAGGAGATCTCCTCCTGGAGGGCGACGAGTCGCTCGTACCGCTCCTGGACGACCGCCTTGGGGATCTGGTCGTCCATCTCGGCGGCCGGGGTGCCGGGCCGCTTGGAGTACTGGAAGGTGAAGGCCTGGGCGAACCGGGCCTCGCGCACCACGTGCAGGGTCTGCTCGAAGTCCTCCTCGGTCTCGCCGGGGAAGCCCACGATGATGTCGGTCGTGATCGCCGCGTGCGGGATGGCGGCCCGTACCTTCTCGATGATGCCCAGGTAGCGGTCCTGGCGGTAGGAGCGGCGCATGGCCTTCAGGACCGGGTCGGAACCGGACTGGAGCGGCATGTGCAGCTGCGGCATCGCGTTCGGCGTCTCGGCCATGGCGGCGATCACGTCGTCGGTGAAGTCGCGCGGGTGCGGGGAGGTGAAGCGGACGCGCTCTAGCCCTTCGATGTTGCCGCAGGCGCGAAGCAGCTTGCTGAAGGCCTCGCGGTCGCCGATGTCGGAGCCGTAGGCGTTGACGTTCTGCCCGAGGAGGGTGATCTCGGAGACGCCCTCGGCGACCAGGGCCTCGACCTCGGCGAGGATGTCGCCGGGACGCCGGTCCTTCTCCTTGCCGCGCAGCGCCGGGACGATGCAGAAGGTGCAGGTGTTGTTGCAGCCGACGGAGATGGAGACCCATGCCGCGTAGGCGCTCTCGCGCCGGGTCGGCAGCGTGGACGGGAACGCCTCCAGGGACTCGGCGATCTCGACCTGCGCCTCCTCCTGCACTCGGGCGCGCTCCAGCAGCACCGGCAGCTTGCCGATGTTGTGCGTGCCGAAGACGACGTCCACCCAGGGTGCCCGCTTCACGATGGTGTCGCGGTCCTTCTGCGCCAGGCAGCCGCCGACCGCGATCTGCATCCCGGGGCGGCTCGCCTTCTTCGGGGCGAGGTGGCCGAGGTTGCCGTACAGCTTGTTGTCGGCGTTCTCCCGTACGGCGCAGGTGTTGAAGACGACGACGTCCGCGTCGCCGTCGGCACTCTCGGGGGCGCGAACGTATCCCGCGTCCTCCAGCAGCCCGGACAATCGCTCTGAGTCGTGGACGTTCATCTGGCACCCGTAGGTGCGGACTTCATAGGTGCGCGTGCCGCCCACTGACTGGCTCCGGTCGATGCTGCTCATGGCAATAAGGGTAGGCGGTCGGCGGCGATGGCCCGGGCCGCCTGTGGACAACCGGGGCCGACGCTGGTCAGGGCTGGTCGGAGCCGGTGACCGGAGCCGGCGGTCAGGGCTCGATGAGGCCCGCGCGGATCGCGTACCGGGTGAGCTCCAGGCGGTCGCGGACGCCCAGCTTCTGGAGGAGGTTGGCACGGTGGCGTTCGACGGTCTTGGCGCTGATGAACAGCAGCTCGCCGATCTCCTTGGAGGTGTGGCCCTCGGCGACGAGCTTGAGGATCTCCTCCTCGCGTTCGGTGATCGGCCGCTCGGGCAGGCCACCGCCACTGTGCAGGCGGTCCAGGTAGGAGCGGACCAGGGCCCGTTCGGCGCCCGGGTAGATGAACGGCTCGTCGCGTACGGCCGCCCTGCATGCCTCGACCAGGTCGCGGTCGGCGACGGACTTGAGGACGTAGCCGCAGGCACCGGCCTTGAGGGCCTCGAAGAAGTACTGCTCGTTGTCGTACATGGTCAGGATGAGGATGCGCAGCTCGGGCAGGCGGCGGGAGAGTTCGCGGGCCGCCTGGAGGCCGGTCATGCGGGGCATCGCGACGTCCAGGACGGCCAGGTCCACCTCGGTGGCCCGCGCCGCCGCGACCGCCTCGGCCCCGTCACCGGCCTCGGCGACGACGGTCAGGTCCGGCTCGCCGTCCAGGATGAGGCGCACTCCGCGGCGTACGAGGGTGTGGTCGTCGGCGAGCAGGACGCGGATCGGGGGCCGGGCGGGCATCAGGGGCGGTCTCCGGTTCGGTCTTGGGGTCGGTCCACGGCCTGGTTCGCGGACCGGTCCCCGGTCGCATCCACGACCCGGTCTCCGGGCCGGTTCCCCGGCGGGGCGGGGACGCGGAGGCGTACGTCGGTGCCCCGTACGGGGGCGGGTTCGAAGTGGATCTCGGCTCCTATCAGCAGGGCCCGTTCGCGCATGCCGCGGATGCCGGCGCCCTCGGGGGCCGCGCCGAGACCGGTGCCGTTGTCGCGTACGAGCAGTTCGACACCGTCGGGCAGCGGGCGGAGGCTCAGCTCCGCGCGGTCCGCGGCGGCATGGCGGGCGGTGTTGGTCAGGCCCTCCTGGGCGACCCGGTAGATCACGAGTTCCGCCTCCGGGGCGAGCGGGGGCAGGTCGCCCGGGAGGTGGTGGTGGACGGTCAGCCCGTGGTGCGTGAACTCGGCGGCGAGCGAGCGCAGGGCGCTGGCCAGGCCGAGCTCCTCCAGGACACCGGGGCGCAGGCGACGGGCGATGCGGCGGATCTCGTCGAGGCCGGCCCGGGTGGTCTCCTGGGCGAGGGACACTTCCTCACGCAGCTCGCCGGGCACCCGGTCGGCGACGCGCTTGAGCTGGAGGAGTACGGCCGTGAGGGTCTGACCGACCTCGTCGTGGAGCTCGCGTGCGATGCGGTGGCGTTCGCGTTCCTGGGCGTGCAGGGCGCGGCCGGCGCCGGCGGCGCGTTCGGCCTGGAGCCGGTCGAGCATCGTGTTGTACGTCGCGATCAGCTGCGCCGCCTCGGCCGGTCCGGCGACCGTCGGACGGGCCCCTGGCACCAGCAGGTCGGCGGTGGCCATGGCCCGGCCGAGCCGGTGCAGCGGGGTGAGTCCTATGCGCAGGACGACCGCGTTGCCGACCAGCAGCGCGGCGAGGCCCGCCAGCAGGACCAGCGCCTCCCCGGGCAGGACGGGCGTCGACACGGTGACCGGTCCCAGCAGCAGTGCTGTGGCGACGACCAAACCCGCGGCGTTGAGCGAGAAGATCCGCCAGAACAGCGACACGGTCCTCTTCCCGCTCCTCCCGGCCTCAGCGCACGACACCGCCGCAACCACCTTGGCCGCCCGCGACCGGCCGCGTATATCCGTCACGACACCCATATCGCCACCGTACGTGCGGATGACAGCATGGCGAGGCCGCGAGCACGTCACGCACGTGCGGAAAGACCCGGCAAGGGACGCAAGACGAATGAGGGGAAAGCTCGTGTCAGCTCCACGCCTGAGGGCGACGCCGCTGCCGGGTATCGGGGTCCAGTACGACCTGGTGACCCGTGAACACCGCCATCTGTCGGTGGTGGCACACCGCGACGGCACCCGCACGGTGAACATGTACCGGGCCGACGACCCCGATTCCTGCGCCCACTCGCTCCGGCTGGCCGGCGCGGAGGCGGGCGCGCTGATCGACGCGCTCATGCCCTCCCACCACAGCCCGAGCCTGCTCTACACCACTGATCTCGGGCTGGTCGCCGAGCGGGTCGAGGTGGCCGCGACGTCCCGGTGGAACGGCCGCCTTCTCGGCGAGACCTGCATGCGGACCGAGACCGGCGCGTCGATCGTCGCCGTGCTGCGGCGGGCCGAGGCGATTCCGTCGCCGGCGCCGGACTTCCGGCTGGTGGGTGGTGACACCTTGATCGTCATCGGCACCCGCGAGGGCGTCGACGCGGCCGCGGCGATACTCGGGCAGGAGTGAGCCGGTGCACTCCGCGGTTCTGCTGATCGAGTTCGGTTCCATCATTCTGGGGCTGGGGCTGCTCGGCCGGTTCGCCGGCCGATACCGCCTCTCCCCGATCCCGCTGTACCTGCTGGCCGGACTGGCGTTCGGCGAGGGCGGCCTGCTGCCGCTGGGGGCGAGCGAGGAGTTCGTCGCCGCCGGCGCCGAGATCGGCGTCATCCTCCTGCTGCTGATGCTGGGCCTGGAATACACGGCCAGCGACCTGGTCACCAACCTGAAGTCCCACTATCCGGCCGGCCTCGTCGACTGCGCGCTCAACGCCGTGCCGGGCGCGGTGGCCGCGCTGCTGCTGGGCTGGAGCCCGGTGGCGGCCGTCGTCCTGGCCGGGGTGACGTGGATCTCGTCGTCCGGTGTCATCGCCAAGGTGCTCGGAGATCTCGGCCGCGTCGGCAACCGCGAGACCCCGGTGATCCTGAGCGTACTGGTCCTGGAGGACCTGGCGATGGCGGTGTACCTGCCGATCGTCACGGCTCTGGTGGCCGGTGCCGGGCTGATGACCGGGAGCATCACGCTGGCGGTCGCGCTGGCCGCGGCGGGTGCGGTGCTGTTCGTGGCGCTGCGTTACGGCCGGGTGATCTCGCGGTTCGTCTCCAGCGACGACCCGGAGAAGCTGCTGCTGGTGGTGCTGGGCCTGACGATCCTGGTCGCGGGCGTCGCGCAGCAGCTCCAGGTGTCGGCCGCCGTCGGCGCGTTCCTCGTGGGCATCGCGCTGTCCGGAGAGGTCGCGGAAGGCGCGCACACGCTGCTGAGCCCGCTGCGGGACCTGTTCGCCGCGGTCTTCTTCGTCTTCTTCGGGCTGCACACCGATCCGGCCAGCATTCCGCCGGTCCTGCTGCCCGCTCTCGCACTGGCCCTGCTCACCGCCGTTACGAAGATCGCCACCGGGTACTGGGCCGCGCGGCGGTCCGGAATCTCCGTCAAGGGCCGCTGGCGCGCGGGCGGTGCGCTGGTGGCGCGCGGCGAGTTCTCGATCGTCATCGCGGGCCTCGCGGTGTCGGCCGGTGTCGAACCGTCCCTGGGCCCGCTGGCCACGGCGTACGTCCTCATCCTGGTCGTCCTCGGCCCCCTCACCGCCCGCTTCACCGAGCCGCTGGCGTCCCGTCTCTTCCGCCGCCGTGACAATCCCGACCGCCCCGGCGGCGTGCCCGACGGGACGCCGCAGACGGCGGGGGCGGAGGCGTCGGTGGGCGACTGAGCCCGCGCCGACCCCGCGACGGCCTAGGTACGACCCGACACGACCCCAGTACGACCCCCGGTACGCAGGTGCCGGGGTCGTCGTGCCGTACGTCGGCGGCAAGGGCCGCGGTCGTACGTCGGCGACGGCAGCCGCAGCGACGAGGACCGCTGAAGGCCGCCGCACGCCCCGCAGCCCCGTCAGGCGCCCGGTGTCTCCAGCGCCTCCGCCGTCCGCGGCGTCCATCCCTGCCTGCGCAGTACGCCCGGCACGTCCGGTGCCTCGTAGTGGTCGCCCTTGAGGACCTTGCCGTCGGCTCTGCGGCTGACCCGGCCGTCGGGGCCCAGCTTGGTCATGTTGGAGCGGTGGATCTCGGCGATCACCTCGTCGAGGTCGATGCCGTGGACGAGCGCCGTGCCGTAGGCGACGTAGACCACGTCCGCCAGTTCGTGCGCGAGCCGGTCCAGCGGGCCCGTCACCGACACCTCGGCGACCTCGGCGGCCTCCTCGGCGAGCAGCTCACCTCTGTGGGCGGCCAGGCCGGGGGAGACCTCGGTCGGGGTGCTGCGGGCGTCCAGCCCGAAGGCGAGGTGGAAGGCGCGGACCAGATCGGCGGGCGAGGAGCTCATGCCGACGACTGTAGCGAGAGCCACTGACAGTCGGCGCCGTGCTCCCGCACGGTCGCCGTGTGAGCTCCGCCCTGGTCAGCCGGGTTGCGGACTGGCAGGATCGCGCACATGTCCTCGCTGCTCTCCCGTATCGGCAGACGCCGCGCCGTCCAGGGCGCGGTCGCCGGTGCCGTCGCCCTCGGGCTGCTGCTGTGGTGGCTGCTGCCGCTGGGCGAGGAACCGCCGAGGGGGGCGATCACGTTCAGCACGGGCACGCGTGCCGGCGTCTACCAGAAGTACGGCGAACTGCTGCGCAGCGAACTGCGCAAGGACATGCCGCACCTGAAGGTGCGGCTGATGACCAGCGCGGGCTCGCAGGAGAACGTCGAGCGGGTGGCGTCCGGGGAGGCCGACTTCACGATCGCCGCGGCCGACGCCGTGGAAACGTACAAGATCGCCGGCCGTCCCGGCGCCGAGGGGCTGCGCGGCGTCACCCGCCTCTACGACGACTACGTGCAGCTCGTGGTGCCGAGTGGCTCGGACATCCAGTCCGTCGCCGACCTGCGCGGCAAACGGGTGGCCATCGGGCTGCCGAACTCGGGCGTACGGCTGATCGCCACCCGGCTCCTGAAGGCCGTGGGCATCGACCCGGAGAAGGACATCACGCCGCGTGCGGACGGGATCGACACCGGCCCGGGACGGCTCGGCGACGAGCTCGACGCGTTCTTCTGGTCGGGCGGCGTGCCGACGGACGGGCTCAAGCAGATCGCGGAGACCTCCGCCTTCCGGTTCGTGCCGATCGGCGAGGACCTCGTCACCAAGCTGCACGAGTCGGGCGGCGCGACCCGCTACTACCGCACCACCAACATGCCGGAGTCGGCGTACCCCACCGTGCAGAACGGTTCCGTCGTGCCCACGATGGCGGTGTCCAACCTGCTGGTGACCCGCGCGGACATGGATCCGCGGCTCACCGAGTGGCTGACCAGGACGGTGCTCGACAGCCGCGACGGCATCGGGGCGACCGTCCACTCCGCGCAGCTGGTGGACCTGCGTACCGCGATCTACACCGACCCGCTGGAGCTGCACGAGGGTGCCCGGCGCTACTACCGGTCGGTGAAGCCGTAGGGCCGCTCCGGCTCCTCGGGTGCACCCGTCCCCGGTCCGGACCTCGGCACCGTGACCGTCACCTCGAGGCCGTGCGGCTCGTGGTGGCCGAAGTGGATCGAGCCGTCGCCCGCCGCGAGCAGCGCCCGGCAGATGGACAGGCCGAGACCGGAGCCCTTGATGTTCTGGTGCCGGCCGCTGCGCCAGAAACGGTCGCCCACGCGCGCGAGCTCCTCGTCGGTCAGCCCGGGACCGTTGTCGGTGACGACGACGGTGGCGGCATCCCCGATGGAGGCGACCGTGACCCGGACGGTCTCGTCGGCCGGCGTGAACTTCACCGCGTTGTCGATGACCGCGTCCAGGGCACTGGACAGCGTCACCGGGTCGGCCCAGCCCGTGGTCGGCGGGCAGTCCCCCACCAGCCGCACGCCCTTGGCCTCGGCCGTCGGTGACCAGGCCACGACCCGCTCGGCGGCCAGCGCGCCGATGTCGGTGAGGCTCAGGTCCGCCTGACTGTGCTCGGCCAGCGCCAGGTCGAGCAGGTCGTCCAGGACCCGGGCCAGTCGCTTGCCCTCGGTCTGGACGGAGGCGATCTCCTCGTTGCCCTCGGGCAGTTCCAGGGCGAGCAGCTCGATACGCAGCAGCAGCGCCGCGAGGGGGTTGCGCAGTTGGTGCGAGGCGTCCGCGACGAAGGCGCGCTGCTGTTCCAGCACGTCCTCCACGTGGTCCGCCATCTCGTTGAACGACCCGGCCAGGCGTCTGAGCTCCGGTGGTCCCCCGGCCGGCGCGACCCGGGACTTGAGCCGCCCGGTGGCGATGTCGTGGGTCGTGGCGTCCAGGACGCGTACCGGCCTGAGCACCCATCCGGTCAGCCGGAGCGCGGCACCGACGGCGAGCAGCATCGCGGCGACCTCACCGGCGCCGATGATCAGCCAGCCGCGCAGGGTGCGCGACCGCATCGAGTCGGTGGGCGAGTCGGTGACCACGACCGCGACCACGTCCCCGTCCCGGATGACCGGCGAGGCGACCACGAGCCGGCCGTCCTCCCAGGGCCACACCTGCTGCGGGTCGTGACTGCGGCGGCTGAGCAGCGCCTCGTCGAAGGAGTCGCGCACCTCGCCGGTCTGGGGGAGGAACCAGGTCGTCGGCGCGTTGGCCATCGGGATGTGGTTGCGGTAGAAGACGCCGGCCTTGATGCCGTAGACCTCGTAGTAGCTGATGAGCTCGGTCTGCAGCGTCTCCAGGCGTTCGTCCGTGGTCGTCCGGCGCGAGCCGCCCGGCGCGTCCTCGGTGACGAACTGGGCGAGCGCGGCGAAGCGTGCCGTGTCGTCTATGCGGTCGATGACGACCTTCTGCTGCTCCGCGCGGGCGACGCTGACGCCGAGCGGAACGCCGAGCGCGAGCAGTACGGCCGCCATCAGGACGATGAGCAGCGGGAGCAGGCGTGTGCTCACCCGGCCCCGCTATCCGGTGGGAGCGACGAGGCGGTAGCCGACGCCGCGGACGGTCTCGATGAGCGCCGGCATGCGCAGCTTGGCGCGCAGCGAGGCGACGTGCACCTCCAGCGTGCGCCCGGTCCCCTCCCAGCTGGTGCGCCAGACCTCGCTGATGATCTGCTCCCGCCGGAAGACCACTCCGGGGCGCTGTGCGAGCAGGGCGAGGAGGTCGAACTCCTTGCGGGTGAGTTGGACAACCGAACCGTCCACGGTGACCTGGCGTGTCGGCAGCTCGATACGCACCGCTCCGAGGCGCACCACGGTCTCGGTGTTTCCGGTGGTGTCCTCGTGGGCGGTGCGCCGGCTGACGGCGTGGATCCGGGCGAGCAGTTCCCCGGTGTCGTAGGGCTTGACCACGTAGTCGTCGGCGCCGAGGTTGAGGCCGTGGATGCGGGAGCGGACGTCGGAGCGGGCGGTGACCATGATGACGGGGGTGCTGGTGCGCTTGCGGATCTTGCCGCAGACCTCGTAGCCGTCCTGGTCGGGCAGCCCCAGGTCGAGCAGGACCACGCCGAAGCAGTCGACCTCGGGGACGAGCGCCTGGAGAGCCTCCTCGCCGCTGCGCGCGTGGGTGACGTCGAAGCCGTGCCGTGCCAGGATCGCGGACAGAGCGGCGGCCACGTGGTTGTCGTCCTCGACGAGCAGCAGTCTCATCCGGGCTCCCTTCGGTTCATCGGCCGTACGCTCGGCATGGGTAGAAAGACACGTGCACACGCGCGGGCACCTTGTGCAGTGACGCCGATGGAGGGGGACGGCGTCAAGAGGCTTCCGGTTGCGGCCGCTCGAAGTTATCCGGCCGATATGCGCCCTGCTCACCAGTGCTACGACTCGTATCCGATTGCTACCGGATCGTGATGCTCAGATTCCCCTCAGATGTAGAGACGCAGGTCGTTCGGCGTTACTACTGTCCTCCGAAACCGAGGAGGACGGAGCCCGAGAGCGATGACCGAAGTATCGGTGGCCAAGGAAGATGTGGCCGCGACCGGCGAACTGGTCGTCCTGAAGAGTGTCAACAAGCACTTCGGCGCGTTGCACGTGCTCCAGGACATCGACCTGACGATCACCCGCGGCGAGGTTGTCGTGGTCATCGGGCCCTCCGGGTCCGGTAAGTCCACCCTGTGCCGCACCATCAACCGCCTGGAGACCATCGACTCAGGATCGATCGCGATCGACGGCAAGCCCCTCCCCGCCGAGGGCAAGGAGCTCGCCAGGCTGCGGGCCGACGTCGGCATGGTTTTCCAGTCCTTCAATCTCTTCGCGCACAAGACCGTGCTCGAGAACGTCACCCTGGGCCAGGTCAAGGTCCGCAAGGTCGACGCCAAGAAGGCCGAGGAGAAGGCCCGCGCCCTGCTCGACCGCGTCGGCGTGAGCGCCCAGGCGGACAAGTACCCCGCGCAGCTCTCCGGCGGTCAGCAGCAGCGCGTCGCCATCGCGCGGGCGCTGGCCATGGACCCGAAGGTCATGCTCTTCGACGAGCCGACGTCGGCTCTCGACCCGGAGATGATCAACGAGGTGCTGGAGGTCATGAAGCAGCTCGCCCGTGAGGGCATGACCATGGTCGTCGTCACGCACGAGATGGGCTTCGCCCGGTCGGCGGCCAACCGCGTGGTGTTCATGGCGGACGGCCGCATCGTCGAAGAGGCCACGCCGGACCAGTTCTTCAGCAATCCGCGCAGCGACCGCGCCAAGGACTTCCTGTCGAAGATCCTGCACCACTGACACGGTGCGGGTCCGACGTCCGTGTCGCCCGCGCTCCAGCCGGCTCGCCTCTCGCATCTGATCGTCTGATCACAGTCAAAGGATGTTCACCATGAAGCTCCGCAAGGTCACCGCCGCCTCGGCCACCGTTCTCGCCCTCGCCCTGACCGCCACCGCGTGCGGCTCCGACGACGGAGACAGCGGCTCCTCGGGCGGCGACGACAAGAAGATCACCATCGGCATCAAGTTCGACCAGCCGGGCCTCGGCCAGAAGACCCCCGACGGCTACGAGGGCTTCGACGTCGACGTCGCCACGTACGTCGCCAAGAAGCTCGGCTACACCGAGGACCAGATCGAGTGGAAGGAGTCGAAGAGCGCCGACCGCGAGACCATGCTGCAGCGCGGTGACGTCGACTTCATCGCCGCCACGTACTCGATCACGCCGGAGCGCTCGGAGAAGGTCGACTTCGCCGGCCCGTACCTGCTCGCCCACCAGGACGTGCTGCTGCGCGCCGACGACGACAAGATCAAGACGCCGGAGGACCTGAACGACGCCAAGCTCTGCTCGGTCACCGGCTCGACCTCGGCCCAGAACGTCAAGGAGAAGCTGGCGCCCAAGGCGCAGCTGCAGCCGTACCCGGCGTACTCCGCCTGCCTGCCCGGCCTGCAGAACGGCGCCGTCGACGCACTGACCACCGACGACTCGATCCTCGCCGGTTACGCCTCCCAGGAGCAGTTCAAGGGCAAGTTCAAGCTCGGCGGCTTCAAGCTGACGAACGAGAACTACGGCATCGGCGTCAAGAAGGGCAGCGACCTCAAGGACAAGATCAACAAGGCTCTGGAGGAGATGGTCGCCGACAAGTCCTGGGACAAGGCCGTCAAGGACAACCTCGGCCCGGCCAACTACAAGAACGAGCCGGCGCCCAAGATCGGCGACATCAAGAGCTGAGGCAGCGCCTGACAGGGTGCGCCGCCCACCGGAAGGGGCGGCGCACCGGGGTGGGCATCCCTACACGCGGAAGCGCGGGAGATCGTGTTCGACTTTCTTGAGGATTACGACCTGCTGGGAGCCTTCTGGACGACAGTGCAGCTCGCTGTGCTGTCGGCCGTCGGCTCCCTGATCTGGGGCACCATGCTGGCGGCCATGCGGGTGGGCCCGGTGCCGTTGATGCGCGGCTTCGGGACCGCGTACGTGAACACCGTGCGCAACATCCCGCTGACCGTCATCATTCTGTTCACGTCGCTGGGCCTGAACCAGACACTGGGAGTGTCCCTCGGCGCGAACGACGTCGAGACGATCAACTTCCGGCTCGCCGTCCTCGGCCTGATCCTCTACACCTCGTCCTTCGTCTGCGAGGCGCTGCGCTCCGGCATCAACACGGTGCCGGTCGGGCAGGCGGAGGCGGCCCGGGCGATCGGCCTCAGCTTCGGCCAGGTGCTGCGGCACGTGGTTCTGCCCCAGGCGTTCCGTTCCTCCGTCGTTCCCCTGGCGAACGTGCTGATCGCGCTCATCAAGAACACCACGGTGGCCGCGGCCATCGGCGTGGCCGAGGCGGCGCTCCTGATGAAGGAGATGATCGAGAACGAGGCACAGCTGCTGCTGATCTCCGCGGTCATCGCCTTCGGTTTCGTGGTTCTGACGCTGCCGACCGGCCTCATTCTCGGCTGGGTGGGCAAGAAGGTGGCGGTGAAGCGATGAGCTCCGTTCTCTACGACGCCCAGGGCCCCCGGGCCAAGCGGCGCAACATCGTCTTCACGGCCGTCTTCGTGGTGGCCGTCGCGGCTCTCCTCTGGTGGGTGTACGGCACCCTCAAGGACAAGGGCCAGCTGGAATGGGCCCTCTGGAAGCCGTTCTTCTCCGGCACCGATGCCTGGTCCACCTACATCTTGCCCGGCCTGGAGAACACTCTGAAGGCCGCCGCTCTCGCGGTGATCATCGCGCTGCCGCTGGGCGCGATCCTCGGTATCGCCCGCCTGTCGGATCACGTGTGGGTACGAGTTCCGGCCGCGATCGTGGTCGAGTTCTTCCGGTCCATCCCCGTGCTGGTTCTGATGATCTTCGGCCTCGCCCTGTTCGCCGAGTACACCAACGTCAGCTCGGACGACCGTCCGTTGTACGCGGTGGTCACGGGCCTGGTGCTGTACAACGCCTCCGTGCTCGCCGAGATCGTCCGGGCGGGCATCCTGGCCCTGCCCAAGGGCCAGTCCGAGGCGGCGATGGCGATCGGTCTGCGCAAGGGCCAGGTGATGCGGACCATCCTGCTGCCCCAGGCGGTCACGACGATGCTGCCGGCCATCGTCAGCCAGCTCGTCGTCATCCTGAAGGACACGGCGCTCGGCGGTGCCGTCCTCACCTTCCCCGAACTGCTCGCGTCGGCCAACACGATGAGCGGCTACTACGGTGCCAACGTCATCGCGAGCTTCACCGTTGTCGCGGTGATCTACATCGCGCTCAACTTCCTCCTCACGAGCTTCGCGAGCTGGTTGGAACGGCGGCTGCGGCGGGCCAAGAAGTCGACCGGCGCGGTACTCAAGGCGGACGACACCGAGGCAGCCGGGACCGGAACCGGCGCCGCCTGACACAGCTGACACTCGGTCACCTCATATGACCATCACCGGAGGCAGTGGCATGATCGCCACTGCCTCCGTCACTTGACGCAAGCAGCGGCAATAGGTTGCATACGTTCTGTGACCGTGCACCCTGCCCCAATGTCCTGTTCACCCACGTCCCCCGGGACACCGTCACGGGCAGGGGGCGTCGCGCCGTGGACCCGGTGATCATCACCGGAGCGGGGCCCGTGGGGCTCACGCTCGCCCTGGCGCTGGCGCGGCAGGAGGTTCCCTGTGTCGTTCTCGACGAGGGGCCGGGCAAGGACGAACCGCGTCCCGCGCGGACCGTCGTCCTGGGCGAGGACGCCGTCACCCTCGTCGAGCGACTGACCGGCACACCGCTGACGGGGCTTGGTTTCCGTTGGGCCGGATGGCGGTCGATGCGGCGCAAGCAGGTGACGCGCGAGGTCGTCTTCGGCGACACCGACCCGGCGCCGCTGCACATCGCCCAGCACGAACTGACCGACGTCCTGCGCACGGCACTCGCCCACGAGTCGCTCGTCAAGGTCGCGGTGGACAGCCGCCTGGACGGTATCGAGCAGGAGGCATCGGGCGTCACGGCCCACACCCGCGGCCCCGCCGGCACCTGGTGGCGCGGCAGTTACCTGGTGGGCTGCGACGGCCCCCGCTCCACCGTCCGCAAGCTCCAGGACATCCGCTTCCCCGGCCGTACGGCGGTGGAACGATACGCCGTCGCCGCACTCCGCACGGAACTCCCGTGGACCGACGAGGCGTTGCTCCACCGGATGCCCCCATGGCGTACGTCCGGTCCGTCGGCCGGCGAGATCGTCGGCCGCCCTCTGCCGGACGGCGTGTGGCGTCTGGACTGGCTGCTGCCTCCCGGCAAGGACCTGGTCACGCCCGAACTGCTGGTCAACCGGGTCCGCGAGACCCTCACCGGCTGGGCGGGCGGGTCGCCCCCATCGTACGAACTCCTCGACACCGGGGTCCACACGGTCCATCACCGGCTTGCCCGCCGCTGGCGGGTGGGCCGCGTACTCCTCGCCGGGGACGCCGCCCATCTGCTGGGCGCGCTGGGTACACAGGGGCTCGACGAGGGGCTGCTGGACGCCGACAATCTCGCCTGGAAACTGGCCCTGGCCTGGCATCACGGACCGCGTGAGGCACTGCTCGACAGCTACCAGGAGGAGCGGCGCACGGCGGTCGCCGCGCGGCTGCGCGCCGCCGACCAGGTGCTGCCGCTGCTGCGCGGCGGCGGAGGCCTGCGTTCCTACGTCCCCGGCTCGACCCGCGGCAACGACGCGCTGCTCGCGGACGGCCACCTGCGGCGCGGGACTCTGGGTGCGCCGCGCACGTACGCCGACTCGCCGCTCGCTCCCGAGGACCTCGCCGGGGAGGTGTCCGTCGGCACACCGCCCGGAGCGCCCGTCACCGATGTGCGGGTCACGGCGGAGGACGGCACGTTCGTACGACTGCGCGATCGGCTCGGGCGCGGGGCGCTGCTGGTGGTGCTGATCGCGCCGGGTACGGGCGTGTGGGACCGCAAGCACTGGGTGACCGCCGGCATCATGCCCCGGCTGGCGGCGGCGGTGACGGCGCTACCGCATCACGCCGAGTTGCTGGTCGCCGAGAGCTACCCGGGTGCCGCGGCCCATACGGTGATGCTGGTGCGGCCCGACGGTCACCTCGTCACGGCGCTGAACGGCGTGCGCCCGGCCGACCTGTACGCGGCGGCGGAGACAGCGGTGGGCGGGGCGACGACCACGGTCACGAAGCCCACGGAGGAAGATGCGGGCGCGGAGGCCGCGGCCGGGTCCCGCTGACCGGCCGTCAGGCGGTGCGCCGACGGCTCGTGGCCGTCAGTCGTCGGCCGTCGCCGGGCACTGTCCATGCGAGGCCTGGCTGATCGGCTGGCCGCCCGGCACGGGCACCGGCTGGCACGACCACGCCGAGTCCGTGGGCGCCTTCGTGAGCGCCGCGGGTGAACTCACGGAGAACGCGCTCGCCGCCCGCCTGCCCACCGGCGGCTGGAAGACCCTGGAACTCACCGACGGGGTGGACCGGAAACGCCGACTGCCGACGGGCAAGGGACGCGCGT
The DNA here is from genome assembly GCF_003671715.1 of Streptomyces sp. E2N166. Lineage (GTDB taxonomy): Bacteria > Actinomycetota > Actinomycetes > Streptomycetales > Streptomycetaceae > Streptomyces > Streptomyces thinghirensis. The sequence goes on along the minus strand of NZ_RAIF01000032.1, from coordinate 34,278 downwards.
TCGGCCGGCACCATGTGCACGAGGTGCTCAACGAGTCACCCGACCGGCACGCGGTCTCCGTGCATGCCTACTACTCGTCCCTGCCGCGGATCCGCCGCTACAGCCGCAACGGGCAGACCCTGCGCCTGGAGCAGGTCGAGCGACCGGAGGACTGGCAGTGAACGAGCCGACGGGAATCGACGCTCTGCCGCAGCGCGTGCGCGGCGGCTACCGTCGGATCGCGCCGCTCGCGGCGTACGACGCCGCCGGGGCCGGTACGGTGCTGCTGGTGGACATCCGTTACGCCGCCCTGCGCGAGCGGGACGGCGTGATCCCCGGCGCGCTGGTCATCGAGCGCAACGAACTGGAGTGGCGCCTGGATCCGCAGGGCAGCCACCGTCTCCCCGAGGCCACGGGCCATGACCTGCGCGTCGTCGTGGTGTGCAACGAGGGTTACGCCTCCAGCCTGGCGGCGGAGTCCCTCCACCGCCTCGGCCTGCACCGGGCCACTGATCTGATCGGCGCTTTCCAGGCGTGGCGGGCGGCAGGACTGCCGGTGGCCGTCTCGTAGCCCGCGCACCCCACCCGGTCGGCTCCATCGGCTCCAGCCGTGTCGAGAGCCTCGGGTGCGGCGAGGGCCATCTGCTCCTCGGCGATGAAGGCATAGTCGAGGGTCAGCTCCCTTCGTCGCCAAGGAAATCCGTGTCCTCGCCCTCCTCCTCCAGCGCCTGGCGGACCACCCGCAGTGCCATGCCCTCGGGGTAGCCCTTGCGGGCCAGCATGCCCGCGAGGCGGCGCAGCCTCTTGTCGCGGTCGAGGCCGCGAGTGGCGCGCAGCTTGCGGGCGACCAGCTCGCGCGCGGTCTCCTCCTCCTGCTCGGAGTCCAGCTGCGAGACCGCCTCGTCGATGAGCGTGACGTCGACGCCCTTGGTCCGCAGCTCCCTGGCGAGGGCGCGCCGGGCCAGCCCGCGGCCGTGGTGCCGGGACTCCACCCAGGCTTCCGCGAAGGCGCTGTCGTTGATCAGGCCGACCTCCTCGAATCTGGACAGCACCTCCTCGGCCGCCTCGTCGGGGATCTCCCGCTTACGCAGGGCGTCGGCGAGTTGCTTGCGGGTGCGCGGGGTCCCGGTGAGCAGGCGCAGGCAGATCGCCCGTGCCTGCTCGACCGGGTCCCGCGGAGGCTCCCCCTTCTCGGCCCTCGACGAGGAAGTGGCACCTCCGTCCTCGGCGGACGACTCCGCACGCTCGCGACGCCGCCCGCGCCCGCTGTCCGCCCCACGGCCCCGTCGAGATCTGCCACGCGCGCCACCGCGGCGTGCCCCGCCGTCACCGGGATAGCCGGCGTCGTACGAGCCCTCGGCGCCGTACGGCGCGAAGGGGTCGGCGGTGCCGTCCGCGACGTCGGACAGGTTCGTCTCGTACGGGGTCGCGGCCGCCCCGTACGCGCCGTCGTCCATACCGACGGAGACGTCGTCACCTGCTCTCCCCCGCTCGCGCTCCCGCGAGGCGTTGTCCGGGTACGCGTACTCGGCCCAGTCGGTTCGTCGTGTCACGGTCAGCTCTTGGCTGCCGCGGCCTTGGACTTGGTGGCCTTGGCGGTCGCGGGGGCGGGCACCGCCGGTGCGGCGTCGGCCGGTGCGGCGGAGGCGGCGGCGTCCGCGCC
>NZ_RAIF01000032.1:22143-32490 GCF_003671715.1 Streptomyces sp. E2N166 | reverse complement strand
GCCGACGCCCAGCTTCTCCTTGATCTTCTTCTCGATCTCGTTGGCCAGGTCGGGATTGTCCTTCAGGAAGTTGCGCGCGTTCTCCTTGCCCTGGCCGAGCTGGTCACCCTCGTACGTGTACCAGGCACCGGCCTTGCGGACGAAGCCGTGCTCCACGCCCATGTCGATCAGGCCGCCCTCGCGGCTGATGCCGTGGCCGTAGAGGATGTCGAACTCGGCCTGCTTGAAGGGCGGCGCGACCTTGTTCTTGACGACCTTGACGCGGGTGCGGTTGCCGACCGCGTCGGTGCCGTCCTTCAGCGTCTCGATGCGTCGGATGTCGAGCCGCACCGAGGCGTAGAACTTCAGCGCCCGGCCACCGGTCGTGGTCTCCGGAGAGCCGAACATCACGCCGATCTTCTCGCGGAGCTGGTTGATGAAGATCGCGGTGGTCTTGGACTGGTTGAGCGCACTGGTGATCTTCCGCAGGGCCTGGCTCATCAGGCGGGCCTGCAGACCGACGTGGCTGTCGCCCATCTCGCCCTCGATCTCCGCGCGCGGCACGAGCGCTGCGACGGAGTCGATGACGATGAGGTCGAGGGCACCGGAGCGGACCAGCATGTCCACGATCTCCAGGGCCTGCTCACCGTTGTCCGGCTGGGACAGGATCAGGTTGTCGATGTCGACGCCGAGCTTCTGCGCGTACTCGGGGTCGAGGGCGTGCTCCGCGTCCACGAACGCGACCTGGCCCCCGGCCTTCTGCGCGTTCGCCACCGCGTGCAGGGTCAGGGTCGTCTTGCCCGAGGACTCGGGGCCGTAGACCTCGATGACGCGGCCGCGCGGCAGGCCGCCGACGCCGAGTGCCACGTCGAGCGCGGTCGACCCGGTCGGGATGACCTCGATGGGCTCCTTCGACCGGTCGCCCATGCGCATGACCGCGCCCTTGCCGAACTGCCGTTCAATCTGTGCGAGCGCGGCATCCAGGGCCTTCTCGCGGTCGGTTCCTGCCATGGGTTCCACCCGGTTTGCTTGATTCGATCGCTTCACGTCAAAGACGCTAATGCCTGCCACTGACAATCCACCCCGATGCGGGTCCGGCCTGTGGATAACTCGAGCGCTCATCCATCCAAACCCAGTCGAATCACCCGTCACGAGCCTCGCCAGAGCCTCCATGAGAATGGATGTTCGATTTTGGTGTCAAGCGCACCACGCGGCACCTCCGAGCGTACGTCTGCCGGGCCGGCGGTCGGGTGGCTAGGGTGCGGACGGGACGTGGAGGAGGGGGACAGCATGGCCAAGGTCAGCATCAGTCTCGACGCCGAACTGGTGGTGGAAGCGATGGTTCTGGCCGGCATCGGCTCGCCGCAGGACGCCGTCGAGGCGGTGGTGCGGGACTACATCGCCCGCGGCCACCGCACGGAGACCCGCACCGAGTTCAAGGACCGGAACCTGCGCGAGGTCGATACCAAGCCGCAGGAGCCGCAGGGCTGATCCCCGCACCCGCCGCCGTCCCGCGGGCGGGCACGCCGGTCAGGCTTGCCCCGTGCGGAACGTCAGGGCCGTCGGCGCCGCCCGCCCGGCCACACCAGCCAGGTCCCCGGCACCGCACCGTCCGACCGCTCGCCTCGTTCCGCCGTCGGCCCACCGGGCCCACCGGCATGGCGCCGGCGGTGCGCCCCGGGTGGGCGATGCTGCTCGTCGCACTGGCCTCGGGCACCGTGGTGATCGCCTGAACGGCAGCCGGCCATGGTCGTGGCTGTGGGCTGCTACGCGGCTGCCTTGAGCGGCGCGGGTGACGCAGGTGGCGCGGGTGACGCAGATGGCGCGGGCGCGTGGGCCGCTCTCAGGTACTGGGCGGCCTCATCAGGACGAGCCGCCGCCCCCGGCGCCCTCCGTCCCGGGGTGTCCCGGCTCCGGGCGGCGGACCCACAGTTTCCGCAGACGCGTCGAGCCGCCGGTTCCCGACCGGCGGTTCCGGCGTCCGTGGACGCGCGGATCGTCCGTGACGTCGTAACGCTTGACGTACGCGCCGAGGAACGCCTGCAGCGTGGCGATCGCCGGGATGGCGATCAGCGCGCCGACGGCGCCGAGCAGGGCGGCGCCCGCGACGACCGAGCCGAACGCGACCGCCGGGTGGATATCCACGGTCTTGGACGTCAGCTTGGGCTGCAGTACGTAGTTCTCGAACTGCTGGTAGATCACCACGAAGACCAGTACCCACAGCGCGTACCAGGGATTGACCGTGAAGGCGATCAGCATGGGCAGGGCGCCCGCGAGATAGGTGCCGATCGTGGGGATGAACTGCGACACCAGGCCCACCCAAACGGCGAGCACGGGGGCGTAGGGCACCTCCAGGATCTCCAGCAGGATGTAGTGCGCTATGCCGGAGACCAGCGCCATCAGACCGCGTGAGTACAGGTATCCGCCGGTCTTGTCCACGGCGATCTCCCACGCGCGCAGGACCTCCGCCTGCCGGGCGGGTGGCAGGACGGAGCAGAGCGCGCGCCGCAGCCGGGGGCCGTCGGCGGCGAAGTAGAACGAGAACAGCAGGACCGTCAGCATCTGGAAGAGACCGCCGAGGACCTGGGCCGACACGTCCAGGACGCCGGTGGCGCTGTTCTGCACGTAGTTGCGCAGCCAGTCGGAGCGGAGCAGCCCCTCCTGGATGTCCACCCGTCTCAGCTCGGTGTGGAAGTGGCCGTTGAACCAGTTGATGACGGAGTCGAGGTAGTCCGGGAAGTCCTCGACCATCTTGACGATCTGGCCCGCGAGCATCGAGCCGAGCAGCGTGACGAACCCCGCGGCGGCGATCAGCACGGCGATGAAGACGAGGAAGGTGGCCAGCCCGCGGCGCAATCCGCGTCCGGCCATCCAGCTCACGGCGGGTTCGATGGCGAGGGCCAGGAAGAAGGCGATGAGGACGTTGATCAGCAGGCCGGTGAGCTGGTGGAAGGCCCAGCTGCCGAGCTGGAAGACGGCGATGAGCGCGAGGGCCAGCACCATGGCACGCGGGAGCCAGGGCGGCATGCGGGCGCCCGGCCCGGCGGGGCCGCCGGGCGGGGGACCGGTGGGCGGCGTCGTACCGGTCGGGGGTGCTTGCCGGGTCGCCTGCCCGGACTCGTCAGTGGGTGCCACGGGCCAAGTCTCGCCCACGCCACCGACTGCGGAGCCCCATCCGGTGATCTTCGTGACCGGTCAACGCTGTTCCCGCGGCACGTTCATGACGGTGCAGACCACCCGCCACACGTCCTTGGCGTCCCATCCGGCGTCCAGCGCCTCGTGCACCGTGCGCCCGCCCAGCTCCGCCATCACGTGATCGCGCGCGAAGGTGTCGGCGTAGCCCGGACCGAAGTGATCCGTCATCCGCTCCCAGAAGACCGTCAACCGCATGACTCCAGTATCCCGCCCCTGAGAGTGGGCCCTGCGCCGGGACCACGTGCCGGGAACGCCTTGCGTCATACGGTCTGACCATGGCCGAATTCGGAGCTTCCCCACTCCCCCCGACGCCCCCGACCCGTACGGCGCGCTCCCCGCTCGCGCGCGCGGAGCACTTCGTCTGGCTCACCGCGCGCGTACTGGAGCAGCGCCTCTTCGCGTACCACTTCCGCGGCGGTGACGCCGGCCCGGTGGAGACCGCGCTCGACGCCTACCGCAACGAGGACGGCGGGTACGGCCACGCGCTGGAACCCGATCTGCGCGGCCCGGTCAGCCAGCCGCCGCACACCGCGCACGCCCTGCGCGTCCTGGACGCCGTCGGGCGCTGCGGCGGACAGCGCGTGGAGCGGATGTGCCGCTATCTGACCTCCGTGTCCACCGCGGACGGTGCCCTGTCGGCGATCCATCCAAGCCAACGCGGATATCCGACCGCTCCCTTCGTGCCGGTGGTGGACGACCCGCCCGGCGAGCTCCTCGCCACCGGTCCGGTGGTCGGCCTGCTGCACCGCAACGAGGTATGGCACGCCTGGCTGTTCCGCGCCACGGACTTCTGCTGGCAGGCCGTCGAGTCGCTGGGGGCCTCCCACCCGTACGAGGTCGAGGCCGCCGTGGCCTTCCTGGACGCCGCCCCCGACCGTCCGCGCGCGGAGGCGGCGGCCGACCGGTTGGGCCGCCTGGTGCGCGACCAGCGCCTGGCGGTGCTGGACCCGGACGACCTCGACGCGTACCCGGTCTCCCCCGGCTACGCCCCGGGCGAGCACCACTTCCCCCACGACTACGCGAGGCACCCGCACTCCCTCGCGCGCGCGTGGTTCACGGAGGACGAGATGGCCCGGTCCCTCCGCGCTCTCTCGGCCGAGCAGGAGGAGGACGGCGGCTGGCCCTTGCGCCGGCGCCGGTGGGCACCCGGCCCCGTCCTGGAGGCGCGCCCCGGGGTGACCATCGAGGCCCTGCGTACACTCCGCGCGTACGGCCGCCCGGTCGGCTGACCCCGCTCACCCGCCCATGGCCCGTGCGCCCGCGGTCACCACCACGGCCGCCGCGACGACGAGCAGGAAGGGCGCGCGCAGCACCAGTGCCACGGCGGCCGCGGCGACTCCCGCTGCCCGCGCGTCCAGCACGAGCGCCTGCCCGTCGGCGAAGGTCTGCTGGGCGGTGAGCGCGGCGAGGAGGGCGACGGGCAGCAGGGCGGCGAGCCGCCGGACGAGGGGCCGCTCCAGGGCGCCCGCGGGCACCAGCAGCCCGAGGAGCTTGACGGCGTAGCAGCCGACGGCGGTCACGGCGATCGCGATCCAGACGCTCAACGCTCTCCCTCCCGCGCGGAGTCCTCAACAGCGCTGCCTCGGCGACGCCCCCGCGCCCACAGGACGGCCGGGGCCGCCAGCGCGGCCACCAGGACGGGAACACCGGCGGGCAGCACGGGCAGCAGGCCGAGTCCCAGGAGGACGGCCAGGGCGGCGACCGCGCGCTCGGTGGTGGTCCTCACCATCGGCGCGAGCAGCGCCAGGAAGACGGCGGGGCCGGCGGCGTCGAGCCCCCAGGCGTCGGTGTCCCCGATTGCCTCCGCGCCCAGCGCGCCGAGCAGCGTGGTGAGGTTCCACAGCAGGTACAGGGTGAGTCCGGTGACGGTGAACCCGATCCGGACGCTGCGCCGCGTGGGCTGTGCGAGGGCCACGGCCGTCGTCTCGTCGATGACCCACTGGGCGGCGAACGGGCGCACCGCGCGCGGGAGGGCCAGCAACTGCGACAGCCGCAGCCCGTAGAAGGCGTTGCGCACGCCGAGGAAGAAGGCCCCCGCCGCGGCGGTGAGCGGGTTGCCGCCGGCCGCGAGCGCCCCCACGAGCGCGAACTGGGAGGCCCCGGTGAACACCAGGAGGCTGAGCGCGCATGTCTGCATGAGTGTCAGTCCGCTGCCGGCCGAGGTCACCCCGAAGGCGAACCCGGACAGTCCGACGGCGACTCCCACCCCGAGGGCGTCCCGTACGACGGCGGCGTCCGGCTTGTCTTCGACGACGCCCGTGCCGGGAACGGCTGTCTGTTCTGTCACGCCTCGGACGGTAGGAGGAACCGCCGCCGTGCGTCTTGTACGTTCTTGCGCTCCCGCTGGTAGGCGCCGGGCGGTACGCCCACGATCCGCGCGAAGTGCCGGTTCAGGTGCGGCTGGTCGGTGAACCCCACGGCGACGGCGGCCTCGGACGGCCTCGTGCCGGCGTCCAGCAGCCGCCGTGCCCGCCGTACCCGGGCGTCCGTCAGCCAGGTGTGGGGCGGCATCCCGTAGGTGTCCCGGAAGGCGCGCAGCAGTGCGAACGGACTGCTCCCGAGCTCCCCGGCGAGCTTTTCCAGACTCGGCGGATCGGCCATCCGCTCCTCCAGCACGGCACGCGCGCGCGTCGCGACGCCGGCCCCTGCCGTGCGCACCTCCCGCCGCGGCAGCGGCCCGCCGTTCAGCCGCAGCAACCGGGTCACGGCCACCCGCAGCAGAGTGTCGGCGGCGAGCGCGTTTCCCTCGTCGGCGGCCCGCAGCACGCGGTGCACCAGCTCGACGGCGTACGGATCGTCGAGCACCGGCCGGACGAACCCGGGCGTCCCGCGCAGCGTGGTCGTCTCCGCCGTGATCTTGGCCACGAGTTCGGGCGCCGGATAGACGGCCCCGTAGCGCCATCCCTCCGGCACTCCGGCCCGCCCCGTGTGCGGGGTGTCCGGGTTGACCAGGGCGAGTGCTCCCGCTCCGGCGTACTGATCGCTTCCGCCGTGGTGGAAGACCTCCACCCCGTCGGCGATGGCGGCGATGACGAAGTGCTCGTGGGTGTGACGCACGAAGGTCTTCCGTATGTACTGGGCCCGCAGCAGATCGACATCGGGCAGCTCCGCGTACCGCCAGTGCCGTGCCCGCTCGCCCGATGCCGCCATGACCCCATTCTCCGTCACGGCCTCGCGGTGCCGGAGTTCCGCCCGGCATCCGTCCAGCTCAGGCCGATTGTCAGTGCCCGGGTGCACGATGGATCCATGGTCAGCTCCGCACACCGAGCCCTGGACGGCTTCTCGCCCGCGACCCGCGGTTGGTTCACGGGGGCCTTCTCCGCGCCCACCGCCGCCCAGGCGGGCGCGTGGCAGGCCATCTCCGAGGGCTCGGACGTGCTGGTGGTCGCTCCCACCGGCTCCGGCAAGACGCTGGCCGCCTTCCTCGCCGCCCTGGACCAGCTGGCCTCGACACCCCCGCCCGCCGACCCCAAGAAGCGCTGCCGAGTCCTGTACGTCTCCCCGCTCAAGGCCCTGGCCGTCGACGTCGAGCGCAACCTCCGCAGCCCCCTGACCGGCATCCGCCAGGAATCCGTGCGCCTCGGCCTGCCCGAACCCGAGGTCAAGGTCGGCATCCGCTCCGGCGACACTCCGGCCGCCGAGCGCCGTGCCCTGTCCACCCGCCCGCCGGACATCCTGATCACCACCCCGGAGTCCCTGTTCCTGATGCTGACATCGGCCACCCGCGACGCGCTGACCGGCATCGAGACGGTCATCCTGGACGAGGTGCACGCGGTCGCGGGCACCAAGCGCGGCGCCCATCTCGCGCTCACCCTGGAGCGGCTGGACGAGCTGCTGCCGAAACCGGCCCGGCGCATCGGCCTGTCGGCGACGGTCCGTCCGGTGGACGAGGTCGCCCGGTTCCTCGCCCCGCGCGGCAAGGTGGAGATCGTCCAGCCGGACTCGGGCAAGGAGTTCGACCTGTCCGTCGTCGTCCCGGTCGAGGACCTGGGCGAGCTGGGCGGTTCCCCGGTCGCGGACGGCAACGACGGCGCGGAGCGTCCGTCGATCTGGCCGCACGTGGAGGAGCGGATCACCGACCTCGTCCAGTCGCACCGCTCCACGATCGTCTTCGCCAACTCCCGGCGCCTGGCCGAGCGCCTGTGCAACAGGCTCAACGAGATCGCGTACGAACGGGCGACCGGTGAGCCCCTGGACGAGCACCACTCCCCCGCCGAACTCATGGGCGGCTCGGGAGCCGCCCAGGGCGCCCCCGCGGTGATCGCCCGCGCCCACCACGGCTCGGTCTCCAAGGAGCAGCGCGCCCTCGTCGAGGAGGACCTCAAGGCGGGCCGCCTGCCCGCCGTGGTGGCCACCTCGAGTCTGGAGCTGGGCATCGACATGGGCGCCGTCGACCTGGTCGTCCAGGTCGAGTCACCGCCCTCGGTCGCCTCCGGTCTCCAGCGCGTCGGCCGCGCGGGACACCAGGTCGGCGCGGTCTCCACGGGCGTGGTCTTCCCCAAGTACCGCGGCGATCTGGTCCAGGCGGCCGTGGTCACCGAGCGGATGCGCAGCGGCTCCATCGAGGCGCTCAGGGTTCCCGCCAATCCGCTGGACGTCCTGGCCCAGCAGGTCGTCGCGATGACCGCGCTGGACACCTGGCAGGTCGACGACCTGCTCGCCACCGTCCGCCGCGCCGCCCCGTTCGCCTCGCTCCCGGAGTCGGCCTTCACGGCCGTCCTGGACATGCTCGCGGGCCGCTATCCGTCCGACGCCTTCGCCGAGCTGCGTCCACGCGTGGTGTGGGACCGGGTGGCCGGGACGGTCACCGGCCGGCCCGGCGCGCAGCGCCTCGCCGTCACCTCGGGCGGCACGATCCCCGATCGGGGCCTCTTCGGTGTCTTCCTCGCCGGGGCCGACCCGAAGAAGGGCGGCGGCCGGGTCGGCGAGCTGGACGAGGAGATGGTCTACGAATCCCGCGTCGGGGACGTCTTCACGCTCGGCACCAGCTCCTGGCGCATCGAGGACATCACGCGCGACAGGGTCCTGGTCTCCCCTGCTCCGGGCGTGCCTGGCAGGCTGCCCTTCTGGAAGGGCGACCAGCTGGGCCGCCCCCTCGAACTGGGCCGCGCGCTGGGCGCGTTCCTGCGCGACATCGGTTCCCTCACCAAGGAGGACGCCCGGCTCCGCCTGGTCACCGCGGGACTGGACGCCTGGGCCGCGGACAACGTCCTGGCCTATCTCGACGAGCAGCGCGAGGCCTGCGGCCACATCCCCGACGACCGCACCATCGTCGTCGAGCGCTTCCGCGACGAGCTGGGCGACTGGCGGGTCGTGGTCCACTCGCCCTTCGGTGCCCAGGTCCACGCCCCCTGGGCGCTCGCGCTCGGCGCCCGCCTGTCCGAGCGGTACGGCATGGATGCCCAGGCCATGCACGCCGACGACGGCATCGTGCTGCGCCTGCCGGACGCCGACCTGATGAGCCTGGACCTGCTCGACCAGGAACCGTCGAAGCCAGGGCTGGAGTACGACGCCGAGCAGGCGCCCGTCGGCGCGGCCGACGTCGTCTTCGACAAGGGCGAGGTCGACCGGGTCGTCACCGACCAGGTGGGCGGCTCGGCCCTGTTCGCGTCCCGCTTCCGCGAGTGCGCCGCCCGTGCGCTGCTGCTGCCGCGGCGCAGCCCCGGCAAGCGCACCCCGCTGTGGCAGCAACGCCAGCGCGCCGCGCAGCTGCTGGAGGTGGCGAGCGAGTACGGCTCGTTCCCGATCGTGCTGGAGGCGGTCCGCGAGTGCCTCCAGGACGTCTTCGACGTGCCCGGCCTGACCGAGCTGATGGGCGACCTGGAGTCCCGCAGGGTGCGCCTGGTGGAGGTCACCACCCCGGAACCGTCCCCGTTCGCCCGCTCCCTGCTCTTCGGGTACGTCGCCCAGTTCCTGTACGAGGGCGACTCGCCGCTCGCCGAGCGCCGTGCCGCCGCCCTCTCCCTGGACTCCCGGCTGCTGGCCGAGCTGCTCGGCCAGGCGGAGCTGCGCGAGCTGCTCGACGCGGAGGTGCTCACCGAGCTGGAGCGCGAGCTGCAGTGGCTCACCGAGGACCGCCGCGTCAAGGACCCGGAGGGCGTCGCGGACCGGCTGCGGCTGCTCGGTCCGCTCACGGACGCCGAGCTGGCCGAGCGGGGCGCCGAGCCGCAGTGGGCCCAGGAGCTGGCCGCCGCCCGCCGTGCGATCAGGGTCCGCATCGCCGGCGCCGACCACTGGGCGGCGATCGAGGACGCGGGCCGCCTGCGCGACGCGCTGGGCACGGCGTTGCCCGTGGGCGTGCCCGAGGCCTTCACCGAGCCGGTCAAGGACCCGCTGGGCGACCTCCTCGCCCGCCACGCCCGCACCCACGGCCCCTTCACGTCGGTCACCGCGGCGGCCCGCTTCGGCCTGGGTGTGGCGGTCACCGAGGGCGCGCTGCAGCGGCTCGCCGCGGCGGGCCGGGTGGTGCAGGGCGAGTTCCACCCGGCCGGCATCGGCCAGGAGTGGTGCGACGCGACCGTCCTGCGCAGGCTGCGCCGCCGTTCCCTGGCCGCGCTGCGGCACGAGCTGGAGCCGGTGGCGCCGGCCGCGCTCGGTCAGTTCCTCCCCCAGTGGCAGCACATCGGCAAGGGGCACGCGCTGCGGGGCCTCGACGGACTGGTTCGCGCCGTCGAGCAGTTGCAGGGCGCATCCGTGCCCGCCTCCGCCCTGGAGAAGCTCGTCCTGCCCTCCCGAGTGGCGAACTACAACGCGGCCATGCTGGACGAGCTCACGGCCGCCGGTGAGGTGGTGTGGGCGGGAGCGGGTTCGCTCCCGGGGAAGGACGGCTGGGTCTCCCTCTACCTGGCGGACGCGGCCCCGCTGCTCCTGCCGCCCCCGCACCCCCTGGAGACGACCGCCCTCCACGAGTCAGTCCTGAGCACCCTCTCGGGCGGGTACGGCCTGTTCTTCCGGCAGATCGCCGATCAGGTCCGCGCCACCACCCACCCGGACGCCACCGATCCGCAGCTGGCCGACGCTCTGTGGGACCTGGCCTGGTCCGGACGCCTGACGAACGACACACTCGCCCCCCTGCGCTCCCTGCTGGGCTCCGGCCGCACCGCGGGCTCCACGGCCCACCGCGCCAAGCGCGCGGTGCCACGCGGGCGCTACGGCTCGCTGACGGCCGCCGCC
>NZ_RAIF01000032.1:19176-22003 GCF_003671715.1 Streptomyces sp. E2N166 | reverse complement strand
CGTGTACCGCATCCTTGCCGCGTTCGAGGAGAGCGGGCAGGCCCGGCGCGGCTATGTCGTGGAGGGGCTGGGCGCGGCGCAGTTCGCCATGGAGGGTGCCGTCGACCGGTTGCGCGCGGTGTCGAACGCCCGGGAGCGCGGCGAGGGTCCGCCCGGGCGGCCGGACTTCACCGGCGGCGGCTTCGACGCCCACGTTTCACCCGACGGCTCCGACAGTCCGGGTGACCCGGTCGTCGGCGGCTCCCCCTTCGACGACTTCCCGCCCGGCGGCCACGGGCACGCCGGCGCGACGGGCCACTCCGGCGACGTCTTCGCGGCCCCTCCGCAGCCGCCGGCCTCCCGGGGTGACTATGTCTCCGCCCGCGACTACGCCGAACCGGGCGCGGGCGGTCCGCGCGGAGGCGGCGCACACGGCGGTTTCGGCGGCCCGCGCGGTGCGTACGGCACCGGGTTCGCGGGCCGTCACGGCCGCCCCTCCGCCGGTCCACGGGCCATCGTCCTGGCCGCCGCCGACCCGGCCAACGCCTACGGCGCGGCCCTCGGCTGGCCCGAGCCCCCGGCCGGTGCCACGCACAAGCCGGGCCGCAAGGCGGGCTCCCTGGTGGTACTCGTCGAAGGTGAACCGGCGCTCTACATGGAGCGCGGCGGCAAGACGCTCCTGCTCTGGCCCGCCGCCCCGGACGGCCTGCCCACCGACGATCCCGGTCTGCGGGCGGCCGCGGAGGCGCTCGCCTCGGCCGCCCGCGCCGGTTCCCTCGGTACGGTCACGGTGGAGCGGGTCAACGGCGCGGCGGCCCTCACGTCCCCCTTCGGCCCGCTCCTGGAGGAAGCGGGGTTCATCGCCACCCCGCGCGGCCTGCGCATCAGAGCCTGAGCCTGTCACCCTTGACCCATGCCCGAAGGAGACACGGTCTGGCAGGCGGCGCGGCGGCTGCACGACGCCCTCGCGGGCAAGGTGCTGACCCACAGCGACTTCCGCGTGCCGCGGTACGCCACGGCCGATCTCACCGGCCGTACGGTCCTGGACGTCACTCCGCGCGGCAAGCACCTGCTCACCCGGGTCGAGGGCGGCCTGACGGTGCACTCGCACCTGCGGATGGACGGCTCCTGGAAGGTGTTCGCGGCCGGGCAGCGCTGGAGCGGCGGCCCGGCGCACCAGATCCGCGTGATCCTCGGCACGGCGGACCGCACGGCCGTCGGCTTCCGCCTCCCGGTGCTGGAACTCCTCCGCACCGCCGACGAGGAGCGCGCCGTCGGTCATCTGGGACCGGACCTGCTGGGCCCGGACTGGGACCCCGAGCTGGCCCTTGCCAACCTGCGTGCGGACCCCGCCCGCCCGCTCGGTGAGGCGCTGCTCGACCAGCGCAATCTCGCCGGTGTCGGCAACGTCTACAAGTGCGAGCTCTGCTTCCTGCTCGGCGTCACTCCCTGGCTCCCCGTCGGGGACCTGCCCGCCGCGCACGCCGTGAAGCTGCCCGCGCTCGCGAAGAAGCTTCTGGAGGCCAACCGGGACCGCCCGGTCCGCCGTACGACGGGCCTGCGCGGCCAGGACCTTTTCGTGTACGGCCGTGCGCCCCGCCCTTGCCTGCGCTGCGGCACGTCGGTCCGGGTGGCGAACCAGGGCGACGGCTCCCGGGAGCGTCCCACGTACTGGTGCCCGACCTGCCAGCCCGGTCCTGCGCCGCGCCCGGCCGGCCGTACCGGTACCGGGCCGCGGCGCGGGCCGGGGTGACTCGAGCAGACGAGCTGAGCCCGCATGCTGAGCCAGCGCGCTGAGCCGACGCGCTCAACCGGAGAGCTCAGCCGGCGAGCAGGCCGTCCATCTGGCCGACCGCCTCGCGCAGCCCCTCCTCCATGCCCATCTTCGCGAGCTGGTCCATCTGCTCCCGGGTGTCGAAGGCCGAGCGCATCTCCATGCGGGTGCCGCCGTCACGCTCGGTGAGCGTGACCCGGGTCGTGGTCACCGGCATGTCCGCGCTCGGCACGCCGTCCGCGTCGGCGAATCCGTCGGTGAACTCCAGCGACGTCGGCGCGTCGACCGAGGCGATCCGCCACCACCCGCGGTGCTTGTCTCCCTCGGGCCCGGTCATGAAGTACGTGACGTCCCCGCCTGGGGTCAGGTCGTGCTCCTCGACCGTCGCCGGGTAGGTCGGCGGGCCCCACCAGCGCTCCAGCTGCCGCGGGTCGGCCCACAGCTGCCACACCCGCTCGACGGGCGCGGCGAAGTCGGCGACGAGGGTGAAGGTCAGGTTGTCGAGATCCTTGTCCAAGCTGGTGACACTCATCAGATCTGTCCTTCCGTCGGGTCGTGTGCGTCGGGTTCCGCGTCCTGGGCGAGCAGGTGGGACATCCGCTCCACCCTGCCGCGCCAGGCCGTCTCGAGTTCGTCCAGTGCCTGCCGGGCCCGGCCCACGGCGTCGGGGTCGGTGCGCACGATCTGCTCCCGTCCCCGGCGCTGCTTGACCACCAGGCCGGCCCGCTCCAGTACCGCGACGTGCTTCTGCACCGCGGCGAAACTCATCGGATAGGCCTCGGCCAGTCGCGACACCGACAGGTCGTCCCGTACGCAGCGACGCAGGATGTCGCGGCGCGTCGTGTCGGACAGCGCGTGGAACAAGCGGTCCACGCGCTCTTCGGCAACTTCGGAAACCCCATCTACAACCATTTGGTTGTAGATTAGTCGGGTCACGTCCCGTTGTAAAGCGCTACCACCGGGACCGCGAGGAGGCGGAGGCGTCTCCGGCCCCGCGCCGCAGGGCCCGCCGCCACCGCCCCACACCCAAGGCCCCCGCGGCCGGCGGCTGGGGGCTGAGCGTGCTGCCGGTGC
>NZ_RAIF01000032.1:11942-19099 GCF_003671715.1 Streptomyces sp. E2N166 | reverse complement strand
CGATCACCCCCGCGCCGGGCTCCAGCGCCAGTCGCAGCACGGCCCACCACCACAGCGCACCGAGGCCCAGCGCGGCCGCCCGGCGAGCAGCCCGCGCGGACGTCATATCCGCGTCATCCGTTTTCGGCCTGGAACATCCAATGTTGCTTCTCCAGGTCGGCCGTGATCTGGATGAAGATGTCCTGGCTCACCGGATCCGGATCGCCGGTCGCCCCGATCCGCTCCCGCATCCGCCCGATCACCGCACCCAGGGCGTCCACGATCGTCTGCACCGCGGCACTGTCGTCGACCCACCCTTCCGGGGTCACATCGATGCCGCTGCCGACGGCCACCGTCGCGGCACGCCCGTCCGGGGAGACCCCGAGCGCCGAGGCGCGCTCCGCCACGGTGTCGGAGTGCGTGCGCGCGGTACCGACGAGTTCGTCGAGCTGGAGATGTACGGAACGGAAGCGCGGACCGACCACGTTCCAGTGGATCTGCTTGGCCACCAGCGCCAGGTCCACCAGGTCGACGAGGGCGCCCTGCAGCGCCTCTGACACGGTCTTCAGGTTCGCGTCGGACAACGGGCTCTTCACGACGTACATCCGCACCTCCGTCGGTCGGTCCCCCGGCCATGTTTCCTCCACCATGACCGCACCACCAGGGACCGGCAAACCGGGCGAAACCACCACCGGCACTCGTCACTCGCCCGCGTGAGAACTCACGCGCACACGCAAAAACCCCGACCGCACCTCTCCGGGACCTCCCGGAAAGACCCCGGCCGGGGCCTCACACGCACACGTTCTCGACGCTCAGGCGGCGACGACGTCCACTGCCTCGGCAGGCGCCTTGATGGTCACCCGCTCCGGTGGCACACCGGTCACCGAGACGGAACCCAGCATCGGGCGCACCGGTGCCGGCACGGTCTCGCTGGGCGTGGCCGCGGCCGACTGGGCCAGCTCGGCGAGGGCGAGTTCGTCGCTCACTTCCCGCATGAGCTCGGACATCCGTACGTCCAGCGCGTCGCAGATGGCGGAGAGCAGTTCGGAAGAAGCCTCCTTCTGCCCCCGCTCCACCTCGGAGAGATAGCCGAGTGAGACTCGGGCGGACGAGGAGACTTCGCGCAGAGTACGGCCCTGGCGCTGGCGCTGCCGACGCAGCACGTCACCCAGCAGGCGACGGAGCAGAATCATCGGTGGCTCCCTCCTCGGACCGTGTAACCGCATCCTTCACGCCCCACCGTACCGCCTCGCGCCGCGGCCGTGCGGGGAGCGATGTCGTGTTCACTCAGGGCTGCAAACATCAAAACCCCCCGTTCCGTTCCGTATCCTGTGCCCGCTCATTCCCGGTCTGTTCGCCCGCAAGCTCCCTCAAAAGGAGTGCGAGTACGCTCCGTGCACTCTCCATACGAATTTCCGCGCGGTCGCCGTTCAACCGCAGCGCCTCCACTTTTCCGCCAGAGGCGGAACCGTCGTCTGCTCCGAAGGGCCCGTCGAGGGCCACGAAGACCGTCCCGACGGGCTGTCCGTCCTGTGGGTCCGGACCGGCGACGCCCGTCGTCGCGATACCCCAGTCGGCACCCAACGCCTTGCGCACGCCCGCCGCCATCTGGGCGGCGACCTGCGGATCCACCGCTCCACGCGCCGCGAGCACCGCGGCGTCGACGCCGAGCAGGTCCCGCTTCAGCTCCGTAGCGTAGGCGGTCACCGACCCGCGGAAGGCCTTGGAGGCCCCGGGTACCGCCGTGATCGCGGCAGCCACCATTCCGCCGGTCAAGGACTCGGCGACCGCGAGCGTCTCGCCCCTGACGGTGAGTAGTCGCACCACGTCGGCGGCCGTGGAACTCAAGCTTCCGTCTCCTTCAACGCCGCTCTGCGCTCGGCGATTCCCTGGCGGCGCAGCACAATGGCCTGCTTCACATAGTCCAGTCCGGTCGCCACGGTCAGGACGACCGCCGCGGCCATCACCCAGAACCTCAGCGTGGCCAGGGGCCCCGTCAGTGCCAGGACGTACATGCCGACGGCGATGCCCTGGGTGAGGGTCTTGAGCTTGCCGCCGCGGCTCGCGGGGATGACGCCGTACCGGATGACCACGAACCGCAGCACGGTGATCCCGAGTTCCCGGCCGAGGATGACGGCCGTCACCCACCAGGGCAGGTCGCCCAGCGCGGACAGACAGATGAGCGCCGCCCCCATGATCGCCTTGTCGGCGATGGGGTCGGCGATCTTCCCGAAGTCGGTGACGAGGTTGTAGGTGCGGGCCAGGTGGCCGTCGAAGAGGTCGGTGATCATGGCTACGGCGAAGGCCGCCCAGGCGAACGAGCGCCAGGCCGGGTCGTACCCGCCGTTGCCGAGCATCAGCGCCACGAAGGCCGGCACGAGAAGCAGCCGGAGCATCGTCAGCAGGTTGGCGACGTTCCAGACGCTCGCCTGGTTGACGGCGGCGGCCGCGATCTTGCCGCCGCGCCCGGCGACACCGCCCTCGGTCGCACCCCGTTCCGGGGCGCCCTGTTCCGTCGCGCCCCGTTCGGCCGCGCCCCCCGAGGGCGTACGCTCCGCCGGTCCACGCGCGGCGCCCGAGGGCCCACGGGGGCCGGTCCTTCGCGCACCGGAGGAGCCGCCCGCCGCGGACGCCGGGACTCCGGTCATCTGCCGGCCTCCTCACTCCACTCGGGCGACCCCAGCAGCGGTTCGGCCACCAGGTCGACACCCTCCGTACCGACCACCTTCGCGTCGACCATACGACCGACACTCAGGCCCTCGCCGCTCGTGAGCAGCACCTGGCCGTCCGTCTCGGGCGCCTGGTGCTCCGCGCGGCCACGCACACCGTCCTCCCCGTCGGCGGACTCCACTGACTCGACGAGCACGCGCACGGTCGCACCGACGCGCTCCTCGGCCCGCTGTGAGACCAGTTCCTCGGCGAGGCGGGACACACGTGCCAGCCGTTCGGCGACGACGTCCTCGTCCAGCTTGTCGCCGTAGGTCGCGGCTTCGGTGCCCTCCTCGTCGGAGTACCCGAAGACGCCGATGGCGTCGAGCCGCGCGTGGTTCAGGAACCGCTCCAGCTCGGCGAGGTCGGAGGCGGTCTCGCCGGGGAAGCCCACGATGAAGTTGGAGCGCACGCCGGCCTCGGGGGCCTTGCTCCGGATGGTGTCCAGCAGCTCCAGGAAGCGGTCGGTGTCGCCGAAGCGGCGCATCGCGCGGAGCACGTTCGGCGCGGAGTGCTGGAAGGACAGGTCGAAGTAGGGCGTGACCTTCGGGGTGGAGGTCAGTACATCGATGAGGCCGGGGCGCATCTCGGCCGGCTGAAGGTAGCTGACGCGCACGCGCTCGATGCCGTCGACATCGGCGAGGTTCGGCAGCAGCGACTCCAGCAGGCGGATGTCGCCGAGGTCCTTGCCGTAGGACGTGTTGTTCTCGGAGACCAGCATGATCTCCTTGACGCCCTGCTCGGCCAGCCACCGCGTCTCGTTCAGCACGTCGCTCGGGCGGCGGGAGATGAAGGAGCCGCGGAAGGACGGGATGGCGCAGAAGGAACAGCGCCGGTCGCAGCCGGAGGCCAGCTTCACCGAGGCGACCGGGGAGCCGTCGAGGCGACGGCGCAGGGGCGCGCGGGGGCCGGAGGCGGGGGCGAGGCCCTCGGGCAGGTCGGTCGGGCCGTGCCCCGGCAGGGCGACGGAGGCACCGGCCTCCTGCCGCTCGGCGGGGCTGATCGGCAGCAGCTTGCGCCGGTCACGCGGGGTGTGGGCGGCGTGGATGCCGCCGTTCAGGATGGTCTGCAGGCGGTCGGAGATGTCGGTGTAGTCGTCGAAGCCGAGGACTCCGTCGGCCTCGGGAAGGGCCTCGGCGAGCTCCTTGCCGTACCTCTCGGCCATGCAGCCCACCGCCACCACGGCCTGTGTTCTGCCATGACCCTTGAGGTCGTTGGCCTCCAGGAGGGCATCGACCGAGTCCTTCTTGGCGGCCTCGACGAAGCCGCACGTGTTCACGACGGCGACGTCCGCTTCCTCGGCGTCCTCGACGAGCTTCCAGCCGTCCGCCTCCAGACGGCCTGCGAGCTCCTCCGAGTCCACCTCGTTACGGGCGCAGCCAAGGGTGACGAGTGCGACGGTACGGCTTTCAGGCATGGGCTCAAGACTACTTCGTCCTGCCGACAGCCCACGTCGACGGGGTTGCCCGATCTTGGACGACCCCGTCCGCGTCGACGCCTTCCGCGCCCTATCCGACCTGCGGGTCGCCCTTCGTGTACGTCAGGCGTTCCACGGAGCCCGGCTGGAAGTCGTCCTCGATCTTCTTGCCGTTGACGTACAGCTCGATCGCGCCGGCGTTGCCGAGGACGAGGTCGACCTTCTCGTTGTCCTGGAAGGTCTTGGAGTCACCCTCCTTGAGCAGGCCGTCGAAGAGCAGCCGGCCGTTGTGGTCCTTCACGGAGATCCAGCTGGGGTCGTCGGTGGCGCTGATCTTGACCGTCACCTTGTCCCGCGGTGCGGCGGCGATGGCACTCTCGGTCGGGTCCGGCTTCGGGTCGGCGGGCTTCTTCGGCTTGGCGCTCGGCGAGGGCGACTCGCCGGCCGACGGCTGGGAGCCCTCGGCGACGCTCGCCTCGGAGCCACCGTCGTCGCCGCCCTTGACGAACGTGAAGCCGACGAAGCCGATCACCGCGACGATCGCGGCGACCATGGCGGCGGTCCAGTTGGGTCCGCGTCGCTCGGGACGGATGCGTTCCGCCTCGAACAGAGGCGCGGCGGGTGTCGGCGCGGGGCGACCGCCGTGTGCGGCGTCGAACTGCGCGAGCAGTTCGGCCGGGTCGAGGCGGACAGCCTTGGCAAGGGTCCTGATGTGACCGCGCGCGTAGACGTCACCGCCGCAGGGCGTGAAGTCGTCCGCCTCGATGGCGTGCACGATGGCGATCCGGACGCGGGTGGCGGTGCTGATGTCGTCGACGGTCAACCCGGCGGCGATCCGTGCCTGCTGCAGGGCACGGCCGATGGAGGGGCGGGCTTCCTCAGAAACGCCTTCAGACACGTCTTCGATCGGACGCTCGTCTTCAGGGGAGTTGCCGTTGGACACGGGGGCGCCTTTCGAGCGTTTAGCCGCCTGTGCTGGACGTTCAGTTTAGGGGGGCTGCAAACGGGTGGGGCAACCGGGCGACGGGACTTTGTACGCCATCGGAATGGCCCCGCGTCCCGATGGTGGACTACCTGTTTGTCATTTCCCTCAACTTGACGTACGCCATGGGGAAACGGTTGCTCAATGATCCCTAACGGGTGAGTCACGATCGGCCACCCGGCCGCCGTGACCGTCCGTCGACGGAACCCCTCGGGTACTGTTC
Source organism: Streptomyces sp. E2N166 (assembly GCF_003671715.1). GTDB lineage: Bacteria > Actinomycetota > Actinomycetes > Streptomycetales > Streptomycetaceae > Streptomyces > Streptomyces thinghirensis. Next base: position 13,789 of record NZ_RAIF01000032.1, on the reverse strand, counting down.
CCTACCCTTCAGACTCCCCCCGGATCAGCGCGAGCACGCCGTCCAGCTCATCAGGCTTCACAAGAACGTCACGAGCCTTTGAGCCTTCGCTCGGCCCGACGATGCTCCGCGACTCCATCAGGTCCATCAGGCGCCCGGCCTTGGCGAAGCCGACGCGCAGCTTGCGCTGCAGCATGGAGGTCGACCCGAACTGCGTGGAGACGACCAGCTCGGCCGCCTGGCAGAGCAGGTCGAGGTCGTCGCCGATGTCCTCGTCGATCTCCTTCTTCTGCTTGGTGCCGACGGTGACGTCCTCGCGGAAGACGGGCGCCATCTGGTCCTTGCAGTGCTGTACGACGACCGCGACCTCTTCCTCGGTCACGAACGCGCCCTGCATACGGGTCGGTTTGTTCGCGCCCATCGGCAGGAAGAGGCCGTCACCCTTTCCGATCAGCTTCTCGGCGCCGGGCTGGTCGAGGATGACCCGTGAGTCCGCCAGCGAGGACGTGGCGAAGGCCAGCCGGGAGGGCACGTTCGCCTTGATCAGACCGGTGACGACGTCCACGGACGGCCGCTGGGTGGCGAGCACCAGGTGGATGCCGGCCGCGCGCGCGAGCTGCGTGATCCGGACGATCGCGTCCTCGACGTCCCGCGGCGCCACCATCATCAGGTCGGCCAGCTCGTCCACGATCACCAGCAGATACGGGTACGGCTGCAGCTCGCGCTCACTGCCCTCGGGCGGCTTGACCTTGCCCTCGCGCACCGCGCGGTTGAAGTCGTCGATGTGCCGGTAGCCGTAGGCGGCGAGGTCGTCGTAGCGCAGGTCCATCTCGCGCACGACCCACTGGAGCGCCTCGGCGGCCCGTTTCGGGTTGGTGATGATCGGCGTGATCAGGTGCGGGATGCCCTCGTACGCGGTCAGCTCGACACGCTTGGGGTCGACCAGGATCATCCGGACGTCCTCGGGGGTCGCCCGCATCATGATCGAGGTGATCAGGCAGTTGATGCAGGACGACTTGCCGGATCCGGTGGCGCCGGCGACCAGTATGTGCGGCATCTTCGCCAGCGAGTGCATGACGTAACCGCCCTCGACGTCCTTGCCGAAGGCGACCAGCATGGGGTCGTCGTCCTCGGCGGACTCAGCGAGCCGCAGCACGTCGCCGAGGTTGACCATCTCCCGGTCGGTGTTGGGGATCTCGATGCCGACCGCGGACTTGCCGGGGATCGGGCTGATGATCCGTACGTCGGGGCTGGCGACGGCGTACGCGATGTTCTTGGCCAGCGCGGTGATCCGCTCGACCTTCACGGCGGGCCCGAGCTCCACCTCGTACCGCGTGACCGTCGGGCCGCGGGTGAATCCGGTGACGGCGGCGTCGACCTTGAACTCGGTGAAGACGGTGGTCAGCGAGGCGACTATGGCGTCGTTTGCGGCGCTGCGCGCCTTGCCGGGGCCGCCGCGGGTGAGCATGTCGAGGGCCGGCAGGGAGTAGGTGATGTCTCCGGAGAGCTGAAGCTGCTCGGCGCGCGGCGGCAGGTCCCGCTCCTTGGGGAGCGGCGTCTTGGTGAGGTCGGCGACCACCGCCGTACCGTCGTCGGGGTCGGCCTTCCGCGCCTTGTCCTGCTTGAGCTTCCCCGGCTGCGGGCGCGCGGCCGGCACGGGCGTCGGAGTCGGCGTCGTCGACTCGCGGTCCCCCGTGCTCACCCCCTGCGTGAGGTCGGCGACCAGCGGCGAGGGCGGCATCCCGTGCAGCACGGCGCCGTCGAGTGCGGCGGCGGCCGCGGCGGCGACGTCCACGGCGTCCATCGGCCGGTTCATGTCGGGCTGCGGCACGGCGGACCGGCGGGGCCTGCCGCGGCCCGACATGAAC
>NZ_RAIF01000032.1:0-11826 GCF_003671715.1 Streptomyces sp. E2N166 | reverse complement strand
CCGACGCCGGGCCCCTGGCGCGCCTGCCGGACTTCGCGGGCAGCGCCTCGCGCCACTGCTCCTCGTAGCGCTCGTCGTCCTCCACGAACGCGTCGGCCTCCGCCTCCGGGTCGCGGACCAGACCGAGCCGTACACCGAGCAGCCGCAGCCGCTGCGGGATGGCGTTGACCGGCGTGGCCGTGACGACCAGCAGCCCGAAGACGGTGAGCAGCACGAGCAGCGGCACGGCCAGGACGTCGGTCATCGTGTACGACAACGGGGTCGCCGCGCCCCAGCCGATGAGACCGCCGGCGTCCCTTATGGCCTGCATGCCGTCACCGCGGGCCGGTGAGCCGCAGGCGACGTGCACCTGGCCGAGGACGCCGACGACGAGTGCGGACAGACCGATCACGATCCGGCCGTTGGCCTCGGGTTTCTCGGGGTGCCGGATCAGGCGCACGGCGATGGCGCCGAGCAGGATCGGCACCAGCAGGTCCAGCCGGCCGAAGGCGCCGGTCACGAGGATCTCGACGAGGTCGCCGACGGGGCCCTTCAGGTCGGCCCAGGTGCCCGCGGCGACGATCAGCGCGACGCCGAGGAGCAGCAGCGCGACGCCGTCCTTGCGGTGCGCCGGGTCGAGGTTCTTCGCGCCCTGCCCTATGCCGCGGAAGACGGCGCCGACGGCGTGCGCGATGCCCAGCCAGAGGGCGCGCACGAGGCGGTAGACGCCTCCGGTCGGGCTGGGTGCCGGTTTGGCCGCGGGCTTCCTCACCGCGGCCTTCTTGGCGGGCGCCTTCTTCGCGGGCGCCTTTTTCGCAGCGGCCTTCTTCGCCGGACCCTTCGCGGGAGCGGCCGCCTTCTTCGCGGGCTGCTTCTTGGCTGCGGAGGGACGTGAGGCCATGGGTGTGAGGTTACCGGGGGAGACGGCGGTCGACACGCGTGCCCACCGCTTCACCCGTTCGTGTCGCCCGCGCAGGAGACCGGAACTGACGCCTCCGGTACAGCCGCTGACACGCCCTCACGGGCCGGCCCACCGAAGCCCGGCCCGCCAACGGACCTCAGTTGACCGCGGCCTGGCCTCCGGACGTCCCCGGCTCCAGGGCGTCCAGCGCCCGCCGCAGTCCGGTGAGCTTGCGTTCCAGGTGCGCCGCCGTCGCCACCGCGGCCGCGTCCGTCGACTCGTCGCCGAGCTGTTTGGAGAGCGCCTCGGCCTGCTCCTCCACGGCCGCCAGCCGCGCCGACAGCTCGGCGAGCAGTCCCGCCGGCTCCTTGGCCTCGCCGGCCGCGGCTTTGCCGCCGCCCTCCAACTGGAGCCGCAGCAGTGCCGCCTGCTCGCGCAGCTGGCAGTTCTTCATGTACAGCTCGACGAAGACGGAGACCTTCGCACGCAGCACCCACGGGTCGAACGGCTTGGAGATGTAGTCGACCGCGCCCGCCGCGTACCCCCGGAAGGTGTGGTGCGGGCCGTGGTTGATCGCGGTGAGGAAGATGATCGGGATGTCCCGGGTCCGCTCCCGTCGCTTGATGTGCGCGGCGGTTTCGAAACCGTCCATGCCCGGCATCTGGACGTCCAGCAGAATGACCGCGAAGTCGTCCGTGAGCAGTGCTTTGAGCGCTTCCTCCCCGGACGATGCCCGCACCAGCGTCTGATCGAGCGCCGAGAGGATCGCCTCCAGCGCCAGCAGATTCTCCGGCCGGTCATCGACCAGGAGGATCTTGGCCTTCTGCACCATGGCCCGCCCTCCTCGCCCCGGCGTGGGGCCTCCCCTGTCCGCAGGACTTGGGGCAGCACCGGCGGGCGCCGCCCCAGGGGACGACTCCCTTGCGCCGCCCGTCCTTGTGCCGGTCATCGTAGCCGCACCCCGCCTGTCGCCACACCCTGTCACCGCGATGTCACTGTGCACGTAGCAGAAACGCAGCGGGGGACCAGAAGGTTCCCCGAATCCCGTACTTCTACACGGCTTCGGGCACACTGAGTCAGCAACTCCGCGTGAACGCCGAAGGTTCCCGCCACTTGCGTACACCCCACGTTCGCACACTGCCCGAACGCGCTGCGCGGACGGTGCCCGTACGTACCCCGGGCACGCTGCCCGCACGTACCCCGGGCACCCCGCCCGCAGGTGCCGTGCGGTGCCCGTCCGAACCTACTCCTCACTCCTCCCGCATCCACTGCTGCATCACCGTCAGCAGGTGATCGGGGTCGACCGGCTTGGTCACGTAGTCGGACGCGCCCGACTCGATCGCCTTCTCCCGGTCGCCCTTCATCGCCTTCGCGGTCAGCGCGATGATCGGCAGGCCGGCGAACTGGGGCATCCGGCGGATCGCCGTGGTCGTGGCATAGCCGTCCATCTCGGGCATCATGATGTCCATCAGGACGACCGCCACGTCCTCGTGCTGCTCCAGGACCTCGATGCCCTCGCGTCCGTTCTCGGCGTACAGCACGGACAGGCCGTGCTGCTCCAGGACGCTGGTGAGCGCGAAGACGTTGCGGATGTCGTCGTCGACGATCAGCACCTTCTGCCCGCCGAACCGGATGCCCCGGCTCGACTGCGGCGCCGCCTCCTGCTCGGCGGCCGGCCGCTGCTCCCGCGCCGCGGGCACGTCCTCGGGCTCCGGGACCGCCCTGCGGCGGCGCCGGAACAGCGTCGCGGCACCGTTCTGCGCGTCCTGGTACGACCTCGCGTCGGCCGGCGGTTCCGCCCGCGACCCGGGCAGCTCGGGCATGGCGCCCGGAGTGGCGAGCGCCCCGCCGGGCTCCAGGGCCGGAAGGGGCTGCTGGTAGCCGTGCGCCGGCAGCTCGCTCGGGTGCAGCGGCAGGTAGAGCGTGAACGTCGACCCGCGGCCCGGCTCGCTCTGCGCGTGGATCTCACCGCCCAGCAGCTGCGCGATCTCCCGCGAGATGGACAGCCCCAGGCCGGTGCCGCCGTACTTGCGGCTGGTGGTGCCGTCGGCCTGCTTGAACGCCTCGAAGATCACCCGCATCTTGCTCGCCGCGATCCCGATACCGGTGTCGCTCACGGAGAACGCGATCAGCTCCGCGTCCGGGTCGGTCATCGAACCGGCTTCCAGCAACTGCTCCCGGATGGCCTGCGGAACGTCCTCCCGGGCCGGCCGGATGACCAGCTCGACGGCGCCCGAGTCGGTGAACTTCACCGCGTTGGACAGCAGGTTGCGCAGCACCTGGAGCAGCCGCTGCTCGTCGGTGTGCAGCGTGGCGGGCAGCTCCGGCGACACCCGCACCGACAGGTCCAGGCCCTTCTCCGCGGTCAGCGGCCGGAAGGTGGCCTCCACGTAGTCGACGAGCTGGACGAGCGCGATGCGCGTCGGGGAGACGTCCATCTTGCCCGCCTCCACCTTCGACAGGTCGAGGATGTCGTTGATCAACTGGAGCAGGTCGGAGCCGGCACCGTGGATCGTCTCGGCGAACTCCACCTGCTTCGGCGACAGGTTCGCGTCGGCGTTGTCGGCGAGCAGCTTGGCCAGGATCAGCAACGAGTTGAGCGGCGTACGCAGCTCGTGCGACATGTTGGCGAGGAACTCGCTCTTGTAGCGCATGGAGACCGCGAGCTGTTCGGCGCGCTCCTCCAGGACCTGCCGCGCCTCCTCGATCTCGGTGTTCTTCACCTCGATGTCGCGGTTCTGCTGCGCCAGCAGCTCGGCCTTCTCCTCCAGTTCGGCGTTGGACGACTGGAGCGCCTTCTGCCGCTGCTCCAACTCCTCCGACCGCTCGCGCAGTTGCTCGGTCAGCTCCTGCGACTGGCTCAGCAGCACCTCCGTCTTGGTGTTGACGGAGATGGTGTTGACGCTCGTCGCGATCATCTCGGCGATCTGGTTGAGGAAGTCCTTCTGGATCTGCGTGAACGGGGTGAAGGACGCCAGCTCGATGACGCCGAGCACCTGGCCCTCGAACAGCACCGGCAGGACGATCACCTGCGCGGGCGGCGCCTCCCCGAGACCGGAGGAGATCTTCAGGTAGCCACTCGGCGCGTTCTCCACCAGGATCGTGCGCTTCTCCTGGGCGGCCGTCCCGACCAGAGCCTCCCCCGGCCGGAAGGAGGTGGGCATGGAGCCCATCGAGTAGCCGTACGACCCGAGCATGCGCAGCTCGTACTGCTCCTCGTGGGCGCCTGCCTGCTCCTGGCCGTCGCCGTGGGGCATGGCGAGGAAGAACGCGCCGTGCTGCGCGGAGACCACCGGGGTGAGCTCGCTCATGATCAGCGAGGCCACGTCCTGGAGGTCCCGGCGGCCCTGCATCAGCGCGGAGATCCGGGCCAGGTTGCCCTTGAGCCAGTCCTGCTCCTTGTTGGCGATCGTGGTGTCGCGCAGGTTGGCGATCATCTTGTTGATGTAGTCCTGGAGCTCGGAGATCTCCCCGGAGGCGTCCACGTCGATCTTCAGGTTCAGGTCGCCGCGGGTCACCGCGGTCGCCACGCGCGCGATCGCACGCACCTGCCGGGTGAGGTTCCCGGCCATCTCGTTCACGGACTCCGTCAGGTCCCGCCAGGTGCCGTCGACGTCACGCACGCGTGCCTGACCACCGAGCTGACCCTCGGTGCCCACCTCGCGGGCCACGCGGGTGACCTCCTCGGCGAAGGAGGACAGCTGGTCGACCATCGTGTTGATGGTCGTCTTCAGCTCCAGGATCTCGCCGCGCGCGTCGATGTCGATCTTCTTGGTCAGGTCGCCCTTGGCGATGGCCGTCGTGACCATGGCGATGTTGCGCACCTGACCGGTCAGGTTGGACGCCATCTGGTTCACCGACTCGGTGAGGTCCTTCCAGGTGCCCGCCACCCCCGGCACCTGCGCCTGGCCGCCGAGGATGCCGTCGGTGCCCACCTCGCGGGCCACCTTGGTCACCTGGTCGGCGAAGGACCGCAGCGTCCGCACCATGGTGTTGAAGGTGTCGGCGAGCTGCGCGACCTCGCCGCGGGCCTCGATCGTCACCGTCCGCGTCAGGTCGCCGTTGGCGACGGCCGCGGCGACCTGGGAGATGTTCCGCACCTGGACGGTGAGGTTCTTCGCCATCAGGTTGACGTTGTCGTTGAGGTCCTTCCAGATGCCCACGACACCGGGCACGCTCGCCTGGCCGCCGAGGATGCCCTCGGTGCCCACCTCACGGGCCACCCGCGTGACCTGCTCGGCGAAGGACGACAGCTGGTCCACCATCGTGTTGACGGTGGTGACCAGCTCGAGGATCTCGCCCTTGGCGTCGACGGTGATCTTCTTCGACAGGTCGCCCTTGGCGACGGCCGTGGTCACCTCGGCGATGTTGCGGACCTGCATGGTCAGGTTGTTGGCCATGCCGTTCACGGACTGCGTGAGGTCCTTCCAGGTCCCCGAGACGCCCTGCACCTCCGCCTGGCCGCCGAGGATGCCCTCGGTGCCCACCTCACGGGCCACCCGCGTGACCTCCTGGGCGAACGACGACAGCTGGTCCACCATCGTGTTCAGGGTGTTCTTCAGCTCCAGGATCTCCCCGCGCGCGTCCACGGTGATCTTCTGGGACAGGTCACCGCGGGCCACCGCCGTCGCGACCTGCGCGATGTTGCGCACCTGCCCGGTCAGGTTCCCGGCCATGCCGTTCACCGAGTCGGTCAGCTCGCGCCACACTCCGGCGACACCGGGCACCTGGGCCTGACCTCCGAGGCGGCCCTCCGTACCCACCTCGCGGGCGACGCGGGTGACCTGCTCGGCGAAGGCGGAGAGCTGGTCGACCATCGTGTTGATGGTGTTCTTCAGCTCCAGGATCTCCCCGCGCGCGTCGACGTCGATCTTCTGCGACAGGTCGCCCCGGGCCACCGCCGTGGTCACCTGGGCGATCTGCCGCACCTGAGAGGTCAGATTGCCCGCCATGAAGTTGACGGAGTCCGTCAGCTCCTTCCAGGTCCCCGACACCCCGTCAACGCGGGCCTGACCGCCGAGGCGGCCCTCCGTACCCACGTCCCGGGCCATCCGGGTGACCTGGTCGGCGAAGCTCGACAGCTGGTCCACCATCGTGTTCACGGTGTTCTTCAGCTGGAGCATCTCACCGGAGACGTCCACGGTGACCTTCTGCGACAGGTCGCCGTTGGCCACCGCCGTCGTCACCTGGGCGATGTTGCGCACCTGCCCGGTGAGGTTCCGGAACGCGGTGTTCACGGAGTCCGTGAGGTCCTTCCACGTCCCCGCCGCTCCCGGCACCTGCGCCTGACCGCCCAGCTCGCCCTCGACACCGACCTCACGGGCCACCCGCGTGACCTCGGCACCGAAGCTCGACAGCTGGTCCACCATCGTGTTGACGGTGTTCTTCAGCTCCAGCATCTCGCCGGCCACGTCCACGGTGACCTTCTGCGACAGGTCGCCGCTGGCCACCGCCGTCGTCACCGCGGCGATGTCACGCACCTGGGTGGTCAGGTTCCGGAAGACGGTGTTGACGGAGTCCGTCAGGTCCTTCCAGATCCCCGCCGCGCCCGGCACGTTCGCCTGACCGCCGAGCTGCCCCTCGCCACCGGTCTCGTTGGCGACGCGCGTGACCTCGTCGGCGAAGATCCGCAGCGTCTCGGTCATCTGGTTGATCGTCTCGGCGAGCTGCGCGACCTCGCCGCGGGCCGGCACCGTCACCTTCTTCGACAGGTCACCGTTGGCGACCGCCGTCGTCACGTGGGAGATCTCGCGCACCTGGGCCGTCAGGTTCCCGGCCATGGTGTTGACGGAGTCGGTGAGCTCCTTCCACACCCCGGCCACGCCCGGTACCTGGGCCTGCCCGCCCAGGGCGCCCTCGGTACCCACCTCCCGGGCGACGCGCGTCACCTCGGAGGAGAACGCGGAGAGCTGGTCCACCATCGTGTTGACGGTGTTCTTCAACTCCAGCATCTCGCCGGCCACGTGAACCGTGACCTTCCGGGACAGATCACCCTTGGCCACCGCCGTCGTCACCAGCGCGATGTCCCGCACCTGCGCGGTGAGCCGGTACGCCATCGTGTTGACGGAGTCCGTGAGATCCTTCCACGAACCGGACATACCGCGCACCTGGGCCTGTCCGCCCAGCTTGCCCTCGGTACCGACCTCACTGGCCACCCGCGTGACCTCGTCCGTGAACGTCGACAACTGGTCGACCAGGTTGTTCACGGTACGCCCGACCTTCAGGAACTCACCACGCAGCGGATGCCCGGCCCCCTCCGCGGTCTGCGTCCGCAGCTCCATACGCGGCGACAGATCACCGTCCGCCACCGCCGACAGCACCCGGCTGACCTCGGAGACCGGCCGTACGAGGTCGTCCACGAGCGCGTTCGAGTTGTCGATCGCGGTCGCCCAGGACCCCTCGCAGGCCCCCGTCTCCAGCCGCTCCGTGAGCTTCCCCTCACGCCCGACCATCCGCCGCACCCGGGCCAGCTCGCCCGTGAGATGGAGATTGCGGTCGGCCACCTCGTTGAAGACCGCCGCGATCTCCGACATCACGCCGTCGCCGGACACCGTGAGCCGCTTGCGGAAGTTGCCCTCCCGCATGGCGACCAGGGCCGTCAGCAGCCGATTCAGCGCGGCCGTGTCCACGGTCGTACTTCCGCCCCGCGTTTTGCCCTGGTTACTCAGGGACTGTCCGCCTTTCGCGCGCGCCTTAGTGCCCCGCGTCGCTGCGCCAGACTCCACTGTGTCCCTCCCGCAGGGGTCGACCGTTACTGCTGTGCCCGGCTGCCACCACTCGGCGAACCGGTTACTACCGCGTACTCTCTGTGCTGCCACGCGATCCGGACCGGCTGGTCCGACCGCTTCCGGGGCTGCTGCCCACCGCACTCGGCGCGCAGTCAACCTGCCCGGACCTTCATAAGAAGCTTGCCCAGTGTTTCACCCCGGCCGAACCAGGCCATAACAGTTCGGCAGCTTCGCACATCGTCCGCACACCCTCTGGGCGGAAACACTGCAGACCGGCATCCGCAGGGACGGCGAAGGTAAGTAACCTTGCATGCGGCTGTCCAGCCGTGCCGGTCCGTCCGGCCTGGGCGGTGGCACGGAGACGAGCGGGCATCGGAGGGGCGGCCGGACATGACCACCGGACTGATCCCGGGGGAGCAGCCCCCGGATCCCGGGCCGACGGGTGGACTGCCGCAGCAGCGGCGCGAGCCGGTCGGCCATGAGGCCGTGCACGGGGAAAGAGGGTCGAGGAGTTCTGTGATCACCGCGCGCGCGGCCGCCAGCTTCGAGCCCGTCGGACGATCGGTGGCGAGCGCCCGGTCCTTCGTCCGGGACACGCTCCAGGGCTGGGGCCAGGCCGACATCGTCGACGACGCGGTGGTGCTCACCAGCGAACTGGTGACCAACGCCGTGGTGCACGCCGGCACCACCGCCGACGTCCTGTGCCTGCGCAGCGACGACGGCGTACGGATCGAGGTGGCCGACCACTATCCCGAGCGCGAGGTCCCCCTCCAGGGCTCCCCCGCCGACATGGGCAACCTCGACCGCGAGGGCGGCCGCGGTCTCCAGCTGTGCGCGGCCCTGGCCGACCGCTGGGGCGTCGAGTACACGCCGACACTCAAGAACGTCTGGTTCCACCTCCACCTCCCGGAGCGCCCGGTCGGCACCCGCGCCGCCGGCCCCTCCCTCCCGGCGGACCTGCTCCCGCTCGCCGACGCCCGCGTCCGCGTCGGCGTCGTCCAGATCGACCGCACCGGCGCCGTCACGTCGTGGAACGAGGACGCCGAGGAGCTCTTCGGCTACGCCGCCGAGCAGGTCATCGGCAAGCCGCTCACCGACCTCGCCGCCTGGCCGCAGACGCCGGGCACCAGCAGCGGCATCGCCGAGGCACTGCAGCTCTCCCGCTGGGAGGGCAGCTACGGCATGCGGGGGGCCAACGGCCGTGTCACTCCCGTCTACGCCTCCCACCTCCGCGTCCGCGACGCCGGCGGCGAACCCTCCACGGTCTGCCTCCTCGTCCGGGACGACGAACGCGCCGTCCTGCAGACCCCGATGCGCGCGCCGGCCTCCGACTCGTCCTCCTCCGAGAGCCAGAGCGCCGATCCCTTCGAAATCTTCATCGGCTCCCCCGCCCCGGACGACCTCGACGGGCTCCTCCAGCGCACCGTCGAGCGCGCCCGCGACATGCTCGACGCCGACGCCGCCTTCCTGCTCCTGGCGACCGACGACGAGACGGAGTTGGAGGTCCGCGCCTCCACCGGCCTGCCCTCCGCCCGCCAGCGCTTCGCCCGCGTCCCCGTCGAGGCCGGCCCCGGACGCTACGGCTCCGCCCGCATGCCCGCCGTCCACGACGACCTCGCGGTGGTCCCCGGCGCCGTCCCGCTGCTCAACGGCACCGGCATGCGCTCGGTCGTCACCGTCCCCCTCAAGGTCGAGGGCCGCCTCACCGGCTCCCTCGGCGTCGCGGCCGAGTCCGCCGGCCGGTACTCCAACGAGGAGGCCCTGCGCCTCCAGTTCGCCGCCGACCGCATCGCCCTGGCCGTCGAGTCGGCCCGCCTGGGCGAGCTGGAACGCCTGCGCCGCGGCTCCCTCAGCTTCCTCGTCGAGGCCTCCGACCTCCTCGCCGGCACCCTGGACCGCGACCAGACCCTTGCCCTGATGGCCCAGATGACGGTCCCGACCCTGGCCACCTGGTGCGCCGTCTACACCATCGCCGACCAGGCCTCGGACCCGTACCTCTCCTACGTCCTGCACGAGGACGAGGAGCTCATCGACGGCATCAAGTCCCTGCTCTCGAAGATCGCCCCGCCCGACCCGGTCCCCTCCCCGGGCGCCCGCGTCTGGACGGCTCCCGGCGAGCTGGCCCACCAGGCGGCGCTGCGCACCTCCATGCGCGACCTGGGCCTGAGCGGCGGCCCGACACCAAAGCTGAGTTCCGGGATCGGCCCGACCCTGGCCACGGCCTCCGCGGTCGGCGGCGAGACCGTGGTCCTCCCGCTCGTCGCCCGCAACCGCGTCATCGGCATGCTCACCCTCGGCAAGCCGACCGACGAGCACTTCCGCCAGGAGATCCTGGAACTGGCCGAGGACCTGTCCCGCCGAGCCGCCCTGGCCCTGGACAACGCCCGCCTCTACTCGGAGCGGACGGCCATCAGCCAGTCCCTCCAGCGCAGCCTCCTGCCGCCCGAACTCCCGCTGATCGACGGCGTCGAGGTCGAGGTCATCTACCGCGCGGCCGGCGAGGGCAACGAGGTGGGTGGCGACTTCTACGACCTGTTCCCCATCAGCGACGGCGCCTACGGCTTCGCCATCGGCGACGTCTGCGGTACGGGCCCGAACGCGGCGGCCGTCACCGGCCTGGCCCGGCACGCCCTGCGCCTGCTGGCCCGCGAGGGGCTCAGCGGCCCCGCGGTCCTGGAGCGCCTCAACTCGGCCATCCTCGACGAGGGCGCCCGCAGCCGCTTCCTCACGCTCCTCTACGGCGAGATGCGTCCGCAGGAGGACGGCAGCGCCGAGCTGAAGGTGGTCTGCGCCGGCCACCCGCTCCCGCTCCGCCTGCGCCAGGACGGCACAGTCGAACCGGCTGCGGAGCCGCAGCCCCTCCTCGGTGTCATCGAGGACCTGGAGCTGTACGAGGAGACGGTCACCCTCGACCCGGGCGACGTCCTGCTCTGTGTCACGGACGGCGTGACCGAGCGCCGGGAGGGCACGCGCATGCTGGGCGACGACGGCCTCGCCGACGTCCTCACCTCCTGCACGGGCCTGACGGCCGGCGCGGTGGCGGCGCGCATCATGCGCGCGGTCGAGCGATTCGCGTCGGACGCCCCGTCCGACGACATGGCGATTCTCGCGATGCGTGTCCCGGAGCCGCACACGGACTGACCCCGCCGGTGCGGGAACATGCGAAAGGCCCCGCCCAATTGGGCGGGGCCTTTGCGATGGAGCCCCCAAACGGAATCGAACCGTTGACCTTCTCCTTACCATGGAGACGCTCTACCGACTGAGCTATAGGGGCCTGTCGCTTTGCGAGGTTTCCCCCGCGGCAACGGAATAGATCATACCCCGAACAGACCGGTGCTCCCAACCACGGCGTTCAGTAAGCCGACTGCAGCAGCCCTCCCAGGGCATTGCAGGCGGACACGATCCGCTGCATGTCCCGCTTGGTCAACGAGGCGTCGACCGGCAGCGCGAGTGTCTCGTCGGCCGCCCGCTCGGTCTCCGGCAACGACAGGCAGCGCCGGAATCCGGGCATCCTGTGCACGGGCGTCTTCACCGGCACCCGGCACTCGACTCCCCTTCCCCGCACGGCCCGGGCGAAGGCGTCACGGTCCGGCCGCCCGTTGCCCGGCACCCGCACCACGTACTGCTGATACGTGTGTCCTTCACCCCAGTGCGGGGTACGCACGCCCCTCAACTTCCCGTCGAGATAGGCGGCCCGCTGCCTGCGCTGCGCCATCTCGTCGTACGGCATCTCGGACTCGCCCTGCTCCAGCACGAGCAGTCCGTGTCGCTGTCCGACCCCGCGCAGCGGCCCCATGTCCGCCGGCCGCCCGAATCGGTGTACGGCGACCACGGCCGCGGTCCGGGCCGTCAGCGCCGCCTCCACCGAGTGGGCGTCCAGGCAGTACGTTTCCGGATCTATGTCCGCGAAGACCGGCAACGCGCCGACCAGCTCCACGGCCTCGGCGACTTCCACGTTCCCGAAGGCAGGTACGACGACCTCGTCGCCGACTCCTACGCCGGCGGCCCTGAGCATTGCTGCGGTACCCATACGAGTGATGGTCGTAGCGCAACGTGAACTTCAAGTGACGGAAAACAAAAAAGGGTTGGACCCTGAACCGAAGTTCGGGGTCCAACCCTTATTAAGGATTGTTCGGCGGCGTCCTACTCTCCCACAGGGTCCCCCCTGCAGTACCATCGGCGCTGTAAGGCTTAGCTTCCGGGTTCGAAATGTAACCG
>NZ_RAIF01000020.1:129274-183627 GCF_003671715.1 Streptomyces sp. E2N166 | reverse complement strand
GGCCAGCAGGGCGGCGGCGCTCCGGCCGACGACCCCTGGGCGACCGGCGCTCCCGCCGGTGGCCAGCAGGGTGGCGGCGGTCAGCAGGGCGGCGGCTGGGGCGGTGGCTCCGGCGGCGGTGGCGGCTACTCGGACGAGCCCCCCTTCTAGGCGGGCTCCACTCACACTTCTTGATCACACAGGAGAGACATCATGGCTAAGCCGCCTGTGCGCAAGCCGAAGAAGAAGGTCTGCGCATTCTGCAAGGACAAGGTCACGTACGTGGACTACAAGGACACGAACATGCTGCGGAAGTTCATTTCCGACCGCGGCAAGATCCGTGCCCGCCGCGTGACCGGCAACTGCACCCAGCACCAGCGTGACGTCGCCACGGCCGTGAAGAACAGCCGTGAGATGGCGCTGCTGCCCTACACCTCCACCGCGCGATAAGGGAAGGGTGACCGAATCATGAAGATCATCCTCACCCACGAGGTCTCCGGCCTCGGTGCCGCGGGCGACGTTGTCGACGTCAAGGACGGTTACGCTCGCAACTACCTGATCCCGCGGAAGTTCGCTATCCGCTGGACCAAGGGTGGCGAGAAGGACGTCGAGCAGATCCGTCGTGCTCGCAAGATCCACGAGATCCAGACCATCGAGCAGGCGAACCAGGTGAAGGGCCAGCTCGAGGGCGTGAAGGTCCGCCTGGCCGTCCGCTCCGGCGACGCCGGTCGTCTCTTCGGCTCCGTCACGCCGGCCGACGTCGCTTCGGCGATCAAGGCCGCCGGTGGTCCCGAGGTCGACAAGCGCCGCATCGAGCTGGGCTCGCCGATCAAGACCCTGGGCGCCCACGAGACGTCCGTGCGTCTGCACCCCGAGGTTGCCGCCAAGGTCAGCATCGAGGTCGTCGCTGCCTGAGCTTTGCTCTCGCTGAAGCGATGAGATGGGGCCGCATCTCCCGACTGGGAGGCGCGGCCCCATCTTCATGGTCATGTTTCACGTGAAACATCGTGTTTCACGTGAAACCGTCAGCGCGTCGCGCCCGTGACGATCCAGCGACCCGACCGGGTACGCAGCCACAGCGTCAACAGGCGCATCGCCATCATCAACGTCATGGCGGCCCACAGGGCGGTGAGCCCACCGCCGAGCGTAGGGACGAGAAGCGCCACGGGGGTAAAGACCGCCAGGGTAAGCAGCATCGCCCAGGCGAGATAAGGGCCGTCGCCGGCACCCATGAGAACCCCGTCCAGGACGTAGACCACTCCGCAGATCGGCTGCGAGACAGCCACGATCACAAGAGCGGGCAGGGCGGTTTCCTTGACCGCGGAGTCTCCGGTGAACAGGGGCAGGAACGCTGGGCGTGACAGCACCACGAGCAGGCCGAGTGCGACCCCGACCGCGACACCCCACCCCACCATTCTCCGGCAGGCATCGCGGGCCCCTTGGGCGTCACCGGCTCCCAGGTAGCGTCCGATGATGGCCTGACCGGCGATGGCGATGGCATCGAGGGCGAAGGCGAGCAGACTCCACAGAGACAGGACGATCTGATGGGCCGCGATGTCGGCGTCACCGAGTCGGGCCGCTACGGCCGTGGCGATCATGAGGATCGCTCGCAGCGAGAGGGTGCGTACCAGCAGCGGTGCCCCGGCCTGGGCCGAGGCCCTGATGCCGACGAGGTCCGGGCGCAGCGAGGCACCGTGTCGGTGTGCCCCGCGGACCACCACCCAGAGGTACACCGCGGCCATGCCGCACTGGGCGATGACGGTCCCCCAGGCGGAGCCCGCGATGCCGAGGTCGGCGCCGTAGACGAGTACGACATTGAGGACAGCGTTGGCGAGGAAGCCGGCGATGGCGACGTAGAGCGGGGTCCGGGTGTTCTGCAGTCCGCGCAGGACGCCGGTCGAGGCCAGCACGACGAGCATCGCGGGGATACCGAGGGTGGAGATCCGCAGATACGTGATGGCGTACGGGGCCGCGGTGTCGGAGGCGCCGAAGAGCTCCACGAGGGAAGGCGCAGTGGGCAGCACGACGGCTATGACGGCGGCACCGAGCAGCAACGCCAGCCAGATGCCGTCCATGCCCTGGCGGATCGCGGATTGCAGGTCGCCCGCGCCGACGCGCCGGGAAACGGCCGCCGTGGTGGCGTAGGCGAGGAAGACGAAGACGCTGACGGCTGTGGTGAGCAGGGCCGAGGCGATGCCGAGTCCGGCGAGCTGCGCGGTGCCGAGATGGCCGACGATCGCACTGTCGGCCATGACGAAGAGGGGCTCGGCGACGAGGGCGCCGAAGGCCGGGACGGCCAGCGCGACGATCTCGCGGTCGTGTCGGCGCCGGACGTTCCGGGAGCGCGCGGAGGCCTGTGTCATGAGCACCAATCTAATCGTCCACAGGTAAGAGATGCAAAGCCTTCGCGGCCCTTACGCACCGTCTCACCGTGTGTGCTTCTGGGTACGGTTCGAAGCGATCTTGATCCGACTGGGAAAGTTTTTCTTCTGCACAGGGGGTGGACGAGAAAACCGCAGCTCAGGGTGGTTTCGCAGGTGGGGACGAGGGCTTGTTCACAGGGCTGTCCACCGGGTCGTGCACAGGTTTCGCGGAGTTCTCCACAGCATCTGACCGCTCGTCCACATGGCCTGTGGATAACCAGATTGGCTGACGGTGCCCGCGGGCCTACGGTGGTCCGGCGCCTGCTCCGTCCACCGGCTTGTGAACCATCACAAAACCGACGCGCCAGAACCGGAGTTGGGCGTCTTATTTGTCAGTGCCGTGCCGTAGAAATGAGGGGCACGGCGAGGTCCGCTCGGCGGACGGGAGGAGGTGGCTCGGTGAGCATTTCCGAGCCCTTGGACGACCCGTGGGCCGACAGCGGCCCCAGTGATCGTCTGCCCGCTTCCCGTCGTCGCGGTGACGGGGGCCGCAGCCGTGACGAGCAGCACGAGCGCGGTCCGGACAACGCCGCCTGGGACGGCGGCGGGCCGTCGTTCGAGCGGGTGCCGCCGCAGGACCTGGACGCCGAGCAGTCCGTCCTCGGCGGCATGCTCCTGTCCAAGGACGCCATCGCCGATGTCGTTGAGATCCTCAAGGGCCACGACTTCTACAAGCCGGCCCACGAGACGGTCTACCAGGCCATCCTCGACGTCTACGCCAAGGGCGAGCCGGCCGACCCCATCACGATCGCCGCCGAGCTCACCAAGCGCGGTGAGATCAACAAAGTCGGCGGGGCCTCCTACCTGCACACCCTCGTCCAGACCGTGCCGACGGCCGCGAACGCCGCGTACTACGCCGAGATCGTGCACGAGCGCGCCGTCCTGCGCCGCCTGGTGGAGGCGGGTACACGGATCACGCAGATGGGTTACGCGGCCGATGACGACGTCGACGAGATCGTCAATCGTGCCCAGGCCGAGATCTACGCCGTCACCGAGCAGCGCACGAGCGAGGACTATCTGCCGCTGGGCGACATCATGGAGGGCGCGCTCGACGAGATCGAGGCGATCGGTTCGCGCAGCGGAGAGATGACCGGTGTGCCCACGGGGTTCACGGACTTCGACTCGCTGACCAACGGCCTGCACCCCGGTCAGATGATCGTCATCGCCGCGCGTCCCGCCATGGGTAAGTCGACGCTCGCGCTGGACTTCGCGCGGGCCGCGTCGATCAAGAACAATCTCCCGAGCGTCATCTTCTCGCTCGAAATGGGGCGTAACGAGATCGCCATGCGGCTGCTGTCCGCCGAGGCCCGCGTCGCGCTGCACCACATGCGGTCCGGCACGATGACGGACGACGACTGGACCCGCCTGGCCCGCCGGATGCCGGATGTCTCGGCCGCCCCGCTCTACATCGACGACTCCCCGAACCTGTCGATGATGGAGATCCGCGCCAAGTGCCGGCGCCTCAAGCAGCGCAATGAGCTCAAACTGGTCATCATCGACTACCTCCAGCTGATGCAGTCCGGCGGTTCCAAGCGCGCCGAGAGCCGTCAGCAGGAGGTCTCGGACATGTCCCGTAACCTCAAGCTCCTGGCCAAGGAACTGGAACTCCCGGTCATCGCGCTCTCCCAGCTGAACCGTGGTCCCGAGCAGCGCACCGACAAGAAGCCGATGGTCTCCGACCTGCGTGAGTCCGGCTCGATCGAGCAGGACGCCGACATGGTCATCCTGCTGCACCGTGAGGACGCCTACGAGAAGGAGTCACCGCGCGCGGGCGAAGCCGACCTGATCGTGGCCAAGCACCGTAACGGTCCGACGGCGACGATCACCGTGGCCTTCCAGGGCCACTACTCGCGTTTCGTGGACATGGCACAGACCTGATCCCCCGGCGCGGGGGAAATCGGCTCGACGTGCGGTGCCTTGGTCTATGGACTGGGAGCATGACGACACATCAGGAAGAGTTGCTCCCCGCGACCCGCCGGGCACTGCTGCACCGAATCGCCGTGGCCCAGTCCGAAGGGCGCACGCCGTCGCTCGTCGCGGCGGTGGTTCGGGGTGGACACACCGTGTGGCACGGAGCGCGGACTTCGGTCGACGGACACGGCCCGGACGAGAACGTGCAGTACCGGATCGGCTCGATCACCAAGACGTTCACCGCCGTTCTCGTCCTGCGACTGCGGGACGAGGGACTGCTCGACCTCGGGGACCCGCTGGAGAAGCATCTGCCGGGTACCGGGGCGGGGGAGGCCACGATCGCCGAGTTGCTGGCGCACTCGGGTGGGCTGGCCGCCGAGTCCCCCGCGCCGTGGTGGGAGCGGACGCCGGGCTCGCTGCGGCCCGAGCTCGCCGATGTGCTGGGCGAGCAACCGCTCCTGCACCCGGTGGGCCGTCGGCACCACTACTCCAACCCCGGCTACACCCTGCTCGGTGCGCTGGTCGAGAAGTTGCGCGGTGCTCAGTGGGAGGACGTGCTGCGCAGGGAGGTGTTGGAACCGCTGGGTCTGGACCGTACGACCGGGCGTCCGCGAGCGCCGTACGCCGGTGGCTGGGCAGTGCATCCGTGGGCCGACGTGATGCTGGCCGAGCCCGCCGAGGACCTCGGTCGAATGGCCCCGGCAGGTCAGCTCTGGTCCACCACCGGAGATCTGGCTCGGTTCGCCGTGTTCCTGGCGAGGGGGGACGACAGGGTGCTGAGCGCGGAGACCGTGCGGGAGATGCGGGCGCCCGCGGCGGCGGCCGAGGCCGCTGACGTCCTGGACGGCGCGGCGTACGGTCTCGGCCTGCAGATCCAGTGCTGGGACGGGCGGCTGCTCGTGGGGCACTCCGGCTCCCTGCCGGGTTTCCTGGCCAACCTCACCATCAGCGTCGAGGACGACGTGGCCGCGGTGGTACTGACCAACTGCACTTCCGGGCCGCTGCCGGCCAGGGTGGGTGCGGATCTCGTGCGTATCGTCGCTGAGGCGGAACCCCGGATCCCCGAACCGTGGCGACCGCTGCCGGAAGTCGACGCCTCTGTACTGGAGTTGGCCGGGCAGTGGTACTGGGGGACACACGCTTTCGCTCTACGGCTGACGGCCGACGGGGGAGTCTCGCTGGAGCCGCTGTCGGGCAACGGCCGCCGCTCGCGCTTCCGGGTGAATGCCGACGGTACGTGGACAGGGCTTGAGGGGTACTACGCCGGGGAGTCTCTGCGGGCCGTGCGGCGTCCGGACGGGGCCGTGAGCCACCTGGAGCTCGGGTCGTTCGTGTTCACGCGCCAGCCGTACGACGAGGGGGCCCCTGTACCGGGAGGCGTGGATCCGGAGGGGTGGCGGGGGATCGCCTAGGCGCCTTGTCCTGCCACGACGCGGGGTCCTGTTTCACGTGAAACAGGACCCCCACGTCGCGGTCGCTCACCGCGCGAGCCTGTGGTCAGAGCTGAAGCTTGAAACCGGTGTGCGAGGCCGAGAAGCCGAGGCGCTCGTAGAAGCGGTGGGCGTCGGTACGGGTCTTGTCGGAGGTGAGCTGCACGAGGTGACACCCCTGCCGACGGGACTCGTCGACCGCCCACTCGATGAGCTGGGTACCCAGGCCACTGCTGCGTTCGTCGGTGTGGATGCGGACGCCTTCGATGATCGACCGGGTGGCGCCGCGCCGGGACAGACCGGGGACGATCGTCAACTGGAGCGTGCCGACGACGCGGTCGTCTCGGACGGCGACCACCAGGTGCTGGTTCGGGTCGGCGCTGAGCCGTTCGAACGCTGCCAGGTAAGGGTCCAGATCGTTCGGTGACTCGCGCTGGGCGCCCAAGGGGTCGTCGGCGAGCATCGCGACGACCGCTGGGATGTCGTCCTCGGCGGCTGACCGTATTTCAAGATCTCCCATGACCGCACCCTACGCAGAGACGGCGGGAGAGGTCTCGGTGCGGTCCGGCAGCATCCGGCTAGCCGGGTACCGGTGTCTTGAGTGTCTCCACGACCCGGACCAGCGGGGTCAGGTCGGGGTTTCTGGCCGCTTCGTCGAGGGCCTCGCGCAGGGCGGCGTCATTGGTGGGCCGCGCCTCGTCCAACAGCTTGAGGCCGGCCGCCGTGACGTTGGTGTAGATGCCGCGCCGGTCGGTGGGGCACAAATAGCGCTCGAGCAGCCCCCGGTCCTCAAGCCGGGTGACCAGGCGCGTGGTGGCGCTCTGGCTGAGGACGACGGCGTCGGCCACCTGCTTCATCTGCAGATGCCCTCCGTCTCCTTCGTGCTGGCGGCTGAGCACGTCGAGCAGGGAGTACTCGCGCACGCTCAGGTCGTGCCCGGCCTGCAGGGCGCGCTCGATGTGTGCCTCGATCCTCCCGTGCAGCAGGGAGAGGGCGCACCAACCCTGGGAGAGGGCGGTGAGCGCGGGGTCCGTCGCTGTCATGTGTTTCCTCCGTCCCGGAGCGCCTGGGACCAGGGTAGACCAGTCACGCAATTGTCTGCGTTTGCATTTAGCCCGCGTCTGCAATTATTGTCAACGCACGCAAAGCGCTCCTGCAATCGTCTGGGAAGGTGTACAACCTCCATGCCTCTCGCGCTTTTGGCCCTCGCGATCGGGGCCTTCGGAATCGGAACGACAGAGTTCGTGATCATGGGCTTGCTGCCCGAGGTCGCGAGCGAGTACGGGGTCTCCATCCCCACCGCCGGCCTCCTGGTGACCGGATACGCGTTCGGCGTGATGTTCGGCGCTCCGTTGATGACCGTGCTCGGCACCAAGGTCCCGCGCAAGCGGATGCTCATGCTGCTGATGGGGTTGTTCATCGTCGGCAACCTGCTCTCCGCACTCGCCCCGGCCTTCTCCGTCATGCTGGCCGGCCGTGTGGTCGCCTCCCTCGCCCACGGCGCCTTCTTCGGCATCGGCTCGGTCGTCGCGGCCGACCTGGTCGCCCCGCACAAGAAAGCGGGCGCGATCGCGATGATGTTCACCGGACTGACCGTCGCCAACGTCGTCGGCGTCCCGCTGGGGACCCTCGTCGGACAGTCCGTCGGCTGGCGCGTCACGTTCGCCGTCGTGGCGGTGCTCGGTGTCGTCGGCCTGGCCGGTGTCGCCAAGCTGGTGCCCGATGTGCCCAAGGCCGAGGGAGTGCGGCTCCGACACGAGCTGGCCGCGTTCAAGAACGTCCAGGTCCTGCTCGCGATGGCCATGACCGTCCTCGGCTTCGGCGGTGTCTTCGCGGCCATCACCTACATCGCGCCGATGATGACCCACGTCGCGGGATTCGCCGACGGCTCGGTCACCTGGCTGCTGGTCCTCTTCGGCCTCGGCATGGTCGGCGGCAACCTCGTCGGCGGCAGGTTCGCGGACCGCGCCCTGATGCCGATGCTGTACATCTCCCTGGGCGCCCTGGCCGTCGTACTCGCCCTTTTCACGCTCACCGCGGACAACAAGATCGCGTCGGCCGTGACCATCTTCCTGATCGGCGCCCTGGGCTTCGCCACCGTCCCCCCGCTGCAGAAGCGCGTCCTGGACCATGCGCACGGCGCCCCGACGCTGGCCTCGGCCGTGAATATCGGCGCCTTCAACCTAGGCAACGCGCTCTCCGCCTGGCTCGGGGGCGTCGTCATCGCCGCCGGCTTCGGCTACACCGCCCCGAACTGGGTCGGCGCCGTGCTCGCCGCCGCGGCGCTGGTCCTCGCCCTCCTCTCGGCCGCTCTTGAACGGCGCGAGGGTGCTCCCGGCGAGGCCGTCGCGGGTTCCGCACCCGCCGAGCGGCCGGCCGCCGTCGCACATCACTGAACGGCCCCGGACGCGGGGTGCGGGGCCAGGGCCGTCCCCGCACCCCGTGGCTCCCCGCCCCGCAGACCACCGAGGCACCGCACCACCCAGCAGCAACCAAGGAGAAGACCCCATGAGCACCACCGCTGTCACCCCGCTCACTCTTCAGGACGCCGAAGTTCTCGTCGCCGCGGCCCACCGCGCCGCCGAGGCCGCCGGAGCCACCGTCAGCGTCACCGTCCTCGACGCGGGCGGGCACCTTCTCGCTTTCCGGCGCGACGACCGAGCCGTGCTGATCTCCGGGGAGACCAGCACCCGCAAGGCCTACACGGCGCTCCAGCTGAACGCCCCCACCGCAGACCTCGTGGAGGCCGTCCAGCCCGGAGGTCTCTTCCACACCTTGCCCACCGCGCTCGACCGGCCGCTTCTGTTCATCGCGGGTGGCGTGCCCGTGCACCGCGACGGCCGGCTGATCGGCGCGATCGGGGTCGGCGGAGGCGCGCCCGAGCAGGACCACGCCTTCGCCGAGGCCGCCGTGGATGCCCTCGCCTGACGCCGGCCGCCGTCCTGCCGCGAGAGCGGGTCCACCGCGCAGGGTCAGCCCGCCGCCACCGTCAGCGGAGCGAACCGCCGGTTCCAGTCGCCTGGCAGTTCCGTGATCCCGTACGTCATGACCGCGTTGGGTGCAATGGAGGCGAGACCGTGCGCCTTCGCCCAGGCCAGCAGTTCGTCGTGCCGGACGTCGATGTCCGTGCGCAGCGGCCGGTCCGTGCGGGCGGCGAGGGAGCTGATCAGAGCCTTGGCCGTCTCGGTGTCGCGGGCGATCAGGGGGCCCACGACATGCGTGTCCATGTTGGGCCAGGCCGCGGCGTACCCGATGAGACGACCGTTCTCCTCGGCGACGCGCAGTTGGTCGGCGAAGGCAGGCAGCCGCGTGATGATGGGGGTGCGGTCGGTGCCGAACACCTCCTCGTCGAGCCGGAGGATCGCGGCGAGGTCGTCGGCAGTGGCCGCGCGAGTCGCGGTCCTCGGCTCGGGTCCGCCCGGAGTGAAGCGCCCGCGCACCATCTCCGCCCGGCCGGTGGTCTTGAAGCCGAGCTCCTCGTAGAGCGGCCGGCCGTACGGGGTCGCGTGCAGGGTCAGGGGGGTGGTGCCCAGAGCGGCGACGACGTGACGCATCAGCCGGCGTCCGACTCCCTGACGGGCGTGCCGCTCGGCGACCAGCACCATGCCGATGGCGGCGAGGGAGGGGCGTCCGGGCGGCCCGTACTCGGTGACGGTGCAGGCGCTGACGAGGCCGCCACCGGGATCGTCGATGCCGTAGCCCTGCCCGGCGGTCAGGAGGAAGCCCCATTTGTGCTCCTCGCGCGGCCACCCCCGATCCTCGGACAGGTCGGCGCAGGCGGTGAGATCGCGAAGCGTCAGACGGCGGATCGGCAGAGAGGCGAGGGAAGGTGTCGGCACGCAGGTCAGGCTGTACGACAGTGGCCGTCCGCGTCCACCACTTTCCGATGGAACACGCGAGGTTTTGGCCATGTGGTGGCCGAGGGCACTGGGCCCCGTCATCCGCTGGACGCCGTACGGGAGGGCTGGCCGGCTGCCGCTGGTGTCAGCCGAGGTCGGGAGCGTGCATGGCACGCACACCCTCGATGTTGCCGTCCAGATAGTGCCGCAGCGACAGCGGGACGAGGTGGACGGAGGCGATCCCGACCCGCGTGAACGGCACCCGGACGATCTCGTACTCACCGGCGGGCTCGTCGACCTCGGGGCCGTGCCGCAGGGCGGGGTCCATGGACTCCAGGTGGCAGACGAAGAAGTGCTGCACCTTCACCCCGGTCGTTCCGGCGTCCTCGCCGATGTGCTCCACCGTGTCCACGAAGCACGGGACCACATCGGTGATCTTGGCGCCGAGTTCCTCGTACACCTCGCGGTGCAGGGCATCCACGACGGTGTTGTCGTCCGGCTCGACCCCGCCTCCGGGAGTGACCCAGTAGGGGTCCACACCGGGCTTGGTGCGCTTGATCAGGATCAAGTGGTCACCGTCCAGGAGGACGGCACGTGCGGTGCGCTTGACCACGGGTCGGACGGTCATGGAAGAAATGTGGCCCCGCTGGTTCCACGTGAAACATCGAGGTATGCCCGCTCGCGGGATCGCCGGGCTCAGTTCCAGTCGGCCGCCGCACGCAGCAACCACTCATGGGCGCGGGCAATGTGCGGCATCGCCAATGCGCCGGTCCGCACCACCAGGAAGTACGTCCGTAGCGGCGGCACCGCCGGTTCATGCAGAGCGACCACGTCACCGCGCTCCAGTGCCTCGGCGCACAGATAGCGGGGCAGTACGGCGAGCCCGGCACCCGCGACCGTACAGGCGAGGACAGCACGCAGGTCGGGAGCTATGACCATGCCCGGGGCGACCGGGCGGGTGTCGAAGACGGATGCCCAGTAACGGGCCACGAAGGGCAGTGACTCGTGCACCTCGACCACGGGGACGTGTTCCGGAGCGGGGGCGTCGGAGCGGCCGAGCTTTTCGGCGCCGGTCCGCTCCGCCCAGTGCGGCGCGGCGACCAGGACGTGTTCCTCGTCGCAGAGCGGGGTGGCCGTGAGCAGCGCACCGCGCGGCCGGGCCGTGCCGATGGCCAGATCGTGGTGTCCGGCGGCGAGACCCTCCAGGGTCTCCTCGGCGTTTCCGAACGAGGCGCGCAGCGCGAAGCCCTGTCCGTCCTCGCCGGTGAGTTCCGTGAGTACGGGAAGCGCCCGCTCGGCGGTGAACTCGGGTGGTCCGGCGAGATGGAGGGTCCTGAACGTGGAGTCGTCGTCCACCCCGGTCTCGGCGATCTCGACCAGGGCGTCGAGATGCGGTGCGGCCTTGTGGGCGAGTTCGTCACCGATCGTCGTCGGGGTGACGCCGCGGGCCTGCCGCAAGAACAAGGGACGTCCGAGCTGCCGTTCCAGAGTGCGGATCTGTGAGGTGACGGCAGGCTGGGAGAGGCCGAGCAGGGCCGCGGCACGGGTGAAGGAGCCGGCACGGTGCACGGTCACGAAGGTGCGCAGCAAAGCCAGGTCCACGACAAACCCTCCCCCTCTTCTGTTCTCCCCCAGCCCTCCGGCGGCGCCCAACTATAAATATGTCGATAGGTCGCTGTCGCTACTGTGATTGGACTCTGACACAGAGTCAACTAGCCTTAATCGTGCGGTTCTTCGCCCGCGGAACCGGAGGACGGTCCGAGCCACGAGGGGGGAGGCTCGGGCCGTCCGTCACACCTGGCCGGAAACAGCACGGTGGCTGCGCGGCGGCGCTCAGTCCGCCGATTCCTCCAGCGCACGCAGCAGGTCGGCCACCAGGTCCGCGGGATCCTCCGCACCGACCGAGAGGCGCACGAAGCCCTCGGGCACCGCGTCGCCGCCCCAGCGCCCACGCCGCTCGGCCGTGGACCGCACCCCGCCGAAGCTCGTCGCTCCCTCCACCAGTCGCAGCGCGTCGAGAAAACGATCGGCACGCGCGCGCGTGGGCAGCGTGAAGGAGACGACGCACCCGTAGCGCAGCATCTGCTGCGAGGCGATCTTGTGGGACGGGTCGTCGGGCAGCCCCGGGTACCGCAGTCCGGTGACCTCCGGCCGCGCACGGAGGGCTTCGGCCACCTTCAGCGCGGTGGCGTTCTGCCGGTCCACACGCAGTTGGAGGGTGGCGATCGAACGATGTGCGAGCCAGGCCTCCATGGGCCCGGGGATCGCACCGACGATTTTGCGCCAGCGCCGTACGGCGGTCATCGCCCCGGCATCGCGGCCGGCCACGTAGCCCAGCAGGACGTCGCCGTGGCCGGTGAGCTGCTTGGTGCCGCTGGCCACCGAGAAGTCGGCGCCGAGCTCCAGCGGGCGCTGCCCCAGCGGCGTGGCGAGCGTGTTGTCCACGGCGACCAGGGCGCCACGCGCGTGGGCCGCCTCGGCGAGTCGCCGGACGTCGCACACGTCGAGCCCGGGGTTGGACGGCGTCTCGATCCACAGCAGCTTCGCCCCGTCCAGGACGTCGAGCTGGGCGTCCCCGCCGGTCGGCGCGGTGCGCACCTCGATGCCGTACGCCTCCAGCTGGTCGCGGACCAGCGGCAGCGCCTGGTAGCCGTCGTCGGGCAGGACGGCTACGTCGCCGGCGCGCAGTTGGGAGAAGAGCACCGAGGAGATCGCGGCCATGCCGGAGGCGAACACCAGCGTCTCGACGTCGTCCTGCCCGGGAGCCTCCAGCTCACCGATGGCGCGCTCGAGGTGGGTCCAGGTCGGGTTCTCGTCGCGGCCGTAGGTGTACGGGCCGGTCGGCTCACCCGGCAGATGGAAATGGGCGGCGAACACGGGGCCGGGCAGCGTCGGCTCGTGCTTGACCGGCTCGGGCAGCCCGGCCCGCACCGCGCGCGTGCCGTCACCGGCGCCGTGAGGGGAGTCCTGCGCGCCCGTTCCGGCCCCGTTGTTCGTAGCGGAATCACTCATGCCGCCCGTCCTTCCACTTGCTCGCGTACCGCGGCGAGCAGTCCGCTGCTCGCCGCCTCCACCATCTCAAGGCATTCCTCGAAGCCGTCCACGCCCCCGTAGTAGGGGTCCGGTACGTCGAGGTCGGCGCGGCCGGCGGCGGGGTCGTAGGACCGCAGCAGCCGTACTTTGGCCGCGTCCTGTTCCGTGGGCGCGAGGCGGCGCAGTGCCCGCAGGTGGCCGGCGTCGAGGGCGACGACCAGGTCGAGGCGGGAGAACCAGGACGGCTGGAACCGGCGGGCCGTGTGGTCGAGGCCGTAGCCGTTCTCCTCCAGGACGGCCATGGTGCGCGGGTCGGCGCCCTCGCCCTCGTGCCAGCCGCCCGTGCCGGCGCTGTCGGCCTCGACCAGGCCGTCCAGCCCGGCGTCCGCCACGCGCGCGTGGAAGACGGCCTCGGCCATCGGGGAGCGGCAGATGTTGCCCGTGCACACGAAGCAGACGCGGTAGGTCATCGGGATCAGTCCTTGTCGGGCAGGAACGCGTTGAGGGCCCAGGAGACGACCGAGATGATCAGGCCGCCCAGGACAGCGGTCCAGAATCCGTCGACGTGGAAGCTCACGTCGAACGTGTCGGCCAGCCACGACGTGAGCAACAGCATCAGCGCGTTGACCACCAGTGTGAACAATCCGAGGGTCAGGACGAACAGGGGGAAGGTCAGCACCTGCACGATCGGTTTGACCAGCATGTTCACCACGCCGAACACCAGGGCGACCACGATCAGCGTGACGGCCTTCTCGCCGGTGCTGCCCCCGGTCAGGGTGATCTTGTCGAGCAGCCAAACGGCGACCGCGAGGGCGCCCGCGTTGGCGATCGTCTTGACTAGGAAATTCTTCATGTGTCTGATCGTGGCAGACGCGATCGGAAACGAACGGTGAGGTAGGGGCGGACGAGGCGATGAAGGCATTCCGGCTGGACGAACTGGAGGCGGAGCGCGCCGCCAACGACGGTGCTTACCTGCAGTTCTTGCGCGAGCGGAACATGTCGGTCGGTCTGTACGCCCTCGACGCGGGTACGGCCGACCCGCAGAAGCCGCACGCGCAGGACGAGGTGTACTTCGTGGTGAGCGGGCGGGCCGCGATCACCGTGGACATGGAGACCACCCAGGTCGCCCGCGGCAGCGTGGTGTACGTGCCGGCCGGGGTCGCCCACAAGTTCCACCACATCAGCGAGGATCTGCGGGTTCTGGTGGTGTTCTCTCCGCCGGAGAGCTGAGTCCCGACCCCGGATTCCCTAGGGGACCGGTCAGGGGGAGACAAGGGGTGCGAGGGCCCTGCCGGGGCACTCGCGGCCCTAGCATCGGGTGCAGGACATCAGATGACCCCGGAGGGACCCAGGGCCCCGGGCCGTTGAAGGACCCGGCACTCGAGCGGGCGGAAAGGTAAGGACGAGGGCGATGCGAGAGATCTTCACGGGACTGCCGTGGTGGGTGAAGTGGATCGCGGTGCCGGTCATCGCCCTGGTCGTGTTCGGCGGGCTGATCGCCAGCGTGGTCGGCTTCGTGATCGGACTGCTGTTCAAGTTGCTGGTCTTCGTCGCGCTCGTCGGCGGACTGATCTACGTCGTACGCAAGTTCATGTCGAGTTCGTCGTCGCGCAGCGACTGGTGAGAGCCGTGGGACACCGGTGGCGGTAACAGGAATCACCGGTTCCCTCGCGCGAGGGAAGTTTCCCCGACGGGCCGTCGGGGAGCGGTGACCGGCGAATAGAGTCCGGAACTCCACGCGGGGGCGACCCCGCGAGTGGCGCACACCCCCACCCGTGTCCCCCGCACGGGCTGCCCCCTCGCGTTCCGGGAGTGACTCTTGGCCACGGCCGACACCGGGTTCGTTCCACTGCACGCACTGCCCGTGCAGCCCCATTCGACGTCTCGGAACCCTCCCGCGGCTCCCTCCGCGGGTCCTCCGTCCGCGACCCTCATCAGCTCCGTGCAGCGGGCGATGCGCCTTCTGGAGTGTGTCGCCGAGCACGCGTACGGAGCCCCGGCCAAACAACTGGCCCGTGAGACGCGGCTGGCGCTCCCCACGGCGTACCACCTGCTGCGCACTCTGGTTCACGAGGGATATCTGCGCCGCGAGAAGGGCCTGTTCTTCCTCGGCGAGGCAGCCGAGCGGCTCAGCAGCAGCGGAGCCGAGCAGAAACGTCGCAGCACGGTGGTCGACGCGCTGGCCCGCTGGCGCGACGCGATCGGTGTGCCCGTGTACTACGCCATGTACCGCGACGGCGAGATCGAGGTCATGTGCGTCTCCGACACCCCGGGCAATCCGGCGGTCGAGGAGTGGGCGGACTTCCGCGAGACCGGGCACGCGCACGCGATCGGACAGTGTCTGCTGTCCCAGCTGGACGAGGACGCCCGCCGCGACCACCTGAACCGCTACCGGGTGCAGCCCGTCACGCCGTACACGGTGCGTGATGGCAATGCCCTGCTGAAGCGTCTGGAACGGATGCGGCGGATGACGCCGGTGACCGAGCGCCAGGAGTACGCCCTGGGGACGGTCTGCGCGGCGATCCCGATCACCGTGGGCACCACGGCCGCGACGATGGCCATCTCCCTGCCCCTCCACCAGGCCGACCGGCTGCTGCCCGCGGCGGAGCGATTGCAGGTCGAGGTGGGCCGGCTTCTGGGGTCGCTCGCGATCTCTATCAGTATCTGAAAACTCACTCCTTGTGATCTGGTGTGTACGTTAAGCAAGATGCCACCAGTGTTAGAGGTTTGATTCCCGGCCAGTCGACGGCGAATGACGGGGTAGGCGATGGGCGAGTCCGTACAGGCAGAGGTCATGATGAGCTTTCTCGTGTCCGAGGAGCTCTCTTTCCGCATTCCCGTGGAGCTGCGCTACGAGACCTGTGATCCCTATGCCGTGCGACTGACCTTCCATCTGCCCGGGGACGCGCCGGTCACCTGGGCTTTCGGCCGGGAGTTGCTGGTCGACGGGGTGGGCCGGCCGTGCGGTGACGGTGACGTGCGCATCGCCCCCGTCGATCCCGAGCCGCTGGCGGAGGTGCTGATCCGGCTTCAGGTCGGCAGCGACCAGGCGCTGTTCCGTTCGTCGGCGGCGCCGTTGGTGGCGTTCCTCGACCGGACCGACAAGCTGGTGCCGCTGGGGCAGGAGGGCGCGCTCGCCGACTTCGACGCCCACCTCGACGATGCCCTGGACCGCATCCTGGCGGAAGAGCAGAGCGCGGGCTGAACCGTTACGGCAGCTCTACGACCGTGGCGTAACGCTTCGCCGCGATCGGTTGCCGGATGGGTCAGCGCTTACGCCGACGGCCCCGCCCGCGTACGGGAGCCGCCCCGGCACCCGGAGCCGCCCCGGCACCCGGCGTCGTCCCGGCAGCCTGCGCCGCCGGTGGGCCGGCCGGTCGGTCGGCCGATACGACGAGGGCCGCGAGCGCCGTGGTGACCGGAACGGAAGCCACCAGGCCGATCGAGCCGACCAGCGTGCGCACGATCTCCTCCGCCACCAACTCGCTGTTGGCGACCGTCCCCACCCCGCTCTGCGCGATCGAGAACAGCAGCAGCAGGGGCAGCGCGGCGCCCGCGTAGGCGAGGACGAGCGTGTTGACGACCGAGGCGATGTGGTCGCGGCCGATCCGGATGCCCGCCCGGTACAGCCCTCGCCAGCCCATCGTGGGGTTGGCCTCGTGCAATTCCCAGACCGCCGACGTCTGGGTGACCGTCACGTCGTCGAGCACACCGAGCGAACCGATGATGACTCCGGCGAGCAGCAGGCCGCTCATGTCGATCGTCGGATAAAGGCCGTGGATGAGGCCGGTGTTGTCGTCCGTGTTGCCGGTGAGCGCGGCCCAGTCGATGAACAGCGATCCGAGCACACCGATCAGCAACAACGAGATCAGGGTGCCGAGCACCGCAACGGATGTACGGGCCGACAGGCCGTGGCAGAGATACAGCGCGATCAGCATGATGGCGCTGGCCCCGACCACCGCCACGGCCAGCGGGTTCGACCCCTGCAGGATCGCGGGCAGGATGAAGAAGTTCAGCAGCAGGAAGCTGATCGCCAGCGAGACCAGGGCCATGAGGCCCCGCAGCCTCCCGACGACCACGACGGCGAGCGCGAAGATGCCGGCGAGCAGGGCCAGCGGCAGCCCGCGGTTGATGTCGGTCACCGAGTACTGCAGGTCCTTGGGCGCGGAGGGCTCGTAGGCGACCACCACCTTCTGGCCCTCGTGCAGCTGCCGTGACTGGTCCGGCTGCACGATCTCGGTGAACGTGAGGCCCTTGTCCTTGCCGCTGTCGACGCGGATCGTCGCCCGCTTGCAGTCGCCCTGCGCCTGCTGCACCGCGGAGGAGCCCTCGGCGGTGGAGGTGTCGCCGGTCGGAGGGACGCCCGAGGCGTTGACGGACTGGCAGCTCAGCTCGACCACCTTGGTGACGGTGGCATCCTGCGTCTGCCGGTCGAAGCCGACCCCGGTGCGTTCGTGCGGCGGCGCACCGCCCGGCCACAGCAACGCGAGCCCGACCAGCACCGCCGCGGCGAACGGGATGAGGACCGCGGCGATGACCTTCCGCAGATGCCGGGAGACGGGCGCCGCCGGTCCGTGACTGTGGGAGTGCCCGTGCCCACCCGGACCGCCGTGCCCACCGGAACCGCCGTGGCCGCCGTGGCCACCGGAATCGCCGTGGCCACCGGAATCGCCGTGGCCGTCCCTCGCGCCGTGGTCGGCGTCCGTGTCGTGTCTGCCGCCGCCCCCGCCTTGAGCGCCGGAAGAGGCGGGCCCGGCTCCGTGGTCGTTGCCGTCCTCGGGGCCCGGTCCGCGGCGGGGCTCGTGCGGCGGAAACGGTGGGTGCTGCGGTGTGGTCACCGACCGATCATCGCAAGAACGAGAGGGGCCCTCTGTTCACCGCGCCCGAATTGACGCTAGCGTGGGGGCACCTTTGTACACGCGGGAGCTCGGAGCACCGGGCTGAGAGGGCGCTGACCTCCGTCCCAGCGATGTTTCACGGGAAACGTCACCGAATCCGAGTGATGTATCCCACGAAGCGTCGACAGACGGAAGCCGCTGCGTCGACCGCCGAACCTGTTACCGGGTAATGCCGGCGTAGGGAGTAGGTCTCATGACCATCAAGGACGCACGCACGCCTGCCTCCACGCAGAACTCCGCCCAGGAGGAGACCACGGAGGCCGGGAAGTCCATCGGCTGGCACAAGGCGTACGTCGAGGGTTCGCGCCCCGACCTGCGCGTGCCGGTTCGTCAGGTGCACCTCACCAACGGGCAGTCGGTCACGCTGTACGACACTTCGGGCCCGTACACCGATCCGCTCGTCGACACCGATGTCCGCAGGGGGCTGTTGCCGCTGCGGGAGAACTGGATCATCGCCCGAGGAGACACCGAGGAGTACGCGGGCCGCCCTGTCCGCCCCGAAGACGACGGAATCAAGCACACCTCTCCGCGAGGCGGCCTGCGCAACCTCGACGCCGTCTTTCCCGGGCGGCCGCGCCAGCCGCGCCGGGGGAGGGAGGGCAACGCGGTCACGCAGCTCGCGTACGCGCGCCGGGGCGAGATCACGCCGGAGATGGAGTACGTGGCCGTCCGGGAGAACGTCTCGCCGGAGGTGGTCCGGGAGGAGATCGCGGCGGGCCGTGCCGTGCTGCCCGCCAACGTCAACCACCCGGAGATCGAGCCGATGATCATCGGCAAGCGGTTCCTGGTGAAGGTCAACGCCAACATCGGCAACTCGGCGGTGACGTCCTCCATCGAGGAGGAGGTCGACAAGATGACCTGGGCGACCCGGTGGGGTGCCGACACGGTCATGGA
Organism: Streptomyces sp. E2N166; assembly: GCF_003671715.1. Lineage (GTDB taxonomy): Bacteria > Actinomycetota > Actinomycetes > Streptomycetales > Streptomycetaceae > Streptomyces > Streptomyces thinghirensis. The sequence goes on along the minus strand of NZ_RAIF01000020.1, from coordinate 165,220 downwards.
CCTGTCCACCGGCCGCAACATCCACACCACCCGCGAATGGGTGCTCCGCAACTCTCCCGTCCCCATCGGCACCGTTCCGCTCTACCAGGCCCTGGAGAAGGTCGACGGCCGCGCCGAGGAGCTGACCTGGGAGATCTACAAGGACACCGTCATCGAGCAGGCCGAGCAGGGCGTGGATTACATGACGGTCCACGCAGGCGTGCGCCTGGCGTACGTACCGCTGACCGCGAACCGTAAGACGGGCATCGTCTCGCGCGGTGGCTCGATCATGGCGGCGTGGTGCCTGGCGCACCACAAGGAGTCGTTCCTCTACGAGAACTTCGAGGAGCTCTGCGAGATCCTCGCCGCCTACGACGTCACGTACTCCCTCGGCGACGGCCTGCGGCCGGGCTCCATCGCGGACGCCAACGACGAGGCGCAGTTCGCGGAGTTGCGCACGCTAGGGGAACTCAACACGATCGCCAAGCGTTTCAACGTACAGACCATGATCGAGGGCCCGGGCCATGTCCCGATGCACAAGATCAAGGAGAACATCGACCTTCAGCAGGAGATCTGCGATGAAGCTCCGTTCTATACGCTCGGCCCGCTGACGACGGACGTCGCGCCGGCGTACGACCACATCACCTCCGGTATCGGTGCCGCGATGATCGCCTGGTGGGGCACGGCCATGCTCTGCTACGTCACGCCCAAGGAGCACCTGGGCCTGCCCAACCGTGACGACGTCAAGACCGGCGTCATCACCTACAAGATCGCCGCCCATGCCGCCGACCTCGCCAAGGGTCACCCAGGTGCGCAGGAGTGGGACGACGCGCTGTCGGACGCCCGTTTCGAGTTCCGGTGGGAGGACCAGTTCAACCTGGCCCTCGACCCGGACACGGCACGGGAGTTCCACGACGAGACACTGCCGGCCGAGCCCGCCAAGACGGCCCATTTCTGCTCCATGTGCGGTCCGAAGTTCTGTTCCATGAAGATCTCGCAGGACATCCGACGTGAGCACGGAGGCAGCAAGGCCGAGATCGAGGAGGGCATGGCTCAGAAGTCGAAGGAGTTCGCGGCACAGGGAAACAGGGTCTACCTGCCGTTGGCCGACTGAGTCCCTGCTCCGGCCTCACGCTGAGCGATGCCGCGCTCGGAGGGCGGGGCGCTTGGCGTGGGCCCGGCACGGTGGGGTGAGTGATCTCCCGGACGGGACGCCGGGTCTGCCCTCTCCCCACCGGAGGGTGCGTCTCGGCAGACTGGGCACATGACAGCCACCTCCCTGAGCAAGGGTGCCAATCTCGCCGTCGACTCCCCCGCGGTGTGCGTCGAACTCGTCTGGTCCGCCGGGCCGGGTGTGCCAGAGGTCGACGCCTCCGCGCTGCTGCTCACCTCGGCCGGACGTGTGCGGGACGACGGCGACTTCGTCTTCTACAACCAGCCCCGCCATGCGTCCGACGCGGTGAGGCACCTGGGTAAGCAGGGCGGCTCCGGTGCCGGCGCGGGTGTCACGACCGAAGCCGTCCAGGTGGACCTGCGCTCGGTGGAAGCGGCCGTCGACCGCATCGTCCTGTGTGCCTCGGCGGACGGTGGGACGTTCGGCCAGGTCCCGGGGCTGTCCCTGCGGCTGCTGGACGCCGGGACCCGCACCGAACTGGCCCGGTTCGACATGGCGGCCGGGACGGAGACCGCCCTGGTCGGCGGCGAGCTGTACCGGCGTCAGGGGAAGTGGAAGTTCCGCGCGGTCGGGCAGGGGTACGCCTCCGGACTCGCCGGCGTGGCCACGGACTTCGGCATCACCGTGGACGACGCTCCCCCGGCGGCCGCGCCCGCCGCCCCGGCTGCAGCGGCGACCGGGCTGACCCCGCAGGCGCCCATGCCACAGGCCCCACCGGCAACATCGGTCCCGCCGGTAGTACCGGCGCCGCCCGCAGCGCCGACCGCGCAACCGGTGCCCACCGGTGCGGGACCCCGCCTCACCAAAGGGGAGGAACACCTTCCCGTCGACATGCGCAAGCGCTTGTCCCTGCGCAAGGAACAGGTCGCGGTCAGCCTGAGCAAGCACGGGGCGGCCGGGGTCACCGCGCGCGTCATCCTGGTGTTGGACGCATCAGGGTCCATGTCCTTCCTCTACTCCAAGGGCGTGGTCACGGACGTCGTGGAGCGGATGGCCGCCGTCGCCGCGCAACTGGACGACGACGGTGAGATGCAGGCATGGACCTTTGCCTCGACCCCGGCCCGGCTGCCCGACCTCCGCCTCGGCGAGCTCCCCGAGTGGCTGCGGCTGCACGTACGCGTGGGGGAGATCAGTCTCTTCCGCCGCGGCAGGAAGAAGGGCCTGCACCCCGAGCAGGTCGACATGCGGGCGGTCGGCATCCAGAACGAGGAACAGAAGGTGATCGCCGAGGTCCGGGCCTACGTCCGGGACAACCCGGCGTCGGCTCCGACCCTGGTGCTGTTCTTCTCGGACGGAGGCGTCTACCGCAACGCCGAGATCGAGCGGGAGCTGCGGGAGGCGGTGGAGGAACCCGTCTTCTGGCAGTTCGTGGGGCTCGGACGGTCCAACTACGGGGTGCTCGAGCGCTTCGACACCCTGCCGGGCCGCCGCGTCGACAACGTCGGATTCTTCGCCGTGGACGACATCAGCACCGTCCCGGACCCGGAGCTGTACGACCGACTGCTGTCCGAGTTCCCGTCCTGGATCACTGCCGCCGGCCGGGCGGGCATTCTCTGATCCGCTGCCCGCCCGGGACCGGTGGCTACTCGGGCCGGTGTTCCGGGCCGCCGAAGTCCGGGCTGCTGTAGTCCGGGCTCGAGTAACGCGGACGCGGGCCCGCCTCGGGGCCGCCGTCCGGGCTGGTGAACCCGGGACGGCCGTAGCCCAGGTGCGGCATACGGCTGGTCGGCGCCGCCGGTGCCGTACGGTGCAGTGCCGTGGCGCCCGGCTCTGCGAGTGCCTCCCGGAGGAAGGGCAGGATGCCGCGCTCGAGCAGGGCTTCGTGCCAGGCCTCCCTGGCCCGGACCACTTCCTCGTCGAGTTCGCCGTAGAAGCCGGACTCGGCGGAGGGGCGGTTGCGCAGCGCGGTGAGCAGCAGCCCCACCGCGGCGACGAGGATCGCCACCGCGGTGAACGCGCCGAACACCCATCCGGTGGTGAGCATGGTCTGCGCGAATGTCTGCCCCGGATCGAGCATCTTCAGGATGTAGCCGACGAGCAGGAAGATCGCCGCGGCGGTGCCGGCCAGGACGGGTGCCAGGACGGCGACCACGGCGACGGCGCCCGCGCCGGTCGCCTCGACGACCTCGCCCATGGTGGCGGCGAGTCCGGCCGCGCCCGTGCCCGGCTCTTCGGAGCCCGACTCGCGCGTGGACGGCACCTGGGCGGGCGGCGTCGGGTGGCGCAGTTCCTCGCGGACCTTCACGTAGTGCTGGTACTCGGTCGTGGCCGCCGCGGTGATGAGGGCGGTGGCGTTGAGTGCCATGGTGCGCAGTTGTTCCGAGTTGAGCCGCTGTCCGACAGCGGCCAGTTCCGGGCGGTGTGGTGCGGAGCGCAGCGCCTCTTCGAGGACCCGCTCGTACTCTTGGCGGTCCTCGTTCGACAGGTGCTGCGGAACGCTGTTCATGTGCATCCCCCGATGCTCCGTAGGGCTTGGGGCTCGCATGCCAACGAGCCGTCGGGCAGAAACGGAGGGGAGCCTGCTACGGATAAGCCGATGGTAGAGCGGTGACGGTGGGTGGTGACAGGGGGTTTCCAGAAATTGGGTGCCGGGCTGTACGGACGCCGCCGCGCGTAAACCCGTCCGGTGAACCGTCAGGTGTCCAGCGGAAGTTGCTGGACCAGCAGCTTTCCGGCCATGGTCACGCCGCCGTCCATCGCGATGGCCAGCCCGTCCGCGTAGACGTGAGGTCCCTCGACCGCGGTACGCGTGTCGTCCTCGCCGTCCTCGGAGCCGACCTCGCCCAGCAGGTAGGGGATGGGGCTGTGGCCGTGCACGATCCGGGTGCCGCCGTACGTGTCCAGCAGTGAGCGCACGGCGTCGGCGCCGCCCTCGTCGCGGAAGGAGAAGCGCTTGGTGAACTTGCGGAACAGGTCCCACACCTCTTCCGCGTCGTTGCGCGTGAGCGTCTCGCGGACGGTGTCGTTGACCTCCTCGATGGAGCCGCCGTAGTCGAGGTAGGTGGTGGTGTCGGAGTGGACCAGAAGGTGGCCGTCGACCTCTTCGAGGGCGTCGAGGCGGGCCATCCACTGGAGGTGGTGGTCCTGCAGTCGGTCCATGTCGGTCTTCTGGCCGCCGTTCAACAGCCAGGCCGCCTGGAAGGTGGCGGTGCCCGCGCCGGAGTTGACGGGCGTGTCGCCGAATCGCTTGGCGCCGAGCAGCAGCAGTTCGTGGTTGCCCATGAGCGCCTTGCAGTAGCCGCCGGCCGCGGCGGCCTCGGCGGACAGCCGCATCACCAGGTCGATAACGCCGATGCCGTCCGGGCCCCGGTCCGTGAAGTCGCCGAGGAACCACAGGCGGGAGGTGCCCGCGCACCACCGCCCGGCGGCGTCGACGAGGCCCTTCTCCTGGAGGGCGACCAGCAGCTCGTCGAGGTAGCCGTGCACGTCGCCGACGACGAACAGCGGCCCCTGGCCCGTGGCGGGCTGCCGCACCACGATCGGTTCGGGGTCGACGGCCACCTGAACCGTGTCACCCCGACGGATGACGGGCAGATCCCGCTGAGTGGGCGTGTACCCCTCCGGGAGGCTCTCCTCGTACTCCTCCTCGGAGGGCGGCGCGGCCTCGCCCGCGTGCGTGCCGGTGGCGGCGTACGGAGCGGTCTCGTGGACGTACGCGGGCACCCGGAAGTCGCGTACCGTCGCCGTCCGCTCCACCTCGGGTCCCTGACCGGCCCCCTGAGTCATCGACCCCTCCACCATCGCGCCGCATCTGCACCGCTTCGGACTGCCTGGTCGCAGCGGCCCGCGGTGTGTGGGCCCATCATAGGAATGCGGATCGCGCTGTGTGATGACCCAGGGGTGGTGAATCAGAACAGGACTCCGGTTCGCCGCGGCTTTCGCCCCGATTGGGCCGGGCTTCGACCGCCCGTAGCGGCGGTGTGATCATGCCCCGGACGTGCCGGGTACCGTCTCCGCCGTCCTCGCCGCCCCTCCCGTACGGGGGTGGCGCCGAACCCGCTGGGCCACCTGCCCTCCCGGGCGGGTGCGTCGGCCGGGCCCCGCCTCCCGCTTCCCAGACGGGGGCCCTACTTGCCCTCGGGTGACCGCGGCGGGCTGACCGTCGTCCGTGGCGGACGCCGCTGCGAAGACGTACGCACGATCAGTTCGGTCGGTATCACCTGCTCGACCGGCTGGTCCGAGTCGAGCCCCTCGATGGCGTCGATGAGGACCTGGATCACCGCCGTGCCGATGCGGCGGGGCTTCAGCGACAGGGTGGTGATGGGCGGTTCGGTGCTGGCGTACACGGTGGACTCGCTGCAGCAGACCAGCAGCAGGTCCTCCGGGACGCGCAGACCGTAGCGGCGGGCGGCGGCGAGCAGGTCGGTGCCGTTCGGGTCGAACAGGCCGTATACGGCGTCGGGCCGGTCGGGGCGGGCGAGCAGTCGGTCGGCGGCGACGGCGCCGGCGCACGGGTCGTGTGCCGGGTAGGCCTCGTAGACCGGGTCCTGGCCGATGCGCTCGCACCAGCGCAGGTAGGCGGTGGTCGACAGATGGGTGTACGTGTCGGTCGTGGTGCCGGTGAGCAGGCCGATCCTGCGGGCACCGGCGGCGGCCAGGTGGTCGAGGATGCCGAGTACGGCGGCCTCGTGGTCGTTGTCGACCCAGGCGGTCACGGGGAGCGAGCCGGCCGGGCGGCCGTCGGAGACGACCGGTAGACCCTGGCGCACCAGTTCGCTGACGACCGGGTCATGGTCCGAGGGGTCGATGACGACCGTGCCGTCGAGCGCGACGTTCGACCACACGTCGTGACGGGAGGTCGCCGGGAGGATGACAAGGGCGTATCCGCGGGCCAGCGCGGCGGACGTGGCGGCCCGCGCCATCTCGGCGAAGTACGCGAACTCGGTGAAGGTGAAAGGTTCATCCCCGTACGTCGTCACGGTCAGGCCGATGAGTCCGGACTTGCCGGTGCGGAGCGTGCGGGCGGCGGCCGAGGGCCGGTAGCCCAGTCGGTCGGCGACCTCGCGCACATGGCGCCGGGTGGCATCCGGGAGTCGGCCCTTGCCGTTGAGGGCATCGGAGACGGTAGTGATGGATACTCCGGCGGCGGCGGCCACGTCCCTGATGCCCGCCCGGCCCGGCCGGCTGCCTCGACGTGAGGTTTCCGCGCGGCTCACCTGGTGCTTCCCTGCTGCTGTCATGGCGAGCCGATAGTAGGGCTCATGGGGTGGGGTAGGGCGGACGCATATGCACGCGTTGACAGTCACGTTTCTGCATGATCATCTAGCCGCAACGGCCTTCGAAAGCAAGCCAGTTGGTCGGATGCAACCCATTACCTGGCGTGTCGACCAGTGAGGGCCTGCCAAGTGGCAGATGTTGCGAAGAGGTCTCAACTCACCTGCACGAGGGATGCGCGCCACGGCGCGAGCCACCGGCGCGTAGATATATGTGCGGCGCGCCCCCCGAATCGTGCGCCTTCGTGTGCTGATGCCCCTGATGCCAGTGTGACGGACGAGGTCTCGCCTCATCTATACGCAGCGGCGCTGAATCCTCATAAGGTGAGAAGTATTCGATGCCGGTGGTGGTCACGAGGAGGACTGCGGTGAGCGAGACGAGCCCCAAGCTGCGCGCCGAGCTGGAGGGAATTCCCACCTACAAGCCGGGCAGGCCCGCCGCGGCCGACGGTCCGGTGGCCTACAAGCTGTCCTCCAACGAGAACCCCTATCCGCCTCTGCCCGGCGTGATGGAGACGGTGACGGCCACGGCCTCGTCGTTCAACCGGTACCCGGACATGGCCTGTACGGCCCTGATGAGCGAGCTGTCGGACCGGTTCGGCGTGCCCCTTTCCCACCTGGCCACCGGCACCGGCTCGGTCGGTGTGGCCCAGCAACTCATCCAGGCGACCTCGGGCCCGGGCGACGAGGTCATCTACGCCTGGCGCTCCTTCGAGGCGTACCCGATCATCACGCAGATCAGCGGCGCGGCGTCCGTGAAGGTGCCGCTGACATCGGGCGACGTGCACGACCTGGACGCGATGGCGGCCGCGATCACGGACCGGACCCGGCTGATCTTCGTCTGCAACCCCAACAACCCGACGGGCACGGTGGTGCGGCGGGCCGAGCTGGAGCGTTTCCTCGATCAGGTGCCGAGCGACGTGCTGGTGGTCCTCGACGAGGCCTACCGCGAGTTCATCCGGGACCCCGAGGTGCCGGACGGCGTCGAGATCTACCGTGAACGTCCCAACGTCTGCGTCCTGCGCACCTTTTCCAAGGCGTACGGCCTCGCCGGCCTGCGGGTCGGGTTCGCTATCGCCCACGAGCCGGTGGCGGCGGCGCTGCGCAAGACGGCGGTGCCCTTCGGGGTCAGCCAGATCGCGCAGGAGGCGGCGATCGCCTCGCTGCGCGCCGAGGACGAGTTGATCGGCCGGGTCGGTTCGCTGGTGTGCGAACGCAAGCGCGTGGTCGACGCGCTGCGCGCACAGGGCTGGACGGTGCCCGAGACCCAGGCCAACTTCGTGTGGCTGCGGCTGGGGGAGCGCACGGTCGCCTTCGCCGACGCCTGTGAAGAGGCGGGCGTGGTCATTCGACCGTTCCCGGGTGAGGGTGTGCGGGTGACGGTCGGCGAGAGCGAGGCGAACGACATCTTCCTCAAGGTGTCGGCGGAGTTCCGCAACGAGCTGTAGGCCGCTGTAGAACCTCGCAAGACCGCTGTGGTGGTCGGCGACCGCTGTGGTGGTTGATGACCGCTGTAGGGCTTCTACGCGTCGGCGCGTTCGACGCGTATCGGGTCGCCGTCTCGCACCGTCGCCAGCAGGCGCGGTTCGCCGTCGAGACGGCCCAGGACGTTGGAGGGACTCGCGAGGCGGCATTCGTCGCCTCGCGAGATCGGCGTGGGCCCGTAGGGCAGCGCCAGAGCGTCGCCGTCGGTCCAGAAGGCGACCGTGCCCGGCTCCACGACTTCCCGGGCGTCCGTTTCACGTGAAACCGACAAACCCGTGTCGAAGTACACCTCCTCGCCCCATGTGTGAGCGGAGGCAGTGAACGGCAGGGCTTTGAGCAGCGCCTGGGTGGTCGGGGTGTCGTCGAGCGCTGCGGTGAGGTGACCCGCGGGCCATGAGATTCGAATCTTCATGCGGCGAATTCAACAAGTTGTTGAAGCCCTTGCCAAGGGGTTGACGTCACAGGGGACCCCCCTTCCGGTGTCGAAAAGCTGTACGTCATAATTGCTTGTGAATGTGAACGCGTTCACAAGCGTGTCCCGGTTGCGCCCGAGATAGGTGTGACATACACGCTCAAAGCACCGCCGACCACGGCGATGTGGCGATGTAAGGAGACTGACGACGTGGACATGGCTCTGGCGCCGGAGACGCTGGCGCGATGGCAGTTCGGCATCACGACCGTCTACCACTTCCTGTTCGTCCCGCTGACGATCTCGCTGGCCGCCCTCACGGCCGGACTGCAGACCGCCTGGGTCCGTACCGAGAAGGAGAAGTACCTCAGAGCGACCAAGTTCTGGGGCAAGCTCTTCCTGATCAACATCGCCATGGGTGTCGTCACCGGCATCGTGCAGGAGTTCCAGTTCGGCATGAACTGGTCCGACTACTCCCGCTTCGTGGGTGATGTCTTCGGTGCCCCGCTCGCCTTCGAGGCGCTGATCGCCTTCTTCTTCGAGTCCACCTTCATCGGTCTGTGGATCTTCGGCTGGGACAAGCTGCCCAAGAAGATCCACCTGGCCTGCATCTGGATGGTCTCGATCGGCACCCTGCTGTCGGCGTACTTCATCCTGGCGGCCAACTCCTGGATGCAGCACCCCGTCGGCTACCGCATCAACGAGGAGAAGGGCCGCGCCGAGCTGACCGACTTCTGGGCCGTCCTGACCCAGAACACCACGCTCAACCAGGTCTTCCACAGCTTCTCGGCGGCCTTCCTGACGGGCGGCGCCTTCATGGTCGGCATCGCCGCCTTTCACCTGATGCGCAAGAAGCACATCCCGGTGATGCGAACGTCGCTCCGGCTCGGCCTGGTCACCCTGGCGGTCGGCGGCATGCTCACCGCGATCAGCGGCGACACCCTCGGCAAGGTCATGTACGAGCAGCAGCCCATGAAGATGGCAGCCGCCGAAGCCCTGTGGGACGGCGAAGAGCCGGCGCCGTTCTCCGTCTTCGCCTACGGGGACGTGGACAAGGGCCACAACAAGGTCGCCCTGGAGATCCCCGGACTGCTGTCCTTCCTCGCCCACAGCGACTTCGACTCGTACGTGCCCGGCATCAACGACACCAACAAGGCGCTGCAGGAGAAGTTCGGCCCCGGTGACTACAAGCCCATCGTCCCTGTCGCCTACTGGGGCTTCCGGTGGATGATCGGCTTCGGGATGGCGTCCTTCTCCCTCGGCCTGCTGGGCCTGTGGCTGACGCGGAAGAGGTTCCTGCTGCCGGCCGCTCTGCGAACCGGTGAGGACGAGGTGCCGCACCTGGTGCTGCTGCGCAAGCCGCTCGGCGTCAGACTCACCCGTCTGTACTGGCTTCTGGCCCTGTGGACGATGGCCTTCCCGCTGATCGCCAACTCCTGGGGCTGGATCTTCACCGAGATGGGCCGGCAGCCCTGGGTCGTCTACGGCGTGATGCAGACCCGCGACGCGGTCTCCCCCGGCGTCTCCCAGGCGGAGGTCATCATCTCGATGGCCGTCTTCACCACGCTCTACGCCATCCTCGCCGTCATCGAGGTCAGACTGCTCGCCAAGTACGTCAAGGCGGGCCCGCCCGAGCTCACCGAGGCCGACCTCAACCCGCCCGCGAAGATCGGCGGCGACCTCCGTGACGCCGACAAGCCGATGGCCTTCTCGTACTAGGCCGAGGGAGCTGCACAGTCATGGAACTGCACGACGTCTGGTTCGTTCTGATCGCCGTCCTGTGGACGGGCTACTTCTTCCTGGAGGGCTTCGACTTCGGGGTTGGCGTGCTCACCAAGCTGCTCGCCCGGAACCGGGCCGAGAAGCGGGTCCTGATCAACACCATCGGGCCCGTGTGGGACGGCAACGAGGTATGGCTGCTCACGGCCGGCGGTGCGACCTTCGCCGCCTTCCCCGAGTGGTACGCCACTCTCTTCTCCGGCTTCTACCTGCCCCTGCTCGTCATCCTGGTCTGCCTGATCGTCCGGGGGGTCGCCTTCGAATACCGCGTGAAGCGGCCGGAGGAACGCTGGCAGCGCAACTGGGAGACCGCGATCTTCTGGACCTCGCTGCTCCCGGCGTTCCTGTGGGGCGTGGCCTTCGGCAACATCGTGCACGGCGTGAAGATCGACCGGGACCTGGAGTACGTCGGATCCGTTTGGGACCTGCTCAATCCCTACGCCCTCCTCGGCGGCCTGGTCACTCTGACGCTGTTCACATTCCACGGGACGGTGTTCACGGCGCTCAAGACCGTCGGTGAGATCCGCGAAAGGGCACGGACCCTCGCGCTGCGCGTCGGCCTTGTCACGGCCGTCCTGGCTCTCGCCTTCCTGGTCTGGACCCAGGTCGACAGCGGGGACGGCAAGAGCCTGGCCGCCCTCGTGGTGGCCGTCGCCGCCCTGGTCGTCGCCCTGGTGGCCAACCAGGCCGGCCGCGAGGGCTGGTCGTTCGCGCTGTCCGGCGTCACCATCGTGGCCGCCGTGGCGATGCTCTTCCTGACGCTCTTCCCGAACGTCATGCCGTCCACGCTCAACGCGGACTGGAGCCTCACTGTCACCAACGCCTCGTCCAGCCCGTACACCCTGAAAATCATGACTTGGCTGGCCGCGGTCGCCACGCCGGTCGTCCTGCTCTACCAGGGCTGGACGTACTGGGTGTTCCGCAAGCGGATCGGTACCCAGCACATCGCCGAACCCGCGCACTGAGTCCGGCAGGGTGTGTTTCACGCGGCTCGTTTCACGTGAAACACACCCTCTGGACGGGAGGGCATGTTTCACGTGAAACCCATCGATCCACGTCTTCTGCGGTACGCCCGCGCCACCCGGTTCTTTCTGACGGCGGTCGTCGTCCTGGGTGCCGTCGGGGCCGGGTTGCTCGTCGCACAGGCGATGCTCATCGCCGAGATGGTGGTGGGCGCCTTCCAGCACGGCATGGCAACCCGCGAACTCCGTACTCCCCTGCTGCTCTTGGTTGCTGTCGCCTGCGGCCGTGCGCTGGTCGGCTGGCTCACCGAGCTGGCCGCGCACCGGGCGAGCGCGGCAGTGAAGTCGGAGCTGCGGAGCCGGCTGCTGGAGCGCGCCACCACGCTCGGTCCCGGTTGGCTGAGCGGGCAGCGGACCGGGTCGCTGGTGGCGTTGGCCACCCGTGGAATCGACGCCCTCGACGACTACTTTTCACGCTATCTGCCCCAGTTGGGTCTCGCGGTCGTCGTACCCGTGGCGGTGCTGGCCCGCATCGTGACCGAGGACTGGGTCTCGGCGGCCATCATCGTCGGCACCCTGCCCCTGATCCCGATCTTCATGGTGTTGATCGGCTGGGCCACACAGTCCCGGATGGACCGGCAGTGGCGGCTCTTGTCTCGGCTCTCCGGACACTTCCTGGACGTGGTCGCCGGGCTGCCGACGCTGAAGGTCTTCGGGCGGGCCAAGGCGCAGGCCGAATCGATCAAAAGCATCACCGGCGAATACCGGCAGGCGACCATGCGGACGCTGCGGATCGCCTTCCTGTCGTCCTTCGCGCTGGAACTGCTCGCCACGCTCTCCGTGGCACTCGTCGCCGTCACCATCGGCATGCGGCTCGTCCACGGCGACATGGCCCTGTACGACGGCCTGGTGGTACTCGTGCTGGCGCCCGAGGCCTATCTGCCGCTGCGGCAGGTGGGGGCGCAGTACCACGCGGCGGCGGAGGGACTTGCCGCCGCCGAGGAGATCTTCGAGGTGCTGGAGCGGCCCGCGCCGGCCTCGGGTACCGGTCCTCTGCCGGTGGACAGCGCGCTGTCCGTGGAGGGCGTGACCATCCGCTATCCCGGACGCGCCGCGGCCGCCGTGACGGACGTGAGCTTCACCGTCCAGCCCGGGGAGACGGTCGCGCTCGTCGGTCCGAGTGGGGCGGGCAAGTCGACGCTCCTCAACGCCCTCCTCGGCTTCGTGCATCCAGCCGGTGGGCGGGTCCGCATCGGGGGAGCTGATCTCACCTCCCTCGACCTGGCACAGTGGCACGCCCGCGTCGCCTGGGTGCCTCAGCACCCGCACCTGTACGCCGGCACCATCGCCGAGAACGTACGCCTGGCCCGGCCCGACGCCGACGACACCGCCGTACAGCGGGCGCTGCGGGATGCGGGCGCGCTGGAGTTCGTGGACGCGCTGCCCGAGGGGGCGGGGACCGTGCTCGGGGAGGACGGCGCCGGGCTGTCCGCCGGGCAGCGGCAACGGCTGGCGCTGGCCCGGGCGTTCCTCGCGGACCGGCCGGTACTGCTGCTCGACGAGCCGACGGCCGCCCTGGACGGGGCGACGGAGGCCGAGGTCGTGGCCGCCGTGCGAAGGCTTGCGGAGGGGCGGACGGTGCTGCTGGTGGTGCACCGCCCGGCGCTGCTGGAGGTGGCCGACCGGGTGGTGCGACTGGAGGAGCCGACGCCCGTCGCCGCGGTCGACGGCACTTCCGTGGCGCCCGCTGCCCGCCCCCTCGACGAGGTAGTCGGAGCCACTGCTGTGGTTCCCCCGCAGGGCGCGGCTCCCTCGACGCCCGCCGGGGGAGGCGTCCTCGCCCGGGTGCGGGCGATGTCCGGCGCCCGGAGCGGTTCGCTCGTCCTCGCGCTGTTGCTCAGCAGCCTGGCGCTCGGCAGCGCCGTCGGTCTGATGGCCACTTCCGGGTACCTCATCTCGCGGGCCTCCGAGCAGCCGCCGGTGCTGTATCTGATGATGGCCGTGACGGCGACGCGCGCCTTCGGGATCGGGCGGGCCGTGTTCCGCTACGCCGAACGGCTCGTGTCGCACGACGCCGTGCTGCGGATGCTGGCTGACACCCGGGTCGCCGTGTACCGGCGTCTCGAGCGGCTGGCACCCGCGGGGCTTCGCCGCAGCCGCCGGGGCGACCTGCTGTCCCGGCTCGTCGCGGACGTCGACGCCCTGCAGGACTACTGGCTGCGGTGGCTGCTGCCCGCCGCGTCCGCAGTCGTCGTCTCCGCCGCGTCGGTCGGCTTCACGGCCTGGCTGCTGCCGGAGGCCGGAGTCGTGCTCGTGGTCGGTCTGCTGGCGGCCGGAGTCGGGGTCCCGCTCGTCACCGGCGCGGTGGCACGGCGGGCCGAGCGCAGGCTCGCCCCCGCCCGAGGCCTGCTCGCCACCCGGGTGACCGATCTGCTCACCGGCACCGCCGAGCTGACCGTCGCCGGTGCTCTGCCCGCGCGGGGCGCCCAGGCGCGCCGAGCCGACGGCACGCTCACCCGGATCGCCTCGCGTGCCGCCACTGCCACCGCGCTGGGCGACGGGCTCACCGCGCTGATCTCCGGCCTGACCGTAACCGGGGCCGCCCTCGTCGGGATCCAGGCGGTCGCCGACGGCCGGCTCGCCGGCGTGGCCATGGCCGTCGTCGTGCTCACTCCGCTGGCCGCCTTCGAGGCCGTACTCGGGCTGCCACTGGCCGTGCAGTACCGGCAGCGCGTGCACAGGAGCGCGGAGCGGGTGTACGAGGTGCTCGACGCATCCGAGCCCGTACGGGAGCCGGAGACGCCCCGGCAGGCGCCCGCGTCGCCGTTCCCCGTAGTCCTCAAGGGGCTGGCCGCGCGCCACGCCGGGCAGGACCGGGATGCCCTGGCGGGGCTGGACCTGACTCTGGCGGAGGGCCGGCGTATCGCCGTGGTCGGCCCCTCCGGGTCCGGCAAGACGACGCTGGCCCAGGTGCTGCTGCGGTTCCTCGACGCGGACGCGGGTTCCTACACGCTGGCCGGCGTGGACGCCTACGCCCTGGCCGGCGACGACGTACGGCGCCTGGTCGGGCTGTGCGCGCAGGACGCGCACCTCTTCGACAGCTCGGTGCGCGAGAACCTGCTCCTGGCCAGGAAGGACGCCACCGAGGACGAGCTGCGCGACGTGCTCGGCCGGGCCCGGCTGCTGGAGTGGGCAGACAGCCTGCCCGACGGCCTCGACACGCTGGTCGGTGAGCACGGGGCACGGTTGTCCGGCGGGCAGCGGCAGCGGCTCGCGCTCGCCCGGGCGCTGCTCGCCGACTTCCCCGTCCTCGTACTCGACGAGCCTGCGGAGCACCTCGACCTGCCGACCGCCGACGCGCTCACCGGCGATCTGCTGGCCGCCACCGAGGGGCGTACCACTTTGCTGATCACGCACAGGCTGGCAGGTCTGGAGGCCGTGGACGAGGTGATCGTCCTGAGCGAGGGCCGGGTCGCGCAGCGGGGGACGTACCCGGAGCTGGCCGCGGTGCCGGGGCCGCTGCGGGCGATGGCGGAGCGGGAGGCCGCGGCGGAGCTGCTGGTGGGAGCCCACTGAACGGCAGACCTCGGCGAGGCCGACGAAATTCTCAGCGAATCCGACTTTCCTGAACAAAAGGGTCTCATTAGGCTCGGGTCATGCCTCCAGTACCGCATCCCGGCCCCCCGCCGCACCGCGAGGGGGTATCGGCCGAGCTCCTGGCACGGGTACCGAAACTGCTGGACGCGATGCGGTCCGTCGGCAGCGGACTGGAGCTGCACTCCACGCTGAACCGGATCTGCGAGACGGCGGCCGACCTGGCAAGCGCCCGGTACGCGGCCATCGGCGTCGCGGCCGAGGACGGCGACGGCCTCGCCGACTTCGTGCACCACGGCGTCGACGAGGCGACCGTCCGACGCATCGGCCACCTGCCCGACGGCCGCAAGGGCCTGTTGGGCGCCCTCATCCGAGACCCGGAGCCGGTCCGGCTCACGGACCTGAGCGACGACGCGCGCTCGTGCGGTTTCCCCGAGCATCACCCGCCGATGCGCACCTTCCTCGGTGTCCCCATCCGCGTGCAGGACGAGATCTTCGGCAACCTCTATGTGACGGACAAACGCGCGGATGAGCCGTTCAACGACTACGACCTCGCCGTGGTCCGCGTCCTGGCCACGGAGGCCGGCATCGCCATCGGCAACGCGCGTCTGTACGAGGCCGCCCGGCAGCGGGAGCGATGGATCGACGGGTCGGTCGCCGTGACCACCGCGCTGCTGTCCGGCGGCGACATCGACGACGCCCTCCAGGTCGTCGCCGAACAGGCCCGCCGGCTCTCCGGAGCGGCCGCCGGAATCGTGCTGCTGCCGGCCGACGGGGGCGGCCTGGAGATCGCGGCCGTCGCAGCGGAGCATCCCACGAACGACCTGGGCAGGGTCATCCCGCCGGACAACGGCATCGTCGCCGAACTACTCGCGGGGCGAGCCCTGTTCGTGGACGACGCCGCCACCGACCCGCGCCTGGAGGCCGGACCGGTGCGCGCCTACGGTCCGGTCATGCTGCTGCCCCTGTGCCGTGACGGGCGGGTCCTCGGGAGCCTCGTCATGCCCCGCGCCCGGGGGGATCGCCCGTTCACCAGGGCGGAACGCGCACTCGGCGACCGGTTCGCCGCGCAGGCCGCGCTGGCGCTGATGATGGCCGACGCCCAGCGCGACCGGGAGCGGCTCGCGGTGTACGAGGACCGCGACCGCATCGCCCGGGACCTGCACGACCTCGTCATTCAGCGGCTGTTCGCCACGGGGATGATGCTGGAGAGCGCCCAACGCAGGTCGGTCGTCCCCGAGGTGCGCGACGGTGTGGGCGGGGCCGTCGACGAACTCGACGTCACCATCCAGGAGATCCGCTCGGCGATCTTCGCGCTGCGGCAGTCGGCAGAGGCGCCCATGGGGCTGCGCACCCGTGTGCTGCGCGAGATCACCATGGCCGCGGTCCCGCTCGGTTTCACGCCCTCGTGCCGCTTCGCCGGCCCGGTGGACGCCGCCGTCGGCGAGCTGACCGGCAAGAACCTTATCGCCGCGCTGCGCGAGACGCTGTCCAACGCCTTCCGGCACGCCCACGCCACCCGGATCGAAGTGGTCGTCGACGCGACGGCGACTCTGGCGGACGGCCGACGGGGCGTGCGGCTGACCGTCGCGGACGACGGCGTCGGCATCCCCGAGGGCGGTCGGCGCAGCGGCCTGCACAACCTCGAGCGCCGAGCCGAGACCGTCGGCGGCGCCAGTCGGCTCGGGCCGGGCATCGGCGCGGACGGCGCCGGCACGACGGTGCTGTGGGAAGCACCGTACTGAGGTCTGCCGATGCGGTGTAGCCCCATGTGCAGCAGCCGCAATGAGCCGAGTGCAGCAATCGGTAGCCCGCTCGTACGACCTGAACAAGACCGTGTGCCCCTGTTCGGTCCACGATCGCTGACATGCGCTCACCTCGCCGCCATCCGCTGCTCGTATCGGTGTTGCTGTGCGCGCTCGCCGTGCTCGCGGCCCGCCCCACCGACGCCATGGACGAGGACGGCGGCTCCGGCTCCGCTCTCGGTGCGCAGGTGGCGCGGCTGTACGAGGACGCGGGCAGGGCCACCCAGCAGTACGAGGAGGGACGGCGCGAGGCCGAGGCGCAGCGGTCGAAGGCCCTCGAATACGAGAAGCGTCTCGACCGGCAACGGCAGAAGATCGACGCCATGCACGAAGACCTGGGCCGGATCGCCCGCGCCCAGTACCGCAGCGGCGGCGGTCTCCCGCTCACCGCGCAGATGATCCTCGCGGAGGACCACGACGAACTGATGCGAGGTCAGCGAGCGCTCTCACGCGCGGATCTGGCTGTCAACAACGCCATCGGCAAGAGCCTGCGGGCCGAGGCCCGCCTCGCCGCCGACGAGGCCAAGGCGCAGGCGACCTGGCAGGCGTTGGAGGAGCGCAACGCCGGTCTGGCGGAGCTGAAGAAGAAGATCGAGGGCAAGCTCCAGGCGGCGCGGTCGCGGCTGGAGGGGCAGGCGGACGCCTCCGTCGCGGCCGGCTCGTGTCCCGGCGCGGTCCGCCTCGACCAGCCGGGCGGGCGCTCCAGCCGTCCCTGGGTGGCCCCGGTGGAGACGTACGAGCTGTCGGCGTCCTTCGGCAGCGGCGGGAGCCGGTGGGCGAACCGGCACACCGGCCAGGACTTCGCGGTGCCGGTCGGCACACCGGTGCGGTCGGTCGGCACGGGTCGGGTGGTGAAGGTGTCGTGCGGTGGCGCCTTCGGCATCCAGGTCGTGGTCCAGCACGCGGGCGGCTACTACACGCAGTACGCCCATCTCGCCGCTGTCGCCGTCGACCAGGGCGACCGGGTCCGTCCCGGCCAGTGGGTCGGACAGTCGGGCAGCACCGGCAACTCCACCGGACCGCATCTGCACTTCGAGGTACGGGTCACCCCGGAAATGGGCTCGGGGCTGGACCCGGTGCCATGGCTGTCACAACGCGGTGTGCCGCTCTGACGGCGCCGGCCGCTAGGACAGGTCCGTCAGCATCCGCTCGATCACGACCGCCACCCCGTCGTCGTTGTTGGCCACCGTCCGCCCCGAAGCGGCGGCGATCACGTCCGGGTGCGCGTTGCCCATGGCGTACGACCGCCCCGCCCAGGTGAGCATCTCCACGTCGTTCGGCATGTCACCGAAGGCGACGACCTCCTCGTGGGAGATACCGCGCTCGGCGCAGCACAGGGCGAGCGTGCTGGCCTTGGACACATCTGGCCCGCTGATCTCCAGCAGGGCGCTGGGGCTGGAGCGGGTGACGTTGGCACGGTCGCCGATGGCGAGGCGGGCCAGCGTGAGAAAGCCGTCGGGGTCCAGCTCGGGATGGAAGGCGAGGATCTTGAGTACTGGCTCGGCGGCGGCGCGACCGCCCGGGGCCAGGATCTCCTCGGCGGGCAGGAGGTCGTCGGGGACCTCCATGTGCATTTTCGGATACGCCGGCTCCTGGTGGAAGCCGTACGTCTGCTCGACCGCGTACACCGTGCCGGGCGCCGCCTCGCGCAGCAGTCGTACGGCGTCCAGCGCGTTGTTCCGGGCCAGCTCCCGGACCTTCACGAACCGGTGGGCGCCGGGGCCGCCGTGCAGGTCGACCACGGCGGCGCCGTTGCCGCAGATGGCGAGGCCGTGACCGTGGACGTGGGCGCTGACGACGTCCATCCAGCGGGCGGGGCGGCCGGTGACGAAGAAGACCTCGATGCCCGCCTTCTCGGCGGCGGCCAGCGCGGCGACCGTGCGCGGTGAGACCGACTTGTCGTCGCGCAGCAGGGTGCCGTCGAGGTCGGTGGCGATGAGCCGCGGGCGGGTGGCGGCGGCCGGGGGCTCGGGCTGTCGGGTCGCTGAGGTCACCGGATCATTGTCACGCATATGCCTGCACGACCGTGCGCGAGTCCGCACATCTGTGAGCTACCGCTCTCATTCCTTCAGCTGCGCCGGCGCCTCCATGGCGATCCGCTCGAAGATCTTCTCGTCGGCCGTGAAGTCCGAGTCGGGGATCGGCCAGTGGACGACGAGCTCGGTGAATCCCAGATCGCGGTGCCGGCCCGCGAAATCCACGAACGCGTTCACGGACTCCAGCGGCCGACTGCGGTCGGGTGTGAAGCCGGTGAGCAGGACCCTGTCCAGCTCACTCACCTCGCGGCCGATCGCGGCGCAGGCGTCGGCCAGCTTGTCGCTCTGCTCCCGCAGCGCCCGGTCCGACTGCTCAGGGGTGCCGCTCTCGTACAGCTTCGGGTCGCCGGTGGTCACCCATGCCTGTCCGTACCGCGCGGCGAGCCGCAGCCCGCGCGGACCGGTCGCGGCCACCGCGAACGGCAGCCGCGGCCGCTGCACGCATCCCGGGATGTTGCGCGCCTCGTGCGCCGAGTAGTAGTCGCCCTCGTACGACACGGCGTCCTCGGTCAGCAGCCGGTCGAGCAGCGGGAGGAACTCGGCGAGCCGGTCGGCCCGCTCTCGGGGAGTCCACGGCTCCTGGCCGAGCGCCGTGGCGTCGAAGCCCGTGCCGCCCGCTCCTATGCCGAGCGTGACCCGGCCGCCGGAGATGTCGTCGAGGGAGATCAGCTCCTTGGCGAGCGTCACCGGGTGCCGGAAGTTCGGCGAGGTCACCAGGGTGCCCAGGCGAAGCCGCTCGGTGACGGCCGCGGCAGCGGTGAGCGTCGGCACGGCACCGAACCACGGGCCGTCCCGGAAGCTCCGCCAGGACAGATGGTCGTAGGTGTACGCGGTGTGAAAACCGAGCTGCTCGGCACGCGTCCAGGTGGAACGGCCGCCTTCATGCCAGCGGCGGTACGGGAGGATGACGGTGCTCAGACGCAGACTCATGCTTCCGAGCCTATGCGGCCGGTCCCCGTTTCACGTGAAACAACCACCGGCGTCACCGTACGCGACTGCTCAGCCACGGGGTGAGGAGGATCGCCGGCACGAATTCCGTGTGCGTGCGGTCGCTAGGCAGCGGCACGATCAGGCGGTAGCCGGGCGGAAAGCGACGCCCGTTGACGAAGGCGAGACCGCCGAAGACGGAGCGAAGGAAGGCGGGGACGTCGTCGCGCGGGATGTCCGGGCACTCCACGTTCTCGACGGTGATCAGGGCATCGCCCTCGGAGAAGAGCCGGACGCTCACCCGTGGCACTCCGCCGAACTCGACGAAGGCCTCATGGGGGAGAGAGCCGTCGGCGTCGGTGATCACGCCCACGCCCGCGGCGCTGCGGCGGGAGGTCTGGTCGGCGCCGATGTCGTCGGTGACCTCGATCTCCAGCGCGTACTCCGCCGCGATGGCGCGGAGAGCGGTGACGGCGGCTTGGGTGGTGGGCAACTGCTTCATGCCACCGATCATGTGGGATCACTGCCGAGCGGGAAAGCGCACATACCGCGGTGGCACGTCCTTCGTCAGCCAGACCCCGTTGGCACTGACGTGGAAGACATGGCCGTCGCGGTGCATGGTGGCGGCGTCCACCGACAGCACGACCGGCCGACCACGGCGGGCGCCGACCCGGGCCGCGGTCTCGCGGTCCGGCGAGAGGTGCACGTCGTGCCGGCTCATCGGCCTCAGCCCCTCGGCGCGGATCGCGTCGAGGTGCCGGGGCACGGTCCCGTGGTAGAGGAACGGCGGCGGGGTCGCCGCGGGCAGGGCGAGGTCCACGTCGACGGTGTGGCCCTGGCTGGCGCGGATACGGGTGCCCTCGATCGCGAAGCGCCGCTTGTCGTTGGTGGCGACCACGTGGTCGAGTTCCTCGCGGGTGAAGCGGAATCCGTGCGCCGCGGCTGCGGCGATCAGCGTGTCGATCTCGACCCAGCCGGCTTCGTCGAGCGCGAGCCCGATTCTCTCCGGCTGGTGGCGCAGGTGCCTCGACAGATACTTGGACACCTTCACGGTGCGCCTGTCGTCCATGTGCTGCTGTTGCATGGAATCAGCGTGCCGAGCGAGGCGCGCGTCACGCGAGCGGTTTTGCAGCCGATGTTTGATCCACAGCCAAGTGCGGTTATCCACAGGCTGGTTGGAGCAGCCTGTGGAAACTACAGTGGCGGCTTCACACGTGCGAGACGCCTCAACGCTCCCGGAACGAACCGGGACAAGAGATGGGCACCACGCGCCTCCGGCGTCACCGGGACCACGGCCCTGTTGCGCACGACCGCCTCCAGGACGGCGTTGGCGACCTTCTCCGGCGGGTAGTTGCGCAACCCGTACAACCGCGCCGTGCGTCGCTGCCGCCGTATCTCCTCGTCGGCGTCGACGCCCGCGAAGTGCGCCGTGGAGGTGATGTTGGTGTTGACGAGGCCGGGGCAGACCGCCGTGACGCCGATTTCCTGTCCGGCCAGCTCGGCGCGCAGGCACTCGCTCAGCATCAGCACCGCCGCCTTGGAGGTGCTGTAGGCGGGCAGCGCCCTGGAGGGCTGGAAGGCCGCCGCCGACGCGGTGTTGACGATGTGGCCGCCCTGCCCGCGCTCGGCCATCTGCCTGCCGAAGAGGCGGCAGCCGTGGATCACGCCCCAGAGATTGACGTCGAGGACCTTCTTCCAGTCCTCCGGCGTGGTGTCGAAGAAGGAGCCCGACATGCCGATCCCGGCGTTGTTCACCAGGACGTCCACCACGCCGTACTCGGCGGCGACCTTGTCCGCCAGCTTCTCCATGGCCTGCTCGTCGGAGACGTCGACGGTCTCCGCCCAGGCCGCGGGCGCACCGATCAGCCGGGACAGCTCCGCGGTGCGGGCGGCGGCCTCGGCGTCCCGGTCGACGGCCACCACGCGTGCGCCGGCCTCGGCGAAAGCGAACGCCGTGGCCCGCCCGATGCCGTTGCCCGCGCCGGTGACCAGCACCAGCTGCCCGCCGAAGCGGTCGGCGTACTTCCCGCTCGCCGCGGCCTCGGGCCGGCCGGCGTCGACGGCGGTGACGAACTCCGTGATCCAGTCCGCGAGCCGGTCCGGACGGGTGCGCGGCACCCAGTGTTTGGCAGGCAGCGTGCGGCGGGTCAGCCGCGGTGCCCACAGCTCCAGTTCGTCGTAGAGCCGCTCCGACAGGAACGCGTCACCGAGGGGCGTGATGAGCTGCACGGGTGCGTGCGCGTAGGCGTCGTCGCGCGGGCGGCGCAGCCGGGGCCGGACGTTGTCCCGGTACAGCCACGCCCCGTGCGCCGCGTCCGACGGCAGGGACGGGGTCGGGTAGTCGCCGCCGGGCACCTTCTCGATGCGTCGCAGGATGCCCGGCCAGCGCTTCCCCAGGGGGCCGCGCCAGGCGAGTTCGGGCAGTACGGGCGTGTGCAGCAGGTAGACGTACCAGGACTTGGCGCCCTGGCCGAGGAGCTGACCGACCCGGCGCGGGGTGGGGCGCCTCAGACGCCTGTTGATCCAGTGGCCGAAGTGATCGAGAGACGGACCGGACATCGAGGTGAAGGAGGCGATGCGGCCCTCGGTGCGCTTGACCGTGACGAACTCCCACGACTGCACCGAGCCCCAGTCGTGGCCCACCAGATGCACGGGCCGGCCCGGACTGACGGCGTCCGCCACGGCCAGGAAGTCGTCCGTCAGCTTGTCCAGCGTGAACCCGCCGCGCAGCGGGCTCGGCGCGGTGGACCGGCCGTGGCCCCGGACGTCGTAGAGGACCACGTGGAAGCGGTCGGCGAGGCGGGTGGCGACCTCGGACCAGACCTCCTTGCTGTCCGGGTAGCCGTGCACCAGGACGACCGTGGGCCGGTGCGGGTCGCCCAGTTCGGCCACGCACAGCTCGACCCCGCCCGTGCGCACCCAGCGCTCCCGCGCACCGTCCAGGACCGTCATTTCTCCTCCGCCCAGTGCCGCACGTGCGGCAGATCGTCGTCCAGCCAGAAGGCGCTCTGCTCGGGGTCCGCGGAGTCGGTGACGACGAGGACCTCCTCGAACTTCGCGCCGGTGCCCCGGAAACCGAGGTGGGGTTCGACCGCCCACAACCCCGGCCGGGGCGGGTGGTCGGAGAAGCGGTACGGCGACCACAGCGGGGACCAGCCCTCGCGGTGGCCGTGCAGCGCGTCGCTCGCCAGTCCCTTGAGCGACTGCGTGCCGAAGCCGAACAGGCGTGGGGAAAAGCGTCGTTCCCGCACCCGGTCCACCTTGTGGGCGATCACGCCGAACGGGTAGGCGCGGTGCCGGTTGGCGTAGCCCTGGCGGACCATGAGCCGGTCCACGTCCTCGTAGATCTCCCGCAGCGGGCGGCGTTCGCGCACCTCGCGCAGGATCAGCGCGCGGTGGGCCTCCAGATCGGCCATCAGTCGCCGCTGCACGGGGTTGGGACCGAGCGAGCCGGAGTAGCCGATGTCGGCGGTGAAACCCCCGTACACCGGGGCCATGTCCAGGATGAACGGCATGCCCGGCTCCAGCCGGCGCCCAGTCGGGAAGAACTGCAGCGGAACGCGGAAGTCCGTGAAGGCCGTGCGGTCGCCGAACCAGGCGAACGGCAGGTGGAACCAGTCCCGCACGCCCCTCTCCCGCAGCCACTCGCGCTGCATGCGGGCCGCTTCCCGCTCGGTCACCCCCGGTTCCAGCCGGGCCGCCACGGCCTCGGCGCACTCGTAGGCGAGACGCTGCACCTGCCGGAATCCGCGCAGCTGCGTGCGGAATTCCGCGCCCGCTCCCGATGCCACTGCCGTTGTCATGCCACCCCGTCCCACCCGTCGGTCCGTCCACCCGCCCACGAGCCGGGCGCGGTCCGTGCCGACCGAGCTACTCGCGCGTAACGTGACGCCGCCGAATCTCCCAGCTGTTAGACCTCGCGTCAATAGTGCGTGCGAAGGGCGGAGCACACGGCCCCGGAAGACCGATCCGTAGCTCTCAGGCACGGCATCCCCTACGGGCCCGTACTACTCGAGTCTGACTCCAAGACGGCTCTCCGGTCTGACGACTCCAGTGGCGCGCGTCACTACTGTCATGGATGTGACTGTGATCGCGACCGAAAGCCTGAGCAAGCGGTACCCACGGGTGACCGCGCTCGACCGGCTCTCCGTGGACGTCGGACCCGGTGTGACCGGACTCGTCGGTGCCAACGGCGCCGGCAAGTCCACCCTGATCAAGATCCTGCTGGGTCTGTCTCCCGCCACCGAGGGCCGGGCCGAAGTGCTCGGACTCGATGTCGCGACCAAGGGCGCCGACATCCGCGAGCGAGTCGGCTACATGCCGGAACACGACTGCCTGCCGCCCGACGTCTCGGCCACCGAGTTCGTCGTCCACATGGCACGCATGTCCGGCCTGCCCCCCACCGCCGCCCGCGAACGCACGGCCGACACCTTGCGCCACGTCGGCCTGTACGAGGAGCGCTACCGGCCCATAGGCGGCTACTCGACCGGCATGAAACAGCGCGTGAAGCTCGCGCAGGCCCTCGTCCACGACCCCCAGCTGGTCTTCCTCGACGAGCCCACCAACGGTCTCGACCCGGTCGGCCGCGACGAGATGCTCGGCCTCATCCGGCGCATCCACACCGACTTCGGCATCTCCGTCCTGGTCACCTCGCACCTGCTGGGCGAGCTGGAACGCACCTGCGACCACGTCGTCGTGGTGGACGGCGGCAAGCTGCTGCGCTCCAGCTCCACCACGGACTTCACCCAGACCACGACGACCCTCGCGATCGAGGTCACCGACACCGACGAGCACCCCGACGGCACCCGCGCGGTGCGCGAGGCGCTCGACGCGCGCGGGGTGACCGTCCAGGACGGCAGCGGCCTGCCCGGCGCCGGCCACGTCCTGCTGCTCACCGCGGCGGGCGAGGAGACCTACGACCTGGTCAGAGACGTCATCGCCGACCTCGGTCTCGGCCTGGTGCGCATGGAGCAGCGCCGGCACCACATCTCGGAGGTCTTCCAGGACAGCGACGCAGAACGGAAGGAGGCGGTCGGCCATGGCAGCTGAACAGCCCACAGCCACGGTGCCGGGTGACCAGACCCGCATCCACAACATCGGCTACCGCAGCTACGACGGCCCTCGCCTCGGCCGCGCCTACGCCCGCCGCTCGCTGTACTCGCAGTCCCTGCGCGGCGCCTACGGCCTCGGCCGCTCGGCCAAGTCCAAGGTGCTGCCGATGCTCCTCTTCGTGGTGATGTGCCTGCCCGCGGCCATCATGGTCGCCGTCGCCGTCGCCACCAAGGCGAACGACCTGCCCCTGGACTACACGCGCTACGCGATCGTCCTGCAGGCCGTCATCAGCCTCTACGTCGCCTCTCAGGCCCCCCAGTCCGTCTCGCGCGACCTGCGCTTCAAGACCGTGCCGCTGTACTTCTCGCGGCCGATCGAGACCGCCGACTACGTCCGGGCCAAGTACGCGTCACTGGCCTCGGCCCTGTTCATCCTCACCGCCGCCCCCCTGGTGGTGCTCTATGTGGGCGCGCTGCTCGCCAAACTCGACTTCGCGGACCAGACCAAGGGGTTCGCACAGGGACTCGTCTCCGTGGCACTGCTCTCGCTGCTCTTCGCCGGCCTCGGCCTGGTGGTCGCGTCGGTCACCCCGCGCCGCGGCTTCGGTATCGCGGCCGTCATCGCCGTCCTGACCATCACCTACGGCGCGGTCTCCACGCTCCAGGCCATCGCGGACGTCCAGGGCAGCTCCGGATCCGTCGCCTGGATCGGCCTGTTCTCGCCGATCACCCTCATCGACGGCGTGCAGTCCGCCTTCCTGGGCGCCACCTCGGCCTTCCCCGGCGGGGTCGGCCCGAGCAACGGCGAGGGCGCGGTCTACGTCCTCGTCACCCTGGGCCTGATCGCCGGCGCCTACGGCCTGCTGATGCGCCGCTACCAGAAGGTGGGACTGTGACCACGCTGAACATCGACCACGTCTCCCGCTGGTTCGGCAACGTGGTCGCCGTCAACGACATCACCATGACGATCGGCCCCGGTGTCACCGGCCTCCTCGGCCCCAACGGCGCGGGAAAGTCCACCCTCATCAACATGATGGGCGGCTTCCTCGCCCCCTCCACCGGCAGCGTCACCCTCGACGGACAGCCGACCTGGCGCAACGAGGCCATCTACAAGCACATCGGCATCGTCCCCGAGCGTGAGGCGATGTACGACTTCCTCACCGGCCGTGAGTTCGTCCTCGCCAACGCCGAACTGCACGGCCTCGGCGCCAAGGCGGCCCACGAAGCGCTCGCCACGGTCCAGATGGAGTACGCGCAGGACCGGAAGATCGCCACGTACTCCAAGGGCATGCGGCAGCGCGTGAAGATGGCGAGCGCCCTCGTCCACAACCCCTCGCTGCTCCTGCTGGACGAGCCCTTCAACGGCATGGACCCGCGCCAGCGCATGCAGCTGATGGACCTGCTGCGGCGCATGGGCGACGAGGGCCGCACGGTGCTGTTCTCCTCGCACATCCTCGAAGAGGTCGAGCAACTCGCCTGGCACATCGAGGTCATCGTCGCCGGACGGCACGCGGCCAGCGGCGACTTCCGCAAGATCCGCCGCCTCATGACCGACCGGCCGCACCGCTACCTGGTGCGCTCCAGCGACGACCGGGCCCTCGCGGCGGCGCTGATCGCCGACCCGTCGACGTCCGGCATCGAGGTCGACCTCGCCGAGGGCGCCCTGCGCGTCCAGGCCGTCGACTTCGGCCGGTTCACGGCCCTGCTGCCGAAGGTCGCCCGCGACCACGGCATCCGGCTGCTCACGGTCTCGCCGTCCGACGAGTCCCTCGAGTCCGTCTTCTCGTATCTCGTCGCGGCGTAGGAGGCCGAAGAATGTACGACCCCACAGTCGCCAGGCTCACCTACCGAGCCCTGCTCGGCCGCCGCCGGGCCCTCATCCTGGGCGCACTGCCCCTGCTGCTGCTCGTCATCGCCGTGGCGGTGCGCGCGCTCGCCGGCGCCGACGACCAGACGGCGGCGGACGTGCTGGGCGGATTCGCCCTCGCCACCATGGTGCCGATCATCGGTGTCATCGCCGGCACCGGGGCCATCGGCCCGGAGATCGACGACGGCTCGGTGGTGTACCTGCTGTCCAAGCCGATCAAGCGGCCGACGATCATCTTCACCAAGCTGATCGTCGCCATCGCCGTGACGATGGTCTTCTCCGCCGTGCCCACCCTGCTCGCCGGCCTGATTCTCAACGGCAACGGCCAGCAGGTCGCCGTCGCCTACACCATCGCCGCGCTGGTCGCCTCCATCGCCTACGCCGCGCTGTTCCTGCTGCTGGGCACGGTGTCCCGGCACGCGGTGGTCTTCGGGCTCGTCTACGCCCTTGTCTGGGAGGCCCTGTTCGGCTCCCTGGTGCCCGGCGCCCGGACCCTGAGCGTCCAGCAGTGGTCGCTGGCGGTGGCCCAGAAGGTCGCCGACGGGAACCTGGTGACCTCCGACGTCGGCCTGCCGACCGCGACGGTCCTGCTGGCCGGGGTCACCGTGCTCGCGACCTGGTACGCGGGCCAGAAGCTGCGGACGCTGAAGCTCGCCGGGGAGGAGTGACCGGGTCCCGGTCCTGACGGGGCCTTCACCCCGGCCCGGGCACACTGGGCCGGGGAACGTACGGGGGAGACACGGGGGACGCAGGCTGGGAGGAACCGGGATGGCGGGCCAGACACCTCAGCAGGACGGCCGCGGACAGCCGGAGGACGGTGCCGGTAGCGCCGCCGGGCACGGGACCACGGACGGCGCCGGTGACGACGCCTGGGACGGGCTCGTTCTGGACGAGGAGTTTGTACGCGACGCCGGTACCTCCGAGCCGTCGGCCCGCGCCCGGATGCTCGCCGCCCGCTGGCGCCGTGAGAAGCCGGAGCCGCAGCCGTGGCGTTCCGACGAGCCACCCGCCGGATGGTTCTTCAGCAAGGGCCGCCGTCGCAGGTGGCGCCGACGATAAGGCGGCGTACGTCCGCTTTTAATCGGTGGCGCCCAGCTTTCCGTACCGGCACTGTGGTGCATGCACGAGGCCGGACGGCGCCGGCGAATCGGGCGGCCGCTTCGAGCACGCGAGACGCCTCGCGTGGGCCGACCGACGGGGACGCCGGCGCCGTCCGAACCGTGCGCCTGGAGCCCCTGGCCTCAGAGACCTGCGGTGCGACCTGGTCTCGGAGACCGGGGGGCCTGGGTCAGGCCGTCAGCCGCTCCAGCACCACCGCGATACCGTCCGCGTCGTTCGAGGTCGTCACCTCGTCGGCCACCGCCTTCAGCTCCTCGTGGGCGTTGGCCATCGCCACACCCCGGGCGGCCCAGCCGAACATCGGGACGTCGTTGGGCATGTCGCCGAACGCGATCGTGTCCGCGGCCTTCAGCCCCAGGCGACGCGCCGCCAGTGACAGCCCAGTGGCCTTGGACAGGCCGAGGGGGAGCAGCTCGACGATGCCCGCGCCCGCCATGGTCACCGTGACGAAGCCGCCCGCGGTGTGCCGGGCAGCCTCGGCCAGCTCGTCGTCCGACAGGGTCGGATGCTGGATGTAGATCTTGTTCAGCGGCGCCGACCACAGGTCCGAGGCGTCGGTGAACGGCACCGCGGGCAAGTCGCCCCCGACCGCGTAGCCCGGTCCGACCAGGACGTCGCCGTCCAGGCCGTCACGGCTCGCGGCCAGGTACAGCGGGCCGGTCTCCGCCTCGATCTTGGCCAGTGCCACCCCGGCCAGCTGACGGTCCAGCGTGACCGAGGTCAGCAGCCGGTGCTCCCCGGCGTGGTAGACCTGACCGCCCTGACCGCAGACGGCCAGCCCGTCGTACCCGAGGTCGTCGAGGATGTGCCGGGTCCACGGGACCGCGCGGCCGGTGACCACGATGTGGGCCGCGCCCGCCGCGGTGGCCGCGGTGAGCGCGTCGCGGGTACGCGGCGAGATCGTGTCGTCGCTGCGCAGCAGCGTGCCGTCGAGATCGGTCGCGATCAGCCGGTACGGGAAACCCCCGGCCGAACCGCTGCCGGGACCCGTGGCGGAGCCGGTGTCAGTCACTTGGCCACCGGCTCCAGGACCTCCCGGCCGCCCAGGTACGGGCGCAGCACCTCGGGCACGTGCACCGAACCGTCGGCCTGCTGGTGGTTCTCCAGGATCGCCACGATCGTGCGCGGTACGGCGCACAGCGTGCCGTTGAGCGTCGCCAGCGGGCGCACCTTCTTGTCCTCACGGACCCGGATCGACAGTCGGCGCGACTGGAACTCGGTGCAGTCCGAGGTCGAGGTCAGCTCGCGGTACTTCCCCTGGGTCGGGATCCACGCCTCGCAGTCGTACTTGCGCGCGGCCGAGGAGCCCAGGTCCGCCGAGGCGACGTCGATGACCCGGAACGGCAGCTCGAGCGACGTCAGCCACTGCTTCTCCCACTCCAGCAGGCGCTCGTGCTCGGCCTGCGAGTCCTCGGGGAGGACGTAGGAGAACATCTCGACCTTGTCGAACTGGTGCACGCGGAAGATGCCCCGGGTGTCCTTGCCGTGCGAGCCCGCCTCGCGGCGGAAGCAGGGCGAGAAGCCGGCGTAGCGCAGCGGCAGGCGGTCGGCGTCGAGGATCTCGTCCATGTGGTACGCGGCGAGCGGTACCTCGGACGTGCCGACCAGGTACAGGTCGTCCTTGTCGAGGTGGTAGACGTCCTGGGCGGCCTGGCCGAGGAAGCCGGTGCCGGCCATGGACTGCGGGCGCACCAGCGCCGGGGTCAGCATCGGGGTGAAGCCGGCCGCCGTGGCCTGGGCGATCGCCGCGTTGACCAGGGCCAGCTCCAGGAGCGCGCCGACGCCGGTCAGGAAGTAGAAACGCGAGCCGGAGACCTTGGCGCCGCGCTCGACGTCGATGGCGCCGAGCAGCTGGCCCAGCTCCAGGTGGTCCCTGGGCTCGAAGCCCTCGGCCGCGAAGTCGCGGTGCGTGCCGTGCGTCTCCAGCGTGACGAAGTCCTCCTCGCCGCCGACGGGTACGTCGGGGTGGACGAGGTTGCTGAGCCGCTGGAGCAGCTCCTGGGTCTCGGCGTCGGCGGCGTCGCGCTCGGCGTCGGCCGCCTTGACGTCGGCGGCGAGTCCGCTCGCCCGCTTCAGCAGTTCGGCCTTCTCGTCTCCGGAGGCCTTGCCGATGAGCTTGCCGAGGCCCTTCTGCTCGGCGCGCAGCTCGTCGAAGCGGACGCCGGACGACCTGCGCCGTTCGTCGGCGGACAGGAGGGAGTCGACGAGCGCGACGTCCTCTCCACGGGCGCGCTGAGACGCGCGCACACGGTCGGGGTCCTCACGGAGCAGGCGAAGGTCAATCACGCGGTCAAGGCTACCGGTGCGCGGTCACGGGTCTCGACTCACTATTGCCGAACGCGGGCCGCACGTTCCGCTATGCGGGAATCGCGGCATATGTGGTCCTTGTAAGAGCGTGGTCGCGCGGGTCAATGAAAGGCGTCCCGTTCCCCGGAACGAAGCGGTCGACGAGCCGTGGGTTGACCGGATTTCCTTGTGGAGGAGGGGACTTGAGCCCTACCGCGCGCTCGTCTGTCCACAGGAATCCCCAACCCGGAAAAGTTATCCACAGGCTGTGCGAAAGGTCTGTGGACTCACGGAGGTGATCATTCCCAATTCCTGAGATGGGCCACCCAAACCCTTTGCGACCCCACTTTCGAGTGGAAACGGGACGCTCGGTGTCACTCCGGAGGATGGCGGGCGAGAAACAGGTGGACGAAGGGTGACCTGGGCGCCTGTGGACGAAGTGGGGGCTGTTGGGGGATTTGTCGACTGAGTACCACTTCGTTGTCGACTTGTCCCCAGGTCGAGAAGCGGACCTGTGGATAACTCGGAGCGCTCCTGTGGACAACGAAAATCAGCAGGTAGGACTGGCCGGTTCCGGCCGTCAGAAACGGCCGTCCTGGCAGCGCGCCACCCAGTCCGCCGCCGCCACGAAGTCCTCGTCGGAGGTGCCCCGCCGCAGCGCGTCCACGTCCGCCGGCTCGACCTCCGCCCGCGGGTACGACCCGAGGTAGCGCACCTGGAGACAGGTCCGCTTCAGGCCCATGAGGGCATCGGCCACCCGGCGGTCGGAGATGTGGCCCTCGGCGTCGATGCAGAAGCAGTAGTTGCCGATACCCGCGCCGGTGGGCCGGGACTGCAGCAGCATCAGGTTGACGCCCCGGGTGGCGAACTCGCTCAGCAGGTCGCGCAGGCCGCCGGGGTGGTCGTCGCGCTGCCAGAGCACGACGGACGTCTTGTCCGCGCCGGTCGGTGCCGCGGGCCTGGCGGGCCGGCCGACCAGCACGAAGCGCGTCTGGGCGTTCTCCGCGTCGTGGATGTCGGCCTCCAGGACCTCCAGGCCGTAGCGGGCCGCGGCGAACTCGCCGGCGAATGCCGCGTCGTAACGGCCCTCCTGCACCAGGCGGGCGCCGTCGGCGTTGGAGGCGGCCGACTCCCAGGCGACCTCCGGGAGGTGCGCCTTGATCCAGTTGCGTACCTGGGGCTGGGCCGCCGGGTGGGCGGTGACCGTCTTGATGTCCGACAGCTTGGTGCCGGGGCGGACCAGCAGCGCGAAGGTGATGGACAGCAGCACCTCGCGGTAGATCATCAGCGGCTGGCCGGCGACCAGCTCGTCGAGGGTGGTGGTGATGCCGCCTTCCACGGAGTTCTCGATCGGCACGAACGCGGCCTCGGCCTCGCCGGTGCGGACCGCGTCGAGCGCGGACTGGACGGAGACGTAGGGGACCAGCTCCCGGGTCGCCGTCTCCGGAAGTGTGCGCAGAGCGACTTCGGTGAAGGTGCCTTCGGGGCCGAGATACGCGTAACTGGCTGGCATGACCTCACCCTAATAGGCCCCGGGAGACCGGGCTCACGCGTCTCGTGCAACCCGCTCTTCGGGGTGGCTCCCGGTCGGTTTCACCCCTCCAGCAGCCGCTGTCCCACGTACTCTCCCTCCGCCGCCCCGCCCGGCACCGCGAACAGACCGCTCGCCTCGTGCCGGATGAACCGCGAAAGCGCGTCGCCCCGGTCCAGCTTGCGCTGCACCGGCACGAAGCCGCGCAGCGGATCGGCCTGCCAGCAGATGAAGAGCAGCCCCGCGTCGGGGACGCCGTCCGCGTCGAAGCCGTCGTGGTACGAGAAGGGTCGGCGGACCATGGCCGCGCCGCCGTTCTGGTCGGGGCGGGTGATGCGGGCGTGGGCGTTGATCGGGACGATCAGGTTCCCGGCCTGATCCGTCTTCTCCAGGTCCATCTCGGTCGTCTCGCTGCCCCCGGACAGCGGAGCCCCGTCGGACTTGCGGCGCCCGATGACGTCCTCCTGGGCCTTGGCCGAAAGCTTCTCCCAGTCATCGAGGAGCATGCGGATGCGGCGTACGACGGCGTAGGAGCCGTTCGCCATCCATGCCTGCTCGGTCTTCTCGTCCTTCTCGGGCCTCTCGGGGACGAAGATCCGCTGGTCGAAGTCGGCGTCGGCGGGCTTCGGATTGCGGGTGCCGTCGACCTGGCCCATGAGGTTGCGGGCCGTCATGGGGTGGGCGGTGGCGCCCGGTGAGCGGTTGAAGCCGTTCATCTGCCACCGGACGCGGGCGGCCGACCCGGCGTCCTGCTGGATCGCGCGCAGGGCGTGGAAGGCGACCAGGGCATCGTCGGCGCCGATCTGCACCCACAGATCGCCGTTGCTGCGGTTCTTGTCGAGGTGGTCGGAGGAGAAGTCGGGCAGCGGGTCGAGAGCTACCGGGCGGTGCTTGTCCAGGCCGGTCCGGCCGAAGAAGCTGTGTCCGAATCCGAAGGTGACAGTCAGCGAGGAAGGCCCCGCGTCCCGGGCCACGCCCGTGTCACGGGCACCGGCGGGCTCCCCCGCCATCAGCCGCCGGGCGGTCTCGGACCAGCGGCGCAGCAGCGCGGCGGCCTCCCGGCGGCCGGCGCCCGCCGCCAGGTCGAACGCGACGAGATGCCCGCAGGCTTGCATCGGGGTGGTGATGCCGGGCTGATGTTTCCCGTGAAACATCACCTCCTCGTCGCCCAGCGAGGTGAGCGGCGTGGCCGGGGAGGGCGCGGCGGCGTAGCCCGCGGCGCCGCCGACCGCGCCGAGTACGAGCCCGGTGGCGCCTGCGGTGCCGAGCAGCCGCCGCCGCGAGACGCCCTGGCGTGTGCTGGTGTTCTCGGAGTCGAGCGGCCCGGGTCCGCCGGGCGCCACGCGGGTCGCCTCGGGGGTACGGGCCTCCGGGATGGACTGGTCAGCCATGGTGCGGTTCAGCCGATCTGCGCGTTCTTCGAGACGGTCGCCTGGTCGATGTCGGAGGTCCGGACGGTCACGGCGACCTCCCAGTCCCCGGCGATCGGGATCTGCACCCCGCTCGCCGACCAGTGTCCGGTGGTGATGTGGTCGGGGACGACGGGGAGCGGCCCGATGTCCTTGGCCTTCTGGGTGAAGGCGACCTTCACCTCGGGGATGTCGAAGGCCTTGCCGTCCGGGCGTTCGACGTAGAGGTGCATGTCGTTGGCGCCCACCCGGGCGGGGTCGAGCTCGACCCGTACGACTCCCTTGCCGTTCTGGCCGCCGGTGTCGAAGGGCATGTCCAGGGTGACCGCACCGGAGGAGGGACCGGTCGTGGCGGCGGAGGTCGGGTTGGCGGCCTTGGCCTCCTCCTCGGTCCGGCCGGGCTCGGTCTGGGTCAGGACGGTGGTGACGGCGAGCAGGACGACGGCGATGCCCGCCTCTGCGAGCACGGAGCGGCGCAGTCCGAAACGCTGGGGGTCGGCGTCTCGTTCCCGTTTCTGCC
Source organism: Streptomyces sp. E2N166 (assembly GCF_003671715.1). GTDB lineage: Bacteria > Actinomycetota > Actinomycetes > Streptomycetales > Streptomycetaceae > Streptomyces > Streptomyces thinghirensis. Next base: position 132,074 of record NZ_RAIF01000020.1, on the reverse strand, counting down.
GGGCGGCGTCCACGGCCGCGCGCTGCCGGGCGAGCTGGGCGTCGCGCTGGGAGGTGCCGGAGCCCTTCGCGGCCCCGGCCCCGGAGCCCTGCCCGGAAGCCTTCGCGGCCCCGGCCCCCTTCGCGGCCCCGGCTTTCGTCGCTGCCCCGGACACCTTCTCGGCGGCCTTCGCCTTCTCGGTGGATCTAGCCTTCTCCGCGGATCCCGCTCCCGTGGTCGTACGGCCACGGGACGACCCGACCTGCTCCTTCTCCCGCTGGTGGGCGATGGCCGGCACCGCCTCCACCAGCTGTGCCGTCCACCGGCGCGAGAGGTAGGCGATGCCGACCAGCACCGCCACGAGCCCGATCTTTACGAGGAGCAGCTGCCCGTACCGGGTGTCGGTGAAGGCCGTCCAGGAGCCGAGCTGGCGCCAGGACTGGTAGGTGCCGGTCACCACCAGCGCGATCACGCTGCCGAAGGCGAGGCGCGAGAACCGCCGTACGGCCGAGGCCGCGACGGGCGTGTCCGCGGGCGCCCGGTACAGGGCGACGAGCAGGGCGGTGAGCCCGCCGAGCCAGGTGGCGACGGCGAGCAGGTGAACGATGTCGACGGGCATGGCGATACCGGCCTGGAGGCCGACCGAGGCGTGCTCGGACATCGCCCAGGTCGCCGCGAGTCCGGCCGCCACCACGGCTCCGCCGACCGCGAGTCCGAAGGTGAGGTCCCGTTTCTCCTCGTCCTCCCGCTTGTCATAGGCGCCGAAGAGCACGGCGACGAAGAGCGCGGCCGCCGCCAGCAGCAGCAGCCGGGAGACCAGCGCGGCGCCGGTCTTGGTCTGCAGCACCTCGCCGAGCAGGTTCAGGTCGAAGACGTCGCCGAGCTTCCCGGAACCGGTGTAGGAGCCGCGCAGCAGGAGCAGTACGAGGGTGGCGGAGGTCAGCGCGAGCCATCCGGAGACCACGAGCCGCTGCACGGCCCGGACGCCGGAGCCGCGCGGCCAGCAGGCGAGGACGAAGGCGGCGCCGCCCACCAGCACGGTGAATCCGGCGTACGACACGTACCGTCCGAGGCCGTACAGCCAGCCGACGGTCCCGCCGCCCGCCTCCGTGCCGTAGACGGAGACGGAGGTCTCGGACGGGGCGCCGATGGAGAAGGTGTAGGCACCGGCCACGGGATGACTGTCGGCGGAGACGACCTGGTAGGTCACCGTGTACGTGCCGTCGGGCAGCCCCGCGTGCAGTCTCACGGTGTACTTCGTGCCGCCCGTGCCGGACGGCCTGCCGTCGTCGACGCGCTCACCCTTGGGGTCGAGGACGCGCAGCGAGTCGTCGTCCATGGAGACCGACTCGGAGAAGGTGAGCGACACCTGGGCCGGAGCCTTGTCGACCACCGCCCCCTGCCCGGGGTCGCTGCCGGTCAGCGCGGCGTGCGCGGAGGCCGGCCCGGCGCCGGCGAGCAGCGCGCAGGCCGCGGCCAGGAGCAGCAGCACCAGGGTCCGGACGCGCGGGGCGATGGTCTGCGTCAAGGTGGTCCCTCCCTCAGTGTCCGGAGTGTCCGGTGGTGGGCTGGTAAGTGGCCGCCTTCACGGGGAGCTTGACCGTGACGGGGCCGGAGCGGGCGAAGCGCAGTTCGACGGAGACCGTCTGTCCCTGCTTGAGCCGCTGCTTCAGCTTCTCGAACATCAGGTGGTTGCCGCCGCTCTTGAACACGAGTCGACCGTGGGCGGGGACGGGGAGGCGGTCGACCTCCTTCATTGTCCCGTCGACGGTCTCGTGGACGGTGACGTCACCGGCCTCGCTGGTGACGGAGGTCAGCTCGTCCTCGGCGTCGCCCTTGTTGGTGATGGTGAGGAAGCCCGCCGCCATCGAGTCGGACACCGGCTGCGGTATGTAGGCGGCGCCGACGGAGAGTTCGGCACCGGCGGCCGAGGAGTCGGAGTCGGAGCCCGAGTCGCCGCAGCCCGCGAGGGCCAGGGCGCCGGTCATCGTCACGGCGGCGAGGGTGGGACGGCCTCTCACGGGTTCTCCCCCTTGACGAGCTTGGGGAGATCCTTGGTGTAGTCCTCGACGGTGGCGTCCTCGCCGTAGAGGACGTAGCCGGCGTCGGACTTCGGGGAGAAGGCGACGACCTGGGTGCCGTGCGTCGAGACGACCTTGCCGTCCTTGTCCTTGGTCGGCGGGTCGATGGAGATGCCCAGGGTACGGGCGCCGGCCTGGATGGTGTCGAACTCGCCGGTCAGACCGACGATCTGCGGGTCGATGCCCTTGAGCCACTTGCCGAGCGCGGCCGGGGTGTCGCGCTCGGGGTCGGTGGTGACGAACACGATCTGGAGCTTGTCCTGCTCGGCCTGGGACAGCTGCTTCTTGGCCACGGCGACGTTGTTCATGGTCAGGGGGCAGACGTCGGGGCAGTGGGTGTAGCCGAAGTAGATCAGGGTGGGTTTGCCGGCGGTCCGCTCGCGGAGGTCGTACTCCTTGCCCTTCGTGTCGGTGAGGACCAGGTCGGGCTTCTCGAACGGCTTGTCGAGGACGGTGGCGGCCTGCTGGCCGGTGTCCTCGGAGACCACGGTGACGGGCGCGTCGCTGTCGGCGGCGCCGCCGCCGCAGGCGGTCAGGGTCAGGGAGGCGGCGGCGAGCAGCGCGGCCGCGGCGAACGTCTTCTTGCGCATAGAAAAATGTCCCAGATGTGAGGTGCTCCGGTGCGCGCCGGGGTCCGTCGGACCGACGGAGGATGCCCGGCGCGCACCGGACGAGAGGATGCGGCGGCGTCGCTGCACCGCCGCACCGGCACGGGCGTCGCTACGCCGACGCGCCGGAGT
>NZ_RAIF01000020.1:115651-129130 GCF_003671715.1 Streptomyces sp. E2N166 | reverse complement strand
GCGCCTACGACGATGCCGACGATGCCGAGAACACGGGCGGTGGTGTCGCTGCCGTCACCGGAGTCGGACGAGGCGGCGGTGTCGGCGGCGGTGTTCTGCGCGGCCGCCTCGGTGTCGTCCTCGGCCTTCGCGCCCGACGATCCGTGGGCGTCGTCCTCGGCGGCGGCCAGCTCCAGCACGGGCGCCGGGTTGTCGGGCTCCTCCTGGCCCTCCTGCGGCACCTCGATCCAGCGCACGACCTCCTTGTTGTCGTACGTCTGGATCGCCTTGAACACCAGCTCGTCGGCGTCCTCGGGCAGAGCGCCGAGGGAGACCGGGAACTTCTGGAAGTAGCCGGGCTCGATCCCCTTGCCGTCGGCGGTCCAGGTCACCTTGCTGACGACCTCGGTGATCTGCTTGCCGTGCGACTCCAGCGGCTTGGCCGGCTTGGTCTTGGTGACCACTGCCTTCCAGCCGGGGACCGGCTGCGGCATCACGGACGCCAGCGGGTGGTCGGTGGGGAAGTTGACCTCCAGCTTGGTGGTGGAGGCGTTGTCGCGTTCGTTGGGGACCTTGAAGCCGACGACCGCGTAGCCGCCCTTGGCGGCCGTGCCCTCCGGCTGCACGCTGACGTGCGCGAAGGCGGGCGCGGACAGGGCGAGGACGGCGATGCCGGAGACGGCGCCGACGGCGGCGATACGAGAGACCTTCATGACGGATCACTCCGCTTCGAGTGGGTCACCGGTGCTGGGCCGGTGACGGGTGACGGGAGGGATGCGCGCACGCGCGCGTGCCGCACGACGGCGGCCCTCCGCACGGCGGCCGATGAGGCCGAAGCGGGGTGATGGTCGCGTCGTGTCAGGCGGCGAGGGCCAACGCGTCGCTCGGCGGGCCGCGCCTGATCACCGTGTGCTGGAGTGCGGTGGTGCGGGGCCGGGGCGGCGCCAACCGGGCGGTGTGCGGCAGGCGCGGGCCCGTCCCGGGGAGGCCGGCGAGCCCGGCGTGCAGGGCGTGGACCAGGGAGAGCGTCGCGCGCAGGGCGCGTACGAACGCGGCCTCGGCCACCGAGTGGGCCGAGTGTGCCGACAGTTCGACGAGCCGGGCCAGGGCCAGGTCGCCGCGTCGCAGCAGCCAGCCGGCGGCCAGGGCCGCGAGGACGTGGCCGAGCAGCATCGGCAGGGACGGCAGCAGCGAGGCCGAGGAACCGGCGGTGGACAGGGCGTCGGCGGGGTGGTGCCCCGCGCCGGCGCGGACGTCCGGGGCGATCCGCGCGTCGGTGAGGATGCGCTGGGCCTGGGCCGGGCTGAGCGCCGCCGCGGTGGTCCCGCACACCAGCCGTGCGGCCTGCTGGACCAGTGACGCGTCGGACAGCGCGCCCGGCCCGCCGGTGGACGCGCCGGTCGTACCGGATGCCGTGACCGCCGTGACCGCCGTGGCACCGTGCTGGCCGAGACCGAACAGGGTGTGCAGCGCGGTCTGTCCGACGGTGAGCAGCACCGCGATGCCGGGCAGCGAGCGTTCGCGTCCGGCGAGGGGCGCGGCGACCACGACCGCCCCGAGGAACCCCGCGCCCAGCGACCACAGCGGAACGCTGGCGCAGGAGGCGAGGGTGTGCCCCGCCGCGGCCAGCACGACGCAGACCGCGGCGAACACCGCGGCCCGCAGGATCCGGAGATCGTTTCCGGTGCGCGCCGTAGGCGGGTGGGGGGCAGTCATGGCGGCCTCATCATCGCACTGGCGCCCCCCGCGCCGTACGGCAGGTCCACAAGATGCCGTACGCCCGGAAGAGCGCCGGAAGATCACTCTCTGGTGCGAGCCGCCCCACATACACCGATCGGCGGCATGCACGCATCCGCCATATGGGCGGTCTCACGCGGACACCGCGCTTACGCCCGGCCACGGGGGGCAATACGTAACGGTATGTCGAGCCGCGGCCGGGAGGCTGGAGCATGAGCATCTGGTGGTCACTCCATTTGCGGCGCGAGGCTGCGAGCGTGCCCCTGGCCCGCCGCCTGCTGATCGGCACCATGGAGACCGCGGGCGTGGACCCCGACATCTCCTTCGACCTCTCCATCGCGCTGAGCGAGGCCTGCGCGAACGCCGTGGAGCACGGTGGGGACGACGCACCCGACGGCTCCTCGGAGGCGTACCGCGTCACGGCCTACCTCGACGGCGAACTGTGCCGCATCGAGGTCGCCGACACGGGCCCGGGATTCCCCGCGTCCGCTCCGGGCCGACCGGGGGTGGCGGCCCGCCCGGTGTCCGTCGACGCCGAGGACGGCCGCGGCCTGTGTCTCATCCGGGAACTCGCCGACCACGTCCACATCGGCAGCACGCCGGGCCGGTCCGGGGCCGTGGTGAGCTTCGACAAGATCCTCAAGTGGCGTGAGGGCACTCCGCTGGTGGCGGTCTGACAGCAGGCATGTCGGTGGCCGGGTACCTCGTGCGGTACCCGGCCACCGAACCGTGGATCAGCCCTTCAGCGCCGCCATCCACTCCTCGACCTCGTCCGACCGGCGCGGCAGCCCGGCGGACAGGTTCCGGTTGCCGTCCGCGGTGACGAGGATGTCGTCCTCGATACGGACGCCGATGCCCCGGTACTCCTCGGGCACGGTCAGGTCGTCGGCCTGGAAGTACAGGCCCGGCTCGACGGTGAGCACCATGCCGGGCTCCAGCGTGCCGTCGACGTAGGACTCGACGCGCGCGGCGGCGCAGTCGTGGACGTCCATACCGAGCATGTGGCCGGTGCCGTGCAGCGTCCAGCGGCGCTGCAGGCCCAGCTCCAGAACCCGCTCGACGGGGCCCTCGACCAGGCCCCACTCGACGAGCCGCTCGGCCAGCACGCGCTGGGACGCGTCGTGGAAGTCGCGGTACTTGGCGCCCGGCTTCACCGCCGCGATCCCGGCCTCCTGGGCGTCGTACACGGCGTCGTAGATCTTCTTCTGCAGCTCGCTGTAGCGGCCGTTGATCGGCAGCGTGCGCGTGACGTCCGCGGTGTAGTAGGTGTGCGTCTCCACGCCCGCGTCGAGCAGCAGCAGGTCGCCGGAGCGGACCGGGCCGTCGTTGCGCACCCAGTGCAGGGTGCAGGCGTGCGGGCCGGCGGCGCAGATCGAGCCGTAGCCGACGTCGTTGCCCTCCACGCGTGCGCGGAGGAAGAAGGTGCCCTCGATGTAGCGCTCGGACGTCGCCTCGGCCTTGTCGAGGACCTTCACGACGTCCTCGAAGCCGCGCACGGTGGAGTCGACGGCCTTCTGCAGCTCGCCGACCTCGAACTCGTCCTTGACCAGGCGGGCCTCGGAGAGGAAGACGCGCAGTTCCTCGTCGCGTTCGGCGGTGACCTTGTCGGTCAGGGCCGCCTCGATGCCGGCGTCGAAGCCGCGCACGACGCGCACCGGGCCGGTGGCTTCGCGCAGGCTGTCGGCCAGCTCGCGCACGTCGGAGGCGGGGATGCCGTAGCGCTTCTCCGCCTCGGTGAGGGAGTGGCGGCGGCCGACCCACAGCTCGCCCTGGCCGTCGAGCCAGAACTCGCCGTTCTCGCGGTCCGAGCGCGGCAGGAGGTAGATCGTCGCGGTGTGGCCGTCGCCCTCGGGCTCCATGACCAGGACGCCGTCCTCGGTCTGGTTGCCGGTGAGGTAGGCGTACTCGACCGAGGCGCGGAAGGAGTACTCCGTGTCGTTCGAGCGGGTCTTCAGGTTGCCCGCGGGGATCACCAGGCGCTCGCCGGGGAAGCGGGCGGACAGCGCGGCGCGGCGGGCGGCGGTCTCGGCGGCCTGGGCGATGGGCTCCAGGTCGCGCAGCTCCGTGTCGGCCCAGCCGGACTTCATGTTCTCGGCCAGTTCGTCGGACACGCCCGGGTACAGGCCGTTCTTGCGCTGCTTGATCGGCTCCTCGGTCTCGTTCTCCGGGCCCGCTGCGTCAGCAGCAGGATCAGATACTGCCGGGGTGAGCTCCTCCGACACGGTCATCCTCCTTGATACGGCACTGGACCACCCCCATCGTACGGTCGTACGGAAGGGGGCCCAGGGCCGTAGGGCCTGTTACATGGAGGCGCTACCGTCCGTTATGTGTGGCGTGCGGGGGGTCAGTGTCCCGTTATTCGAACCGGACGGCCAGCAGAACGACGTCCTCCTCCGAGTCCGCGTCGGCCTTCCCGTCCGGCAGCACCGTGCGCAGGACGTGCTCCACGACGGCGTCCGGGTCGTGGCGCTTGGCCCGGGGGGTGCCGGCCGCCGCCGCGTGCAGCCGGGCGAAGGCTCGGTCGGCCGGGTCGCCGGTGCGGTGCAGCAGTCCGTCGCTGTACAGCAGAACCGTCTCTCCGGGTTCCGCCTGGAACTCCACGCTCGGCGCCTCCCAGCAGGCGAGCATGCCGAGCGGCGCGGAGACGGAGGTCTCGACGAACTCCGTGCGCCGCTCCCCGATCAACAGCGGCGGGCTGTGCCCGGCGCCGGCCAGCGTGATCCTGCGCAGCGCGGGCTCGCAGTAGCCGAACAGGGCGGTGGCCGAGCGGGCGGGCTCGGTGAGGCGCAGCAGCAGCTCCAGGTCGGACAGTACGGCGACGGGGTCCTCGCCCTCCATCACGGCGTACGCCCGCAGGGAGGCGCGCAGCCGGCCCATCGCGGCGACCGCGCTGGGTCCGGACCCGGTGACGGAGCCGACGGCGAGGCCGAGCGCGGCGTCCGGCAGCGGCAGGGCGTCGTACCAGTCGCCGCCCCCACGCGGACCGGTGCGGTGCCGGGCGGCGAGCTGCACGCCGGGCACCCGCGGCAGGCGGGAGGGCAGCAGTTCCTCGGCCATCGTCGCCATGCACGCGCGCGTGCGCTCGACTTCCAGCAGGCGGGCCAGGTGCTGGGCGGCGTACCGGGAGTAGAGGCCGGCGAGATGGCGTTGCCGCTCACCGGGTTCGACGGGGTCGTCGTACAGCCATACGGCGGCGCCGAGGCGGCCGGTGGTCCCTGTGGCCGCCTCGGTGGCCCCCGTGGTCCCGATGGTCCTGGTGGTGACCATCGCCTCAGTGGTCCCGGTGTCCTCGGCGGACAGGGGAAGCGCGTAGCTGGCGGCGTAGCCGAGGCGGGCGGCGACCTCGCGGTGGCGGGGGTCGAGGTTCTTCTCGGCGAACAGGTCGGGCTCGGTGATCCCGTCCGGGCCGACCGGCAGGCCGTCCAGAATCCGCCCGTAGGACAGGGCACTTCGGGGGACGGTCTCGATATGGCCGAGGTCGGCGCGGGCCAGTCCGAGGCCGACGGTGGTGTCCGGGCCGAGTCCGTCGGCCGGTTCCAGGACGACGAGACCACGCCGGGCGCCCACCAGGGCGGCTCCGGCGCGCAGTACTTCCTGGAGGCCTTCGGAGAGGGAGTCCGTACGGACCAGGCGCTCGGTCAGCTCGTGCAGGGTCGTCAGGTCCGACACCCAGCCGGCCAGCCGGTCCTGGAGCAGGGCGCCGGGGGCGCCGGGGGCCCCCGGCGCGGCCGTGACCTCCGCGGCGTCCGTGGCGTTCGGCGCGGTGGCCGGGGAGGCGCCCGGGGTCGCGGGCGCGACAGTGTGTGCGGGGGACGGAACTGTTGAATCGATTCCGGCCACTTTCGCGGGGTGCGGGGCGTTCATGGCGTCCGGCCTTCCGACCGGCGCTTACTGCTCAAAAGCATCGCAAACCCCCATGTCATTCTGCGCCGCTAGCAGTGTCTCCACATGTACACGCACTCGTAAGGAGATGTCCAGCATTGTCCTGCTGGTATTCCTGGTGTCCGTGAGGTTCGAGCGACCTCCCTCCCGACCTCTTGCGGAAATACGAAATTGGCTTGAAACTTCCCCAGGGGACGCCTTGTTGCGGTCGACTGGGGGTGCTTTACGGAGCGTCACAGCGGTCGTGATGGGTACGTACTCGGAGAAGGCCAGGGGTGGTTGGGGGCCACCTGGAACCTGGCGGCGGACCCGGGCGTCCTATCCACCGACGACCGTGCCCCATCCTCCCGTGGCGGAGGCGGAGAGAAATGCGCGGGACGGTAAACGCCAGACTTCGCCACCCCCGCGCCAGGCCCATGCTTTGACAGACGCAGTGTGGACGGAACCGCCGCGGACGCGGTCGGTGCTCGGCCCACAGGGGTTTCCCTTGCCCTTGGCAGCGATGTCCTTCTTGGCAGGGGTGTGATGCGCCACCAGCTACGCACAGCGAAGAGATCGACACATGGTGTGATGTGACCACAGTGTTGCCAGGCGTGCAACGGAAAGGAACGAGCGCTCATGCGCGAGATCCTCGGAAGGCGACGCAGGCTCTTGTCCCAGCACGACGACGGACAGCCTGAGCTGATCGGCGCGGCCCTGACCTACGCGACGCAATGGCAGTGGCCCGTACTCCCGGGCGTGGCGGCGGACCCGCGGGCGCGGTCGCGCTGCGGCTGCCCGGACCCGGAGTGCACGGTGCCCGGCGCGCACCCCTTCGACCCCGGCCTCCTGGCCGCCACCACCGACGGGCGCATGGTGCGCTGGTGGTGGACCAACCGCCCCACCGCGCCGATCGTCCTGGCCACCGGGGGCATCGCCCCGTGCGCGGTCTCCCTGCCCGCCCTGCCGGCCGCCCACGCCCTCGCCGCGCTCGACCGCGCGGGCCTGCGGCTCGGCCCGGTCGTGGCCTCGCCAACCCGCTGGTCGCTGCTGGTCAAGCCGTACTCGATGGAGCAGCTGGGCGAGCTGCTCTACGCCAAGGACTTCGTCCCCGGCTCACTGCGCTTCCACGGCGAGGGCGGCTATCTCGCGCTGCCCCCGTCGGAGACGGGCGGCGGCACCGTCCGCTGGGAACGGGCGCCGCTGCCCGGTTCCGCCTCACCCTGGGTGCCCGACGTGGAGGCCGTGGTGGACGCCGTGGTCGACGCCCTCACTCGTACGGGTGTGAGCGCGCCCGAGTTGTAGGGGTGTCCGGCGTGCGCGGAAGTCCGCGCACGCCCGTGGTCGTTATCGTCCGCCCATGCCGCTTCATGCTGGGGAGCACCGCGCCGCCGGGTCGCACCGTGCCGCCAGGACGTACCGCGCCGCCGGCCCGGACCGTGCAGGGCCACGCCGCGGGGGGCCGGACCGCCGACGGGTCCGTCTGTACGGGCTCGCCGGTGTCGTGGTGTGCGCGGTCGTGCTGCCGTTCGCCGTGGCGTCCGCTGGGCCCCCGGGTGGCGGGGAGGCGGAGAACCCTCCGGCCGTACGTCTCCTCTCGCAGGGTGCGGACGGGGACGGAAAGGCACCCGAAGGAGCCGACCGTGCCCCGGCCGCGGCCGCCCGGTCCCCGCTGCCCCCCGGCCCGGCCACCGCCGTGCGCTGTGGCCCCGAGCTCACCTCGCCCGAGGGTGTCGAGGCGCAGACCTGTGTCGTGACGCAGGGGACGGAGACCTGGGCACGCACCTACTACCGCAACGCGACCGGTGACCCGCTCGAATCCGTGCTGAGCCTCATGGGAACCGACGGACGCAGCGTGCGGACGCGCTGCGCGGTGGATGCCGAGGACGCTCCGGGCACCTGCGAGACGCCCAGGGAACGCGTCCGGGGCGGGCCGACGGCGTACACCGCGGTCGCGGAGTTCGCGGCGCGGGCCGGTTACGGGCCACTGCTGCTGCGTACCGGCAGCAACCGTAGTGACGGGGGCGACGAGAGCGGCGGCAGTGGCGGGAGCCGCGACGGCAACGGAGACGCCGGGAGTGGTGAAGGCACTGGGCACAGCGGTGACGGGACGAGCAACTCACCTGCCGGAACGGGGAGTTGACGGGCGGCTGCGGTGCGTGTGCGGCCGGGCGCATGGAAAGACCCGGTTGCTGGCGACGGGGGATGCACCAGCAACCGGGCTACTCGAACGGTAACAAGAGATCGGCGGTTAGCAAATTCGATCTCTTGTTTTCTGGTCACCGACTGGCCTGTCTCCGCCGGGAGTTGTGACCGGAGTCACGCCTTTCCGGACCGGAGCCCCGGCTGACCGGTCGGTCAGCCGGGCCGGCCCCGCGGCCGTGCGTCAGCTGAGCGTCACCTGTCGGTTGGTCAGGCCGCCGCGGGCCCGGCGCTCGTCGTGGGTGAGCGGCGCGTCGGTGGCCAGGGCCTCGGCGAGGCGCTCGGCGAACTCGGCCGCCGGCTTCTCCATGTCCTGCGCGCCGGTCTCGCTCGGCAGGTCCCATACCGGGACGGTGAGCCCGTGAGCGCGGAAGGAGCCGACCAGGCGGGTGCCCTCGCCAAGAGACGACCGGCCTGCGGCGTGCAGCCGGGCAAGAGCGTCCAGAAGCCGCTCCTCCTCGTGCGGCATGACCCAGCGCAGGTGGTTCTTCTCCGGCGTCTCGCACCAGTAGGCGGCGTCCACACCCTGGAGCCGGACGGTAGGGATGGCGGCGGCGTTGGCCCGCTCCAGGGAGGCGGTCACCTCCGGCGTGGCGTTCTCCGGATCCGGGACCCAGAACTCGAAGCCCTCGTGCACGTCCGGCTCGAACGCCCCCTCGGAGGCGAGCAGGTCCTGCAGCCGGGGGCCGTCGGCCGGCGCGCGGCGGCCCTGCACCGGAGTACCCGGTGCGGCGGACAGCGCCCGCTGGAGGGTGTCGGCGAGGTCGCGGCTGATGTCGCCCGACGCCGTGTCGTTCTGCAGGCCGAGCAGGACCGATCCGTCGTCGCGGCGCAGGGCCGGCCAGGCCATCGGCAGCACCGTGGCCAGCGTGACGGAGGGGACTCCGTCGGGCAGGCCGTCCTTCAGGGTCAGCCCGACCGTGGCCGCCGGCACCAGCTCGCGCAGGGCCACCCAGTCGCACTCGCCGGGCAGCCCCTCGAACGGGCGCTGTACGAGCTCGGTCGTGGCCTGCGCGGCGGCCCGGCCGTGGCAGGCCTTGTAGCGGCGGCCGCTGCCGCAGGGGCAGGGCTCGCGGGCGCCGACGACCGGGAAGTTCCCGTCAGCGCCGGTGGGCTGCGGGCGCTTGGCCTTCGTCTGGGGTCGCTTCTTGGCCATCGTGGGTGTCTCCCGGTTGCGGCTCATCTCGTACGGCGCGAGCCTAGCCGTTCACAACCTGGCCGACGTGGCCCTGTGGACAACGGGCTTCCCGTGGACAGCTCGCCCCGGGGTCACCACGGCTTCCCTCCGCTGTCTTCGGCTTCCCCGCGCGCCCACTCACCGGGCCCGGTCAGCCCAGGTCCTCGAAGGCCTCCGCGAAGTCCAGGCCGGGGATCTCCGACACAGCCGGAGCCGTGATCCGGGTGGCGAAGTCGTCGCGCCGGTGCCCGGCGTCCGGGTCGTGCACGTCGTCGTGGACGACGACCCACACCGTGACCTCACCGCGCGCGTCGTCCCTTACGCCCCAGTCGTCGGCGAGCGCGGTGATGATGTTCAGCCCGCGGCCGCCGTGTGCGGTGACCGAAGGGGTCGCCGGGGCCGGGCGGGTAGGGCCGCCGCCGTCCGTGACCTCCACGACGAGCCGGCCGCCCGCGTCCACCTGCCACGCGGCGCGCACGTCGCCGTCACCGGCCAGGGCGTCGCCCAGCGGACGGCCGTGTTTGCACGCGTTGCTCAAGAGTTCGGAAAGGACCAGTACGGCGTCGTCGATGACCGAATCCGCGACACCGCCGCTGCGCAACTGCTCGCGCATCCGGTGCCTTGCTTTCCCCACGCCCGCAGGGCCATGGGGAACGGCCATGCTCGACGACGTGGGCACCTCCTGTGCCACCACCAACGCCACCCCCGAGACCTCCTTCGCCCCACGCCACGGTGTGGATGCCCCTCTGGCCTGAACCGGAAACCGGCCCGTCCCCGCCCAGTGACGCATTCGACACGGTCGAACACGTACCGAACGCACCGGAGCACTCCCCGTAACAGCGTGGCTGGATTTCGTCGGTGTGGCCGAGACTGGAGAATGCGGGAGGCGGGCCGCCCGGTCAAGACTTCGGACGAACCGCGGGACGAACCGCGGGAAGAAGCGCGGACGAAGTGCGGGCGAATCAGCGGTCCAGGTGGTCCAGTACCGCACGTGGCCGGTTGGTGATGATGGCGTCGACGCCCAGGTCGGCGCAGAGTTCCACGTCCGCGGCCTCGTTCACGGTCCACACGTGCACCTGGTGGCCGGCCCGCTTCAGGCGGGCGATGTAGGAGGGATGGTTCCGCACGATCCGGATCGAGGGGCCCGCGACCCGGACACCCGCGGGCAGCCGCCCGTCCCGCAGTCGGGGTGAGACGAACTGCATCAGATAGACGGTCGGCAGGGTCGGCGACGCGGCCCGCACCCGGTGCAGCGAGCGGGGCGAGAAACTCATCACACGCACCGGGGACTCGGCGGCCGAGGCCGGCGCGTCGAGTCCGAACCGCTTCAGGAGCACCAGCAGCCGCTCCTCCACCTGCCCCGCCCAGCGCGTGGGGTGCTTGGTCTCGATGGCCAGCTCCACCCGCCGCCCCGCGTCGGACACCAGCTGGAGCAGTCGTTCCAGGGTCAGGACGGAGGTCTCCTCGCGGTCCTCGGGCCGGTGCTCCCAGTCGGGCTGCTCGTCGCGCGTCCGCCAGAACTCCCGGGTCCTGCGGGCGCCGAAGTCAAGTGCGGCCAGATCGGCCAGCTCCAGCGCCGACACCGCGCCACGGCCGTTGGACGTACGGTTGACGCGCCAGTCGTGGACGCAGACGAGATGACCGTCGGCGGTCAGGCGCACATCGCACTCGAGGGCGTCCGCCCCGTCCTCGATGGCCTTCCGGTACGCGGCCAGGGTGTGCTCGGGCGCCTCCTCGGAGGCTCCCCGGTGGGCGACGACCTGGATCCGGTGCTGTCGTGCGTGGGTCACCGCGTCATGGTGCCACCGCGGGCGGGTAGACGTGCCACCGGAGTCATCGGCCGCACGTCCGTTTAGTCTTGGATGACCCATATAAAGGTCGGTCGGGAACCCACAGCAACCGCTTATGGTGCTCTGACGGCCCGTGGGAAAAGCTGATGGCATACGAAAACACTGCACATCTGCGTCGCGCCGGACCGTGGAGCGCCGCGTGAGCGTCGCTGAGCGCGACCAGTGTGACCAGTGCGACCGACAAACAGCCGTGGAACGAGGAGAGAAGCTGTGAGCACCGAGAACGAGGGCACCGCGGTACCCCCGGCCCCGTCCGCGCCTCCCGTGCCGGTGGAATCTCCCGCAGCCCCCGCCCAGCCGGCCGTGCCACGCCCGGAACAGCCGCCCTCGCACGCACCCGCGGGACCGCGACCGCACGACGGCTTCGGGCAGGCCGCGGCTCCCAGCGAGGCACCGCATCAAGCCGCCCCGCAGGACCCGGGAGCCTCCCACGGTTCGCATGCCGCCCACGGTCAGGGGGCGCCCCAGGGGTACTCCGCCCCCGACGCCTCCTGGCCGCCGCCCCCGCCGCCGGGCACCCCGTCGTACGGCGGCGGAGGCGGTGACGGCTCCGGCGGCGGCTGGGGCTCCTCGTACCAGCCGCCCGCGCCGAAGTCGGGCCGCGGCCGTGGCGGCGTGGTCGCCGCGCTCCTGGTCGCCGCGCTGGTCGCGGGCGGTCTGGGCGGCGGCCTCGGCTACACCCTGGCCAAGAACAACGACGAGTCCGGCTCCACGACGGTCTCCGCCTCCGACACCGGCGGCTCCGTCAAGCGCGACGCGGGCACGGTCGCCGGCGTGGCCGCCAAGGCGCTGCCCAGCACGGTCACCATCCAGGCGGAGGGCAGCAACGGCGAGGGCGGCACCGGCACCGGGTTCGTCTTCGACAAGCAGGGCCACATCGTCACCAACAACCACGTGGTGGCGGAGGCGGTCGACGGCGGCAAGCTCAGCGCGACCTTCCCCAGCGGCAAGAAGTACGCCGCCGAGGTGGTCGGCCACGCCCAGGGCTACGACGTGGCGGTCATCAAGCTGGAGAACGCACCCTCGGACCTGAAGCCGCTGCCCCTCGGCGACTCCGACAAGGTCGCCGTCGGCGACTCCACGATCGCCATCGGCGCCCCCTTCGGGCTGTCCGACACGGTGACCACGGGCATCATCAGCGCCAAGAACCGCCCCGTGGCCTCCAGCGACGGCAGTGCCAGCAGCAAGGCGTCCTACATGAGCGCCCTGCAGACCGACGCGTCGATCAACCCGGGCAACTCAGGCGGTCCGCTGCTGGACGCGCAGGGCAACGTCATCGGGATCAACTCCGCGATCCAGTCCACGAGCAACGGCGGCTTCGGCACCGGCCAGGCCGGTTCGATCGGCCTGGGCTTCGCCATCCCCGTCAACCAGGCCGAGTTCGTCGCCAAGCAGCTGATCAAGACCGGCAAGCCGGTGTACGCGAAGATCGGCGCCTCCGTCTCCCTGGAGGAGACGACGAACGGCGCCAAGCTCACCGAGCAGGGTGTGGGCGGTTCCGAGCCGGTCGAGCCGGGCGGTCCCGCCGCCGACGCCGGCCTCAAGCCCGGCGACGTCATCACCAAGCTCGACGACCGGGTGATCGACAGCGGCCCGACCCTGATCGGCGAGATCTGGACCCACAAGCCCGGCGACAAGGTCACGGTCACCTACGAGCGCGGCGGCAAGGAGCGCACGACCGAACTCACCCTGGGCTCCAAGATCGGCGACGACTGACCCACGCACCCTCGCGCCGACCCGCTACCCTGGTCCCGCGCCGTCGATCACGGACGGCGCGGGGTGGGTTGCCCGAGCGGCCTAAGGGAACGGTCTTGAAAACCGTCGTGGCAGCGATGTCACCGTGGGTTCAAATCCCACACCCACCGCAGTGCTACGGCCCCTGACCAGGTCTTACGGTCGGGGGCCGTTGCCATGCGCGCTAGCCGCCGAGCACCACTGTTCCCCGCGGTTTCCCGGCCGATCGGGCACGGAAAGGGCGTGCGCCGGTGCGGGGTCTCGTACTGGCCGGTGTGACGTCGGGGCTGTGTGCCGTCCGTCCCGGGTGGGACCAGCAGCGTGATGTGCGCGCCGACGGTTCGACGGCCGGTCGTACGAGGCATGGCAGGTGATCGTGCTTGTGACGACTCGCTGGTGCCGCCGTACGCCGGCGTGAGCCGCAGCCCGGCGAGGTCGACACTGCGGCCGGATGGCAGGACCGCCCGGGGCAGCGACATGGCCGGCGCTTTGGAGCGGCCGTGCATGTGGGTGTTCCGGCGCAGGCTCAGGTTTCGGGTCTGTGTTCGTGCCGAGGAGGGCTCGTGTCCTCGGCCCGGCCCATGTGTCCCGGTCGTCGTGTCAGGGGTGGTGGCCCGTCATGCGGGCCGCTGACGCGATCGTCGCTCGGGCCTCGCGTTCGTCCAGGCCGGTGTCGAGGGCGGCCTCGATCAGGGGGTCCACGAGGGCGGGGCCGATGCCGTCCTCGTAGGCGCGGCAGGCGGCCCAGAACAGGCGGGTGTTGCGCTGGCCCTCGTGGGCGGCGAGGACGAACTGGACGAGTCCCTGACCGTGCGCCTCCGTCGTGGAGAGGGCCGGCTGGTGTGCGCGTGGCGGTGGGAGCAGGAGGCGCAGGAGCGCGGGCGGGCAGGGCGCGGGGGCGAGGTGGGCCGTGCCGGGGGCGGCGGCGTAGGCGCCGTG
>NZ_RAIF01000020.1:110414-115360 GCF_003671715.1 Streptomyces sp. E2N166 | reverse complement strand
GCGGGCCGCTCAGCCAGAGGTGGCGTCCTCCGCTGGGGGTCAGTACGACGACGGTGGGCGGGATCGTGAACAGGTGGCGCAGGGCGAGTTCGCGCAGGGCGGCCGAGGAGTCCGTCTCCGACTTCGTGTCCAGGTCCACGCCGATCAGGTGGTGCGGCGGCAGGCCGCAGGCGATGCCGTAGCCCGTCGCCCAGGGCGCGGCGGCGAAGAGTTCGCGGATGCGGGCGGGGTCGGTGGAGGCGTCGTAGACCCCGTGGCCGAAGCGGCCGCACGCGCCGTGGCAGGGGGCCGGGGCCGGTTCGTCGCGGTGGGGGGAGCGCAGGGCCGGGAGCTTCGTCCGGGACAGGGGGATGACGGCCAGTCCGCGCTCGGCGGCTGACAGGGCGTGTGCGAGGGCCAGCGTCGTGGCCTGCCGGTCGGTGGTGGCCATGGCTCTATGTTCGTACCTACGTTCGAAAAAGGGAAGGGTGGGTGCGTGCGACGCGCCGGGGAGGGGCGGCGGGCGGAAAAACTGCCGGAACGCTTCACCTCTTGCGGCACTTGGGGAGGAGCTGCCCGCACTGTCCTGAACTGAGGCGGAAGGGAAGCAAAGGGGTTTATCGACTTGTCATCACGCTTGAGGGCGAATCAGGGCTTCCGGGGTGGTTCGCCGGGGATTCGGTGGGCAACTCTGATCACGCGACGTCGTGCACAACGTCGAGGCGGTCGGCCAACTGCCCCGGCGAAAGCTCCACTTCGGACCCACTTCGGATCCACCGCAGCTCTACTGCCGCTCTACTTCACGTACTTCTCGCGCTGTCGGCCACAAGCCGGTGCGCACTTGTTCTGGAGGAACAACATGGCAAGCATCCGTACCGCCCGCGTCGTCGCCGCTGTCGCCGCCCTTCCGCTCGCCGCCGCCCTCTTCGGCGGCATGGCGACGGCGGACAACGGCGCCGTCGCGGACGACGGATCGAACGCGACCGCTTCGGAGGCCTTCGCGGGCATCCTCGGCAGCGGCGTCGGCGGGGACAACAACGGCAACTCGTCCACCACGCAGCAGCAGGCGGTCGGCTCGGGGGCCTCGAACCAGAGCAACACCGCGCAGGTCGACGGCTCCGCGTTCACGGCGATCAACCAGGGCAACGAGAACGTGGCCGTCAGCTTCACCCCGCTGTGGTGGTGAGCTGAGGGACCGGTGCGGGTGCGCTCCCGCGCCGGCCCCTCAGTCTCTGTGCGGGTGTGCTTCATGGGGTCGCAAGGCGCCTGGGCGGCGGTACTCCGGTATCGCCGCCCGGGCGTTTTCGCGCGCGGACGTCGTGCCCGCGACGCGCGTACGTCGTGAGGGCTCTGCCTTCCGGGAGCCCCCAGGGGTGAACCCGCAGTACCCCTCCTCCCCTCGTCCACCTACAGGAGGTGCAGCCGGCACCACCCCTACAACCTGAGGCGGACTCTGCTTCGGGACCTGCGGCCGATCCGCCGGACACCCCCTCGCTCATAGCGTTGAGCCATGACCACACCCGTCTGCACCAGCGCTTCGGACGCCGCCACGGCCTCGGCCTCGGCCAAGGCCCCGGTCAAGGCCACAGCTATGGCCGCGGCCAAGGCCGCGGCCAAGCCGCAGACCTTCCCGTACCCGTCGTTCTCGTCGTACGTGAGGGCCCGCCAGCCGGTGCTGCTGCGCACCGCCCGGTCGCTGACCGCGAACCCGAGCGACGCGGAGGACCTGCTGCAGACCGCGCTCACCAAGACGTACGTGGCGTGGGAGCGCATCGAGGACCATCGCGCGCTGGACGGATACGTGCGCCGGGCCCTGCTGAACACCCGGACGTCGCAGTGGCGCAAGCGCAAGGTCGACGAGTTCGCCTGCGACGAGCTGCCGGAGCCGGAGCCCGTCCTCGCCGGCGACGACCCGGCGGAGCGGCAGGCCCTGCACGACGCGATGTGGCGGGCGATCATGAAGCTGCCCGCCCGGCAGCGGGCGATGGTCGTTCTCAGGTACTACGAGGACCTCAGCGAGGCCCAGACGGCCGAAGTGCTCGGCGTTTCCGTGGGCACGGTGAAGTCGGCGGTGTCGCGAGCGCTCGGCAAGCTCCGGGAGGACCCTGAGCTGGGAATTGTTCGGTGACGAACCGCTCTGTGGGCCGTCGGTGAGGGTCCCCGCCGGACACCTTGCCGGGCAACGAGCACTGATCGATCACCCCGGAGTAGTGACATACCGCGCGGTATGTGCGCAGAATCAGCGCAAACCTTACCGCCGCGTAGGCAATGTCGCCCCGGGAGGACACCGTGCTGAGCACGATGCAGGACGTACCGCTGCTGATATCGAGGATCCTGACCCACGGGTCGACGATCCACGGCAGCTCCCAGGTGACCACCTGGACCGGTGAGGAAGAGCCGCACCGCCGCTCCTTCGCCGAGATCGGCGCCCGTGCCGCCCAGCTGGCGCACGCACTGCGCGAGGACCTCCGGGTCCGGGACGACGAACGGGTCGCGACCCTCGCCTGGAACAACGCGGAGCACGTCGAGGCCTACTTCGCGATCCCCTCCATGGGCGCGGTCCTCCACACCCTCAATCTCCGGCTCCCGCCCGAGCAGCTGGCCTGGATCGTGAACCACGCGGCCGACCGCGTCGTGATCGCCAACGGCTCCCTGCTTCCCCTCCTCGCTCCGCTGCTGCCGCACCTCAAGACGGTCGAGCACGTCGTCGTCACCGGCCCCGGCGACCGCTCCCTGCTGGCCGGGGCGTCGGTCCAGGTGCACGAGTACGAGGACCTGATCGCGGGGAAGCCGACCGCGTACGACTGGCCCGAGCTGGACGAGCGGGCCGCCGCCGCCATGTGCTACACCTCCGGCACCACCGGCGACCCCAAGGGCGTGGTCTACAGCCACCGCTCCATCTACCTGCACTCCATGCAGGTCAACATGGCCCAGTCGATGGGTCTGACCGACGAGGACACCTCGCTGGTCGTGGTCCCGCAGTTCCACGTCAACGCCTGGGGACTGCCGCACGCCACCTTCATGACCGGCGTGAACATGCTGATGCCGGACCGCTTCCTGCAGCCCGCGCCGCTCGCCGAGATGATCGAGAGCGAGAAGCCGACGCACGCCGCCGCGGTCCCCACCATCTGGCAGGGCCTGCTCGCCGAGCTGACCGCCAAGCCCCGCGACGTCTCCTCCCTCACCCAGGTCACCATCGGCGGCTCCGCCTGTCCCCCGTCCCTGATGGAGGCATTCGACGCGCTCGGGATGCGGGTCTGCCACGCCTGGGGCATGACGGAGACCTCCCCGCTCGGCACGATCGCCCGGCCGCCGGCCCACGCGGTCGGCACGCCGGAGGAGTTCGCGTACCGGCTGACCCAGGGCCGTTTCCCGGCCGGTGTCGAGGCCCGCCTCACCGGACCCGGTGGCGAGCGCCTCCCCTGGGACGGCGAGTCCGCCGGTGAGCTGGAGGTCCGCGGCAACTGGATCGCCGGCGCCTACTACAACGGCCCGGGCGCCGAGCCGCTGCGCCCCGCCGACAAGTTCAGCGAGGACGGCTGGCTGAAGACCGGCGACGTCGGCACCATTTCCCCCGACGGCTTCCTCACCCTCACCGACCGCGCCAAGGACGTCATCAAGTCCGGCGGCGAGTGGATCTCCTCCGTCGAGCTGGAGAACGCCCTGATGTCCCACCCGGACATCGCCGAGGCGGCCGTGGTCGCCGTCCCCGACGACAAGTGGGGCGAGCGCCCGCTGGCCACCGTCGTCCTCAAGGAGGGCGCGAGCGTCGGCTTCGAGGACCTGCGCGCCTTCCTCGCCGAGGACGGCAAGATCGCCAAATGGCAGCTCCCGGAGCGCTGGACGGTCATCGAAGCGGTGCCGAAGACGAGCGTCGGCAAATTCGACAAGAAGGTGCTGCGCAGGCAGTACGCCGACGGGGGACTGGACGTCACCCGGCTCTGACGGACGTTCGGGCACCCGCCCTCGCGGTCACGCCGGGCGGGCCCCGCCCTTCCCGCTCACGTCGGGCGGGCCCCGCCTTCGCGCTCACGTCGGGCGGCACAAGCCCCGGCGTGGGTGCTCCCGGTGTCCGCGCGCGCCGTGTCCCTACGGCCGTCGCCGCCCGTGCTCACCGTGTCCGTACGGCCGTCGCCGCCCACCCCAGCACCAGCCACGCCCCCGCCACCGCGCAGACCCCGCCCCAGCCCCAGTGGCCGTAAGCGGGACCCGCGAGGGCCGAGGCCAGGGCGCCGCCCGCGAAGCCGGAGACGACGTACGCGGTGTTGGCGGTGGCCGGGGCGGAGCTGGTGGTCAGGGCGATGGTCTGGTTGGCGACGTGTGAGGCGACCAGGGCGGCGTGCACCAGGACCGCCGCCGCGCACAGGGCGGCCATCGCCTGTCCGCCCAGCCAGAACAGCGGGACCGACACGGCGGCGAGGAGATACGCGGACCGCACGACCTTCGCGGCGCCGAACCGGTCGACCAGGCCGCCCGCGAGCGGCGCGACGACGCTCGCCGCGAGCCCGAACAGGCCGAACAGGCCGGCCGCGGCGGTGGTCATGCCGTAGCCCTCGCCCCCGGCCAGGAGCAGCGCCAGCGAGGTCCACAGGGCGCTCCAGGCGCCGTACATCCCCGCCTGGCGCACGCAGGCGCGCCACAGGTCCGGCGAATGGCGCACCACGCCGGGCAGCGCGGCGAGCCCGGCGAACAGCGAGCCCTCACGCCGACGCCGTTCCGCGGGCAGGATGTACGCGGTCGCCAGGCCCAGTACGGCGGTCAGGACGGCCGCGCCGACGAACACCACGCGCCAGCCGTAGGCCTGCCCGAACAGCCCGCCGAGCACGCGGGCCGCCACGATGCCGGTGAACAGGCCGGCGATGACGGCCGCGACGTGCCGGGCCCGGCGGTCGGCGGGGGCGCGCTCGGCGACCAGCGGGACCAGGAGCTGCGGGACGACGGTCGCGGCCGAGGCGACCAGGACGGCC
>NZ_RAIF01000020.1:107811-110179 GCF_003671715.1 Streptomyces sp. E2N166 | reverse complement strand
GAGGACGGCGACCAGGCGGCGCCGGTTCACGCTGTCGCCGAGCGGGGCGAAGAAGAGCAGGCCGGCCGCGTAACCGAACTGCGCGACCGAGGCGAGCCAGGCCACCGCCGAGGGCGTGGAGCCGAAGTCGTGGGCGATGAGGGGGAGCAGCGGCGCCGCGAGGTAGATGTTGGCGGCCGTGACAGCGGTGCAGACGGCTATCAGGGGGAGGAAGAGACGGGAGGAGGCGGACGGCCTCTTCCCGAGCGCGCCGCGGACCTCGCCCTCCGGCGTGGTCCGGGTACTGGCTGCTGACGGTGACGACATGAGCGGAGCGACTCCTTCGAGCGCACACTAACAACTAACTGGTTGGTTGGAAGCAACTCCCGGAGTCTGGTCCGCGCCTCCGTGTCCTGTCAACCAAATAGTTGGTTACCGGTCCCGCCCCGCTACCCTGTGCCCATGGGAGTAAGGGACCCCGAGGCCACCAAGGCCCGGATCTTCGAGGCCGCGGTCGCCGAGTTCGCCCGCTACGGCATCGCCGGCGCCCGCATCGACCGCATCGCGGCCGAGGCCAAGGCGAACAAGCAGCTGATCTACGCCTACTACGGCAACAAGAGCGAGCTGTTCGCCTCCGTCCTCGAGAAGAAGATGCTCGACCTCGCGATCTCCGTCCCCGTCGACCCGGACGACATCGAGGGCTGGGTCGACCGCCTGCTGGACTACCACGCCGCCCACCCCGAGCTGCTCCGCCTCCTCTTCTGGGAGGGCATGGAGTACGGCACCGCCGAGCTGCCCCACGAGGCCGAACGCCAGGACCACTACGTCCGCAAGGTCGCCGCCGTACGGGACGGCCAGGCGCGCGGCGTGGTCACCGACGCCATCCCGGCGCCCGACCTGCTCTTCCTGCTGGTCGCGATGACCAACTGGGCGTCCGTCGTGCCGCAGATCAAGCGCATCCTGGTCGGTGGCGAGGACACGGACGCCGACCGCCTGCGCGCCTCGATCAAGGAGGCGGCGCGCAGGATCGTCTCCGGCCAGGTCCGCTGAGCCCGGACGGGCGTCAGTTGGTCCCGATCCGCGAGAGCAGCTCGACGATCCGGGACTGCACCTCGCCGCTCGTCGAACGCTCCGCCAGGAACAGCACCGTCTCGCCCGAGGCCAGCCGTGGCAGGTCGGCCTGGTCGACAGCGGCGGTGTAGACGACGAGCGGGGTGCGGTTGAGCTGGCCGTTCGCGCGCAGCCAGTCGATGATCCCGGCGTACCCGGCCTGCCCGCGCTGCACCTGCATCAGGTCCATCACGACCAGGTTCGGCCGGAACTGCCCCGCCAGTGTCACCGCGTCGGCGTCGCTGGCCGCCCGCGCCACCTGCATCCCGCGCCGCTCCAGCGTCGCGGTCAGCGCCAGCGCGATCTCCGCGTGCTCCTCGATCAGCAGCACGCGCGGCGGGTGCTGCTCGCTGTCCCGGGGCGCGAGCGCCTTCAGCAGTACGGCCGGGTCGGCGCCGTAGGCGGCATCGCGCGAGGCCTGTCCGAGTCCGGCCGTGACCAGCACCGGCACCTCGGCCGCCACGGCGGCCTGCCGCAGCGACTGGAGCGCCGTACGCGTGATCGGCCCGGTCAGCGGGTCCACGAACAGGGCGGCGGGGAACGCCGCGATCTGCGCGTCGACCTCCTCGCGCGAGTGCACGATCACCGGCCGGTAGCCGCGGTCGCTGAGCGCCTGCTGCGTGGAGACGTCCGGCGCGGGCCACACCAGCAGCCGGCGCGGATTGTCCAGCGGCTCCGGCGGCAGCTCGTCGTCCATCGGCTGCGGACGCGGCGGGTCCGCCACCTCCACTGCCCCGCCGGGCCCGTCCAGCGGTTCGGGCCCCTCGGCGGCGTTCTTGTCCGGAGCTCCTATCGCGTACGACCGTCCGGCGCCCTCGGTGACCGGCGCGCGCCGGGGCTGCCCGCCGACCGGCGACGGCTGCTCCTGCCCCCGCGTCCGGCCCTGGGGCTGGGGCTGGGGCTGAGCCTTCGGCTGTGCCGCGGCGGGCGGCTGTTCGGCCGGCGGATGCGGGCGCGCCGACGGTTCCGAGCGCGTGGCGGCCGGGTCGGGCGGCGTACCCAGCTTGCGGCGCCGGCCCGAGCCGCCCGGCTGATGCGGGGCGGGAGTGGCCGACGACTGCTGCACCTGGACCGCCTGCCGGTTGAACGGCACGCCCTGGCCCAGCGTCCGCACGCTGATCGACCGTCCCTGCGTCGAACCCGGGTCGACGGGCGCGGACGCCTCGGCGGGCAGGGGCTGCGCCGCGCGCGGAGCGGGAGCGTTCTCCGGCGGCAGCGGGGTCCCCCGGCTCGGTGTGGAGGCGGGGACGCCCTGCGGGGGTGTCGGGGCGGGGGGCGC
>NZ_RAIF01000020.1:94222-106830 GCF_003671715.1 Streptomyces sp. E2N166 | reverse complement strand
GAAGCGGCACGGACACCTGGCCCTGCTCCCGTGACCCCGGACCCTGCCCCTGTGACCCCGGACCCTGCTCCAGCGGCCCCTGTCCCTGCTCGTGAGCCTGCGCCGCACGCCGTCGCCTGCGCCGTCCGGTCGGTGCGGTACCCGAGCCTTCGGGACCGGCGACGGCCCCTTCGTCGTCCTCGCCCGCCGCGCCCGCGACCTCGCTCTCCAGGAACGCGTCGACGGACGCCCGCCGAGCCCGCCGCCGCCCGCCACCGGGGACAGGCTCCTGAACGGCCAGGGCGTTGCCCACACCCGCGGCACCCTCGACTTCGGCAACCTGTGCCTGCACCCGTGCGGGGGCCAGTCCTCGGGCGGCCGGTCCCGGAGCCTGGGCCTCGACGGCCCCCGCCCCACCACCGATCGGCACCTCCAGCACGTACGCGTTGCCGCTCATGCCCGGCACCTCGTGCGTCTGCAGCACGCCACCGTGCGCCCGCACGATTCCCCGCACGATCGGCTCGTGGACCGGGTCTCCCCCGGTGTACGGACCGCGCACCTCGATGCGTACGACCTCGCCGCGCTGCGCCGCCGCGACCACGACGGTGTTGTCCAGGTAACCGCCCGTCGCCGACACCGGCGAGTTGCCGGTGGCGTCGACACCCGCGACGTCCGCGACGAGGTGCGCGAGCGCGATGGCCAGCAGCCGGACGTCGACCTCGGCCTCGATGGGCGGCGCGTGCACGGCGAACTGCACCCGTCCCGGCCCGATCAGTTCCACGGCCCCGTCGACGCCGGCGGCGACGACGGCGTCGAGCATCACTTTCGAACGGGAGACGCTCTCGTTGCCGACGTCGAGGCGCTGATAGCCGAGGACGTTGTCGATGAGGGTGGTGATGCGCGAGTAACCGGCCGAGAGGTGGTGCAGCACCTGGTTGGCCTCGGGCCACAGCTGCCCGGCGTCGTCCGCGGCCAGTGCGGCGAGCTCCTGCCGCAGTTCGTCCAGGGGACCGCGCAGGGAGCCGCCGAGGAGGGTGAGCAGCTGCTCGTGCCGGGCGGCGATCGCCTCGTAGCGGTCCTTCTCCCGCTCACCGAGCGCGGCGTAGCGGTCGGCGTCCGCGGCGACCTCCTCCGCGTGCTTCTCCCGCAGCTCCTCCAGCTCACTCACGTGCTGCTGACGCAGCGCGGTCAGCTCGGAGGCGTGCTCCTCGGCGAGCCGCTCCAGTTCCTCGGCGTGCCGCTTCTCCGCGTCCTCGTGCTCCTTGACGAGCGCGTCGTAGGGGCGCCGGTCGGTGAAGGTCATCACGGCACCGACGAGCTGGTCGCCGTCGCGGACGGGCGCGGTCGTCAGGTCGACCGGCAGCTGGTCGCCGCTCTTGGCGAACACCACCTGCCCGCGCACCCGGTGCTTGCGACCCGAGCGCAGGGTGTCGGCGAGCGGGGACTCGTCGTACGGGAAGGGCGAGCCGTCGGCCCGCGAGTGCAGGACGAGGGTGTGCAGCTCGCGGCCGCCGAGGTCGCTGGCCCGGTAACCCAGTATCTGGGCGGCGGCCGGGTTGACGAGGACGATCCGTCCGTCGGTGTCGGTCCCGACGACGCCCTCCGAGGCGGCCCGCAGGATCATCTCGGTCTGCCGCTGTGAACGGGCCAGCTCGGCCTCGGTGTCGACGGTGCCGGAGAGGTCGCGGACGACGAGCATCAGCAGTTCGTCGCCGGAGTAGCCGTAGTTGTCGTAGGCCTGCTGGCCGGTCTCCAGGTTGGCGCTGGTGACCTCGACCGGGAACTCGGTCCCGTCGGTGCGCCGGGCGACCATCCGCGTGGGCTTCGTACGCGCCCGCGGATCGATGTGGTCCGGCCGCCGCATGGACCCGGGGATCAGCCGCGAGTCGAACTGCGGCAGCAGGTCCAGCAGCCCGCGCCCGACCAGCGCGGTGCCCGGGGTCTCGAAGGCCTCCAGCGCGATGCTGTTGGCGTTGACGACGGTGCCGTTGGCGTTGACCAGTACCAACGCGTCCGGCAGAGCGTCCAGTATGGCTGCGAGGCGAGCAGTGCCTCGGGATGGCCTGCTGCTCACGAGACGCTTCCCTCCTGTTACCGCACTTGCCGACCGCCTGGGCCATCCTGCCAATCGGCCCACAGCGTGTCACGCGAGGGAGTCTAAGGGTTGGGGCCGGGCGGGCGGCGTGGGATGGCAGGGAGGACGCACGAGGAAGTGACGCGGAACGTGTGACCGAATGCCCGCGCACCACCCTCCCGGAGCGCTACCGGACTGTCTTCCGGCGCTGCCCCGACCGCCTTCCCGATGCCGTACCGGAGCGTCTACGACCGTCCCCGCGCCCGCGACCCCACCTCGGGCAGCAGCGGCACCATGCGGTCCCAACGGGAGATCTCGCAACCGTCGCGACGGTCGTACGTCACGTCGACGGGGCGTCCGGCCCAGGTCCCGGTGACGTGCGCGGTGGCGGGACCGCCGTACTGCATGGTGCAGACGCTGCCCTCCGGGACGGGGGCGAAGGCGCCCTCCCCCCACCGCGTGTCGCGCTCGGCGACGGCACAGGCGCCGTCCGGGTCGGGGTGGTCGCCGCCGCGGGGGTGGCAGTACAGCTCGTACGTGCCGTCCGCGCCCGCGCCGGCGTCCCGGACGGTGACCGTCAGGTGATCAACGCTCGGTGCCTCGGTACCGGCGGCGGCCGGGTGCGCGGCGGACAGGGAAGCGAGAGAGGCGACGGACAGGGCGGCGGCGCCGAGGAGACGGGCGGCGGCGGGGAGGCGGGTGACCTGGACCATGACCTGACTAACGCGCCGACCTGCCGGACGTTGCGCGACCGGGCCGTAAGGCTTTGCCCTGCGGCCTGCCCGCCTAGTACCGTAGGGGTCGATTGGTGACAGCGCGCTCAACTGTGTCATCATCGGCACGCGCCACTCGCGCTCGCACGCGAGATGGTGATGTTGTCTGGAGGCGTCGCCTAGTCCGGTCTATGGCGCCGCACTGCTAATGCGGTTTGGGTCTTAAAGCCCATCGAGGGTTCAAATCCCTCCGCCTCCGCACGGATCATCGAAGCCCCGGCCCACTCGGCCGGGGCTTCGGTGTTGTCCGGGCGCGTCCGGCCTCGAAAGCCTGTTTTCGCAGGTCACAAGCAGTGTGGCCAATGGATTTCACATGGCGGCGGCAGTCATGTAATGTTCTTCCTGTCGCCGCGAGCGGGCCGAAAGGGCCGGAAGCGGCGGTAAAACTGAACAAGACAAGCACTCGTAGCTTAACGGATAGAGCATCTGACTACGGATCAGAAGGTTGCAGGTTCGAATCCTGCCGAGTGCACACAGAGCAGAGGCCCCGTCGAGATGATCGACGGGGCCTCTGGTGTTCCGGCACCGGGGTGATCGCCGTTCGCGACTGTGTCTAGGGTGTGCCCATGTTGCGAGGACGCTTCTTCATATCAAACCGGATATCCATCCGGCCGAGCCTCGACGGAGGACGCCGGTGAACAAGCCGCTGAGGGCCGTGGCGATCTTCTGCGGGCTGCTGGTGCTCGGCCTGCTGATCCGCGCGAACTGGCTGCAGTACGTCCGGGCCCCGGAGCTCGCCTCCGACACGAAGAACCGGCGGGTGCAGATCGAGCAGTTCGCCACCGCGCGCGGGGACATCATCGTCGGTGGCCGGGCGATCACCGGCTCCACCGAGACCGAGGGAACCGACCTCAAGTTCAAGCGCACCTACGTCGACGGGCCGATGTACGCGCCGGTGACGGGGTACGCGTCGCAGGCCCAGGGCATGACGCTGCTGGAGAAGACCTACGACTCCATCCTGACCGGCAAGGACGACCGGCTGGCCTTCCAGCGGTTCGCCGACGTCGTCAGCGGCGAGGGCCGGCGGGCCGGGTCGGTGGTCACCACCATCGACCCGAAGGCGCAGAAGGCCGCCTGGAAGGGGCTGACCGACCTCAAGGGCGCGCGGGGCGCCGTGGTCGCGCTCGATCCGGCGACGGGGAAGGTGCTGGCCATGGTGTCGGCGCCCTCCTACGACCCGTCGGTGTTCGCGGGCAGCACCTTCAAGGAGTCCGACCGCTTCGTGGCGCTCGACAAGAAGAAGAACAAGCCGCTGGCCAACCGCGCGCTGCGGGAGACCTACCCGCCGGGCTCCACCTTCAAGATCCTCACCGCGGCCGCCGCGCTGGAGCACGGGGTCGTCACGGATGTCGACGCCCGTACCGACGCCGTCTCCCCGTATCCCCTGCCGCAGTCCAGCAACAAGATCGGCAGCGAGGCCGGCGACGCGGTCTGCAACAAGGCCTCGATGAAGACCGCGATGCAGTACTCGTGCAACAACGTCTTCCTGGACGCCGCCTCCGAGCTGGGCCAGGACAAGCTGCGCGAGACGGCCGAGAAGTTCGGATTCAACGAGAACGTCTACTCCGACGACTTCGGCGACCTGCTCGCCACGAAGAGCCTCTACCCGGAGAACCTCGACGCGCCGGGCACCGCGCTCACCGGTATGGGACAGGGCAGCCTCACCAGTACGCCCATGCAGATGGCCATGGTCACCGCCGGGCTGGCCAACGACGGCAAGGTGATGCAGCCGTACATCGTCGACGAGGTCAAGGGCCCGGACCTCGCCACGCTGGAGAAGACCGAGCCCGCGGTGATGAGCGAGGCGGTCTCCGCCGAGACCGCGCAGAAGGTCCAGCAGATGATGGAGTTCACCGCCAAGGAGGGCAGCGCCCGCCGCGCCCAGATCGAGGGCATCACGGTCGGCGGCAAGACCGGTACCGCGCAGCGCGGTGTCAACGTGGACGACAAGGTGCCGTACGGCTGGTTCGTCTCCTACGGCAAGAAGGACGACGGGTCGTCCGTCGCCGTGGCCGTCTTCATCGACCCGACCGACATGGACATCTCCCGTGAGGACATCTCCGGTGGCGGTCTGGGTGCGCCCATCGCCAAGAGCGTCATGGAGGCGGTCCTGCGGCAGTGACGCCGGAGGCGGTGGCGGTCAGGCTCCCGCGGCGTCGTACGCCTCGCGGGCCCGCTCGACCGCCGCCATCCGCCGCTCCGTCCACAGCGCCAGGTCCCTGACCTGCTCGGCGGCCTCGCGGCCGAGGCCGGTCAGGGAGTAGTCGACGCGGGGCGGGATCACCGGCCTGGCGTCCCGGTGGACCAGGCCGTCGCGCTCCAGGGTGCGCAGGGTCTGGGCCAGCATCTTCTCGCTGACCCTGCCGATCTCACGGCGCAGCTCGCTGAAGCGGTACGGGCGCTCCAGCAGCGCGATCAGGGCCAGGGTGCCCCAGCGGCTGGTGATGTGCTCCAGGACCAGCCGCTCGGGGCACATCGGCTCACTCTCTGCCATGTCCATACGGTACTTCCGCCGTTGTCAGTGGCTGCCTCTAGTCTCGACGGCGATGGCACAGGCATGGAAGTGCGCGGGGCTTCGCTGGACGGGCGAAGGTCCCGTGCTGACGTGGGCCGGGGGCCGCGGCAGTGCGCTGACCCGGGGGAAGCGGGTGGCCTTCGCCGTCGCCGAGGGGGGTGTGCGGACATGTGTGGGAGCGCGGGGGCACGCGTGTCCGGTGCGGGCCGGTGTGACGGGGCGGAGTACGGGGGCGCGGTGCGAGGAGTGTGCGCGCCTGGACCGGGCGCACTCCGTGGCCGCCGACACGATCGCGGACGATCCGCGGCCGTACCGCGTCTATCTGGCGTGGTTCGGGCCGGGGCTCGTCAAGGTGGGGATCACCGCGTACGAGCGGGGATCCGCCCGGTTGCTGGAGCAGGGGGCCGTCTGCTTCAGCTGGCTGGGCCGCGGGCCTCTGATGTCCGCGCGCCGGACCGAGGAGCTGCTGCGGGCCGCGCTGGGCGTGCCCGACCGGATTCCGTACGCCCACAAGCGGGAGGTGCGGGCCGGGTTGCCGGGGACGGCGGCGGAGCGGGCGGCCGAGATCGCGGAGTTGCACGCGCGGGCGGTGGCGCTCGGCGGCTGGCCGGAGTCGCTGACGCCGGAGCCGTTCCGGGGCGTGGACCACGCGGGCGTCTTCGGGATCGAGGGGGACGGCCGTGGGCCGGCCGCCGTGGGGGAGGTGACCGAGCTGGTGGCGGGTGGGGCGATCGGTGGCGCGCTGGTGGCGGCCGCCGGGCCGGATCTGCAGCTGGCGACGGAGCGCGGGGTCGTCGTGCTGGACACGCGGCTGATGACGGGGTGGGAGCTGGTGTCCGCCGAGGGCGAGCCGTGCGCCGTGCCCGTGCGAGAGCTCAGACGAGCGGCCGGAGTACAGGACGGGCTGTTCTGACCTCGCCCCAGCTCCCCCTTGTCCGCGGGCGCGCGGGACGCGATCGTTGGCCCATGAGTGATCAAGAGGCCGGACAGGTCCGCCGGTTCTGGGAGGAGCTGGGGCTGCCCGGACTGGTCGACGTGCACACGCACTTCATGCCCGAGCGGGTGCTGCGCAAGGTCTGGGACTACTTCGACGCCCTCGGCCCGCTGACCGGCGGAGTGGAGTGGCCGATCACCTATCGGCAGGAGGAGGGCGAACGCGCGGCGCTACTGGGGAGGTTCGGGGTGCGCGCCTTCACCGCCATGCTGTATCCGCACAAGGCGGGCATGGCCCGGTGGCTGAACGGCTGGGCGGTGGACTTCGCCGGCCGGACCCCCGACTGCCTGCACACCTCCACCCTCTTCCCGGAGCCGGGCGTCGAGACGTACGTCCGCGAGGCCGTCGAGGCGGGGGCGCGGGTCTTCAAGGCGCATGTGCAGGTGGGGGCGTACGACCCGGCCGACGAGCTGCTCGACGCGGCCTGGGGCGTGCTCGCCGAGGCGGGCGTGCCGGTCGTCATCCACTGCGGGTCCGGGCCCGCGCCCGGCAAGCACACCGGGCCCGAGCCCATCGCGCGGGTGCTGGCGCGGCATCCCCGGCTGCGGCTGGTCGTCGCGCACCTGGGGATGCCCGAGTACGAGGACTTCCTGGACCTCGCCGAGCGGTACGGCGAGGTCCGGCTGGACACGACGATGGCGTTCACCGACTTCAGCGAGCGTCTCGCCCCCTTCCCCCGACGGGCACTGCCCCGGCTGGCCGGCCTCGGCGACCGCATCCTGCTCGGGTCGGACTTCCCCAACATCCCGTACCCCTACCTGCACCAGCTGCGCGCGCTGGAGCGGCTGGAACTGGGCGACGCGTGGCTGCGCGGCGTGTGCCACGACAACGCGGCCCGGCTGTTCGGGCTGCCGGGGCACTGAAGGACCTGACGAGGGGTACCTGAGACGCCCCTGTGGGTTTCTCAGAGAAATCACAGCTTGGGGAAAGGGCGCTCTCAGAGCGCCCCGACATCGTGTCCGGTATGACCACGACCTCGCCCCAGGGGCGCACCGAACTGCTGAGGCCGGACGGGAGCCCCGTCCGAGTGCTCGTGGTGGACGACGAGCTGTCCATCACCGAGCTGCTGTCCATGGCCCTGCGCTACGAGGGCTGGCAGATCCGCAGTGCCGGCGACGGACACGGTGCCGTCCAGGCCGCGCGCGAGTTCCGGCCGGACGCCGTTGTGCTGGACATGATGCTGCCCGACATGGACGGGCTGAGCGTGCTGGGGCGGCTGCGCCGCGACCTGCCGGACGTGCCGGTGCTCTTCCTGACCGCCAAGGACGCGGTCGAGGACCGGATCGCCGGGCTGACCGCCGGCGGGGACGACTACGTCACCAAGCCGTTCAGCCTGGAGGAGGTCGTCGCCCGGCTCCGCGGGCTGATCCGGCGCACCGGTGCCGCCGACCGGCGCTCCGAGTCCGTACTCGTCGTCGGTGACCTCACCCTCGACGAGGACAGCCACGAGGTCACCCGGGGCGGAGACGGCATCCACCTCACCGCCACCGAGTTCGAGCTGCTGCGGTTCCTGATGCGCAATCCGCGGCGGGTGCTGAGCAAGGCGCAGATCCTGGACCGCGTGTGGTCGTACGACTTCGGCGGCCAGGCCAACGTCGTCGAGCTGTACATCTCCTACCTGCGCCGGAAGATCGACGCCGGTCGCGAGCCGATGATCCACACCCGGCGCGGCGCCGGGTACCTGATCAAGCCCGCGGCGTGAGCGGACGGCGACGCCCGCGGCCGCGGACCCTGCGGACGCGGCTCGTCGTCGCGTCGGTGGCCCTGATCGCGGTGGTGTGCGCGGTGATCGGGACGGTGACCACGGTGGCGTTGCGGTCGCATCTTTACGAGCAGTTGGACGGGCAGGTGCGCGAGGTAGCCGGACGGGTGTCCGGGTTCGGGCCGCCCGGTGACCCCGAGCCCGGCGGCGACGGCCCGCAGCGGATCGACCTGGAGGAGTTCGTCACCCGCGGACCGCAGCCGCGCGGCACGGTCGTCGCCGAGGTGCGGGACGGTGTCGTCGTCGACGCCAAGTACGGCCGCAAAGACGACGACAGCACCAACTTCAGCGGCACGTCGCCGGTCGCCCTGACCGAGGCGGAACGCGCCGCGCTGGCCTCCGTCCCCCGGGACGGGGGCACGCACACCGTCGAGATCGGCGATCTCGGCGCCTACCGTGTGGAGTACAGGGTCGGCTACTACGCCGCCGTACCCACCGCCGAGGTCACCAGCACCATCAACACCCTGATCCTCGTAGAGGCCAGCGTCACCGCCGCCGGTCTCATCGCCGCGTCCCTCGCCGGTACCGTCATCGTCGGCGTAGCCACCCGCCCCCTGCGCAGGGTCGCCGCCACCGCCACCCGCGTCTCCGAACTCCCCCTGCACGCGGGCGAGGTGTACCTCGACGAACGGGTTCCGGAGTCCGAGTGCGACCCGCACTCCGAGGTCGGCCGGGTCGGTGCCGCGCTCAACCGGATGCTGAACCACGTGCACGGTGCGCTGCACGTACGGCAGGCGAGCGAGACGCGGGTCCGGCAGTTCGTCGCGGACGCCAGCCATGAGCTGCGTACGCCTCTCGCCTCCATCCGGGGGTACGCCGAACTCACCCGCAGGGGGCGGGAACAGGTCGGTCCCGACACCCGGCACGCGCTGGGCCGCATCGAGTCCGAGGCCGGGCGCATGACCCTGCTGGTGGAGGACCTGCTGCTGCTCGCCCGCCTGGACGCCGGACGGCCGTTGCGGTTCGAGCAGACCGACCTCGTACCGCTCGTCGTGGACACCGTCAGTGACGCCCGCGCGGCCGGGCTCGACCACACCTGGCGGCTCGACCTGCCCGACGAACCGGCACTGGTGTCGGCGGACACCGCCCGGCTCCAGCAGGTGCTGGTCAACCTGCTGGGCAACGCCCGCAACCACACCCCGCCCGGTACGACCGTCACCGCCCGCGTGCGGACCGGCGGGGCGTGGCTCTGCGTCGACGTCGAGGACAACGGGCAGGGCATTCCGGCCGAGTTGCTGCCGCGCGTCTTCGAACGGTTCGCGCGCGGCGACTCCGCGCGGTCCCGGGCGACCGGCTCGACGGGGCTGGGACTCGCCATCGTGCAGGCCGTGGCGTCCGCGCACGGCGGTGCCGTGACGGTCGGCAGCGTGCCGGGGCGGACGGTCTTCACCGTCCACCTCCCGGCGCTCCCGGCCGGCGAAACGCAGGGGCCGCCGCAGTCACAGGCACGGCACAGCGTCACCACACGGGCACGACAGGGGACTTGAGGAGAGTCGGTTCCATGCGAACCGACTCTTCTCCCGGCTCCCTGCCGGCGCGGGAGCATCTCCCGGCCGCAGGAGCCGGTACACCTGTCCTGGACGTAGTGATCCCCGTCTACAACGAGGAGAAGGACCTCCGGCCGTGCGTCCTGAGACTGCACGATCACCTGACTCGGACGTTCCCGTACGCCTTCCGCGTCACGGTCGCCGACAACGCGTCCACGGACGCCACCCCGCACGTCGCGGCGCGGCTGGCGGCGGAGCTCGCCGAGGTCACGACCTTCCGGCTGGAGCAGAAGGGGCGCGGCCGGGCCCTGCGGACCGTCTGGTCGGCCTCCGACGCCCCGGTCCTCGCCTACATGGACGTCGACCTGTCCACCGACCTGAACGCGCTGCTGCCGCTGGTGGCCCCGCTGATATCCGGTCACTCGGACCTCGCGATCGGCTCCCGGCTCGCCCGCAGCTCACGGGTGGTGCGCGGCGCCAAGCGGGAGTTCATCTCCCGCTCCTACAACCTCATCCTGCGCGGCTCCCTACAGGCCCGCTTCTCCGACGCCCAGTGCGGCTTCAAGGCGATCCGCCGGGACGTGGCCCAGGTGCTGCTGCCGCTGGTGGAGGACACCGGCTGGTTCTTCGACACCGAGATGCTGGTGCTCGCCGAACGCGCCGGGTGCCGGATCCACGAGGTGCCGGTCGACTGGGTCGACGACCCGGACTCCACCGTGCACATCGTGAGGACGGCGACCGAGGACCTCAAGGGCGTGTGGCGGGTCGGCAAGGCCCTGGCCACCGGATCGCTGCCGCTGGACCGGCTGGCGCGGCCCTTCGGTGACGACCCGCGCGACCGCGACCTGACGGACGTACCGCAGGGGCTGGCCCGCCAACTCGTCGGCTTCTGCGTCGTCGGCGTCCTGTCCACTCTCTTCTACCTGCTGCTCTACAGCGGCTTCCGCCACTTCGGCGGCTCGCAGTCCGCCAACGCGCTCGCCCTGCTGGTCTCGGCGGTCGCCAACACCGCCGCCAACCGGCGGCTGACCTTCGGAGTGCGGGGCCGGGGCGGCGCCGTCCGGCACCAGGCGCAGGGGCTGGTCGTCCTCGGTATCGGTCTCGCCCTGACCTCCGGTTCGCTCGCCGCCCTGAACGCGGCGACGGCCGACCCGGACCACTCCACCGAGCTGGCGGTACTGATCGCCGCCAACCTCGCGGCCACCGTGCTGCGCTTCCTGCTCTTCCGCGCCTGGGTGTTCCCGGACGCGCCGCCCGCCGTGGACGCGCCGCTGATCGCGGACCCGCCGGACGGGCGGCTTCCGGAGCCGTACCGCACCTGGAGCGACGCCACCGTGCGCCTGCAGCCGGTGCCCCCCGCCGACACCGACCCGAGGGACGGACGATGACGACGCACCACGACCGGACGACCCGCGCGGCGGACGCGCAACCCCCGGACGGCCAGGACGGGGCGCCGCCCGCCCCCGTGGCCGCCCCGGCTCCCGCTACCGCGCCGCCGCCACGCGAGCCGCGGCGGCCGCGCCTCCGCAGACTGTGGCGGGGCCGCTCCGAGGACCCCCGCTGGGTCCGCCCGGCCCTCCTCGGCCTGCTGCTGGCCACCGCCCTGCTCTACCTGTACGACCTGAGCGCCTCGGGCTACGCCAACTCCTTCTACTCGGCCGCCGTGCAGGCGGGCAGCCAGTCCTGGAAGGCGTTCTTCTTCGGGTCGCTCGACGCCGCGAACGCCATCACCGTCGACAAGCCCCCGGCCGCGCTGTGGCCGATGGCGCTGGCGGTGCGGATCTTCGGGCTGAGCTCGTGGTCGATCCTGGTCCCCGAGGTGCTGATGGGCGTCGCGACGGTCGCCGTCGTGTACGCGGCGGTGCGCCGCCGGTTCAGTCCCGCGGCCGGGCTGATCGCCGGTGCCGTGCTGGCGCTGACGCCCGTCGCGGCGCTGATGTTCCGGTTCAACAACCCGGACGCGCTGCTGGCGCTGCTGATGTCCGTCGCCTGCTACCTCGTCGTCCGCGCGCTGGAGGACGGCCGGACCAGGTGGCTGGTGTGGGCCGGCGTCGCGATCGGCTTCGCGTTCCTCGCGAAGACCCTCCAGGCCTTTCTGATCCTGCCCGCGCTCGCCCTCGTCTACGGCGTCTGCGCGCCGGTGCGGCTGAGGAAGCGGCTGGGGCAGCTGGCCCTGTCGACCGTCGCGATCGTCGTCTCCGGGGGCTGGTGGGTCGCGGTCGTCGAGCTCTGGCCGGCCTCGTCGCGCCCGTACGTCGGTGGCTCGCAGAACAACAGCTTCCTGGAGCTGACCCTCGGCTACAACGGCCTCGGCCGGCTCAACGGCGAGGAGACCGGCAGCGTCGGCGGCGGTGGCGGCGGTACCGGCGGCGCCGGCGGCGGGCAGTGGGGCGAGACCGGCTGGGACCGGATGCTCAACTCCGAGATCGGCGGCCAGATCTCCTGGCTGCTCCCGGCCGCCCTCGTCCTGCTCGCCGCGGGCCTGATCGCCACGCGGCGCGGCGGCCGTACCGACCCGGCTCGCGCGTCCTTCCTGGTCTGGGGCGGTTCGCTGCTGACGACCACGGCCGTCTTCAGCTACATGGCGGGCATCTTCCACCAGTACTACACGGTGGCCCTCGCGCCCTACCTGGCGGCCGTGGTCGGCATGGGCGCGGCGGCGATGTGGGAGCGGCGCGCGCGGGGCTGGGCGTCCCTCACCCTCGCCGCGGCCGTCACGGCGACCGCGGCCTGGGGATACGTCCTGCTCAACCGCACGCCCGACTACCTGCCCTGGCTGAAGTGGCTGGTCCTCGTCGGCGGTCTGGTCGCCGCGCTCGGGCTGGTCTTCGTCGGACGGCTGGGGCGGCGGCTCGCTCCGGCGGTGGCGGGGCTGGGCGTCGTGGTGTCGCTGGCGGCACCCACCGCGTACACGCTGAGTACCGTGCAGGAGGGGCACAGCGGGTCCATCGTCACGGCCGGCCCGGCAGGCGCGAGCATGATGGGCGGTCCGGGCGGTGGCGGCGGCCGGGGCGGGGGGCCCGG
>NZ_RAIF01000020.1:90619-94077 GCF_003671715.1 Streptomyces sp. E2N166 | reverse complement strand
CTTCCCCGGAGGCGCACCGGGCCAGAACGGCCGGACGACTCCCGACGGCCGGACGGCCCCGAACGGTCAGACCGGCGAGCGCGGCGGCATGGCCGGAGGCGGCGGCATGGGCGGTCTGCTCAACGGCGCCCAGGTCGACTCCGAGGCCAAGAAGCTGCTGGAGACCGACGCCGGCCGGTACACCTGGGTCGCCGCCGCGATCGGCTCCCAGAACGCCGCGAGCTTCCAGCTCAGCACCGGCGACCCGGTGATGGCGGTCGGCGGCTTCAACGGCACGGACCCCTCGCCGACGTTGGCCCAGTTCAAGAAGTACGTGGCGGACGGAAACATCCACTACTTCATCTCAGGCGGCGGCGGCGCGGGCGGCGGCGGCATGGGCGGCGACTCCGGCACCTCGTCGCAGATCACGTCGTGGGTCGAGGCCAACTTCAAGCAGGTCACGGTCGGCTCGGCCACCTTCTACGACCTCACACAGCCGACGAACTGATCCGGGAAGGCTCTGCTGTACAGCGTATAGGGCCCCTATACGCTGTACAGCATGACGACGTCCTCCCAGGCACAGGGAACCGTGCCCGCGGTCCAGGGCCACCCGCGGCGTTGGCTGATCCTCGGTGTCATCAGCCTCGCCCAGCTGACCGTGGTGCTGGACAACACGGTGCTCAACGTGGCCATCCCCTCGCTCACCGACGAGCTCGGCGCGGCCACCTCGGACATCCAGTGGATGATCAACGCCTACTCGCTGGTCCAGTCCGGCCTGCTGCTCACCGCGGGCAGCGCGGCCGACCGCTACGGCCGCAAGAAGATGCTGGCCACGGGCCTCGCCCTGTTCGGCCTGGGCTCGCTGGCGGCGGGACTCGCGGACACCACCGGCCAGCTGATCGCGGCGCGGGCCGGTATGGGTGTCGGCGGCGCGCTGCTGCTGACCACCACGCTGGCCGTGGTCATGCAGATTTTCGCGCCCGCGGAGCACGCGAAGGCGATCGGCATCTGGAGTGCGGTCAGCGCCCTCGGCTTCGCGTGCGGGCCGCTGATCGGCGGTTTCATGCTGGACCACTTCTGGTGGGGCGCGATCTTCCTGATCAATCTGCCGGTCGTGGCGCTCGGCCTCGTCGCGGTGGTGACCCTGGTCCCGGAGTCGAGGAGCCGGCAGGGCGACCGCCCCGACCTGCTCGGCGCCGTACTCTCCACGATCGGCATGGCCGCACTGGTCTACGCGATCATCTCCGGCCCCGAGCACGGCTGGACGTCGGCCCGGGTGCTCGCCACGGCGGCCGTCGCGGTCGGAGTGCTCGCGCTCTTCGCGTACTGGGAGAGCCGCATCCCGTATCCCATGCTCGACCTGGCCTTCTTCCGCAACCAGCGGTTCACGGGCGCGGTGGCCGGGCTGGTGCTGATCACCTTCGGCATGGGCGGCGCGCTCTTCCTGCTCACCCAGCACCTGCAGTTCGTGCTCGGGTACGGCCCGTTGGAGGCGGGGCTGGCGACCGCGCCGCTGGCGCTGACCGTGGTGCTGCTGAACTTCTCCGGGGTGGCGGCGAAGTGGCTGGCCAGGCTGGGCACGCCGGTGGCGGTGCTGCTCAGCATGGTGCTGATGTCGGCGGGCCTGGTGGCCATCGCCACGCTCACCGGTGAGGGCTACGCGGGCACGCTGCTGGGCCTGCTGCTGATCGGCGTGGGCTGCGCGCTCGGCAATCCGGCCATGGCGCACGCGATCATGAGCTCGATTCCGCCGGCCAAGGCGGGGGTCGGCGCGGGCATCAACGGCACGTTGGCGGAGTTCGGCAACGGGCTTGGCGTGGCGGTCCTGGGCGCGGTGCTGAACTCGCGGTTCGCGGCGCTGGTGCCGGTGGCGGCGGCGTCGTTGCCGGCGGCGTTGGCCTCGGCGCGGGGGGAGGCGGAGCGGGAGCGGGTGATCGACGCGTTCTCCTCCGGGCTGGAGCGCAGTCAGTTGGTGGGGGCGGTGGCCGTCCTGCTCGGCGGGGCCGTGGCGGCGGTGCTGCTGCGGCGGGCGGAGAAGGAGGGCGCCTGAAGAACCCGGGCGTCGTGGATCCGCGCGGCCGCGGGCTCGTTGTCGCTGGTCGCGCCGTCCTCCGCGCCCCCGAAGGGCGCGCCTAGCATGACCGGCATCGGTGAGCGAGGTGGGTGCGTATGGCGAAGGCGGGCCGAGGGCCGCGGGCCAGTGTCTGGCTGGCGGGCGAGGGGCGAAGTGGCGGGCGGCGCGGCGGACAGCCGTCCGGGCTGGACCGGGAGCGGATCACCGAGGTCACCGTCCGGCTGCTGGACGCCGAGGGCCTGGCCAAGTTCTCCATGCGCCGCCTGGCCGCCGAGCTGGACGTCACCGCGATGTCCGTCTACTGGTACGTCGACACCAAGGACGAGCTGCTCGAACTCGCCCTCGACGCCGTCTACGGCGAGCTGCGCCACCCCGGCCCGGAGGCCGGCGAGGACTGGCGCGGGCCACTGCGCACACTTGCCCGGGAGAACCGCAGGCTGCTGGTGCGCCATCCCTGGATGTCCCGGCTGACCGGCACCTACCTCAACATCGGGCCCCACTCGCTGGCCTTCTCCCGTCAGGTGCAGGGCGTCATGCGTCGCAGCGGTCTGCCCGCGCACCGGCTGACCGGTGCCATCTCCGCCGTCCTCCAGTTCGTCTACGGCTACGGCACGATCGAGGGCCACCTCCTCGCGCGGGCGGCGGACAAGGGTATGAGCCCGGACGACTACTTCCAGGACTCCATGAACGCGGTGGCCGAGTCGCCGGACAACGCGGACGTCATCGAGGAGTCCCGGGCGCTCATGTCGGCCCGCGGCGGCGACACGGTTGCCGAGATGCTGGACCGGGACTTCGAGTTCGCGCTGGACCTGCTCGTGGCGGGCATCGAGGCGATGGTCGAACGAGGGTGAGTCAGTCGTCCGCCGCGAGCCGTGCCGGGAAGCCGCCCGTCGCCACCGGTCCCCACTTCTCCGGAGTCACCCGAATGATCGACTTTCCCTGCTCGACCATGGCCTGCCGGTACTCGTCCCAGTCGGGGTGCTCGCCCGCGATGTTGCGGTAGTACTCCACGAGCGGCTCCACGGAGTCGGGCGTGTCGATGACCTCCGCCGTGCCGTCGATCTGGACCCAGGGGCCGTTCCACTCGTCGCTGAGCACGATGAGGCTGACCCGCGGGTCGCGGTGCGCGTTGCGGGTCTTGGCCCGCTCCGGGTAGGTGGAGACCACGATCCGGCCGGAGTCGTCGACCCCACAGGTCAGCGGCGATCCCTGCGGGCTGCCGTCGGCCCGCCGGGTCAGCAGGACCGCCCGGTGCCGGGGGCGTACGAAGTCCAGCAGCTCGGCCAGGGAGACACGGGTGTTCGTCGCGATGTTCGGTGCCATGCCGCCAGCCTAGGCCGCGGCCCCGCCGCCCGGCCCGCCCTCCGGGTCGCCGCCCGGCCCGCCCTCCTGGGCGTCCTCCGGG
>NZ_RAIF01000020.1:86688-90453 GCF_003671715.1 Streptomyces sp. E2N166 | reverse complement strand
TACACCGGCACGTCACGGCGCAGCCCGGACAGTTCCAGGACGCGGCTCGGCACGCCCTTCGGGGCGGCCACCACCCGCAGCCGGGTGTGCCGGTGGACGCGGCGGCGTACCTCGGCGAGGAGGCGGACGCCCTGGGAGTCCATGAAGCGGGTCGCGGTCAGGTCCAGGACGAGGACGCGCAGGCCGTCGGAGTGGTGGTCCACCGCGGTCGTGATCAGGGGCAGCAGCCCCGCGGCGTTGCAGAAGTCGATCTCGGGGGGCAGCGCGAGTACGGCGTAGCCGGGCGGATCACACGGCTCGCACGGTTGTGGGAGGAAGGTCACGTCATTCACCTGGCAGACGTCAGCCGGCTTCCGGTCGAGGCCGCTTCCTGACCCGGCCCCCATTCCACCACGCCGCCGACGGGGCGGGGAAGGTGGCCGCCGCTCCTTCGGCCGGGCGTCACCGGCAGGCAACCAAGCAGCTAAAGTGCTGTTCGTCCTGTGCTCGCAGTCGGGAATGTGCTGCGGAGCTCTCCTGCGCACGGCCGTTTGGCCG
The DNA here is from genome assembly GCF_003671715.1 of Streptomyces sp. E2N166. Lineage (GTDB taxonomy): Bacteria > Actinomycetota > Actinomycetes > Streptomycetales > Streptomycetaceae > Streptomyces > Streptomyces thinghirensis. The sequence goes on along the minus strand of NZ_RAIF01000020.1, from coordinate 89,916 downwards.
CGCATGCCGAAGAGGTTCGTGGTGGCTGCGTCCGAATTTACTGATTTGCCGCGTTTTCCGGTGGGCTTCGAGCTGGCCGAGGTCCTGACGTCGGCGGCTCGGCAACTGCACGCCACGGGCGCCCCGGACGACACCCTGAACGCCGCGGTCGAGCTGGCGGTGCGCCTGCTGCCCGGCGCTGAGCACGCGGGCATCTCGGAGATCCAGCGCGGCGGCCGACTGCGCACCCTCGCCTGGACGGACGAGTCCGTACGGTTCACGGCCGAGCCCCGGCACGGCGGCGGCCGTGAGCCGCACCCCGACTGGGAGCGTCTGTGGACCACGCCCGTGGTCCGGACGGACGACAGCGAGGCCGACGGCGGCGGGAACGCCCTCTGCGCCATCGGCCTCCGCTCGGCCCTGTCCCTGCGGCTGCGCGCCGACCGGCGCCGCCTGACCGTGCTGACGGCCTACGCTCGCAAACCGCAGGCCTTCGACGAGGACGCCACTCGCATCGGCCGGCTGTTCACCGCGCACGTCTCCATCGCCCTGGACTCGGCGACCGTGCGCGAGCAGCTCACCGAGGCCATGCGCACCCGGGACCTGATCGGCCAGGCCACCGGCATCCTCATGGAGCGGATGGACATCGACGCGGCCGGCGCCTTCGACTCCCTGGTGAAGGCCTCGCAGCGGGAGAACGTGAAACTGCGCGACCTCGCCCGCCGCATCGTCGACGCGAACACGGGTGCGGGGGGACGAGGCGTGGGCGAGCGGTGACGGGATATCCGTACGGGCATGACCTCGGAGATCCGCGACACGCTGGACCACGCGATGGCGCGCAGCCAGGGTCTCGACACCCTGCTGCGTGACCTGACCGACCGCGCGGTCGGTCAGGTGCCCGGCGCCGTCGCCTGCTCGGTGACGGTGCGCCGTGCCGACCGGCTGATGACCCTGGCGGGCAGCTCCGGTCTGCCCAGCGGCCTGGACCTGCGGCAGTACGAGAACGGCTCGGGCCCCTGTGTGGACGCCGCCGAGACGGAGAGCCCCCGGTACGCCCCCGACCTGGCCACGGAGACGCGCTGGCCCGCGTACACGAAGTACGCGCTGGCCACCGGCGTGCGCTGCGTACTGGCGCTGCCGCTGGCCGTCGAGGGCGAGACCGGCGCCGCACTCAACTTCTACGGCCTGGAACCCGATTCGCTGGCCGACGGACGTGAAGCGGCCCGCACCTTCGCGGAGCGGGCCGCGGACGTCGTGAACGAGGCCCTGCGGCTGGAGCGGCAGCGGGCGTCGGCCGCGGATGTGCGCACCGCCCTGCTCTCCCGCAGCGTCATCGACCAGGCGGTCGGCATGCTCATGGCCCGGGAGCGGATCGACGCCCACCGGGCACTGGAGCGGCTGCGCCGGGCCTCGCAGCACCGGAACGTCAAGCTCCGGGACCTGTGCGGCGAGCTGGTGGCCCGGGCGTCCGGCGGCGCCTCACGCGGCCGGCAGTGACTCCCCCTGGACCGCCTGGATGTCCAGCTCGACCCTGAGCGTCGTACCGATGGCGGCGATGCCGGCCTGGAGCACCTGGTTGTAGTTCATGGCGAAGTCCTCGCGGCGCAGTTCCGTCGTGGCGCGGAACGCCGCCCGGGTGCCGCCCCACGGGTCGGCGCCGGTGCCGAGGTAGGCCAGGTCCAGGTCGACCGGACGGCTCACGCCGTGCAGGCCCAGCTCGCCGTGGACGGTCCAGCGGTCCGGGCCCGCCTGGGACACCCCGGTGGAGCGGTAGGTGATCTCCGGGAACCGCTCGGTGTCCAGGAAGTCGGCGGAGCGCAGGTGGGTGTCGCGCATGCCGTTGCCGGTGTCGATGGAGGCCGCCCGGATCACCGCCTCCACCCGGGACTTGGTGACGTCGTCCGGCGCGATCTCGACGGTGCCGGAGAACTCCGTGAACCGGCCGTGCACGCTGGAGATGCCCAGGTGCTGGGCGACGGCGGCCACGCTGGAGTGCGCCGGGTCGACGGTCCACGGCCCCGGCGGCGGCAGCTCGGTGCCGCCCTGGCGGGCCAGCGTCACGGTGCCGGCCTCGGCCCGGCCGCTCGCGGTGACGATCGCGCTGGACGCGGCGGGCGCGTAGCCGACGGCCGTGACGATGACGGTGTACGCCCCCGGCGTCAGCGGGGTGCTGTCCCGCACGGCGCCCTCGGCGTCCGCCTCGGCGCGCAGCACCTGCGTGCCGGTCATGTCGGTCACCGTGACGACCGCGTGCGACACGGCCCATCCGTCCCGCGTTCGGATCCTCGCGGTCAGTCCCATCCCGTTTTCTCCCTGCGAAAGCTCAGAAAGTGGTCGTACAGAAGGTCGTACAGAAGGTCGTACAGAAGGTCGTGAAGACGGTCGTGAAGAAACCGGCCCGTGGTGGGCGGGCGCACCTCCGCTCAGAGCGCGCTCGCCACCACGGGCCGGGGTCTGACTACTCGCCGGGGTGGGCGAGCTCGATGTCGTGGCCGTCGGCACCCTGGCCGGCGACCGTCAGGGCCGTCGCCACCGGCGGGTAGCCGGTCGCGATGACGGTGTACTCACCGGCGTCCAGGTCGGTGAAGGCGTACGCCCCATCCGCACCGGTGGTGGCCGTGCCGACCACGTTGCCCGCCGCGTCGACGAGCGTGACGCGGGCGTCGGCCAGCGGACCGTGCGGCGCCCGCACGACGCCCTGGACCTGCGCCCCGGCCTGGAGGTCGACCTCGACGCGGGTGACGCCGGTGCCACCGACCTCCAGCGGCAGGGCGCGCGGCCGGTAGCCGGCGGCGTTGACCGCGACGGTCACCGTGCCCGGCACCAGCTCGGTGAAGGAGAACTCGCCCGCCTCACCGGTGGCGGCGGAGGCCAGCAGGTCCCCGCGCACATCGGTCACGATCACCATCGCGTCCTTGACCGGCAGCCCGCTCTCCACGGCCCGGACCAGGCCGCTCAGCCCGCTGGTGCCGCTGAGCAGGATGTCGTAGGCGACCGGCTCGTCGTTCACGACGATCGTCGACGCCTGCGGCTGGAAACCGTCGGCGGAGGCGATCAGGACGTACGATCCCGCGCTCGGCGCGTCGAGGACGTAGGAGCCGTCGGCCTGGGCGACCGAGCGGCCCAGCTGCCGGCCGCCCAGCGAGATCAGCGTGACCGCGGCCTGCCGGACCGGGGCGGACTCGGCGCCGCGGACGAAGCCGCGGACCGCGATGCCACCGGAGACGTGCGCCCCCGGCTCACCGGCTC
>NZ_RAIF01000020.1:80589-86546 GCF_003671715.1 Streptomyces sp. E2N166 | reverse complement strand
AGCCGCTGCGTGGCCTCGGGCCGGGAGACCGGCTCGGCGACCGAGGTGGCCGAGGTGGCCGAAGTGGCCGACGTGGCCGAGGGAGCCGCCGACGCGGCAGCCATCGCACCGGCCGGAGCCGGCTCGGGGGCGACCCGGGTGGCCTCGGCCGGAGCCGGGGCCACGGGCGAGGCGGTCTCGGCGGAAGCCTCCGCCGCCTGGGCCAGGGCGCCCGAGGTGCGCAGCGGGACCTCCTTGATGAACAGCGTCACCAGGAAGCCGAGCAGCGCGATCGGCGCGACGTACAGGAAGATGTCGGCGATGCCGTGCCCGTAGGCGCTCTCCAGCCATTCGCGGATGCCGGGGGGCAGCAGGCTCATGTCGGGGATCGCGCCGCCGCCGGAGACCTTGGCGGCCGCGGCCTGCTCCTGCGGGCTGAGCTGCCCGATGGTGTCGGAGGCGTAGTGGCTGATCCGGGACGACATCACGGAGCCGAGCACCGACACGCCCACCGCGCCGCCGAGGGACCGGAAGAAGGTCACGACGGAGGAGGCCGCGCCCAGGTCGCTCGGGGCCACCTGGTTCTGCGTGCACAGGACCAGGTTCTGCATCATCATGCCGACGCCGAGGCCCATCAGCGCCATGAAGATCGCGATGTGCCAGTAGGCGGTGTCGTAGCGCATGGTGCTCAGCAGGCCCAGGCCCGCAGTGAGCAGCACGCCGCCGGCCAGCAGCCAGCCCTTCCACCTGCCGGTCTTGGTGATGATCTGACCGGAGACCGTGGACGAGACGAACAGGCCGCCGATCATCGGGATGGTCATGACACCCGACATGGTCGGGGACTCACCGCGTGCCAGCTGGAAGTACTGGCTGAAGTAGACGGTGCCCGCGAACATCGCGATACCGACGAACAGCGAGGCCAGCGAGGCCAGGGTGATGGTGCGGTTCCTGAACAGGCGCAGCGGGATGATCGGCTCGTCGGCCTTCGACTCGACGAGGAGGAAGAGCAGCGTCAGCACGACCGCGCCGCCGACCATGGCACCGGTCTGCCAGGACATCCAGGAGTACTTGTCGTCCGCGAAGGTGACCCAGACGAGCAGCAGGCTGACGGCCGCGGTGACGAAGAAGGCGCCGGCCCAGTCGACCTTGACCTTCCGCTTGACCACGGGCAGGTGCAGCGTCTTCTGCAGCACGACCAGCGCCAGGAGCGCGAAGGGCACGCCGACGTAGAGGCACCAGCGCCAGCCGAGCCAGCTGGTGTCGGTGATGACGCCGCCGAGCAGCGGGCCGCCGACGGTGGCGACGGCGAACGTGGCACCGAGGTAGCCGGAGTAGCGACCGCGCTCACGCGGGGAGATCATCGCGGCCATGATGATCTGCGCCAGGGCGGCCAGACCGCCGGCACCCAGGCCCTGAATGCCGCGCGCGGTGATCAGCATCCCGGGGTTCTGCGCCAGACCGGCGACGACGGAGCCGATGACGAAGACGATCAGGGCTATCTGGACCAGGGCCTTCTTGCTGACCAGGTCCGCGAGCTTGCCCCACAGGGGGGTGGAGGCGGTCATCGTCAGCAGCGAGGCGGTGACGACCCAGGTGTAGGCGCTCTGGCCGCCGCCGAGGTCACCGATGATCTCGGGCAGGGCGTTGGTGACGATGGTCGAGGACAGGATGGCGCAGAACATGCCGAGCAACAGCCCGGACAGCGCTTCCATGATCTGCCGGTGCGTCATCGGAGCGTCTCCGTTGGAGCCTCCCCCGTGCTTGGCATGAGCCCGCACACCGGCTGGTGTGGTCGTTGCCATGGACTTCCTTTACTTACGTGGTGATCGCGGGTGTACGGGTGGACTGTTCGTCCCCGGACGGTGCGGGTGGCCGGGCCGCGGGGGCCCGGCAGTCGTCGAAGCTGGCCCTGAGCCGGGCCATCAGCCGGGTGAGCTGGCCGACCTCGTCGTCGGACCAGTCGCTCAGCCGGTGGGCGAGCATCTGGCTGGTCCGGTCGGCGATCTCGTCGAGCCGGCCCTGCCCCGAGGTCGTCAGGCGCAGGATGCGCGAGCGCTTGTCCGCGGGGTCGGGGGACCGCTCGATCCAGCCCCGTTCGGCGACGTGGGCGACGTGGCGGCTGGTCACCGACATGTCCACGGCGAGCAGCTCCGCGAGCTTGCTCATGCGCATGTCCCCGTGGCGGCCGAGCAGCGTCAGTACGGCGGCGGATCCGCCGGGGCAGTCGGCCGGCAGCAGCCGTCCCATCTCCCGCTTCACGGCGCCGAAGGCGCTGAACTGGCGGATCAGCTCCTCGTACTGAGCCTTCTCGGCCATGCGCACCTCCCGTTTTCGTTGCTTAGGGCAACCATAGGTTCGGTTGGTTGCTACAGGCAAATAAAAACGGCTCATCCCGCCATAAAAAGTTGGCAAAGGCAAGTATTGCGATAGTAAACGTGCAGGTGACGGGCAGTGGACGGGGGCAAGGGGACTGGGGAGCCCCGCACTTGGGCCGCATCCACGGATTCGCTAGTGTCTCGGCCCATGGCTAACAACCAGGGCCCCCAGGGCAACAACGACCCCGCAGGCAGCACCCAGATGTTCCGCGCGTTCGTCGACGAAGGCCCCCAGTCCCGGCAGGCGGCCCCCGCCGCATCCTCCGGGCCCCGCATCGGCCTGATCGCCGGCATCGTGGCCGCCGTGGTGATCGTCGCGGCCGTGGCCTGGCTGGCGCTGAAGTAGGACCGGCGCCGGAGCGGAACCGGCACCGCGCAGACGGATACGACGGCGACCGCCGCGGCACCCCGAGGTGCCGCGGCGGTCGCCGGGCTGTCGTGAACGGCCTTGAGGGGGCCGGTCGCGGACGGGGCCTCGCGCGTTAGCCGGAGATGAGGCCCTCGCGCGCTAGTCGGAGATGAGGCCCTCGCGCAGCTGCGAGAGGGTCCGGGTCAGCAGCCGGGAGACGTGCATCTGCGAGATGCCGACCTCCTCGCCGATCTGCGACTGGGTCATGTTGGCGAAGAAGCGCAGCATGATGATCCGCCGCTCCCGGGGCGGCAGTTTGGCCAGCAGCGGCTTGAGGGACTCGCGGTACTCCACGCCCTCCAGCGCCGTGTCCTCGTAGCCCAGACGGTCCGCGAGCGACCCCTCGCCGCCGTCGTCCTCCGGGGCCGGGGAGTCCAGCGAGGAGGCGGTGTACGCGTTGCCGACCGCGAGGCCGTCGACGACGTCCTCCTCGGAGACGCCCAGCACGGCGGCCAGCTCGCCGACCGTCGGGGAGCGGTCCAGCTTCTGGGACAGCTCGTCGCTGGCCTTCGTCAGGGCCAGGCGCAGCTCCTGGAGGCGGCGCGGGACGCGCACCGACCACGAGGTGTCGCGGAAGAACCGCTTGATCTCCCCGACCACCGTCGGCATCGCGAACGTCGGGAACTCCACGCCCCGTTCGCAGTCGAAGCGGTCGATCGCCTTGATCAGGCCGATGGTGCCGACCTGGACGATGTCCTCCATCGGCTCGTTGCGGGAGCGGAAGCGCGCGGCGGCGTAACGCACCAGCGGGAGATTGAGCTCGATCAGGGTGTCCCGGACGTAGGCACGCTCCGGGCTGTCCTCGTCGAGGGCGGCGAGCCGCAGGAACAGGGAGCGGGACAGGGTGCGGGTGTCGATGGCCTCCGTGGCCGGAAGGGTCTGGGCCGGCACGGCGTCGAGGGTCGGTACGGCTTCGATGGCCTGGACGTCATCGACGGGGCCGAGCGCCTCGATCGTGTCGGGCGCGGTCTCGCTCTCCGCGAGCGCGAGCACCTTCGAGCTGCCCTGGTCTGCGGACATGCCACCCCCTTTGGGTCGCGGGACGGTCACGGCGAACGCTCCCATGCCGGGAACGCAGCCTCCACCTGAATACCGGAGCCGAAGCCCCGGCAAACGCGTCTCCGGCAGAATGTCACATGTCGGCAACGCGCTGTAGTGACATGTCGACATCCGAGACGCGAATTCCCCCTGGAAAAAGGCGGTCTGACGGTCTATCGGCCCGATTCCGCCCGCAACTGCCCTGGTGAGCGATTCGCTCGCCCCGGTGACTCCTGGCACGCGCATTCGATATGCGAGGAGACCGTGTGGCGAGACTACGCTTCGATCCGGTTCGAGGACCTCAATCGCTGGAAACTACGCGCCAGTAGCCGCGAGACGTGCATCTGGGAGACGCCGAGTTCGGCGCTGATCTGCGACTGGGTGAGGTTGCTGTAGTAGCGCAGCAGCAGGATGCGCTGTTCCCGTTCCGGGAGCTGGACGAGCAGATGCCGGACCAGGTCGCGGTGCTCGACCCCGTCGAGGGCGGGGTCCTCGTAGCCGAGCCGGTCGAGCAGTCCGGGCAGGCCGTCGCCCTCCTGGGCGGCCTCCAGCGAGGTGGCGTGGTACGACCGTCCCGCCTCGATGCAGGACAGCACCTCCTCCTCGGTGATGCGCAGCCGCTCGGCGATCTCGGCGGTCGTCGGGGAGCGCCCGAAGGCGGTCGTCAGGTCCTCGGTCGCGCTGTTGACCTGCACCCACAACTCGTGCAGCCGGCGCGGTACGTGCACCGTGCGGACGTTGTCCCGGAAGTACCGCTTGATCTCGCCGACGACGGTCGGCATCGCGAACGTCGGGAACTGCACGCCGCGCTCCGGGTCGAACCGGTCGATGGCGTTGATGAGCCCGATGGTGCCGACCTGGACGACGTCCTCCATCGGCTCGTTGCGGGAGCGGAAGCGCGCGGCGGCGTAGCGCACCAGCGGGAGGTTGGCCTCGATGAGCGCCGCGCGCACCCGGTCGTGCTCCGGTGTCCCCGGCGTGAGGCACTTCAGCTCGCCGAAGAGCACCTGGGTCAGGGCCCGGGTGTCGGCACCCCGGCTGCGCTGCGGCGCCGGCTCTCGAGCGGTCGGCTCTTGGCCCTGCACGGACGGCGCCGGTCCCTGTGTGGGCGGCTCCTGGGCCTGTACCGGCGGCTCCTGAGCCTGTACCGGTGGCTCCTGAGCCTGTGCGGGCGGCGCGGGCTGTGCGGGCGGTGCTTGAGGCGCAGTACTGGCCGGCACGGTCAACTCCACCTCGTGATCCGTCAACTCTTCCGTCAACTCATCCGTCAAAAGCGGTCATAGCATCACAAGACATGTGCACTGTGTGCAAGCACCGCATAACGTCGTGTTGAGTGAACGCGGACGTGAACGCGAAGCGGCCCCGCACCGTACGGGTGCGGGGCCGGAGCGGTGTGGCCGGGCTAGAACTCGTAGTCGGCGATCACCCAGGTGGCGAATTCCCGCCACAGCGCGACGCCCGCCTGGTGCGCCGGGTGCTCGACGTAGCGCCGGAGGGCGTCGGTGTCCTCAACGGCCGAGTTGATGGCGAAGTCGTAGGCGATGGGCCGGTCGCTGATGTTCCAGGCGCACTCCCAGAAGCGCAGCTCCTCGATGAGCCCGCCGAGCGCGCGGAAGGCCTCGACGCCCTCCACGACGCGCGGGTCGTCGCGCCGCACGCCCTCGTTCAGCTTGAACAGCACCAGGTGGCGGATCATCACTTTCCTCCGTTGGCGGCCCAGGTCATGAAGTCGCCGACGGCGCTCGCCGCGTCGGAGATGCCCTGGAAACCTATCTGGACGTAGTCGGCGGCCTTCGCCGGATCCGTGATGATCACGTAGAGCGCGAAGACCACGAGCACGTAGACGGCGACCTTCTTCGCATTCACCGCCACTGCGGCCTCCCCTGTCCCTTCGAGCACGCCTTCGATCGGTCATGATCGCACGAAGGGCCCCGTCTTTCGACGGGGCCCTTCAAGAGCGGTAGCGGAGGGATTTGAACCCTCGGTGACTTGCGCCACACTCGCTTTCGAGGCGAGCTCCTTCGGCCGCTCGGACACGCTACCGAGAGAGACCTTACAGCACAGTGCGGCATGGTTTGAAATCGGTATCCGGAGCCCGCGGGGCCCCGGCCGACGGCGGTCAGCGGTCGCGGAAGAAGTCCGTGAGCAGGCGGGCG
>NZ_RAIF01000020.1:76369-80044 GCF_003671715.1 Streptomyces sp. E2N166 | reverse complement strand
TGTTCGGTCGGCACGGTCAGCGGACGGCCTCCAGCACTTCGGAGACGCCCAGGGCCTCGGCGATCTCGCCGACCGCGTCCCCGGACATCGAGCGCAGTTCCTTCTCGCTCACGCCCAGGTCGTCGAGGACCTCGGCGTCACCGACCGGGCCGTGCGGCACGGTCTCACCCGTACCGGCGGCCGTGTCGCCGGCGCCGCCCTCCTCGTCGTCCTCGTCGTCCCCGGCGTCGGATTCACCGTCCTCCGTGCCGTCGAGGTCGAGGGCGTCGAGGTCGTCGCCGTCGTCCCCGGGGTTCCGGCCGAGCAACTCGTCGGTGAGCAGGATCTCGCCGTAGCTGCTGCGGGCGGCGGCGGCGGCGTCCGAGACATAGATACGGGGATCCTCCTCGCCGTCCACCCGGACGACTCCGAACCACGCGTCCTCCTGCTCGATCAGCACGAGCACCGTGTCCTCGTCGGGAGAGGCTTCCCGGGCCAGGTCGGCCAGATCGGACAGGGTCTCCACATCGTCGAGCTCTGTGTCGCTCGCTTCCCACCCGTCTTCGGTGCGCGCGAGCAGTGCGGCGAAGTACACCGTGACTCTCCCACTGGTCATAGGCGTGCCGGTTGGGGATCCCCCCGGCGGAGGCTGCGGGCGGGGGAGCGGTGCTCCGAGCCCCACCCACTCGGAATCGTGGCAGAAACAAGGCCTTCAGGGGACGTCTTCGGCGCCCTGTGTCCGGCGGTTTCGGGTTCAGCGGTGTCGGCCAGGGTCCCGGGAGTACCTACCCGGGCAGCCACCCGTCAGCGCACTTGTCGCAGCCATGTGCGGATCGTACGCGGATTCTCGCGGCACCCGCGTACGCCCGTCGCGTAACGTCGGCGCGGCGCGCGATCTTCCCCGGACCGGTCGGGACGTCACCAGCGGAAGGTGCGCATGCGCATCGCGTGGCGCAGCCGGGCGGCCTTGGCGCGGCGCGGCTGGACGCGGTCCCGCAGTTCCCTGGCCTCCGCCAGGTCGCGCAGGAACTGGGCCCGGCGCCGACGGCGCTCGGCCTCCCTGTCCAGCTCCGTGCTCCGCTCCGCCCCGCGCCCGGCCCCCGGCTCCTTGCCGGGGGACGGCGTGTCGTAGAAGTCCCGGTCAGGCACAGTCTCACCACCCAGCGTCGGTCCCTCCCACCTTCCCCCGGCCGGGCGGTTTGACGCCGGTGGACGGGTGGCGCCATGGCCCGGGCCCTGCCCGCCGGGGGGACGCCGGCCCCACGGGGCCCGGTTACTGTGGAGGACATGCGTCTCCACGTCGTCGACCACCCCCTGGTCGCCCACAAGCTCACCACGCTGCGCGACCAGCGCACCGACTCCGCGACCTTCCGCCGTCTCGCCGACGAGCTGGTCACCCTGCTCGCCTACGAGGCCACGCGCGACGTGCGCACCGAACAGGTCGACATCCACACGCCGGTCTGCCCGACCACCGGCGTCAAGCTCTCCCACCCGCGCCCCCTGGTGGTGCCGATCCTGCGGGCCGGCCTCGGCATGCTCGACGGCATGGTCCGGCTGCTGCCGACCGCCGAGGTGGGCTTCCTCGGCATGATCCGCAACGAGGAGACGCTGCAGGCCTCCACGTACGCGACCCGCATGCCGGAGGACCTCTCCGGGCGTCAGGTGTACGTCCTGGACCCGATGCTGGCCACCGGCGGCACCCTGGTCGCGTCGATCCAGGAGCTGATCAAGCGCGGCGCCGACGACGTGACGGCCGTGGTGCTGCTCGCCGCCCCCGAGGGCGTGGAACTCATGGAGCGCGAGCTGGCCGGCACCCCGGTGACGGTCGTGACGGCCTCGGTCGACGAGCGTCTCAACGAGCAGGGCTACATCGTGCCGGGCCTCGGCGACGCGGGTGACCGGATGTACGGGGCCGCCGAGTAGCGCACGCGCACGCTCCGGGGCCGTCCCGCCCCTGTACGGCTGCTCAGCAGCTCTTCTTCTCCGCGGCGGACGCCGGCTGCGGCGCCGCCAGCTCGGCCAGCGCCGCGTCGGCGTCCGCCCGCTTCGCGAGGCCCTTGAAGCCGTCGCCGATGATCAGGTCGACGGCGGCGCCTTTGCGGGCCGCGTCGGTACGGCGTTCGGCGCCGGGGAGCTGGGTGCCGAGCACGGGGAGCGAGGTCTTCGGGGAGGCGGCCGGGCCGAGCAGGAGGCCGGTGCCCTGCACCTTCTTGTCGTACTTCTTGGGCGCGTTGCTCACGTCGCCGACGCGGAAGCCGCGCTTCTTCAGTTCGTCGGCGGTCTTCTGCGCGAGGCCGCTGCGGGTCGTCGCGTTGAGCACGTTGACGGTGACCTGGGCCGGCTTCGGCAGGGCCACGGCGGCGGGCGAGGCGCTCGCCTTCGCGGCCGTGGTCACGCAGTCCGTCCCGGCACCGGCCGCGGAGGCCTTGTCGCCGCCGGTGAAGACGTCGATGAGCTGGAGCGTGCCCCAGCCGAGCACTCCGAGCACGGTGACGCAGGCGACGGCGACGACCGCGAGCCGGCCGCGTCGTCGGGCCGGTCGCATCCGCGGGTACTTGTCCCCCGTGATCTTGTACTGGCCGCCCATACCAGGGGGAGTGAGCATGCTCATGGGCGCAGCGTAGTGCGCTCGGGCGGCGATGCCTATTAGATGATCAGTCGGTGTTCCGCGGTTCGGCGCAATGCAACCCGAAAGGGTCAAGCCGAAGCGTCGAAGGGGCCGTCGCGGGTGGGTGCGAGGGGGCGCGAGGGGGCGTGGGTCCCGGTCAGTCGAGTTCGAGGACCCGCGCGTGCAGCACCTGGCGCTGCTGGAGCGCCGCGCGCACCGCGCGGTGCAGACCGTCCTCCAGATACAGGTCGCCCTGCCACTTCACGACGTGCGCGAAGAGGTCGCCGTAGAAGGTGGAGTCCTCGGCGAGGAGCGTCTCCAGGTCGAGCTGGCCCTTGGTCGTCACGAGCTGATCGAGGCGGACCGGGCGCGGCGCGACGTCCGCCCACTGCCGGGTGCTCTCCCGGCCGTGGTCGGGGTACGGCCGGCCGTTTCCGATGCGCTTGAAGATCACACGGAAAGCCTACCGGCCAAGACGTTGCGGGCGCAGCCATGGCGCCGGAGTGCGGCGCTGGAAATGACGCCGTAAACGGGGGCAAACGGGAACGGCGGCCTGTGGCGGGCGACCGTGAGCGCGCTGCGCCGGAGACGGAGGCGGTGTCGGACCCGCCTCCGTCGCTCGGGCGGCCGCGTCAGTCACGCCTCCCTTCCCGCGCGGGCGGCCGGGGTTCGCTCGGGGCCTGCGGCCTGCCGGTGTCGGGCTTGGGGGTGCGGCGGGCGGCCTCGGCGCGCAGGAGGGCGCGCAGGACGGCGTAGGGGTCGTTGAGCATGGCGGGTTCCTCGTTCCGTGTTCGGGGGGTCGCGTTCCGCGTGTCGCGTGTCGCCTCTCGCGTTGCGCGGTCCTGCGGAGGGCCGGCGGCCGGTGTGGCCGGCGCCGGTCCGGTCCTGTCAGCAGCGCAGGACCACGGAGCGCGGGGCGCGCGGGGAGGGCGGCGGCCCGGTCGGAACGGGTGGTGCGAGGGTCCGGGGCGTGGAGACGCGGCGGCCGGGCGCCGGGAGCGGCGGGCTGGACAGGGCCACGACGGTGCGCCGGCCGGTGCGGGAGGGTGCGCGCAGGGCGGTGTCGAGGTGGTCGTACTCACCGGCGG
>NZ_RAIF01000020.1:75175-76219 GCF_003671715.1 Streptomyces sp. E2N166 | reverse complement strand
CAGGACGAGCAGCAGGACCAGGGCCCGCAGACAGGCGCGGCGGCGACCGGTGCGCGCCGCCCGTCCCGCGCGCCGCGCACGCGCCGCGCGCCCCGCACGCGCCGTATGTCCGGCGCGCGTGGCGCGGGCGTCGGCAGCGGCGTGCGGTGCGGGGCTCACGTCAGGTCGTGTCCCCGCTGGGCGTACGCCGCCCACCGTGCCCGGGCGAGAACCGCCCGCCCGGCGTAGGGGCGGTTCACAGGGCGTGCGGGACCTGGCGGGCGCGCCCACGCAGGCGTACGGACGTGACGATCTCGACCACGCCGACGGCTACCAGCCACCAGCCGCCGAACAGCATGAGGACGGCCGCCGACTCCACCGGCGAGTCGATCAGCACGATGCCGGCGACGACCGTGACGGCGCCGAGGAAGACGTGCCAGCCGCGCGCGGGCATCGCCGGGTCGTGGACGGCGGCCAGGATCTGCGTGACGCCGCGGAAGAGCCAGCCGATGCCGATCCACAGCGCGAGCAGCAGTACCGACTGCAGGGGGCCGCGGAAGCAGAACAGGCCCAGCAGGATCGACACGGCGCCGCTGATGAAGGCGAGGACCCGCAGCGAGGTCGTCCGGTGGGTGCCGAAGGCGGCGGCCAGTTGGAGGACGCCGCTGATGACGAGATAGAGGCCGAAGAGCACACCGGCGGCGCGCAGCGACGCGCCCGGCCAGGCCAGGACCAGCACACCCAGGACGAGTGAGGCGATCCCGGTGAGCAGCACGGTCCGCCATGCGGCGCGGGACAGCGAGTGCAGTGGCCCCTCGAAGGCGGGTTCGGGTTCGGGCCCGGGCTCGTGCCGTCCGGCTTTCGGGGAGTGCGTGCCGTGGCCCGTGCGGGCGTGGATCCCGCGGTCGTCGTACGGCTGCCCTCCAGGGGTGCCGCTGGGTGGCTCGGTCATGCTCCATGCTGGGAGCGGGGGTGGTGGGGGCGCCAGTTGGGGCGGGCCAGTGGGCTGACGTGGGGTTGGCCTGGGTGTTTCGAGGGGCGCCCGGCGCCGGTGTGGGCCGGGGG
>NZ_RAIF01000020.1:65677-75165 GCF_003671715.1 Streptomyces sp. E2N166 | reverse complement strand
CCGCCGCCTTCATCTCCTGCTTGTGGGCGCGGACCTTCGTCAGGGACTCCGGGCCGGTGATGTCGGCGACGGAGCGGAAGGCGCCGGGTTCGCCGTAGGCGCCGGCGGCCTCGCGCCAGCCCTCCGGCTGGACGCCGAGCTGCTTGCCGAGCAGGGCGAGGAAGATCTGGGCCTTCTGCTTGCCGAAGCCGGGCAGGTCCTGGAGCCGCTTCAGCAGCTCCTTGCCGGTGGAGACGCCCCGCCAGACGGCCTCCGCGTCACCGTCGTAGGTCTCGACGAGGTACCGGCACAGCTGCTGGACGCGGCCCGCCATCGAGCCGGGGTAGCGGTGCACGGCCGGCTTGTCGGAGAGCAGGGCGGCGAACGCCTCGGGGTCGTGGGCCGCGATGTCGTGCGCGTCCAGGTCCTCCGCGCCCATGCGCCGCGCGATGGTCGACGGGCCCTTGAACGCCCACTCCATGGGGACTTGCTGGTCGAGCAGCATGCCGACCAGCGCGGCGAGCGGGCTGCGGCCGAGGAGCTCGTCGGCCTCGGGGTCCTGGGCGAGGTGAAGTGTGACGTCCATGCGCACGATGATCGCGCGTGCGGGCTCAGGTCGCGCGCCAGTACCCCAGCGCGTTCACCCGCTGCTTGGGCAGCCCCAGCTCCTTGCGGGTGTACGAGGCCAGCGCCCGGGTCGTCGCCGTGTCGCAGGCGATCCAGACGAACGGCTCGGGCGTCGACCGCAGCAGCTCCGGCAGTGCCTCCTTCACCTGCGTGACCAGGTGGGCGCCCGCGTCGCGGCGCGGGACCGTGCGGACCTCGTGGCGGTCGGGGTCGGTGCGGAAGGGCAGGCCGTCCGTGCCGGAGCCGCCGTCCTCGAACCAGATCGTCGCGGGGACCGGTCCCAGCGCGTCGAGGAGGGAGTTGAGGGCGGGCAGGGACGCCGGGTCCGCGACCGCGAAGACGCGGGAGGGCACCGGCTCGGGGACCTCGAAGCCGGTGCCCTGGACCGTCGCCTCGATGGTGTCGCCGGGCTTCGCCGCCCTGGCCCAGTCGCTCGCGCACCCCTCGTGCAGGGCGAACTCCATGCCGAAGGTGCCGGCCGCCGGGTCCGGGTCGACCAGCGTGTACGCCCGCTGGTGCGGCTTGCCCGCGTTGTCGAACCACAGCCGCACCCACATCGTGGGGTGGACGCCGGTCGCGGCCAGCATGCCGCCGTCACTCAGACGCAGCCTCCGGAAGTCCGGCGTCACGTCCTCCGCGTCCGTCACCGTGAACTCGAAGTCCTTCGCACGCATCAGCTTGAGGACCGCGCCCTCCCAACCCCGCCCCTGCCCCATCGTTTCTTCACCCTTCACGTACTATTCGGCCACGACGTAAGACTTAGGTGAGCCTAACCTAAAGGAAAGTGGGGGCACAGGGGTGAGCGCCGAGACATACCGCGACGCCTGGGGGATCCCGCACCTGCGCGCGGACGACGTGGGCGAACTCGCCCGCGCCCAGGGCCGGGTGACCGCCCGCGACCGGGCCTGGCAGCTGGAGGTCGAGCGGCACCGCGCGCAGGGCACCTCCGCGTCCTTCCTCGGGCCCGGAGCCCTGTCCTGGGACCGGCTCGCCCGGCGGGCCCGGCTCGCGGACACCGCCCGCCGCTGCTTCACCGCCCTGGAGGAGAAGGACCCGGAGACGGCCGCCTGGGTGCGGGCGTACGTCGACGGCGTGAACGAGGGGCTGGCCGAAAATCGTTCCGCCGCTCCCGAGTTCGCGCGCACCGGTCTCGCCCCCGGCCGCTGGGAGCCCTGGACCCCGCTCGGCGTCTGGCTCGCCACGCACATCCTCTTCGCGGGCTTCCCCGCCAAGCTCTGGCGAGAGCACATCACCGCGCACCTCGGCCCGGACGCGGCCGCCCTCTTCGCCGCCGACGGACCCGGCACCGCCGGCAGCAACGGCTGGCTGGTGAGCGGTGAGCGGACCACCACCGGGCACGCGGTCATCGCGGGTGACCCGCACCGCTTCATCGAGGACCCCGGCGTCTACCAGCAGATCCACCTGTCCTGCCCGGAGTTCGACGTCGTCGGCCTTGCCGTTCCCGGCGTCCCCGGCATCGCCCACTTCGGCCACACCGGCACGGTCGCCTGGGCCATCACCAACGCCATGGCCGACTACCAGGACCTGTACCGCGAGCGCCTGCGCCGCACCGGCGCCGGCGTCGAGGCCCTCGGACCCGACGGCACCTGGCACCGCGCCGCCCGGCACACGGAGACCATCCGGGTCGCGTGGCAGAAGGGTGAGGAGGGGCAGGAGGGCGAAGAGGGGCAGGCGGGGGAGGAGACCGTCGAGGTCGAGGTCATCGAGACCGACCGGGGGCCGGTGATCGCCGGCGGACCCGAGGGACTCGACGACGGCACCCCCACCGCCCTCAGCCTGCGCTACCCGCCCCGCGTCACCGCCGACCTCGGCTTCTGCGCCCTGCTGCCGCTGCTGCGGGCCCGCCGGGTCGCCGACGTGGACCGCGCCCTGGACGCGTGGGCCGAGCCGGTCAACGTCGTGCAGGCCGCCGACACCGAGGGCGGGCTGCTGCACCGGGTCGCGGGGCGGGTGCCGCTGCGGTCCGCCGCCAACGGCCTGCGTCCGGTGCCGGCCTGGGAACCCGGCCACGAGTGGACCGGCCGGCACACCACGCCCCGCGCCGGCCTCACCGACGGCGTCGCCGTGATGGCCAACCAGCGCGGACCGGCCGCACCGCTGGGCGTCGAGTTCGCCCCGCCGCACCGCGCCGACCGCATCACCGCCCTGCTCGCCGGGAAGAAGCGCTGGTCGGCCGCCGACATGTCCGCGATCCACACGGACACCCTCCTCGCCTCGGCCGGCCCCCTACTGGACCGTCTGACGGCCCTGGACGACCTGACCCCCGGGGCCGCCGCCCTTCGCGACCGGCTCCTGTCCTGGGACCGGCGCATGGACGCCGACAGCACCGACGCGGCGGCGTACGCGGCCGTGCGCGGGGCGGTCGTACGGCGGTTGGCGGCGCACCCGGTCCTCGCCCCGGCGTCCGTGGCGCCCGCGTACCCCGAGGTGCTGCTGCCGTGGCTCGCGCTCGTGCCGCGCGTCGGCTACGCCCTCGAACACCTGCTGCGCGCCGAGGACCTGTACGGCATCGACCGTGCCGGGGCGGTCCGCGCGGCGCTGGAGGAGGTGGCCGCCGATCCGCCGGCCGGCACCTGGGGCGACACCCACCGCCTCGCCGCCTGGCAGGCGCTGCCGGACCCCTCCGGCGCCGACGGGCCCCGGCTCTCCGGAGACCACGACTGCGTGCTGTGCACCTCCGCCGTTCCCGGCCTCACCGACCGTGCCGCACGCGGTCCCGCCGCCCGGTACGTCTGGGACCTGGCCGACCGGCAGGACAGCCGCTGGGTGGTGCCCCTCGGCGCCTCCGGCGTCCCCGGCTCGCCGCACCACCTGGACCAGCGGGCCCTGTGGCTCGACGGTGAACTCGTTCCGGTGGTAACCGACTTCGACCGGCTCACCAAGGAGACCGATGTCTGAGCAGCACACGTCCCCGTACGCCTCCCGCGCGGCCGTCCACGAGCAGGAACTCGACGGCTTCGGCACCGTGCGCGTCCTCCCGCTCGACGCCGCCGCGGACGCCGGCGTCATCCACCGCTGGGTGAGCGAGGAGCGGGCCGTCTTCTGGGGCATGACCGGCCTGACGCGGGACCAGGTCGCAGGCGTCTACGCCCACATGGACACGCTCGACACCCACCACGCTTTCCTGGTGGTCACGGACGGCGAGCCGGTCGCGCTGCTCCAGACCTACGACCCCGAGGCCGACCGGGTGAGCGAGTGCTACGACGTCGAACCCGGCGACATCGGCGTCCACCTGCTGCTGGCGCCCGCCGGGAGCGAGGGCGCGCGGCCCGGCTGGACAGCCGCGCTGGCGGCGGCCCTCATGACGTACGTCCTGCTGGGCCTGGACCGGAAGCGGATCGTGGTCGACCCGGACGTCGGCAACGAGAAGGCGATCGCCCGCTTCCTCAAGCAGGGCTTCACCGCCGGACCGGCGGTCGTGCTGCCGGAGATCGACCTGCCGGACGTGTACCTGCCGGAGAAGAAGGCGCAACTCGCTTTCCTCAGCAGGGAGGTAGCGTTCGGCGGGTGACCTCCCCGCCGACCGCCGAGGACCTGATCGCGCACTACGGGCTGGAGCCCATCCCCCGTGAGGGCGGTCTGTTCCGGCGCACCTGGGCCGGGCCCGAGCGCCCGGACGGACGCCCGGCGGGATCGGCCATCGTCGCCCTGCTGACCGCCCGACCGGGTGACTTCTCCGCCCTGCACCGCCTGCCCGCCGACGAGGTCTGGCACTTCTACCTCGGCGATCCGCTGGAACTGCTGCTCCTCGGCCCGGACGGCGGCGCGCGTACGGCCGTGCTGGGTCCGGACGTGCTGGGCGGGCAGCACGTGCAGCTCACCGTTCCCGCCGGGACCTGGATGGGCGGCCGGGTGGCGACGGGCGGCGCGTGGTCGTTCTTCGGGTGCACGATGGCGCCCGGATTCACCTACGGGGACTACGAGCACGGCGACGCGGCCGTCCTCACGGCGCGCTATCCGGCGGCGGCCGAGCGGATCGTGGAACTGTGCCGCCCATGAAGCTGCTCGACGGCCAGGTGGCGCTCGTGACGGGCGCGGGCGGCGGCATCGGACGGGGGATCGCGCTGCGGTTCGCCGAGGAGGGCGCGGCGGTCGCGGTGCGCTGCCGTACGGCGGTCGAGGCGGCTCGGGACGTGGCGGCGCGGATCAGGGAGCGCGGCGGCCGGGCGGTGGTACTGCGGGCCGGCCTCACCGACGAGGACGCCTGCCGGCGCCTGGTCGACGAGGCCGCCGACTGGGGCGGGGGACGGCTGACGGCGCTGGTCAACAACGCGGGCGTGCAGCCGCTGCGGGAGCTGGCCGGCATGACGGCCGCCGAGTGGCGGGCGGTGGTGGACACCAACCTCACCAGTGTCTTCGCGTGCACGCAGGCCGCCGCCGGGATCATGCGGACCCAGGACGACGGCGGCACGGTCACCCACATCGCCTCGATCGAGGCGAACGCCCCCGCACCCGCCCACGCGCACTACAGCGCCTCCAAGGCGGCGGTCGTGATGCACGCCCGTTCCGCCGCGCTGGAGTACGGCCCGTGGGGAGTCAGGGTCAACACCGTGTCGCCCGGCCTCGTCGACCGGGACGGGCTCGCGGCGGCCTGGCCGGACGGCGTACGGCGGTGGCGGGAGGCGGCGCCCACGGGACGGCTGGGGCGCCCGGAGGACGTGGGCGACGCGTGCGTGTTCCTCGCGTCACGGCTGGCGTCCTGGGTCACCGGCCACGACCTCGTGGTGGACGGCGGCGTGACGGCACGCCCGTCGTGGTGAGTGCCCTGCCCGGCATCCGGTGAGTCTCCGGTGAGCGGGGCGGCGCCCGCGTCCGTACGTATCCCCGAGGCAGTGGGCCCCGACGACGGAGATGCGACGTGAGGTGTGGTGGCGGTACGCGCGCTGGAGCCCGGGGCGGCCGGAGACTTCGGGGACCGGTGCTGCTGGGCACCCTGCTGGTCCTGCTCGTCCTCGGCGGCGCGGGACCGGCGTCCGCCCACGCCGCCCTCCGCTCCACCGACCCCGAGGACGGCAGCGTCCTCCAGCGCGCCCCCCGCCACGTCACCCTGACCTTCACCGAGTCCGTCGGCCTGCGCGACGACTCCTTCCGCGTCCTCGACCCCGGCGGGCACCGGGTGCGCACGGGGGAGGCCGGGCACGCGGACGGCCGTTCCGACACGGCGCGCGTGGCGCTGACGGGCCGGCTCGGCGAGGGCACGTACACCGTGGCCTGGCGGGTGGTGTCCGCCGACAGCCACCCCGTCTCCGGCGCCTTCACCTTCTCGGTCGGCAAGCCCTCCGTGGCGACCGCGTCCGTGGACCCCGGCCCCATCGAGGACCCGCTGACCGACGCCCTCCACAAGATCGCCCGCTACCTCGCCTACCTCGCCGCGGCCCTGCTCATCGGCACGGCCGCCTTCGTCGCCCTGTGCCGCCCGCCGGACCCCGCCCCGCTGCGCCGGCCACTGGTGGCGGGCTGGTGGACCCTGCTGGGTTCGACCGTCGCCCTGCTGGTGCTGCGCGCCCCGTACGAGGCGGGCAGGGGGCCCTCGGCGGCCCTCGACGCCGACGCGCTCGGCGGCACCCTCACGACCCGGCCCGGCGCGCTGCTGCTGGTCAGGCTGGTGCTGCTCGTGCCGGCCGGGCTCTTCCTCGTCCGGATGGCCCGCGGGGACCGGTACCGGGAGCGCGCCCCGCTCGCCGCCGCGGCGGGCGCCGCGCTGGCCGTCGGCCTGGCCCTGACCTGGGCCGCCGCCGAGCACGCCTCCGCGGGGATCCAGGTGCCGGTGGCGATGACGTCGTCCGTGCTGCACCTGCTCGCCACGGCGGTCTGGTTCGGCGGCCTCGTCGCCCTGCTCGTCACCCTGCGTTCGTCCGCGGACGCGGCGACGGTCGCCCGCTTCTCCCGGACCGCCTTCGCCTCCGTGACCGTCCTGGTCGTCACCGGCGTCTACCAGTCCTGGCGCGGCCTCGGCTCCTGGCCGGCGCTCACGGAGACGACGTACGGCAGGCTGCTGCTCGCCAAACTGGCGGGGGTGGCCGTGGTGCTGGCCGCGGCGGCGGTCTCTCGGCGGTGGACGGGCGCGTGGGTGTCGGTGGGGGCGGCCGGTGCGGCCGGTGCCGCCGGTACGACCGGGGCAACCGGTGCGGTGGGTGCTGCCGGGGCTGCCGGGGCCAGCGGGGCCACCGTGACGACCGGTGCGGTGGGTGTGGCGGGCTCTGTGAGCGCGGTGGACGCGGAGACGGCCGTACGCGAGCGCGTACGTGAGCGGGTGCCGGAGCCGGTGGGCGGGCCTCCGGCGCGGGCGTCGGAGGGGTCCGAGCCGGGGGCGCCCGAGCGTGGGTCGTCCGAGCCGGAGTCGTCGGATCCTGGGTCGTCCGAGCCGGGGACATCGGATCCTGGGTCGTCCGAGCGGGAGCCGTCGGAGCGGGGGGTGTCCGAGTCGCAGCCGTCCGCCGTCGAGGACGCCCGGCGGCGCGGGCTGCGTCGGTCCGTTCTGGTCGAGGCCGTCGTCGCGGCCGTCGTCCTGGTGGTCACGACCGTGCTCACCAGCACGGTGCCGGGCCGGGCGGCGGACGAGGCGGCACGGGCCGTACCGGCGGGCGGGGTGCTGCCCGCGTCCGTCACCACGATGCCCTTCGACGTCGGCGCCTCCGGCCGGGGCACCGTCCAGATCACCCTGGACCCCGGCCGCACCGGCGACAACGCCGTGCAGGCCGTCGTCTTCGGCCCCGACGGCAGCCTGGCCGCCATACCCGAACTGCGCCTCTCCTTCACCCTCCCCGACCGGGGCGTCGGCCCGATCGACGCGGAACTCGTCGACCGGGGCGGCTACTGGAGCGCCAATTCCCTCACCCTCCCCCTCCCCGGCACCTGGACGATGAAGACGACGGTCCGGGTTTCGGAGATCGACCAGGTGAGCGAGACGAGGCGGATCCGGATCGAGCGGTGACGGTCGGGCGAAGAGCAGGACGATGCGAGGAGTAAGACGCCCCGCGGTCGCCCTGGGCCTCGGCGCCCTCCAGGGCGTGGCCCTGGCCGTCGCGCTGACCGTGCCGGTCACGATGGCCGCCTCACCGACCCGGCTGCCGGCCCTCCTCGCCCAGTTCGGCGCCCGGATCCAGCGGCAGGTCCTGAAGCGCGCGGCGAAGGCCGAGGCCGAGGGTGCGGATCAGATCGCAGGGCCCACTCACGTCGAAGGGCCCCACCGCAAGCGGTGGGGCCCTTCGACTTCGTGCCCGGTGAGGCACTGGCGGAGGATACGAGATTCGAACTCGTGAGGGGTTGCCCCCAACACGCTTTCCAAGCGTGCGCCCTAGGCCTCTAGGCGAATCCTCCGCAGAGAACATTACATGACGTCGGAGAGTGCTTGCGAACTCGTTCTGAGGGCCCCACATCGGGTAACGTGTGGCTCAGCCCCTCACGCGGCGCTATCTGACTGAACTCCCCCAGGGCCGGAAGGCAGCAAGGGTAGGTCGGCTCTGGCGGGTGCGTGGGGGGCGCCTGCGTTCACGGGACGGGTCCGGTTTCCCGGGGCGGTCCGGTTGTCGGTGGGCGCCTATAACCTCGTATGCGTGTCGTCTCTCGCGCTCTACCGCCGTTACCGCCCGGAGTCCTTCGCCGAGGTCATCGGGCAGGGGCATGTCACCGACCCGCTGCAGCAGGCGCTGCGGAACAACCGGGTCAATCACGCGTACCTGTTCAGCGGTCCGCGCGGCTGCGGCAAGACGACCAGCGCCCGGATCCTGGCCCGCTGCCTGAACTGCGAGCAGGGCCCCACGCCGACCCCGTGCGGCGAGTGCCAGTCGTGCCGCGACCTGGCGCGCAACGGGCCGGGTTCCATCGACGTCATCGAGATCGACGCCGCCTCGCACGGAGGCGTGGACGACGCCCGTGACCTGCGGGAGAAGGCGTTCTTCGGGCCCGCCTCCAGCCGGTACAAGATCTACATCATCGACGAGGCCCACATGGTCTCCCCGCAGGGCTTCAACGCCCTGCTGAAGGTCGTCGAGGAACCCCCGGAGCATCTCAAGTTCATCTTCGCGACCACCGAGCCCGAGAAGGTCATCGGGACCATCCGGTCGCGGACCCATCACTACCCCTTCCGCCTCGTGCCGCCCGGCACCCTGCGCGACTACCTCGGCGAGGTGTGCGGCAGGGAGGAGATCCCGGTCGAGGACGGCGTGCTGCCGCTGGTGGTGCGGGCCGGCGGGGGATCCGTCCGGGACTCCATGTCCGTCATGGACCAGCTGCTCGCGGGCGCCGGCGCCGACGGTGTGACGTACGACATGACGACCGCCCTGCTCGGCTACACGGACGGCTCGCTGCTCGACTCCGTCGTCGAGGCGTTCGTCACGGGGGACGGCTCGGCCGCCTTCGAGGTCGTGGACCGGGTGATCGAAGGCGGCAACGACCCGCGGCGCTTCGTCACCGATCTGCTGGAGCGCCTCCGCGACCTGGTGATTCTCGCCGCCGTGCCCGACGCGGCGGAGAAGGGGCTCATCGACGCCCCGGCCGACGTCGTCGAACGGATGCAGTCCCAGGCGAGCTCCTTCGGTGCCGCCGAACTGAGCCGTGCCGCCGACATCGTCAACGAGGGGCTCACCGAGATGCGCGGGGCCCACGCGCCCCGCCTCCAGCTGGAGCTGATCTGCGCGCGCGTGCTGCTGCCCGCCGCGTACGGCGACGAGCGTTCGGTGATGGCGCGCCTGGACCGGATCGAACGCGGCGCGCAGTTCTCCGCGGGCGCGGGCGCAGGGGTGCCCGCCATGGGATACGTGCCCGGGCCCGAGGCGCATGCCGGTGCCGGCGGTACCGGCACCGGTGGTGTCGCGGCCGCCGCCGCTCCGGTTCCGCCGGGCGGCGGCCGCGACACCACC
>NZ_RAIF01000020.1:64834-65199 GCF_003671715.1 Streptomyces sp. E2N166 | reverse complement strand
TCACCTGGATCCTGCTCAGCCAGAACGCCCAGGTGACCGGCTTCGACGGCACATCCCTCCAGATCGGCTTCGTCAACGCCGGTGCTCGCGACAACTTCATGAGCAGCGGCAGCGAGGACGTGCTGCGGCAGGCCCTGGCCGAGCAGTTCAACGTGCAGTGGAAGATCGAGGCGGTCGTCGACCCGTCCGGCGGCTCGGCGTCTCCGCCGCCCGCCGGTCCCTCGGGTGGCTACGGCGGATCCGGTACCGGTGGGTCCGGTGCCGGTGGTGCCGGTGGTGCCGGTGGTGGCGGTTACGGCGGTGGTGGTGGCTACGGAGGCGGTGCGCCCGCCACCCAGCGCCCGTCGGCACCCTCGCCCACGGCC
>NZ_RAIF01000020.1:62356-64710 GCF_003671715.1 Streptomyces sp. E2N166 | reverse complement strand
TCGACGAGTCGGCCCTCTCCGGCAAGGAACTGCTGGTACGGGAGCTGGGGGCGTCGGTGGTCGAGGAGATCCCGCACGAGTAGGCGGGGGTGCGGACCGCGCTGTCCGGGCCCCGCACTGGAGGAACCCACAAGCCTCCTCGCCCCGCCCCTTCGGAAGCCCGCACAAACCGCACCGGCCCGTTCCCATTAGGCTTCACCCCGTGAAGGTCCTTGTCATCGGCGGCGGCGCCCGCGAACACGCCCTGTGCCGTTCCCTGTCCCTCGACCCCGACGTCACCGCGCTGCACTGCGCACCCGGCAACGCCGGTATCGCCGAGGTCGCCGAACTGCACCAGGTCGACGCCCTCGACGGCGCGGCCGTCACCGCGCTGGCCACCCGGCTCGGTGCCGAACTGGTCGTGGTCGGGCCGGAGGCGCCCCTCGTCGCCGGGGTCGCCGACGCCGTACGCGAGGCGGGCATCCCGGTCTTCGGCCCGTCCGGACAGGCCGCGCAGCTGGAGGGCTCCAAGGCATTCGCCAAGGACGTCATGGCCGGCGCCGGCGTCCCCACGGCACGCTCCTACGTCTGTGTGAACCCGGCCGAGGTCGACGCGGCCCTCGACGCCTTCGGCGCGCCCTACGTCGTCAAGGACGACGGGCTGGCCGCAGGCAAGGGCGTCGTCGTCACCGACGACATCGAGGCGGCCCGCGCGCACGCGAACGCGTGCGACCGCGTCGTCATCGAGGAGTTTTTGGACGGCCCGGAGGTCTCCCTCTTCGCCGTCACCGACGGCGAGAACGTGCGCCCGCTCCAGCCCGCCCAGGACTTCAAGCGCGCGCTCGACGGCGACGCGGGCCCGAACACCGGCGGCATGGGCGCGTACTCGCCGCTGCCCTGGGCCGACCCCAAGCTGGTCGACGAGGTCGTGCAGAGCGTGCTCCAGCCGACCGTCGACGAGATGCGCCGCCGCGGCACCCCGTTCTCCGGACTGCTGTACGCCGGACTCGCGATCACCTCGCGCGGCGTCCGCGTGATCGAGTTCAACGCCCGCTTCGGCGACCCGGAGACCCAGGTCGTGCTGGCCCGCCTCCAGACCCCGCTCGCCGGTCTGCTGATGGCCGCCGCCACCGGCAACCTCGCCGACCTCGAACCCCTGCGCTGGAGCGACGACGCGGCCGTCACCGTGGTCGTCGCCTCCCACAACTACCCCGGCACCCCGCGCACCGGCGACCCGATCACCGGCCTCGACGAGGTGGCCGCCGAGGACGCCCCACACGCCTACGTCCTGCACGCCGGCACCCGCGCCGAGGGCGACGCCGTCGTCAGCGCCGGCGGCCGCGTCCTGTCCGTCACGGCCACCGGCACGGACCTCACCGAGGCCCGCGACCGCGCCTACCGGGCCGTCGCCCGCATCGGCCTCGACGGGTCCCAGCACCGCACCGACATCGCGGCGAAGGCGGCCGCGGGCGCCTGACCCAGCCCTGCGGACACTCCCGCGCGCCCAACCCGACAGGCCCCGGCTCCGTCTCAGGAGCCGGGGCCTGATCCTTGCTGTCCGTCATCCACCTTTCCCCAAAGCCATTCCATCGAGTGACCGATGCGCCATACGGCTGACGGGCACGGAGGCCCCAACTATGGTGCCGCGCAGGCATTCCGGCACTTGGCCCACCGGCATTGCGATGTCAGTGGCGGGTGCCACAGTGGGGGAGTGAGCAAGAGCCGGAGAGCAGCAGGAAAGCCCAGGGCAGCAAGGAGGGGGTGAGGTCCGGCCGTGACCGGTATCGGTGGTGTGGAGATGGGCGCGCAGGCAGCGCGCTCCCGGGCGCTGGCCGTGCTGCGCATCCGCAGCAGGGCGCTGGCGGTAGCCCTGTTGCCCGCTGCGGCCGCCGTGATCCTGCTCGTGGGCGGCTCCACCGGGCACCTCGCGGGCGGGGGCTGGGACACGGCCCGCTGGGCGGTGTCGGCGCTCGCGCTCCTCGTGCTGGCGGCAGCCGCCGGAGTCGCCCTCGTCGTCGCCCGCTCCCGGCCCGCCGTGACCCCGACGGTCACGATCGCCGAGGAGTCGGCGCCGGACCTCTACCGGATGGTGCGCGACCTGGCCGACCGGCTCGACGTCCCCGCCCCCTCCGCGATAGCGCTCACGCCGGACTGCGACAGCTGGCTGGAGGACCGCACCCACCCGGCCCACGGCCCGCCGCCCGTGGAGGAACACGACGACGTGGCCGGCGTCGGCGGACCCGCCCGCCGCCGGACCGCCGCCGCGCCCGTCCTCGTCATCGGCTCGCCCTTCCTGTGGTGGATGCGCGTGGGCGAACTGCGTGCCGTCCTCGCCCCGGTCGTCGCCGGTGCGGGCCCTTCGGCGCACCCCGACA
>NZ_RAIF01000020.1:61694-62346 GCF_003671715.1 Streptomyces sp. E2N166 | reverse complement strand
GAGCGCGGGGTCGCGACCGCGGCCGCCGAGCGTGCACAGGCTGTGGACTACGGTCTGCGGATCGTCGCGCAGGAGCAGGTCGGGCTCGCCTACGCGGGCTGGGACCGGCTGTTGACCCGAGTGGCGCTGCCCGCCTGGCGGATGGGCCGCTGGCCCTCCCGGCTGGACGTGGGCGTGGTCGCCGCGCTCACGGAGCTGTCCCGGCGCGACCGCCTGGCCGAGGGCTTCGCCTCCCGCCTGGGCGAGCGTCCGGCCTGCGACCTGCTGGAGGAGCCAGGGGTGATGGACGAGGCGGTCTCCCTCCTCGCCGCGCGCCTCTTCCACGGCGGGCCGGCCGAGACCGGCCCGGACTGGGCGCCGGTGGCCTGGGACGAGTATCCCGAGGAAGTCGTCGACCGGACCTGGCGCACGGACGCGGCCCGCCTCCACCGCGTCCTGGACACCCTGGGCGTCCGCCGCACCGCGGACGACGCGACACCGGGCACGGACGGCCCGACCCTGGCCCGCGTCCTGGACCACCTCACGACAACCCCCGCCCCCGCCTCCGACGGCCCCTCCACGCCGCGGAACACGACAGCCGCGACCGACACGGGGACGGCACCCGGCCCCGGAGCGGCGGCCGGGCCCGGCACCGACGCCGACCCCGGAGCGG
>NZ_RAIF01000020.1:15082-61226 GCF_003671715.1 Streptomyces sp. E2N166 | reverse complement strand
ACGATGACGACCTGGCCGGCACCACGGCCCGCGGAGCCGCCCTCGCGGCAGGGCTCAGTGCCCAGCTGGCCCGCGAGGAGGCGGAGGCGCAGCCGGCCGGGGTCCAGGCCTCCGTCCAGGGAGCCGGGGCACCGGTCGGCCCCGACGCCGCCCTCTGGGACGACAGCGCACTGCCCCTCTTCCCTCTTCAGCCCCCGCGTACCGGCCGCGAGATCCTCACCGCCCACATCACGGCGATGGTGTGCTGCGCGGCGATGGACACCGCCGGCGCGACCCCCGGCCTCGACTGGCTCGACGGGCCGTCCCTCCTGGTCGACGGCGCCCGCGCAGTGGACCTGGGCCCCCACGTCCGCAGCCTCGTCGAGACGGGTGACCCGGGTCCCCTGCGCGTCTGGATGACCGAGCTCGGCATACGCCCGGAAAAGCCGGTGCGCCTGGTCTGACCCGCCCCACCGGCTGCCGCGCCGGAACGCCGAATCGGACTCATCGATTCCACTTTGGGCCACTTCGCAACGAACAGTGACAGCACGCGCGCGAAATGTGATGTGCTGGGACCGATCGCGCACATGGCAAAGGCGTTCGTCATACGCACGACCACGGGGGCACGAGGGAGGGAACTGTCCCATGGGGCCTGAGCAGATCCGCCGCTGGGAGTCGGGAGCACTCGCGCATGCCGTGACGGATCCCTTCGGACAGGGACCCGTCCCCTGGTTACGCGGCGGCGAGACGTACTTCGGCGACACCGGCCAGGTCGTCGCCTGGTACGCGGACCAGGACGCCGTACCGGACCCGGACGGCAGGACCGGCACGGAGACCCGAGGGTGGCGCACCGACGGCGGCGGCCCGCGCGCCGCCGACGACGTCCGCCGCCAGATCAAGGGCTTCACCGCCACCGGAGCCGCCGCCCCCGGCGAGGCCATCGACTTCCACATCACCGTCGACCCGCCCCAGGAGTTCTGCGTCGACGTCTACCGGATCGGCCACTACGGCGGTGACGGCGCCGCCAAGATCACCACCAGCCCTCGCCTGTCCGGCATCGTCCAGCCTCCGCCGCTCACCGCCGACCGCACGGTCTCCTGCCACCACTGGTGGCTGTCCTGGCGGCTCCAGATCCCGTCGTACTGGAACATCGGCGCGTACGTGGCTGTCCTGACCACCGCCGACGGCTACCGCTCCCACGTGCCCTTCACGGTCCGGGACAGCCACCCGGCCGACCTGCTCCTCCTCCTGCCGGACATCACCTGGCAGGCGTACAACCTCTACCCGGAGGACGGCCGCACCGGCGCCAGCCTCTACCACGCCTGGGACGAGGACGGCCGGCTCCTGGGCGAGGCGGACGCCGCGACGACCGTCTCCTTCGACCGCCCGTACGCGGGTGCCGGTCTGCCCCTCCACGTCGGCCACGCCTACGACTTCATCCGCTTCGCCGAGCGCTACGGCTACGACCTCGCCTACGCCGACGCCCGCGACCTGCACTCCGGCCGCGTCGACCCGACCCGCTACCGGGGCCTGGTCTTTCCCGGGCACGACGAGTACTGGTCCGCCGCCATGCGCCGCACCACGGAACTCGCCCGCGAGCACGGCACGTCCCTGGTCTTCCTCTCCGCCAACACCATGTACTGGCAGGTGGAGCTGGCACCCTCCCCCTCCGGCACCCCCGACCGCCTGCTGACCTGCCGCAAGCGCCGGGGCCCGGGCCGGCCGGTGCTGTGGCGGGAGGTCGACCGCGCCGAGCAGCAACTGCTCGGCATCCAGTACGCCGGCCGCGTCCCCGAACCGCACCCGATGATCGTCCGCAACGCCGGGCACTGGCTCTGGGAGGCCACCGGAGCGCACGAGGGCGACGAGATCGAGGACCTGGTGGCGGGCGAGGCCGACCGCTACTTCCCGCGCACCGCGCTCCCCGAGCACGACGAACGGATCCTGCTCGCGCACAGCCCGTACACCGACGTCGAGGGCGCCCGGCGCCACCAGGAGACGTCGCTGTACCGGGCGCCGTCGGGCGCCTGGGTGTTCGCGTCCGGGACGTTCGCCTGGTCGCCGGCGCTGGACCGCCCCGGCCACGTCGACCCCCGGGTCCAGCGGGCCACCGCCAACCTCCTGGACCGCATCTGCAAACGGGACTGACCCGCACCCGGACCGACCCGCCGTCCCCGATCACCCGGCCGTACGGGAGAATCGGAACCACTTGGACAGAACCACGGGGAGGAACCGTGTCCGGATTCGTCGAAAAGCCCGAGCCGATCCAGGTTCCGGGTCTGGTGCATCTGCACACCGGCAAGGTGCGCGAGCTGTACCGGAACGAGGCGGGCGACCTCGTGATGGTCGCCAGCGACCGCATCTCCGCCTACGACTGGGTGCTGCCGACCGAGATCCCCGACAAGGGCCGGGTCCTCACCCAGCTCTCCCTGTGGTGGTTCGACCAGCTCGCCGACCTGGTCCCGAACCACGTCCTGAGCACCGAGCTGCCCCCCGGCGTCCCCGCCGACTGGGAGGGCCGCGCGCTGGTCTGCAAGTCCCTGCGGATGGTTCCCGTGGAGTGCGTGGCCCGCGGCTACCTCACCGGCTCGGGGCTGGCCGAGTACAACGAGACCCGCACCGTCTGCGGCCTCGCCCTCCCCGAGGGCCTCGTCGACGGCTCGGAGCTGCCCGCCCCGATCTTCACCCCGGCCACCAAGGCCGAGGTGGGCGAGCACGACGAGAACGTCTCCTACGAGGAGGTCGCCCGCCAGGTCGGCGCGGACACCGCGGCCGCCCTGCGCCAGGCCACCCTCGCCGTCTACTCCCGTGCCCGGGACATCGCCCGCGACCGCGGCGTCGTCCTGGCGGACACCAAGTTCGAGTTCGGCTTCGCGGGCGAGAGCGGCGACGACCTCGTCCTCGGCGACGAGGTGCTCACCCCGGACTCCTCCCGCTTCTGGCCGGCCGACCAGTGGCAGCCGGGCCGCGCGCAGCCGTCGTACGACAAGCAGTTCGTCCGGGACTGGCTGACCTCGGCGGAGTCCGGCTGGGACCGGAAGAGCGAGCAGCCCCCGCCGCCGCTGCCGCAGCGGGTCGTGGACGCGACCCGGGCCAAGTACGTGGAGGCCTACGAGCGCCTGACCGGCCTGACCTGGTCGTAGCCGTCGTAGCCGCCGTAGCCGCGGACACGAGAAAGCCCCCGGCCGGAACCGGGGGCTTCCTCACACTGAGCGAACGACGAGGTTCGAACTCGCGACCTCAACCTTGGCAAGGTTGCGCTCTACCAACTGAGCTACGTTCGCACTGCGCCGTGGCGCGACAGCCACTATACCCAACCCCGCTCCCGCGCGAGCCGCACCGCCGCGTGCCGGTTCTCGGCGCCGAGCTTGCTCGCGGCCGACGACAGATAGTTCCGTACGGTCCCCTCCGCGAGCGCGGCGCGCTCGGCGATCTCCGCGACGGGCGCCCCGTCGGCGGCGTGCTCCAGCACCTCGGCCTCGCGCGCGGTCAGCGGCGAGTCCCCGGCGGAGATCGCGTCGGCGGCCAACTCCGGGTCGACGTAACGGTTTCCGGCGTGCACCGCGCGGATCAGCTCGGCGAGCCGCTGGGCGCTGACCGTCTTGGGGACGAACCCGCGCACCCCCGCCGCGAGCGCCCGCTTCAGATGGCCGGGCCGCCCGTGACTGGTCACGATCAGCACCCGGCAGGCGGGCAGCTCGGCCCGCAGGGATGTGGCGACCTTCACACCGTCCGCGCCGGGCATCTGCAGATCCAGTACGGCGACGTCGGGCGCGTGCGCCCGTGCCATCGCCAGTGCCTCCGGACCGGTGGCCGCCTCGGCGACCACGACGAGGTCGTCCTCCAGGGACAGCAGGGCCGCCAGCGCCCCGCGGATGAGGTGCTCGTCGTCGGCGAGCAGCACCCGTACGGGGGTCGTCACGACGTGGCCTCCAACGCCGCGGAACCGGCCGTCGGCAGCGGCACCCGGGCCGTGAGCCGGAACACGCCCTTGCCGGCCCGGCCGGCCTCCAGCGTGCCGTCCACGGCGGACAGCCGCTCCCGCAGCCCCGCGAGCCCGGAACCGCCCGAGGGCTCTTCCTCGGCCGCCTCCGCCACCCCGTCGTTCTCCACCGTCAGCACTGCCCGCCCTTCCGAAATCCGCACCGTCACGGCGCACTTCTCCGCGTTGCCGTGCCGCAGCACGTTCGTCGTCGCCTCCCGCACCACCCAGCCGAGCGCCGACTGGACCTCGGCGGGCAGTCCGGCCGTCTCGCCGGTGACCTCCGAGACGATGCCGGCCGCCGAGAGCACGCCCTTGGCGCCGGCCAGTTCGACCTCCAGGGCGGCTTCCCGGTAGCCGCGCACGACGTCCCGGACCTCCCGCTGCGACTCCTGGGCGATGCGCTGCACCTCGATCATCTGCTCCACCGCCTCGGGCCGGCCGCGCCGGGACAGCTGGACGGCCAGTTCGCTCTTGAGCGCGATCACCGCCAGGTTCCGGCCCATCACGTCGTGCAGGTCCCTGCCGAACCGCAGCCGCTCCTCCGCGACGGCGAGCCGGGCGCGGGTCTCCCGCGCCTGGTCCAGTTCGTAGACGGCGTTGAGCAGCCATACGGAGAAGACACAGGCGAAGGCGACGAAACCGCCGCCCACCAGCACGACGCCCGCGGTGAAGAGGGCGGCGGGGGCCGGCACGTCCAGCAGGAGTGAGAGCGTCGCGGCGCCGACCGAGAAACCGAGGACGAGCGCGATCGCGTGCCGTCTGCTGCGCAGGCCGAGCGCGATGATGCCGGACCCGATGGTCACGACACCCCCGAAGGCGGCGCCCGCCGCCGCGGCGACGTCCCCACCGTGCGACCCGCCCTTGGCGACGCCGAGTGAGGCGAACGCGATCACCGAGGTGAGGACGGCGAGCGTCCACAGCAGCCGTACGGGCTTGGCCCGCAGGCCGAGTTCCCAGTCCAGCGTCCGGGACGCGACCAGCATGAGGACGGTGGCGTGCACGCCGACCATCAGGAAGAGCGCGGTCGCGAGCCGAGCGTCGACCCGTCCGAAGGCCGACAGCCCCATGGCGACGATCTCCATGACCCCGAAGAAGTGGAACGACCACCGCGTGTACGTCTCCACCTTCTCCGGCGTGCTCTTCCGCCGCCACCATCCGCCCGGCCTGCGCATCCGACCCACTGCTCCCACTCGCCCCGTACCTCAGTGCCGCGGCTCCCAGCGGAACCACCGCCGTACAGCAAACACCGCGACCACGGTCCAGGCCACCGCCGTCGCCACGGCGCCCAGCGCCTCGTAGGCCGACAGGTCGCCGGTCCAGCCACCGCGCACCAGGGTGATGACGGGTGTCAGCGGCAGCAGCTCGCAGAAGGAGGCCAGCCGGTCGGGGAGCACCTCCAGCGGGACGAACATGCCGGAGCCGAGCATCGAGACGAACATGAACGGCAGTGGTGTGACCTGCGCGCTCTCACCGGTCCGGGTGAAGCTCGCGGTGACGGCCGCGAGCGCGGCGCACATCACCAGGCCGAGCAGCAGGCCGAGGACGGCCAGATGGGGCGCGGACGGCGCGGACAGGTCGAGCAGCACGAAGCAGCCCGCCGCCAGCAGGAGGCTCTGCACGAGGCCGCTGAGGACGGCCGGCATCGCGGACCCGCTCAGGATCTCGACGTCCCGCAGCTCGCCGGTGCGCAGCCGCTTGAGGACGAGTTCCTCGCGCCGGACGACGAAGACGCCGACGAGGGCCGAGTAGACGGCGAACAGCAGGGAGAAGCCGATCGCGGCGGGCAGGACGAGCGTGCCGGTGGTCAGTCCGGCCTCGGCGAGGTCCATCTCCTTGGACGCCGACCAGACGCTGAGCGGCAGCACCAGCGGCACGAACAGCGCGGCGAAGAGGGTGCCCTTGTTCCGTCCGAGCAGGGTCATCTCGGCGCGGGCGAGGGCGGTCATGCGCCCCATCGGTGTGGTGACCGTGGCGTTCGTGGCGCGCGCCGCGGAGTGCTCGGTGGTCGTGGCGCTCATGCCGCGTACTCCTTCGTCGTCGTGCCCTCGGCCGTCCCCGCGGACGCCTCCTTCGCGATCCCCAGGAACGCCTCCTCCAGGGACGCCGACCGCACGTCCAGGCGGCGCAGTTCCACTCCGGCCTGTCCGGCCCACATCAGCAGTCCGGTGGCGGCGCGCTGGAGTTCATGGGTGCGCAGCCTGACCATCCGGCCGTCGATCTCGTGTCCGCCGACGCCCAGTTCGTCGAGTGGCGGCAGGTCGCCCACGAAGTAGCCCGTGGGCAGTTCGAAGGAGATCCGGGAGGGCTGTGCGGCGGTCACCTCGGCCGGGGTTCCGGTGGCGGCGATCCGGCCCTCGTGCATGATCGCGAGCCGGTCGGCGAGGTTCTCGGCCTCCTCCAGGTAGTGCGTGGTCAGCAGCACCGTCGTACCGCCGTCGCGCAGCGCGCTCACCAACTCCCAGGTGTCCCGGCGGCCTTCGGCGTCCAGGCCGGTGCTGGGCTCGTCGAGGAAGAGCACCTCGGGGTCGCCGAGCAGCGCGAGCGCCAGGTCCAGGCGGCGTCGCTGGCCCCCGGACAGCTGCTTCACGCGGGTGTCGGCCTTGTTCTCCAGGCCGACCATCGCCAGCACCTCCGCAGGCGGTCGGGCCCCGCTCACACAGCCCGCCCACATCCGCGCGGTCTCCGCGACGGTCAGCTCGGACGGGAAGCCGCCCTCCTGGAGCATCACCCCGGTGCGGGGGCGTATGGCGGCCCGCTCGGTGTACGGGTCGTGGCCGAGGACCCGCACCCGCCCGCCGGCCGGAGCGGCGAGGCCCTCCAGGAGTTCGACCGTCGATGTCTTGCCGGCGCCGTTGGTGCCGAGGAGGGCGAAGACCTCGCCGCGGCGCACGGAGAAGTCGATTCCGCGTACGGCCTCGAACCCGCCCCCGTACACACGTCGCAGGTCGGTGACCTCAATCACGTGTTCGTGTCCGTTTGATTGCATGCGTCAAGCATTACGGCCTGCCGGGCCGGGGGACAGTGCGAGCCGTCATCACCGGGCATGACAAATGTCAGAGGGGGTGGCCGGCCATCGCGCCGGAGGCACGAAAAGACCCCGGTCCACGAAGGACCGGGGTCTGATTACCGAGCGGACGACGAGGCTCGAACTCGCGACCTCAACCTTGGCAAGGTTGCGCTCTACCAACTGAGCTACGTCCGCATTGCCCCCGACCGGCCTTCACCGATCGGTGCGAGCACCAGCCTACCTGATCGAATCGAGTGATCGGTACGGCGGTGCAGAGCGGGTGACAGGAATTGCACACTGCGCCTTCCCCCTGGAAGGGGGATGTTCTACTACTGAACTACACCCGCGTGTTCCGTGAGCTGGGCCTTTCGGCCTCGCCCCTCGGCGTGCTCCAGACTTTAGCTGATCACCCGGGGTGCTGCGCAAGTCGGTTGCCGCGAGGGGCGGCTGAGCGGCCGTCGGCCGCTCCCGCCGGCAGCAGCTCTCGCCACGTACGGCTCACCGTGCCGCGGCGAACGCCTCGTACACCTTCTTCGGGATCCGGCCCCGCGCGGGCACGTCCATCTTGTTCGCCTGCGCCCAGGCCCGGACCGCCGCCGGGTCGGGGGCGACCTCCGTCTGCCGGTACGCCTTGCCGGACCGTGACCGCTTGCGGCCGGCCGACACGAACGGCTCGAGAGCCTTGCGCAGCTTTCGGGCATTGGCTTCGTTCAGGTCGATCTCGTACATCCGGCCGTCGACACCGAAGGCGATCGTCTCCGCCGCTTCCGAGCCGTCGATGTCGTCAAAGAGAGTGACCACGACACGCTGCGCCACGAATATCGGTCCCTTCGTGCGGCATCTCCGCGATGACGTGCCAGGACACCGCGTTGATGCCGACTGTTCGCCTGTAATTGGGCAAAGTATCGGCTAATGACATTTCATTTGTACAGTGCCCGGCATTGCAATGGGAAGCCCGACTAAATCTCTCCGCGTGTCCGTCGCGCAATAGGCGGCCATGCCAGATCGGGGATCTTTCCCGAAGCTTTTCGTGAGCGCCTCCTCCCGATGCCGAATCGTGACGGGGCTCACGTACTTTCCTCCAAGGCTACGCGCGTAGAAATTTTGTACGGGTAGTCTGAAGGAACCTGCTCAGCACCACACACCGGGAGTGCCAGTGGCACGCGTCGTAGTCGACGTCATGCTCAAGCCGGAGATCCTCGACCCCCAGGGCCAGGCGGTGCAGCGCGCACTGCCGCGGCTGGGTTTCGAGGGGATCTCTGACGTACGTCAGGGAAAGCGATTCGAACTGGAAGTGGACGGGCCGGTCGACGACGCCGCCCTCGCCCGCATCCATGATCTTGCGGAATCCTTCCTCGCCAACACCGTGATCGAGGACTTCACCGTCAAGGTCGAGTCCGACGACGTGGTCGCGGGGGCAGTGAAGTGACCGCTCGTATTGGCGTCGTCACTTTCCCCGGCAGTCTCGACGACCGGGACACGCAGCGTGCCATCCGCGTCGCCGGCGCGGAACCCGTGTCTCTCTGGCACAAGGACAAGGACCTCAAGCAGGTCGACGCCGTGGTGCTCTGCGGTGGTTTCTCTTACGGCGACTATCTGCGCGCGGGCGCCATCGCGCGATTCTCGCCGGTGATGGACACCGTCATCGAGCAGGCGAAGGCCGGACTCCCGGTGCTCGGCATCTGCAACGGCTTCCAGATCCTCACCGAGGCGCACCTGCTGCCCGGCGGCATGCTGGGCAACGACCACCTGCACTTCATCTGCCGCGACCAGAAGCTGCGGGTGGAGAACGCGGACACGTCCTGGACCAGCGACTACGCCGCCGGCCAGGAGATCCACATCCCGCTGAAGAACATGGACGGCCGCTACGTCGCCGACCGGCGCACGCTGGACGAGCTGGAGGCCGAGGGCCGGGTCGCCTTCCGGTACCTGGACATGAACCCGAACGGCTCGCTCAACGACATCGCCGGCATCACCAACGCCGCCGGGAACGTCGTCGGCCTCATGCCGCACCCCGAGCACGCCGTCGAGCCGCTGATCGGCACCGGCCGCACCGACGGCCTCCCGTTCTTCACCTCGATCCTCAAGAAGCTGGTCAACGCATGAGCCGGACGCCTCTGGACACGGTCGAGCACGCGACCGCGACCCCCGACGTCGAGCTGCCCTGGGCCGAGCTGGGCCTGAAGAAGGACGAGTACGAGCGGGTGGTGGAGATCCTCGGCCGCCGCCCCACCGGCGCGGAGCTCGCCATGTACTCCGTCATGTGGTCCGAGCACTGCTCGTACAAGAGCAGCAAGGTCCACCTGCGCCAGTTCGGGGAGAAGGCCCCCGAGTCCGACGCGATGCTCGTCGGCATCGGCGAGAACGCCGGTGTCGTCGACGTCGGCCAGGGCTACGCGGTCACCTTCAAGGTCGAGTCGCACAACCACCCCTCCTACGTGGAGCCCTACCAGGGTGCTGCCACGGGCGTCGGCGGCATCGTCCGCGACATCATCGCGATGGGCGCCCGGCCGGTGGCCGTCGTGGACCCGCTGCGCTTCGGCGCCGCGGACCACCCGGACACCAAGCGCGTCCTGCCCGGCGTCGTCGCCGGCATCGGCGGCTACGGCAACTGTCTGGGCCTGCCCAACATCGGCGGCGAGGTCGTCTTCGACGCCTGCTACCAGGGCAACCCGCTGGTCAACGCCGGTGCCATCGGCGTCATGCGGCACGAGGACATCCACCTCGCCAAGGCGTCCGGCGCGGGCAACAAGGTCATCCTGTACGGCGCCCGCACGGGCGGCGACGGCATCGGCGGCGCCTCGATCCTGGCCTCCGAGACCTTCGACGACGCCAAGCCCTCCAAGCGCCCGGCCGTCCAGGTCGGCGACCCCTTCCAGGAGAAGCTCCTCATCGAGTGCACCCTGGAGGCGTTCAAGGAGAAGCTCGTCGTCGGCATCCAGGACCTCGGCGCGGCGGGCCTGTCCTGCGCCACGTCCGAGCTGGCGTCCAACGGCTCCGGCGGCATGCGCGTCACCCTGGACGACGTCCCCCTGCGCGACTCGACGCTCTCTCCCGAGGAAATCCTCATGAGCGAGTCGCAGGAGCGGATGTGCGCGGTCGTGGAGCCGGAGAAGGTCGACCGCTTCCTGGAGATCTGCGACAAGTGGGACGTCATCGCCACCGTCATCGGTGAGGTCACCGACGGCGACCGCCTGGAGATCTACTGGCACGGCGGCAAGATCGTCGACGTCGACCCGCGCACGGTCGCCCACGACGGCCCGGTCTACGAGCGCCCCTACGCCCGCCCCGAGTGGCAGGACGCCCTCCAGGCCGACGACGCGAACAAGCTGCCCCGGCCGGAGACGAGCGAGCAGCTCAAGGACCAGGTCCTGAAGCTGGTCGGATCGCCCAACCAGGCGTCCAAGCAGTGGATCACCCAGCAGTACGACCACTTCGTGCAGGGCAACACCGTTCTCGCCCAGCCCGAGGACTCCGGCATGATCCGCGTGGACGAGGAGTCCGGCCTCGGCGTCGCCATCGCGACCGACGGCAACGGCCGGTACGCCAAGCTCGACCCGTACACAGGCGCGCAGCTGGCCCTCGCGGAGGCCTACCGCAACGTGGCGACGACCGGCGCCAAGCCGCTCGCCGTCTCCGACTGCCTGAACTTCGGCTCGCCCGAGGACCCGGCTGTCATGTGGCAGTTCGCGGAGGCCGTGCGCGGTCTGGCGGACGGCTGCCTCCAGCTGGGCACCCCGGTGACCGGAGGCAACGTCTCGCTCTACAACCAGACGGGCGAGGCGGCCATCCACCCCACCCCGGTGGTGGCCGTGCTGGGCGTCATCGACGACGTGGCGCGCCGCACGCCGGTCGCCTTCCAGGAGGAGGGCCAGCTGCTCTACCTCCTCGGCGACACCCGTGAGGAGTTCGGCGGCTCGGCCTGGTCCCAGGTGATCCACGACCACCTCGGCGGCCTGCCCCCGAAGGTCGACCTGGAGCGCGAGCGCCTGCTCGGCGAGATCCTGATCTCCGCCTCGCGCGACGGCATGATCGACTCCGCGCACGACCTGTCCGACGGCGGTCTGGTCCAGGCGGTCGTCGAGTCGGCACTGCTCGGCGGGAAGGGCGCGCGTCTGGTCGTACCGGACGGGCTCGACGCCTTCACCTTCCTGTTCTCGGAGTCGGCGGGCCGCGCGGTCGTCGCCGTCCCGCGCTCGGAGGAGCTGCGCTTCAACGACATGTGCGGTGCGCGCGGCCTGCCCGCGACCCGCATCGGTGTCGTGGACGGCGACGCGGTCGAGGTCCAGGGCGAGTTCACCCTCCCCCTGACCGACCTGCGCGAGGCCCACGAGGGCACGATCCCGGCGCTGCTCGCGTAGAAGGCCTGTGCGGTCGAGGTCCCGTCCGGTCGTTCCGGGCGGGACCTCGTCGTTTCAGCGCACGTAGCTCTT
Organism: Streptomyces sp. E2N166; assembly: GCF_003671715.1. GTDB lineage: Bacteria > Actinomycetota > Actinomycetes > Streptomycetales > Streptomycetaceae > Streptomyces > Streptomyces thinghirensis. The sequence continues at coordinate 49,822 of NZ_RAIF01000020.1, read as the reverse complement.
GAGGATCTCCGTGTCGAGTTCGATGCCGACCGGGTCGGGGAGGACCAACGTCTCGCCGAACTTCGTGACGCGGGCGTCCCGGTAGCCGCCGATCACCCGGTCCGGAGAGCTGTGCACCGTAGCCGTGCAGGAATCCCGGTCGATCAAGAGGTACACGGGAATGCCCGCCTCGCCGTAGGCGGCCGGTTTTTCGCGTCGGTCTCGTCGGTCCGTGTCCGAGTCGTACGAGGTCACCTCGACGACCATGAGCGCTCCATCCGGGTCGGCCCACTCCCCGTGTCCGGCGAAGTGGGCCTCCGGCGTGAGGATGGCATCCGGCTTCGCCCTGCTCCGTCGGTACGCGTCGACGCGGAGGCCTTGGCCCCGCGCCAGGTCCAGTTCGGGTCGGCTCTGCATGCAGCGCCGGGTCAGCCAAGACAAGATGGCGGTGTGGTCTCCGTCGGTCACTGCTTTGGTCCCGATCCGTCCGTCGATGAACTCCAACGTGACGGTCTCGGGAGCGGCGGAAGCGATCGTTTCGAACTCGTCCACCGACATCTGAGACGTGTGCTCGGCCATAACCGTCATGCTGCACCTCCTTCCAGGCGCGGACCAGTGCTTCCGGGCGGCGGCGCTCCCGGGCCGTCTTTCGCAGCCAGACACGCGTACGAGTGACTCTTGCACGATATTACGTATCTACGTAATATCGAAGACGTGGAGCAACTGGAACAACGCGTAGCCGACCTCGAACGGCGCCTCGCCGCGCTGGAAGCCGCCGACCGGCCCGCTCCCCAGCTCGGCGAGGGCGAGTTCTGGGCCCTTGAGGGGCTGAAGGAGCAGCTCGCCGGGATGCGGGCCGCCGACGGAGGCGTCCTGTTCACCGGCGCCGTCCGCCTGCCGACCGGTGAGCGGTACGAATGGCAGCACGGCGCCTTGACCGAGGGCCTGCTGGACGTCGACTGGGCTGAGACCGCCGACGCGTTCGCGGCACTCGGGCACCCCGTCCGGCTGCGGCTGCTGCGCGAGATCCTCGGCGGCCGGCGCACCGCCGCGGAGCTGGCCGAGCTGGACGAGGTGGGCACGACCGGCCAGATCTACCACCACCTCCGCCAGCTCACCGGCGCCGGCTGGCTGCACACCACCGGCCGGGGCCGCCACGAGGTGCCGCCGGGCCGGGTCGTACCGCTGCTGGTGGCGCTGTCGGCGGCGCGCGGCTGACCGGGAACGGCGCGAGAGTCGATCTAAGGGGGACCCATGTCCGCACGCAAGCTAGCCATGATCACCTTCCGGGCGCTGCAACTGGGCTTCATAGCCCTGGTGACCGCCCACATCATCTTCGGCTTCGGGTATCCGTGGTGGTGGAACTTCCTGCCCCTCGCCCTTGCCTACGTCCTCATCACCGTGGTCAACCGGTGGGGCGGCGGCGCCCCGGACGCCCCGCGCGTCGCCCGTGAAACCGTCGAGGTCGACCCGCCCGTCACCGGCCGCTGGTCCGCGCTGAACAGCCCCGCCGACCGCACCCCGAGCCACGGCACCCACGCCTACGGCCAGACCTTCGCCGTGGACCTCGTGGCCGAGCCGGAGCCCGGCGCCCGCCCCGGCTTCCGCGCCCTGTGGCCGCTCGCCCGCCGCAGCCGTGACTTCCCGGCGTTCGGAGCGCCGCTGCTCGCGGTCGCCGACGGCACGGTCGTCCGGACCGACGACACCCAGCGCGACCACCTGAGCCGCAACTCGCTGCCCGCGCTGCTGTACCTGATGCTCGTGGAGGGCTCGGTCCGCGAGATGGGCGGCGTCCGCCGCATCGTCGGCAACCATCTGGTGCTGGATCTCGGCGACGGCACGTACGCGATGTACGCCCATGTGCGGCGCGGCTCGTTCGCCGTGCGCGAGGGCGACCGGGTACACACCGGCGAGTTGCTGGCCCAGTGCGGCAACTCCGGCAACTCCTCCGAGCCGCACGTCCACTTCCAGCTGATGGACGGCCCCGATCCGGACACCGCCCGGGGTGTCCCCTTCACCTGGCGCGGGGTCGGCGTCCCGCGCAACGGCGAGGTATTCGACGTACCCGAACCGGCGGACCACGCCGCCCATCGCGGCTGTTGGCTTCGTCGGGCGGTCGCGGAGCCGGTGGAGCCGCGGAGCGGGGAAACGGGGGAGCAATGCGGGTGCCGGACGGTGTGCGCGAGTCCGTGAACGTCCTGCTGTGTCTGGCCGCCGTCGTGGCGATCGGCTGGAGCGGCCGCGAGATATGGCAGGTGTGGGACGGCCGGCGGCAGATCGACGCGGCCTGCGCGGGACTTGTTCCGGCCGGGCGGGTGCTGGCGCTCTCCCCGGCCGGCGGCCGGATCACGCACCGCGAAGCCGACGAGGGTGTGATCGAGATCGACCGCGGTCTCGGCGCCGGGTCGGCGCAGGACTGCGAGATCTTCAGCACCGAGGCCGGCGAGAAGGCCGGCGAGGAGACGGGCGGGCGGTGGTTCTTCACGGGCGCGGTGGGCGTGCTGCCGGCGAACCGCCCCCTGATCGCCGACGGCCCGCTGGAGGACCTCGTCGACACCTTCGGCGGTCCCACCCACCCCGACCAGCCCCTCGGCGGAGACATCGCGGGCTGGGTCACGGAATCCGACGTCGTCGTCCAGTTGCCGTGCGCCGAGGGCAGGCTGAACGGACGGGAGGTGACCGCCCTGTGGGCGCGGGCCTCGCTGCAGAATCCCGGGCGGCGGTTCACCGTCGGCGGTCAGCTGAGCGCGGACGACCGCGACATCCTCACCGAGACGGCCGTGATCACCGCCAACAACCTCGCCGACCGGCTGGGCTGCGCCGACCGGCTGCCCGACGCGCCGGAGAGCGTCCCCGCGCTGCCCGAGGGCCCGGTCCCGGCGGCGCGCGCCGAGGGCACCTGCGCCTGGTACGGCAAGACCGGCCTCGCCCGCCGTGAGGGTTTCCCCGACCAGGTCGTCGAGAGCCGCACCGACGACCGGCTGTGGGACCAGCGGTGCGGCCTCGTGCTCAGCGAGAGCCGGGCGAGCGCTCTCCACCAGTCCGAGGGGAGCGAGCACCGCGTCAGCCGCCCGGAGCGCCCCGGCCGGTGGTTCGTCTCCCTGCACACCTACGCCGGCGAGGAGGCGAAGACCCTCCTGCTCACCAGCACCAACCCGCGCGAGGAGCCCGAGCCCGCGACACCCGGCCGGGCCGGACGCAGCACCGAGGACCCGGTCTGGTGGGCGTCCTCCGTCTGCGACGGGAAGCCGCAGATCCACACCATGACCGTCTCCCTGGGCTACCACAGCATCATGACCCCGCGGATGGAACAGGTCTTCCGCGTCTACGTCGACGACGTGACGAACCGCCGCCACTGCACGGACCTGGTATTTCCCGAGAGCTCCACCTTCAGCGCCGACTAGCTAGGCTCGCCGCCATGCCACCAGCCAGGAAACGCGCCCGCGCCTACGACCCCGCCAGGACCCGCACCGCCGTGCTGGCCCAGTTCGCAAACGTACGGGCGGCCGTCCGTACCCTCACCCCAGGGCAGCTCGACCTGCCGACCCGGCTCGGCGACTGGACCGTACGGGAGCTGGTCGCACACATCGGGACAGCGTTGGCGGTGGTGGACCGGCTGCTCGGCGAGCCGGAGCCGACGCGGCAGGACGGGCACCTGCTCGACTGGCCGTTCGCGATCGCCGCCGACGCGGACGCCATCGCCGGCACCGCCCGGCGCCTCGCGGCCGAGCACCCCGACCTCGACGCCCACCTCGCCGAGGCCGAGCGGCGCCTCACCGACCGCCTCGACGCGCACCCCGGCAGCCGGCTGCTGCCCACCAACGCGGGCGTGCTGCCGCTGGCCGACTACGTCGTCACCCGCACCGTCGAGCTGGTCGTCCACACCGACGACCTGAACGCCGCCGTGCCGGGCCTCGACGTGCCGTACGACCGGCAGGCCCTGGCCGCCGCGACCCGGCTGCTGGCCGACGCGCTCGCCGCCAGGGCACCCGGCGGCTCCACGGAGGTGCGGATCCCGCCGTACGCCGTCGTGCAGTGCGTCGAGGGTCCCCGGCACACCCGCGGAACCCCGCCCAACGTCGTCGAGACCGACCCGCTGACCTGGGTGCGGCTGGCCACCGGGCGGCTGGCCTGGGAGGACGCCGTGGCCGGGGCGAAGGTGAGCGCGAGCGGGGAGCGGGCCGACCTCGGGGGACTGCTGCCGCTGCTCAGGTGACGCAGGGGACGACGAAGGCGAACGGAAAGAGGGGAACCAGTTCCTCCGCACCTCCGTCGAATGGGCATGTACAGGCAGAAGCAGCGCAGTATGACCCTGACCGTGGCGGCAGCCGTCGCGCTCGTGCCGCTCGCGGCGGCCTGCGGCAGTGAGAAGGCCGACGGCGGCAGCGGCTCCGTCGGCGCGGGCATGCCCCTCACCGGCGTCCAGTGGAGCATCGACAGCGTCACCGTGGACGGCACCACCCACCGGGCACCGGACGCGGCGCGGGTCCGGATCGACGACAGCGGCGAAGCGGCGGGCAGCACCGGCTGCAACACCTTCAGCGCCCGCGCCGACGTCGACGGTGAGCGCGTCCGGCTCAGCGACGCCATGTTCACCGAGAAGGCCTGCGAGAAGACGCCCATCGACTTCGAGAAGTCCCTCGGCCGCGCGCTCACCACCGGCCCGCTCACCACGAGGACAGAGGGCGAGCGGCTGACCCTCACCACCTCCGGCGGTGACACCGTCCGGCTCAGCAAGCAGCCGGACGCACCCCTCCACGGCACGACGTGGACCGTCACGGCCCCGGGCCAGAAGGACGCGGACCAGGAGGAAACGGGCCAGAAGGACACCGACGGGAAGGGCGGTGCGCGCCTCACCTTCGACCGCGACGCGAAGACCGTCTCCGGCCGCCTCCCCTGCAACCGCGTCAACGCCGAGGCCACCGTCAGCGACGGACATATCACCCTCGGCGCTCCGGCCACCACCCGAATGGTGTGCGAAGGCTCACTCATGGACGCCGAGAAGCGGATACTGCGCCTCTTCGACGGCCGGGTCGACTATCGGATCGATCAAGAAACCCTGACGCTGACCAGCGAAGACGGCACTACGGTCCGAGCCGTCGCCGAGCGGTGACCCGCACGTGAGCCCATGTCACCAATTCGGACCAGTGGTCGATCTCGCCTACACTCGAAGACGTGCCACGTGGTGACGGTCGACTCAATCACGATCTGCTTCCCGGTGAGAAGGGCCCCCAGGACGCTTGCGGCGTCTTCGGTGTCTGGGCCCCGGGCGAAGAGGTCGCAAAGCTCACGTACTTCGGGCTCTACGCCCTCCAGCATCGGGGCCAGGAATCCGCGGGAATCGCGGTCAGCAACGGCTCCCAGATCCTCGTCTTCAAGGACATGGGCCTCGTTTCCCAGGTCTTCGACGAGACCTCTCTCGGTTCGCTCCAGGGTCACATCGCGGTCGGTCACGCCCGCTACTCGACCACCGGCGCCTCCGTGTGGGAGAACGCCCAGCCGACGTTCCGTGCCACCGCGCAGGGCTCCATCGCGCTCGGGCACAACGGCAACCTCGTCAACACCGCCCAGCTCGCCGAGATGGTCGCCGACCTGCCCAAGCAGGACGGGCGCTCGACGCGGGTCGCGGCGACCAACGACACCGACCTGGTCACCGCCCTGCTCGCGGGCCAGGTGGACGACGACGGCAAGCCGCTGACCATCGAAGAGGCGGCCGGCAAGGTGCTGCCCGAGGTGCGCGGCGCCTTCAGCCTCGTCTTCATGGACGAGCACACCCTCTACGCCGCCCGTGACCCGCAGGGCATCCGCCCGCTGGTCCTCGGTCGCCTGGAGCGCGGCTGGGTGGTCGCCTCCGAGTCCGCCGCGCTCGACATCTGCGGCGCCTCCTACGTCCGCGAGATCGAGCCGGGCGAGTTCGTCGCCATCGACGAGAACGGTCTGCGAACTTCCCGATTCGCGGAAGCGAAGCCCAAGGGCTGTGTCTTCGAGTACGTCTACCTGGCCCGCCCGGACACCGACATCGCCGGCCGCAACGTCTACCTCTCGCGTGTCGAGATGGGCCGCAGACTGGCGAAGGAGGCGCCCGCCGAGGCGGACCTCGTCATAGCGACCCCGGAATCGGGCACTCCCGCCGCGATCGGCTACGCCGAGGCCTCCGGCATCCCCTTCGGCGCCGGTCTGGTGAAGAACGCCTACGTCGGCCGTACCTTCATCCAGCCCTCGCAGACCATCCGCCAGCTCGGCATCCGGCTGAAGCTGAACCCCTTGAAGGAAGTCATCAAGGGCAAGCGGCTGGTCGTCGTCGACGACTCCATCGTCCGCGGCAACACCCAGCGGGCCCTGGTCCGCATGCTCCGCGAGGCCGGCGCCGCCGAGATCCACATCCGGATCTCCTCCCCGCCGGTGAAGTGGCCCTGCTTCTTCGGCATCGACTTCGCCACCCGCGCCGAGCTCATCGCCAACGGCATGAGCGTCGAGGAGATCGGCACCTCCATGGGCGCCGACTCCCTGGCGTACATCTCCATCGACGGCATGATCGAGGCGACCACCATCGCCAAGCCGAACCTGTGCCGCGCCTGCTTCGACGGCGAGTACCCGATGGAGCTCCCCGACCCCGAGCTGCTCGGCAAGCAGCTCCTGGAGACCGAGCTGGCCGCCGGGCCCGCCGGTACGGCCGCCACCGACGCCATCCGTCGCCCGTAGCCGTCCGCCTCCCTGGCCTGCCTTCCTGCCGTACGACACAAAGGTTCTCATCGTCATGCCTGACACAACTGGTGCCAGCTACGCAGCCGCCGGCGTCGACATCGAGGCGGGCGACCGCGCCGTCGAGCTGATGAAGGAGTGGGTGAAGAAGACCCAGCGCCCCGAGGTCCTCGGTGGCCTCGGCGGCTTCGCCGGTCTCTTCGACGCCTCCGCCCTCAAGCGCTACGAGCGCCCCCTGCTCGCCTCCGCCACGGACGGCGTCGGCACCAAGGTCGACATCGCCCGGCAGCTGGGCGTCTACGACACCATCGGCCACGACCTGGTCGCCATGGTCATGGACGACATCGTGGTGTGCGGCGCCGAGCCGCTCTTCATGACCGACTACATCTGCGTCGGCAAGGTCCACCCCGAGCGCGTCGCCGCGATCGTCAAGGGCATCGCCGAGGGCTGTGTGCTCGCCGGGTGCGCTCTGGTGGGCGGCGAGACGGCCGAGCACCCGGGCCTGCTGGGCGAGGACGACTTCGACGTCGCGGGCGCCGGTACGGGCGTCGTGGAGGCCGACCGGCTGCTCGGCGCGGGTCGCATCCGTAAGGGTGACGCGGTGATCGCCATGGCGTCCTCCGGGCTTCACTCGAACGGGTACTCGCTCGTCCGCCACGTCCTGCTGAACGAGGGGGGCCTGTCCCTGGACGCGCACCTCGACGGCCTGGGCCGCACCCTCGGCGAGGAGCTGCTGGAGCCCACCAAGATCTACTCCCTGGACTGCCTGGCCCTCATGCGCACCACCGACGTCCACGCCTTCAGCCACGTCACCGGTGGCGGTCTCGCCGCCAACCTGGCCCGCGTGCTCCCCGACGGCCTGCACGCCGTCGTCGACCGCTCCACCTGGGCCCCGGGCGCGATCTTCGACCTCGTCGGCACGACGGGCCGGGTGGAGCGCCTCGAGCTGGAGAAGACCCTCAACATGGGCGTGGGCATGATCGCCATCGTCCCCGAGGAGTCGACGGGCGTGGCACTGGCGACCCTGGCCGACCGCGGTGTGGACGCCTGGGTGGCCGGTGAGATCACCGACCGCGACGACCACGAGACGGGCGCGGCGCTGGTGGGCGACTACGCCGTCTGAGACGCGGGTAGCACAGAACCCGGTCGGTGACAGAAGCCACCGACCGGGAAGGTGTTCAGTGCAAGGTCAAGCGCCGCGTCGCTGTTGAGACGGGGACTGGCCGTCCTCGTCCTCGTCGTCGTCCTCATAGAGGTCGGCGTACTTTGCGTACACGTCATCGTCTTGCTCATCGTCCTCGAATTGCCCGCCGTTAGGCGGTTGCGGATTCGATGGCGATGCGCCCAGCTCCTCGGCCAGGCGGGAGAGATCAGTCCCACCGCTGTTGTACTTCAGCTGGCGGGCGACCTTCGTCTGCTTGGCCTTGGCCCGGCCGCGCCCCATGGCTCGACCCCCTCAACGACGGGGCTCGACGGCCCCAGAGTCTTGACACGCGTTCATGGTCCGGAACGGGCTCCCCGTGGAGAGACCGGTCCGTAGGGCTTCCACGGTACCTGAGCCCACGCCCATACGGTACGTCGCCCGCAGCACGTGGTCATGCCCAGGACCTTCGAGGCGCCCCGTCCTCGCTGGTCAACGGCGATTTTAACCACCTTTCGACGGTCGACCCGCCGGGATAAGTGAGAGTTCTCTCCAACTGCCCCCCGACGGGTACCGGTCAAACCTGCGAAGACCCCGCCCGACCAGCGCGCGGTCACCGCCGGGTACGCGCCTCCGCCATCCGCTGCTCGGCGATCCGGTCGGCCGCCGCGGCCGGCGGAATACCGTCATCCTTCGCACGTGCGAATATGGCCAGCGTGGTGTCGTAGATCCGCGCCGCCTTCGCCTTGCACCGGTCGAAGTCGAAGCCGTGCAGCTCGTCGGCGACCTGGATGACGCCGCCGGCGTTCACCACGTAGTCCGGCGCGTAGAGGATCCCGCGGTCGGCGAGGTCCTTCTCCACACCTGGGTGCGCGAGTTGGTTGTTGGCCGCGCCGCACACCACCTTGGCGGTCAGCACCGGCACGGTGTCGTCGTTCAGCGCGCCGCCCAGCGCGCAGGGGGCGTAGATGTCCAGGCCGTCGACGCGGATCAGTTCCTCGGTGTCCCGGACGGCCAGCACGTCAGGGTGCCGCTCGGTGACGCGCCGTACGGCGTCCTCACGCACGTCCGTCACGAAGACCTCGGCGCCCTCCGCCACGAGGTGGTCGACCAGGTGGTGACCGACCTTGCCGATGCCGGCGATGCCGACGCGCCTGGCGCGCAGCGTCGGGTCACCCCACAGGTGCTGGGCGGAGGCGCGCATGCCCTGGTAGACGCCGAAGGCGGTGAGCACGGACGAGTCGCCGGCGCCGCCGTTCTCGGGGGAGCGGCCGGTGGTCCAGCGGCACTCGCGTGCCACGACGTCCATGTCGGCGACGTACGTGCCGACGTCGCACGCGGTGACGTACCGGCCGCCGAGCGAGGCGACGCACCGGCCGTAGGCGAGGAGCAGCTCCTCGGACTTGACCTGCGCCGGGTCGCCGATGATCACGGCCTTGCCGCCGCCGTGCTCGAGACCGGCCATGGCGTTCTTGTACGACATCCCGCGCGCGAGGTTCAGCGCGTCGGCGACGGCGTCCGCCTCGCTCGCGTACGGGTAGAAGCGCGTACCGCCGAGCGCGGGGCCCAGGGCGGTGGAATGGATGGCGATGACGGCCTTGAGGCCGCTGGCACGGTCCTGGCAGAGCACGACTTGCTCATGACCCCCCTGCTCCGAGTGGAACAGGGTGTGCAGTACATCAGCAGGTGCGCCGGTTACGTCGGTCACGGTGGTGACTCCTGTGTAGGTGCGGCGGGTGAAGACGGTCCCCGTGCGGGTGGCGGGGACTTTGGCATGAGATTAGAGCCTGCCGGTGCCCGCCCGCCGCACAGTGCTCAGGATCACCTCCGCACGGAGTACGGGCGTGCGACGATTTGCAGAGATTCCCGCGCGTTTGTGATCGCTTCCCGCAGGTTTTCGCGGCGGTGCGCGGGGGAGGGAGCAGGCGTGCCCAAGGTGTCCTCGGTGATCATTCCTTACGCCGCGTACTTGCGCGTGTACGAACCGCTGGCCGCCTTCCCGGAGGAGGAACGCGGCCACTGGTCCCGTTACGCCCGCCGCACCGACCTGCCCTCCTACCAGGACGAGCTGCGCCGCTCCCTGGCCGACCTGCTGCCCACCCCGCCCGTGGCGGTGCCGGTGCACGAGAGCGCGGACGCCTTCGTGACCGAGGTCGACGGCGTGGTCTGCGTCTGCCCCTGGCGGACCCGGCTGCGCGGCTGGCAGGCCCTGGGGGAGCTGGCCGAGGACTTCCCGGAACCGGTGCTGGACGCCCTGCTCCCACCGGTCGTACGCCGCGAGAGTGCCCAGGACTACGGGCGCTGGCTGGAGCGCAACCCGGACGCCCGCCCCTGGATCCGCACCGCGACCTGGCAGGTGCCGATCAACTGGTTCGTGCTGGTCTCCGACGCGGAGCGGGAGTACGACAAGGGCGGCGACGGCGAAGGGGCGGCGGCACCGGTGCTGCGCTACCGGACGCCGATGGTGCAGGCCCGCCGGCGGGTGGCCCGGGGCCTGCGGGCCCTGAAGGAGGCCATGGACGAGGGGCCGCTCATCGACGGCCTGGTGGACGTGGGGCGCTGGCTGGAGGAGTTCCACCCGCGGTCACTGGTCGAGCTGGACTACGGCGGGCTCGTGCACGCCCTGCCGGCCGGTGAGTTGGAGGACGACCACTCCGCGGCGGACGTGGCCGAGGGCATCGAGGCGCTGCGCCACGGCGACGGGGCCACGGCGGGGGCCGCGTACGGGCGGCTGGTGGAGCGCTGGCGGGCGGTCCGGGACCGGCGGTCTGCGAACTGACGTTTGACGTACCGCCCGATGTGGGGTTTCGTCTTCCGATCCGACACTTGCCCGGTGTGGGCTGATGTTCTGTCAACAAGGGACGTAGGTCCCGTTCCGGGCGTAAGCGTCAAGCGTGACGGACCGCACGTACATCACTCTTGCGCCGCTTCCCCCTCCTCATGCCAAAATAGGACAAGGAGTCCGGGGAGGGCTCCTTCCGTCCTGCCGTGATGCACTGTGGGCGGAATCTCCGCATTGCACGCTTTGGGGGGTCTGATGGTAGGTCCGGTGACCCCTGATCGCCCTGTGACTGATCGTCACAGTGGCGTGACTGTCCGCTATGGCATGGTCCATCGGCTTCCGTCGCTGATGAACACCTGGGAGGGCAATTCCATCGGTTTGGCCGACGCGGCTGGACGGATGGTGTAGTTGTAGTGCCGAGGACAAGCCGTTCGTCCTATAACCGACTCGACTCGCGTCCGCCATTTCGGGCAACGCGGGTCAAGGTGCAGAATTTAGAGGAAAGAACCGAGAAGGTTCGGTTCTCCCGAGGAGGCCGCTCATGACCGCTCGCACCCCTGATGCCGAGCCGCTGCTGACCCCGGCTGAGGTCGCCACCATGTTCCGCGTCGACCCGAAGACGGTCACGCGCTGGGCGAAGGCCGGCAAGCTCACGTCGATCCGCACGCTCGGCGGGCATCGCCGCTACCGCGAAGCCGAGGTCCGCGCTCTGCTCGCGGGCATTCCGCAGCAGCGCAGCGAGGCCTGAACAACTGAATAACCGGGCAAAACGGCAGGTCCCCCAACCCGCCGAGGCGCTCGGAACCACAGCTCCAAACGACGTCGTTCCTGCCCCAACAGGGGTGCGTCGTGGATCGCGCTGGACTCCGCCGGGTCCAGCGCGATCTTTTTTGTGTCCGGTCCTGTGCCTGGTGAGGGCCTGTCGGCCGGCTCTGTGAGCGGGCTTGTCGGAGTCTGGGGAGGGGTGTCGGATCAGCTGTGCGCGCGCCCTGGAAGGTAGTGCAATTGCACATATTAAATTGACTACTTGTAGGAGAGCCGTAAGTGCCACGGTTTCCAAAACTCATGCGGTGACACCCGTCACACGGCGCGATGCTTGTTGGCTCTGGCGTATGTGCGCTAGAGGAGGCGTGGGCTCCAGTAGGTCTGCATGGCAAGGGTGTTGGGGCCGACGGGGATCACGCGGTGGACGCGCTCCCGTCCTCGACGCCGTCTTGACGGCCCGTCGGGGACTGGGGGACGGGTGAGTCCAACGCCAGCCGGAGCAGCCGGTGGCAGATCGGACAGTGGCGCGTCAGATGACGGTACGACGTAGCGGCCGACAGATGTGCGCGGAGCAGGGCCCGCGTCTCGTGCCTGACCGATGCCGCCATACGCCACCTCCAGGGGTCGCACGGAGAACGTGCCCTGTCCATTGGAGTACCGAGCGAATGTGACGCCGTCAAGGCCGCGAGAGGGGCGCTCAGGGCCTTCTGGGGGCGAGGGGGTCGGATGCGACGAGTGGGAAGCACGCGAAGAGGGCCCGGACGCAAGCGAAGAGGGCCCGCACCGATCGGTGCGGGCCCTCTTCGCTGCGGTCCTGACGGGATTCGCTGTACCCGATGGCGGCTGCGCCGCGGGCGCGGCCTCCACCTTGGCAGGGTGGCGGGTGGCGCGCAGGAGGCGGGATCGAGTGGGTGAATGAGACAAGTGGACCCGCACCGATCGGTGCGGGTCCACTTCGCTGCGGTCCTGACGGGATTTGAACCCGCGGCCTCCACCTTGACAGGGTGGCGAGCACTCCAAACTGCTCCACAGGACCAGGTTTTGCTGCGCTTTCTTGCCCTTGCGCTGCGAGAAGAGACTCTACAGGAGGGCGAGCCCCTAGGGCGAACTCACCCTCCGTGCGCACCTCGTCACGAGGTCTGCTACGGCGCGAGCGCGTCGATCGCCTTCACGATCCGCTTGTCGGAGACGGGGTACGCCGTGCCCAGCGCGTGCGCGAAGTAGCTGACCCGCAGCTCCTCGATCATCCAGCGGACGTCCAGGACCTGCTGCGGAACCGGCCGCCCCTGCGGCATCTGCTCCAGCAGCCACGCGTACTCGTCGCGCATCTCGTGGACCTTCTCCATCCGGGACGTGTCCCGCTGGACGCCGGTCGGCATCTGCTGCAGCCGCCGGTCGGCGGCGACCAGGTAGCGCATCAGGTCCGGCAGCCGCTTGATTCCCGCCTCCGTGACGAAGCCGGGCTTCACCAGCGCGTCCAGCTGCCCGCGCACGTCCTGGAGGTTCGCCAGCAGCGCGGGACTCCGTACGGCCTTCAGGCGGCGCTCACAGGCCTGCCAGGCGGCCAGCACCTGCTGCACCTGCCCCACCGTACGGACGGTCGTGTCGACGATCTCCGCGCGGACCTTGTCGTAGAGCTTGCGGTACGACTCCTCGTCCCACGCCGGCCCTCCGAAGTCCGCGATCAGCTTGTCCGCCGCCGCCGTCGCGCAGTCGTCGAACAGGGCCTGGATCGAACCGTGCGGATTCGCGGACAGGTTCAGCTTCTGCTGGTTGGTCAGCTTCTCGGACGCGAACTTCGCGGGGCTGACCGGGATGTTGCGCAGGATCAGCCGGCGCGTGCCCTTCCACATCGCCTGCGCCTGCTCGGCCTCGGTGTCGAAGAGACGTACGGAGACGGTGTTCGCCGCCGGTCCGTCGTCGACCAGCGCCGGATACGCCCGCACCGGCTGACCCGCCCGACGCGTCTCGAAGACACGGGAGAGCGTGCCGATCGTCCATTCCGTCAGGCCGGCGCGCTCCAGGGACTCGCCGCCACTGCGCTCGGCGGTGGCCGCCGCGGCCTGGGAGAGGGCCTTGCGCGCCTTCGGCCTCAGACGGAGCTTCAGTGCCTCCAGATCCTTGTCCTCGGCCAGCTTGCGGCGCCGCTCGTCGACGATCCGGAAAGTGATCTTCAGGTGGTCGGGGACCCTCGACCAGTCGAAGTCCTCCGCGTCGAACGGCACCCCCACCATGCGCTTCAGTTCCCGCGCCATGGTCACCGTCAGCGGCTCCTGGAGCGGCACGGCCCGGTCGAGGAACGCCTGCGCGTAGTTCGGCGCCGGCACGTAGTTGCGGCGGATCGGTTTGGGCAGGGACCGGATCAGCTCCGTGACGACCTGCTCCCGCAGGCCCGGGATCTGCCAGTCGAAGCCCTCGTCCGTGACCTGGTTGAGCACCTGGAGCGGCACGTGGACGGTCACGCCGTCGGCGTCCGCGCCCGGCTCGAACTGGTACGTCACCCGGAACTTCAGCGGCCCCTGGCGCCAGGAGTCCGGATAGTCGTCCTTGGTGACCGCCCCCGCCTTCTCGTTGATGAGCATCTCGCGCTCGAAGTCGAGGAAGTCGGGCTGCTCGTGCCGCTTGTGCTTCCACCACGAGTCGAAGTGCGCACCCGACACGGCGTGTTCGGGCACCCGCTGGTCGTAGAAGTCGAACAGCGTCTCGTCGTCGACCAGGATGTCCCGGCGCCGGGCGCGGTGCTCCAGCTCCTCGACCTCGGTCAGCAGCTTGCGGTTGTCCGCGAAGAACTTGTGGTGCGTACGCCAGTCACCCTCCACCAGGGCGTTGCGGATGAACAGCTCGCGGCTGACCTCCGGATCGATCCGCCCGTAGTTCACCTTGCGCTGCGCCACGATCGGCACGCCGTACAGCGTGACCTTCTCGTACGCCATGACGGCCGCCTGGTCCTTCTCCCAGTGCGGCTCGCTGTAGGTGTGCTTGAGGAGGTGCCCGGCGAGCGGCTCCACCCACTCGGGCTCGATCTTCGCGTTGACGCGGGCCCAGAGCCGGGAGGTCTCCACCAGCTCGGCGGACATCACGAAACGCGGGGGCTTCTTGAAGAGCGCCGAGCCCGGGAAGATCGCGAACTTGGCGCCGCGCGCGCCCAGGTACTCGTTCTTCGCGCCCTCCTTCACGTCCTTCATGCCGACGTGGGAGAGGAGCCCGGCCAGCAGCGAGACGTGGACGCGGTCGTCGGGAGCGGCGTCGTCCTCGTCGTTGAGGTGAAGGCCCATCTGCCTGGCGACCGTACGCAGTTGCGTGTAGATGTCCTGCCACTCGCGGATGCGCAGGAAGTTGAGGTACTCCTGCTTGCACATCCGGCGGAAGGACGACGAGCCCCGCTCCTTCTGCTGCTCGCGGACGTACCGCCAGAGGTTGAGGAAGGCCAGGAAGTCGCTGGTCTCGTCCTTGAAGCGGGCGTGCTGCTGGTCGGCCTGGGCCTGTTTCTCCGCCGGGCGCTCCCGCGGGTCCTGGATGGAGAGCGCCGCCGCTATGACCATGACCTCGCGGACACAGCCGTTCTTGTCGGCCTCCAGGACCATTCGCGCCAGCCGCGGGTCCACGGGCAGCTGGGCCAGCTTGCGGCCGGTGTCGGTCAGCCGCTTGCGTACGTCCTTCTGCCCGGGGTCGAGTGCGCCCAGTTCCTGGAGGAGCTGTACACCGTCGCGGATGTTGCGGTGGTCCGGCGGATCGATGAAGGGGAACTTCTCGATGTCGCCGAGGCCGGCCGCGGTCATCTGCAGGATGACGGAGGCGAGGTTGGTACGGAGGATCTCCGCGTCCGTGAATTCCGGCCGCGCGTCGAAGTCCTCCTCGGAGTAGAGCCGGACGCAGATGCCGTCGCTGGTCCGCCCGCAGCGGCCCTTGCGCTGGTTGGCGCTGGCCTGCGAGATCGGCTCGATCGGCAGCCGCTGCACCTTGGTGCGGTGGCTGTACCGGGAGATCCGGGCGAATCCGGGGTCGATGACGTACTTGATGCCCGGGACGGTCAGCGAGGTCTCGGCGACGTTGGTCGCCAGAACGATCCTGCGCCCGGTGTGCTGCTGGAACACCCGATGCTGCTCGGCGTGCGACAGCCGGGCGTACAACGGCAGCACCTCGGTGAATCTGTATCTCTTCTTCTCCAGCGCGTCGGCCGTGTCCCGGATCTCCCGCTCGCCGGAGAGGAAGACGAGGATGTCGCCCTTGCCCTCGCCCATCAGCTCCTCGACGGCGTCGGTGATCGCCGTGATCTGGTCGCGGTCGGCGTCGTCGCCCTCTTCTTCGAGAAGCGGCCGGTACCGGACCTCCACCGGATACGTCCGGCCGCTGACCTCGATGATCGGGGCGTCGCCGAAGTGCCGGGAGAAGCGCTCGGGGTCGATGGTCGCCGAGGTGATGACGACCTTGAGGTCAGGCCGCTTCGGCAGCAGCTGGGCGAGGTAGCCCAGCAGGAAGTCGATGTTGAGGGACCGCTCGTGTGCCTCGTCGATGATGATCGTGTCGTAGGCGCGCAGCTCGCGGTCGGTCTGGATCTCGGCGAGCAGGATGCCGTCCGTCATCAGCTTGATGAAGGTGGCGTCCGGGTTCACCTGGTCGGTGAACCGCACTTTCCAGCCGACGGCCTCACCGAGCGGCGTGTCCAGCTCGTCCGCCACCCGCTCGGCGACGGTGCGGGCGGCGATCCGCCGCGGCTGGGTGTGCCCGATCATGCCGCGGACACCGCGGCCGAGCTCGACACAGATCTTCGGAATCTGGGTGGTCTTCCCGGACCCCGTCTCACCGGCGACGATGACGACCTGGTGATCGCGGATGGCCTCCGCGATCACGTCCTTCTTCTGGCTGACGGGCAGCTGCTCGGGGTAGCTGACGGCGGGCACGCGGGCCCGGCGCTCACCGATGCGCAGCTCGGCCTTGGCCACCTCCGCCTCGATCTCGGCGAGAACGGCGGCGCGGGCCTCCGGCTTACGGATCTTCCGCGCACCCTCGAGCCTGCGGCCGAGCCGGTGCGCGTCGCGCAGGGACAGCTCGGTCAGCCGGGGGGCGAGGGTGCCGAGGGCGGGGGCGGGGTGCGTAGACATACGGGTCCCAGGATCTCATCCCCGCGAATTTCGTGGCGAACGATTTCTGTCCGGCCGCGCCGACCGTCCCCCGCGCAACACAAAACCCCCGTCGACGATCTCGACGGGGGTCGCATGTGGCTGGGGCCGGGGTCGAACCGGCGACCTATCGCTTTTCAGGCGATCGCTCGTACCAACTGAGCTACCCAGCCGCGAGGTTTCACGTGAAACCTCAGCGGTCCTGACGGGATTTGAACCCGCGGCCTCCACCTTGACAGGGTGGCGAGCACTCCAAACTGCTCCACAGGACCAAGCTTGTGTACGACAGTGTCGCACACCGTACTGCGTGCCCCCAACGGGATTCGAACCCGTGCTACCGCCTTGAAAGGGCGGCGTCCTAGGCCGCTAGACGATGAGGGCTATCGGCCCGCCTGGGCGCTTCTCAGCGCGTCGGGGACGTGAGAAGCATATGGGATGGCGGGAGGTATCGCCAAAACGGTTTACGGACGGCTGGGGGACGGGCCGGGCGGGGGCGAGCCCGCGCCGGACGGAGACGGCCCCGTGCCGGTGGGGGACGGGCTCGTGCCGGTGGGGGACGGGGTCGCGCCCGGCTGGTTCTCCTTGGGGAGGTGGCGGCTGACCTCGGCCGTCGTCAGGCCCAGGCCGCCCAGCTTGATCTCGTCCCAGGCCTGGAGGCGCCGGCTGTCCCGGTCGAAGTAGAGGATCGACGCCTGGATCGGGTCGGGGTGCTTGCCCTCGACCGCGCGCAGGCCGCTGCCGCCGGTGGAGCCCTCGATGCGCAGGCGGGTGCCGTACTTCATGAGCTCCATGTCCTCCCGGTGGACGTGACCGGCGAGGACCAGTGGCACCGCGCCGTCGACCTCCCGGGCCGCCGACGGCTCGTGGGCGACGGCGACGTCCACGGGGGTGCCGGCCGCGCTCTGGTCGCGCAGGGCGGAGGCCAGGCGCGCGCCGGCCAGTTCCTGGGAGGCCTCGGCACCGTCCGGCTTGGAGCGGTCGGGGGTGAACTGCGGGTCGCCGATGCCGGCGAAGCGCAGGCCCGCGACGGTCCGGGCCCGGCCGTCGTCCAGGACGTGCACGTTCTTGAGGCCCTTCAGATACTCCTGGGTGACGCGGGAGTCGTGGTTGCCGCGGACCCAGACGTAGGGGGCGCCGAGGTCCTCGATGGGGTCCAGGAAGCCGTTCTCCGTGGCCGTGCCGTGGTCCATCGTGTCGCCGGAGTCGACGATCACGTTCACCCTGTACTGCTCCACCAGCGAGGCGATGATTTTCCAGCTCGCCGGGTTCAGGTGGATGTCCGACACGTGCAGGACCCGGATCGTGGTCGGGTCGGGCTGGTAGGTGGGGAGCGTGGAGGTGGCGTCGTAGAGCTTGGTCACGTTCGTCACCAGGCGTGCGAGTTCCTGCTGGTAGACGTCGAACTCGGTGACGATGCTGCGCGCGTTGCCGACGAGGGAGGGCGCGGAGGAGAGCAGCCCGGAGAACCTCGGCTCCAGGACCGAGTCGGGGTTCCAGGTGGCGTACGCGGTGCCGCCGGAGGCGACCAGGAGCGTGAGGGCGAGGCCGCCGGCCGCGAGGGCGCGCCGGGGGCGCCGGTAGACGGCGAGGCCGAGGGCGGTGGCGCCGGTGACGACGGCGACGCAGGAACGGACGGCGAGGTCGAGGGTGCCGTGTTCGACGTCCCGGGCGACCTCGTCCTGGAGGCCGGAGAGGCGTTCGGGGCGGTCGACGAGTGCCTGGGCGCGGTCGGGGTCGAGCTGGTCGACGTTGACGTCGAGGCGGACCGGGGCGATGTGGCTGTCGAGCTGGAGGGCGCCCAGCGGTGAGACGTTGATCTTCGTGCCGCCGGTGACGGACGGGCGCAGGGTCATCGTCGTGTTCATGGGGCCGACGGGGACGCGGACGTCGCCCACGACGAGCAGGCCCAGCCAGGCGCCGAGCAGGACGACGGCGACGAGGCCGACGGCACGGGCCCAGGGGCGCGACCGGGGGGCGAGTTCGACCGCCGGGGACGTCCGGCGGGCGTGGTGGCGGCGGATGAGCGCGCGCGGTGCGTTGCGGATGGGGTTCATCACCTCGGCCAGGACGTGCGGGACTGCGGCTCGGACGCGGGCCATTGGTCCCGTATGCCCATGGCCCGGGGCGGGTATGCGGGGCGGCTGTGCCGAAGGCCGGCGCCGGCGGCTGTGTCGTATGCCACGGTCGTACCCGACAATGGGCATGTGCTGGAGATGACGCGCGAGGAGTTCGAGGAACTGGTCGCCGAGGCCCTGGACCGGATTCCGCCGGAGCTGACGCGGCTGATGGACAACGTGGCGGTGTTCGTCGAGGACGAACCGCCGACGGACGAGCCCGAGCTGCTCGGGCTGTACGAGGGGACGCCGCTGACCGAACGCGGGGAGTGGTACGCGGGCGTGCTGCCGGACCGGATCACCATCTACCGGGGGCCCACGCTGCGGTTCTGCGAGACGCGGGAGGACGTCGTCGCGGAGACGGAGGTGACGGTGGTCCACGAGATCGCGCACCACTTCGGGATCGACGACGCGCGGCTGCACGCCCTCGGATACGGGTGACGCGCTCGGGTCAAGGTCCGCCGCTCGTGGCGCGTGTCCTCTTGTGGGTGACGGGAGTTGGGCACGACGACTCCTTGACCCCCGGAGGTGGCCGCCCGTGCGCCCCTTGTACGTTCCCGTCCGTCTGGCCGCCACGGTCGTCGCCGTCGCCGCCGCCACCGGCTGTATGAGTGTCGGCGACGACGCGCCCGGCGGGGGTGCCAGGCCGTCGCAGTCCGCCGGGGAGCGGGGCGGCGGGGCATCCGACGGCGGCCCCGCGGCGACGGGCGGGAACGCCGGGTACGACGCGGCGGCCGCCGACAAGGACCGGGGGCGCGGCAAGGGGAAGAAGGACAAGGACGACGGCAAGGGCGAGGGCAAGGGCAAGGGCGAGAAGGAGGGCGGCGAGGGGGAGGACGCCTCCCCTTCGGTCCCGCCGCCCGACCGCCCGACCGGGGCACCACCGGCCAAGGGCGGGGGCGACGGGCCGGCGCCCACCCGTACGCCGCCCGCGGAGCCCAGCCGGACGGTCGAGCCCCAGCCGACGCAGCCCCCGGAGCCGCCCGCCTCGCCGACGCCGGAGCCGACGGTGGCGGAGCCGTCCTCGTCGGCGCACGAGCCGCCGGGGACGCAGCTGGCGCAGCGGGAGCCGGCACCCGAGGCCGGGGCCCCGGTGTAGGGCGAGCGGGCTCGCGCGAGGGCTCCGGCGCGGGGTGACAGCCCGGCTGAGCTGGGCATGTGCTACTCGGTTTGCCTTCAGGGGTGAGGGGTGCGTATGGTGGTAGATCGTTTGATCCCATTTGCCCGGCGCCACCGCAGAGCGCGCCGTGTGGCGCGTACTCTCTCCCTTGCCGTGGTGGACCGCATTGAGGCGGTCGTATTGCGAATCGCGATTCACGGAGTTGACGGGCGCGTGCCGACTGAGAGACTCCGGAAGGTTTCGCATTCGCATGTCCATCATCAGTACTGATCACGTCGTCGTGTCCGAGAACGCCGACACCCCCGACATCACCGAGACGGTCGAGGAGACCGGGACCGAGGCCGTCGAGGCCGCTCCCGAGGCCACCTTCGCCGAACTGGGTCTGCCCGAGGGCGTCGTGCGCAAGCTCGCGCAGAACGGCGTGACCACCCCCTTCCCGATCCAGGCCGCGACCATTCCGGACGCCCTGGCCGGCAAGGACATCCTCGGCCGCGGCCGCACCGGCTCCGGCAAGACCCTCTCCTTCGGCCTGCCGGCCCTGGCCACGCTGTCCGGCGGCCGCACCGAGAAGCACAAGCCGCGCGCCGTCATCCTGACGCCGACCCGCGAGCTGGCCATGCAGGTGGCCGACGCGCTCCAGCCGTACGGCGACGTCCTCGGCCTGAAGATGAAGGTCGTCTGCGGCGGTACCTCCATGGGCAACCAGATCTACGCCCTGGAACGCGGCGTGGACGTCCTGGTCGCCACGCCGGGCCGACTGCGCGACATCATCAAGCGCGGCGCCTGCTCCCTGGAGAACGTGCAGATCGCCGTCCTCGACGAGGCCGACCAGATGTCCGACCTGGGCTTCATGCCCGAGGTCACCGAGCTGCTCGACCAGGTGCCCGCGGGCGGTCAGCGGATGCTGTTCTCCGCGACCATGGAGAACGAGATCAAGACCCTCGTCGACCGGTACCTGAACAACCCGGTCAGCCACGAGGTCGACGCCGCCCAGGGCGCCGTGACGACCATGTCGCACCACATCCTGGTCGTGAAGCCCAAGGACAAGGCGCCGGTCACCGCGGCCATCGCCTCCCGCAAGGGCCGCACCATCATCTTCGTCCGCACCCAGCTGGGCGCGGACCGCGTCGCCGAGCAGCTGCGCGATTCGGGTGTGAAGGCCGACGCGCTGCACGGCGGCATGACCCAGGGCGCGCGTACCCGCACCCTGGCCGACTTCAAGGACGGCTACGTCAACGTCCTGGTCGCCACCGACGTCGCCGCGCGCGGCATCCACGTCGACGGCATCGACCTGGTCCTGAACGTCGACCCGGCCGGTGACCACAAGGACTACCTGCACCGTGCCGGCCGTACGGCGCGCGCGGGCCGTACCGGCACCGTCGTCTCCCTCTCCCTGCCGCACCAGCGGCGCCAGATCTTCCGGCTGATGGAGGACGCGGGCGTCGACGCCACGCGCCACATCATCCAGGGCGGCGCGGCCTTCGAGCCGGAGGTCGCCGAGATCACCGGGGCCCGGTCGATGACCGAGGTCCAGGCCGAGTCCGCGGGCAACGCGGCGCAGCAGGCCGAGCGCGAGGTCGCCCAGCTCAACAAGGAGCTGGAGCGCGCCCAGCGGCGTGCGACCGAGCTGCGCGAGGAGGCCGACCGGCTGGTCGCGCGGGTCGCGCGGGAGCGTGGCGAGGACCCGGAGGCGGTGCTGGCCGAGGTGGCCGCCGCCGCGTCCGACGCGCAGGCCGAGGTCTCGCTGCCCGAGCAGCCGGGCGCGCGGGACGTGGAGAAGGCGGAGAAGACCGAGCGGAGCGGCGGCAACGGCCGGGACCGCTTCGCCGACCGCGGCGACCGTTCGTACGACCGCAATGACCGCGGCGGCGACCGTGGTGGCCGTTCCTTCGACCGTCGTGACGACCGCGGCGGTGACCGTGGCGGCTTCCGTCGTGACGACCGCAATGACCGTGGTGGCGACCGTGGTGGCCGTTCCTTCGACCGTCGTGACGACCGTGGTGGCCGTTCCTTCGACCGTCGTGACGACCGCGGTGGCGACCGTGGCGGCTTCCGTCGTGACGACCGCAATGACCGTGGTGGCGACCGTGGTGGCCGTTCCTTCGACCGTCGTGACGACCGCGGCGGTGACCGTGGCGGCTTCCGTCGTGACGACCGCGGCGAGCGCGGTGGGCACCGTGGCAGCGACCGTCCGTTCAACCGTGACCGTCAGGGTGACCGTCCCGGCAGCGACCGTCCGTTCAACCGTGACCGTCAGGGTGACCGTCCCGGCAGCGACCGTCCGTTCAACCGTGACCGTCAGGGGGACCGCCCCGGCTTCCGCTCCGGCGGCCACGACCGTCCGTTCGGCCGCCGTGACGACCACCGGGGTTCGTCCTTCGGCCGCCGTGACGACAAGCCGCGCTGGAAGCGCAACGGCTGACCGCCTGACTGTCTGACCGTCTCAACGCGCCGTGGCCTCCGCCCCACCGGGTGGAGGCCACGGCGCGTTGTTGACGGACTGCTTTCCGGCCGGTGAGTGACGCATGTCACGCCCACCGTAAGGGCATTGCTGGGGTCATGACAGATGACGCCAAGGCGAGTGGGCTGTCGGACGAGGAACGGCTGGCCCAGCTCGGCTACACCCAGGTTCTGGCCCGCCGCATGTCGGCGTTCTCCAACTACGCGGTCTCCTTCACCATCATCTCGGTCCTCTCGGGCTGCCTGACCCTCTATCTCTTCGGCATGAACACGGGCGGCCCCGCCGTCATCACGTGGGGCTGGGTCGCCGTCGGCCTGATGACCCTATTCGTCGGCCTGGCGATGGCCGAGATCTGCTCGGCGTACCCGACCTCGGCGGGCCTGTACTTCTGGGCGCACCGCCTCGCACCGCCCCGTACGGCCGCCGCCTGGGCGTGGTTCACGGGCTGGTTCAACGTGCTGGGCCAGGTCGCGGTGACCGCCGGCATCGACTTCGGTGCCGCGTCCTTCCTGGGCGCCTACCTGAACCTCCAGTTCGGCTTCGAGGTCACGCCGGGCCGCACGATCCTCCTCTTCGCCGCGATCCTCATCCTCCACGGCCTCCTGAACACCTTCGGCGTCCGCATCGTCGGCCTCCTCAACAGCATCAGCGTCTGGTGGCACGTCGCCGGCGTCGCGGTCATCGTCGGCGCGCTGACCCTCGCCCCCGACCAACACCAGTCGGCGTCCTTCGTCTTCGGCGAGTTCGTCAACAACACCGGCTGGGGCAGCGGCGTCTACGTGGTCCTCATCGGCCTGCTGATGGCCCAGTACACCTTCACCGGCTACGACGCCTCCGCCCACATGACCGAGGAGACGCACGACGCGTCCACGGCCGGCCCGAAGGGCATCGTCCGCGCCATCTGGACGTCCTGGATCGCCGGCTTCGTCCTCCTCCTCGGCTTCACCTTCGCGATCCAGTCCTACGAGGGCGCCCTGACGTCCCCCACGGGGGCGCCGCCCGCCCAGATCCTGCTCGACGCCCTCGGCGCGACCGCCGGGAAGCTGCTCCTTCTCGTCGTCATCGGAGCGCAGCTCTTCTGCGGGATGGCGTCGGTGACGGCCAACAGCCGCATGATCTATGCCTTCTCGCGCGACGGCGCGCTGCCCTACTCCCACGTCTGGCACACGGTCAACCCGCGCACCCGCACGCCGGTCGCGGCGGTCTGGCTGGCGGCACTGGCCGCGCTGGTCCTCGGCCTGCCCTACCTGATCAACGTCACGGCGTACGCGGCGGTGACGTCGATCGCCGTCATCGGCCTCTACATCGCGTACGTCGTCCCGACCCTGCTGCGCGTCCGCAAGGGCGCCGCCTTCGAACGCGGGCCCTGGCACCTGGGCCGCTGGTCGCAGGCGGTGGGCGTGGTGGCGGTGGCGTGGGTCGGCGTCATCACGGTCCTGTTCATGCTGCCGCAGGTCTCGCCGGTCACGTGGGAGACCTTCAACTACGCGCCGATCGCCGTCCTGGTCGTTCTCGGCTTCGCCGCGACCTGGTGGCTGGCCTCGGCCCGCCACTGGTTCCTCAACCCCGACCACGAACGCACCCGGGCCCGCGCGGCCGCCCGCGCGAACGCCCCCGAGCCGGTGGATCCGTAGCCACCGCGTCCCACGACACCGGCGCGACGCGGCCGGGACCCCGATACCCGATCGGCGTCCCGGCCGCGTCGGGCTATGCTCGGTGTGGCAACATCACGCAACACGCCCCGGGCCCTTAGCTCAATTGGCAGAGCAGTGGACTTTTAATCCATTGGTTGTGGGTTCGAGTCCCACAGGGCCTACGGTTCGCAGGCGGGCGCACGCCCTCTGACCTGCTGCACGGCGCCCGGGTCGGCTTCGGCCGACCCGGGCGCCGACTCGTTCCCGGGCTCGTGCGTGAGCGAAAGCTCCCCTTACCGGCGGCGCAGGGCCTTGACCATCCAGGGTTGGAAGGGGAGGTGCGCGGGAACCACCTGCCAGTCGTTGACGATCCAGACCAGGCGCCAGTAGCGCTCGACGAGCGGGTCGTGTCCCGCCTCGAACTGCCGGGCCATCCACTCCCGCAGTTCGGTGCCGTCAGGGCGGCCGAGGGTGGCGGCGAAGCGCTCCACGACGGCGTCGACGAACGGGACGGCATCGTCACCGTCCGGGTCGATGTCCGCGGCCCTGGCGGCGGCGACAGTCTGTCTGACGAAGGGGATGAGCTCCGCCACCGCCTCGGGAGCCGCACCCGGCAGGGCGTCCGCGTCGGCGGGCGGGACCGCCGCATGCGCCATCCGCGCGCGGAAGCCGTCGTCGGCGATGAGTTCGGCGATCTCCACCCACGCGGCGAGCTGGGCGTCGGACGGTACGTCGGGGAGATCGGGCAGGGCGGTGCGCAGGGCAGCGGCACCGCTGCGGGCGCGGGGAGTGTCGGCGCCGAGGCCGGCGATGAAGTCGGTCACCATGCGCCGTCGTTCGTCGGAGGTGAGGCGGGTGAGGCGGTGCATGAGAACTGTCTCCTCGGGGTTCGAGCCGCGCTGGGCGACGAGACGCAGCATGCTTTGCCGCATGTGCAGCACGCGGATCTGGAGGGCGGTGGCGTCGGCGTGCGCGGCGGCGACCTCGGCGACGGGGAGGTCACCGTCCAGGACGCGGCGGACGGTGGCGAGGTCGACGTCCAGCTCCCGCAGGACGCAGATGAGGTGGAGTCGGCTCAGGGCCGCGTCGCTGTAACGGCGGTAGCCGGCCGGGGTGCGGTGCGTGGGTGGCAGCAGGCCGGTGTCCGAGTAGAACCGGATCGTCCGTACCGGCACGCCGGTGCGGGCGGACAGTTCACCGATCGAGTGCGGGGGCGTCGCGCCGTTCATGACGCACACTCTCCGGTCTCCAGTCACTGGAGAGTCAAGCCGCGGTACGGGATGCGTCAGGCCGGCAGCGTTGGTTGCCCGCGGTTCCTCCCGCGCCACTTCGCGGGCCGCGCCGGCGAACGCCGCCACCGCACCGGTGCCGTTCCCGGCCCTACACACCGGGGAGCCGCTGAAGGGACTGTTCCTCGCGGAGCCGAAAGCCCGGGAAGCAGCGGCCATCGGCTGGCGGGACGGGACTGACGCGTGGCCGAGAGACCGCAGCGGGGAGCTCAGGACAGACGGCGTCCCAGCTCCGCCGACTGCCGGTTGTACCCCTTGGTGTCCCACCACTCCTCCAGCAGCGCACGCACCAGGTGCACGAGTTGCCGGAGGCGGGCGGGGTCCGGGGCCGCCGAGTCGAGGACGTCCGTGAAGGAACTGTCCTCCCAGGGCAGGGCGACGGTCCAGCGTTCATCCGGCCGCCCCGGCTGCTCGACCTTGACGTCGTACGTCAACAGGGCGTGGCCCCCGGGGCGGCGGTCGACGGACAGGCCGGCGATGCCGAACCGCACACTGCCGTCGCCTGTGGTGCAGGGCCCGGCCAGTGCCCGCTCGGCCGGTGTCTGCGCCGTCATGGGTACCCCTTCACGTCTGTGGTCGAGAGCACGGGCTGTACCGGCCCGGTGCTCAGCCGGTGTTCAGCACGTGGCGGCTGCCGACTGGATCACGACGCCTTCGCCGGGCGGATCAGCGTGCCGGTGTAGTACGCGACACCGTGGACACGGCGTGCCCACCCGTCCTGCCAGTTCGGGCCCGGGGGACGGCAGGACGGAGGCGAGCGGCAGTCCACTGGACGGCCGGACTGCGCTGACCGGCCGGCGCCTTCCCGAGTCCGACCTCCGCGACTGGCCTCCCGAGAAGGGGCGCGGCGGACGTAGGAAGGCCGCCGAGTGGCGAGACCGCGCGGGCAGTAGGGCGGGACCGTCAGTTGTCGGTCACGTCGTCCTTTTCGGACGCGCCGGGTTGCCCGATGACGTACGTGCCCTTCGCGGGCAGCGTCGCGACGAGGCCCCGGTTCCGCAGCTCGACGATCGCGCGTCGCACGGTGCCGATGCTCACGCTGTAGAGCCCTGTCATGGCCCGTTCGCCAGGCAGTGCCGCTCCCTGTGGAAGCTTGCCGGACGCGATCTCGGCGGCAATGGCGTCCGCGAGCTTCACGTACTCGTAGCGCGGTAGCTCAGTCATTCCTTCACGGTGCTGCACCCTTTCGCAGCTCGCAGGGGCAGAACGCGTCGTGCCGCGTCGGGACGCGGTAGGACTCGGAGGGGTGCGGGGGGACGCGGTTAGCGGTATTGTCGCCAACACAAAGACCCCGGCGGCCTGGCAGGGCCCCGGGGCACGGCCAACGCTTACCAGGAGCGTCGACATGCACGACCTTATCCACCGCATCGCCCATTGGCTGGGCCCTCTCTTCGGCCCGGGTACCGGAACCCACCGCGCGGGCAGCGCCCAGCGCCCGCGCACCCTCCCCAGTACCGCCCCCGCGCGCCTCCCCCTCCACCACTCCCCCTACTGCCGTCACCACCCCCTCGACGGCGCCGACTCCCGCCTCGTCCGCCCCTACCTCGCCGCCCGCGAACAGGAAGCGGACAGGGACCGTCAGCGGCACCGCCGCCTCGCCCTCGTGCTCGCCGCCGATTTCGGCATCGACCTCGATCAGCACGTCGTCGGCGCCCGGAAGGCGGCCGCCTGATGACGGCGTACACCGCGCTGCGACTCCTGCCCTGGCTGTCGCCGGAAGGCAAGCCCTGCTTCCTCGCCCCCGGCGACGGGAGCGGGACCGTGTCGCGCCTCGCCGACGAGACGGAGGCCCGGCAGCTCACCGAAGGACTGGACGTGCTCCGCTCCGCCCGCCGGCTGCTCGACGACCCCGTGTCACCGAACGCCGAGGTCCGCTACACCGCGATCCGGCTGACGGAGTGCCTCGCCGACGTGCTGAGGGTCGCGGAGTCCCGTGGCCGACGCCTGCCTCAGCCCGGCGTCGATGAGGGAGCGTGCTCATGAAGCCTCGTACCGCGAAGCGGTCCCCGGCTCGAGGCCTGGCCATCGAGTGGCCCGCCTCGGATGCCGAGGCGGGCTATCGTCGGAGGCACGGTGCGCCGAAGGAGCACGAAGGAGTACATCCGGTCATGTCCGCACACGCCGCAGAACCCACGCCGGTCGTTCCTCGCATGCCCGAGCGGAATCCAAAGGCGTTGCGCGCTGCCATCGCCCAGTACGCTCCCCAGCTGCTGCCCGACTTCGACGAGCACTGGAAGCGGGCGATCGCCGACACCTTCGACATCGGTCCTCTTCCCGCGTTCATGGCCCGCTGGTGGGCCGAGTACGCGATCGCTCGCGATCCGGAGCTCGACGCACACATGGCTGATCTCCACCACCGTGCGGCGGATTCCACCGACGTCGTCGAGGCCAAGGCCCTGCTCGAAGAGGCCTCGAAGATCCGCCACCGGGTGCGGCAGACGGAGCCCGGCCAGTGACCGATGAGTTCCTGGGGCCGCCCTGGCAGATGGACTGGCGGCTTGACGCTCTGGCGGACCGCGAAACGCTGCCGGAGTCGGTCAGGGAGATGGTCGACGAGGCCCGTGCTGAACTGGTGACGGCCAAGGACCCGTTCTTCCGGGGAATCGACGCCGATGCGGACCTGCCGAAAACCATGTACGTCGAACCGGTACGGTCCACCGATCCCAAGGGCCCGCACATCCCGTTCTTCGACAACCATCGGGGATGGCTGGTCTATACCTTCGTTCCGCGCGTCGAGGATCCTCAGATCACCGTGGAAGAGGTCTTCTGGCAGTGACTCGGGCTCAGGTGAGGCGTTCGCCGTGCCTGAGCCGATCGCCCCGGACAACGTCCACGCCTCCCACGGAGCGCCCCTGATGCCCCTCCCCTACGTCCTCCTCTCCGCCGCCGTCTCCCTCGACGGCTACCTGGACGACACCGGCCCCGACCGGCTCCTGCTCTCCTCCCCGGCCGACTTCGACCGCGTCGACGAGGTGCGGGCCTCCGTCGACGCGATCCTCGTCGGCGCCGGCACGATCCGGGCCGACAACCCGCGGCTGCTGGTGAACTCGGGCGAGCGGCGGGCGGCCCGGGTCGCGGCCGGGGAGGCGGAGTACCCGCTGAAGGTGACGGTCAGCGCCACCGGCGAGCTGGACCCGGCGGCGGCGTTCTGGCACACGGGCGGCGAGAAGGTGCTCCTGACCACGGACGACGGCGCCCGGCATGCCCACGCGCTGGGGCTCGCCGCCGACGTCGTGCCGCTCGGCCCCGCACTCGACTGGCCCGCGGGCCTGGAGTACCTGCACGACCGGCGGGGCGTGCGGCGGCTCATGGTCGAGGGCGGCGGGACCGTGCACACCCAGCTGCTCCAGCGGGAACTCGCCGACGAACTCCAGCTCGTCCTCGCGCCGCTGTTCGTGGGCGACCCGGGCGCGCCCCGCCTCTTCGGGCCCGGCGCCTACCAGGGCGGGCGCCTGCGGCTCGTGGAGTCGCGGCGCATCGAGGACGTGGTGCTGACGCGGTACCTGCCCACCGCCCCCGGCACCGGTGACCGCGTCACCGCCGCCGACCGGCACTGGCTGGCGCTCGCCTGCGAGCTTGCCGAGCTGTGCCCGCCGTCCGGGACGGCGTTCAGCGTGGGGGCGGTCGTGGTCGCCGCCGACGGGAGCGAGCTGGCGCGGGGACACTCGCGGGAGGGGGACGACCCCGTCGTGCACGCCGAGGAGGCGGCGCTCGCGAAGGCCGACCCCGCCGACCCGCGGCTCGCGACCGCCACCGTCTACAGCAGCCTGGAGCCGTGCGCCCGCCGCGCCTCCCGGCCCGCGCCCTGCGCCCGGCTGATCCTCGACGCCGGGGTACGGCGCGTGGTCACGGCCTGGCGGGAGCCGGACACCTTCGTGCCGGGGGCGGACGGCAGCGGAGTGCTCGCCGCCGGGGGCGCCGCCGTCGTCGTACTGCCGGAGTACGAGGAGCGGGCGAAGGCGCCGAACCGCCACCTGGAGGGGCAGGGAGATACGGATGTGCATTCCACCCCCGGGATGACGTACAGTAGAGACACAACGGCGCGGGGTGGAGCAGCTCGGTAGCTCGCTGGGCTCATAACCCAGAGGTCGCAGGTTCAAATCCTGTCCCCGCTACTCAAGGCCGAAGGCCGGAATCCATGAGGATTCCGGCCTTCGGTGTGTTTGCGGCGGATTACGCCGTCACTGACCCTCACTCCGGTCATTCCGTCACCTGGTCGCTCCCGTCCCCCGATCGGCCCTCACAGGCTCGCCCACCGCCCCCGCTCCGGGAAACCTGGAGGACCGGGACGGCAAGCGGCGCGGACGTGCGGGGTGGCGGGAGACGAGTGGTGCGGCCAGATGAGCTGGAGGACGAGGGAGCGTACGCCCGGGCCGGCGGCCGGTCCCCCGGCGATCCCGTGCCCGACCCCGGCCTCGGCGACGGCCCGGAACGCGTGCCGCCGGACGCGGGGCCGCCGCGGCGGACCTCGTACGGGCGGGCCTTCGTACGCCTGCTCCCCATGCTGCTGATCGTCGCCGCCGTCCTGTACGACATCTTCACCCCGAGGTACTTCACCGCGGGCCCCCTCTACACGGCCGCGCCCCTGGTCGCCGCCCCGATCTATTCACGGCGCGGCACGGCGCTCACCGGTGTCGCCGTGGTCGCCGCCGTCATCGCACTGCAACTGAGCAAGGGCGTCATCCACTACGTCGACTCCCTCACCGAGCTGATCACCATCGCGACGGTCGCCGTGCTCGCCGTACTCGTGAACGGCTTCGTCCGCCGCACCGGCGAGCGCCTCGTCTCCGTCCGCGAGATCGCCGAGGCCGCCCAGCGCGCCGTGCTGCCCGAGCCCGCCGAGCGGATCGGCGGTTTCGAGATCGCCGCCTGCTACGAGGCCGCGCAGGCCGACGCCTTCATCGGCGGCGATCTGTACGCGGTGCAGGACAGCGCGCGCGGCATCCGGCTCATCGTCGGGGACGTGCGCGGCAAGGGAATGGGCGCGGTGGCCGCCGTCGCCGTGGTGATCGGCGCGTTCCGGGAGGCCGCAGAGCAGGAGGCGACGCTGGAGGCGGTGGCGCAGCGGCTGGAGCGGGCGCTGGCGCGCGAGGGCACCCGGCGCGACGGACTGGACGCCTTCGAAGGGTTCACCACCGCCGTACTCGCCGAACTCCCGCACGGCGACGGGATCGTCCGCATCGTCAACCGCGGCCATCCGCCGCCCCTGCTGCTGTACGCCGACGGCACCCTGTGCCCGCTGCCCGCCCGGGAGCCGGCGCTGCCGCTCGGCATGGGCGAGCTGGGGGTGTGGCCCGACCGCGCGGAGGAGGCCGACTTCCCCGGTGGGGCCACGCTGCTGCTGTACACCGACGGACTGTCGGAAGCGCGGGACGCCCGGGGCGAGTTCTACGAGCCGCACGTGCGGATGGCCGGCCGTGTGTTCCGGCATCCGGCGGAGCTGCTCGACACCCTCGCCGAGGACGTACGCCGGCACTCCGGGGGCGGCATGGCCGACGACATGGCGCTGCTCGCCGTACGCCGGCCCTGATCGACCCTTCATCAACATCACCGGAAGTGACGGACCGACCGCCCTCCGCATAACAACTGACGTACTGTCAGAAAGTCGAGGAGGGAAGGGGAATACTCAAGCCCGGTCAACTCGCCCGGTTTTAACCGATCGTGAGGCGTACGTCCGGGCCGGATGCGTTAATGATCAAGAGGAACGGCTTGGAATCCGAGCCCCGCGTCTATTAACGTTCGATAACGCAGCGCGGTCGTCCCAGCCGTCACAGAAGGCGGCTCCGTGCGCACGCGCCGAATCCCGCGAGGGAACCGGGGAACCACCACATTGGGGTGAATCGGGCGTATGACGCCGTGCCGGACACGGCGGATATACGCGCGTAGGAGACCTTCCTGCTCCGAACCCGTCAGCTAACCCGGTAGGCGAAAGGAAGGAAAGGAGTACGCCCACGTGGCGTCCAACCGGCCTGCCCCCGAGGCCCCGTTCGTGCCCAGCGGGCACGAAACCGAAACCTTCGGATACGACGGCTACCGCACCGAAGAGGGCCCCTGGGAGGAGTGGAATCCCACCGCGGACTCCATCCGCCCCGTACGCGGCCGGCACCGCGTCGCCAAGCAGCGCGGCGGGCTCGCCCGCAGCTCCACCGTCCTCGGCGTCGGTGTCATAGCCGCGGTCGGCGCGGGCGGCATGGCCAGCGCGCAGACCGGCAAGCCGCCGGTGTCGATCTCCATGCCGGACCTGCCGAACGTCGGCTCGCTCATCTCCGACGAGGAGAAGCCGGAGCCGCAGGGTTCCGCCACCCCGCTCAGCGGCATCGGCACGGTCGCCGCCGAGACCTCCTCGGAGAGCGACCCCGGCGCCGGTGAGACGCTGCGGGCCCGGATCATGGCGCAGGCCGAGCAGCAGCAGGCCCAGGTCGAGACCAAGGCCGTCGCCGAAGCCGCGGCCGCCGCCGAGAAGAAGGCCGCGGAAGCCGCCGCCAAGGCGGAGAAGGAGGCCGAGGCCAAGGCCGCCGCCGCCAAGAAGAAGGCGGAGGAGGAGGCCGCGAAGAAGGCCGAGGCCGAGCGGCTCGCGAAGCTGGCCAAGCAGTACACGCTGCCGACCTCCTCGTACACCATCTCCTCCAGCTTCGGCCAGGCCGGCGCCTACTGGTCCTCCGGCTACCACACCGGCCTCGACTTCGCCGCCCCCACGGGCACGCTGCTCAAGGCCGTGCACAGCGGCACGATCACGTCGGCCGGCTGGGACGGGTCGTACGGCTACAAGACCGTGCTCACCCTCGACGACGGCACCGAGATCTGGTACGCCCACCAGTCCTCCATCAGCGTCAGCGTCGGCCAGGAGGTCACCACCGGTGACGTCATCGGCCGCGTCGGCGCCACCGGCAACGTCACCGGCGCGCACCTCCACATGGAGGTCCACACCAGCGGAGGCGGCGGCATCGACCCGATGGCGTGGCTGCAGAGCAAGGGTCTGACTCCCTGATCCACGCCATTTGATCCACGCCGTTTCCGGTCCTTCCGCCGCCCCTGGTCTCCGGCGGTCCTGACGACGACCCCCCGACGTCAGGGCTGCCGGTTTGCGGGATCTTCGCCCCGCTCCCGGTCGTCGGCGAGTGCCTCGCCTCCCGCGGCAACCGTGGTGACGTCGTCCTCGCCACCAGGGCCAGCCGGCACCCCGAGTACCCGGATCCGAGCGCCGCGAACATCGAGGCCGTTGCCGGCGCC
This sequence comes from Streptomyces sp. E2N166, assembly GCF_003671715.1. Classification (GTDB taxonomy): domain Bacteria; phylum Actinomycetota; class Actinomycetes; order Streptomycetales; family Streptomycetaceae; genus Streptomyces; species Streptomyces thinghirensis. The sequence continues at coordinate 17,485 of NZ_RAIF01000020.1, read as the reverse complement.
TCGCAGGTCGATGTGGTCGGTGCCCAGGCGGCGCAACCGTACGCTCGCCTCCTCCGCCACCCCCAGCAGCTGCTCCAGAGCCACCGCCCAGACCGCCGGAGCGGAGCGGTCGGCACGACCGGTACTGCCGTTACGGCCGGTAGTGGCCGGGCGGGGAGTACGGGCGGTACGGGGTGCACGGGCTGTACGCGGCCGGTGCGGGGTACGGCGTCGGGGTCGCCGCCGAGGCCGCCGCCGGGGCCGTCGCGGGGTGGCCGGGCCCGTACGCCCCGTACGGGTGCGCCCAGTGCCGCACGGCCACCGGCACGGGCGGCGCCGTGGCCCGGGCCGCGTAGTCCAGTGCCGGACGCGCCACGTCGCGTCGGTGCCACAGGGCGCCCAGCAGTTCCCGCTCCCGTACGGCGAAGTCGGCGCCCGCCCTGCCCAGCCGCCCGCGCCGGCGCAGGAACGCCAGCGAGGTCGCGTACGCCTCGTACCGCGCCACCGCCCGCGCCGCCTCCTTCCCGGCGTGCCGGTGGGCGTGCCGGCGCGCGATGCGGCGGGCCCGCATCGAGCCGAGCGCGTACGGCTCCGTCGGCGTCAGCCACCCGGCCATGACGTACACGGGGAGCTCGGCGCGTACGGTGCCCAGTTCGCGCTGCCGGGTCCAGATCACCAGCCAGGTCAGCAGGCCGAAGGACGGCACCATGAATGCCCCGTACACGGCGAAGAAGCCGTACTCGCCGAACGCTGCCGAGCCGTTCCACAGCGCGTGCACGCCCATCGCCAGCAGCAGGCCGGCCAGAGGGAGCAGGGCACGGCGCAGGCGGTGCCGGCCCGCGGAGAGCGCGGCGACGCCGAAGCCGATGCCGGTGAGCACGGTGAAGAGCGGGTGGGCGAACGGTGACATCACGACGCGGACGAAGAAGGTCGCCGCGGTGACGGAGGCGATGCCGCTGTCGCCGGTGAGCTGGTCGGTGCCGAAGGCGTTGCCCAGGTAGAGGATGTTCTCGGTGAAGGCGAAGCCGGTGGCGGTGACGCCCGCTATGACGACGCCGTCGACGATGCCGGTGAAGTCCCGCCTGCGGAAGAGGAAGACCAGGAGGACGGCCGCGGCCTTGGCGGACTCCTCGACCACCGGGGCTATGACCGTGGCGCCCAGGGTGTCCGCGCCGGCCGGGTCGGCGGTGGCCGTCGCTATCCATCTCGTCGCGAAGCTGTTGGCGACGATCGCTATCAGCGCTGCCGCGCAGGCTCCCCAGGCGAAGCAGAACAGCAGGTTCCGCCACGGTCCGGGCTCGACCCGGTCCAGCCAGCGGAACGCGGCAATGAGCAACGGCACGGGCAGGACCGCGAGGCCGAGCCCCACCAGGAACCCCTGCGTGCCGGTCTGTTCGCGCACCAGGGCCAGGATCACCAGGCCGGAGAGCGCGAGCAGGGCGGTCAGTGCGCCGTAACGCACCCAGGGGTGCTGCCACCAGTGCGGATGCGTATGCGTCGGCGGGCGCGTCGGACACGGGGGACAGGTGGCCACGGCATGGACCCTAACCGGTGGGGGGCTGCTCCTTGTGCTGATCGCGGTGCTGATCGCGGTGCGACGCGGAGTGCGATACGGGGTGCTGTACGCGGCGGAAGAGCAAGTCGTTCACCACATGACCCTTGTCCAGTCCCTGGCCCTCGAAACGGGTCTGCGGCCGGTGGGCGGGGCGCGGCGCGAAACCGCCGTCCTGCACGGTGTTCTCGAAGTCGGGGTGCGCGGTGAGGACCTCCAGCATCTGCTCGGCGTACGGCTCCCAGTCCGTGGCGCAGTGCACGACGGCGCCCGGCGCGAGGCGGGCCGCGGCCAGGGCCAGGAACTCCGGCTGGATCAGGCGGCGCTTGTGGTGCCGCTTCTTGGGCCAGGGGTCGGGGAAGTAGACGCGCAGTCCGGCGAGGGAGCCGGGGGCGAGCATCTCCCGCAGGAGGATGATCGCGTCGCCGTTGGCCACCCGGATGTTGGACAGGTCGTACTGCTCCGCGAGACCCAGCAGGTTGCCCTGGCCGGGTGTGTGGACGTCCACGGCGAGGATGTTGGTGTCCGGGTCGGCGGCGGCCATCCGCGCGGTGGCCTCACCCATGCCGAAGCCGATCTCCAGGACGACGGGACGGGTGTTCCCGAACAGCTCGGCGAGGTCGATGACCCGCTGTCCGTCGATGTCCAGCCCCCACAGGGGCCACAGCCGCTGGAGCGCGTCCGCCTGCCCGGCGGTCACCCGGCTGCGCCGGGGCTGGAAACTCCGGATCCGCCGCTCGAAGTGCGACCCGGCGGGATCGGCCTTCGGTCCGTCCGGGAAACGGGGCTCGCCCTTGGCACGGATGTGCCGGAGGGAGGCACCGGCATGGGGGGCGGCGGGCTCGTCGGCGGCCGGCTCGGGGGCGGCCGGC
>NZ_RAIF01000020.1:9292-14829 GCF_003671715.1 Streptomyces sp. E2N166 | reverse complement strand
CACAGTGCCCTCAATTTTACGGGCGGCCGAGCATGGCCAGCGCCCTGCGTCCCACCTCCCGCCCGATCGGCAGCGCCGCTGTCGCCGCGGGCGACGGTGCGTTCAGGACGTGCACGGCGTGGGCGCCCTCACGGATCAGGAAGTCGTCCACCAGCGTGCCGTCCGCCAGGACCGCCTGCGCCCGCACTCCTGCGGGCGCCGCCACCAGGTCTGCCTCCGTCACCGCGGGGAGCAGCCTGCGTACGGCCGTGGTGAACGCCGCCTTGGACAGCGAGCGCCGAAGCTCGCCCGCCCCGTACCTCCAGTGCCGCCGGGCTGTCCGCCACGAGCCCGGCCAGGTCAGCGTCGCGCCCAGCTCGCGGGGCCGCACCACGCCCCAGCCGTAGCCCTCCCGGGCCAGCGCCGGTACCGCGTTGGGTCCGACGTGCACGCTTCCGTCGATGCCGCGGGTCAGATGCACCCCGAGGAACGGGAACGCCGGGTCCGGCACCGGATAGACCAGCCCCCGCACCAGCTCGGGCCGCGCCAGCTCGTAGTACTCGCCCCGGAAGGGGACGATCCGCATGCCGGGGTCGTCCCCGGTCATGCGGGCGATCCCGTCGCAGTGCAGCCCGCCGCAGTTGACCAGGACCCGCGCGCGGATCACCTCCCCGGAGCGGGTGCGCACGGCGGCACCGAGGCCCGGACGCCGGTCGATGTGCCGCACCTCGGCGCCGTAGCGGATCTCCGCGCCCGAGGCCCTGGCCAGCTGCCGGGCCACGGAGACGTAGTCGCAGATACCGGTGGTGCCGACGTGTATGGCGGCGAGGCCGCGCACCTCGGGCTCGTACTCCGGGATCTGCGCCGCGCCCAGCTCGCGGACCGGTATGCCGTTCTCCCGGCCGCGCTGCACGAGGGCGTGCAGGCGGGGCAGCTCGGAGCGGTCGGTGGCGACGATCAGCTTGCCGGTGACGGCGTGGGCGATGCCGTACTCGGCGCAGAACTTGACCATCTCCGCCGCGCCCCGCACCGCGTAGCGGGCCTTCAGGGAGCCCGGGCGGTAGTAGACGCCGCTGTGGATGACGCCGCTGTTGCGGCCCGTCTGGTGCCGTGCCGGTCCCGGCTCCTTCTCCAGCACCGTCACGCGGGTGCCCGGCGCGGCGCGTGTGATCGCGTACGCCGTCGACAGGCCGACGATTCCGCCGCCGATCACCAGCACGTCGCAGTCGTACGCGACGCCGTGCGCGATGCCCTGCGCGGTCCCGGTCCGCACTCGTTCCATCTTCCGGCCCACCTCCCGGCTTCGATAGTGCACTGCGCCACTGACAATGCCCTCAAACCCGGGAGGAGGCGGTGGATCAGGCCGGGGTCACCAGGAGTGGCCGGGCGCGCTCGCGCAGCTCGACCACACGCGGCTCGTCGCCGTACGGCTCCAGGCGGTGGAGGAGATCCTTCACGTACTCGGTGGTGCGGGCCGAGGAGATGCGGCCGGCGACCTCGACGGCCCGCACGCCCTGCTCGCAGGCGGCGTCCAGATTGCCCGACTCCAGCTCGGCCACCGCCGAGACGACGAGTCTCAGGCCGTGCGAGCGTACGAACTCCTCCGTCGGTTTCGACAGGGCCTGCTCGGTGAAGCGGCGGACCTGGCGTGGTGCCTTCAGGTCGCGGTAGCACTCGGCGGCGTCGGCGGCGAACCGGTCGTAGGAGTAGAAACCCAGCCACGTCGGGTCGCTGTCGCCGGGGCGGGCGCGCTCCAGCCAGCTCTCGGCGGCCTTCAGGGCCGCGCCGGCCGCCACCGCGTCGTTCGCGCGCGCGTGGGCACGGGCCTCGACCAGGCGGAAGAAGCTCATGGTGCGGGCCGTGGCCAGGCCCCGGTTGCGTTCCAGGGCGGCCTGCGCGAGGTCCACGCCCTCGTCGCCGAAGCCGCGGTAGGTGGCCTGGAGCGACATGGAGGCGAGTACGTAGCCGCCCAGGGGGACGTCGGCCGCCGCGCGGGCCAGGCGCAGGGCCTGGATGTAGTAGCGCTGGGCGGCCTCCTGCTGACCGGTGTCGAAGGCCATCCAGCCGGCCAGGCGGGTCAGCTCGGCCGAGGCGCCGAAGAGGGCACGGCCGACCTCGTCCGAGTAGGAGCCGAGGAGCAGCGGGGCCGCCTCGACGCGTAAGCACTCGGGGACCATCGAGGAACGCCAGTCGCCGCCGCCGTACTTGGAGTCCCAGCGCCGGGCGTCCTCGGCGGCCTCCCGCAGCTTCTGCACATCACTGTGGCCGACTTTGAGCGGTGCGCCGGAGCCCTCGGCCGGGCTCGCGTCACGCGCCACCGAGCTGTCGGCCGGGGTTATCAGCCATCGCGAGGCGGGCGTCGCGTACGCGCTCACCGCGAACGAGCCGGCCAGCGACTGCCAGATGCCGCCGCCGGCCCGGCGGCCGGCGAGGTCGAGACGGTACAGCTCGGTGGCGGACCTGACCGCCTGGCCGACGTCCCGGGGGAAGGCGAGGCCCACTTCGGGGGCGGGATCCGCGTCCGCCAGGCCGATCTCGTGGAGCGGCACCGGGCGGCCGAGCTTCTGGCCGATGGCGGCGGCGATGAGGTGCGGCGCCGCACCCTGCGGCACCATGCCCTTCGACACCCAGCGCGCCACCGACGTCTTGTCGTAGCGAAGTGTCAACCCGCGTTGGGCGCCGAGGTCGTTGACGCGCCGGGCGAGTCCTGCGTTGCTGATTCCCGCGAGGGCGAGAACGGCGCCGAGCTTTTCGTTCGGCCCGCGTTGCTCCCTGGACATGCGCCACCCCTCGACACAGACGGCTGCCGCGCTGGCATAACCACGCGGCATTCGTAAACCCAGCGTAGTTCGCCGGATCCCATGCGTTAAGAGGCATTGTTCCGGATGGCGGGATTGTGGTCCGTACTGAAGTGCGCTGTCCGCACGGTCTGTTGCCACGTGCTCCCAATGTGTGGCCGTGCGCCCGCCCGTGCGCTCTTCTCCGGCCACGGGGGGAGCGGTTCCATGGGTGATGCGTGGGTCGGCCCGCTGTACTGGATCCAGTGGGCTGGGGGACGCCGCCGCCTACATCCCCGCGGGCGGCGGACCGGTCCGGGAGGCATGCCTCGCCTCCCGGGCCGAGCACCGCCGGCCGGTGCGCAAAACCTGTACGGAGCGTGTTCGGACGTGTCCGCGTGACGTCGATTTGGCTGAAAATCGACCCCAGCGTTTTCGGGGTACTGCGGCCCTCACCATGGAAGTTGAGGGCGCGTCGGGGAGCCAAAGGGCGCGTTACGGGGGCGCATTCGCGTCGTCTTCGCGCCCTCCGAGGCGGTGCGGAGAAGTAGTCGACGCTCTCGCGTGAGTCTCCGCGAGGGCGCGTTCACGGGAGCACACGCGGCTCCGCCGCTGCTCTGCGGCGCGCCCTTCATGGCAGCATGGGACCAGTTCGTACGGTGCACTGGTTGTCCCCAGCCTGTGGAGGCGTCGATGCGGTGGTTGGTGGGGTGGAGCAGCGCCGCCGTGGGAGCAGCGGGAATCGCCGCAGCGGGCGGCTCCGCGGGCGCCACCGGCTACGACGGCGAGACCGTGCAGCCCGTGGGCGCCCAGCCGTTGTGGGGCGACCCCGATCCGCTGTGGGCGGTCGGCGACTGGCGCCCCGACGAGGTACGCGTCGTCACGGCCGACCCGCAGACCCGGATCGCCGTCCTCGGCATCTGCGGCGCGACCGACGAGCAGCTGCGCGTCGGACTGTTCGCCGCGCGCGGCGGAGCCCTTCGGCACCTGACGGCATGGCCCGGCAGCTACACGGCCGTCGTCCAGGTCGGCCGGCGGATCACCGTCTGCGGCGATCTCGCGGGCGTGCGGCCGGTGTTCCACACCCCCTGGGCGGGCGGTACGGCCTACGCGACGGCCGCGCTGCCCCTGGCCGACCTCATCGAGGCCAACCTCGACTTCGGTCACCTCGCCGCGCTGCTCGCCGCGCCCGACGTGCCGGCCGCGCTGGACGACTCCACCCCGTACGACGGCGTGAAACGCATTCCGCCGGGGCATGCGCTGATCCTGCGCGCCGGGGCGCGCGAGATCGCCGGGTACGAGCAGGTGGCCTCGCTCGCCGTGGCGGCGCCCTCTGCCGATCCCGACCGGGCCGTGGACGGGGTGCGGGACGCGTTGGTCGAGGCCGTGCGCACGCGTCTCGCCGCACCCCGGCACGTTCCCGGGGACGGCATCGACCCGGGGCCGGTGCCCGGCATGGGACCGGCGGAACGGCGCGCCGCGCGCGGGATGCCGGTTCCGGGGATCGGGGCCGACCTCTCCGGCGGCCCGGCCTCGGGCACGCTGGCGCTGCTGGCCGCCGGGCTGCCGGGGATGCCGGGGACCGTGCTCGGGCACGGCACGGGCGCGGGGGAGCGGCTGCTGGCCGTCACCTTCAACGACCTCGCCGTCGGCGGGCAGGAGGCCGAGCTGGAGCGGGCGGGCGCGCTGGCGGCCAACCCGAGGCTGCACCACGTGGTGGTCACCGGTGGCGAGGACGTCCTGCCGTACGCCGCGCTGGACGGGCCGCTGACGGACGAACCGGGCTCGTGTCTCGTCGCTGCGGCACGGCACCGGGCGCGGCTGGCCGCGGGCAGCGCGGACCACTTCACGGGGTACGGGGCACGGCAGGTGCTGGACGCCCATCCGGCGCGGCTGGCCGACCTGCTGATGGACCGCAAGCGGCGCCATCTCGTGCGGCCGGTCGCCGCGCTGGCCAAGGCCGACGGTTCGGTGCTGGTCCCCGCGCGCGTCTACGCCGCGGCGCGGCGGCTGGCGCGGACCCCGTACCGCACCGGCCTGGAGGTGCTCTCCGAACGGCTGCTGCGCCGGCGCTTCGACACGCCGGGCGAGGGTGCGATGGAGGCGTCGCTCGCCGTGCTGGCCTGGGCCGGGCCGGGGCCCGCGGCGCGGTGGCTGACCGGAGAGGCGCTGGCTGAAGTATCGGTTCGCCTCCAGACGTCCTCCCAGCGTTCCGGAGTGGGGCCGGGGCAGCGGCCGGGTGACTTCCGCGCGCGTGCGGCGCTGTCGCGGCAGGCCGCGGACGTGCGGGTACTGGAGCAGGCCGCCGAGATCCGCTTCCAGCGGCTGCACACGCCGTTCCTCGACAACCAGGTCGTCCGCGCCTGCCGTGCGCTGCCGGAGGCGCTGCGGGTGCAGCCGGGGGCGCGGGCGTCGATTCTGCGGACGGTGCTGGAGGGGGCGGGCGTGAGCGATCTGCCGAGCGGCTGGGGGGCGCCCACGCAAGGGCTGGCGGCTTCCGCCGCGCGGACGGGGCTACGGGTCGCCGCGGATTCCCTGCTGGGGCTCTTCGACACGCCGCTGCTCGCGGAGGCGGGGCTCGTGGAGGCGCGGGTCGTACGCAAGGCGGTGCGTGCGGCGGCCGCGGGCGAGACGCTGCCCCTGGACGGGCTGGCCGACCTCGTCTCCCTCGAACTGTGGCTCCGCCGCCTCCTCGCCCGCCGCGGCACCTGCTGGACCGGCACCCCGGCCCGCCAACGCGCGGTACCGGCCGGCATCGCGCCGCAGCGGGGGGCGCTGGGC
>NZ_RAIF01000020.1:8562-9181 GCF_003671715.1 Streptomyces sp. E2N166 | reverse complement strand
GGTCATCAGGCCCGCCCTACTCGCAGGTGAACCGCGACCGCGCCCAGTCCGCGAGCGCCACCGAGTCGAAGGGGCTGTGCGGCTCCACCACCAGCCGTACGGTCTCGCGCCCCGAGACGTCGACATGCACGGGCACCGCCGGGTCCCCGCCCTCGACCGTCCCGGAGCTCCACAGCCGGACGCCGTCGGCGTGCACCGAGAAGTGGACCTCGCCCAGCCTCATCGTCAGGTCGTCGACGCCGACCAGCGCGTCGTAGGACGAGCAGGAGCGGTTGAGGTCGATGGTGACGGACGACCGTCCGTGCACCGTGACGCCGTGCGCGTACCGTTCGCCGCCGATCGACAGGGCGGACCGTTGCCAGACCCAGCTGCTCCCGGCCAGCCGCATCTCGGGTCCGGTCCCGTCGCCGCCCACGTCGTACGCCAGCTCACTCCACTGGTAGACGGTCGGGGCGGGCGGTGAGGTCGGGACCGGGTCCGGGTCCGGGGACGGCGGGGGAGCGAGGGTCGGCGTCGGGGACGGGGCCGGGGTCGGTTTCCGGGTCGGGGAGGGCTCGGGCGAAGGGGGCGGCGTCGGCCTGGGGGTGGGTGTCGGGGGCGGCTCGGGCGCGGCCAGCGG
>NZ_RAIF01000020.1:0-8406 GCF_003671715.1 Streptomyces sp. E2N166 | reverse complement strand
CACCCGCGCCGCCGGACGCACCACCGCCCGTCGTGGCCGCCGCGCCGGCGGCACCCGTCGCCCCCGCGCCACCGGCGATGATCCCCGCCGCCTTGGCGTAGCCGGCGGCGCCGAACCAGCCGATGACAGCGACCGGAACCACGGCGGGAATCCCGCCCGCGACCTCCTTGATCTGGCCGGCGGCCAGCCGGCACCTGGCGCACTCGTCCAAGTGCTTGCGCAGGCCCCGTTCGGCCCGGGTGCGCAGCCTGCCGCGCGCGTAGGTGCCGAGCTGGTCGGCGTAGCGGGCGCACTCCTCGTCGGCGGTGAGGGCTTCGCTGACATGGGCCTGGAGGTAGGCCTGCTTCAGACCCTCGCGGGCGCGGCTGGCGAGTACGCGCGTGCCATTGGCGTCCAGCCCGAAGAGCACGGCCACCTCGCTCGGCGACTCGTCCTCGACCTCGGTGTGCCACAGCACGGCCTGCCACCGCTCCGGCAGGGAACGGAAGGCCCGCATGGCCATCGACTGCTCGGCCTCGTGCATGGCCCGGACGTCGGCGCCCAGTTCCAGGGTGTCGTCGTCCGCCACCTTGGTGGTGTGCGCGGCCTGCGCGGCGAACACCGCGAAATCGTCGACCAGTTGCTCCCGCCCGGCCGACCGGGTCCAGCCGGCGGCGACGCGCCGGACCGCGGTGAGCAGGTAGGCGCGCACGGCGTGCTCCGGGCCCGAGCCGCCGCGTACCGCCTGGAGCATGCGGGCGAAGACCTCGGCGGTGAGGTCGTCCGCGGTGTGGGCGTCGCGGCAACAGGTTCGCGCGTACCGGCGCACCGCGTCCGCGTGGCGCCGGTACAGCTCCTCGTAGGCCGTGTCGTCACCCGAGCGCATCCGCCCGATCAGCCCGGCGTCGGACAACGGCATCTCGCGGAGCGGAGGCAGGACGCCGCCGTCGTGCGGGGCGTGCATGTCGTGGGGGTCGTGCAGTTCGCGGGGCGGTGGCAGGACGCCGCCGTAATGCGGCTCACGCGGCGGGGGCAGCACGCTGTCCTCGTGCAGCTCACGTTGCGCCGGAACGCCGCCTTCGGCCGGCCCACCGCCTTCCGCGGGGAGGCTGCCTTCGGCCGGCCCTCCGCCCTCCGCCGGCCCACCGCCTTGGGCCGGGACGCCGCCTTCCGCCGGCCCACCACCCTCCGTGGGAACGCGGCCATCCGCGGGAACGCCGCCCCGAGGGCCCCGAGCCGGTCCACCCTGGCCCGGCACCTGCGGCGGGTCGCCGGACCCGGTGTCGCCGGGTCCGGCCTCACCGTCACCGAGTGACCCGTCCCGCCCGTCAACGCTCATCGCGGAAAGCCCCCGCCACCGGCCCACCCTGTCCCGAACACCGGGTCAGCGTGCCATATTGGCTTTTGGTCAGGACCCCGCAGTGCGGACCATCACTCGTCCGTGGGGACTTGCCGCGACGCGGTAATAACGCTCAGCCGTTCGGGGAAGGAAGAGGTGCCCCGTCCGGGCAGGCGTTGGGCGAGATGCGGGCAACCCCGACACGGCTTGCCCACCCGTCCTCACCCACGCACGGCGGCGTCGCCTCACGCCGGTCGCGACCGCAGCCCCTCCAGCAGGATGTCCAGCAGCCGGGACGAGGCCGCCGCCTGCTGTGCGGCGTCCGGCAGTGAGGGTGCCGCCGTGGCTATGACCAGCAGCACGTCCGACACCGACACGTCCGGCCGCAGCTCACCCGCCGACCGCGCCCGCTCCACGAGCCGGCCCACGACCTCCAGCAGCGCCGCCGCACCGTCGTCGTCCGCACCGGTGTCCGACGCACCGACGGGCGCGGACCCCTCCGACACCAGCCGCAGCTCGCCCGAGCCCGGCTGTATCCGCTGCTGCGGCACCCGCGGCTCTCCGGTCACGGCACCGCCGTCACCACCGGCACCGCCGTCACCGTCGTCCGACACCCCGACCCGCAGCACCCCCGGTGGCAGCAGCCGCCCGGCGCCCGAGGCCACCGACGTCCGGAGGAAGCGCGACAGCGCCGACCACGGCTCGTCCTCCTGCCCGAGCGCCGCCCGGGCCTGGTCGGTCAGCCGGGCCGTCTCCTCCTCGGCTATCCGCCGCACCAGGACGTCCTTGCTCGGGAAGCGCCGGTACACCGTGCCGACACCGACCCGCGCGCGCCGTGCCACGTCCTCCATCGGCGCTCCGTACCCCAGCTCGCCGAACACCTCGCGCGCCGCGCGCAGCACGTGCTCCAGATTGCGCTGGGCGTCCACGCGCAGAGGCGCGGTCCGTGATTCCCCGCGTGCGCCACCCGTCGCCGCACTCATCGCGCCACCGGGCGCGACAGTGGACGCGGACGACCAATGAGAGTCCTGAACATGCATGACAATCCCCCGGTAATGACGTCTCCCCCCGGAGACTCTCCCCGCCATCGAAAGCCGGAGTGCGCGGAACAGGCCCGGTTCGGCGGTCCGCCCGTCGCGGACCCGATGAGCACATCCCCCTACACACCGTGGGAAAGAACATAGTTGAGCGGGAGTCAATTCAGAAGGGGCACGTTCCGCACGGGGCACCCACCGATCGGAGTACGAGTCGTATACGCCCCGAATGTGCCGCCGTTCTCCCCTGCATGCACCCCCACTGACCTGCACGACCACCCCGCACCACGGCGATCCGGCCCACCCCGCGCCATCCCGATCTCCGATCACACAAATCGACGAGCCTGTGGACAAACGCAAGCGCCGGGTGCGTCATGGGATGGTGAAGGAACGTGCGCGCATTCTCGTTGTCGGCGGCGGCTACGTCGGGATGTACACGGCCCTGCGTCTGCAGCGGAACCTGAGAGGCGAACTGAGGCGGGGCGAGGCCGGGATCACGGTCGTCACCCCGGACCCCTACATGACGTACCAGCCGTTCCTCCCCGAGGCGGCGGCCGGCTCGATCTCCCCCCGGCACGTCGTCGTGCCGCTGCGGCGCGTCCTCGACCACTGCCACGTCGTGATCGGCGAGGCGCGGTCCATCGACCACACGACGCGCACCGCCACCATCACCACCCTCGCCACCGGCGAGGAGAAGACGGGCGCCCGACGGCTGACGTACGACGAACTCGTCCTCGCCCCCGGCTCGGTCTCCCGCACCCTCCCCGTCCCCGGCCTCGCCGACCACGGCGTCGGCTTCAAGACCGTCGAGGAGGCCATCGGCCTGCGCAACCACGTCCTCGAACAGATGGACATCGCCTCCTCCACCCGCGACCCCGCCATCCGCGACGCCGCCCTCACCTTCGTCTTCGTCGGCGGCGGCTACGCGGGCGTGGAGGCCCTCGGCGAACTGGAGGACATGGCGCGCTACGCCGCGCGGTACTACCACAACGTCACGCCGGACGACATGAAGTGGATCCTCGTCGAGGCGTCGGGCCGCATCCTGCCCGAGGTCGGCGAGGACCTGGGCCGCTACACCGTCACCGAACTGCGCCGCCGCAACATCGACGTACGCCTGGACACCCGCCTGGAGTCCTGCGCGGACCGCGTCGCCGTCCTCAGTGACGGCGCCCGCTTCCCCACCCGTACGGTCGTCTGGACGGCCGGCGTCAAACCCCACCCGCTCCTCGCCGCCACCGACCTCCCCCTCGACGACCGAGGCCGGCTCACCTGCACCCCCCACCTGTCCGTCGACGGCGCCGCACACGCGTGGGCCGCGGGCGACGCCGCCGCCGTCCCCGACGTCACCGCCCCGGAACCCGGCCGGGAATGCGCCCCCAACGCCCAGCACGCCGTCCGCCAGGCCAGGGTCCTCGGCGACAACATCGCGCACGCCCTGCGCGGCGAGCCTCTCGACACGTACGCGCACAAGTACGCCGGCTCCGTCGCCTCCCTCGGCTTCCACAAGGGCGTCGCGCACGTCTACGGCCGCAAGCTGAAGGGCTACCCCGCGTGGCTCATGCACCGCGCCTACCACCTCAGCCGGGTCCCCACCGTCAACCGCAAGGCGCGCGTGCTGGCCGAATGGGCCCTCGCCGGGCTCTTCAAAAGGGAGATCGTTTCCCTGGGTTCACTCGAACATCCGCGAGCGGAGTTCGAACTGGCGGCCGGTGGAAAGCCTTCTCAGGAACCTCCGCGCAACCCGAAGGGGTCGTCCTGACCGGAGTCAGGAACTCCCCCGGCCGGTCCGGCGTCTGACGGATGTCGGCCCGGTCGGCACCTACCCTGCCAGACTGGTCCACCACCGCGGGCGCGCCACCGCTCGCTCCCGCGCGGCCCCGGGCCGCCGGCCGCTCCCGGCCCGTCCCGGCCCCGGCCGCCGACAACTACACGAGGCAAGGATTCGTGAACTTCACGCGCTGGAGCGCCCGACTCCCCGGAACGCAGCGCCGCGCCGCAGCGCGGACCGACACGACGGTCTCCCCGGACCGGCGGAGCGACGGCTCCGTACCCTCCGCCCGCGCCGAACAGCTGACCGACGAGGCCCCGCCCGTCCCCGCCGTCGACGACCTGCCCGTGCGCGACGTCCTCGACCGCGTCCCGGCCCTCGTCGCCCTCGTCCACGGCCCCGACCACCGCCTCGCCTACGTCAACGACGCCTACGTCACGGCCTTCGGCACCCGCCATCCGGGGGAACGGGCCCGCGAGGCCCTCCCCGAACTGGACGAGCTGGGCCTCTTCCCGCTCCTGGACCAGGTCCAGCGCAGCGGCAGGCCGCGCACCCTCAAATCCCGCAAGGCCCCCGACGGCCGCTCCTACACCTTCACCTGCACCCCGGTCACCGAGGGCGACAGCGGCGGCGTACTCGTCTTCGCGACCGACGTCACCGACCACGCCGAGGCCGCCGCCCGTCTGCGCGCGAGCGAAAGCCGCCAGCGCGAGACCGCCGTCACCCTCCAGCGTTCCCTGCTCCCGCAGGAACTGGAGGAACCCGACGACCTGCGCGTCGCCGCCACCTACCACCCCGGCGGCACCGAGGCCGCGGTCGGCGGTGACTGGTACGACGTGATCACCCTCGGCGGCGGCCGCACCGCCCTGGTCATCGGCGACGTCATGGGGCGCGGTGTCCGCGCGGCGGCGGTCATGGGCCAGCTCCGTACGGCGGTCAGGGCCTACGCCCGCCTCGACCTGCCCCCGCACGAGGTGCTCCAGCTCCTCGACGGACTCGCCACCGAGATCGACGCCAACCAGATCGCCACCTGCGTCTACGCCATCCACGACCCGAACGAGGCCCGGCTGGTCTACGCGTCCGCCGGGCACCTGCCCATCCTGGTCCGCGACGAGAACGGCACCGTCCAGCGCGCCGACGAACCCACCGGCCCCCCGCTCGGCACCGGCGGCTGGATGCACTCCTCCGGCTCGATCGCCCTGACCCCCGGCTCCACGGCCGTCCTCTACACCGACGGCCTGGTGGAACGCCGCAACGAAGACCTCGACGAGGGCATCGCCGCCCTGGAGCGTGCCCTGTCCGGCGCGACCGGCACGCCCCAGGTGGTCTGCGACCGCCTGGTCCGCTCGGCGGGCGTCACCCCGGACCACGACGACGACGTCGCCGTCCTGGTCCTCCAGCACCCCGCCCGCAAGGGCGCCGATGCCGAACGCTTCCGCAACGCCGCCCTGGAACTGCTCGGCGGCGTGGAAGCGGCCCCACGCGCGCGTGCCTTCGCTTCCGGCGTCCTGACCAGCTGGCGTTTCCCCACCGAACTGCACGACCTGGGCGTCCTGGCCACCAGCGAACTGGTCGCCAACTCCCTCCAGCACGGCACGCCGCCCATGCGGCTGCGCCTGCGCCGGACCGACCGCCGTCTGATCATCGAGGTCACCGACGGCGACGACCACCTGCCCAGACGCCGCCGAGCCGAACCCGGGGACGAGTCCGGCCGGGGCATCGCCATCGTCGCGACCATCGCCTCCAACTGGGGATCCAGGCGCACACCCGGGGGCGGCAAGGCGGTCTGGTGCGAGTTCGTCCTGCCGAAGCCGTGAACAGGGACCGGGACGGGGCAGTGACGGGGCAGTGACCGGGGCGAACCCGTCACTGCCCCGCTCGCTCACGCCTCCGCGGCCGCCACCGACTCGGCCGGCGCCCCGCTCTGCGTGACCACCCGGCTCCTGGCGAGCGACGGCTGGTTCTGTACGTCCGTGAGCTGCCGCCCCAGCCGCACCGCCAGCACCGTGATGCCCAGCGAGAACAACAGGAACGCCAGGATGTACGGCGCGTGCAGCGAGGCCCCGAGCGGCCCGCCCACCGCCGGCCCGATCGCCAGCGCGAGCTGCTTCACCAGGGCGAAGGCCGAGTTGTACTGCCCGGCGAGCCCGGCCGGCGCCAGATCCGCCACCAGCGGCGCCACCGTTGGCGACAGCAGCGCCTCACCCAGACCGAACAGCGCGTACGTCGAGATGAAGGCGGCCGTCGCCATCGCCTGGCTGCCGTGCCCGAGCCCGGCGTAACCGGCCACGGCCCACGCCACGGCCCAGATCAGACCGACGGCGGCGATCACGCGGGACCGCTTCCGCCGCTCCACGAACTTCAGCACCGCGAACTGCGCGATGACGATCACCAGGGTGTTCGCCGCCAGTGCGGTGCCCAGCGTGGAGGTGGAGATCCCTGCCGCCTCGACGCCGTACGCGCTCAGCCCCGACTCGAACTGCCCGTAGCAGGCGAAGAACAGCACGAAGCCCAGCACGCACAGCTGCACCATGGCGCGGTTGCCGAGCAGCTGCTTCCAGCTGCCCCCGGCGGACCGCCCCAGCGCTTCCTCCATGCGCGGCGCGCGCGGTGTGCGCACCGTCGCCATGACCGCGACCAGCACCAGGAACATCGCCGCCTCGATCGCGAACAGCAGCGTGAAGGACGCGGCACTCGACGTGTCGACGAGATGCCCACCGATGAGCCCGCCGACGCCGAGCCCCAGGTTCTGCAGGAAGAACTGCGTCGCGAACGCCCGTGACCGCGTCTCGGACGGCGAACAATCCACGATCATCGTGGCGAGCGCCGGCTGCATCACGGCCTGCCCCGCGCCCAGCGCGGCGGCGGACGACAGCACGGTGGCCGCCGAGGCCGACAGCCCCAGGCTCAGCGCACCGAGCGCGGCGGTGACCAGGGCGGCGAGCAGTACCGGCAGCGGGCCCCGCCGGACGATGGCCCGCCCGGCGAACGGCAGCACGACCAACGCGGCCACGGCGAAGACGGCGAGCACGAGACCCGCCGTCACAGAACCGAGTCCCCGTACCTGCGCCACGTAGACGTACAGGTAGGGGACGGTGAAGCCGAGCCCGAACGCGCTGAGTGCGTTGCCCACATGAATCCGGCGCATCGCTGCGCCCATTGCCCTGGTCACGTTCACCCTCTCTGGGTCGATGCTCCATCCGTTAGGAGTGAAGACTTAGAAGCTAAAGTTCGAAGCTAAAGAGTACACAGCGAAGGACTTCAAGGCAAAGGGGTCGCGTGCCATACTGCGGCCATGGGCGACACCTCCGGCGCCGGCGAGCCGACACTCGAAGAGCAGATCGCCGCCTACCAGCGCGAGTTCCAGGACCTCGACCCGCAGGTCGAGAAGATCGTCTCGGCGCTCTCCCGCCTCAACCGCCGCATGAACGTCGCGTACGGCCGGCAGACCGCCGAGCTGGGCATCAGCAACACCGACTGGGAGGTGCTGAAGGCGCTCGTCCTCTCCGGCGCCCCCTACCGCCTGGGCCCGGGAGACCTCGCCAAGCGTCTCGGTCTCACCCCGGCCGCGATGACCCACCGCATCGACCGCATGGTGGGGGAAGGGCTCGTCACCCGGGACCGCGACGAGTCCAACCGGGTCCGCGTCATCGTCGAGCTGACCGCGGAGGGCCGCGCGAAGTGGCTGGAGGCGATGCGCCTCGCCTCGGTCTTCGAGGAGGACCTGCTTCAGGACCTTTCCGCGGACGACCGGACCGCACTGGGTGACGTCCTCACCCGCCTCCTGCGCAGGGTGGAGCACGCCCAGCCGGACGCGGGCGGCCGGCTCAGCGACCTCGATTAAAGATCTTGACAGGTGGCCTTGACAGCCCCCTACGGGATCCGTAGGGTTCTTCGGGTTGCCACGGGGCCGTAACGGTTCTGCGGTAGCACCTCCCGCCGCACCAGCGGCAACCAAACCACCAGCACGATCTCCCAGCGGGAATGGTTTCGGCGTGTCCGAATTCAATTCCGATTGGGGCTCGACGGTCCGATTGGGAATCGTCGAGAAGGTCCGCTAAGGTTTGAGACGTCGGAACGGCCCAACAGCCGCGAAGACAACCCCCTCTGACGGGGAATCAGGGCCGAAAGGATCTGATAGAGTCGGAACCGCCGGAAAGGGAAACGCGAAAGCGGGAACCGGAAAGGCGCCGGGGAAATCGGATCGGAAAGATCTGATAGAGTCGGAAACGCAAGACCGAAGGGAAGCGCCCGGAGGAAAGCCTGAGAGAGTCTCTCGGGTGAGT
>NZ_RAIF01000024.1 GCF_003671715.1 Streptomyces sp. E2N166 | reverse complement strand
GGCTGCGCCTGCGGGGCGGGCGGCGCGGGGTCGCCGGCGGTGTCGTCGACGGTGATCGCGATGCGGATCGGCCGGCCGCATTCGCGGCTCAGGGTCTCGCTGACGACGGGGGCGAGGCGGCCCTCCAGTACGCCTTTCGCAAATTCGTTCGGTACGGCGAGCAGAGCGGTGTCGGCGACCAGCGCGAGGGGCTGGCAGCGCCGGATCCAGTGCTCGTCCTTCGACTCGACACCCTGCCCGCGGCCCTCCCCGAGAAGTTGCTCCAGTACGCGTGGCCACACTGCGGCAAGATCGGCAGGTACGTCAGCCACAGGGCACGCTCTCTCACGAGTCCCTCGAAGGTGTGATTCGGGGACGGGTCGGGATGAAACTCGAGTGGGGCAGGGATAAGGGAACGAATCGGAGTCCAGTCACGGTAGTCAGCGTGGCCGGTAGGGTTCAAGTTGTTGTCCCCAGCCTGTGGACAAGTGTCTGCCGGTCACCGCTGGTTTGACCGAATGGCGCAGTCCCACGTACCGTAACCAGGTCGAGTTGTCGATGGCTGCTGCCGCCTGCCTCCGATGGGCACAGGTCACGTACAAGGTGATCGAAAAGCGGTGCACTCGGGCGTAACGCGAGCTACTCGTGGGCGCACGGTGACAGCCAGGACGGCACCCCGCCAACCCCGATTCTTTCTGGAGCCCCCGAGTGAGCAAGCGCACCTTCCAGCCGAACAACCGTCGCCGCGCGAAGACCCACGGTTTCCGGCTGCGTATGCGTACCCGTGCCGGCCGCGCGATTCTCGCGACTCGCCGTAGCAAGGGTCGCGCCCGTCTGTCCGCCTGATCCCGGTCAGGTCATGACATCGTGCTGCCCACCGAGAACCGGCTGAGGCGGCGCGAGGACTTCGCGACCGCGGTACGACGAGGTCGCCGGGCCGGCCGCCCGGCCCTCGTCGTCCACCTTCGAAGCGGTGCCACGGACCCGCACGCGCCTGGGGAGAGCGCTCCCCCGACACGTGCGGGTTTCGTCGTGAGCAAAGCTGTGGGTGGTGCGGTGGTGCGCAACAAGGTGAAGCGCAGGCTTCGCCATCTGATGCGCGACCGGATCGACCTGTTTCCCCCCGGTAGCCTGGTAGTCGTACGAGCGCTACCCGGTGCGGGTGACGCCGACCATGCACAGCTGGCCCAAGACCTGGACGCCGCCCTGGAGCGGCTACTGGGAGGGGGCGCGCGATGAAGTACCCGCTGCTGGCTCTGATCAAGCTGTACCAGTGGACGATCAGTCCCCTGCTGGGGCCGGTGTGCAAGTACTACCCGTCGTGTTCCCACTACGGCTACACGGCCGTCGACCGGCACGGTGCTCTCAAGGGCACGGCGCTCACCGCTTGGCGCATCCTGCGGTGCAATCCGTGGTCGCTGGGCGGCGTGGACCATGTTCCGCCGCGTAAGCGCCCGCGGTGGCACGAAATGCTGCGTGACGCGTGGCGTGCACGCAAGGGCGGGCCCTCCGCCGCCGAACCGGCCATCGAAGGACAGGCTTCTCACGCGAGTCCGTCCGGTCCTTCGAGCCCGGCCGCAGAGACCCAGTCCCATGCCCAAGGAGCATGATTAGTGGACACGATTGCCAGCCTCTTCAGCTTCATCACGACACCTGTCTCCTGGGTCATCGTCCAGTTCCACAGCGTGTACGGCGCCATCTTCGGCCCGGACACCGGATGGGCCTGGGGCCTGTCCATCGTGTCCCTGGTGATCCTCATCCGTATCTGCCTGATCCCGCTCTTCGTGAAGCAGATCAAGGCGACGCGCGGGATGCAGACGCTCCAGCCGGAGATGAAGAAGATCCAGGAGCGCTACAAGAACGACAAGCAGCGTCAGTCCGAAGAGATGATGAAGCTGTACAAGGAGACGGGCACCAACCCGCTCTCCTCGTGCCTTCCCATCCTGGCGCAGTCCCCGTTCTTCTTCGCCCTGTACCACGTGCTCAACAGCATCGCGTCGAACGACACCATCGGTGTGATCAACGACCGCCTGCTGGAGAGTGCCCAGAAGGCCCACATCTTCGGTGCGCCGCTGGCATCGAAGTTCACCGACGGCGCTTCCAAGGTGGAGGCCCTCGGGTCCTCGCTGACGGACGTCCGGGTCGTCACCGCGATCATGATCGTGCTGATGTCGGCGTCGCAGTTCTTCACCCAGCGCCAGCTGATGACCAAGAACGTCGACACGACGGTGAAGACCCCGTTCATGCAGCAGCAGAAGATGCTGATGTACGTCTTCCCGGTCATGTTCGCCGTCTTCGGCATCAACTTCCCCGTCGGTGTCCTTGTCTACTGGCTCACCACGAACGTGTGGACCATGGGTCAGCAGATGTACGTCATCCGCAACAACCCGACACCGGGTTCCAAGGCCCAGGCGTCCTACCTGGAGCGCCTGCACAAGAGCGTCACCCAGCACGGCAAGACGCGTGGCCGTGGTGAGAAGGCCATCGTCAAGGCCATCGTCGCCAAGGGCCGGGACCGCAACGAGTTCGAGCGGAAGTTCATCAACGGTCTGAACAAGGCGGGCCTGGCGGCTCAGGCCGACGGCACCGTGCTGAAGAGCGACACCGCCGTCGCCGCCCAGTCCGAGGACGGCGCGACCGTGGCCACTCCGGCCACGCCCAAGCGTCAGCAGCCCAAGCGGCAGAGCAAGTCTCAGCGCCAGTCCGTGAAGGCGGCCGGCGAGTCCGAGCCCAAGACCTCGCTGACCAAGTCGGACGAGCCGCAGGACGGCAAGCCTGCCGCCGCCAAGAAGCCGGCGCAGAAATCCGGCGGCGGTGGCCGCAGCAAGGCCCAGTCCGGACAGCGCAAGGGCCCGCAGCGGCCCAAGTCCCCGTCGAAGAAGTAAGAAGGAGTCCATCCCGTGACGGAAGGCACCACCTCCGCCGCTGCCGAGGGCGCAGACACCCTTACTCGCCTCGAGAACGAGGGCGAGATCGCCGCGGACTACCTGGAGGGTCTGCTCGACATCGCCGACCTTGACGGCGACATCGACATGGACGTCGAGGCCGACCGTGCCTCTGTCTCGATCATCAGCGATACGAACAGCCGTGACCTGCAGAAGCTGGTCGGCCGGGACGGCGAGGTGCTGGAGGCTCTGCAGGAGCTCACGCGCCTGGCCGTGCACCGGGAGACCGGCGACCGCAGTCGGCTGATGCTCGACATCGCGGGTTACCGGGCCACGAAGCGGGCCGAGCTCTCCGAGCTGGGCGCCAAGGCCGCGGCCGAGGTCAGGAGCAGCGGCGAGTCCGTGCGAATGAAGCCGATGACACCGTTCGAGCGCAAGGTCGTGCACGACGCGGTCAAGGCGGCGGGGCTGCGCAGCGAGTCCGAGGGCGAGGAGCCGGAGCGCTTCGTCGTCGTGCTTCCTGCCTGATCGGTCCTCTCGTTCTCCGGCCCCGTCTGTTGCGCAGGCGGGGCCGAACTTTGTCAGCCTGATAGTTCTGGTGGTTCTGATAGCGGCGACTGGTGCGCCGGTGCCGTACGGAAGGACGGTCCCCGTGACGGAGGCAGCGGAGCTTCCCCCTGTGCCCGAGCAGGCACGTGAAGTGTTCGGCGATCGGTACGCGGACGCGGTCCGCTACGCGGAACTGCTCGCCGAGGCAGGGGTGAAGCGCGGTCTGATCGGTCCGCGTGAGGTTCCCCGCCTGTGGGAGCGGCATCTGCTCAACTGCGCGGTACTCTCGGAGGTCGTGCCCGAGGGTGTGACGGTGTGCGACGTCGGTTCGGGCGCCGGATTGCCGGGGATCCCACTGGCGCTCGTCCGGGAGGACCTGAAGATCACCCTTCTGGAGCCGCTGCTGCGGCGCACGAACTTCCTGACCGAGGTCGTGGAGCTGCTGGGCCTGGACCATGTCACCGTCGTGCGTGGCCGGGCCGAGGAGGTCATGGGGAAGATGCCGCCGGTGCATGTGGTGACCGCCCGTGCCGTTGCTCCGCTGGACCGTCTGGCCACGTGGGGGGTCCCGCTGCTGCGCCCGTACGGCGAGATGCTCGCTCTCAAGGGCGACACGGCCGAGGAGGAACTGAAGGCCGCGGCCACGGCGCTGAGCAAGCTGGGTGCCGTGGAGACGTCCATCCTGCATGTCGGCGAGGGGGTCGTGGACCCCATGTCCACCGTGGTGCGGGTCGAGGTCGGGGAGAGTCCGGGGGGCGTGCGTTTCGCTGCCAAGCGGGCCAAGGCGGCCCGGACGGGACGTGCCCGGCGGCGTCGCGGATAGCCTCATTTGGTTGCTGCGGCACCGACGGCGCTGATGCGTCCCTGATGGTGAGCCGTACTCCACACAAGCTGCCGAACCTATGCATGCCGGAGTGTCGCGGCATTTCGGCAACGGCTGCTGTGCATCGTGTTTCACGTGAAACGTCGCTCACTGCTGCACGGCATCATCAGTCGCGGCCGCGCCGCGGCCGACCCTCGCGATCGAAAGCCTCTCGGGTCGCTCGGAGAGGGCGGAGAGTTGTCCACAGAGGTGGATTTCTCCACAGAAGGCCAGGCCTCACTGGTTCATGACCCCGAAGACATGGGAGGCTCTGTTCACTGCGAGCCTGAAGTCGAGGAGAGTGAATCCTTGCGGTCCGACGCCAATATCGCGGGACCGATGACCGATCCGGTCCCCGGTCCCCGTACCGAGTCGATGGGGGCGGATGTTTCACGTGAAACACCGCCTCCGATGGACGACACTCCGATCGGTCGTGCTGCCCAACTGGCGGTGGAAGCCTTGGACCGCGCCGGCGAGGGATTGCCGCGGCCCGAGCAGACCAGGGTCATGGTGGTCGCCAATCAGAAGGGCGGTGTGGGCAAGACGACGACGACCGTCAACCTCGCCGCGTCGCTTGCTCTGCACGGTGCCCGGGTCCTGGTCGTCGACCTCGACCCGCAGGGCAACGCCTCCACCGCGCTGGGCATCGACCACCACGCCGACGTCCCATCCATCTACGACGTGCTGGTCGAGAGCAGGCCGCTCTCGGAGGTGGTCCAGCCGGTTCCCGACGTCGAGGGCCTCTTCTGCGCGCCCGCCACCATCGATCTCGCCGGTGCGGAGATCGAGCTGGTCTCTCTGGTGGCGCGGGAGAGCCGGCTGCAGCGGGCGATCCAGGCATACGAGCAGCCGCTGGACTACATCCTCATCGACTGCCCGCCCTCCCTCGGCTTGCTGACGGTCAACGCGCTCGTCGCGGGCCAGGAGGTGCTGATCCCGATCCAGTGCGAGTACTACGCGCTGGAGGGGCTGGGACAGCTGCTGCGCAACGTCGACCTGGTTCGCGGGCACCTCAACCCCACCCTGCATGTGTCGACGATCCTGCTCACCATGTACGACGGCCGGACGCGGCTTGCATCCCAGGTCGCCGACGAGGTGCGCAGCCACTTCGGCGACGAGGTACTGCGGACGAGCATTCCTCGCTCGGTCCGTATCTCCGAGGCCCCGAGCTATGGGCAGACGGTACTGACCTACGATCCAGGATCGAGCGGAGCCCTCTCCTATCTGGAGGCGGCACGCGAGGTCGCGCTGAAGGGCGTGGGCGTCAGCTACGACGCGACGCAAGCCCATATCGGCGCACAGAACGACCCGAGCATGGTGGAGGGGATCCAGTGAGTGAGCGACGGAGGGGGCTGGGCCGAGGGCTGGGCGCACTGATCCCCAATGCTCCGACGGAGAAGTCGGTGGCGTCGGCGGCGCTCGGGAACGCGGCTTCCGCGTCCCCGGGGGCGATGCCCCTGCTGCCGAACGACCGCGGTGTGGCCGCGGCGAAGGTAACCACGCTGCCGCCTGTTCCACGCGAAACAGAGGAGTCGGCTGCATCCAGTACGGCACCGAGTGGTGTGGACTCGCTCAGGTCACCCGTGGGGGCGCACTTCGCGGAGGTCCCGCTCGACTCCATCACGCCGAACCCGAAGCAGCCGCGTAAGGACTTCGACGACGACGCGCTGGCCGAGCTGGTCACCTCCATCAGCGAGGTTGGCCTCCTCCAGCCCGTCGTCGTCCGGCAGACGGGGCCCGGGCGTTACGAGCTCATCATGGGTGAGCGCCGGTTCCGGGCGTGCCGGGAACTGGAAATGGAGACCATCCCGGCGATCGTGCGGGCCACGGAGGACGAGAAGCTCCTCCTGGACGCACTGCTGGAGAACCTTCACCGGGCTCAGCTGAACCCGCTGGAAGAGGCCTTCGCCTATGACCAGCTGCTGAAGGACTTCAACTGCACGCACGACCAGCTGGCGGACCGCATCGGCCGTTCCCGCCCGCAGGTCTCCAACACGCTGCGTCTGCTGAAGCTCTCGCCGAAGGTGCAGAACCGGGTGGCTGCCGGGGTGCTCTCCGCCGGACACGCGCGTGCGCTGCTCTCCGTGGAGGACCCGGAGGACCAGGACCGGCTGGCTCATCGGATCGTGGCCGAAGGGCTCTCGGTGCGGTCGGTCGAGGAGATCGTGACCCTGATGGGGTCCCGGCCGCAGAAGACGCAGCGGGCCAAGGGCCCGCGGGCCGGTTCTCTGGTCTCGCCGGCGCTCTCTGATCTGGCGACGCGGCTCTCGGACCGGTTCGAGACGCGAGTGAAGGTCGACCTGGGACAGAAGAAGGGCAAGATCACCGTGGAGTTCGCTTCCATGGAGGATCTTGAGCGAATCCTTGGGAGTCTCGCTCCTGGTGAAGGGCCCGTGCTGCAGAAGGGCCTTCTGGAGGGCGAAGCGGAAGAGTCCGACTCCTAGGACTCGGGCCGGTGGAGCGCGTCCGTGCTCCACCGGCCGATGGGGCGGGTCGTGTCCGGTGCGTACCGGGACACGGCCCGCCCTTTGCTTTCCGTCGGTGTCGGGGTCACGGCATCGTGGATACGATGCGATCGGGAAGGCGCAAGCACCTGGCAGCACCTCTGAGAGGAAGGCAGGGGCCATGCGATCGATGAGCCGCACCGGACTGGTGAGCGCGGGCTTGGGGCTGGGCGCGGTCGGTGGGTTCATCGGCAGCCTGCTCAGGGAACGGAGCGCTCTGACAGCCGCCCGCGACGCGGCGGGCGAAGGAAGCGAGGAACAGCCTTCATGGGGCGCCGGCTCGTACCGCTCACGCTGGACAACCTTCAGGACCTTCCCCAGCGCTGTCGCTCGTGTGTCTTCTGGGAGCTGGATCCCGTCAGCGGCGAAGCCGCGGTAAAGGCGGGCACGCCCACCCTGGAGAAGGAATCCTGGATTTCCGCCGTCCTGCTGGACTGGGGATCATGCGGCCGGGTGGTCTACGTCGACGACGTCCCGGTGGGCTTCGTCCTCTACGCGCCTCCCGCATACGTACCGCGTTCGACTGCGTTTCCGACGAGCCCCGTCTCGTCCGACGCTGTGCAGTTGATGACCGCCTTCGTGATGCCGGGCTATCAGGGGCAAGGCCTGGGCCGGGTGATGGTTCAGACGGTCGCCAAGGATCTTCTGCGCCGGGGCTTCAAGGCGATCGAGGCGTTCGGGGACGCCCGCTGGAAGGAGCCCGCCTGCGTCCTGCCGGCGGACCATCTGCTGGCTGTGGGCTTCAAGACGGTTCGGCCCCATCCCAGCCATCCGCGGCTGCGGCTGGACCTCCGGTCCACGCTGTCCTGGAAGGAAGACGTGGAGATGGCACTGGACCGGCTGCTCGGAGCCGTCCAGAAGGAACCCGCGTTGCGACCGCTGTAGCGGAGTGCAGTGCGGAGGACCGCTGCAAAGCGAATGGGCCGACCCGTCCGGGTCGGCCCATTCGTGTTTCACGTGAAACATCAGTCGGCGATGAAGTCCTCGAGGTCGCGAACGATCGCGGCCTTCGGCTTGGCGCCGACGATGGTCTTGGCGACCTCGCCGCCCTGGTAGACGTTCAGGGTCGGGATGGACATGACGCCGTACTTGGCGGCCGTACCCGGGTTCTCGTCGATGTTGAGCTTGACGATCTCGATCTTGTCGCCGTACTCGGCGGCGATGGCCTCGAGGGACGGCGCGATCTGACGGCACGGACCGCACCAGGCGGCCCAGAAGTCCACCAGAACGGGCTTGTCGTTCTTGAGGACGTCCTGCTCGAAGGAGTCGTCTGTCACTTGCTTCAGGGTGCCGGCCACGGCGGGCTCCTTAACTGGTTGATGCGTGGGGCGGATGGGGGTCAGACAGTGGTCTTCTCGGGCTCGGCCTTGTCCTCGTCGGTGAGCGCGGCGAGGAAGCGCTCGGCGTCGAGGGCGGCGGAGCATCCGGTGCCGGCGGCGGTGATCGCCTGGCGGTAGGTGTGGTCGACCACGTCTCCGGCGCCGAAGACGCCGGTCAGGTTGGTGCGGGTCGACGGGGCGTCGACCTTCAGGTAGCCCTCCGGGTCCAGGTCGAGCTGGCCCTTGAAGAGCTCGGTACGCGGGTCGTGACCGATCGCGATGAACAGGCCGGTCACCGCCAGGTCCGACAGCTCGCCGGTCTTGACGTTGCGCAGCTTCAGGCCCGACAGCTTCTGGTCGCCCTGGACCTCGGCGACCTCGCTGTCCCAGACGAACGAGATCTTGGGGTCGGCGAAGGCGCGCTCCTGCATCGCCTTGGACGCGCGCAGCGTGTCACGGCGGTGGACGATCGTGACGGACTTGGCGAAGCGGGAGAGGAACGTGGCCTCTTCCATCGCGGTGTCACCGCCGCCGATCACGGCGATGTCCTGGTCCTTGAAGAAGAAGCCGTCGCAGGTCGCGCACCAGGAGACGCCGCGGCCGGAGAGGGCGTCCTCGTTGGGCAGGCCGAGCTTGCGGTGCTGGGAACCGGTGGTGATGATGACGGCCTTGGCCTGGTGGACGGTACCCGCGGTGTCGGTGACCTTCTTGATCTCGCCACTCAGGTCGACGGCGACGACATCGTCCGGGATCAGCTCGGCACCGAAGCGCTCGGCCTGGGCACGCATGTTGTCCATGAGCTCGGGGCCCATGATGCCGTCCTGGAAGCCCGGGAAGTTCTCCACCTCGGTGGTGTTCATCAGGGCACCACCCGCGGTGACGGCGCCCTCGAACACCAGCGGCTTCAGCGACGCGCGCGCGGTGTAGAGCGCCGCCGTGTAGCCGGCGGGCCCGGAGCCGATGATGATCACGTTTCGGACGTCGCTCACGGCTTCATTCCTCGTCTCTGGACTGCGTCTTCAGGGCCGGGTGGAGCTTCTCTCGGAGCTCTCACCCCACCCAACGGATCCTACGGGGCGCGCATTCCCGCTGTGCCCGGGCACACGGAGTCGAGGGACCGGGCACACGGAAAGGGGGAGGGACGCGAGCGCTCAGGAGCGAGCGTAGGAGTGCTTCAAAAGGATCTCGGCCTTGCTGACAGCTGGCTGAGCCACACACGCCGACTCGACGATGTAGGCGGTCACTCGGCTGTCGTTGGAGGCGTCGGGCAGCACCACGAGGAGTGCTTCCTTGCCCTTGTAGACGCCGTCCTTCGTGGCCAGCGCCGCGTCGTCGCGTCCGATGCCCTGGCGGATGCATTCGGGAACCGTCGGCTGCTTGAAAACGCGGTTCTCACCACCGGTCTCGGACTCCATGCCGAAGCTGCGCGGTGTACGCGGTCCGTTCTGCGCGCCGCCCTGGTCGTCGGCGATGAGAGAAGCGACCTGCTCCTGCAACTTTCCTTCGGAGAAGGTGTCCGCAAGCGCGGTGTCGTCGGACGGGCTGCCCCCGGTGACCGAGGAGACGATCACGGAGCCGAGCCCGATGGCGGCAGCGGCGGCCACGGCACCGAGTACGGCGATCCTGCGCCGCCCGATTCGCTTGCGGCCCTTGCGGCCCGGCCCGGTGGAGGATGGACGGGCGTGCCCGGAGGGGCGATCCGTCGTGGTCGATGTTTCACGTGAAACACGATGCGCGGTGTCGTTCCCGTCGTTCCTGTCGGATGCGGCGGGCGCGGCAGCGGCAGGCGTCGGTGTCGGTGCCGGCTCCAGGGAGTCCGGCACGGTGGCGCTCGGCAGCACCTCGGCCGCCAGAGCGGCATCGATTCGGCCGGCCACGTCGTCGGGCATCATCGTCGGCCCGGGTAGCGTGCCGAGTAGCCCTTGGATCTCCTCCAGGGACGCGAATACGTCCGCGCAGAGCTCGCAGGTCTCCAGGTGCTGCCGTACCTCCGCGGTCCGGGACGGCGGGAGCAGGCCTTCGGCGAGGTCGGAGATCTCCGCGACGTCCGGGTGCCCGGTCATGTCTGTCGTCGACGACGTCACGCTCGTCCACCTCCGCCCTTCACTACGGCTGAATCGCTCGGCCCCGCGTCCGGGGGGCCCACACGGTGCGGTCCCGCTGCGGGTGGGACGGATGGCCCCTGCGTCCGGTTCCGTTTCGCACCCGGCTCCGTGTCCTCGCCGCTGCCGTCCGGGCGCAGGTGGGTGAGGAGCGGCAGGAGTCTGGCTCTGCCCCGGGCGCACCGGCTTTTGATCGTGCCGGTCGGCACGTCGAGGATCCGGGCGGCCTGCGCGACGGGGTAACCCTGCATGTCCACCAGGACGAGGGCCGCCCGTTGGTCGGCCGGCAGGGTGCCCAGCGCCTCCAGCAGCTGGCGGTGCAGGTCGTTGCGCTCGGCGGGCGCCGAGGCCGACTCGTGCGGCTCCAGCAGCTGCTCCAGGCGCTCGGTGTCGTCGACGGGAGCGGTCTTCCGGGAGGCGGCCTTGCGGGCGCGGTCCAGGCAGGCGTTCACCGTGATCCGGTGCAGCCACGTCGTGACGGCTGCCTGTCCGCGGAAGGTGTGAGCGGCGCGGTAGGCGGAGACGAGCGCGTCCTGAACGGCGTCAGCGGCTTCCTCCCGATCCCCCAGCGTCCGCAGGGCCACCGCCCAGAGCCGGTCCCGGTGACGGCGCACGAGCTCACCGAAGGCGTCGGGATCACCTTCGACGTGGCGGGCGAGGAGGTCCTGATCGCTCACGCCGTCACGACTCGCGCTGCCCGCCATCGCGCCCCCTCCTTGCGGCAGATGCCGTCAGCTGGTCACCTTGACGTCCGCCAGGCGGCCGCGCCATTTCCCGTCCGACTGCATCGGCAGATCATCTGTGAGCCACACCAGGAGGTACCGGCTCTGGACAGCCTTGCCCGGCTTGAGTTCCACCGTGGTGCCCGAGCCCTCGGCAACCTTGCGGTACTCGTCGAAGGACGCCGGTTCTGCGGTGGCGTCCTTGCTCGCGCTGCGGAGTTCGACGGACGTGCTTCCGACAAAGGTGACGGTCACCTTTCCAACCTGCTGGACCTTGCCAAGGTCCACGATGACGCCGACCCCTGGCTTGAGGCGGCCGAAGTCGGAACTGAGGTAGTAGTCCGTCTGCCAATAGCTGGACATGCTGTCGTCGTAGACGTTCCCTATCTCGGACGGCTTCTCGGACTGGTCGCCGAAGGGGTCGAAGTCCTGGGCGCCCACGATGGGGACCGGTTTGCCGGCCACCGGGACCTTCGGGTTCTTGTCGTTGTCGCCATCCGTCGTCTGCGTCTGGTTCTGGTCGTCCGCCTTGCCGCCCCGTTCCATGATGGCGTCCGCGAGCTGCCAGCTGCCCAGGCCGAGCGCGGCGATCAGCAGAGCGGAGACGCTCCACTTCAGTGCCTTGCCGGTGCGGCTCTGCAGCGGGGGCGGCGGGGTCTGCACCGGCTGGGTGACACCGGGGTGCGGTGCCGGGCGGCCATAGGCACCCTGCTGGTAGGCCGTGCGCTGGTACGCGGACGGCGCGGTGTAGGCAGGCTCCGGCGGGCGAATGCGTGGCATCTCGCCGATCGCCTTCACCAGTTCCTCCGGCGTGGTGCACGGAGACTCGTGGCGGGAGGCGGTGGCGCCGTCGTTGACGAGTGCCCGCATGGCAAGCTCGGACAGGCCGCGGTGGACACCCGCGCGGACCTGGTCCGGGGGGATCAGCCCGATGTCCTTGGGCAGACCGGCCAGACCGTGGGCGTCGCTCTCGTACGGCCAGCGCTGGGTGAGCGTGGCGTACAGCAGGGCACCGATCGCCTCGGTGTCGGTGCGCTGCGGGGTGTCGGAACTGATGCCGCGCAGCGCGGCGTTGACGGCGAGTCCGCGGATCCGCCACTGGCCCGTCGACGTCCGCAGCACCGCGGTGGGGCTCAGGCGCAGATGGGCGAGACCCTCCCGGTGGGCAGCCGCCATGGCACCCGCGACCTGACTCACCATCTGGTAGGCGTCGTACACCTCCAGCGGGCCGGAGGCGAGCAGAGCGGTCAGCTCGGTGGCGTCGGGGAGCCACTCGTGCACCACGTAGACGATGTCGTTGTCCTCGACGGCGTCGAGGACCTGGACGAAGCGGGGGTCGCCGAGAAGGGCGGAGGAACGTGCCGCGGCCAGCACGGAGCGGGCGCGTGAGTGGTCCGCCGGAAGGATGTGGACCCCGACGGCGCGGCGGAGTTTCTCGTCGACGGCCCGCCAACTGCTGAAGCCGTCCAGACGGGTGACGCACTCCTCGAGGCGGTAGCGTCTGGCGAGTTTGTGCCCGCTGTGCAGTTCGGGAGGCGAGGCCTTGCCGGAATCCTCGCTCGTGGGGCTCCCCTGTGCCTCGTCGCTGTCCGTTTCCCGCTCCCGGTTGTTGGCCACCCCGTCGGCCGTGGACTGGTCCGCCTGGGCGGTCAGCGGCTCATCGCCGCTGTTGTCTGCCACGTCGACGGCAGCTGTGCTCCGTTCCGCCACCGTCGTTCCTGCCTCCCCATTCGATGCGCGCCGGCCGACTCCCGATGCGCGCAGTCCGACGCCGAACCCAATTGTGCCCACAGTCCGGCGCTATGCACGACACACGGCGGCGGACGATGGTTGTGCGCCTACCCCGGGTCTCAGCGTCCCAGGCGTCCGCGCACCATGCCGACCAGCGAGTTGACTTCCTCGATACGCATCCGGCGGGCGGCGACGAAGAAGACGCCGAACAGGAGCAGCCCGCCGGCCAGCAGCGCCGCGAACGACCCCAGTACGCCCTGGCCGAGCGCACGGCTGATCGCGTAGCAGGCCGCACCGCTGAGCAGGGCGGCCGGAACGGACGCGATGCACAGCCGGGCGTACGTCCGCAGCACCCGGGCGCCGTCCAGGTCCCCGCCGAGCCGCTTGCGGAGCCTGCGCCAGGCGATGCCCACGCCGATCACGTAGGCCAGGCCGTAGGAGGCGGCCATGCCTACGACTGCCCAGCGAGCCGGGAGCAGCACGTAACAGAGCCCTGCGGCAGTGGCGTTGACCGCGGCCACGATGACCGTGTTGTAGAAGGGCGTCCGGGTGTCCTCGTAGGCGTAGAAGGCGCGCAGGACGACGTACTGCACGGAGTACGGGACGAGACCGAGGCCGAAGGCCATCAGCATGTAGCCCATGTTGGTGGCAGCGCCCGTGCCCGAGGAGCCGAAGATCAGCGTGCACATCGGGATGCCGAGGGCGACGAAACCGAAGGAGACCGGCACGATCGCGACGGCCGTCGTGCGCAGGCCCTGGGAGATGTCGTCGCGGACCGCGCCACCGTCGTTCTCGGATGCCGAGCGCGAGATGCGGGGCAGCAGCGCGGCCATCAGGGAGACGGTGATGATGGCCTGCGGCAGGCCCCAGATCAGCTGGGCGTTGGCATAGGCGCTGAAGCCGGTGCCGGGGATGTTGGTGTCCGTGACCGACGCCGTGGCCAGCTGGGTGACGACGAGGGCGCCGGCCTGGTTGGCGAGGACGAAGAGGATCGTCCACTTGGCGAGCATCGCGGCCTTGCCCAGGCCGTGACCCTTCCAGTCGAACCGCAGCCGCAGCTTGAATCCGGTCTCGCGCAGGTAGGGGATCATCGCCAGGGCCTGGACCACGAGGCCGAGGAGTACGCCGACGCCGAGCAGCCGCTCGCCTTCCGGCGGGATGCTCTGGACCGTCATGCCGGAGTCGCCGGCGGTGCCGTAGACCCAGATGAACGTGCCGAGCGTGACGATGATGACGATGTTGTTCAGGACCGGGGTCCACATCATCGCGCCGAACCGGCCGCGGGCGTTGAGGATCTGCCCCATCACCACGTGGACGCCCATGAAGAAGATGGACGGCAGGAAGTACCGGGTGAAGGTGACGGCCGTCTCGTTGGCCGCCGGGTTGGAGGCGACCGGGTTCGACAGCGCGCGAACCAGCAGCGGTGCCGCGAGCATGGCGAGCGCGGTGAGCACCCCGAGGGCGACCATGACCAGGGTCAGGAGCCGGTTGGCGTAGGCCTCGCCGCCGTCCTTGTCCTCCTTCATGGCACGCACGAGCTGCGGGACGAAGACCGAGTTGAGGCCGCCGCCGACGGTCAGGATGTAGATCATCGTCGGCAGCTGGTAGGCGATCTGGAACGACTCTCCCAGCAGCGCGAGTCCCAGCGCCGAGACGATCATCGCGGATCGGATGAACCCGGTGAGCCGCGACACCATCGTGCCCGCCGCCATCACGGCGCTCGACTTCAGCAGGCCCCCCGCACGCCCGCCCTTCTTGGGCGCGGCGGCCGGTGCGGCGGCGGGCTCGGGCTCCTGGAGGGGCGCCTCGGCAGCTTCCGGA
Organism: Streptomyces sp. E2N166; assembly: GCF_003671715.1. Taxonomy (GTDB): domain Bacteria; phylum Actinomycetota; class Actinomycetes; order Streptomycetales; family Streptomycetaceae; genus Streptomyces; species Streptomyces thinghirensis. The sequence goes on along the minus strand of NZ_RAIF01000024.1, from coordinate 9,320 downwards.
GTGGGCGCCACCGCGTACTGGCCCGGCGCGGGCGCCGCGTGCTGCTGCTGCCCGGGCGCCGGAGCGGGGCTGCCGTACTGACCGTAGGCCGGCGCGTTCCCGTACGGGTCGGGTCCCTGGTGCGCGCCGTACTGTCCCGGCCCCGGTGTCCCGTCGTACTGGCCCGGTGCCGGCGCGGGGGCGGGCACGGAGGCGTGGTCGTCGTAGGAGGGGTGGCCGCCGCCCTGCTGCTGGTCCCGGAAGAGGTGGGCGAAGGCGTCCGGCTCGTGGCGCTGCTCGCCGGCCTGGGTGACCAGGTCGTCCACGCCGACGAACTGAGTGGTCCGCGGGTCGTCGCCGTACGGCAGGTACTGCGTCGGACCCTCCGGTTCGGGGGCCGGGGTCTGGGCCCAGACGCGTGGGTCGGGGGCGTAGGGAGACTGGGAGGGCTGGGAGTACAGCGGCTGCTGCGGCGGATACGTGCCCGGGGGCGGCGGGGGGTGCGCGGCGCGGTCGTAGAGCGCCTCGGAGACCGGGTCCTGGGCGGAGAGGTCCTGCGCCCGGTAGGGATCCTGGTCGTAGGCGTCCTGGAGGTACATGTCCGCGGGCGGCTGCGGCGGGGCCTGGCCGGGGTCCGGCGGCGGGCCCTCGGGGTGACCCGAGCCGTCCACGGCCTGACCGCGGTCACCGTCGTACGGCGCGTTCATGGTTACCCCACCTCATCGTCCCGGGCCCACCGGCCACGACATCCTCAACGGTCCACTCTCTCACCCGTGCCGGACGGGTCGGCGCTTTCCGCTGCGGTGTCCGGTGTCGGGTCACTCGGCTGCTCCGGGTCGCCTGCCCGGGCGCGTGCCTCGGACTCTTCCCTGAGCCGTTCGTCGGAGCCTTCCGGGTCCTGCGGACCGTTCCCGGAGTCCTCGGGCTCCTCCGCCTCGCCGGGTTCGCTCTTCTCCGCGTCGCGGGCAGCGGCCCGCTTGCGCTGCGTGTACATCCGGAAGCCGGCGAGGACGAGCAGCAGGACACCGCCGCCGATGACGAGCATCACGGCGGCCGTGATCTCGGTGACCTTCACGTCGAAGGTGACGGGCTCGCCGTACTTCCGCCCGTCCATCGTGTACAGCTGGGCGATCACCGTCGCACGGCCGTTGGCGTTGGCCGACGTGGTGAACTTCACCGACTGGCTGTGACCGCCGGAGACCGAGATCGGCTGCTCCTCGTAGTCGGCGCCATCGATCTCGAGCCGCGTCGGGTTGGTCGAGGTGAGCCGCAGGACCAGGGGGCCGACGTCCTGCACCAGGTTGTTCTGCACCGTCACGGGAATCGTGGCGCTGCGACCGGAGAGCTTCGTCTCCGACTTGTCGATCAGTCTGACCCGGCCGGTCAGCCCGTCGAGGTACAACCTCACGCCGTCGCGGAAGGACTCCGCCTCGGCGGCCCGGCCGCGCCACGACGCGGACATCTCCCGGTTCAGTGCGCGCCCGAACGGCGTCACCACCCGGGACGGGTCCGACAGGACGACCTTGAAGTTGTCGAGCGTGTCCTGCGTCCGCGCGGTCTGCACGAACGCAGTCCTGGGCAGTTCCTTCTTGCGCAGCGCCGAGGGGTAGGAGGAGGTTCCGGGCACCTTCGTGGTGGCGTCCGGGTCCGGCTTGGCCGTGGCGGCCGCCGCCAGCTTCTGCGACTCGGACCAGGTACCCCCCTGCATAGCCCGCAGCGCCTCGGCCATCGCGCGTGCCTGGTTCCCGGAGGGCATGCGCTGCGGGGCGATGACGACGCTGCGCTGCTTGCCGGTCTGGAGACCCAGGGCCAGGCTCTGGGCGAGGAACCGCTGCACCGCGAGCGTGGACGCGGAGGCCCTCGTCAGATCGCCCTCGAACGCGGTGGACAGCCGGGCGTCCGCGACGACGGCCGTCGTGCCACCGCCGATGGGGCGGGCCGCGGAGGGCGTGTACGGCAGGCCGCTGGTCTCCTGGAGGCTGTCGCTGCGGGCGATCACCTTGTCGGCGCCCGCGGAGGTGGCGACCTTGACGATCGACCCGTCGACGGCGCCGTCCACGGGCCAGGCGAAGTCGGTGTTCGGCTTCACGTGGAGGATCGGCTCGACCGTGTTGTCGATGACACCCGTGGCACTCTTCAGCTGGTTCAGCGATCCGGTGACGTCCGTGCCGTTGTGGGCCAGGGACGCCAGGTCCGGGTCGGCGAAGGGAAGGGCGACGACCTCCTTGTCGGCCACCGCGTCCTGCAGCTCGGCGAGCCACTGCTTGGCGACCGTCTGATGAGTGCCGGCGACCGTCTTGTCACCGTCCCGGACGCGGTAGCTGCCCGTCATCGCGTCGACGGAGGCCAGCAGGTCCGGGTCGACCACCCAGGTGACGTCGAGGTCCTTGCCCAGAGTCACCATCTGGTTCAGCCGGCCCCCGGGGGAAATCTCCTTGGCCAGGTCGTCGTTGAGGAAGACCGGTGTCTGCTCCTCGTTCGGGCCTGTCTCGGCGGCCATGTGCGTGGTCGACACGAGCGGCCACAGAGCCGTCGTCTTCGTTTTGGGATCGGCCTCGTCGGGCTGCCAGGGCAGGAAGGTCCGCTGGATGCCGAGGATCTGCTCCCAGGGCTGGGCGGAGGTCTCCCCGGACAGCGAGACGGCGAATTCGTAGACACCGTCCTCGCCCAGGTCCAGGTCGTCGACCGGTACGGAGATGTTGAAGTGCTCGGCGACGCCGGGGCTGAGCTTGGAGAACTTCTCGGTGTACTTGTCGTCGATCTCCGGGGCGATGGTCCCCTGAAGATCGTTGCTGTCCTTGGCGATCGCGTCGAGGGACGAGCGGGTGTTGACCTCGGGCCCCACGCGCAGGCCCACGTGGGCGTCGGTGACGGCCTGCTTGCCGTGGTTGGTCACGGTGCCCGACACGGTCACCGTGTCCCCGCCCGTGGGCGCGGAGGGGGTGAGTGAGTCGACCGCGACGGCCACCGAACCGGAATCTGCGTCGGCCTTGGCCGAGGGCCGCCCGTCGGCGTGTGCCGATCCGGCGGCCGGCAGCTGCACCAGGCCGGCCAGCAGCGGCGCCCCGGCGATCAGCGCCGTGGTGCGCCGTAGCCGCCGGCGGGCAGGTGAGGGACTGGTCCCCTGGAAGTCTGCCGCCTCGGCCACGCGCTCGCCCGTCCCTCGTCGTCGTCAGTGGTCGTCGGAATGTGCGTCCACGAATGGTAACGATGCGCGCCGAGGGGAAGTGCCGCGGAGTAGGCCACAAGATCCGCCGCCGAGCGCGGCTGCCCCGTATGTGCGCCTATAAAGGGAGCGCAGTGGAAGTGGGGGTTTCGGTGGGTGATCAACCCGATCAATGGGGACGTCGGTCTGCGCTCGGGCCACGTACCCTCTTCTGTTGTGCCGAACGCCAACGAAGCCAGCCCCAGTGCCCTCAGCCAGGAGCAGCCCCGCGCCGTGAGCGAACCGCTGCGGGTCGCCCCTGTCGCCGACGACCTCGCCCGCCGCTTCCAGGAGGCCGGGTTCTCTCTTGCCCTGGTCGGTGGCTCGGTCCGGGACGCGTTGCTCGGCCGGCTCGGCAACGACCTGGACTTCACGACCGACGCCCTCCCACAGGACGTACTGAAGATCGTGCGCCCCTGGGCGGACGCCGTCTGGGAGGTCGGGATCGCGTTCGGCACTGTCGGGGCGCAGAAGGACGGCTGGCAGATCGAGGTGACCACCTACCGGTCGGAGGCGTACGACCGCACCTCGCGCAAGCCGGAGGTGTCGTACGGCGACTCCATCGAGGAGGACCTCGTCCGGCGTGACTTCACGGTGAACGCGATGGCCGTCGCGCTTCCGGAAAAGAGGTTCATCGATCCGCACGGCGGACTCGACGATCTCGCGGCGCGTGTACTGCGGACCCCGGGCACCCCCGAGGACTCCTTCTCCGACGATCCGCTCCGGATGATGCGGGCCGCGCGGTTCGCCGCGCAGCTGGACTTCGAGGTGGCTCCCGAGGTGGTCGCCGCCATGAAGGACATGGCCGGACGCATCGACATCGTCTCGGCCGAGCGGGTCCGGGACGAGCTGAACAAGCTGGTCATCTCCTCTCACCCGCGCAAGGGGCTGAGCCTGCTGGTCGAGACCGGTATCGCCGAGCGGGTCCTGCCCGAGCTGCCGGCGCTGCGCCTGGAGCGGGACGAGCACCACCGGCACAAGGACGTCTACGACCACACACTCATCGTCCTGGAGCAGGCGATGGCCCTGGAGAACGAGGGCCCCGACCTGACCCTGCGCCTTGCGGCCCTGCTGCACGACATCGGCAAGCCGCGCACGCGCCGCTTCGAGAAGGACGGCCGGGTCTCGTTCCACCACCACGAAGTGGTCGGGGCCAAGATGACGAAGAAACGCATGACCGCGCTCAAGTACTCCAACGACCTGGTGAAGGACGTCTCACGCCTGGTCGAGCTGCACCTGCGTTTCCACGGTTACGGCACGGGCGAGTGGACGGACTCCGCGGTACGTCGGTATGTCCGGGACGCCGGGCCTCTGCTCGATCGGCTCCACAAGCTGACCCGTTCGGACTGCACGACCCGCAACAAGCGGAAGGCCTCGGCGCTGTCGCGTGCGTATGACGGGCTGGAGGAGCGGATCGCGCAGCTCCAGGAGCAGGAGGAATTGGACGCGATCCGTCCGGACCTGGATGGCAACCAGATCATGGAGATCCTCGGCGTCCGTCCCGGACCGGCCGTCGGTCAGGCCTACAAGCACCTGCTGGAGCTCCGCTTGGAGAACGGGCCGATGGAGTACGACGCGGCGGTGGCGGCACTCAAGGAGTGGTGGGCCGAGCAGGAGGCGTGAGTCGTGGACGGCGTCATGTTTCACGTGAAACATGACGCTCGTGACGAAATGTGAGGCTGGTACCGAACAAGCGAAGGGGCGGTGTTTCACGTGAAACACCGCCCCTGGGACCGTCCGCAAGAAGCGCCCGAACCTCTGCCTTACTTCTTGTAGTCCTTCAGGCAGAGCAGGAAGTCGCTGCCGCTACCGCTCTCGGTGTACGAGTACTGGAAGTCCTTGGCTTCTTCCGAGCACTTGCTCTCGGCGGTGAGAGCGGAGTAGGAACCCTCGACCTTCGCCAGCACCACGTACTGGGCCTTCGAGTCGCCGCAGTCGACGACCTCGAGGTCCGGGTTGCTGTCGCTGCTGCTGCCACGGTGCATGCAGTCGCCGACCGCGGCCGAGGTGGCGTCGTCCCGGCTGGCGATGTAACCACCGACGGCCACACATACGACGATCACGGCGATGACGATGTTCTTGATCGTCTTGAAGCTCGGCTTGCGTCGGGCCGGCTGCGGTGGGACCGGGGCGTACGGTGCACCCTGCTGGGGGTAGCCGGGCTGGCCGGGCTGCTGCGGGAAACCCGGCTGACCCTGGGCGAAGGGGTTCTGCCCGTGGGGCTGCTGCGGAGCTTGCGGCTGGCCCTGCGCGAACGGGTTGCCCTGGGGCGGCGGCGGAGTGGTCACTGGGGGTCCCCCTGAAAACATAGGTGCGTGTCGCGGACATGGCGCGAGATAAGACGCACGTAAGCTATCGGGTCCCGCTGACATCTCTGTAGTCCGGTGGGGCTCTGTGGCACTGATGTGACACTTACTGGCTTTCAAACCGGGCCATAGCAGTCGCAACCACTCCGTAGACCAAGGCGACCGTCGCGACCAGCGGCACCGACCGCCCGTCCGGCGGCAGCATCAACGCGGCCACCCCGGCGGCGCCGACGAAGGCGACGTTGAACAGCACGTCGTACACGGAGAAGATCCGGCCACGGAAGGCATCGTCGACCGAGGACTGCACGACCGTGTCGGTCGCGATCTTCGCCCCCTGCGTCGTCAGGCCCAGGACGAACGCCGCGGCGAGCAGCGGCACGGTGGCGAACGGCAGACCGAGAGCCGGGACCAGTACCGTGGCGGCCCCCGCGCACACCGCCAGCCAGCGGCCGGGCCCGAGCCGTCCCGCCGCCCAGGGAGTGATCACCGCGGCCGCGAAGAAGCCCGCGCCGGAGACGCCCAGCGCCAGCCCCAGCAGAGCGAGCCCTTCGTCCGTGTCCGAGGACAGGGCGTACCGGCACAGCATCAGCAGCATCACCAGCAGGGCGCCGTAGCAGAACCGCATCAGTGTCATGCCCGCGAGCGACCAGGCCGCTTCCCGGCGTGCGGGCGCGGCGAGATGACGCACCCCCGCCACCAGGTCGCGGGCGGCGCCGACGAGAGCCGAGGTCAGCCGAGGCGGTACGAGCGCGGGGTCGGGGCCCAGCAGCTCCACGGCGATGCGAAGGGACGCCAGCGCCCCGCACAGGTACAGGGCGGCCCCGAGCAGCACCACGGCGGCGTCGGAGTCCGCGACCACCAGGCGCACGACGAAGGCGAGGCCGCCGCCGGCCGTCGCGGCCAGGGTGCCGGCCGTCGGAGAGAGCGAGTTGGCGATCACCAGACGCTCCTCGTCCACCACACGCGGTAGCGCGGCGGACAGTCCCGCGAGAACGAAGCGGTTGACGGCGGTGACGCAGAGGGCCGAGACGTAGAAGAGCCAGTCCGGGACGGAGGCGATGATCAGCAGGGCCGTCACCGATGCCAGTACGGCGCGCAGCAGGTTGCCGTACAGAAAGACCTGGCGGCGGCGCCAGCGGTCCAGCAGGACGCCGGCGAAGGGGCCCACCAGGGAGTACGGGAGCAGCAGGACCGCCATCGCGGAGGCGATCGCGGCGGGCGAGGTCTGCTTCTCCGGCGAGAAGACCACATAGGTGGCGAGCGCGACCTGGTAGACACCGTCGGCGCCCTGGGAGAGCAGGCGTACGGCGAGCAGGCGCCGGAAGCCCTTCAGGCGCAGCAGGACGCGCAGGTCACGGACGACGGCCATGGGGCACAGCCTCACATACGGGAAAGGTCCCCGGGTCATGCGACCCGGGGACCCCCGACGGACCGGAGTCCGCGTTTGTCAGCGCTCGACCTCGCCGGCGATGAACTTCTCGACGTTGGCGCGGGCCTCGTCGTCGAAGTACTGGACCGGCGGGGACTTCATGAAGTAGCTCGACGCGGAGAGGATCGGGCCGCCGATGCCGCGGTCCTTGGCGATCTTCGCGGCGCGCAGGGCGTCGATGATGACACCGGCCGAGTTCGGAGAGTCCCAGACCTCGAGCTTGTACTCCAGGTTCAGCGGGACGTCACCGAACGCGCGGCCCTCCAGGCGGACGTAGGCCCACTTGCGGTCGTCCAGCCAGGCGACGTAGTCGGACGGACCGATGTGGACGTTGTCCGCGCCCAGGTCCCGGTCGGGGATCTGGGAGGTGACGGCCTGCGTCTTGGAGATCTTCTTGGACTCCAGGCGCTCGCGCTCGAGCATGTTCTTGAAGTCCATGTTGCCGCCGACGTTCAGCTGCATCGTGCGGTCCAGGACGACGCCCCGGTCCTCGAACAGCTTCGCCATGACGCGGTGCGTGATGGTGGCGCCGACCTGCGACTTGATGTCGTCGCCGACGATCGGGACGCCCGCCTCGGTGAACTTGTCCGCCCACTCCTTGGTGCCGGCGATGAAGACCGGGAGGGCGTTGACGAAGGCGACCTTGGCGTCGATGGCGCACTGGGCGTAGTACTTCGCCGCGTCCTCGGAACCGACGGGCAGGTAGCAGACGAGAACGTCGACCTGCTTGTCCTTGAGGATCTGGACGACGTCGACCGGCGCCTCGGCGGACTCCTCGATGGTCTCGCGGTAGTACTTGCCGAGACCGTCGTGCGTGTGACCGCGCTGGACCTGGACGCCGCTGTTCGGGACGTCGCAGATCTTGATGGTGTTGTTCTCGGAGGCGCCGATGGCGTCCGCGAGGTCCAGGCCGACCTTCTTGGCGTCCACGTCGAAGGCGGCGACGAACTCGATGTCACTGACGTGGTAGTCGCCGAACTGGACGTGCATCAGGCCGGGGACCTTGGCCGCCGGGTCGGCGTCCTTGTAGTACTCGACGCCCTGCACCAGCGATGCGGCGCAGTTGCCCACACCGACGATGGCTACGCGAACCGAACCCATTCCGGTTGCTCCCTGTGTGTACGAGTGAGGCCCTGACTGGGCGCTCACGTGGTGGTGTCGCCGGGCGTATCCGGTCGGGGGTCGTCCCCGGGCCGGGGCAGGCCGCCCGTCGCTCCAGATGTCCTGTCCTGTTGAGCGGTCCCCTCCGTGGCGGAACCCCGCAGGTCCCGCCCCGCCCGCTCGCTCTCGATGAGCTCGTTCAGCCAGCGCACCTCGCGCTCCACGGACTCCATTCCGTGGCGCTGGAGCTCAAGCGTGTAGTCGTCGAGCCGCTCCCGGGTACGCGCCAAGGAGGCGCTCATCTTCTCCAGGCGCTCCTCCAGCCGACTGCGCCGGCCCTCGAGCACGCGCATGCGCACGTCACGCGACGTCTGCCCGAAGAACGCGAAGCGAGCGGCGAAGGTCTCGTCCTCGTAAGCGTCCGGGCCCGTCTGGGAGAGGAGCTGCTCGAAGTGTTCCTTACCGTCGGCCGTCAACCGGTAGACGATCTTGGCGCGGCGCCCCGTGAGGGACGCGGCGGCCTCGTCGACGTTCCCCGGTTCCTCGATCAACCAGCCGTTGGCGACCAGCGTCTTGAGGCAGGGGTAGAGCGTCCCGTAGCTGAACGCCCGGAACACACCCAGTGACGTGTTGAGTCGTTTGCGCAGCTCATAGCCGTGCATCGGGGATTCGCGGAGCAGGCCGAGTACGGCGAACTCGAGGATGCCGGAACGTCGGCTCATCGTCGCCTCCTCTCGTCCTTATGCCGCGCTGATGTATCGACTCGATACATCAGCACGATAGAACGAGCTGCCGCGTGCGACAAGAGGGGAACTCGTGAACGGGGTCACATCAGGGATTCATCGAGTGCAAGTTGCCTGATTTGAGGTGAACTTCGAGGCTCGGGGGTTTTGGCGGTGCGTAGTCTGTGCGCCATGCAGACCACAGGGAACCGAGTGACGCGTGGGGGCGTCCCTGTCCCTGGTGCAGTACGGGTGAATGCGGAAGGGACCGCATCCGTACTTCGGGGGGACCGGAAACCAGCCGCCTTTACCAGGCGCGCAAAGGTGCGCCTGCCCGAGGAGTAGTCGTTCGATGAGCGAGCACCGTCGCAAACCGCCGCAGCCGCAGGGAGGCGGACGTGCCGCGGCCCGACGCGGCCAGTCCGGCTCGTCCTCCGGTCGCCGTGCGGCACCGCGAGGCGCCACAGGGTCTCCGTCCGGCTCGTACGGTCCGGAGGACGAGGAGCGTCCGTACGGCAGTCGTGCCGAGGCCCGGCGCGCGGCACAGCGGGGCGGGGGCGGCCGCCGCAGGGCGGCCG
>NZ_RAIF01000057.1 GCF_003671715.1 Streptomyces sp. E2N166 | reverse complement strand
GTCGGCGTTCGCGGCCACGGCTGCTGTCCGGTCGATCGGAGGGGTCTGCAGCGGCATCTGCAGCATGGCGGACGCCGGCTGCACCTCGTCGTACTGGGTCAGCTCATTCATTTGCTTCTCCTTCCATCTTAGGCGTGCCAGCCGGAAGGCAGAAGGAACCGCCGTGCGCCCGGTGCTGCTGCGGGCAGGAGCACCGGCGCGCAGGAGTGTCCGTTTCGTTTTCCCGGCGGGACGCTGCGGCTACCGGGACGTCGGCGGCCCGGGACGGGCCCGAGGCCGCCGACGCACGACAGCCTCTCGCTTACAGGAAGCTCTTGAGGATGTCGATCAGGCTGGCTGCCTCGACCCCGGGGGCGTCCGGGTCGGCGTTCGCGGCCACGGCTGCTGTCCGGTCGATCGGAGGGGTCTGCAGCGGCATCTGCAGCATG
>NZ_RAIF01000056.1 GCF_003671715.1 Streptomyces sp. E2N166 | reverse complement strand
AGCCGGCGGCGGATGCCGATGTTGGCGCGCATCCGCGGGTCCTTGGCGTACTCCGCGTACATGTAGTCGCGTTCCTCGTCGGTGACCATTTCGAGGGTCAGCTCGTCGTGGTTGCGCAGGAAGATGCCCCACTGGCAGCCGGACGGGATGGCCGGGGTCTTGGCGAGGATCTCGGAGACGGGGTAGCGGGACTCGCGGCGTACGGCCATGAAGATCCGGGGCATGACCGGGAAGTGGAACGCCATGTGGCACTCGTCGCCGCCGG
>NZ_RAIF01000055.1 GCF_003671715.1 Streptomyces sp. E2N166 | reverse complement strand
GGATTGGGGCTGTTGGGGCCCTGGGGTGTGGCCCTTCGGCGTCGGGTGCGGGGTGGTGGGGTCCGGGAGAGTGAGTGGTGTCAGGCACCAGCCGGATCTTCTCTGAAGGAGCCGCTGTCATGGCCGTGCACCAGTCCACGCACCGTAGTTCGGGTTTTCGTCTGCCGTGGTTCCGTCGTGACGGCGCGGTTTCCGCGCCCGGGTCGGTGGAGGCCGGCGCGCTCACGGCACGGGCCTGTGTGTTCGCGTCGGCCCGGGTGCTGATGGGGTTCGTGTTCCTGTGGGCGTTCCTGGACAAGACGTTCGGGTTCGGTTACGCCACCGCGTCCGGGA
>NZ_RAIF01000006.1:1548800-1556665 GCF_003671715.1 Streptomyces sp. E2N166 | reverse complement strand
CGGTTACATTTCGAACCCGGAAGCTAAGCCTTACAGCGCCGATGGTACTGCAGGGGGGACCCTGTGGGAGAGTAGGACGCCGCCGAACAATCTTTGGAAAGGACCCCTGGTCCCCAGCGTTCAGCTGGGGACCAGGGGTCCTTTCGTTTTTCCAGAGCGCACCGGGTACCCGGCTGCGTGAGAATGACTTGCAGTACCGAAGACAGGAGTCACCGATGCCCACCAACTCTCCCGACGACCGACCGGAGCGCGACCAGCGGCGACGGGACAGTGGTGACCGCGGCGACAGGAGCGGTCAGCGCGGGGACCGTGGCGGTTTCCGGCGTGACGGCAGCCGTGGCGACGACCGTGGCGGCCAGCGCGGTGGTTTCCGTCGGGATGACCGGCGGGACGACAACCGTGGTGGTGGGTTCGCGCGTCGTGACGACCGTGACCGTGACCGTGGGCCGCGTCGTGATGACCGTGACCGTGGTGGCGACCGTGGGTTCCGTCGCGATGACCGCGGCGGTGACCGGCCGCCCTTCCGTCGCGATGACCGCGGCGATCGTGGCGACCGCCCCTCCTTCCGTCGTGACGAGCGCGGCGACCGTGGGGACCGCCCCTCCTTCCGTCGCGACGAGCGCGGCGACCGTGGGGACCGCCCCTCCTTCCGTCGCGACGAGCGCGGCGATCGCGGGGACCGCCCCTCCTTCCGTCGTGACGAGCGCGGCGATCGCGGGGACCGTCCCGCCTTCCGAAGTGACCGCGGGGACCGCCGTGACGACCGCGGTGATCGTCCCCCCTACCGTCGTGACGACCGCCGCGACGACCGCCGCGACGACCGCCGCGACGACCGTGGCGATCGTGGTGGCTTCCGGCGGGACGACAATCGTGGCGAGCGCGGCGGCTTCGGTCGGCGTGACGACAGTCGCGGTGGTGAGCGTGGTGGGTACCGCGGTCGGGACGACCGTGGGGGCCGCGGGCCGCAGCGTGATGACCGCGGCGGGCGTCCCGGCGGTTTCCGCGGGCGGGACGACCGGCACGGCGGCGGTGGTCGTTTCCGTGAGGAGCGGGACCGGGACCGCGAGCCGATCAAGCGCCTGCCGATTCCCGAGGAGGTCACGGGCGACGAGATCGACAAGGACGTACGGCAGGAGCTTCAGAGTCTGCCCAAGACCCTTGCGGAGGACGTCGCCAGGAACCTGGTGATGGTCGCCCGGCTTCTCGACGAGGACCCGGAGGCGGCGTACGCCTACTCCAAGATCGCGCTGCGTCTGGCGTCCCGTGTCGCCGCCGTCCGGGAGGCGGGCGGGTTCGCCGCGTACGCCAACCAGAAGTACAGCGAGGCTCTGGCCGAGTTCCGGGCCGCGCGGCGGATGACCGGGTCCGTCGAGCTGTGGCCGGTCATGGCCGACTGCGAGCGTGGGCTCGGCCGGCCGGAAAAGGCGCTGGACATGGCCGGTGCCCCCGAGGTGCACAAGCTGGACAAGGCCGGTCAGGTCGAGATGCGGCTCGTCGCGGCCGGCGCCCGGCGTGACATGGGGCAGCTGGACGCGGCCATCGTGACGCTGCAGAGCCCCGAGCTGGCTTCCAACTCCGTACAGCCCTGGACCGCGCGACTGCGGTACGCCTACGCCGACGCGCTGCTGGCCGCAGGCCGGGAGCAGGAGGCACGGGAGTGGTTCGCGAAGGCCGTGGAGTCCGACCGGGACGGCAGCACGGACGCCTCCGACCGCCTCGCAGAATTGGACGGCGTCGAGTTCATGGACGCCCTTGACGAGGAGCGCGGGGGCGAGGGCAACGTGGCGAGCCCCTCCGCCGAGGACAGGGGCGCGGACGAGGACGCGGACGGCGAGAAGGACTGACGTCCATGGCGTGACGGCGAAGGGGCGGGACCGGCGTACGGTCCCGCCCCTTCGCCGTGTCGGCTCACAGGTCCAGCGCGCGCAGCACCAGGCCCGAGGCCGGCTTCGGGCCGAAGGACGTCGACTTGCGGGGCATCGTGACGCCCTGTTGGGCCAGTTCGCGGACGACCTCTTCACGGACCGGGTGCATCAGTACGGCCGTGCCGCCGTCGCGTTCGGCCTTCTCGACGGTGGCCGCCGTGTCGTGGATGTAGGAGATGTGGGCGGCGGAGTCGTCCGGGATGTGCCAGATGTGGGCGAGGAGGGTGGCGTGCAGGACCGTGGCGTCCAGGGTGCGCCAGGCCTCGGGGCGGTCGGTGGGGACCGTGCGGGCCAGCAGGCCGGGGTCCGGCCGGTCGACGAGATGGAAGGCGCCGTCGCCGGCGAGCAGGAAGGCGTTGCCCGCCTCGGCAGCCTTCGCCAGGGCGTCCATGGCTTCGGCCCTCGGCGTGCCGAGGCGTCGGACGCGGAAGTGGCCGTCCAGGGCGGCCACGGCGTCGCTCACCGGGAGATGGTGCAGCAGGCGGTGGATGGCGCGGACCCGGAGCGGGTAGCGGGCCGTGTCGACCAGGAGGACCAGGCCGTGGTCCCAGGGGCTGGGGGAAGGGTGCTCCGCGCGGAGCGTGCGATAGGTCGCCCAGCGGTGGTGGCCGTCGGCGATGAGGGCCTGGTGCCGCGCCAGCTCGGACCGGACGCGGGACAGGTCGTCGGGGTCCGTCACCGACCACAGGCGGTGGCAGAAGCCGTCCTCCGTGGTCGTCGAGAGCAGCGGGGGCTGTTCCGCGGTGCGTTCCACGACGGTGGTCGTGGCCGCGGTGGGGCCGTCGCCGCGGTAGGTGAGGAGCAGGGGTTCGAGGTTCGCCCAGGTGGCCCGCATGAGCGCCGCGCGGTCGGCGACGACGTGCGGCATGACGTCCTCGTGCGGCAGGACGACCTGCTCCGACGGGTCCGACACGCGCAGGGCGCCGATGATGCCGCGCTGCAGCATGCCGTCGCCGTCGCGTTGTTCGTAGACGTACAGGCCCGGTTCCGGGTCGGCGGTCAGGACGCCCTCGGCCATCCAGCGCCGCAGGGTGTGGGCGGCCTGGTCGTTGCGCGCTTCGGGGGTGGCGGCCTGGGGCAGGATCAGCCGGACGATGTTGTACGGGTCGGCGGACTCGAGGTGGAGCAGGCCGTCGGGGCGGACCACGACGTCGTAGGGCGGGGACGTCACGGCGGCCAGGCTGCCGACCCGGTCGGGGTCGTAGCGGAGGCCTCGGAACGGGGTGAGTTCCAGGCCCCGGCGCGCCGTTGCTTCCGGGTGACCTGCTGTGTTCATCCCGGCATCGTACGTGTGTCAGTGGCATGGGGGATGATCGGGGGAAAGGCGTCGAACGAGGAGCGATGTGCAATGAGCCGGAGCGTCAGGACGAGGCCCGAGGGCAGTGGGCGGGGCCTGAGCGAGGCGTACGACACGGCGCTGCTCGACCTGGACGGCGTGGTGTACGCGGGGGGGAACGCGATCGCTCACGCGGTCGACTCGCTCGCCACGGCCCGATCGGGCGGCATGCGTCTGGCGTACGTCACGAACAACGCGCTCCGGACCCCTGACGCGGTCGCCGAGCACCTGACCGAGCTGGGCATACCGACGGGTGCCGACGACGTCATCACCTCGGCGCAGGCGGTGGCCCGGCTGATCGCCGAGCAGGTGCCGTCGGGGGCGCGGGTGCTGGTGATCGGCGGTGAGGGGCTTCGGGTGGCGCTGCGGGAGCGCGGCCTGGAGCCCGTGGAGTCCGCGGAGGACGATCCGGCAGCCGTCGTGCAGGGATTCGGTGGGCCCGAGCTGCCGTGGGGGCGGTTCGCGGAGGCCTGCTACGCCATCGCGCGCGGGGTGCCGTGGTACGCCTCCAACACCGACCTGACGATCCCGGGCGCCCGCGGGATCGCGCCGGGCAACGGCGCGGCGGTGGAGGTCGTGCGGATCGCCACCGGCGCCGATCCGCGGGTCGCGGGGAAGCCGTTGCCTCCCATGCACCGGGAGACGATCCTGCGCACCGGCGCGCAGCGGCCGTTGGTGGTGGGCGACCGGCTGGACACGGACATCGAGGGCGCGTTCAACGGCGAGGTCGACTCGCTGCTCGTCCTGACCGGTGTGACCGACGGGGCGCAGCTGCTGGCCGCTCCGCCGCAGCACCGGCCGACGTATGTCGACGCCGATCTGCGCGGGCTGCTCACCGGGCAGCCGGAGGTCACGGGCGGCGCGGAAGGAAACGGCGGCTTCCGTTGCGGTGGCTGGACGGCCACGGCCGGCGAGGAGCGGCTGGAACTGGAGGGCGAGGGTGCGGCGCTGGACGGGTTGCGTGCGCTGTGCGCGGCGGCCTGGACAGTGGGCGGGGAGGCCGGGTGCGGACTGGACTCGGGGAAGGCGTTGGCGCGACTGGGGTTGTGAGCCGTAGTACCGGGCAGGAGCCCGGCCGCGGGCGGAGCGAGGAAAGATCCTCGGGATCGAGATCGGTTGGCAGGGTAGGCTAACCTAACTGCGTGTTGGTCGACAGTCCCCCTGAACAGCGCGCGGAGACCGCCCCCGCGCCGCCCCCGAAGCGCCGTGTCCTGCGTGCCGTCGGGCTGCCCGTCTCGGCGGCGGTCCTGGTGCTCATCGCGTTGACGAGTATCGCGATCGGGGCGAAGGACCTGTCGCTGGCGCAGGTCTGGCACGGCCTGTTCCACGACTCGGGCACGTACGGCGACGTCGTGGTGGGCGAACGGCTGTCGCGGACCGTGCTCGGTCTGCTCGCCGGTGCCGCGCTCGGCCTCGCGGGCGCCGTACTGCAGGCGCTCACCCGTAATCCGCTGGCCGATCCCGGGCTGCTCGGCATCAACGCGGGCGCCTCCGCCGCGGTCGTCACGGCCATCACCTTCTTCGGCGTCACCTCGCTGACCGGGTACGTGTGGTTCGCCTTCGCCGGTGCGGCGGGCGTCGGAGCGCTGGTCTGGTTCCTGGGCGGCAGCCGAGGGGCCACGCCGGTGCGGCTTGTGCTGGCCGGCACCGCGATCAGCGCCGCGCTCTTCGGCTACCTCCAGGCCGTGATGATCATGGACGACGCGGCGCTGGGCAGGATGCGTTTCTGGACGGTCGGTTCGCTCTCGTCGGCGACGAACGGCACCATCAAGGAGGTGCTCCCGTTCTTCGTGGCGGGCACGGTCCTGGCCCTCGCGCTCTCCCGGCCGCTCAACGCCATGGAGATGGGTGACGACACCGCCAGGGCCCTCGGCGCGAATCTCAACCGCACCCGGGCGCTGTCCATGCTCGCCGCGACCGTGCTGTGCGGGGCCGCGACCGCCGCCTGCGGGCCGATCGTGTTCGTCGGACTGATGGTCCCGCACATCGTCCGCTCCTTCACCGGGCCCGACATGCGCTGGATCCTGCCGTACGCCGCGATCCTGTCGCCCGTGCTGCTGCTGGGCGCGGACGTCCTCGGCCGGATCGTCGCACGGCCCTCGGAGCTCCAGGTCGGCATCGTCACCGCCGTCCTGGGCGGGCCGGTCTTCATCTATCTCGTACGACGGCGGAGGACGGCACAGCTGTGAAGACCGGAAAGACCGTGAAGACCAACCGCGCGGTGCGAAGCCCCGGCGGGCTCTCGTTCCGGCTGGACGTCCGGGCCACCGTCGTCGTCGCGCTACTGCTGGTCGTCGCGTTGGCGGCGAGCGTCGTACTCATCGGCACGGGCGACTTCGAGATAGCGGCCTCCGACGTGCTCAGGACTCTCGTCGGCGAGGGCAACGCCAGTCAGGAGTTCATCGTCAACGAACTGCGGCTGCCGCGGGTCCTGGTCGGGCTGCTGGTCGGCGCCGCGCTCGGGCTGGGCGGTGCCCTGTTCCAGGCCATCTCGCGCAACCCGCTCGGCAGTCCGGACGTGCTCGGCCTCGGACAGGGCGCGACGGCCGGCGCCCTAACGATGATCGTCCTGTTCTCCGGCAGCTCGGCCCAGGTAACCGTCGGTGCGCTCGTGGGCGGACTGGTGACCGGCCTCGCCATCTATCTGCTCGCGTGGAAGCGTGGCGTGCACGGGTACCGGCTGGTCCTGGTCGGTATCGGCATGTCCGCGATCGTCACGGCGGTCAACGGCTATCTGCTGACCCGTGCGGACATCGTCGACGCCTCCCGCGCCGTCGTCTGGATGACCGGTTCCCTCAACGGGCGTGACTGGGACCAGGTCTGGCCCCTGCTCGCGTTGTGCGCCGTGCTCGTCCCGCTCGTTCTCACCAACGGACGGGCGCTGCGGATGATGGAGATGGGCGACGACGTCTCGTACGCCCTCGGAGTACGCGTCGAGCGAGTGCGGGCGCTGCTGATGGTGGCCGCGGTGCTGCTCACCGCCGCCGCCACCGCCGCCGCGGGGCCGGTCAGCTTCGTCGCGCTGACCGCGCCGCAGCTCGCCCGGCGCCTGACCCGCTCGCCCGGCCCCAACCTGCTGCCGTCCGTGTGCATGGGCGCCGCCCTGCTGGTCAGTGCCGACTGGATCTCGCAGCGGGCCTTCGGCGCCGACCAGCTGCCCGTGGGCGTGGTCACCGGCGTACTCGGCGGCGTCTACCTGCTGTGGCTGCTGGTCACCGAGCGCAAGGCGGGCCGGATATGAGCGCCGGCGCCGGTACCCGCAGCGGCCTGAACAACCAAAGGAGCAACGTGAGCCGCCTGACCGCAGAGAACGTCACCCTCGCCTACGACCAGCGGGTCATCGCGGAGAAGCTGTCGGTGGAGATACCCGACAACTCCTTCACCGTGATCGTCGGCCCCAACGCCTGCGGCAAGTCCACGCTTCTGCGGGCCCTGTCGCGGATGCTCAAGCCCACCCAGGGCCGCGTGCTGCTGGACGGATCGGTCATCCAGTCGATGCCCGCCAAGCACGTCGCGCGGACCCTCGGCCTGCTGCCGCAGTCCTCCATCGCACCCGACGGGATCACCGTCGGCGACCTCGTCGGCCGGGGCCGCTACCCGCACCAGGGCATCCTGCGCCAGTGGTCGACCGAGGACGAGCGGGTCGTCCAGGAGTCGATGGCCCAGACCGGCATCTCGGAACTCGCCGAGCGCTACGTCGACGAACTCTCCGGCGGTCAGCGCCAGCGCGTGTGGATCGCCATGGCGCTCGCCCAGCAGACCCCGCTGCTGCTGCTCGACGAGCCGACGACGTACCTGGACATCCAGCACCAGATCGATGTCCTCGACCTGTGCGCGGAACTCCACGAGGAGCAGGGCCGCACGCTCGTGGCCGTCCTGCACGACCTCAACCACGCCGCCCGGTACGCCACCCACCTCATCGCCCTGCGCGACGGGGAGATCATCGCCGAGGGCGCGCCGAAGGACATCGTCACGGCCGAACTCGTCGAGCGCGTCTTCGGGCTGCGCTGCCAGGTCATCGACGACCCGGAGACGGGTACGCCGCTGGTGGTGCCGGCCGCGCGCGGGACACGGGGCGCGGCAGCGGGCGGCAGGCCGGAGAAGGTGGCGGCTACAAAAGCTTCCTGAGACGGAACAGGTCGCGCAGGCCCGCCTCCAGCCTCACCCGGCCGGAGCCCCAGGCCTTGGCGAAGTTCAGCTCGCCGCCGACCAGGGCCACCAGGTCGTCGCCGGTCATCGCCAGCCTGATCTCGGCCTTCTCCCGCGGCGGCCCCTCAAGGGTCTCGCGCACGTCGATCCGGCCGTCCGCCATGCGTCCGGCGAAGGTGACGTCCAGGTCGGTGATGTGGCAGCTCACCGAGCGGTCCAGCTCGGCGGCCGACCGCACGTTCCCTTCGGCGCTGCGCATGCTGTCCGAGAGCTTGTCGAGTGCGGCGCGGCACTCCTCAGTCGTCGCCATCGGGACCGACCGTACCGCAGCGGTACACGGTAGCGTCGGGGCATGAGCGACGCAGTACCGGAGCCGGCGGCGCGGGAACCCGACGGGGGCCCGTCCGAGGCGCGGGCGCCGGAGCACGACCCCGCCGCGCCCGCCCCCCTCGACG
>NZ_RAIF01000006.1:1542711-1548528 GCF_003671715.1 Streptomyces sp. E2N166 | reverse complement strand
TGGCCACGGACGGACATGTCGAGGTGTACGAGGATGTACACCGGGGGCTGCGCGACGCGCTCACCGCGCTCGACGCCCGCCCGGGACCTCCGGCCCCCACCCGTCACCCGACCACCACCCCTCAACGAGGCCCTTCGGGCCACGAGCCCAATGCGCCGTACGAAAACAGGAGCTGAACCGAACGTGGCAGGAGTCGCACGCCGCCGTCTCGACGCGGAGCTGGTCCGCCGCAAGCTGGCGCGCTCGCGCGAGCACGCCAGCCAGCTGATCGCCGCCGGGCGGGTCACCGTCGGCAAGGCCGTCGCGACCAAGCCCGCCACACAGGTGGAGACCGCCGCCGCGATCGTGGTGACCGCCGACGACAGCGACCCCGACTACGTCTCGCGCGGCGGCCACAAGCTCGCCGGCGCCCTCGACGCCTTCGTTCCGCAGGGGCTCGTCGTCGAGGGGCGGCGGGCGCTGGACGCCGGCGCGTCCACCGGAGGCTTCACCGACGTACTGCTGCGATCGGGCGCCGCGCACGTCGTCGCCGTCGACGTCGGTTACGGACAACTCGCCTGGTCTCTCCGACAGGATGAACGCGTCACCGTCAAGGACCGTACGAACGTACGCGAGTTGACGCCGGAAGCGATCGATGGGGAGCCCGTGGACCTTGTCGTGGGGGATCTGTCCTTCATCCCGCTCGGAGTGGTACTGCCCGCCCTGGTGCGGTGCACCCGGCCGGACGCCGATCTGGTGATGATGGTGAAGCCGCAGTTCGAGGTGGGCAAGGAGCGCCTCGGCAGCGGGGGAGTGGTACGCAGTGCGCAGCTGCGGGCCGAGGCCGTACGGGGAGTCGCCCGCAGGGCCTGGGAACTGGGACTCGGAGTGAAGGGGGTCACCGCCAGTCCGCTGCCCGGTCCCTCCGGGAACGTCGAGTACTTTCTGTGGCTGCGGGCCGGGGCCGGTGAACTGGACCCGGCCGACGTTGACCGTGCAGTGGCGGAGGGGCCGCGTTGACACAGAACCGAGCTCGTACTGTTTTCCTGCTCGCCCACACCGGGCGTCCCGCGGCCATCCGCAGCGCGGAGCTCGTGGTCAAGGGGCTGCTGAACGCCGGGCTCGGGGTGCGCGTCCTGGAGGCCGAAGCGTGCGACCTGCCGCTGCCGGGCGAGGTGGAGCTGGTCGGAGAGGCCACGCCGCAGTGCCTCGACGGGTGCGAGCTGCTGATCGTGCTGGGCGGCGACGGGACCCTGCTGCGCGGCGCCGAGTTCGCCCGCGCGTCCGGGGTGCCGATGCTCGGCGTCAACCTCGGCCGGGTCGGCTTCCTCGCGGAGGCCGAGCGCGACGACCTCGACAAGGTCGTCGACCGAGTGGTGAACCGGGCGTACGAGGTCGAGGAGCGGATGACCGTCGACGTCGTCGTGCACCGCAACGGCGACATCGTGCACACCGACTGGGCGCTGAACGAGGCCGCCGTGCAGAAGGCCGGCGCCGAGAAGCTGCTCGAAGTCGTGCTGGAGATCGACGGGCGGCCGGTGACGGGGTTCGGCTGCGACGGCATCGTGCTGTCGACGCCGACCGGGTCGACGGCGTACGCCTTCTCCGCCGGGGGACCGGTGGTGTGGCCCGAGGTCGAGGCACTGCTGATGGTGCCGATCAGCGCACACGCGCTGTTCGCGAAGCCCTTGGTGACCTCGCCGGATTCCGTGCTCGCGGTGGAGGTGCTGCCTCACATTCCGCCGGGCGTCCTGTGGTGCGACGGGCGGCGGACGGTGGACCTGCCGCCGGGGGCCCGGGTGGAGGTGCGGCGTGGAGCGGTGCCGGTGCGGCTGGCGCGGCTGCACCATGCGTCGTTCACGGATCGTCTGGTGGCGAAGTTCGCGTTGCCCGTTTCGGGGTGGCGGGGGGCGCCGCACTAGCGGACTCGAAGGAGTGGTTTCCGTTGTGCCCCGGCCGCGGGCTGTCCGTGGCCGGTCGCGCCCCGCGGCGCAGCCGCTGCCAGCACAGTCCCGCGCCCCTGACGGCGACGTCCTCCCCCGGGCGCCAAGGGTGGGCCGGTCGCACTCGCCGCCCCGGACCTCGTATGGTCGTGTCCGTGCTTGAGGAGATGCGGATACGGTCGCTCGGTGTCATCGACGACGCCGTGGTCGAGCTGTCGCCCGGGTTCACCGCTGTCACCGGTGAGACGGGTGCCGGCAAGACCATGGTGGTCACCAGCCTGGGGCTGCTGCTGGGCGGACGCGCGGACGCGGCGCTCGTGCGGATCGGGGCGAAGAACGCGGTCGTCGAGGGGCGGATCGCCGTGCCCGGGGACGCCGCGGTCGCCGTCCGGGCCGAGGAGGCCGGGGCCGAGCTGGACGACGGGGCGCTGCTGATCAGCCGTACCGTTTCCGCCGAGGGGCGGTCGCGCGCGCACCTGGGCGGACGGTCCGTGCCCGTGGGGATGCTCGCCGAGCTGGCCGACGAACTGGTGGCCGTGCACGGGCAGACCGACCAGCAGGGGCTGCTCAAACTGTCCCGGCAGCGGCAGGCCCTGGACCGGTACGCGGGTGACGCGGTCGCCGGACCGCTCGCCAAGTACGCCGAGGCCTACCGGCGGCTGCGGGCCGTCGCCACGGAGCTGGACGAGATCACCACGCGCGCGCGTGAGCGCGCCCAGGAAGCCGATCTGCTGCGCTACGGCCTCGACGAGGTGTCGGCCGTCGAGCCGCGGGCCGGCGAGGACGTGGAGCTGGCGGAGGAGGCGGAGCGGCTGGGCCACGCCGAGGCGCTCGCGTCGGCGGCCACGGCCGCTCACGCCGCCCTGGCGGGCAATCCGGAGGACCCCGAGGGCGTGGACGCGGCGACGCTCGTCGCGGGCGCGCAGCGGGCCCTGGACGCCGTGCGGTCGCACGACCCGGCGCTGGCCGTGCTCGCCGAGCGGATCGGCGAGGTCGGGATCCTGCTGCGCGACGTGGCCGGGGAGCTGGCCGGATACGCCGACGACCTGGACGCCGACCCGCTGCGGCTGGCGGCGGTCGAGGAGCGCCGGGCCGCGCTCACCGCGTTGACGCGGAAGTACGGCGAGGACGTCGCCGCCGTGCTGACCTGGGCCGAGCAGAGCGCCGCGCGGGTGACCGAGCTGGACGGCGACGACGAGCGGATCGGCGAGCTGACCGCCGAACGGGACGCGCTCCGGGCGGAACTGGGTGGACTGGCGCAGGCACTGACGGACGCGCGGACGGACGCCGCCGAGCGGTTCGCGGCCGCGGTGACCGCCGAGCTGGCCTCGCTCGCCATGCCGCACGCGCGCGTGTCGTTCGAGATCCGGCAGACCGAGGATCCGGATGGCGTGGAGGTCGGTGGACGCACGGTCGCGTACGGGCCGTCGGGTGCCGACGAGGTCGAGCTGCTGCTCGCCCCGCATCCCGGCGCGCCGCCGCGGCCGATCGCCAAGGGGGCGTCCGGCGGTGAGCTGTCACGCGTGATGCTGGCCGTGGAAGTCGTGTTCGCGGGCACGGACCCGGTGCCGACGTACCTCTTCGACGAGGTCGACGCCGGTGTCGGCGGCAAGGCGGCGGTGGAGATCGGGCGGCGCCTCGCGCGTCTCGCGAGGAGCGCACAGGTCGTGGTCGTCACGCATCTGCCGCAGGTGGCCGCGTTCGCCGACCGGCAGCTGCTGGTGGAGAAGACGAACGACGGCTCGGTGACCCGGTCCGGCGTCAAGGTGCTGGAGGGTGAGGACCGGATCCGCGAACTGTCCCGCATGCTCGCCGGCCAGGAGGACTCGGAGACGGCCCGGGCCCACGCGGAGGAACTGCTCGCGACGGCGCGGTCGGACGCGTAGACCTGGCCGGCGGGCTGGGACGCGGGACGTCGGCGGCGCGCCGTCGGTGTCGCGGGTGGGCGGCACCAGGTGCACGCGTCCGCGGGGCGGAGCCGGCGACGGCGTCGGCCGCCGGGGGCGGGGGACGCGGTGTGGTCGACGCCGAGCGGGTCCGCCCGTCGGACCGGTGGCCGTCGGGCTGCCGAGTCCGGAGACCGGAGACCGGGCTGGGAGGGGGCGACCGTGGTCTCCGGTGGCTGCGCCCGGTCGTCGGTGTCGGCCCGGGCCGTTTTCGGGAGCCGGGTGTCGACCCCGGGTGGAGTTCTGGGAGGGGTGCCGGTCCGGCGGCCTCTGGTGTGGGGCGGCTGGGGTGGTTTTGACGGCCGCGCCCGGTCCTGGGCGTTGGTCCGGGCTGCTTTCGGAGTTCGGCTTCGGGGGCCGGGGCGCCTTTCAGGGGGGTCGGTTCCGGGTGGGGACGGTGCCGGTCCGCTGGTTCGGCGCCGTGGTGCTTTCGGCGGAAGGGGGGGCGCCGGGGTCCCGTAGGGTGGCCCGATGATCGACCGCGCTCGCCGGACCGGCTCCTTCTTCGCCCTCGCCACCGTGCTCGCGCGGACCGGACTGTCCGCGCTGCGCGCCACGGCGCCGGGCGGCCGGGAACGCTGGGAACGGAAGAACCACGCCGGACGGGCCGTGGATCTGTACGCGGGGCCCGCGTCCGCCGTGGCGGCGGCGGTGGGGACGGCGCGGGTGCGGCCCGCCGCCGGGTTCGCCGTGCTCGCCGCCGGGGCGTGCGGGGCCTACGACGACGCGGTGGGCGCCGGGGACCCCCGGCGTGGGTTCCGGGCACATCTGTCGGCGCTGCGGGACGGCGAGGTCACCAGCGGGGCGGTGAAGCTGCTGGGGGTCTCCGCGGCCGGGCTCGCCGCGGGCGCGGTGCTGAAGGAACGGCCGTTGGACAAGGTGCTCGCGGGCGTCGTCATCGCGGGGGCCGCGCACTTCGTCAACCTCGTGGACGTACGCCCCGGGCGGGCCGGAGCGGCGGTCCTCGCGCTCGGGGCGCCGGGGCTGCTGAGGAAGGGACCCGGAGCGGAGACGGCCGCCGTCGCCATGGGTGCAGCCGCGGCGGTACTGCCGGACGACATCGCCGAGCGGACGATGCTCGGTGACACGGGAGCGCACGCGCTCGGCGCGGCCCTGGGTGTCGCGGTGGTGGCCGGGAACGGCCGGGCGGCGCTCGGCGCGCACGCCGTCGCACTCGTGGCCGCGGCGGCGTACGGGGAGAGGGTGAGCGAGGCGGCACGCTCACTCGTGTGAGTGAACCGACCCCGTCCCGTTGCCCCGACGGTCGCCCGCGCGGGACGTTCGTCGTTCCCGGAACACCCGTACGGCCTGGCATCCTTGACGGAGTAACGCGCCGGAAACCGCGCGGCGCGCCCTCTCCGCACCGTCCTTCTGTACGTTCTTCGTGACCGTCCCCAGCCGAACCAGGAGTTCCCGGCCACGTGACCCCCGTGAGCAGCCACTCACCGCACGGCCAGTCGCCGCTGCGCACCGTGCAGGTGCTGGGCGGCGGCAACGCCGGCAGCAGCACGCACGTGCGCTCCCTGGCCGCGGGGCTCGTCGCACGGGGCGTGAAGGTGACGGTGTGCGCCCCCGCAGATGCGGAACGCACCTACGACTTCACCGGCGCCGGAGCCGACCACGTGCACGTGCCGCGCAGCAGTGACCCCGTTTCCGTTGCCGCGCTGCGGGCGGTGTGCGCGGACGCCGACCTGGTGCACGCGCACGGGCTGCACGCCTCCTTCCGCGCCGCGCTGGCACTCGGCGGCCGCCGGGTCCGCACTCCGCTCGTCGTCACCTGGCACGACCGGGTCCATGCCGAAGGAGCGCGTGCCCAACTGCTGCGCGTCCTGGAACGACGGGTGATGAAGGCCACCACCGTGGTGCTCGGTGCCACCTCGGAGCTGGTCGACCGGGCGCGGCGAACCGGCGCGCGGGACGCCCGCCTCGCCCCCGTCGCGCTCCCCGCC
>NZ_RAIF01000006.1:1515208-1542502 GCF_003671715.1 Streptomyces sp. E2N166 | reverse complement strand
TCGGCGCCATCGGCCGCCCGTTGCTGATCGCCGTCGGCTCCCTGGAGAGGCACCGGGGCTACGACGTCCTGCTCGACGCCGCCCGTGTCTGGCGCCGGCTCGACCCGGTCCCGCTGGTCGTCGTCGCCGGCGAGGGCCCGCTGCGTGCGGAGTTGCAGTGGCGGATCGCGGACGAGGGCCTGCCGGTGGTGCTCATCGGCAGCCGCGACGACGTCACCGACCTGCTGGCGGCGGCCGACCTCGCCCTGCTGCCGAGCCGTCGGGAGGCGCGCTCCGTCCTCGCCCAGGAGGCGTTCCACGCGCGCGTACCGCTCGTCGCGAGCGACGTGGGCGGCATCCCCGAACTCGTCGGCGACGCCGCCGAACTCGTCCCGGACGGGGACGCGGAGGCCCTCGCCGACACCGTCGTCCGGCTGCTCGCCGACCCGGACCGGTGCGAGGAGCTGAAGGACCGGGGCGTACGGCAGGCGGCCACGTGGCCGACCGAGGACGAGACCGTCGCCCAGGTCCTCAGCGTCTACGACGAGTTGACTCGGCCCACGCCGCTGCTCTAGGGCACGTGCCGGCGGGCACGAAGGGCCAGGCTCAACGCCAGGACGGTCTGCGGGTCGTCGAGGTCGGTGCCCAGCAACTCCCCGATACGTGCCAGACGGTTGTAGAGCGTCTGCCGGTTGAGGTGGAGCTCGCGCGCCGTCTCCGCCTTGCGGCCCGCGTGCGCCAGGTACGTCTGGAGGGTGGGCAGCAGGGGCGGCTTGGCACGGTTGTCGTGGTCGCGCAGGGGACCGATCGCCCGGTCCACGAAGGCCGCGAGGTCCGGATGTTCGCGCAGCCGCCACAGCAGCAGGTCGATGTCGAGGCGCCGGGCGTCGTACCAGGGCCGGTCGGTGAGGCCCTGGGCCGCGGTCGCCGTCTCCGCCGCGTGCCTGAGACTCGCGGACGCCGCCGCCCAGCCGCCGGCCACTCCGACGACCACGACGGGCGGCTGCGCCCCCGGCGGCTGCATCCCGGCCCGCTCCACACCCGCCCGCAACGCCACCGCGACCCGGTCGGCGACCGCCGTCCGCTCCGACTCCGTGCGCAGGCCCAGCAGAAGCGGCACCCGGCCCTCCACCGGCCGTACGCCCAGCAGGACCGGCACCCCGACCGACGCCAGCTCCTCGGCGACCGCGCGCGCCAGCACCGCCCAGCCGCCACCGGCGGGGGACAGGGTGTCGCCGAGCCGCATCACCACCGGGAGCAGCGGGCCGGCGCCCGGCTTGAAGCCGAGGACGCGGGCCTGTGCCGGGGCGTCCTCCGGGGTGATCCGGCCCTCGGCCAGGTCGGTGAGGAAGTCGCCGCGTCCGCGGGCCGCGAGTTCCTCCTCCTGACGGGCCTGCATCAGCACCACGGCGAGGATGCCGGCCGCCCGCTCGGCCGCCATCCGGTGCACCGGCGCCAGCGGGGACCGCACGGGCAGGAGAACGAGCCGGGCGCGTACCGAACCGGTGCCGGGGCCGCCGCCGGGCACGTCCACCAGGACCGAGCCCGCCGGAGGCGGGGCTTCCTTGTGCGGGCCGCGCAGCCCCTCCCACACCTGGAGCGGGTCGGCGCCCGCGGGGCCGGCGCCGGCGGCGTACAGCAGGCGGCCGTCGGTGGTCTCCAGGAAGACCGGGTTGCCGCCGAAGTCGGCCAGGATGCCGAGCACCTGGGGCACCCCGCGGCCGCCGAGGAGGGCCTCCGTGCAACGGCGGTGCACCTCTTCGGCCCGCTGGACCAGCGCGTAGTGGCCGTTGACGATCTCGGTGTGGATCTCCTCGGTGACCGTCACGAACGGCACCTCGCGGTGCAGCTGGACCAGCGGCAGTCCGGCCGCGCGGGCGGTGTCCACGAGGGCGGCGGGCAGGCGGGCGAAGCGCGGGCCGAGTTCCACGACCAGGGCCGCGATGCCGCGCTCGGCGAGGGTGCGGACGAAGGCGCGCTGTTCGGCGGGGCGGGTGCCGAGGCCGTAGCCGGTGGTGAGGAGGAGTTCGCCGCCCTTGAGGAGGGAGGCGATGTTGGGGACCTCGCCGGCGTGGACCCAGCGCACGGTGCGGTGCAGGCGGTCGGCGCCGGCGAGGATCTCCGGGAGGCCGCTGCGGAGGCCGGGGAGTTCCAGGGCGCGCTGCACGGTGATCCCCGAGGGCGGGGGTGCGCTGGGGGTGTTCATGGAGCGGACGGTACCCGGGGGTGTGGGGCGGGCACATCTTCGGTGCCGGGTGCCGGGTGCCGGGGTGCTATTGGTGTGAGCTGTGTGAGCCGCGTGCCCGGCGTGGGTGTGGGCCGGGGGTGGGGCGCGCGGCGCGCGGCGCAGCGCTGGCGGGGTTCCTCCCCCACTCTCGGCTTCGTTCGAGCGTGGGGCCTCCACCGCCCACCCGTGCCACCCCGGCGGCACGGGTGCCCGCAGCGGGGGCGGCTGCGGGCAGTCCGCTGTGTGTCAGCCTCCGTACGCCCCGCTCGCCGTCAGCCTCAGTGCCGTGTCGATCAGGGGGACGTGGCTGAAGGCCTGGGGGAAGTTGCCGACCTGGCGTTGGAGGCGGGGGTCCCATTCCTCGGCCAGGAGGCCGAGGTCGTTGCGCAGGGAGAGGAGCTTCTCGAAGAGCTTCCGCGCCTCGTCCACGCGGCCGATCATCGCCAGGTCGTCGGCCATCCAGAAGGAGCAGGCGAGGAAGGCGCCCTCGTCGCCGGGCAGGCCGTCGACGCCCTCGCTGCCGCCCTCCGTCGGGTAGCGCAGGATGAAGCCGTCCGACGTGGACAGCTCACGCTGGATGGCCTCGATGGTGCCGATGACCCGCTTGTCGTCCGGCGGCAGGAAGCCCATCTGCGGGATCAGCAGCAGCGAGGCGTCCAGCTCCTGGGAGCCGTAGGACTGCGTGAAGGTGTTGCGTTCCTTGTCGTAGCCCTTCTCGCACACGTCCCGGTGGATGTCGTCGCGCAGCTGCTTCCAGCGCTCCAGGGGGCCGTCGGCGTCGCCGGACTCGATCAGCTTGATGGTGCGGTCGACGGCGACCCAGGCCATCACCTTGGAGTGCACGAAGTGGCGGCGCGGGCCGCGCACCTCCCAGATGCCCTCGTCCGGCTCCTGCCAGTGGTCCTCCAGGTAGCGGATCAGCTTGAGCTGGAGCAGCGAGGCGTAGTCGTTGCGGGACAGGCCCGTCATGTGGGCCAGGTGCAGGGCCTCGGTGACCTCGCCGTAGACGTCCAGCTGGAGCTGGTGGGCGGCGCCGTTGCCGACCCGGACCGGGGTGGATTCCTCGTAGCCGGGCAGCCAGTCCAGCTCCGCCTCGCCCAGCTCGCGCTCGCCGGCGATCCCGTACATGATCTGCAGGTTCTCCGGGTCGCCCGCGACCGCGCGCAGCAGCCACTCGCGCCAGGCGCGGGCCTCCTCGCGGTAGCCGGTGCGCAGCAGCGAGGAGAGGGTGATCGCCGCGTCGCGCAGCCAGGTGTAGCGGTAGTCCCAGTTGCGGACGCCGCCGATGTCCTCCGGCAGGGAGGTGGTGGGCGCGGCGACGATGCCGCCGGTGGGGGCGTAGGTGAGGGCCTTCAGCGTGATCAGGGAGCGGACCACGGCCTCCCGGTAGGGACCGTGGTAGGTGCAGTGCTCGACCCAGTCGCGCCAGAACTCCTCCGTGGCCTCCAGCGACTGCTCGGGCTCCGGCAGCGCCGGCGGCTCCTTGTGCGAGGGCTCCCAGGAGATGGTGAAGGCGATCCGCTCACCCGGCGAGACCGTGAAGTCCGCGTACGTGGTGAGCGCCTTGCCGTAGGTCTCGGCCTCTGTGTCGAACCACACGGAGTCGGGGCCCGCGACGGCCACCGTGCGGCCCTCGTGCTTGTGCACCCACGGGACGACGCGGCCGTAGCTGAACCGCATCCGCAGCTCCGAGCGCATCGGCACCCGGCCGGAGACACCCTCCACGATCCGGATCACCTGCGGCGCGCCGTCGCGCGGCGGCATGAAATCGGTCACCCGGACCGTGCCGCGCGGGGTGTCCCACTCGGATTCCAGGATCAGTGAGTCGCCGCGGTAGGTCCGCCGGGCCGCGGTGGGCGGTTCGGCGCCGGGGGCGTAGGCGGGTCCGAGCCGCCAGAAGCCGTGTTCCCCGGTGCCCAGCAGACCGGCGAAGATGGCATGCGAGTCGAAGCGGGGCAGGCACAGCCAGTCGACTGTGCCGTCCCGGCAGACCAGGGCGGCGGTCTGCATGTCTCCGATGAGTGCGTAGTCTTCGATGCGCCCGGCCACGTGCAACTCCAGTCGAACGGCCACGTCACCCCCACGAGGGGGCGGTCGCTGGTGCGGTCAAGGGGGGTATGTCATGCGTCGTTGAGCCATGAAGCAAAGCAGCCGTCCGGCCGTGAAGCCAAACGCTGCGCCGCAAACGACAATTGTTGCTCAACGAACTGACGAGCTCTCGTTGTTCCGGTATTGACGGGCGAGGGGTGGTGCCATGTCGCCGGGTGGGCTCGGCAGTGAACGTCCGAGCAGGATACGACGCACGTAGATGATCTGTGCGCCGCTCCGGGCAACCCGGGTCCGCCGAACGAGTGACCACCGGGTGAGGAAACGGTGAGCCGCTCGCCTGGGTGTCCGGGCGTGCGCGGAGGGTGGCCGGAAGCCGCCGCCCCGAGGCGCTGATACGCTGGTAGCCCGTGGACCGGTGGGAGAAGAACCCCGGAACCGCAGCGACGGCGCCGCCGACGACAACCCGGTACGACCGGGTCGGACGACGAACGCACCGCACCCCAGACCGCGACCACGGGAGCCCCCCTTTGGCCATGCCGCCCAAATCCTCGACGACCAAGCACATCTTCGTCACCGGGGGTGTCGCCTCCTCGCTCGGCAAGGGGCTGACCGCCTCCAGCCTCGGCATGCTGCTCAAGGCACGGGGTCTGCGCGTCGTGATGCAGAAGCTCGACCCGTACCTCAATGTCGACCCTGGCACGATGAACCCCTTCCAGCACGGTGAGGTGTTCGTCACCAACGACGGCGCCGAGACCGACCTGGACATCGGCCACTACGAGCGCTTCCTCGACCGCGACCTCGACGGCTCCGCCAACGTCACCACCGGCCAGGTGTACTCCACGGTGATCGCCAAGGAGCGGCGCGGCGAGTACCTCGGCGACACGGTCCAGGTCATTCCGCACATCACCAACGAGATCAAGCACCGTATCCGCCGCATGGCGACGGACGAGGTGGACGTCGTGATCACCGAGGTCGGCGGCACGGTCGGCGACATCGAGTCGCTGCCGTTCCTGGAGACCGTCCGCCAGGTGCGGCACGAGGTCGGCCGTGACAACGTCTTCGTCGTCCACATCTCGCTCCTGCCGTACATCGGCCCCTCCGGTGAGCTGAAGACGAAGCCGACCCAGCACTCGGTCGCCGCGCTGCGCAACATCGGTATCCAGCCGGACGCGATCGTGCTGCGCTGCGACCGCGAGGTGCCGACCGCCATCAAGCGCAAGATCTCGCTGATGTGCGACGTCGACGAGGCCGCCGTGGTGGCCTGCCCCGACGCCCGCTCGATCTACGACATCCCCAAGGTCATCCACACCGAGGGCCTGGACGCCTACGTCGTCCGCAAGATGGACCTGCCGTTCCGCGACGTGGACTGGACGACCTGGGACGACCTGCTCGACCGCGTCCACAACCCCGACCACGAGATCACGATGGCCCTGGTCGGCAAGTACATCGACCTGCCCGACGCCTACCTGTCGGTGACCGAGGCGCTGCGCGCGGGCGGCTTCGCCAACAAGGCCCGCGTGAAGATCAAGTGGGTCACGTCCGACGACTGCAAGACGGCGGCCGGCGCCAAGGCGCAGCTCGGTGACGTCGACGCCATCTGCATCCCGGGCGGCTTCGGCGACCGGGGCGTGCTCGGCAAGGTCGGCGCGATCCGCTACGCCCGTGAGAACAAGATCCCGCTGCTCGGCCTCTGCCTGGGCCTGCAGTGCATCGTGGTCGAGGCCGCGCGCAACCTGGCCGGCATCACGGACGCCAACTCCACCGAGTTCGACCCGGCCACCGCCCACCCGGTCATCTCCACGATGGCCGAGCAGCTGGACATCGTGGCCGGCGAGGGCGACATGGGCGGCACGATGCGGCTCGGCATGTACCCGGCCAAGCTGGCCGAGGGCTCCATCGTGCGTGAGGTCTACGACGGCAAGGAGTACGTTGAGGAGCGGCACCGCCACCGCTACGAGGTGAACAACACCTACCGCGCGGAGCTGGAGAAGAAGGCGGGCATCCTCTTCTCGGGCACCTCCCCGGACGGCAAGCTCGTCGAGTACGTCGAGTACCCGCGCGACGTGCACCCCTACCTGGTCGCCACGCAGGCGCACCCGGAGCTGCGCTCGCGCCCGACCCGCCCGCACCCGCTCTTCGCCGGGCTGGTCAAGGCCGCGGTCGAGCGGAAGACGTCGAAGTAACACACCAGTTGTACGGTGGCCGGGGCGCGCGCATTCAACGGCGCGGGCCCCGGCTTTTCGCGTACGTCTGGAAGGGCAGGTCAGGCATGACGGGCAGCACGATCAAGGACATCCCCGAGGAGTGGGAGGTCCGGGGCACCGAGACTCCCTTCCGGGGGAAGAAGACCTCCGTCCGCACGGACGACGTGGTCATGCCCGACGGCTCCGTGGTGACCCGCGACTACCAGGTCCACCCGGGCTCCGTGGCCGTCCTCGCCCTGGACGACCAGGGACGGGCCCTGGTCATCCGGCAGTACCGGCACCCCGTGCGCGAGAAGCTGTGGGAGATCCCCGCCGGCCTCCTCGACGTCCCCGGCGAGAACCCGCTGCACGCCGCCCAGCGCGAGCTGTACGAGGAGGCGCACGTCAAGGCCGAGGACTGGCGGGTGCTGACCGACGTCTACACCACCCCCGGCGGCTGCGACGAGGCCGTGCGGATCTTCCTCGCCCAGAACCTCTCCGAGGCCGAGGGCGAGCGCTTCGAGGTCGAGGACGAAGAGGCCGACATGGAGCTGGCCCGGGTGCCCGTTGCGGACCTGGTCCGGGGCGTGCTCGCGGGCGAGCTGCACAACAACTGCCTGGTCGTCGGTGTGCTCTCGCTGGTCGCGGCGGAGCAGGGCGACGGGCTGGACAGCCTCCGTCCGGCTCAGGCGCCGTGGCCGGCGCGTCCGTTCGAGGCCTGACAACCACTCTCTCGCCCGCCATGGTGTGACCATCGGTTGATCCGATCGAGGGATGTGCCCGCCGCGCTCCGCAGGGAACGTAGCAGAGCGTGAACTAGGCTCTGGAAACGCCCGAACCGGGGTTCCGGCGGGCGCCGGCGTGCGGTGGGATCGGGAGTGTGGCCCGTGACGGATCAGGCGGTGGACACGGACGGCGTACGGCTGTCGGAGGACCCTGCTGAGGAGAGTCGGTTCCTGGGCCGCACCCGGGAGTTGAAGGAGCTGCGCGCCGACATCGAGCGCGCGGGCCTGGACACCCTCTCCGGCCGCAAAGCACCCCGCGCGCGCGTGCTGCTCATCGCCGGCCGGCCCGGTTCCGGCCGTACCGCGCTCGCCGAGGAGCTGGCCGCCCAGGTAGCGGACGGTTACCCCGACGGCGTGCTGCGCGCCCGGCTGAGCGAACCGGACGGCACGCGCGTGCCCGTCGGGCGGCTCGCCCGGGAACTGCTGAGCGAGCTGGACCGCCCCAACCCGCCCGGAGCCGACGAGGACGACCTCACCGACGCGCTCCGCACCGCCCTCGCCGACCGCAAGGTCCTGCTCCTGCTCGACGACGCGGCCGACACCGAGCAGGTCGACGCCCTGCTGCCGGACACCCCGGACTGCCTGGCCGTCGTCGTCGCCGAGGGCCCGCTGACCGGCATCGCGGACGTCCGCCCGTGCACGCTGGGCGGCCTGGACACCAAGTCGGCCGTGGAACTGCTGTCCCGGCACACCGGCTCGGTGCGCATCACCGTCGACCCCCGGGCCGCCGAGCACCTGGTCGAGGTCTGCCAGGCACAGCCCGCCGCGCTGACCCTGGCCGGCGGCTGGCTCGCCGCCCGTCCCCAGGCGGCCGTCGCCGACCTCGCCAAGCACGTGCACGCGGAGGGTGACGAGGGCACCGCCCTCAGCCGCGTCTTCCGCCTCGCCTACGCGTCCCTGCCCAGCCCCGCCGCCCGGATACTGCGCCTGCTCTCCCTCGCCCCGGCCGGCCTGGTCGACCCGCACACCGCGTCCGCGCTCGCCGGCTGCTCGGTCAACGGCGCCCGCACCACCCTGGACGACTTCGTCGCCCTCGGCGTGCTGCGGGCGGTCGACTCGCCGCTGCCCGAGTACGAGGTCCCCGGCTGCCTGCACGCCCTGCTGAGGGCTCTCGCCGAGACCCACGACCGGCCGGCCGAGCTCCAGCTCGCCCGCGCCCGCATGCTGGAGCGCACGGTGCGGCTGCTCCAGTCCTGCCGGGCGGCCACCGAGACCGACAGCCCGCAGGCCCGCGAGAAGCTCCTCGGCATGCCGCGTGCCCTGCGCTTCCCCCACCCGAGGGCCGCCGCCGACTGGCTGCGGGTCCGCCGGCCCGCCCTGCTGGCCGCGGCGCGGCTCGCGGTCGCCGACGGGGAGCTGGACACCCTCGCCCGGAGACTGATGTCCCAGCTGGTGCGGACCATGGTGGCCCACTTCGGTACCCAGGCGGCGGCGCCCGACCTGTACGGCATCCACCGCCTCGTCCTCGACGTGGCCGAGCGCCGCGAGCTGCCCCGGGAGAAGGCGGCGGCCCTGCTGAACCTCGCCGACCTGGACGCCCGTACCGGCCGCACCGCCGAGGCCCTGGTGCGCTACCGGGCCGCGCTGGACGCCGGACGCGAGGCGAACGACCCTTACGCGACCGGTCGCGCGATGGAATCCGTAGGCGGCGCACATCTGGAACTCGGCGACTACGACCGGGCCGCCGACTGGTTCGGCCGGGCGCTCGCCCAGCGCCTCGCCCGGGACGAGCGCGCCGACGCCGCCCGCGTCTACGGCCGGCTCGCCACCGCCCACACCTACGCCGGCCGCTACGGCGAGGCGCAGCGGGGCTGGCGCGCCGCGGTCGCCGGGTACCGCAAGGCGGGCGACGTGGCCGCGCACGCGCGGGCGTTGAGCGAGCTGGCCCGCGTGCAGGAGTACGCCGGACGCCCCGAGGAGTCGCTGCGCACCTGCCAGGAGGCCGTCGAGTGGGCCCGCCGGGCCGAGGACGTCCGGCTCCAGGCCGCGCTGCACCTGCGGCTGGCGGACACGCTCGACCACCTCGGCGATCCCACCGCCGCCGGGCTGCAGCGGACCGCAGCGGATCGCATGCTGAGGGAAGATCCCACCGAGGCCTGCGAAATCCGCAGCGCATCGTCTGAAGATTGATGCTTTGAAAGGCTGGACAGCGGGAACACCTTCATTAGACTGGCTCTGCCGCACGTTCTTGCGGTCTCTCCCGTTGTGCCCAGGCGTACGCGGGTATGTGTAGAAATAGCCCAACCCTCTGAGCCAAGGACCGTGATCGACGTGAAGGTCGGTATCCCCCGCGAGGTCAAGAACAACGAGTTCCGGGTGGCCATCACCCCCGCCGGCGTGCACGAGCTGGTGCGCCACGGTCACCAGGTCGTCATCGAGCGCGAGGCCGGCGTCGGCTCCTCCATCCCGGACGCCGAGTACGTCGCCGCCGGCGCGCGGATACTCGACACCGCCGACGAGGTGTGGGCCACCGCCGACCTGGTGCTGAAGGTCAAGGAGCCCATCGCGGAGGAGTACCACCGCCTCCGCAAGGACCAGACGCTCTTCACCTACCTGCACCTGGCCGCCTCCAAGGAGTGCACGGACGCGCTCGTCGAGTCCGGCACCACCGCGATCGCCTACGAGACCGTCGAGCTGCCCAGCCGCGCGCTGCCGCTGCTGGCCCCGATGTCCGAGGTCGCGGGCCGGCTGGCCCCCCAGGTCGGCGCCTACCACCTGATGGCCCCCAACGGCGGCCGCGGCGTGCTCCCCGGCGGCGTGCCTGGCGTGACCCCGGCCAAGGCCGTCGTGATCGGCGGTGGCGTCTCCGGCTGGAACGCCACGCAGATCGCCGTCGGCATGGGCTTCGACGTGACCCTGCTCGACCGCGACATCAACAAGCTGCGCGAGGCCGACAAGATCTTCGGCACCAAGGTCAAGGCCGTCATGTCCAACTCCTTCGAGCTGGAGAAGGCCGTCGTCGACGCCGACCTGGTCATCGGCGCGGTGCTCATCCCGGGCGCCAAGGCCCCGAAGCTGGTCACCAACGAGCTGGTCTCCCGGATGAAGCCGGGCAGTGTCCTTGTCGACATCGCGATCGATCAGGGCGGCTGCTTCGAGGACTCGCACCCGACCACGCACGCCGAGCCGACCTTCAAGGTCCACAACTCGGTCTTCTACTGCGTCGCCAACATGCCGGGCGCGGTGCCGAACACCTCCACCAACGCCCTCACCAACGCCACGCTGCCGTACATCGTGGAGCTGGCGAACCGCGGCTGGGTCGAGGCGCTGCGCCGTGACCCCGCGCTCGCCAAGGGCCTCAATACGCATGACGGCAAGGTCGTCTACCGCGAGGTCGCCGAGGCGCACGGTCTGGAGTACGTCGACCCGGCCACCCTGCTCGGCTAAGTCACCAACCGGAAAAGGCGATACGTCAACAGTCGCCGTCAACCCCACACGCCCGGCCGGACCTTGCCCGACAAGGTCCGGCCGGGTGTGTGTATGGTCACTTTGCGATTCTCGGCCAACTCGCCTCGAACGTAACGCTTCAACCGATTCGCGCACCGGTGAAACCTGCTGTGCGACGGCCGTACGCCCTTGACAGAGGGATGTTTCATTGCCGACACATCAGGCCGGGTCCGGCGGATTGTGTTGCTGCGGACGCCCGACACGCCATAGAGTCGCCGAACGTCGGCATGGTGCCACGCTGACCTGTCTAGAAGTTTCCTGGTCACCAAGGAGGTAAGACGACTTGTGAATGAGTCGACATTTACTCCCGGGGGTGGTCAACCAGGAACGCCTGCACGGGCCCACGGCCCCGGGCGTCTCGAGGCTGTCGGCTCCGTCGCTGTACGCACCTTCGCAGCCCACCAGAGTCCGCAGGCAACTCAGACAGCACACATGAGTATGGATGGCCAACACGTGAACGCCATGGCCGGCAACGGAAGTGGCGCGTCCCGCAACCACTTCGCCGACTACGACGAACTGCCCGAGGGGCACTTCTACGACCCGGACGCGGAGTACGAGCCCGATCCCGAGTACGCCGCCACGCTCGCGCCCGACGCGGCCCGCCAGCGCCGTGAGCGCATCGGACCGACCGGACGCCCGCTGCCCTACTTCCCGATTCCGGGCCCGCTGACCGAGCACGGCCCCGCGAAGATCATCGCGATGTGCAACCAGAAGGGCGGCGTCGGCAAGACCACGTCGACCATCAACCTGGGTGCCGCGCTCGCCGAGTACGGGCGCCGGGTACTGCTCGTCGACTTCGACCCGCAGGGCGCGCTCTCGGTCGGTCTCGGCGTCAACCCGATGGAGCTCGACCTCACCGTCTACAACCTGCTCATGGAGCGGGGCATGGCGGCCGACGAGGTGCTGCTGAAGACCGCGGTCCCCAACATGGACCTGCTGCCCAGCAACATCGACCTGTCGGCGGCCGAGGTGCAGCTGGTGAGCGAGGTCGCGCGCGAGTCCACGCTGCAGCGGGCGCTGAAGCCGCTGATGGACGACTACGACTACATCGTCATCGACTGCCAGCCCTCGCTCGGCCTGCTCACGGTCAACGCGCTGACGGCCGCGCACAAGGTGATCGTGCCGCTGGAGTGCGAGTTCTTCGCGCTGCGCGGTGTGGCGCTGCTGACCGAGACGATCGAGAAGGTCCAGGAGCGGCTCAACCCCGACCTGGAGCTCGACGGCATCCTCGCCACGATGTACGACTCGCGCACGGTCCACAGCCGTGAGGTGCTCGCGCGTGTCGTCGAGGCGTTCGACGATCACGTCTACCACACGGTCATCGGACGTACGGTCCGCTTCCCGGAGACCACGGTCGCCGGCGAGCCGATCACCACGTACGCCTCCAACTCCGTCGGTGCCGCCGCCTACCGCCAGCTCGCCAGGGAGGTGCTCGCC
Organism: Streptomyces sp. E2N166; assembly: GCF_003671715.1. Classification (GTDB taxonomy): domain Bacteria; phylum Actinomycetota; class Actinomycetes; order Streptomycetales; family Streptomycetaceae; genus Streptomyces; species Streptomyces thinghirensis. The sequence goes on along the minus strand of NZ_RAIF01000006.1, from coordinate 1,530,395 downwards.
CGGTGTCACGCCGAGTGAGTCTGCCGGGGGCCGACGAACTCTTCCGTACGACAGGGGGGATGGGGCTCCAGGCGTCCTCCCCGCGGCGACCGGCCAACGGCGAGGCCCGGGTGCCGGCGCCGGCGGGGGAGAGCGACCAGGCCGCCGCCGAGGACGCACCGCAGTCGGTGCCCGCGCAGGGCGGTGACGGTGAGGGCGCGGAGCACGCCGCGGCGGACGCGGAACCGGGCTCGGCGGGCGAGTCGCGCAGCCGGGGCGCGGAGCGCTCCGCGCGGGGCTCCGTGCCGGGCGTGGGTGCGCAGGAAGGTTCTGCCGCCGCCCAGCCGCGCAAGCGTGGGCGGTCGCCCTCGCGCCGGCCCAGCGGCCGTGAGCGCCACGACGAGAAGATCACCGTGTACGTCTCCGCCGAGGAGCTGATGGACCTGGAGCACGCCCGCCTGGTGCTCCGGGGCGAGCACGGACTGGCCGTCGACCGCGGCCGCATCGTTCGCGAGGCGGTCGCCGTGGTCCTCGCCGATCTGGAGACCCGCGGGGACGCCAGCATCCTCGTACGACGGCTGCGCGGGCGCTAGCGATAGCCTGCGGGGGCCATGACCTCGAACGACGCCCCCAGCCCCGGCACCCGCGCCGGCCGTCGGCGTGCGCTGGGGCGAGGCCCGGGGGAGCGGGCGGTTCCGCCGCTCCCCGAGACGCCCGGGGCACCCGAGTCGGCGTCCGGCCCCGAGCCCGCGGTCGCGTCGGCGGCGCCCTCCGAGGAGCCGCCGCGGACCCCGGCGTCGAAAGCCTCGCCACGGACTGACGCCCTCTCTCCGCAGACCCCCCGCACGGCAACCTCTCCGGAGGACGGGCGCGCCCGCCCGGACACCGGTGCCCGGGTCGAGCCGCAACCCCTGACGGGCCCTCGTCCGCAGACCGCCCCGCGGCCGCCCGCCCCGGCGCCGGAGGCAACCGCGGCGTCGCGCGCCGCCGTGCAGTCGCCCTCTGTGCCGCCGGGAGCGGCGGTGCAGCCGTCCAGCGCGTCCTCGCAAGCCCCATCGGCCTCGGAGGCCGACGGGGGGCCGTCGAGGGCCGTGTCGGACGCCGGGGCGGCGCCCATGATCGCGCCGGGAGTTGCGGCGGAGCGGTCCGCCGTGGCGTCGGTGGCTCCGGCGGGAGGCGGGGCCGAGCGCCCGCCGGAGGCCGGTGAGGCGCCCCAGGCGCTCCCCGAGGGCGCGCAGGACGACGCTGGCGACGGTGTCTTCAAGGTGCGGCTCGCCAACTTCGAGGGGCCGTTCGATCTGCTCCTCCAGTTGATCTCCAGGCACAAGATGGACGTCACGGAGGTCGCCCTCTCCAAGGTGACCGACGAGTTCATGGCCCACATCAGGGCGATGGGGCCGGACTGGGACCTCGACGAGACGACCGAGTTCCTGGTGGTCGCGGCCACGCTGCTCGACCTGAAGGCGGCCCGGCTGCTGCCCGCCGCCGAGGTCGAGGACGAGGCCGACCTGGCGCTGCTGGAGGCCCGCGACCTGCTCTTCGCGCGGCTGCTGCAGTACCGCGCGTACAAACAGATCGCGGAGATCTTCAACGAACGGCTCGAAGCCGAGGCCCGCCGCTACCCCCGTACCGTCGGGCTGGAGCCCCACCACGCCGAGCTGCTGCCCGAGGTCGTCATCAGCATCGGGCCGGAGGGCTTCGCCAAGCTGGCCGTCAAGGCGATGCAGCCCAAGCCGAAGCCGCAGGTCTACGTCGAGCACATCCACGCGCCCCTGGTCAGCGTGCAGGAGCAGGCCGGTATCGTCGTCGCCCGCCTGAAGGAGCTGGGACAGGCCAGTTTCCGCCTCCTGGTCGAGGACACCGAGGACACGCTGACCGTCGTCGCCCGCTTCCTCGCCCTGCTGGAGCTGTACCGGGAGAAGGCCGTCGAGCTGGACCAGGAGACCGCGCTCGGTGACCTGCTGGTGCGCTGGACGGGCGGGGACGCGGAGACCGAGCCGGTGGTGACCGACGAGTTCGACCGGCCGCCGGACAGGACCGAGGAGGAGCGGAAGGCGTGAGTGAGGAGACCACGGAGGCCGTGGGCGGGCCGGAGGCCGTCGCCCGCCTCGAACTCAAGCCCGCCCTCGAAGCCGTCCTCATGGTCGTCGACGAGCCCGCGACCGAGGAGCACCTCGCCCGGATACTTCAGCGGCCCCGGCGGCAGATCGCCGACGCGCTGCGCGAGCTGGCCGACGAGTACACCGTCCAGGGCCGCGGCTTCGAGCTGCGCCTGATCGCGGGCGGCTGGCGCTTCTACAGCCGCCCCGAGTACGCCGCGGCCGTCGAGGGCTTCGTCCTGGACGGCCAGCACGCCCGCCTCACCCAGGCCGCGCTGGAGACCCTCGCCGTGGTCGCCTACCGCCAGCCGGTCAGCCGCGGCCGCGTCTCCGCGGTGCGCGGCGTGAACTGCGACGGCGTGATGCGCACCCTCCTGCAGCGGGGCCTGGTGGAGGAGGCGGGCACGGAACCCGAAACAGGTGCGATCCTGTACGTGACGACGAACTACTTCCTGGAGCGGATGGGCCTGCGCGGCCTGGACGAGCTCCCGGAGCTCGCGCCCTTCCTCCCGGAGGCGGCGGCGATCGAGGCCGAGACACTGGAAGGGGTCCCGTCGTTCGATCCGGACGCCCCGGATTCCGAGGACGCAGACGACAAGACGGAACTTTGATGCGAAGCAGCAGCGGCAGGAACAGCAGCGGAAACAACGGCGGGAGCCGTGGTGGCAACAGCGGCGGCCGCGGCGGGAGCAGCGGTGGCCGCGGTAATCCCCGCGGCGGGAGCAGCGGTAACCCCCGCGGCGCCGGTGGCAACCGCGACAACAAGCAGGGCGGCCGTCCGAAGAACCCGCGCCCCGAGGAGCGGCGCTACGACGTGGGTCCCGGCGCCACGCACGAGGGTCCGAAGTCGGGCCGCGGCCCGGCGGCCCGCGGCGGCGCCAAGGGCGGGCCGAAGAAGCCCCTGCAGCGGGGGCGCTCGGTCCCGGCCACGTCCCGTGAGTACGAGGCACGTGCCGAGGAGCGCAACCGCGAGCGGTACGCGGGCAAGAAGGACGTCAAGCCCCCCAAGACCTTCCCCGGTGCCGAGCAGGAGGGCGAGCGGCTGCAGAAGGTCCTCGCGCGCGCGGGCTACGGCTCCCGGCGTTCCTGCGAGGAGCTGATCGAGCAGGCCCGGGTCGAGGTCAACGGCGAGATCGTCCTGGAGCAGGGCAGGCGGGTCGACCCGGAGAAGGACGAGGTCAAGGTCGACGGCCTGACCGTGGCCACGCAGTCGTACCAGTTCTTCTCGCTCAACAAGCCCGCCGGTGTCGTCTCCACCATGGAGGACCCGGACGGCCGGCAGTGCCTCGGCGACTACGTCACCAACCGTGAGACCCGGCTCTTCCACGTCGGCCGGCTCGACACCGAGACCGAGGGTGTGATCCTGCTCACGAACCACGGCGAGCTGGCGCACCGCCTGACCCACCCCCGGTACGGCGTGAAGAAGACCTACCTCGCGCACATCGTGGGCCCGATCCCGCGCGACCTCGGCAAGCGCCTCAAGGACGGCATCCAGCTGGAGGACGGGTACGCGCGCGCGGACCACTTCCGGGTCGTCGAGCAGACCGGCAAGAACTACCTGGTCGAGGTCACCCTCCACGAGGGCCGCAAGCACATCGTCCGCCGGATGCTCGCGGAGGCCGGCTTCCCCGTCGACAAGCTGGTGCGTACCGCCTTCGGCCCGATCACCCTGGGCGACCAGAAGTCGGGCTGGCTGCGCCGGCTGTCCAACACGGAGGTCGGGATGCTGATGCAGGAGGTCGAGCTGTAAGCGCTCAGGCGCCGCGAGAGTTGTGACGGGTCGGCCACCCCCTTTATAGTCCAGGTGACTATTAAGGGGGTGGCCGTCTGTGCACGGCTACGACAAGTACGCCTTCGAGCCCTTCGCCGTCACCGTCGACCTCGCCGTCCTCACGCTCCGCGCGGACGCGCTGCACGTGCTGCTCGTCGAGCGGGGGCAGGAGCCGTACGCCGGCCGCTGGGCCCTGCCCGGCGGTTTTCTGCTGCCGGACGAGTCGGCGGAGGCGGCGGCCCGCCGGGAGCTGGCCGAGGAGACCGGCCTGGCCGACGTGGGCGCGCTGCACCTGGAGCAGCTGCGCACCTACAGCGAGCCCGGCCGCGACCCCCGGATGCGGGTCGTGTCGGTGGCGTTCGCCGCCCTGCTGCCCGACCCTCCCGAACCGCACGGCGGCGGTGACGCGGACGAGGCCCGCTGGGTGCCGTACGCGGAGGCCCGCGACCTCGCCTTCGACCACGACCGGATCCTGGCCGACGCCCGGGAACGCGTCGGCGCCAAGCTGGAGTACACCTGTCTGGCCACCGCCTTCTGCCTGGCCGAGTTCACGCTCGGCGAGTTGCAGCAGGTCTACGAGAGGGTGTGGGGCACGGCCCTGGACCGGCCCAACTTCCGCCGCAAGGTCCTCGCCACCCCGGGCCTCGTCGAACCCGTCCCGGGCGCCGCCCGCCTCACCGGCGGCCGTGGCAAGCCGGCCGCGCTGTACCGCGCAGGCCCGGCCACCACGCTGCACCCGCCCCTGCTCCGCACCCCTCGGGAAGGACGCCCCGCATGACCACGACCACCGTCACCAAGCGCGCCGCCACGGGGGCCCTCACCGGCCTCGCCCTCGGGGACGCGCTCGGCTTCCCGACCGAGTTCAACGACGTCCCGTCGATCCTCGCCAAGTGCGGCCCCTGGCGGGAGATGGCACTGCCCCGGCCCGCGATCGTCACCGACGACACCCAGATGACGCTGGCGCTGGGGAAGGGGCTGCGGACGGCCATGGACCGTGGGCTGCTCGGCCCCAAGCGCATGGAACGGCCGGTGCGCGAGGAGTTCGTCGACTGGTACCAGTCGCCCGAGAACAACCGGGCCCCCGGCCGGACGTGCATGGTGGCGTGCGATCTCCTGAAAACCCCGGACCGTCCCTGGCAGGACGCCAGCCAGGTCCACTCCAAGGGCTGCGGCGCCAACATGCGCGTCGCGCCCGTCGGGCTCGTCCCCGGTCTGAGTGACGAACAGCGCTCGGGCGCCGCCCAGTTGCAGTCCGCGCTCACCCACGGGCACCCCACCGCGCTCGCCGCGTCCGACCTCACCGCGCACGCCGTGCGACTGCTCGCCGAGGGAGCCGAGCCGACCGGACTGGTCGGGCTGCTGCGCTCGTACGCCTACGACAACCGCACCCGCTACCACGAGCGCTGGCTCGGCGACCTGTGGACCCGCGCCCAGGACCCCACGCCCGAACACTTCATCGCCCGCGGCTGGGACGAGTGCCTGGCGGTACTCGACCGGCTCCAGCAGGCGGTGCGCACCGTGTCGCCGGAGACCGATCCCTGCCTGGTGGTCGGCGAGGGCTGGATCGCCGAGGAGGCGATGGCGGCCGGGCTGCTCTGCTTCCTCCTCTTCGTCGACGAGCCGCTGACCGCCCTGCGCCGCGGCGCCTGCACCGCCGGCGACTCCGACTCCATCGCCTGCCTCGCGGGTGCCTTCGCGGGCGCTCACCTGGGCGCCGACGCCTGGCCCGCCGAGTGGACCGACCGCATCGAGTACCGGGGTGACCTGCTGGCCCTCGGAGCGCTCTGGGACGCTTGAGCACATGATCGACGCCCTGGACGTCGTCCCGGCAGCTGCACGCACCGGACCCGCTCACCAGCGCGATGAGGCGCCGTTGCCCTCCTGCGGCCTGATCCGGACGACAGACCCTGCCCCGGTGGTGGCCGAGCAGCACCTCCCGGTGCTGTTCGCCACCGTCTCCGGCGCCTACCTCTCGGGGAGGTCGACGCCGCCCCGGACCACCTGCCGGAGCTGATCGCCGCCAAGGCGGAGCGTGAGCACGGGGACGCCGGCGTCGATCACACGCGCGTGCGCGCCGACGTGGAGCGGCTGCACGGCGTACTGGACGAGGCGCAGGCGGCGTCAGCGCTGCCCGGCGCCCCCACCGCGTACGACGCCCTGCGCGACTTCGTCGTACGGATCCGGCTGGACCGCCCGGAGGGCTGAGGCGCGGCGCGTGCGGACGAGGAAGTCCTCGACGCGGCGCCGGTCCGGCTCCTCGGGCAGCGGACTGTGCCGGGCGGCCTCCTCGCCCTCCTCGGCCAGGCGGGCCATCCGGGACTCGACCTCCGGCCAGGGCACCTCGCCGCGCTTCACGGCGAGCAGCGACTCGCGCCGGTCGCCGACGTCGATGGTGAGCGTGCCCGTGCGAAGCAGGTCGCGGGCGGACATCAGCAGCCGCAGCAGGTGCATCGCGTGCTTCCAGCGCGGGGCGCCGTGCGTGCGCACGTCGGCGTCCAGCTTGCGGTGCTGGCCGTGCGCGTAGCGGGTGAACGTCTCGAAGGCCCGGCGGGAGAGGAACGCCTCGCGCAGGGCGAGCAGTTCGCGGCCCGTGTCGTCCACGGACTCCACGAGCGGGGAGTGCAGGCACTCCAGGATGTTCGGGTTGGCGCGCAGGGCCAGCTCGCAGAAGCGCTCCAGCTCCCAGCTGAACTGCTCCTGCGCGGGACCCTCCACGTGCGTCGGCGGCTTCCCGAAGCGCCAGAACAGCTCGGTCGGAGCGAGGAACACGCCCCGGCGGTCGGTGTCGCTGTCCTCCGTCGCCAGACCGAAGGCGCGCGAACCCATGACACAGGCGTAAACGGTGTGGTCGCGTACCAGGGTCTCGGGTTCCATGCCCGGAGCGTACGCGGGCGGCTCACGCCAGCCGGACCGAGTTTCCGTCCACCGCGATCCGCTCCTCGGGCAGCGGCTCGGTCGCCGGCCCCCGCTCCACCGCGCCGTCGGTGATGCTGAACCTGCTGCCGTGGCAGGCGCAGTCGATGGAGCCGTCCCGCACGTCCGACACGAGGCAGTTCTGGTGGGTGCAGACCGCCGAGAAGGCCTTGAACTCGCCCTGTTCCGGCTGGGTCACCACGACCTTCTGGTCCGCGAAGATCTTGCCGCCGCCGACCGGGATGTCGCTCGTCGAAGCCAGTTCCCGGCCGGGCGAGGCGGCCGAGGCGTCGCCGTCCCCGCCTCCGCCGCCGCAGCCCAGGGAGAGCGCGGCGGCGCCCGTGGAGAGGAGGACCGTACGGCGGGTCGGGGTGTGGGTCATGTCGCAGCTCCGGGGAAGGGGAGGTTCCGGCCGGGGCCAGCGTCTCAGGAGACGGGCGCCCCGGGCCCGTACGCGGCGGGCTGACTAGGCTGGACGGACCAACAACCGATACGCACGTCAGCAAGGAGCATCGCCGTGGCGGTACGAGCGGTCCGGGGCGCCGTCCAACTGGAGCGGGACGAGGCCGGGCACATGGACGAGCAGGTCGCGGCGCTGCTGACCGCCGTCCTGGAGCGCAACGACCTGACCGGCGATGACCTGATCAGCATCTGGTTCACGGCGACGCCCGACCTGCACAGCGACTTCCCGGCCGCCGCCGCCCGCAAGCTCGGCATCACCGACGTGCCGCTGATCTGCGCCCAGGAACTGGACATCGAGGGCGCCATGCCCCGCGTCGTCCGGGTCCTCGCCCACATCGAGTCCGACCGGCCGCGTGCCGAGATCGCCCACGTCTACCTCGGCGCCGCCGCGGCCCTGCGCAAGGACATCGCCCAGTGAGAACCGCACTCGTCATCGGCACCGGCCTCATCGGTACCTCCGCCGCCCTCGCCCTGACCCAGCGGGGCGTCACCGTCCACCTGGCCGACCGCGACCCGGAGCAGGTCCGTACGGCCGCCGCACTGGGAGCCGGCACCGACGAGGCCCCGGACGGGCCGGTCGACCTCGCGGTCGTCGCCGCCCCGCCGGCCCTGGTGGCCGACGTGCTCGCCGACACCATGGGGCGCGGTGCCGCCCGCGGGTACATCGACGTGGCCAGCGTCAAGGGCGGCCCCCGGCGCGAGCTGGAGGCGCGGGGGATCGACCTGACGGCGTACATCGGCACGCACCCCATGTCCGGCCGCGAGAAGTCCGGGCCGCTGGCCGCCACCGGTGACCTCTTCGAAGGCCGCCCCTGGGTGCTGACCCCGACCCGGGACACCGACACCGAGGTGCTGAACCTCGCCCTGGAGCTGGTCTCGCACTGCCGCGCGGTGCCCGTGGTGATGGACGCGGACGCCCACGACCGCGCCGTGGCGCTCGTCTCGCACATGCCCCACCTGGTCTCCAGCATGGTCGCCGCCCGCCTGGAGCACGCCGAGGAGGCCGCCGTACGGCTGTGCGGACAGGGCATCCGCGACGTGACCCGGATCGCCGCCTCCGACCCCCGGATGTGGATCGACATCCTCTCCGCCAACCCCGGGCCGGTCGCCGACCTGCTCACCGACGTCGCCGCCGACCTGGAGGAGACGGTGCGGGCCCTGCGCGCGCTTCAGTCCTCCGACGAGGACAAGCGCCGCGAGGGCGGCACCGGCATCGCGGAGGTGCTGCGGCGGGGCAACGCCGGACAGGTACGGGTGCCGGGCAAGCACGGCAGCGCACCCCGCGTCTACGAGACCGTCGCGGTCCTCATCGACGACCAGCCCGGCCAGCTGGCCCGCATCTTCGCGGACGCGGGACGGGCCGGGGTCAACATCGAGGACGTACGGATCGAGCACGCGACGGGACAGCAGGCCGGCCTCATGCAGCTCATGGTCGAGCCGAAGGCCGCTCCGGTGCTGACGGCTGCCCTCAAGGAGCGGGGCTGGGCGATCCGGCAGTGATCCCCGGGGCCCGCGGGTGGTCCCCGGGTCCCGCCGCCGATCCCCGGGTTCCGGGCGGCTGTCGGGCGGGTCCCGGAGAGCCAGTAACCTTGTGCGGGACGCCTTCGCGTCCCGCACACCACCCACCGCACCGCACCAGGAAGGTGTCCCCTCGTGGAAAACGGCGCCGCCCCGACCGTCCCGGCCGTGATTGTCGCCATCGACGGCCCCTCCGGCACGGGCAAGTCGAGCACGTCGAAGGCCGTCGCCGCACAGCTCGGCCTGAGCTACCTGGACACCGGCGCCCAGTACCGGGCGATCACGTGGTGGATGGTCAACAACGGCATCGACACCGACGACCCGCACGCCATCGCCGCGGCGGCCGGAAAGCCCGAGATCCTCTCCGGCACCGACCCGGCGGGCCCCACCATCACGGTGGACGGCGTGGACGTGGCCGGCCCGATCCGCACCCAGGAGGTCACCTCCAAGGTCAGCGCGGTCAGCGCCGTCCCCGAGGTGCGGACCCGGATCACCGAGCTGCAGCGCACCATCGCCGCCGCCGCGCCGCTCGGCATCGTGGTCGAGGGCCGGGACATCGGGACGACCGTGCTGCCGGACGCCGACCTGAAGATCTTCCTCACCGCCTCGGCGGAGGCCCGCGCCGCCCGCCGGAGCGGCGAGCTGAAGGGCGCCGACGTCAACGTCACCCGCGAGGCCCTGATCAAGCGGGACGCGGCCGACTCCAGCCGTAAGACGTCGCCGCTGGCCAAGGCGGACGACGCGGTCGAGGTGGACACCACCGAGCTCACCCTCGCGCAGGTCATCGAGTGCGTTGTCACCCTCGTCGAGGAGAAGCGGGCGGGGAAGTGACCGCACCCTCCACCCCGCCCGTACCCTCCGAGAAGGGTGCCGAGATCGGGCGGCGCATCGGCGTCGGCCTGATGTACGGGCTGTTCCGGCCGCGCGTGCTCGGCGCCTGGCGGGTGCCCGCGACCGGCCCGGTGATCTACGCCGTCAACCACTCGCACAACGTCGACGGCCCGATGGTCATGGGCGTGGCACCCCGGCCGACGCACTTCCTGATCAAGAAGGAAGCGTTCATCGGTCCGCTGGACCCCTTCCTGCTCGGCATCGGCCAGCTGAAGGTGGACCGCACGACCGCCGACCGCACCGCCATCACCCAGGCGCTGGGCGTCCTGGAGAACGGCGGCGTGCTGGGCATATTCCCGGAGGGCACCCGGGGCGAGGGCGACTTCGCCGCGCTGCGCGCCGGGCTCGCGTACTTCGCGGTCCGCAGCGGAGCCCCGATCGTCCCGGTCGCGGTGCTGGGAAGTTCCGGCCGGCCCGGACGGTTGATAAAGGCGCTGCCGCCGCTGCGCTCCCGCATCGACGTCGTCTTCGGCGACCCCTTCGACGCGGGCGACGGCAGCGGACGGCGGACCCGCAAGGCGCTGGACGAGGCGACCGAACGCATCCAGAAGCAGCTCACCGCGCACCTGGAAAACGCCAGGCGCCTCACCGGGCGCTAGGCGACACTGAGTAGTGGCCCGCCCGGCGAAACAGGGTGCGCCACGATCACCACGATGAACGAGGTACGGACTTCATGAACGACCACATCCACTCCGAGGGCTCGGGCGAGGAGCACGACCACGGGGCGCTTGGCGACGCCGAATTCGAGGCGTTCATGGAGCTCGCCGCGGAAGAGGGCTTCGACGCCGAGGAGGTCGAGGGCGCGATCGAGCAGGCCGGGCACGGCCCGCTGCCCGTCCTCGCCGTCGTCGGCCGCCCCAACGTCGGCAAGTCGACCCTGGTGAACCGGATCATCGGCCGCCGCGAGGCCGTCGTCGAGGACAAGCCCGGCGTCACCCGCGACCGCGTCACCTACGAGGCCGAATGGGCCGGCCGCCGCTTCAAGGTCGTCGACACCGGCGGCTGGGAGCAGGACGTCCTCGGCATCGACGCCTCCGTGGCCGCGCAGGCCGAGTACGCGATCGAGGCCGCCGACGCGGTCGTCTTCGTCGTGGACGCCAAGGTCGGGGCCACCGACACCGACGAGGCGGTCGTACGGCTGTTGCGCAAGGCCGGCAAGCCCGTCGTGCTGTGCGCCAACAAGGTCGACGGCCCGAGCGGCGAGGCCGACGCCGCCTACCTGTGGTCGCTGGGGCTGGGGGAGCCCCAGCCGGTCTCCGCGCTGCACGGCCGCGGCACCGGCGACATGCTGGACAAGGTCCTGGAGGCCCTGCCCGAGGCCCCGGCCCAGACCTTCGGCACCGCCGTCGGCGGCCCGCGCCGCATCGCCCTGATCGGCCGGCCCAACGTCGGCAAGTCCTCGCTGCTGAACAAGGTGGCGGGCGAGGACCGGGTAGTCGTCAACGAGATGGCCGGCACCACCCGCGACCCGGTCGACGAGCTGATCGAACTGGGCGGCGTCACCTGGAAGTTCGTCGACACGGCGGGCATCCGCAAGCGCGTCCACCTCCAGCAGGGCGCCGACTACTACGCCTCGCTGCGCACCGCCGCCGCCGTCGAGAAGGCGGAGGTCGCCGTCATCCTCATCGACGCCTCCGAGTCGATCTCGGTCCAGGACCAGCGGATCGTCACCATGGCCGTCGAGGCGGGACGCGCGATCGTCGTCGCCTTCAACAAGTGGGACACCCTCGACGAGGAGCGCCGCTACTACCTGGAGCGGGAGATCGAGACCGAGCTCGGCCAGGTGGCGTGGGCGCCGCGGGTCAACGTCTCGGCGCAGACCGGCCGGCACATGGAGAAGCTGGTCCCCGCGATCGAGACGGCCCTGGCCGGCTGGGAGACCCGCGTCCCGACAGGCCGGCTGAACGCCTTCCTCGGTGAGCTGGTCGCCGCCCACCCGCACCCGGTGCGAGGCGGCAAGCAGCCCCGCATCCTGTTCGGTACGCAGGCGGGCACCAAGCCCCCGCGGTTCGTGCTCTTCGCCTCCGGCTTCATCGAGGCGGGCTACCGGCGCTTCATCGAGCGCCGGCTGCGCGAGGAGTTCAGCTTCGAGGGGACGCCGATCCACATCTCGGTGCGGGTGCGCGAGAAGCGCGGTGCGAAGAAGAAGTAGCGGCACCGGCTGAGACAGCCATGAGAGCGACGAGAGAGGGCGACCCCGGCCGGGGTCGCCCTCTCTCGTCGCTCTCATGGCTCAGGTGGCCGTCAGGCACCTCTGCGCGGAGCCGGTGGCAGCGCGGCCGGGACGTGGTGCGTGCCGACGCGCTGCCACATCGACTGCTGGCCGACGCGGGCGCTGTGGGCCCCCGCGCTGTAGGCGCTGTACGTGCCCCTGCTGCGCGGGATGCTCCGGAAGGACGTGAACCCCAGCTCCTCCTCGCCGCTGCGATCCCCGGGCAGTGATCGGAAGGACCTGACGTACTCGGCGTAGAGCTCGTCGTAGATCGGCGTGGCCGAGGGGCCGCCCTGGCGGTGGAAGGCGTCGTATGCGTACACGTATGTCCAAACGACCTTGCACTGGAAGAGATGCGGCCCAGGCTGTGGGCGTCCGTCGCCCGCACGGAGGACGCTCAGGTTCCCGCCAGCGGCAGCGCCGCCGCGACCAGCTGCCCGTTCGCCGCCGCCTTGTCCAGCGCGTCCCGCAGCAGGTCCTCGCGCGGCTGCCGTCCGATCGTCCCGACGGGTGCCGCGAACATCAGCACCTGCTGGTGCTTGTTGGCCGCCGTGCGCCAGCCCTCGGTGACCTGGAGGGGCTGGTGTGCCTGCCACCAGGCCACCGGCCGGCCGCCGTTCGTTCCCGGCTGGAGCACCGCGTGCAGCTGGCCCATCGCGAGCAGTACCGACCAGCCGTGCAGCACGGCCGGCGTGGTGGACAGCTCGGTGACCGGCATGAAGCCCTGTTCGATGAGCAGCGGCAGGAAGTCGTCGCCGGCGCCGGACGTGCCGGGCCGCGCGATGGGGGCGGTCGGCTCCACCACGAGGGCCGGGTGCAGCTCCCCGGCGATCAGGATCAGCCCGCTGGTGACGCCGAGCACGGCCTGCTCGGACGTGGCCTTCTCGGGTGCGGCCTGCTCGGGCGCGGGGCGGGCGTTGTCGGCGTGGATGGACTTCACGGCGCCCTGGAGCTGCTCCTCGGTGACCTTCACGACCTGTGAGGGAAGACAGCCGGCGTGGGCGAAGGCGAGGACGGCGGTCTCGTCCCCGATGAAGAGAACGGTGCTGGTGCGCTCCTGCTCGCAGTCGCCCGGGGTGCGGCAGGACGTGCAGTCGTAGCTGCCCGGGGCGGATTCCCCGGCGAGCAGGCGGTCGGCTTCTTCGTCGCCGATCTCGGCGCGTACGTCGTCGCTGACGTCGAGCATGCGCGGCACGGGTGGCTCCCTCGGGATGCGGTGCGTGACCGGACCGGGTGGCTCCCGGGCCGTGGTCCGGGCGGATCCCCGGCTCATGCAGATGACAACGGGCGATCCGTGGCGGGAGTCACGCCCCATGGCCAACCGAATCGAACCATCCGGCGCGCGCGGTCATCCGCCGGGCGGAACCGTCCACTCACCGGCAACTGGTCTGTGCGGCAAGGGCGTTGGCCCCGCGGGGTGAGGCGTGGATCGCCATGCGGATTGGTCGACAAATCAGGAAATCAGCGAATGAAGTGGGTGTCCGGAAATGGCTGATACCCGAGGTAATGGCGGACTGGCCTGGAGCGACGGGCCGGTCAGGAAGCGTACGGCGTCGCTCCGGCCGCGGCCCCGCTTCCGGCCGTGACCACATCGCAATCGGACACGGACAACCAGAAGGCGGGGTTCCGGGTCTAACCGGACGACGAGAAGCCCAGGGAGGAACCGCACCGCATGACGCCGCCGGCCCCACCGGCCGCCCCGCTGCGCGCCGACTGCATCGGCGACTCCGCGGGCGGTCTGACCTTCGACGTCGCCGCGCACGGGGAGACCGGGGCGGCCCTCCTCATACTGCGCCGCCGCGCCGACGACTCCGCCGACGGCCCCGACTCAGCCGACGGCCCCGACTCCGCCGTCTCCGCCGACGACACGGTCAGCCTGCCGCTGGCTCCGGCCGCCGAGGGCCGGCTGCGCGCCGCGCTGCCCAGCAGCGTGGCTCTGCCCGAGGGCCGCTGGGACGCCTACGCGCGCGTGTCCGCCGGTGAACCGCGGCGCCTGGTGCCCGGCGTCACCGACCTGCGCTCCCTCGCCGACCGCACCCCGGGCGGACTCCTCGGCCACGTCGCCGTCCGCATCCCGTACGCCACCCGGCAGGGCAACCTCACCGTCCGCAGCTGGCTGCGCGCCCCGCACGCGGAGGCGGGCGAGCTCGGCTTCGCGGACGGTGGGCTGACGGTACGCGGGCGGGTGTACGGCACGCGGCTCGCCCCCGGCGCCCACGCCGAGGTGCGGGCCCTGCCCGGCGCCGGCGAGGGCGCCGTACGCCGGCTGGACGTCGCGGCCGACCGGGCGGAGTTCGGCTTCACCGTGCCCTACGACACCCTCGCTCCGGGCGAGTGGGACCTGTGGCTGCGGCCCGCCGGCGAGCCCGGTCCGGTCGTACGCCTCGCGCGGCTGCTGGACGACGTCGCCGACAAGCACCCCGTCTTCATCTATCCACGCGCGCGTGTGGAGACGCCGCACGGCCCCGTGGCGGCCGGGCCGTACTACACCCGGGACAACGACCTGTCGCTGTCCGTCACCCGGTTGGAGTCCTGACGACCGCGGACAGTAGCTGTCCGCAACCGCCGTCGGACCACCGACAGTCGTTGTACCTGTGAGCGGGCGATGTGTTTCCTGTGCCGATGTCCGATCTCCGCAAGTCATCCGCAAGTCATCCGCAAGTCCGTTCGGGGGTGTCCGAACGTGAAAAGCGGGGGAGCGTCCGGGGCGCTTTGGCGGCCTTTTCCGTCCGCCTATTCGGTGGGGCGACGCGGCACGCGGCAATTCACCCGCAGGGTCCACGGAAGGCGTACGAAATCGTCCATCCGTGTGATGGAGTTCGATCAGAACAGGGCCCGTGATCCTGTGACAGAAATGTGACCGTAGGTGCATCCGTGGCCCGTGTTACCGGCCTGGGCTTCCCCGGCCGTGGAGCAGGGCATAGCGTGGCGGCATGGCACCGATTCCGACACCACCGGCCGAACCCCAGGACAGTCCGGACGCATACGTCGGCCTCGAATCCGGCGCGGCCGAACGGCTCGCGCGGGAGCGGGGCTGGTCGACGGTGCGGTCACTGGCGCCGGGGACGGTCATCACCATGGAGTACCGCGTGGGCCGCCTCAACTTCGAGGTGAAGGACGGCCGCGTGGCGCGGGCCTGGAAGGGCTGACGCGCGGGGGAGAGGCTGTGCGTACCGGCCCCCGCGCCGGATCAGCCGCCCGACACGGGGCGTGCGGCCGGGGCCGCTCCTCGCGGGTGGCGGTCGGCGTGCGGCGGCCTGCGGCTGCCGGCCGGGGTCACCGGCGTGCGGTCCGAGCGGGCCGTGTGCGGGCCCGGAGCGAGGTATGCCGGGGCCCGCACAC
>NZ_RAIF01000006.1:1511109-1515016 GCF_003671715.1 Streptomyces sp. E2N166 | reverse complement strand
CGGCCGAGGCGGGCGAACCAGCGGTCGCGCACGCCGAGGATCCAGGCCTCGGCCCGGGTGATCAGCGGCTCGAACCACGGCAGCGCCAGCAGGATCAGCAGCCCCGCGGCCCAGCCGAGGAGCACGTCGCTGAGCCAGTGCGTACCGAGGTAGACGGTGGACATGCCCACCCCGAGTGAAACGACCGCCGACAGGGCCGACAGCCAGCGCCGCGCCCTCGGCGTCGAGGCCAGATAGGCCAGGATGCCCCAGGTCACGACGGCGTTCGCGGTGTGACCGCTCGGAAATATATCGCCGCCGAGCCACATCTCGTTGGCGCCGACCGTGGTCGCGTAGTGCGGCCCGAGCCGGCCCATGCCGATCTTGGCGGCTCCCACCGTGACGTTCAGCAGGAGCAGGGAGACGCCGAGCGCGAGCAGGGGGCGCAGAGTGTGCTGCCGCCAGGAGCGCCAGCCGAGCCACGCCGCGACCATCACCGCGGTGGGGCCGCGCTGGCCGAGCACCACGTAGTAGTCGACGAACGCGTGGATCTCGGGCCACTGCTGGTAGGGCCGGAAGAACATGACCTGCCAGTCGAGCCGGACCAGCCACGAGGTGATGAGCACGGCCCACACGATCGCGATATAGAACGCGAGGGTCCCGGCGAACAGCGCAATCCGGTGCCGGCTCATCACCGGCACATCTAGGTGGGCCGGTCGTTCCGGCTCCCGGTCCAGTCTCGCGAACACCCGGTCCAGACGGGTGAGGTTCCGTTCGGTACGCACCCAATCGACGTTACAGCGAGTGAGGAGTGATCCCGGCCGAATCAACGGCTTTGTGATGACGATGTGATGTGGGATTCCTCTCAGCGAGTGGTTTATTTCCGAGGAATCCGCAATGCGGGGCGACCGTGGACTGCATTTCCTTTGATCGGCCCGGTCGGCGGTTTTATCGTGCTTATGAATTCGTTAACCGAATGCTGGTACGGAATTATCCCGGCGGCCATCGGACGGCCCGGGCCGGTCAGGGCGGACCGGAGCCGTTCAGCCAGAACGCCCCGTACACCGCCGAAGCCACCGCCACACCGCCCAGGATCAGCGCCGACCTGGAGGTTCGCAGCCGGGCGAGAGCGGCGGCGAGGGGCAGCAGCAGCGGGAACGCGGGCATGAGCAGCCGGGGCTTCGAGCCGAAGTAGCTCGACGCGCACAGGGCGAGGACGGTGACGATCCCCGCGTACACCAGCAGCGCGAGCGGCTGGCGCTGCCGTACGCACACGACGTACAGCCAGACCAGCAGCGCGACCCCGACGACCAGCCCGACGCCCGCCAGGGCCGACGGGAACCCCGTGAACATCCCGGCGACGAAACGGGCGAAGGCCGCGCCCCCGTCGAAGCCGTTGCGCCAGCCGGCCTGGACGTCGAGGTAGCCGAGCGGGCCCTGGCCGGTGCGGTGCCCGACCCAGAGCACGTACCCGGCGGCGCCCAGGGGCGCGAGGAGTATGCCGAGCACACGCCGCGCGCCGTCACCGGGGGCGCGCTCCGAGCCGTGGGCGCCGTCCGGGACGGCGTCGCTCCGGTTTCGCACGAATGCCACGACCGCGGCCGCCCACACCGCCGCCGCCACCGCGAGTCCGACCGGACGGGTCAGCCCGGCCAGCGCGGCCAGCGCCCCCGCCGTCACCCAGCGCCCGGTCAGCACCGCGTACAGCGACCAGGCGGCCAGCGCCGTGAACAGGGACTCGCTGTACGCCATGGACTGCACGATCCCGACCGGCAGCGCGGCCCACAGCAGCACCGCGCACACCCCTGCCCGCCCGTCTCCCGCCACCACCCTTCCAAGGCCGCGCTTCGCGCCTTCGTCATTCCGGCCGCACACATGGTCGGCCACCGCGAAGATCCCCCAGGCCGCGGCGAGCGAGGCGAGCAGACTCACGACGAAGCCCGTATCCGCGTACGACAGGGGCGAGACCGCCGCGCCGAACCGCTCCAGCCAGGGCAGCAGCGGGAAGAAGGCCAGGTTGGAATGGACGTCGCCGTTCGGTAGGCGCACCTCGTAGCCGTAGCCCAGGTCGGCGACCCCGGTGTACCAGAGGGAGTCCCAGCGGGCGGTCAGCAGCGTGTACGCGCTCTTGTCGCGCGCGGCACTCCACAGGGCCAGGGCGAGCAGGCCGAGGGCGCGTACGGCCGCGTAGCCGAGGAGCGCCGGGGCGGCCCGGCGCAGGGCACCGGCGCGGCCCGCCGTGCGCGTTTCAAGATCGGTCACGGGCTCGATTATCTGCCGGGCACGGCGGGGCCCCGCAGGCCGGGGCAGGCGGGCCGGCGGACGTGGTGGTGGATGCCACACAGGTCACGCGGGATGTGTGAGGTCCGCCACGTGTGCGGTGCGCCCTCTCGCGTACTCTGGCGAGTCACTCGCGTTCCGTTGCGCGGCCCGGAGACCCCGCTCCTCTCCGGCCGAGCCGCAGGGGAGTCCCCACCCCGCGCAGCCCGCCGGACGCGAGGGAACATCTTGGAGGTACGTACATGTCCGGGACGACCACGGCTGCCGCCGCGCTGCGCCGTCGGGCGGCCGGGGCCGGTGCCAACCGCTGGGCGGTTCTGGTCGTCCTCTGCGTCAGCCTGCTGCTCGTCGCCGTCGACGCGACCGTGCTGCACGTGGCGGTCCCCGCCGTCACCGAGGACCTGCGGCCCGGCGCCATCGAACTGCTCTGGATCGTCGACATCTACCCGCTCGTCTGCGCCTCGCTGCTGATCCTGTTCGGCACGCTGGGTGACCGGGTGGGCCGCAGACGGGTCCTCCTGCTCGGCTACGCGCTCTTCGGCGTCGCCTCCGCGCTGGCGGCCCTCGCGGACAACGCCCAGCTGCTGATCGTGGCCCGCGCGCTGCTCGGCGTCGGCGGCGCGATGATCATGCCGGCGACGCTGTCGATCCTGCGCCAGGTCTTTCCCGACCGGCGGGAACGGGCGATGGCCATCGGTATCTGGAGCGCCGTGGCCGCGGTCGGCGCGGCGGTCGGCCCGCTGCTCGGCGGCTTCCTGCTGGAGCACTTCTGGTGGGGCTCGGTCTTCCTCGTCAACATCCCGCTGATGCTGGTCAGCCTCCCGGTGGGGCGGCTGCTGCTGCCCGAGTCGAAGGGTGACGGCCGCGGGCCCTGGGACGTCGTCGGCGCGCTGATGGCGGCGGGCGGCCTGTTCGGCGTCGTCCTCGGCGTGAAGCGGCTGGGCGGCGGGGAGCCGGTGGCGAGCGTGCTCACCGTGCTGCCGCTGGTGGCGGGCGCGGCCCTGCTGGTCTCCTTCGTGCGACGGCAGCGGCGGCGAACGCACCCTCTGGTGGACCTGGAGATGTTCCGGCGGCCGGCGTTCAGCACGTCCGTGGGGTGCATCGTGCTGGCGATGCTGGCGCTGGTGGGTCTGGAACTGATCGCGGCCCAGTACCTGCAGCTGGTGCTCGGGCTGTCCCCGCTGGAGACCGGGCTGCGGCTGCTGCCGCTGACCTTCGCGGCGATGGCGGCGGGGCTGGCGGGCGCGCGGATGCTGCGGCGGTTCGGGCCGCGGCGGACGGTGTGCGCCGGGTTCTGTCTGACCGCCTTCGCGGTGGTGCTGCTGACGGCGCTGGGGCGGACCGACAACTGCGCGCTGATGCTCTCCGGGTTCGTGCTGCTCGGCTTTGGGCTGGAGACGACGCTCTTCGGGGCGTACGAGTCGATGCTGAGCGAAGCTCCGCAGGAGCAGGCCGGTGGGGCGGCGGCGATCGGGGAGACGTCGTACCAGCTGGGCGCCGGGATCGGGATCGCGCTGCTGGGCAGCGTGATGAACGCGGCGTACGCGCCAGGGCTGGCGGGGGGTGTGCCCGGGGTGCCGGGGCCGGCGTCGGTCGCGGCGGGGCATTCGCTGGGGGAGGCGTACGAGGTGGCCGCGCAGCTTGGCGG
>NZ_RAIF01000006.1:1507789-1511099 GCF_003671715.1 Streptomyces sp. E2N166 | reverse complement strand
GCTGGGGGCGGTGATGGCGTTGCGGCTGCCGCGGGTCATGCAGTGTGAGGCGGTGGCCGTGCCCGCGCCTCGGGACGCGGTGGAGTCCCGCGTCTCGGTGTGAACGATCGGTCTCCCATCCACGCGTCGCCCGTTCACCGCCGGGAGCGGGGCGGACGTCGCCCGTGGGGGTGCGAAGACCGCCTCGGCGGTGGGCCGCCGCCGTCGGCGGCCGCGGCTTTCGTCGCGGGACCGTGGTGTGCGCCGACGGGCCACGACCCGCGGCCGCGGATGGTGGGAGAGCAGGGTGGACGTGCGCCACACTGCCGCGTAACGTCGGCTCCGAGCCGTAACTAGCACTGCTAGTTTTATCGTTCCGGAGGGTGTCCCATGGCCTCGTCCCCCAAGCTGCCCGCGTTCGACCCCGCCGACCCCCTCGGCGTCGACGACCTCCTCGAACCGGAGGACCTGGCGATCCGGGACACCGTTCGCACCTGGGCCACGGACCGCGTGCTGCCGCACATCGCGGAGTGGTACGAGAACGGCGAGCTGCCCGGCATCCGGGACCTCGCCCGCGAACTCGGTTCCATCGGCGCCCTCGGCATGTCCCTCGACGGCTACGGCTGCGCCGGCGCGAGTGCCGTGCAGTACGGGCTCGCCTGCCTGGAGCTGGAGGCGGCGGACTCCGGCATCCGGTCGCTCGTCTCCGTGCAGGGCTCCCTCGCCATGTACGCCATCCACCGCTTCGGCAGCGAGGAGCAGAAGCGGACCTGGCTGCCGCGCATGGCCGCCGGCGAGGTCATCGGCTGCTTCGGGCTGACCGAGCCCGACCACGGCTCCGACCCCGCCAACATGCGCACCCACGCCAAGCGCGAGGGCGGTGGGGACTGGGTCCTCAACGGGCGCAAGATGTGGATCACCAACGGGTCGGTGGCCGGTGTCGCCGTCGTCTGGGCGCAGACCGAGGACGGGATCCGCGGCTTCGTCGTGCCGACCGACAGCGCCGGTTTCTCCGCGCCCGAGATCAAGCACAAGTGGTCGCTGCGGGCCAGCGTCACCAGCGAGCTGGTCCTCGACGACGTACGGCTGCCCGCCGACGCCGTGCTGCCGGAGGTGACCGGCCTGCGCGGACCGCTCAGCTGCCTCTCCCACGCCCGCTACGGCATCGTCTGGGGCGCGATGGGCGCGGCCCGCAGCTCCTTCGAGGCGGCCGTGGAGTACGCGAAGTCGCGGGAGCAGTTCGGGCGGCCCATCGGTGGCTTCCAGCTCACCCAGGCCAAGCTCGCCGACATGGCGGTCGAACTGCACAAGGGGATTCTGCTCGCCCACCACCTCGGGCGGCGCATGGACGCCGGCCGCCTGCGTCCCGAGCAGGTCAGCTTCGGCAAGCTCAACAACGTACGCGAGGCCATCGACATCTGCCGTACGGCCCGCACGATCCTCGGCGCCAACGGGATCTCCCTCGAATACCCCGTGATGCGGCACGCGACGAACCTGGAATCGGTGCTCACCTACGAGGGCACCGTCGAGATGCACCAGCTGGTGCTGGGCAAGGCGCTCACCGGACTCGACGCCTTCCGGTAGTCGATCGGTAGGAGCGCGTAGGAGTCCGGCGGGGGCGGGGCCGTGGTGTGCGGCCCCGCCTCAGCTCTGGTTGAAGAAACCGTCGGAACGGTGCGCGGCCGGCTCGCCGCTGATGACCTGGGTGTCGGCCGGGCTCAGCAGGAACACCCGGGTGGACACCCGCTCGATCGAACCGCGCAGACCGAAGATCAGTCCGGCCGCGAAGTCGACCACACGTTTGGCGTCGGTGGCCTCCATGGCCGTCAGGTTCATGATGACCGGGACCCCGTCCCGGAACAGCTCGCCGATGGACCGTGCGTCCCGGAAGCTGTCCGGGGTGACGGTCGCGATGCGGCGGCCCTTCTCCTCCGCCACGTCGGAGGCCACCTTCACCCGCGGGTCCGTGACCCAGGCGTCCCCGGAGTCGGAGCCCTCGGTGTAGTCGTCGTCGTAGTAGCGCTCGTCATCGTTGTCGTCGACGAGGCCGAGCCACGCACTCGCCTTGCGTACCGATCCCATGGACGCCTCCTCTCACAGCGGTCTTTCGTGCTTCCGCATCCCTATGGTCATCCATGATGCGGACGTCGCGCCAAGTGGATAGACGCCGCCCGGGGGGTTTGTGACGGTACTGGTGCACAGCGAATCCGTCGAGAGTCCTTGTGTCCCAAGGGTCCTTTCCCAAACGGATGCTGACTGTGAGTGAAATATGATTCTTCCCGGCACACGGGTGAGGGAGGGTGCGTACGGGTGAACGCGGCGATCGATACGATGCCGCAGCTCAACGTCGTACGCACTACGGGGGAATGTCGTGTTCGGAATCGTCAGGCCGTGCAGGCACCGGCTCGGAGAAAGCCTCACGAGCCAGTGGATGGCGCATTTGTGCGGGTTGTGCCTCGCGCTGCGCAAGGACCACGGACAGTTCGCGCGGATCGTGACGAACTATGACGGGCTTCTCATATCGGTTTTGACGGAGGCTCAGGCCCACGGCGCGGCCGGGGTCGGCGGGGGTGCCGGGCGGCGCAAGGCCGGGCCGTGTCCGCTGCGCGGAATGCGCACCGCGTCCGTCGCGCACGGTGAGGGCGCCCGGCTCGCGGCGGCCGTCTCCCTGGTGCTGGCCTCGGCCAAGGTGCGTGACCACGTCGCCGACGGGGACGGGCTGCTCGCCCGCCGGCCGGTGGCCCTCGCCGCCCGCCGGGTCGCCATGGGCTGGGACGCGGCCGGAGCGCGCGGCGGCAGTGCCGTCGGGTTCGACACCGGCGTACTGGTCGACGCCGTTGACCGGCAGGGCGGCATCGAGGCGCTCGCCGGGCCCGGCACGCCCCTGCTCACCGTCACCGAGCCGACCGAGACCGCGACCGCGGCCGCGTTCGCGCACACCGCGTACCTCGCCGGGCGGCCGCACAACGCGGAGCCGCTCGCCGAGGCCGGACGCCTCTTCGGCCGGCTCGCCCATCTCCTCGACGCCGTGGAGGACAAGGAAGCCGACGCCGCGTCGGGCGCCTGGAACCCGCTCACCGCCACGGGGACCCCGCTCACGGAGGCCCGGCGGCTGGCGGACGACGCCGTGCGCGGGGTGCGGCTCGCACTGCGCGAGGCCGAGTTCGGTGACGGCCGGCTGGTGCACCGGCTGCTCGTGCACGAGCTGGGCAACTCCGTCGACCGCGCCTTCGGCACCGTCTCCTGCGCCCACGGCAGCCACCCGTACGCCCCGCCCGGCACCCCGGGGGCCCCGGGTGGGCCGGGCGGGCCGACGCCTCCGGAGCCGCCC
>NZ_RAIF01000006.1:1492614-1507639 GCF_003671715.1 Streptomyces sp. E2N166 | reverse complement strand
GATGTGCTGCGGCACGTACCACGACCCCTGGAGCGGGGAGCCCAAGGAGGGCTCGTGCACCAACTGCGACTGCGGCGCGTGCGGTGACTGCTGCAGTTGCTGCGAGTGCTGCGGCAACTGCTGCGGTGACGACGGGTGCGGGTGCGACGGCTGCGACTGTGGCTGCAGCTGCTGAGGCGGTCCGTTGTGCGAGGGTTGTCTCCATGACGACGGACGCATCCGACGAGTGGAAGCGGTGGCACGAGCAGCGCATCGCGGCGGTGTCGGCGCCCTACGGGCCCCTCGCGCTGACCGGCACGTACTGGCCGGCGGACTATCCGGACGGGCAACTTCCGGACATCCCCGGGAACTGGACGGTGGACGGCGACGCGGTGCTGCTGACGGCCACCGGGGCGGACGGGCTCACCGTGGACGGGCGGCCCTTCGACGGCGAGGTACGGCTCACGGCCGACCCGGGACCGGCGAGCGCGGCCCGGGTGGCCTGCGGCGAGCGGCGGATCGTCGTCCTGCTGCGCGAGGGCGCCTGGGGCGTGCGCGACTTCGACCCGGCCGCCGGGGCGCGCCGGGCGTTCAGGGGCATCGCGGCCACGCCCTACGACCCGCGCTGGTCGGTGCCGGGGCGCTTCACGCCGTACGGCACCGGGCGGCGCAGTGTGCGGGGGCCGAACGCGGACGGGCGGGAGCGCGGGCTCGGTCTCGGCGGTGAACTGGCCTTCACGCTGGCGGGGCGGCGCCTGACGCTCCAGGTGAGCGTGGAGGCGGACGGCTCGCTGTGGGCCGTCTTCGCCGACGCCACCAGCGGGAGCACCAGTTACCGCTTCCGGTTCCTGCGCCCGGCCGCGCCGGACGCCGAGGGCCGTACGGTCGTCGACCTCAACCGCGCGCTGCTGCCGCCGTGCGCGTTCGCAGACCACTTCGTCTGCCCTTTCCCGCCGCCGGGGAACACCCTGGACGTCCGCATCGAGGCGGGGGAGCGCGAGCTGCGCTGAGGTCCGCCGGGGTTGGTGAAGGCCGTTGAAGGGTCTGTCAGGGGCCGTTCAAAGGTCGCACAAAGGTCGTTCAAAGATTGACGGCCGAAAGGCACTCTTGCGCCGACCGGTCGTTCGGCCGAATACTCCAACCTCAGCGCTTGTCAGGGTCACGACGCATCCGGAACCCGGGCGTCCATCCCTGACTGCGCCTCACGGGCCCCAACCCCACAAGAGGGCCCCCGACTTCCTTTGTGGAGGAACGAAAAGTGAGGATCAAGCGCACCACCCCCCGCAGCGGCATCACGAGACGGACTCGGCTGATCGCCGTATCCTCCGGCCTCGTGGCCGCGGCCGCGATCGCGATCCCCAGCGCGAACGCCGCACCCACCCCGGCCACCTTCAGCGCCGCCGAGCTCAACAGCGCCAGCGGCGCGGTGCTCCAGGCCGACGTCCCGGGCACCGCCTGGGCCGTCGACAGCAAGACCGGCCGGGTGCTTCTCACGGTCGACAGCACGGTCTCCCAGGCCGAGATCGCGAAGATCAAGGAGCAGGCCGGCGACAAGGCCGGCGCGCTCACGATCAAGCGCACCCCCGGCACGTTCAACAAGCTCATCCAGGGCGGCGACGCCATCTACGCGAGCAGCTGGCGCTGCTCCCTGGGCTTCAACGTCCGCAGCGGCAGCGGCGCCGAGTACTTCCTGACCGCCGGTCACTGCACCGACGGCGCGGGCACCTGGTACTCCAACTCCGGGCGGACGTCGGCCATCGGTTCGACGGCCGGTTCCAGCTTCCCGGGCAACGACTACGGCATCGTGCGGTACTCGGGGTCGGTCAGCAGGCCCGGCACCGCGAACGGCGTGGACATCACCCGTGCGGCCACTCCGAGCGTGGGCACCACCGTCATTCGTGACGGTTCCACCACCGGCACCCACAGCGGTCGGGTCACCGCCCTGAACGCCACCGTCAACTACGGCGGCGGCGACGTCGTCGGCGGGCTGATCCAGACCACGGTCTGCGCCGAGCCCGGCGACTCGGGCGGCCCGCTCTACGGCAGCAACGGCACCGCGTACGGTCTCACCTCCGGCGGCAGCGGCAACTGCCGTACCGGCGGTACGACGTTCTTCCAGCCGGTCACGGAGGCCCTGAGCGCCTACGGCGTCAGCGTCTACTAGGCCGTCGGTCCGTACACCGAAGCGCAGCCGGCAGCACGAAGAGCCCCCGCACACCAACCGGTGTGCGGGGGCTCCCCTTTGTCCGCCCTTCGTCCTCCCCTTTGCGGGGGCCGGTGCCGCCACCGCGTGTAGACGCACACTCGGAGGCCGCAGCGCAAGGGGCGAATTCAAGACATGGCCAACCTTGACGCCCGACCCCCGGTTACTCGCTCGTAGCGTTTGCTGGAGTGTTCGCCGCGCGAATCCTGCTGGAAGGGACATGAATGGTGAAGGACGTGTGTGCGCGCTGAAGTTGTCGTGCGCACGTCCTGAAGTCGACCTTGTGTGCCCCCTGTGGGGTTGGAAGAGTTAGCGCTCGTCAACCAGCCTTCCGGCCCGTGAGGTCCCCACAATCTCCCGGGCCGACCCCCCACAGGAGGACATGAGTTGAAGCACCGACGCATACCCAGGCGGCGTGCCGCAGTCGTAGGCGCGGGTATCACCGCACTGGTCGCCGCGGGAGTCACCTTCCAGAGTGCGAACGCCAGCGAGGCCCCGCAGGCCTCCGCCCCCGAGACCCTGTCGGTCACGGCGGCCGGAAAGCTCGCCTCCACGCTGCTCGGCGACCTCGGCACCGACGCGGCGGGCACGTACTACGACGCGCAGGCGAAGAGTCTCGTCGTCAACGTGCTCGACGAAGCCGCCGCGCAGACCGTCGAGGAGGCCGGCGCCGAGGCGAGAGTCGTCGAGAACTCGCTCGCCGAGCTGAAGAGCGCCCGGACCACCCTCACCGAGGACGCCACCATCCCGGGCACCTCCTGGGCGACCGACCCGACCACCAACAAGGTCGTCGTCACCGCCGACCGCACGGTCTCGAAGGCCGAGTGGGCCAAGCTGACCAAGGTGGTCGACGGGCTCGGCGCCAAGGCGGAGCTCAAGCGGACCAAGGGCGAGTACAAGCCCTTCATCGCGGGCGGCGACGCCATCACCGACGGCAGCGGCCGCTGCTCGCTCGGCTTCAACGTGACCAAGGGCGGGGAGCCGCACTTCCTGACCGCCGGTCACTGCACCGAGTCCGTCACCAGCTGGCAGGACTCCTCCGGCAACCAGCTCGGCGACAACGTGACGTCCAGCTTCCCGGACAACGACTACGGCCTGGTCAAGTACACCGGCCAGGTCGACCACCCGAGCGAGGTCAACCTCTACGACGGCTCCTCGCAGGCCATCTCGGGCGCCGCCGACGCCACCGTCGGCATGGAGGTGACCCGCAGCGGCTCCACCACCCAGGTGCACTCCGGCACGGTCACCGGCCTGGACGCCACCGTGAACTACGGCAACGGCGACATCGTCAACGGCCTGATCCAGACCGACGTCTGCGCCGAGCCCGGCGACAGCGGCGGCTCGCTCTTCTCGGGCGACAAGGCCGTCGGCCTCACCTCCGGCGGCAGCGGCGACTGCACCTCGGGCGGCGAGACCTTCTTCCAGCCGGTGACGGAGGCCCTGTCGGCCACCGGTACGCAGATCGGCTGAGCGCACCCACATCGCAGGCAGAAGTCCCGTCCCGCGCGCGAGGGGCGGGACTTTTGCGTGCTCGCGTGCGTACGGCGGTACGGCCGGCCCGCGGCTCAGCCTGCCTGAGCCGGCAGCTCCGCCTCCTGCCGCCTGCGGCGCAGTGCGGCCGCCAGGATCGTGATGACCGTGCCCGCGACCGCCCACGCCCACAGCACCAGCAGGGAGACGGTCGTGTCGTTGCCCTTGAAGTAGGCGATCGAGCGGGCCGCCCAGGTGCCCGCGCCCGGCGGCAGCCACGGGCCGATCTCCTTCCAGAACGGCGGCAGCATCGGCAGTGGGAAGGCGCCGCCCGCGCTCGGGTTGCCCGCGATCACCACCAGCAGGATCGCCAGCCCGATGCCGACGATCCCGAAGACGCCCTGGAGGGCGAGCGTGGCGGCGCCCACCGCGAAGGTGATCAGCGCGCCGAGCCCCCACAGGTCCACCACACTGCCGGGCAGCGCGCCCAGGATCGGCCCGATGACCACCGCGCCGCCGAGCCCGCCGACGATCGACACCAGGGCCATCACGATCAGCCGGATCGCCGCGCGACGCGGATTGGCGGGCCGGGCGCCGGTGCTGATCGCCAGGATCGAGGCGCACAGATAGCCGCCCACGCACCAGCCCACGACCAGGTAGAAGGACGACAGTCCGTCGAAGTCCTGGGGCGAGGCCGGGGCCACGTCGACGGTCCGCACCGTGCGGCTCTCGGCCTTCTCCGCCTTGGCGACCAGGCCCTCCAGGGTGGTGGCGAGGACGGTTCCGCCGCCGGAGGCGACCAGCAGGGTGTCGGTGCGGCCGGAGGGGTCGACGACCAGGGCGCCGTCGATCTCCCGGTTCATGATCTGCTTCCGGGCGCTCGCCGCGTCGGCCACCGTGCGCGGATCCAGCGGCGACCCGGGCAGCCGCTCCAGCCTGCCCACCGTCTGCTCGGCGGCCGCCGGGGGCGCGACCACCCCGAAGGGCACGTCCTTCGGCTTCGGGTCGTGCAGCGCCCCCACGTAGGAGGCGATGAACAGCAGCTGGAGCGCGATCACGCCGAGCACGAGCAGGGTGGCCCGCGGGGTGACGGCGTCCTTCACCTCACTGAGGAAGGAGCCGCTGCGGCGGTCGGTGACCGGGGTGTGCGACATGTCCCCACGGTCCGGGCCGACGGGCGTTTGCGCAGGTGGGACGGGGCCGAACGGATGTCGCACACACATTCGAGAATTGGTCTATGGTGGGGGTGAGGTAGTTGGGAACAGACGTTCGATAAGCGCGTCGGGTTCATGAGATCGGGAGGTGCGTGTGTCGGGTTTCACGCATCTGCACACCGTCTCCGGGTTCTCCGCACGCTACGGCGCCTCCCACCCGGAGCGGCTGGCCGAGCGTGCCGTCGAGCGGGGCATGGACGCCCTCGCCCTCACCGACCGCGACACCCTCGCGGGCACGGTCCGCTTCGCCAAGGCCTGCGCGAAGGCGGGCGTCCGTCCGCTGTTCGGCGCGGAGCTGGCGGTGGCCGCTCCCCGGCCCGAAGCGGACCGCACGGAGACCTCCGTACGCCGGGACCGGCGCCGTGTTCCCGTGCGTGGAGGCGCTTTCGTCGACGAGTCGGCCCCGCGGGTGACCTTTCTCGCCCGGGACGGCGCGCGCGGCTGGGCCGACCTGTGCCGGCTGGTGTCCGCCGCCCACACCGCGCCGGACACGCCCCTGCTCTCCTGGGCCGACAACCACGCCGACGGCCTGACCGTCCTGCTCGGTCCCGACTCCGACGTCGGCCGCGCCCTCGCCGCCGGCCGCCCCGACCGCGCGGCGCGGCTCCTCGTCCCCTGGCGGGAGGTCTACGGCGACGCCCTGCGGCTGGAGGCCGTCTGGCACGGCCGTGAAGGGACCGGCCCCGGCTCCCTGCGCCTGGCCGCCCGCACCGTCGGCTTCGCCGCCGAGCAGGGCATCCGGCCGGTGCTCGCCAACGCCGTCCGCTACGCGGACCCCGGCCAGGGCCCGGTCGCCGACGTCCTGGACGCCGCCCGCCGCCTGGTCCCGATCGACGCCACCAAGGAACTGGACTCCGGCGAGGCCTGGCTCAAGGACGCGGATGCCATGCGGCACGCCGCCGAGCGGATCGTCGAGTCCGCGGGCTTCCGGCGCGAGGTGGCCCGCCGCCTGCTGGAGCAGACGCGGGCGACGGCCGCCGAGTGCCTGGTCGACCCGGAGGACGACCTCGGCATGGGAGCCGTCCACTTCCCCGAACCGCACCTCGTGGGCGCCGGCCGCCGCACCGCCCAGCGCGCGCTCGCCTCCCGGGCGGCGGCGGGCATGGTGCTGCGCGGCTACGACCGTTCCTCCGGCGCGCGGCACTACTGGGAGCGGATGCACCACGAGCTGGACATCATCGCCCACCACGGTTTCGCCTCGTACTTCCTCACCGTCGCCCAGGTCGTGGACGACGTACGGGACATGGGCATCCGGGTCGCGGCGCGCGGCTCCGGCGCGGGCTCGCTCGTCAACCACCTCCTCGGCATCGCGCACGCCGACCCGGTCGAGCACGGGCTGCTGATGGAACGCTTCCTGTCCAGGGAGCGGGTGGTCCTGCCCGACATCGACATCGACGTGGAGTCCGCCCGCCGCCTGGAGGTCTACCGCGCGATCATCGGCCGCTTCGGCACCGAGCGGGTCGCCACGGTCGCCATGCCGGAGACGTACCGGGTGCGCCACGCCATCCGGGACGTCGGCGCCGCCCTGTCCATGGACCCGGCCGAGATCGACCGCGTCGCCAAGTCCTTCCCGCACATCCGCGCCCGCGACGCCCGCGCGGCCCTGGAGGAACTGCCCGAACTCAAGGAACTGGCGGGGGAGAAGGAGCGGTACGGCAGGCTCTGGGAGCTGGTGGAGGGCCTCGACGCCCTCCCGCGCGGGGTCGCCATGCACCCCTGCGGAGTGCTGCTCTCCGACGCCTCCCTGCTCTCCCGTACGCCGGTCATGCCGACCAGCGGCGAGGGCTTCCCCATGGCGCAGTTCGACAAGGACGACGTCGAGGACCTCGGGCTGCTCAAGCTGGACGTGCTCGGCGTGCGGATGCAGTCGGCGATGGCGCACGCGGTCGCCGAGGTGAAGCGGGCGGCGGGCACCGAGGTCGACCTGGACGCGGTGCCGGACGGCGATCCGGCGACGTACCGGATGATCCGCTCCGCCGAGACGCTGGGCTGTTTCCAGATCGAGTCGCCGGGGCAGCGGGACCTGGTCGGGAGGCTCCAGCCGGCCACCTTCCACGATCTCGTCGTCGACATCTCGCTCTTCAGGCCGGGTCCGGTCGCCGCCGACATGGTGCGGCCGTTCATCGAGGCCCGGCACGGGCGGGCGCCGGTGCGCTACCCGCACGAGGACCTGTCGGAGCCCCTGAAAGGCACGTACGGAGTCGTCGTCTTCCACGAGCAGATCATCGACATCGTGGACATCATGACCGGCTGCGGACGCGGCGAGGCGGACCGGGTGCGGCGCGGGCTGTCCGACCCGGAGTCGCAGGGGCGGATCAAGGTGTGGTTCGCGCAGCACGCGACGGCGAACGGGTACGACGCGGAAACGATTCAGCGGACCTGGGAGATCGTCGAGGCCTTCGGCTCGTACGGCTTCTGCAAGGCGCACGCCGTCGCCTTCGCCGTGCCGACGTACCAGTCGGCGTGGCTGAAGGCCCATCACCCGGCCGCCTTCTACGCCGGTCTGCTCACGCACGACCCGGGCATGTATCCCAAGCGGCTGCTGCTGGCGGACGCGCGGCGGCGCGGGGTGCCGATCCTGCCGTTGGACGTGAACAAGTCGGGGGTCGCACACAGGATCGAACTGGTGTCTGAATCCCCGCGTCGGGCGAAGGTGTGGGGGCTCCGTCTCGCCCTCCTGGACGTGCACGGCATCAGTGAGGCAGAGGCGGAGCGGATCGCCGAGGGGCAGCCGTACGCCTCCCTGCTCGACTTCTGGGAACGGGCCCGCCCCAGCAGGCCGCTGGCCGGACGGCTCGCCCAGGTCGGCGCGCTGGACGCGTTCGGCGCCAACCGCCGCGACCTGCAACTGCACCTGACCGAGCTGCACCGCGGCGCCCGCGCCGGACGCGGCGACCAGCTCCCCCTGTCCGGCGGACGCAGGACCGCCTCCGCCGGGCTGCCCGACCTCACCTCGGCGGAGAAACTCAGCGCCGAGCTGGGCGTGCTCTCCATGGACGCCTCGCGCAACCTGATGGACGACCACCGCACCTTCCTGAACGAGCTGGGCGTCATGTCGGCCAAGCGGCTGCGCGAGGCCCGGCACGGGGAGGCGGTGCTGGTCGCGGGCGCCAAGGCGGCCACCCAGACACCGCCGATCCGCTCCGGCCGCCGGGTCATCTTCTCCACCCTCGACGACGGGACCGGCCTGGTCGACCTCGCCTTCTTCGACGACTCGCACGACGCCTGCGCGCACACCGTCTTCCACTCCTGGCTGCTGCTGGTGCGCGGAGTGGTGCAGCGGCGCGGCCCGCGCAGCCTCAGCGTCGTGGGCTCCGCCGCCTGGAACCTCGCCGACCTCCTGGAGGTGCGCCGGGAGGAGGGGCTGGAGGGCGTCGCGGCCAGGCTGGCCGGTACGGACGGAAGCCAGGACGGCGATCCCGAGGGCGGCCCGGCGCGCAGACGCCTCGCCGGTTCGGACGGGCGGCCGGCGCCGACGGGTTCCGCGGCCCAGGACCCGATGGAACAACGGCGCATCCGCATGCCCACGGGGTACGAGATGCATCCATGGGCCGATCTGCGCCCCGCGGGCGAAGGGCCCGCGGTGGGAAGGAAGTTGTGGCACCAGAGTCCGGGGAGTGCGGGATGACCATTCTCTGCGTACGTTTCCAGCTGCCGCCGATGTACGAGGCCGCCCTGCCCGAACTGCTCGGGTTGCTGGAGGAGTTCACGCCGGTCGTCGAGGCGCTGCCGCCGGACGGGGCGCTGGCCGATCTGCGGGGCGCCGAGCGGTACTTCGGGCGCGACGCCGTGGAACTGGCCTCGGTGATCCGCGTCCGCGCCCTCGCGCTGTACGGCGTCGACTGCGTGATCGGCGCCGGGCCGAGCCCGATGCCGGCCCGCATGGCGCTGCGGGACGCCCGACCCGGGCTGACCCGCGCGGTACCGGAGGGCGCGGTGGCGGAGTTCCTCGCCGGGAAGCCCGTCGCCGCGCTGCCCGGCGTCGGCACCGCGACCGCCCGCACGCTGTGCGAGTACGGCCTCGACACCCTCGGCCGGGTCGCCGCCGCGCCCCTGTCCACACTCCAGCGTCTGGTCGGCGCGAAGGCCGGCCGCGAGCTGCACGAGAAGGCGAACGGCGTCGACCGCGGCCGGGTCGTACCCAACGGCGTCTCTCGCTCACTGGCCGCCGACCGTCCCTTCGACCGCGACGAACTGGACCCCGACCGGCACCGCCGTGCCCTGCTCTCGGCCACCGAGGAGCTGGGCGCCCGGTTGCGCGCCGTGGACAAGGTGTGCCGCTCCCTCACCCTCACCGTGCGCTACGCCGACCGCTCCGCCACGACCCGCGGC
This sequence comes from Streptomyces sp. E2N166, assembly GCF_003671715.1. Classification (GTDB taxonomy): domain Bacteria; phylum Actinomycetota; class Actinomycetes; order Streptomycetales; family Streptomycetaceae; genus Streptomyces; species Streptomyces thinghirensis. The sequence goes on along the minus strand of NZ_RAIF01000006.1, from coordinate 1,498,441 downwards.
CGCACCCTGAAGGAGCCGACCGCGCACTCGGCGGCGCTGACGCGGGCCGCGTACGACATGTACGAGGCGCTCGGTCTCCAGCGCGCCCGGGTCCGCTCGATCGCCCTGCGCGCCGAAGGTCTGGCCTCCGCCGAGCAGGCCTCCCACCAGCTCACCTTCGACCCCGTGGACGAGAAGGTCCGCCGGATCGAGGAGGTCGCGGACCGCGCGCGGGCGAAGTTCGGGCCGAGGGCGGTGATGCCGGGGTCGCTGGCGGCGTGAGGCCCCCGCGGGTCAGTTGGCCCACGGGGGAGTGATCCGGGTGCCGTCGGCCAGTTCCGCCTCCAGGCCGACGGAGGTGGTGACCCAGGACGTCGCGGTCCGGTCGGTGGGGTTCTCGACGGCGAGGGTCGCCCCCGGGTTGATGATCACCGTGTCGCCCGCGGTGACGCGCTCGGTGCGGCCGTCGAGGGTGATCAGCAGTTCGCCGGTGAGCAGGTGAAAGATCTCCTCCCGGTTGACGGTGTGCGCGGGCGCCCTCGTACCCGCCGGGATCTCGCCCCGCCAGGCGCACAGCTCCTTGCTGCCGCTGCGCGGGGTGGCGTACGAGACGAAACGGGCGCCGTGGATCTCGTGGGTCACGGCTTCGGACGAGCGGACGACGGGCATGGCGGACTCCTGCCGGCGAGGGATATTGGTCAAGTGGCTTGACTGCCTTGTCGGCCTCTATGGTCAAGCTGCTTGACCAATGAGTCAAGGGTGTTTCAATGCCCACGTGCAGAACTCCGACGCCATGGCCCTGTCCGCCGCCGTGCTCGCCGCCGCGGGCGGGCTCACGCAGCGCATCCACGAGGGTGTCGTCGCCCGTGGCTTCGAAGGGCTGCGGCCCGCGCACGGCTTCGCCTTCGCCCGGCTTGCCCCGGACGGCGCGACGGTCACCGACCTCGCCGCGCATCTCGGGATGACCAAGCAGGCCGCCAGCCAGCTCGTCGACGAACTGGTCCGCAAGGGGTACGCCGAACGCCGGCCGCACCCCGCCGACGCGCGGGCCCGGCTGGTCGTGCTGACCGAGTCGGGCCGGGCCTGCACGCGGGCCGCGGAGGAGGCGGCGGCGGAGGCCGTGCGAGCGTGGGTCGACGTGCTGGGTGAGGGCGAGGTGCAGGCGCTGCGCGACCGTCTGGTGCGTGTAGCGCCCAACGGCCCGGTGCGCCCCGCCTGGTGAGCACCCACCGCCCGCGGTCTTCGACCCACTTCGACTCGCATCGACCCACATCGACTGACTCAGGCTGACTCCGGCTGGCGAGGCGCACGGCGCGCCGAGCGGGGCCTGTCCGGTCTGAGCCGCCGGACAGGCCCCGCGTTCCCCCGTGTCCTGGGTCAGCCGCTGTGCCGGCCCCCGGTCGTGGCCCGCCGGCGGACCGACGCGAACAGCACGGCCGCACCGGCTGCCAGGGCGGCGGCGCCACCGACGGCGATGTAGGGCGTGGTGCTGTCGCCGCCGGTCTCGGCGAGGTTCTCGGTGCCCGCGCCGGCGGCCTTGACCTGGTTGGGCTCGCCACCGGCGGCCGGCGTCGCGGCGTCCTCCGGGGTCCCGCCGGACGCCTCGTCCGACGCCTCGTCCGGGGCGGCCGGGTCCGTCGGGTCCGTCGTCGTCCCGGCGTCCTGGTCACCGTGGCCGTTGTGCTCGATCGTCGACTTGTCGGCCGCGGCCGCGATCTGCTCCTCGGACGGAGCGGAGGCGGCCGGGGCCGGGGCGGCACCGCCCGCGGAGTCGCCCTTCGCGGAGTCGCCGCTCCCGGCGGCGCCGTTGTCGCCGCCGAAGGAGATGTCGGAGCAGGAGTAGAACGCCTCCGGGCTGTCCGAACGCTGCCACACCGCGTACAGCAGGTGCTTGCCGGAACGCTCGGGGAGGGTCCCGGAGAAGGTGTAGAAACCGCCGGAGGCGGCCGGGTCGGTGACCGTGGCGACCGGTGCGGACAGATCCAGGTCGCCCCAGCCCAGCGGCTTGGCCGGGTCGTAACCGGGCTTGGTGACGTACACCTTGAAGGTGCCCTTGTGCGGGGCCGTCACGCGGTACTTGAAGGTGTACGAGCCGCTGCTCACGCTGGTCGCGGGCCAGTCGGCGCGGGCCAGGTCCATCCCCTTGAAGGCCGGGTCGTTGGCGCTGCACAGCTTGCCGTCCGGGATCAGCTCCTGGTGCTTCCCGGCGGCGTTGCCGATGCGGATGCCGTTCCAGTCGTAGAGCGCCTGCGTGCCGCCCGCCGCGACCGCCGCCTTGCACGCGTCCGACTTCGGGCTCTCCGGCCCCTCGGCGTGACACTGCGACACCCGGCTGACCGGGTCGCCCATCGAACCGTGCGCGGCCGCGGGAGCGGCGGCAAGCGTGGTCAGGGCGAGCGGGGCGGCGAGGCCGGCGACGGCGACGGCGGCGACCTTGCGGGACGCGGACGGTGCGGGCATGGGGAACTCCTCGAACGGTCACTGGGGACGTGGGACTTGGGCCGTGAACCCGTGGGGGTGATCAGCAAACTAGCCCCAAGAAACCGTGGAATCGCCTGCTGGCGGCGGGTGATGGAGATCCTTATGGTCGCGTTAAGGGAGTGCTCAGGCTGCGCTGAGGTAGCTACCGTTCGAGCCATGACAGACGAGCGGATCCGGCCGGCGACGGCCGCCGACCTACCGGCGGTGAAGGCGGTCACCGACGCCGCGTACCGCCCCTACGCCGAACGCATCGGGGTGATGCCGCAGCCGATGGAGGCCGATCACGCGGCGAACGTGGCCGCGGGGAAGGTGTTCGTCGCGGAAGCCGCGGGCGAGCCCGCAGCGGGTCTGGCGGGCCCAGTGGGCCTCGTGGTCCTGGAGGCGTTCCCCGACCACCTCTTCCTCGACAGCGTCGCCGTCCGCCCCGACGCGCACGGCAGGGGCGTGGGGCGGCGGCTGCTGCGGTTCGTGGACGCACGCGCGCGTGCGCTGGGCCTGTCCGAGGTCAGGCTCTACACGAACGCGTTGATGTGGGAGAACCAGGAGATCTACCCGAAATACGGGTACGAGGTCGTGGAACGCCGAGTGGACGGGCCCTACGACCGCGTCCACTACCGTAAGCGGCTGCTCTGACGCGTCTCATGACGTGACCGGCCCGGTCAGTTGTCCGGCCACCACGTGCGCGCGATGTCCTTGCGGACCTCCGGGCGTCCCGAAGGGCGCTCGTCGGCCTCCTCGCGGACTCGGCGGGCGTCGGTCTTCTTCAGGGGCTTCTGCACGGTCAGACGGCGCATGGCTGCCTCCTTACGGATCCACCGGGTTCCGCGTTCTCACGGAGGTAGACCCTTTCCCCGAGACTTACTCATCGATGCACGCCTGTCAGTGGCGGTTGTCACGATCCGGCGTCCTGATCCAGTTGTCAGTGGCGGGTGTCACTCTTGGCGGCATGGCGAACAAGAGTGACGGGACGACCGCGCCGGGTATCGACTGGGACGCGGAGGCCGCCGCCTTCGACGACGAGCCGGACCACGGTCTGCGCGACGCGGACGTGCGCCGGGCCTGGGCGGTCCGGCTGGCGTCCTGGCTGCCCGCGCGGCCCGGCGACGTCCTCGACCTGGGGTGCGGCACCGGCAGCCTGTCGCTCCTCGCGGCCGAACAGGGACACCGCGTCACCGGCGTCGACCTGTCCCCGGCGATGGTGGCGCTGGCCAGAGCCAAACTCGCCGGCCGTGACGCGGTGTTCCTCACCGGTGACGCGGCGGCACCGCCGGTGGGCGAGCAGCGCTTCGACACCGTGCTGGTCCGGCACGTGCTGTGGACGCTGCCCGACCCCGGCAGGGTCCTGCGGCACTGGCGGGAGTTGCTGCGTCCCGGTGGGCGGCTGGTCCTGGTCGAGGGCGTGTGGGGGTCCGTCGCCCCGGTCGGCATGGCTGCCGACCGGCTCACCTCCCTCCTCGCGCCGCTCGCCGGCGAGGTGCGCGTGGAGCGGCTGTCGGACGACCCGTCGCTGTGGGGGAGAGAGGTGGCGGACGAGCGGTACGCGGTGGTCGCGATGCCCGAGTGAGCCAGGCCCTGGTCCTCCTGTCCCCTAGACCAGCAAGTTCGTGAATCCGCTTCCGCGGGCCAGTCGCTCCAGTTCGTCCAGCGCGGCCACGGCGGCGGACGCGGCCGCGGGGTCCCGCTCCGCCAGACCGCTCTCGGCGAACTCGTCCTCGTCCAGCCGCAGTACGTCCGTGCCGTCCGCGGAGCGCCACAGGTCCAGGTCGAGGTCCTCCACGACCAGCTCCGCACCGGTCAGTACGGCGGGACGGGTGATGTCGCAGTACCAGCCCTTGAGCAGGCCGACCGCCGTCCGGACCTCTTTCACCGAGTACCACCGGTCGCGCCAGTAGTACTCGGTGAAGACGTCGCCCGCCTCGAAGCGAACGAAGCCGAAGTCGCGGACGCCGGCACCGGCCCAGGGAGCGCGGACCGCCAGGCGGGTGCCGTCGTCGTGCAGCAACTCGCTCGCGTACCGGATTTTCGTACGGCCCGCCTTGACCAGGACGACGTCCACCCCGGTCGGCGACTCAGCCGAGTTCGCGGACATGGCGCACCTCCGTGCCGCAGACCTCGTACCCGAGCCACTTGTTGATGGCGAGCATCGGAGCGTTGCCGGTGTCGTTGCCGGTGAGCGCCTCCGTGTAGCCGGCGGCGCGGGCCCGGTGCAGGGAGTGGGCCTTGGTGAGCTTGGCGAGGCCCCGGCCGCGGTGGGCACGGACCGTGCCGGTCATCGCGGTCGAATAGCGGGTGCCGCCGTCGGTGTAGGCGACGCTGAAGGCGACGGGGCGGCCCTCGACGACCGCGACCGTGGTCAGTTCACGGTTCAGCAGCGGGTGCCGCCAGGCCTCCGCGAGCCAGGCCTCGTAGTCCGTGAACTCGACGTCGACATCGCTCGGTTCGTCCTCCAGTGTCTCCGCGTCCAGCTCGAACACCGGTCGGGGGTCGTCGGCGAAGTCGGCGGCGGTGCGCAGTTCGACGCCCGGGGGAGGGGACGGCAGGGGCGGGAGCGTGCCGTTCGCCAGGTCGAAGCGGAGGAAGTGGGCGGAGCGCCGACGCTCGTAGCCGTGCCGCTCGGCGAAGGCCAGGTTGCCGGGCTCGTCCAGCACCCAGGCGAACAGCTTCGTCGCCCCCTCGGTGGCCAGGTACTCCTCGGCCGTACGCACCAGCAGTCCGCCGGCCCCGCGCCCGACCCTGTCCGGGTGGACGTAGATGTTGAGGAAGGCCTGGCCGGGCTCGGGGCTGTCGTGGACCAGTCCGATCTGCGCCGTGCCGATCATCTCGCCGTCCTCCTCCGCCACGAGGCACCGGCTCCGGGCGTCCGGGTGGGTGTGGACGAGCTGGTGGACGACGGCCTCGGGCGTCCACAGGATGAACGGCAGGGCGACGTGCCGGACACGGGCGAAGGCCGCGACGTCGGCCGGATCGTCGGAACGCAGGTCGCGCACAAGAACGGTCATGTGAGCGCACGCTACGGCGGGCGGTCGGTCGGATGCCTCTCATTTTCCGGGGGATGCGGGACAATCGCCGCGTGACCTTGAAGATCTACATCGACGACGGTGCCCCGCCCTACGAGCAGGTGCGCGCGCAGATCTCCGAACAGGCGCGGTCGGGGGCGCTGCCGGTCGGGTACCGGCTGCCGACCGTGCGTGGGCTCGCGGAGTCCCTGGGGCTCGCCGCGAACACGGTAGCCAAGGCGTACCGGGCGCTGGAGGGGGACGGGGTGATCGAGACGAGGGGGCGCAACGGGACGTTCGTCGCTGCCGCGGGCTCGGCCGCCGAGCGGGAGTTGGCGTCCGCCGCGCAGGAGTATGCCGCGCGGGCACGG
>NZ_RAIF01000006.1:1485497-1492415 GCF_003671715.1 Streptomyces sp. E2N166 | reverse complement strand
CGCTGGGCGCGGTGCGGGATGCCCTGCGGGCGGCCTACGGGGGTTGAGCGCCACTGTGGTGCGGGCCGGTGCCCGGGCGTGGGTGCGGGTGTGGGCGCGGGTGCGTCGTGGTCTGTCGCGTCCGCGCGGCGGAGCCGCACGATGTCTCAGCCCAGCGCCCCCTGGGGCGTGCGGGTGACCGTCAGTCGCGCTGCTTGCGCCAGCCCGGCGAACGCCGTCGCGTCGCGGACCGCTGCCGCGTTCGGGTCGTTGTTGAAGTACGCGTAGACGTCGTGGTCGTCCGGCCAGGTGTTCGCGACGCGGTCGATCCAGGTGGCCAGGGACCGGCGGCCGTAGTGCGGCCAGGACGCGGCTCGCCCCTGGTGGAAGCGGACGTAGCCCCAGTCGGTGGTGCGCCACAGCGGGGCGGCCGGGCGGGCCCGGACATCGGCCCAGCACAGTGCGGCGCCCCGCGCCGTGAGGACGTCCCGCACCTCGGGTGTCCACCAGGACTCGTGGCGGGGTTCCACCGCGACCCGGGTGCCGGGCGGGAAACGGGCGAGGCAGGCGTCCAGGAGGGCCGCGTCGCCGCGCAGGGTCGGCGGGAGTTGCAGCAAAACCGGGCCGAGGCGGTCGCCCAGGCCGGCCGCGTGGCTCATCAGGCGGTCGACCGGCTCCTCGGGGTCCCGCAGCCGCCTGATGTGGGTGAGGTAGCGGCTCGCCTTCACCGCGACCACGAAGTCCGCAGGTACCCGGTCCCGCCACGCCTCGAAAGTCTCCCGCGACGGCAGCCGGTAGAACGCGTTGTTGATCTCGACCGTCGCGAAGCCGGCCGCGTACCGCTCCAGCCACAGCCGGACGGGCAGGCCGGGCGGGTACAGGACGTCCCGCCAGTCCCGGTACTGCCAGCCCGACGTGCCGACGAACAGGGTCATACCCCCATCAAATCACCCGACCGCCCCCTACAGGTACAGTCCGGCCTCCGCGCCGTCCCGCGGCTCCGGCAGCGAGGTCGGAGAGGTGCCCCGGCGCAGCGCGTACAGCTCCGCCAGCGTCGCGCCCTGGCGGCTCACCCCCTCCTCGGTGCCGAGCCAGTCCACCGCCTCCCGGCGGGTCAGCGGGCCGACCTCGATGCGGGCCAGGCAGCGGCCGGGGCGGACGACAGCGGGGTGCAGGCGTTCCAGGTCCTCGTTGGTGGTGACGCCGACCAGGACGTTGCGGCCCTGGCCGAGCAGCCCGTCCGTGAGGTTCAGCAGACGGGAGAGCGCCTGGCCCGCCGTGTGCTTGGCCTCGCCGCGGATGAGTTCGTCGCAGTCCTCCAGCAACAGCAGCCGCCAGCGGCCCTTGCCCGCCGAGTCCTCCTCGCCGATGGCGATGTCCATCAGGTAGCCCACGTCGGAGAAGAGGCGCTCGGGGTCGAGGACGCAGTCCACCTGGCACCAGTCCCGCCAGGACCGGGCGAGCGTGCGCAGCGCCGACGTCTTGCCGGTGCCGGGCGGCCCGTGCAGGAGCAGCAGCCGGCCCGCGATGTCCTCGGGGGTCGTCTTCATCAGGCCGTCCATGGCGTCCGCGACCGGCGCCGTGTAGTTGGCCCGGACCTCGTCCCAGGTGCCCGCGGAGATCTGCCGGGTGGTGCGGTGCGGGCCGCGCCGCGGGGAGACGTACCAGAAGCCCATCGTCACGTTCTCCGGCTGCGGCTCGGGCTCGTCCGCCGCGCCGTCCGTCGCGTCGCCGAGCACCTTCTCGGCCAGGTCGGCGCTGGTCGCCGTCACCGTGACGTCGGCGCCCCGGTTCCAGCGCGAGATCAGCAGCGTCCAGCCGTCGCCCTCCGCCAGCGTCGCGCTGCGGTCGTCGTCGCGGGCGATCCGGAGCACGCGCGCGCCGGGTGGCAGCAGCGTCGCACCGGACCGTACGCGGTCGATGTTCGCCGCGTGCGAGTACGGCTGCTCGCCCGTGGCGAAACGGCCGAGGAACAGCGCGTCGACGACATCGGACGGGGAGTCGCTGTCGTCGACGTTGAGCCGGATCGGCAGGGCCTCGTGCGGGTTGACGGACATGCCGCCATGATCCGGCACACCGCCGCCGCGTGCACCCGGTTTCCCGGGCACACGCGGCAAGGACGGCACGCGGCGATCGACGACTGGGCGGCCGGCGGTTCAGGCACCGGCCCCCGACACCCGCCCCCGCGCCTGCCGTGTCCTGCGGAGTACGGCGTACCCCTTGGTGAGGGCCCGGTCCCGGGCGAAGGTGCGGGCGATCGCGCGGCCCTCGACCAGCCGGGCGAACTCTTCGGGCCCCGTGCTCCTGCGTACGGTGACCCGGCGCAGGGCGTACGGCCCCTGAGCGCGGCGCGCCAGGCCGTTGCCGACGGCGAGCGCCTGCGCGTACCCCGTCTCGCGCACCGCCCGCCGCACCCGGCGGTCGGAGTACCCGTAGGGGTAGGCGAACGAGGCCGGTACGGGGCCCAGTTGGTCGGCGACGATCTCCTTGCAGTGGATCAGCTCGAACCGCAACCGCCGCTCGTCGAGTTGGTCGAGCTGCGGGTGGGTGTGGCTGTGCCCGCCGATCTCCACGCCGCCGGCGGCCAGTTCGCGGACCTGGTTCCAGTCGAGCATGGTGTCCAGGGCGCCCCCGGTGTCGTACGGGCCGCGCAGCCAGCCGGTCGTGACGAACAGGGTGGCCGGGTAGCCGTGCTTGGCGAGGGCGGGGAGGGCGTGTCGGTGCACCCCCTCGTAGCCGTCGTCGAAGGTGATGAGGACGGGCCGTTTCGGCAGCGGCCGGCCGGAGCGCCATGCGGCGGCCAGCTCCGCGGTGCCGACCGGGGTGATGCCCCGGTCGGCGATCGCCGTCATCTGCTCGGCGAACGCCTCCGGGGTCACCGACAGGACCCGGGTCGCGTCGTTCGGGTCGGCCGCGACCGCGTGGTACATGAGGATCGGCACGCGCGCGTCGTACTCCTCAGCCATGCGCGCCCCCCTCGACCGGCGCCACGGAGAACGTCGCCGCGCCGCGCCGCGCCCGTACGCTCCCCACCACGTAGCCGCCCGCCGCCGTGAGCACCCCGGCGACGATCGCGCCCGCCCGTCCCGCGCCGCCCGGCCGGGCCAGCACGGCGTCGCGCAGTCCGCGCACCACACCGGCCGGCAGGACCCGGGTGGCGTACCGGCGTTCGGACTCCAGGCCCTTGCCGGCGCCGACGCTGCGCGCCACCAGGGCCTTGGACAGGCCCTCGGCGTAGGCGCGGGTGCGGAAGTAGCCGAAGTGCTCGCGTATCTCGGGCACCCGGTGGTGGATCACCGCCCGGTCGTCGATCAGCAGCACCGCGTCGGGCCGGGCGCGGGTGAGCCGGATGCACAGCTCGGTCTCCTCGCAGCCCAGCGGGCGCCTGTCGCCGTCGCGTCCGATGCCGGTGGCGAAGCCGCCCGCCGCGTCGAACGCCTCGCGCCGGAAGGAGGCGTTGCCGCCCAGCACGTTGCGCACCCGGACCCGGCCGGGCGGCAGGCCCCGGTACGTGCAGCCCACCACCCAGTCGAACTCCTCCGGGAACCAGTCGGGCCGGCGCCCCGACGCCCAGACCGGCACCGTGCGCCCGCCGACGGCGAGGATCGCCGGGTCGGCGTACCCCTCGGCGAAGTGCCTCAGCCAGTCGCGCTCGGCCACGGCGTCGTCGTCGAGGAAGGCGATCACCTCCCCGCGCGAGGCGGCGATGCCGGTGTTGCGTCCGGCGGACAGGCCGCGGGGGCCCGCGTTGGCGAGCACCCGCACGTCCCGCGTCTCCTTGTACTCCTTCAGCAGCCGGTCCCGGAGCGCTTCGTTGTGGTCGACGACCAGCAGCGTCTCCCGGGCCGGGTGGGACTGCGCCCGCACCGAGGAGACCGCCGCGAGGATGTCCTCCCAGCGGTCCTCGGTGTAGACGCAGATCACGACGGAGATCGTGAGGGGGGCGTCGGTACCGCTCAAGACGCCTTCCTTCGGACCGGAACGACGGGGGCGACGGGGGCGACGGGGGCGGGCGAGCCGACCGAGGCGAGCGTCGGCGCGTGCGTACGGCTGCGCAGCGCGCGCCGGTTGGAGCGTTCGTCGAGGATGACTCTGAGCACGCGCAGCCCGTCCCGCACGGCGCGCAGGTTGCTGACGCCGTGGATGCGCAGGTACTCGTGGCTGGGTATCTCCTGCACCTTCAGGCCGGCCTTGACGACCCGGATGTTCATCAGGGTCTCCACCTCGAAGCCGGTGCAGTCGAGGTCGATCTTGTCCAGGCAGTGCCGCCAGAAGGCGTTGTAGCCGTAGCAGAGGTCGGTGTAGCGGGCGCCGAACTTCCGGTTGACCACCGCGCACAGGGCGCGGTTGCCGAGCTTGCGGATGAAGGTCATGTCGTCGGTGCCGCCGCCGTTGGCGAAGCGGGAGCCCTTGGCGAAGTCGGCGCCGGAGACGAGCGCGGAGACGTATGACACGATCTCCTGGCCGTCGGCCGAACCGTCGGCGTCGACCATCACGATGATGTCGCCGGTGCACGCCTTGAAGCCGGTGATCAGCGCGTCCCCCTTGCCCTTGCCGCGCTGCTCGACGACCTTGACGTCCGGCCACAGCTCCCGGGCGACCTCGACGGTGTTGTCGGTGGAGTTGCCGTCCACGAGGACGACCTCGTGGATCCAGTCGGGCAGTGTCTTGAAGACGTAGGGAAGGTTCTCCGCCTCGTTCATGGCGGGTATCACCACGCTCACCGGCGGAGCTATCGCCAGATGCGAGGAGACGGGCCGGTACTTCTCGGCCGGTGACGGATCGGATGTCTGATCGGACGACGGATCGTTGCCCGTCGACGCCGGCTGCAGGACTGAGCTCATGAGTCTGTTCCCTCTCGTCCGGCGGACCGCCCGCCCCAGGGGCGGTCCGGCTCTGTATCCGGTTCGAAAGGGGGGTTATCACCCACGGCGCGACGGCATGGATCTCCGTGCGTGCCAGGTGAGCTGGCAAAGCCTGTCGACGCCGGAAAGAAACGGCAGCCGACTGCGCGGCACGGCCCGGTCACCGATGCGGTCACCGAGCACGGCACCCCCCTACCGCGCGTCCCGCCCCGGTCCGCCGCGGCCTCGAGCCCTCCCCTGAGCCGCTTGCCGACGTACCGATGCGGGAGATGTATGACGGTATTGACGATTGAACCCGTATGGCAAGACCTGGAACCAGGTCTCACGTTTTTGTTGGTTTGCCGTCATCCGTTCTTCTTGCGGGGCATTTTCACCCGGTGCCGGTCCCCCGGACCGTTCCGCTTTGCCCCCCGAAGCCCAAGATGCCGGGCCTCAATGTGGCGCAGCCCGCAGGAGAGCGTCAAGGGCGCACTGGTGTTCGCGCTGACTTTCGTCCGACATTGAATGACTGTCAGCCATTTCTTGGCATGGACACTTCCTGTCGACGCGCGTAGCCGCTACCACGGTTGTAGCGGAGATCCTGCTAAAGGAGGTTCCATGAGACGTCCCCGACTTGTCGGCTTCCTGAGTTCACTCCTCCTCGCCGCCGGCGCCGCCCTCACCGGGGCCGCGACCGCTCAGGCGGCCCAACCCGCCGCAGCCGAGGGCTATGTGGCGCTCGGCGACTCCTACTCCTCCGGGGTCGGAGCGGGCAGCTACATCGGCTCCAGCGGCGACTGCAAGCGCAGCACGAAGGCCCATCCGTACCTGTGGGCCGCAGCCAACTCACCCTCGTCGTTCGACTTCACCGCCTGTTCCGGCGCCCGTACGGGTGATGTTCTCGCCGGACAGCTCGGCCCGCTCAGCTCCGCCACCGGCCTGGTCTCGATCAGCGTCGGCGGCAACGACGCCGGCTTCGCCGACGTCATGATGACGTGTGTGCTCCAGTCCGACAGCTCCTGCCTGTCGCGGATCGCCACCGCGAAGGCGTACGTCGACTCGACGCTCCCCGGCAACCTCGACAGCGTCTACTCGGCCATCCGCGGCAAGGCGCCCAGCGCCCACGTCGTCGTCATCGGCTATCCGCGCTTCTACCATCTCGGCGCCTCCTGCATCGGCCTCTCCGAGACCAAGCGGAAGGCGATCAACGACGCCTCCGACCACCTCAACACCGCCATCGCCAAGCGCGCCGCCGACCACGGCTTCACCTTCGGCGACGTACGTCCCACCTTCACCGGCCACGAGATCTGCTCCGGCAGTTCCTGGCTGCACAGTGTGAACTGGCTCAACATCGGTGAGTCGTACCACCCGACCGCGGCCGGTCACTCCGGCGGCTACCTGCCGGTCCTCAACGGCGCCGCCTGACCGGAAGCGGAAGGAGAAGGAGAAGAGGAGGGGGAGGCCCCGCCCGTGGGGGTCTCCCCCTCCGGCTCCGTCCCCGTCCCCGTCCCACAGGCCACGGAGAACGCCACCGAGTTCGACGTGGCCTCCACCGGAGACCGCACCTCCACGCGGACGGCACTCTCGAACGTGCCGCTGTCGTCGTTGGTCGTCACGACGACCCTGTCCTGCCGCGAGCGGTCACCTCCCGCGGGGAAGGACAACGTCTTCCACCCCGGGTCGGAGACCGCGCCGTCCTCCGTCACCCAGCGGTAGCCGAGTTGCGCGGGCAGCCGCCCCACCGTGAACGTCGCCGTGAACGCGGGCGCCCGGTCGTGCGGCGGAGGACAGACCCCCGAGTACTCGGTGTGCGAGCCCGCCACGGAGACCTTCACCGACTGCGGTGCGGGACCGCTCTCCGTGCTGTGGCTGCCGGAGGAGGCCGACGGGCTCGGCTCCTCACTCGACTCCGTCCGGCTCGGCGCGGCCGGACTCGCCCCTGGATCCTGGCTCCCGCCCGAACCCTCCGTACCGCCACCGCCGTCCGAGCGGTTCAGCAGCGCGTACGTCAGTCCGGCCAGTGCGAGCGCGAGCACCGCCAGCCCCAGGACCAGCACCGCCCGCGCGCGCCGGCCCCGGCCCGCGGGCGAGGCGG
>NZ_RAIF01000006.1:1479052-1485341 GCF_003671715.1 Streptomyces sp. E2N166 | reverse complement strand
GTTCCGGACGGGCCGCGACGGTCGGGGCGTGAGCGCCGGCCGGCACCGTGTCCGGGGGCGGCGCGCCGCCCCCGGCGCCCAGGATCCGCAGCTCCCGCTCGGCGCGCTCGGCCGGGAGCCGTTCCGCCGGGTCCTTGCGCAGCAGGCCCTCGATGACGGGCGCGAGCGCACCGGCCCGGTGCGGCGGCGGCAACTCCTCGTCGACGATCGCCCGCAGGGTGCTCAGCGGGGTGTCCTGACGGAAGGGCGAGGCGCCCTCGACCGCCGCGTAGAGCAGCACGCCCAGCGACCAGAGGTCGGACTCGGGACCGGGCGTGCGGCCCAGCGCCCGTTCCGGAGCGAGGAACTCGGGCGACCCGATGACCTCGCCGGTCATGGTCAGCGCCGAACTCCCCTCGACCATGGCGATCCCGAAGTCGGTGAGCACCACCCGGCCGTCGTTCGACAGCAGCACGTTGGCCGGTTTCACGTCCCGGTGCAGCACCCCCGCCCCGTGCGCGGCCCGCAGCGCGGCCAGCACCTCGGCACCGATCCGTGCGGCCCTCGGCGGTTCCAGCGGGCCCTCGGCCTCCAGCAGGTCGGCCAGCGACAGCCCGCGGACCAGCTCCATCACGATCCAGGGCCGGCCGCCGTCGGTGGCCACGTCGTACACCGTGACCACGTTGTGGTGGGCGACCCGGGCGGCGGCCCACGCCTCGCGCTCCAGCCGCGTGTACATCCGGCGCACATCGGTCTCCGGCAGCCCGGCGGGGGCGCGCACCTCCTTGACGGCGACCTCGCGGTGCAGCACCTCGTCGCGGGCGCGCCACACCGTGCCCATGCCGCCCTCGCCGAGGGGGGACAGGAGGCGGTAGCGGCCGTCGATCACGCGCTCACCGCCGGGTTCTCCGGACACCGGCGCCCCCTATGAGTCTCGCGCGGACATTCCCCGGAACGGGCCCGGATCACTCCCGCATACATCCCAAAAGTAGCTCAGCCGAGGGCGGATGCGGCCCCCCTGAACACCAATCCGGCCCCTAGGACCACCACCACGAACGCCGACCCGAGAGGAGTGGCCCGGCGCACCAGCCCGGCCAGCGGGCCCGACGTCCACCGGGGACGCCGGCGCAGCAGGCGGCCCGCGCCGCCGCCGAGCCGCACGACCGCGACGCCGGCCGCGGTGAGGGTGAGGGCGAGCCCGACGCCGTACGCGAGCACGAGGAGGAGGCCGAACCAGGCCTGGCCGAGGGCCGCCGCGCCGACGAGCACCACCACGGCGGACGGACTGGGCACGAGTCCGCCGGCGAGTCCGAGGAGGACCGTGCCGCGGAGAGTGGGGGAGGCGGGGTGGGTGTGGGTGCGGGAGCCGTGACTGTGGCTGTGGTCGTGGTCGTGGTCGTGGTCGTGACTGTGACCGTGGTCGTGGTCGTGGTCGTCGCCATGGTCGTGACGGTGACGGTGGTCTTGGCGGTGGCGGTCGGAATCGGCGGGCGCGTGTCCCCGGTTGCGAAGTGCCCGGCGCACGAGGCTCGCGCCCGCCAGGGTCACCAGGACACCGCTGGCGATGCCGAGCCAGGCGACGACCGAGGGCGCGGCCGCCGAGCCCGCGGTGACCAGGAGCCCGAGGGCGACCACGCCCAGGGTGTGCGTGACCGTCACCGAGGCGGCCATCGGCAGGACGTCCTTCAGCCGGGCGCCGCCTCCCCGGGCGGCGGCCGTCGCGGCCATCAGCGTCTTGCCGTGGCCCGGCGCGAGCGCGTGCATCGCGCCCAGGGCGACCGCGATGACGAGGGCGAGGCCGGCGAAGCCGAGCGTCAGGTCGTGCCGGGCGACCAGGGAGTCCAGGGCGCGGGTCCAGCGGTCGGCACCCCGGGGCAGGACGGAGGCGGCGGGGGCGTCCTGCCGGTCCCGGTCCAGGGCGGGCCCGCCCGGCCGGACGCGCAGGGAGGCGCTCGCGGTGTCGGCCGGGGAGGAGAGCAACTCCTCGGGGTAACGGGTCAGTTCGCGCGAGACCGATGCCGTCGGCACGTCCGACGCGGTGAGCGTCATACGGTCGCCGCGCGCGGTGACCTCGCGCCAGCCGGGACCGGACGAGGCACCGGCGGCCCGGAAACCGACGGTCGTCTCGGCGGCCTCGGGCAGCGGCGCGGTGAGCCGGCATTCCAGGCGCAGGGTGTCGAGCCCGGCCTGACCGGGCCGCACGCGCGCGTGGCCGCGCTGCGCGGTGAGGCCGACCGCACGGCCGTCGACGGTGAGCCCGCTGTCCCGGGCGGCCTTCGCACAGCGCTGCCGGGCCCACTCCGCGATGCCGAGCCGTTCGACGTCGGGACCGGCCTGGGTGGCCGGGATCTCCGCGAGGTCCTCGACGTGGTCGACGCGCAGCTCGCCGGGGGCGAAGACCAGACCGTCGTAGCGGTTGACGGTGAAGTTGCCGAGCGGGTGCGCGCTCGCGCCGGCCGAGGGGAGCAGGGCGAGGGCGCAGGCCGCGGTGAGGACGGCGGCGCCGCGCGCCAGGAGACGGCGGGGGCGGCGGGAGCGGTCGGGGCTCAACGGGCAGCCTCCAGGTCCTTGAGCGCCGTACGGGCCTCGCGCGCGCCGAGGGGCGAGAAGCCCGGGTTCAGTTCCAGCGCCGCCGTCAGATGGCGGCGGGCGTCCCCGTCCCGCCCCACCGCACGCTCGATGACGCCCAGGTGGTGGAGGAACGCGGCGTTGCGGTAACCCGTGGCCGTGGCCCGGCGGGCGTACGGCAACGCCTCCGCGTCGCGGCCGCTCACGTGCAGCGCCCAGGCGAGGGCGTCCGCGGTGTGCACGGTGCGGCGGCGGTCCCACTCCGCGCGGGCCGCGCGCAGGGCCGCGTCCTTGTCGCCGTGGTCGGCGGCGGCGAGGGCCGTGTCCAGGTCGACGTTGACGCCGCCGGACCGGGCGAGCGCCGTCCAGGCGTCGACGAGGGCGTACTGCTCGCGGGCCTTCGCCTTCTCGCCCCCCGCCTCGTACAGCTCGCCGAGCGCGACGAGCGGGCCGGGCAGCGGGGAGCGGGCGACGACGGCCTCCAGGTCCCGGACCGCACCGGCCCGGTCGCCGCTCGCGGCCTTCGCCCGGGCGCGGCCCTCCAGGGCGGGCAGGTGGGTGTCGTCGGCGGCGAGGGCACGGGCGTAGTGGCCGAGGGCGGCCGGGTGGTCCCCCTGACTCCAGGCGAGCCGGCCCAGCTGGGTGGCGACGTACGCCACGTCGGCGGGCGCCGAGGCACCCGCGAGGGCCTGCTCCAGCACCCGCCGTGCGGTGTCCACCTCGCCGCGCAGCTCCCGGACGTACGCGTACCGCGTGAAGACCGGGATGCCCGGCCGCCGGGTGTCGGCGGTGTCGGCGGCACGTGCCGCGTCGTCGTAGCGGCCGAGTTCGACGAGGGCGTCGATACGGGAGCACAGGGCGCGTTCGTTGTAGGGGTTCGACTTCAGAGCACGGTCGGCGTACGCCAGCGCGTCCGCGAAGTCGTGCCGGGCGGCGGCGAGGGCGGCGCGGCCGGCGAGGGCCTGGTCGTTGCCGGGTCTCAGGTCCAGGGAGCGCTTGAGGGCCTTCTCGGCCCGCGGGTAGCGGGAGGGGTCGCCGTCGGTGCGGGCCTGTTCGACGTAGGCCAGCCCGAGGGTGGCCCAGCCGCCGAAGTCCCGCGGCTGGGAACGGAGCCGGGCCTGCAGGGCCGGGACACCCGCGTCCGGGCCGACGCCGTTCGGCATCCCCGGCCCGCCCCGCGGCATACCGGCCGCCACGACGCCCCGGTCTTCCCGTACTCCGTC
Organism: Streptomyces sp. E2N166; assembly: GCF_003671715.1. GTDB lineage: Bacteria > Actinomycetota > Actinomycetes > Streptomycetales > Streptomycetaceae > Streptomyces > Streptomyces thinghirensis. Next base: position 1,481,571 of record NZ_RAIF01000006.1, on the reverse strand, counting down.
GACCGCGACGGCCCCCGCGGTCAGCGCCACGGCCAGTAGCGCGGCACACCCGACGGAGCGCGAGCCCCGCCAACGCCGCCCGGCCGCGGCGAAGCGCCGCATGGCGGCCAGGCGGCGACCGGCGCCGGTGACTCCGGCTTCGGCGTCTCCCGTCCCGGACGGGGGGACGGGCGCCTCGGCCGTTTCACTGTCCGGTTCGCTGTCGTTGCTGTGCGGGGCCATGCCTCTCCTCAAGCGATCAAGCGGTCAAGCGGTGCGAGCGACGTACGGAAGACGGGAGACGGGAGCGGGGAACGTGCGGCGGCGCGGCCCGCCGTGGGGGAGGGGAAGGGAGCGGACCGCGCCGGTCGGTGGGGCCGGTCAGTAGGCCCGGCCTCGCATGCGGCGCCACCAGGTCAGGGCGCCGCCGATCAGCAGGATGCCGACGGCCCCGGCGCCCGCGGAGGCGGCGATGAGGGTCGTGTCGTCGGTGCCGGCCGGCCGCAGCGCGTCGCCCAGCTGGTTGCGCACGTCGTTGCCCTCGCCGGTGCCGTCGGCGAGCGGGCCGCGTGAACCCTCCGTCGGGTTCGCCACGTACGGGAAGGCCTTCCCGAACTCCTTGTCGTTGGCGTCGACCGCGTCGCCCAGGTCGTTCGCGGCGCCGACCAGCTCGCCCTCGACCACCTGGAGCGCGGCGTCGATCACGTCGTCGGTCAGCCGGCGCCCGTTGGGGAAGCCCGCGTTGTCGCCGTCGAGAACGCCGAGGCGCTTCGGCTCGGCGGACGGTGCGATCGAGGTGTTGAGGCGCAGTTGTTCCGAGGGCGTGACATGGGGCGGCTGGTTGAGGTCCTTGACGCCCTTGAGGAACACGTCGACGAGGTCGTCGCGCGGCTCGGCGGGCGCCTCGATCTTGTAGATCGCCTCGATGAGCTTCGGCAGCTCCGGGTTGGTCACGTTCGGCAGGAACTGCGCGTCGTCGGCCGGCACGGACGCGTTGAACGTGTCCTTGTCCTTCAGCGGGTTGACGACCTCGTTCACCAGCGGGTTGCCGAGCCGCGACACCTGAGTGAACTCCCCCTGCGCGTTCTTGCGTTGCGTCGTCGACCAGACGCCCACCACCGGCTGCCCGGCCGACTCCACGACCATGTCGGTGGGGACCTGGAGCGCGATCGAGTTGACGTTGTAGCCCTTGAGGGTGTCGTTGCCGACCTCGGACAGGTTCCCGCCGTACAGCAGGTCGAAGACGCGCAGGTCCAGGAAGAACGGGTCGTCGGCCTGTCCGGCGAACGTCTGCGCCCCGCCCGCCAGCTCGTGGACCGCCTGGTCGCGCAGCGCGCCGTAGTCCGGCATCGACGCCTTGCCGACGTTCGACGGCGCCACCGGCACCTCGTGGGCGATCGTCGTCCGGGAGGACTCCTTGCCTTCGTGGAGTTTGATCAGGTCGATGTCGTAGGTCTGGGTGATGTTGAGATCCGGGTCGTCGAGACTGGTGACGGGGCCCGTGTTGTAGAGGAACGTCTTGTCGTTCTTCGTGTGCGTGGTGAACGTGTACCGGAACACCAGATCGCCCAGCGCGTCGCCGTTGTTGTCGACGTGCAGGTCGTACTGGGCGTCCTCCGCGAAGGTGAAGAAGTTCGGCCCGCCGGCCGGTTCCTCGAACGGGATCCAGTTCGCGACGAGCGTCGTGGTGTCCGGCCGGTCCGGGCTCACGAAGGCGTACAGGTCCGTGTTGTCGTACTGCGGGGTCCCCGATATCAGCGGGGCCTCCCGGTGACTGGAGGCGGACGCCGCCCCAGGTTCCAGCGCGGTCACGCCGGCGGCCGCGAGACCTCCGGCGGCCAGCGCGCCGCAGACCAGCGTGGCCACGCCCCGGCGGCGCCCCGCGCCACCGCTTCCGGAGATAGGTGTCATGCCGTCCGTCCTCTGTGCCGATGAGCCGACTTCCCTGACGCACCGGCATTCGGAGCGCTCCCCGACCCGGATTGGTGGGCCCCGGAAAGAGCCCGGAAAGTACCGGAATGCAGCCGGATGGGCCCGGGACGAGCCCGGAATCCGGTTCCGTGGCCAACCCGTGCCCGTCCGAGCCGCGTTTTCCGTCCGCCGATCCGTAACTCCTGCGGAGGGCGCGCAAGCCGCGCGCGCCCGGTGGTGACGCGGACGGGCCGGGCGCGGCCCGCGGGGAAAGGGGGACCGGGTGGAGGCGGACGAGCTGTTGTTGCTCGTGGCGGACGGCGATCAGAAGGCCTTCGAGGAGCTGTACGGGCTGGTCTCCGGACCGGTGTTCGGACTCGTACGGCGCGTGGTGCGCGACCCCGCCCAGTCGGAGGAGGTGGCGCAGGAGGTGCTGCTCGAACTCTGGCGGTCCGCCGCCCGGTTCGACCCGCGCCGGGGAAGCGCCCTGTCCTGGATCCTCACCGTCGCCCACCGCCGCGCCGTCGACCGGGTGCGCAGCGCCCGCGCGGCCGGCGAACGCGAGCAGCGCGAGGCCCGCCGCGCCCACCACCCCGCCTTCGACCAGGTCTCCGAGGAGGTCGAGGCGG
>NZ_RAIF01000006.1:1466238-1478913 GCF_003671715.1 Streptomyces sp. E2N166 | reverse complement strand
TGGACCGCCTGACCGCACTGCAGCGCCAGTCGGTCACCCTCGCGTACTACGACGGCTACACCTACCGGGAGGTGGCCGAGCGCCTCTCCCTTCCGCTGGGCACGGTGAAGACACGGATGAGAGACGGACTCAACCGCCTGCGCGACTGCCTGGGAGGTGCCGCATGAGCCTCTTCGGCCGGCTGCCGCGCCGCGGCGACCTCCATTCGCTCGCCGCCCCGTACGCCCTGGACGCCCTCGAAGGCGCCGAACGGGTCCGCTTCGAACGGCACCTGGAGAAGTGCGAGCGCTGCGCCGCCGACGTGCGTGCGCTGTCCGAGGACGCCGTCCGGCTGGCCTGGTCCACGGCCGCCCCGGCGCCGGCCGCCCTGCGCGAGCGGATCCTGGCCGCCGTACGGAGCACTCCGCAGGAGCCGGCGCACGGGCGCGGGCCCGTGCGCCGGCTGCCGCCGCACGTGTGGGGCGTCCAGCCGCCGCCGGAGCGCTCCCGCGCGTCCCGGCCGCGCCCCCTGCTGGTGCCCTTCGCCACGGCGACGGCCGCCGCGGCGCTCGTGGTCGCCTCGCTCTTCGCCGTCCAGGCGAACCGGACGCAGGGCGAACTGGACACCGCGCGGGACCGGGCACGTGAGATCGCCCACGTTCTGGCCGCGCCGGACGCTCGCGCCACGAGCGGCGAGGACGACCGGGGCCGCGGTATCGGAGTGGTCGCCTCCGCGTCCGAGGGGCGCGCGGTCGTCACCCTGAGCGGGTACGGCGAGCCGTCCGGCGACCGCGTGCACCAACTCTGGCTGATGCGCCCCGGCGCCGTACCGCGCTCCCTCGGGCTCTTCGACGGCGACACGCCCCTGATCGCCTCCGGCCTGCACCCGGCCGCCACGTCACTGGCCGTGACGATCGAGCCCGACGGGGGCTCGGCCCGCCCGACGAGCAGGCCGGTTGTCCAACTCACCCTGGAATCTGTCGGATTCGGAGAGTGATCGTCAACCCCCTTACGGGGAAGGTGAATCCTGTGACCGCGATACACGCATGCCGTACCGGGGCGATAGGGTTACTCTGCCCGGGCCGGGTGGACTCGTACGGGTGGGGAGTGACATGGAACAGATAACAGTGCGCAGCAGGGCAAGGGTCCCTGCGATCACTTGCGGAAGCAGCGCGACCAGCTCGCGTCTCGACCGTCATCTCGCGGTGCTCGGAGGGCCTGCCCTCCCGCAACGGGAGACGGTGGAGGCGACGTCGCTGATGCGTGAGCTGACCGCGCGTGAGCCCGCGCACAAGCGCAGCAGCAGGGGCGCCAGGGTGCGCCGGGTCTCGCTGTTCGCGCCGTTGCGCCGACTGCGCCGCTCGCTGTTCGGCGGCAACTGAGGCCCGCGCGCCGGCGGTCACACCGACCCGGCGCGGCGCCGTGCAGTCCGTCATCCCCACGGCACGCAGCGGCGCCCCGGTGTGCTCCCGAGCGCGGGTAATCTCCGTACGCCCCGTACCCGTTCGTACGCCCGTCCGTCCGGTACGTCCGTCCCGCCGATTCCCACCCGGTGTGGCGCCCCTCGGCCCGCTCAGCCCTCCCCGCGCGCGTACCGGCGCACGGCGAGCGGGACGAAGACCGCGAGCAGTACCGCGCACCAGGCCAGCGAGCCGGCGACGGGATGCGCCACCGGCCAGGCGGCCCCCTCCGGCACGGGCGCGTTGCCGAAGAGATCGCGCAGGGCCGTGGTCACCGCGCTGATCGGATTCCACTCGGCGACCGTGCGCAGCCAGCCCGGCAACCCATCGGTCGGGATGTACGCGTTGGACAGCAGCGGCAGGATGAAGGTCGCGCCGCCCAGTTGACCGGCCGCCTCCTCGTTCCGGGTGAGCAGCCCCAGAAAGATCCCGACCCACGTCGTCGCGAACCGGAACAGCAGCAACAGCCCCACAGCACCCACCGCGCCGAGCACGCCCCCCTCCACCCGCCAGCCCACCGCGAGCCCGACCAGCAGGAAGGGCCCCGTCCCGGCGGCCGTGACGAGCACGTCCGCGACCGACTGCCCGAGCGGCACCGCCGCCCGGCTCACCGGCAGGGTCCGCAGACGGTCCGTCACGCCCCGGTGCGTGTCCCGGGCGGCCTGGAACATGCCCGTCATGATGCCGTTCGCGGCCGTCGCGACCAGCAGGCCCGGCACCAGGAAGGACCGGTACTCCTCGCCCGGCATCGCCAGCGCGCTGCCGAAGACGTAGCCGAAGAACAGCAGCATGGTGACCGGCATCGTCTGGGTGAGGATCAGCAGCCCCGGATTGTTCCGCAGCCGCCGCAGTTGCCGGCTCAGCATCACCGTGCCGTCGTACGCCAGGTCGTGGGTAGCCGTTCGAGCGGGCCCTGACGCGGGTGCTGGACGGGTTCGCCTGAGCGGTGCCCGAGCGGGGGCCTGAGCGCGGCCTGAGCGGGAAGACCTCGGCGGCCCGAGTCGGGGCGGGCCTACAGCAGCGTCAGCTGCCCCTCCGGCCCCTCCTCCCTGCCGTCCAGGACGGAGGCCGGCCGGCGGGCCGCCGCGGGCGCCGGCAGAACGCCCGCCTCGCGCAGTTCGGCCGACGTGATCCCGTCCGTCACGGTCAGTTCCCGGCACCGCGGCCGCAGTTCGGCGAGCAGCGCGAGGACCGTGATCAGTTCCAGCAGCTCGGACGTCCAGGCCTGCGGCCAGGTGGCCGGGCGGATCGCGGCCAGCGTGCCCGGCTCGCCCTCGGCGGTACGGGCCGCGAACCACTGCTCCAGCACCCGCACCCCGCCCACCTCGAAGTCCCAGGCACCGGGCGGCACGGGGGAGACCCGGCCCTCGTCCAGGTACAGGGCCTCCTCGTCCCGGTCGTAGCGCAGAGCCAGCGGGCGCCCGGGCAGTGGCGCGCGGACGTACGGGCGACGGCCGCCGGGCAGCTTGGGGCGCTCCCCGTCGCGGCGCATCAGCCACAGGGCGCGCCGGCCCAGGCCGACACCGCGCTCCCACAGCGCGGGGTCCGCGGTCAGCGGGACGACGGAGCCCTCCCGCACGGTCGCCACCGCCCAGGCCAGCACGTCCCCGGGCGCGGGACGCCGGCCGAGCCGGGCGGCCAGGTGGTCGAGGAGACCGGGGGCCAGGTTCGGCTCCGCCCCATCGGGACGCCGGTACAGCGGGCGTACCCGGGCTCCGCCGAGCAGCGGCAGCCGCGAGGTCGCGACGAGCAGGGGAGGGCCGGCGGCGCCGGGCGCCTCCACCACGAAGACCTGTCGCCCGTCCGCCACCCGCCACAGCTCCGGACGGGCCGCGTCGATCAGCCGGTGGTCGGGAATGAGCCACTGCTCGTCGAAGGGCGCGCGCAGCACACGGACCGGCTCCGGACACGGCCCCGAGGCGCGCGCCAGCTTCTCGGTGCCGCCGGCCCCGCCCGGCAGCTGTCCGACCGCCGTGTGCGCGGTCCGCGAGCGCGTCGGCTCCAACAGGCCCTCACGGTCGGGCCCCTCGGCCTTCATCAGGGCGTCCCAGCGGGCTTTGAGGGACGCCGCGTCGGGTGCCGTCGGCCACCCCCGGCCGAGCCGCGGCGGTGCGACGGACCACGGCATGAGGTCCGCCAGCGGCGGAGCGTCGTCGTGCGTCACGCTGGGCATCGTACGACGGGGCGCCGGTGCCTCACGTGGCATCCAGGGTGACCGTGAACGAGAAGCGGTCCCCCCGGTAGTGGATGACCGCCACGTCCAGCACCCGCCCAGCCGTGTCGTACGTGATGCCCGTGTAGTGCAGGATCGGGCTGAGCAGCGGGACTTCGAGCAGCCGCGCCGTCTCCGGGTCCGCGAGCCGGGCCTCCACGGTGTCCGTGATGCGGCTGATGTCCATGCCCACCACGTCCCGCAGCACCTTGGTCATCGGCCAGCGGGCCAGGTCGTCCACGTCGATGCGGGCGGCGACCTCGGGCCGGACGTAGTTGTGGGCGTGGTTGGTGGGCTCACCCGTCTTCTCGTCGCAGCGCAGCCGGTGGTACGTCGCCGTCTCCGCCAGGTCCGGGAAGAACTCGGCGAGTTCGGGCGGCACGGGCCCGGGGCCGTGGCCCAGCAGCTCGGCCTTCATGCCGGACTGCTGGGCCACGATCGCGTCGACCGAGCCCAGCAGCCGCACCGGGGCGCCCCGCCGGGCGTCGGGCTCGATGAACGTGCCGCGCCTGCGGTGCCGGGTGATCAGCCCCTCGTCCTCCAGTTCCTTCAGCGCCTGCCTCATGGTCAGCACGCTCACCCCGTAGTGACCGGCCAACTGTTCCTCCGTGGGCAGGCGCAGCGGGTCCCGGGGCGAGCGGCCGAGTATCGAGGCGCGCAGCGACTGCGACACCTGGTACCACAGCGGCAGCTTGCGGTTCAGGACGATGGAGTCCGGGGCGAAGGAGGTCACGGGCCATCCGTACCGGTAGGGAATCCTCAGTGCAAGGGGCGGAAGTGACGCTCCAGACCCTGCCAGACGTCGTCGTAGCCCTGCTGCAGGTGTTCGGCGCGGGCCGCGTGGGGCGTGAGGGTCACCGGCCAGCGCGTCTCGAACATGAACGCCAGCCCGTCGTCGATCCGCTGCGGCTTCAGTTCGGCCGCGCTCGCCCGGTCGAAGGTCTCCCGGTCCGGGCCGTGCGCCGACATCATGTTGTGCAGCGAGCCGCCGCCCGGCACGAAGCCCTCCGCCTTGGCGTCGTAGGCGCCCTCGATCAGGCCCATGTACTCGCTCATCACGTTCCGGTGGAAGTACGGCGGCCGGAAGGTGTCCTCGCCCACCAGCCAGCGCGGCGCGAAGACCACGAAGTCGACGCCCGCGAGGCCGGGGGTGTCCGACGGAGAGGTCAGCACCGTGAAGATCGACGGGTCCGGATGGTCGTACGAGATGCTGCCGATGACGTTGAAACGGCGCAGGTCGTAGACGTACGGGACATGGTTGCCGTGCCAGGCGACCACGTCCAGCGGGGAGTGGTCGTAGGTCGCGGTCCAGAGGTTGCCGCAGAACTTGTTGACCACCTCCACCGGGCCCTCGACGTCCTCGTAGGCGGCGACCGGCGCCATGAAATCCCGCACGTTCGCCAGGCCGTTGGCGCCGATCGGGCCGAGGTCGGGGAGGCGGAAGGGGGCGCCGTAGTTCTCGCAGACGTAGCCGCGGGCCCCCTCGTCGAGCAGTTCCACGCGGAAGCGGACCCCGCGCGGGACCAGCGCCACATGGCCGGGCTCGGCGTGCAGCAGTCCGAACTCGGTGCGCAGCAGCAGGCCGCCGCGCTCCGGGACGATCAGCAGTTCGCCGTCGGCGTCGCTGAAGACGCGCTCCATGGAGGCCGTGGCGTGGTACAGGTGCACGGCCATGCCGGTGCGCTGGGCGACGTCGCCGTTGCCGCCCAGCGTCCACAGGCCCGCCAGGAAGTCGGTCCCCGCCTCCGGCTCGGGCAGCGGGTTCCATCGCAGCCGGTTCGGGTCCGGCACCGCCTGGGTGAAGGGCGCCGTGCGGATCGCGCCGTTGCCCGCGCGGGTGAACGCCGGGTGCGCGGCCGACGGGCGGATCCGGTACAGCCAGGAGCGCCGGTTGTCCGCCCTCGGCTCCGTGAACGCCGTGCCGCTCAACTGCTCCGCGTAGAGTCCCAGCGGCGCCCGCTGCGGCGAGTTACGGCCCTCGGGCAGGGCGCCAGGAACGGCCTGCGAGCTGTGCTCGTTGCCGAAACCGGACAGGTAGACCAGCCCCTCCGCGGTCTTCCGCGCGTCCCCGCTCATTGATCGCTCCCTCGCAACCCGATTCCTACCCGATTCCTATGGGACACCGTAGGATTGCGGTTTCCCGTGCGCAAGAGGTCGTACGGGGTTCTGGTCCACGGGGGTAGTCCCGGAGGAGGATGAACGGAACCAGACCCCGGGGGGATCCGGACTGTCGGACCGGTGTTCTAGTCTCCCGTCATGTCGTGGATGCGGGGAGTGCTCGCCGTGCTCGCGGTCTGTGTCCTGCTGCTGACCGGACCCGCCGGCTGCGGCTCCAGTGATACGGGCGAACCGGAGGCCCGGGACTCGGCCACGCCGGCGGGCAGGCTGCTCGACACCACCGACGAGGAGGGCCGGCGCTACCGGGAGGTGGACGGCGAGGGCGCTCCCGAGGTCGGTGTCGAGGTGCAGCCCGAGGCCGACGACAGCTGGGTCGTACGCCTGACCCTCCGCGACTTCAGGTTCTCGCCCGCCGGGACGGAGGCGAAGGCGGTGGCCGGCCGCGGCGTCGCCCACCTCTTCCTCGACGGCGACCTCCTCACCCGCCTGCGCGGACCGGAGTACCGCCTCGCCGCCCACCTCGTGCCCCGCGGCACCCACCAGCTCACGGTCCGCCTGTACGCCGACGACGGCACCGTCTGGGCCGCCGACGGCGAGCCCGTCGAGAGCACGGCGGACATCACGGCGTCGGACGCGGAGCCGACGGAGCCGGAGGAACCGGAGGAGCCGGCGCCGGGGGAGAAGGAGGGCCAGTCGCTTCCCGCGTCCGCGGCGGTGCGGTGAGCGGAGCGGGTGGCCACCGCCGTACTGAAGGTCACAGTTCACCTGACCGCGGCGGAAGGGCATCATGAAGACCGTGTCCCACGCGACCTCGCTCCGCCGTGCCCCCGTGCAGCGGCGCAGCGCCGAACGGCTGACCCGGATCCTCGACGCCTGCGCGGACCTCCTCGACGAGGTCGGCTACGACGCCCTGAGCACCCGGGCCGTGGCGCTGCGCGCGGACGTCCCCATCGGCTCCGTGTACCGCTTCTTCGGCAACAAGCGGCAGATGGCCGACGCGCTGGCCCAGCGCAACCTGGAGCGCTACGCGGAGCGGGTGACCGAACGGCTGACGGAGACGGGCGACGGCGGCTGGCGCGGGGCGCTGGACGCGGTGCTCGACGAGTACCTGGCGATGAAACGGACCGCACCCGGCTTCTCGCTGATCGACTTCGGCAACCAGATACCGGTCGGCGGCCGCCACGCCGTCCCCAACCACCGCGTCGCCGACCGGCTCACCGAACTGCTCTCCGGTTACCTCGGCCGCCGCCCCGACGACGATCTGCGCCGCACCTTCCTCGTCGCCGTGGAGACGGCCGACACCCTCGTGCAGCTCGCCTTCCGGGTCGCGCCGGGCGGTGACGAGAAGATCATCGAGGAGGCCCGGGAACTGCTGCGGGCGTATCTGGAGCGGGTGCTCGACTGACGGGGTGGCGCCCCATGGTCCTCCGGCGGGGCTTGGCCGGATTACCTGACAGGGCTCCCCAACATGCCTACCGGTCGGTATGCTCGCCGCGAGAGAGCGCCGCCGCCGCCCTACGGGAGGACCCGTGTCCCGCACCGCCCTGCGTATCTGCCCCCTGTGCGAGGCCACCTGCGGCCTGGCGCTCACCATCGACGGCACCACGGTCACCGCGGCCCGAGGGGACCGCGACGACGTCTTCAGCCGCGGATTCATCTGCCCCAAGGGCGCCTCCTTCGGGGCCGTCGACTCCGATCCCGACCGGCTGCGCGCCCCCCTGGTGCGCAGGGGCGGCGAGCTGCGCGAGGCCACCTGGGAGGAGGCGTTCGACGCGATCGCCGCCGGGATCCGGCCCGTCGTCGAGCGGTACGGGCCGAACTCCGTCGGCGTCGTCCTCGGCAACCCCAACGTGCACACGATGGCCGGTGCCCTCTACCCGACCCTCCTGATCGGCGCCCTCGGCACCCGCAGCCTCTTCACCGCGTCGACGGTCGACCAGATGCCCAAGCACGTCTCCAGCGGGCTGCTCTTCGGCGACGCCAACGCCATCCCGGTGCCCGACCTCGACCACACCGACCACCTGCTCCTCATCGGCGCCAACCCGCTGGAGTCCAACGGCAGCCTCTGCACGGCTCCCGACTTCCCCGGCCGCCTCAAGGCGCTCAAGGCCCGCGGCGGCACCCTCACCGTCATCGACCCGCGCCGCACCCGCACCGCCAGGCTCGCCGACCGGCACGTGGCGATCCGGCCCGGCACCGACGCCCTGCTTCTCGCCGCGATGGCCCACGTGCTGTTCGAAGAGAGCCTGGTGGACCTGGGCGCCCTCGCCCCGCACGTCGAAGGGGTCACGGAACTCGCCGATGCCGTAGCCGACTTCACGCCGGAGTCCGTCGCCGCCGCCTGCGACGTGGACGCCGACGTGACGCGCGCCCTCGCCCGCGAACTCGCCGCCGCCCCCACCGCCGCCGTCTACGGCCGCATCGGCAGCTGCACCGTCCCGCACGGCACGCTCGCCAGCTGGCTCGTGGACGTCCTCAACATCCTCACCGGCAACCTCGACCGGCCCGGCGGCGCCCTCTTCCCGCAGGCCGCCACCGACAGGACACCCCGCCCCGCCGGACCCGGCCACGGCTTCGCGCTCGGCCGCTGGCGCTCCCGGGTGAGCGGACACCCCGAGGCCAAGGGCGAACTGCCCCTGTCCGCCCTCGCCGAGGAGATCGACACCGACACCGGCACCGCCGCCGAGGCGGGCGAGCCGGTCCGCGCGCTGGTCACCATCGCCGCCAACCCCGTGCTGTCCGCACCCGACGGCGACCGGCTCGACAAGGCGCTGGCCTCGCTCGACTTCATGGTGAGCGTCGATCCCTACCTCAACGAGACCTCGCGCCACGCCCACGTCGTCCTGCCGCCGCCCCCGCCGGCCCAGAGCCCGCACCACGACTTCGCCTTCAACACGCTCGCCGTGCGCAACCAGGTCCGCTACACCCGCCCCGCCGTCCCGCTGGAACCCGGCCGCATGGCGGAGACCGAGATCCTGGCCCGGCTGATCCTGGCCGCCACCGGCAGGCACGGCGCCGACCCGGCCGCCGTCGACGCCATGGTGATCGAACAGACCCTCGGCAAGGCCGTACGGGAGCCGCACTCACCCGTGCACGGACGCGACCCGGGCGAACTGACCGCCCAGCTCACCGGCGAGAACGGTCCCGAGCGGCGGCTCGACATGATGCTGCGCCTCGGCCCCTACGGCGACGGCTTCGGCGTACGGTCCGACGGGCTGTCCCTGCGGCGGCTGCTCGCCCACCCGCACGGCATCGACCTCGGCCCCCTGCGCCCGCGGCTGCCGCAGCCGCTGAAGACCCGCAGCGGCAAGGTGGAGCTGCTGGCCGGACCGATCGCCGACGATCTGCCGCGGCTGCGGCAGGCCCTGACCGAGCGGCCCGACGGGCTCGTCCTCGTCGGCCGGCGCCATCTGAGGTCCAACAACAGCTGGATGCACAACATCCCGGCCCTCACCGGCGGCTCCAACCGCTGCACCCTGCACCTCCACCCCGACGACGCCGAACGGCTCGGCGTGCGCAGCGGAGAGCCCGTGCGCGTGACCGGCGCCGGGGGAGAGGTGACCGCCCCCGCTGAGGTCACCGACGCGGTGCGGCGGGGCGTGGTCAGCCTTCCGCACGGCTGGGGCCACGGCCGCCCCGGCACCCGTCTGACCCACGCCGCCACCGAGCCCGGCGTCAACGTCAACCAGCTCCTCGACGGCACCCTGCTCGACCCGCTCTCGGGCAACGCGGTTCTCAACGGCATACCCGTCGCGATCGCTCCCGCGCCCCGGACCTGACCGGCGTACCGCTGTGACCTGGAGTTTTGCGCTTATTGCTCGCATGTCAACGTCTTGTTAACGCTGCTTTGCGCCACCTAACGTCGCTCGCACCGCCTGCCCCGGTGGAATGTTCAAGGGCGAACGTTAGGTACTCACTCATGCTGACCATCCTCGGCTTCGCCATGATCGCGACCTTCCTGGTCCTGATCATGATGAAGAAGATGTCGCCGATCGCGGCGCTCGTGCTGATCCCCGCGCTGTTCTGCGTGTTCGTCGGCAAGGGCGCCCACCTCGGTGACTACGTCATCGACGGCGTGTCCAGCCTCGCCCCCACCGCGGCGATGCTCATGTTCGCGATCGTCTATTTCGGGGTGATGATCGACGTCGGGCTCTTCGACCCGATCGTCCGGGCCATCCTGAAGTTCTGCAAGGCCGACCCGATGCGGATCGTCGTCGGCACGGCCCTGCTCGCCGCCATCGTCTCGCTGGACGGCGACGGCTCCACCACGTTCATGATCACGGTCTCGGCGATGTACCCGCTGTACAAGCGCCTCAAGATGAGCCTGGTCGTGATGACCGGCGTCGCGGCGATGGCCAACGGTGTGATGAACACCCTGCCCTGGGGCGGCCCCACCGCCCGCGCCGCCACCGCCCTGAAGGTCGACGCCACCGACATCTTCGTCCCGATGATCCCGGCCCTGGCCGTCGGTCTGCTCGCGGTCATCACCCTGTCGTACGTGCTGGGTCTGCGTGAGCGCAGGCGGCTGGGCACGCTGACGCTGGACGAGGCGCTGGTGCGGGAGCCGGAGAGCGAGACGGTGCTGGTCGGCGCGGGTTCGGGCGCGGCCTCCGGTGCGGGTACGGGTGCGGGTGCCCGTATCGGCAAGGCGTCGTCCGCGTCCGCCGCGGGCTCCGGCGGGCCGGGTGACGCCACCGGGGACAGCGGGTTCGACGAGTCCGACAAGTCCCGCGACTCCGACGACTCCGACGACTTCGGCGACTCCGACGACGACTTCAAGGGTCTCGACCCGAACCGGCCCACCCTGCGCCCCAAGCTGTACTGGTTCAACGCGCTGCTCACGGTCGCGCTGCTCAGCGCCATGATCATGGAGGTGCTGCCGATCCCGGTGCTCTTCCTGCTCGGCGCCGCGCTCGCGCTCACCGTCAACTTCCCGCACATCCCGGACCAGAAGGCCCGGATCGCGGCCCACGCCGACAACGTCCTCAACGTATCCGGCATGGTCTTCGCCGCCGCCGTCTTCACCGGCGTCCTCACCGGCACCGGCATGGTCGACCACATGGCCAACTGGCTCGTGGACACCATTCCCGACGGCATGGGCCCGCACATGGGCCTGGTCACCGGTCTGCTGAGCCTGCCGCTGACCTACTTCATGTCGAACGACGGCTTCTACTTCGGCGTCCTGCCGGTGCTCGCCGAGGCCGGTCAGGCGCACGGCGTGTCGACACTGGAGATCGCCCGCGCCTCGATCGTCGGCCAGCCGCTGCACATGTCCAGCCCCCTCGTTCCGGCCGTCTACGTCCTGGTCGGCATGGCCAAGGTCGAGTTCGGCGACCACACGCGGTTCGTGGTGAAGTGGGCGGTTCTGACGAGCCTCGTGATTCTCGCGGCGGGCATCCTGTTCGGCATCATCTGACGATCGGCCCGGCTCCCTGGGAACTCGTTCGGGGAGCCGCGTCTCGGGTTCGCGGGAAGGACACGATCATGGCGCCCGGTGGAAACCGCGGCTGGCTGCTCCGCCTCGTCATCGCCTTCGGCTTCGCGCAGGGGGCGGTGTCGATGGCCCGGCCCGCGGTCTCCTACCGGGCCCTCGCGCTGGGCGCGGACGAACAGGCGGTCGGTGTCATCGCCGGCGTGTACGCGCTGCTGCCGCTGTTCGCCGCCGTCCCGCTCGGCCGCCGCACCGACCACGGCCGCTGCGCACCCTTGCTGCCGGTCGGCGTGGTGCTCATCGCCGGCGGCTGCGCGCTGAGCGGCATCGCGGGCTCCCTGTGGGCGATGGCCCTGTGGAGCGGTGTCATGGGCCTCGGCCACCTCTGCTTCGTCATCGGCGCGCAGTCGCTGGTCGCCCGCCAGTCCGCGCCGCACGAACAGGACCGCAACTTCGGCCACTTCACCATCGGCGCCTCACTCGGCCAACTCGTGGGGCCCGTCGCGGCGGGCGCGCTGATCGGCGGCCACGACATGGCCGGCAGCAGCGCCCTGGCCCTCGTGGTGGCGGGCGCGGGCGCTGCGGTCGCGTTCACGTCGCTGTGGCGCATAGAGCATCCGGGGGCCGCCAAGTCCCGTACGGAGGCGGGCGTGCGGGTGCCCGTGGGGAGCATCCTGCGCGCCCGGGGCGTGCCCGCGGGCATCCTGATCAGCCTGTCCGTCCTGTCCGCCACCGACATCCTCACCGCCTACCTGCCGGTGGTCGGCGAGCACCGGGGCATCACCCCGGCCGTGATCGGCGTACTGCTCAGCCTCCGCGCGGCGGCCACCATCGCCTGCCGGCTGGTACTGACGCCCCTGCTGCGGCTGCTCGGCCGCACCGCGCTGCTCACGGTCACGTGTCTGCTGGCCGCCCTGCTGTGCGCCGGTGTCGCGCTGCCGGTGCCGGTGTGGGCGCTCGCGCTGATGCTGGTCGTCCTCGGCTTCTGCCTCGGCGTCGGCCAGCCGCTGTCCATGACGACCGTCGTCCAGGCGGCCCCCGACGGAGCCCGCTCCACCGCCCTCGCCCTGCGCCTGACCGGCAACCGCCTCGGCCAGGTCGCCGCACCCGCCGCGGCGGGCCTGATCGCGGGCGTCGCGGGCGTGGCCGCGCCGTTCGTGATGCTGGGCGCCCTGCTGCTCCTCTCCTCCGGCATCGCCCTGCGCGCCCCGTCCACCGAACCGACCACGAACCACCCGTCCACCGAACCCCCCGCGGACCTTCCGCCCACCGAGGACACCTCCGAGGACACCCCCGACGGCACGCCCCGCCGCCGCCCGCTACGCCGATCGGCCCCCTAGGACGGCCAGGGCCCGTCCGCAGACGCCTCTCCGCCCCAGCCGCTCGCTTCCCGGCCTGCGCCCGCCTGCCCTGCGGGCTTCGCGTGCCTTGCGGGCTTCGCGTGCCCCGCGGCCCCGCCCGCACTTCCCCTCGCC
>NZ_RAIF01000006.1:1464810-1466045 GCF_003671715.1 Streptomyces sp. E2N166 | reverse complement strand
GGGCCCCTCGCCCAAGACGCCCCGATCCTGAATTCGGTCGTCCGCTTTCTCACCAGGTGGACGGTGGCACCGAGATACGGTCCAGTGTCTTCCCCCGGCCGCGCACATTCCGTTAGCTTCCGTGACTCAAACGCCCCGTACGACCCGCACGAGGGCGTCCGACCGCGGAGCACCAGCGCTCAGTGAGCCCCGGGGGCACCTCCCATGACACGCGCCATCTCCCTGCACGACGTGAGCAAGACCTACGCGCGAGGCGTCCGCGTGGTGGACCGGCTGTCGCTGGACATCGCGCCCGGCGAGTTCCTCGTCCTGCTCGGCCCCTCCGGCTGCGGCAAGTCCACCGTGCTGCGCATGATCGCCGGCCTGGAGGAGATCACCGACGGGCGGCTGCTGCTGGACGGCGCGTACGCCAACGACCTGCTCCCCGCCGAGCGGAGCATGGCGATGGTCTTCCAGAACTTCGCCCTGTACCCGAACATGACCACCCGCGGGAACATCGGCTTCCCGCTGCGCGTCGAGGCTCCCCAGACCGACCCCGGCCCCCGCGTGGACGCCACCGCCCGCATGCTGGGCATCGAGGACCTCCTCGACCGCTTCCCCGCCCAGCTCTCCGGCGGCGAACGCCAGCGCGTCGCCATGGGCCGGGCCATCGCCCGCCACCCCAGCGCCTTCCTCATGGACGAGCCGCTGTCCAACCTCGACGCCAAGCTCCGCAACCACCTGCGCGCCGAGATCACCAAACTGACCCGGGAGCTGGGCGTCACCACGATCTACGTCACCCACGACCAGTCCGAGGCCATGTCCCTCGGCGACCGCGTCGCCGTCCTGCGCGGCGGCGTGCTCCAGCAGGTGGACAGCCCGCGCGCCGTGTACGCCCTGCCGCGCAACGTCTTCGTCGCCGCCTTCATCGGCACCCCGCGCATCAACCTCCTGCGCGGCCTCGTCCGCGCGCCGCTCGACGGCGCGATGACCATCAGCCTGGGCAAGCAGTTCCTGCGCCTGCCCGAGCCGCTCTCCCTGGACCACCAGCTGCTCCGCGTCCAGCAGGGCCGCGAGGTCATCGTCGGCCTGCGCTCGGAGGCCGTCCGGATCGCGAAACCCGCCTCCGCCCGCCCCGGCGAGGTGCTGCTCACCGGCCTGGTGGAGCACGTGGAGTTCCAGGGGCACGAGGTCCTCGTCCACTTCAACACCGGCTCGCGGCCCGCCGTCGTGCCCGACCTGGAGGCTCCGCGCCC
>NZ_RAIF01000006.1:1464319-1464800 GCF_003671715.1 Streptomyces sp. E2N166 | reverse complement strand
CGCGGTCACCGCCCCCGACGGCCGCCTCCCCGGTGACCTGATCGTCCGGACCACCCCCGACATCGACCTGCGCCACGGCATGCAGGTCCCCCTCCTCGTCGACCTCGCCCACCTGTTCGTCTTCGACCAGCACGGCGAGCGGATCTGCCCCGCCCCGGCGCGGCTGCCGGACCTGGAGGAGTGACCGCCTGGAACGGACCCGCCGGGAAGGTGACCCGCGCCACCATGGTGGCCGCCCCTGGTGCCATAAAACTATCGGCGCTAGTTTGGGGCGCGGACGACGAGGCCCGCCCGGAAGGAACGCGATGAAGGCACACGACGGCATGTACATCGACGGAGCCTGGCGGCCCGCCGACGGCCGGGACACGATCGAGGTCGTGAACCCGGCCGACGAGCAGGTGATCGGCAAGGTCCCCGCCGGTACCGCCCTGGACGTCGACACGGCCGTACGGGCCGCCCGCGCCGCCCTGCCGGCCTGGGC
>NZ_RAIF01000006.1:1440555-1464253 GCF_003671715.1 Streptomyces sp. E2N166 | reverse complement strand
CCGCCCGCCTGGCCGCCCTGCGGGACGTACTGGTGGCCCGCAAGGACGAGGTCGCCGAGACGGTCACCGCGGAGCTGGGCTCTCCGCTGAAGTTCTCGCAGGCCGTGCACGCCGCCGCCCCCATCGCGGTCGCGGGCTCCTACGCCGAGCTGGCGGCGACGTACGCCTTCGAGGAGAAGATCGGCAATTCCGTCGTCCACCACGAGCCGGTCGGCGTGGTCGGGGCCATCACTCCCTGGAACTACCCGCTCCACCAGATCGTCGCCAAGGTCGCCCCGGCGCTCGCGGCCGGCTGCACCATCGTGCTGAAGCCCGCCGAGGACACCCCGCTCACCGCCCAGCTCTTCGCGGAGGCGGTGCATGAGGCCGGCGTCCCGGCGGGCGTCTTCAACCTGGTCACCGGCCTCGGCCCGGTCGCCGGCCAGGCCCTCGCCGAGCACCCCGGCGTCGACCTGGTCTCCTTCACCGGCTCCACGGCCGTGGGCCGGCGGATCGGCGCGACCGCGGGCGCCGCCGTCAAGAGGGTCGCCCTCGAACTCGGCGGCAAGTCCGCCAACGTCATCCTCCCGAGCGCCGACCTGGCCAAGGCCGTGAACGTCGGAGTCGCCAACGTCATGTCCAACTCCGGCCAGACGTGCAGCGCCTGGACCCGCATGCTCGTGCACGCCGACCGGTACGACGAGGCCGTGCAGCTGGCCGCCGAGGCCGCCGCGAAGTACGGCGACCGGATCGGCCCGGTCGTCAACGCCAAGCAGCAGGAGCGCGTGCGCGGTTACATCGAGAAGGGCGTCGCCGAGGGCGCGCGAGTCGTCGCGGGCGGCCCCGAGGCCCCGCGTGAGCAGGGTTACTTCGTCAGCCCGACCGTCTTCGCCGACGTGGGCGAGGACATGACCATCGCCCAGGAGGAGATCTTCGGGCCGGTCCTGTCCATCCTCCGCTACGAGGACGAGGAGGACGCCCTCCGGATCGCCAACGGCACCGTCTACGGCCTCGCCGGCGCCGTCTGGGCCGGCGACGAGGCGGAGGCGGTCGCCTTCGCCCGCCGGATGGACACCGGCCAGGTCGACATCAACGGCGGCCGGTTCAACCCGCTGGCGCCCTTCGGCGGCTACAAGCAGTCCGGCGTGGGCCGCGAACTGGGGCCGCACGGCCTGTCCGAGTACCTCCAGACCAAGTCCCTCCAGTTCTAGCTCCAGGGGAGTCGTCCACGTCATGGCCGTCCGTACCGCTGTCCGTGCCGCCGTCATACCCGCCGTAGGCGCCCCGCTGGAGGTCACCGGGATCGAGCTGCCCGATCCCGGCCCGGGGCAGGTCCGGGTGAAGCTCGCCGCCGCCGGGGTCTGCCACTCCGACCTGTCCCTGTCCAACGGCACCATGCGCCTGCCGCTACCCGCCGTCCTCGGCCACGAGGGCGCCGGCACGGTTCTCGCCGTCGGCGAGGGCGTCACCCGCGTCGCGCCCGGCGACGACGTGGTCCTCAACTGGGCCCCGTCCTGCGGCGCCTGCCACGCCTGCTCGCTCGGCGAGGTCTGGCTGTGCGCGAACGCCCTGGCCGGCGCCGCGGGCGTGCACGCCCGCCGCGCCGACGACGGCGCCGACCTGCACCCCGGCCTCAACGTCGCCGCGTTCGCCGAGGAGACGGTCGTCAGCGCCGACTGCGTCCTGCCCGTCCCGGACGGCATCCCGCTCACCGACGCCGCCCTGCTCGGCTGCGCGGTCCTCACCGGCTACGGCGCCGTGCACCACTCGGCGAAAGTGCGTGAGGGCGAGACGGTCGCGGTGTTCGGCGTCGGGGGAGTGGGCCTGGCCACGCTCCAGTCGGCCCGTATCGCGGGCGCGTCGAAGATCGTCGCGGTCGACGTGTCCCCCGAGAAGGAGGAACTGGCCCGCGCCGCCGGTGCCACCGACTACCTGATCGCCTCCGACACCACCGCCCGCGAGATCCGCGGCCTCACCGGCAAGCAGGGCGTGGACGTCGCCGTCGAGTGCGTCGGCCGTGCGGTCACCATCCGCACCGCCTGGGAGTCCACCCGGCGCGGCGGCCGCACCACGGTGGTCGGCATCGGCGGCAAGGACCAGCAGGTCACCTTCAACGCCCTGGAGATCTTCCACTGGGGCCGCACCCTCTCCGGCTGCGTCTACGGCAACGCGGACCCGGCCCGGGACCTGCCGGTGCTGGCCGAACACGTCCGCGCCGGACGCCTGGACCTGGGTTCCCTGGTCACGGAGCGCATCGCCCTGGACGGCATCCCGGCGGCCTTCGAGAACATGCTGGCGGGCAAGGGCGGACGGGCGCTGGTGGTGTTCTAGCACGCAGGCACGCAGGCACGCAGGCATCGCACGCACACGGGGGGCGAGGGTGCCGGGGCCGCCCCGGCGCCCTGGCCCCCCGTGTCTGCGTGCCGTTCGCACCGCCGCTCTCCCCACCCGCGCCGTCACGCTTCCCGTTCGGTAAACATCCCGCACGACCGTTGACCACATACCGTCCGGTCAGTACGTTCCCGGGAACGTCCCACACGTCCCCGACGTCCCCCCGCACCACCCGGAGCGTGCACGTATGGACACCACCCCCTCCGCTCAGCCCCTCCCCACCACCGCCCCGCCCGCGGCCCCCAACCGCCGTCGCGTCGCCACCGCCGCCGCCCTCGCGTCGGCCGTCGAGTGGTACGACTACTTCGTCTTCGGTATCGCCGCAGCCCTCGTCCTCGGCGACCTGTACTTCCCGGCCGGCAGCCCCACCGCCGGGGTCCTGGCCGCCTTCGCCACCTTCGCCGTCGGCTTCCTCGCCCGGCCCATCGGCGGCATCGTCGCCGGCCAGCTCGGCGACAAGAAGGGCCGCAAGCCGATGCTGGTCCTCGCGCTCACCCTGATGGGCGTGGCCACCACGGGCATCGGCCTGCTGCCCACTTACGAGACCATCGGCCTGGCCGCCCCGATCCTGCTCGTCCTGCTGCGCATCGTCCAGGGCATCGCCGTGGGCGCCCAGTGGGGCGGCGCGATGCTGCTGGCCACCGAGTACGCCCCCGAGGGCAAGCGCGGCATCTACGGCAGCGTCGTCCAGCTCGGTGTCCCCATCGGCGTCGTCACCGCCAACACCGTCTTCCTGCTGGCCGGTGCGTTCACCTCGGAGTCGGCCTTCGAGGCCTGGGGCTGGCGGGTGCCGTTCGTGGTCGGTCTGCTCGTCCTGGTGCTCGCCTGGTACATCCACACCCGCGTCGAGGAGACCCCCGAGTTCCGGGAGGCCGAGCGCGCGCTGGCCGAGAAGGAGCAGAGCGAGCAGTCCTCACCGCTGCGCACGATCATGCGGGATCACCTCGGTACCGTGCTGCTGGCCGGCGGCTCCTTCGCGGTGAACACCGCGACGTTCTACATCCTCATCACCGGCGTCCTCGACTACACCACCCGCGAACTGGACATGGAACACGGGGCGGTGCTCGCGGTGTCGCTCTGCGTCAGCCTCACCCAGCTGGTGCTGATCCCGGCCGCCGCCGCACTGTCCGACAAGTTCGGCCGCATCCGGATCTACACCGTCGGCGCGGTGGGCATCGCGGTGTGGGCCGTCCCGCTGTTCCTGCTCATCGACACCGGCTCACTGGTGTGGCTGGCGGTCGGCACCTTCGTCGCCAGTTGCTTCCTCAGCATCATGTACGGCCCCCAGGCCGCGCTGTTCGCCGAGCTGTTCACGCCGGAGATGCGCTACACCGGCGCCTCGCTCGGCTACCAGATCGCTGCCGTCGGAGGGGGCGGGCTCGCGCCCTTCGTCATGGTGCTGCTCCTGGAGGCCACGGGCACCTCGATGGCCGTCTCCGGCTACATCATCGGCCTCTCGGTGATCGCCCTGGTGTCCATCAAGGTGCTGTCCGACAGGGCGCGTTCACGCTGACCGCGAGGCGTTCTCGGGCCGCGGCCCCGTGACCTCGTCCGGGGCCGCGGCCCGCGCCCGCTTCCGGGACCGCGACACCGCCACGCCCGCCAGGCACAGCGCGCCGCCCGCGAGCGTCAGCGGACCCGGCACCTCGCCCAGCGCCAGCCACGACATCAGGACGACGAGCGCGGGCACGGCGTACGTCGTCGCGCCCATGCGCCCCGCGGTCGTACGGGCCAGCGCGTACGCCCATGTCGTGAACGCCAGCGCGGTCGGGAACACGCCCAGGTACACCATGTTGAGCGTCGCGGAGACGGGCGCGTCGGCGGCCTCGGTCACCAGTTGCCCCGTGAACGGCAGGCAGAGCACCGCCCCGACCAGGCACCCGAAGGTCGTCACCTGGAGCGCGCTCGCGTGCCCCAGCGCGGGCTTCTGCGCCACCACGCCGCCCGCGTACGCCACGGCGGCCAGCAGACACAGCACCACCCCGAACAGCGAGGAGCCGCCCTCGCCGGACATCGACAGGCCCACGGTCACCGCACCGGCGAACGACACCGCCATCCCCGCCAGCAGCCGCGGCGGCAGCGCGTCCCCGAGCAGGCGGAAGCCGAGCAGGGCGATGAGGATCGGGCCGACGTTCACCACGAGGGCGGCCGTGCCGGCGTCCACCTGCTGCTCGCCCCAGTTCAGGACGACCATGTAGAAGCCGAACCAGAGCAGCCCCGATATCGCGATGCCCCGCCAGGCGGGCCGTGCCGGCAGTCCCTCCCGGCGCAGCAGACAGATCACGCCGAGCGTCAGCACGCCCGACAGCAGCCGCCCGAGCGCCAGCGCGCCCGGCGAGTAGGCCTCGCCCGCGCTGCGGATCGACACGAAGGCGGAGGCCCACAGGACGACGGTGACCGTGGCGGCGCCTGCCGCCAGGACTTCCGGACGGCGAGAAGGGGAGGGGCGGGCGGTGCTCATCATGCTCCAGAGGCTAGGCGGCGGAACGCTGTTCCCGCTGGCGGATTTCGGACCGGGAACCGGTGCTCAGCGCAGCCCCGCCGGGTCGATGCCCAGCAGCTCGGACAGCGCCTCCTCGCCCGCCGGCGTCACCTTCACCGCGCGTTCCGAGCCGATGCGTACGCACCAGCCCGTGTCCAGGGCGTGCCGGCACAGGGCCGCGCCCGCGACACCCGCGAGGTGCGGACGGCGTTCGGTCCAGTCGAGGCAGGCACGGGCCAGCGGCCGGCGGCCGGTGGGCTCGAGGGGGATGCCGGCGGTCTCGAACCAGCCCAGCCCGGCGTCCGTGAGCGCGAAACCGGTGTCCTGGCGCAGCAGGCCGCGCCCGGTCAGCGCGTCGGTGACCGTGATGCCGAGCCGCCCGGCGAGGTGGTCGTAGCAGGTGCGGCCCCGGGCCATCGCCGATCCGGCGCTCGACGCCCGCAGGGTGCGCGGACGCCGTGCCGCCGCCTCGGGCGCGACCTGCGCGGCCAGGTCCTCCACCAGTTGCGCGACCCGCTCGTCGGCAAGCCGCACGTACCGGTGGCGCCCCTGCCGTTCCTCGGCGAGCAGCCCGCCCGCGACGAGCTTGCCGAGGTGCTCGCTCAGCGTCGAGGCGGCGACCCCCGCGTGCCGGCGCAGCTCACCGGCGGTCCACGCCCGCCCGTCGAGCAGCGCCAGCAGACAGGCGGCCCTGGTCTCGTCGGCGATCAGCCCGGCCAGCCGCGCGAGCCCGGGCGCCTCGGCGTCCTTGTCGGTCATGCGTCCCAGGATGCGGTACGCACGGTTCGGTGGGCGCCGAAGTGTTCTCAGGCGCCTCGCGCCACCTGCGCGTACTGCTGCGCCAGCCCGTCCAGCAGCGCCGTCAGCCCGGTCTCGAAGGCCCGCTCGTCGATCTTCTCCTGCTGCTCGGCCAGAAGGTGCGCCTGCTGGAGGTGCGGGTAGTCCGCGGGGTCGTAGGCACCGGCGTCGTCCACGAAGCCGCCGGCGAAGGAACCCAGCGCCGAGCCCATGATGAAGTACCGCATCAGCGCGCCGATGGACGTGGCCTGGGCCGGGGGCCAGCCCGCCGCGACCATCGCGCCGTAGACGGCGTCCGCGAGATGCAGCGCGGCCGGGCGGCGGCCGGGGCCGTGGGCCAGGACCGGGACGATGTTGGGGTGGTCGCGCAGCGCCGCCCGGTAGGAGACGGCCCAGTCGTGCAGCGCCGTCCGCCACTCCCGGCCGTCCTCGAACATCGACAGGTCGACCTGGGCGCTCACCGAGTCGGCGACCGCCTCCAGAATCTCGTCCTTGGTGCGGAAGTGGTTGTAGAGCGAGGGCCCGCTGACTCCCAGCTCCGCGGCGAGCCGGCGCGTGGAGACGGCCGCGAGGCCCTCCGCGTCCACCAGCGCGCGGGCCGTCTCGACGATCCGGTCGGTGCTGAGCAGGGGCTTGCGCGGTCGGGCCATGGCGCACATAGTAGGGCTGCGGCCGTAAACTAGCAGTGCTAATTTAAATGTCCGCCGTTCAATATCGGTCCGGGATCCGCCGTTCAGGATCCGTCTTTCTGTGGGGTGACTCGGCATGAACCTGGAGCTCAGCGAGGAGCAGAGCGCCGTACGGCAGCTCGCGCGGGACTTCGTGGAGCGCGAGATCGCCCCGCACGTCGTCGCCTGGGACCGTGCCGAGGAGGTGGACCGGTCCATCGTGAAGAAGCTCGGCGAGGTCGGCTTCCTCGGGCTGACCGTCGACGAGGAGTACGGCGGCTCCGGCGGCGACCACCTCGCGTACTGCCTGGTGACGGAGGAGCTGGGCCGCGGCGACAGCTCCGTGCGCGGGATCGTGTCCGTCTCCCTCGGTCTGGTCGCCAAGACGATCGCCGCCTGGGGCGACGAGGAGCAGAAGCGGCGCTGGCTGCCGGGGCTCACCTCCGGCGAGTACGTCGGCTGCTTCGGCCTCACGGAGCCCGGCACGGGGTCGGACGCGGGGAACCTCTCCACCCGCGCGGTCCGTGACGGCGACGACTACGTCATCAACGGCACGAAGATGTTCATCACCAACGGCACCTGGGCCGATGTCGTGCTGCTCTTCGCCCGCTCCACGGACGCCCCCGGCCACAAGGGCGTCTCCGCCTTCCTCGTGCCCACCGACACCCCCGGGCTCAGCCGCCGCACCATCCACGGCAAGCTCGGGCTGCGCGGCCAGGCCACCGCCGAGGTGGTGCTGGAGGACGTCCGCGTTCCCGCCTCCGCCATGCTGGCCCCCGAGGGCAAGGGCTTCTCGGTTGCCATGTCGGCCCTCGCCAAGGGGCGGATGTCGGTCGCGGCCGGCTGCGTCGGCATAGCCCAGGCCGCGCTGGACGCCGCCGTGAAGTACGCGGGCGAGCGCGAGCAGTTCGGGAAGACCATCGCCCACCATCAGCTGGTGCAGGAGCTGATCAGCGACATCGCCCTCGACGTGGACGCGGCCCGGCTGCTGACCTGGCGGGTGGCCGACCTGATCGACCGCGGGCAGCCCTTCACCGTCGAGTCCTCCAAGGCCAAGCTGTTCGCCTCGGAGGCGGCGGTCCGCGCCGCGAACAACGCCCTCCAGGTCTTCGGCGGCTACGGCTACATCGACGAGTACCCGGCGGGCAAGCTGCTGCGCGACGCGCGCGTGATGACCCTCTACGAGGGCACCAGTCAGATTCAGAAGCTGGTCATCGGGCGTGCGCTGACCGGGGTTTCGGCCTTCTGAGCCCCTTGCGGAGGGTCTCTGAGTACGAGAACTGAGTACGTCGGCGGATGTGGCCCCGGCCACATCCGCCGACCCTTGTCCCCATGAGTGACACACCGGTCAAGCAGCAGAGCACGGCAGCCTTCTACGGACAGGCCGTGGCCTCGTTCGCGGTGGCGATGATCGCCACCGCCGTCGGTATCTACAACCTCCAGGCCGACGCCTGGGTGCGTGCCTTCCTCGCCGTCGCCGTCCTGTACCTCGTCACCTCGGCCTTCACGCTGGCCAAGATCATCCGGGACCGTCAGGAGGCCGGGCAGATCGTGAGCCGCGTGGACCAGGCCAGACTGGAGAAGCTGCTCGCCGAACACGACCCCTTCGAGAAGCTGGGGTGATGCTTCCGCCCGACGGCCGCACTAAGCGATCGCTCAGCTTCGGCGGTATGGTGGTGCTCCTGTCACCGAGAGGGGCGAACAAGCGATGAGTACGGCGGCCGAGACGACGGGCGGCGACATCGAGCCGTGGGAAGAGGTCACCCCGGACGCGGCCCGGCGGCTCCTGGTCGCCGCGGTGGAGGCCTTCGCCGAGCGCGGGTACCACGCGACCACGACCCGCGACATCGCCGGGCGCGCCGGCATGAGCCCGGCCGCGCTCTACATCCACTACAAGACCAAGGAAGAGCTGCTCCACCGCATCAGCCGGATCGGCCACGACCGGGCGGTCGCCATCCTGCGGGCCGCGGCCCAGGGCGAGGGCAGTGCGGCCGAGCGGCTCGCCGACGCCGTGAGCTCCTTCGTGCGCTGGCACGCCGGGCGGCGCACGACCGCGCGGGTGGTGCAGTACGAACTGGACGCCCTCGGCCCCGGGGCCCGGGACGAGATCCTCACGCTGCGCCGGCAGTGCGATGCCGCGGTGCGCGGCATCATCGACGACGGTGTGGCGTCGGGCGAGTTCGACGTGCCGGACGTGAAGGGCACGACGCTCGCCGTGCTGTCGCTCTGCATCGACGTGGCGCGCTGGTTCAACGTGAACGGCCCCCGGACGCCCGACGAGGTCGGCGCGCTCTACGCCGACCTCGTGCTGCGGATGGTGGGAGCCGAACCGACCGGCGCCGCTCAGAAGTAATAGCGCGAGACCGACTCGGCGACGCACACCGGCTTGTCGGCGCCCTCGCGTTCCACGGTGAAGGCGACGGTGACCTGGATCCCTCCCTTGACGTCCTCGACGCCGGTGATCGTCGCCGTGGCGCGCAGCCGCGAGCCGACCGGGACGGGGGAGGGGAAACGGACCTTGTTGGTGCCGTAGTTGACGCCCATCTTCACGCCCTCGACCGCGATCAGCTGCGGTCCGAAGAGCGGGAGCAGCGACAGGGTCAGATAGCCGTGCGCGATGGTGGTGCCGAACGGGCCCGCGGCGGCCTTCTCCGGGTCCACGTGGATCCACTGGTGGTCGCCGGTCGCCTCCGCGAACAGGTCGATCCGCTTCTGGTCGACGTCCAGCCAGTCGGTGTACCCCAGCTGCTCGCCCACCGCCGCCTTCACCTCGTCGGCGGATGTGAAGATCCTCGGCTCTGCCATGTCCCGGCCTCTCTGCTCGCTCGACCTACTCACGCGACTCTAAGCGACTGCTTAGCATGGTCGCGCGCGACGCTCATGTCAACGGGCCGGAGGGCGCCGCACGGGTGACGGGGTCGGTAGGGTTCGAGGAGTGCCTCAGATTCCCGAGAAGATTCACGAGCTCACGGTCGGCCAGCTCGCCGCGCGCAGCGGCGCCGCCGTCTCCGCCCTGCACTTCTACGAGTCCAAAGGGCTGATCAGCAGTCGCCGCACCTCGGGCAACCAGCGCCGCTACAGCCGCGACGCGCTGCGCCGGGTCGCCTTCGTCCGCGCGGCGCAGCGCGTCGGCATTCCGCTCGCCACGATCCGCGAGGCGCTCGCCGAGCTGCCGGAGGGGCGCACGCCCACCGAGGACGACTGGGCCCGGCTCTCCGAGGCCTGGCGCTCGGAACTGGACGAGCGGATCAAGCAGCTGAACAGGCTGCGCGACCACCTCACCGACTGCATCGGCTGCGGCTGCCTGTCCCTGGACACCTGTGTCCTGTCCAACCCCGACGACGTCTTCGGCGAACGCCTCACCGGCTCCCGCCTGCTGGTGGAGCGCCGCGACTCCACGACCCGTCGCAAGGCCGCGGCCGCGAGCCGCGGCCGCGGTCATGGACCGGAAGTGGAGTGCTGCGACTGAGGATCCGGTCACCCGGCCCCGCGTCGGACGCCGCCCCGTCGTGCCGAGACCCACTCGGCCAGCCCCTCGGTGACCAGCTCGGCGTTGGACGCGGCCCGGCGGCCGTCCGGCAGGAACAGGGTGTCCTCCAGGCCGATGCGGGCCGGGAGGCCCAGCCGGCCGGCCAGCCGCAGGACCGGCCAGGCACCGGCGTCCTCGCCGTGCAGCAGGACGGGGCGGCCGTGGGCCGTGCCGAGTGCGGTCAGCAGGGCGTGCGCGGACTCCTCCGCGGTCGCCGGGCCGGTGTCCGTGACCTCCGCCAGGACCCGCAGCACCTTCGGTCCGAGCGGTGAGCGCAGGAACCGGGCCGCGCCGTCCGTACCCGACCAGATGCCGGCCTCCACCCCCACCCCGCGCTCGATCAAGGCGGCGGCGACCTCCTCGGCGCCCGGCTCGTGCCAGTTGACCGAGGCGTGGTCGGGCAGGATCGTCCAGCTCCGCACCCGCGCCGCCCGGGCGGCGGGATCGGGCTCGGCCCAGGCGCCCGTCGTCACGCCGACCGGCACCGTCGCCGGCACCCGTGCGCGTATCGCCTCCAGCGTGGCCGCGAGTACGCGGGGCGACAACGAGTCCTGTCCGCACGGTGTCTTGGGATGGACGTGGACGTCCGTGGCCCCGGCGGACACCGCCGCTGCGACGGAACCGGCGACCGCCTCCGGCGACAGCGGCACCACCGCGCCGTCGCCGCTGCCACGGGCTCCGTTCACACACACCTGCACCATTCCCCCATGGTGCGGGGTGCCACTGACAACACCCGCGGGCCGCGAGGCCCGTACGGTCCGTCGGAGGTGCGGCATCCCCGGCGCACCTCCGCGTCGGCTAGGCCGTCATCAGCAACCGACCCCGCCGGGCGTCCGCCAGCGCGTCGGGGGTGAGGACGGGCCGCGGAACGAGGATTCCGCAGTCCGTGCAGACGGGGCCCGTCGAGGGTTCGTGGTCCAGGTCGTACTTCCAGACGAGGCGCTCCCCGTCGCACACGGGGCACACGGAGCCGGGTTCACGCTCCAGTGCGGAGATCAGACCTCGCAGCACCTCCGCCAGCGGCCCGTCGGGATGGACGCGGGGGTCGTCGCACCAGGCGACCCCGCAACCGCCCCAGGTCAGCCGGTGCCAGTCGTCCACGCTGCCCGGCCTGCGCAGCCCGTCGTGCTTCTCCTTCCTGCGCCGCTCGGCGAACCCGGCCTCGTAGGCCAGCCACACCGAACGCGCCGCCTCCAGCTCCTCCAGTGCGGCCACGAGCCGCGCTGGGTCGGGGGAGCGGTCCTCGGGTCCGAACCCGGCCCGGGAACACAGATGGTCCCAGGTCGCCCTGTGCCCATAAGGGGCAAATCGCTCAAGGCACTTGCGCAGCGAGTAGCGCCGCAGCGCCAGGTCGCACCGTGGATCGCGGACCTGTCTCGCCAGACTCCGGAAACCGGCCATCGCCCTGCACCTCCGTCACACCTGCACCTGCACTTCGGTCACTTCGGCGTCGTCGAACGGACGTCGCCGAATAGACGTATCGACACGCGATTCGGCTCCATCTGATTTCCGATGCCCCTCATAAGCCGGTCCACCCGCTCAAAAAAGTGACGTGTGTTCATCTTCCAACTCGGGGATACCGGCGGTAACGTCCGGCGCACCCCACGTCGGGAGGAGCTGCCATGCCACGGCGCACCCCACGCAACGCCCTCGACAGACTGAGAACTCCCCGCGGCTTCCACGGGTTCCTGAAGGGCGCGTCCGTATGCGCCCTCTTGGCCGGCCTTTTGTCGCCGCTTTCCCCCGCGATGGCCGCCGGAACGGCTCCCGCCTCGGAAAAGACCACACCGGCGACAGCCGGAACGATCTCGAAAGCGGCGGCCAACGACCACTGCGGCGGCCAGTGTTCCGACATCCTGCCGCCCGGTCAGAACGGCAACGCCACCCTGGCCCAGATCCTCCTCAACCAGGCCTTCGGTACCCAGCCCGCCCACGCCGAGGACCAGCTCGGGCCCTACGCCGGCCTCGCCACCGGCTACTCCGGACTCACCAACGACAAGATCAACACCTTCTTCAACGACGCCTCCTTCGGCGTCCCCGACGGCCAGGTCGCCTCCACCGTCCGCCCGGCGGGACGCGGCGACGTGACCATCGTCCGCGACAGGAAGACCGGTGTGCCGCACATCACCGGCACCACCCGCTACGGCACCGAGTTCGGCGCCGGCTACGCGGCGGCCCAGGACCGGCTGTGGCTGATGGACCTCTTCCGGCACGTCGGACGAGGCCAGTTGACCCCCTTCGCCGGCGGCGCCCCCGCCAACCAGGGGCTGGAGCAGCAGTTCTGGCGCAGCGCCCCGTACACCGAGGCCGAACTGGCGGCCCAGATCGAGAGTGCCGCCGCCAAGGCCGGCGAGCGCGGCGAACTGGCCCTGGCCGACGTGGACGCCTACGTCGCCGGGATCAACGCCTACATCGACGCCTCCGACAAGGGCCGCTACTTCCCCGGGGAGTACGTCCTGACCGGCCACAAGAACGCCATCACCAACGCCGGCACCATCGAGCACTTCAAGCGCACCGACCTGATCGCGCTGGCCTCCGTCATCGGCTCCCTCTTCGGCGCGGGCGGCGGCGGCGAGGTCACCAACGCGCTCTCCCTGCTCGCCGCCCAGGAGAGGTACGGCGTGGCCGAGGGCACGAAGGTCTGGGAGTCCTTCCGCCAGCGCAACGACCCCGAGGCGGTCCTCACCCAGCACGCCGGCAGCTTCCCGTACCTGCCCAAACCGGATGCCCCCCGGGGGCGCGCCCTGCCCGACGCCGGCTCGGTCCAGGCGGAACCGCTGGTGTACGACCGTACGGGCAGCGCCGCCGGGTCGAGCGCGACCGGCGCCTCCGCCACGGCGGCGGAGGCGGCCGTGACCTCGGCCCGGCGCGGTATGTCCAACGCCCTCGTCGTCAGCGGCGAGCACACCGCGAGCGGCCACCCGGTCGCCGTCTTCGGCCCGCAGACCGGCTATTTCGCGCCGCAGCTCCTCATGCTCCAGGAGATCCAGGGCCCGGGCATCAGCGCCCGCGGCGCCTCCTTCGCGGGCCTGAGCATGTACGTCGAACTCGGCCGCGGCCAGGACTACGCGTGGAGCGCGACCACCTCCGGCCAGGACATCATCGACACCTACGCGGTCGAACTGTGCCGGGACGACTACCACTACCTCTACCGCGGCACCTGCACGCCGATGGAGAAGATCGAGCGGAAGAACGCCTGGAAGCCGACCGTCGCCGACTCCACCGCGGCCGGCTCCTACACGATGCGGGTCTGGCGCACCGAGTACGGCCCGGTCGAGCACCGCGCCACGGTCGGCGGCAAGAAGGTCGCCTACACCACCCTGCGCTCCTCGTTCATGCACGAGGCCGACTCGATCATCGGCTTCCAGATGCTCAACGACCCCGAGTACCTGAACAGCCCCGAGCGCTTCCGGAGCGCCGTCCAGAACATCAACTACACCTTCAACTGGTTCTACGCCGACTCCGAGCGCACCGCTTACTACAACAGCGGCGACAACCCGGTACGGGCGAACGGCGTCGACGCCGACTTCCCGGTCTGGGCGCGAGCGGCGCACGAGTGGAAGCACTGGGACCCGGCCGCCGACACGGCCGAGTACACACCGGCGTCCGCACACCCCCAGTCCCTCGACCAGGACTACTACGTCTCCTGGAACAACAAACAGGCCAGGGACTACACCACCGCGCCCTGGGGCAACGGCTCCGTCCACCGCGGCAACCTCCTCGACGACCGCGTGAGGAAGCTGGTCGCCGACGGCGGCGTCACCCGCGCCGCACTGGTGAAGGCCATGGCCGAGGCGGGCCTCGCCGACCTGCGGGCCGAGGACGTACTGCCGGACCTGCTGAAGGTGATCGGCTCCGCGCCGGTGACCGACCCCGCGGCCAAGGAGGCCGTGGACCGGCTCGAGGCCTGGCACGCGGCGGGCGCCCTGCGCGCGGAGACCTCGGCCGGCTCCAAGAAGTACGCGCACGCCGACGCGATCCGCACCCTGGACGCCTGGTGGCCGCTACTGGTGAAGGCCGAGTTCGAACCGGGCCTCGGCGGCAACCTCTACACCGCCTTCACCCGCAACCTGCCCGTCGACGAGTCCCCGTCCGCCGCCCACGGCCCGACCGGCGCACACGCCGGCAGCGCCTTCCAGTACGGCTGGTGGAGCTATGTCGACAAGGACATCCGGTCCGTGCTCGGCGAGTCCGTCCAGGGGCCGCTCGCGCGCGCGTACTGCGGCGACGGCGACCTCGCCGCCTGCCGGGACGCCCTGGTCTCCACCCTGAAGGAGGCGGCGGGCCGGACGCCCGCCCAGGTCTATCCCGGCGACGACAACTGCTCGGCGGGCGACCAGTGGTGTGCCGACTCGGTGATCCACCGCACCCTGGGCGGCATCAAGCACGGCGGGATCGGCTGGCAGAACCGGCCGACCTACCAGCAGGTCGTGGAGTTCACGTCCCACCGGTGACCGGCCGGTCCCACGGTCACCTGTAGAGGAGGTACTGGCGGCGCGTCCCGCGGAACACCGCCAGTTCCCTCTCCCAGCCGCCCACCACCTCGTCGGTGTCCGCGCCCGCGTCGATCATCGTGCGCACCTGCGTGGAGCCGGTGAGTTTGTCGATCCAGTTGTCCGAGCGCCAGGCGAAGCCGTCCCAGGTCCGCTTGGCGGTCACCAGGAGGGCGATCCCGGTGCGCACCGGGTCGAAGGCGGCCCGGTCGTGCACATGGAGCTGCACGCCGCCGACGGTCTTCCCCTGGAACTTGGAGAAGGTGGGCGCGAAGTACGCCTCCCTGAAGCGCACGCCGGGCAGATCGAGGCCGTTCGCGGCGGCGGCCCAGCTACCGTCGATGCCCTCCGCCCCGATCAGCTCGAAGGGGCGGGTGGTGCCGCGTCCCTCCGACAGGTTGGTGCCCTCGAACAGACACGTCCCCGAGTAGACGAGTGCGCACTCCGGCGTCGGCATGTTCGGGCTCGGCGGCACCCAGGGCAGGCCGGAGGCGTCGTAGAACTCCGAGCGCTTCCAGCCCGACATCGGCACGGTCTCCAGCGGCACCGGCGACGTCAGGAACTCGCCGTTGAAGAGCCGCGCCAGCTCGGCGACCGTCATGCCGTGCGCCTGGGCGATCGGCTGCCGGCCGACGAAGGTCGCGAACTCCTTGTGCAGGACCGGGCCGAGGGCCGCCCGCCCGGTCACCGGGTTCGGGCGGTCCAGGACCACGAACCGCTTGCCCGCGAGCCGGGCCGACTCCATGCAGTCGAACAGCGTCCAGATGTACGTGTAGAAGCGCGCGCCGACGTCCTGGATGTCGAAGACGACGGTGTCCACGCCGGACGCGGCGAAGATGTCCGCGAGCGGCTGCCCGCTCTTCAGATACGTGTCGTAGACCGGCAGTCCGGTCGCGGGGTCGTCGTAGCGGCCCTCGGAGCCGCCCGCCTGCGCGGTGCCGCGGAAGCCGTGCTCGGGGCCGAAGACGGCGGTCAGGTCCACGCGGTCGTCGGCGTGCATGACGTCGACGATGTGGCGTACGTCCCGGGTGATGCCGGTCGGGTTGGTGACGACGCCGACCTTCTGTCCGCCGAGGAGGGCGTAGCCGTCGTCGGCGAGGCGCTCGAAGCCGGTGCGCAGCCGGCGGCCGCCGTGGCCTTTGGGTGCCGCCTGTGCCGTGCCGGTCGTGACGGCCGTGGCGGTGGCCGCCACCGCGGCCGTCGTGGCGAGCAGGTTCCGTCTGGACAGCGTCATGCGGTGACCTCCGTGATCGCGGCGGGTGTCATGCGCACGCACGCTAACCCGCGTCGTGTGCCGCACGGAATGGAGTAGACCGCGGTTCGCCTCTTCCGTCGCACATACCGACTGGTTAGTCTGGCGCTGCGGCAGAGCCCGCATGTGGCGTCGCAGCCGTGTCGCAGCCGTGTCGAAGGAGACCGATGGTGGAAACCGTGCAGGATGCCGGAGTCGTCGTCACCGGAGCGGGAGGCGGCATCGGTGCCGCGCTCGCCCGCCGCTTCGCCGCCGAGGGCGCCCGGGTCGTCGTCAACGATCTGGACGCGGGCCGGGCGAAGGCCGTCGCCGACGAGATCGGCGGCATCGCGGTCCCGGGCGACGCCTCCGCGATCGTCACCGAGGCCCGCGAGGCGCTCGGCGGCACGGTCGACGTGTACTGCGCCAACGCGGGCGTCGGCTCCGGGGGTTCCGAGGCGGCCGAGGAGGCCGTCTGGGCGCTCGCCTGGGACGTCAACGTCATGGCACACGTACGGGCGGCCCACGAACTGATCCCGGACTGGCTGGAGCGCGGCAGCGGCCGTTTCGTCTCCACCGTCTCGGCCGCCGGACTGCTCACCATGATCGGCGCCGCGCCCTACAGCGTCACCAAGCACGGCGCCTACGCCTTCGCCGAGTGGCTGTCCCTCACGTATCGCCACCGCGGGGTCAAGGTGCACGCCATCTGCCCGCAGGGAGTGCGCACCGACATGCTCACCGCGAGCGGCAGCGCGGGCGAACTGGTGCTCCAGCCCACCGCGATCGAGCCGCAGGACGTCGCGGACGCCCTCTTCAAGGGCATCGAGGAGGACCGCTTCCTGATCCTGCCGCATCCCGAGGTCGCCGAGTACTACCAGGCCCGCGCCGCCGAGCCCGACCGCTGGCTGCACGGCATGAACCGGCTCCAGCGGCAGTGGGAGGAGGCGACGGCCCGATGACCGGATCCGGTTACGCGGCCAAGCCCTGGCTGGACCTGCTGACCGACGCCCAGAAAGCGCCGCTCGACCCGGACGCCTCCCTGGTGCACGCCCTGCGCCGGGCCGCCGCCGAGGCTCCCGACCGCGCCTTCCTCGCCTACTTCGACGGCCGCCTCACCTACCGCGAGGTGGACGAGCTGAGCGACTCCGTCGCCGGGCACCTCGCCGCGCGCGGCCTGGAGCGCGGCGAGCGGGTCGCGGTCCTGCTGCAGAACTCCCCGCACTTCGTGCTGGCCGTCCTCGGCGCCTGGAAGGCGGGCGCGGTCGTCGTGCCCGTCAACCCCATGTACAAGTCGGGGGAGGTCGGCCACGTCCTGCGGGACGGCGAGGTGGCCGCGCTGATCTGCTCCGACCGGGCCTGGGAGTCGTACCTGCGCGAGACGGCGGCCCACTCGCCGGTGCGGATCGTGCTCACGGGGTGCGAGTCGGACTTCCAGACCCGTCAGGACGCGCGCGTGCTGACCTTCGAGCGGCTGCCGGGCGCCGGCGACGCCGACGACCTCGCGGCGGCGGCCCGCGCCGGACACAAGGCTCCGGCCGGCCGGGACCCGGAGCCCGGCGACACCGCGCTCATCAGCTACACCTCGGGCACCAGCGGCACGCCCAAGGGCGCCACCAACACGCACCGCAACATCATGTACAACGCCGAGCGCCAGCGCACCGGGCTCGGCCTGCCCGAGGCGCCGGTCTACTTCGCGCTGGCGCCGCTGTTCCACATCACCGGCATGGTCTGCGAGTTCGGCGCCTGCCTGAACAGCGTGGGCACGCTCGTCCTGGCCTACCGCTTCGAGGCGGGTGTCGTGCTGGACGCGTTCGCCGAGCACCGGCCGCATTACACGGTCGGCCCGTCCACCGCCTTCATGGCACTGGCCGCCCACCCGTCCGTCACCCGCGAGCACTTCGCGTCCTTCGCCAACATCTCCTCCGGGGGCGCCCCGCTGCCGCCCGCCCTGGTGGAGAAGTTCCGCGCGGGCTTCGGGCCGTACATCCGCAACGGTTACGGGCTCACCGAGTGCACCGCACCCTGCGCCTCGGTGCCGCCGCACCTGGAGGCGCCCGTCGACCCGGTCTCCGGGACCCTCGCCGTCGGCGTGCCCGGCCCCGAGACGGTCGTCCGGATCGTCGACGAGCAGGGCGCCGAGGTGCCCTTCGGGGAGCAGGGCGAGATCGTCGTCAGCGGTCCGCAGGTCGTCCCCGGCTACTGGCGGCGCCCCGACGCCACCGCCGAGACCTTCCCCGGAGGCGAGCTGCGCACCGGCGACATCGGCTTCATGGACGCCCAGGGATGGCTCTACGTCGTCGACCGCAAGAAGGACATGATCAACGCCTCCGGCTTCAAGGTCTGGCCGCGCGAGGTCGAGGACGTCCTCTACACCCACCCGGCGGTGCGCGAGGCCGCCGTCGTCGGCGTGCCCGACGGGTACCGCGGGGAGACCGTCAAGGCGTACATCAGCCTCCGTCCGGGTGCCGAGACGGACCCGGACGCGCTCGCCGCGTACTGCGAGGAGAGACTGGCCGCCTACAAGTACCCGCGTCAGGTGGAGATCCTGCCCGAGTTGCCGAAGACGGCGAGTGGGAAGATCCTCCGTCGGGAACTGCGTTCCCGCAGGCACGACGACGGACAGTGAAGACGGACAGTCAAGAACGGAAAGGCAGGTGACGGCAGTGCCCAGGACCACGGACGGGGACGGCACTCCGGTGCCGCAGCGGCTTCTGGCCGCCGCCACCCGGCTCTTCGCGGAGCAGGGCTACGACCGCACCTCGGTACAGGAGATCGTGGAGGCGGCCGGCGTCACCAAGGGAGCGCTGTACCACTACTTCGGCTCCAAGGACGACCTGCTGCACGAGGTCTACGCGCGCGTGCTGCGCCTCCAGCAGGAGCGCCTGGACGCGTTCGCGGACTCCGACGACCCCGTCGAGAAGCGGGTGCGGGACGCGGCGGCCGACGTCGTCGTCACGACCATCGACAACCTCGACGACGCGTCGATCTTCTTCCGTTCCATGCACCAGCTGAGCCCGGAGAAGAACAAGCAGGTGCGCGCGGAGCGCCGGCGCTACCACGAGCGCTTCCGGGCGCTCATCGAGGAGGGCCAGCAGGCCGGCGTCTTTACCAAGGAGACACCGGCCGACCTGGTGGTGGACTACCACTTCGGCTCCATCCATCACCTGTCCACCTGGTACCGGCCCGACGGCCCGCTCAGTCCGCAGGAGGTCGCCGACCACCTGGCCGACCTGCTGCTGCGGGCACTGCGGCCGTGAGGTGACGCCCCCCCCGGGTTCCGGAGGGGCGCCGCCTCGCTCAGAGGTACTTCTTGATCTCCCGGCGCGCCAGCGAGCGCTGGTGGACCTCGTCCGGGCCGTCGGCGATCATCAGCGTCCGGGCGCCCGCGTACAGCTCGGCCAGCGGGAAGTCCTGGCTCACGCCGCCCGCGCCGTGCAGCTGGATCGCCCGGTCGATGATGTCGACCACCGCGCGGGGCGTGGCGATCTTGATGGCCTGGATCTCGGTGTGGGCGCCCCGGTTGCCGACGGTGTCCATGAGCCAGGCGGTCTTGAGGACGAGGAGCCGCAGCTGCTCCACGGTGACGCGCGCGTCCGCGATCCAGTTGTGCACCACGCCCTGCTGGGCCAGCGCCTTGCCGAACGCGTCGCGGGACACCGCGCGGCGGCACATCAGCTCGATGGCCCGCTCGGCCATGCCGATCAGCCGCATGCAGTGATGGATACGGCCCGGTCCCAGGCGCGCCTGGGCGATGGCGAAGCCGCCGCCCTCCTCGCCGATCAGGTTCGACACCGGCACGCGCGCGTGGTCGAAGGTCACCTCGGCGTGGCCGCCGTGGTAGTGGTCCTCGTAGCCGAAGACCTGCATGGCCCGGTCGACGGTCACGCCAGGAGTGTCGCGCGGGACCAGCACCATGGACTGCTGGCGGCGGATGTCCTCGCCGTCCGGGTCGGTCTTGCCCATCACGATGAAGATCTGGCAGTCCGGGTTCATCGCCCCGGAGATGTACCACTTGCGGCCCGTGATGACGTACTCGTCGCCGTCGCGCTCGATGTGCGTGGTGATGTTCGTGGCGTCGGAGGAGGCCACGTCCGGCTCGGTCATCGCGAACGCCGAGCGGATCTCACCGGCGAGCAGCGGCTGGAGCCACTGCTTCTTCTGCGCCTCGTCGGCGAACTGGGTCAGCACCTCCATGTTCCCGGTGTCGGGCGCCGCGCAGTTCGTCGCCGTCGGCGCCAGGTGCGGGCTGCGGCCGGTGATCTCGGCGAGCGGCGCGTACTGGAGGTTGGTGAGGCCTGCGCCGTGCTCGGCGTCGGGGAGGAAGAGGTTCCACAGGCCCTGGCGGCGGGCCTCGGCCTTCAGATCCTCCACGACCTGCGGGGTGTCCCAGGGGGAGGCGAGCCGGGCTCGCTGCTCGTGGGCGACCTGCTCGGCCGGGTAGACGTACTCGTCCATGAAGGCGAGCAGCTTGGCGCGGAGTTCCTCGGTGCGTGCGTCGAACGCGAAGTCCATGACGGTTCAGCCTTCCTGAAGGGTGGTCAGGCCGTGCTCGATGAAGACGGGGACGAGGTCGCCGATGCGGTCGAAGCCGCGGCCGACGGTCTGGCCCAGCGTGTAGCGGTAGTGGATGCCCTCCAGGATCACGGCGAGCTTGAACCAGGCGAACGCCGTGTACCAGGCGACGGCGGACACGTCGCGCCCCGAGCGCGCGGCGTACCGCTCGATCAGCTCGGCGGGGGCGGGGTGGCCGGGGGCCTGGGCCGTGGTGGAGACGGGGGAGTCGGGCATGCCGAGCGGCATGCTGTACATCACCAGCAGGCCGAGGTCGGTGAGCGGGTCGCCGAGGGTGGACATCTCCCAGTCCAGGATCGCGTTGATCTCGTCCCGGTCGCCGCCGATCAGGACGTTGTCCAGGCGGTAGTCGCCGTGCACCACGGTCGGGGCGGGGGAGCGGGGCAGTTCCCGGCCGAGGGTGGCGTGCAGCTCGTCGATGCCGGCCAGGTCGCGGTCGCGGGAGGCGTCCAGTTGCTTGGCCCAGCGGCGCAGCTGGCGGTCCAGGAAGCCCTCGGGGCGGCCGAAGTCGCCCAGGCCCACCGCGGAGGGGTCCACCGCGTGCAGCTCGACGAGCGTGTCGACCAGGTTCAGCACGGCGGCCCGGGTGCGCTCGGGGCCGAGCGGGGCGAGCTGGTCGGCGGTGCGGTACGGGGTGCCCTCGACGAACTCCATGACGTAGAAGGGCGACCCGATGACCTCCTCGTCCTCGCAGAGGAGGACCGGGCGCGGCACCGGCACGTCCGTCGGGTGCAGGGCGCTGATGACACGGTGCTCACGCTTCATGTCGTGTGCGGTGGCCAGGACATGGCCGAGCGGGGGTCGCCGTACGACCCAGCGCGCGGTACCGTCCGAGACCGCGTAGGTGAGATTCGACCGTCCGCCTTCGATCAGCCGGCCGGACAGCGGGCCGGTCACCAGGCCGGGCCGCTCGCGGTCGAGCAGGCCGCGCAACCGGTCGAGATCGAGTCCGGGCGGGTGGTCGGGGCTCATCGTCGCTCCTACGGGCAGGTGAACAGTACCCGACTCATGATGCCGACCGGTCGGTATGCCGTCCAGTAGGGGGGCGGAACGTGATCGGCGCCACGATAGGACGACGGCTCCCCGCGCGGGTGCGCGGGGAGCCGTCGGGCGGGGGCGTGATGTGTGGGTCCGGGTGGTGCTGGGTGGTGGTGGTGCGTGCGGCGAGGCGGGACGGGGCGGGGCGGGTCGCCGTTGGTCAGTGGTCGTCCCAGTGGCCGTCGTGGGCGGCGTGGCGGTGGCCGTCGTGCAGGTAGTCGACGTGG
The DNA here is from genome assembly GCF_003671715.1 of Streptomyces sp. E2N166. Classification (GTDB taxonomy): domain Bacteria; phylum Actinomycetota; class Actinomycetes; order Streptomycetales; family Streptomycetaceae; genus Streptomyces; species Streptomyces thinghirensis. Next base: position 1,442,845 of record NZ_RAIF01000006.1, on the reverse strand, counting down.
TCGCCGTGGGGGACGCCCGCGTGTCCGCAGCCTTCGCCGTGCCGGTGGTTGTGGCTCTCGTGTGTGGTATGCCCGGAGGGCTCGCACTCGTCCCAGTGACCGCCGTGCGGTCGGTGCAGGTGCCCGTCGTGCGCGTAGTCGACGTGATCGCCGTGGGGCACCTCCGGGTGGCCGCAGTCCGGGCCGTGGTCATGAGCGTGGTCCTGGGCGGGGTGTTCCTGGTGGAGAGTGGTCATGAGCCTCACCTTATCGGTGGATATCCGGACATTCAGCTTGCGTGGTGTCCGGGTACCCCGGAGGGTCGGAGCCATGAAGGCGATCAGCTATGCACGGTACGGCGGTCCCGAGACCCTGGAGTACGGGGACGTCCCGGAGCCGCGGGTCGGGCCGGACTCGGTGCTCGTGAGGGTACGGGCCGCCGCCGTCAATCCCGTCGACTGGAAGTGCCGAGACGGCCATCTCGACGCCATCCTCCAGCCCGTCTTCCCCGTGATTCCCGGGTGGGACGTGTCGGGGGTCGTCGTGCGGCCAGGGGCCTCCGTCACGGAATACGCCGTCGGGGACGAGGTCATCGGCTACGTTCGTGAGGACTTCCTGTCCCGGGGGACCTTCGCCGAATACGTCGCGGCGCCCGTGCGCACCCTCGCGCGCAAGCCGCGCAATCTCACCCACGAGGAGGCGGCCGGGCTGCCGCTGACCGGGCTGACCGCGTACCAGGTGCTGGTGAAGGCGCTGGAGGTGAAGCGGGGCGAGACCGTCCTCGTGCACGCGGCCGCGGGTGGGGTCGGCTCGATCGCCGTGCAGTTGGGGCGTCATCTGGGGGCGAGGGTCATCGGTACGGCGAGCGAGCGCAACCACGACTTCGTGCGGGGGCTGGGCGGGGAGCCGGTTTCATACGGGGCAGGGCTGGCCGAACGGGTGCGGGGGCTGGCGCCCGAGGGCGTGGACGCGGTGTTCGACACGGTCGGCGGCGAGACGCTGACGGTCTCGGCGAACCTGCTCGCCACCGAGGGCCGCCTCGTGTCGATCGCCGACGCGGACGCCGTCGACTACGGCGGGCGGTACTTCTTCGTGCGCCCCGACGCCGCGGATCTGCTGCGGCTGAGTGAGCTGGCGGAGCAGGGGGTCGTGAGCGTGCACGTGTCGGAGACGTTTCCGCTGGAACGGGCGGCGGACGCGCATCGGGCGAACCAGGAGGGGCGGACTCGGGGGAAGATCGTGGTGACGGTGGGGTGGGATTAGCGGGGCGGCGCGGCGGGCGTTCCCCGGGTCTAGAAGACGAGGAACGCGCCGCACACCGCCAGCGCCACCGTGCACAGGGTGGCCGCCGTGGCGTACGGAGGGGTCAGGGCGCGGGGTCTGTGCGCCGAGGCCAAGGTGCGGATGCGGCCGTGGGCGATGCGCAGGAAGGTGAGCCAGAGAGCGCAGCACAGGGTGCCCGCGACGATCGTGGCGGGGGTCGCGCCGCCGTGCAGCGCGGTCTTCGCGGCGAGTACGGCCACGACGGTGCCGGACAGGGTCGTGCGGCGCCAGGCGAGTCTTGTGCGCTCGGGCTGGAGCCCGGGGTCGCGGCCTGGGTCGGCCGGGCCGGCGTCCGCGTCGGCGCTCATGCTCAGCCCTCCCATCCGACGAGGACCACGAGGACCATCGCCACGGCGACCACGGCGACGACCAGACTGAGCAGGGCCGGGAAGCGGGAGACGGGGAGGTCGTCGCCGCGGCGCATGGCCCGTTCGCAGCGCACCCAGTGGTTCACCGCGCGCAGCGAGCACAACACGCCGGCCGCGAGCAGCGCCAGCGCGAGGCCCACCCGCCAGCCCCAGCGCAGGTCGGGCAGGAACTGGTCCACCGCGAACCCGCCGCCGACCAGGGCGAGAGCGGTGCGCAGCCAGGCGAGGAAGGTGCGCTCGTTGGCCAGGGAGAACCGGTAGTCGGGGGTGCCGCCCTCCCGCCGGATCTCCTCGGGCGCGAACCAGAGCCGGGCGTTCCGTACGAATTCGATCACGCGGGGACCCTATCGGGCGGTCGTGGAATGCCTGCGGCGGCTGCGCGGGTTCGATGGGGGTTCGGGTGGCGCGTTCTGGTTCGTCGTGGGCCGGGCCGCGCCGGGGGGTGTCCTTCCTCGGAACGGCGCGGAATCGGCCGGCCACAGAAGCGCCGTGTGTTGGCGCGCCGACCGCTGCGGGCGAACACCACCGACGGGCCCCTTCACGCCGTACGCGGCTACCGGCTTTCCCCCGCCCCGCCCCGCTGCGGGCAGTCGTGCCGCTGGGGCGGCACGGGTGGGCGC
>NZ_RAIF01000006.1:1436897-1440264 GCF_003671715.1 Streptomyces sp. E2N166 | reverse complement strand
CCCCCGCCAAGCCCGCAGCCGCGCATACGCGTCCAGGCCGTCCGGCACCCACTCCCACTCCCCGAGGCGCCGTTCCACCTCCGCCTCCGTGAGGAACCCGTGCCAGGCCACCTCCTCCACCTGCGGAGCGACCGGTCCCTCGCAGCGCACCTCGTACACCGCCGACCACCAGGCCCGTCCGGCACCGCCGTCGTACAGGAACTTGAAGAGGAACTCCGGGCGCGGCAGCCCCGTCACCCCCAGTTCCTCCTGCGCCTCCCGCAGTGCCGCGTCGTCGTAGGACTCGCCCGCGCCCACCACCCCGCCGACGAACATGTCGTACAGGGAGGGAAACACCAGCTTCGTCGCCGTGCGGCGGTGGACGAAGACGCGTCCGGCTGGATCCCGGGCGAACACGAACACGCAGCGGTGACGCAGCCCCTGGGCGTACGCGTCGCCCCGCCGGGCCTGCCCGGTGACGCGGTCGTTCTCGTCGACGATGTCGAGGATCTCGTCAGCAGCGCTCATCCGCCCATCCAAACAGCGGCCGTGCCCTCGCCTGGGGAATGGGGAGGGAAGGGGGTGGTGGTATCAGGCAAGTTCCTTTGGTATCAAGTCAGTTGACGCGTGTAACGGGCTGCCGGGCCTTGACGGAAAGCGTTGGCTGCCGCTTTGCTGTGCGTGATCAGTTCATGGCAGACCGGCTACGACGACCTACCGCGTCGCGTGAGGAAGTTCCCGCGGTGTCCCCACCTCCGCCTCCCCTCGGCCGCGGCCGCAAACGCGCGGCCCAGGCCTTCGACGACGCCCTCGACGACGACGAACTGGCCTCCGCCCGGGCCGCGTTGGCCCAGGGCCGATGGCAGTCCGCCCGCTCCCTGCTGGTCCACACGGGGGACGACTGGGACCGCCGCGGGCACCGGGTGACCGTGCTCGCCAAGGAGTCCTACAGCGCCCCCTGGGCCCGCGAGTGGCTGCTGGCCGAACCCGATTCCGCCGACGCCTCGATACTGCTCGCCCTCGCGCTGGTCCACCGCGCCCTGCGCGGCAAGGAGAAGCCCGCCCGGGTCCGGGAGGTGTGCCGGGACGCCGCCGCGCTCGTCCCGAACGATCCGACGCCCTGGCTCGGGCTTCTCATGCTGGAGCGTTCGCTCGGCGAGGTGGACGAGGTCGTCCGGGTCTTCGAGGCGGTGCGGGCGCGATACGCCGATCACCATCACGCCCATCACCTGATGGTCGCCCGGCTCGCCGAACGCGACGGCGACGGCGGTGCCGACCCGCTGCACGAGGTCTACGACTTCGCCAACTGGGCCGCCGAACAGGCCCCCGCCGACTCCCCGCTGGCGATCCTCCCGGTCGTCGCGCACGCCGAGCGCTACCGCGTGCTCGCCGCCGCCGGCCACGAGTCCGCCGACCCGAGCGCCTGTGGCCACTGGGTCGGCCGCCGCGCCAGGCTGGTGATGAAGGCGGCCTTCGACTGGTGGCTGGAGTGGGAGCAGGACGGCCACCCGCGCCGGCTGATCGACCTGAACTTCCTCGCCCACGCCAAGTACTGCGAGGGTCGCGGCGCCGAGGCCGCCGCCCTCTTCCACCGCATCGGCGAACACGTCACGCCCGCCCCGTGGTCGTACCCGGACCGCGATCCCCACCCCGCCTTCCGAGCCGCCCGCGCGAGTGCGCTCGGCACGGCCTGACCCTCGAGGCACCCGACCCCACGAAAGAAGGACGTCCCGATGACCACGGGCAGTTCGAGCACGAGCAGATCCGCGAGCGGTGGCGCCATCAGCACCTTCAAGGGGCAGGAGCGGGCGCTGCGCGCCGACCGGCTCGGTACCGGGGGCCTGCTTCTCTCCGTGCTGGCCGCCACCGCCCCGCTGATGGTGGTCGCCGGGGTCATGCCCACCACGTTCGCGGTGATGGGCATCGTCGGGCAGCCGCTGCTCTTCGTGCTGCTGGGCGTGGTGCTGATCCTCTTCAGCATCGGGTACGCCGAGATGAGCCGGCACGTCCACAACGCGGGGGCCTTCTACGCGTACATCTCCCGCGGACTCGGCGGCACCGCCGGCGCGAGCGCCGCCATGGTCGCGCTGGTCGCCTACAACGCCCTCCAGGTCGGCATCTACGGCATCTTCGGCTTCGAGGTCTCCGGGCTCCTGGCCACCTACGCCGACCTGGAGGTCGCCTGGTGGATACCGGCGCTGCTGGCCGTGCTCGCGGTCGGCACGCTGGGCTGGCTGAAGATCGACGTCAACGCGCGCGTGCTGGGTGTTCTGCTGCTCATCGAGGTCGTGCTCGTGGTCGTGTTCGACATCGCCGCCGTCGCCGATCCGGGGGCGCAGGGGCTGTCGCTGCACGCCTTCAACCCCGACACCCTGACGGGAGCGGGCGTGGGGACCGCGCTGTGCTTCTGCATCGCCGCCTTCCTCGGCTTCGAGCAGGCGCCCGTGTACGCCGAGGAGACCAGCCGGCCGCACGTGCTCGTGCCGCGTGTCATGTTCCTCGCGGTGGGCGGGGTCGCGGTCTTCTTCGCGCTCAGCAGCTGGGCCCTGACCGTCGCCACCGGACCCGACAGGATCGTCGGCACCGCGCAGGAGCAGAGCGCCGGGCTCCTGTTCTCCCTCACCGAGGACCGGCTGGGCGGCACCTTCACCGACGTCCTGCACGTGCTCTTCGTGACCGGCATGTTCGCCGCCCTGCTCAGCTTCCACAACGTCGTCGCCCGGTACGCCTTCGCCATGGGGCGGGAGGGGCTGCTGCCCGCCGCCTTCGGGCGGACCAGCGGCTCCAGCGGCGCCCCGGGAACCGGCTCGCTGCTCCAGACCGCCGTGTCCGCGGTCGTGGTCATCGGCTTCGCGATCGCCGACGACAAGCCGAACGGCGACCCCACCCAGCCCGTGCTGCACCTGTTCACCTGGGGCGGCAACATCGGTGCCCTCGGCGTGATCGTGCTGATGGCCGCGGCCTCGTTCTCCGTCGTCGCCTTCTTCGTCCGCCGTGGCGCCGCCGGCACCCAGGGCGTGCGGCTGGCGACCTCCACCGTCGCGGGCGTGGCCCTTGTGGTGATCGCCGGTTACACGGTCAAGGACTTCGACGTCCTCGTCGGCGCGGGCCCCGACTCCTCCCTGAGCTGGATGCTGCCCGGCATCATCGGCCTCGCCGCGGTGGCCGGCCTCGTGCAGGGCCTGGTCCTGCGCTCCCGCGCACCCGAGCGGCATGCCCGCATCGGCCAGGGCAACGAGGCGTTCCAGCTGGACAAGGCGGCGTCCTCCTGACCCTCACGGGACGCCGACGGCGTGAGCGGGTCCGGGGCGGGCCGGCGGTTCCTCGACGCGCGGATCGCCGGCGCCGTGGATGACACAGCGGGGCCTCTCAGCCACCTCCTCGGGGG
>NZ_RAIF01000006.1:1430446-1436629 GCF_003671715.1 Streptomyces sp. E2N166 | reverse complement strand
CGTGGCGGGCGAGGCCAGGAACAGCGGCCCGCCCGCCAGGTCCTCCGTACGGCACCAGCGGCCGGCCGGCGTGCGCCGGCGGGCCCTGAATGACGTCGCGTCGTGCGGCTATATGACCAGTGACAGGAGCAGGACGAGGGCGCCCGCGACCACCGAGATGATCGTCTCCATGACGGACCAGGTCTTGATGGTCTGGCCGACGTTCAGGCCGAAGTACTCCTTCACCAGCCAGAAACCCGCGTCGTTGACGTGGCTGAAGAAGAGCGAACCGGCGCCGATGGCCAGGACCAGCAGGGCCGCGTGCGTCGTCGACATGTCGGCCGCCAGCGGCGCGACGAGACCGGCCGCCGAGACGGTCGCCACGGTCGCCGAACCCGTCGCCAGCCGGATCGCCACCGCGATCAGCCAGGCCAGCAGCAGGGCGGGTATCGACCAGTCCTCGGAGATCTGCAGGATCATCTGGCCCACGCCGGAGTCGATCAGCGTCTGCTTGAAGCCGCCGCCCGCGCCGACGATCAGCAAGATGCCCGCGATGGGCGCGAGCCCCTTCTCGACCAGGCCGGAGAGGCGCTCCTTGCCGAACCCGGCCGGACGCAGCAGCGTGAAGATGCCGACGATCACGGAGGCGAGCAGGGCGATCAGCGGGTTGCCGATCACGTCGAAGGTGCGCTGCACCAGGTTCTCCGGGTCGTCGACGATGATGTCGACGAGCGCCTTGGCCAGCATCAGCACGACCGGCAGCAGGATCGTGGCCAGGGTCGCGCCGAAGCCGGGGCGCTTCTCCAGCTCCTCCGAGGCGCGCTGCGGGATCATGCGGTCGGGGGCCGGGACGTCCACCCAGCGGGCCGCGTACTTCGAGAACAGGGGACCGGCGATGATCACCGTCGGGATGGCGATCAGGACACCCAGCGCGAGCGTCACACCGAGGTTGGCGCCGACCGCGTCGATCGCGACCAGCGGGCCGGGGTGCGGCGGGACCAGACCGTGCATCACGGACAGACCGGCCAGCGCCGGGATGCCGATGCGCATCAGGGAGTAGTTGCCGCGCTTGGCGACCATCAGGACGACCGGGATCAGCAGGACGATGCCGACCTCGAAGAACAGCGGCAGTCCGATGACGGAGGCGATGAGCACCATCGTCCACGGCATCGAACGCGGGCTGGCCTTGGCGAGGATGGTGTCCACGATCTGGTCGGCGCCGCCGGAGTCGGCGAGCATCTTGCCCAGGATCGCGCCGAGGGCGATCAGGACGCCGACACCCGCCACGGTGGAGCCGAGTCCGGCGGTGAAGCTGGTGATGACCTTGTCCAGCGGCGCCCCGGCGAACGCGCCGAGCGCCAGTGACCCGATGGTCAGCGACAGAAAGGCATGCAGCTTGAACTTGGTGATCAGCAGGACGATGACGGCGATGCCCAGGAGCACGGCGAGGCCCAGCTGGGCATGGCCGGCCGAGGTGATCGGCTCGACGGTGTCCGCTGCCAGCATCTCGACGCTGAGTCTGGTCACGGTGGTTCCCTTGCGGTGATGGGGGATTCGGGGGAGGCCGGAACCGTGTCCGCGCATCGCGGCACGACCCCGGGGGGAGGGTGTGGGGGGTTACTGGACCGGGTCGGGAAGGTCCGTCAGGGCGTTCATCGCCCGTTCGGCGATCTCCTCCGGCGCGCCGGCGACGTCCACCGCGACTCCCGCCTCGTCCGGCTCCAGGGGCTGGAGCGTGGCGAACTGGGAGTCGAGCAGGGCCGTCGGCATGAAGTGCCCCTGCCGTTGCGACATCCGCTCCTCGATCAGCTCGCGGCTGCCCGTGAGGTGCACGAAGACGACACCGGGAGCGCCGGCCCGCAGCCGGTCGCGGTACGACCGCTTCAGCGCCGAACTGCTCACCACCCCGCCGAGCCCCGCCCGCCCGTGCGCCCAGTCGCCGATGGCATCCAGCCAGGGCCAACGGTCCTCGTCGGTGAGCGGGGTGCCGGCCGTCATCTTGGCGATGTTGGCCGGCGGGTGGAAGTCGTCGCCCTCGGCGTAGGGAACGCCGAGCCGGGCCGCGAGCAGGGGGCCGATGGTGGTCTTACCGGTGCCCGCTACGCCCATGACCACGACGACATGGGGGGTGTGCAGTCGCTGCATCGCACTCTCGCTGTCTGCTGTCTTCGTCGACACGTGATGTCGACGTAACTGAAACTCATTAGGTCCGATGAATTCAAGAGTCTGTGACATATAAGTCTGACTTTTTGTTCCAGTGATCCGCCCCGTACGCTGAGTGCATGAGCACACCGGGTCGGGGGCTGCACGGCCGCGTACTGGACACCCTTGGCCCCGCGATCACGGCGGGCGACTACCCCGCGGGCAGCGTTCTGCGCACGGACGAGCTGGCACAGCGTTTCGAGGTGTCGCGCTCCGTGATGCGTGAGGCCGTGCGGGTGCTGGAGTCCATGCACCTGGTCGAGTCGCGCCGCCGCGTCGGCGTCACCGTCCTGCCCGAGTGCGAGTGGAACGTCTACGACCCGCAGGTCATCCGCTGGCGCCTGGCCGGCTCGGAACGCCCGCGGCAGCTGCGCTCCTTGACCGTGCTGCGCTCGGCCGTCGAACCGGTGGCCGCGGGCCTGGCGGCACGGCACGCCACGTCCGAGCAGTGCGCCGAGCTGACCGAGTGCGCGCTCGGCATGGTCGCCAACTCGCGCGGCCACCGGCTGGAGGAGTACCTCTTCCACGACGTGGCCTTCCACCGCGTCATCCTGACCGCCTCCGGCAACGAGATGTTCGCCCGTCTCGGCGGCGTCGTCGCCGAGGTCCTGGCCGGCCGTACCCACCACGACGTGATGTTCGAGGATCCCGACCCGGCGGCCGTCACCCTGCACGTCCAGGTCGCCGAGGCGGTGCGGGCACGGGACGCCGAGCGCGCCGAGCGGCTGACCCGGGAGATCACCGTCGGGGCGCTGCAGGAACTGGACATCCTGGCGCCCTGAAGCCCTGCCGGGCGGATCTACGCCAGGAACTCCCCGTCGACGTACACCCACGCCCCGTCGACGCGCTCGAACCGGCTCCGCTCGTGCAGCGAGCCACCGCGGTAGGACGCCCGGAAGGTCACGGTCCCGGTGGAGTGGAAGGCGGACCCGTCGCTCGTGCCCAGGATCTCCAGACCGGTCCACCGCGTCCCCGGGTCGAGGTCGAGGCGCTCGGGACGCGTCCTCGGGTGCCACGTACGCAGCAGGTAGCCGCCGTCCAGGCGTACGAAGGCGCTGTAGCGCGAACGCATCAGGGCCTCGGCGGTCGGCGCGGAGGCGGCTCCCGCGTGGAAGCGGCCGCAGCACTTCTCGTACGGCCCGGACAGCCCGCACGGGCAGGAAGGCGTGGTCATGGCGGCCATTGTGCCCGGTCCGGGACACGCCCCGGAAAGCAGAAGACCCCTGCCGCGGCAGGGGTCCCGACTGGTGTCCGAGGGGGGACTTGAACCCCCACGCCCGATAAAGGGCACTAGCACCTCAAGCTAGCGCGTCTGCCATTCCGCCACCCGGACAAGGTGTCTGTCGTGCGGGCTGTGGCCCGCGGCGACGACGTAAACATTACCAGGCTTTCCGGGGTGGCCGATCACCCCCTCCTTGGGCGCGGACGGTCCGGGGAGGAGGATGAGGGGGACCCACCAGCAGTGACAGCGGGAGGAACCACGTGAGCGACTCGGGCACGGCCAGGAGCGTCACCGGCGAGGACGAGGTCGTCGACCTCTGCCGCGAGCTGATCCGGATCGACACCAGCAACTACGGCGACCACTCGGGTCCGGGCGAGCGCAAGGCGGCCGAGTACGTCGCCGAGAAGCTCGCCGAGGTGGGACTCGAACCGCGGATCTTCGAGTCCCACCCCGGACGCGCCTCCACGGTGGCCCGGATCGAGGGCGAGGACCCGTCCCGGCCCGCGCTCCTCATCCACGGCCACACCGACGTCGTCCCGGCCAACGCGGACGACTGGACCCACCACCCCTTCTCCGGCGAGATCGCGGACGGATGCGTGTGGGGGCGCGGCGCGGTCGACATGAAGGACATGGACGCGATGACCCTCGCGGTCGTCCGCGACCGGCTGCGCAGCGGGCGCAAGCCTCCGCGCGACATCGTGCTGGCGTTCCTCGCGGACGAGGAGGCCGGCGGGACGTACGGCGCCAAGCACCTGGTGCGCAAGCACCCCGAGCTGTTCGAGGGTGTCAGCGAGGCGATCGGAGAGGTCGGCGGGTTCTCCTTCACGGTCAACGAGAAGCTGCGGCTCTACCTCGTCGAGACCGCCGAGAAGGGCATGCACTGGATGCGGCTCACCGTCGACGGCACGGCCGGGCACGGCTCGATGACCAACGACGACAACGCGATCACCGAGCTGTGCGAGGCCGTGGCCCGGCTCGGCCGGCACAAGTGGCCGGTCAGGGTCACCAAGACCGTACGGGCCTTCCTGGACGAGCTGTCCGACGCGCTCGGCACCGAACTCGACCCCGAGAACATGGAGGAGACCCTCGCCAAGCTCGGCGGCATCGCCCGGATGATCGGCACGACCCTGCGCAACTCGGCGGCGCCCACCCAGCTCGGCGCCGGCTACAAGGTCAACGTCATCCCCGGCCAGGCCACCGCGCACGTCGACGGACGCTTCCTGCCCGGCTACGAGGAGGAGTTCCTCGCCGACCTCGACCGCATCCTCGGCCCGCGCGTGCGGCGCGAGGACGTGCACGCCGACAAGGCACTGGAGACCGACTTCGACGGCCGGCTCGTCGACGCCATGCAGACCGCCCTGCGCGCCGAGGACCCGATCGCGCGGGCGGTGCCCTACATGCTCTCCGGCGGCACCGACGCCAAGTCCTTCGACGACCTCGGCATCCGCTGCTTCGGCTTCGCGCCGCTCAAGCTGCCGCCGGAGCTGGACTTCGCGGGCATGTTCCACGGGGTGGACGAGCGGGTGCCGGTGGAGGGGCTGCAGTTCGGCGTACGGGTGCTCGACCGCTTCATCGACGCGTCCTGACTCACCGACGGGCGCTGATTCGCCGACACGTCCGGATAGGGCCGATGAAACGTGACTTCCGCACGCGACGGTATTCGGCCGCGCGTGCGGGAGTCGACCGGTAAGAGTGAATGCGCTCATAAGCTCGTAGCCTCATTAGTTCCTCCTCGTTACAGGTGATGCGATCAGCAAGCTGGGATCGCTTTTGCCAACTAGGAGGAATAATGTTCAAGAAGGTCGTCGCCGCCGCGGCTGCCACCGGCGGTCTGGTTCTCGCGGGCGCGGGCATGGCCGTCGCCGACTCCGGTGCCCAGGGTGCCGCCGTGCACTCGCCCGGCGTCCTTTCCGGCAACGTCGTCCAGGTGCCCGTGCACGTCCCGGTGAACGTCTGCGGCAACACGGTCTCCGTGATCGGTCTGCTGAACCCCGCCTTCGGCAACGTCTGCATCAACAAGTGACGTTGTGCCTCGCCCCGTGAGGGTCTGAGTCCGCCGGCCCCGGAGCGCGCGCCACGCGCTCCGGGGCCGGCGGCCTTCGGAGCCCTTCGAGGGGTGGGGATCGACGGCGACGTCGGAATTCCCGGCGTCCTCGGCATTCTCGGTACTGGCGGGACTAGGGCAAGGCAGGGATTCAGGAAATGCGACAGGTCACCCGCAAGGGCCTGATGACGATGGCGGCCGCCACCGGCGTGATCGCCGCCGCGGGCGGCGCCGCCCACGCGGACTCGGGTGCGCACGGCTCGAGTTCGGGTTCGCCCGGCGTACTGTCCGGCAACACGGTGCAGGCACCGGTGCACGTGCCGGTGAACGTCTGCGGCAACACGGTCGACGTCATCGGTGTCCTCAACCCGGCGATGGGCAACTCGTGTGCCAACCAGGGCGGCGGCGCGTCCGGCGGTTACGGCGACTCCGAGGGGCAGGACGGCTCGCACGCCGGCGGGCACGCCACCGACTCGCCCGGCGTCGGCTCCGGCAACCACGTGGAGGCGCCGATCCATGTGCCGGTGAACGTCTGCGGCAACAGCGTCGACGCCGTCGGCGCCCTCAACCCGACCACCGGCAACGACTGCGGCAACGGCGGTGGCGGGGATCACTCGACGCCGCCCGGCGGTGGTCACGAGACGCCGCCCGGAGACCCGGGCGATCCCGGGGACCCGGGCGATCCCGGGGACCCGGGCGATCCCGGGGACCCGGGCGATCCCGGGGACCCGGGCGA
>NZ_RAIF01000006.1:1428753-1430139 GCF_003671715.1 Streptomyces sp. E2N166 | reverse complement strand
GCACGTCAACCAGCCGGGCACCCAGACCGTCGCCCAGCCGCAGGGCGACGCGCAACTCGCCGAGACCGGCAGCGACCTGCCCCTGGGCCTCGCCCTGCCGGTGGGCGCGGGCGCGCTGCTCGCGGGCACGGTGCTCTACCGCAAGGCGCGCGCCTCGGCGTGACGCCACTCGGGCCGGGCGACCGGCACGCACAGCGGGCCCCGCACCGGCGGGGCCCGTTCCGTCTCCGGTTCCGTCACCCGCGCGTGGTCGAGCCCGGTCACCGGCCCACCAGGTACCGGCTCACCAGGTCGCGCGTACCTGGCGGATGATCCGCCGCCGCAGCCGCACCTTGCGGCTGCCGTCGCGCAGCAGGCTCAGGCGGTACAACTCCCAGTGTCCGTACTCGGCGTGGTCGGTCAGCAGACGTGTCGTCTCCTTGCGGGAAACCCCGCGCGGCAGGTACACGTCGACAAATTCGTATTCCGGCATCGCATCTATTGTGCGGGCTGGGGCCCGGTACGGATAGCGTCTGCACTATGTCTGATGCTGCGCAGCCCACCGCTGCCGAGGTACGCGCCGCCGCCGAGGCGGTCAAGACCGCGCTCGACCGCCACCTGGCCGCGGTCGAACGCCGGTCGGGGGAGGACGACCCGACCGTCTACGACGCGTTCAACCAGCTGGCCGCGGCCGCGGAGGCGTACGACGAACTGCTTTACGACCGTTACGACGAGGTCACCCCCTTCGAGATCCCCGGCGCGGACGACACCCTGCCGCCGTACACGGGCCCCGAGGAGCCCAGCGCGCTGAGCGTCCTGATCCGGCGTGACTACGCCGTGGCCGAGCCGCAGCGGCTCATGGCCCAGGCCCGGCGGGTCGAGGCGGCGGACGGCGAGGGGGCGGGCGTCGAGGCCTCCGGCACGGTCCACGGGGCGCTCGGCCTCCTGTTCGGCGAGTTCGAGCCGGACGAGATCGCCTCCCGGCACAAGGAGTTCGGCCTGGAGGAGGGCGACTCCACGCTCTGGGTGACGGCCGCGGACGAGGCCGCCGAACCCGGCGAGTGGCTGGAGGCCCCCTTCGAACAGGCCGACCCGCAACGGGTGGTCTGCCGCTTCGACGTCAGCGCGGTGTTCGACGACGAGTTCGACGACGGCCTCGACGACGAGGACGACGGGGACGACGCGGCCGGTGGCGGTGGCGTGCGGGAGCTGGAGGATGACCTCGACACGGATCTGGACGAGGACCTGGACGCGGACGATGACCTCGACCCGCACGGGGACGAGGCCGACGACCTTGACGAGGACGGGGAGCGGGCGCGGCTGCAGGCCGGCCGCTGAGTGGCGGGTCGCTGAACGGCTGGAGCCGCGACGGGCCGGCCGGCCGGCACGACGGCGGCGGTCACGGGG
>NZ_RAIF01000006.1:1428076-1428743 GCF_003671715.1 Streptomyces sp. E2N166 | reverse complement strand
CCGCCGCGTTCGCCCAGGATGGTCCGGCAGGTCGGCAGGGCGCCAGGGAGGCCTGGGCGAGGTGCCCGGGCTCAGGTGGCCGGGTGCCCTCCCGGGTCAGCCTTCCACCGGCACCTGTGGCGCGAGCAGCACCGGCAGACGGGTCGTGCGCGGCTTCGCCGGGATCTCGGCAACGGCACGGGGCAGCGCCTGCTCCACGCCGTGTACCACGGACAGGTGGCGGGCGGCCCGGCCGAACGCCGTGTAGATCCAGGGGCGGCTGAGGGCCTGCGCGGCATCGCCGGGCAGGACCACGACCACCGCCGGCCAACGGCCGCCCACCGCCTGGTGCGCGGTCAGCGCCCATCCGTGCCGTACGGACTGCTCCACCCGCTCCTTCGGTACGACGACGGCCTCGCCCGCGCACGACAGGTGCAGCCCGTCGGCGTCGGCCTTCACCACCCGGCCCGGCAGCGTACGGCCCGGCACGGGGGAGTAGGCGACACGGTCGCCGGGGTCGAAGCCGCCGAAGCGGCCGGGGCCCGGGTTCAGCCGCTCCTTCAGCGCGGCGTTGAGCGCCCGTGTGCCCGCCGCGCCGCCGTGGCCCGGCGTGATCACCTGGGTCTCCTCGGCGGGGACGCCGATCGCGCGCGGCACCGAGTCCGCGACGAGCTGGACGGTGCGGTGC
>NZ_RAIF01000006.1:1402271-1426669 GCF_003671715.1 Streptomyces sp. E2N166 | reverse complement strand
CTCTCCACGGCCCTCACCGCCGCGAGCAGATCGGCCGCCGTGCCGCTGAGCTTGGTCCCGGCGTCGATCGGGGCCTGCTTCTCGGCCTTCCGCCGCTCGATCCGCTCCCGCACAAGCCGCTGAGCGGCCAGCTCGGCCTCGGCCTCGGAGACCTGAGGCGCCGCGCCGCCGCCGTCCGCGCTCTCACCGCCCGGCTGCCCGGCGGGCACCTCGTCCCCCGCGTCGCCGGCCTCCCCGGCCGCTTCGTCTCCGGCCGCGTCGTCGATGTCCGTACCGCCGCCGATGTCCGTACCGCCGGCCGGCTGCTCGGCCTCCCCGGCAGCAGCCTCGGCGTCCGGAGCCCGGCCGTCGGCCGGCACCTCGGTCCCGTCGGCCGGCACCTCGCCCCCGGCGGTGTCCGGCTCGGCCCCGTTCGCGGTGCCCGGGGTGTCCGGCCCGGCGTCCACGGCGTCCGCGGTGTCCTCAGAGGCGGGCTCGGGCTCCGTGCTCACAGCGTGCTCCAGTCGTGATCGGGATAGCGGTGCACGGGCGTCGACACGTCGTCGAGAGCCCGGCAGATCTCGTCAGGAAGACTAAGGGTCTCCACTGACAACGCCGCCGTGAGCTGCTGTGCGTTGCGCGCGCCGACGATCGGGGCGACCACGCCGGGCCGGTCCCGGACCCAGGCCAGCGCCACTTGGAGCGGCGTCACCGCGAGCCCGTCCGCCGCCGTCGCCACCGCGTCCACGATGTGGCCGGCCGTGTCGTCGAGGTAGGGCGCGACGAACGGGGCCAGATGCTCCGAGGCGCCGCGCGAGTCCGACGGCGTCGTGTCCTTGCGGTACTTGCCGGTGAGGACCCCGCGGCCCAGCGGCGAGGAGGGGAGCAGACCGATCCCCAGGTCCAGGGCGGCCGGCAGCACCTCGCGCTCGATGCCCCGCTGGAGCAGCGAGTACTCCATCTGCGTACTCGCCAGCCGGTTCCGCACGCCCGGCGCCGCCAGCTGCCAGGTCGCCGCCTTGGCCAGCTGCCAGCCGCAGAAGTTGGACACTCCCGCGTACCGGGCGCGCCCGCTGCTCACCGCCACGTCGAGGGCGTGCAGCGTCTCCTCCAGCGGCGTGTGCGGGTCGAAGGCGTGCAGGTGCCACACGTCGACGTGGTCCGTGCCGAGGCGGGCCAGCGAGGCGTCCAGCGCGGAGAGCAGGTGGGCGCGCGAACCGTCGAAGCGGCGGTCGGGATCCGGCACGCTGCCGGCCTTCGTGGAGATCACCAGGTCCCGACGCGGAACCAGGCCCTCCATGAGCCGCCCGAGCAGATACTCGGACTCCCCGTCGCCGTACACGTCCGCGGTGTCGACGAGGGTCCCGCCCGCTTCCCAGAAGGATTTCAGGAGGTCCGCGGCGTCATGCTCGTCGGTGTCCCGGCCCCAGGTCAGGGTGCCGAGACCGATGCGGGACACGCGCAGGCCGGTGCGGCCGAGATGCCTCTGCTCCATGAACGCCGACATTACTGGCCACGGCTTGCGCTGTGGGGGCCTGTGGACAACCGAATTCCCGCGCTAAGGTCGGGGCCCAGAAGACGTTACTCATCAGTAAGGGGAATCGGCCATGCAGCTCGGGATCAACCTCGGCTACTGGGGTGCCGGAATGGACGCGGACAACCTGGCCGTCGCCCAGGAGGCCGACCGGCTCGGCTACGCCGTCTGCTGGGCCGCCGAGGCCTACGGCTCCGACGCGGCCACCGTGCTCACCTGGGTCGCCGCCCAGACCGAGCGCATCGACGTGGGCTCGGCCATCTTCCAGATCCCGGCCCGCCAGCCCGCGATGACCGCGATGACGGCCGCCACCCTGGACTCCCTCTCCAAGGGCCGCTTCCGTCTCGGCCTCGGCGTCTCCGGACCGCAGGTCTCCGAGGGCTGGTACGGCGTCAAGTTCGACAAGCCGCTGGCCCGCACCCGCGAGTACGTCGAGATCGTGCGCAAGGCGATGACGCGGGAGCGGCTGTCGTACGAGGGGCAGCACTGGACGCTGCCGCTGCCCGGGGGCCCCGGCAAGCCGATCAAGCTGACCGTGCACCCGCAGCGCGAGCACATCCCGCTCTACATCGCCGCGATCGGCCCGAAGAACCTGGAGCAGACCGGCGAGATCGCCGACGGCGCCCTGCTCATCTTCCCGTCCGCCGACCACTTGGAGGACACCGCGATCCGGCACCTGCGCGCCGGGCGCGAGAAGGCGGGCAAGACCCTCGACGGCTTCGACGTCTGTCCGACCCTGCCGCTGGCCCTCGGCGACGACAAGGACCTCACGACGCTCGCCGACACCTTCCGGCCCTACACGGCGCTCTACGTCGGCGGCATGGGCAGCCGCAAGCAGAACTTCTACAACCAGCTCGCCCAGCGCATGGGCTACGAGGCGGAGGCCGCCGAGATCCAGGACAAGTACCTGTCCGGCGACAAGCAGGGTGCCGGCGCGGCCGTCCCGCACGACCTGATCGACCAGACGACGCTGATCGGTTCCGTGGACCGCATCGCGGACCGGATGAAGGCCTACGCCGCCGCAGGCGTCACCACGCTGACCCTCGCGCCCGCGGGCTTCACCCTGGACGAGCGGCTCGCCGCGCTCCGCGCCGGCACGGAGGCCCTGGAGCGGGCCGGACTCGCGTAGGGAGCCCACGTCCGTCGGTAGGTTTCTGCGGCCGTGGTGGGGGCTCGGGGGTCTTCCCCGCCACGGCCGTCACGGAGAACAACGCGCCCACGCGCGTGTGGTTACGCCTCCTCGCGTTCCCGGCCGTCCTTCGTTTGGCTGAGTTGCCCGCCGCACCTGTTGCCGCCTCTCGTCTCCCGCACTTGACTCGGTCTTCGCGGAGACTGCGGAGCCTGCGCGACCTTGCAGAGGCAGAGAGGTGCCACCCATGCTTTCGGCCAGGAGTCTGTTCCAGGAGATCCTCGACGACGACGAGGCGTTCCGTCTTTTCTGCTCCATCGCGGCCAGCGGCGAGTCGCAGGGCGGCTGGGAGAACGCGCGCGTCGCGGCTCTCGTACCGGAGAGCGAGCTCGCGCTCGCCCCGAAGATCACCCGGCACGGCGCGGACGAGGACAAGCACGGACGGATCTTCCACGCCCTGCTGAAGAAGCGCGGCCTCGAACCCGTCGCGGTGCCGCCCGAGACCGACTACACCATGCTCCTGGAGCGGCAGGGCATCGGCCTCGCCCACGAGAAGCTCAAGGCCGACGCGCCCCTCACGGAACGGGACATCATCACCTACCTCGCGCACAGCAGGGTCACCGAGCAGCGCGCGGCCGAGCAGATGGCGATGCTCCTCAAATACTTCGCGGACCATCCCGAGCTGGGCCGGGCCGTCCGGATGATCTCGGCCGACGAGGACAACCACCTCGCCTACTCCCACGAGGAGCTGCTGCGCTTCGCCGCCGCCGGACACCGCCGGTACATCCAGCGGACGCTGCGCGAGTGCGCGCTCGCCGAGATCCGCGTCCACCGGGACGTCAGCCTCGCGGTGATGGACCGTATGGGGCGCCTCCTCGGCTGGCCGCGCACCAGGTCGGCGGTGCTCGCGGCGGGCATCCACGCGATGTACGCCTACGAGCGGCTGGCCGGCTGGCACCGCATGGTGACGCTGCGGGCACCCGAACGGCGCGACGCGCTCGGCGGTCCCGCCGCCGCGGCCCCGGAGGTCGCCTGACGGCCGACCGCGGGCCACCTGGCCCTACAGCCAGCCCCGGCGCTTGAACAGCCGGAACAGCAGCACCTCCAGAGCGGCCATCAGCGCGATCACCGCCGGGTAGCCCCACTCCCAGTGCAGCTCCGGCATGTGGTCGAAGTTCATGCCGTAGACCCCCGCGAGCATGGTGGGGACCGCCGCCATGGCCGCCCACGCGGAGATCTTCCGCATGTCGTCGTTCTGCCGGACGCTCGTCTGCGCCAGATGCGCCGACAGAATGTCCGACACCAGCCGGTCCAGGCCCTCCACCGACTCGTTCACCCGCATGAGGTGGTCGCTCACGTCGCGGAAGAACGGCCGCGCCTTCTCGTTCACGAACGGCACCCCGGCGCCGAACGCCCCGGTCCCCGCCAACCGGGCCAGCGGCGGCGCCAGCGGCCCCGTCGCCCGGCGGAACTCCAGGACCTGCCGCTTGAAGGTGTAGATCCGGGACGCGGTGTGCCGCGAGCCGCCGCCGTCCGGGGAGAAGACCTCGGCCTCCAGCTCCTCCAGGTCGTTCTGCAGCTCGACGGCGACGTCCAGGTAGTGGTCGACGGTGGCGTCCGCTATCGCGTACAGCACCGCGGTGGGCCCGTTGCCGAGCAGCTCGGGCTCGTGCTCCAGCCGCTGCCGTACGGCCTTCAGCGGGGCGCCCTCGCCGTGCCGGACGACGACCACGAACGCGTCGCCCAGGAAGATCATGAGCTCGTCGGCGGAGACGGCGTCGCTCTCCGGCTCGTACACCACCGGCTTGAGGACGGCGAAGAGCGAGTCCTCGTACACCTCCAGCTTGGGCCGCTGGTGCGCCTTCAGAGCGTCCTCCACCGCCAGCGGATGCAGCCCGAACTCCTGGGCGACCAGGTCGAACTCGTCCTCCGTCGGTTCATGCAGCCCGATCCAGACGAAGCCGCCCGCGGTCCGCGCCTCGCCGAGCGCGTCGGAGAAGTCCTCGGGTCCGTCCGTGCGGTGCCCGTCCCGGTAGATGGCACAGTCGACGATCACCGAACGCATTCTCCCTTCGCCCCGGCGCCCTCGCACCGCGCCGTACGCCTACCCTGGCCGCATGCCCACGCTGATCCTGGTTAGGCACGGACGTTCCACCGCCAACACCGAGGGGCTGCTCGCCGGCTGGACGCCCGGCGTCGCCCTCGACGAACGCGGGGCCGCGCAGGCCGCCGCGCTGCCCGGCCGGCTCGCCGCCCTGCCGCTCTCAGAGATCGTCGCCAGCCCGCTGCAGCGCTGCCAGGAGACGATCCGCCCACTGCTCGACGCCCGGCCCGGGCTGAAGGCGCACACCGACGACCGGATCGGGGAGTGCCACTACGGGGACTGGTCCGGCCGCAAGCTCGCCGAGCTCAAGGACGAGCCCCTGATGGAGGTGGTGCAGGCGCACCCCTCCGCCGCGGCGTTTCCCGGCGGCGAGTCGATGCGCGCGATGCAGACCCGAGCCGCCGAGGCGGTGCGCGAGTGGAACGCGCGCGTGGAGCGCGACCACGGCGCCGACGCCGTCTACCTCATGTGCTCCCACGGCGACATCATCAAGTCCCTCGTCGCGGAGGCACTCGGCCTGCATCTCGACCTCTTCCAGCGGATCTCCGTCGAGCCCTGCTCCGTCACCGCGATCCGCTACACCCGGCTGCGCCCGTTCCTCGTCCGCCTCGGCGACACCGGTGACTTCGCCTCCCTGGCCCCGCACGAGGAGCCCCCCGGTGACCAGGCCGCCGTCGGTGGTGGTGCGGGCGCACCGTGATCGTCGGCCGCAGTAGGGTGAAGCGGTTGCAGCAGTGCCCCGCTCAACTTCCCCCGACTCCCATGGAGACAGGACGTGTCCCGTCAGGTGTTCCTCTACGACCAACCGGAACGTTTTGTGGCCGGTACGGTCGGGCTGCCCGGGCGCCGTACGTTCTTCCTCCAGGCCACCGCAGGCTCCCGGGTGACCAGCGTGGCCCTGGAGAAGACCCAGGTCGCCGCTCTCGCCGAGCGCATGGACGAACTCCTCGACGAGGTCGTACGGCGCAGCGGCGGCAGCACCGTCGTCCCCGCCATGGCGCCCACGGAGCCCGCCGACACCGCCCCGCTGGACACCCCCGTCGAGGAGGAGTTCCGGGTCGGCACCATGGCGCTGGCCTGGGACGGTGAGGACCAGCGCATGATCGTCGAGGCGCAGGCCCTCGTGGAGCTGGACGCCGAGTCCGAGGAGGACCTGGCGGAGGCCGAGGAGCGGCTGCTCCAGGACGAGGAGAACGGCCCCCCGATGCTCCGGGTCCGCCTCACCGGCGCGCAGGCCAGGGCCTTCGCCAAGCGCGCCCTCGACGTCGTCAACGCCGGGCGGCCGCCGTGCCCGCTGTGCAGCCTCCCGCTCGACCCGGAAGGACACGTATGTCCGCGCCAGAACGGATACCGCCGCGGAGCGTGACCTCCGACGCGGCGGCCGCCGAGTTGCTCGCCCGGGGCGAGCTGACCGTGCGCGGACGCATCCGGGAAGCCTCCAACGCGGCGCTGTACTGCACGGTGACGCACGAGGGACGCGAGGCGGCCTGCATCTACAAGCCGGTCGCCGGGGAGCGGCCCCTGTGGGACTTCCCCGACGGCAGCCTCGCCCAGCGCGAGGTCGCCGCGTACGAGGTCTCCGAGGCGACCGGCTGGGGCCTCGTGCCGCCCACCGTGCTGCGGGACGGTCCGTACGGCGAGGGCATGTGCCAGCTGTGGATCGAGGCGGTGCCGGAGACGGAGCTGCTGGCCCTCGTGGAGGACGAGGAGCCCGGTCCCGGCTGGAAGGCGATCGCCTTCGCCGAGGTCGGCGAGGGCCGCACCGCGCTGCTCGTGCACGCCGACGACGAGCGGCTGCGCCGGCTCGCCGTACTGGACGCCGTACTCAACAACGCCGACCGCAAGGGCGGTCATCTGCTGCCCGCGAACGGGGAACGGCTGTTCGGCATCGACCACGGGGTGACCTTCCACGCCGAGAACAAGCTGCGGACCCTGCTGTGGGGCTGGGCGGGGGATCCGCTCACCGGGGAGGCCCTGGCGGTGCTCGACGCCCTCAGAGAGGCTTTGAAGGACGGCGGGGCCCTGGCGATCCGGCTCGGCGCGCTGATCACCCCCGCCGAACTCGACGCCACGCGCGCGCGTGTCGACGCGCTGCTGGCCTCCGGCAAGCACCCGGAACCGAGCGGCGAATGGCCGGCCATCCCCTGGCCGCCGGTCTAGCGAGCCGGTACCGCCCCCATCGCACAACGGCCGGTTTCGCGCAAGAGCGCCCTACCGGCCATCCGGCCCGGTCCGGTTCGTGTACGGAACACCCGTCCGGTTACGCTCATGACATGCATGCCTGGCCCGCTTCCGAGGTCCCCGCCCTGCCTGGTCAGGGTCGCGACCTGAGGATCCACGACACCGCGACCGGCGGCCTGGTCACTCTCGACCCCGGTCCCGTCGCCCGCATCTATGTCTGCGGCATCACGCCGTACGACGCCACCCACATGGGGCACGCGGCGACCTACAACGCGTTCGACCTCGTACAGCGCGTGTGGCTCGACAACAAGCGGCAGGTTCACTACGTCCAGAACGTCACCGACGTCGACGACCCGCTGCTGGAGCGGGCCGTGCGCGACGGCGTCGACTGGACCGCCCTCGCCGAGAAGGAGACCGTCCTCTTCCGCGAGGACATGACGGCGCTGCGGATGCTGCCGCCGCGGCACTACATAGGCGCAGTGGAGGCCATACCCGGCATCGTCCCGCTCGTCGAGCGGCTGCGGGACGCGGGCGCGGCGTACGAGCTGGAGGGCGACACCTACTTCTCCGTCGAGTCCGACCCCCACTTCGGCGGCGTCTCCCACCTCGACGCCGCCGCCATGCGGCTGCTCTCCGCCGAGCGCGGCGGCGACCCGGACCGGCCGGGCAAGAAGAACCCGCTCGACCCGATGCTGTGGATGGCCGCCCGCGAGGGCGAGCCCAGCTGGGACGGGGGCTCGCTCGGCCGCGGGCGCCCCGGCTGGCACATCGAGTGCGTCGCCATCGCCCTCGACCACCTCGGCATGGGCTTCGACGTCCAGGGCGGCGGCTCCGACCTGGCCTTCCCGCACCACGAGATGGGCGCCTCGCACGCTCAGGCGCTCACCGGCGAGTTCCCCATGGCCAAGGCGTACGTGCACGCCGGCATGGTCGGTCTCGACGGCGAGAAGATGTCCAAGTCCAAGGGCAACCTGGTCTTCGTCTCGCAGCTGCGCCGCGAGGGCGTCGACCCGGCCGCAATCCGGCTCACGCTGCTCGCCCACCACTACCGCTCCGACTGGGAGTGGACCGACCAGGTGCTTCAGGACGCGCTCGCCCGGGTGGAGCGCTGGCGCGCCGCCGTCTCCCGGCCGGACGGCCCGCCCGCCGAGGCGCTCGTCGAGGAGATCCGCGAGGCCCTGGCGAACGACCTGGACTCCCCGGCCGCGCTCGACGCCGTCGACCGCTGGGCGGCGCTCCAGCAGGAGAACGGCGGCACGGACATCGGCGCCCCCGGCGTCGTCTCCCGCGCGGTCGACGCGCTGCTGGGCGTGGCGCTGTAAAGCAGGCGCACCTACCGCAACGGCAGGTGCACAGACGGAGACAGGGGCGCTTCCCGCTGGGAAGCGCCCCTGTCTCCGTTCGTTCAGTCCTCCGACGACTCCTCGTCGTCCCCGCTCGTCTTCGGCGGCCTCGGCGGACGCGTACGGCCGCTGGGGTTGTCCCGCAGATACGGCGTTCCGGAGGAGCCGTCGCCGCCGTCGGCCGTGGCGTGACCACCCGGTCCACCCGGCCCGCCCGGTCCGGAGCCGTCCCGGCGCCGCAGATACCGCTCGAACTCCCGGGCGATCGCGTCGCCCGACGCCTCCGGCAGCTCCGCGGTGTCCCGGGCCTCCTCCAGCGACTGGACGTACTCGGCGACCTCGCTGTCCTCGGCGGCCAGCTGGTCCACACCCACCTGCCAGGCACGCGCGTCCTCGGGCAGCTCGCCCAGCGGGATGCGCACGTCGATCAGGTCCTCCAGCCGGTTCAGCAGGGCCAGCGTGGCCTTCGGGTTCGGCGGCTGCGACACGTAGTGCGGCACCGCGGCCCACAGCGACACGGCCGGTACGCCCGCGTGCGTGCACGCCTCCTGGAGGACGCCGACGATGCCCGTGGGGCCCTCGTACTTGGTCTCCTCCAGGTCCATGCGCCGGGCCAGGTCGGCGTCCGACGTGGTCCCGCTGACCGGGACCGGACGGGTGTGCGGCGTGTCGCCCAGCAGGGCGCCCAGGACGACCACCAGCTCGACACCCAGCTCGTGGGCGAAGCCCAGCAGCTCGTTGCAGAACGACCGCCAGCGCATGGACGGTTCGATGCCGCGGACGAGGACCAGGTCGCGTGGTTTGTCGCCGCCGACCCGGACCACCGAGAGTCTCGTCGTCGGCCACGTGATCTTGCGGACGCCGGCTTCCATGAACACCGTGGGGCGGTTGACCTGGAAGTCGTAGTAGTCCTCGGCGTCCAGCGCCGCGAACACCTCGCCCTTCCACTCCCTGTCCAGATGCGCGACCGCGGTGGAGGCGGCGTCGCCGGCGTCGTTCCAGCCTTCGAACGCGGCCACCATGACCGGGTCGACCAGCTCGGGAACCCCCTCGAGCTCGATCACCCAGCGCCTCCTTCCGACGTGCCCTCGCGTACCCCCCAACCTTACGGCGTGCCGAGGGACCGCCCGCAGCCCCCTTGTACGGGGGAGTGAACGCATCACTGCCCCGTTCCCGGCGGCCGGACACCCGCCGCCGAGGCCGGATCGGAGCCGGGTCAGAGGGTGGAGCGCAGCCACTGCTCCACGGACGCGATGTGCACCGTCGCCCAGGAGCGCGCCGCCTCCGCGTCCCGGTCGCGCAGTGCTTCGAGGATCGCGCGGTGCTCGTACAGAGTGCGGCTGACCGCGTCCTCCTGGGTGAGTCCGCGCCAGACGCGGGCCCGCGTGGTGGGCCCGGACAGACCGTCGAGGAGAGAGCAGAGCACCGAGTTGCCCGAGGCTCCGACGATGCCCCGGTGGAATTCCAGGTCGCAGGCGACCAGTGCTTCCACCGACGGTTCGCCGCCGAGGGCGTCCAGGCCGCCCTCCAGCTCGTCCAGCACCCGGTCGGTGATCCTGGAGGCCGCCATCGCGGTCGCGGCCGGCTCCAGGATGCGGCGCACGGCGAGGAACTCCAGGACCGTGTCGTCGCGGTGGAAGTCGACGACGAAACCGATGGCCTCCAGCAGGAGCTGCGGATCCAGGCTGCTGACGTAGGTGCCGTCGCCCTGCCGCACGTCCAGGATCCGGATCAGGGACAGGGCGCGTACGGCCTCGCGCAGGGAGTTGCGGGACAGCCCCAGGCCGGCGGCGAGCTCGCTCTCCCTGGGAAGCCGGTCGCCGGGCCGCAGCGCGCCGGAGACGATCATGCCCTTGATCTTCTCGATCGCCTCGTCGGTGACCGCCACGGCCGACCTCCCTGTGTCTCCGGGATGCCGCTCAGACATCCGATGTCTCTCGACATTATGAGGGCCGGCGCGACCTGCCACGCGCACGCGTGAGGCGGCGGCTCCATCGGCGCGGAGCCGCCGCCTCACGCAGCGGGGGTGGCCAGGTCCTACTTCTTGTCGAGCAGGTCCTGGACCTTCGCGCGGACGTCGTCCGTGGCCAGGCCGCGGATCGTCAGCGTGGTCCGCCGGCGCAGCACGTCGTCCTGCGTCTCGGCCCACTCGTTGTCCCGGGCCCACACGACCTGCGCCCAGATCTCCGGGGCGTCGGGGTGGACCCGCTCGGCCAGCTCCGGGTTGTCGTTGGCCAGGCGGGCGATGTCGAAGGCCAGCGAGCCGTAGTGCGTGGCCAGGTGCCGGGCGGTGTCCGCCGCCATGCGCGGGCCGGGCGCCGGGCCGTCCACCAGCAGCCGGTGCGCGACCGCGCGCGGGTTGGCCACGCCGGGCAGCGGCAGCTTCTTGGGCAGCGAGGCGATCGGCTCGAAGTCGTCGCCCAGCGGGTGGCCCGGCAGCGCCTCCAGCTTCTTCATGACCGTACGGCCGATGTGGCGGAAGGTGGTCCACTTGCCGCCCGCGACGGACAGCATGCCGCCCCGGCCCTCGCTGACGACCGTCTCGCGCTTGGCCTTCGCCGTGTCACCGGGACCGCCCGGCAGCACGCGCAGACCCGCGAAGGAGTACGTGATCAGGTCCCGGTCGAGCTGCTGGTCGCGGATGGAGAACGCGGCCTCGTCGAGGATCTGGGCTATGTCCCTGTCGTTGACCGCGACGTCCGCCGGGTCGCCCTCGAACTCCTCGTCGGTCGTGCCGAGCAGCAGCATGTCCTCCCAGGGGAGGGCGAAGGTGATCCGGTACTTGTCGATCGGGGTGGCCAGCGCGGCCTTCCACGGGGCGGTGCGCTTGAGCACCAGGTGCGCGCCCTTGGAGAGGCGGATGGACGGGGCCGCGTTCGGGTCCTCCATCCGGCGCAGGTGGTCGACCCAGGGGCCGGTGGCGTTGAGCACCAGGCGGGCGCTGACCCCGAACTCGTCGCCGGTCAGCCGGTCCTTCAGCTCGGCGCCGGTCACCCGGCCCTTGGTGAAGCGCAGGCCGGTGACCTCGGCGTGATTGAGGACGACCGCGCCCGAATCGACCGCCGCGCGGACGGTCATCAGCGCCATGCGGGCGTCGTTCATCTGGTCGTCGCCGTACACGGCCACGGCCTTGAGGTTGTCGGTGCGCAGCTCCGGCACGTCCTGCGCGGCCTTGGCCGGGGAGAGCAGGTGCCCGACGCCGTCACCGAAGGCGGACAGCGCCGAGTACGCGAAGACACCGGCGCCGAGCTTCGCCGCGCCGTGCGGCCCGCCCTTGTACACGGGGAGGTAGAAGGTGAGCGGGTTCGCCAGGTGGGGGGCCACCTGGCGGGAGACCGCACGGCGCTCGAAGTGGTTCTCCGCCACCAGCTTCACCGCGCCGGTCTGCAGGTAGCGCAGACCGCCGTGGAGCAGCTTGGAGGAGGCGGAGGAAGTGGCACCGGCGAAGTCGCCGGCGTCCACCACGGCCACCCTGAGACCGGACTGCGCGGCGTGCCAGGCGGTGGAGATGCCCAGGATGCCGCCGCCGATCACGAGAAGGTCGTACGACGCCTTGGAGAGCTGCTCCCGGGTCTCGGCCCGGCTCGGGTTCGAGCCGGAGGCCGGGTGCGTACCCAGGGCAGGCACGGACTGCAGGGTGGACTGAGTGGTCATTGCGGTTCTTACTCCTCGTCCTCGAGCCAGCCCATGGTCCGCTCGACGGCCTTGAGCCAGCTCTTGTACTCACGGTCGCGGATCTCCGCGTCCATGCGGGGGGTCCACTCGGCGGCCCGTCGCCAGTTGGCGCGCAGGTCGTCGGTGCTGTTCCAGAAGCCGACGGCGAGACCGGCGGCGTAGGCGGCGCCGAGGCAGGTGGTCTCGGCGACCATCGGGCGCACCACGGGGGCGTCCACGAAGTCGGCGAGGGTCTGCATCAGCAGGTTGTTGGAGGTCATGCCGCCGTCGACCTTGAGGGCGGTCAGCTCCACACCGGAGTCCTTCGTCATGGCGTCCGCGATCTCCCGCGTCTGCCAGGCGGTGGCCTCCAGGACGGCGCGCGCGAGGTGCGCCTTGGTGACGTACCGGGTGAGACCGGCGATCACACCGCGGGCGTCGGAGCGCCAGTACGGGGCGAACAGGCCGGAGAAGGCCGGCACGAAGTAGGCGCCGCCGTTGTCCTCGACCGTCAGGGCGAGGGTCTCGATCTCGGCGGCGGTGGAGATCAGGCCCATCTGGTCGCGCATCCACTGCACCAGCGAGCCGGTGACGGCGATCGAGCCCTCCAGGGCGTAGACCGTGTCCTGGTCGCCGATCTTGTAGCCGACCGTGGTCAGCAGGCCCGAGTAGGAGTTGATGAGCTTGTCACCGGTGTTCATCACCATGAAGGTGCCGGTGCCGTACGTCGACTTGGTCTCGCCCTCGGAGAAGCAGGTCTGCCCGAACAGGGCCGCCTGCTGGTCGCCGAGCGCGGAGGCGACCGGGATGCCGCCGAGCAGGTCGCCCAGCCGGCCGCCCGTGATCTCGCCGTAGACCTCGGCGGAGGAGCGGATCTCGGGGAGCATCTGCGTCGGCACGCCGATCGACTCGGCGATCTTCTCGTCCCACTGCATGGTGTGCAGGTTCATCAGCATGGTGCGCGAGGCGTTGGTGACGTCGGTGACGTGCTTTCCGCCGTTCACCCCGCCGGTCAGGTTCCAGATGACCCAGGTGTCCATGGTACCGAAGAGCAGGTCGCCCGCCTCGGCGCGCTCCCGCAGGCCGTCGACGTTGTCGAGCAGCCAGCGGGCCTTGGGGCCGGCGAAGTAGGAGGCCAGGGGAAGGCCGGTCTCGCGGCGGAAGCGGTCCTGGCCGACGTTGCGGCCCAGCTCCCGGCAGAGGGCGTCGGTGCGGGTGTCCTGCCAGACGATGGCGTTGTGGACGGGCTCACCGGTGTTCTTGTCCCAGACGAGGGTGGTCTCGCGCTGGTTGGTGATGCCGATGGCCTTGATGTCGTCACGGGTGATGCCGGCCTTCTCGACCGCCCCGGCGACGACCTCCTGGACGTTGGTCCAGATCTCGGTGGCGTCGTGCTCGACCCAGCCCGGCTTGGGGAAGATCTGCTCGTGCTCCTTCTGGTCGACGGAGACGATGCGCCCGTCGCGGTCGAAGACGATGCAGCGGGAAGAGGTCGTGCCCTGGTCGATCGCGGCGATGAACGGGCCTGCGGTGTGAGCGTCGGTCACAGTGTGCTCCTGGGTTTCCGTGGTGTGGTGGCCGGTGCGTACGGCGCGTGTTCTGCGGCTCGATGATGGCCGAGCGGATGCCCGCTCAGGCGAACGCGACGTTGTAGACACCTGCGGCGAGCGCACCGCCGATCAGCGGACCGGCGATCGGGACCCAGGCGTAGGACCAGTCGGAGCCGCCCTTGTTGGGCAGGGGCAGCAGGGCGTGCACGATGCGCGGGCCGAGGTCACGGGCCGGGTTGATCGCGTAGCCGGTCGGCCCGCCGAGGGACAGACCGATCGAGACGACCACCAGCGCGGTGATCAGGCCGCCGAGGATGCCCAGGCCGTTGCCCTCGTCGTTCAGGCCCTGGGTGAGGACGGCGAGCACCAGGACAAAGGTGCCGATGATCTCGGTGGAGAGGTTCTGCACCGCGTTGCGGACCTCGGGGCCGGTGGAGAAGACGCCCAGCACGGGGCCGGCGCCCTTCTCCTGGGCCTCGACGGCCTTGGCCGTGGTGTCCTGCGCGCCCGGCCCGCCGACGATCTCGCGGTCGGTGAGGTGGGCGAGGAACTGGCCGTAGTAGGCGGCCCAGACCAGGGCCGCGCCGATCATGGCGCCGAGCATCTGCCCGGCGAAGTAGGTGGGGACGTTGCCCCACTCGCCGTCCTTGACCGCGATGCCGACCGTCACGGCGGGGTTCAGGTGGGCGCCGGAGAGCGGGCCCGAGATGTACACCGCCGTCATGACGGCGAAGCCCCAGCCGAAGGCGATGGCGAGCCAGCCGGCGTTGCGGGCCTTGGAGGCCTTGAGCGTCACGGCGGCACACACGCCGCCGCCGAGCAGGATGAGTATGGCGGTACCGATGGTCTCGCCGATGAAGATGTCGGAGCTGGACACCCGCGACTCCTTTGTCCTTCGTCCAGGGGAAGCCGAACCCCGGGTCCCTCCGGGTGTTCCGGCGCCCTCGGTATGAGAGCGATGGCGGCCCTTGGCGTTGTCACACTCTAACGCGTATTGCCGGTAGGTGTTCGACAATGCCGACCGATGGACGCGAGTCTCGCTTCGGCGTCGCGCATGCGTCAAGAGCTCTGTAATCGAAAGCACGATCGTTATTGATCGTCCTGGGCTATCGATCTTCGGGTGCGGTGTGTCCTGCCGGGGAACGCCGAAGGCCGGGACGCGTTCGGCGTCCCGGCCTTCGGCTTCTCTGCTCGTTGCCGCGTGCCCTAGAACCGCCCGGCGCCCAGGTCCCGCGACACCGCGCGGGCGCAGTCCCGCACCGCCGCGACCAGCTCGGGCCGCAGCTCGCCGTCCCGGCGCAGCCGCTCCACGGCCCCGTTGATACCGACCGCGCCGACCGGCATGCGCCTGCGGTCGTGGATCGGGGCGGCGATGGCGGCGACGCCCTCCCAGGTCTCCTCGACGTCGGCGGCGTAGCCACGCGCGCGCGTGATGTCCAGGATGTGCTCGAACCTGTCCGGCTCGCAGACGGTCCGGTCCGTGTACGCCTTGCGATCGGCCTCCAGTGCCTCGCTGTGCGCGACCGGGTCGTAGGCCGACAGCACCTTGCCCAGGGCCGTGGAGTGCAGCGGCTGCATGGCCCCGATCTCCAGCACCTGCCGGCTGTCGTCGGGCCGGAAGACGTGGTGCACGATCAGGACGCCCTGCTGGTGCAGGACGCCGAGGTGGACGCTCTCACCGCTGGACCGCGCCAGGTCGTCCGTCCACACCAGGGCGCGTGCCCGCAGCTCGTGCACGTCGAGATAGGTGGTGCCCAGGCGCAGCAGCTCGGCGCCCAGCTGGTAGCGCCCGGAGGTGTCGTCCTGCTCGACGAAGCCCTCCTGCTGGAGGGTGCGCAGGATGCCGTGGGCGGTGCCCTTGGCCAGGCCCAGCGACGAGGCGATGTCCGACAGGCCGAGCCGCCGCTCGCCGCCCGCGAGCAGGCGCAGCATCGCGGCCGCCCGTTCGAGCGACTGGATGTTCCGTGCCATCGACGTACTGCCTCCGTCCCCTTCGACTGCCGACCTCGGCGTCGCTGACGTCGTTCGGCAATGCCGAACACTACCGGTCGATGCCGACCTCCCGCTAATGGTCCGCTGGCAACTGTTGCACTCCGGCCACGCCGAGAAGACCCGGACCTGCGTTCCGGCCCGCCCATCAGCGGTCCGCCGACCGCCCCCGGACGCGCCGGGCGCGCCTCCGGGGCGCCCGAGCCCGATTCCGGCCCGTCCCGGAGCCGGGATGTTCACCCCTTCGGCGGGCACCGTCGGAGGGCGTCCGCCCCGCCATACTCGTCCGTCTCGTGGACGCCCCGACCATCAGCCCCCGGTCCCGGCTACCCTGGCGGCGTGCGTTCTCCCCCGGGACGTTCCCAGCGGACGGCACCGGGCAGCGCAAAGCCGACAGCCGTCGCATCCTAGGGAGCCCTTTCATGGCCTCGTCGCCATCCACCCCGTCCGCCGACACCCGGACCCGTGCGTCCGCCCTCCGCGAGGCACTCGCCACCCGTGTGGTGGTGGCCGATGGTGCGATGGGCACCATGCTGCAGGCGCAGAACCCCTCGCTGGACGACTTCCAGCAGCTGGAGGGCTGCAACGAGGTCCTGAACCTGACCCGGCCCGACATCGTGCGTTCGGTGCACGAGGAGTACTTCGCGGCCGGCGTGGACTGCGTGGAGACGAACACCTTCGGTGCGAACCACTCGGCGCTCGGTGAGTACGACATTCCCGAGCGCGTGCACGAGCTGTCGGAGGCCGGTGCGCGGGTGGCCCGTGAGGTGGCCGACGAGTTCGCCGCGCGGGACGGCCGGCAGCGCTGGGTGCTGGGCTCCATGGGCCCGGGCACGAAGCTGCCCACCCTGGGCCATGCCCCTTACGGCGTCCTGCGCGACGCCTATCAGCGCAACGCGGAGGGTCTGGTCGCCGGCGGCGCGGACGCTCTGCTGGTGGAGACGACGCAGGACCTGCTGCAGACCAAGGCCTCGGTGCTGGGTGCCCGGCGCGCGCTGGACGCCCTGGGGCTGGACGTGCCGGTGATCTGCTCGGTGACGGTGGAGACGACCGGGACGATGCTGCTGGGCTCGGAGATCGGTGCGGCGCTGACCGCGCTGGAGCCGCTGGGCATCGACATGATCGGCCTGAACTGCGCGACCGGCCCGGCGGAGATGAGCGAGCACCTGCGCTACCTCGCCCGGCACTCGCGCGTCCCGCTGTCGTGCATGCCCAACGCCGGTCTGCCGGTCCTGGGCAAGGACGGCGCGCACTATCCGCTGACCGCGCCGGAGCTGGCGGACGCGCAGGAGACGTTCGTGCGCGAGTACGGCCTGTCCCTGGTCGGCGGCTGCTGCGGCACCACGCCCGAGCACCTGCGCCAGGTCGTCGAGCGGGTGCGGGGCACCGCTCCGACCGAGCGCCACCCGCGTCCGGAGCCGGGTGCGGCCTCCCTGTACCAGAGCGTGCCGTTCCGGCAGGACACCTCCTACCTGGCCATCGGCGAGCGGACCAACGCCAACGGCTCCAAGAAGTTCCGCGAGGCCATGCTGGACGGCCGCTGGGACGACTGCGTCGAGATGGCCCGCGACCAGATCCGCGAGGGCGCGCACATGCTGGACCTGTGCGTGGACTACGTCGGCCGCGACGGCGTGGCGGACATGGAGCAGCTGGCCGGGCGGTTCGCGACCGCCTCGACGCTGCCGATCGTCCTGGACTCCACCGAGGTCGAGGTGCTGCGCGCCGGGCTGGAGAAGCTCGGCGGCCGGGCGGTCATCAACTCGGTCAACTACGAGGACGGCGCGGGTCCCGAGTCCCGCTTCGCGAAGGTCACCCGGCTGGCGCGGGAGCACGGGGCGGCGCTGATCGCGCTGACCATCGACGAGGAGGGCCAGGCCCGCACCGCTCAGAAGAAGGTCGAGATCGCCGAACGGCTGATCGACGACCTGACCGGCAACTGGGGCATCCACGAGTCGGACATCCTCGTCGACTGCCTGACCTTCACCATCTGCACCGGCCAGGAGGAGTCCCGCGGCGACGGCGTCGCCACCATCGAGGGCATCCGCGAGCTCAAGCGCCGCCACCCGGACGTGCAGACCACGCTCGGGCTGTCGAACATCTCCTTCGGCCTCAACCCGGCCGCCCGCATCCTGCTCAACTCCGTGTTCCTGGACGAGTGCGTCAAGGCCGGCCTGGACTCGGCGATCGTGCACGCGAGCAAGATCCTGCCGATCGCGCGGTTCGACGAGGAGCAGGTCACCACCGCCCTGGACCTGATCTACGACCGTCGCCGTGAGGGCTACGACCCGCTGCAGAAGCTCATGGCGCTGTTCGAGGGCGCCACCGCCAAGTCGCTGCGGGCCTCCAAGGCCGACGAGCTGGCCGCCCTCCCGCTGGACGAGCGCCTCAAGCGCCGCATCATCGACGGCGAGAAGAACGGCCTGGAGCAGGACCTGGACGACGCCCTGACACAGCGTCCGGCCCTCGACATCGTCAACGAGACCCTGCTGGACGGCATGAAGGTGGTCGGCGAGCTGTTCGGCTCCGGCCAGATGCAGCTGCCGTTCGTGCTCCAGTCCGCCGAGGTCATGAAGACCGCGGTGGCCCATCTCGAACCGCACATGGAGAAGACGGACGACGACGGCAAGGGCACGATCGTGCTGGCCACCGTCCGCGGCGACGTCCACGACATCGGCAAGAACCTCGTCGACATCATCCTGTCCAACAACGGCTACAACGTCGTCAACCTCGGTATCAAGCAGCCGGTCTCCGCGATCCTGGAGGCGGCCGGCGAGCACCGTGCCGATGTCATCGGAATGTCCGGGCTCCTGGTCAAGTCCACGGTGATCATGAAGGAGAACCTGGAGGAGCTCAACCAGCGCAAGCTGGCCGCCGACTATCCCGTCATCCTCGGCGGTGCCGCCCTCACCCGGGCCTACGTCGAACAGGACCTCCACGAGATCTACGACGGCGAGGTCCGCTACGCCCGTGACGCGTTCGAGGGCCTGCGGCTGATGGACGCCCTGATCGGCATCAAGCGCGGCGTGCCCGGCGCGAAACTGCCCGAACTGCGCCAGCGCCGGGTCCGCGCCGCCACGGTGGAGGTCGAGGAGCGTCCCGAGGAGGGCCACGTCCGCTCCGACGTCGCCACCGACAACCCGGTCCCCGAGCCACCCTTCCGGGGCACGCGTGTGGTCAAGGGCATCCAGCTCAAGGAGTACGCGTCCTGGCTCGACGAGGGCGCCCTGTTCAAGGGCCAGTGGGGTCTGAAGCAGGCCCGGACCGGCGAGGGACCCTCGTACGAGGAACTGGTCGAGTCCGAGGGCCGGCCGCGACTGCGCGGGCTGCTGGACCGGCTCCAGACGGAGAACCTGCTGGAAGCGGCCGTCGTCTACGGCTACTTCCCGTGCGTCTCCAAGGACGACGACCTGATCGTCCTCGACGAGGCCGGCAACGAGCGCACCCGGTTCACATTCCCGCGCCAGCGGCGCGGCCGGCGCCTGTGCCTGGCCGACTTCTTCCGCCCGGAGGAGTCCGGCGAGACCGACGTGGTCGGCTTCCAGGTCGTCACCGTCGGCTCCCGGATCGGCGAGGAGACGGCCCGGATGTTCCAGGCCAACGCCTACCGCGACTACCTCGAACTGCACGGCCTGTCCGTACAGCTGGCCGAGGCCCTCGCCGAGTACTGGCACGCCCGCGTCCGCTCCGAGCTCGGTTTCGCCGGGGAGGACCCCGCCGAGATGGAGGACATGTTCGCCCTGAAGTACCGGGGCGCCCGCTTCTCCCTCGGCTACGGCGCCTGCCCGGAGCTGGAGGACCGCGCCAAGATCGCCGACCTGCTCCAGCCGGAGCGCATCGGCGTCCACCTGTCGGAGGAGTTCCAGCTCCACCCCGAGCAGTCCACCGACGCCATCGTGATCCACCACCCGGAGGCGAAGTACTTCAACGCCCGCTGAGGCGCCGGAGGGCGCCTCCGTACCGCTTCCGCGGCCACACCAGGCGTTCCCGTCCCGCACGACGTACACTGGTCGGTCCACCGCAGGCCGGTTCCCTTCGTGGGAACCGGCCTGATCGTCCCTTCAAGGAGGTACGTGGATGACCAGTACGGTCCCCGCGCTAGGAACCCGTACGGCCGAAGGCTCCGCCCTCCAGGCGGTGCTCCTCGACATGGACGGCACCCTGGTCGACACCGAGGGCTTCTGGTGGGACGTCGAGGCCGAGGTCTTCGCCTCCCTCGGCCACACCCTCGACGACTCCTGGCGCCACGTGGTCGTCGGCGGCCCCATGAGCCGCAGCGCGGGATTCCTGATCGAGGCCACCGGGGCCGACATCACCCTCGCCGAACTCAGCGTGCTGCTCAACGACGGCTTCGAGAAGCGCATCGGCCGTAGCCTGCCGCTCATGCCGGGAGCCTCCCGGCTGCTCGCGGAGCTCTCCGCACACGAGATCCCCACCGCCCTGGTCTCCGCCTCGCACCGGCGCATCATCGACCGGGTGCTGACCTCGCTGGGGCCCCAGCACTTCGGCCTCACCGTCGCGGGCGACGAGGTGCCGCGCACCAAGCCCCACCCGGACCCGTACCTGGCCGCCGCGGCCGGGCTCGGGGTGGACCCGGCCCGGTGCGCCGTCGTCGAGGACACCGCGACCGGGGTCGCCGCCGCGGAGGCCGCCGGCTGCCACGTCGTGGCCGTGCCCTCGGTCGCCCCCATCACCCCGGCCGTACGCCGCACGGTGGTCGACTCGCTGGAAGAGGTCGACCTGACATTTCTGCGCGGTCTGATGACACAAATGCGCTAGGCGTTCACCCAGCGTGCGGCGGGGTTAACGCGGCAATTCCGGGAACGTCCGCGCGAGACGACGCGGGGCGCGCGGCGGGGGAATTCCGCCGCTCCGGATGGCCGAATTCAGGTGCTCGCCGACAGAAGCTCCTGTGTGACGTTCGCCACGTTGTCAGGGGTCGACAGGGTGGCGTAAGTGTGCTGGCTCGCGTCTGGCGAACGTTGTCGAGGTGCCCTTGTGTCCTGATTGATGAAACCCTGCACTAATCCTTCCACTGTCGGGTTTTCGGTGTGTCCACGACCGGTTTCACTCCGTGATGAGTCCTCAACTCCGGTGGCTGCGAGCCCCCGTGCGGGCGCGGACTAATCTCGTCGCGAGAACATCGGCCACTACCCCCGTGATCCGCCGCGACACCCCTGCATGCCGGATACACGGACCGACAGCTCTGGAGAAACTCGAGCATGAACCGCAAGACTTTGGTGCTGCCGGCCGTCGTCGGCCTGCTCGCGCCGGTGCTCGCCGCCTGCGGCGGGTCCGACAGCGGCAGTGGCGGGGACGCGATCGTCGTCGGCACCACGGACCGGTTCACCGCCTCGGAGGAGGCACCCGCGCCCTTCGACCCGGCGTACGCCTACGATGTCGGCTCCTGGAACGTCCTGCGTCAGACCACGCAGACCCTGATGATCCAGCCCCGCGGCGACGGTGAACCCGTACCCGAGGCCGCCGAGAAGTGCGGATTCACCGATACCGGCAACGAGCGCTATGCCTGCACCCTGCGCGACGGCCTGAAGTTCGCCAACGGAGACGCCGTCACCGCGGACGACGTGAAGTTCTCCATCGAGCGTGCCCTGTCCATCAAGGCCGACAGCCAGGTGTACGGCCTGCTGTCGACCGTCGACACCGTCGAGACGCAGGGCGACCGCGAGGTCATCTTCCACCTCAACACCGCCGACGCGACCTTCCCGTTCAAGCTGTCGACCCCGGTCGCGGGCATCGTCAACCCGGACGACTACGAGAAGGGCAAGCTGCGCGAGGGCTTCGAGCTGACGGGCTCCGGCCCGTACACCATGAAGGCCGAGGTCAAGAACGACGAGATGACCAAGGCCGTGTTCACCAAGAACCCCGACTACAAGGGGAGCCTGAAGGTGAACAACGACAAGGTCGAAATGGTGTCCTTCGACGACGCCGAGGCCATGGGCGCCGCGCTCGACAAGGGTGACATCGACGTGATGACGCGTGCGATGACGCCGGACCAGATCCGGAAGCTCGCCAACGCCACGGACGGCGACATCGACCTGATCGAGGTGGCCGGCCTCGAGATCCGGTACCTGGGCTTCAACACGGACGCGCCGACGGTGAAGGACAAGGCCGTCCGCCAGGCGATGGCCCAGCTCATCAACCGCAGCGAACTCGTCTCCGAGGTCTACGGCTCCCAGGCCGAGCCGCTGTACTCGATGGTCCCGGCCAGCATCACCGGTCACTCCAACTCGTTCTTCAACAAGTACGGCGACCCGAGCGTGGGCAAGGCCAAGGGGATGCTGGAGGACGCGGGCATCGAGACGCCGGTGAAGCTGACCATGCACTACACGACGGACCACTACGGTGCCGCGACCAAGCAGGAGTTCGAGCAGCTGCAGAAGCAGCTGAACGACAGCGGTCTCTTCGACATCGACATCAAGGGCGCGCCCTGGGACAAGTTCCGCCCGGCGGAGCTGAAGGGCGAGTACGACGTCTTCGGCATGGGCTGGTTCCCCGACTTCCCGGACGCGGACAGCTTCATCGCGCCGTTCCTCGACAAGGACAACACCCTCAACTCGCCGTACGCGAACCCGGAGATCAGGAACACCTTGATTCCCGAGTCCCGTCGCGAGGCCGACCGGCTCTCCGCCGTGGACAGCCTCACCGATATCCAGGACATCACCGCCGCCGACGTTCCGGTGATCCCGCTGTGGCAGGGCAAGCAGTACGTCGCCGCCGGGGACGACGTCACGGGCACGGCCTACCTGCTCAACTCCTCCTCGACGCTCCAGCTGTGGGAGCTGGGCCGGGGTGTGAGCGGCTGACGTCCCGCCGGCAGAACCGAAGGGCGCCCTCTTCTCGACAGAAGAGGGCGCCCTTCGGGTTTCGTACGCGCCGGTGTCGCGTGTTCGGACGGGTGCCGAGCGGTCTACTGCGCGCCGGGGCGGACCAGGCCGCTCTCGTACGCGTACACCGCGGCCTGCACACGGTCACGCAGACCCAGCTTGGTCAGCACATGACCCACGTGTGTCTTCACGGTGGTCTCGCTGACGAAGAGATCGGCGGCGATCTCCGCGTTGGACAGGCCGCGGGCCACCAGCTTCAGCACCTCCACCTCGCGCTCGGTCAGCGTGTGCAGCGCGTCCGGCACCGGCTCGTCGCCGGAGGGCAGGTGCGTGGCGTACTTGTCGAGCAGCCGCCTGGTGATGCTCGGCGCGAGCATCGCCTCGCCGCTCGCCACCACGCGGATCGCCTGCACCAGTTCGTTGGCCGGGGCGTCCTTCAGCAGGAAACCGCTGGCGCCCGCCTTCAGCGCCTCCACGACGTACTCGTCGAGATCGAAGGTGGTCAGCACCAGCACCTTCGCCGGGCCGTCACGCTCGGGCCCGGTGATCTGCCGGGTCGCCTCCACACCGTCCATCCGCGGCATGCGGATGTCCATCAGCACCACATCGGGCTGCAGGGCCCGCACCTGGTCGAGTGCTTGGAGGCCGTCTCCGGCCTCGCCGACGACCGCGATGTCCTGCTCGGCCTCAAGAATCATCCGGAAGCCGGTGCGCAGCAGCGGCTGGTCGTCGACCAGTAGGACGCGGATGGCCACGTAAGTCTCCTTCGCTAGTCCGGCCCCATTCTGCCCTGCTCGGTGCCGCCGGAGTCGGCCGCCCTCACCGGCAGCGGATAGGGCGGGGGAGTGCCGCCGAACTCCGGGCAGTGCGCCTGGTGATCGCACCAGCCGCACAGCTTGGTGGGACGCGGCCGCCAGTCGCCCGTCTCGGTCGCCAGCCGGATGGCCTCCCACAGCGCCAGCAGCTTGCGCTCGACCCGCTCCAGATCGGCGAGGACCGGGTCGTACGTGAGCACGTCGCCGCTGCCGAGATAGACGAGTTGCAGGCGCCGCGGCACGACCTTCCTCAGCCGCCACACCACCAGCGCGTAGAACTTCATCTGGAACAGCGCGCCCTCCGCGTACTGCGGCCGGGGCGCCTTGCCCGTCTTGTAGTCGACGATCCGCACCTCGCCGGTGGGCGCCACGTCGACCCGGTCGATGATGCCGCGCAGGCGCAGCCCGGACTCCAGCTCGGCCTCGACGAACAGCTCGCGCTCGGCGGGCTCCAGCCGGCTCGGGTCCTCCAGGGTGAACCAGCGCTCCACTAGCTGTTCCGCCTCGCCGAGCCACCGAGCCAGCCGCTCGCCCTCCGGGTCGTCCGCGAACAGCTCGTCCACCTCCGGCCTGCTCTCCCGCAGCCGGTCCCACTGGCCCGGGACCAGCGCCTTCGCCTGCGGTGCCGTGCGCTCGGCCGCCGGGGCGTCGAAGAGCCGCTCGAGCACCGCGTGCACCAGGGTGCCCCTCGTCGCCGCCTCGCTCGGCTTCTCCGGCAGGCGGTCGATGACCCGGAACCGGTACAGCAACGGGCACTGCATGAAGTCGCCGGCCCGGGAGGGCGAGAGCGAGGCCGGCGCTATGGCCACGGGCACGGGCGAGGGGACGGCGGCCGCCGCCGGGTCCACCGTCGTGTCTTTGTGGTCCGCCACCGTCGCCGCCGGTCGGGCGGGTCCGCCGGCGTCCTCCGCGACATCCTCCATGCTCGTCTCCATGCCCACAGACCCTACGGCCCGCCACTGACAGTGACCCAGCCGGCGGCCGTGACCCGTGCGACGGAAGGGAAGGACAGGGGTGCCGGGGCGGAACGGGCCGCGACGGACGCATACCATCGACACGAGACCCTCTCGCCCGGCAGGCGCGGGAGACGCTTCGAACGAGGGGACACCGTGGACGTGAGCGGCGGGAGCGGGCAGCCGCGGTCCGGCAACGACGAGTCGGCCGAGCCCCAGGCAGGACCCACGGCCCCGGCCGCCGAGTCCGCGCAGCCGGACCCCGCGGACTCCAGCCCGCCCGAGCAGACGCCGGGCCGTCCGTCGCCGGGTCCCGCGACGCCGG
>NZ_RAIF01000006.1:1384934-1401865 GCF_003671715.1 Streptomyces sp. E2N166 | reverse complement strand
CGCGACGGTCGCGAGGCCCGCTCCAAGGTCGGTCCGGGTCCCGGCCGGCCCCCCCAGCGGAAGCCGGAGCCCGGAGGCGGGCTGCTGATGGGCAGGCCCTTCGGTGTGCCCGTGTACGTCGCGCCGAGCTGGTTCCTGGTCGCCGCCCTGATCACCTGGGTGTTCGGCGGTCAGCTCGACCGCGTGCTGCCCGAGCTGGGCGCCGCCCGCTACCTGGTCTCCCTCTTCTTCGCGGTCGCCTTCTACGCCTCCGTCCTCGTCCACGAGCTGGCCCACACCGTCGCCGCCCTCCGCTTCAAGCTCCCGGTCCGCCGCATCCAGCTCCAGTTCTTCGGCGGCGTCTCCGAGATCGAGAAGGAGGCCGAGACCCCCGGCCGCGAGTTCGTGCTGGCCTTCGTCGGCCCCCTGCTCTCCCTCGTCCTCGCCGGCGTCTTCTACGCCGCCCTGCTGCCCGTCGAGCCCGACAGTGTCCCCGGCGTCCTGCTGGCCGGCCTGATGGTGTCCAACCTCCTCGTGGCCGCCTTCAACCTGCTGCCCGGCCTCCCCCTGGACGGCGGCCGGATGCTCCGCGCCGTCGTCTGGAAGATCACCGGCAAGCCGATGCACGGCACGATCGCCGCCGCCTGGGTCGGCCGGGCCCTCGCCATCGCCGTGCTGGTCGGCCTGCCGCTGCTCACCCAGTCCCTCGGTTCCGGCGCCGCGGACGACGTCGGCATGGACACCGTCCTGGACGCCCTGCTCGCCGCGATCCTCGCCGCGATCATCTGGACCGGCGCCGGGAACAGCCTGCGCATGGCCCGCCTGCGCGAACACCTCCCGGAGCTGCGCGCCCGCGCCCTCACCAGGCGTGCCGTCCCCGTCCCGGCCGACACCCCGCTCTCCGAGGCGCTGCGCCGCGCCAACGCCTCCGGGGCCCGCGCCCTGGTCGTCGTCGACGGCGACGGCACCCCCGTCTCGCTGGTCCGCGAGGCCGCCATCGT
The DNA here is from genome assembly GCF_003671715.1 of Streptomyces sp. E2N166. Classification (GTDB taxonomy): domain Bacteria; phylum Actinomycetota; class Actinomycetes; order Streptomycetales; family Streptomycetaceae; genus Streptomyces; species Streptomyces thinghirensis. The sequence continues at coordinate 1,400,885 of NZ_RAIF01000006.1, read as the reverse complement.
CGGCGTACCCGAGCACCGGCGCCCCTGGGTGCCGGTCAGCACCCTCGCCCAGGACCTCACCGACGGCATGCGCCTGTCGGCCGAACTGTCCGGCGAGGAACTCCTGGACGCCCTGCGCGCCAACCCGGCCACCGAGTACCTGGTGGTCGAGGAGACCGGCGAGATCTACGGCGTGCTGTCCGCGGCCGACGTCGAGCGGGCCTTCGTCAAGGCCATGGCCCGCCCCTCCTGACCACCGGCCCCGACCACCGGCCTTGATCACCGGCGTGGTCGGCGGCCCCGCCGGGGACCGGTAGGCTGGTCACATGTCCGAACCGACCGGTGCCGCCCGCAGGCGCGGGCCCTTCAAGGTCGGGGACCAGGTTCAGCTGACCGACCCCAAGGGCCGCCACTACACGTTCACGCTCGAGGCCGGGAAGAACTTCCACACCCACAAGGGTTCCTTCCCCCACGACGAACTGATCGGTGCTCCCGAGGGCAGCGTTGTCCGCACCACCGGGAACGTCGCCTACCTCGCGCTGCGCCCCCTGCTCCCCGACTACGTCCTGTCCATGCCCCGCGGGGCAGCCGTCGTCTACCCGAAGGACGCGGGGCAGATCCTCGCCTTCGCCGACATCTTCCCCGGCGCACGCGTCGTGGAGGCCGGTGTGGGCTCCGGCTCCCTCAGCAGCTTCCTGCTGCGCGCCATCGGCGACCAGGGCATGCTGCACTCCTACGAGCGCCGCGAGGATTTCGCCGAGATCGCCCAGCAGAACGTGGAGCGCTACTTCGGCGGCCCGCACCCCGCCTGGCAGCTCACCGTCGGCGACCTCCAGGACAACCTGTCCGACACCGACGTCGACCGCGTCATCCTCGACATGCTCGCCCCCTGGGAGTGCCTGGACGTCGTCAAGAAGGCGCTCGTGCCCGGCGGCATCCTGTGCTGCTACGTCGCGACGACGACCCAGCTCGCCAGGACCGTCGAGTCCATCCGCGAGATCGGCTGCTTCAACGAGCCGACCTCCTGGGAGACGATGATCCGCAACTGGCACGTCGAGGGCCTGGCCGTCCGCCCGGACCACCGGATGATCGGCCACACCGGCTTCCTGCTGACCGCCCGCCGCCTCGCGGACGGCGTCGAGCCGCCCATGCGCCGCCGCCGCCCCGCCAAGGGCGCCTACGGCGAGGACTACGACGGCCCCAACGCCGGCGGAGGCTCCGGCCGCTGAGGCGGCCCGTGCCGCGATCAACGTAGAGGCGCCGTGGTGGAGTTCCCGAGCCCTTTCGGGAAGTCCACCACGGCGCTTTCGCGTTGACCGGAGCCCGCGGCTTGACCGGGCCCCGCGGCCGAACCCGGAGACGAGGCGGAACGGCGCGGCCCGAGCGAGTACCCACCCCGCCGTTCCCCCGCACTGTGACGTGTGGCACGATGCTGGCCACCCCCCCCGCCGGCACAGCCCTCACAGGAGACACTCCTCGTGCAGCACCCCGCCGTTCCGGATCTGTCACACACCCACGCCCGCCCGATCCACTGGGTCGCCACCGCCACGGCCCTAGCCGGCGTGGTGGCCCTCTCCTCGGTCCTTCAGCCCGACGCCGCGACGGCGGCGCAGACCGCCGCCCCCGAGACGAAGAACGCCCCGGCGCACGGGGCCCCGCCAGATCCGGCGGCCGTCGCCTTTCCGCTGGAGTGCGGTCCGGTCGAGGCGGTCGTGCAGAAGAAGGCCGCCGGCGACCTCGACGGCGACGGCCGGCCCGAGACGGTGGCCGTCGTGCACTGCGACGCGCCCATGGGGACACCGCCCGACGGGGTGTACGTCATCACGCGGGACGCGGACGGCGGCAAGCCCCGCGTCGTGGCCACCCTCGTGAACCCCCGGGACCGCCGGACGGTCACCGACCTCGCGGTGCGCGGCGGCACCGTCCGCGCCACGCTTCTCGGCTACTCGACGGCCGATGTGCCCAGTTGCTGCCCGGACGTCACGGAAGACGTGAAGTGGCAGTGGGAGAACGGTGCTTTCGTCCGCGACACGCCGTCCCAGGCGCGGACCGTATGACCGCGGCCCTGCGGCGGATGGTGTGACACATCAGACAGTGGTCACGGAGCGTACGGATTGAGTCACGGTTCGGTCACTGTGCGTCCGGGCCGTAGACCTCGGCCCTGTCCGAAACGCGACGTACGTGGATGCACTCGCCCGGACACTCCTTCGCGGAGTCGACCACGTCCGTGAGAAGTGGCAACGGCACGGGCGTTGTCGCTCCGGCGGCCTGCAGAAGCTCGTCGTCCGCGCCCTTGACGTAGGCCAGACCGTCGATGTCCAGCTCGAACACCTCGGGCGCGTACTGGGCGCAGATGCCGTCGCCGGTACACAGGTCCTGATCGATCCAGACCTCCAGCGCCTCGCCGTCGACTCCGGCCTCCTGCTGCACGGTCATCTCTCCTGCCGTTTCCTGCGCCGAGCCGTTCGGGAATCCGGCCAGCTCTGACGGGTGTTGAACGCTTCGACCCTACCTCCGGCTGGGTTCCACTCACGTTCCGTGGGTATTCCCCTGGCGTGAGGGAGAGCGCAAGGGTGAAGATCGGACACACCCCGACAGTCTTTGTGATCTAGGGGTTTCAATCGACACCCACCCAGGTAGGGTCTGGAAGCGTCCAGCTCCCCTTGGAGGAGGTGAGGACCGTGGCAGCCCACGACGACGACATGAACCGCGGCATCCGCCCGGGACGCGGGTCCGAGGACCCGGCCGGGCAGGTGGCCTACCTTGAGCAGGAGATCGCCGTCCTGCGACGCAAGCTCGCCGAATCTCCGCGGCACACGAGAATTCTCGAAGAGCGGATTGTCGAGCTGCAGACCAACCTGGCCGGCGTGTCCGCCCAGAACGAACGACTCGCCGGAACACTCCGCGAGGCCCGCGACCAGATCGTGGCCCTCAAGGAAGAGGTCGACCGGCTGGCCCAGCCACCGGCGGGCTTCGGTGTCTTCCTGCAGGCGAACGAGGACGGCACCGCAGACATCTTCACCGGCGGCCGCAAGCTACGGGTGAACGTCAGCCCGAGCGTCGAGCTCGACGAGCTCAGGCGCGGCCAGGAACTGATGCTCAACGAAGCTCTCAACGTGGTCGAGGCCATGGAGTACGAGAGCGTCGGTGACATCGTCACCCTCAAGGAGGTCCTCGAGGACGGCGAGCGAGCCCTGGTGCTCGGGCACACCGACGAGGAGCGGGTGGTGCGCCTCGCGGAGCCGTTGCGCGGGATCAACATCCGCCCCGGCGACGCACTCCTGCTCGAACCCCGCTCCGGCTATGTCTACGAGGTCGTTCCCAAGAGCGAGGTCGAGGAACTCGTCCTCGAAGAGGTCCCCGACATCGGCTACGAGCAGATCGGTGGCCTCGGCGGACAGATCGAGGCCATCCGCGACGCGGTCGAGCTCCCCTATCTCTACCCCGACCTGTTCCGGGAGCACGAGCTGCGTCCGCCAAAGGGCGTCCTGCTCTACGGGCCTCCCGGATGCGGCAAGACGCTCATCGCCAAGGCGGTCGCCAATTCGCTGGCCAAGAAGGTCGCCGAGGTGACCGGCCAGGCCGCCGGCAAGAGCTTCTTCCTCAACATCAAGGGTCCCGAGCTGCTCAACAAGTACGTCGGTGAGACCGAGCGGCAGATCCGCCTGGTCTTCCAGCGGGCCCGTGAGAAGGCCAGCGAGGGTACCCCTGTCATCGTCTTCTTCGACGAGATGGAGTCCCTCTTCCGCACCCGTGGCTCCGGTGTCAGCTCGGACGTGGAGAACACCATCGTCCCGCAGCTGCTCGCCGAGATCGACGGTGTGGAGGGCCTGCAGAACGTGGTCGTGATCGGTGCCTCCAACCGTGAGGACATGATCGACCCCGCCATCCTGCGGCCCGGCCGGCTCGACGTGAAGATCAAGATCGAGCGTCCGGACGCGGAGGCGGCCAAGGACATCTTCGGCAAGTACCTCACCGAGCGCCTCCCGCTCCACGTGGACGACCTCACGGAGCACGAGAAGGACAGGGCGGCCACCGTCCAGAGCATGATCCAGACCGCGGTGGAACAGATGTACGCCGAATCCGAGGAGAACCGCTTCCTGGAGGTCACCTACGCCAATGGCGACAAGGAAGTCCTCTACTTCAAGGACTTCAATTCCGGCGCCATGATCGAGAATATCGTGGGCCGCGCCAAGAAAATGGCGATCAAGGACTTCCTGGAAGCGAACCAGAAGGGCCTTCGCGTCTCCCACCTCCTCCAGGCCTGCGTGGACGAGTTCAAGGAGAACGAGGACCTGCCCAACACCACCAACCCGGACGACTGGGCCCGGATCTCCGGAAAGAAGGGCGAGCGGATCGTTTACATCCGTACGCTCGTCACCGGAAAGCAGGGCGCGGACACCGGACGCTCCATCGACACGGTGGCGAACACCGGTCAGTACCTGTAAAAGGCGGGGCGGCTGCGGGTGCCCTCAGCGGGTACCCGCAGCCGACTGTTTTCCGGAGCCCCGACTGGAGCAAGGCAATGCCGCAAATGATCTCCCCACCAGCGCAAAGGCGTTCTAGGCTCTTCCGTACCGCCGAGTCGCGCAGTGCGGGGACGGGCACCGCATACGCATCGGAGCGCCAGCGGTACTTGAGCGGTGCCCACGACGGGCGCCGCCGGGCAAGGAGGGCCGCATGACCGTACGGCGAGTAATGGGCATCGAGACGGAGTACGGGATCTCCGTCCCCGGCCACCCGAACGCCAATGCCATGCTCACCTCGTCCCAGATCGTCAACGCCTACGCGGCGGCGATGCACCGGGCTCGCCGGGCCCGCTGGGACTTCGAGGAGGAGAATCCGCTGCGGGACGCGCGGGGCTTCGACCTCGCCCGCGAGTCCGCCGACTCCAGCCAGCTCACCGACGAGGACATCGGCCTGGCCAATGTGATCCTGACCAACGGGGCACGGCTCTACGTCGACCACGCCCACCCCGAGTACAGCGCTCCGGAGGTCACCAATCCGCGGGACGCCGTGCTGTGGGACAAGGCCGGCGAGCGGATCATGGCCGAGGCCGCCGAGCGGGCCGCCCAGCTGCCCGGTGCCCAGCCGATCCACCTCTACAAGAACAACACCGACAACAAGGGCGCCTCCTACGGCACGCACGAGAACTACCTGATGAAGCGGGAGACCGCCTTCTCGGACATCGTGCGCCACCTGACGCCCTTCTTCGTCTCCCGCCAGGTCTTCACCGGCGCCGGCCGCGTCGGCATCGGCCAGGACGGGCACGAGCACGGCTTCCAGCTGAGTCAGCGCGCGGACTACTTCGAGGTCGAGGTGGGCCTCGAGACGACGCTGAAGCGGCCCATCATCAACACGCGCGACGAACCGCACGCGGACGCCGAGAAGTACCGGCGACTGCACGTGATCATCGGCGACGCGAACCTGTCGGAGATCTCGACCTATCTGAAGCTGGGTACGACGGCCCTGGTGCTGTCGATGATCGAGGACGGGTTCATCGCCGTCGACCTGGCCGTGGACCAGCCGGTGCGCACACTCCACCAGGTCTCGCACGACCCGTCGCTGAAGCGCCTGGTCACGCTGCGCAGCGGCCGGACACTGACCGCGGTGCAGCTCCAGATGGAGTACTACGAGCTGGCCCGCAAGTACGTCGAGGAACGGTACGGCGCGGACGTCGACGACCAGACCAAGGACGTCCTGGGCCGCTGGGAGGACACCCTCAACCGGCTCGAGAACGACCCGATGAGCCTGGCCGGCGAGCTGGACTGGGTGGCCAAGCGGGAGCTCATGGAGGGCTACCGCCGCCGCGACGACCTGGACTGGGACGCGGCCCGGCTGCACCTCGTGGACCTCCAGTACGCCGATGTACGGCCCGACAAGGGCCTGTACAACCGACTGGTGGACCGCGGCCGCATCAAGCGGCTGCTGGACGAGACGGAGGTCGAACGGGCCCGCACGAAGCCGCCGGAGGACACGCGCGCGTACTTCCGCGGGCGCTGTCTGGAGCAGTACGCGGACGACGTCGCAGCGGCCTCCTGGGACTCGGTGATCTTCGATCTGCCGGGCCGGGACTCGCTCCAGCGGGTGCCAACCCTTGAACCGCTTCGCGGAACGCGTAATCACGTCAAGGAGCTCCTGGACCGCTGCCGCACCGCGGAAGACCTGGTCAAGGTGTTGTCGGGCGGGTGACCGGGCCGAGCGGGTACACGGGAGGAATCGGCCGGACAGGGTGGAAACAGCCGGGTCCGGGAACCATCGAGGTGGCACCCGTACGTTGAGGAAACTGCGGGGCCGATGTCGGACCCGGCTTGTAGGGTCTGATCTTGACCGAGCAACTGTGTCGGGCGAACCGAGCGGGGTGAGGGTTATGGCGACCAAGGACAGCGGCGGCGGGCAGCAGAAGGCCACGCGTTCCACCGAGGAGGTCGAGGAGCAGGCGCAGGACGCGCAGGCTTCCGAGGACCTCAAGGAGCGCCAGGAGAAGCTGAACGACGACGTGGACTCCGTCCTGGACGAGATCGACGACGTCCTCGAGGAGAACGCGGAGGACTTCGTGCGGTCCTTCGTGCAGAAGGGTGGCCAGTAGGCCTGCCGAAGGCCTGCTTCTCCTTCGCTTCACGGGCTCGCGGGCCGCATGAGGGGCGGATGAGCAGAACGTGAGGAGTCGCGCGCGGTGCGGTGGGAAACCGTGCCGCGCGTGGCCCGAGACGGGGGCCGGGGTGTTCGTTCCGTGGTTCCCGCCGAGTATGTGGATCACTGCCCGCAGCCGGGTAGGGTCCGTGGCATAGCTGTCGCATACGTGGAAGGAATCGCGTGGAAGCCAACACTCGTAGCACCGGGCGTCTACCAGCTGCCTTCCTGACGCCTGGGTCCTCTTCGTTCATGGATTTCCTCGGCGAGCACCAGCCGGAGATGCTCCCGGGCAACCGGCAGCTGCCGCCGGTGCAGGGTGTGATCGAGGCGCCGCACGGCACCACGATCGTGGCGGTGACGTTCCCCGGCGGTGTCGTCCTCGCCGGTGACCGGCGGGCCACCATGGGCAACATGATCGCTCAGCGGGACATCGAGAAGGTCTTCCCGGCCGACGAGTACTCGGCGGTGGGCATCGCCGGCACGGCGGGACTGGCCGTGGAGATGGTGAAGCTGTTCCAGCTGGAGCTGGAGCACTTCGAGAAGGTCGAGGGGGCCCAGCTGTCCCTGGAGGGCAAGGCCAACCGCCTGTCCACGATGATCCGGTCCAACCTGGGCATGGCGATGCAGGGGCTGGCCGTGGTGCCGCTGTTCGCCGGGTACGACGTGGACCGGGGCAGGGGCCGCATCTTCTCGTACGACGTGACGGGCGGGCGCTCCGAGGAGCAGAACTACGCGACCACCGGATCGGGTTCGATCTTCGCCCGGGGCGCGATGAAGAAGCTCTTCCGCGAGGACCTGACCGAGGAGCAGGCCACGACGCTCGTGGTCCAGGCGCTGTACGACGCGGCAGACGACGACTCGGCGACCGGTGGTCCCGATGTCGCCCGCCGGATCTACCCGATCATCACTGTGATCACCGAGGACGGCTTCCGCCGGCTGAGCGAGGACGAGGGCTCGGCGCTCGCCCGGGCGGTGCTGGAGCGGCGGCTCGAACACCCCGACGGTCCGCGGGCCGCGCTGCTGTAGCGGGGGCGGCCGTGTTGTCAGGTGGTCCAGTGACGTCTCCAGAAAGGGATGGATAACCGGTGTCGACGCCGTTCTATGTCTCACCCCAGCAGGCCATGGCCGACCGGGCGGAGTACGCCCGCAAGGGCATCGCCCGTGGCCGCAGCCTGGTCGTGCTGCAGTACGCCGACGGCATCGTGTTCGTCGGCGAGAACCCGTCCCGCGCGCTGCACAAGTTCAGCGAGATCTACGACCGGATCGGCTTCGCGGCCGCCGGCAAGTACAACGAGTACGAGAACCTGCGGATCGGTGGCGTGCGCTACGCCGACCTGCGCGGCTACACGTACGACCGTGACGATGTGACGGCTCGCGGCCTGGCCAACGTGTACGCCCAGACACTGGGCACGATCTTCTCCAGCCAGGCCGAGAAGCCGTACGAGGTGGAGTTGGTCGTCGCCGAGGTCGGCGACAGCGCCGACGGGGACCAGATCTACCGGCTGCCGCACGACGGCTCGATCGTGGACGAGCACGGCTCGGTCGCGGTCGGGGGCAACGCCGAGCAGATCAGCGGCTACCTGGACCAGCGGCACCGGGACGGCATGACGCTGGCCGAGGCGCTGAAGCTGGCCGTGCAGTCGCTGTCCCGCGACACGAACGGCAGCGAGCGGGAGATCCCGGCGGAGCGGCTTGAAGTGGCGGTGCTGGACCGCACGCGTCCCCAGAAGCGGAAGTTCAAGCGGATCGTGGGGGCGCAACTGTCGCGACTGCTGGAGTCGGGAGCGGCGGCGGGAGCCGCCGACACTGACGACCTCCCCCTGCCGGACGAGGACGAGGGCGGGGACAAGGGCGAGGAGTAGCGGACAGCCGCCGCACAGAAGCCTTCGCGCGGCGCCGGGTGCCCTGTGCCCCGGCGCCGCTCAGTCTTGCGGTGGCGGTGCCGTGGAGCCCCGTACGACCAGGTGCACCGGGATGTCGCCCTCCTCGGGCGCCTGTCCCTCCATGACCGCCAGCAGGGCGCGCATTCCGCGCTCACCGAAGAGTTCCGCGTCCAGGCGTACGGTCGTCAGCTCGGGGTCGATGGCCGTGGCGAGGCCGAGGTCGTCCAGACCGGTGACCGAGAGGTCGTCGGGGACGCGGAGCCCGGCCCGCCGGGCCGCCTTGTAGGCGCCGGCGGCGAGTTTGTCGTCGTCGCAGACCAGCGCCGTGGGCCGGGGCCCCGGAGCGGCGAGCGCGGCCTCCGCGGCCCTCTGGGCGCCCTCGATGGAGATGGGGGCGTGGACCGTGCGCAGGCCGGTGCCGGGGGCGGCGGCCAGCCGTGTGGCCAGTTCCCGGGCGCGCACTTCGAAGGTCCAGGACGGGACGTCCGCCGCGAGGTGGAGGAAGCGGCGGTGGCCGAGGGACAGAAGGTGCTCCGCGACCTGGCGGATGCCGTCGGCGATGTCCAGGTTGACCGTCGCGGCGCCGAGGCTGCCCTCCGGGTCGCTGTCCAGCATGACCAGGGGAAGCTGGTCGCCCCGGATCGCGCTGAGCGCGTCGGCCGCCATCGAGGACGCGATGACACCGTCCAGGGCGGCCTGGGCCGAGGCGAAGGGGTCCCGGGCCGGGCCGACGCCCTCGGGGGAGGGATACAGGACCACCCCGAAGCCGTGCTCGGCGGCGACCCGCGCGGCGCCCGTGTACACCTCGGCGAAGAACTCCGTGGTCAGCGCGGGGACGACCAGCAGCACCGTGCGCGTGCGGCCGAGGCGCAGGTTGCGGGCGGCCAGGTTCGGGCGGTAACCCAGTTCGTGCGCGGCCTCCCGGACCCGCTGGGCCGTCGGCTCCGAAACGCGGCCGCGCCACTTGTGGCCGAGGACCAGGGACACCGCTGCCTGGGAGACGCCGGCGGCCTGGGCGACGTCCCGGCTCGTGGGGCGGGTGCTGCCTCGTGCCACCGTTCGCCTGCGCTTTCGTCTGGACTCGTGAACAGGCGACATGGTACGTATGGCGACGGACGTTATACGTAAAACCTCAGTGGTCGGTTCGGAGAAGGGGGTGGGTCGTGGTCGCCGGGTACCTGGACATTCTTCGGGCGCGGCATGCCGTCAGGCTGCTCGTCGGCACGCTCGTGGGGAGGCTGCCCAACGCCACCGCGGCGATCGCGATCGTACTGTTCGTGCGGGCCGAGGGCGGTTCCTACAGCCTCGCGGGAGCGCTGGCCGCCGTGTACGGGGTCGCCAACGCCGTGGGCCAGCCCGTGCTCGGGCGGCTCGTGGACCTGCACGGGCAGCCGCGGGTGCAGCTGCCGGCCGCCGTGCTGTCGGGCCTGGCCATGGCCGTGTTCGCCTTCACGGGCACCGGGACGGTCGCGCTCGCGTACGCGGCCGTGGGGGCCGCGGGGCTGTTCACGCCCCCGCTGGAGGGCGGGCTGCGGGCGCTGTGGCCGAGCGTGCTGCGCAAGGAGGACCAAGTGCACACGGCGTACGCCATGGACGCCGTCGCGCAGGAGGTCATGTTCACCGTCGGGCCGCTGCTCGTGACGGTGTGCGTGTCGCTGTGGTCGCCGACGGTCGCCCTGCTCGCGCTGAACGCGGTGGGTGTGCTGGGCGCCTTGTCCGTGGTGCTGTCGCCCCCCTCGCGCGCGTGGCGGTCGGCGCCGCGCGAGGCGCACTGGCTGGGCGCGCTGCGCTCGTCCGGGCTGCTCGCGCTGCTGGGCGCCTTCCTGTTCATCGGCATGGCGCTCGGGTCCATCACCGTCGCCTCCGTGCCGTACGCGGACGAGCACGGCGGCGACGCCGTCTACGGCTGGCTGATGGCCGCCCTGGGGCTCGGAGCGCTCGTCGGCGGGGCCGTCTACGGGGCCCGGCGGTGGACCGGCGATCCCGCGCGCCGACTGGGCGTGCTGGTGGCCCTGCTGGCGGTGTGTTACCTGCCCCTGCTGATGATGCCGGGCGCCGTCGCCATGGTGCTGCTCACGGTGCTCGCGGGCGTCTTCCTCGCACCGTGCATCGCCTGCGCGTTCGTCCTCGTCGACCTGCACGCGCCGCGCGGCACGGTGACGGAGGCGTTCTCGTGGCTGGTGACGACGTTCACCGTGGGCGCCTCGGTGGGTACGGGCCTCGCGGGGACCGTCGTGGATCACGGCGGGGTGCTGTGGGGCTTCGCGCTGCCCGGCGCGGCAGGGACCGTGTCCCTGCTCGTGCTGGCGTGCACGGGTCGGGTCCTCGCTGCTCCCGCCAGGGGAGCGGTGGTTGCGGCTTCATCGGAAAATGATCCAAACCGTGCCGTCGAACCCCGTTTCAGTTCGGGTCATCAGGCGTAATGTTCAGTCATGGACCGCCGCATTTTCGGGCTGGAGAACGAGTACGGCGTCACGTGCACGTTCAGGGGACAGCGCCGCCTGTCGCCTGACGAGGTGGCGCGGTACCTCTTCCGCCGTGTCGTGTCATGGGGCCGCAGCAGCAATGTCTTTCTGCGCAACGGGGCCCGCCTCTATCTCGACGTGGGATCACATCCGGAATACGCCACACCCGAATGTGACAACGTGACCGAACTCGTCACCCACGACAAAGCGGGCGAGCGCATTCTCGAAGGACTCCTGGTGGACGCCGAACGACGCCTGCACGAGGAGGGAATCGCGGGCGACGTCTACCTCTTCAAGAACAACACCGACTCCGCCGGCAACTCCTACGGCTGCCACGAGAATTACCTCGTGGCCCGGCACGGGGAGTTCTCGCGGCTCGCGGACATCCTTATTCCGTTCCTGGTGACCAGGCAGCTGCTGTGCGGCGCCGGCAAGGTGCTGCAGACGCCGCGCGGTGCCGTGTACTGCGTCAGTCAGCGGGCCGAGCACATCTGGGAGGGCGTCTCCTCGGCGACCACCCGCTCCCGGCCCATCATCAACACCCGCGACGAGCCGCACGCCGACGCCGAGCGCTACCGGCGCCTGCACGTCATCGTGGGCGACTCGAACATGTCCGAGACGACCATGCTGCTCAAGGTCGGAGCCACCGACCTGGTGCTGCGCATGATCGAGGCGGGCACGGTGATGCGCGACCTCACCCTGGAGAACCCGATCCGGGCGATCCGCGAGGTGAGCCACGACATCACCGGGCGCCGGAAGGTACGCCTGGCCAGTGGCCGCGAGGCGTCCGCGCTGGAGGTGCAGCGGGAGTACTACGAGAAGGCCGTGGACTTCTGCGAGCGCCGCGGCATCCGCACCGGCACCGTCGAGCGGGTGCTGGAGCTGTGGGGCCGCACACTGGACGCGATCGAGGCCGAGGACCTCGACCGCATCGACACCGAGATCGACTGGGTCATGAAGTACAAGCTCCTGGAGCGGTACCGGGCCAAGCACAACATGACCATGTCGCACCCGCGGGTCGCGCAGATAGACCTCGCCTACCACGACATCCACCGCCGCCGTGGCCTGTACTACCTGCTCGAGAAGAAGGGCCAGGCCGCCCGGGTCGCCAACGACCTGAAGATCTTCGAGGGCAAGTCCGTTCCGCCGCAGACCACTCGGGCCCGGCTGCGCGGCGACTTCATCCGACGGGCCCAGGAGCAGCGCCGGGACTTCACAGTCGACTGGGTCCACCTCAAGCTCAACGACCAGGCGCAGCGCACCGTGTTGTGCAAGGACCCGTTCCGTTCGGTGGACGACCGGGTGGAGAAGCTGATCGCCGGGATGTGAGCCGGCCGAGGTGAGACACGCGTTTCCGCACGAAAGGGCGGAACGCCACACGGGCACCGTACGTTAGCCGTACGGTGCCCTTCTCACGCCGTAGAGTTGCGCGCACTTCAACAGGACCGACCGACACCGATACGAGGCCCCCACCGTGCGCCGACGCTCACTCCTCATCGCCGTCCCCGCCGGACTGGTCACGCTCGCCGCATGCGGTGACGACGACTCCGGCTCGAGCAGCACCGGCGACAGCGCGACGCCCGAGGCGTCGGGTACGTCGGCACCGCCGCCGCCGAAGATCGTGGACGGTCCGTTGCCGGCGATCACCGCGGGGACGAAGTTCGACGAGAAGCCGACCGTCGCCAAGGGCAGCGGCGAGCCGTCCAAGGACCTCGCGGTCAAGACGGTCGTCGCAGGTGGCGGCAAGGCCATCGCGGAGAACGACTTCGTGTCGGCGAACTACCTTGGCCAGATCTGGGAGAGCGCGAAGGTCTTCGACAACTCCTACGACCGCAAGACCCCGCTGGTCATCCAGCTCTCCCAGGGCAGCATCATCGACGGCTGGCGGTACGCGCTCGCCGGCAAGAAGACCGGCAGCCGCGTCCAGTTCTCCGTACCGCCCACCTGGGGATACGGCGAGCAGGGCAACGAGCAGGCGGGTATCAAGGGCTCCGACACGCTGGTCTTCGTGGTCGACGTGCAGGACACCTTCAACGCCAAGAGCTCCGCCAAGGGCAAGGAAGTCCCCCAGGACGACGCCGCCCTGCCCAAGGTCGGCACCAACACCGACGGCAAGGCGCCCTCCATCGAGCTGCCGAAGGCCGACGCGCCGAAGAAGCTCGTGGCGGAGTACGTCCTCGAGGGCGACGGCGTGGAGGTCGGCGCCGAGGACAGCGTGCTCGTGCAGTACAAGGGCGTGGTCTGGGACGGCGGCAAGGAGTTCGACTCGACGTACGGCAGGAAGCAGCTGACGTCGTTCTCGCTCCAGCAGGTCGTCAAGGGCTGGTCGCAGGGTCTGACCGGCAAGAAGGTCGGCAGCCGCGTCCTCATCGTCATCCCGCCGGACCTGGGGTACGGCGACAGCCCGCCGGAGGGCAGCGGCATCGAGAAGGACTCCACGCTGGTGTTCTCCGTCGACATCCTGGCGAAGATGTGACGCCTTCGAGATGTAAGACTTGGGCCGTTGCCTTTCCGCAGACAAGCAGGAGCTGAACACGTGAGCATCGACAAGCCCGAGGTCGACTTCCCGGGCGGCGAGCCCCCGGCGGACCTCGAGATCAAGGACATCTGGGAGGGCGACGGCCCGGTTGCGCAGGCCGGTCAGACCGTGACCGTCCACTACGTGGGCGTGACCTTCAGCACGGGCGAGGAGTTCGACGCCAGCTGGAACCGCGGTACGCCGTTCCGCTTCCCGCTCGGCGGCGGCCGCGTCATCGCGGGCTGGGACCAGGGCGTGCAGGGCATGAAGGTCGGCGGCCGCCGCCAGCTGACCATCCCCGCGCACCTCGCCTACGGCGACCAGAGCCCGACCCCGGCGATTCCGCCCGGCTCGACGCTGATCTTCGTGGTCGATCTGCTCGGAGTCTGATCGAAGTCCGAGCGGACATCGATCAGAGCCGGTCACCTGGGGTCCATGCCTGTCCGGGCATGGGCCCTCGGCTTTTGCCGGGCCACCGCGGGGCGGTACGGTCATCCGTCGTAAGCACCATAGGGAGAAGGGCGTCGATGGCCATTGCCAAGGCCGAGCGGCTGATGAACCTGGCGCTGTGTCTGCTCGGGACCCGGCGGCCACTCAGCAAGCGTGAGCTGCGTGACTCCATCGAGGCTTACGTCGAGGCCTCCAGGCCGGGCCAGGGCGCGGCGGGGTCCGACGACTCCTTCAACCGCATGTTCGAGCGGGACAAGGACGACCTGCGGGAACTCGGGCTGGTCATCGAGACCGTCGAGAGCCTCGACGGCGAGGTCGGCTACCTGGCCCGCCGCGACAGCAACCGCCTGCCGCCCATCACCCTGGACGCCGAGGAGGCCGCCGCGCTGGGCCTCGCCGCCAAGGTGTGGCAGCAGGCCCGGCTGGCCGGTGCCGCGAGCGGCGCGCTGCAGAAACTGCGCGCGGCCGGGCTGCCCGAGGACGTCGACCCGTACGAGGCGCACAGCGCCCTGGAGCCGCGCATCCCGGTGCACGAGGCCGCGTTCGAGCCGCTGATGCTGGCCTGCCGGGACCGGCGGCCGGTCCTCTTCGACTACCGCAAGGCCAACGCCGCCCAGCCCGAGCCCCGGCACGTGGAGCCCTGGGCGCTGGAGTGCTGGCGCGGCCACTGGTACCTGGCCGGCTTCGACCGCGACCGCGGTGCCGAGCGGGTCTTCCGGCTGTCCCGGATCACGGGCCGGGTGCGCTCGCGCGGCGCGCGGTTCACCGCGCCCGTGCCCGACGTCGTCACGGTCCGTGAGACCGTCGCGAGCTGGGCGGGGGAGACCGCCGACCGTTCCGCGCTGATCCGGCTGCGTACGGGCGCGGGATACCCCCTTCGTGCGAAGGCCACCGGGGTCCGGGAACTCGGTGGCGGCTGGGACGAGTTGGAGATTCCGTACGGGCACGGTCTGGACGCCTGGCTGGTCGAGTTCGGACCGGACGTGGTGGTGCTGGAGCCCGCGGAGTTGCGTGCGGACGTGGTGGACCGGCTGCGTGCCGTCGCCAAGGGCTGAGGGGGAGCGGACAACACAGTGGCAGGCAAACCGGTCAGGCCAGTGAACGCCATCGACCAGACCCGACGGATGCTGTCCCTGGTGACGTATCTGCGGGAGCGCCCCGGCGCCCGGGTCGAGGACGTCGCGCGCGCCTTCGGCATCACCGAGGACGAGCTGGTCTCCGACCTCGACGTGCTGCCCATGTGCGGCACCAGCTTCCGCGGCGGGGACCTGCTCGACATCGACACCGACGGCGAGCGCATCTGGTGGCACAACCCGGCCGCGCTCGGCGCGGACGCCGCCGAGCCGCTGCGGCTGGCCGCCGACGAGGCCACCGCGCTGCTCGTCGCCGCCCGGGCCGTGGCGACCCTGCCCGGCCTGCGCGAGAGCGACCGGCAGGCACTGCTGCGGGCGACCGCCAAGGTGGAGACCTCGGCCGGCGAGGCCGCGGGCGCCAGCTCGCGCCTGTCCGTCACCTTCGAGTCGGAGGGCGGCGTCTTCGCCGACGTCGACCGGGCGATCTCGGAGCGCCGCCGGCTGTGGATCCGCTACTACTCACCGGCCCGCGACGAGGTCACCGAGCGCGAGATCGACCCCATCCGCCTGGTCAGCGTCGGGCACACGTACGTGGAGGCCTGGTGCCGCCGCTCCGAGGCCCGGCGCACCTTCCGGCTCGACCGGGTCGCCGAGATCCGCATCCTGGACGAGCCGTCCGCGCCGCCCGAGGTGGAGCTGCGGGACCTGTCGGAAGGACTGGTGCAGCCCGCCGCCGAGGACCCGGAGGTCGTCGTGGAGGTCGGCCCGGGCGGGCGCTGGGTCGCCGAGTACTACCCGCACGACAGCGCGGACGAGCTCGCCGACGGAGGGCTGCGCATCACGCTGCGCACCCCCGACCCCGCGTCCCTGCGGCGGCTGGCGCTGCGGCTCGGGCGGGACGGCCGCATCGTCTCCCCGCCCGAGCTCGCCGACAGCGCCCGCCGGGC
>NZ_RAIF01000006.1:1362511-1384797 GCF_003671715.1 Streptomyces sp. E2N166 | reverse complement strand
CGACGGCATCGAGGCGGTCGGGGCGCCCGGCGGGCCGGACGACGGACGGAACGGGCACGGCAGGCAGGAGCGAGGACTGTGAGCGAGTCCGTGGGGCCGGGTGCGCCGGGCATGACGGCGGCGTCCGCGTTCGCCGGCATGCGACGCGTGTCCCCGGTCGTGTTCAAGGCGGGCTGCCCGGACTGCCGGGGCCGCTTCGAGCTCGCCGCGAGCGCCCTGCGCCTCGCCATCGGCGCCACGAGCCGCACCACGTTCTACTCGTTCACCTGCCCCGAGTGCGGGTCCGCCGTGCGCAAGCCGGCGGGGGAGCGGGTCGTGGAGCTGCTCACCGGCGGCGGGGTCAGGACCCTGCGGCTGCACTCCACCGTCTAGGCTCGGCGTCATGTTCTGGCCGATGTTCGCGGTTGCCGTGGGTTTTCTGGGTCTCGCCGTTCTCGCGGTGTTCGCCGTGAAGGTGTTCGTGGAGGCGGAGCGCCTGGGCCGGCAGGTGACGGACTCCGCCGACCGGATCAGCCGGGCGGCGGAGGACCTGGAGCGGGCGACCGGGAGCGCGGCCCGCGCCGTGGACGCCCTGTGAAGGCCTGAACGCCCGGCTCGAACGCCCGGCCGGGACCCGATGGGCCCATGCGGGTTGCGTATTGGGACACTTTGCCCTGTCACCCCGCAGGTCCCTGAAGGTACGCTGCTGGTCGCGACCCGGAAAACGAGGCCCGGTCGCGGACGGGAGTACGCACGGGGATTGCCTCACGTTTACCCCTGAGCGTTACGATCGCTGCACAAGACGATCGATCGGACACATGTCCGACCGGTCGGACAGCACCCCCACCCAGCCGCCTCGGTGAGAAGGTAAAGACTTATGTTCGGAAGGCTCGGCGCCCCCGAGATCATTCTCATCCTCGTCGTCATCATCCTGCTGTTCGGCGCGAAGAAGCTTCCGGACATGGCGCGCTCGCTTGGCAAGTCGGCGCGCATCCTCAAGAGCGAGGCCAAGGCGATGAAGAGCGAGAGCAAGTCCGACGACTCCGCTCCCACCGATCCCCCCAACTCCGAGCAGGCCGCGGTGAAGCGCACCATCCAGGCCGCCCCCGGCGACGTGACCAGCTCCCGTCCGGTCACCGAGCCGACGGACACGACCAAGCGCTGACGCAGGGCCGGTGACCTCCGGCCCGCCGCACGAGATGGGAATGTGGGTTGCTGAAGCCTGCCCGCAACAAGGAGAGGGATCCCGAGGGGCGGATGCCCCTCGCGGAGCACCTTCGTGAGCTCCGCAACCGGCTCGCGAAGGCGTTGTTGGCCATCGTCGCCGTCACTGTGGTCGCCGCTTTCTTCTATCAGGAGATCATCAACGTCCTCACCGAGCCGATCCTCGATTCGATCGGCTGTGAGAAATCGTTCGCGGAGCTGGCCCAGGCCGAGGCCGGCGCGGAGCCGTGCGCGCAGATCACCATCAACGGTCTGCTCGGCCCCTTCACCCTGGCTCTGAAGGTGTCCCTGACGGCCGGCATCGTGCTGGCCTCCCCGGTCTGGCTCTACCAACTGTGGGCGTTCGTCGCCCCGGGCCTGCACAAGAGCGAGAAGAAGTACGCCTACGCGTTCGTCGCCACCGGTGCGCCGCTCTTCCTCGTCGGCGCCTACTTCGCCTACGCGGTGCTGCCCACCTCGGCGAAGGTGCTGATCGAGTTCACGCCGAGCGACGTCGACAACCTGCTGCCGCTGGACGAGCTGCTCGACCTCGTCACACGCATGGTGATCGTCTTCGGTCTCTCCTTCGAGCTGCCCCTGCTGCTGGTCATGCTCAACCTCACCGGAGTGCTGACCGGCAAGCGGATGCTCGGCTGGTGGCGCGCCATGATCATGGGCATCACGCTGTTCGCGGCCATCGCCACGCCGAGCACCGACCCCCTGACGATGATCATGCTGGCCGGACCGATCTGGGTGCTGTACTTCGCCGCGGTCACCATCTCCCTGCTGAACGACCGTCGCAGAGCCCGCCGCGAGGCCCTGGAACCCGACGACGACGAGGCGTCCGAGCTGGACGTCACGCCCGACGACATCGGCGAGATCGAACCCGTCACCACGGCCCGCGCCCTGCCCGAGCAGACGACGAAGGACCGGGTCAACGGCTACGACGACGTGACCTGAGCCGGGTGGGGCGGTGACGGTACGCGTCGCCGCCCCCGGAAATCTCCCGCCGCGTCCCCCACGGAATCTCCACGCGATCCCGCACAGGACCGATCCCGATAATGATCGTCCTGTTGTCAGTGCGGCCCGGTACGCTCGAAAGCACGATGACAGAGGATCTCTCACCGGCCGAGCGGTACGCGGCAGCCCGCCAGCGCGCTGCCGAGCAGGCCACCGCGCTCGCCACCTTCCGCGAGATGTACGACTTCGGCCTCGACCCCTTCCAGATCGAGGCCTGCCAGGCGCTCGAGGCGGGCAAGGGTGTGCTGGTCGCCGCGCCCACCGGCTCCGGCAAGACGATCGTCGGCGAGTTCGCCGTCCACCTCGCCCTCCAGCAGGGCAAGAAGTGCTTCTACACGACGCCCATCAAGGCGTTGTCGAACCAGAAGTACGCCGACCTGTGCCGCCGCTACGGCGCGGACAGGGTGGGCCTGCTCACCGGAGACAACAGCGTGAACTCCGACGCCCCGGTGGTCGTGATGACCACCGAGGTCCTGCGGAACATGCTCTACGCCGGCTCCCAGACCCTCCTCGGACTCGGCCACGTGGTCATGGACGAGGTGCACTACCTCTCCGACCGCTTCCGCGGCGCCGTGTGGGAGGAGGTGATCATCCACCTCCCCGAATCGGTGACCCTGGTGTCACTGTCGGCCACCGTGTCGAACGCGGAGGAGTTCGGCGACTGGCTCGACACCGTGCGCGGCCACACCGAGGTGATCGTCTCCGAGCACCGGCCGGTGCCGCTGTTCCAGCACGTGCTGGCCGGACGCCGGATGTACGACCTGTTCGAGGAGGGCGAGGGCCACAAGAAGGCCGTCAACCCCGACCTCACGCGCATGGCGCGTCTGGAGGCGAGCCGCCCGTCCTACCAGGACCGCAGACGCGGCCGTGCCATGAAGGAGGCCGACCGGGAGCGCGAGCGCCGGCAGCGCTCCCGCGTCTGGACGCCGGGCCGGCCCGAGGTCATCGAGCGCCTGGACGCCGAGGGCCTGCTGCCCGCGATCACCTTCATCTTCAGCCGCGCCGCCTGCGAGGCCGCCGTCCAGCAGTGCATGTACGCGGGCCTGCGGCTCAACGACGAGGACGCGCGGGAACGGGTCCGCTCCCTGGTCGAGGAGCGCACGTCCTCCATCCCGACCGAGGACCTGCACGTCCTGGGCTACTACGAGTGGCTGGAGGGACTGGAGCGGGGCATCGCCGCCCACCACGCGGGCATGCTGCCGACCTTCAAGGAGGTCGTCGAGGAGCTGTTCGTCCGCGGACTGGTCAAGGCCGTCTTCGCGACCGAGACCCTCGCCCTCGGCATCAACATGCCCGCCCGCTCGGTAGTGCTGGAGAAGCTCGTCAAGTGGAACGGCGAGCAGCACGCCGACATCACCCCCGGCGAGTACACCCAGCTCACCGGCCGGGCCGGGCGGCGCGGCATCGACGTCGAGGGCCATGCCGTCGTGCTGTGGCAGCGCGGCATGAACCCCGAGCACCTCGCGGGACTGGCCGGTACGCGCACGTACCCGCTGCGCTCCAGCTTCAAGCCGTCGTACAACATGGCGGTCAACCTGGTCGAGCAGTTCGGCCGGCACCGTTCGCGAGAGCTGCTGGAGACCTCCTTCGCGCAGTTCCAGGCGGACAAGTCGGTCGTCGGCATCTCCCGCCAGGTACAGCGCAACGAGGAAGGGCTGGAGGGCTACAAGGCTTCCATGACCTGCCACCTCGGCGACTTCGAGGAGTACGCGCGGCTGCGTCGCGAGCTGAAGGACCGGGAGACCGAGCTGGCCCGGCAGGGCGCCAGCCAGCGCCGCGCCGAGGCCGCCGTGGCGCTGGAGAAGCTGAAGCCGGGCGACGTCATCCACGTGCCGACGGGCAAGTACGCGGGCCTGGCCCTGGTGCTGGACCCGGGTCTGCCCGCCGGCCGGTCCAACGGCCACCGCGGCTTCGAGCACCACGACGGGCCCCGCCCGCTGGTGCTGACAGCCGAGCGGCAGGTCAAGCGGCTTGCGTCGATGGACTTCCCGGTACCGGTCGAGGCGCTGGAGCGGATGCGGATCCCGAAGTCCTTCAACCCGCGCTCGCCCCAGTCCCGCCGGGACCTCGCCTCCGCGCTGCGCACCAAGGCCGGGCACATCCCGCCGGAGCGGGCCCGCAAGAAGCGCTCGCAGGCCGCCGACGACCGGGAGATCGCCCGGCTGCGCAAGGACATCCGCGCCCACCCGTGCCACGGCTGCGACGACCGCGAGGACCACGCCCGCTGGGCCGAGCGCTACCACCGGCTGCTGCGCGACACCTCCCAGCTGGAGCGCCGGATCGAGGGCCGGACGAACACCATCGCCCGTACCTTCGACCGGATCGTCGCGCTGCTGACGGAGATGGACTACCTGCGCGGTGACGAGGTCACCCAGCACGGCAAGCGCCTCGCCCGGCTCTACGGCGAACTGGACCTGCTCGCCAGCGAGTGTCTGCGCGAGGGCGTCTGGGAGGGCCTCTCCCCGGCCGAGCTGGCCGCCTGCGTCTCCGCGCTGGTCTTCGAGTCCCGGGCCGCCGACGACGCCATGGCGCCGAAGCTGCCCTCGGGCAAGGCCAAGGCCGCGCTCGGCGAGACGGTCCGTATCTGGGGCCGCCTGGACGCCCTGGAGGAGGACTTCCGGATCAGCCAGACCGAGGGCGTCGGCCAGCGCGAGCCCGACCTCGGCTTCGCCTGGGCCGCGTACATGTGGGCGTCCGGCAAGGGCCTCGACGAGGTGCTGCGCGAGGTGGAGATGCCCGCCGGCGACTTCGTGCGCTGGTGCAAGCAGGTCATCGACGTCCTCGGCCAGATCTCGGCCGCCGCGCCCGCCGAGGGCTCGACGGTCCCGAAGAACGCCCGCAAGGCGGTCGACGAACTGCTGCGCGGGGTGGTCGCCTACTCGTCCGTGGGCTAGCCCCGCACCTCGAAACGCTCGGAGGCCCGGCGGAACACCGCCGGGCCTCCGAGCGTTTCGAGGTGCCTTCGGCGCCTCTTTCCCTCATTACGGGGAGTGACATTCGCACGCCCATTCGCGACTACGCAGGGTGTTCGATTAACTCCCAAGCGTGCAAATGGGTCCGAGGCTACTCCAGTCCCGGTGCCCGTTTCAGGTGCTTGCTGAATATGACACGGCGATGATCCCCTCGGACTAAGCTCGCCCGCAGCGCACCGAGTTGAGGGGAAATCGCGCGCTTGTTCCCAATGCGCCGAAGAGCCCGACAACTCCCAGAGATACCCCGCCGCAAGCTCCCCCATCCCCGCCGATTCGTTTTCAGAGGGCCTACATGGTGAGTGTTGATTCCCCTCCAGGTCGCCGCGAACTTCCCTACGCGCGAACGCTGTTGCTGCCGGCCATACTGATGGCCGCGGCCACCGGGGCCGCCGTCGCCCTGGTGACGGAACCGGCCCGGCTCGCCGTCGGCCTGTGCGGTGCCGTCGCCACCCTGCTGGTGATCACCGCGGCGGCCGAAGCGGTACGCCGCGGCCGCGCGCTACGGGTCCTGCGTGCCGAGCACGCCCGTCACAGCGCGTATCTGGAACGCCGGGCCGCGAGCCATCACGAGGAGATGGTCCGGCTCGGCGGCGAAGTCCTGCCCAACGTCCTGGACTTCATGCGCCGGGGGAGTACACCCCACGAGGTGATGCGCCGTCTCGGCGAGATCGACCCCTCCTACACCGAACTCGGCGAGCCCCAGCGCAAGATGATCCGCATGGTGTGCGACATCGTCGACCACCAGGACTCCATGCGCGAATCCGCCGAGCGTTCCTTCGTCGACATCGCCCGCCGCGTCCAGGCGATCGTCCACCAGCAGAACAAGGAACTCCGCGAGATGGAGGAGGACCACGGGCGCAACCCCGAGGTCTTCGACGACCTCCTGCGCATCGACCACGGCACCGCCCTGATCGGCCGCCTCGCCGACTCGATCTCCGTCATCGGCGGCGGCCGGCCCGGTCGCCAGTGGCCCAAGCCGGTGGCGCTCTACAGCGTGCTGCGCGGCGCCATGTCCCGGATCCTGGAGTACCGCCGGATCAACCTGGCCTCCATCGCCAAGGTCAACATCAAGGGCACCGCGGTCGAGCAGGTCATCCACGCCGCGGCGGAACTCCTCGACAACGCCACCCGCTACTCGCCGCCGGGGTCCAAGGTCCATGTCACCGCGACCGAGGTGCAGAGCGGTGTCTGCATCGAGATCGAGGACGCCGGCGTCAGCCTCAGCGAGGAGTCCCGCGCCCGTATCGAGGGACTGCTGGAGCACGCCAAACGCGGCACCGACGTGCAGGACCTCGCCCACCACCCGCGGCTGGGCCTGTCGGTCGTCGGCCGGCTGTGCACGCAGTACGGCATGGACGTGTCCCTGCGGGCCTCCGCGTACGGCGGTGTCCGGGCCATCCTCATCGTGCCGAGCAAGATGATGACCACGGAGCCCGGAGTCGGCCTCGCCCACGGCATCGGTGCGGCGTCGATCCCGCAGCCGGGCCCGGACGCCCTCCCCGGACCCAAGCGCACGCCCAAGAAGCGCCGCCCCACCAGCCCCCGTATCCCCGACACGGTCTCCCTGGAGGACGACGTTCCCGAGGTGACCGAGTGGACGGCGGGCGGCCTCCCGCAGCGCCGCAGCCGGGTCAAGATGCCGCTCAGCCAGCGCCTCGCCGAACAGGCGGTCTGGGAGCGGGAGGACGCCGAGCGCGAGGCCCGCCAGGCCGCCGAGCGCGCCCGGAACGGCTTCCCGGCGGAGCCGGAGCCCGAGCCGGTGAAGGACGAGGGGCTCCCGCCGGGGCACTTCATCGGGGCCTTCTGGGAGGGCCTCAAGCAGCACACGGGCAGCACTCAGGCCCACCAGCAGTCCAGCAGCAACGAGCCGGCCCACGCCCCGGCAGACGACGAGGGGAACCTCAAGTGATCGAGCAGCAAGGCAAGTTCGACTGGATGCTCCGTGATCTGTACGACGGCGTTCCGGGCATCGAGATGATCGTGGTGCTCTCCGCCGACGGCCTGCGCATCGCCCGCTACTCCGGGGACCCGGACGCCGCCGACCGGGTCGCCGCGGCCTGCGCGGGCCTGCAGAGCCTGGCGAGCGCCGTCAGCCAGGAGATCCCGACCAGCGACGGCGACATGAAGATGGTCCTCATCGAGATGAACGGCGGCTACTTCTACCTGATGGCCGCCGGACCCAACGCCTACCTCGCCGTGCTCTCCGACGTCTGCTGCGAGCCCGGCCGGATGGGCCTCAGCATGGCCGACCTGGTCGCCCGCATCGGGCCCCATCTCACCAGTCCCGCCAGGCGCAACGGGCAGACCGTATGACTCCTCCCCAACGCCAGAGGCGATCTCCCGGGCAGGAGCCGTACGCCGCGTCCTCCGCTGCCGGACCGCCCAGCAAGGACGACGGGACACCCAACCCCGAGCGGCTGTTCGTCATCGGCGGGGAGGGCGGCGGCGAGCGCGCCGACATCGATCTGGTCACCCTGATCGTGGCCCGCGCCGACCCTCCGGTGTCCGCCACACCCGAACAGGCGGCCCTGCTGCGGCTGTGCGCCGCACCCCTGTCCGCAGCAGAGCTGTCGGCCTACCTGGGCCTGCCGTTCAGTGTGGTGACCGTGCTGCTCACCGACTTGCTGGCGACGGAACTGGTGCAGGCCCGCGCCCCGGTCGTCCGCCAGAAGGTCGCCGACCGAAACCTCCTCGAAGCGGTGATGCATGGACTTCAAAAACTCTGACACGATCCCGGGCCCACGGACCGAGGACCGGCTTCCGCACACGGCCGAGGCCGCCGTGAAGATCGTCATCGTGGGCGGCTTCGGGGTCGGCAAGACCACCATGGTCGGTTCGGTCAGCGAGATCAGGCCGCTGACCACCGAGGAGACGATGACCCAGGCCGGCATCGGGGTCGACGACAACTACGGTTCCGCCTCCAAGACGGCCACCACGGTGGCCATGGACTTCGGTCGCATCAGCATCACCGACCAACTGGTGCTGTACCTCTTCGGCACGCCCGGCCAGGAGCGCTTCTGGTTCCTGTGGAACGGCCTGTTCGAGGGCGCCCTCGGCGCGGTGGTACTCGTCGACACCCGCCGCCTGGACGTCAGCTTCGACGTCATGGGGCGCTTGGAGGAGCGCGGCGTGCCCTTCGTGGTCGCCGTCAACACCTTCCCGGACGCGCCCCGTTACCCCGTCGCCGAGCTGCGGGGCGCACTCGACCTGGCCGAGGAGATCCCCATCCTCGACTGCGACGTGCGGCGCCGGGCCTCCAGCCGGGACGTCCTGCTGACACTGACGCGCTTCCTGCACTCCATCGCGATGAAGGGCCCGCTCGGCTGACCCGGCGCGGCCGACCGGCCTCCTTCAACCACACCCCTGACCGACACTTCTGCTGCGGAGCGACACTGTGACGCCTGAACGCCACTCCCTGACCGGAACGGGCGACCCCCTGCTCGAACCGCCGCCCGGCTGCCCCGCGCACGGCCTCGGACCGGGCGGACTGCACCGGCTGCACGAGACGGAGGACCTGGAAGAGCTGTACGAGAAGCTGCGCGAGCAGCACGGGCCGGTGGCGCCGGCGCTGCTCCACGACGACGTACCGATGTGGGTGGTCCTCGGGCACGCCGAGAACCTGCACATGGTGAGCACGCCCGCCCAGTTCTGCCGCGACAGCCGGATCTGGACGCCGCTGAACGAGGGCATGGTCAAGCCGGACCACCCCCTCATGCCGCACATCGCCTGGCAGCCCATCTGCTCCCACGCCGAGGGCGACGAGCACAAGCGGCTGCGCGGAGCGGTCACCAGCGCGATGTCCGACATCGACTACCGGGAACTGCGCCGCCACATCAAGCGGTACACGCAGCGCCACGTCAACCGGTTCTGCGAGGAGGGCCGCGCCGACCTGGTCAGCCAGTTCGCCGAGCACCTGCCGATGGGTGTGATGTGCCATCTCCTCGGCATGCCGGACGAGTACAACGACCGGATGGTCGAGGCCGCCCGCGACACCCTCAAGGGCACCGAGACGGCGATCGCCAGCCACGCCTACGTCATGGACGCCCTGGACCGCCTCACCACCGCCCGCCGGGCCAACCCCGAGGACGACATCGCCGGGCGCCTCGTCACCCACCCGGCCGGGCTGACCGACGACGAGGTCAGGGAGCACCTGCGGGTGGTCCTGCTGGCCGCCTACGAAGCGACCGTGAACCTCATCAGCAACGTGCTGCGCGTGGTGCTCACCGACCCGGGCTTCCGCGCCCAGCTCAGCGGCGGCCAGATGACGGTGCCCGAGGCGGTCGAGCAGTCCCTTTGGGACGAGCCGCCGTTCAGTACCGTCTTCGCCTACTTCGCCAAGCAGGAGACCGAACTGGGCGGTCAGCGCATCCGCGCGGGCGACGGGCTGCTGCTCGGCATCGCGCCGGGCAACGTCGACCCGCGCATCCGACCCGACCTGGACGCGAGCATGCAGGGCAACCGCGCCCACCTCGCCTTCGGCGGCGGCCCGCACGAGTGCCCCGGCCAGGACATCGGGCGTGCCATCGCCGACGCCGGGATCGACGCGCTGCTGATGCGGCTGCCGGACGTCCAGCTCGCCTGCGACGAGGACGAACTGCGGTGGCGGTCGTCTATCGCGTCGCGGCACCTGGTGGAACTGCCGGTGTACTTCGAGCCCAAGGCGCAGCAGGACATCAGGCAGCAGCCGAGCCACGCCCCGGCCCCGGAGCGGCGCACCGCCTGGCACGTCGGCATCCCCCGGCCGGAACAGCGGCCCGAGCCACAGGTCCCCTCGCAACCGCCGGTGCCGGTGTCGGTGACGGCCGCGCAGCCCCAGCCGGTGCCGGAGCAGCCACGCCCCCGCGGTGCCTGGCAGCGCTTCCTGCTCTGGTGGCGCGGCTACTGACCGCCGGCGGCCCAGTCCTCGTACGCCGTCCAGGCAGCGAGGGACCGTTCACTGCGGAAGCGGTGCTCCCGCCCCGTGACCGGATCGGTGAACCCCAGCTCCCGCGCCAGCAGTTGCAGCGGGCGCCGGAAGTCGCCGGCCGGTACGGGGTCGGTCACCTCGGGGTAGAGCGGGTCGCCGAGGATCGGCACGCCGAGCGCGGTCATGTGGACGCGCAGCTGGTGGGTCTGGCCGGTGCCGGGCACCAGCCGGTACCGGCCGAGGCACGGGTCCGGGCGGTGCTCGATCAGCTCGACGCGGCTCACGGCGTTGGCCTCGCCCTCGATCTCCTGGGCGGCCAGCACCCCGCGTTCCTTGAGGATTCGGCTGCGCACGGTCCGGGGGAGGACGAGCTCTGGATCGTACGGGGCCACGGCCTCGTACTCCTTGCGCACCAGCCGGTCGCGGAACAGGCCCTGGTACGCGCCGCGCTCCTCGGGGCGCACCGTGAACAGGACCAGTCCGGCGGTGAGCCGGTCCAGGCGGTGAGCGGCGCCGAGCGCCGGGATGCCCAGCTCCCGGCGGAGCCTTGCGAGCGCGGTCTCGGTGACGTGGCCGCCGCGCGGGGTGGTGGCCAGGAAGTGCGGCTTGTCGGCGACGACGATGTGCTCGTCGCGGTACACGACCTCCAGGGGGAAGGGCACGGGCACCTCGGCCGGCAGGTCGCGGTGGTACCACACGAACATCCCGGGCTCGTACGGCGCGTCCTCCGGTACGGCCCGCCCGTCGGCGCCGACGAACAGCCCGGCGTCGAACATGCCGTCGACCACGCCGGCGCCCGCGCGGGCCAGCCGCTCCGTCAGGTGTTCCCGCACCGTGGACCACGGCCCCTCGGCGGGCAGCCGCACCCGCACCGCGTCGATTCCGTCGCGCTGCGGGAGGGGCGAGGGTGGGAGCGGGGTGCGGCGTCTCATCGCCTGCCAGCGTACGAGGCGGTGACCGGCGCCGCGAAACCGCCTGGCCGCCGGCCGGTCGCGGTTGGCAGGATGCGGCCCGTGCCCTACCTGACGCGCCCGGTCCTCCCCGCAGGCTCTCTCTCCCGTACCCCGCAGCCCACGGTCCCCACCGGCGACGGGCTGGTGCTGCGCCCGTGGTGCGCCGGGGACGCGCCCGCCGTGCACGCGGCCTTCCAGGACCCGGTGATGCACCAGTGGCACATCCGCACCGCCGACTCCGAGGAGGAGGTGCGCGGCTGGATCACCGAGTGGCAGCAGGGCTGGGCCCACGAACGCAACGCCCAGTGGGCCGTCGCCGACGAGACCGACGACCGGCTCCTCGGCAGGGTCGCCCTCCGCGAGGTCACGCTCGGCGACGGGGTGGCCGAGGTCGCCTACTGGACCACGGCGGCGGCTCGCGGCAGGGGCGTCGCGGCCCGCGCCACGGACGCTCTCGCCCGCTGGGCCCTGGACGAGATCGGCTTCCAGCGACTGGAACTCACCCACTCCGTCGCCAACGAGGCCTCCTGCCGGGTCGCCCTCAAGGCACGCTTCGCCCCGGAGGGCACCAAGCGCCGCGCGCTGCTCCACTCCGACGGCTGGCACGACATGCACCTGCACGCCCGCGTACGCGGCGACTGAGCCGCGCCCTCGCCGGGCGATACGGGCGGCACGTAGTGGGGGCGGGGGAGGGGTGGGGTGGCGTGGCCGGCGCGACACCGCGCGCTGTACGCGGGGAGTGCGTCGGCCCGGGCCGACGCTGCGGTGCCCGCGCGTGTGCGTACGACCGGCCGATGGGCACGGGCTCGGTCACGCGGCGGAATGGTGGTGGCGAGCTGGGGCAGCCGCCGGGCGGTGGGCGCCGGCTGGGTCCCGCGCCCGGGCGGTGGGCGCCTGCTGGGTCCCGCGCCCGGGCGGTGGGCGCGTGCTCGGTTCCGCGCCCGGGCGGCGGGCACGGGCCCGGTCACGCGGCCAGGGAGGGGCGGGCCTGGTCACGCCGCTGGGGCCGTGCCCTCCTGTTCTGCCTCGACGCGTGCGTTCCACTCCCGCTTCGAGGCCTGCCAGCCGTCCTCGTTGTGGCCGAGGCGCCAGTACCCGGAGATGGAGAGGTCCTCGCGGGGGATCTCGCGTTCCACCCGGAGGAACCCCCGGAGTTCCTTCACGCAGGCCGCCTCGCCGTGGACGAAGGCGTGCACCCGGCCCTCGGGGAAGTCCAGGCCGCGCAGGGCCTCGACCAGGGCCTGGCCCACCGGACGGTCGCCGCGGTGCAGCCAGACGACGTCCACGTCGGAGTCGATCTTCTGCTCCTCCTCGGGCCCGTCGACCTCGATGAAGGCGAATGCGCGGGCGCCGTCGGGCAGTGCCTCCAGGGACCGGGCGATCGCGGGCAGCGCGCTCTCGTCACCGGCGAGCAGGTGCCAGTCGGCGGCGGGGTCGGGGGCGTAGGCGCCGCCGGGACCCATGAAGTGGACGGTCTCGCCCGGCTGGACGCGCTGCGCCCAGGGGCCGGCCAGACCCTCGTCGCCGTGGATCACGAAGTCCAGGGTCAGCTCGCGGAGCTCCGCGTCCCAGTGGCGCACCGTGTACGTCCGGGTCACCGGCCACTGGTCGCGGGGGAACTCCTCGCGGATCCGTTCCACGTCGAAGGGCTCTGGATAGGTCGCGCCCCCGGCGGGGAACAGCAGCTTCACGTAGTGGTCGGTGCAGGTGTCCGCCGGCAGCCCGGCGAGTCCCTCGCCGCCGATCACCACACGCTGCATGTGGGGGGTCAGCCGCTCGGTACGGACGACCTGTGCGGTGTGCGGCTTGCGCGGCTTGCGTCCCGGACGGTCTGCCATGTCGGCCTCCCTGCTCCCTGCGTGAGGGTTCCCTGACTTAGGTATACCTAAGTTACCATCCCCGTGTGCGCCAAGTACGGCTTCCCCTCGTCGGGGCTCCGATGCGCCGGATGGGCATCGCCTGCCCGGGCCGCACGGTTCAGGCGCCGAGTGTCGTCAGCAGCCGCTGCAGTGATCCGCCCAGGCCCCAGCGGGCCGCCAGTCCGTCCAGCGCCGCGGCGTCGCGCGGGGCGTGCGGCAGCGCGGTGTCGACGTCCGGCAGCGGGACGTCGCCTGCCACCCGGACGACTTTCGGGGCGACCGCGAGATACGGCGCCGCCTCGGTCAGCCGCTTGCGCTGCGTCGGCGTGAGCTTCGCCCTCGGGTCGTCGACGGCGGCCTGGATCCCGGCGAGGTCCCCGAACTCGGCGAGCAGCTTGGCCGCCGTCTTCTCGCCGATGCCCGCCACGCCCGGCAGGCCATCGCTCGGGTCGCCCCGCAGCAGCGCCAGATCGGCGTACCCGCGGCCGTCGACGCCGTACTTCTCGCGCAGTGCCGCCTCGTCGGTGAGGTGGAGCGTGCCGACGCCCTTGACCGGGTAGAGCACGCGCACGCCGCGGGCGTCGTCGACGAGCTGGTAGAGGTCCCGGTCGCCGGTGACGATGTCGACCGGGCCCGTCGCCCGCGCCGTGTACGTGCCGATGACGTCGTCCGCCTCGTACCCGGCCACGCCGACACGGGCGATGCCGAGCGCGTCGAGGACGGCCTCGATGACCGGCACCTGCGGCGAGAGCGTGTCGGGCACCTCCTCGGTGTCCGGGCCCGTCGGGCGCTCCTCGGCGACGCGGTGCGCCTTGTAGGAGGGGATGAGCTCCACGCGCCAGTGCGGGCGCCAGTCGGCGTCCATGCAGGCGACCAGGTGGTCGGGCCGGTGGTCCTTCACCAGGCGGTCGATGAAGTCGAGGAGCCCGCGCACGGCGTTCACCGGCGTGCCGTCGGGGGCCTTCACGGAGTCCGGCACGCCGAAGTAGGCGCGGAAGTAGAGGGAGGCGGTGTCGAGAAGCATCAGTCGTCCGGTCACGCCTCGCATCATGCCGCAGGCCATGTGGCGAGGGGGTGGAGGGCGTGTGAACTGGGTCACTCAAATGTTTGGGTCGGGACGATCAGGGCAGGCGCGCACCCGGGTCAAAGCTGGTTGATGCTTTCAACTGTTAGCGAGTCTTCGTATCTACGACTGCTCGCATCGGCGAGTCTGCGCATCGGCGAGTCTTCACGTCCCTGTCCCTGCCCCCGATGCAAGAGGTAAGCGTGTCAGCCAGACTAGAGGCCGAAAACCTGTACAAGGTCTTCGGCAGGAAACCGGACCAGGCGGCCGAACGGCTGCGTCAGGGAGCCGACCGGGAGGAACTGCGCGCCGACGGCACCACGGCCGCCGTCATCGACGCGTCCTTCACCGTGGAGCCCGGCGAGATCTTCGTGGTCATGGGGCTGTCCGGGTCCGGCAAGTCCACGCTGCTGCGCATGCTCAACGGTCTGCTGGAGCCGACCGCCGGGCACGTCCGCTTCGGTGGTCAGGACCTGACGGAACTCGGCGACCGCGGACTGCGCGAGGTCCGCTCCAGGAAGATCAGCATGGTCTTCCAGCACTTCGCGCTCTTCCCGCACCGCAGCGTCCGTGACAACGCTGCCTACGGTCTTGAAGTGCAGGGCGTGCCCCGCGCCGAGCGCGAGCGCCGCGCCGACGAGGCGCTCGCCCTGTGCGGCCTGGCCGGCTGGGAGAAGTCCTGGCCGGACGAGCTGTCCGGTGGTATGCAGCAGCGCGTGGGCCTGGCCCGCGCCCTCGCCACGGACGCCGATCTGCTGCTCATGGACGAGTCCTTCAGCGCCCTCGACCCGCTGATCCGCCGCGACATGCAGGACCAGCTGCTCGAACTGCAGAAGACCCTGAAGAAGACCATCGTCTTCATCACGCACGACCTCAACGAGGCCATGCGCCTGGGCGACCGCATCGCCGTCATGCGGGACGGCCGGATCGTGCAGATAGGCACCGCGCAGGACATCCTGATACGTCCCGCCAACGACTACGTCGCCTCCTTCACCCAGGACGTCGACCGCTCCCGCGTACTCACCGCCCGAGCCGTCATGGAGACCGAGCTGCGCGGCGACGAGGCCGACTGCGCGTGCGACACGGCCACGCCCGAGACGTCGTTCACCGACCTGTGCGCCATCAGCGCGCGCGTGCCGCACCCGGTCGCGGTCGTCGACGACGGCGACCTCGTGGGTGTGGTCCCCTCCCGCCGCCTCGTGGGCTTCCTGGGCGACGAGCAGGCCGAGGTCGGCACCTGCGACTCCCCGCGCGACAAGGGTCCCGAGAAGGTGATGGCCCGTGCCTAGGATTCCGCTCGGCGACTGGGTCAACAGCGCCGTCGACTGGCTGCTCGGACACGTCGCGTGGCTCTTCGACTTCCTCAAGACCGTCTTCACCGGCACCTACGACGGCATCAACGCCGTCCTCCAGGCGCCCGAACCGCTGCTCCTCGTCGGCATCTTCGCGATCATCGCCTTCTGGCTGCGCGGCACGGTCGCCGGTGTTCTCACCTTCCTGGGATTCGCGTTCATCGTCTCCATGGAACTGTGGGAAAACGCGATGATCACCCTGGCGCTGGTGCTCGTCGCCACCCTGATCGCGCTGGTCGTCGCGGTGCCCGTGGGCATCTGGGCGGCCCGCTCGGACCGGGTCAGCGGCGTCGTCCGGCCGGTGCTGGACTTCATGCAGACGCTGCCCGCGATGATCTACCTGATCCCGGCGATCCTGTTCTTCGGCACCGGCGCCTCCGCGGGCATCGTCGCCACCTTGATCTTCGCGCTCGCCCCGGGCGTGCGCATGACCGAGCTGGGCATCCGGCAGGTCGACAAGGAACTGGTCGAGGCCGCCGAGGCCTTCGGCACCACCCCCCGCAACACCCTGCTGCGCGTCCAGCTCCCGCTGGCGCTGCCCACGGTGATGGCGGGCGTCAACCAGGTCATCATGCTCGGCCTGTCCATGGCCGCGATCGCCGGCATGGTCGGCACCGGCGGCCTCGGCGGTGACGTCAACGAGGCCATCGGCCAGCTCAACGTCGGCCTCGGCTCCGAGTCCGGCATCGCCATCGTGATCCTCGCGATCTACCTGGACCGCATGACCAGCGCTCTGGGCACCCACGTCTCGCCGCTGGGCCGGCGCGCCGCGGCCCGGGCGCGTGCCGCGAGCGGCATGAAGATCTGGTCCTACCGTCCCCGTCCGCAGGTCGCCGTGATCGGCGTCGTGATCCTGGCCCTGGTGGCCGGCGGCATGGGCATGTTCGGCGGCTCCGGCGACTCGGAGACCGTCGCCGACGGCAAGAACGTCGGCAAGGGCAAGAAGGTCTCGCTCGGCTACGTCCCGTGGGACGAGGGCGTCGCCTCCACCTTCCTGTGGAAGGAGATCCTCGAACAGCGCGGCTACGAGGTGGAGGCCAAGCAGTTCGACGCCGGGCCGCTCTACACCTCCCTCGCCCAGGGCGACATCGACATCGTCACCAACTCCTGGCTGCCGACCACGCACGAGCAGTACTGGAAGAAGTACGGTGACCGGCTCGACGACCTCGGCTCCTGGTACGACGAGACGTCGCTGGAGCTGACGGTCCCCGCGTACATGAAGGACATCAACTCGCTGGCGGACCTCAAGGGCAAGGCCGGCCTCTTCGACGGCAGGATCACCGGCATCGAGTCCAGCGCCGGTGAGATGGCCCTGCTGAAGAGCAAGGTCCTCAAGGCGTACGGCCTGGAGAAGGAGTACAAGGTCGTCGACAGCTCCACCCCGGCGATGCTGGCCGAGCTGAAGCGGGCGATGAGCAAGAAGGAGCCGGTGGTCGTCACGCTCTGGTCCCCGCACTGGGCGTACAACGACCTCGACCTGAAGAAGCTGAAGGACCCCAAGGGCGCCTGGGGCGCGGGTGACGGCGTGCACACGCTGTCCCGCAAGGGCTTCGCCGGCGACGACCCCACCACGGCCAAGTGGCTCAAGGACTTCTCGCTGACCGAGAAGCAGCTGACCAGCCTCGAGGCCGAGATCAACAAGGCCGGCAAGGGCAACCAGCAGGACGCCGTCCGCACCTGGCTGGACGCCAATCCGGGCCTCGTCGACAAGCTCGCCCCGGTCGAGGGCGGCGCCGGCGCCACCCCGGCCGAGGCGAAGCGCCCGCTGGACATCGCCTGGTTCCCGTGGGACGAGGACATCGCCGTCACCTACCTGTGGAAGAACGTCCTGGAGCGGCGCGGCTACAAGCTGAACCTGAAGCAGATGGACGTCGGCCCGGTCTACACCGGCCTGGCCTCCGGCGACCTCGACCTCAACTTCGACGCCTGGCTGCCCTACGCCCAGAAGAACTACTGGGACAAGCACAAGAACAACCTCACCGACCTGGGCACCTGGTACGAGCCGACCTCCCTGGAGATCGCCGTTCCCTCGTACGTGAAGGACGTCAAGTCCCTCGCGGACCTCAAGGGCAAGGCCGACCTCTTCGACGGGAAGATCATCGGCATCGAGCCCGGCACCGGTGAGATGCAGCTCCTCAAGGACGAGGTCATGCCGGGCTACGGCCTGGAGGACGAGTACGAGGTCGTCGACGGCTCCACGCCGGCGATGCTTGCCGAGCTCAAGCGCGCTCTGGCCAAGAAGGAGCCGGTCGCGGTCACTCTCTGGTCGCCGCACTGGGCGTACAGCGAGTACGAGCTGACCAAGCTGAAGGATCCCAAGAAGGCCTTCGGTGAGGGCAACACGATCCGCACCATCTCCAGCAAGAAGTTCCCCGAGCAGTACCCGCGGCTCACCGAGTGGATCAAGGACTTCCACATGAGCGAGGACGAGCTCGGCAGCCTGGAGGCGGAGATCAAGAACCGCGGTCAGGGTCAGGAGGAGGAAGCCGTGGCGGCCTGGCTGGAGGAGCACCCGGACATGGTCGGGCGGATGACCCCGCAGTAGCGGTACCGGCCGAGCAGCAGTACCGGCCACCCCTCGGGTCGTACCGAGCCCGGACACGGTAGGGATTTGGACAACCACGGAGCGCCAACCCCCCGCCTGAGCATCGCCCCGCCGGGGCGTGAGGGGCCAGCGGGAACATGCGGGGCCCGCCACGCCTTGAACCGGTAAGGCGTCCGGCGCGGCGAGCGAGCCGCCCTTTCGGTGGCGAGAAATGTGAGGTCGCGGCCACCGCACCGTGACGTCGATGTGACGGCCGCATGAAACGGTTTGCCGAACATGCGTAGGGTGCAGAGAACTCATCAGGAGTACGGCGCCCGGACCGGGCGGCCGCGGCGGCACCGCGACGGGTGAAGGAGGGAGCCGGAGCGATGGGCGACCACAAAGATCAGCACCTTCGGGTGGGCGCGGCCGTACGGCGGCGGCGCCGGGCCCTCGAACTCACTCTCGCCGTCGTGTCCGAGCGCAGTGGCCTGTCCGTGCCCTTCCTGAGCCAGATCGAGAACGACCGGGCGCGGCCCAGCCAGAGTTCCCTGGAGAAAGTGGCCGACGCCCTGCGCACCACCGCCGTGGAACTGCTCGCCGCCGCCGACCCCGCGTGCAGCGTCGACGTCGTCCGGGCCGAGGACCCCGATCCGGAACTGGCGCCCAAGGTGCGCTCGCTGGTGCGCGGACACCACCAGATGCACGCCTCCGAGTTCACCGGCGACCACGACGCGGGCCGTGAACTGCAGTACCGCAACGACCAGTTGATGTTCGTCACCGAGGGCGCCGTGGAGATCGAGGCCGAGGGCCGTGCCTACCGGCTGGGCCGCGGCGACACGCTCTACCTCACCGGCGGGGTGCGGCACCGGTGGCGGGCCACGGTGCCCGACACCCGGCTGATCGTGGTCGCCGTCGCCGAGCACATCGAGGCGGTCCGGGAAGGGCCTCGCCGGTGAGGACGCGCCGGTGAGGGTGGTCTCCCTGGTGCCGTCGCTGACCGAGGCGGTGGCCCGCACGGTTCCCGGCGCCCTCGTGGGCGCAACCGACTGGTGCACGCACCCGGCCGGCCTCGACGTCGCACGCGTCGGCGGCACGAAGAACCCGGACACCGAGCGGATCGTCGCCCTCGCCCCCGATCTGGTGGTCGCCAACGACGAGGAGAACCGCGCTCCCGACCTGGACGCCCTGCGCGCGGCGGGCGTCGAGGTGCTGGTGACCGACGTGCGCACGGTGCCGCAGGCGTTCACCGAGCTGGACCGGGTACTGACCGCCTGCGGCGCGCCGTCCCGGCCCCGGTGGCTGGACGCCGCGGAGACGGCCTGGTCGGACCTGCCGTCCCCGTCCCCGGGGCAGCGGCGTACGGCCGTGGTACCGATCTGGCGCAGGCCATGGATGGTGCTGGGGCGCGACACCTTCGCGGGTGACGTGCTCGCCCGCCTCGGCGTCGACCACCTGTACGCCGGTCACGCCGAGCGCTACCCGAAGGTTCCGGTCGAGGAACTGCGGGCGGCCCGCCCGGAGGTCGTGGTCCTGCCCGACGAGCCGTACCGCTTCACCGCCGCCGACGGCCCGGAGGCCTTCCCGGGCCTGCCCTGTGCCCTCGTCGACGGGCGGTACCTCACGTGGTACGGGCCGTCGCTGGCCGAGGCGCCCCGGGCGCTGGGCGCGGCCCTGCGAGCAGCGCGCCGCTGACCACGCCGCGGGCGGTGTGCACGGCGGCGACGGCCCAGGCGGCGACGAGGCCGGCGTACAGGACGACGGTGAGCCCGTCGTAGACGGCGAGCCCCGTGCGCCGGGCCAGCGCCTCCGCCCCGGTGACACAGGTGCCCACCGGGAAGGTGAACGACCACCACGTCATCGAGAAGCCCATGCCCTCCCGGCGGGCCCGCACGACGTGCGCGGCGGCGAGACACAGCCACATCAGCGCGAAGCCCATCACCGGCACGCCGTACAGGACGGCGAGCACCCCGAAGCCCTCGGCGTACGGGCCCGGAACGACTCCCGGGGCCACGTCCGCGAACTTCCCCACGGCGGTGGTCGACTGCCCGAGGGGTCCCAGCACCAGGAACAGCGACGGGGTGAGCGCGAGCGGCAGCGGACCGCCGGTGAGCAGCCGGCCGAAGATCACCGGCAGGGTCACCAGGGTCGCGAACAGACTCACCCCGAACATCGCGACACAGGCGAGCAGCAGCGTTTCCCGTGGCTGCCCCGGCGGGAGGTGCGGGACCAGCAGCGGTCCGACGGCCGCGGACACCATCGGCGCGACGAGCGGCAGCAGCCACACGGGACTGGCCTGCCCCGGCTCCGTCCGGTGGCGTACGGCCATCAGGTACGGCACGGCCACCGCCGCCGCGAGCCCGACGACCGTACCGGCGGTGAACAGCACGGCGTCCAGGGCGACCGCGGCGGAGGTGCCGAGCCAGTCCCGCCCGACGGTCAGGGCGCCGCTGCCCACGGCCAGCAGAGCCATCGCCAGGCACCCGTAGAAGGGAGCCGCCGCCGGGTCGAGGAGCTGGGCGCGGGCCTGGTCGCGGTGGTGGAGCCAGTGCAGGGAACGGGCCACCAGCAGGACCGCCAGCAGGACGAGGGACAACGCCCAGACCGCGGTGCAGACGGCGCGCAGTCCGGGCACCTGCCAGGGGAGCGCGGCTCCCGCGGTACCGACGATGGCGGTGCCCATGACGCAGGCGTACCAGTTGGGTCCGAGGTGACGAACGGCCGGGACACGCCGGTTGGGGACGGCGGGAGGGGACAAGGGCTGGGCTGCGGTGACCATGCGTCCACGGTCTCGGTGGCAGACGGGCCTGACCAGGGACCGTGTCCCTATGAGGGCATAAGCTGGGGTTATGAGCAGCGGTACGGGCGGTACGGAGGGCGGTCAGGACACACCGGGGCGGCACACGGCGGGCTCGCTGGCGCACCGGGTACCGGATCTCGGGGCGCTGGAGCTGCTGCTGGCGGTGGCGCGCCTGGGCAGCCTCGGCGGGGCGGCGCGCGAGCTGGGCATCACACAGCCGGCCGCCAGCAGCCGCATCCGCTCGATGGAGCGCCAGTTGGGTGTCGCCCTGGTGGACCGTTCGCCGCGAGGTTCCCGGCTCACCGACGCCGGCGCGCTGGTCACGGACTGGGCGCGCCGTGTCGTGGAGGCGGCCGAGGCGTTCGACGCGGGCGCGCAGGCGCTGCGGGACCGGCGGGACTCGCGGCTGCGGGTGGCGGCGAGCATGACGATCGCCGAGTACCTGCTGCCGGGCTGGCTGGTCGCGCTGCGCACCCAGTTGCCGGACACGGCGGTGTCGCTGCTCGCCGGGAACTCCACGGCGGTGGCGGAGCGCCTGCTGGCCGGTGAGGCCGACCTGGGGTTCGTGGAGGGGGTGAGCGTCCCGGCGGGCCTCGACTCGGCCGTCATCGCCCGTGACCGGCTGATCGTCGTGACCGCACCGGGCCACCCGTGGGCCCGTCGCCGGCGCCCGCTCGCGGGGGCGGAACTGGCGGCGACCCCGCTGATCCTGCGGGAGAAGGGCTCGGGCACCAGACAGGTCCTGGACGCGGCCCTGGGCGGGCTGGCCCGCCCCCTGATCGAACTGTCGTCGACCACCGCGGTGAAGGCGGCGGCCGTGAGCGGCGCCGGCCCGTCCGTCCTCAGCGAACTCGCCGTCGGCGAGGAACTCACCACCCGGCGCCTGGTGAGCGTGCCCGTGGCGGACGTCGCCCTGGCCCGCGACCTCCGAGCGGTATGGCCCACGGGCCACCGCCCGACGGGCCCGGCCCGGCAGCTGCTGTCGCTGACACGGGCGTAGGCCCGGCGGTGGTCCCGCGCCGGGCGGTGGTCCCGCGCCGGGCGGTGGTCCCGCGCCGGGCGGTGGGCCCGCGCCGGAGCGGTGGGTCAGGCCGGTCCCGACGCCTCCACCAGCGCCCGCATCACCCGTACGTCCTCGCCCATCTCCGGGTGCCACTGCACGCCGAGGACCCAGCCCGGTCCGGACGGCAGCTCCAGGGCCTCCACGGTGCCGTCCGCCGCGTGGGCCGACGCGGTGAGGCCCGCGCCGATCCGGTCCACCGCCTGGTGGTGGTACGTCGGCACGAACATCTCCTCGGGTACGACGGAGGCGTACAGCGTCCCCGGCACCGGCTTGACCGGGTGCCCGCCGAAGACGCCCACCACCTCGGCGTGGCCCTCGATGTGCTGGACGAGGGTTCCGCCCAGGGCGACGTTGAGCAGCTGCATGCCCCGG
Source organism: Streptomyces sp. E2N166 (assembly GCF_003671715.1). Taxonomy (GTDB): domain Bacteria; phylum Actinomycetota; class Actinomycetes; order Streptomycetales; family Streptomycetaceae; genus Streptomyces; species Streptomyces thinghirensis. The sequence goes on along the minus strand of NZ_RAIF01000006.1, from coordinate 1,362,731 downwards.
CAGACGCCCAGCAGCGGGACGCGCGCGGCCAGGGCCGCCTCGATGAGCGCCAGCTCCCAGGTGTCCCGGGCCCGGGCGGGCGGGCCGGTGCGCGGGCCGGGTTCGGCGCCGTAGCGGACCGGCTCCACGTCCGGTCCGCCCGCGATCACCAGCCCGTCGAGGCGGGCGACGGTGGCCGCGGCGTGCTCCGGCGCGTCCGGCGGCAGCATCGCGGCCAGTC
>NZ_RAIF01000006.1:1355338-1362392 GCF_003671715.1 Streptomyces sp. E2N166 | reverse complement strand
GCAGCAGCGCCGCCTCCAGTTCCCACACACCCCAGCGCGCCCCTGACTCCAGGTACGTGCTGACGCCGATCAGCGGCCTGCCCGCCATCCGACCTCCAGACATTGGATCGTCCTCATACCTTTGCCGGGGAACGCCCCCGCGGCAAGGCGCTCACGCCAGGAACCCGCGCAGCAGCGCCGCCGTGCCCGCGCAGTGCTCCCGCGCGATCTCCCGCGCCCCGTCCGCGTCCCCGTCGAGCACGGACTCCACGAGGGCGGTGTGCTGGCGCTGGGAGTGTTCCAGGTTGCGCACCAGCAGCGGGATGCAGTCCAGCAGGTCGTTCAGGGTGGACCGGACGGCCGCGTACTGCGCGGCGAGGGCCGGGGAGCCGCACAGTTCGGCGAGGGTGAGGTGCAGCATCGTGTCCAGCCGCCGGTATTCCGCCAGCGGCGCGTCCCGCGTGCCGGCCAGCGCCTCGCGCAGCCGCGCCGCCCGCGCGTCCGTCAGTCCGTGCGCCGCGCACAGCCCGGCCGCGCCCACCTCCAGCACCTCGCGGAAGCGCAGCACGTCCTCGATGTCGATCCCGGCGACCCGGCGCCGCAGCTCGTCCTCGCCCCCCGCGTCCGCCCGCGGCAGCACGAACGTTCCGCCGTACCGGCCGCGCCGGGCCTCCACCAGCCCCTGGTCCTGGAGCACCCTCAGCACCTCGCGCAGCGTCACCCGGCTGATCCCCATCCGCTCCGCCAGCTCCCGCTCGGCCGGCAGCCGCTCGCCCCCCGGCACCAGACCCAGCCTGACGATCTGGAGGATCTGCTCCAGCGCCTCCTCGAAGCCGTTCCCCGCCCGCACCGCCCGCAGCACCGGTGCGAGCCGGTCCGGCACGCTCCCGCCGGTTTCCTCCGGCATGCGGCCGCGCCCCCTTCCCAGGCAATGGTTCCCGGCAATACCTTATGGCTCCCGGCCAGAAGGAGGCTCCCCCCGTGGCAGACCGCACACCCCCGCTCGGGGTCGAGGAACTGCACGCCCTCGTCGCCGCCGGTGACATCGACACCGTCGTCCTGGCCTTCCCCGACATGCAGGGCCGCCTCCAGGGCAAGCGGTTCGCCGCCCGCTTCTTCCTCGACGAGGTCCTCCGGCACGGCACCGAGGGCTGCAACTACCTCCTCGCCGTCGACGTCGACATGAACACCGTCGACGGGTACGCGATGTCCTCCTGGGACCGCGGCTACGGCGACTTCGCCATGCACGCCGACATGGCCACCCTGCGCCGCCTGCCGTGGAACGAGGGCACCGCGATGGTCGTCGCCGACCTCGCCTGGGAGGACGGCTCCCCGGTGCTCGCCGCGCCCCGCCAGATCCTGCGCCGCCAACTGGAGCGCCTCGCCGGCCACGGCTGGACCGCGCGGGCCGGCACCGAGCTGGAGTTCATCGTCTTCCGGGACACCTACGAACAGGCCTGGGACTCGAACTACCGCGGCCTGACCCCGGCCAACCAGTACAACATCGACTACTCCGTGCTCGGCACCGGCCGCATCGAGCCCCTGCTGCGGCGCATCCGCAACGAGATGGCCGGCGCCGGCCTCACCGTCGAGTCCGCCAAGGGCGAGTGCAACCCCGGCCAGCACGAGATCGTCTTCCGCTACGACGAGGCCCTGGTCACCTGCGACCAGCACGCGGTCTACAAGACCGGCGCCAAGGAGATCGCGGCCCAAGAGGGCATGTCCCTCACCTTCATGGCCAAGTACAACGAGCGTGAGGGCAACTCCTGCCACATCCACCTCTCCCTCACCGACGCCGACGGCAACAGCGCCATGGCCGGCGAGGGGGCGGACGGCATGTCCGAGGTCATGCGGCACTTCCTCGCCGGGCAGCTGGTGGCGCTGCGCGAGTTCTCCCTCCTCTACGCCCCCCACATCAACTCCTACAAGCGGTTCCAGCCGGGCTCCTTCGCCCCGACCGCCGTCGCCTGGGGCCACGACAACCGCACCTGCGCCCTGCGCGTCGTCGGCCACGGCCGCTCGCTCCGCTTCGAGAACCGGCTCCCCGGCGGCGACGTCAACCCGTACCTCGCGGTGGCCGGCATGGTCGCGGCCGGACTGCACGGCGTCGAACAGCGGCTGGAACTGCCCGAACCCTGCGCCGGCAACGCCTACACCGCCGACTACGAACACGTCCCCGCCACCCTGCGCGAGGCCGCCGAGCTCTGGGAGAACAGCACCCTCGCCAAGGCCGCCTTCGGGGACGAGGTCGTCGCCCACTACCGCAACACGGCGCGCGTCGAACTGGACGCCTACGACGCCGCCGTCACGGACTGGGAGCTGCGCCGCTCCTTCGAACGCATGTGAGGCCCCGTTGTCCGACCTGCCCGACCCGCTACGGGTACTGAACCCCGCCACCGAAGAGGTCCTCGCCACCGTCCCCGCCGCCTCCGCGGCCGACGTCGACGCCGCCGTCGTACGGGCCACGCGGGCGCAGACGGCCTGGGCCGCCCTCACCCCCGGCGACCGCGCCCGGCTCCTGCGCCGCTTCGCCACCGCGGTCGACGAGCACCTGGAGGAACTGGCCCGGCTGGAGGTCCGGGAAGCCGGGCACACCATCGGCAACGCCCGCTGGGAGGCCGGCAACGTCCGCGACCTGCTCGACTACGCCGCCGGGGGAGTGGAGCGGCTCACCGGACGGCAGATCCCGGTCACCGGCGGCCTGGACGTGACGATCCTCGAACCGCTCGGCGTCGTCGGCGTCATCGCGCCCTGGAACTTCCCGATGCCGATCGCCGCCTGGGGCACCGCGCCGGCGCTGGCGGCCGGCAACGCGGTCCTCCTCAAGCCCGCCGAGACGACCCCGCTGACCGCGCTGCGCCTGGCCGAACTCGCCCTGACGGCCGGGCTCCCCGAGGGCCTGTTCCAGGTGCTGCCCGGTCGTGGGCCGGTCGCGGGCGACGCGCTCGTCGAACATCCGGGCGTGGCGAAGGTCGTCTTCACCGGGTCGACGGCCGTGGGCCGGCAGGTGGCGGCCAAGGGCGCGGCGCTCCTCAAGCCCGTCACCCTCGAACTGGGCGGCAAGAGCCCCAACATCGTCTTCGCCGACGCGGACATCGAGGCAGCCGCGGCCGCCACGCCCATGTCCTTCCTCGACAACTCCGGCCAGGACTGCTGCGCCCGCACCCGCATCCTCGTCCAGCGCACGGTGTACGACCGCTTCCTCGCCCTCCTCGCCCCCGCGATCGAGTCCGTCCTCGTCGGCGACCCGGCCGACGAGCGCACCGACATGGGCCCGCTGATCTCCCGCGCCCAGCTGAACCGCGTCCGCTCCTACGTCCCCACCGAAGCGGACGGCATCCGCGGCAGGACCCCCGAGGGCGGCCCCGGCTTCTGGTTCCCGCCCACCGTCCTCACCGGTGTCGGCGCGCACGCGCCCGTGGCCGTCGAGGAGGTCTTCGGGCCCGTCGCCGTCGTCCTGCCCTTCGAGGACGAGGCCGACGCCGTCCGCCTGGCCAACGCCACCGACTACGGACTGTCCGGGTCGGTGTGGACCCGGGACGTCGGCCGCGCCCTGCGCGTGTCGAGCGCGGTCCGCGCGGGGAACCTGTCCGTCAACTCCCACTCCAGCGTCCGCTACTGGACGCCGTTCGGCGGGTTCAAGCAGTCCGGCCTCGGCCGCGAACTCGGCCCGGACGCGCTGACCGCCTTCACCGAGACCAAGAACGTCTTCATCAGCAACGTCTCGTCGAACACGGAGGCCTAGCCACTCATGACCGAGGACATCATCTGCCGCCGTCTGGTCGGCCGTACCGCCGTCGTCACCGGGGCGGGCAGCGGCATCGGCCTCGCCGCCTCCCGCCGGCTCGCCTCCGAGGGCGCGCACGTGGTCTGCGGCGACGTGGACGAGACCCGGGGCAAGGCGGCGGCCGAGGAGATCGGCGGCACCTTCGTGAAGGTCGACGTCACCGACCCCGAACAGGTCGAGGCGCTGTTCAGGACGGCGTACGACACCTACGGCAGCGTCGACGTCGCCTTCAACAACGCCGGTATCTCGCCGCCCGACGACGACTCCATCCTGGAGACGGGGCTGGAGGCGTGGAAGCGCGTCCAGGAGGTCAACCTCACCTCCGTCTACCTGTGCTGCAAGGCCGCCATCCCCTACATGCGGCGCCAGGGCAGGGGGTCCGTCATCAACACCGCGTCCTTCGTGGCCCGGATGGGCGCGGCCACCTCGCAGATCTCGTACACGGCGTCCAAGGGCGGCGTCCTCGCCATGTCCCGGGAACTGGGCGTGCAGTTCGCGCGGGAGGGCATCCGGGTCAACGCCCTCTGCCCCGGCCCGGTCAACACCCCGCTCCTCCAGGAACTGTTCGCCAAGGACCCGGAGCGGGCCGCGCGCCGGCTCGTCCACATCCCGCTCGGGCGGTTCGCCGAGGCCGAGGAGATCGCCGCGGCCGTCGCGTTCCTGGCCAGCGACGACTCCTCCTTCGTGAACGCCACCGACTTCCTGGTGGACGGCGGGATTTCCGGGGCGTACGTCACACCGCTGTAGATCGCCCCGGGCGGCGTCCTACAGTGCCTGAATGAGCATGACGCCGCCGCCCGGCTGGTATCGCGATCCGTCGGCCCCGCACCAGGAACGCTGGTGGGACGGCACGGCCTGGACCGAGCACCGTCGCGCACCCGAGACCACCGGGTTCGGCGCACCCCTGCCCTCGCAACCCCAGCCGATGCAACACCAGCAGCCGGCGCTCCAGCGGCAGCCCGTGCCCGGGCGTGGAAAGGCCGTCGCCCTCACCGCCGCGGCGGCCGTGCTGGTCGCGGCGATCGTCACCGGCGTGTTCGTCCTCGGAGAGGACGACGGCGGCCCCGCGGCGCAGCCCCCGCCGACCGCCGCGACGTCCACCGCCCCGGAACCGGTCACCGCGACGCCGACCCCCTCGCCGACGCCCTCCGAACCCTCCGCCGACGACCCGGCCGTGGTCGAGGACCAGCTCAACGGCATCACCTTCCCGCTCCCGACCGGCTGGGTGCTGCCCGAGTACGTCACCGAGGACGACGTCATGATGACCACGGACGGCACCTACGACTGCCCCGGCGACGGCGGCGTGTGCCGGCACGGTCTCGTCATCTCCCGCACCGTCACCGCGAACGCCGAGTCCTCCCCGAAAGCCCTCGCCCAGCAGGACATCGAGGACGCGGCCGACGACGCCTACGACCGTGACCTGATCGGCAACAAGCCCTTCGGCGGCATCGAGTCCCACGAGGAGGTGGCCTCCGGGCAGGTCGCGGTCGCCGGACGCGCCGGGTACTACGTGCGCTGGCGGGTGAAGACCGCCAAGGGCCCCGGCGGCTACGTGCAGTCGCTGGTCTTCCCCTCCACCGTCGGCACCGAGTCACCGGTCCTCGTCCGCTACGTCTTCGACGCCGGCGAGGACGGACCGCCGCTCGACGACATGGACCGGATCACCAAGGGCATCCGGCCCGCCGGCGACGCGGACACGGGCGGCGGCGTGGGCAGCGGCATCGGCCCGTCGAGCCGACCGTAGGCACGGGGCTTCGGGGCCACAGAGCACGGGGCTACAGGAAAGTGTGTCCCTCGCCCCGGTACGTCGGCACCGTCGCCGTCACCGCGTCCCCCTCCACCAGGTGCAGCGCGTCGAACCGCTCGCACAGCTCCCCGGCCTTGGCGTGCCGGAACCACACCTTGTCGCCGATGAGCAGGTCGTCGGCGGGCGGGCCGAGCAGCGGCGTCTGCACCTCACCGGCGCCCTCCTGGGGGTCGTAGCGCAGGCCCTCGGGCAGGTACGGCACCGGCAGCCGGTCGGCGCCGGGCGCACCGGAGGCCGGGTAGCCGCCGCCGAGGACGGCCACGGCCCCGACCCCCGGCCGCCGTACGACGGGCTGGGCGAACAGCGCCGCCGGACGGCCCCGGAACGACGTGTAGTTGTCGAACAGCCGCGGCACGTACAGCCCGGACCCGGCGGCGATCTCCGTCACCGCCTCCTCCGCGGCGGTGTGCTGCACGCTGCCCGTGCCGCCGCCGTTGACGAACTCCAGGTCGGGCACCACGGCCCGCACCGCGCGCACGACCGCGGCACGCCGCTCGGCGAGTTCCCGGCGGGCGGCGGCCTGCATCAGCCGCACCGCCCGGGACCGCAGCGGCCGGCCGGCCACCGCGTCCCCGACACCGGCGACATGCCCCTCGTACGCCATGAGCCCCACGACCTCGAACCCCGGCCGGCGGACCACCGCGCGGGCCAGGTCGGCGACCTCGGCGGGGGAGTGCAGCGGGGAGCGCCGGGCCCCGATCCGGACCCGCCCCCCGAACAGCCTCAGCGAGGTGTCCAACTCCAGGCAGACCCGCACGACTTCCCGGCCGCCTTCGCGAGCGGCGTCGATGAGGTCGAGCTGCGCCGGGTCGTCGATCATCACGGTCACGGCGGAGGCGAGCTTGGGGTCGGCGGTCAGCTCGGCGTACCGGGCGCGGTCCGCCGACGGATAGCCGAGGAGCACGTCCTCGAAACCGGAGCGCGCCAGCCACAGGGACTCGGCCAGCGTGAACGACATGACGCCCGCGAAACCGTCTCTCGCCAGGGCGCGTTCGAGCAGCGCACGGCAGCGTACGGACTTGCCGGCGACCCGGATCGGCTTGCCGCCCGCCCGTCGGACCAGGTCGTCCGCGTTGGCGTCGAAGGCCTCCAGATCCACGATCGCCACGGGGGCGTCCAGATGGGCGGTGGCCCGGTCGTAACGGGCCCGGTCGGCGGCGCGCGCAGTCATGGACGCAGCCTGCCAGACGGGCTTACCGCAGGGTAGGGGGACGTTCCGGGCCAATGCCACGGGCGCGTGGACTGGTTCCCCGCCGAACGGGGTCACGCCGTAGAGTGACGCGCACGCACGGCCCGACGACCCGGGCGGCGGGCCCGAGGTCCGCGCCGGGATGGCGGTCGATCCGTGCGGGTATGCGTGCCCGGGACGGATCGGTCCGTGCCGGGCCGGGGCGGGAGACCACATCACCGGCCCTCGTCGAGCAAGGGCCCGGGCCCGAGGAAGAGGAAACGGGGGGCGCATGAGCACGGAAGCACGCCGC
>NZ_RAIF01000006.1:1337637-1354998 GCF_003671715.1 Streptomyces sp. E2N166 | reverse complement strand
CACCGACGCGACCACGGCACGCGAGGGCGGCAACGCCCCGGGACGGCGTACGGCGATGAGGCAAGGCCGGGCGGACGGGACCGGATCCTCGGGCGACGGCCGGGCCTCCGGTCCGTCCACGCCGGGCAGGGACGGCGACCCCTGGCCCCCCGGACCCGGGGGCGGTGCCCGGCCCCACTACCCGCGCTTCCGGCTCGCCGATTCCCGAGGTACCGACCCCGCGCACCCGCCACCCCGCGCCTCCGCCCGCTTCCCCGACGTCCCGCCGAACGTCGGCCGGGAGACCCCGGGCGGGAGCGGGGCCCCGGAGGCGCCGCCACGCCGGCCCGCCGTCCCCGCGGAGACCCCGTCGGAGACGACCACACGCCTGCGCCCGATCCCGGCAGAACCGGCACCGGAGTCGGCACCGGCACCTGATCCGGCACCGGACGTCCGAGCCGCACCGGCACCCGCTCCGGGACGGGAAGCCGCAGCGGAACCCGCTGTCCGAGCGGACCCGCATCCGCGACGACGACCGGAACCCGCCCCGCTCGCCGACCCGACGGCCCCGTCTCCGAGCCCCGCCACCCCTGACCCGGCCTTCTCCTGGAGCACGCCGCCGGCGCCCGGCGACGGGCGGCCGCGGGTGTCGTTCGGGGAGCCTGAGGGCTACGACGAACCTGCCCGGCCGCGTCCGCTCGGCGGGCGGCTGCGGCCCCAGGCCGTCGCCGCGGCCGTCTGCCTCGTGCTCGGGCTGGGACTCGTCACCGGTGCCGTCACCGGCAGCTGGCTGGCCGGGGACTCCGGGGACGGCGGCACCCGCGGCGCGTTCGCCGAGGCCGGGGAGCTGTGGCACAGCGTGCCGGTCGACCAGCTGTTCCCGGCCACCGTGCGGGGACAGGGCGCGGGCCCCGGCGGCGCCGACCGCACCTGGACGCGGGTCGCCGTGGCCCCGGACAGCGACTGCGAGGGTGCCTTCGACCCGCTGCTGGCCAAGGTCCTCGACCCGATCGGCTGCCGGCGCCTGCTGCGCGCCACCTACACCGACGCCACCCAGAGCTACGTCACCACCGTCGGCCTGCTCTTCGCCAAGGCCGACGCCGCCGCCATGACCTCGCTGCGGGGCCGGTTCGAGAAGGAGGGGCTGGGCCGCAGGGAGGACCTCATGCCGCTGCCGTACGCCGCGAAGGACACCGTCGCCGCGGGCTTCGGCGCGCGGCAGCGGGCCTCGTGGACCGTCTCCGTCCTCACCGACGCCCCCGTCGTCGTCTACGCCGTGTCCGGCTGGGCCGACGCCCGCACCGTGGACGAGCCGGAGCCCGCCGAGGAGGCCATGGAGTCCGACGCCACGTCGGCCCCCGCCCAGGCCGGCCTCGGCCACGAGGCGCAGGGCCTCGCCGACCGCGTCGAACGCGCCCTGCGCAAGAACGTCGGCCCGGCCACGGAGCGCCCGTCGTGAACCCCGTCAGCAGCGCCGTGACCCCCGCCGGCACCGCCGTGACCCCCGCCGGCACCGCCGTGACCCCCGCCGGCACCGCCGTGAGCACCGTCAGCCCCGTCGTCGCGAACACCGCCGGGCCCCGGACCCGCAGGACAGGCGCCCTGAGCCTCCTCCTCGCCGCCGCCCTCGTCCTCGTCCCGGCACCCGCCGCGCACGCCGACGGCATCCGCGCCCAGCAGTGGGCGCTGGGCGCCATGCACACCCAGGAGGCGTGGGGGACCACCAAGGGCGCCGGCGTCACCGTCGCCGTCCTGGACACCGGCGTCGAGGCCGACCACCCCGACCTGGTCGGCAACGTCCTCACCGGCAAGGACCTGGTCGGCTTCGGCGCGAGCGAGGGCGACCGTGCCTGGGCCCGGCACGGGACGGCCATGGCCGGGATCATCGCCGGACACGGCCACGGCGCCGGCAACGCCGACGGCGTCATGGGCATCGCCCCCGAGGCGAAGATCCTGCCCCTGCGCGTGATCCTGGAGGACGGTGACCCGTCCCGCGCCAAGGCCCGCAAGACCCGCGGCAACGCCCTCGCCGAGGGCATCCGCTGGGCCGCCGACCACGGCGCCGACATCATCAACCTCTCCCTCGGCGACGACTCGGCCTCCGCGCACCCCGAACCCGCCGAGGACGAGGCCATCCAGTACGCCTTGGAGAAGGGCGTGGTCGTCGTCGCCTCGGCCGGCAACGGCGGCGAGAAGGGCGACCACATCTCCTACCCGGCCGCCTACCCGGGCGTGATCGCCGCGACCGCCGTCGACCGCTACGGCACCCGCGCCTCCTTCTCGACCCGCCGCTGGTACGCCACGGTCAGCGCCCCCGGCGTCGACGTGATCATCGCCGACCCCGACCACCGGTACTACGAGGGCTGGGGCACCAGCGCCGCCTCCGCCTTCGTCTCCGGGGCCGCCGCCCTCGTGAAGTCGGCCCACCCGGACCTCACCCCGGCCCAGGTCAAGTCCCTGCTGGAGGACACGGCCCGCAACGCCCCCGCCGAGGGCCGCGACGACTCACGCGGCTACGGCTTCGTCGACCCCGCCGCCGCCATCGAGGCGGCCGGACGGCTGAAGCCGGAAGGGCTGAAGTCGGCGGCGTACGGCGAGAAGTACTTCGGCTCCGGCCCCGATGCCCCGCCCTCCGACGACGACACCTCGGCCTGGGCCGCCCCTCTGGCCGGCGGTGCGGGCGGCGTCATGATCGTCGCGGCCGTCGTCCTGTGGCGGGGCCGCCGGGAACGCTACGACGACTTCTGACCGCCGGCGGCGCCCGCGGCCCCGGCGAACACGGACACCGCCGCTTTCGCCGCCGCCTCGGTCAGGGCGATCCCCTCCGCCAGCGTCGCGCTGCCCCGCGACACCACCGCCACCAGGCGGTCGTGACCGTCCGACGCGACCCGCCCGACGCTGTTGACCACCCAGAGCCCGGTGGTACTCCGCCGCAGCCAGCCGTTCTTCAACGCCCACCCTGAACTGCCACCCACCGAACCGTCGCCACCCGCGCCACCGTCGGCCGCCGCCGACACGCCCCACCGCTGCCCGTCGGCGATCCGGCCCATCAGCCCCCGTACATACGCCCGTGACGCCTCGCTCAGTTCCGAGCCGTCCGCCACGAACACCTGCCGCAGCAGCTCGACCTGGTCGGCGGCCGTGGTCCGGGTCAGCCCCCACAGCGGGCCGTCGCCGCCGTCCGTCCCCGTCAGGCCGAAGCGCTCGTTCGCGGCGTCGAGCCCGTCCGCGGTCGTGATCGCCCGCCACAGCGCCGACGCCGAGTCGCTGTCACTGTCCTCGATCATGGCGACGGCGTAGGACTGCTCCGCCGCGGTCAGCGCTCGCCCCGCGTCCTGCGCCTGGAGCAGCAGCGCCGCCAGGATGTCGACCTTGACGATGCTCGCCGTCTCGAAGACATCCGTGCCGTACGAGGCGCTGTCGCCGGAGTCCGCGTCGAGCACCGCCACGGACACCTCGACGCCGTCCGCCACGGTCACCGACGCCATGGCCGAGGCCAGCAGCGCGTCACGGTCCACGACCGGCCCGACCGTCTCCACCGATGCCTCCCCGCCCGAGGGTGCCGAGGCCGACGACGATACGGCGCCGCCCGCACCGGGGCGCGCGTGGCCCTGCCCCTGCCGGTAGGCACCCCGGTGGCCGCACCGCCGACGACGGCGAACGCGATCAGGACGGCACACACCGGCGCGCGCCGCCGCCGTGGCCTTCGGGCTCGCCGGTCCGGCCGGGCTCCGGAGGACTCCATGCCCGTGATGCTTCAGGCGGTGGCTGTGCGGTCCGTGGGGCGGACGTTGAATGCCGGTCACAGATCCCTGAGAGACGGATGTGGATCGTTCGCGCGCGGCCCGGCCGAGGGGCGATCAGGAAGCGGGCACCGGACCGCCGGGACGGAACCGCTCCACCCCCACGATGTGCCGCACCTTCACCGGGCGCACGACCACCGCGATCCGCTGCTCGCCCGGCATGATCCACTCGAAGCGCTCGCTGCCCAGGTACTTGCGGGCCAGCCGGTCCATCCGGTCGTGCGCCTCCGGGCCCTCGACGAAGCGGGACACGACACCGCTGATCTGTACCCGGTCGAAGGGGTCGGCGGCGTCGGCGTGCGAGAGGTAGACACGGGGGTCGCGGCGCAGGTTCTCCTCCTTCACCCGGCCCACCGAGGTGTTGAACGTCAGCTCGTTCTCACCCTCCAGGTCCACCCACATGGGGCTGACCTGCGGCGCTCCGTCGGCGAACACCGTGCCGACGTACCAGATGTGGGGAGCCCGGAGCCGAGCGCGGACGGCGTCGTCAAAGGTCGCGGTCATCCGGCGAGGCTACCAACCATGATCGTCGTCGCCGCCGGGCAGGGGAGCCCGCGGCAGGCGGCCCGCCCCCCTCGACTAGGGTCGGGAACCGTGGCCGACAAGAACATCCCCGACTCCGCCTTCTCCGACGACGACGGCTCCGCCGACCCCCGGCTGAGCGCCGCGCTCGCCGCCTGGGCCGAGGACCGCACCGCCCTGGCACCCGTACTGGAGGCGCTCAAGGGCGCCCGGCTGCTGGTGCCCGTCGTGGCCGTCCTCGGTGAGGCGGAGGAGGACGAGAACGGGCTGCGCCGCGAGAAGACCAGCGACATGGCCGTTCCGACGCTGAAGGCCGGCGGCCGCACCGCCCTGCCCGCCTTCACGTCCACGGACTCGCTCGCCCGCTGGGACTCCGGAGCCCGCCCCGTCGCCGTACCGGTGCACCAGGCTTTGCAGGCCGCCGCGCACGAGAAGGCGGACACGGTCGTACTGGACCTCGCCGGGCCGGTGCCGTTCGAGCTGACCGGAGCGGCGCTGCTGGCGCTGGCCGAGGGCCGTACGACGACCGACCCGCTCGCCGATCCCGCGGTGGCCGAGGCCGCCCGCGCCGCCGTGGCCGCCGAGCCCGCCGTGCTCCGGGCGTACCTCGGGCCGGGCAGGGCCGACGGCACCCTGGCGCTGCTCCTGGCCCCCGACGCCGACCCGGCGAAGGCCGCCCGAGCCGTCGCCGAGCGCCTCGCCGCCGACGAAACACTGAGGGCCCGCCTGGTGCGGGGCCTCGACCTGGCACTGCTGCCGGCCGGGGCCACGCCGCCGGGCGAGCCCTTGTACGTGAGGGAGCAGGGTCAGCCGTAGACCGGCCCCGTGTACTTCTCGCCCGGTCCCTGGCCCGGCTCGTCCGGGACGAGCGAGGCCTCGCGGAAGGCCAGCTGGAGCGACTTCAGGCCGTCGCGCAGCGGAGCCGCGTGGAAGGAGCTGATCTCGGTCGCGGTCGCGTCGAGCAGACCGGCCAGCGCGTGCACCAGCTTGCGGGCCTCGTCCAGGTCCTTGTGCGCCTCGCCCTCCTCGGTCAGTCCCAGCTTCACGGCGGCGGCGCTCATCAGGTTGACGGCGACCGTCACGATCACCTCGACCGCGGGAACCTCGGCGATGTCGCGGGTCATGGCATCGAAGTCGGGCGTCTCAGGAGGGGTGTCACTCATGCCGCACACGATAGGCGCAGGGCGGCGGGCGGCCCCACTCGGTCTCGGTTAGCCCTTCCCCTGCCGAGCTGCTAACCTTGTGTAACGACCGGTCGGATACGCACGCCTCACGGCAGCGGTCCGGCCCACAAGTGGAGGCTTCGAACTCCCACCTGGCCGTCCCATGGACGGCGGGTCACCGGTCAGGCGGTCCCGTCCCAGCGGCGGCGACCGGCCCGAAATCGCGCCCCGCGGCCATCGCGGCGGTGCTCCGGTAGTAGTTCGAGGAGCCCCGCCTGTGATCGTCCGGGGCATTTTTGTTGCGCCGGCGCGGTTAGGTCTATCGAACACAGACGTTACGCGGCTGTCCGCCAGACCGTCGCGTGGTGCTACCGAGGAGGATCCATCAGCGCCGAGCCCCGCATCAACGACCGGATTCGCGTTCCCGAGGTGCGACTTGTCGGTCCCAGCGGCGAGCAGGTCGGGATTGTCCCGCTTGCCAAGGCCCTGGAGCTTGCGCAGGAGTACGACCTCGATCTCGTCGAGGTCGCGGCGAACGCCCGTCCGCCCGTGTGCAAGCTCATGGACTACGGGAAGTTCAAGTACGAGTCGGCCATGAAGGCACGTGAGGCGCGCAAGAACCAGGCGCACACGGTCATCAAGGAGATGAAGCTCCGGCCGAAGATCGACCCGCACGACTATGACACCAAGAAGGGTCACGTCGTTCGGTTCCTCAAGCAGGGCGACAAGGTCAAGATCACGATCATGTTCCGTGGTCGCGAGCAGTCCCGGCCGGAACTCGGCTACCGACTGCTGCAGCGTCTCGCGGAGGACGTGGCCGACCTCGGGTTCGTGGAGTCGAACCCGAAGCAGGACGGCCGAAACATGATCATGGTTCTCGGTCCGCACAAGAAGAAGACCGAGGCGATGGCCGAGGCTCGCCAGGCGCAGGAAGCCCGCAAGGCGGACGCGAAGGCCAACCCCGGCAAGTCGCAGAACGCCGCGGAGACCGACGAGGTGGACGCCGAGGCTCAGGCCGAGGCACCCGCCGAGGCGTGACCCCGGGGGACGTCAGTCCCCAGGACGTAACCGATACAAGCGACGCTCCACCGTGCCCGGTTTCACGACCGGGCACCGGAGCGCCACCGACGAGGAGAGAACGGCGCTATGCCGAAGAACAAGTCGCACAGCGGTGCCAGCAAGCGCTTCAAGATCACCGGCTCCGGCAAGGTGCTCCGTGAGCGTGCCGGCAAGCGCCACCTGCTCGAGCACAAGTCGTCCCGTGTGACGCGTCGCCTCACCGGCAACGCCGAGATGGCCCCGGGCGACGCCGCGAAGATCAAGAAGCTTCTCGGCAAGTGACGTACGGGCGCCACTGAGCGCCGTACGGCAGGACCGGGACCCAATCGATACCGGGCCGCGTGAGGATCACCGCGGCCCCGCTACAAGGAGTTAACAAGTGGCACGCGTCAAGCGGGCAGTCAACGCCCACAAGAAGCGCCGGGCGATCCTCGAGCAGGCCTCCGGCTACCGCGGTCAGCGTTCGCGCCTGTACCGCAAGGCCAAGGAGCAGGTCACCCACTCGCTGGTCTACAACTACAACGACCGCAAGAAGCGCAAGGGTGACTTCCGCCAGCTGTGGATCCAGCGCATCAACGCCGCTGCCCGCGCCAACGGCATCACGTACAACCGCTTCATCCAGGGCCTGAAGGCCGCCAACGTCGAGGTCGACCGCAAGATCCTCGCCGAGCTGGCCGTCAACGACCCGAACGCGTTCGCCGCGCTCGTCGAGGTCGCCCAGAAGGCGCTGCCGAGCGACGTCAACGCGCCGAAGGCCGCGTGACGCTGCGCTGGCATCGAGCCGACATTGAAGGACCCGCAGGCTTGAAAGCCTGCGGGTCCTTCGTTGCCGCCGCCTGGCCCGTCGTTCGGCTGCGGGTGCGCCGTGGCTGGTCGCGCAGTTCCCCGCGCCCCTGTGGGGCGCGTCGCAGTCAGCGCCGATTCAATTGTGAAGGTGAGCAAAGTGCGTCCCGTCAGCCCCGAGCTGATCTCCCCCCGTTCCCCCAGGGTCCTCGCCGCGCGGCGGCTGGCGAAGCGGAACTTTCGGGGTAAGGAGCGGCTGTTCCTGGCCGAGGGGCCGCAGGCCGTGCGGGAGGCGACGGGGTACGGGGACACGCTCGTCGAGGTGTTCGCCACCGTCGAGGCCGCCGAGCGCTACGCCGACATCATCGGCGCGGCCCGGGACGCCGGTGCCCGTGTCCACCTCGCCGCCGAGCAGGTGATCGAGGACATCTCCACCACCGTCACCCCGCAGGGCCTGGTCGGAGTGTGCCGGTTCCTGGACACCCCCTTCGACGAGATCCTCGCCGCCCGTCCGGGGCTCGTCGCCGTCCTCGCCAACGTCCGCGACCCCGGCAACGCCGGTACCGTACTGCGCTGCGCCGACGCCGCCGGCGCCGAGGCGGTCGTACTCACCGACGCCTCCGTCGACCTGTACAACCCCAAGGCCGTACGCGCCTCCGTCGGCTCCCTGTTCCACCTCCCCGTCGCCGTCGGCGTCCCCGTCGAACGGGCCGTCGCCGGGCTCAGGGACACCGGGGTCCGCGTCCTCGCAGCCGACGGCGCGGGCGAGCACGACCTCGACGCCGAACTGGACGCCGGCACCATGGGCGGCCCCACCGCCTGGGTGTTCGGCAACGAGGCCTGGGGGCTCCCGGAGGAGACCCGCGCCCTCGCCGACGCCGTCCTGCGCGTCCCGATCCACGGGAAGGCCGAGAGTCTGAACCTCGCCACCGCCGCCGCCGTATGTCTCTACGCGTCGGCGCGTGCACAGCGCGCCGCCGGAGGGTGCCGCTCCGTCACCGAGAGCTAGTAGGGTGACCAGCTCAAGGCCCCTGCGCGGTTGAGAGGTGGGGTACGGGAATGAGCGTCGGCACGAGCAGCGCACCGGGTGCACGGGAGGCGCCGCGTCCGCCCGCGCCCCGCACACCCGGCGATCTCGCCGACCTAGGCATCGACCCCGACCAGCTGCCCGACGGCCTCGTCGTCGCGGACGAGCGGGGCCGGGTCATCTGCTTCAACGCGGCCGCCGCCCGCATCAGCGCCGTCCCCGCCGCCGAGGCTCTCGGCGAGCAGCTGGAGAAGGCGCTTCCCCTGGAGGACCTCGAGGGCAGGCGCTGGTGGCAGCTGACCGACCCCTACGGCGGGCTCGCCATCCGCGTCCGCCAGCCCGAGCGCAACCTCCTGCTCCCCGGCGGACGGGAGGTCCTCGTCTCCGCCCGCTACGTCCGCACCCGGCCCACCGGCCCCCTCCACCGCGTCGTCGTCACCCTGCGCGACACCGAGGCCCGCCGCCGCACCGAACGCAGCCACGCCGAGCTGATCGCCACCGTCGCCCACGAACTGCGCTCCCCGCTCACCTCCGTCAAGGGCTTCACGGCCACGCTGCTGGCCAAGTGGGAGCGGTTCACCGACGACCAGAAGCGGCTGATGCTGGAGACCGTCGACGCCGACGCCGACCGGGTCACCCGGCTCATCGCCGAGCTGCTGGACATCTCGCGGATCGACTCGGGCAGGCTGGAGGTCCGCCGCCAGCCCGTCGACATCGGCGCCGCCGTCGGCCGCCACATCCAGGCGTACGTCGCCGCAGGCCAGGAGGCCGACCGCTTCCTGCTCCGCCTCGCGCAGCCGCTGCCCGACCTGTGGGCCGACCCCGACAAGGTCGACCAGGTCCTGAGCAACCTGCTGGAAAACGCCGTGCGGCACGGCGAGGGAACCGTCACCATTGACGTCACGCCCACGGCGTCCCCCCGCGAAGGGGAGGACACCGGCACGTCGGTCACGGTGAGCGACGAAGGGGCCGGCATCCCGGAGGAGTCCATGAACCGCGTCTTCACCCGCTTCTGGCGGGGCAGCAAGCGCGGCGGCACCGGCCTCGGGCTGTACATCGTCAAGGGCATCGTCGAAGCCCACGGCGGCACCATCACCGTCGGCCGCGCCCCCGGCGGCGGCGCCGAGTTCCGATTTACGTTGCCCGTGGCGGCCCCGGCCTACCTGGCCTGAGCACCGCGGGCGCAGTCGCCTCCCTCCACCCCGTTAGACTCGGCCTTTGGCACCTTTGTGTCCCACAGGCGGAGACGCTCGGACGCAGACGATTCGTCACGGAGACGCTGCGTCACACGGACGCTTCGTCCACGAGCCGGTGACGGGGACCATCAGCCAGCCAATCGGAAGCACGGGAAGAGATGTCGGCACCGAATAAGTCGTACGACCCTGTCGAGGTCGAGGCGTTGAAACCGGAAGAGATCGAGCGCATGCGGGACGAGGCGCTCGCCGCCTTCGCCGCAGCGAGCTCCCTCGACGCGCTCCAGGAGGCCAAGGTCGCCCACACCGGCGGCACCTCGCCGCTGGCGCTGGCCAACCGCGAGATCGGCGCCCTGCCCCCGCAGGCCAAGGCCGAGGCCGGCAAGCGCGTCGGCATGGCCCGCGGCGCCGTGAACAAGGCGCTGGCGGCCCGCCAGGAGGAGCTGGAGGCCGAGCGCGACGCGCGCGTCCTGGTCGAGGAGGCCGTGGACGTCACGCTGCCCTACGACCGTGTACCGGCCGGCGCCCGCCACCCGCTCACCACGCTCTCCGAGCGCATCGAGGACGTCTTCGTGGCCATGGGCTACGAGGTCGCCGAGGGCCCCGAGGCCGAGGCCGAGTGGTTCAACTTCGACGCCCTGAACATCGGGCCGGACCACCCGGCCCGCGGCGAGGCGGACACCTTCTTCGTGGAAGGCTCCGAGGGCGGCGCCGAGTCCGGCGTCGTGCTGCGCACCCACACCTCGCCCGTGCAGATCCGCTCCGCGCTCGACCGCGAGCTGCCGGTCTACGTGATCTGCCCCGGCCGCGTGTACCGCACCGACGAGCTGGACGCCACGCACACCCCCGTCTTCCACCAGGTCGAGCTGCTCGCGATCGACGAGGGCCTGACCATGGCGGACCTCAAGGGCACCCTGGACCACATGGTCCAGTCGCTGTTCGGCGCGGAGATGAAGACCCGGCTGCGGCCCAACTTCTTCCCCTTCACCGAGCCGTCCGCCGAGATGGACATGCTCTGCTACGTCTGCAAGGGCGCGTCCGTCGGCAACCCCGACCGGCCCTGCCGCACCTGCTCCAGCGAGGGCTGGATCGAGCTGGGCGGCTGCGGCATGGTCAACCCGCGGGTGCTCACCGCCTGCGGCGTCGACCCGGAGAAGTACAGCGGCTTCGCCTTCGGGTTCGGCATCGAGCGGATGCTGATGTTCCGCCACAACGTCGAGGACATGCGAGACATGGTCGAGGGTGACGTGCGCTTCACCCGGCCGTTCGGGATGGAGATCTGATGCGGGTCCCGCTTTCTTGGCTGCGGGAGTACGTCGACCTGCCGGCCACGCAGACCGGCCGTGACGTCCAGGCCAAGCTCATTTCGGCCGGCCTCGAGGTCGAGACCGTCGAGCACCTCGGTGCCGACCTCAAGGGCCCCCTCGTCGTCGGCCAGGTGCTGACCATCGAGGAGCTGGAGGGCTTCAAGAAGCCGATCCGCTTCTGCACCGTCGACGTCGGCCGGGCCAACGGCACCGGTGAGCCCCAGGAGATCGTCTGCGGCGCCCGGAACTTCGCCGTCGGCGACAAGGTCGTCGTGGTCCTCCCCGGCGCCACCCTGCCCGGCGGCTTCTCGATCAGCGCCCGCAAGACCTACGGCAAGACGTCCCACGGCATGATCTGCTCCGGCGACGAGCTGGGCATGGGCGACGACGGCTCGCACGGCATCATCGTGCTGCCGCCGGAGACCGAGGTCGGCAAGGACGCCATCGAGCTGCTCGAACTGGTCGACGAGGTGCTGGACATCGCCGTCACCGCCAACCGCGGCGACTGCCTGTCCATCCGCGGCGTCGCCCGCGAGACCGCCATCGCCTACGGCCTGCCGCTGCGCGACCCGGCCCTGCTCGACGTGCCGGGACCGAACGCCTACGGCTACCCGGTGAAGATCGCCGACCCCACCGGCTGCGACCGCTTCACCGCCCGCACGGTGACCGGTCTCAGCTCCGAGGCCCGCTCCCCGATCTGGCTCCAGCGCCGGCTGCAGAAGGTCGGCATGCGCCCGATCTCGCTCGCCGTCGACGTCACGAACTACGTGATGATGGAGCTGGGCCAGCCGCTGCACGCCTACGACCGCTCCCTGGTCCAGGGCACCATCGGCGTCCGCCGTGCCGAGGAGGGCGAGAAGATCGTCACCCTCGACGGCACCGAGCGGAAGCTGCACGCCGAGGACCTCGTCATCACCGACGACCGCGGCCCGATCGGGCTCGCCGGCGTCATGGGCGGCGCCAACACGGAGATCGCCGACCACGGTGCCGCCGAGAACGGGGGCGACGCGACGACCGACGTGGTCATCGAGGCCGCCCACTTCAACCAGGTGTCCATCGCGCGCACCGCCCGCCGCCACAAGCTGTCCTCCGAGGCCTCCCGCCGCTTCGAGCGCGGCGTCGACCCGCAGGCCGCCGCCGCCGCCGCGCAGCGCACCGTCGACCTGCTCGTGCTGCTCGCGGGCGGCACCGCCGAGGCCGGCGTCACCGAGATCAGCGCCCCCTCCGCGCCGCACACCATCAGCGTCCCGGCCGACCACCCGGACAAGGTCGCGGGCGTGGAGTACGGCCGCGAGACCGTCGTGCGCCGCCTCCAGGAGGTCGGCTGCGACGTGTACGGACAAGACGAGCTGATCGTCACCGTCCCGTCCTGGCGGCCCGACCTCACCGACCCGAACGACCTGGCCGAAGAGGTCATCCGCCTGGAGGGCTACGAGAACCTGCCCTCCACGCTGCCCAGGCCCCCGGCGGGCCGCGGCCTGACCTCCCGGCAGCGGCTGCACCGCCGCGTCGGCCGGGTGCTGGCCGGGGCCGGTTACGTCGAGGCGCCGAACTACCCGTTCGTCAGCGAGCAGGTCTTCGACCAGCTCGGCCTGGACGCCGACGACCCGGCCCGCCGCGTCGTCAAGCTCGTCAACCCGCTCAGCGACGAGGAGCCCGCGCTGCGGACCTCGCTGCTGCCGGGCCTGCTGGGCGCGCTGCGCCGCAACGACGGCCGGGGCTCGCACGACCTGGCCCTCTTCGAGACCGGCCTGGTCTTCCACCCGCGCGACGAGCGGAAGACCGCCGCCAACCTGCCCGTCGACCGGCGCCCCGGCGCCGACGACCTCGCCGCGCTCGACGCCGCGCTGCCCGACCAGCCGCGGCACGTCGCCGTCGTCCTGGCCGGCGCCCGCGAGCAGGCCGGCTGGTGGGGCAAGGGCCGTCCGGCCGACTGGGCCGACGCCATCGAGGCCGCCCGGTCCGTCGCCCGCGAGGCCGGCGCCGAACTGGGCTCCCGCAAGGGCCAGTACGGACCGTGGCACCCGGGCCGCTGCGCCGAGCTGACCATCACGGTGGACGGCGAGGACCAGGTGATCGGACACGCCGGTGAGCTGCACCCGCGCGTCCTGAAGACGCTGGGCCTGCCCGCGCGGACCTGCGCGATGGAGCTGG
Source organism: Streptomyces sp. E2N166 (assembly GCF_003671715.1). Taxonomy (GTDB): domain Bacteria; phylum Actinomycetota; class Actinomycetes; order Streptomycetales; family Streptomycetaceae; genus Streptomyces; species Streptomyces thinghirensis. The sequence goes on along the minus strand of NZ_RAIF01000006.1, from coordinate 1,342,008 downwards.
ACCTCGACGCCGTGGCACGGGTCGGCGACGACACCCCGCAGGCGCCGGGCATCTCCACCTTCCCGGTCGCCACGCAGGACGTCGCCCTGGTGGTCGACGAGTTCGTCCCGGCGGCGGAGGTCGAGGCCGCGCTGCGTGAGGGTGCGGGTGAACTGCTGGAGTCCATCCGGCTGTTCGACGTCTACGACAACGCGGAGCAGCTGGGCGAGGGGCGCAAGTCCCTGGCGTACGCGCTGCGCTTTCGCGCGGGGGACCGGACGCTGACGGTCGACGAGGCGTCGGCTGCGCGGGACGCGGCGGTCGCCCTCGCGGGCGAGCGGGTCGGAGCGGTGCTGCGTAGTTAGCGGTTCGCCCAAGGGGCGTGGGGTTCCTGCCGGTCGGCGGCTGCGGGCGCGTCGTGGTCGCTCGCGCAGTTCCCCGCGCCCCTTGAGGGACGTCAGCGCAACGCCTTGTTTTTAGGGGCGCGGGGAACTGCGCGACCAGGCACAGCGCACCCGCAGCCGACGACGCACCGCACACCGAACGGCGATTAGTCGCCCTGCGCAACCGGCGGAGCCGGCGCGCCGTCCGCCCCGCCACGGAGTGTCGGGCAGGCAGCCGGGCGGACGGCGTGGGAACGGGCCGCCGTACTGTACGAGGGGGAGCCGACGGCCCGGCCGGCCTCTTTCGAGGCAGTTAAGTCAACCGGCCCGGAACTCTCCGCGACAGTGCGCGCACGGTACGGATGCGCGTACTCCGATCACACCCCGTGTGAAGACCGACGCACTACGCTGTCGGCACCGAGTCACCGGGGGGCACCCATGCAGCCCAACACCCTGCTCGACGCGATCCTCGACGAGGCCGGGGTCTCGCACGCGGGACTGGCCGCGCACGTCAACCAGGTGGGGAGAGCGCGCGGGCTCGCGCTGAGGTACGAGCACACCGCCGTCGCGCGGTGGTTGAAGGGGCAGCGACCGCGCGGTCAGGTGCCCGACCTGATCTGCGAGGTCCTCGCCTCCCGGCTGCACCGCCCCGTCACCCTCGACGACATCGGCCTCGGCGTGCCCGGTGAGCCGGTCGCCCCGCACACCGGTTCGCTGTCCGGGTTCGTGGAGCGTGCGACCGCGCTGTGGCGCTCCGACCAGCAGCAGCGCCCGCACATCCTCGGCGCTCCCGCGCTCACCGGCACGCCCGCCGTGATGCCGGTGTGGGAGTGGGAGAACCCGCCCGAGGACGTGGACGTCTCCCGCGGCGGCCGGCACCGGGTCACCGCGGGGGACCTGGAGACGCTGCGCTGCGCCCGCGCCCACTACGAGCAGATGTACCGCAAGGCCGGCGGCATGGCGACCCGCGCCCGCATCGTCGGCTTCCTCAACTCCGAGGCCGCCCCGTTGCTGCGCGGCAGCTACACGGACGCCACCGGCCGTCAACTGCACCGGGCCACGGGCGGGTTGGTGGCGGTGGCCGGAATCTGCGCGTACGACTCCGACGCGCACGGCCTCGCGCAGCGCTACTTCCACCAGGCACTGCGGCTCGCGAAGGCCAGCGGGGACCGGGGCCTGGGCGCCTACGTCATCGCCCTGCTGGTCAACCAGGCGCTGTTCATGCGGGAGAACCGGCAGGCCGTCGCCTTCGCCGAGGCCGCCCTGCGCGCCGCCGGCCGGCACATCACCCCGGCCCTCGCCTCCGACCTGTACGCCATGCAGGCGAAGGCGTACGCGCACCTCGGCGACGGCACCAGCGCGCTGTCCCGCATCCGGCGCGCCGAACAGGCCGCCGAGCGCATCCGGCGGGGGTACGAGCCCGACGAGACCGGATACGTCCAGCCCGGCCTGGTCAACGTCCAGGTGGCGGAGGCCTTGCTGAGCCTGGGGGAACTGGCGGCGGCGGGGGAGCACGCCGCGGCGGCCGTCGACAACCCCGCGCACGACCGCGGCCGCGTGCACCGGCTCGCCATGCTCAGCACGATCGAACTGCGCCAGGGCAACGCCGACAAGGCGGTGGCGACCGCGGTGCAGATGGCCGAACAGGCCCGCGGCATGGAGTCCCAGCGCCTGCGCGACAGACTCCGCGCGGTCCGCGAGCACCTGGTGCGCAGCGGTTGTGCGGGCACCGCGGAGGCCGCCGAACTCATCGACGGGGCCCTGCGCGTCCCGCTGTGACCGCCAGCTCCCCGGGCGCCCTGCGCCCACCGCTGCGCCGTGAGCGGCCGCCGTGCGCCTGCTGCCGGGACACCACTGCTGCGATATTGCCACCTACTCCAGGAAAGGTGGCAGAACAGTGCAGTGGACGAAAGAGAACGAACAAACTGTGTACTCAAACCGCTGGTTCAGCGTCAACCTCGCCGACGTCGGGCTACCGGACGGCCGGCATCTCGACCACTTCCTCATACGGATGCGGCCCGTGGCCGTGGCCACGGTCGTGAACGCGGCGGGCGAAGTCCTCCTGCTGTGGCGGCACCGCTTCATCACTGACAGCTGGGGCTGGGAACTCGCGGCAGGCGTCGTCGAGGACGGCGAGGACGTGGCGGTGGCCGCGGCCAGGGAGCTGGAGGAGGAGACCGGCTGGCGGCCGGGACCGCTGCGCCACCTCATGAGCGTGGAGCCGTCCAACGGCCTCACCGACGCCCGGCACCACATCTACTGGGCCGACGAGGGCGTGTACGTCGGGCACCCCGTGGACGACTTCGAGTCGGACCGCCGGGAATGGGTCTCCCTCAAGCTCGTTCCCGACCTGGTCGCCCGCGGGGAGGTCCCGGCCGCCAACATGGCGGCCGCGTTACTCCTGCTGCACCATCTCCGGTCCTAGCTAGTGCCCGAGTGCCTGCCACACCGCCACGACCAGGGCACCCAGGGCAGTGAGGACCGCGACCGAGGGAAGCGGCCAGCGGGCGTGCTCCAGGGCGGTCAGCCGGGCGTTCAGGTCCTCCAGCTCCTTGGCGCTCTCCTCGGTGCGATGGGAGAGCAGGGCGAGTCCGCCCTCGACGCGGGCGTACGCCACATCGAGCCGGCGCCGTAACTCTGCGAGCTCTCCCTGATGGACGGAATGCTCGGGATCGGCGGTCACGAACCGCTCCTTTCCGTAGTGGTCTCACGTCCCTTGCATGTGCATGGTGAGTCAACCCGCCTGGTCGGCGAGCGGGGAGAGTGTGCGAGCGGCATATGCGTGCCCGGTGCGCACACGCCGTGTGAACGCCGTGGGCCCGGCACCTCGTCAGGTGCCGGGCCCGTGCGATGTCACTGTGCGTGTCAGCCGTAGGTGTAGAAGCCCGAACCGCTCTTGCGGCCGAGCCGGCCCGCGTCGACCATGCGCTGGAGCAGCGGGGGAGCGGCGTACAGCGGCTCCTTGTACTCCTCGTACATCGAGTACGCGACCGAGGAGACCGTGTCCAGGCCGATCAGGTCGGACAGCTTCAGCGGGCCCATCGGATGGGCGCAGCCCATCTCCATGCCGTTGTCGATGTCCTCGCGGCTGGCGATGCCCGACTCGAACATCCGGATCGCGGAGAGCAGGTAGGGGATCAGCAGCGCGTTGACCACGAAGCCGGAGCGGTCCTGGGCGCGGATGGAGTGCTTGCCGAGCACCTTCTCGGTGAACAGCTGCGCCCGGCTGAGCGTGCCCTCGGAGGTGGTGAGCGCCGGGATCAGCTCGACCAGCTGCTGCACCGGGGCCGGATTGAAGAAGTGGATGCCGATGACGTGGTCGGGCCGCGAGGTGGCGACCGCCAGCTTCACCAGCGGGATCGAGGAGGTGTTGGAGGCCAGGATCGCGTCCGGCCGGGTCACGACCTGGTCGAGCACCTGGAAGATCTCGGTCTTGACCTGCTCGTTCTCGACGACGGCCTCGATCACCAGGTCACGGTCGGCGAACTCGCCGAGGTCGGTGGTGAAGCTCAGGCGCGCCTGCGTCGCGTCCCGCTCCTCCTCGGTGATCTTGCCGCGCTCGGCCGCCTTGCTCAGCGAGTTGTACAGCCGGGTACGGCCGATCTCCAGGGCCTCGCCGGTGGTCTCGGCGACCATCACCTCCAGACCGGAGCGGGCGCACACCTCGGCGATGCCCGCCCCCATCTGACCGCAGCCCACCACGCCGACGCGTGTGATATCTCCCGAGATGCCGGTCACATCGTCCCTTTCGCTGACTTCACGGCTGTGGCAGCAGGCGTACCGGGGTCCCCGGTGCCTGCTCCGATCGAGCACGTTACCCCCGAATGGTCACGGATCCGTCTCCCGGGTCGGGCATGCTGGGTTCCCCCTCACGATCCGTGACCGTGCGGATCCGAAGCGTTCAGGAGGTCTTCTCATGGGCCGATCCACAGCCCGCCGGTCCAGCCGAAGGGCCCAGCCGAACGGTGCCGGGCGCAGGTCCCGCGCCCGGAGACGGAAACGCCGCGGT
>NZ_RAIF01000006.1:1322140-1337449 GCF_003671715.1 Streptomyces sp. E2N166 | reverse complement strand
GCCCACCCGCGCGGGGCTTCGCGCGGCGGAGCAGCGCGCGGAACTGATCGAGCATCTCGACAACGCGGTGCGGCACGGCCTCAACACCGTGATCTTCCAGGTGCGTCCCACGGCCGACGCGCTGTGGCCGTCGGCGTACGAGCCGTGGTCGGAGTACCTGTCCGGCAGCCAGGGCCGCGACCCGGGCTGGGACCCACTGGGCACCGCCGTGCAGGAGGCCCACGCCCGCGGCCTGGAGCTGCACGCCTGGTTCAACCCGTACCGCGTCGCCACGCACGACGACCCGGCCCGCCTCGTGCCGTCCCACCCCGGGCGCAAGAACCCGGGATGGGTCGTGCCGTACGGCGGGAAGCTCTACTACAACCCGGGACTGCCCGAGGTCCGGTCCTTCGTCCAGGACGCGATGATGGACGCGGTGGGGAAGTACGCCGTGGACGGCGTCCACTTCGACGACTACTTCTACCCGTATCCGGTGGCGGGCCAGAGCTTCGACGACGGCGGGACCTACAGCACCTTCGGCAGCGGCTTCGCCACCAGGGCCGCCTGGCGGCGGGACAACATCGACCTGCTGGTGCGCGAGACCGCGGAGCGGGTCAAGAAGGTCCGGCCGGCCGCCCGGTTCGGGGTCAGCCCGTTCGGGGTGTGGCGCAACGCCGCCACCGACGCGAAGGGCTCGGACACCAGGGCGGGCGTACAGACCTACGACGACCTGCACGCGGACACCCGCAAGTGGGTGCGCGAGGGCTGGCTCGACTACATCGTGCCGCAGCTGTACTGGAACATCGGCCTGGACGCCGCCGACTACGCGAAGCTGCTCCCCTGGTGGGCGGAGGTGGCCAAGGGCAGCCGGACCGAGTTGTACGCGGGTGAGGCCCTGTACAAGGCGGGTGACCCGGCGCAGCCCGCCGCGTGGCAGGACCCCGCCGAACTGTCCCGGCACCTCACGCTGGCCCGGCAGCACCCCGAGGTGCGCGGGCACGTCTTCTTCTCCGCGAAGGAAGTGGCGGAGGACCGGATCGGGGCGATGGCGCGGGTGAGTGCCGACCACTACGCGCGGGCGGCCGGCACCTCCCGCGGGAACGGGTAGGACCGGCGCCGGCTACAGCTGGATCTCCCTGTGCCGGATTTCGGAGTCGGGGCCGGGCGAGCACACCGCCTCGTGCCCGTCCTCGAACCGGACCCGGTACGGGGGTGCGCCTTCCTTGCCCATGACTTCGACGATTTCCGCGACCTTGTCGTGCTCACCGACAACCCGGCCGTGCTGGATCAGCTGATCGCCCTTGGTTGCTCGCATGTGTGAGGCCTCCTCACCTGTGTGCCGCAGGGCAGGCCCTACCCCCGGGCCCGCTGGGTGACCGCGATGCAGATCAGTACCGCCGCGGCCGTCAGCGGGGCGGCCACCGTCAGGTGCTCGCCCAGGAGAAGTACCGACCACACCAGTGTGAGCAGCGGTTGGGCCAGTTGCAACTGGCTGGCCTTGGGGATGCCGATGGCCGCCATGCCCCGGTACCAGACGACCAGGCCCAGGAACTGCGAGCCCGCCGCCACCCACAGCAGCCCGGTCACGCTGTGCGCCGTCAGGTGCACCGGCTCGAAGGACAGGGCCACGGCGGCCATCGGCACGGTCAGCGGCACGCACAGCACCAGCGCCCAGCCGATGACCTGCCAGCCCGGCATCACCCGGGCCAGCCGGCCGCCCTCGGTGTAGCCGGCCGCGCACACCAACAGGGCCCCGAAGAGATACGCGTCGGCCGTGGTCAGGGCGCCGCCGCTCTGCTGCACCGTGAAGGCGAGCACGGCCGCCGCACCCGCCAGGGCCGCGATCCAGAAGGTGCGCGAGGGGCGGGTGCCCAGACGCAGCGCGGACAGCAGCGCGGTGGTCAGCGGGAGCAGGCCCACCACGACGGCGGCGTGCGCGGTGGTGGAGGTCTGCAGGGCGAGCGTGGTCAGCAGCGGGAAGCCGAGGACGACGCCGCCGCCCACCACCGCGAGACCGAACCAGTGCCGCCGCTCGGGAAGCGGCACCCTCCCCCGCGCTCGGCTTCGCTCGCGCGGGGGGACCCCCACCGCCAGCAGGCAGCCGCCCGCGATCACCGCGGCGAGGACGCTGCGCACGGCGATCAGGGACCAGGGGCCGAAGCCCTCCAGACCCCAGGCGGTGGCGGGGAAGGTGAGGGAGAAGGCGACGACACCCACGGCTGCCTGAAGGGTGCCGAGCGGGCCGGTGCCGGACGAGCCGGTGCCGACTGTGGTGCCCGGACCGTCGACTGCTATCGCTGTCGAGGTGGTAGCGCTACTCTGTGCTCTCATGCATGAGCGTAGCAGTGTCGCTGACCTGGCGAACCAGCTGCGGCGGGAGCTCGACCGCTACTCGCCCGGTGAAAAGCTCCCGTCCAGCCGGGCCCTCGTCGACCGGTTCCGGGTGAGCCCGGTGACCGTCTCCCGCGCCCTGGCGCAGCTGGCCGCCGAGGGGCTGGTGGTCACCCGGCCCGGCGCCGGGGCCTTCCGCGCTCGGCAACGCGAGTCGGCCGTGTCCTCCGGGGACACCTCGTGGCAGGAGGTCGCGCTCAGCGCCGACGGTGCCGCCGACCTCGTACCGCGCTCGGTGGACGCCTCCGGAGTCCTGGTCTCGCTGGCCGCGCCACCGCCCGGCGTCGTGGAGTTCAACGGCGGCTACCTGCACACGTCGCTGCAGCCGGAGCGGGCGATGGCGGCGGCCCTGTCCCGGGCCGGGCGGCGCCCCGGTGCGTGGGGCAGGCCGCCGATGGAGGGACTGCCGGAACTGCGGGAGTGGTTCGCTCGCAGCGTCGGCGGGGCGATCACGGCGGCGGAGGTGCTGATCACCGCGGGCGGCCAGTCCGCGCTGACCACCGCCCTGCGCGCCCTCGCGCCGCCCGGTACCGCCGTCCTCGTCGAGTCCCCGACGTACCCCGGCATGCTGGCCATCGCGCGGGCGGCCGGGCTGCGCCCGGTGCCGGTCCCCGTGGACGCGGACGGTGTGCGGCCGGCCCTGCTCGCCGACGCCTTCCGGGCGACCGGCGCCCGCGTCTTCGTCTGCCAGCCCTTGTTCCAGAACCCGACCGGTGCCGTGCTCGCCCCCGAGCGGCGCGGCGAGGTGCTGCGCATCGCCCGCGCGGCCGGCGCCTTCGTCGTCGAGGACGACTTCGTACGGCGGCTGGTGCACGAGGACTCGGGCCCGCTGCCCGCCCCGCTCGCCGCCGACGACCCGGACGGCGTCGTCGTCCACGTCTGCTCGCTGACCAAGGCGACCTCGCCCAGCTTCCGGGTCAGCGCCCTGGCCGCGCGCGGACCGGTGCTGGAGCGGCTGCGGGCCATCCAGGTCGTCGACACCTTCTTCGTGCCCCGGCCCCTCCAGGAGGCGGCGCTGGAACTCGTCGGCTCGCCCGCCTGGCCGCGCCATCTGCGCGCCGTCTCGGCGGAGCTGAAGGTCCGCCGGGACGCGATGACCTCCGCCCTGCGACTGCACCTGCCCGAGGTGTCCCTGCCCCACATCCCCTCCGGCGGCTACCACCTGTGGCTGCGCCTGCCCGAGGGCACCGACGAGTCGGCGCTCACCTCGGCGGCCCTGCGGGCGGGCGTCGCGATCACCCCGGGCCGCCCGTACTTCAGTGCCGAGCCCCCGGCCGCCCATCTCCGGCTCAGCTTCGCGGCGGTCGGCGGCGTCGGGGAGATCGCGGAAGGGGTACGGCGCCTGCGCTCGGCCTGCGCGGAGGTGCGCGGCGGACGTCCATAAAGGGTCGACGCGGCCTCACCGCCGCTGCGAGCATCCCGGCATGACGGCGACACCACCCCTCCCCGAGGGCTACGAGATCTCCACCGACCCGCACCGGATCGACGCCGGGCGCGTGCACCACTGGCTGTCCACCGACGCGTACTGGGCGCTCGGTCGGACCCGGGAGAAGCAGGACCGGGCGATCGGGGGCTCGCTCAACTTCGGGGTCTACGACGCGGTGTCCGGGGAGCAGGTGGCCTACGCCCGAGTCGTCACCGACCGGGCGACCTTCGCCTGGCTGTGCGACGTGTACGTCGACCCCTCGGTACGCGCCAAGGGCCTCGGTACGGCACTGGTCGCGGCCGTGCGCGAGCACCTGCTGCCGGACGGGTTGCGGCGCATCCTGCTGGCCACGCACGACGCGCACGGCGTCTACGAGAAGCTCGGCTTCACGGCGCTGGACCGCCCCGACCAGTGGATGGCGCTCGCCTTCGGCCGGTGAGCCGTGGCGCACCCTGGGTAACCCACAGGTACACCTCTTGACCTGCGCACCTCCGGACAGCACCATCACCGCATGGCGCTTCGGGTCACGTTCGTCGCGGCCGCACGCAGCTCACCGCTGCTCGCGGAGCGTTTCGACGACGACCGGCCGCTGGACCAGGCGGGCTGGGACGAGGTGCTGCGCGCCGCGGGCGATCTGCTGCCGCTCGCGGCGTCCGAGCTGCGCTACTGCTCGCCCACGCCCCGCAGCCGTGCCACCGGCGACGCCATCGGCTTCGCGCCGCTGGTGCAACTCGCCCTGCGGGAGTGCGACATGGGCCGCTGGCGCGGGCTGACCCTCGGCGAGGCCATGGCCCGGGAGCCGGCGGCGGTGGACGCCTGGCTCGCCGACCCGCGGACGGCCCCGCACGGCGGGGAGTCGCTGCTGGCCTTCATCACCAGGGTCGGCGGCTGGCTCGACACCCGTCCCGGCGGGGACGGCGACCGCATCGTCGCCGTGGCCGAGCCGTCCGTGATCCGGGCCGCGCTGGTCTACGCGTTGAAGGCGCCGCCCGCGACGTACTGGAACCTGGACGTGCGCCCCCTGTCGACGACCACCGTCACGGGCTGCGCGGGCCGCTGGAACCTTCGCTTCGAAGGGGCGCCCGCCTAGGGCATCCGGCTGTCACCCGTCTCACGGGTGTGGTCCGTGGTGAGCAGCAGGTCCTTCGCCGGGCCGCCCACCCGCCACACCGTCCGCCAGTGGTCGCCGTCCCGGACGGTGAACTCGCCGCGGTAGAGGTCGGCGGCGCACGGGTGGTCGGCCACGTGGTGCCCCGAGGACAGGTCCAGGCCGTGGAAGGGCCTGCCGTCCGCGAAACGCACCTCGGCGGTGCCCGGCGTCGCCCCCGGTTCGTAGCGCAGCGTCCGCTCGGCGGGGCGGGTCACGCCCTGCCAGGTGAAGGCTCCGGACTCCCGGCTCAGCAGACCGCCGCCGGCGAGCGCGTCGAAGGCGGTGGCCCCCTCGAAGAGACCCTCCGCGCCGCTCGCCAGATCCCGCACCGTCCGCCGGGTGCGCCACCGGCCCGCGAGATACGCCAGCACATCCGGCACCGGCCACAACTCGCCCATTTCCACCCGCTTTCCGCCCCCGGACCACTGGTTGCCGCGCGACCCATTGACGCGCCTCCGCCCCCTCCCTATCTTGCCGTTCGAAGTGCTGACCAATGTCCGATATTTCGAACGATCTAGTGAGAGCCGCGGAGTATCCATGTCACGCACCCGCTGGAGACTCGGTCTCAGCGTCACCGCCCTCCTGACGGCTTCCGCCCTGCTGCCGTCCCCGGCACACGCGGAGGCCGTCACCGACTACACGATCACCGTCGACCCGTCCGCCGAGGGCGCCGCGATCGACGACGCGATGTACGGCGTCTTCTACGAGGACATCAACCGTGCCGCCGACGGCGGCCTGTACGCCGAACTCGTGCAGAACCGGTCCTTCGAGTACTCCACCGCCGACAACGCCTCGTACACCCCGCTCACCTCCTGGGCGGCCGAGGGCGCGGCGCAGGTCGTGAACGACGACGGCCGCCTCAACGAGCGCAACCGCAACTACCTCTCCCTGGGGGCCGGTTCCTCCGTCGCCAACGCCGGATACAACACCGGTATCCGGGTGGAGAAGGGCGAGAAGTACGACTTCTCGGTGTGGGCCCGCGCCGAGAGCGGCACCACCCTCACCGTCACCCTCCGGGACGCCGCGGGCGCGCTCGCCAAGGTCCGCCAGGTCGCCGCCAAGGGGGAGTGGCGCAAGTACACCGCCACCTTCACGGCGACCCGCACCAGCAGCCGCGGCCGCCTCGCCGTCGCCACCACCGCCCCCGCCGCCCTCGACATGGTGTCCCTCTTCCCCCGCGACACTTACAGGCACCAGTCCAACGGCCTGCGCAAGGATCTCGCCGAGAGGATCGAGGCCCTCGACCCCGGCTTCCTGCGCTTCCCCGGCGGCTGCCTGGTCAACACCGGCTCCATGGAGGACTACAGCGAGGCGAGCGGCTGGCAGCGCGAACGCAGCTACCAGTGGAAGGACACCGTCGGCCCGGTCGAGGAGCGCGCCACCAACGCCAACTTCTGGGGCTACAACCAGAGCTACGGCCTCGGCTACTACGAGTACTTCCGATTCGCCGAGGACATCGGCGCCATGCCGCTGCCCGTCGTGCCCGCCCTGGTCACCGGCTGCGGCCAGAACAAGGCCACCGACGACGACGCGCTGCTGGAGCGGCACATCCAGGACACCCTTGACCTCATCGAGTTCGCCAACGGCCCCCGCACCAGTGAGTGGGGCGGTGTGCGCGCCGAGATGGGCCACCCGAAGCCCTTCCACCTCACCCACATCGGCGTAGGCAACGAGGAGAACCTCCCCCGGGAGTTCATGACCCGCTTCAAGCGGTTCCGCGCCGCCATCGAGGCGAGGTATCCCGACATCACCGTCGTCTCCAACTCCGGCCCGGACGACTCCGGCACCACCTTCGACACCGCCTGGCAGCTGAACCGCGAGGCCGGCGTCGACATGGTCGACGAGCACTACTACAACAGCCCGCAGTGGTTCCTCCAGAACAACGACCGCTACGACTCGTACGACCGGAACGGCCCCAAGGTCTTCCTCGGCGAGTACGCCTCCCAGGGCAACGCCTGGAAGAACGCGCTGTCCGAGGCCGCCTTCATGACCGGCCTCGAACGCAACGCGGACATCGTCAAGCTCGCCTCCTACGCCCCGCTGCTCGCCAACGAGGACTACGTGCAGTGGAGCCCGGACATGATCTGGTTCAACAACCACGCGTCCTGGAACTCGGCCAACTACGAGGTCCAGAAGCTCTTCATGAACAACACCGGCGACCGGGTCGTCCCCTCGTCGGCGACCGGCACACCGGCCGTCAGCGGCCCGATCACCGGCGCCGTCGGCCTGTCGACCTGGGCGACCAGCGCGGCGTACGACGACGTGAAGGTGACGTCGGCGGACGGGAAGACCCTCCTGGCCGACGGCTTCTCCGGTGACGCCGCGCAGTGGACCCACTCGGGCACCGGCAGCTGGACCGTCCAGGACGGCGCATACGTCCAGACGGACGCCGCCGCCGAGAACACCCTGGTCACGGCGGGCGACCCGACCTGGCAGAACTACGACCTGCATGTGACGGCCACCAAGAAGTCCGGCAAGGAGGGGTTCCTCGTCGCCTTCGGCGTCAAGGACACCGGCAACTACTACTGGTGGAACCTGGGCGGCTGGAACAACACCCAGTCCGCCGTCGAGCAGGCCTCGGACGGCGGCAAGTCGACGCTCGTCTCCAAGGCCGGCTCCATCGAGACGGGCCGCGCCTACGACATCGACATCAAGGTGCGGGGCCGCCAGGTGACCCTCTACCTCGACGGCGAGGAGTGGGGCAGCTTCACCGACGACAAGCCGGCCGAGCCGTTCCGCCAGATCGTCACCGAGGACGCGCGGACCGGCGAGCTGATCGTCAAGGTCGTCAACGCCCAGGACACGGCGGCCCGCACCGCCGTCGACCTCGGCGGCGCCAAGGTCGCCTCCAAGGCCCGCGTCACCACGCTGGCCGCCGACCCGGAGGCGGTCAACACCGAGACGGACACACCGGTCACCCCGGTGCGGTCGACCTTCTCGGGAGCGGCGAGCGAGTTCACCTACACCTTCCCGGCGAACTCGGTGACGTTCCTGCGGATCAGACAGCGGTAGATCCCGACCCGGGGCGGCCGCGTCAGCCTGCGCGGTCGCCCCGGCCCCGAACCGGCGCGCCCCTTACCCGCGGCACAGGACGCACCCGTCCCGGTACGGCAGCGCGCTCAGTGCCCGGTGCCGTGCGCAGGGGGCGTGGAGCGGTGATTGGCATTGAAGCGCGCCTTCTTCTGACGATTGCCGCACGTGTTCATGTCGCACCATCTGCGGGTGCGGCTCCGGCTGGTGTCGAAGAAGGCGGCTCGGCAGGTCGGTGAGGCGCACAAGGCCAGCCTTCCGTCCCGTTCGCCCGAGATGACGCTGATCGCGTCGGCGGCGATCACGCTGAGGGCGTCTTCCACGCCGGAAGCCGGGCTGAGCCGCCACTGCCGCTCGCCCTCGGGCGTCAGGATGGCCGCGGCCCGGCCCTGGGCGCTGCGGTCATTGATGACGTGGACAGCGGCCGCGGGGAGGGCGTCCCGGACCGCGGCCGCTGTCGCGGCGGCGTGGATCGACTCCCTCAGTTCCCGGGCCAGGCCGAGCTGGGCAGTGGTGCAGGAGTCCACGGCGAGGCCGTACACGGCCAGCCAGTCGACGAGCCGGTGCGGCACGGGAATCCGCTCCACTGCGTCGCCGTGACGCTCCGACAGAGTCCCCGTGAAGCTGGTCGCCAGCACCGAACCGAGGCGGAAGTCAGGGTAGTCGGCACGCATGGAACCACCATAGCTGGTTGCGACGTGACTCGGAGGGCTGCTAGAACCGTCTTAGCCGGTTCCACGAAGCCAGGAGGTCTCATGCCCCGCCCAAGCGGCGACGTGCAAGCATTCGAAGCCCACGCGACCGACGCCGACCTCGACGATCTGCGCGCGCGACTGGCCGCGGCGCGGCTGCCGGAGGCTGAGACGGTCCATGGCGCCGGTCCCGGCTCGCGCCGATGGGGGCAGGGCGTTCCTCTCGCCGATCTCGTCGATGTCGTGAACTACTGGCGCACCGGGTACGACTGGCGGTCGTTCGAGGCGCGCCTCAACCGGATCGGCCAGTTCCGCACGACCATTGACGGTCTGGGGATCCACTTCCTGCACCGCCGGTCCGTGCGCGCGGATGCCACTCCTTTGGTCCTGACACACGGCTGGCCGGGCAGCATCGCCGAGTTCACCGATGTGGTGGACGAGCTGGCGGATCCGAAGGATGTGGACTCGCCGGCGTTCCACGTCGTGGTCCCGTCGCTGCCGGGCTTCGGGTACAGCGACAAGCCGGCCACCACCGGGTGGGGAACGGAGAAGATCGCGGCCGCATGGGTCGAACTGATGGGAAGGCTCGGCTACGGCGAGTTCGTGGCCCACGGCGGTGACTGGGGAGGCAATATCACCACGGTCCTCGGCGGCAGGTTCCCGGCACACGTTCTCGGCATCCACACCACGTTCGCGGAGGCCCCGCCCGGGTTGACGACGGACGGGCTGACGGCGATCGAGCGCCGGTGGACCGAGGAAACCCGCGATTTCTGGCAACACCGCGCGGCGTACGCGAAGCAGCAGGCGACCCGGCCGCAGACCATCGGGTACTCACTCGTCGACTCCCCGGTCGGGCTTCTTGCCTGGATCCTCGACAAGTTCGCCGAGTGGTCGGACACCGAGGACAGCCCGTTCGAGACGCTCTCCAGGGACCGCGTTCTCGACGACGTCACCCTGTACTGGCTGACGCGGACCGGCGCGTCGGCGGCCCGCATCTACTACGAAAGCCACAACTCACTCGACCCCGAACTCCGGGTCGACGTCCCGTCGGCGATCACTATGTACCCCCGCGACATCGAGAAGAGCCCGCGCGCCTGGGCGCGGGAGAGGTACCGCCGGATCGTCCGCTGGAGGTCACCCGAGGCCGGGGGGCATTTCCCGTCGCTGGAGGTCCCCCGCTATTTCGTCGAAGACCTGCGGGAGGGCCTCGCGGAGGTACTGGCCGCCCATCGGTGAACACGGCTGGGTGACCGGCTGCCGAGGGCCGGCGGGAGCGGATTGCATAAACGTGCAGCGATACGTATAGTCATGCCATCGAAGAGGAGGATGTCATGGCGGTACGTGCGGCGGTGGCCGGAGCGAGTGGGTATGCGGGCGGTGAGCTGCTGCGTCTGCTCCTCGCGCACCCCGAGGTCGAGATCGGCGCCCTGACCGGCAACTCCAACGCGGGACAGCGGCTCGGCGCGCTGCAGCCGCAGCTGCTGCCGCTGGCCGACCGGGTCCTGCAGGCGACGGCGCCCGAGGTGCTGGCCGGGCACGATGTCGTCTTCCTCGCGCTGCCGCACGGCCAGTCCGCCGCCGTCGCCGAGCAGCTCGGGCCGGACGTGCTGGTCGTGGACATGGGTGCCGACTTCCGGCTGAAGGACGCCGGTGACTGGGAGCGGTTCTACGGTTCTCCGCACGCCGGCACCTGGCCCTACGGCCTGCCCGAACTGCCGGGTGCCCGCGCCGCGCTGGAGGGGTCCAGGCGCGTCGCGGTGCCCGGTTGCTACCCGACCGCCGTGTCCCTGGCGCTCTTCCCGGCATACGCCGCCTCGCTCGCCGAGCCCGAGGCCGTGATCGTCGCCGCCTCCGGCACCTCCGGCGCGGGTAAGGCGGCCAAGCCGCACCTGCTGGGCAGCGAGGTGATGGGCTCCATGTCACCGTACGGCGTCGGGGGTCTGCACCGGCACACTCCCGAGATGATGCAGAACCTCGGCGCGGTGGCGGGCGAACCGGTCACCGTCTCGTTCACGCCGACCCTCGCGCCGATGCCCCGCGGCATCCTCGCCACCTGCACCGCCAAGGCGAAGCCCGGCGTCACCGCCGAGTCCGTCCGCGCCGCCTACGAGAAGGCCTTCGCCGACGAGCCCTTCGTGCACCTGCTGCCCGAGGGCCAGTGGCCGGCGACCGCGTCCGTCTACGGTTCCAACGCCGTTCAGATCCAGGTCGCGTACGACGCCGCCGCAAGCCGCATCATCGCCATCAGCGCCATCGACAACCTGGCCAAGGGCACCGCGGGCGGTGCCGTCCAGAGCATGAACATCGCCCTGGGTCTCGACGAGGCCACCGGACTGACGACGATCGGAGTCGCGCCGTGAGTGTGACGGCAGCAAAGGGGTTCACGGCGGCCGGTATCGCCGCCGGGATCAAGGACAGCGGAAACCCGGACCTGGCCCTCGTGGTCAACACCGGCCCCCGCCGCGCCGCCGCGGGCGTCTTCACCTCCAACCGCGTCAAGGCCGCGCCGGTGCTCTGGTCCGAGCAGGTGCTGAAGGGCGGGCAGGTGTCCGCCGTCGTCCTGAACTCGGGCGGCGCCAACGCCTGCACCGGGCCCAAGGGCTTCCAGGACACCCACGCGACCGCCGAGAAGGCCGCCGAGGTGCTCGGCACCGGCGCCGGAGAGGTCGCCGTCTGCTCCACCGGGCTCATCGGCGTACTGCTTCCCATGGACAAGCTGCTGCCGGGCGTCGAGACCGCCGCCGGTCAGCTGTCCGAGCACGGTGGTGAGAAGGCCGCCATCGCCATCAAGACCACCGACACCGTGCACAAGACGTCCGTCGTGACCAAGGACGGCTGGACCGTCGGCGGCATGGCCAAGGGCGCCGGCATGCTCGCGCCGGGCCTCGCCACCATGCTCGTCGTCCTCACCACCGACGCCGACCTCGGCACCGAGGTGCTCGACCGCGCCCTGCGCGACGCCACCCGGGTCACCTTCGACCGCGTCGACTCCGACGGCTGCATGTCCACCAACGACACGGTGCTGCTGCTCGCCTCGGGTGCTGCCGGGCTGACCCCGGAGTACGAGGCGTTCGCCGAAGCCGTACGCACCGTCTGCGACGACCTCGGGCAGCAGCTCATCCGGGACGCCGAGGGCGCCAGCAAGGACATCAGGGTCGAGGTCGTGAACGCCGCGACCGAGGACGACGCCGTCCAGGTGGGCCGCACCATCGCCCGCAACAACCTCCTCAAGTGCGCCATCCACGGCGAGGACCCCAACTGGGGCCGCGTGCTCTCCGCGATCGGCACCACGTCCGCCGCCTTCGAGCCGGACCGCCTCAACGTCGCCATCAACGGCGTCTGGGTCTGCAAGAACGGCGGCGTCGGCGAGGACCGCGAGCTGGTCGACATGCGCTACCGGGAAGTCCACGTCGTGGCCGACCTCGCCGCCGGCGACGCCACCGCCACCATCTGGACCAACGACCTCACCGCCGACTACGTCCACGAGAACAGCGCGTACAGCTCATGAGCACGACGAGGAAGCACACCGCGCTCCCCAAGGCGCAGATCCTCATCGAGGCGCTGCCCTGGCTGACCCGGCACCACGGCAAGACCGTCGTCATCAAGTTCGGCGGCAACGCCATGGTGGACGAGGACCTGAAGGCCGCCTTCGCCCAGGACGTCGTCTTCCTGCGCCACGCCGGCCTCAAGCCCGTCGTCGTGCACGGCGGCGGCCCGCAGATCAGCCGGGCGCTCGACAAGGCCGGCATCGTCAGCGAGTTCAAGGCCGGCCTGCGCGTCACCACCGAGGACGCCATGGACGTCGTACGGATGGTGCTGGCCGGGCAGGTGCAGCGAGAGCTGGTCGGACTGCTCAACCAGCACGGGCCGTTCGCCGTCGGCCTCACCGGCGAGGACGCGCACACCATCACCGCCACCAGGCACCAGCCCGAGATCGACGGCGAGTTCGTCGACATCGGGCGGGTCGGCGAGATCACCGAGATCGACACCGGCGCCATCGAGGCGCTGCTCGCCGACGGCCGCATCCCGGTCGTCTCGTCGATCGCCCGCTCCCAGGACGACCACCATGTCTACAACGTCAATGCTGATACGGCGGCTGCGGCACTCGCTGCGGCGCTCGGCGCCGAGACTCTCATGGTCCTCACCGACGTCGAGGGCCTCTACGAGGACTGGCCGGACTCCGACGAGGTGATCAGCCGCCTCACCGCCTCCCAGTTGGAGAAACTGCTGCCGGACCTGTCCTCGGGCATGGTGCCGAAGATGGAGGGCTGCCTGCACGCCGTACGCAACGGCGTCACCACCGCCCGCGTCATCGACGGCCGGGTCCAGCACTCGATCCTGCTGGAGATCTTCACCGACGAGGGCATCGGCACGATGGTCGTGCCCGACGAGCAAGAGGGGGATGCCGCATGACCAACCAGGAGCTGACCGCCCGCTGGCAGGGCGCGCTCATGAACAACTACGGCACCCCGCGCCTGCCCCTGGTGGGCGGCGAGGGCTCCCGGCTCCGGGACGCCGACGGCAAGGAGTACCTCGACTTCGTCGGCGGCATCGCGGTCAACGCGCTCGGCCACGCCCATCCGGCCGTGGTGGAGGCGGTGAGCCGGCAGATCGCCTCCCTCGGTCACGTCTCCAACCTCTTCGTCGCCGAGCCGCCCGTCTCCCTCGCCGAACGGCTGCTCCAGCGCTTCGGCCGCGACGGCAAGGTCTACTTCTGCAACTCCGGCGCCGAGGCCAACGAGGGTGCCTTCAAGATCGGCCGGCTGACCGGGCGGCCGCGCATGGTCGCCACCGACGGCGGCTTCCACGGCCGCACCATGGGCGCGCTGGCCCTGACCGGCCAGCCCGGCAAGCGGGAACCGTTCCTGCCGCTGCCCGGCGACGTCACGCACGTGCCGTACGGCGACCCGCAGGCGCTGGCCGCCGCGGTCACCGAGGAGACGGCCCTGGTGATCATCGAGCCGATCCAGGGCGAGAACGGCGTCGTCGTCCCGCCCCCCGGCTACCTGAAGGCCGCCCGCGCCATCACCGCCGCCACCGGCGCGCTGCTCGTCCTGGACGAGGTGCAGACCGGTGTCGGCCGGACCGGGCACTGGTTCGAGTACCAGGCACACGAGGGCGTCCTCCCGGACGTCGTCACCCTCGCCAAGGGCCTCGGCGGCGGACTGCCGCTGGGCGCGACCGTCGCCTTCGGCCGCGCGGCCGAGCTGCTCCAGCCCGGCCAGCACGGCACGACCTTCGGCGGCAACCCGGTCGCCTGCGCCGCCGGACTCGCCGTCCTCGACACCATCGCGGACGAGGGGCTGCTGGACAACGTCAAGCGGCAGAGCGAGAAGCTGCGGGGCGGGGTGGAGGCGCTCGGCCATCCGCTCGTCGGCCACGTCCGGGGGGCGGGACTGCTCCTGGGTATCGTGCTCACCGAGCCGCTCGCCGCTCAGGTGCAGCAGGCGGCTCAGGACGCCGGAATCCTGGTGAACGCGCCCGCACCCGATGTCGTACGGCTGATGCCGGCGCTGAACCTCGGCGACGACGTGGTGGACGCGTTCCTCGGGGCGCTGCCCGGCATCCTTGACCAGGCCGCCGAGGCGGCCCACGGGGACGGACGATCCGGAGAATGAGACGACGATGAGCCATGCGCAGGAGCACGAGCAGACGGCCGGGCCCGCCCTTCCGCAGACCCGCACCGCACGCCACCGCCGGATCGTGGACATCCTCAACCGGCAGGCGGTGCGCTCGCAGAGCCAGCTGGCGAAGCTGCTCGCCGACGACGGGCTGACCGTGACGCAGGCGACGCTCTCCCGGGATCTGGACGAGCTGAACGCGGTGAAGATCCGCAACACCGACGGCGACCTCATCTACGCGGTGCCCAGCGAGGGCGGTTTCCGCACCCCGCGGGCGCCGCTCGGGGGGTCGGCGAAGGAGGAGCGGATGCGGCGGCTCTCGGCGGAGCTGCTGATCTCCGCGGAGGCGTCCGCGAACCTCGTGGTCCTGCGGACCCCTCCGGGGGCGGCGCAGTTCCTCGCCTCGGCGATCGACCAGGCGGAGCTGCACGACATCCTGGGGACGATCGCGGGAGACGACACGCTGATGCTGATCAGCAGGGAGCCTACGGGTGGGCAGGCGCTGGCGGACCATTTGCTGCGGTTGGCTCAGAACGGCCACTGAGCGCCGCGGCGGCTTGTGCCGTAGGCAGGGTGCGGGTGATCGGTGGCCGGTCGCGCAGTTCCCCGCGCCCCCTTCCCCCAGCTGCGGGAGTCGTGCCTCCCTCAGTGCCTGAACGGCCTGCGAGGTACCCCCAGGGTCGGCACGGAGCGGCACGGGCGGGCGGTGGGGCACCTCCCGCTTCGAGCGGAGCCGAGAGTGGGGGAGACACCCCGCCAACGCGGGCGAGTGACACCCCGGTACCTCAGCCGCAGCGCCGTTCGCCACAAGGCGCCGTTCACCCCAGCCACCCCGCCAGACCCCCCGTGCACCGCACCTCGTCCCCCGCAGTCACCAACAGCCCCTCGACCCCGTCCAGGGACTCCAGCCACCGCAACCCCTCCCGCGACCCCATCGCGAACGCCGCCGTCGCCCAGCAGTCCGCCCACGTCAGCCGTGGCGCCACCACCGTCACCGCCACCAGGTCGGTCACCGCGGAG
>NZ_RAIF01000006.1:1312290-1321544 GCF_003671715.1 Streptomyces sp. E2N166 | reverse complement strand
TGCCTGGAGGGTCTCGGCGCCCGTGATCTTCCCGCCGCTGACGGTGACACGGACCTGCACGGGCCCGTACTGGGTCTGCGCGACGGTGCCGGTGAGCGTCTGAGCGCCCCCGCCGCTGCCCTCATCGCCGCTGCCCTCATCGCCGGAGCCCTCGTCGCCCGAGCCCTCTCCGGCGGAGGCGGACCCCGCCGCCACCTTGTCCAGTGCCGACTGCAGCGACTTCGCGTATCCGGCGCTGGTGTAGGTGGCGCCGGACACGGCGTCGATGTCGGCGTTGCCGGCGGCGACGGCGGCCTGGTTGAGCTTGGGTACGGCGTTGGCGGTGATCTGGTCGCTCTGCCCGCCCTTGGGCGCCTGCACGGCCTCGGCGCCCGTGATCCTCCCGCCGTTCACCGTGAGCCTGACCTGCACCGGGCCGTACTGCGTAGTCGCCGCGTCACCCGTGACCGTGCCGGCCCCCGCGCCCCGGCCGCCCTGCGGCGACTGCGCGGCCACCGGTGGCGCCGCGCCGCCCGCCGCCGAGGCGGAGCCCGGGTCGGACGCCGGTTTCAGCGACAGCAGCAGCACGATCCCGGACACGGTCGCGGCGCCGGCGAGCACGGCACGCCGAACGGGGTGGCTTTTCCTCATCTGTCCTGGACTCCTGATGTCCGTCGCTCACATCTCGAACGACTCGTGATGGATACGGCGGGCGGGGACTCCCGCGCCGCGCAGTGCCTCGTACACCGACTGGGCGAAGCCGGGCGGCCCGCACAGGAAGACGTCGTGACGCTCGACGTCCGGGATCTTGCGGCTCAGGGACTCCGCCGAGATGTCGGGGCGCTCCCCGTCCGGACTGTTGACCGCGTACATCAGCCGGGCCCCGCGCTCGTCGGCGATCCCGGCCAGCTCGTCCCACAGGGCCAGGTCCTGAGTGCTGTTGGCCCGGTAGAGCAGGGTGATGTCGCCGGACGCGCCGGGCAGTGTCTCGAACAGCGCCCGCATCGGCGTGATCCCCACCCCGCCCGCCACCAGCAGCACCTTGCCGCGGCTGCGGCGCTGCGCGGTCAGGGCGCCGTACGGGCCCTCCGCCCATACCCGGGTGCCGGGCTCCAGCTCGCGCAGCCGGGCGCTGTGGTCGCCGATCGCCTTCACGGTGATCCGCAGCATGTCCGGGCGCGGCGCCGCCGACAGCGAGTACGGGTGCGAGCTGAACCGCATCCCCGGCGCCAGGAACCGCCAGCGGAAGAACTGCCCGGCCTCCGCGCCCATCCGGTGCAGCCGGCGCCCGCCGATCAGCACCGACACGATCCCGGGCGTCTCCTCGATCACCGCTTCGACCCGCATGCGGTGCCGCAGGTTGAGGCGGAGGGGGGTCAGGACGCGGTACCAGAGGACCAGCGCGGTCACCGTCCCGTACAGCGCGTACCAGACGGTCTTCGCGACCGGCTCGACGGCGAAGTCGTTGCCGGTGGTCAGCTGGTGCCAGAAGGTCAGGAACACCGCCACGTAGGTGAGCAGGTGCACGTGGTACCAGGCGTCGTACGGGATCCGGCGGCGGACCGGGCCGACGGACAGCAGCCCGATGAGGACCAGCAGTCCGGTGCCGATGGCCGCCTTGCCCATGTCCGGCAGCTGGTTCACGGAGCTGACCGTCTGCTGCACGATGTCGCCGAGGCCCTTGCCGGCCTGGGCGGCGTACCCCCACATGATGAGGAAGACGTGGGCGAGGATCAGACAGAGCGTGTAGCGGCCGGTCATGGCGTGCCAGCGGGCGACCCGGTCGGAGCCCACCCGCCGCTCCAGCGCCGGCACGCGCGCCATCTGGAGCACCACCAGTGCCATCAGGTACCCGGCGAGCAGACCGGTGATCCGGCCCGCGTTGAGGATCATGCCGGTCTGGTCGGAGATGGCGGGCGTGTTGCGCCACCACAGCCACAACACGCCCGCCGCGCCCGCCCACACGGCGAGCAGCAGGGGGACGGCGGGGGAGCGGCGCGGACGAATGCGCCGCATCGTCTGACGGCGGGCGGCACGGCCGCCGGCGAGCGTGGTGGTCACGGTTCCTCCGTGGGGACTTGGCCCTTGGCCCACAGATACGCGCCGCACCCCCGGAGCGTTCAGCCCGTGCCGGTACTGCCGCTTCCGTTCAGTAGCGCGTGATCGCCGTCGCCCCGCCCGAGGTGCCGATCGCGATGTGCGGCCGGGCCTCCGGGTCCGCCCACCGCAGGATGCGGCGCATCGCCTCCGCCGGCACCGACACGCAACCGGCCGTCGCTCCTCGCCCGTTGACGTGCAGGAAGATGCCCGCGCCGCGTCCGCGCACCGGGCGGTGGTAGTTGAAGCCGACGACGAGGGCGTGCGCGTACTGCGCCGTGTAGGTGATCAGGTGCTCGGCCTCGGCGGCGCGGCAGTCGGCGGGGCGCGGTTCGGTCCAGCGGTTGTAGGCGCGGGAGGCGTTGTCCTGGCACCACCAGGAGTCCTGGCGCACCGGGCGGTATCGGTACGCCGTCCCGCGCGGCGCCGCCCGGATGCCGAAGGCGTACGGCAGGTCGTACAGGCCGGTCGGGGTGGTGTTCGTGCCCTGTTCGCGCGTTGCCCCGTCGGCCAGCCCGTTGGCCCCGAAGCGGGCCGGCGCGGAACCGGCCTCCACCCACCGGCCGCCGCCCCTGCGGTCCCACCAGGTGACCCGGCCTTCGGTGGAACCGGTCCGCGGGGCGACCGCGGTGATCAGCTGGGTGCCGCCGCCGGTGTCCGCCATCCGGGCCGGCAGCGGCCGGGGAGCGGGCCCGCCGGCGGGCGCGGCACCGAGCAGGAGGAGGGAGGCGGAGACGAGGACGGCGAGGACACCGGGGCGCATGGGTCAGACGGTAGACGGGGGCAGCGGCAGCGGCAGCCCGGGGAGGCCGTCCATGCTCGTCGCGATGTGCTCCTTCTTGGTGAAATACGCGCTGAGCGAGGCGTCGTCCTCGCGGGCGAACCGCTTGCCGTGCAGGTCCCGGTCGCTCTCGTACGCCATGAAGGGGACGGCGTAGCCGCAGCTGTCGCGGACGAGTTCGGCGGTGACCACGATGATCGCGCGCAGCCCGTGCTCGGTGGTGTCGATGTCCGGGAAGTGGGTGAGCAGTTCCGGGAAGCGGGGGTCGTCGCGGAAGACCGGCTCGCCGCGGCCGTGCACCCGGACGATGTTCGGCGGCCCCTGGAAGGCGCACCACATGAGCGTGATCCGTCCGTTCTCGCGCAGGTGGGCGACGGTCTCGGCGGTGGAGCCGGCGAAGTCGAGGTAGGCCACGGTGAGTTCGTCGAGCACCGCGAAACTGCCCGTGAGGCCCTTGGGGGACAGGTTGACCGTGCCGTCGCCGGCCAGGGGAGCCGTGGCGGTGAAGAAGAGGGGCTGTGCCTCGATGAAGGTGCGGAGTCTGCCGTCTATGCGCTCATAAGTCTTTCCCATGACTAACGATTATGGGTCCCCGTCGTGCGCCTGTCCGAGGAATTTCCGCTGGTCCCGGTATGCGGACGCGTTTTCCGCACACTTCCGGCGCGCCCGTGGCCGCCCCGGCCGGCGTTTCGCGGGGCGGCCACTGCGCCTGCGCGCGGCCGGGGATACGGGAAGGCTGGTCCCCGTGTTCAGTCGGACCCCGCCGGATTGACGAATCATGCGGACCTCTGCATAATCATGCATGCCACCGGAGGTAGCCGTGCGGAGGCGGTGGCACCACAACGGCCCAGAGGAGCGACCCAAGTGAGCAGTAACAACGGTGATGTCCGGCTCTGGGGCGGCCGTTTCGCCGACGGTCCCGCCGAGGCCCTGGCGAAGCTGTCCGCGTCCGTCCACTTCGACTGGCGGCTCGCGCCCTACGACATCGCCGGTTCGCGCGCCCACGCGCGTGTGCTCCACAAGGCGGGGCTGCTCACCGAGGACGAGCTGACCCGGATGACCGACGGCCTCGACCGGCTGGAGGCCGACGTCGCCGACGGCTCCTTCGTCGGCACCATCGCCGACGAGGACGTGCACACCGCCCTGGAGCGCGGCCTGCTGGAGCGGCTCGGCCCCGACCTCGGCGGCAAGCTGCGCGCCGGGCGGTCCCGCAACGACCAGGTCGCGACCCTCTTCCGCATGTACCTGCGCGACCACGCCCGGACCGTCGGCGGACTGATCGCCGACCTCCAGAACGCGCTGGTCGGCCTCGCCGAGGCCCACCCCGACGTGGCGATGCCCGGCCGCACCCACCTCCAGCACGCCCAGCCGGTGCTCTTCGCCCACCACGTCCTCGCCCACGTCCAGGCGCTCTCCCGGGACGCGGAGCGGCTGCGCCAGTGGGACGAGCGCACCGCCGTGTCGCCGTACGGCTCGGGCGCCCTGGCCGGTTCCTCGCTCGGCCTGGACCCGGAGGCGGTCGCGAAGGACCTCGGCTTCGAGCACGGCAGCGCCGGCAACTCCATCGACGGCACGGCCTCCCGCGACTTCGTCGCCGAGTTCGCCTTCATCACCGCGATGATCGGCGTGAACGTCTCCCGGATCGCCGAGGAGATCATCATCTGGAACACGAAGGAGTTCTCCTTCGTGACCCTGCACGACGCCTTCTCCACCGGCTCGTCGATCATGCCGCAGAAGAAGAACCCGGACATCGCCGAGCTGGCACGCGGCAAGTCCGGCCGTCTGATCGGCAACCTCACCGGCCTGATGGCCACCCTCAAGGCCCTCCCGCTCGCGTACAACCGCGACCTCCAGGAGGACAAGGAGCCGGTCTTCGACTCCATCGACCAGCTGGAGGTCCTGCTCCCCGCCTTCACCGGCATGATGGCCACCCTCACCGTGCACCGCGAGCGCATGGAGGAGCTGGCGCCGGCCGGGTTCTCGCTCGCCACCGACATCGCCGAGTGGCTGGTCAAGCAGGGCGTGCCGTTCCGCGTCGCGCACGAGGTGGCCGGCGAGTGCGTGAAGGCCGCCGAGGCCGAGGGCAAGGAGCTGGACGAGCTGACCGACGAGCAGTTCGCGGAGATCTCCGCCCACCTGACCCCCGAGGTGCGCACCGTCCTCAACGTCCCCGGCGCGCTCGCCTCCCGCAGCGGCCGCGGCGGTACGGCACCCAGCGCGGTCGCCGTCCAGCTCGCCGAGGTCAAGGCGGACGTGGCCGGCCAGTACGCGTGGGCGAACGCCGAGAAGTAGCAGCCGGTGTGCCCGAGGGGCATCGCGGTTACGTTGGTCAACAGCTCAGCAGCTTCCACAGCTTCAGCAGCCGACCGAACGGAGCCCGCGATGCCCTTCGCCCGCCTGGCCGCGGCCACGACCCCCACCTGCCACATCGGCCTGGGTCTCGCCGCCGTCGGCCGCCCCGGCTACATCAATCTCGGCCGTGACCGGGACCTGCCGGCCGACCGCAGCGTCGAGGCGATGCGCGAGCGCACCCACGACGTCCTCGACGCCGCCTACGCGCAGGGGGTCCGGTACTTCGACGCGGCCCGCTCCTACGGGCGCTCGGAGGAGTTCCTCGCCGACTGGCTCCGGGAGCGTCCCGACGTGGACGACGTGGTCGTCGGCAGCAAGTGGGGGTACACCTACACGGCCGACTGGTCGACCGACGCCGAGCGGCACGAGGTCAAGGACCACGGCGTGGCGACGTACGTGCGCCAGCGCGCCGAGACCGACGCCCTGCTCGGCGACCGGCTCGACCTCTACCAGATCCATTCGCTGACCCCCGACAGTCCGGCCCTCACCGACAAGGAACTGCACGTGAAGCTGGCCGAGGCCGCCGCGCGGGGAGTCACCGTCGGCTTCTCCACCAGCGGTCCCGCCCAGGCCGACGCGATCCGTGCCGCGCTCGCCGTGACCGTCGACGGCGAACCCCTCTTCCGTACCGTCCAGTCGACGTACAACGTGCTGGACACCTCCGCCGGGCCCGCCCTGGCCGAGGCGTACGAGGCCGGGCTCACCGTGATCGTCAAGGAGGGCATGGCCAACGGCCGCCTCGCGGAGCCGCATGCGCCGGGGGCCCTGAAGGCCGTGGCGGAGGAGACCGCCCTGGGCTGCGACGCGGTCGCCCTCGCGCTGATCCTGCGGCAGCCCTGGGCCGGTGTCGTCCTCTCCGGCGCCGCGACCGTGAACCAGCTCGGCTCCAACCTGCACGCCGCCGCCGTAGACCTCGACGGCGACCAGGTGGCGCGCCTCGGCGCACTCGTCGAGGACCCGCACGCCTACTGGGCGCGGCGCGGGCAGCTGCCCTGGCACTGACTGCCCCCGCAGGGCGGTCTCGGTCATGAGGTGAGTCACGCGTGCCCCGTGTGAGACAAAGTTGTCTCACACGGGTTATCGTTGTCTCATGGCTGTTGACCGTGACCAGGTACTGCGCAGTGCCGCCGCCCTGCTGACCCGCAGAGCCACCGCGACCATGGACGAGGTCGCCAGGGCGGCCGGGCTGAGCCGGGCCACGCTGCACCGGCACTTCGCCGGGCGCGACGCCCTGGTCCGGGCGCTGGAGTCCCTCGGCATCGCCGAGTGCGAGGCCGCCCTGGACGCGGCCCGTCTCGACGACGGGCCGGCGGCCGACGCGGTGCGCCGGCTCGTGCGCGAGATCGAGCCCGCCGCCGGCCTGCTCGCCTTCCTCTACACCGAGAACCAGCTGTTCGAGGGCGAGGAGCAGAACGAGGGCTGGGCCCGCATCGACGCCCGGATGGCCGCGGTGTTCCGCCGCGGTCAGGAGAACGGCGAGTTCCGCATCGACCTCACCCCCGCCTGGCTCACCGAGGCGCTGTACGGCCTGCTGGGCGCCTGCGCCTGGGCCGTGACCGAGGGCCGTGTGGCCCGCAACGACTTCACCCACATGATCGTCGAGCTGCTGCTCGGCGGCGCACTTCGGAGAGAGTGAACCATGACCAGCACCCTGCAGTCGGCGCAGTCGAACGAGGCGGTGAAGCGCCCCGGCCGCTGGCTCGCGCTGTCCGTCCTCGTGCTGGCCGTGCTGCTGGTGGCCGTCGACGCGACCGTTCTCGGTCTCGCGACCCCCTACATCAGTGAGGACCTCGCGCCCTCCGGCACCCAGTTGCTCTGGATCGGCGACGTCTACTCCTTCGTCATCGCCGGCCTGCTGGTGTCCATGGGCAGCCTCGGCGACCGCATCGGCCGCAAGCGCATCCTGCTCATCGGCGCCACGGCGTTCGGCGCTGTCTCGGTCCTCAACGCCTACGCGTCCACGCCCGAGCTGATGATCGTCGCCCGGGCCCTGCTCGGCGTCGCGGGCGCCACCTTGATGCCCGCCACCCTCGCCCTGATCCGCAACCTCTTCCACGACCCGCGCGAACGCAGCCTCGCCGTGGGCATATGGGGCGCCGCGGCCTCGGCCGGTGCGGCGGTCGGCCCGGTCGTCGGCGGTTTCCTGCTGGAGCACTTCTGGTGGGGCTCGGTCTTCCTCATCAACCTGCCCGTGATGGCCGTCCTGGTCGTCGTCGGCATCAAGCTGCTGCCCGAGTCCCGCAACCCGAACCCGGGCCCCTGGGACCTGCTCAGCGTCACCCTCTCGCTGGTCGGCATGGTCGGCGTCGTGTACGCCGTCAAGGAGGCCGCCGCGCACGGGTTCGCGTGGGCCACGCTCGCCGCGGGTCTGCTCGGCGCCGCCGCGCTCCACGGCTTCGTCCGCCGCCAGTTGACCATGCCGGTCCCGCTGCTCGACATGCGGCTGTTCCGCAACCGCGGCTTCAGCGGCGCGGTCCTGGCCGACCTGCTGACCATCCTGGGCCTGTCGGGGCTGGTGTTCTTCCTCTCCCAGTACCTGCAACTCGTGCAGGGCAGGCGGCCGTTCGAGGCGGGCCTGGCCGAACTGCCCGCCGCCATCGGCGCGGTGGTGGCCGGCCTGATCGCCGGCCGTGCGGCCCGGCGCTTCTCGGTCCGTGCCGTGGTCTGCGGCGGTCTCGCCGCCGTGGGTCTCGCGCTGGCCGCGCTGACCGTCGTCGGCCAGAACACCGGCTATCCGCTGCTCGGCGCGGTCCTGCTCGTCGTCGGAGTGGGCGCGGGCTTCTCGTTCACCGTCACCGCCGACGTGATCCTGTCCAGCGTGCCGGGCGAACAGGCGGGAGCCGCCTCCGCGGTCTCGGAGACGGCGTACGAACTCGGCGCCGCCCTCGGCATCGCGGTGCTCGGCTCCATCGTGACCGGCGTCTACCGCGACTTCACCGGCCCGGACGGCACCCCGGCCGCGGCACACGAGTCGCTGGGCGGCGCGGTGGAGGCCGCCTCGGACCTCCCCGAGCACACGGCCGAGGCCCTGCTGGACGCCGCCCGCCAGGCCTTCGTCGACGGCCTGACCCACGCGGCGGGCGTCGGCGCGGCCGTCCTCCTGGCCGCCGCCGTGGCGTCCTGGTTCCTGCTGCGTGGCCAGCGCCTGGAGGACGGGGTGGAACACCCGTAGGAAGCGGGCCGACTCGGCCGGGCGGGCCGTGTCGGCCGGGCGGGCCGTGTCGGCCGAGCCGCCCCATCGTCGCCGGGACGCCGCCAGGCGTCCGCAACGCACGGACGGCGGACCGCTCGACGAGCGGTCCGCCGTCCGTTTCCGTACGCTTCGCGGCCCTACGCCGCCTTCGCCTTGCTCGCGTACATGTCCACGTACTCCTGTCCGGACAGCCGCATGACCTCGGTCATCACGGAGTCGGTCACGGCCCGCAGGACGTAGCGGTCGCGGTCCATGCCCTCGTAGCGGGAGAACTCCATCGCCTCGCCGAAGCGCACCGTGACCTTGCCCGGCCGGGGCAGGCCCGCGCCGCCCGGCTGGAGCTTGTCGGTGCCGATCACGGCGAACGGGACGACGGGGGCGCCGGTCATCAGGGTGAGCCGGGCGATGCCGGTGCGGCCGCGGTAGAGGCGGCCGTCTGGGGAGCGGGTGCCCTCCGGGTAGATGGCGAAGACCTTGCCCTCGTCCAGCACGCGGCGGCCGGTCATCAGCGCCGCGACCCCGCCCCGGCCGCCGTCCCGGTCGACCGGGATCATGCCGACGCCGGTGAAGAACCAGGCCATCAGCCGTCCCTTGAGGCCCTTGCCGGTGACGTACTCGTCCTTGCCGATGAAGAAGACCTGCCGGTCGCACTTCAAGGGCATGATCACCGAGTCGATGAAGGTGAGATGGTTGCCGGCCAGGATCACCGGACCGTCGCCCGGGATGTTCTCCACGCCCTCCACCTGTGGGCGGAACATCAGGCGCATGATCGGGCCGAGCACTGCCTTGATGAGCGCGAAGCGGGACAACGGGTCCTCCGGTGTCGGGGATGCGGTATGAGTCTGTGCAGGT
>NZ_RAIF01000006.1:1303297-1311647 GCF_003671715.1 Streptomyces sp. E2N166 | reverse complement strand
CGCGGCGCCAGCGGCTACCGGCCCGAGCACACCTTCGGCGCCTACGAACTGGCCCTCGACATGGGCGCCGACATCGTCGAGGCCGGTGACCTGGTCCCCACCAGGGACGGTCACCTCGTCTGCCGGCACGAGCCGGAGATCGGCGGCACCACGGACGTCGCCGACCACCCCGAGTTCGCCGACCGCAAGCGCACGAAGCGGCTCGACGGCGTCTCTGTCACCGGCTGGTTCACCGAGGACTTCACGCTCGCCGAGCTCAAGACTCTCCGCGCCACCGAGCGCATCCCGGCCAACCGCCCGCACAACACCCTCTACGACGGCCGCTGGGAGATCCCCACCTTCGAAGAGGTGCTCCGCTGGCAGAACGAGCAGACCCGCAAGCGCGGCAAGCAGGTCTGGATCTACCCCGAGCTCAAGCACCCCACCTACTTCCGCAAGCTGGGCCTCGGTACCGAGGAGCGCCTCGCGCGGCTGCTGCGCGAGTACGGCAAGGACCGGAAGAACTCGCCCGTCATCATCCAGTCCTTCGAGCCCACCAGCATCCAGCGGATGAACAAGCTCGTCGGCAACCCCCTCGCCGTGCTCCTGTCCGGCGCGAACAGCCGCCCCTGGGACTTCGTCGAGACCGGCGACCCGCGCACCACGGCGGACCTCATCACGCCGAAGGGCCTGAAGGAGATCGCCTCCTACGCGCAGGGCATCGGCCCCACACTGGACCTGATCATCCCGAAGGACTCCGCCGGCCGGCTCACCGAACCGACCACGCTGGTGCGCGACGCGCACCGCGCGGGCCTGATCCTGCACCCGTACACGATGCGCAACGAGAACCCCTTCCTCCCCGCGGACTTCCGCGAGGGCGGCGACCCGGATGCCTACGGCGACGTCTTCGGCGCGTTCCGGACCTACTTCGCCACCGGCATCGACGGCGTCTTCACCGACCATCCGGACACGGGCCTGCTGGCCCGCGAGGACTTCGTCAACAACTGAGCGACCGCCCCCGGTTGGGGTGACCTTCGGCCGTCCGGGCAACCTGCCGCCCGGGCGGCCGCGTCGACCCGCATATGACGCACGACCTGGTCACCTCCCTGCGCCCCCTGCTCACCGCCGAGGCATCCGCCGAGGCATATGCGTCGGGGGCCGAGCCCGGCGACCTCGAACAGGCGGTCTGGCTGCGCCTCCTGGAACGCCTGGAGGCCGACGGCCCGCCCCGCGACCCGCGTCGCTGGCTGCGCAGCGCCGTCCGCATCGAGGCCCGCCGCACCCGCCGTACGACCCGCGACGAGCGGCCGTACGAGACCGAACCCGCCGGCGCGGCCGAGCACGAGCCCGAGCAGCTCGCGCTCACCGCGGCCAGGCACCGCGCCCTGCGCGACGCCGTGCGCCGGCTGCCCGGCCGCTGCCCCCGGCTGATGGAGGCCCTGCTGTCGCCGAAGGACCTCACATACCGGGAGATCGCGGGGGAGTTGGGTATCTCACAAGGCAGTCTTGGCCCGGAACGTTCCCGATGTCTGGGATGTCTTCGCCGATTGCTGCCGCGGGAGGTTGCGGCCCGCTGAGGACGGGGATAGGAGTGGGGGACCACAGGTGATCAGGTGAGCGGGAGGCATGCACACATGGGCATGAGCGTGACCATCTCGGCGGCGACCGAGCAGGATGCCGAGCAGATCTTCCGGCTGCAGTACCTCTGCTTCCAGAGCGAGGCGGCGCTGTACGGCAACTACCGCATCGACCCGCTCGTCCAGACCCTCGACTCCGTGCGCCAGGAGGTCGCCGACGACTGCGTCTTCGTCGCGCGGCTCGGCGAGGAGGTCGTCGGCTCGGTGCACGGCCGGGTCGCCGACGACGGGGCGGCGTCCATCGGCAGGCTGTGCGTCCATCCGCGGCTCCAGGGGCACGGCATCGGCGCCCGCCTGCTGCGCGCCGCCGAGTCCGCCCTCGCCGAGGAGCGCGGCGCCAAGCGCTTCCGCCTGCACACCGGGCACCGCAGCGAGAACAACCTGCGGCTGTACCGGCGGGTCGGCTACGAGACGGTGGGGACCGCGCAGGGTGCGGACGGCGTACCCATGATCGTCCTGGAGAAGCCGGCCGAGGCGTACGCGACCACGGCCTGAAGGCGCCGACGGGACCCGGGCCGGCCGCCGCTACGCGGTGCGGGCCCGGCGCAGCCAGTACACGGCCGACAGCGGCAGCAGGACGGGGATGAAGAGGTACCCCATCCCGTAGTCCGACCACACGGTCGCGTCGGCGAAGGCGGACGGCTCCACCAGCGTCCAGGTGCCGACCGTCAGCACGCCCACGAGCTCGGCGGCGCAGCACACCAGCGCCGCCTTGCGGGCCGTCTCGCCGCCGCGCACCAGGGTGTACGTGATGAAGCCGTAGACGACGCCCGCGACGGCCGACAGCGTGTAGGGGAGCGGCGCCCGGTCGAACTCGGTCGCGATCTGGTACGCGGACCGGGACACGGCGCCGACGACCATCACCCCGTACAGCCACACCAGCAGGATCCCGGGACCGCTGATCAACCGCTTCCGGTCCGTCTTCTCCTGCGCGGCCACCATCTCAGCCTCCCCAGATGTCATACAGCCGCACCTCGAGGACGGCGAGGACGACACCGCCGGCGGCGACCGTCACCGAACCCCAGCGGGTGCGCTCGGCCAGCGACATGAACCCCGCCGCCGGGACACAGGCGAAGGCGCCCAGCAGATACGCCACGAAGATCGTCGTGCCCTGGCCGGGCTCCTCGCCGCGCGCCAGCTGCACGACCCCGACCACGAGCTGGACCAGCGCCAGCGCCGAGACCACGGCCATGCCGATGAAGTGCCAGTCCTTCGTCGGCTGGTCACGGTAGGCCGCCCAGCCGCACCAGGCGGCGAGCAGCAGCGCGGCGACGCCGGTCACCAGCGTCAGGACGTCAAGCATGGCAGCGACCCTATTACGGCCCAAAAGGCCCGCCGCCCCCGACCCCGTCCGGCGGGGACCGGACGAGTCGTAGGGTCGGAGGTATGAAGATCCACGCTCAAGCCCTCCTGTTCGACAACGACGGAACCCTCGTCTCCTCCCTCGAGTCCGTACGCCGCTGCTGGACGCGGTGGGCCGGTGAGTACGGGATCACGGCGCAGGAGTTCGCACGGGTCGAGCTGCACGGGCGGCCGGCCGCGGAGATAGCCGCCGACCTGCTGCCCGCGGACAGGGTGCCGGAGGCCGTCGCGCGGATCGAGCAGCTCGAGGTCGAGGACGTACCGGGTGGGGGCGTGCATCTGCTCCCCGGCACCTGGGAGTTCCTCGACGTCCTGCCGGCCGACCGCTGGGCCGTCGTCACCTCGGCGACCCGCCGGCTCGCCGAGGCCCGGCTCGGTGCCGTCGGCATCCTGCCCAAGACACTCGTCGCCGCCGACGACATCACCCGCGGCAAGCCCGACCCCGAGCCCTACCTGCTCGGCGCCCGCGCCCTCGGCGTCGACCCGGCCGCCTGCGTGGTCTTCGAGGACGCCCCCGTCGGACTCCAGGCCGGCCGCGCCGCCGGCATGACCACCGTGGCATTGGCCACAACCCACCGGGCCGACGAACTCGACGCCGACCTGGTGGTCACCGACCTGTCGGCCCTGTCGGCACTGGTCACCGAGGCGGGAGTCGAGATCTCCGTCCGGGGCTGATCGGCGCCCCCGTGGGCCGGCCACCGTCCACCGCTGTCCAACATCCGGACAGCGGTGTCCGGTCAGGACCATAGGTCTGCTTTACTGATCGCATGAGCACGACGAGCGACCGCACCCCTGCGACCGAGGCGACGATGACGCCCGGTGCTCGTTGTATGTGTCGAATGTGCGCCTTCTAGAGGGCCCCTGCACCATCTGAGCCTCGCGCCCCGAAGCGAGCGCCGGCTCGTGCCCGCCACCGCGCCCCGCGCACGCGGCCGAGCCATGTCCCGCGCACACGTTTCTCCCCGGTTTCCCACGCCACCGCGCATCGCCACCGCGAGAACCGTGCCGCGTTCCGAAGGACCCCCAAGCCCCCGAAGAACAACGCCCCGTGCCCGGCGCACACCACCGCGCCGCGCACTCGACAGTGACGGAAACCCACGTGATCACCACATCGGGCCTCACGAAGGTCTATCGCTCACGCGGCCGCGAGGTCACCGCCCTGGACGGCGTCGACCTGCACGTCCGCGAGGGCGAGGTGTACGGCGTCATCGGCCAGTCCGGCGCCGGCAAGTCCTCGCTCATCCGCTGCGTCAACCTCCTGGAGCGCCCCACCGCCGGCACGGTCACCGTCGCCGGCCAGGACCTCACCGCGCTCGCCGGCCGCGGCCCCCGCGCCGGCAAGGAACTGCGGCAGGCCCGCAGCCGTATAGGCATGGTCTTCCAGCACTTCAACCTGCTCTCCTCCCGGACCGTGCGGGACAACGTCGAACTGCCGCTGGAGATCCTCGGCAAGTCAGGGAAGGAACGTTCCCGCAAGGCGTTGGAGCTGCTCGACCTCGTCGGTCTCGCCGACAAGGCGGGCGCCTACCCGGCCCAGCTCTCCGGCGGCCAGAAGCAGCGCGTCGGCATCGCCCGCGCCCTGGCCGGCGACCCCAAGGTCCTGCTCTCCGACGAGGCCACCAGCGCCCTCGACCCGGAGACCACCCGCTCCATCCTCCAGCTGCTGCGGGACCTGAACCGGCAGCTCGGCCTGACCGTCCTGCTCATCACCCACGAGATGGACGTCGTCAAGAGCGTCTGCGACTCGGCCGCCCTCATGGACAGGGGACGCGTCGTCGAGTCCGGCACGGTCGGCGAGCTGCTCGCCACCCCGGGCTCCGAACTGGCCGCCGCCCTCTTCCCGGTGGGCGGCGACGCGTCCGGCGCCGACCGCACCGTCCTCGACGTCACCTTCCACGGCGAGGCCGCCACGCAGCCCGTCATCTCCCAGCTGTCCCGCACCTACAACATCGACATATCGATCCTCGGTGCCGCCATCGACACCGTCGGCGGCCTCCAGGTCGGCCGGATGCGGATCGAACTGCCCGGCCGCTACGAGGACAACGTGGTGCCCGTCGGCTTCCTGCGTGAACAGGGCCTGCAGATCGACGTGGTGAGCGAGGCGGCCGATGAGCCGTCCTCGCTGGTGAAGGAAGGTGCCAAGTGACCTGGTCCGAGATGCGGCCGCTGCTGGAGCAGGCGTCCTGGGAGACCCTGATCATGGTCGGCTGGTCCACCCTGATCGCCGTGGCGGCCGGGCTCCCGCTCGGTGTCCTCCTCGTCCTCACCGACAAGGGCGGCCTGCTGCAGAACGTCCTGGTCAACAAGGTCATCGGCCAGATCGTGAACGTCGGCCGCTCGATGCCGTTCATCATCCTCATGGTCGCGCTGATGAGCTTCACCCGCTGGGTCACCGGCACGACCATCGGCAGCGAGGCCGCGATCGTGCCGCTCGCCATCGGCGGCATCCCCTTCTTCGCGCGGCTCGTCGAGACGGCCGTGCGCGAAGTCGACGGGGGGCTCGTCGAGGCCGTCCAGTCGATGGGCGGCAACAGCTGGACCATCGTCCGCAAGGTCCTGGTCCCCGAAGCGCTTCCGTCGCTGATCGCCAGCACCACCACCACGGTCATCGCCCTCATCGGCTACTCGGCCATGGCCGGCACCGTCGGCGGGGGAGGTCTCGGCGACCTCGCCGTCCGCTACGGCTACCAGCGCTTCGAGACCGGGCTGATGTGGATCACCGTCGCGATCCTCGCCGTCGTCATCTCGCTCATCCAGTTCGCCGGCGACTACGCCGCCCGCACCCTGCACCGCCGCGGCGGACGCGGGGGCGCCGGGCCCAGGCTGCGGCTGCTCAGGGCCGAGGAGCCCGCGGCAGCCGACGTGAGCAAGGCCGCCTGACCGGCCGCCCGGCTCCTTCACCGGACTCCCCGTCACCCGCGACGGGGTCGCACCACCTCATCAGGAAAGGCACTTTTCGTGCGTAACACCGCCAAGCTCACCACCGCTGTCCTCGCCGTCGGGGCGCTCACCCTCGGGCTCTCCGCCTGCGGCTCGGGCAATGACTCCGCCTCCGACACCTCCGGCCCGCTGATCGTCGCCGCGAGCCCCACCCCGCACGCCGAGATCCTGAACTACGTCAAGGACAACCTGGCGAAGGACGCGGGCCTCGACCTCGAGGTCAAGGAGTTCACCGACTACGTCACGCCGAACACGGCGACGGAGGACGGCTCGGTGGGGGCCAACTACTTCCAGACCCAGCCGTACCTCGACGACTTCAACAAGAAGAACGGCACTCACGTCGTGTCCGTCGTCGACGTGCACCTGGAGCCCCTCGGCCTCTACTCCCACAAGGTCGACAAGGCGGACGGCCTGAAGAGCGGCGCGACCGTCGCCGTCCCGAACGACACCGTCAACGAGGGCCGCGCCCTGCAACTGCTCGCGGCCAACGGGCTCATCACGCTCAAGGACGGCGTCGGCACCTCGGCGACCCCCTCGGACATCACCGAGAACCCGAAGAACCTCAAGTTCAAGGAGCTGGAGGCGGCCCAGACCCCCCGCTCCCTGGACGACGTGGACGCGGCCGTCGTCAACGGGAACTACGCCATCGAGGCCGACCTGAAGCCGGCCAAGGACTCCCTCCTCCTGGAGAGCGCCAAGGGCAACCCGAACAGCAACCTCCTCGCCGTCAAGGAGGGCCAGGAGGACGACCCGCGCGTGAAGAAGCTCGCGAAGCTCCTCAATTCGCCCGAGGTGAAGAAGTTCATCGAGGACAAGTACGCCGGCGCCGTCCTGCCCTCCTTCTGATCGCACCGCCGGTCCCGCACGGGGTCCGCCGCGCACGGGGTCCGCTCCGCACCGGGGCGGACCCCGTGGTGTGGTTGAGTGCTTTCATGCTGCATGCTGGGCAGTTCGAGTAGGCCCTGACGGTCACACAGGTTACGGAGCGGCGCATGACGAGCACCTTCCCCAACATCTCCATCAGCACGGAGCGGTTGGTGCTGCGCCCCCTCGACGAGGACGACGTCCCCGCCCTCGCCGCCATGATGAACGACGAGCAGGTCGCCACCTGGACCCACGTCCCCCAGCCTTTCACCGAGCAGGCCGCAGGCACCTGGATCGGCGACCACGCCCCCGCCGAACGCGCGTCGGGCCGGGGACTCGACCTCGCGGTCACCGAGTTCCTCACCCAGCGCCTGGTCGGCGTGGTCCAGCTGGCCAAGACCAACTGGCACGTACGGTCCACCGAGCTGTCGTACATCGTCGCCCCCTGGGCCCGGGGCGAGGGCTACGCCTCCGAGGCGGCGCTCGCCACCGCCCAATGGCTCTTCGGCGACCAGAAGTTCGAACGCGTCGAGCTGCGCACCGCCGCCGGCAACACCGCCTCCCAGCAGGTCGCCCAGAAGATCGGCTGCATCAGTGAGGGCGTCCTGCGCAACGCGTGCATAGCCCGCGTCCGCACCGACGACGGTGTCTGGACGGAGGTCCGCACCGACTTCATCGTGTGGAGCCTGCTGCCGGAGGACCTCGAGGGCGCGGCCGGGCCACTGACCGACAACGACGGTTTCACCACCTTCACCGACTGGAACTGATCCGCGAGGGCTCCGACCGCGCCACCGCCCCGCCCCCAGACCGCACCGGGTACCCTCACGGGGCGCGCCGGCCAACGGTTCCGCGACCACGACCTGCGAAACCCTGGAGACTGACGACGATGGCCGACCGGGTCACGGTGATCGGATGGGACGGTTCGCCGCTGACCGCCGCGGCACGTTCCGCACTGGGCGCCGCCACACTGGTGGCCGGTGCCGCCCACCACCTGGCACTTCCCGAGGTGCCGCCCGCCGCCGAACGCATCCGCCTCGGCAGCGTCGCCCTCGCCGCCCGCCGCATCGCCGCCCACCGCGGAACGGCGGTCGTACTGGCCGACGGCGACCCCGGCTTCTTCGGCGTCGTACGCACTC
Source organism: Streptomyces sp. E2N166 (assembly GCF_003671715.1). Classification (GTDB taxonomy): domain Bacteria; phylum Actinomycetota; class Actinomycetes; order Streptomycetales; family Streptomycetaceae; genus Streptomyces; species Streptomyces thinghirensis. The sequence goes on along the minus strand of NZ_RAIF01000006.1, from coordinate 1,303,729 downwards.
TGCGCGCACCCGAGTTCGGCCTGGAGGTCGAAGTCGTCCCGGCCGTCTCCTCCGTGGCCGCCGCCTTCGCGCGCGCCGGTATGCCCTGGGACGACGCCAATGTGGTCGTCGCCCACCCCCGCACCCTGCGGCGCGCGGTGAACGTATGCCGAGCCCACACCAAGGTCGCGGTCCTCACCTCCCCGGGCGCCGGCCCCGCCGAACTCGGCCTGCTGATGGAGGGCATCCACCGCACCTTCGTCATCTGCGAGGAACTCGGCACCACGCGCGAACGGGTCACCGTCGTCACCTCCGACAAGGCCGCCGACCACACCTGGCGCGACCCGAACGTCGTCATCGTCGCCGGCGGAAGCGTCGGCCCCGGCACCGCGACCGACGGCACGGGCTGGATCGCCGGCCGCGATCCCGCCGCCGGCCCGCGCGGCTGGTCCC
>NZ_RAIF01000006.1:1301137-1303248 GCF_003671715.1 Streptomyces sp. E2N166 | reverse complement strand
GGCGAGGGCGAGACCGACCTGCTCCGGGTCTCCCAACTCGCCCGGCTCGGCCCGCGCCTCGGCGACCTGGTGTGGGACATCGGCTGCGGCAGCGGCGCCTTCGCCACCGAGGCCGCCCGCGCGGGCGCCGCGGTCATCGCGGTCGACCGCGACCCGGACGCCTGCGCCCGCACCGAGGCCGGCGCCCGGCACTTCGGCGCCCAGCTCCAGATCGTGCACGGCACCGCTCCGCACGTCCTGGAGAACCTCCCCGAGCCCGACGTGGTCCGCGTCGGCGGCGGCGGAGCGGCCGTGGTCTCCGCGGTCGCCGACCGGCGGCCGCAGCGCATCGTCGCGCACGCCGCGACCCGCGACGCGGCCGAACTCGTCGGCAGGGACCTGACGGAGCACGGCTACCGGGTCGAGTGCGCCCTGTTGCAGTCCGTCGGACTCGACACCCGGGCCTGGACGGAGACCGAGCGGAGCGTCGTTTTCCTGCTCAGCGGGGTCCTCCCGGAGCGCGCCCCGTGATCGGCTTGTCATACCGCGCGGGGTAGGCTGGCGGATTGTTGTACCGCACTCGGACACCCGGCGCTTCGGCGGTCATTGTCCGTAAAAACCCGCCCGATCCGGGCTGGGTGTGGTACGGCAGAACCGGAGGACGCGCAACGTGGCGCAGTCCACAGCGGGCCGTCGCGGATCAAGCTGTCGTGGCGGGGGAACGACCGCGACAATGCCACTCAATGGCTTTGTCGTCTTTTCCGGCGGGTCGTTCGTGCCGCTGGGCACGCACGCTCGTTCTTCACTGCGGGGCGGTCGGTGCGCCGTCCCGGGTGTAGCTGGTCGTAGAAGCACTAACCGATGGGCGAGGGGTTACGCATGACCGACACCGGCCAGATCCCGGGCGAGGGGCTGCCGGAGAACGCAGGCATGGTGGAGCAGCCGGGCGTCCCCGCACCCGGCGCGTACACCTACCTCTCCGAGACCACCGCCGAGGACGAGGACCTGTTGTTGCTGCCGGGAGCCCAGAGCGCCTGGGGCAACGAGGTCGCGCCGCCCGCGCCGGAGCCGGTCGTCGAGACCGTGCACCAGCCGGGCCCGCACGAGATGTCCGGCCGCGACAGCGGCTCGGTCGACCTCGGAGGCGTCCGCCTGCCGGAGCCGGAAGCGGCACCCGAGCCCGCGTCCGCGCCGGTGCCACCGCGCAGGCCGCTGCACCTCGGCCCGCCGATCCCCGACACCTCCGCGAGCCCGGTCCGTTCCCTCGCCGACCGCGGCCCGGCCGACCCGCCGGTACGGCACGCGGGCCCGCCGACCGCCGGTCCCGAGTACCTCGACGTCCCGCAGGCGGCCGCGATGCCACCGCAGGGGGCGGCGCCCTGGGGAGCGCAGTCACCGGTGAGCGACGGGGCGGCGCATGCGGAAACGGTTGCTCCGGTACCGGAACAGGTGCCCGAGCCGGTGGGCGCGGCCCAGGCACTCGTGACCCGCGTGGCTACGGAGGCCGTGGCGACGGAGGCCGTGGCCCGCGTGGCTACGGAGGCAGTGGCGGCGACAGGCGGGGCGACCGGAGAGGCTGAGGTCGGCGAGGTCGGCGAGGTCGGCGAGGTCGGCGAGGTCGGCGGTTCCGGTGGGTCCGACGAGACCGGTGAAGTCGGCGAGGTCGGCATGTCCGGCGCAGTCGGTGAGGCCGGGATTCCGGCTGTCGACGCCGCTGCTGACCCCGTCGCCGAGGCCGAGGCCCGGACCGAGACAGCGGCCGACGACGCCGACGGTTCCGTCGGTCCCGCGGGTGCCGACGCGGTGCCGGGTAACGAGGCCACCTCCGACCCCGAGACGCCGCACGCCGACGGTGAGAGCCTGGCGGCGGCCGCAGTAGTGCCCGAGGCCGCGGCGGAGGAGGCGTCCGCCCCGCAGGCCGAGGCGGAACAGGCCGCCGAGCCCGACCCGGGACCCGGCCCCGGCTCCGTGGAGGAAGCCGTACCGGCTCCCGATGCGGTCACTCCTCAGCCCGCGCCCGAGCCTGTCCAGTCCGTCGAGCCCGTTCATCCCGTCCAAGAGGTCTTCGCGCAGCCGGTGTCGGAGGACCCGCGGTTCGCCGAGGCCGCCGAAGCACCCGCGCCCGAGCCCGT
>NZ_RAIF01000006.1:1294733-1300669 GCF_003671715.1 Streptomyces sp. E2N166 | reverse complement strand
CCGCCGACCAGGAAGACCGGCACGACGCGCGGACGGCCGCCGTGGCGGAAGTACGGCAGTCCGCCGGCCCGGCGGCACCCGCCTACGACGACGTGGAACGCGAGGCCGTCCTGAAGGTCATGCGCGAACGCCGTGACATCCGCAACGGCTTCCGCAGCGACCCCATCCCGCACGAGGTGCTGCTCCGCGTCCTGGAGGCCGCCCACACCGCGCCCTCCGTCGGCCACTCGCAGCCCTGGGACTTCGTCGTCATCCGCTCCGCCGACACCCGCCGCGCCATGCACGAACTGGCGATGCGTCAGCGCGAGGCGTACGCGAAGTCCCTTCCCAAGGGCCGGGCCAAGCAGTTCAAGGAACTGAAGATCGAGGCCATCCTCGACACCCCGGTCAACATCGTCGTCACCGCCGACGGGACGCGCGGCGGCCGGCACACCCTGGGCCGGCACACCCAGCCGCAGATGGCGCCGTACTCCTCCGCGCTCGCGGTCGAGAACCTCTGGCTCGCCGCCCGCGCCGAGGGCCTCGGCGTCGGCTGGGTCAGCTTCTTCGACGAGCGTGAGATGGTCCGCGCCCTCGGCCTGCCCGAACACCTGGACGTCGTCGCCTACCTGTGTGTCGGGTACGTCGACGAGTTCCCGGACGAGCCCGAGCTGATGCAGGCCGGCTGGTCCAAGCGCCGCCCGCTGTCCTGGGTCGTGCACGAGGAGACGTACGGCCGACGCGCCCTGCCCGGAGAGGACCCCCACGACCTGCTTGCCGAGACCGTCGCACAGATCCGCCCGCTCGACGCCAAGGCGCTCGGCGAGGCATGGGAGCGGCAGAAGCGCATGACCAAGCCGGCCGGCGCGCTCGGCATGCTGGAGATCATCTCCGCCCAGCTCTCCGGCCTGTCCCGCCAGTGCCCGCCGCCCATCCCGGAGCCCGCGGCCGTCGCGGTCTTCGCCGGCGACCACGGGGTGCACGCCCAGGGCGTCACCCCCTGGCCGCAGGAGGTCACCGCCCAGATGGTGGCCAACTTCCTGGGCGGGGGAGCGGTCTGCAACGCCTTCGCCACCCAGGTCGGCGCCGAGGTGTGCGTCGTGGACGTCGGTGTCGCCACCGACCTGCCCGCCACGCCCGGCCTGCTGCCCCGCAAGGTCCGCGCGGGCACGTCCGACATGACCACCGGCCCCGCGATGAGCCGCGAGGAGGCCAAGCAGGCCATCGAGGTCGGCATCGAGACCGCCCGCGACCTGGTGGCGGCCGGCAACAAGGCGCTGCTCACCGGCGAGATGGGCATCGCGAACACCACCGCGTCCGCCGCGCTCATCTCCGTCTTCACCGGCGCGGACCCGGCCGACGTCACGGGCCGGGGCACCGGCATCAATGACGAGACGCTCGCCCGCAAGACCGAGGTCGTCCGCCGCGCGCTGGAGATCCACCAGCCCGACCCGGCCGACCCCATCGGCGTCCTCGCGTCGGTCGGCGGCTTCGAGCACGCGGCCATGGTCGGCCTGCTGCTCGGCGGCGCCTCCCTGCGCACGCCGGTGATCCTGGACGGCGTCAGCGCCGGCGCCGCCGCCCTGGTGGCCCGCGCGATCGCCCCCGAGGTCCTCGCTGCCTGCATCGCGGGTCACCGCAGCGCCGAGCCCGGCCATGTCGCCGCGCTCAACAAGCTGGGCCTGCGCCCGCTGGTCGACCTCGACCTCCGCCTCGGCGAGGGCACGGGCGCGCTGCTCGCCCTGCCGATGGTGCAGAGCACCGCGCGGGCGATGCACGAGGTCGCGACGTTCGACTCGGCGGGCGTCACCGAGAAGTAGTCCCACGGCCGAGCGGGGGAGGGGCGGCGCGGCCGGTGATCCGTCACCGCCGCCCCGCCCCTGCCCCCGCCGTAGGCTGGACCGACCTCGTGCCACCTCCGCACGTCTCCTAGAATCCGCACGTATCCCCACGTCAGGGCCGCTCCATCGCCGCAGCGCCCACCGCACCGCCAGGACGAGGAGCCCTCCCTCATGGCCGAACACCCCGCCTACCCCGTAGGCCTCCGTCTCACCGGCCGTCGCGTGGTCGTCCTCGGCGGCGGGCAGGTCGCCCAGCGCCGCCTGCCCGCCCTCATCGCGGCGGGCGCGGACATCCGCCTCGTCTCTCCCGAGGCGACCCCCTCTGTCGAGGCCATGGCGGACGCGGGTGAAATCGCCTGGGAGCAGCGCCCGTACGCGGACGGCGACCTCGCGGACGCCTGGTACGCCCTGATCGCCACCAGCGACACCGACGCCAACGCCGCCGCCTCCGCCGAGGCCGAGCGCCACCGCGTCTGGTGCGTCCGCTCCGACGACGCCGACCAGGCCACGGCGTGGACCCCGGCGACCGGCCACAGCGAGGGCGTCACCGTCGCCGTACTCACCACGAGCGCGCGCCAGCGCGACCCCCGCCACACCGCCGCCATCCGCGACGCGGTCGTGGAGGGCCTGCGCGACGGCACCCTCGTCGCCCCCCACCAGCGCACCCGCACCACCGGCGTCGCCCTGGTCGGCGGCGGCCCCGGCGACCCCGACCTGATCACCGTCCGCGGCCGCCGCCTGCTCGCCGAGGCCGACGTCGTCATCGCCGACCGGCTCGGCCCGCGCGACCTGCTCGCCGAGCTGCCGCCGCACGTCGAGGTCATCGACGCGGCGAAGATCCCGTACGGCCGTTTCATGGCGCAGGAGGCCATCAACAACGCGCTGATCGAGCACGCCAAGCAGGGCAAGGCGGTCGTACGGCTCAAGGGCGGCGACCCGTTCGTCTTCGGCCGGGGCATGGAGGAGGCGCAGGCGCTGGCCGAGGCGGGCATCCCGTGCACCGTCGTCCCCGGCATCTCCAGCTCCATCTCGGTCCCCGGCGCGGCCGGTATCCCGGTCACCCACCGGGGCGTCGCCCACGAGTTCACCGTGGTCAGCGGGCACGTCGCCCCCGACGACGAGCGCTCCCTGGTCGACTGGCCGTCCCTCGCCCGACTCACCGGCACGCTCGTGATCCTCATGGGCGTCGACAAGATCGGCCGGATCGCCGAAACCCTCGTCGCGCACGGCAGGTCCCCGCAGACCCCGGTCGCCCTCGTCCAGGAGGGCACGACGGCGGCCCAGCGCCGCGTGGACGCCACCCTCGCCACGGTCGCCGAGACGGTCGTCGCGCAGGAGGTCAGGCCGCCCGCCGTCATCGTCGTCGGCGAGGTCGTCGGCGTCGGCCCGCACGGGACCGGTGCCTGACATGGCCGACCTCATCACCATCCACGACCCCGACGACCCGCGCCTGCACGACTACACCGGCCTGACCGACGTCGAACTGCGCCGCAGGCGCGAACCCGCCGAGGGCCTGTTCATCGCCGAGGGCGAGAAGGTCGTCCGGCGGGCCGGCGAAGCGGGCTACGCGATGCGCTCGATGCTGCTCTCGGCCAAGTGGGTCGACACCATGCGCGACATCATCGACGAGGCCCCCGCCCCGGTGTACGTCGTCGACCCGGCGCTCGCCGAACAGGTCACCGGCTACCACGTCCACCGCGGCGCCCTCGCCTCGATGCGGCGCAAGCCGCTGCCCACGGCGGCCGGCCTCCTGACCACTGCCCGCCGGGTCGTCGTGATGGAGTCGGTCAACGACCACACCAACATCGGCGCGATCTTCCGCTCCGCAGCCGCCCTCGGCATGGACGCGGTCCTGCTCTCCCCGGACTGCGCGGACCCCCTGTACCGGCGCAGCGTGAAGGTCTCGATGGGCGCGGTCTTCTCCGTCCCGTACGCGCGCCTCGACACCTGGCCGACCGGCCTGGAGACGGTCCGCGAGGCGGGCTTCACACTCCTGGCCCTCACCCCCGACGAGCGTGCCAAGGCCCTCGACGAGGTCGCCCCGCACCGGATGGACCGGGTGGCCCTCATGCTGGGCGCCGAGGGCGACGGCCTCTCCCGTCGTGCCCTGGCGGCCTCCGACGAGTGGGTCCGCATCCCGATGTCCCACGGCGTCGACTCCCTCAACGTGGGCGCGGCGGCGGCGGTCGCCTTCTACGCGGTGGCGACGGGCCGGCCCTCGGCGTAGAACCGGCAGACCGACCGGCCACCCGGCCACCCGGCCGAGGACCGGTCGTCGACCGTCCCGGCCTGTCCGTCCGCAGTCCGTCGACGGTCGGCCCCGCCCGTCTACAGCCCGGACGCCCGATGTCCGGAAGACTGGCCCCGCACGTCCACCCGCTCCTCCCGCGTCGGCACGTCGACCCGCTCCTGCCGCGCCCGTACGCCGTCCCGTTCGTCGCCGAGACCCCGCGCCGGTCCCTGGCAGCCCTGCGCCGCGGCGATGCCCAGCGCGACCAGCAGCGTCACGACCACGAACACGAACAGCCGCTGCCGCAGCAGCCGCGGGTTCGCGGGCCGTCGCCAACGGGTTCCCGTGGTCCTCGGTGCCGTACGGCCGGCTCCGCTGCGCGGCGCGGGCCGTCCGCCGCTGTCGTTGCGTGAGGAGTTCCGGCCGGTGGTGTCGCGGGAGGCGGGAGTGGGCCGCGACCCGGACCGCGCCCCCGCTCCGCCGCCGCGCGAGGCGCTGCCGCCCCGGGCGGCGGACCCGTTGCGGGACGGCGCGCCACCGCGGGAGGGTGAGCCGCCGCGTGCCGGATCGCCGCCGCGTGCCGCAGCCGGGCCCCGGGCTCCCGGAGTGCTCCGCGGCGCGGGCGTGCCCTGTGCGCCCGGACGGCCCTGCGGCCGCCGCTGAGCACGCTCCGGGTAGGTGTCGGCGAGCCGTCCCGTGGGCAGGTCCGCCTCTCCGCTGCGCGGCGCGGGCGGCCGTACGTCGGCCAGGCCCTGGGCCTCCCGGGCGGCGATCTCCTTGAGCCGCAGCGACAGTTGCAGCGTGCTGGGGCGCTCCTCGGGATCCTTGGCCAGGCACGCCCGTACCAGTGGGGCGACGGCGTCGGGGACGCCGTGCAGCTGGGCCTCCTCATGCACCACGCGGTACAGCATCACCTCGGAACTGCCGTGCCCGAAGGGCGAGTCGCCCATCGAGGCGTACGCCAGTGTGGCACCGAGCGAGAACACGTCCGTGGCCGGTGTGACCGCCGCCCCGCGCACCTGCTCCGGCGCGAGGAACCCGGGGGAGCCGACCGCGGTGCCGACGTGCGTGAGCGTGGAGGCACCCGTCGCCCACGCGATGCCGAAGTCGATGATCCGCGGCCCCTTCGGGGACAGCAGGATGTTGGACGGCTTCAGGTCCCGGTGCACCACCCCGGCCTCGTGCACGGCGACCAGGCCCTCGGACAGGGCCGCGCCCACGGCGGCGACGTCCGCCGCGCCGAGCGGGCCCCCGTCGGCGACCTTGTCGTGCAGGGAGGGGCCGGGCACGTACTGCGTGGCGAACCACGGCCGGTCCGCCTCCAGGTCCGCGGCGACCAGCCGGGCGGTGCAGCCGCCGCGGATGCGCCGGGCCGCCGAGACCTCGCGGGCGAACCGTGAGCGGAACTCCTGGTCCTCGGCCAGGTCGGGCCGGATGACCTTGAGCGCGACCCGCTGCCCCTTCTTGTCGGAGCCCAGGTAGACCACGCCCATTCCACCCGCGCCGAGCCGCCTGTGAAGCCTGAACGAGCCGACGACGCGCGGGTCCTCGCGCCTCAGGCGCATCATCGCCATGTTCATCCCCGCTGCCCGGTCCCTGTGACGAGCCACAGCTTACGTTTCCACGGCCGCCCGCGCGCAGAGGCCGCGCCCTCTCGGAACGACGGATTGTCAGTGCCGGGTGCGAGAGTTGAGGAGCGGTCAGGGAACGTGGGAGCGGCTCGGCACCGATCCGCCGGTGATCCCAACCGCCCGCCACGGGGCGGTCATTGGGCCGAGGGAGGCGGAGCGGGTGGAGGCGGCGGAGGACACCGGGGAGGCGCCCCCGCCCGCGGCGTGGCGGTGGACGCGGCCGTGCGCGGGGCGGAGACCGGGGTGCGCCCGGAC
>NZ_RAIF01000006.1:1293530-1294714 GCF_003671715.1 Streptomyces sp. E2N166 | reverse complement strand
GAGCGAAGTCACCGGGCGGCGCGGAGATACCGGGGCACGGCGGGCTCCCCCTCCGGGAAGACCCCGAGAGCCGGGGCCCGGTCTCCACCCAGGGGAGTACACCGCTGGTCATGGCTCATCCTCCGGGAGGCCCGGCAATCGGTACGAGGGCATGACGCCCGGCGGGCGCCGGACGCCTAGATTTGAGGTCAAGCGGCGGGTGCAGCACTCGTCCCCCGAGGTCAGACGCCCGCCGCTGCCAAAAGACAACGGAATCGGTCAGGAGAGGGACCATGGCCCAGACGGTACCGCGGACGCTGGTCCGCACGCGGCGAAGCCGCCGTCAGGGACGACGCCACCCCGCGGTGGCGACGCTCATGGCCCTGCCCCTGGCGGCCCTGCTCCTCCTCGTCTTCGACGGGTGGGAGACAGTGGCCACACAGGCGTCGTCCGTGGGTGTGATGCTGGGGCGCTGAGCGGCGACCCCAGGCCCGGAAGAGCGGTCCGGGCGGGGACATCCATCCATGAAACCCCGTGGGGACGGGGGTGCGGCGGACGGCAAAATGCCGGCGCAGCTGGGGAGCTGCGCCGGCATTGCTTTTGCCTCCGGGGCCGAGGGGCGGCGGCGGACGTCCGCCTGCGTACCCTCAGCCCGTGACAACGGACCACCTCCTGCCCGCCCTGACGGCCCGCGTCAGGGAGAGGGCCCACGCCGGGCTCCCGGACTGCCCCTGCGGCGGCACCCCCCTCGGCGGTACCCCCCTCGCCGGCGCCACCCTGGCCGACCGCCCCGACGCCACCGTCGTCCGGCACGCCGGCATCGTCGCCAAGGCTCACGCGGCGGACGCCGACCCCGCCGAGCTGGCCCTCCGCGTCACCGTCGCCGCCCGCCTCCCCGGCATCCTCCTGCCCCCGCTCGACCCGACGCCCGTCGCGCTGCACGGTCGGCTCGTCACGTCCTGGCCGTACGGCACCCCCGTGGACCCGGAGGACCCGGACGCGGCGCCCTGGGAGGCCGCGGCCACCCTCGCCGCCCGCCTCCACCGGACTCCGGCCCCCATCGCCGTACCTCCCATGCGCGGCCCCGCGAAGGCGGCGCAAGCCGTCGCCCGCCTCCGGACCGCCGCCCCGCTCCACCCCGCCACCGCCCCCGTGCTGCAGGCCTGGGCCACCCTCCCCGCCTGGGCCCGCGGGGAGGCCGCCAT
>NZ_RAIF01000006.1:1288376-1292984 GCF_003671715.1 Streptomyces sp. E2N166 | reverse complement strand
CACCACGGTCACCACCGTCAGAAGGGCTTCGGCCGCATGCTCTTCTCCAGCTGAGCGAACGGACGCGCGACGAAGCCCCGGCCGTACGGAACGGCCGGGGCTTCGGTGTGTGGACGATACTGGGATTGAACCAGTGACCTCTTCCGTGTCAGGGAAGCGCTCTCCCGCTGAGCTAATCGTCCTGGGGGTGGTGCGAGTGCTGCGTGCGCGATACTGGGATTGAACCAGTGACCTCTTCCGTGTCAGGGAAGCGCTCTCCCGCTGAGCTAATCGCGCGGGGATCCATGCGGATCGGTGATCCATGCGGATCGGTGATCCATGCGGATCAGTGGACGATACTGGGATTGAACCAGTGACCTCTTCCGTGTCAGGGAAGCGCTCTCCCGCTGAGCTAATCGTCCTTGGAGGTGGAGACGGGATTTGAACCCGTGTAGACGGCTTTGCAGGCCGTTGCCTCGCCTCTCGGCCACTCCACCAGGAGTGTAGGAGACCCGGGAGGCCCCCTGTTTCCTGCGAGCGGACGACGAGGTTCGAACTCGCGACCTCAACCTTGGCAAGGTTGCGCTCTACCAACTGAGCTACGTCCGCCTGTCGGTGCGGTCCGCTTGCGCGTCCCGGCGACGTCATGAACTCTAGCGGATTCCGGGGCCAGTACAAAAACGCGTTTGTGCAGCGTGCTGCGGTGCGTCCGGTCGCGGACCTGGTCAGGGCACCCGGAAGGACAGGTTCGGGTCACCTCCGGGACACCGGCCTAGACTCGACAGCGTGCCCGACCTCCCTCCCCTCGCCCGTTTCGGCGACCGCCTCGCCACCGGTCTCCTCGACGTCACGAGTGACCCCGCCGCCCTCGACTCCAGGGGCTTCTGGGCCGTCTGCGCGGACTTCGAAGGCCGTCTGACCTGCGCACGCTTCGCCGAGGTGCGGACAGCCCCGGTACCCGCGCCAGTAGCGGGAGGGTGGCGGGGACCGGCCGTCGGTGACTGGGCGTCCTCCCTCGACCGCACCGCGTACACGGCGGCCGTGCGGCGCATCCGCGAGCACATAGCCGCCGGCGAGGTCTACCAGGCCAACCTCTGCCGGGTGCTCTCGGCGCCCGTCGCCCCCAGCGCCGACGTGGACGCCCTCACCGCCCTGCTGGCCCGCGGCAACCCGGCGCCGTACGCCGGAACGATCCGGCTGCCCGGCCACGGCGTCGAGATCGCCACCGCCTCGCCCGAGCTGTTCCTGCGCCGGGAGGGCCGGGTCGTCGAGTCCGGGCCGATCAAGGGCACCGGGCGGACCGAGGCCGACCTGCTGGAGAAGGACTACGCCGAGAACGTGATGATCGTGGACCTGGTCCGCAACGACATCGGGCGGGTCTGCGCCACGGGCACCGTGACGGTGCCGGACCTGTGCGCCGTCGAGAAGCACCCCGGTCTCGTACACCTGGTCTCGTCGGTACGCGGCGAGCTGCGCGCCGGCGCCGGCTGGCCGGAGCTGCTCGGCGCGGCCTTCCCGCCCGGGTCCGTCACCGGCGCGCCCAAGTCGAGCGCCCTGCGGATCATCGACGCGCTGGAGACCGCGCCCCGGGGGCCGTACTGCGGGGGCATCGGCTGGGTCGACGCCGACCGGGGGACCGGCGAGCTGGCCGTCGGCATCCGCACCTTCTGGATCGACCGAGCCGCGGGACTGCTGCGCTTCGGCACCGGCGCCGGCATCACCTGGGGCTCCGATCCCGAGGGGGAGTGGCGGGAGACCGAACTCAAGGCGTCCCGGCTGCTCGCGGTAGCGTCGGGTGCGTACGAGGTGACCGGAAGCGGAGAGGCGCTACTGACGTGAAGATCTGGCTCGACGGCGGGCTGCAGGACATCGAGTCCGCCCGCGTCTCCGTCCTCGACCACGGACTGACCGTGGGCGACGGCATCTTCGAGACGGTGAAGGCGGTGGCCGGCAGGCCGTTCGCGCTGACCCGGCACCTGGACCGGCTGGCCCGTTCGGCGCGCGGCCTGGGTCTGCCCGATCCCGATCTCGACGAGGTGCGCCACGCCTGCGCCGCCGTCCTCGAAGCCAACCCCATGCCGCTGGGCCGGCTGCGCGTCACCTACACCGGCGGCCACGGCCCGCTCGGCTCCGACCGCGGCGAGCACGGCCCGACCCTCGTCGTCGCCCTCGGTGAGACCGGCCGCCGCCCCGACTCCACGGCCGTCATCACGGTGCCCTGGACCCGCAACGAGCGCGGCGCGCTCACCGGCCTGAAGACCACCTCCTACGCCGAGAACGTCGTCGCCCTCGCCCGCGCCCGTGAAAGGGGCGCCTCGGAGGCGCTGTTCGGCAACACGGTGGGGCAGCTGTGCGAGGGCACGGGGTCGAACGTCTTCGTCGTCCTCGACGGCGAGATCCACACCCCGCCGGTAGCCTCCGGCTGCCTCGCCGGAATCACCCGTGCCCTGGCCGTCGAGTGGACCGGCGCCCGTGAGACCGACCTGCCGCTGGACGTCATGGACCGCGCCGACGAGGTCTTCCTGACCTCCACGCTGCGGGACGTGCAGGCCGTGCACCGCGTCGACGACCGCGAACTGCCCGCCGCCCCGGGACCGGTGACCGCGAAGGCCATGCGGATCTTCGAGGAGCGGTCCGGGGACGACCTGGACCCGTAGGCGCGGATATTCGGCTGCGCTTCGCACCTCCGGCGGGTAGAACACCCGTGATGACCACCACCCTGCGGCCGACCGAGCCGCTTCAGCGCGCCGCCGACGGAACGCGTTCACGCCACTACCAGGTGTGCGTGAACAGCCGTCCCGTCGGCGCGGTACACCTCGGCACGTCGAAGGCCTTCGGTGACTCGGTGGCCGTGATCCACAAGCTGCGCATCGACGAGCCGGACCGCCGGCGCGGCCGGGGCACGGTGGCCGCCCTCGCGGCCGAGGAGATCGCCCGGGGCTGGGGCTGCGGGCAGATCGAGGCGAGCGTCGGCCCCGACGCCGTGGCGGGTCTGCGGCTCACCGCCGCGCTCGGCTACGTCCTGCGCACCCGCGGCATGACCAAGCAGCTCGGCGACACCCCGCCCGCCCTGCCCGCGGACAGCCGGGCGCGGCCCATGGCACGGGAAGAGTTCGACGTCTGGCAGGCCTACGAGTCGGAGCAGTACGCCCGGACCTGGATCGAGCGGGGAATGCCCGAGGCGGAGGCTCGCGAGAAGGCGCGCAGCGATCACGAGATGCTGCTGCCGCAGGGGCTGGACACGGAGAACATGCTGTTCAGCGTCCTGGAGCACGAGGGAACACGGGTCGGCGTCCTGTGGCTGGCGCTGTACGAGGGCCGGGCCTTCGTCTTCGACGTCGAGGCCGACGCGGCCCACCGGGGCCGGGGACACGGCCGTACGCTGATGCTGCTGGCCGAGGCGCAGGCGATCGCCGCGGGCCGACCCCTGATCGGGCTCAACGTCTTCGCGGGGAACACCGCGGCCGAGCGCCTCTACGAGTCGCTCGACTACGGGACGACGCGGTACAGCTTCTACAAACCGCTGCTCTGACAGCGGGCGGGAGCGGGTGGGGCGGGCCGAGGGGAGCGTTGCCGGATCAGTCCCGCTGTCCGGCCAGCAGCCGGTCCGCGATCTCCTCGACGCGCTCGCGCAGCCCCTCCTGGCTCTTGCCGCCGTCGAGGCGCTCACCGCCGATCACGTACGTGGGGGTGCCGGTCACGCCGATCGCCTTGCCCTCGGCCTGGTCGGCGTCGACGATCAGGATGTGCCGGCCGTCGATCAGCGCGGTGTCGAACTCCTCGGCGTCCAGTCCCAGTTCCCGGGCGACCTCCACCAGGAAGGGCTCTCCCTTGCGATCCAGCTCCGCCACCCGGCCCAGCACGGCCTCGGCGTACGGCCACCCCCGGCCCTGGGCGACGGCCTCCTCGGCGGCCTGGGCGGCGGCGAAGGAGTGCTTGTGCTTCTCCAGAGGGAAGTGCCGAAGCCGCAGCTCCAGACGGTCGCCGTAGCGGGCGCGCAGGGCGCGGAGGTCGTCCAGGGCGGTGTGGCAGTCCGGGCACTGGAGCTCGCACCAGACGTCGAGGACGGGCGCGGGACGGGCGGGGGAGGAGTCGCTCATGCTGACATTCTCCCAGCCGGCGGGACGGCACCCCGACCGCCCTCGTAGACGGCCACCGGCACCTGGGGAGGAGCCGACCCCTAGATCTCCCTGATCTCGGGCCTGAGCATGGCACCAAGGCGCCCGGACGGTGCAGGATGGAAGGGACAGAAGTACTCATGCCCGACCGAGCCCAGCCTGGAGGACCGGATGATTGCCGAGACCGTCTGCTCCGCGGTGTCCGCGGCAGGCCTGGGCATCGCGGCGATCACCGCGTACCGCAGGCGCTTCCTCACCGCGACCCGCATCGCCGCCTACTCCCTCGTCCCGATCGGCCTGGTGATGACCGGGCTCGTCGAGTGGCTGGCCGACACGGCCTTCAGCCCGGTGGCCTGGGCCGGCTTCGCGGTGCTGGGTGTGTCCTGGGTGCTGTTCATGACCACGCGCACCGTGGAGCGCCGCCGCGGCGGCACCCGCAAGGAGCGCAAGGAGGCCCGCGCCGCCGCACAGCGCGACGCGGTCGCCCCGGCGGCCTCGGAGCCCTCCCTGG
>NZ_RAIF01000006.1:1275454-1288126 GCF_003671715.1 Streptomyces sp. E2N166 | reverse complement strand
CATCGAGGCGATCCTGAAGAAGCACGGGATCTGACCGCCGGCCGACCGGCGACCGGCCGACCGGCGTCCCGGACTGAATCGACACAGCGGTCCCAGGCCGTCAGAGCGTGCTCCGGAATGATCAAGATCTGACCGGACATTGCGACATTCAACGAACTCCCGGTCCTCACGGGCGTGTTGATCGCGTGGACCCCGCGTACTGCGTCATCATCGCGGCGAGATGCCGGACACCACTCAGCTGGATCCCCAGCTGGACCCGAGACAGAGCGAAACCGCGCGGGCGCACAGCGAACCGCGCGGCTGCCTCTTCGCCCTTTCCCAGCCACCGCTCATGATCTTCCTTGCGGTGATCGGGTGTCTGCTGCTCATGGCTTCGTTGCACGATCTGCTGTTGCTGTGAGCCGTACCCGCGTTCCCCGGCGCCACCCGCCGGGGATCGCGTCGGCCAACGCATCGGTGGCTCCGCCGGCCGGGAACGGCGGTGTCAGCCCGCCGCCTCCTTGCGCCGTGCCCGGTACGCGGCCACGTGCAAGCGGTTTCCGCACGTGCGGCTGTCGCAGTACCGCCGCGAGCGGTTCCGGGACAGGTCGACGAAGGCGCGCCGGCAGTCGGGCGCCTCGCACCGCCGCAGCCGCTCCTGCTCCCCCGCGACGACGAAGAACGCCAGCGCCATTCCGCAGTCGGCGGCCAGGTGGTCCGCGACGGAGGCGCCGGGCGCGAAGTAGTGGATGTGCCAGTCGTAGCCGTCGTGGTCGGTGAGCCGGGGCGTGGTTCCGGCGGCGGCGACCAGATCGTTGATCAGTCCCGCCGCGGTCCGGGCCTCGGGGGCCGCGAAGACCGCCGCGAACCGGTCGCGGATCTTGCGCACCGCCGAGAGGTCGAGCTCCGAGAGCACGCCGACGTCGCTGATTTCGTGCGTTCCCACAAATTCCTGGAGGGCCGCGGCATCCGGCAGCCCGTCCGGCGCCGATTCGTCCTCCGGCACGGTGTTCACCAGATCCACCACGGTGTCGAGGGCGCACCGGGTGTCGTGGGTGATCAGCACATTTCGCTCCCTGGCCTGGGGTCGGGCGGGCGCCCGCCGATGCTGGCCGATGGTAGTGGCTCACGCGGCGGGCCAACCGGCTCCGATCGCGGTCCCGGCCGTCGGTTGCCGGTACAACGCCGACCGGACAGCCTTCGTTCCCGGGGAGGGCGGCAGAGCGGCAGGGGTCGGCAGGAGGCGGCGGGAGCGCCAGGAGGCGGCGCGAGGCGTCCGGCCGTGCGGGCCCCGCCGCCGCAGCGCACCGGCGCCGCCCCCGCGGAGATCCGCGGCGACGACGCCGGTGTGTGCCGTATGCGGTTGTCCGGGCCCGTGCCGTCACCCCGAGTCGACGGCGACGGGCGGCTTCACGGTGTCTCGCCCTAGCTTTCCGCCAGGATGTGCGAGAGCTCCTGGTCGAGGTCGAAGTGCCGGTGTTCCGTGCCGGGCGGCACGGCGGCGTCTGTGCGCTTCAGGAAGGACTCCAGGGCCCGTGCCGGGGCCTCGAGCAGTGCCTCGCCCTCCGGGGAGCTCAGGGCGATGCACACGACGCCCTGGCCATGACTGCGGGACGGCCAGACACGGACGTCGCCGGTGCCGGTGGGGCGGTGGAGACCTTCGGCGAGGAGGTCGCGGGCGAACACCCACTCGACGGTTTCCTCGGCTCCGGTGTGGAAGGTGGCGTGCACGGCGTAGGGGTCGGCCGTGTCGTACCGCAGGCCTGCGGGGACAGGCAGGGAGGACTCGCTCGACACAACGAGGCGCAGGTGCAGCTCGCAGCTGACCGTGGTGTTCATAAGCGCCAGGGCCTTTCGCTCAGTGTGCGCTCGGGGATTCGCACGTCGGCGAAATCGACATGCCACCTACGGTGCCGTTGTAAACCCCTCTGAGTGTTTTGCGTGCGTTTACGTAACTCTTCCGGCCGAGTGATCGTTCGGGTCGTGCGCCCATTCCGGTGACAGGTTTCGCTCCGGTAGTGTTTGGCTGTATGAACACGGGGAGTAACACGCCCGGCGAGGCAGTCGTGGCGGAAGACCGTACGGGGACGGACGAGGCCGCGGCCGACCGCGCGCTGGGCTCACGGGCACCGGAATTCATCAGGGCGCGCCGCGCCCTCCACCTGAGCTGGCAGGTCGGCGTCTTCGTCGTCGGCCTCGCGGTCGTGGTGGCCGGCGTCGCCATGCTGGTGCTGCCCGGACCGGGCTGGGTCGTGATCTTCGGCGGCATGGCGATCTGGGCGACCGAGTTCGTCTGGGCCCAGCTGGTGCTGCGCTGGACCAAGCGCAAGGTCACGGAGGCGGCGCAGCGCGCCCTCGATCCCAAGGTGCGGCGCCGGAACATCATCCTGACCTCGATCGGCGTGGTGATCGTGGCCGTGCTGGCGGGGATCTACCTCTACAGGTTCGGGCTCGAGATGCCCTGGAAGATCCAGGACCAGTGATCCGCGGCGGGGCGCGGTGAACCGGCCCCCGCTGGTCACAGGCACCCCCTGACATGGGGTAATGTTCTCCCTGCGTCCGGGCGATTAGCTCAGTGGGAGAGCGCTTCGTTCACACCGAAGAGGTCACTGGTTCGAACCCAGTATCGCCCACCGGATCATGAGGCGGCCCGGCTCACCATGGTGAGCCGGGCCGTTCTGTCGTGCGTGAGCCCGGGGATCCGAGGCGTGCCCGAGCGTCACGTGCGGTGCGTCCCGGGTCGGCCGTGCCGCCCGTTCCGCTTCCAGCTGTCTTCACCCAACCGTGACCTTCCGTGTCGCCGGCCCCGGCGGGCCCATCGGTGTTCGGTCCGTCGGCCACACCGCGCGGACCTCGGCCTTTTCCGGTGCCGCCGGCCGTGCGGCCGGGATGGCCGTCCGCGCTGTCCGTGCCCCGCGCCCATGAATTCCTGTCCGAATCATTGACGCGCTCCCGGGCCCTCCGTAACTTGTGCCAGCAAGCGCTTACTTGAAACGATTCATGAGGCGGACGCGACGTCGCGAGGAGGCTCGTATGCAGCAGGACGGGAATGCGGAGAAGCGGACCGGGAGGCGCACGATCCTCAAAGCGGCGGGGGCCTCGCTGGCCGTCGCGGGGCTGGGTGCGACTGCCACCGCGTGCGGCGGCGGCAGCGGCTCGGGAGACGGAACGGTGACGATCCGTTACTCATGGTGGGGCGCCGAGGACCGGGCCGAACGCATCAACAAGACCATTGCGCTCTTCGAGAAGAAGTACCCGAAGATCAAGGTCAAGACCGACTTCCAGCCGTACACCGACTTCTGGAAGAAGTTCAACACCCAAGCCTCCGGCGGGAATCCGCCGGACGTCTTCCAGAATGCCATCGGTTTTCTCCGCAAATACGACGCGAAGAATGTCCTGCTCGACCTGAGTGAGCAGACCGAGGCGGGAAACCTCTCCATGGACGGCTTCCGGGCGGGTCTGGAGAAGTTCGGCGAGATCGACGGGAAACTCCTCGGCGTGCCCGTCGGCTCGAACTCCATGGCCCTCGTCATCGACAAGCCCGTCCACACCCGGGCCGGCAGCAAGCCCGAACAGGGCTGGACCTGGGACGATTTCGACGAGGCGATGACGCGGATCCGGGACAGGACCGGCCGCGCCGGGGACAGCGGCATGTACGGCGTGATGTACCTCTACGACCTGTACCTGCGGCAGAACGGCAAGGCCTTCTTCACCGAGGACGGGCTCGGCTTCTCCGAGGCCGACCTGACGGCCTGGTGGACGAAGGCGGAGAAGGGCGTGAAGTCCGGCCTGTTCGCCGACCCCAAGAAGGTCGCCCAGATCAAGCCCAAGTCGGCGCTCTCCGCGGAGCTCGCCGGCAGCGAGTTCACCTGGGACAACTTCACCGTCCGCTACACCTCCGAGGGCAAGAGCGAGTACGGTCTCGCACCGATCCCCACCACGGACGGCAAGCGCACCGGCCAGTACCTCGGCTCGCTGATGCTCAGTGCCTACAAGCGCACCGAGCACCCCAAGGAAGTCGCCCAGTTCATCGACTTCATGGTCCACGACCCCGAGGTCGCCAAGATCATGGGCTACGACCGGGGCGTGCCGACGACGCAGGCCCAGTACGACGCGTACCAGCCGACCGACCCGGTCAACAAGGCGATCGCCGCCTACGAGGCCTCCCTCGTCGAGGCGGGCGTCCTGGAGCAGATCACCCCGCACCCGAACGGTGCCGACATCTGCGAGGCCGCCTTCCTGCGCATCGCCGAGGAGATGGCGCTCGGCGAGCGGTCCGTCGAGGACGCCGTGAAGCAGTTCTTCTCCGAGTCGAAGACGGCTCTCGCCGGCTGATGGGGAACGCAGTGACACACGCCCCTGCGATGGAGGGCCCGGCCACGGACTCCGAGCCGCGGCACGGTCCGGTGAAGCCCCCGCGCCCCGCCGAGCTGAAGCGGCGGGGCCGCCGGGAGAACCTGGCCGGCTACCTCTTCATGTCCCCCTGGATCGCCGGTTTCCTGCTGCTGACGGCGGGACCGATGGTGGCCTCGCTCTACTTCGCGTTCACCGACTACAACCTGTTCGACGCCCCCCGGTGGATCGGCCTGGACAACTTCTCCGAGATGTTCGGCGACCCGCGCTGGCGCCACTCGGTTCAGGTCACCCTCTGGTACGTCGTCGTCGGCACCCCGATCAAGCTGGTCGCGGCGCTCGGCGTCGCGCTGCTGCTGGCGCAGAAGCGGCGTGGACAGGCCTTCTACCGGGCCGCCTTCTACGCGCCCTCACTGATCGGCGCGAGCGTGTCCGTCGCCATCGTGTGGAAGGCGATCTTCTCGGACGACGCGGTCGTCGACCGTACGCAGCGGCTCTTCGGGATCGACGCGGGCGGCTGGACCGGCGACCCGGACCTGATCATCTACAGCCTGGTGGCCCTGACCGTATGGCAGTTCGGTGCCCCCATGGTCATCTTCCTGGCCGGCCTCAAGCAGGTGCCGCGCGAGCTGTACGAGGCGGCCGACGTCGACGGGGCGGGCAAGCTCCGGCAGTTCTGGAACATCACGCTGCCGATGATCTCCCCGGTCCTCTTCTTCAACGTCCTGCTGGAGACCATCCACTCGTTCCAGATCTTCAGCTCGGCCTACATCGTCGGCGGCGGCGCCGGAGGCAACGCCTGCGGTCCCGCGGACGGCACGATGGTCTACACCTGCTATCTGTACGTCCAGGGCTTCGAGAACAGCCGCATGGGCCTGGCCTCCGCCATGGCCTGGATGCTGCTGGTCGCGGTCGCCCTGGTCACCGCGGTGCTGTTCTGGTCCCAGAAGCGCTGGGTGCACTACGAGGAGGGCGGCCGATGAGCGCGCAGGCCACCGACGTCACGCCCGCCCCGTCCGCGAAGGGGGCCCTGCGGCGCAGGCTCCCGGGCTCGCTCGCCTGGCATCTCGGGTCGCTGGCGATCCTCGCGGTGATCCTTTACCCGGTGATCTGGGTGATCGGCGGCTCCTTCAAGGAGAGCGGAGACATCGTCGGCAGCCTGGACCTCTTCCCGGGTGACCCGATCCTCTCCAACTACACGAGCCTCACAGACGGCATCGCGGACATCTCGATCTCCACGTTCTTCTTCAACTCGCTCCTCCTCGCGGTCGGTTCGGTGATCGGGATCGTGGTGTCCTGCTCACTGACCGCCTACGCCTTCGCGAAGATCCGGTTCGCCGGCCGCAATCTGCTGTTCACGCTGATGATCGGCACACTGCTGCTGCCGTACCACGTGCTGCTGATCCCGCAGTACGTGCTGTTCCGCAACATGGACATGATCAACACGTACACCCCGCTGCTGCTGGGGAAGTACCTGGCCACGGAGGCGTTCTTCGTCTTCCTGATGGTGCAGTTCATGCGGAACCTGCCCAGGGAACTCGACGAGGCGGCCCGCCTCGACGGCTGCGGGCACTTCCGCATCTACTGGTCGATCGTGCTCCCGCTGTGCCGTCCGGCCCTGATCACCAGCGCGATCTTCACCTTCATCAACTCGTGGAACGACTTCATGGGCCCGCTGATCTACCTCAACGAGCCAGGCAAGTACACCGTCTCCCTCGGCCTGAAGATGTTCGTGGACCAGGAAGGGCTCGCGAACTACGGCGGCATGATCGCCATGTCGCTCGTCGCGCTGCTGCCCGTCCTCGCCTTCTTCCTGGCCTTCCAGCGCTATCTGATCGACGGCATGGCGACGTCCGGTCTGAAGGGCTGAGGTGAACCGATCGTGACCGACGCACGCGCCAAGGCCCACACGGAGCGGGGGGAGTCACGGTTCGCCGAGGGATTCGCCCTGTTCGCCGAGTGCCTGCTCACCGGGGTGTGGATCGCGGTGGCCTCGCTGCCGCTGGTCACCTACCCCGCCGCGTTCGCGGCCGGCGCGCGGCATCTCGGGCGCCGACTGGCCCACGAGCGCGGCGGCTGGCGGGAGTTCACGGCCGACTTCCGGGCGGCGGTGCGCCGCGGCTGGCTCGTCGGGCTCGCCGGGTGGGCCGCCCTGGCCGCGGTCTGGGTGGACGTGCAGGCCGTACGCAACGGTCTGCCGGGTGGTCCCGTGGTGGGCGCCGTCGGGGTCCTCGCCCTGATCGGCGCGGCCGTCGCCGGGCTGCGCGCGGCGGCGGCCTGGCGGCCCGGCGCCTCCTGGCGGTCGCTGCTCGCGCAGGCCGGGCGCCGCACCGTGCTCGACCCCGCGGGTTCCTTCCTGATCGTCGGCGGGCTGGCCGTCGTGGCCTGCTCGGCCTGGTTCAGCGCGCCGCTGGCGGTCGCCGTCCTCGGTGCCGTGGCTGCGGCGGCCGTCGCCGTGGAGGAGCGCTACCGGCGCCGCTGACGACGGCGCCTCCGCCCCCAGGGCCGGCGTCCCGGCGCCACACCCATCTCCGCCATGCCCGTGACAGACGCCACTCGCACACAGCGCCATGCCCTTGACACCCCCTGCACCCGCCCCGTCCCGCACGGAACGGAAAGGAAAGGAAAGGCCATGTCCCCCATCCCCCGCAGGTCCCTCCTCAAGGCGGCCGCCGTCGCCGGAGCCGCCGCCCAGTTCAGCTGGGCGCTGGGCGCGAAGGACGCCCAGGCCGCGCCCGCCGCCAAGGACGCCGGCGCCGACCCCGTCACCCTGACCTGGCTGGAGGACGGCGGCCTGGGCGCCGCCCCCGGCTCCACCGTCGGCGTCCCGTGGCCCAAGGGCACCTACCGGCAGGACCAGTCCTTCGCCGTCACGGACGCGGACGGCAAGGCCGTACCCACCCAGTCCTGGCCCCTCGCCTACTGGCCGGACGGCTCCCTCAAGTGGACCGCGCACGCCGTCGGCTCCGGCGACGGCGAACTCACCCTGACCGCCGGCACCCCCGCCGCGCCCGCGAAGCAGGTCACCGTCGACCGGCGCGGCGGCACCATCGACATATCGACCGGAGTCATCACCGCGAGAATCGGCAAGTCCGGATCGACCCTGATCAAGTCGGTCACCAGAGGTTCCACCGAGATCGCGAAGAACGGCCGTCTGGTCCTGCTGCGCCAGCCCGAGATCGAGGACGGCGACCAGGGCACCGTGAAGTACGAGCGCTTCGACGGCGCCGTCGACGAGGTGAAGGTCGAGCAGGACGGCCCGGTCCGCGCCGTCGTCCGCATCGACGGCAAGCACCGCAAGGGCCACCGCGGCTGGCTGCCCTTCTCCATCCGCCTGTACTTCTACGCGGGCGCCGACTCCTTCCGCATGGTGCACACCATCACGTTCGACGGGAAGCAGGAGCCCGGCAAGGCGAGCGGCGACTTCATCCGCGGCCTCGGCGTCCGCTTCACCGTCCCGATGCGCGACGAGTCCTACGACCGGCACATCCGCATCGGCGGCGAGGGCACCGGCCTGCTGCGCGAGGCGGTCAAGGGCATCACCGGCCTGCGCCGCGACCCCGGCGCGGCCGTGCAGGCGGCGCAGTTCGCGGGGGAGGGGCTGCCCGACCCGGCCACCTGGGACCAGCGCGTCACCACCCGTCTGAAGTACATCCCCGAGTGGGGCGACTACACCCTCTCCCAGCTCTCCGCCGACGGCTTCTCCCTGCGCAAGCGCACCAAGAAGGGCCACGGCTGGATCGGCGCGGGCGGTGGCCGGCGCGCCTCCGGCTTCGGCTACGTCGGCGGGACGAGCGGCGGACTCTCCTTCGGCCTGCGCGACTTCTGGGAGAAGCACCCCGCCCAGCTCGACATCCGCGACGCCCAGACCGACGAGGCCGAGGTCACCCTCTGGCTCTGGTCGCCCGAGGCCCAGCCCATGGATTTGCGCTTCTACCACGACGGCATGGGGCAGGACACCTTCCCCGAGCAGATCGAAGGCCTCAACATCACCTACGAGGACTACGAGCCCGGCTTCGGCACCCCCTACGGCATCGCCCGCACCTCGGAGCTGCTTTTCTGGGCCAACGCCGCCACCCCGAGCGCCGAGACACTCGCCGAACAGGTCGAGGCCGTGCGCGTACTGCCCCAGCTGGCCGCACCGCCGGGGCAGCTCATCAAGTCCAAGGTCTTCGGCCCCGGCCTCTACTCCGAGCCCGACCGCTCCACACCCGCCAAGGCGAAGATCGAGGACCACCTCGACTTCCTCTTCACCTTCTACAAGGATCAGGTGGAGCAGCGCCGCTGGTACGGCTTCTGGGACTACGGCGACATCATGCACACCTACGACACCGCCCGGCACCAGTGGCGCTACGACATCGGCGGCTATGCCTGGGACAACTCCGAACTCTCCCCGGACCTCTGGCTCTGGTACGCCTACCTGCGCTCCGGCCGTGCCGACATCTTCCGCTTCGCCGAGGCCATGACCCGGCACACCGGCGAGGTCGACGTCTACCACCTCGGCGAATGGGCCGGCCTCGGCACCCGGCACGGAGTCCAGCACTACGCCGACAGCGCCAAGCAGCAGCGCATCGCCAACACCACCTACCGGCGCTACTACTACTTCCTCACCGCCGACGAACGCGTCGGCGACCTCATGCACGCCAACGTCGACTCCGACGAGACCTTCCTCGCCCTCGACCCGCTCCGCAAGATCCGCACCGAGCCGTACACCCCCGACCGCCACGCCCTGTCGGTCGGCTTCGGCACCGACTGGAGCGGTCTGGTCTCGGCGTGGCTGACCGAGTGGGAACGCAAGGGCCCCAAGTGGGAGAAGGCCAAGGCCCGCGTCCTGTCCACCATGGAGACCATCGCCGCCCAGCCCAACGGCTTCGTCCAGGGCAGCGGCCTGTACGACCTGGACACCGGGAGGTTCGCCGTCGCCGAGACCCCGAAGGTCGAGGTCTCCCACCTGTCGGCGGTCTTCGGCCTGAACGAACTGTGCGCCGAACTCATCGACCTCGTCGACATGCCGGAGTTCAACGAGGCGTACTACGACTACTGCCGCTACTTCAACGCCTCCAAGGCCGAACAGGCGGCACGGTACGGCAGCAACTTCGGCAGCCTCATCCTCTTCCAGGGCCACTCGCGCCTCGACGCCTACGCGGCCGTACAGACCGGGGACGAGAAGCTCGCCACGCGCGCGTGGCAGAAGTTCTACGACTCCGACGGCTACAAGGAGTCGGCCCCCTGGAAGACGGAGAAGCTGAGCGGCCCGGTCGCGCTGGTGCCGGGCAGCGAGGCGAGCTGGGTGTCCACCAACGACACCGCGCTCTACGGCCTCGCCGCCATCGAGAACCTGGCACTTCTGGGCGACAGGATGCCGTAACCGGCACGTGACGGGGGCGGGCCCGGGCACACTCCACGGGTGGACTGGAACCATTACCGATTCCTCAGCCTGTGGGCCCTGCCCGCGCCCGCCCCGGACGTCTACCGCGCGCTGGAACGGATCGAGGACTATCCCCGCTGGTGGCCCCAGGTGCGCCAGGTCACCCGGCTCGACGACACCAGCGGGGTCGTCCGGTTCCGCTCACTCCTCCCGTACGACCTGACCGCGACCCTGCGCGAAGGCCGGCGTGACGCGGGCGCGGGGGTGCTGGAGGTCGCCATGTCCGGCGACATGGAGGGCTGGGCGCGCTGGACGGTCGCCCCGCGCGGCACCGGCGCGCTCGTCCGCTACGACCAGGAGGTCGACGTACGCAAGCCGCTGTTGCGCCGCCTCGCCGTGCCGGGACGGCCCC
Organism: Streptomyces sp. E2N166; assembly: GCF_003671715.1. Taxonomy (GTDB): domain Bacteria; phylum Actinomycetota; class Actinomycetes; order Streptomycetales; family Streptomycetaceae; genus Streptomyces; species Streptomyces thinghirensis. The sequence continues at coordinate 1,278,014 of NZ_RAIF01000006.1, read as the reverse complement.
TGTTCCGGGCCAACCACCGTCTGATGATGCGGGCGGGGCGGCGCGGACTGGCCGCCCACCTGGAAGGCGGTCACCAAGCGGTTTGAAGGAAACGCGCCGGGCCCTGTATTGTTCAGTGCGTTCCCGGGCGATTAGCTCAGTGGGAGAGCGCTTCGTTCACACCGAAGAGGTCACTGGTTCGAACCCAGTATCGCCCACGTTCGCGAGAGCGACGTGTTTCCGCAGACAACGCGGATCACGTCGCTCTCGTCGTGTTCTGCGCGGCTTCGCCGCGCGAAGTGAGGGCTCCGCCACCCACACCTCCGTGCCCGGCGTTGCTCGCGGCCGGAGTGGTTCGCTCACGCCGCCGCCGGCAGGTCCGGCCGCAGCGGCCAGGCCGGGTCCACCGCCTCCTCGGCGCCGTTGAGCGCGAACCACGCCTGCAGCCCCCGCGCCTGCCCCGCGTGCCAGACGGCCTGGAGCGTGTGCAGCTCCGCGGCGGACAGGCGTTCCAGCCGCCCCGGGAAGCGGCGCCCCACCGCCCGTACGACCTCCAGCGCGGCCTGCGCGTCGGCCGCCGCGTCGTGCGCGTCCGCCAGCTCGACGCCGTAGTGGACACACAGGTCGGTGAGGGTGCGGCGGCCCTTGCGGTACCGGTCCAGGTGTTTGTCGAGCACGCGCGGATCGAGGACGTGCAGCGACGTCCGCTCCACCCAGCGGCCCAGGGAGGAGGCGCGGTGCCGGCGCAACTCCCGGTCCAGCAGCGTCAGGTCGAACGGCGCGTTCATCACCACGAGCGGACGCCCGGCGCGGGCCTGCTCGGCCAGCGCCTCCGCTATCTCGTACATCACCGGCGCCGGCCAACGGCCGTGGCGCCGCACATGCTCCTCCGTCAGCCCGTGCACAGCGGTCGCCGCCTCGGGCACCGGCACACCCGGGTTCACCAGCCACCGGGTCACGCGCGGCCTCAGCCCAGGGGCGTCCTGCACGACGAGGGCCGCCGACACGATCCGGTCGGTCTCGACGTCGACACCCGTCGTCTCCGTGTCGAAGGCGGCCAGCGGCCCCTCGAACCAGCTCGTCATAGGGCACTCAACTCCTCGTCCGGGTACGGCAGCTGACGCGCCGTCCTCTGTCCCGATCCGGTGATACCCGGGCTGTTTGCGGCGTACGCCGGAAGGACACAACAGGAGTACGGGTCGTCGCAGTTCAGCGACCCGCAGTGGGGATACACCAGTTCTGGAAGGCTGTTGGCCATGGCCATAGCGCAGCCCGAACGGGGCGGGCTGCTGCCCGAGCGCACGGCGCCCTCTCGCGGCTCTCTCGCCACCACCGCCTGCATGGAGACCTTGCAGGTCGGCTACCTCCACGCGGTCGCCGCGGCGGCGGGCTGCTCGCTCTCCCAGCCCTTCCCGGACAACGGCATCGACTGGCACGTCAGCCACAGCGCCCCCGGGCACACGGTCGACGACGAGGTCACCATCAAGGTGCAGCTCAAGGCGACGTACCAGATCCCGCCCGGACCACCCGGCGGCTTCTTCTCCTTCACGCTGGACAACGACCACCTGGCGAAGCTCGCCCGCACCCCGGTCTCGGTGCACAAGATCCTCGTCGTGATGATCGTCCCCCGGTCCCGGGACCAGTGGCTGCGGGCCGGGCACGACCGGCTCGATCTCAGGCACTGCTGCTACTGGACCAACCTCGCCGGACACCCGGTCACCGGCCGGCGGCGCACCACCGTGCGGATACCGACCGCGCGGGTCTTCGACGACCGGGCGCTGTGCGAGATCATGACGCGGGTCGGGACGGGAGGGAAACCATGACGCACCGCCCGACCGGCGAACCCCTGCGCGCCGTGCGGACGCACCCCGCCGACACCGCCGGTGACCCGGCCTGGGACGACGGCAGCCCGCCCGCGTCCGGCACCGTCGACCCGGCCGTGCTGACCGCCCTGCTCCACCGGCACGGGTGGCGGCGTCGCGGTGGCGCCCCGGGCCGCTACGGCCGCTGGACCCCGCCCGGCCCGGCCGCCGGTGCCACCAGCCTGCTGGTGCCCGTCAGCCGCGCCTTCCCCGACAGCGAAGACCTGCTCGGCGAGGCACTGCTCGCGCTGTCCCGCAGCGGCACGCCCGCCGCCCGCGAGATCCTCCTCTCCCTCGCCGTGCCCAGCGACGAGATCCGCTGGGGTCGCGACGTACCGGCCGGGCCCGGCGACGCCGCCTCCTGGACCGTGGAGGAACAGCTGCGCTCCGCCGCCCGCCGGATGCTGCTCGCCGCAGCGCTCGCCACGCGCGCGCGTGCGGGCTACTACGGCGCCCGGCACCGGCGCGCCGCCGCCGAGGCCCTGGAGAACGTCCTGGTCGGCCCCGCCCCCGGCGGCCGCCGGCTCACCGCGTTCGCGCCGGTCACCACCGGCCGCCCCCTCGCCGTACGCCTCCACCACGCCCTCTACGCCGCCCGCGAGGCCGTCGACTACCGGCGGGCCACCGGCGGCATGGAGGCCTTCGACACGGCCGTCGCCGCGGGCGTCAGCCACGAGCTGACCGAGGCCCTCGTCGCCCTGGTCCGCGGCACGGAGGGC
>NZ_RAIF01000006.1:1211787-1275247 GCF_003671715.1 Streptomyces sp. E2N166 | reverse complement strand
GTCCGGATCACCGGCACCGTCGTCCGCATGCGCCGTCCCGGGCCGCGCGGCGCGGGCACCGTGCGGCTGCGGGTGCTGGCCGGGGCCGACGTCCCGCACGTACGGATCACGCTGGACGAGGACGCCTACCGGATCGCGGGGCACGCCCATCTCGTCGGGCTGCCGGTGCGGGTGCTCGGCCGGCTGGAGAGCCGGGGCGGATTCCGCCGGCTCACCGGCGCCTGCGAGATCGCACCCGTACAGGTCGACGACGCGGAGCGGGACCGGCTGCTGAAGGCGGTCCAGGAGCACGTGGAGGTGGCGGCCTTCTTCGAGGAGACCTGCGGCGGGGACGGCGAGGACGACGGCGACCGCGGGGACTGATTTCGCGGTGAGCGGGCCGTGGTCGGTACGATCGCCCTCATGCGTGCGCTCCGGTATGGCGCCGCAGCCCCACTTCAGTCAGGAGAGACCGGTGTCAGACGTCCGTGTGATCATCCAACGCGATTCCGAGCGGGAAGAACGCGTGGTGACTACGGGCACGACGGCCGCCGAGCTCTTCGCCGGCGAGCGCTCGATCGTCGCCGCCCGCGTGTCCGGTGAGCTGAAGGACCTCGCCTACGAGGTCCAGGACGGCGAGACCGTCGAGGGTGTCGAGATCTCCTCCGAGGACGGTCTGGCCATTCTGCGCCACTCCACCGCGCACGTCATGGCGCAGGCCGTGCAGGAGCTGTTCCCCGAGGCCAAGCTGGGCATCGGCCCGCCCGTCAAGGACGGCTTCTACTACGACTTCGACGTCGAGAAGCCCTTCCACCCCGATGACCTCAAGGCCATCGAGAAGAAGATGCAGGAGATCCAGAAGCGCGGCCAGCGCTTCTCGCGCCGCGTCGTCACCGACGACGCCGCCCGCGAGGAGCTCGCCGACGAGCCGTACAAGCTGGAGCTGATCGGCCTCAAGGGCTCCGCGTCCCACGACGACGGCGCGGACGTCGAGGTCGGCGCCGGCGAGCTGACGATCTACGACAACCTGGACGCCAAGACCGGCGAGCTGTGCTGGAAGGACCTCTGCCGCGGTCCCCACCTGCCCACCACCCGGAACATCCCGGCGTTCAAGCTGATGCGCAACGCCGCCGCCTACTGGCGCGGCAGCGAGAAGAACCCGATGCTCCAGCGCATCTACGGCACCGCCTGGCCGTCCAAGGACGAGCTGAAGGCGCACCTGGAGTTCCTCGCCGAGGCCGAGAAGCGCGACCACCGCAAGCTCGGCAGCGAGCTGGACCTGTTCTCCGTCCCGGAGCAGATCGGCTCCGGCCTCGCCGTCTTCCACCCCAAGGGCGGTGTGATCCGCCGGGTCATGGAGGACTACTCGCGGCGCCGCCACGAGGAGGAGGGGTACGAGTTCGTCTACACCCCGCACGCGACGAAGGGGAAGCTCTTCGAGACCTCGGGCCACCTGGACTGGTACGCCGACGGCATGTACCCGCCCATGCAGCTCGACGAGGGCGTGGACTACTACCTCAAGCCCATGAACTGCCCGATGCACAACCTGATCTTCGACGCGCGCGGCCGCTCGTACCGTGAACTGCCGCTGCGCCTGTTCGAGTTCGGGACCGTGTACCGGTACGAGAAGTCGGGCGTCGTGCACGGCCTGACCCGGGCCCGCGGCTTCACCCAGGACGACGCGCACATCTACTGCACCCGCGAGCAGATGTCGGAGGAGCTCGACAAGACCCTCACCTTCGTGCTGAACCTGCTGCGCGACTACGGCCTGACCGACTTCTACCTGGAGCTGTCCACCAAGGACCCGGAGAAGTTCGTCGGCTCCGACGAGGCATGGGAAGAGGCCACCGAGACGCTCCGCCAGGTCGCCGAGAAGCAGGGCCTGCCCCTGGTCCCGGACCCGGGCGGCGCCGCCTTCTACGGCCCGAAGATCTCCGTCCAGACCAAGGACGCCATCGGCCGCACCTGGCAGATGTCGACCATCCAGCTCGACTTCAACCTGCCGGAGCGCTTCGACCTGGAGTACACCGGCGCGGACGGTGCCAAGCAGCGTCCGGTCATGATCCACCGCGCGCTGTTCGGCTCGATCGAGCGCTTCTTCGCGGTGCTCCTGGAGCACTACGCGGGCGCCTTCCCGGCGTGGCTGGCGCCGGTGCAGGCGGTGGGAATCCCGGTGGGTGACGCTCACGTGCAGTACCTGGAGGAGTTCGCGGCCGAGGCGCGGCGGAAGGGGCTGCGCGTCGACGTGGATTCCTCCTCGGACCGGATGCAGAAGAAGATCCGCACGCAGCAGAAGCAGAAGGTCCCGTTCATGATCATCGTCGGGGACGAGGACATGCACGGAGGTACGGTGTCGTTCCGCTACCGCGACGGGTCGCAGGAGAACGGCATTCCGCGTGACCAGGCGCTGGCGAAGCTCGTTGATGTCGTGGAGCGCCGGATTCAGGTGTGACGTGCTCCCCGCCTGTACGGGGACCGTCCGTTCATGCCAGTTGTCGGACACACGAAGGTGCTGTTGATCCCCGCAAGCGCGGGGATCGGCCCCCGGGAGGAGCTCCCGGGGGCCCTTTCAGGTTCCAGGCGCCGACGCCATATGCTGCACGCATGACGAGTGAGCCGGAGCAGCAGCTGGGAGTGGGCACGCCGGACGCGTTCCAGCGCCTGTGGACGCCCCACCGGATGGCCTACATCCAGGGCGAGAACAAGCCGAGCGGCCCCGGAGCCGACGACGGCTGCCCCTTCTGCTCGATCCCGGCCAAGTCCGACGAGGACGGTCTGATCGTCCGGCGCGGCGAGCACGTCTACGCGGTGCTCAACCTGTACCCCTACAACGGCGGCCACCTGATGGTCGTGCCGTACCGCCACGTCGCCGACTACACCGAGCTGAACGCCGTGGAGACCGCGGAGCTGGCCGAGCTCACCAAGCAGGCGATGACGGCCCTGCGCACCGCGTCCGGCGCCCACGGTTTCAACATCGGCATGAACCAGGGCACGGTGGCGGGCGCGGGCATCGCCGCTCACCTGCACCAGCATGTGGTGCCCCGCTGGGGCGGCGACACCAATTTCCTTCCCGTGATTGGCCACACCAAGGTCCTGCCCCAGCTCCTGGGTGACACCCGCAAGATGCTGGCGGAGGCCTGGCCTACGTAGCGAGGCCTACGCGTTGTACAGATCCGCCTTCCCGGGCGTCGGATCCTGTACCGCCGTGCTGAGGAACGCCGACCGCGCCCCGAACTTCTCCGTGTCCACGCCGTTCTCCTCCAGCACCCTGATCGCCGACGAGTGCACCACCCGCAGCACCGGCGCCGCCGCCCGCAACGCGTCGTCGGCCATGAAGCGGTGACGCCACGGCTGGTCCGCCCACGCGTGGCGCAGCCCGAACGGCTCCGGCAGGCCGATCGTGCCGCCGAGCCAGTTCAGCAGCGGCGGATACCAGGTGAGCGGGGCGCGGACGGCGAGCCGTACGACCTCGTTCGCGGTGACCAGCGGGAGCATCACCTTGCGCGTCTCCCACGGCTTGAACGACTTGGCGACCTCCTTGGAGGGAGCCTCCGGCTTGGTGGTGAACAGCGGGTTCACCGGGCCCAGGGCGTGGCCGGTGACCTCGATGCGCAGCGTCTCGTGCAGCACGGTCACCGTGATCAGCATGGTGATGACCAGCTGGCCGTCCCACAGGGTCCACTGGACGCCCAGGTAGTGCCGGTCACCGGCGCCGAACTGCTGCTTGTTGCAGATGTCCTGTATCGCGTGCGACTTGACCTGGTACGCCTCGACGTCCGTGCCCTCCGGACGGGACACCGCCTTGGCGTTCTCCCCGATGGGCGTCACGACCCAGTGCCGTATGGACGGCTTCGTGAAGCCGCCGGTGTTGAGCGGGCCGCGCTCCAGCATGCGCAGCTGGTCGTGGATGGCCCGGACGACGTCCCAGCTGCGGAAGGGGTGGATCTCCCGGGCCGGGTCGGCCGGCACCAGGTTCTCGGCGAGCTGCCAGCTGCCCCAGCGGGTGCCCATCCCGAGTATGCCCTTGGGGCCGGCGTAGAAGACCGAGTTGGACTGCTGCTCGGCGCCGAGCTTGGCCAGTGACTGGCGCAGTTGCTCGGCCGCGGTCTCACCCGGGTTGCTGGGCACCGCCTCGGGGACCTTGGCGCCGACGCCGCTGCCCGACAGGAGGCCGTCCCAGCGCTCCCGCAGGTCCCTCGCCGTGCCCTCGCAGATCCGCTTGGCCCAGAACCAGCCGACGACGGGCAGGACGACCGCGGCGCGCGCGTACCAGGCCCAGAAGCCGGAGAAGGGCATCTTGACGAGGAACAGCACGGCCAGCGCGGCGATCGCCACGAGCACCGCGGTGCCCAGTGCCCCGGCCTGTTTGTTCTCCGCCTTGGCGACGGTGGTGCGGATCTGGAAGCCGAGCAGCCAGACCAGCATGCCGGGCAGGAAGAGCAGGCCGCACAGCACGATCACCGTGGACAGCCGGGCGTCGCGCGCCTTGCGGATGCCGTTGGCCGCCAGGCAGTGCTCGACGACCACCTGCGGCTCGGCACCGAAGGACTGGATGAGGGGCTTGCGGCCGCTGCCCAGCATCCGGTCGGCCACCGCGCGGGAGAAGGCCTCGCCGAGGTTGGGCCGGAAGATCGTGGCCCAGGACCGGCCCGCGTTGAGGGTCGTCTGGTGCCATTCGTTGTCGGCCTTCTTGATCTCCGCCAACTCGCTGTCCCGGTAGGCGGCCGAGGCCAGCGCGAAGGTGGCCGTCTGGCCTCCGTCGTCCGTACGCGGCACCTGCGGTCCGAAGAAGTCCGCGTAACCGCCGTCAACGGTCATTCCCGCCCCCGATCGCCACCACTGTCGCTCCTGCGGCCTTCCCGACTTCCGTGCCCGGCACACCTGTTGATCAGGTCATCAGCGTATCCGCCGACACCGACATGCGGCACCGGACGGCGAAAGGCGCCCCCGCGCGCGCGGTTTGCGCCGTTGTGCGCCCGGACCGGGCAGGTCGGTAACGAGCCTCTTCCGGGCGGGAGTTGAACGCGCGGCCGGCGCGGAGGAGTCCGCGCCGGCCCCCTGCCGCGCACCCCTAGGACGCCGCCCGCAGCTCCTCCCGGAGGCGTTCCGCGATCTGCGGCGGCATCGGTTCGTGCCGCGCGTAACGGCGGCCGAAGCGCGCGGTGCCGTGCGTCAGGGAGCGCAGGTCCACCGCGTACCGGCCGATCTCGATCTCCGGCACCTCGGCCCTGATCAAGGTCCGCCCGCCGCTCGTCTGCTCGGTGCCGAGCACCTTGCCGCGCCGTCCGGACAGGTCGCTCATCACGGCGCCCACGTAGTCGTCGCCGACCAGCACGCTCACCTCGGCCACCGGCTCCAGCAGATGGATCCTCGCCTCGGCCGCGGCCTCCCGCAGCGCCAGCGCGCCGGCCGTCTGGAAGGCGGCGTCGGAGGAGTCCACCGAGTGCGCCTTGCCGTCCCGCAGCGTGACCCGCACGTCGATCAGCGGATGCCCCGCGACGACGCCCTTGGCGGCCTGCGCGCGGACGCCCTTCTCGACGGACGGAATGAACTGCCGGGGCACCGCGCCGCCGACCACCTCGTCCACGAACTCGATGCCCGAACCGCCCGGCATCGGCTCCACCTCGATCTCGCAGATGGCGTACTGTCCGTGCCCGCCGGACTGCTTCACGTGCCGCCCGCGCCCGGCCGCCCGGTCCCCGAAGGTCTCCCGCAGGCAGACCCGGTGGGGAACGACGTCGACCTGGACGCCGTAGCGGCTGCGCAGCCGCTCCAGCGCCACGTCGGCGTGGGCCTCGCCCAGGCACCACAGGACCACCTGGTGCGTGTCCTGGTTCTGCTCCAGGCGCATCGTCGGGTCCTCGGCGACCAGCCGCGAAAGCCCCTGGGAGAGCTTGTCCTCGTCCGGCTTGCTGTGCGCCTGGATGGCGAGCGGCAGCAGCGGGTCCGGCATCTCCCACGGCGCCATCAGCAACGGGTCGTCCTTGGCCGAGAGCGTGTCCCCGGTCTCCGCGCGGCTCAGCTTGGCCACGCACGCCAGGTCGCCCGCGATCACGTGCGAGACCGGCCGCTGCTGCTTGCCGAAGGGGGTCGACAGGGCGCCGATCCGCTCGTCGACGTCGTGGTCCTCGTGGCCGCGGTCGGCCAGCCCGTGCCCGGAGACGTGCACCGTCTGGTCGGCGCGCAGGGTGCCGGAGAACACGCGGACCAGCGAGATCCGCCCCACGTACGGGTCGGAGGACGTCTTGACGACCTCCGCGACCAGCGACTCGTCGGGATCGCACATCCGCAGCTCGCGCGGAGCGCCGTCGGGCGTGGTGACCCGGGGCGCCTCGCGCTCCAAGGGGGTCGGGAAGCCGCGCGTGACCAGCTCCAGCAGTTCGACCGTGCCCAGCCCCTGCCGGGCTCCCTCGGCCGCGGGGGCGGCGGCCAGCACGGGGAAGAACACCCCGCGCGCCACGGCCCGTTCCAGATCCTCGATGAGTGTCCTGACGTCCACCTGCTCGCCGCCGAGATAGCGCTCCATGAGGGTCTCGTCCTCGCTCTCCGAGATGATCCCCTCGATCAGCATGGAGCGGGCCTCGTCGAGCGACGGCAACTGTTCCTCGCCCGGCTCGGACTCCTCGCGCTCGCCGGACGCGTAGTCGTACAGCTTCCGCGACAGCAGCCCGACGAGTCCCGTCACGGGTGCGTGCCCGTCGGGCGCCTGCGGCCCGTGCAGCGGCAGGTACAGCGGCAGCACGGCGTCCGGATCGTCCCCGCCGAAGGCCTCCGCGCAGATCCGCGTCATCTCCTCGAAGTCCGCGCGGGCGGCCTCCAGATGCGTGACCACGATGGCGCGCGGCATGCCGACGGCGGCGCACTCCTCCCACACCATGCGGGTCGAGCCGTCCACTCCGTCGGAGGCCGAGACGACGAAGAGGGCCGCGTCCGCCGCCCGCAGACCGGCCCTCAGCTCACCGACGAAGTCGGCGTACCCGGGAGTGTCCAGGAGATTGATCTTGATGCCGTCCCATTCGACCGGCACCAGCGAGAGCTGTACGGAGCGCTGCTGCCGGTGCTCCATCTCGTCGTAGTCCGAGACGCAGCCGCCGTCCTCCACGCGGCCCGCCCGGTTCAGTGCTCCCGCCGTCAGCGCGAGAGCTTCCACCAGAGTCGTCTTGCCCGATCCGGAGTGGCCGACCAGCACCACATTCCGTACGGACGTGGGATGGTCGGCCGCCGTAGCCCTTCCGGCGGCTCCGGGACGGGTGTGTGCCTTGTCGCCCATGTCCTTGCCTCCCGTGCACGGTGAGGTCACTGTGGGCGCGGACACGCGGGACCGCGTGCACTGGCGGCTCCGGCGACGCCCGCGGTCCTTCGAGCTTTCCACTCCCGTCACGCCGCGTCCATACGACGGGCCCGATCCCGCCGCCCACCGGCCGCCCACCAGGGGCTCAGGGTGCCCGTCCGTCGCCCCCGCGCGCGCGTGGCTACGATGGGCCAGCCGGTGGCCAGCAGGGGCCGCGGCCACACCGACCGTCGGGAAGGCCATGCTGAACAAGTACGCGCGTGCATTTTTTACGCGTGTCCTCACACCGTTCGCCGCGTTTCTCATCCGCCGGGGCGTCAGCCCGGACACGGTCACGCTGATCGGCACCGCCGGTGTGGTCGCGGGTGCGCTGGTCTTCTACCCCATGGGTGAGTTCTTCTGGGGCACGGTCGTGATCACGCTCTTCGTTTTCTCCGACCTCGTCGACGGCAACATGGCCCGCCAGCTCGGCCGCTCCAGCCGCTGGGGCGCCTTCCTGGACTCCACGCTGGACCGGGTCGCCGACGGCGCGATCTTCGGCGGCTTCGCCCTCTGGTACGCGGGCGGCGGCGACGACATCGCGCTGTGCGCCGTGTCGATCTTCTGCCTGGCCAGTGGCCAGGTGGTGTCGTACACCAAGGCGCGCGGCGAGTCGATCGGCCTGCCGGTCGCCGTCAACGGACTGGTCGAGCGCGCCGAACGACTCGTCGTCTCGCTGGTCGCGGCCGGTCTCGCGGGACTGCACGCGTTCGGCGTGCCGGGCATCCAGTACCTGCTGCCGATCGCCCTGTGGATCGTCGCCGTCGGCAGCCTCGTCACGCTCATCCAGCGCGTCGTCACGGTCCGCCGGGAGGCCGCCGAGGCGGACGCCGCCGCGCAGGAGAGCCAGGGCACCGAGGCGGCCAAGTGAGCGCTCGGGACCGGCTGACCGACGGCCTGTACGGCGCCGGCTGGAGCACCGTGAGGAAGCTCCCCGAGCCGGTCGCCGTGCGGCTCGGCCGCACGGTCGCGGACGTCGCCTGGAAGCAGCGCGGCGCGGGCGTACGGCGCCTGGAGAGCAACTACGCGCGCGTGGTGCCGGACGCGAGCCCCGAGCGGCTCGCCGCGCTCTCGCGCGCGGGCATGCGCTCGTACCTGCGCTACTGGATGGAGTCCTTCCGTCTCCCCGCGTGGAGCACCGAGCGGATCAGGTCCGGCTTCGCGGGCGAGGACCTGCACCACCTCACCGACGGCATGGACGCCGGCAAGGGCGTGGTGCTCGCCCTCCCGCACCTGGCCAACTGGGACCTCGCGGGTGCCTGGGTCACCACCGAGCTGGGCATCCCCTTCACCACGGTCGCCGAACGCCTCAAGCCGGAGACCCTCTACGACCGTTTCGTCGCCTACCGCGAGGGCCTCGGCATGGAGGTCCTGCCGCACAGCGGCGGCACGGCGTTCGGCACGCTGGCCCGGCGGCTGCGCGACGGCGGCCTGGTCTGCCTGGTCGCCGACCGCGACCTGTCCGCCTCCGGAGTGGAGGTCGACTTCTTCGGCGATACGGCCCGGATGCCCGCGGGGCCGGCCCTGCTGGCGCTGCAGACCGGCGCACGACTGCTGCCGGTGACGCTCTGGTACGACGAGTCGCCCGTCATGAAGGGCCGGGTGCATCCGCCGGTGGTGGTCCCCGAGTCAGGTACCCGGGCCGAGAAGACGTCTGTCATGACACAGGCGCTGGCCGATGCCTTCGCCACGGGGATCGCCGACCACCCGGAGGACTGGCACATGCTCCAGCGCTTGTGGCTGAAGGACCTCGACCCCGCCAAGGCCCCCGCGGCGGCCGACGGGCAGGGCGCCTCGTGAGGATCGGCATCGTCTGCCCCTACTCCTGGGACGTGCCGGGCGGCGTCCAGTTCCACATCCGGGACCTGGCCGAGTACTTCATCCGTCTCGGTCACGAGGTCTCCGTACTCGCCCCCGCCGACGACGACACCCCACTGCCGCCGTACGTCGTCTCGGCCGGCCGCGCGGTGCCGGTCCCGTACAACGGCTCGGTGGCCCGCCTCAACTTCGGCTTCCTGTCGGCGGCCCGGGTGCGGCGCTGGCTGCACGACGGCGCCTTCGACGTCATCCACATCCACGAACCGACCTCGCCCTCGCTCGGCCTGCTGACCTGCTGGGCGGCACAGGGCCCGATCGTGGCGACCTTCCACACGTCCAACCCCCGCTCCCGCGCGATGATCGCCGCGTACTCGATCCTCCAGGCCGCCCTGGAGAAGATCAGCGCCCGCATCGCGGTGAGCGAGTACGCCCGCCGGACCCTCGTCGAGCACCTCGGCGGGGACGCGGTCGTCATCCCCAACGGCGTCGACGTCGACTTCTTCGCGGGCGCCGAGCCGAAGCCCGAGTGGCAGGGCGACACGATCGGCTTCATAGGGCGCATCGACGAACCCCGCAAGGGCCTGCCGGTGCTGATGCGGGCGCTGCCGAAGATCCTCGCCGCCCGCCCCGGGGCCCGGCTGCTCGTCGCCGGGCGCGGCGACGAGAAGGAGGCCGTGGCGTCCCTGCCCGCCGAGCTGCGCCCCCGGGTGGAGTTCCTCGGCATGGTCAGCGACGAGGACAAGGCCCGCTTCCTGCGCAGCGTCGACCTGTACGTGGCCCCCAACACCGGCGGCGAGAGCTTCGGGATCATCCTGGTCGAGGCCATGTCGGCCGGCGCCCCCGTACTCGCCTCGGACCTGGACGCCTTCGCCCAGGTCCTCGACCGGGGGGCGGCCGGTGAACTGTTCCCCAACGAGGACGCCGACGCCCTGGCCGACGCGGCGGTACGGCTCCTCGCGGACCCGGAGCGCCGCACCGTCCTGCGGGAACGGGGCAGCGCCCACGTACGGCGCTTCGACTGGTCCACGGTCGGCGCGGACATCCTGTCGGTCTACGAGACGGTCACGGCGGGCGCGGCAGCGGTGGCGGCGGACGACCGGGCGACGGGGCTGAGGGCGAGATTCGGCCTGGCGCGGGAGTGAGGCTGACTCTCCAGCCGACGTTCGGAATCCTCGGCCCGTCCGGCGTCTGAGGACGAGGCCGTCCACGCCGAAAGCGGGGGCCCGGGGGCGGCGGCCCCCGGCGGCGCCCGCACCGAGGCACCCCGCCGGCCCGGCGGAGCGCTCCCGTAGGGTTGCGCCCCGTGACCGCAACCCTCATCTGGATCCTGGCCGTCCTCGTGGCGATCGGCCTGTACCTGAGCTGGACGGCGGGGCGGCTGGACCGGCTGCACGCCCGGATCGACGCCGCCCGTGCCGCCCTCGACGCGCAGCTGCTGCGCAGGGCGTCCGTGGCCCAGGAACTCGCCACCTCCGGTGTGCTCGACCCGGCCGCCTCCATCGTCCTGTACGAGGCCGCCCACGCCGCCCGGCAGGCCGAGGAGGAGCACCGGGAGGTCGCCGAGAGCGAGCTGAGCCAGGCCCTGCGGGCGGTGTTCGCCGACCCGCCGCAGGTGGACATCCTGCGCGAGGCGCCCGGGGGAGAGGAGGCGATCCACGAGTTGGCCGAGGCCGTACGGCGCGTCCCGATGGCCCGGCGGTTCCACAACGACGCGGTGGGAGCCGCGCGCAGGCTGCGCGAGCACCGCAAGGTCCGCTGGTTCCGCCTCGCCGGACACGCTCCCTTCCCGCTGGCCTTCGAGATGGACGACGAGTCGCCGGCGGCCCTGGTGGACAGGGCGGCGTAGAGCCCACGTCTCCCGTCGCCCCGGCGGGCGTTCCGCGCCCCGGTCCAAAAGGATCCACCGGCTGTCCATTGGCCCTTGCTGCGGCCTGGTCCGTTCGCGTTTCCTCGGAGCTGCACAAACCCCCCTTCCTTCAGTGAGGTACCCGTGTCCAGCACGCTCTCCGAGAACCAGACCCCCGAGACCGGCACCGCCCGCGTGAAGCGCGGCATGGCCGAGCAGCTCAAGGGCGGCGTGATCATGGACGTCGTCACGCCGGAGCAGGCGAAGATCGCCGAGGACGCGGGCGCCGTCGCCGTCATGGCCCTGGAGCGGGTCCCGGCCGACATCCGCAAGGACGGCGGCGTGGCCCGGATGTCCGACCCGGACATGATCGAGGGCATCATCGGCGCGGTCTCCATCCCCGTGATGGCCAAGTCCCGCATCGGCCACTTCGTCGAGGCCCAGGTCCTGCAGTCCCTCGGCGTCGACTACATCGACGAGTCCGAGGTCCTCACCCCGGCCGACGAGGTCAACCACAGCGACAAGTTCGCCTTCACCACCCCCTTCGTCTGCGGCGCCACCAACCTCGGTGAGGCCCTGCGCCGCATCGCCGAGGGCGCCGCGATGATCCGCTCCAAGGGCGAGGCCGGCACCGGCAACGTCGTCGAGGCCGTCCGCCACCTGCGCCAGATCAAGAACGAGATCGCCCGGCTGCGCGGCTACGACAACAACGAGCTGTACGCCGCCGCCAAGGAGCTGCGCGCCCCGTACGAGCTGGTCCGGGAGGTCGCCGAGCTGGGCAAGCTCCCCGTGGTCCTCTTCTCCGCCGGCGGTGTCGCCACCCCGGCCGACGCCGCGCTCATGCGCCAGCTCGGCGCCGAGGGCGTCTTCGTCGGCTCCGGCATCTTCAAGTCCGGTGACCCGGCCAAGCGCGCCGCCGCCATCGTGAAGGCGACCACCTTCTACGACGACCCGAAGATCATCGCGGAGGCGTCCCGCAACCTCGGCGAGGCCATGGTCGGCATCAACTGCGACACCCTCCCCGAGACCGAGCGCTACGCGAACCGCGGCTGGTAGGACGAGGACACCGCAACCATGAGCGACACCCCCGTCATCGGCGTCCTGGCCCTCCAGGGCGACGTACGGGAGCACCTCGTCGCCCTGGCCACGGCCGACGCCGTGGCCAGGCCGGTCAGGCGCCCCGAAGAACTCGCCGAGGTCGACGGCCTGGTCCTGCCCGGCGGCGAGTCCACCACCATCTCCAAACTGGCCGTCCTCTTCGGAATGATGGAGCCCCTCCGCGCGCGTGTGCGGGACGGACTGCCCGTCTACGGCACCTGCGCCGGCATGATCCTGCTGGCCGACAAGATCCTCGACCCGCGCTCCGGGCAGGAGACGGTCGGCGGCATCGACATGATCGTGCGGCGCAACGCCTTCGGACGGCAGAACGAGTCCTTCGAGGCGGCCGTCGGCATCAAGGGCGTCGAGGGCGATCCTGTGGAGGGCGTCTTCATCCGCGCCCCCTGGGTGGAGTCCGTGGGCGCCACGGCCGAGGTGCTCGCCGAGCACGAGGGCCACATCGTCGCGGTCCGCCAGGGCAACGCTCTGGCCACGTCGTTCCACCCGGAGCTGACCGGCGACCACCGCGTGCACCGCCTCTTCGCCGACATGGTGCGCGCGAACCGGGCGGCGGAGTCCTTGTAGGATTCCTGCGTTCGTTCGTTCAAAGACGGGTTACGCGAAGGAGACAGGCAGATGTCCGGCCACTCTAAATGGGCCACGACGAAGCACAAGAAGGCCGTCATCGATGCCAAGCGCGGCAAGCTCTTCGCGAAGCTGATCAAGAACATCGAGGTCGCGGCCCGGATGGGGGGCGTCGACATCGAGGGCAACCCGACGCTCTACGACGCCATCCAGAAGGCGAAGAAGCAGTCGGTCCCGAACAAGAACATCGACTCCGCGGTCAAGCGCGGCGGTGGCCTCGAGGCCGGCGGCGCCGACTACGAGACGATCATGTACGAGGGTTACGGTCCGAACGGTGTCGCGGTACTCATCGAGTGCCTCACCGACAACCGCAACCGCGCCGCCTCCGACGTCCGCGTCGCCATGACCCGCAACGGCGGCTCCATGGCCGACCCGGGCTCGGTGTCGTACCTGTTCAACCGCAAGGGCGTCGTGATCGTGCCCAAGGGCGAGCTGGGCGAGGACGACGTCCTGGCCGCCGTCCTGGACGCGGGCGCCGAGGAGGTCAACGACCTCGGCGAGACCTTCGAGGTACTCAGCGAGGCCACCGACCTGGTCGCGGTCCGCACCGCCCTCCAGGACGCCGGCATCGACTACGAGTCCGCCGACGCCAACTTCGTTCCGACCATGCAGGTCGAGCTGGACGAGGAGGGCGCACGGAAGATCTTCAGGCTGATCGACGCCCTGGAGGACAGCGACGACGTGCAGAACGTCTTCGCCAACTTCGACGTGAGCGACGAGGTCATGGAGAAGGTCGACGCGTAGCACCGCCGCGCGCACGACGATTCCGGCGGGCCGGGGACACGTCCCCGGCCCGCCGCCGTTGTCGGTGGCACCCGATAGCCTGCACAAACAGGCGATCGATGTGAGGGGAGCCGTGCGTTGCGCGTACTGGGGGTGGACCCGGGGCTGACCCGCTGCGGGATCGGTGTCGTGGAGGGCGTCGCGGGGCGGCCGCTCACCATGCTCGGCGTCGGAGTGGTCCGTACGCCCGCGAACGCGGAACTCGGCCACCGCCTGGTCGCCGTCGAGCAGGGCATCGAGCAGTGGCTGGACGAGCACCGTCCTCAGTACGTCGCCGTGGAGCGCGTCTTCAGCCAGCACAACGTCCGCACGGTCATGGGCACCGCCCAGGCCAGCGCCGTCGCCATCCTGTGCGCCTCCCGCCGCGGCATCCCCGTCGCCCTGCACACCCCCAGCGAGGTCAAGGCCGCCGTCACCGGCAGCGGACGCGCCGACAAGGCGCAGGTCGGTGCCATGGTCACCCGGCTGCTGCGGCTCGCCGAACCGCCCAGGCCCGCCGACGCCGCCGACGCCCTCGCGCTCGCCATCTGCCACATCTGGCGTGCCCCCGCACAGAACCGGCTCCAGCAGGCCGTGGCCCTGCACGCCTCGAAAGCCCCGAAGACCCCGAAAGCCCCGACCGCACCGAAAGGCCGTACGACATGATCGCCTTCGTCAGCGGCACGGTCGCCGCCCTCGCCCCCGACGCCGCGGTGGTCGAGGTCGGCGGCGTCGGCATGGCCGTCCAGTGCACGCCGAACACGCTCTCCACCCTCCGCATCGGCAAGCCCGCCAAGCTCGCCACCTCGCTCGTCGTCCGCGAGGACTCGCTCACCCTGTACGGCTTCGCCGACGACGACGAGCGCCAGGTCTTCGTGCTGCTCCAGACGGCCAGCGGCGTCGGCCCCCGGCTGGCCCAGGCGATGCTCGCCGTGCACAGTCCCGACGCCCTGCGCAGAGCTGTCTCCACCGGCGACGAGAAGGCGCTCACCGCCGTTCCCGGTATCGGCAAGAAGGGCGCGCAGAAGCTGCTCCTGGAACTGAAGGACCGGCTCGGCGAGCCCATCGGGGCCCCCGCCGTCGGCGCGCCGGTCAGCGCCGGCTGGCGCGACCAGCTGCACGCGGCGCTCATCGGCCTCGGGTACGCGACCCGCGAGGCCGACGAGGCCGTCTCCGCCGTGGCGCCCCAGGCGGCGGCCGCAGGGGGAACGCCCCAGGTGGGGCAGCTGCTGAAGGCGGCCCTGCAGACCCTGAACCGCGCCCGATAGCCCGTACCGAGAGCCGAGGCACACCACATGAACTGGGACGACACGACCGACACGGACGCCGCGGGCGAACGGCTGGTGGGTGCGTCCGCCGACGGCGAGGACCAGGCCGTGGAGGCCGCCCTGCGCCCCAAGGACCTGGGCGAGTTCATCGGCCAGGAGAAGGTCCGCGAGCAGCTCGACCTCGTGCTGCGCGCCGCACGCGCGCGTGGGGCGACCGCCGACCACGTGCTGCTCTCCGGCGCCCCCGGCCTCGGCAAGACCACCCTCTCGATGATCATCGCGGCCGAGATGGGCGCCCCCATCCGCATCACCTCCGGCCCCGCCATCCAGCACGCCGGCGACCTCGCGGCGATCCTCTCCTCCCTCCAGGAGGGCGAGGTCCTCTTCCTCGACGAGATCCACCGCATGTCGAGGCCCGCCGAGGAGATGCTCTACATGGCGATGGAGGACTTCCGCGTCGACGTCATCGTCGGCAAGGGCCCGGGCGCCACCGCCATCCCCCTGGAGCTGCCGCCCTTCACCCTGGTCGGCGCCACCACGCGCGCGGGGCTGCTGCCGCCCCCGTTGCGCGACCGCTTCGGGTTCACCGCGCACATGGAGTTCTACGGACCGGCCGAACTGGAACGCGTCATCCACCGCTCGGCGGGCCTGCTCGACGTCGAGATCGACACCGCCGGCGCCGCCGAGATCGCCGGCCGCTCCCGGGGCACCCCCCGCATCGCCAACCGCCTGCTGCGCCGGGTCCGGGACTACGCCCAGGTCAAGGCCGACGGCCTGATCACCCAGGAGATCGCCGCGGCCGCCCTCGCGGTCTACGAGGTCGACGCCCGGGGCCTGGACCGGCTGGACCGGGGTGTGCTGGAGGCCCTGCTCAAGCTGTTCGGCGGCGGTCCCGTCGGCCTGTCCACGCTCGCCGTCGCCGTGGGGGAGGAGCGTGAGACAGTGGAAGAGGTCGCCGAACCCTTCCTCGTACGGGAGGGTCTGCTCGCCCGCACCCCGCGCGGACGCGTGGCGACCCCGGCCGCATGGGCGCACCTCGGCCTCACCCCGCCGCGTTCGCAGAGTTCGGGAAACGGACAACAGGACTTGTTCGGGGCGTGACGACACCGTCACGAAGAGGACATTCGCCGGAGCAGGAACCCCGGTGCCATGCTGAGCGTTGTTCCATGCGCGCGGACTCGCTTAGACTCCGCCGATGCCGCCCTTGTCGGCGGCGCACACACCCCCAACCATCAGGCCGCTCACCATCGCGGTCGTGTGAAGGAAGTACCGACCCGTGAGTCTCGTGACCCTCCTCCCGTTCATCGTGCTCATCGGGGCCATGTTCCTGATGACCCGGTCGGCGAAGAAGAAGCAGCAGCAGGCCGCCGACATGCGGAACCAGATGCAGCCCGGTTCCGGAGTCCGCACCATCGGGGGCATGTACGGCACGGTCAAGGAGGTCAACGAGGACACGGTCCTCCTCGACGCCGGGCCGGGCGTCGAGCTGCTCTTCGCCAAGAACTCCATCGGTGCCGTCCTCACCGACGACGAGTACAACCGCATCGTCCACGGCATCGAGCACGACCTGAAGTCCGACGCCGACGTCGTGCCGGACGACGCCTCCTCCCTCACCGAGACCGACGCCTCCGCCGACGACGCTGCCGCCTCCGACGGCAAGTCCGTCGACCTCGGCAAGAAGGACGCGGACGACGAGCCGGCCGACGAGCCGACCGTCGACGCCGCGCCCGCCGAGGCGAAGACCGACGAGCAGCCGAAGAAGTCCGACGGCGGTTCCGAGGCGAAGTAGCCGTGCCCCGGGGTGCGCGGGTCGTTCCCGCGTGCTCCGTGTGACGCGCGGCTCGCACGGATCCGGACATCATGTGATGGCCGCCGGTGACGCCTACCCGGCGCGAAGCGGCCCGAGAGGGAGTACGCAAAGGTGGTAGCACCTAAAAAGGGAAAGAATGCGAGCGCTCAGAGCAGGCCCGGGCGCTCGCTGGCCCTGATTCTGATCGCCATCGTGGCGCTCACCGGGGGCATGTTCGCCGCCGGACACACGACTCCGCGTCTCGGCATCGACCTGGCCGGCGGCACCAGCATCACGCTCCGCGCTGTTCCGGAGGCGGGCCAGGAGTCCGCGATCAACAAGACCAACATGGACACCGCGGTCGAGATCATGGAGCGCCGTGTCAATGGTCTGGGTGTCTCCGAGGCCGAGGTGCAGACCCAGGGCGACCGGAACATCATCGTCAACATCCCCAAGGGCACGAACTCCGAGGAAGCGCGGCAGCAGGTCGGTACCACCGCCAAGCTCTACTTCCGCCCGGTCCTCGCCACCGAACTCTCCGGCGCGAACGCGACCGGCAGCCCCTCGCCGAGTGCCACCGGCAACGCCTCCGACAAGGCGACCGACAAGGCCACGGACGGCGCGGCCGACCCGGACAAGGCCGCCGACGGGGACAAGGCGAGCGATTCGCCCTCCGGCTCCCCCTCGGCGAACTCCAGCCCCCAGGGCCGCGCGGCCAGCGACGCCCTGAAGGCCGACCCCAGCCCGTCCGGCGGGGCCTCCGACGGCGCCTCTCCGTCCCCGAGCGCCAGCGCCCCCGGTGACGACGCGAACGCCAAGCTCCAGGCCGAGTACACCGCACTGGACTGCACCGACGCGGCGGCCCGGGCCAAGGCGGGCGACGGCGCCAAGCAGGGCGACTCGATGGTGGCCTGCGGCCAGAACGCGCAAGGCCAGTGGCAGAAGTACATCCTGGGCCCGGCCGCGGTCGACGGTACGGACGTCGACAGTTCCGAGGCCGTCTTCAACACGCAGACCGCCGCCGGCTGGACCGTGACGATGAAGTTCACGGACGGCGGCGCCAAGAAGTTCGCGGACATCACCGGCAAGCTGGCGCAGAACCAGTCCCCGCAGAACCAGTTCGCCATCGTCCTGGACAACGAGGTCGTCTCCGACCCGTACGTCAGCCAGGCGCTCACCGGCGGCAGCGCGGAGATCTCCGGCAGCTTCGACCAGGAGGAGGCCCAGGGCCTCGCCAACATGCTGTCCTACGGTGCTCTGCCGCTGACCTTCAAGGAGGACAGCGTCACCACCGTCACCGCCGCGCTCGGCGGTGACCAGCTCGAGGCGGGTCTGATCGCCGGCGCGATCGGCCTCGCCCTGGTCATCCTCTACCTGCTGGTCTACTACCGCGGCCTGTCGTTCATCGCCGTCGCCTCGCTGCTGGTCTCCGCGGGTCTCACGTACGTGATCATGTCGCTGCTCGGCCCGACCATCGGCTTCGCGCTGAACCTGCCGGCCGTGTGCGGTGCCATCGTCGCCATCGGCATCACGGCGGACTCGTTCATCGTGTACTTCGAACGCGTCCGTGACGAGATCCGGGAAGGACGCTCGCTGCGACCCGCCGTGGAGCGGGCCTGGCCGCGCGCCCGGCGTACCATCCTGGTCTCCGACTTCGTGTCGTTCCTCGCCGCCGCGGTGCTCTTCGTCGTCACCGTCGGCAAGGTGCAGGGCTTCGCGTTCACCCTGGGTCTGACCACGCTGCTCGATGTGGTGGTGGTGTTCCTCTTCACCAAGCCGCTGCTGACGCTGATGGCCCGGCGCAGGTTCTTCGCGAGCGGTCACAAGTGGTCCGGCCTCGACCCGAAGAGCCTGGGTGCCAAGCCGCCGCTGCGGCGCACCCGCCGTCCCGCCCGCCCCGTCGCCGGCCCTGTCGACCCGAAGGAGGCGTGAGAATGGGAAAGCTCGGCACCCTCGGCGCCCGACTGCACCATGGCGAGATCGGCTACGACTTCGTCAAGAACCGCAAGCTCTGGTACGGCATCTCCATCCTCATCACCATCACGGCCATCGTCGGCCTGGCGGTGCGCGGCCTGCACATGGGCATCGAGTTCCAGGGCGGCGCGGTCTTCACCACCCCGAAGAACGTGAGCGCCTCGGTCTCCCAGGCCGAGACCTACGCGGAAGAGGCCTCGGGCCACGACGCGATCGTCCAGAAGCTCGGCGACGGCAGCCTCCGCATCCAGATCGCCGGCACCGACACCGCGAAGTCGGACCAGATCAAGGAAGAGCTGTCCAAGAACCTGGACGTCCCGGCGGAGAAGATCAACGCCGACCTGGTCGGGCCCAGTTGGGGTGATCAGATCGCCAACAAGGCCTGGCAGGGCCTAGGGATCTTCATGGTCCTGGTGGTGATCTATCTGGCGATCGCGTTCGAGTGGCGCATGGCGCTCGCCGCGTTCGTCGCGCTGATCCACGACATCACCATCACGGTGGGTATCTACGCCCTCGTCGGGTTCGAGGTCACACCGGGCACGGTGATCGGTCTGCTCACGATCCTCGGCTATTCGCTCTACGACACGGTCGTGGTCTTCGACAGCCTCAAGGAGCAGACGCGAGACATCACCAAACAGACCCGCTGGACCTACGGCGAGATCGCCAACCGTTCGATCAACAGCACCCTGGTCCGCTCCATCAACACCACGGTGGTCGCGCTGCTGCCGGTGGGCGGACTGCTGTTCATCGGTGGCGGTGTCCTCGGCGCCGGCATGCTCAACGACATCTCGCTGTCGCTGTTCGTCGGCCTCGCCGCGGGCGCGTACTCGTCGATCTTCATCGCCACGCCGCTCGTCGCCGACCTCAAGGAGGCCGAGCCGCAGATGAAGGCGCTCAAGAAGCGCGTCCTCGCCAAGCGCGCCCAGGCCGCGGCCAAGGGCGAGCCGGCGGAGAACGCCGTCGACGAGGAGCGATACGCCGTCTACGACGATGACGATGGCGACGCCGACGAGCCCGAGGACGCGACGCCCGCGGTCGTCGGCCCCCGCAACCAGCCGGCGTCCCGCAACAGGGGCCGCGGCCGACCCTCGGGGAAGCGCCGATGACCGGGACGACCGACATCACGGAGCTGCTGCTCAGCCGTATCCGGGATGTGGCGGACTACCCGGAGCCGGGCGTTGTGTTCAAGGACATCACCCCGCTCCTGGCCGACCCGGCCGCGTTCACCGCGCTGACCGACGCGCTCGCGGAGGTCGCCGAGCACACCGGCGCCACCAAGGTGGTCGGCCTGGAGGCCCGCGGCTTCATCCTCGGCGCCCCGGTGGCGCTGAGGGCCGGCCTCGGCTTCATTCCCGTGCGCAAGGCGGGCAAGCTCCCCGGAGCCACCCTCAGCCAGGCGTACGAGCTGGAGTACGGCTCGGCCGAGATCGAGGTGCACGCCGAGGACCTGGCCGCCGGTGACCGGGTGCTGGTCGTCGACGACGTCCTCGCCACCGGCGGCACCGCCGAGGCCTCGCTGGAGCTCATCCGCCGGGCGGGCGCGCAGGTCGCCGGTCTCGCCGTCCTGATGGAGCTGGGCTTCCTCGGCGGGCGGGGACGCCTGGAGCCTGCCCTCGCCGGGGCACCGCTGCGGGCGCTGCTCACGGTCTGACAGCCCTCGTCGCACAGCGGAGGCGGGCCCGGAGGAATCCGGCGCCCGCCTCACGCGTTTCTCGGGTTGACGGCCCTCACAGTGGCCGGAAGGCGATCCCGGAGTGCAGGATCGCTACCATGGGGTTTCCGGAGCCTGACCGGGGGACCCGGATCGCGCACGAGGAGTCCTCTTGCCAGACGAGGCCCAGCCACTGACCGCCGCAAAGCCCGAGTCCGCCTCGGCGCCCGCGGCGAAGCCCGCGCCCACTTCGCCGCAGGCGAAGAACGACACCCGCGGGCCGATCCAGCACGCCCCGGCCGCGCCCGTCGACAAGCCGGCCGATCAGCAGCCGCGTCCCAAGCCGATCCCGCCCGAGCGCGAACGGAACGCGCCCGTGGTCCGCGCGCCCTCCGGGCAGCCCGCCCGCTCCGGCTCCTCCAACCGCGTCCGCGCCCGCCTCGCCCGTCTCGGCGTGCAGCGGGCCAACCCGTACAACCCGGTCCTGGAGCCGCTGCTGCGGATAGTGCGCAGCAACGACCCCAAGATCGAGACGGCGACGCTGCGCCAGATCGAGCGCGCCTACCAGGTCGCCGAACGCTGGCACCGCGGCCAGAAGCGCAAGAGCGGCGACCCGTACATCACGCATCCGCTCGCCGTCACCACCATCCTCGCCGAGCTGGGCATGGACCCCGCCACGCTGATGGCCGGTCTCCTGCACGACACCGTCGAGGACACCGAGTACGGCCTCGAGGACCTGCGCCGCGACTTCGGCGACGTGGTCACCCTCCTCGTCGACGGCGTCACCAAGCTCGACAAGGTGAAGTTCGGCGAGGCCGCGCAGGCCGAGACCGTGCGCAAGATGGTCGTCGCCATGGCGAAGGACCCGCGCGTCCTGGTCATCAAGCTCGCCGACCGCCTGCACAACATGCGCACCATGCGCTATCTCAAGCGCGAGAAGCAGGAGAAGAAGGCGCGCGAGACCCTGGAGATCTACGCGCCGCTCGCCCACCGGCTGGGCATGAACACCATCAAGTGGGAGCTGGAGGACCTCGCCTTCGCGATCCTCTACCCCAAGATGTACGACGAGATCGTGCGCCTGGTCGCCGAGCGCGCCCCCAAGCGCGACGAGTACCTCGCCATCGTCACCGACGAGGTCCAGCAGGACCTGCGCGCGGCCCGCATCAAGGCGACCGTCACCGGCCGCCCCAAGCACTACTACAGCGTCTACCAGAAGATGATCGTCCGCGGCCGTGACTTCGCGGAGATCTACGACCTGGTGGGCATCCGCGTCCTCGTGGACACCGTCCGCGACTGCTACGCGGCGCTGGGCACCGTGCACGCGCGATGGAACCCGGTCCCCGGCCGGTTCAAGGACTACATCGCGATGCCCAAGTTCAACATGTACCAGTCGCTGCACACGACGGTCATCGGGCCCAACGGCAAGCCGGTCGAGCTGCAGATCCGCACCTTCGACATGCACCGCCGCGCCGAGTACGGCATCGCCGCGCACTGGAAGTACAAGCAGGAGGCCGTCGCCGGCGCCTCCAAGGTCCGCACCGACGCGCCGAAGTCGTCCGGCAAGGGCAAGGACGACCACCTCAACGACATGGCGTGGCTGCGGCAGCTCCTCGACTGGCAGAAGGAGACCGAGGACCCAGGCGAGTTCCTGGAGTCCCTGCGCTTCGACCTCTCCCGCAACGAGGTCTTCGTCTTCACCCCCAAGGGCGACGTCATAGCGCTGCCCGCGAGCGCCACCCCCGTGGACTTCGCGTACGCGGTGCACACCGAGGTCGGCCACCGCACCATAGGGGCACGGGTCAACGGCCGTCTCGTCCCGCTGGAGTCCACCCTGGACAACGGCGACCTGGTGGAGGTCTTCACCTCCAAAGCGGCCGGCGCGGGCCCCTCCCGCGACTGGCTCGGCTTCGTCAAGTCGCCGCGCGCCCGCAACAAGATCCGCGCCTGGTTCTCCAAGGAGCGCCGCGACGAGGCGATCGAGCAGGGCAAGGACTCCATCGTCCGCGCCATGCGCAAGCAGAACCTGCCGATCCAGCGGATCCTGACCGGCGACTCCCTGGTCACGCTCGCCCACGAGATGCGCTACTCGGACATCTCCGCGCTGTACGCGGCGATCGGCGAGGGCCATGTCTCCGCGCAGAACATCGTGCAGAAACTGGTGCAGGCGCTCGGCGGCGAGGAGGCCGCCACCGAGGAGATCGACGAGTCGGTACCGCCGGCCCACGGCCGCGGCCGCAAACGCCGGACCAACGCCGACCCGGGCGTCGTGGTCAAGGGCGTGGAGGACGTGTGGATCAAGCTGGCCCGCTGCTGCACGCCCGTCCCCGGTGACCCGATCATCGGCTTCGTCACCCGCGGCAGTGGCGTATCCGTTCACCGCAGCGACTGCGTGAACGTGGACTCGCTGTCCCGGGAGCCCGAGCGCATCCTCGAGGTCGAGTGGGCACCCAGCCAGTCCTCCGTCTTCCTGGTCGCCATCCAGGTCGAGGCTCTGGACCGCTCCCGGCTGCTGTCGGACGTCACGCGCGTGCTGTCCGACCAGCACGTCAACATCCTCTCCGCGGCCGTCCAGACCTCCCGCGACCGCGTCGCCACCTCCCGCTTCACCTTCGAGATGGGCGACCCGAAGCACCTCGGGCACGTCCTGAAGGCCGTACGGGGCGTCGAGGGCGTCTACGACGTGTACCGGGTGACATCGGCGCGCAGGCCGTCGTAGCGGCCGTCGCACAGGCAGAGGGGCTCCCGTACGGCGTGTACGGGAGCCCCTCTGCGTGTATCCGCGGGTGTCAGCCGCCGAACTCGTGCAGACCCTTCAGGGCCTGGTCCAGCAGCGCCTGCCGGCCCTCCAGCTCACGCTCCAGCTTGTCGGCCTTCGCGTTGTTGCCCTGGGCGCGGGCCTGCTCGATCTGCGAGCGCAGCTTGTCCACGGCTGCCTGGAGCTGGCCGGTCAGACCCTCGGCACGCGCGCGTGCCTCCGGGTTGGTCCGGCGCCACTCGGTCTCCTCGGCCTCCTGGAGCGCACGCTCGACCGCGTGCATCCGTCCCTCGACCTTCGGACGGGCGTCGCGCGGCACATGGCCGATGGCCTCCCAACGCTCGTTCACCGAGCGGAACGCGGCCCGCGCCGCCTTCAGATCGGTGACCGGCAGGAGCTTCTCGGCCTCCCCGGCCAGCTCCTCCTTGAGCTTGAGGTTCTCCGTCTGCTCGGCGTCCCGCTCGGCGAAGACCGAGCTGCGGGCGGCGAAGAACACGTCCTGGGCGCCGCGGAAGCGGTTCCACAGGTCGTCCTCGTGCTCGCGCTGGGCACGGCCCGCGGCCTTCCACTCGGACATCAGGTCGCGGTAGCGCGCGGCCGTCGGCCCCCAGTCCGTCGAGTTCGACAGCGCCTCGGCCTCGCCGACCAGCCGTTCCTTGGTCCGGCGGGCCTCCTCGCGCTGTGCGTCCAGCTGCGCGAAGTGCTGCTTGCGGCGCTTGGAGAACGCCGAGCGCGCGTGCGAGAAGCGGTGCCACAGCTCGTCGTCGGACTTGCGGTCCAGGCGCGGCAGGCCCTTCCAGGTGTCCACCAGGGACCGCAGCCGCTCACCGGCCGCCCGCCACTGGTCGGACTGTGCCAGCTCCTCGGCCTCGGCGACCAGCGCCTCCTTGGCGCCGCGCGCCTCGTCGGACTGCTTCGCCCGCTGCGCCTTGCGCTCCTCACGGCGCGTCTCCACCAGTGCGACGAGCTTGTCCAGCCGGGCCCGCAGCGCGTCCAGGTCGCCCACCGCGTGGTGCGCGTCGACCTGTTCCCGCAGGTGGTCGACGGCGGCCTGGGCGTCCTTCGCCGACAGGTCGGTGGTCTTCACTCGCTTCTCGAGGAGGCCGATCTCGACAACCAGGCCTTCGTACTTGCGTTCGAAGTAGGCCAGGGCCTCCTCGGGGGAGCCCGCCTGCCAGGAACCGACGACCTGCTCACCGTCGGCCGTACGCACGTACACGGTCCCCGTCTCATCGACGCGGCCCCACGGGTCGCTGCTCACAGCGCCTCCTCCACATGATGCCCGCGGAGGGCTTCGCTACCCCCGGGCATCGTCCACAGTTTCGTCACGGCCAACATAGGCGACCGGCGGGGGGCCTGTCCGCATCCCGCGCGACCGAACTTTCGCTGATGAGGGTCAGGATTTCGTGACGGTGGCCTTGTCGATCACGACCGTCGCGTTGGGTGCCCCGTCGCCCGCGCCGGTGCTCTCGCCCGCGGCGGCGATCTTCTTCAGCACCGTCATTCCCTCGTCCGAGATGGTGCCGAACGGCGTGTAGCTGGGAGGCAGCGGGCTGTCCTGGTACACGAGGAAGAACTGGCTGCCGCCGGTGTTCGGCTGACTGGTGTTGGCCATCGCCACCGTGCCCGCCGGGTACGTGTTCTCCTTCAGGCTCTTGTCCTTCAGGTTCTCGTCCGGGATCGTGTAACCCGGACCGCCGTTGCCCTGGCCCGTCGGGTCGCCGCACTGGAGCACGTAGATCCCGTTGGTGGTCAGCCGGTGGCACGGCGTGTGGTCGAAGAAGCCCTTGCCGGCCAGGAAGTTGAACGAGTTGACGGTGTGCGGCGCCGCCGACGCCTTCAGCGCGATGTCTATGTCGCCGCAGGTCGTCGCCAGTTTCATCGTGTACTTCGCGGACTCGTCGATGGTCATCGCAGGTTCCTTCTTCCAGGTCTGCGTCTCGACCTTGCCCTCGGCCGGCTTGTCGCACGGGTCCGGCGCCTTGGTGCTCGCCGAGGGGCTCGGGGTGACCTCCGCGTTCGCGTTCGTCTTGCTGTCGCCGTCGTCCAGGACCACCCCGGTCGTGTACAGCGCGACACTGCCGATCAGAATCACGCCGAGCACCGACGCGATCGCGGCGTTGCGCATGCGGGCCTTGCGTCGCGCGGAGGTGCGTCGCTGCTGCTGCCGCAAGAACTTCTCCCGGGCGAGCTGACGCCGCCGCTGCTCCTGGGTGACCACCGGGTTCTCTCCTCATGCGTCTTCGTGTGCCGACCGGTACGCGTGGGTGCGATGAGCCGACCGTGGGCGTGTAGCCCCGTACCGTATATGGGTTCGCTGAGGAATCGGCACCGCCGGTAGGCTCTGACCATGGGCGCGGACCGTTCGCAAGCCCACCCGTACCGACACAAACGAAGGACGATCGTGCTCATTGCCGGGTTCCCCGCCGGGGCCTGGGGGACGAACTGCTATCTCGTCGCCCCCGCCGCCGGTGAGGAGTGCGTGATCATCGACCCTGGCCATCAGGCGGCCCCGGGAGTCGAGGAAGCGATCAGGAAGCATCGGCTCAAGCCCGTCGCCGTCGTCCTCACCCACGGTCACATCGACCATGTGGCCTCGGTCGTCCCGGTCTGCGGCGCGCACGACGTGCCGGCCTGGATCCACCCCGACGACCGCTTCATGATGAGCGACCCCGAGAAGGGGATCGGCCGCACCATCGGCATGCCGCTCATGGGCGAGCTGACCGTCGGGGAGCCGGACGACGTCAGGGAACTGACCGACGGCGCGAAGCTGGAGCTGGCCGGCATGGAGCTGACCGTCGCGCACGCGCCGGGCCATACCAAGGGGTCGGTGACCTTCGGCCTGCCCGAGGCGGCGGACATCCCGCCGGTCATGTTCTCGGGCGACCTGCTGTTCGCCGGCTCCATCGGACGCACCGACTTCCCCGGGGGCTCCATGGACGACATGCTCGAGTCGCTGGCACGCGTGTGCCTGCCGCTCGACGACTCGACCGTGGTGCTGTCCGGACACGGCCCCCAGACGACCATCGGCCAGGAGCGCGCCACCAACCCGTATCTGCGGCAAGTGGCGGCGGGCCAGGGAGCTCCCCGGGCTCCCCGACGAGGAATGTGACGAGAGACCTCCCGTGAGCACCTTCAAGGCCCCCAGGGGCACGTACGACCTGCTGCCGCCGGACTCCGCCAAGTACCTGGCGGTCCGCGAGGCGATCGCCGCCCCGCTGCGCAACTCCGGCTACGGCTACATCGAGACGCCCGGTTTCGAGAACGTCGAGCTCTTCGCGCGCGGTGTCGGCGAGTCCACCGACATCGTGACCAAGGAGATGTACGTCTTCGAGACCAAGGGCGGCGACCGGCTCGCCCTGCGCCCGGAGACGACGGCCCCCGTGCTGCGCGCGGTCCTGGAGGCCAACCTGCACAAGGCGGGCAACCTGCCGGTGAAGGTCTGGTACTCGGGCTCGCAGTACCGCTACGAGCGCCCGCAGAAGGGCCGTTACCGCCACTTCTCGCAGGTCGGCGCCGAGGCGATCGGCGCCGAGGACCCGGCGCTGGACGCCGAACTGATCATCCTCGCCGACCAGTCGTACCGCTCGCTGGGCCTGCGGAACTTCCGCATCCTGCTCAACTCCCTCGGCGACCAGGAGTGCCGCCCGGTCTACCGCGCCGCGCTCCAGGACTTCCTGCGCGGCCTGGACCTGGACGAGGAGACGCTGCGCCGTGCGGACATCAACCCGCTGCGCGTCCTGGACGACAAGCGCCCGGACGTGCAGAAGCAGCTGACCGACGCCCCGCTGCTGCGCGACTACCTGTGCGACGCCTGCAAGGCGTACCACGAGGAGGTGCGCGAGCTGATCACCGCGGCCGGCGTGGTCTTCGAGGACGACCCGAAGCTGGTGCGCGGCCTCGACTACTACACGCGCACGACCTTCGAGTTCGTCCACGACGGGCTGGGTTCCCAGTCCGCGGTGGGCGGCGGCGGCCGCTACGACGGCCTCTCCGAGATGATCGGCGGCCCGTCCCTGCCGTCCGTGGGCTGGGCCCTCGGCGTCGACCGCACCGTCCTCGCGCTGGAGGCCGAGGGCATCGAACTGGACATCCCGTCCGCCACCTCGGTCTACGCCGTCCCGCTCGGCGAGGAGGCCCGCCGGATCTTGTTCGCCAAGGTCACCGAGCTGCGCAAGAACGGCGTCGCCGCCGACTTCTCCTACGGCGGCAAGGGCCTGAAGGCCGCGATGAAGGCGGCCAACCGCTCGGGTGCGCGCTACGCCCTGGTCCTGGGCGAGCGCGACCTCGCCGAAGGCGTCGTCCAGCTCAAGGACATGGAGTCGGGCGAGCAGGCGGCCATCGGTGTCAACGAGATCGTCGCCGAGCTGGAGTCGAGGCTCGGTTAGCAGGTCTGTACGTCTCTTCGTCCCCAGGGGCGCGCACGTTCGCTCGTGCGTGCCCCCGGGGAACGGACATCGGCCGGAACGCACCGCTCCCGGGCGATCCCCGGTGCGTTCTTATGTTCATCGAACGGTGGCCCTACAGGTCCGTGCGGCACAATGGGCCTGCCCGAAGCAGGTCCGACTCAAGTGACGGAATCGGCGTGATGAGCAAGACGACAGTGAAGGACGTCTCGACCGTGGCAGAGTCCGCTCCGGAAGCCACCGCCGGAACACCGCGCGCCGAGGGCGGCAGCCGTGCCCTCGCCCTGCTGCTGGTGATCACGGGCGCGGCCGGAGTGCTCGCCGCGTGGATCATCACGCTCGACAAGTTCAAGCTGCTCGAGGCCAAGGTCGCCGGTGAGACGTTCACCCCCGGGTGCAGCCTCAACCCCGTCGTCGCCTGCGGCCCCATCATGGAGAGCGATCAGGCCTCCGTGTTCGGCTTCCCCAATCCGATGCTCGGCCTGGTCACGTACGGCATCGTCGTATGCGTCGGCATGAGCCTGCTCGCCGGGGCCCGCTTCCCGCGCTGGTACTGGCTCACCTTCAACGCCGGCTGCCTGTTCGGCGTCGGGTTCGTGACGTGGCTGCAGTTCCAGTCCCTGTACCGGATCAACGCGCTCTGCCTGTGGTGCTGCCTGGCCTGGGCCGCGACGATCCTGATGTTCTGGTACGTGACGTCCTTCAACGTCCGCAAGGGGCACCTGCCCGCGCCGAACTGGCTCAAGGGCTTCTTCGGCGAGTTCACCTGGGTCCTGCCGGTGCTGCACATCGGCATCGTCGGGATGATGATCCTGACCCGCTGGTGGGACTTCTGGACCAGGTGACGGGCCGGCGGCCGCCCCCGCCCACCGCGCCCGCCGCGTTGTCAGTGCGGTGATTTAGGGTCTTGAGGGTGGAGCCCGACCTGTTTACCGCCGCAGCAGAAGAACGCCAGGACAAGGACCCGACCGGCAGCCCCCTCGCCGTGCGGATGCGCCCGCGCACCCTCGACGAGGTCGTCGGCCAGCAGCACCTGCTCAAGCCCGGTTCCCCCCTGCGCCGACTGGTCGGCGAGGGCGGCTCCGGCCCCGCGGGGCCCTCCTCGGTCATCCTCTGGGGCCCGCCGGGCACCGGCAAGACCACCCTGGCGTACGTCGTCTCCAAGGCCACCAACAAGCGCTTCGTGGAGCTGTCGGCGATCACCGCGGGCGTCAAGGAGGTCCGCGCGGTCATCGACGGCGCCCGCCGCGCGGTCGGGGGGTACGGCAGGGAGACCGTCCTCTTCCTCGACGAGATCCACCGCTTCAGCAAGGCACAGCAGGACTCCCTGCTCCCGGCCGTCGAGAACCGCTGGGTCACCCTGAT
Organism: Streptomyces sp. E2N166; assembly: GCF_003671715.1. GTDB lineage: Bacteria > Actinomycetota > Actinomycetes > Streptomycetales > Streptomycetaceae > Streptomyces > Streptomyces thinghirensis. Next base: position 1,246,561 of record NZ_RAIF01000006.1, on the reverse strand, counting down.
CGCCGCCACCACCGAGAACCCGTACTTCTCGGTGATCTCCCCCCTGCTCTCCCGCTCTCTCCTCCTCACCCTCGAACCCCTCACCGACGACGACGTCCGGGACCTGGTCCGCCGGGCCCTGACCGACGAGCGCGGACTGAAGGAGGCCGTCGGTCTCCCCGAGGACACCGAGGAGCACCTGCTGCGCATCGCCGGCGGTGACGCCCGCCGCGCCCTCACCGCGCTGGAGGCCGCCGCCGGGGCCGCGCTCGACAAGGGCGAGACGGAGATCGGCCTGACCACGCTGGAGGAGACGGTCGACCGCGCCGCGGTGAAGTACGACCGCGACGGCGACCAGCACTACGACGTCGCCAGCGCCCTGATCAAGTCCATCCGCGGCTCCGACGTGGACGCCGCCCTGCACTACCTGGCCCGGATGATCGAGGCCGGCGAGGACCCCCGGTTCATCGCGCGCCGCCTGATGATCTCCGCCAGCGAGGACATCGGCCTGGCCGACCCGAACGCCCTGCCGATCGCCGTCGCCGCCGCCCAGGCCGTCGCCATGATCGGCTTCCCCGAGGCCGGCCTCACTCTCAGCCACGCCACCATCGCCCTGGCCCTCGCCCCCAAGTCCAACGCCGCGACCACCGCCATCGGCGCCGCCCTGGACGACGTACGCAAGGGACATGCCGGACCGGTCCCCTCGCACCTGCGTGACAGCCACTACAAGGGCGCGGGCAAGCTCGGACACGGGCAGGGGTACGTGTACCCGCACGACCTGCCGGAGGGCATCGCCGCCCAGCAGTACGCCCCGGACGAGCTGAAGGACCGGACGTACTACACCCCGACCCGGCACGGCGCCGAGACCCGGTACGCGGACGCGGTGGAGTGGACCCGCGGGCACCTCGGTCGCAAGCGGTCCTGAGCAGCCTGTAGAATCACCCGGAGTGCCGAGTCCCGTGCAGTCAGAACGGAACACCCGGCCGGAACCCCCAGCGGGTTCCAGGAGCGTCGCGCACCGTCGATAGGTGTCGCGGGCAGCCCACCACCACCCGGAGTTCCGGAAGCGGTCGGTGGGCCACTCGCGTGCTGCACGTATGTGCCCAGACCAGGGGAGCGGCTGCCCGGCAGGTCCCACACGGACCAGGCGGGTTTCCCCGGCTGCGGATTGCGACCTCCCTCAACCCTGACAAGCCGGAATCCAGGAAAGAGACACAGACAGTGGCGAACCAGCCCCGTCCCAAGGTCAAGAAGTCGCGTGCCCTCGGCATCGCGCTGACCCCGAAGGCCGTCAAGTACTTCGAGGCCCGCCCCTACCCGCCGGGCGAGCACGGCCGCGGCCGCAAGCAGAACTCGGACTACAAGGTCCGTCTGCTCGAGAAGCAGCGTCTGCGCGCGCAGTACGACCTCAGCGAGCGTCAGCTCGTCCGCGCCTACGAGCGCGCTTCCAAGACCAACATGAAGACCGGCGAGGCCCTGGTCATCGAGCTGGAGCGTCGTCTCGACGCGCTGGTCCTGCGTTCGGGCATCGCCCGCACGATCTACCAGGCCCGCCAGATGGTCGTCCACGGCCACATCCAGGTCAACGGCCAGAAGGTCGACAAGCCGTCCTTCCGTGTCCGCCCGGACGACGTCGTGCAGGTGCGCGAGCGCTCCAAGGAGAAGACGCTCTTCACGATCGCCCGTGAGGGTGGCTTCGCCCCCGACGGCGAGACCCCGCGCTACCTCCAGGTGAACCTCAAGGCCCTGGCGTTCCGCCTGGACCGTGAGCCGAACCGCAAGGAGATCCCGGTGATCTGCGACGAGCAGCTCGTCGTCGAGTACTACGCCCGCTGATCCAGCGAAAACGCTGAACGAGCAGGCCGCAGTACCACCAGCGGTACCTCAGCCCGCCGTCTCCCCGCCCTTTCGGGTGGGCGAGGCGGCGGGCTTCGCCGTCCGCGCGCCCGCCGTGGCACGCCGCCCGCCCTCACGCGGCGCCGGCAGCGAGGCCGCCACCCCGGGCCGCCGCAGCGCCCGCGACACCGCCTCCCGCCGCCCGAGCCGCGACCCGTGCCGCACGCACTCCTCGTACCGCTCGTCGCCCAGCTGCTCCCGCGCCGCCGCCTCGCACAGCTCGTGCGGCGCGTTGTAGTGCGCCGAGCCGAACAACGGCAGGCCCACCGAGGGCCACATCCGGCCCGCCGCGCCCTGCAGCACCGCCGCCTCCGCCGGGTTCCCGTCCGCCACGGTGACCAGGGCCAGCAGTTCCACCGCCAGCACCGAGCCGAGCTGGTCCCGGAACCGGTGCGCACCGGCCAGGCAGTCGGCCAGCAGCTCGCGGGCACGCCCCGGTTCCCCGTCGCTCCACGCCGCGTAGGCCAGCACGTACAGGGCGTAGCCCCGGGCCCAGCGCTCGCCGTGGTCCTCGCACACCTGGCGCACGTCCTCGCACAATCGCACCGCTTCCGGCAGATCGCCCTGGAACGCCCGTGTCATCGCCAGCTCCACCTGGCCCATCAGGACGTTGCTGTTGAGTTCGCCGATCTCCCGGTACCGCCGCAGCGCGGAGCGCAGCAGCGTCTCCGCACGCGGCATGTCGTCGGCGACCAGGGCCAGACACCCGGTGCGGTGCTCCGCGTAGGCCACCGCCGTGGGATTCGCCGACCGCTCGGCCTCCTCCCGGCACTCCTGGAGCGCCGCCAGCGCGGGCACCGTGTCGCCCTGCAGAATCGCCACGTAGCCGAGCACCCACAGCGCCTTCAGCCGGGACTGCTCGCCCGCCGTTCCCTCAACGTCCAGCCGCACCGCCTGCTCCAGCCAGCGCCGCCCCTCCGACAGCCGTCCGCAGCCGACCCAGTGGAACCACAGCGCGCCCGCGAGATGCTGGCCCAGATGAGCCTCGTCCGGCTCGGTCAGGCAGTACTCCAAAGCGCTGCGCAGATTGGGCAGCTCCGCGTCCACCCGCGCGGCGACCTCGCGCTGACGCGGCGAGAACCACTCCAGCTCGCACCAGGTCGCCAGGCCCATGTACCAGTCCCGGTGCCGCCGCCGCAGCCGCGTCGCGTCACCCGTCGCCTCCAGCCAGTCGGCGCCGTACGCCCGCACCGTGTCGAGCATCCGGTAGCGCACCCCGGCCGGGGCCTCCTCGCGGGTCAGCACGGACTGCGCGAGCAGCGCGGAGAGCACGTCGAGCACATCGTCGGCGGGCAGCCCCTCGCCGCTGCACACGTACTCGGCGGCCTCCAGGTCGAACGGTCCCGCGAACACCGACAGCCGCGCCCACAGCAGCCGCTCCGCCGGCGTGCACAGTTCATGGCTCCAGCCGATCGCCGTGCGCAGCGTGCGGTGCCGCGGCAGCGAGGTGCGGTCCCCGCCGGTCAGCAGGCGGAAACGGTCGTCCAGCCGTTGCAGCACCTGTCCCGGTGACAGCGCGTCCAGCCGCCCCGCCGCCAGTTCGATCGCCAGCGGGATCCCGTCCAGGCGCCGGCACAGTTCGCGCACGTCCCCGTGGCCGTCCTCGAGGTCGGCGTCGTACCCGTACGCCAGGTGCCGCTGCCCCGCCCGGACCGTCAGGAGCTCCACCGCCTCCTCCGGACTCAACGGCGCCAGCGGAACCTGCCGTTCCCCGGCCACGTCCAGCGGCCTGCGCCCCACCGCCAGGACCCGCAGCCCGGGAGCGCGGCCCAGCAGGTCGGTCGTCAGCGCGGCACAGGCGTCCACCAGGTGCTCGACCCCGTCGAGGACCAGGAGCAACTCCCGCTCGGCGAGGTGCGCGAGCAGCGCCTCGCGCGGCAGCCGGGCCGTGTGGTCGGTCAGGCCCAGCGCCTCCACGACCGCGTAGTCGACGAACTCCTCGTCGCGCACCGGCGCCAGCTCCACCCGCCACACCCCGTCCCGGGGCGCGCACCGCGCGGCCGCCCGCGCGGCCAGCCGGGACTTCCCGACCCCGCCGGTCCCGGTCACGGTCACCAGCCGCCCGGAACCCAGCGCCCTGGCCAGCTCCGCGAGTTCCGTCGCTCTCCCCACGAAGGCGTCGAGTTCCAGCGGTAGGTTGCCGTGCGGGATGCCGTCGCGCCGAAGGTCTCGCATGAAACACGGAGCGTACTCAACCGAATTCGCTCCGTACAGCCGCTTCTCGCGATTCCGTCGCCCGGCGCCGCGCGCGGACGGCAATCCGGTACGGAGCCCCGCGCCCGGCGCGATAGGCTCGGTGGACGACTTTCCCGATGTTCAGGCACGTCTTTCAGGGAGCGGGTGCACACAGTGTCCGGTGGCGAGGTGGCCGGGATCCTGGTGGCCGTCTTCTGGGCGATCCTGGTCTCCTTCCTCGCCGTCGCACTGGCGAGGCTGGCCCAGACGCTCAGGGCGACCACCAAGCTCGTGGCGGACGTGACCGACCAGGCCGTCCCGCTGCTGTCCGACGCCTCGTCGGCGGTGCGCTCCGCGCAGACCCAGATCGACCGGGTCGACGCGATCGCCTCCGACGTCCAGGAGGTCACGTCGAACGCCTCCGCGCTGTCCACCACCGTGGCCTCCACGTTCGGCGGCCCCCTGGTCAAGGTCGCCGCGTTCGGGTACGGCGTGCGCCGGGCACTCGGCGGTCGCAAGGAGGACGTGCCCGCGGGCCCGGCCAAGGAGCCGCGGCGCACCGTGATCGTCGGCCGTACGATCCCGGCGGCGCGGCGGACGAAGCGGAAGAAGGACTGATCCAGCGATGTTCCGCCGTACGTTCTGGTTCGGCACCGGCGTCGCCGCCGGCGTGTGGGCCACCACCAAGGTCAACCGGAAGCTCAAGCAGCTGACCCCCGAAAGCCTCGCCGCGACCGCGGCGAACAAGGCGCTCGACGCGGGCACCCGGCTCAAGGACCGCGCGGTGGGCTTCGCACTCGACGTCCGCGAGAACATGGCCCAGCGGGAGGCCGAACTGGACGACGCGCTCGGGCTGAACGCCCCCGTCGACCGCGAACTCCCCGAACCCCGGCGCTACGACGCCATCGAGAACCGCAACAACCCGAAGTCCGTCGTCGACGTCAGGGCGACGTACTCGTACAACCGGAATGAGGACCACTGATGGAGTCGGCCGAAATTCGTCGCCGCTGGTTGAGCTTCTTCGAGGAGCGCGGTCACACCGTCGTCCCTTCGGCGTCGCTCATCGCGGACGACCCGACTCTGCTGCTGGTCCCGGCCGGCATGGTGCCCTTCAAGCCCTACTTCCTGGGTGAGGTCAAGCCGCCCTTCGACCGCGCCACCAGCGTGCAGAAGTGCGTGCGCACGCCGGACATCGAAGAGGTCGGCAAGACCACCCGCCACGGCACCTTCTTCCAGATGTGCGGCAACTTCTCCTTCGGCGACTACTTCAAGGAAGGCGCCATCAAGTACGCCTGGGAGCTGCTCACCAGCGCCCAGGACAAGGGCGGTTACGGCCTCGACCCCGAGCGTCTGTGGATCACCGTCTACAAGGACGACGACGAGGCCGAGCGCATCTGGCACGACGTCGTGGGCGTGCCCGCCGAGCGCATCCAGCGCCTCGGCAAGAAGGACAACTACTGGTCGATGGGCGTCCCCGGCCCCTGCGGCCCCTGCTCCGAGATCAACTACGACCGCGGCCCCGAGTTCGGCGCCGAGGGCGGCCCCGCCGTCAACGACGAGCGGTACGTGGAGATCTGGAACCTCGTCTTCATGCAGTACGAGCGGGGCGAGGGCATCGGCAAGGAGGAGTTCGAGATCCTCGGCGAACTGCCGAGCAAGAACATCGACACCGGTCTCGGCCTCGAACGGCTCGCCATGATTCTGCAGGGCGTGCAGAACATGTACGAGATCGACACCTCCATGGCGGTCATCGACAAGGCCACCGAGCTGACCGGCGTGGCCTACGGCGACGCCCACGCCTCGGACGTCTCCCTGCGCGTGGTCACCGACCACATGCGCACCTCCGTCATGCTCATCGGCGACGGCGTCACCCCCGGCAACGAGGGCCGCGGCTACGTGCTGCGCCGCATCATGCGCCGCGCCATCCGCAACATGCGGCTGCTCGGCGCCACCGGTCCGGTCGTCAAGGACCTGATCGACGTCGTCATCGGGATGATGGGGCAGCAGTACCCCGAGCTGATCACCGACCGCGAGCGGATCGAGAAGGTAGCCCTCGCGGAGGAGAACGCCTTCCTCAAGACGCTGAAGGCCGGCACCAACATCCTCGACACCGCCGTCAGCGACACCAAGGCCACCGGCGGCACCGTCCTCGCCGGCGACAAGGCGTTCCTGCTCCACGACACCTGGGGCTTCCCGATCGACCTCACCCTGGAGATGGCCGCCGAGCAGGGGCTCTCCGTGGACGAGGACGGATTCCGCCGCCTCATGAAGGAGCAGCGGGAGCGCGCCAAGGCCGACGCCCAGGCCAAGAAGACCGGCCACGCCGGCACCGGCGCCTACCGCGAGATCGCCGACAAGGCCGGCGCCACCGACTTCGTCGGCTACAGCGACACCGAGAGCGAGTCCACGATCGTCGGCATCCTCGTCGACGGCGCCTCCTCCCCGGCCGCCACCGAGGGCGACGAGGTCGAGATCGTCCTCGACCGCACCCCCTTCTACGCCGAGGGCGGCGGCCAGATCGGTGACACCGGCCGGATCAAGGTCGACACCGGCGCCGTCATCGAGATCCGCGACTGCCAGAAGCCGGTCCCGGGCGTGTACGTCCACAAGGGCGTCGTCCAGGTCGGCGAGGTCACCGTCGGTGCCAAGGCCCAGGCCTCCATCGACGACCGCCGCCGCACGGCCATCGCCCGCGCCCACTCGGCCACCCACCTCACCCACCAGGCCCTGCGCGACGCCCTCGGCCCGACGGCCGCCCAGGCCGGTTCCGAGAACCAGCCCGGCCGCTTCCGCTTCGACTTCGGCTCGCCGTCCGCCGTTCCGACGGCCGTGATGACCGACGTCGAGCAGAAGATCAACGAGGTGCTCGCCCGCGACCTCGACGTGCGCGCCGACGTCATGGGCATCGACGAGGCCAAGAAGCAGGGCGCCATCGCCGAGTTCGGTGAGAAGTACGGCGAGCGCGTGCGCGTCGTGACCATCGGCGACTTCTCCAAGGAGCTGTGCGGCGGCACCCACGTGCACAACACCGCCCAGCTCGGCCTGGTCAAGCTGCTCGGCGAGTCGTCCATCGGCTCCGGCGTGCGCCGTATCGAGGCCCTGGTCGGTGTGGACGCCTACAACTTCCTCGCCCGTGAGCACACGGTCGTCGCCCAGCTCCAGGAGCTGATCAAGGGCCGCCCGGAGGAACTCCCGGAGAAGGTCTCCGCGATGCTCGGCAAGCTCAAGGACGCCGAGAAGGAGATCGAGAAGTTCCGCGCCGAGAAGGTCCTCCAGGCCGCCGGCTCGCTCGCCGACTCCGCCAAGGACGTGCGCGGCGTCGCCCTGGTGACCGGGCAGGTCCCGGACGGCACCACCGCCGACGACCTGCGCAAGCTGGTCCTCGACGTGCGCGGCCGCATCCAGGGCGGCCGGGCCGCGGTCGTCGCCCTGTTCACCACGGTGAACGGCAAGCCCCTCACCGTCATCGCCACCAACGAGGCCGCCCGCGAGCGCGGTCTCAAGGCCGGTGACCTCGTGCGCACCGCCGCCAAGACCCTCGGCGGCGGCGGTGGCGGCAAGCCGGACGTCGCCCAGGGCGGCGGCCAGAACCCGGCCGCCATCGGCGACGCCGTCGACGCCGTCGAGCGCCTCGTGGCGGACAGCGCCAAGTGAGCGGCTCGGCGAACGGCCCGAGCGGCGGCCGGATGGACGAGCAGGCTGACGCCCCGGCGGACGGCCCGGTCATGCGCCGCGGTCGCCGCCTGGCCGTCGACGTCGGCGACGCCCGTATCGGGGTCGCCTCGTGCGACCCCGACGGAATCCTCGCCACGCCGGTGGAGACCGTCCCCGGACGCGACGTCCCCGCGGCCCACCGGCGCCTGCGGCAACTGGTCGAGGAGTACGAACCGATCGAGGTCGTCGTCGGTCTCCCTCGTTCCCTCAAGGGGGGCGAGGGCCCGGCCGCGGCCAAGGTCAGGGGCTTCGCGCAGGAGCTGGCCCGGGGCATCACTCCGGTCCCGGTCAGGCTCGTCGACGAGCGGATGACCACGGTGACCGCCAGTCAGGGACTGCGCGCCTCCGGAGTGAAGTCCAAGAAGGGCCGGTCCGTCATCGACCAGGCCGCCGCTGTGATCATCCTTCAGCAGGCGCTGGAATCCGAACGGGTGTCAGGCAGGGCACCCGGCGAGGGCGTCGAAGTGGTCATCTGATCGCGATACGGTAACGTTCCGCGCGATGCGGAGGCATTCGAACAGCCACCGCACAGCAAGAGGCGGAACGGAAGCCGGCCCTCCATGACAGGCCGCGCGCGCCCCGTCGCCTCGCGGCTCTAGGGGATCGATGACTGAGTATGGCCGGGGCCCAGGCTCCGAACCGTGGCATCCGGAGGACCCGTTGTACGGGGACGGCGGATGGGGCGGACAGCAGGCCCATACGGGTCAGCAGTCCCCCTACGGCGGCCAGCCACAGCAGTATCCGGAGCAGCAGCAGTCGCAGCAGCAGTACGGCGACTGGGGCGACGGCGGCCAGTCCGCATACGGTCAGCAGCCGCAGTACGACCAGTACGGTCAGCAGCAGCCCCCCGAGCCGCAGTACGACCAGTACGGTCAGCCGCGGTACGACCAGCAGCAGTACGACCGGCAGCAGTACGACCGGCAGTACGCCTCCCAGGGTCAGCCCCAGCACGGCTACGACGACGGCGGCTGGGGCACCGGCGCGCATCCCCACGCGCAGTACCCCGCCGACCCGTCGGACCCCTACGGCCAGCAGTCCGCCGCCTACGGCGCGGAGCAGCCCGACTTCTACGGCACCCCGGAGGCGTACCCGCCGCCGGAACCGCCCGCCCGTCGGCGCACCGAGCCCGACCCCGAGCGCACCGACTGGGACCCCGGTCCCGACGAGGGCGAGCACGCCTTCTTCGCGGGCGGTGACGCGGATGGAGAGGACGGCGACTTCGGCGGCCGCGGGCGCGGCGACCGCAGGGACCGGGGAGGCCGGGGCGGCAAACCCAAGAAGGGCCGCAACGGAGTCGCGTGCCTCGTGGTCTGCCTGGTGCTCGGCGGTGGCGTGGCGGGCGTCGGATATTTCGGCTACCAGTTCTACCAGGATCGTTTCGGCGCGGCCCCGGACTACGCCGGTGACGGCAACGAGGAGCAGGTGACCGTCACCATCCCCAAGGGCGCGGGTGGCTCGACCATCGGCCAGGAGCTCAAGCGCAAGGGCGTGGTGAAGAGCGTCGACGCCTTCATCGCCGCCCAGCAGAGCAACCCACAGGGGAAGAGCATCCAGGACGGCGTGTACACGCTGCGGAAGGAGATGTCGGCCGAGAGCGCGGTCGAGCTCCTGCTCGACCCCAAGAGCCGCAGCAACCTGATCGTCGCCGAGGGCAGGCGCAACGTCGACGTCTACAAGATGATCGACAAGCAGCTCGGGGTGGACGAGGGCACCACGGCCGGCGTCGCCAAGACCGAATGGAAGAGCCTCGGCCTGCCCGACTGGGCGATGAATCACAAGAACGTGAAGGACCCGCTGGAAGGATTCCTCTACCCGTCCAGCTATTCGGCGGCCAAGGGGCAGAAGCCCGAGGACGTGCTGAAGCAGATGGTGGCGCGGGCCACCGAGCAGTACGAGAAGATCGGACTCGCGGAGAAGGCGGAGGGTCTCGGACTCGACGGGCCCTGGCAGCTGCTCACCGTGGCGAGCCTGGTGCAGGCGGAGGGCAAGACCCACGACGACTTCCGCAGGATGTCCGAGGTCATCTACAACCGGCTCAAGCCCACCAACACGGAGACCAACCAGGAGCTCCAGTTCGACTCGACCTTCAACTACCTGAAGGGCCAGAGCAAGATCCGCATCAGCGAGTCCGAGATCAACAGCAACCCGGACCCGTACAACACCTACACCAACAAGGGCCTGCCGCCCGGACCCATCGGCAACCCCGGCGCAGAGGCACTGCAGGCGGCGCTCGAACCCACGAAGGACGGCTGGATGTACTTCGTGGCCACCGACGGCGTGAGCAAGACCGAGTTCGCCAAGACGCACGACGAGTTCCTGAAACTGAAGGAAAAGTACAATGCCAGCTCCGGCAGCTGACCGCCGCCGGGCCGCCGTCCTCGGCTCTCCGGTCGCGCACTCCCTCTCCCCGGTACTGCACCACGCCGCCTACGCGGAGCTGGGTCTGGAGAACTGGACGTACGACCGTTTCGACGTCGACGAGGAGGCGCTGCCGGGCTTCTTCGAGCAGCTGGGCCCCGAATGGGCGGGGCTGTCGCTGACCATGCCGCTCAAGCGGGCGGTCATCCCGCTGCTCGACGAGATCAGCGAGACGGCGGCCTCCGTGGACGCGGTGAACACCGTGGTCCTCACCGAGGACGGCCGCAAGACCGGCGACAACACCGACATTCCCGGCATCGTCGCCGCCCTGCGCGAACACGGCATCGAGAAGGTCGAGACCGCGGCGGTCCTCGGCGCCGGCGCCACCGCCTCCTCCGCGCTGGCCGCGCTGGCCCGGATCTGCACCGGCGAGGTCGCCGTCTACGTCCGCAGCGAGGCGCGCGCCGCCGAGATGCGGGGCTGGGCCGAGCGGCTGGACGTCACCGTACGCATCGCCGACTGGGCGGACGCCGAGGAGGCGCTGCGTGCCCCGCTGGTGGTGGCCACCACTCCGGCCGGTGCCACCGACGCCCTCGCCGCGGCCGTCCCCGAGATGCCCGCGACCCTCTTCGACGTGCTCTACGACCCGTGGCCGACCGCACTCGCGGCCCGCTGGTCGGCGTACGGCGGGGCCGTCGTCAGCGGACTCGACCTGCTGCTCCACCAGGCGGTGCTGCAGGTGGAGCAGATGACGGGCCGCGCCCCGGCCCCACTCGCCGCCATGCGCCGCGCGGGAGAGCGCGCCCTCGCGGACCGTTAGCGTCCCTCCGGCCCTCATGCGCGCCCGCGGCGACGCCCGGCGTCCGCGCACCCGTCCGCCAGATGGACCGGCGGCCGGGCCGGGGGACCGGACGTGGGAGGATCGGAGGTGGCGGACCGGGGCCCGCGCACCCGGACACGCCGTCGCCGTACGCGGAGAAGACGCGTACGCAGGGCATATCCGGGGCGCGAGCACTGAGGAGCACCGTTGAGCAGGTTGCGCTGGCTGACCGCGGGGGAGTCCCACGGTCCCGCACTCGTCGCGACGCTGGAGGGTCTGCCCGCCGGCGTGCCGATCACCACGGACATGGTGGCGGACCACCTGGCGAGGCGGCGGCTCGGCTACGGTCGCGGTGCGCGGATGAAGTTCGAGCGGGACGAGGTCACCTTCCTCGGCGGCGTCCGGCACGGGCTCACCCTCGGTTCGCCGGTCGCCGTCATGGTCGGCAACACCGAGTGGCCCAAGTGGGAGCAGGTCATGTCGGCCGACCCGGTCGATCCGGAGGTGCTGGCCGGTCTGGCGCGCAACGCCCCGCTGACCCGTCCCCGCCCCGGCCACGCCGACCTCGCGGGCATGCAGAAGTACGGCTTCGACGAGGCCCGGCCGATCCTGGAGCGCGCCTCCGCGCGGGAGACCGCCGCCCGGGTGGCGCTGGGCGCGGTGGCGCGGTCGTACCTGAAGGAGACGGCCGGCATCGAGGTCGTCAGCCACGTCGTCGAGCTGGCGGCCGCCAAGGCTCCCTACGGCGTGTACCCGACGCCGGCGGACGTGGAGAAGCTGGACGCCGACCCGGTGCGCTGCCTGGACGCGGACGCCTCGAAGGCGATGGTCGCGGAGATCGACCAGGCGCACAAGGACGGCGACACCCTCGGCGGCGTGGTCGAGGTGCTGGCCTACGACGTCCCGGTCGGGCTCGGCTCGCACGTGCACTGGGACCGCCGGCTGGACGCCCGGCTGGCCGCCGCCCTCATGGGCATCCAGGCGATCAAGGGCGTCGAGGTCGGCGACGGCTTCGGACTGGCCCGGGTGCCCGGTTCCCAGGCGCACGACGAGATCCTCACCGGCCCCGACGGCATCAAGCGGGCGTCCGGCCGCTCCGGGGGCACCGAGGGAGGGCTCACCACCGGTGAGCTGCTGCGCGTGAAGGCGGCCATGAAGCCGATCGCGACCGTGCCGCGGGCCCTGCAGACGGTGGACGTCGCCACCGGCGAGGCCGCGCAGGCCCACCACCAGCGCTCCGACGTGTGCGCGGTGCCCGCCGCCGGCATCGTCGCCGAGGCCATGGTCGCCCTGGTGCTGGCGGACGCGGTGGCGGAGAAGTTCGGTGGCGACAGCGTCACCGAAACCCGCCGCAACGTCACCTCGTACCTCGACAACCTGGCCATCCGGTGACCGCGGCCCCGCTGATCGTCCTCGTCGGCCCGATGGGCGTCGGCAAGTCCACCGTCGGACAGCTCCTGGCCGAGCGGCTCGGCGTCGGCTACCGGGACACGGACGAGGACATCGTCACCGGGCAGGGGCGCACCGTCGCCGACATCTTCGTCGACGAGGGCGAGGCGGCCTTCCGGGCCCTGGAGAAGCAGACCGTGCACCGGGCGCTCGCCGAGCACGACGGCGTCCTCGCCCTGGGCGGCGGCGCGATCCTGGACGCCGACACGCGCGGCCTGCTCGCCGCGCAGCGCGTCGTCTACCTCTCGATGGACGTCGATGAGGCCGTCAAGCGCACCGGACTGAACGCCGCGCGGCCGCTGCTGGCGGTCAACCCGCGCAGACAGTGGCGTGAGCTGATGGAGGCCCGCCGCCACCTGTACGAGGAGGTCGCCACGGTCGTCGTGGCCACCGACGGGCGTACGCCGGAAGAAGTCACCCGAGCCGCCCTCGACGCACTGGAGTTGAAAGAAGCATGAGCGAGGCAGTCACCCGGATCCAGGTCGGCGGCACCGCGGGATCCGACCCCTACGAGGTCCTGGTGGGCCGTCAGCTCCTGGGCGAGCTCGGTGGTCTGATCGGTCCGAAAGCCAAAAAGGTCGCGGTGATCCACCCCGAGGCCCTCGCCGAGACCGGCGACGCGCTGCGCTCCGACCTCGCCGGGCAGGGCTACGAGGCGATCGCCATCCAGGTGCCCAACGCCGAGGAGGCGAAGACCGCCGAGGTCGCCGCCTACTGCTGGAAGGCGCTCGGCCAGTCCGGCTTCACCCGCACCGACGTGATCGTCGGCGTCGGCGGCGGAGCCAGCACCGACCTGGCCGGGTTCGTGGCCGCGACCTGGCTGCGCGGTGTGCGCTGGATCGCCGTCCCCACCACCGTGCTGGCCATGGTGGACGCGGCCGTCGGTGGCAAGACCGGCATCAACACCGCCGAGGGGAAGAACCTCGTCGGCTCCTTCCACCCGCCGGCCGGAGTCCTGTGCGACCTGGCCGCGCTGGACTCCCTCCCGGTCAACGACTACGTCTCCGGGCTCGCCGAGGTCATCAAGGCCGGCTTCATCGCCGACCCGGTGATCCTGGACCTGATCGAGTCCGACCCCCAGGCCGCGCGCACCCCGGCCGGACCGCACACCTCCGAGCTGATCGTGCGTTCGATCAGGGTCAAGGCGGAGGTCGTCTCCTCCGACCTGAAGGAGGCGGGCCCGCGGGAGATCCTGAACTACGGTCACACGCTCGGCCACGCCATCGAGAAGAACGAGCGCTACAAGTGGCGCCACGGCGCCGCGGTCTCGGTCGGCATGCACTTCGCCGCCGAACTGGGCCGTCTCGCGGGCCGCCTGGACGACGCGACCGCCGACCGCCACCGCACCATCCTCGAAGCGGTCGGCCTCCCGCTGCACTACCGCCACGACCAGTGGCCCAAGCTGGTCGAGAACATGAAGGTCGACAAGAAGTCCCGCGGCGACCTGCTGCGCTTCATCGTCCTGGACGGCCTCGCCAAGCCCACGGTCCTGGAGGGCCCCGACCCGGCCGTCCTCCTCGCCGCCTACGGCGAGGTGGGCGAGTAGTACCCCGGCGTACCTTCCGTCCGATTCACCTTGCGGGACGGGCACTTCGGACCGCCCCCGGCCGTTCACCAAACGACGGCCGGGGGCGGTACCGTTCGGTAGCAGGCGGGCCCCGTCCCGCTGTCAGCGCCCATCGCCTGTACGAGACGGAGTGGCACCGGATGCAGCACGCAGTGGGTTCTCCGCTGCCGCCGCCCCATCAGCCGGGGCACGGACCGGCCCTCGGCTGGTCCCCGGCCGCACATCACCCGGGCCCGCACGCGGGTTCCGCCCCCGTTCCTCCGCCTGCGCAGGGTTATCCCGTGCAGGCCCCGCACCCCGTGGCTCCCCGCCAGGTCCCGGCTCCGGGACCGCAGCACGCCCCGGATCCGCAACTGGCTCCGGGCCCGGTTCCGGGGCCGCACCAGCCTGCCCCGGTACCGCCCTCCCCGGAAGGCACCGGCCACGTAGCGCTGCCCCCCGGCGGCCCCGTGGCCGTGCCCAGCGTGCCCCCTGCCACGGCCGCCGCGCCCGACCCCACCACGACCACCCTCGCGGTACTGCTCATCGGTCCCGCGGGCGCCGGCAAGACCAGCGTCGCCAAGTACTGGGCGGACCACCGCCGGGTCCCCACCGCGCACATCAGCCTCGACGACGTCCGCGAATGGGTCCGCTCCGGCTTCGCCGACCCCCAGACCGGGTGGAACGAGCACTCCGAGGCCCAGTACCGCCTCGCCCGCCGCACCTGCGGCTTCTCCGCGCGCAACTTCCTCGCCAACGGCATCTCGTGCATCCTCGACGACGCGGTCTTCCCGGACCGCCCGGTCGTCGGCCTCGGCGGCTGGAAGCGGCACGTCGGTCCCGGCCTGCTGCCGGTCGTCCTCCTGCCGGGCCTGGACATCGTCCTGGAGCGCAACGCCGAACGCAGCGGAAACCGGCGCCTCACCGACGAGGAGGTCGCCCGCATCCACGGCCGGATGGCCGGCTGGTACGGATCGGGCCTCCCGATCATCGACAACTCCCAACTCGGCATCCCGGAAACCGCCCACCTCCTCGACGAGGTCCTCTCCCGCTCGATAGCCAGCCCGCCCAGCTGGTAAGCGTCCGTGGGGGCGCGGGGCCGTGTCGATTCGCGGCTCTGCGGCGGGGCGCGAGCAACCCCCACCGGCGTCCGGACGCCACACCGGGCCCCCACGGGCTCACCCGGCGTCCCCGGCCCCGCCCACTCGGCCCACCCAAGCGGCGCACCCCCGGCGGAGCTCATACGCTCGGCTCATGTCAGAGGTGTACGCGGCCCGCCGGACGCGCCTACGAGAACGCTGCAACGCGGGCGGCAGCGCGGCGGCGCTCGTCTCCCGGCCCGCCAACGTGCGCTATCTCGCGGGCGCCGCCCCGCACGGTGCCGTACTGCTGCTGGGCCAGACCGAGGATCTCCTGGTCTGCTCCGGCCCGCCGGACGACCGGTCGGCACAGGGGCGGCCCGACGAGTCCCTGCCGGTGCGCGCGCTGCCCGGACCCGGCGGTGACCCGGCCGTCGCGGCCGCCGGCCTCGCCGCGGCCCAGGGCACCGACTCCCTCGCCACGGAGGACCACCACCTCACCGTGGTCCGGCACCGCGCCATGCGTTCGGTCGCGCCCCGGCTGCGCCTGACCGACCTCGGCCAGGCGGTCGAGCAGCTCCGGGTGGTCAAGGACGAGGAGGAGATCTCCTGTCTGCGCATCGGCGCCGAGATCACGGACCAGGCCCTCGGCGAACTCCTGGAGTCCATCCTGGTCGGCCGCACCGAACGGCACCTCGCCCTGGAACTGGAGCGCCGCCTGGTCGACCACGGCGCCGACGGGCCGGCCTTCCCCACATCCGTCGGCACCGGCCCGAACTCGGGACGCCGCGGCCACCGGCCCACCGACCGGCGCGTGGAGGAGGGCGACTTCCTCTCCGTCTGCCTGGGCGCGACCTACCGCGGCTACCGCTGCGAGATCGGCCGTACGTTCGTCATCGGTACCTCGCCGGCCGACTGGCAGATCGAGCTGTACGACCTCGTCTTCGCGGCCCAGCGGGCCGGCCGGGAGGCCCTCGCACCCGGCGCCGCCTGCCGCGACGTGGACCGCGCCGCCCGCCAGGCACTGGACGCGGCGGGGTACGCGGAGAACCTTCCGACGCTCACCGGTCACGGTGTCGGACTCGAAATCGACGAGGACCCGCAGTTGGCCCCCGCGGCCATGGGTAAACTGGACGCTTGTGTGCCGGTCACCGTCGAACCGGGGGTCCACCTCCCGGGCCGGGGCGGGGTCCGGATCGATGACACGCTCGTCGTGCGCCCCGAGGCGGACGGCGGACCCGAGCTACTCACCATCACGACCAAGGAGCTGCTCGCGCTCTAGCCTTCGCGCTGTGCGCGGGCCTGCACCGGGGTCGTCCACGTCAGTCCAGTCCAGGAGATTCCGCAACCGTGGCTTCCACGAACGACCTCAAGAACGGCATGGTGCTCAAGCTCGAAGGCGGCCAGCTCTGGTCCGTCGTCGAGTTCCAGCACGTCAAGCCCGGCAAGGGCCCCGCCTTCGTGCGCACCAAGCTCAAGAACGTGCTTTCCGGCAAGGTCGTCGACAAGACCTTCAACGCCGGCGTCAAGGTCGAGACGGCCACTGTCGACAAGCGTGACATGCAGTTCTCGTACATGGACGGCGACTACTTCGTCTTCATGGACATGGAGACCTACGACCAGCTGCACGTCGACCGCAAGGCCGTCGGCGACGCCGCCAACTTCCTGGTGGAGGGCTTCACCGCCACCGTCGCGCAGCACGAGGGCGAGGTGCTCTTCGTCGAGCTGCCGGCCGCCGTCGAGCTCACCATCCAGGAGACCGAGCCGGGCGTCCAGGGCGACCGCTCCACCGGCGGCACCAAGCCCGCCATCCTGGAGACCGGTCACCAGATCAACGTCCCGCTCTTCATCACCACCGGTGAGAAGATCAAGGTCGACACCCGCTCCAGCGACTACCTCGGCCGGGTGAACAGCTAACCGTGGCTGCCCGCAACACGGCCCGCAAGCGCGCCTTCCAGATCCTCTTCGAGGGCGATCAGCGCGGCGCCGACGCCCTGACGGTCCTCGCCGACTGGGTCCGGCACGCCCGGTCCGACACCCGGCAGCCGCCGGTGAGCGAGTACACGATGGAGCTGGTCGAGGGCTACGCCGAGCGCGCGAAGCGCATCGACGAGCTCATCGCCCAGTACTCGGTCGGCTGGACGCTCGACCGCATGCCGGTCGTCGACCGCAACATCCTGCGTCTGGGCGCGTACGAGCTGATCTGGGTCGACGCGACCCCGGACGCCGTCGTCCTGGACGAGATGGTGCAGCTGGCGAAGGAGTTCTCCACGGACGAGTCGCCCGCGTTCGTCAACGGCCTGCTCGGCCGGTTGAAGGACCTCAAGTCCTCGCTGCGTCGCGACGAGAGCTGAGAGGGGCCCCAGGCCCCGGGGAGAGACCCAACCACGCCGGAGGGCCCGCAGCAGGCGCGCTGCGGGCCCTCCGGCGTGCTTGCCCGTACCGCCCGACGCCCGAGGCACGGAACCCGTGGCACAGGACCCGAGGCACAGAAGAAGCCGCCGGGGTGGCCGGAACCGCTTGGTTCCGGCCACCCCGGCGGCACGTTTCTGCTGAGGCGGCTGCGGCTCAGAGGTCCTCGTGGGACGCCACCGCGCGACGCGCGTCCGCGTCCAGCACACCCCAGCTGATCAGCTGCTCGGTGAGGACCGAGGGCGACTGGTCGTAGATGACGGCGAGTGTGCGCAGGTCGTCCTGGCGGATCGAGAGCACCTTGCCGTTGTAGTCACCGCGCTGCGACTGGATCGTGGCCGCGTACCGCTGGAGCGGGCCCGCCTTCTCGGCCGGCACCGTGGCCAGTCGCTCCAGGTCCAGGACCAGCTTCGGCGGCGGCTCGGCGGCACCGCCCGGGGTGGTGCCCGGGAGCAGCTCCTGTACGGGAACGCCGTAGAAATCCGCCAGCTCGGCGAGGCGCTGCACGGTCACGGCACGGTCGCCGCGCTCGTACGAACCGACCACGACGGCCTTCCAGCGGCCCTGGGACTTCTCCTCGACACCGTGGAGGGAAAGGCCCTGCTGGGTGCGGATGGCCCGGAGCTTGGCCCCGAGCTGTTTGGCGTATTCGCTGGACATATGGCTCCCCGGACAAGGTGTCGACGCGGCCTGCTGTGTTGCGAGCCGCGCGGCTGGTAACTCACTGTGAGGTTACGCAGCGTTACTCTCCTGCGTCAAGCCGAATGGTCCGCACCGACTCTTCCGTGGTATCTGCGATCCGTTCCCCCGAACGGGTGGCGCGGGTGCGGCAAAAGGGTGACGGGGGAGTGTCGGGGGAGTCCGAGGGATGACTCTGTGAGCCTGATACCGTAGGTGGCGCATATCCGACGTCCTTTAAGGTCCGTCCCGTGAGGCGGAGAAGGAGGTCCGTTTCTTATGGACAAGCAGCAAGAAGCCCGCCCCGTCCTCGAAGGGCCCGACATCGCCCGGGTCCTCACCCGTATCGCCCACGAGATCGTCGAACGCGCCAAGGGCGCCGACGACGTGGTGCTCCTCGGCATTCCGACCCGGGGCGTCTTCCTCGCCCGGCGGCTCGCCGACAAGCTCGAGCAGATCACCGAGCGCAAGATTCCGGTCGGCTCGCTCGACATCACCATGTACCGCGACGACCTGCGCATGCACCCGCCGCGAGCGCTGGCGCGCACCGAGATCCCCGGCGACGGCATCGACGGCCGCCTGGTCGTCCTCGTCGACGACGTGCTCTTCTCCGGCCGGACCATCCGCGCCGCCCTCGACGCGCTGAACGACATCGGCCGCCCGCGCGCGGTGCAGCTCGCCGTCCTCGTCGACCGCGGCCACCGCGAACTGCCCATCCGCGCCGACTACGTCGGCAAGAACCTCCCCACGTCGCTGCGGGAGACGGTCAAGGTCCAGCTCGCCGAGGAGGACGGTCGCGACACCGTGCTGCTCGGTGCCAAGCCGGCCGCCCCGGGCGCCCACCCTTAGCACCTCGCGTACGCGTCCAGCCGTGCCGTACGCCCGCTCGGCGCGCCCGCACGCGTACCCGGCCGCCCGAATTATCCCGCTCTTCCGCATGAATCGCCTTACGGAGCCTCACAGATGCAGCGTCATCTCATCTCGGCCGCCGACCTCACCCGCGACGACGCCATCCTGATCCTCGACACCGCCGAGGAGATGGCCCGGGTAGCCGACCGGCCGATCAAGAAACTGCCGACCCTGCGCGGCCGTACCGTCGTCAACCTCTTCTTCGAGGACTCCACCCGGACCCGGATCTCCTTCGAGGCCGCCGAGAAGCGCCTGTCCGCGGACGTCATCAACTTCACCGCCAAGGGCTCCAGCGTCTCCAAGGGCGAGTCCCTCAAGGACACCGCCCAGACGCTGGAGGCCATGGGCGTCGACGCCGTCGTCATCCGGCACAGCGCCTCCGGCGCCCCCTACCGCCTGGCCACCTCCGGCTGGATCGACGCGCACGTCGTCAACGCCGGCGACGGCACCCACCAGCACCCCACCCAGGCGCTGCTGGACGCCTTCACCATGCGCCGCCGCCTGGTCGGCCGCGACGCCGGCCTCGGGAAGGACCTGGACGGACGCCGGATCACGCTCGTCGGCGACATCCTGCACAGCCGGGTCGCCCGCTCCAACGTCGACCTGCTGCACACCCTGGGCGCCGAGGTCACCCTCGTCGCCCCGCCCACCCTGCTGCCGGTCGGCGTCGAGACCTGGCCCTGCGAGGTCTCCTACGACCTCGACTCGACGCTGACCAAGTCCGACGCGGTGATGCTGCTGCGCGTCCAGCGCGAGCGTATGAACGCCGCGTTCTTCCCGACCGAGCGCGAGTACTCCCGCCGCTACGGCCTCGACGGCGACCGCATGGCGCGGATGCCAGGCCACGCCATCGTGATGCACCCCGGTCCGATGGTCCGCGGTATGGAGATCACCGCCGAGGTCGCCGACTCCGATCGCTGCACCGTCGTCGAGCAGGTCACCAACGGCGTCTCCATCCGGATGGCCGTCCTGTACCTGCTGCTCGGCGGCAACGAGCCCGCCGTCACCCACGCCCGCACCACCGAGGAGAAGTAAGAGCATGAGCAAGACCCTGATCCGCGGTGCGAAGGTGCTCGGCGGCGAGCCGCGGGACGTGCTGATCGACGGCGGGACCGTCGCGGAGGTGGGCGTCGGGCTGAGCGCCGAGGGCGCCGAGGTCGTCGAGGCCGACGGCAAGGTGCTGCTGCCCGGCCTGGTCGACCTGCACACCCACCTGCGCGAGCCCGGCCGCGAGGACTCCGAGACCGTCCTCACCGGCACCCGCGCCGCGGCGAGCGGCGGCTACACCAACGTCTTCGCCATGGCCAACACCTTCCCGGTCGCCGACACCGCCGGCGTCGTCGAGCAGGTCTGGCGGCTCGGCAAGGAGTCCGGCTACTGCGACGTGCAGCCCATCGGCGCCGTCACCGTCGGCCTGGAGGGCAGCAAGCTCGCCGAGCTGGGCGCCATGCACGAGTCCGCGGCCGGCGTCACCGTCTTCTCCGACGACGGCAAGTGCGTCCACGACGCGGTGATCATGCGCCGCGCCCTGGAGTACGTGAAGGCCTTCAACGGCGTCGTCGCCCAGCACGCCCAGGAGCCCCGGCTCACCGAGGGCGCCCAGATGAACGAGGGCGTCGTCTCCGCCGAGCTGGGCCTCGGCGGCTGGCCCGCCGTCGCCGAGGAGTCGGTCATCGCCCGGGACGTGCTGCTCGCCGAGCACGTCGGCTCCCGCGTCCACATCTGCCACCTGTCGACGGCCGGCAGCGTCGAGATCGTCCGCTGGGCCAAGTCCCGCGGCATCGACGTCACCGCCGAGGTCACCCCGCACCACCTGCTCCTCACCGACGAGCTGGTCCGGTCGTACAACCCGGTCTACAAGGTCAACCCGCCGCTGCGCACCGAGCGCGACGTGATGGCGCTGCGCGAGGCGCTCGCCGACGGCACGATCGACATCGTCGCCACCGACCACGCCCCGCACCCGCACGAGGACAAGGACTGCGAGTGGGCCGCCGCCGCCATGGGCATGGTGGGTCTGGAGACCGCGCTGTCGGTGGTCCAGGAGACCATGGTGGACACGGGCCTGCTGGACTGGGCCGGCGTCGCCGACCGCATGTCCTTCAAGCCCGCGCAGATCGGACAGGCCACCGGGCACGGCCGTCCCGTCTCGGCTGGTGAGCCCGCCAACCTCACCCTCGTCGACACGGCATACCGTGGCCAGGTGGACCCCGCGGGCTTCGCCTCGCGCAGCCGCAACACCCCCTACGAGGGTCGCGAGCTGCCGGGCCGTGTGACGCACACGTGGCTGCGGGGCAAGGCCACGCTCGTCGACGGGAAGCTCACGTGACACCTGTAATCCTGCTGGCCGCCGAGAAGGAATCGGCGGAAGTGACCGACTGGGCCGCCCGCGTCGGCTGGGTCGTGGGCCTCGGCCTGTTCGTCGCGCTCGTCTACTGGCTGATGCGCGAGGGCTGGAAATGGCGCAGCACCCTCCAGGGCGACCTGCCGGAGCTGCCCACCGCGCCGCACGAGCCCGGCCCGGCGAAACTGACGATGAGCGGTCGCTATCACGGCTCCACCACCGCCGGACAGTGGCTGGACCGCATCGTGGCGCACGGCCTGGGCACCCGCAGCCGGGTCGAGCTGACACTGACGGACGCGGGACTGGACGTCGTACGCCCCGGCGCGAACGACTTCTTCGTCCCCGTCGCCGCACTGCGCGAGGCCCGGCTCGACAAGGGCATCGCCGGCAAGGTGCTCACCGAGGGCGGCCTGCTGGTCGTCACCTGGGAACACGGCGACAAGATGATCGACTCCGGTTTCCGCTCGGACCACGCGGCCGAGCACAACGAGTGGGTCGAAGCCCTGAACGACATGATCAACAAGACGGAAACGGAAGGCGCACGATGACGACCTCCACCAGGGGAGCCGGCAAGGCTCCCGCCGTACTCGTCCTGGAGGACGGCCGGATCTTCCGCGGCCGTGCCTACGGGGCCGTGGGGGCCACGTTCGGCGAAGCCGTGTTCTCCACCGGCATGACCGGCTACCAGGAAACCCTCACCGACCCGTCGTACCACCGCCAGGTCGTCGTCATGACCGCGCCGCACGTGGGCAACACCGGCGTCAACGACGAGGACATGGAGTCCAAGAGGATCTGGGTCTCCGGCTACGTCGTGCGCGACCCCGCGCGCGTGCCCTCCAACTGGCGCTCGACGCGCACGCTGGACGAGGAACTGGCCGCCCAGGGCGTCGTCGGCGTCTCGGGCGTCGACACCCGCGCCCTCACCCGCCACCTGCGTGAGCGCGGCGCCATGCGCGTCGGCATCTTCAGCGGTGACGCGATCCAGGACGACGCCGCACTGCTGGCCCGCGTCCAGGAAGCCCCCGAGATGGCCGGCGCCGACCTCTCCGCCGAGGTCGCCACCACCGAGGCGTACGTCGTCCCGGCGATCGGCGAGAAGAAGTTCACCGTCGCCGCCGTCGACCTCGGCATCAAGGGCATGACCCCGCACCGCATGGCCGAGCGCGGCATCGAGGTGCACGTCCTGCCCGCCACGACCACCGTCGAGGACATCTACGCCGTCAACCCCGACGGTGTGTTCTTCTCCAACGGCCCCGGCGACCCCGCCACCGCCGACCACCCCGTCTCCGTGATGCGGGGCGTCCTGGAGCGCGACACCCCGCTGTTCGGCATCTGCTTCGGCAACCAGATCCTGGGCCGCGCGCTCGGCTTCGGCACCTTCAAGCTGAAGTACGGCCACCGCGGCATCAACCAGCCGGTGCAGGACCGTACGACCGGCAAGGTCGAGGTCACCGCGCACAACCACGGCTTCGCCGTCGACGCCCCGCTCGACCAGGTCTCCGACACCCCCTACGGCCGCGCCGAGGTCTCCCACGTCTGCCTCAACGACAACGTGGTGGAGGGCCTGCAGCTCCTCGACAAGCCGGCCTTCAGCGTCCAGTACCACCCCGAAGCGGCGGCCGGCCCGCACGACGCCGCCTACCTGTTCGACCGCTTCGTGAAGCTCATGGAGGGCCAGCGTGCCTAAGCGCACCGATATCCAGTCCGTCCTGGTCATCGGCTCCGGCCCGATCGTCATCGGCCAGGCCGCCGAGTTCGACTACTCCGGCACGCAGGCGTGCCGCGTGCTCAAGGCCGAGGGCCTGCGCGTCGTCCTGGTGAACTCCAACCCGGCGACGATCATGACCGACCCGGAGATCGCCGACGCCACCTACGTCGAGCCGATCACCCCCGAGTTCGTCGAGAAGATCATCGCCAAGGAGCGGCCCGACGCGCTCCTGCCCACCCTGGGCGGCCAGACGGCCCTGAACACCGCCATCTCGCTGCACGGCAACGGCGTCCTGGAGAAGTACGGCGTCGAGCTGATCGGCGCCAATGTGGAGGCCATCAACAAGGGCGAGGACCGCGACCTGTTCAAGGACGTCGTGGAGGAGGTCCGCAAGAAGATCGGCCACGGCGAGTCGGCCCGCTCCTACATCTGCCACTCCATGGACGACGTCCTCAAGGGCGTCGAGGAGCTCGGCGGCTACCCGGTCGTCGTCCGTCCCTCCTTCACCATGGGCGGCGCCGGCTCCGGCTTCGCGCACGACGAGGAGGAGCTGCGCCGCATCGCCGGGCAGGGCCTCACCCTCTCGCCGACCACCGAGGTGCTCCTGGAGGAGTCCATCCTCGGCTGGAAGGAGTACGAGCTGGAGCTGATGCGCGACAAGAACGACAACGTCGTGGTCGTCTGCTCCATCGAGAACTTCGACCCCATGGGCGTCCACACCGGAGACTCGATCACCGTCGCGCCCGCGATGACGCTGACCGACCGCGAGTACCAGGTGCTGCGCGACGTCGGCATCGCGATCATCCGCGAGGTGGGCGTCGACACCGGCGGCTGCAACATCCAGTTCGCGGTGAACCCGGTCGACGGCCGCGTCATCGTGATCGAGATGAACCCGCGCGTGTCGCGGTCCTCGGCGCTCGCCTCCAAGGCGACCGGCTTCCCGATCGCCAAGATCGCGGCCAAGCTCGCCGTCGGCTACACGCTGGACGAGATCCCGAACGACATCACGCAGGAGACCCCGGCCTCCTTCGAGCCGACCCTCGACTACGTGGTCGTCAAGGCTCCGCGCTTCGCCTTCGAGAAGTTCCCGAGCGCGGACTCCACGCTGACCACCACCATGAAGTCGGTCGGCGAGGCCATGGCCATCGGCCGCAACTTCACCGAGGCCTTCCAGAAGGCGCTGCGCTCGCTGGAGAAGAAGGGCAGCCAGTTCACGTTCGTCGGCGAGCCCGGCGACAAGGGCGAGCTGCTGCGCGAGTCCGTGCGGCCCACCGACGGCCGGATCAACGCCGTCATGCAGGCCATCCGCGCGGGCGCCACGCCCGAGGAGGTCTTCGAGTACACGAAGATCGACCCCTGGTTCGTCGATCAGCTGTTCCTCATCAAGGAAATCGCCGACGAGCTGGCCGAGGCCCCCGAGCTGACCGTCGAGCTGCTCGCCGAGGCCAAGCGGCACGGCTTCTCCGACCAGCAGATCGGCGAGATCCGCGGCCTGCGCGAGGACGTCGTCCGCGAGGTGAGGCACGCGCTCGGCATCCGCCCGGTCTACAAGACGGTCGACACCTGCGCCGCCGAGTTCGCCGCGAAGACGCCGTACTTCTACTCCTCGTACGACGAGGAGACCGAGGTCGCGCGCCGCGAGAAGCCGGCCGTCATCATCCTGGGCTCCGGCCCGAACCGCATCGGCCAGGGCATCGAGTTCGACTACTCCTGCGTCCACGCCTCCTTCGCGCTCAGCGACGCCGGGTACGAGACCGTGATGGTCAACTGCAACCCGGAGACCGTCTCCACCGACTACGACACCTCCGACCGGCTGTACTTCGAGCCGCTCACCCTGGAGGACGTCCTGGAGATCGTCCACGCGGAGCAGCAGGCCGGTCCGATCGCGGGCGTGATCGTGCAGCTCGGCGGCCAGACCCCGCTGGGCCTGTCGCAGGCGCTCAAGGACAACGGCGTGCCGGTCGTCGGCACCCCGCCCGAGGCCATCCACGCCGCCGAGGACCGCGGGGCCTTCGGCCAGGTGCTCGCCGAGGCGGGCCTGCCCGCCCCCAAGCACGGCACCGCCACCACCTTCGCCGGCGCCAAGGCCATCGCCGACGAGATCGGCTACCCGGTCCTGGTGCGGCCCTCCTACGTCCTCGGCGGGCGCGGCATGGAGATCGTCTACGACGAGACCCGGCTGGAGGCCTACATCGCCGAGTCGACCGAGATCAGCCCGTCCCGCCCGGTCCTGGTCGACCGGTTCCTGGACGACGCGATCGAGATCGACGTCGACGCCCTGTACGACGGCGAGGAGCTGTACCTCGGCGGCGTCATGGAGCACATCGAGGAGGCCGGCATCCACTCCGGCGACTCGGCGTGCGCCCTGCCCCCGATCACACTGGGCGGCTTCGACATCAAGCGGCTGCGCGCCTCCACCGAGGGCATCGCCAAGGGTGTCGGCGTGCGCGGCCTGATTAACATCCAGTTCGCGCTGGCGGGCGACATCCTCTACGTCCTGGAGGCCAACCCGCGCGCCTCGCGCACCGTACCCTTCACCTCGAAGGCGACCGCGGTGCCGCTGGCCAAGGCCGCCGCCCGCATCTCGCTCGGCGCCACCATCGCCGAGCTGCGCGCCGAGGGCCTGCTCCCGGCCACCGGCGACGGCGGCGAGCTGCCGCTCGACGCGCCGATCTCCGTCAAGGAGGCCGTGATGCCGTGGTCCCGCTTCCGGGACATCCACGGCCGCGGCGTCGACACGGTCCTCGGCCCGGAGATGCGCTCCACCGGCGAGGTCATGGGCATCGACTCCGTCTTCGGCACGGCGTACGCCAAGTCGCAGGCGGGCGCCTACGGGCCGCTGCCGACCAAGGGACGGGCGTTCATCTCGGTCGCCAACCGCGACAAGCGTTCGATGATCTTCCCGGCCCGCGAGCTGGTCGCCCACGGCTTCGAACTGCTCGCCACCTCCGGCACCGCCGAGGTGCTCAGGCGCAACGGCATCAACGCCACAGTCGTGCGCAAGCAGTCCGAGGGCACCGGCCCGAACGGTGAGAAGACCATCGTCCAGCTCATCCACGACGGCGGGGTCGACCTCATCGTCAACACCCCGTACGGCACCGGTGGCCGCCTCGACGGCTACGACATCCGTACGGCGGCCGTGGCCCGCTCCGTGCCGTGCCTGACGACGGTCCAGGCGCTCGCCGCGGCGGTGCAGGGCATCGACGCCCTCAACCACGGCGACGTGGGAGTGCGTTCACTCCAGGAACACGCGGAATTCCTGACCGCGGCCCGCGACTAGCAACCCCGAGGGGGACACCGGAAACGGTGTCCCCCTCTTCATGAGGACACCATGTACAAGACCTTCTTCTCGCTCGTCTTCAAGCGGATGGACCCGGAGCGGGCGCACCACCTCGCCTTTGGCTGGATCCGCCTCGCCGTCCGCGTCCCCGTCCTGCGCACCTTCGTCGCGGCCGTGCTGGCGCCCCGCTTCAAGGAACTGCGCACCGAGGCCTTCGGCCTGCGCATGCACGGCCCCTTCGGGCTGGCGGCCGGCTTCGACAAGAACGCGGTCGCCATCGACGGCATGGCGATGCTCGGCTTCGACCACGTCGAGATCGGTACCGTGACGGGGGAGCCGCAGCCCGGAAACCCCAAGAAACGGCTGTTCCGTCTGGTGAGTGACCGGGCGCTGATCAACCGCATGGGCTTCAACAACGACGGCTCGCTGGCCGTCGCCGCCCGTCTGGCCTCCCGTACGCCCCTCTTGCGGACCGTCGTCGGCGTCAACATCGGCAAGACGAAGGTCGTCCCGGAGGAGGCGGCCGTCGGCGACTACGTGAAGTCCGCCGAGCGGCTCGCCCCGCACGCCGACTACCTCGTCGTCAACGTCTCCTCCCCGAACACGCCCGGACTGCGCAACCTCCAGGCGGTGGACCACCTGCGTCCGCTCCTGAGCGCCGTCCGCGAGGCCGCCGACCGCGCCGTCACCGCGCGGCGCGTCCCGCTCCTGGTCAAGATCGCGCCCGACCTCGCCGACGAGGACGTCGACGCGGTCGCCGACCTGGCCGTGGAGCTGGGCCTGGACGGGATCATCGCCACCAACACCACCATCGCGCGCGAGGGCCTCGGCCTCACGTCCTCGCCGGTGCTCGTCCGGGAGGCCGGCGGCCTGTCCGGCGCACCGCTCAAGGAGCGCTCCCTGGAGGTGCTGCGCCGCCTCTACGCGCGCGTGGGCGACCGGATCACCCTGGTGGGCGTCGGTGGCGTCGAGAGCGCCGAGGACGCCTGGCAGCGCATCCTGGCCGGGGCCACGCTGGTCCAGGGCTACAGCGCGTTCGTCTACGAGGGTCCCTTCTGGGGCCGCGCCGTCCACAAGGGACTCGCCGCGCGCCTGCGGCAGAGCCCGTACGCCACCCTCGCCGACGCGGTCGGCGCCGACGTCAGGAAGAACGCATGACGGTACTCGAACCCTTCGGCGCCCGGCTGCGCCGCGCGATGGACGAGCGCGGGCCGCTGTGCGTCGGCATCGACCCGCACGCCTCCCTGCTCGCCGAGTGGGGTCTGAACGACGACGTGGCCGGTCTGGAGCGTTTCAGCCGCACCGTCGTGGAGGCGGTGGCCGGCCGGGTCGCCGTGCTCAAGCCGCAGAGCGCCTTCTTCGAGCGCTTCGGATCGCGTGGCGTCGCCGTACTGGAGAAGTCGGTCGAGGAGGCGCGGGCGGCCGGCGCCCTGGTCGTCATGGACGCCAAACGCGGCGACATCGGCTCTACCATGGCCGCGTACGCCGAGTCGTTCCTGCGCAGGGACGCCCCGCTGTTCTCGGACGCGCTGACCGTCTCGCCGTACCTCGGCTACGGGTCTCTGAAGCCGGCCGTCGACATGGCGCGCGAGAGCGGTGCGGGCCTGTTCGTGCTGGCGCTGACCTCCAACCCGGAGGGCGCCGAGGTCCAGCACGCGGTCCGGACCGACGGGCGCAGCGTCGGGGCGACGGTCCTGGCGCACCTGGCCGCCGAGAACGCCGGGGAGGAGCCCCTCGGGTCCTTCGGCGCGGTGGTCGGCGCCACCCTCGGCGACCTGTCGTCGTACGACCTGGGCATCAACGGCCCGCTCCTCGCGCCCGGCATCGGCGCGCAGGGAGCCACCCCCGCGGATCTGCCGCGGGTCTTCGGCGCCGCGGTGCGCAACGTCGTTCCGAACGTCAGCCGGGGTGTTCTGCGTCACGGTCCCGATGTGGCCGCGTTGCGGAAGGCCGCAGACCGTTTCGCGGAGGAGACCAGGACCGCGGTCACGGCGTCCTGACTCTGGATACATCCTCAAATCCGAGGCAGTATGTCCTAAATGTCCGCCCTGACGGAGGCTGACCAGGACTTTTCCGCTGTTCTCGCTGACTCCGGCGGACTTGACCGCTAGTCTCCGACGAGAGTCCGCGGGCAAGCGTGTTGCTCGTGGCTCCCCAGGTGTGGGGCGACTAGGTTCCTCACCGGTCCGTATCCGACAGTTCGACATCCGAGGTGACGTAGGCGTGGCTCTTCCGCCCCTTACCCCTGAACAGCGCGCAGCCGCGCTCGAAAAGGCCGCCGCGGCTCGCCGGGAGCGGGCCGAGGTCAAGAATCGACTCAAGCACTCCGGCGCCTCCCTCCACGAGGTCATCAAGCAGGGCCAGGAGAACGACGTCATCGGCAAGATGAAGGTCTCCGCCCTCCTCGAGTCCCTGCCGGGCGTGGGCAAGGTCCGCGCCAAGCAGATCATGGAGCGACTGGGCATCTCCGAGAGCCGTCGCGTGCGCGGGCTCGGTTCCAACCAGATCGCCTCCCTGGAGCGCGAGTTCGGCAGCACCGGCAGCTGAGTCCGGACCACTCCGGGATTGCTGGAATAATCGCTGCATGGCTGCAACACCCCGGGGGACGTCCCCCGTACCCCCGGACGCACGTCCGCGGCTGACCGTGCTCTCCGGCCCCTCGGGGGTCGGCAAGAGCACGGTCGTCGCCCATATGCGCAAGGAACACCCCGAGGTCTGGCTGTCGGTCTCGGCGACGACCCGCAGGCCCCGACCCGGCGAGCAGCACGGTGTCCACTACTTCTTCGTCACCGACGAGGAGATGGACAAGCTGATCGCCAACGGTGAGCTGCTGGAGTGGGCCGAGTTCGCCGGCAACCGCTACGGCACACCGCGTGCGGCCGTACTGGAGCGCCTGGACGCCGGTGAGCCGGTGCTCCTGGAGATCGACCTCCAGGGCGCGCGGCAGGTCCGCGAGTCCATGCCCGAGGCCCAGCTGGTGTTCCTGGCCCCGCCCTCTTGGGAGGAGCTGGTGCGCAGGCTCACCGGCCGGGGCACCGAGCCTCCGGAAGTGATCGAGCGCCGCCTCGCCGCGGCCAAGGTCGAGCTGGCGGCCGAGCCGGAGTTCGACCAGACCCTGGTCAACACCTCCGTCGAGGACGTGGCGCGCGAGCTGCTAGCCTTGACGAACGTCGTGTGATCGCCACTGGTCACCCTGCGATCATCCCGACAGAATCTTTCCCATCCATCGGAAGGTAGAGCGTGTCCTCTTCCATCTCCGCGCCCGAGGGCATCATCAACCCGCCGATCGACGAGCTCCTCGAGGCCACGGACTCGAAGTACAGCCTCGTGATCTACGCGGCCAAGCGGGCCCGCCAGATCAACGCGTACTACTCGCAGCTCGGCGAGGGCCTCCTCGAGTACGTCGGTCCCCTCGTGGACACCCACGTCCACGAGAAGCCGCTCTCGATCGCCCTGCGCGAGATCAACGCGGGGCTGCTGACCTCCGAGGCCATCGAGGGTCCGGCGCAGTAACACCGGCGGTATTGTTTTCAGCCTCACGCTGACTTTTCCACAGGCCCGGCAGTCCGACTGTCGGGCCTGTGGTGTGTGATGGGTCGTACGCGACATCCGAGCCGGGGAGACGGGGAGAGACGGTGGACAAGCCCAAGGTCGTTCTGGGGGTCAGCGGCGGCATCGCCGCGTACAAGGCCTGTGAGCTGCTGCGCAGGTTCACGGAGTCGGGGCACGAGGTCCGGGTCGTCCCCACCGCCTCCGCGCTGCACTTCGTCGGCGCCGCCACCTGGTCCGCGCTGTCCGGCAACCCCGTGTCGACCGAGGTGTGGGACGACGTCCACCAGGTCCCGCACGTGCGCATCGGCCAGCACGCCGATCTGGTCGTCGTCGCCCCGGCCACCGCCGACACGCTCGCCAAGGCCGCCCACGGCCTCGCCGACGACCTCCTCACCAACACACTGCTCACGGCCCGCTGCCCGGTCGTCTTCGCTCCCGCCATGCACACCGAGATGTGGGAGCACCCGGCCACCCAGGAGAACGTGGCGACGCTCCGCCGGCGCGGCGCCCTCGTGATCGAACCGGCCGTCGGCCGCCTCACCGGCGTCGACACCGGCAAGGGCCGGCTGCCCGACCCCGGCGAGATCTTCGAGGCCTGCCGCCGGGTACTCGCCCGCGGCGTGCGCGAGCCGGACCTCGCCGGACGGCACGTCGTCGTCAGCGCCGGCGGTACCCGGGAGCCCCTCGACCCGGTCCGCTTCCTCGGCAACCGCTCCTCCGGCAAGCAGGGCTACGCCCTCGCCCGCACCGCCGCCGCCCGGGGCGCCCGCGTCACTCTGGTCGCGGCCAACCCGTCGCTGCCGGACCCGGCCGGTGTGGACGTGATCCCGGTGGGCACGGCCGTGGAACTGCGCGAGGCGATGCTGCGTGCCGCGGCGGACGCCGACGCCGTCGTCATGGCCGCGGCGGTCGCGGACTTCCGGCCGGCGACGTACGCCGCCGGGAAGATCAAGAAGAAGGACGACCAGGAACCCGCCCCGATCACCCTGGTGCGCAACCCGGACATCCTCGCGGAGATCTCCACGGACCGGGCCCGCTCCGGGCAGGTGGTCGTCGGCTTCGCCGCCGAGACCGACGAGGTCCTCGCCAACGGCCGGGCGAAGCTGAAGCGCAAGGGGTGCGACCTCCTCGTGGTCAACGAGGTGGGGGAGCGCAAGACCTTCGGGTCCGAGGAGAACGAGGCCGTGATCCTCGGCGCCGACGGCAGCGAGACCCCGGTGGCGCACGGCCCCAAGGAAGCCCTGGCCGAAACGGTGTGGGACCTCGTGGCGGAACGGCTCGGCTGAATGACTCATTCACTCCACCCGGCTCGCGAACCCCGCGCATTGGAGCGTGGCGGCCCTGGCCAAGGGTGCGTCGTTCCAGGCAGAATGCCCGTGCCGCAGGTCACAGCCCTTCCGAGAGGCGAGACGGGTGGGCCCGTGGTGGAGTGCGACCGATAAACTGTTCTCGGACGTCGCCGGGTGCAGCTCCCCGTGCCGTCCACCAATGATCAGCCAGCAGCCGCTGCAACCCCAGGGAGCGTTGTGTCCCGTCGCCTGTTCACTTCGGAGTCCGTGACCGAAGGTCACCCCGACAAGATCGCTGACCAGATCAGCGACACGATTCTCGACGCGCTACTGCGTGAGGACCCGACCTCTCGGGTCGCCGTCGAAACCCTGATCACCACCGGTCTGGTGCACGTGGCCGGCGAGGTCACCACCAAGGCCTACGCGGACATCGCCAACCTCGTCCGCGGCAAGATCCTGGAGATCGGCTACGACTCCTCGAAGAAGGGCTTCGACGGCGCCTCCTGCGGCGTCTCGGTCTCGATCGGTGCCCAGTCCCCGGACATCGCGCAGGGCGTCGACACGGCGTACGAGAACAGGGTCGAGGGCGACGAGGACGAGCTGGACCGGCAGGGCGCCGGTGACCAGGGCCTCATGTTCGGCTACGCGTCCGACGAGACGCCGACCCTGATGCCGCTCCCGGTCTTCCTGGCGCACCGCCTGTCCAAGCGCCTGTCCGAGGTCCGCAAGAACGGCACGATCCCCTACCTGCGCCCGGACGGCAAGACGCAGGTCACCATCGAGTACGACGGCGACAAGGCCGTCCGGCTCGACACGGTCGTCGTCTCCTCCCAGCACGCGAGCGACATCGACCTGGAGTCGCTGCTCGCCCCCGACATCAAGGAATTCGTCGTCGAGCCCGAGCTCAAGGCGCTGCTGGACGACGGCATCAAGCTCGACACGGAGAACTACCGCCTCCTGGTCAACCCGACCGGGCGCTTCGAGATCGGCGGCCCGATGGGCGACGCCGGCCTGACCGGCCGCAAGATCATCATCGACACCTATGGCGGCATGGCCCGCCACGGCGGCGGCGCCTTCTCGGGCAAGGACCCCTCCAAGGTCGACCGCTCCGCCGCCTACGCGATGCGCTGGGTCGCCAAGAACGTCGTCGCCGCGGGCCTCGCCGCCCGCTGCGAGGTCCAGGTCGCGTACGCCATCGGCAAGGCCGAGCCGGTCGGTCTCTTCGTGGAGACCTTCGGCACCGCCAAGATCGACACCGAGAAGATCGAGAAGGCGATCGACGAGGTCTTCGACCTCCGTCCGGCCGCCATCATCCGTGACCTCGACCTGCTCCGCCCGATCTACGCCCAGACCGCGGCGTACGGCCACTTCGGCCGCGAGCTTCCCGACTTCACCTGGGAGCGCACGGACCGCGTGGAGGCGCTGCGGCAGGCAGCGGGGCTGTAAGGCACCCGACGCGTCCCGCCCGACGGCACGTCGCGAGGCCCGGTGTCCCCGGTGGGGACGCCGGGCCTCGGCGTGTCCGCGCGCGGGCAGGGCGGGCACGTGGGGGCGCGTCCGGGCACCGTCGTTTGTCAGTGGTCTTTGGTAGGAATGCAGGCGTGAGCAGCGAGAACGAACCGGCGGGCGGTGGCGCCCAGGACGCGCCGCCCGAGCAGCTCGCGCTCATCCGGGAGAGCGTGCGCGAGGCGAAGGCGCCGCGGGCCAAGCCGCGGACCTGGCGTGGAGCCGCGCTCGCCGGTGAACTGCCCGTCGCCCGGGTCCTCGTCGACAAGGGCGTACTCCACCTCGACAGGTACTTCGACTACGCCGTGCCCGAGGAGCTCGACGCCGACGCCCAGCCCGGCGTGCGGGTGCGGGTGCGGTTCGGGGCCGGGCGGCACCGGGTGCGGGACGGGCGGCGCGAGGGCGGGGGGCTCATCGACGGCTTCCTCGTCGAGCGGCTCGCCGAGTCCGACTACTCGGGCCCCCTCGCCGCGCTGGCCCAGGT
The DNA here is from genome assembly GCF_003671715.1 of Streptomyces sp. E2N166. GTDB lineage: Bacteria > Actinomycetota > Actinomycetes > Streptomycetales > Streptomycetaceae > Streptomyces > Streptomyces thinghirensis. The sequence continues at coordinate 1,213,386 of NZ_RAIF01000006.1, read as the reverse complement.
CGTCTCGCCCGAGCCGGTGCTCGACGAGGAACTGCTCGGACTCGCGCGGGCGGTCGCCGACCGGTACGCGGGCAGCCTCGCCGACGTGCTGCAGCTCGCCGTACCGCCGCGGAACGCGCGCGCCGAGAAGCGGACGTCACCCGATCCGCTGCCCCCGCCGCCGGTGCCCGGGCCGGGGTCCTGGACGCGGTACGAGCAGGGGTCCGCGTTCGTGGCGGCGCTCGCCTCGGGGGGTACGCCGCGCGCCGTGTGGAACGCGCTGCCGGGTCCGCGGTGGAGCGAGGAGCTGGCGCGGGCCGTGGCGGCCACGCTGGCCTCCGGCCGGGGCGCGCTCGTCGTCCTGCCCGACGGGAGGGCCGTCGCCCGCGCCGACGCCGCGCTGACCGCGCTGCTGGGCGAGGGACGGCACGCGGTGCTCACCGCCGACGCCGGACCCGAGAAGCGGTACGCGCAGTGGCTCGCGGTGCGCCGAGGGGCCGTACGGGCCGTCGTCGGGACCCGCGCCGCCATGTTCGCGCCGGTGCGGGACCTGGGGCTGGTCGCCCTCTGGGACGACGGCGACGACAGCCACAGCGAACCGCACGCCCCGCAGCCGCACGCGCGCGAGGTGCTGCTGCTGCGCGCCGCCCAGGACAGGTGCGCCTTCCTGCTGGGCGGCTGGAACTGCACCGTGGAGGCCGCCCAGCTCGTGGAGACCGGCTGGGCCCGGCCACTGGTCGCCGCGCGGGAGCAGGTGCGAGCCGCCGCCCCGCTGGTTCGGACGGTGGGGGACCAGGATCTCGCCCGGGACGAGGCCGCCCGCGCCGCACGGCTGCCGACCCTCGCCTGGCAGGCCGTCAGGGACGGACTGCGGCACGGACCGGTGCTCGTGCAGGTGCCCAGGCGGGGCTACGTACCGCGGATGGCCTGCGCCGCGTGCCGGACGCCCGCGCGCTGCCGGCACTGCTCGGGGCCGCTGGAGGGGCAGGAGTCCGGGGCCGCGCTGCGGTGCGGCTGGTGCGGGCGCGAGGAGGGCGGGTGGCACTGCCCGGAGTGCGGGGCGTTCCGGTTGCGCGCCCAGATCGTGGGGGCCCGCCGCACCGCCGAGGAACTGGGGCGGGCGTTCCCGGCGGTGCCGGTGCGCACCTCGGGGCGCGAGCAGGTGCTGGACACCGTGCCGGAGACGCCCGCGCTGGTCGTGAGCACCCCGGGGGCCGAACCCGTCGCCGAGGGCGGCTACGCGGCGGCACTGCTGCTCGACGGCTGGGCGATGCTCGGGCGGCCGGACCTGCGCGCCGGTGAGGACGCGCTGCGGCGCTGGCTGGCCGCCTCCGCGCTGGTGCGCCCGCAGAGCGCCGGGGGCACCGTCGTCGCGGTCGCCGAGCCCACCCTGCGGCCGGTGCAGGCGCTGGTGCGCTGGGACCCCGTCGGCCACGCCGTGCGGGAACTGGCCGAGCGGGCCGAGCTGGGCTTTCCGCCGGTGTCGCGGATGGCGGCCGTGGCGGGACCGGCGGAGGCGGTGGCCGCCTTCCTCGGTGCGGTCGGTTTGCCGCGCGAGGCCGAGGTGCTGGGCCCGGTGCCGCTGCCGGTCACGCCCGCGGGGCGTCCGCGGCGGGTGGG
>NZ_RAIF01000006.1:1199193-1211556 GCF_003671715.1 Streptomyces sp. E2N166 | reverse complement strand
GCCGGTGCGCTGAAGGCCGCTCAGGCGGCGCGGATGGCGCGGGGGAGCGACGCGGCGGTCTGGGTGCGGATCGACCCGCCCGACATCGGGTGAGGGCGAGCGCGGAGGCGTACACACCGGAGCCCGCCGTCCTCCCGCGTGAACCGGGCGGACAGCGGGCCGGTGGGCCGTCGGGGCTCAGCCGTTGCGCGGGCCGGGGAAGGCCGTCGGCCGGACGTCGTCGCGCAGGGCCGGGCTGCCCGCCGTCGGCTGGGTCGGCATGGACCGGGCGGCCGGGACCGTGGGCACGGTGGGGAGGCCGGGGCCCACGTTGACCGGGTGGGCACTCGTCGGTTCCGGTGCGTGCTCGGGGGTCTCGGCGGGAGCCGTCTGGGCCGCGGCGCGGCGGGAGCCGTAGCGGCGGTGCACCGCCTGCTTGGTGACGCCGAGTGCGGAGCCCACCGCGTCCCACGAGAAGCCGAGCGAACGGTCGAAGTCCACGGCGGCCGTGACCAGGGTCTCGACGCTGTCCCGCAGTTCCTGGGCGAGACGGACCGTCGGGGCGGGGGCCCGCCCGTAGACGACGAAGCCCGTGGAGGGGCCGGAGCGGCGCGGGCGGTAGACGTTGCCCAACTGGGCGGTGAGGGTGCGCAGTGCGTCCACCTGCCGGCGGACCCGCTCGATGTCCCGCACCAGCAAGTGCAGGCTGGCCCGAGCCTGGGCGTCGTGGGTTGCGTGGTCGGCCATGAACAAGCCTCTCGAACCGGCGTTGAAAGGAATCGGGCCGCGCGGGCGGTCCGGTGGTCAACTCTTCCTTGACCAACGCGTGGGCGCTCCGGTGGTCACGGGGTGGGGGCGTGGCGGCATATGCGTGCGCCTGGTTTCGCGGGGTTTGCGCCTCGGCCTTCGGCATGCTTCCCTCCCACGCGCGCACCACCCGTTTTCCGTCGGTCGAGAGGCCGGCGTCTGCCGTGGGGTGCGTCGCGGGCGGCGGCTGTCCGTCCGGGGGTGGGCTCGTAGACTGGGCCGCTGCCCGACATCCGCCCCGCCCGAGAGGCCCGTCCCACCCATGAAGCTCGTCTTCGCCGGTACCCCCGAGGTCGCCGTTCCCGCCCTGGACGCCCTGATCGCCTCCGGGCGCCACGAGGTGGCCGCCGTCGTCACGCGCCCGGACGCTCCGGCCGGGCGAGGACGCCGGCTGGTCGCCTCACCCGTGGCCGAGCGTGCGGAGGAGGCCGGCATCGAGGTGCTCAAGCCCGCGAAGCCGCGCGATCCGGAGTTCCTGGAGCGGCTGCGCGAGATCGCGCCCGACTGCTGCCCCGTCGTCGCCTACGGTGCGCTGCTGCCCCGCGTGGCCCTCGACGTGCCCGCCCGCGGCTGGGTCAACCTGCACTTCTCGCTGCTGCCCGCCTGGCGCGGCGCCGCTCCCGTGCAGCACGCGCTGATGGCGGGCGACGAGATCACGGGCGCGTCCACCTTCCTGATCGAGGAGGGCCTCGACTCCGGCCCCGTCTACGGAACGGTCACCGAGACCATCCGCCCCACCGACACCAGCGGCGACCTGCTGACCCGGCTCGCCTTCGCCGGCTCCGGACTGCTCGCCGCCACCATGGACGGCATCGAGGACGGCAGCCTGAAGGCCGTACCGCAGCCGGCCGACGGCGTCACCCTCGCCCCGAAGATCACCGTCGAGGACGCCCGGGTCGACTGGACCGCCCCGGCGCTGCGCGTCGACCGCGTGGTGCGCGGCTGCACCCCGGCCCCCGGCGCCTGGACCACGTTCCGGGGCGAGCGGCTCAAGCTCGTGCAGGCCCTCCCCGCGCCCGAGCGGACGGACCTCGCTCCGGGGCAGCTCGCCGCCGGCAAGAACAACGTGCACGTCGGCACCGGCTCCCACGCCGTCGAGCTCCTGTGGGTGCAGGCCCAGGGCAAGAAGCCGATGCGGGCCGCGGACTGGGCGCGCGGCGTGCGGATCACCGACGGCGAGTCGCTCGGCGGCTGACCTGCGCCTCAGCAGCACCGCTCACCGGCCCGGCGTACGCTGGTGAGCGCACTTCATCCCACACCCGGAGCACCTTTTTCGTGAGCGAGCAGCCTCGTCGTCCCCGCAAGCCCGGCAAGCCGTACCGCAGGCCCCAGAAGGATCCCGTCCGCATCCTCGCCTTCGAGGCGCTCAGGGCCGTCGACGAGCGGGACGCGTACGCCAATCTCGTGCTTCCGCCGCTGCTGCGCAAGGCGCGGGAGCGGGAAGACTTCGACGCCCGGGACGCGGCCCTCGCCACCGAGCTGGTGTACGGGACGCTGCGCCGGCAGGGGACCTACGACGCGATCATCGCCGACTGCGTCGACCGGCCGCTGCGGGAGGTCGACCCGCCGGTGCTGGACGTGCTCGGCCTCGGTGTCCACCAGCTGCTCGGGACGCGGATCCCGAGCCACGCCGCCGTGTCCGCCACCGTGGAGCTGGCCCGGGTCGTGCTCGGCGACGGGCGGGCCAAGTTCGTCAACGCCGTGCTGCGCAAGGTCGCGCGGGACGATCTCGACGGGTGGCTGGAGCGGGTCGCCCCGCCCTACGACGAGGACCCCGAGGACCACCTCGCCGTCGTGCACTCGCATCCGCGCTGGGTCGTCTCCGCGCTGTGGGACTCGCTCGGAGGCGGCCGGTCCGGCATCGAGGAGCTGCTGGCCGCGGACAACGAGCGGCCCGAGGTCACCCTCGTCGCCCGCCCCGGACGGGCCACGGCCGACGAGCTGCTGGGCGAGGAGGCCGCCGTACCGGGGCGCTGGTCGCCGTACGCGGTGCGGCTGAGCGAGGGCGGTGAGCCCGGCGCCGTCGACGCCGTACGGGAGAACCGGGCCGGTGTGCAGGACGAGGGCAGCCAGCTCGTCGCGCTCGCGCTGGCCAACGCTCCCCTGGACGGGCCGGACCGGCGCTGGCTGGACGGGTGCGCCGGGCCGGGCGGCAAGGCCGCGCTGCTCGGGGCCCTGGCCGCCGAGCGCGGTGCCTTCCTGCTCGCCTCCGAGAAGCAGCCGCACCGGGCCGGTCTCGTGGCCAAGGCACTGGACGGGAGCCCGGGACCGTACCAGGTGATCGCGGCCGACGGGACCCGCCCGGCGTGGCGGCCCGGCAGCTTCGACCGCGTCCTGGTCGACGTGCCGTGCACCGGGCTCGGTGCCCTGCGCCGCCGCCCCGAGGCGCGCTGGCGGCGCCGTCCCGAGGACCTGGACGGGTTCGCCCCGCTCCAGCGCGGGCTGCTGCGCAGCGCCCTGGAAGCGGTGCGGGTCGGCGGGGTCGTCGGCTACGCGACGTGCTCGCCCCACCTCGCCGAGACCCGGGCCGTCGTCGCGGACGTCCTCAAGCAGTTCCCCGACGCGGAACCCTTCGACGCCCGCCCCCTTCTTCCGGACGTCCCCGACCTCGGCGAGGGCCCCGACGTACAGCTGTGGCCCCACCTCCACGGCACGGACGCCATGTACCTCGCTCTGATCCGCCGCACCGCGTAACAGGCCCCCGAAGGGGGCACCGCCCTCAACGCGCCCCGAATGGGGCACGGGGCCGTGACGCGCCGCGGCTCCGCCGGGGTGGCGCGGCCATCCCCTTCAGGCCCGCGCCCGACCAACGACCCCCGGCTGCCCGGGACCCGTCCCGCCCCGCCCCCGGAGGGCATGGCAGTCTTGGGGCATGGCCGCGCAGATCAACCCCAGCATCCTGTCCGCCGACTTCGCCCGCCTCGCGGACGAGGCCGAGGCGGTCGGGGGAGCCGACTGGCTCCACGTCGACGTCATGGACAACCATTTCGTCCCCAACCTCACGCTCGGCGTGCCGGTCGTGGAGTCCCTGGCCAGGGCGACGGACACCCCGCTGGACTGCCATCTGATGATCGAGGCCCCCGACCGCTGGGCGCCCCAGTACGTGGAGGCGGGCGCCGGTTCCGTCACCTTCCACGTCGAGGCGGCCGCCGCGCCGGTGCGCCTCGCGCGGGAGATCCGGGCCAAGGGCGCCCGCGCCTCGATGGCGCTGAAGCCCGCGACGCCGATCGAGCCGTACGAGGATCTGCTCCCGGAACTCGACATGCTGCTGATCATGACGGTTGAACCGGGCTTCGGCGGGCAGGCGTTCCTCGACATCATGCTCCCGAAGATCCGGCGCACCCGTGAGTTGATCAAGAAGCACGGTCTGGAGCTGTGGCTCCAGGTCGACGGCGGGGTGTCGGCATCGACGATCGAGCGGTGCGCCGACGCCGGCGCCGACGTCTTCGTCGCGGGTTCCGCCGTGTACGGGGCGTCCGACCCGGCCGAGGCGGTACGTGCATTGCGCACGCAGGCCGAGGCGGCGACCGCCAAGGCGTCCTGGGCGTGCGACCACTGAGGAACAGAACGTGAACGGCTCCCATCAGGGCTGATCAAGTGCGCCGAATCTGCAAGGATGAACGGCGTATCCAGAGTGTGAACAGCAGTGAGGAGATCGCCGTGTCGGGTATGTCGGCGGGCCGTTCAGCCATGCGGATGGGACCCGCTGAGCTGGTCCAGGCGGCGGCCATGGCCCGCCGCTTCTACCTTGAGGGCAAGTCCAAGATCCAGATCGCGGAGGAGTTCGGCGTCAGCCGCTTCAAGGTGGCCAGGGTCCTAGAGACCGCCCTCGAGCGGGACCTTGTACGAATCGAGATCCGGGTGCCGGCCGAGCTGGACGCGGAGCGCTCGGACGCGCTGCGGGCCCGTTACGGGCTCAGGCACGCAGTCGTGGTGGAGTCCCCGGCCGACGCCGAGGAGACGCCCGACCCGGAGAACCTGGGAGAGGTGGCCGCCGACCTGCTCGGCGAGCTGGTCAACGAGGGCGATGTGCTGGGCCTGGCCTGGGGCAGGTCCACCATCCACATGGCGGCGGCGCTCGACCGGCTGCCGCCGTGCACGGTGGTGCAGCTGACGGGCGTGTACGACGCCGGGACCGCCGAGCGCGGCTCGGTCGAGGCCGTGCGCCGCGCCGCCCAGGTGTCGGGCGGCGACGCCCACCCCATCTACGCGCCGATGCTGCTGCCGGACGCGGCGACCGCACAGGCGCTGCGGCACCAGACCGGGATCGCCCGGGCCTTCGAGTACTTCGACAAGGTCACGGTCGCCTGCGTCTCCATCGGCTCCTGGGAGCCGGGCATCTCGACGGTGCACGACATGCTCAGCGACGAGGAGCGCGCGCACTACGCCTCGCTCGGTGTCGCCGCCGAGATGTCCGCGCACCTCTTCGACGCCGAGGGGCGCCGGGTCGGCCGGGACCTGGGGGAGCGGTGCATCACGGTCAAGGCCGACCAGCTCCGCCGTATCCCCGAGGTCGTGGCGATCGCGGGCGGGCAGCGCAAGGCGGCGGCCATCGACGCGGTGCTGCGCTCCGGTCTCGTCACCAGCCTGGTGACGGACACGTCGGCCGCGGACTACCTGATGACAGTGGGCACGGCACCGAAGTCGACGCTCAACCGGACGGACCCGGACGGCATCTGACGGCGGATCGGGCGAGCAGGCGATCGGACGCCATCGGGCGATCAGACGATCGGGCGATCGGCGGAGGGAGAAGGGCGCGACATGAACGAGGACCCCGCGGGACGGCTCGTGGTCACGCTGGACCTCGACGGGGTCACGGACAAGGCGGGCCTGATGGACCGCTGCGCCCGTGACCTGGCGCTGCCCGACTGGTTCGGCCGGAACTGGGACGCGCTCGCCGACTCCCTCGCCGACCCCTCGGTCTGGCCCGGGGAGGCGGTGGAGCGGGGGCTGGTCCTCGTCGTGCGCGGCTGGCGGGAGTACGCCGAGGCGCGGCCGGACGAGTGGTCCGTCGCCGAGGAGGTCTTCGCCGAGGCGACGGACCGCGGTCCGGGGCTCTTCGTGACCCTCGGCCCTGGAGGATCCTCCAAGGGGGTCGCCGACCAGCCTGGATGATCTGCCCGGGGGTTGTCGGTCATCGGCCATGGGAGAATGAAGTACGTGCTCTTTCCCCCTGGCTGACCTGTCCGGGGGCCACCTCTGATCGACTGGGATGTGCAGCACGTGCGTTTCCTGAATGACATCCAGCCCTCGTACGACCTGACGTACGACGACGTGTTCATGGTGCCGAGCCGCTCCGCCGTGGGCTCCCGGCAGGGCGTGGACCTCGGCTCCCCGGACGGCACGGGCACCACCATCCCGCTCGTCGTCGCCAACATGACCGCCATCGCGGGGCGCCGCATGGCCGAGACGGTGGCCCGGCGCGGCGGCCTGGTGGTCATCCCGCAGGACATCCCGATCGAGGTCGTCACCGACGTCGTCTCCTGGGTGAAGAGCCGCCACCACGTCCTGGACACCCCGATCGTGCTGGCGCCGCACCAGACCGTCGCCGACGCGCTGTCCCTGCTGCCCAAGCGCGCGCACAACGCCGGTGTCGTCGTCGACGCGGACCACAAGCCGATCGGCGTGGTCACCGACACCGACCTGACCGGCGTGGACCGCTTCACCCAGCTCGAAGAGGTCATGTCCAAGGACCTGATCCTCATCGACGCGGACATGGACCCGCGTGAGGCCTTCAACACCCTCGACACCGCCAACCGCCGCTACGCACCCGCCGTCGACAAGGACGGCCGCCTCGCCGGCATCCTGACCCGCAAGGGCGCCCTGCGCGCCACGCTGTACACCCCGGCGACCGACGCGAACGGCAGGCTCCGCATCGCCGCCGCCGTCGGTATCAACGGCGACGTGGCGGGCAAGGCGAAGCAGCTCCTCGACGCGGGCGTGGACACCCTCGTCATCGACACCGCGCACGGCCACCAGGAGTCGATGATCGGCGCCGTCAAGGTGGTGCGCGATCTCGACCCGCAGGTCCCGATCGTCGCGGGCAACATCGTCTCCGCCGAGGGCGTGCGCGACCTGATCGAGGCGGGCGCCGACATCATCAAGGTCGGCGTCGGACCCGGTGCCATGTGCACCACCCGCATGATGACCGGCGTCGGCAGGCCGCAGTTCTCCGCCGTCCTGGAGTGCGCCGCCGAGGCCAAGAAGTACGGCAAGCACGTGTGGGCCGACGGCGGTATCCGGCACCCCCGCGACGTGGCGATGGCCCTCGCGGCCGGCGCGTCCAACGTCATGGTCGGCTCCTGGTTCGCGGGCACGTACGAGTCCCCGGGCGACCTCCAGCACGACGCCAACGGCCGCCCCTACAAGGAGTCGTTCGGCATGGCGTCCGCGCGCGCCGTGCGCAACCGCACCTCCGAGGAGTCGGCCTACGACCGGGCCCGCAAGGCGCTGTTCGAGGAGGGCATCTCCACCTCCCGGATGTTCCTCGACCCGACCCGCCCGGGCGTCGAGGACCTGATCGACTCGATCATCGCGGGTGTCCGCTCCTCCTGCACCTACGCCGGCGCCGCCTCCCTGGAGGAGTTCGCCGAGAAGGCCGTCGTCGGCATCCAGAGCGCCGCCGGCTACGCCGAGGGCAAGCCGCTGCACGCCAGCTGGAGCTGAGCACGCCCGAGCCCGGACAGCGTCAGGGTGGCATGACGTCAAGCCACCCTGACGCGACGCCGGGCGCATGACGACACCGCAGAGCATCGAGCCGCGGTGCGCCCTGCTGACCGCCGTGGCCCGCCTCGACGAGCCGCGCGCGTGAGTCCCTGGCCGGCGACGGCAGCGACGAAGAGGCCCGCCCTCGACCGCACCCGGCTTCCTCGAGCCGCTCGCGCTCGCTGAGCGATGTGGTGGCCCCCCAAGGCGGCCCACAGGCGCCGGCTCACCGTCCGGCCGTCCCGGGAGGCCGCGTGCGGCCGGCCCGGAGAGATCGGGTTCGACCCGGCGGACGCGGCTGAGGCACGGGTGATCGCGGGCGGTCCGGACGGCCGCTGACCAGGGCCGATCCACTGCCCGCCGGCCCCCGTACGCAACGCTGCACAGCCTCCGCGCAACGCTGCACAGCCTCCGCGCAACGAACACGCGCCCCGCCCCGGTGAACGCAACGATCGTGCGGAGATGCGCAAGGTTGCTGCATTACCGAGGGCCCGCACCCCTCGTAGTGTTCTGCGCTGTACGTGGCGTGGCGGGGACTCCGCTCGGTGGGTTCCCGCTCTTCACGAGCGTGCCCGCCGGTCCCCGCCGCTCCAGAGCCCGCCGCGAGCCCGTCCGTTCACACCGACGGGCGCGACCGGCAGCGACAAAGGAGTCAACGCGTGCTCGACCAAGGCGCACCCCCGCACCACGACGGACCGGCCACCCCCTCGTCCCCGGGCCTGGCCGCGCGCCTCATGCGCCGCAAGCCCGTGGAACGGCTGGTCGCCGAGGGCGGCCAGGGCGAGGGCGGCACCCTCCGCCGCTCCCTCGGCCTGTGGCAGCTCACGATGATCAGCATCGGCGCCACCCTCGGCACCGGCATCTTCGTCGTCCTCGGCGAAGCCGTACCGAAGGCCGGGCCGGCCGTCACCCTCTCCTTCGTCATCGCCGGTCTCACGGCACTCTTCTCGGCGCTGTCCTACGCCGAGCTGGCCGGCACCATCCCGGTCGCCGGCTCCTCGTACTCGTACGCCTACGCCACCATGGGTGAGCTGGTCGCCTGGATCTGCGGCTGGTGCCTGGTCCTGGAGTACGGCGTGTCGGTCGCCGCCGTCGCCGTCGGCTGGGGCGAGTACCTCAACGAACTCCTCGACGGCACCATCGGCGTCACCATCCCGGCCGCGCTGTCGGCCCCGCCCGGCGACGGCGGCATCTTCAACCTGCCCGCGCTGATCGTGGTGCTTCTCGCCATGACCTTCCTGCTGGGCGGTGCCCGCGAGTCCGCCCGCGCCAACACGATCATGGTCGTCGTCAAGATCGCCGCGCTGGTGCTGTTCTGCGCGATCGGCGTGCAGGGCTTCCGTTCCGGCAACTACGAGAACTTCATGCCGCTCGGCATGGCCGGCGTCAGCGCGGCCGGCGCGACGCTCTTCTTCTCGTACATCGGCTTCGACGCCGCCTCCACCGCCGGTGAGGAGGCCAAGAACGCCCAGCGCGACCTGCCCCGGGCGATCATGCTGTCGCTGATCATCGTCACGGTGCTGTACGTCCTCGTCGCGGCCGTCGCCATCGGCGCCAGGCCCTGGCGGACCTTCACCGACTCCGAGGCCTCCCTCGCCCAGATCATGACCGACGTCACCGGGCAGGAGTTCTGGGGCACCCTGCTGGCGTTCTGCGCGGTCGTCGCCATCGCCAGCGTCGTCCTGACCGTGCTCTACGGCCAGACCCGCGTCCTGTTCGCCATGTCCCGCGACGGGCTCGTGCCCAAGGTGTTCTCCCGCGTCCACCCCAAGAGCGGCGCCCCCCGGGCCAACACGCTGATCGTCTCCCTGTTCTGCGGCGTCCTGGCCGCCGCGATCCCGCTCGGGCAGCTCGCCGACGCCACCAGCATCGGCACCCTCTTCGCCTTCGCCCTGGTCAACGTGGCCGTCGTGGTGCTGCGCCGGACCCGTCCGGACATGCACCGCACCTTCCGGGTGCCGCTGGCACCGGTCCTGCCGGCGCTGGGCTTCGCCTTCTGCGTCTGGATGATGGGCAGCCTGTCCACCGTCACCTGGGTGGTCTTCGGTGTCTGGATGGCCGTCGGGCTCGTGTTCTACTTCGTGTACGGCCATCGTCGTTCCCGGCTCGCCACGCCGGACACCTCGGCAGCCCAGAAGCAGCAGTAGCTCCAGCAGCTCCAGAAACGAAGTGAACCACCCGCAGTGCTGAACGATCTCGACGAACGCATCGTGCACGCCCTCGCCGAGGACGCCCGCCGCTCCTACGCGGACATCGGGCAGTCGGTCGGCCTGTCCGCGCCCGCCGTGAAACGGCGCGTGGACCGGCTGCGCGCCACCGGAGCCATCACCGGATTCACCGTACGGGTCGACCCCGCCGCGCTCGGCTGGGAGACCGAGGGGTTCGTCGAGATCTTCTGCCGCCGCAACACCTCGCCGGAGACCATCCAGCGGGGCCTGGAGCGCTACCAGGAGGTCGTGGCCGCGTCCACCGTCACCGGGGACGCGGACGCGGTCGCCCAGGTCTTCGCCTCCGACATGCGGCACTTCGAACGGGTCCTGGAGCGGATCGCCGGGGAGCCGTTCGTGGAGCGGACCCGGTCCGTGCTGGTGCTGTCGCCCCTGCTGCGGCGCTTCTCGTCGGGGTCACCCACGTAATCGGTGGGAACAGGCAGTCGGTGGGCACGGGCGGTCGGTGGGCACGGGTAATCGGTGGGCAGCGGGCCGTGTGCCGTCTAGCATCGGTGTCATGACCTGGCGACATTGATCCACCAGCAGCGCCTCCTCCCGAGGGCCGCCTCGGACGCCGTACCTCCGGTGTCCGATCCGCCCCCTCGGGAAGGCCTCATGACTCTCTCACCCGAGCGTGCCCCCGCCACCGCCGGTACCCGGCGGCTGACGCGCACGCTGTACGGCTCCGCGTTCTGCGACGAGTTCGTCCTGCTGTACCCGGTGTACGCGCTGCTGTTCAGCGACACCGGTCTGTCCGTCTGGCAGATGTCCTCCCTGTTCGCCGTGTGGTCGCTGACCAGCGTGGTTCTGGAGGTGCCCTCCGGCGCCTGGGCCGACGCCGTCTCCCGGCGGCTGCTACTGGTGCTGGGCCCGCTGCTCACCGCCGCCGGGTTCGCCCTGTGGGTGCTCGTGCCCTCCTACGGCACCTTCGCGCTCGGCTTCGTGCTGTGGGGCGCCGGGGGAGCGCTCGGCTCGGGAGCCCTGGAGGCGCTGGTCTACGACGAACTGGACCGGGCCGGCGCCGCCGACCGGTACGCCCGCGTCATGGGCCGGGCGCGGGCGGTCGGCATCACCGCGACGATGACCGCGATGGGCCTGGCCGGACCGGTCTTCGCCTGGGGCGGCTACGAGGCGGTGGGCGCCGCGAGCGTACTGGTCTGCCTGGCCGGGGCGATCGTGGCGACACGCTTCCCCGAGCACCGCAAGCCCTCCGCCGACGGCGACCGATGGTCCGCGACCCTGCGCGCCGGACTCGCGGAGGCCCGCACCGACCGATCCGTGCGCGGCGCGCTGCTCCTCGTCCCGGCCGTGACCGCGGTGTGGGGCGCGCTCGACGAGTACACGCCGCTGCTGGCGCGCGACACCGGCGTGGCGCAGGAGACCGTCCCCTGGCTGCTGCTGGTGATCTGGGCCGGTGCCACGGCCGGCAGCCTGCTGGCCGGTGCCGCCGCACGCCTGACCACGACCGGGTTCGCCGCCCTGCTCGCCGGCTCGGCGCTGGCCCTGGCCGTGGGCGCCGCGGCGGGCACCCCGGTGGCCCTGGTCCTGGTCGCACTGGCCTTCGGCGGCTTCCAGCTGGCGACCGTGCTGGCCGACGCCCGCCTTCAGGAGCGCATCGAGGACACCGGCCGGGCCACGCTGACCTCGGTCGCCGGCCTGGGCACCGAGCTGGGCACCCTCGCGACCTACGGGGCGTACGCGGTGGCCGCCACGGTGACGGGGCACGGCACCGCGTTCGCCCTGTCCGCGGTGCCGTATCTGCTGACGGCGCTGCTGCTGGCCACCGCCGCCCGCACTACAGCCGCGGCCGCCAGGGCACGACCTCGAAGTCGCCGGTCCCCTTCCTGACCTTCTCGTAGGGCGCCGAGGACACGCACCGGGGCAGCTCCGCGCCCTCCGCGGGGCTGCCCGTGGCGGCCCAGCTGTAGCCGAGGCGGTCGTGACGGCCGAGGTCGTGGACCGTGACGCCGACCCGCCTGCCCTCGGCGCCGGGCAGGTCGGAGTCGGTGACGACACCGGAGACGACGGCCACGTCGCCTCCGGTGACCAGGCAGTCGACGGAGACCTCGGCCCGGGCGCCCGCGCCGTTCACGTAGTGGCTGAACTCGAACGTCCCGGTGGCCTTGAGCGGGTCGTCGTTGTCCTCGGCCGCCAGATGCGCGTCGAAGCTGAAGGTGATGTCGTCCCCGGCCGACCGGTACAGCTTGGCGGTGCCGGTGAGCGCGGCGGCCTCCCTCGAAGGCCGTTCCTCGTGGGGGCCGGAGGCGACCGCGGCGCCCGTCGTGACGGCGGTGAGGAGCAGTGCGGCACAGAGTGCGGCGGTCATCGTACGGCGTTTCATGGCGGTCCCTCCGCAGGTGGAACATGGCGAGCTGGATGCCCACCACTGTTCCGGCGCCGTGCCACCGCCACATCGCGCTCAGGGCGGGAACGCCCTCCGCCGCGCGGCGGGGAAGGAGGGGCACGAACTGCCTCTCAGGAAGGAGCCGCGGGTACGGCGGCCGGCGGGCGTGAGCGCGCGGCGGTGGTCCGGGGCCGGCCGGCCGTGCGGGGCGCACAACGAATCGCCGTGGGGTGCCCCGCGAACGCAACGAACCGCTCACCGGCGCGCAACAGGTCCTTCTTGTCCGGCCGGGCCCGCCGACCGTACCGTCTATCTGGC
>NZ_RAIF01000006.1:1189083-1198905 GCF_003671715.1 Streptomyces sp. E2N166 | reverse complement strand
GACGAGGCCGCGGGCCGGGCCGCCGCCGCGGGGGCGGGGCTGCTGGTCACCGCCGAACTGTTCCTGACCGGGTACGCGATCGGTGACGACGTCGCCGTCCTGGCCGAGCCGGCCGACGGCGACTCCGCCGACGCCGTGGCGGAGATCGCCGGACGCCACGGCCTCGCCGTCGCGTACGGCTACCCGGAGCGCGCGGGCGACAGTGTCTTCAACTCCGTCCAGCTGATCTCCGCCGACGGCACCCGAGTGGCGAACTACCGCAAGACCCACCTCTTCGGCTGCTTCGAGCGCGACCACTTCACGCCCGGCGAGCAGCCCGTCGTCCAGGCCGAGCTGGACGGGGTGACCGTCGGCCTCATGATCTGCTACGACGTGGAGTTCCCGGAGAACGTCCGCGCCCACGCCCTGGCCGGCACCGACCTGCTGCTCGTCCCGACCGCGCAGATGCACCCGTTCCAGTTCGTCGCCGAGTCCGTAGTGCCGGTGCGGGCCTTCGAGAACCAGATGTACGTGGCGTACGTCAACCGCGTCGGCCGGGAGGGCGAGTTCGAGTTCGTCGGGCTGTCCGCACTCGCCGGACCCGACGGGACCGCCCGTGCCCGGGCCGGGCGCGCCGAGGAACTGGTCCTCGGCGACGTCGACCCGGTCCTCCTCGCCGCCTCCCGCGAGGCCAACCCGTACCTGAAGGACCGCCGCCCCGGCCTCTACGGGCCCCTCGTCTGAGTCCCGAGCCCCGAGCCCTCACCCTGTTCCACCTGTGCAAGGAGCCCGACCCCATGACGTCCACCGTGCCCAACGCGATCGAGCACGCAGACGAGCAGCAGCCGCCGATCACCATGTTCGGGCCGGACTTCCCGTACGCGTACGACGACTTCCTCGCCCACCCGGCGGGTCTCGGCCAGATACCCGCGACCGAGCACGGCACCGAGGTCGCGGTCATCGGCGGCGGGCTGTCCGGCATCGTGGCCGCCTACGAGCTGATGAAGATGGGCCTCAAGCCCGTCGTGTACGAGGCCGACGAGATCGGCGGGCGACTGCGGACCGTGGGGTTCGACGGGTGCGACCCCGCCCTGACCGCCGAGATGGGAGCGATGCGCTTCCCGCCGTCCTCCACCGCCCTCCAGCACTACATCGACCTGGTGGGACTGGAGACCCGCTCGTTCCCCAACCCCCTCGCCGAGGCGACGCCCTCGACCGTCGTCGACCTCAAGGGCGAGTCGCACTACGCCGAGACGCTGGCCGACCTGCCCCAGGTCTACCGTGACGTCGCCGACGCCTGGGCGAAGTGCCTCGAAGAGGGCGCCGACTTCTCCGACATGAACCGCGCCCTGCGCGAGCGCGACGTCCCGCGCATCCGCGAGATCTGGGCGAAGCTGGTCGAGAAGTTCGACAACCAGACCTTCTACGGCTTCCTCTGCGACTCGGAGGCCTTCAAGTCGTTCCGCCACCGCGAGATCTTCGGCCAGGTCGGCTTCGGCACCGGCGGCTGGGACACCGACTTCCCCAACTCCATCCTGGAGATCCTCCGCGTCGTCTACACCGAGGCCGACGACCACCACCGCGGCATCGTCGGCGGCTCCCAGCAACTGCCGCTGCGGCTCTGGGAGCGCGAGCCGGAGAAGATCGTCCACTGGTCCCACGGCACCTCGCTGAAGTCCCTGCACCTGGACGGCGAGCCGCGCCCGGCGGTGACCCGGCTCACCCGCACCGCCGGCAACCGCATCACCGTGACCGACGCCGACGGCGACATCCGCACCTACCAGGCGGCGATCTTCACCGCCCAGTCCTGGATGCTGCTGTCGAAGATCGCCTGCGACGACTCGCTGTTCCCGATCGACCACTGGACGGCGATCGAGCGCACCCACTACATGGAGTCCAGCAAGCTCTTCGTGCCGGTCGACCGGCCCTTCTGGCTGGACAAGGACGAGGACACGGGCCGGGACGTCATGTCGATGACGCTCACCGACCGCATGACCCGCGGCACCTACCTCCTCGACGACGGACCCGACAAGCCCGCCGTCATCTGCCTCTCCTACACCTGGTGCGACGACAGCCTGAAGTGGCTCCCGCTGTCCGCGAACGAGCGGATGGAGGTCATGCTCAAGTCGCTCGGCGAGATCTACCCGAAGGTCGACATCAGGAAGCACATCATCGGCAACCCGGTGACGGTCTCCTGGGAGAACGAGCCCTACTTCATGGGCGCGTTCAAGGCCAACCTGCCCGGTCACTACCGCTACCAGCGACGCCTGTTCACGCACTTCATGCAGGAGGAGCTGCCCGAGGACAAGCGGGGCATCTTCCTCGCCGGCGACGACATCTCCTGGACGGCCGGCTGGGCCGAGGGCGCCGTCCAGACCGCGCTGAACGCGGTCTGGGGCGTCATGCACCACTTCGGTGGGGAGACCGACTCGACCAACCCGGGCCCCGGTGACGTCTACGACGAGATCGCGCCGGTCGAGCTCCCCGAGGACTAGGGGAGTCGTTGAGCCGGCCTGGTCCGAACGGAATCCCCTGGCCGGCTAGATCCCGTTCGCCCGCGCCTTCTCGTACACCTCGGCGGCGATGTCCTTGAGCTCCTCGGCGTCCCGTGCCGTGCTCTGGAAGTCGAGGAGGATCTCGTCCAGGCCGATCTCGGCGTGTGCGGCGAGGTCCTCGACGATCTGGTCGACGTCGCCGTGGAAGGGGCGTCGGCCGGAGGGGTCCTGGGGTGCCTTCCGGTAGCGGGCGTTGACCCGCAGCACCGTCCGGATCGGCTCCGTACGGCCGCGCTCGGCGGCCAGGTCCCGCAGCTGACGCCACTGCTCGGCGACGGCCTCGGCGCCGAGGGCGTTCGGCAGCCAGCCGTCGGCGTGGTCGACCAGTCGGCGCCGGGCCCTGCCGCTGCCCGCCGCCAGCAGGACCGGGATCGGCCGGGCGGGCTTGGGGCCGACCACGGCGGACGCGATCTTCGTGAACTCGCCGTCGTACACCACGGGGTCCGGCCCCCAGACCGCGCGGCACACCTCGATCAGCTCGTCCAGGGCCCGCCCGCGCTCGGCGAAGGGCCGCACGGACGCCGCCGCGTACTCGTCGTGGGACCAGCCCGTGCCGAAGCCGGCGACGACCCGGCCGCCGCTCGCCGCGTCCAGTGAGGCCAGCGCCTTCGCCAGCTGGAACGGAACGTGCAGCGGGGCGACCAGGACGCTGGAGCCCAGCTCCGCCCGCTCGGTGGCGGCGGCGGCGAGGGTCAGGGTGACCAGCGGCTCCGCCACGTTCCGGTACTCGTCCGGCCAGGGCAGGCCCTCGATGCCGTACAGCCCCTGGGTGGCCGGCTCGGGGAACAGGGCCCGCTCGAAGACCCACAGGCTTTCGTAGCCCAGCCGTTCCGCCGCGCGGGCCACGTCGGGGACGTCCTTGCCGAGGTCGTACTGCCGCATCTGGGGGAGGCCGAGTCCGAGCCGCGTTGTCATGCCTGGGTGCTCCTTCGCAGCCGGGGTGCGATGTCGCATGGTGCCCGAGAGTTCAACGTACAGCGGTCGCACGGGAGGTCCTCCGAGCGCGCACCGGGAGCGCCGGAATGATCAGTCCGGCAGCGGGGTGAGCAGCATGCGGCCCGCGAAGCCCACCGCCGCGTCCAGCCGTTCGGTGAACTCCCCGGCGACGTCGGGCAGCCGGCGCAGCGCCCACAGCGCGCGGGCCGCCGCCCAGGTGGCGTCGCGGGCGCGCTCCAGGCTCCAGGAGCCGAGCAGATGGGTCAGCGGGTCGGCGATCTGCAGGAGGTCGGGGCCCGGCATCAGCTCGTCGCGGATGCGCTCCTCCAGCGACACGAGGAGATCACCCACCCGGTCGAACTCGTCCTCCAGCTCGACGGGTTCGCAGTCGAGCGTACGGCAGGTGTCCACCACGGCCAGCGCGAGATCGTGGCCGATGTGCGCATTGATGCCCGCCAGCGCGAACTGCAGCGGCCGTACGCCGGGATGGCGGCGCAACTGGAACAGGGGCCGCCAGCAGGCGGGCGGCCGGTGCCCGTCCTCCAGCGCGTCGAGGGCTGCCAGGTAGCGCTCCGCGAACCGCACGTCCAGCGCGGTCGCGGCCCGGGCGTCCGGGAAGCGACCGGTGTCGATGTGCCGGTCGACCGCCTCCGTGACGGCCAGGTAGACGCGGTTGAAGACGGCCACCCCGTCCCGGGCGGGCAGCGTCGTGTCGAGGGCGCGCATCCGGGAGAGGACCGTGTCCACCGTCCGGACGGCCGCCGGGACTTGTTCGCAGTGCGCCATGGCGGCAGGTTCGCAGCTTTAGGCTGGCGGGAGTGCCGGCGGGCCCGACGCTTCCCCAGAACGGGGGAACGCGCCCGCCGCGCGGGGGAGGGGGACCACACGTGTCAGGCCTTCGTGCCCGGCGCCTGGCCGCTCGCAGGGCCGAGCGCGGACGTGCCGCGCGTCGCGGCGCGATGGTCGCGGCGGCGTCCGTCGTGGTCGCGGTGGGCACCGTGACCGGCATGCTGTCCGCGCTCGGCGACGGCGGCGGAGCGGACGAGGCCCGGCCGGAGGTGACGCGGTCACCGCCGCTGCAGTCCCTGCCCGTCGTGCCGTCCCCGTCCCCGTCGGCGTTGCCGTCGGCCTCCGCCTCGCCCTCCCCGTCGGCGAGGAAGGCGAGTCCCAGTCCCTCACCGAGGAGGAAGTCCGAGAAGGCCGGGAAGGAGAAGCCCCGGGCCGCCGCGGCCTCCACCCGGCTCTACCGGCACCCCGGGTCCCAGGTCCTCGACTGGGTCCGTGCCCACCCCGGCGACCCGCGCCAGGACGTCATCCGGTCCCGGATAGCCGACCATCCGGCCGCCGTCTGGTTCGCCGACTACACGCCCGCGACCATCACCTCCCGGGTCCGGGCCGTCACCTCGGGCGGTGCCGAGGCGGGCCGGGTGCCGGTCGTCGTGCCGTACGTGATTCCCGACCGCGACTGCGGCGGCCACTCCCAGGGCGGCGCGCCCGACCTCGACGCCTACGACGACTGGATCGACCGCTTCGCCGCCGGGCTGGGCTCGGGCCATGTCATCGTCGTCCTGGAGCCCGACTCGGTCGCCCAGGCCGAGTGCATGTCCGCCGGTGAGCGTGGAGACCGCTTCGCCTCGCTGGCACGAGCGGGGCGCGTGCTGAAGGACGCCAACCCGAACGCCCGGGTCTACTTCGACGCGGGGCACTCCGGCTGGCACGCGCCCGCCAAGCAGGCGGGCTGGCTCAAGCAGGCGGGTGCCGCCTCGGCCGCCTCCTCCGACGGCATCTTCAGCAACGTCTCCAACTTCCACGCCACCGCCGACGAGGTCGCCTACGACCGCGCGGTCCTCGACGCCCTCGGCGGCCCCGCGAGCCTGGGCGCCGTCATCGACACCAGCCGCAACGGCAACGGCGCCCCCTTGGACGGCGAGTGGTGCGACCCGGACGGCCGCAAGCTCGGCCGCGCACCGACCCTGAGCACCGGCATGGGGCGCGTCGACGCCTACCTGTGGGTCAAGTTGCCCGGGGAGTCGGACGGCTGCAAGGGCAAGCCGGGCACGTTCACGCCGTCCTACGCCTACGACTTGGCGCGCTGAGACCCGTCGCCGGAGCCGTCGCCGCCGTCGCCGCTGTCCCCGGTCCTCTCGTCGTACGACGACGTGCCCTCGTCCAGCAGCGGCTGCTGCGTCTTGAGGTGGGCCGGGGCGAAGGCCCGCAGCGCGTGGTAGCCGGTGATGACGACCACGGTGCCGAGCGCGATGCCGCTGAGGGAGAAGGTGTCGGTGAACTCCATGCTGACGTTGCCGACGCCGATGATGATGCCCGCGGCGGCCGGCACCAGGTTCAGCGGGTTGCGCAGGTCCACCTTGGCGTTGATCCAGATCTGGGCGCCGAGCAGGCCGATCATGCCGTAGAGGATGACCGTGATGCCGCCGAGGACGCCGCCGGGGATCGCGGCCACGACCGCGCCGAACTTCGGGCAGATGCCGAAGAGGAGGGCGAAGCCCGCGGCGGCCCAGTACGCCGCCGTCGAGTAGACGCGGGTCGCCGCCATCACGCCGATGTTCTCGGAGTACGTCGTGTTGGGCGGGCCGCCGACCGCGGTGGAGAGCATCGAGCCGACGCCGTCCGCGGAGATCGCCGTGCCGAGCTTGTCGTCGAGGTTGTCGCCGGTCATCTCGCCGACCGCCTTGACGTGTCCGGCGTTCTCCGCGACCAGTGCGATGACGACCGGCAGGGCCACCAGGATCGCCGACCACTCGAAGCTCGGCCCGTGGAAGGACGGCAGCCCGATCCAGTCGGCCTGGCCCACGGCGGAGAAGTCCAGCCGCCAGTGGTCGGTGAGCTTGCCGCTGCCGTCCACCGAGTGGATCCTGCCGAAGATCCGGTCGAGGGCCCAGGAGAGCAGGTAACCGAAGACCAGCCCCAGGAAGATCGCGATCCTGGACCAGAAACCGCGCAGGCAGACCACGGCCAGACCGGTGAACAGCATCACCAGCAGCGCCGTCCACTGGTCCTGCGGCCAGTAGGTGGACGCGGTGACCGGGGCCAGGTTGAAGCCGATCAGCATGACCACCGCGCCGGTGACGACGGGCGGCATCGCGGCGTGGATGATCCGCGCCCCGAACCGCTGGACGGCGAGTCCCACCAGGAACAGCGCGGCGCCGACCACCAGCACCGCGCCGGTCACCGTGGCGCTGGTGCCGCCCTGGGCGCGGATCACCGCGGCGACGCCGACGAAGGAGAGCGAGCAGCCGAGGTAGCTGGGCACCCGGCCGCGGGTGGCGAGCAGGAAGATGACGGTCGCCACGCCCGACATCATGATCGCGAGGTTGGGGTCCAGGCCCATCAGGACCGGAGCCACGAAGGACGCCCCGAACATGGCCACCACGTGCTGGGCGCCGAGCCCGGCCGTGCGGGGCCACGAGAGCCGTTCGTCGGGGCGGACCACCGCTCCGGGTGCGGGCGTGCGCCCGTCACCGTGCAGCTTCCAGCGCACGCCGAGGTCCATGGTGAGGTTTCGCTTTCTCTGTACGTGAGGACTGTCCGCACCATTGTCGGGGGTACCGGACGGCCCCACGTCCGGCGCCCCCCCCGCTGACCAGCACCTTCCCGGTGATCGCCGCTGAGCGTCCGCTTAGGATGGAAGGAGCCGCCGTACGTGAGCAGGTACGGCCGGCCGTACGTGAGCACAGCCGAGCAAGACCAGGAGCCCCGCCCGTGACCGCCGAAGCCCCCGCCGCGCCCCTTCTCTCCTACGGCCGGCTCGTCCCCGTCACCGTCCACTTCGACGACCTGGACGCGCTCGGCCTGCTGCACAACGCCCGCTACCCGGTGATGGTCGAGCGCGCCTGGGCCGAGCTGTGGACCGAGCACGGCTTCCGCTTCGAGGGCGACTGGGCGGCGGCAGGCGACGCCTGCAACGCGGTCAAGGAGCTGACGATCACCTACGATGCGCCGGTCACCAGGCCGGGCGCGTACGCCGTCCACCTCTGGCTGGACCGGCTCGGCGCGACCGGGCTGACCTACGGCTTCCGGTTCTGCTCGGCGGACGGCGCCACCACGTACGCCCACGGCGCCCGGGTGCTGGTCCGGCTGGACTCCGGAACGCTGCGTCCGGCGCCGTGGAGCGACACCTTCAGGACTGCCGGTCGGGCACTCCTGCGTTCGAAGGACTGATCTTCGGGCGGTCCCGGTCCCCGGCGCGCAGCACCTTCGCGAACACCACCAGACAGCAGGCCAGCGCGGTCACCAGTCCGAACGACACCACCAGGCTGGTCGCCTGGGCCAGACCGCCGATCGCGCTCGGGGCGACCAGACCCGAGGTGTACGTGATGGTGGCGACGCCCGCGATGGCCAGGCTGGGGTTGGAGCCGGCGCGGCCGGCCGCCGCGAAGCACAGCGGGACGACCACGGCGATCCCGAGACCCATCAGCGCGAAGCCGGTCATCGCCACCGCGGGATGGCCCCCGACGACGATGAGCAGGCCGCCGAGGGTGGCCAGCACACCGCTCACCCGGACCGTGCGCACGGCGCCGAACCGGTCCACCACCTTGTCGCCGGCGAACCGGGCCAGGGCCATGGTGAGTGTGAAGCCCGTCGTGCACGCCGCCGCCAGACCGGCCGAGGCCTCCAACTGGTCCCGCAGATAGACCGCCGACCAGTCCAGGCTCGCGCCCTCCGCGAACACCGCGCAGAACCCGACCGCGCCGATCAGCAGCGCCGACCTGGGCGGCAGCGCGAACCTCGGGGGCGGGTCCGCGTCCTCGGCGGGCTGGAGGTCGAGCACCCAGGTGCAGGCGACCAGGCCCGCGACGGTCAGCACGGAGGCGGCCAGTACGTGATGCAGCCGGGCGTCGGAGCCAAGGTGGGCGGCGAGCGTGCCGGCCGCCGAACCGATCAGGGCGCCCGCGCTCCACATGCCGTGCAGGCCCGACATGATCGACTTGTCGAGACGGTTCTCGATCTCGACGCCGAGCGCGTTCATCGCCACGTCCGACATGCCCGCCGTGGCGCCGTAGACGAAGAGGGCGAGGCACAGGGTGAGCAGGTTCGGGGCGAGGGCGGGCAGGGCCAGCGCCAGCGTCCACAGGGCGAGCAGGCCGCGCAGGGCGGTGCGGGCGCCGAAGCGGTGACTGACGCTGCCGGCCAGCGGCATGGCGACGGACGCGCCGAGCGCCGGGAACGCGAGCGCCAGGCCCAACTGGCCCGCGCTCACCCCGGCGTGGTCCTGGATCCACGGCACGCGGGTGGCGAACGAGCCGGTGACGGCACCGTGCACGGCGAACACGGCCGCCACGGCATACCGGGCGCGTCGCACCGTGCGCTGCTCGTAGACCACTGCGCTCATTCTCGGGCCCCTCCCTCGGGTCTGCGCCACCGGCTCGGACCGCCTGGCGTCATCGCGCCGCGTAAACTATCAGGAACCCTGCCTGATAGATAGGGGATTACCGGCGTGGGCCCCCGCGCCGCCGATCTGGAAGGATCCCGGCATGCCCGCATCCCCGAGCACCGCCCGGGCCATCAACGACCGCCTCGCCCTGCGCCTGCTCCAGCAGGAGGGCCCGTTGACGGCAGGGCAGTTGAAGCAGCTGACCGGCCTGTCCCGCCCCACCGTGGCCGACCTCGTCGAACGCCTCACCGCCTCCGGCCTCATCGAGGTCGCGGGGGAGTCGGGCGAGCAGCGCCGGGGGCCGAACGCCAAGCTGTACGGCATCGTCGCCGACCGCGCCCACCTCGCCGCCCTCGACGTACGCACCGAGGGCGTCGCCGTGCTGGTCTCCGACCTCCTCGGCCGGGTGCTGGCAGAGGGCTACGTGCCGATCGGCGACGACACCGGCACCGGTCCCGCGGTGGAGCAGGCGGTGAGCCTGGTCGAGCGAGCGGCGAAGGAGGCCGGGGCCGACCGGCTGCACACCGTCGGCATCGGCGCACCAGGCCTGATCGACCCGGCGAGCGGGGAGCTGCGCGACTCCACCGGTCTGCCCGAGTGGCACCGGCGGCTGATGGACGCGTTGCAGGAGAAGTTCCCCGAGGCGCGGGTCGGCGTCGAGAACGAGACCAACCTCGCCGCCCTGGCCGAGCAGCGCGACGGGGCCGCCCGGGACCGGGACACGTTCGTCCTGCTCTGGCTCGGCCTGGGCATCGGCGCCGCGGTCGTCCTCGACGGCACACTGCGGCGGGGCGTCTCCGGCGGCGCGGGCGAGGTCGGCTTCATGCCGGTGCCCGGCACCTCGGGCCTGCCGTCGGCCACCGACTGCGACGGCGGCTTCCACTCCGTGGCGGGGTCGGCGGCGGTCACCGCCCTGGCGGCGCGGCACGGCGTGACGGCGACGCCCGACGGACCCGAGCC
>NZ_RAIF01000006.1:1176163-1188725 GCF_003671715.1 Streptomyces sp. E2N166 | reverse complement strand
CGGGGCGCCCGGCGGGCTCGGGCTCCCGGAAGGCCGCCCCGTCCGCCGCCAGCCACAGCAGTGCCGTCGGCAGCAGGACCGCCACTGCCAGCAGCGCCATGAACCCCGCGCCGCTCGCCGCGGACAGGGGCTCCAGGTGCTGGGCGTGGAAGAGGAGGTGGGCCACGGAGGACACCAGGTAGGCCACCAGTGCCGTGATCACGAGCCGCCGTTCCATCGCCGCCACCGCCGAGCACAGCACCACCGCGAGCGCGACGCTCGCCCCGCCGAAGTCCCGCAGCAGGTGTTCGTTGTAGGGCGGCAGGTGCGACACCCAGGGCCACTTCCAGAACAGCTCGGGCAGCAGCAGGATCCACAGCCCCAGCACCGCCTGCGCTCCGGCGAGCAGCCCCAGCCCCGCCCGCAGCCACGCCCGTCCGCTCATCCGCGCCGCCCGTCCGTCCCGCCGCCGAACCGCCCCGCCAGGTACTCCTCGAACGTCCCCTTGCCCACCGCCCGCTCGGGCGCGAGGTGCCCGCCCGTGCGGAACCCCCGGTAAGCCTTCCCCGCGAGCGGCAACTTCACCACGGCCCGACGGCGCCCCGTCGCGCCCAGATAGGCGCGGGCCAGCGACTCGAAGGTCCGTACCTCGGGCCCGCCCAGGTCCGCCACCCGCCCGGCGGGCGCGCCACCGGCCAGCTCGGCGAGCCGCTCCGCGACCTCCGCCACCTCCACCGGCTGGTCGGAGACGCGGGCCGGCAGCAGCACGACCGGCGTCTTGGCCAGCGCCTGGAGCACCTGCACCACCAGGTCGTGGAACTGGGTCGCCCGCAGCACGGTCCAGCCGAGCCCCGATTCCTCCACCAGCCGCTCGACGGCGAGCTTGGACCGGTAGTAGCCGAGCGGCACCCGGTCCACGCCGACGATCGAGATGTAGACCAGGTGCCCCACCCCGGCCCGCCGCGCCGCCGCGATCAGGTTCGTTGCCGCCCGTTCGTCGCCGCCGCGCGGGCTGGTCGCGCAGTGCACGACGGTGTCCACACCGCCGAGCGCCACGTCCAGAGCACTGCCGCCGGCCCGCAGGTCGACGGCGTACGGCTGGGCGTGCCGGCTGAGCACCCGCACCTCGTGCCCGTCCGCGCGCAGCCGCTCGGTGACGAGCCGTCCGAGCGTGCCGGTGCCGCCGGTCACCAGGATCGTGGTCATTCTGTTCAGCCCCTTCGCCACGGCGGACGCTCCCGGACGGAGCGCCCTGTCGTCAGCTGGGACGGCGTGGCCGGTGCCGGATGTGACACTTCCGGCGAGGGAATGTCAGGGCTGCCCGAGCTGACGGCGTACGAAGTCCAGCTTGTCCGGGTTCACCATGGCCTGCACCTGCGTGATGGACCCGTCGCGCACTTCGAAGGACAGGACAGCCACGACCGTGTCACCGACCCGTGCGACCAGCGCGCCGGCGCCGTTGACCTCGGTGACGGAGACGTCCCAGCCGGCCGTGAACTTCGGGAGTCCGCCGAGCACGAAGCGGACGACCTTCGTGCGGCCCTCGATCGGGCGCCGTACCGCGGTGACCTTGCCACCGCCGTCGCTCCACCAGACCACGTCCTCGGCGAGCAGCTTCTCCAGCCCGGCCAGGTCGCCGTCGCGGGCCGCCGTGAGGAACGACCTGACCAGCTCCTCCTGCCGCTCGGGCGAGGGCGGGAACCGCGTCCCCGGCTCACCGATCCGTGCCACGGCCCGCCGGTAGAGCTGACGGCAGTTCGCCTCGGACAGATCCAGCGCCTCGGCGATCTCGCGGTGCCCGTACGCGAACGCCTCGCGCAGCACGTACACCGCCCGCTCGGTCGGCGTCAGCCGCTCCAGCAGGACGAGCATCGCCGTCGACACGGCGTCGCGCCGCTCGGCCGACTCCAGCGGGCCGAGGGTGCCGTCGGAGGTCAGGACCGGCTCCGGCAGCCAGGTGCCGACGTAGGTCTCGTGCCGGGCGCGGGCAGAGGTGAGACGGTCGAGGCACAGGTTGGTGACGACCTTGGCCAGCCAGGCAGCCGGCTGCTCGATGCCCGCCCGGTCGGCCCCGCTGTAGCGCAGGTAGGCGTCCTGGACCGTGTCCTCCGCCTCGTCGGCCGAGCCCAGCATGCGGTAGGCCAGGCCGAACAGGCGGGGCCGGTGGCGCTCGAACTCCTGGGCGGTCGCGGTCGTCATGCGTCTCACCCTGCCAGAAGCCCGGCGGGCGCCTCGGGGCCCGGCGTGCGTTGGGAGACCCGGCGGCGGGCAAGGGCCTTCGTCACCGCCGCCGGGCCGGTCTCGCCGGGGTCAGCAGGCGCCGAGGTCCTGCCAGACGCCCCACTCACCGGTGGTGCCGGGCTCCTCGCCCTTCGTCCACCACTTGGATTTCCAGGAGTGCCCCTCGTGGGACACCGTGGTGCCGCCGCCGTACGGCGTGGCCGCGTCCCAGGCCGGGGCGGTGCACTGCCCGGTACCGTCCGTCGGGCTCGGACTCGGGTTCGGCGACCCGGTTCCCGTGGGGGTGGGCGTGGGCGTCGGGCCCGGCGTCTGAGTGCCGGGCTCCACCACGGTCGTTCCCCGGGACAGATCACCCGCCAGGGCGTACGTCTTCCCGCCGAAGGAGACCGTCCAGTTCGACGGCGTCGACACCGGCAGGTAGTACACGAAGTCCACCTCGGTGGACGCCCCCGGCGCCAGCGACTGCCAGGCCGGCAGCTTCAGCGACACCCGGTGGTAGTCGCCCTTCAGGCCGCCCACGTTGCCGCCCGTGTGGTCGCTGCGGATCACCGAAGTGCCCCAGCCGGACTGGTCCTTGGCGTTGCCGGGCGCGGAGGTGGCGTAGTCGAACCGGAACTCCGTACCGCCGGGCAGGGCCGTCTTCGTGTTGTTGGTGATCTTCAGCTTGGGGCTGATCGGGTAGTTGGAGTCGCCGAGCGGGAACTGCCCGAACTCCACGTCGACGTCGAGCGCCTCGGCCGGCAGGTCGGTCGTGGCGCGCTCGGCACCGTAGGGGGAGGCGTTCTTGAACGTGTCGTACATCGTGCCGGTCAGCGTCGAGCCCGGCACGTACTGCCCCTTGCCCGCGTCCCAGGCGTAGTCGCCCGCGAGTTCCCACACCATCGTGCCGCCGATGCCGCGGTCGACGACGTAGTCCGCCTTGGCCTGGACCGACTGCTCGTCCTCGGTGGACAGGAAGACCTTCTTCTCGGCGTTCCACAGCCAGGGCGCGACCAGGGTGGAGTCGTACTTGCGGGCGTACGTCCCGGTCAGCTTGGTGTCGGCCGGGAAGCCGTAGTCGGTGACGTAGTCGCCGACGACGCCCTTCTCCAGGTTCTTCGCGTGCCACATCGGGTTGGAACCCGCGGGTGACTCCTCGCCGCCCGTGTCCAGGTCGTGCCACAGGTTGTCGATGCCGACCGCGCCGTCACCGCACTTGGTCAGGCCGGAGCCGGCCGGGCAGTCCGTGGAGGGTGCCTTGCCCCAGAGTCCGTCGGTGCCGCCGGTGACGTTCTTGAAGCCGCGTGTGTAGTACGGCAGGCCGATGTTGATGCGGCCGGCCGGCATCGAGCCGCGGAAGTAGTGGTAGGCCCAGTCGGTGTTGAGGTAGCCGATGCCGCCGTACTGGGAGGTGGTGTACACGCCCGCGGCGGCGAGCTCGGAGTCCCTGCCGTCGTCGAAGAGGGAGGCGTTCGGGCCCACGTGCTCGTTCCAGGCGCCGTGCAGGTCGTACGACATGATGTTGACGTAGTCCAGGTACTTCTGGACCTGGAAGGTCTCCATGCCGCGCAGCAGGTAACCGGAGGACGGCGCGGCGACGGTGAGGAGGTAGTGCCTGCCGTCCGCGGCGCCCGCGTGGTCGAGCTTCTCGCGCAGCGTCTTCATCAGGGCCGCGTAGCCCTTGACCAGACCGGCCCGGCGGCCGTTGGCGAAGGACCAGTCGAGCGGGTTGCCCGCGTCCTTCATCGTCGTCGGGTACTCGTAGTCGATGTCCACGCCGTTGAAGCCGTACTCGCGCACGAAGTCGACCGCGGAGTCCGCGAAGGTGTCGATGCCGGCCTGGTTGACCGAACCGTCGGCGTTGGTGGCCATCGAGTAGAAGCCGCCCGAGTCCACGCGGCTGCCGTCGTCGGCGAAGTAGCCGCCCGTCTCTGCCCAGCCGCCCACCGAGATCATCGTCTTGACGTCCGGGTGCTGCTTCTTGAACTTGGTCAGCTGGTTGAAGTGGCCCTTGTAGGGGAGGTCCGGGTCCATCTCGGCGCCCTCGACCCCGGGCCACGTCATGCCGGTCGCCGGGTTCTTCGCGCTGTCGGAGCCGACGGAGAGCTTGTTGCCGCCGTCCACGTGTGCGAAGGCGTAGTTGATGTGAGTGATCTTGTCCCACGGGATGTCGGAAGCGAGGTAGGCGGGCTTGCCGTCCTTGCCGGTGCGCCAGCCCGTGAAGTAGCCGATCACGCGGCGCGGGTGGTCGGCGCCCATCTTCTCGCGGCCCGCGGAGTCGTAGACCGAGCAGTAGGGGACGTCGACGCCGGGGGTGCGGTAGAGGCCGTCGGGGCGACAGGTCTCCTGGTCGGCGGCCTGCGACGCGGTCGCGGGGAGGCCGGCGAGCAGCAGGCCGGCGACGGCGGCGACCGCCGCGAACAGGGCGGGCCCCGCTCTGTGGCGGGATCTGGAGCGTGACGGGGAAGGCACAGTCGGTTCCTCTCCACGGAAGTTGCGCAGACCCTAGAGAGGACTAGACCAGTGAGTCAATAGGTATGGACCAATCTCAAGGCAGGGCGGAGGAGGCTCGGTTGGGGACGGCCGCGGCGCGGCCGGACCTCGCGGAGGAGCTTCCTGTGAGCCACCCCACACGCTCTGTCCGCATGGACGGCGATCAGGCGTGGCACACTGGCCCTGTACCAGAAGCAGCGCACTCCGGGGTCGGTGAAAGTCCGAACCGGCGGTTACAGTCCGCGACCCGGTCGCCTCCAGCGACCGGTTGACCAGGTGAAATTCCTGGACCGACGGTTAAAGTCCGGATGGGAGGCAGTGCGCGGCGGGCGAGCATACGTGTGCGCCGCCGACCTCTGGGCTCGCCCGTCGCCGGGCGGGTCCCGTCCGGCGTCGTTCCCGGTGTCCTCGCTCGTGATCTCTGTCGT
Source organism: Streptomyces sp. E2N166 (assembly GCF_003671715.1). Lineage (GTDB taxonomy): Bacteria > Actinomycetota > Actinomycetes > Streptomycetales > Streptomycetaceae > Streptomyces > Streptomyces thinghirensis. The sequence continues at coordinate 1,183,605 of NZ_RAIF01000006.1, read as the reverse complement.
TCCCGACAGCCCCGGAGTCCGTGCCCGAAGAGGCAGGAGGACCCGGGAAGTGTTCACCGGAATCGTCGAAGAGCTGGGCGAGATCACCGCCGTCGAGACGCTCGACGACGCCTGTCGCTTCCGCCTGCGCGGCCCCTTGGTCACCGAAGGGGCACAGCACGGCGACTCCATCGCCGTCAACGGCGTCTGCCTCACGGTCGTCGACCACGAGGGCGACGAGTTCACCGCCGACGTGATGGCCGAGACCCTCAACCGCTCCAGCCTGGGCGTCCTCACCACCGGCTCCCGCGTCAACCTGGAGCGTCCCACCGCCGTCGGCGCCCGCCTCGGCGGGCACATCGTGCAGGGCCACGTCGACGGCACCGGCGAGATCCTGGAGCGCAAGCCCTCCGAGCACTGGGAGCTCGTGAAGATCTCCCTGCCCGCGGACCTGGCCCGCTACGTCGTGGAGAAGGGCTCCATCACCGTCGACGGCATCAGCCTCACCGTCGTCGACGCCGGCCCCGACTTCTTCACCGTCAGCCTCATCCCCACCACCCTCGCCCTGACCACGCTGGGCCTGAAGCAGCCCGGCGACCCGGTCAACCTCGAGGTGGACGTCATCGCCAAGTACGTCGAGCGCCTGCTCGGCGCCCGGGCCGTCCCGGGAGATACCAAGTGAACTGGCTCAACTCCGAGGCGTTCACGCTCTTCGACCAGCACATCAAATGGTCGGACATGATCGGCAACGTGATCGGCCTGCTCGGCCTCGCGCTCGGCTGGCGGCGCTCCATCTGGACCTGGCCCGTGCAGTTCGTCTCCGGGCTCATCCTCTTCACGGCCTTCGCCACCGCCCATCTCTCCGGCAGCGCCGGCAAGCAGATCGTCGTCATGGCCGTCGCCGCCTGGGGCTTCTGGCAGTGGAACCGCGGCCGGCAGCAGACGCAGGACGGCTCCATCGCCGTCCGGTTCGCCACCTGGCGCGAGCGAGGCACCCTGCTCGCCGCTGCCGCCGTCGGCACCCTCGCGGTGGGCGGCCTGTTCACCGCCTATCCGACCCTGTCCTGGGATCCCTGGCCGGACGCCTACATCTTCGTGGGCACCGTCGTTGCCATGTACGCCCAGGCACGTGGCATGGTCGAGTTCTGGTTCGCCTGGCTGCTGGTCGACCTGGTCGGCGTCCCGCTGAACTTCGCCAACGGCTTCGCCTTCTCCGGCTTCGTCTACGTCATCTACGGCGCGCTCGTCCTGTGGGGCCTGCGCGACTGGTGGCTGCGCTCCCGCACCGCGGCGCGGCCCGTCCCGGAAGGAGCGCCCGCATGAGCACGGCACCCATCCTCTACAGCACGGACGGCTACGAGGACCTCGCCCTCGACCCCGTCGAACAGGCTGTCGCCGACATCGCCGCCGGCCGCCCGGTCGTGGTCGTCGACGACGAGAACCGCGAGAACGAGGGCGACCTCGTCATCGCCGCGGAGAAGGCGACCGAGGAGATCGTCGCCTTCATGATGAGCGAGTGCCGCGGCCTGATCTGCGCCCCCATGGAGGGCGAGGAACTGGACCGGCTCCGCCTCCCGCAGATGGTCGACGACAACACCGAGTCGATGAAGACCGCCTTCACCGTCTCCGTGGACGCCACCGCCGCGCACGGCGTGAGCACCGGCATCTCCGCCTCGGACCGCGCCACCACCCTCCAGCTCCTGGCGAGCGGCACCGCCGAACCCACCGACCTGGTCCGCCCCGGCCACATCTTCCCGCTGCGCGCCCGCTCCGGCGGCGTACTCGTCCGCAACGGCCACACCGAGGCCGCCGTCGACCTCGCCCGCCTCGCGGGCCTGCGCCCGGCCGGCGCCATCGTCGAGATCGCCGGCGAGGACGGGCGCATGCTGCGGCTGCCCGAGCTGATCCCGTTCGCCCGCAAGCACGGGCTGACGATCATCTCCATCGAGGACCTCATTTCCTACCGCCGCAGCGAGGAGCCCACCGTCCGCCGCGAGGCCGAGGTCCGGCTGCCCACCCGGCACGGCGAGTTCACGGCGTACGGCTACCGCTCCACCGTCGACGGCGTCGAGCACGTCGCCCTCGTCCACGGCGGCATCGGCGACGGGAGGGACGTCCTGGTCCGCATCCACTCCGAGTGCCTCACCGGTGACGTCTTCGGCTCCCAGCGCTGCGACTGCGGCCCTCAGCTCGACGCCTCCCTGGACCGCATCCAGGCCGAGGGCCGGGGCGTCGTCGTATACCTGCGCGGTCACGAGGGACGCGGCATCGGCCTGATGTCCAAGCTGCGCGCCTACGAGCTCCAGGAGCGGGGCCGGGACACCCTCGACGCCAACCTGGAACTCGGCCTGCCCGCCGACGCCCGCGACTACGGCGCCGGCGCCCAGATCCTCACCGACCTCGGCGTGCGCGCCGTGCGGCTGATGACCAACAACCCGGACAAGAGCGACGCCCTCGTCCGGCACGGGATCGAGGTCACCGGCCGCGAGCCGATGCCCGTCCAGGCCGGCGAGCACAACCTCCGCTACCTGCGCACCAAGCGGGACCGGATGGGGCACGACCTGCCCTGGCTGGACACGACCCCGGTGTCCACCTGCGGCAACCAGTAAGCAAGGAACACGAGGAGACACGTGAGCGGCAAGGGTGCACCGGAGCTGTCCGTACGCAACGTGGGGGACCTGCGGGTCGCCGTCGTCGCGGCACAGTGGCACGACAAGGTGATGGACGGACTGGTGGACGGCGCCCTGCGCGCCCTGCACGAGCTGGGCATCGACGAGCCGACCCTGCTCAGGGTCCCCGGCAGCTTCGAGCTGCCGGTGGTCGCCAAGGTCCTCGCGGGCCGCGGCTACGACGCGATCGTCGCCCTCGGTGTCGTCATCCGCGGCGGCACCCCCCACTTCGACTACGTGTGCCAGGGCGTGACACAGGGCCTCGTCCAGGTCTCCGTGGAGACCGGCGTCCCCATCGGCTTCGGCGTCCTCACCTGCGACACCGAGGAGCAGGCCCTGGACCGGGCCGGCATCGAGGGCTCCAGCGAGGACAAGGGCCACGAGGCGGTGACCGCGGCGGTGGCCACGGCGGCCACCCTCCGCTCAGTATCCGAACCGTGGCGTTAGGCCGGTCGGCACTACGCGTAAAGTGGGCGCCACCATGTCCAAGAAGACTTTCGAGGAGCTCTTCACCGAGCTCCAGCACAAGGCCGCGAACGGCGACCCCGCCACCTCCCGCACCGCCGAGCTGGTGGACAAGGGGGTCCATGCCATCGGCAAGAAGGTCGTCGAGGAGGCCGCCGAGGTCTGGATGGCCGCCGAGTACGAGGGCAAGGAGGCGGCGGCCGAGGAGATCTCCCAGCTGCTGTACCACGTCCAGGTGATGATGGTCGCCCGCGGGATCTCCCTGGACGACGTCTACGCCCACCTGTAAAGCCCCAGCCCCCTTTTTTTCACCCCTTCACGCAAAGGAAGCCGACCTCATGCTGCGCATCGCCGTCCCCAACAAGGGTTCCCTGTCAGGCCCCGCGGGGGAGATGCTGCATGAGGCCGGCTACCAGCAGCGCCGCGAGTCCAAGGAACTGCGGATCGTCGACCCGACGAACGAGGTCGAGTTCTTCTACCTCCGCCCCCGCGACATCGCGATCTACGTCTCGTCCGGCAAGCTCGACATCGGCATCACCGGCCGTGACCTGCTGATCGACTCCGGCGCCGACGCCGAGGAGATCCTCCCGCTCGGCTTCGCCCGCTCCACCTTCCGCTTCGCCGGCAAGCCGGGCACCGCGAACGGCGTCGAGGACCTCAAGGGCCGTACCATCGCCACCTCCTACGAGGGCATCGTCGCGGCCCACCTGGCCGACCGGGGCGTCGACGCCTCCGTCGTCCACCTCGACGGTGCCGTCGAGACCGCCATCGAACTCGGTGTCGCCGGGGTCATCGCGGACGTCGTCGAGACCGGGACCTCCCTGCGCAACGCGGGCCTGGAGGTCTTCGGCGAGCCCATCATGAAGTCCGAGGCCATCGTGATCCGCCGCTCCGGCGCGGAGCCCGACGAGACGACCGAGCCCAAGGTGCAGCAGTTCCTGCGCCGCCTCCAGGGCGTCCTGGTGGCCCGGACGTACGTGATGATGGACTACGACTGCCGGGTGGAGCAGCTGGAGAAGGCCGTCGCGCTCACTCCCGGCCTGGAGTCCCCGACCGTCTCCCCGCTGCACAACGAGGGCTGGGTCGCCGTCCGCGCGATGGTCCCCGCCAAGGAGGCCCAGCGGATCATGGACGACCTGTACGAGATCGGTGCCCGGGCCATCCTGACCACGGCCATCCACGCCTGCCGTCTCTGAGCGCCACCCGGAGCGACGCCATGCCCGACACCACGCCGGACCTGCCCGCACTGCCCGTGACCTTCCGGCCGGGGCGCACCCGTGCGGTCCTGGTCGTCCTCGCCGTCGCCACGTTCGCCGCCATCACGGCGGTCGGCATGCTGCTGGACGGCCTCGGCACGGGGGAGCGCCTCAGCTTCGTGCTGACCGCCCTCCTCCTCGCCGGGGTCCTGCTCCTGCTGGCCCGGCCCCGGGTCACCGCCGACGAGGCGGGCGTCACCGTCGTCAACCTCACCAACAAGCGGCGCCTCGCCTGGGCCGAGATCCTCCAGGTCAACCTCCGCGACGGCGACCCCTGGGCCTTCCTCGACCTCAGCGACGGCACCAGCCTGCCCGCGCTCGGCATCCAGCCGGGCATCGCACGGCAGCGCGCCATCCAGGACGCGCGTGCTCTGCGCGCCCTCGTCGCGGCCCGTTCCGCCGCCACCCCCGACGCTCCCCGCGGCTGACGCGGAGCGGCGACCCTGCCGCGGGCACCCTTTTCGTGATTAATCTGGGAACGAGGACGCGGCCGTCGCGTCCTCGCCCCTGTCGCTCCGCCCGGTGCGCGGGGGTCCCCGCTACCCGAGGAGTGACTCCCTCCGGCGATGGACGGATCGTCCTGCAGTACCTGCGCCGCCCCCTGCTGTGACTCCCCACAGGCGGCGGCATCATGACCACCACCCCCCTGCTGCTCCTGGCAGCCGCCTTCCTGCTCATCCTCGCCAACGGCTTCTTCGTCGCCGCGGAGTTCGGCCTGGTGACCGTCGAACGCCCCGACGCCGAGCAGGCGGCGGCCGACGGCGACCGACGTGCCCGCCGGGTCGTCGAGTCCCTGAAGGAGCTGTCCTTCCAGCTCTCCGGCACCCAACTCGGCATCACCATCACCTCGCTCGTCGTCGGCATGCTCGCCGAACCGGCGCTCGCCCAGCTCCTGGACGGCCCGTTCACCGCGACCGGCATCCCCGAGGGCGCCGTACCCGGCGTCTCCGTCGTCGTAGGCATGCTGCTGGCCTCGGCCGTCCAGATGGTGATCGGGGAACTGGTGCCCAAGAACTGGGCGGTGTCCAGACCCTTGCAGGTCGCGCGCTTCGTCGCGGGCCCGCAGCACGCCTTCGCCCGGCTGTTCCACCCGGTGATCGCCGCGCTGAACGCCGTGGCCAACCGCCTGGTCCGCGCGCTCGGCTTCGAACCCGCCGAAGAGCTGGCCTCCGCCCGCACCCCCGGCGAACTGGTCTCCCTGGCCCGGCACTCCGCCCGGGCCGGCGCGCTGGAACAGGACACGGCGGACCTCTTCGTCCGGACCCTGTCGCTGGGCGAACTGACCGCACAGCACGTCATGACCCCGCGTGTGAAGGTCAGCGCCCTGCAGTCCTCGGCGACCGCCGAGGACGTGGTCAACCTGACCCGCGCCACCGGCCTGTCCCGTTTCCCCGTCTACCGGGAGAAGATCGACGAGATCGTCGGCATGGTCCACCTCAAGGACGCCCTCGCGGTACCCGCGCACGACCGGCTCCGCACCCCCACCGGCCGGATCGCCCGCCCGGCGCTGCTCGTCCCCGAGACCCTGCCCGTACGACCGCTGCTCACCCGCCTGCGCAGCGAGCAGCCCATCGCGGTCGTCATCGACGAGTACGGCGGCACCGCCGGCGTCGTCACCCTGGAGGACATCGTGGAGGAGATCGTCGGAGAGGTCCGCGACGAGCACGACGGTCTCGACGTACCCGAACTCGCACCCGCCCCGCCCGAGGACGGCCGCCCCGCCTGGGACGTCGACGGCAGCTGCCGCGTCGACGCCCTGCGGCGCATCGGCGTCGACGCCCCCGAGGGACCGTACGAGACCGTGGCCGGGCTCGTCGCCGACCTGCTCGGCCGTATCCCGGCCGTCGGTGACCGGGCGGAACTTCCCGGCTGGCGGCTCGCCGTCCGGCAGGTCGGCCACTACCGCGCCGAACGGATACGGCTGGTGCGAACGGCGCCGGTGTCCGTGCTGGAGGCCGCCCGATGAGCGTCCTGCAACTCCTCTTCGCGGCGCTGCTCGTGCTCGCCAACGGCTTCTTCGTCGGCGCCGAGTTCGCGCTCGTCTCGGTACGCCGCAGCCAGATCGAGCCGCTCGGCACCGCCCGTGCCCGCCAGGTGCTGTACGGCCTGGAGCGGCTGCCTCAGATGATGGCCGCCGCCCAGTTCGGCATCACCGTCTGTTCGCTGACCCTCGGCGCGGTCGCCGAACCGACGGTCGCCCATCTCCTGGAGCCGGTCTTCGAGTGGATCCACCTGCCGCACGGCGTGATCCACCCGCTCGGCTACGTACTCGCGCTGGCCGCGGTGGTCTTCTGCCACCTCGTCATCGGCGAGATGGTGCCGAAGAACCTCGCGATGGCCGCCCCCGAGAAGGCCGCGCTGTGGCTCAGCCCCGGCCTCGTCGCCTTCGCCCGCCTCTGCAGGCCGATCACCGCCGCGCTGGGCGCCTGCGCCCAGGGCATTCTGCGGCTCTTCCACGTCGAGCCCAAGGACGAGGTCGAGGCGGTCTTCACCAGCGAGCAGCTGAACCGGCTGGTGGAGGACGCCGGCCAGGCGGGCCTGCTCGACCCGGAGGAGCAGGAACGCCTGGAGGACGCCCTGGAACTCGGCTCCCGCCCGGTCACCGACGTACTGCTCGGACGCGAGTCCCTGATCACGGTCAGCCCTTCGGTCACGCCGGGCGAGATCGTCGCGCTCACCGCCCGCACCGGGTACTCGCGCTTCCCGGTCGCGGCACAGAAGGGCGGCGCCTTCATGGGGTACCTCCACGTCAAGGACGTACTCGACCTGGTCCTGGACGCCGAGGACTCCGACCGGGCCGTCCCGCAGCAGCTCTGGCGCCCGATGACGACCCTCCGCCCCGAACTGCCCCTCGACGACGCCCTCACCGTGATGCGCCGGGCGGCGACCCATCTGGCCCAGGTGACGGACGCGTCGGGCAGGGCCCTGGGCCTGGTCGCCCTGGAGGACGTACTGGAGCTGCTGGTGGGAGAGGTACGCGACCCGGCCCACAGAGAGGTGACCCTGGCGACATAGGCCCGCGACCGCGGGCAGGCGTGCGGCCGGGGCGGCACGGGTGGGCGCGGCGGCACCC
>NZ_RAIF01000006.1:1173076-1176122 GCF_003671715.1 Streptomyces sp. E2N166 | reverse complement strand
GGCCCCCGCCCCGACAGCACCTCCCCGTACGCCTGCATCAGATCCGGCAGGCGCAACGTCGCCAGGTCGTCCCGAGTCAACGACCCGGGGTACACGGACAACCGCAGGTCCCGGTACGCACAGCTCTTCTCGTACAGCGTCCGCAGGAACCGCCCGTTCCCCAACTCGTCGATCCATCCCTGGTCCACCACGTGCCCGGCGATCGAGCGCAGCTCGTCGAGCGCCTCCTCGTCCCACACGTCCCCGTTCTCGACCGCGAGCACCTCACCGATCGAGGTCAGCTCCAGCGGCCGGTACGACGGGAAGTCGACCCGCGTCGTGAAGCGGGAGGACAGCCCTGGGTTGGCCGTCAGCAGCCGGTCCATGCCCTCGGGATAGCCGGCCAGGATCACCACCAGGTGGTCCCGGTTGTCCTCGGCCCGCTTCAGCAGCACCTGCAACGCCTCGTCGCCGTACGCGTCGCCCTTGCCGTAACCGGAGTTGGACAAGGAGTACGCCTCGTCGACGAAGAGGACGCCGCCGAGCGCGGAGTCGATCAGTTCGTTGGCCTTCACGGCGGTCTGGCCGAGGTACTCACCGACGAGGTCGGCCCGCTGCGCCTCCACCAGGTGGTCGCCGCCGAGCAGGCCGAGGGCGTAGAAAACACGGCCCAGGATGCGGGCCACGGTGGTCTTGCCGGTGCCGGAGGGGCCGGAGAAGACGAAGTGCCGTTTGGGGGGCTGGACCGGCAGGCCTTGCCCGGCCCGCAGTCGTGCCATGTTCAGCTGCGCGGACAGGGCCTTCACCTGACGCTTCACCGGCTCCAGCCCCACCATGCGCTCCAGCTCGGCGAGCGCCTCCTCCAGCAACGCGGGGTCGGTGGGCCCGGTGGGCAGGGACGGGTCCGGTCCGTCGGGCTTCTCGCGCACCGACGGGCCGCTCAGCGGGGGCAGCGGCGCGGCGGCCGGCGAGGGGTCGGGCGCGGAGACCTTGAGACCGCGCTCCTCGATGCCGAAGAGGGGGTCGAGACCGTCCAGGCATTCCGGTCCCAGGCCGGCCTGGGCGAGCCCCGCGAGGTCGGTGGAGTCGTCGTAACCGTCGCCCTCGGCGATCGCCGCCAGCCGGGCGGAGGTGTCCATGAAGGCCGGGTCGACGCGGTGCACGGCCCGGTACAGCGGCAGGGCCGCGGCGCTGCGGCCCGTGCCCTCGTGGGCCCGCGCCAGCCAGTAGCGCAGCTCCTTGCGCTGCGGCTGCTCGCTGCGGCACCGCATGAGGGCCGCCGACAGCAGTGGTTCGGCCTGCCCGTACATCTCCAGGCGCACCCGGGCCATGCCGCTGAACAGGCCGGCCTCGATGCCCAGCAGGGGATCCCCGAGCAGCGGGTCGGTGTGCCGGACGAGTTGTTCCCAGTCCTTGACGAGGTAGGCGCGGCAGGCGTGCAGGAAGCGGACCTGGGGGTCGGCGTCCACGGGCGGCAGCCCGGCCAGGGCCCGGTCCAGTTCCGGGACGTGGCGGCCGTCGAGCCAGTGGGAGGCGTGCGCCAGCAGCAGATCGCGGGCATTCTCCAGCACGGGTTGCACCCACCAGCCCAGCCAGTACCAGGAGTTGAGTGTGCGGCGGTGCCGGGCGCGCTGCTCGCCGAAGCGGTCCCGGTGCCGGAACATCCTCAGCAGCGCGTTGGTGGTGTCGACGCGCAGCGCGTGCAGTCCCAGCCAGCCGTCGGCCATCGTGGGGTCGATGCGCACCGCAGCCCGGAACTCCTCCTCCGCCTGCGGGTAGGCCCCCATGGTGTAGGCGTCCACGCCGCGCAGCCAGGCGAGGTCGGCCGGGGCCTGTGAGCCCTGCGTGCCGAAGTCCATCCCGTCCCCCACGTACCGTGCCCCCGTCGGTATGCCGCCGAGCCGTCGCCCGCCGGCCGCCTCGGTCAACGGCTGTGCCGCGGACCGGAGTTGCAAGGTGCGCGCGGCAACCGCCCGTAGGTCGCACCGATGGCATCGTACCCGCGGCGGTCTTTCCTCCGAAGGGTGCCGGGACAGGCCGTTGCGCGAGGTGGGGGCGGACGGGGGAGCCCGCAGGGCGGTGACGGTGGGTGAGCGGATCGCGCCACGGAGCAGCCGGAAAACGCGCTCAGGGCAGAACGAAGCCCCCGATCACGGGGGAACAACCGGGGGCTTCGCGTCTGCGGGCGGCTCCGAATGGCCGCACATCCAGAACGTAAGACCTGTACGGCCCCCGGGTCAAGCGGAGTTGGGGCACTCCGGCGAGTTGCCGGGCAGCGATCTTCACGAGTTCAGCACACTGCGGACGGCCCGTCACCCTGAGTGAGAAAATAGGGGGCGGCGGCGGTTCCCGCGGGCCCCTGAAGCACCTCGTATCCCTTCTGCATCTGCCGCACCAGAAGATGCGCGAAGGGGCGCGAGGGGTCGTCGGTGAAGTGCCGGCGCTCCGCCGGGATCCACCCGTCCCAGAACGCCCGCTGCTCCGCTCCGTCGCGCGCCCGTCCGCGGGTCCACGCCTCCTCGCGCGGCAGCTCCATCCAGAGGAGGTGGGCCAGATGCGGACGCAGCGCCTCGCGGCCGGCGCCGACGCCCTCCACCAGGACCACCGGGGCCGGCGGCAGGGGGCGCCGCGCACCGAAGGACCGGGCCCGCCAGTCGTAAGGGGCGTAGTGCGCGGTGTCGCCGTGCCGCAGGGGCTCGATCACCTGGCTCAGCAGCCGCCCGGTCCAGTCGAACAGTTCGTCGTGGCTGGCGATGTCGTCGAGGTGCAGCACCGGCACACCGCCCAGCTCGCCGGCCAACCGCCCGGCGAAGGTGGACTTTCCGGAGCCGGCGTACCCGTCGACGCCGATCAGGCGCACGGGCCCGCAGGAAGGAGGGAGCCGGCGGAGCCGGGCTGCGAGGTCGTGGATGGCGGGTCCTGGGCTGCGCGTCGGGGCGGACATCGTTCGCCCCGCACCTTATCCGTGCGCCCCCGGCCCTCCCGCCGTGCGGCCCCACACCGCGCGGCACCGCCTCCACCCCAACCTCCCCACCCACCGCGCGACACCGCCTCCACCCCCTACCTC
>NZ_RAIF01000006.1:1157024-1172996 GCF_003671715.1 Streptomyces sp. E2N166 | reverse complement strand
CTGCGGCCATAGTTGGCGCACATCCGTGCAACGGACCCGCCCGACTCGGACACCTGGGGGTCTTCCGCCCATGAGCAGAGCCGAACAGCCGTCCCGCAGAACCGTCCTGGCCGCAGCCGTCGCCACCGCCGTGGCGGGCAGCGCGATCCCGGCCACCGCCGAAGCCGCGCCCGGCACGGGCACCGGCGGCGCGGACCCCGACGGTGCCACCGGCCGACAGGTCGACTACCGCGCCTGGACCACGTTCCGCGACTGGCGGTGCGGAACCGCGCAGGGCACCCGCCCCGTCGCGGGCGCCCGGCCCGGTGTCGTGATCGGCGCCCCGGCCGGCACCGCCGACTACACCGACCCGCACACCGGCAGGACCACAGCCTGGGAGTACGCGACCTGGACCTCACCCGTCCACCGGCTCGCCGTGCCCTCGACCGAGGTCATCGCCTCCTGGAACGCGCACACCCCGAGCGGCACCTGGCTCCAGGTCGAGCTCAAGGGCACCTACTCCGACGGCACGGACACCCCCTGGTACGTGATGGGCCGCTGGGCGGCCGGCGACGGCGACCAGGACATCCGGCGCACCTCGGTCGACGACCAGGGTGACGGCAAGAGCAGCGTCTGGACGGACACGTTCGCCGTCGACGACGCCTCGACGGGGCTGCGCCTGGCCTCCTGGCGGCTCAAGCTCACCCTTTACCGCCGCCCCGGCACCAGGAGCACGCCCACGGTATGGCGGCTCGGCGCGATGGGCTCCGACGTCCCCGACCGCTTCACCGTCCCCGCCTCCACCCCCGGCCTCGCCCAGGAGCTGCGCGTTCCGCGCTACTCGCAGGAGATCCACAAGGGTCAGTACCCCGAGTACGACAACGGCGGCGAGGCCTGGTGCAGCCCCACCTCGTCGCAGATGATCATCGAGTACTGGGGCGGTCGCCTCACCGAGGAGCAGCTCGCCTGGGTCGACCCCTCCTATGCCGACCCGCAGGTCTGCCACGCGGCCAGGTACACGTACGACCACCAGTACGCCGGCTGCGGCAACTGGCCCTTCAACGCCGCCTACGCGGCCACCTTCAAGGGCCTCCAGGGCGTGGTCACCCGCCTCGGCTCCCTCACCGAGCTGGAGACGCTGATCGCGGCCGGCATCCCGGCCATAACGTCCCAGTCCTTCCTGGAGGAGGAGCTGACGGGGGCCGGGTACGGCACCTCGGGGCACCTGATGACCGTGATCGGCTTCACCGCCGACGGCGACGTGATCGCCAACGACCCGGCCTCGGACGACAACGAGTCCGTGCGTCGCGTCTACAAGCGGCGCGAGTGGGAGAACATCTGGCTCAGGACCAAGCGGTACAACGCCGGCGGCAAGGTCGCCTCCGGCACCGGCGGCGTCTGCTACCTGTACTTCCCGGCCCATCCGAGCCCGCGCCAGCGCAAGGCCCTCGCGGCGGTCGGCGTGCGCTGACCCGTACCGCGACGACGGCCCCCGGCGCACCGGAAGTACCGCCGGGGGCCGTCCGCTGTGACCGAGGTCTCCGCCGCAAAAGCCGCTCACGGTGGCAAGGTGGACAGGGTCAACCGCTGGGGGGCCGGGGGAGCCCACCGAACGTCGAGATCAGCGAGAAGCCATGACTGCACACACCGCCACCGCCGCCCGTGTCCGTACCGGCGGTCCCAAGGACGACGGCCCGAAGATCCTCGAGCACGTCATGGGCTGGACCCTCGTCGTGGTGTTCGCGATGCTCGTGGTGCAGCTGGGACTGCTGTGACGTGACCCTCGTGTGACCTGCCCCACGAACCGACCTGCCATACTGCGGAGGTCCCGCCGCCCGTAGGAGACCAGGGTCGAAATTGAATATTAGTCAACAACGTGCCGACGCCCGTCCCCGGGCGCGCGGCACGGAGCGCTCGTCGGCACGCCGCGCCGAACTCATCGCCATCGGGCGGAAGCTGTTCGCCGACACGTCGTACGACGCGCTCTCGATGGACGACATCGCCCGCCAGGCGCATGTCGCCAAGGGGCTGATCTACTACTACTTCCAGTCCAAGCGGGGCTACTACCTGGCGATCATCCAGGACTCCGTCGCCGACCTGGTCACCACCGCCGCGCGCGGCACCGAACTGCCCCAGGTGGACCGTGTCCACCGCACCATCGACGGCTATCTGCGCTACGCCGAGCACAACCAGGCCGCCTACCGCACGATCGTCAGCGGCGGAGTCGGTTTCGACGCCGAGGTGCACGCCATCCGGGACGGTGTCCGCGAGGCGATCGTCGCCACCATCGCCGAAGGGGCGTACGGCCGCTCCGACGTCGGACCGCTGGCCCGAATGGGACTGCTCTCCTGGGTGTGCAGCGTCGAGGGCGCCACCCTGGACTGGATCGGCCGTCCCGGACTGCCCCGCGAGACCATGCGCGACCTGCTGGTGAAGTCGCTCGGCGGCACCCTGCGCGCCGTCGAGGAACTGGACCCCGCCTACCCGGCCCCGGCCCCCGCCCGCCGGGACCCGTGACAGGCACGGCGCAGGGGCGGAGACCCGAGCCGGCCTCCGCCCCTCCGCCCCCGTGGGTCAGTCAGTCGATCGCCTTGATCAGCTCACCGTCGGCCGTGTCACCACTCAGCTCCCAGAAGAACGTGCCGCCCAGTCCCTGCTGGTTCTTGTACGTCATCTTGGTCGCGATGGTCTGCGGAGTGTCGTAACTCCACCAGTCGCTCCCGCACTTGGCGTACGCGGTGCCGGCCACCGTGCCGGTCGCCGGGCACGTGGACTTCAGCACCTTGTAGTCCTCGATGCCGTTCTCGTACGTCCCCTTCGCCGGGCCGGTCGCGGTGCCGCCGGGGGTGGACTGGGTGACGCCGGTCCAGCCGCGGCCGTAGAAGCCGATGCCGAGCAGCAGCTTCGACGACGGAATGCCGAGGCCCTTGAGCTTCGCGATCGTCGCCGAGGTGTGGTAACCCGCCTTCGGAATGCCGGAGTACGAGTTCAGCGGCGAGTGCGGAGCGGTCGGGCCGGTGGCGTCCCAGGCGCCGAAGAAGTCGTACGTCATGGGGTTGTACCAGTCGACGTACTGGGCCGCGCCCGCGTAGTCGGCCGCGTCGATCTTGCCGCCGGGCGTCGCGTCGGCCGTGATCGCCGCGGTGACCAGATAGTCCGGGCCGAACTCGGCACGCAGAGCGCTCATCAGTTCCGGGAACGCGTCCCGGCCGCTGGTGTCGCAGCTCGGACCGCAGGCGTTCGGGTACTCCCAGTCGATGTCGATGCCGTCGAAGACGTCGGCCCACTTGGAGTTCTCGACCAGGTCGTGGCAGGACCGGGCGAAGGCGACCGGGTTCCTCGCGGCCTCCGCGAAGCCGCCGGACCAGGTCCAGCCGCCGAACGACCAGAGGATCTTGAGGCCCGGGTGCTTCTTCTTCAGCTTGAGCAGCTGGTTGAAGTTGCCGCGCAGCGGCTGGTCCCAGGTGTCGGCGACCCCGTCGACGGACTCGGCCGCGGTGTACGCCCGGTCGGTCGCCGCGTAGGCGTCGCCCATGGCGCACTTTCCGCCGGTGACGTTGCCGAAGGCGTAGTTGATGTGGGTCAGTTCGGCGCCCGAACCGGACGTCTCGATGTTCTTGGCGTGGTACTCGCGGTCGTAGGTGCCCCATTCGGTGAAGTAGCCGACGACCTTGGAACCGGCCGCGGCCCCGGCGGCGGGTGCTTCCGGGGCGGCCGTGGCCGTGGTCGCGCCGGCGCCGGCCAGCAGCCCCGCGCCGAGGGCGACGGAACACAGCGCGGAGAGGAGCGCCCGGACGGGGCGGACGCGGGGGAGGTGCGGGACGTGCATCGGGTGTCTCCTCGTGGGGGGAAGAGGGAACGCGCGCCGATTGGCATGAACGCGGTAAGGCGTTCGGGCCGTCACCGTAGGAGGACTAGACCAGTGGGGTCAATGGTGCGGACCATTTCCCGGTGTGCGCATTTCTTGAAGTAAGCGGTCGTTAACTGGTGACTCCATGCCTCCGATCGGGCATACTCACAGCGCACAGCCGCTGGTCAGCCGCTTCCGCGACCCGGGAGTGCGAGCATCGGCCAGGCCCGTAAGACCCGGCGGCCGCCTCCACCCAAGGCGCGCATCCGCCGATGTGCCCGACAGGGAGGAGAGCGTCGCCATGCCCGACCGCGCCCCGCAGCCGGTGGACCGGCAACTGCCCACGGACGAGGCACGGGATCTGATCTCGCTCGTCCGCGACATCGCGCAGCGTGAGATCGCCCCGAGCGCGGCCGAGGAGGAGGACGCCGGACGCTTCCCGCGCGAGGTCTTCACCCTGCTCTCCGACTCCGGCCTGCTCGGCCTGCCCTACGACGCCGAGTACGGCGGCGGCGAGCAGCCGTACGAGGTGTACCTCCAGGTCCTCGAAGAGCTCGCCGCGGCCCGGCTCACCGTCGGTCTCGGCGTCAGCGTGCACACGCTCGCCTCCTACGCGCTCGCCGCCTACGGCAACAAGGAGCAGCAGGCCGAGCACCTGCCCGCGATGCTCGGCGGCGGCCTGCTCGGCGCCTACTGCCTCTCCGAGCCCGCCTCCGGCTCGGACGCCGCCTCGCTGCGCACCAAGGCCGTACGCGACGGTGACGGCTGGGTGCTCACCGGTACCAAGGCGTGGATCACGCACGGCGGCATCGCCGACTTCTACACCGTCATGGCGCGCACGGGGGAGGAGGGGCCGCGCGGGATCACCGCCTTCCTCGTGCCCGGTGACGCCGAGGGGCTGAGCGCCGCGGTGCCCGAGAAGAAGATGGGGCTCAAGGGCTCGCCCACCGCGCAGGTCCACCTCGACGGCGTGCGGGTCCCCGACGCCCGGCGGCTCGGAGACGAGGGCCAGGGCTTCGCGATCGCCCTGTCCGCACTCGACTCCGGGCGGCTGGGCATCGCCGCCTGCGCCATCGGTGTGGCCCAGGCGGCCCTGGACGAGGCGGTGTCGTACGCGGCCGATCGGCGGCAGTTCGGCAAGCCGATCTCCGACTTCCAGGGGCTGCGCTTCATGCTCGCCGACATGGCGACCCAGATCGAGGCCGGCCGAGCGCTGTACCTGACGGCGGCGCGGCTGCGCGACGCCGGACTGCCGTTCGCCAAGCAGGCGGCCATGGCCAAGCTGCACTGCACCGACACGGCGATGCGGGCCACCACCGACGCCGTGCAGATCCTCGGCGGGTACGGCTACACCGCGGACTTCCCGGCAGAGCGGTACATGCGCGAGGCCAAGGTGCTGCAGATCGTCGAGGGCACCAACCAGATCCAGCGGATGGTCATCGCCCGTCACCTCGCGGGTCCAGAGGGACGCTGAAGGCGCCGGCGACACGAAAGTCGCCGGTGGTGAACAGGTCCCCGGTGGTGAAGAAGTCCCCGAGGCCGCGCGGAGGCGCCGCGAGCCGGACCCACTCCGGGTCGTGGCGCCCCGGCAGGGTGCGGCCACGGTCGGCCCAGGTTCGCATCAGCTCACGGTAGATCGGCGGGTCCGGGAGTTGCGGAGCGGGCGGAACCGGTCCCGCGGGCACCGGGACGAACACACGGCGCCGAGGTCCGGTCGCCGAGTACGTGAGGGTCATACCCGGGCAACGCGACAACGGCGGACAGGTCACCGGCCCGCTGAATCGAGCGTGAGTTCGCGGGCGTCCGCCGTCGGGTCGCCGTTGCCGAAACGGACCTGACGTACCGTCGCCCCGCACGGGCCCGACCGCCCGGGAACGCACCGGCCCGCACCACGGCGGCCTGCTGTGAGCCGTGGTGCGGGTGGGTCGGCGGAATCGGGTGTCCCCCCGGACTGTGGACGCTCAGGCCGCCTCGCGGCGCATCGTCGGTACCCGCATCGGGCGCGAGCCCGGGCCGCCGACGTGGGAGAAGGGCTGGGTCCGCCAGTCGAGGCCCTGGGGGAGCGTCAACAGCAGGGCGGTGTCCTGCTCGTGGGGCTGGAACGACTCGTCGGCGGGCCGGGCCTCGGTGGCCCGGCGGCCGGTGCCGGCGCAGACCGAGAGCCCGAACGGGTTCCACGGCGAGGCGCACAGGGCGTGCTCCGGCAGCACCTCCTCGTCCGCCAGCAGGGCGATGGGCTGAGCGCAGTCCGGGCAGATCACCCGGTACATCTCGAAGGTGTCGTAGGTGTCGAGTTCCTCGTCGTCGAAGGCGTCGGGTTCGACGCCCTCCGATACGGGCTCGACGACCGGCTGCTGCCGCTTGGGCGCGGTACGACCAGGGCGCTTAAGACTCTGCATGGGATTCTCCCCCTCGGGCTGGGCCGGGACGGCACTGCGGCCTCGACCACAGCAAGCACTTCCCGTCCCCCCTCCGGGGTAATCACGAGAACATCACGGAGACTGTCCGGAGGGTGTGGTCTTCGTCACATGCCGTTCGCAGGTGCCCCGTGCGGCGGTTTTGTCCCCACTCGGCCCGCCGGCCGACTCCCCGTCACATCACGAACCGGGCATGACCTGGACTGCTCAGGTATCCGAGGAGATCAACCGCACTGTAGGTTCTTGCGCCATGGAGGAGCTGGACCGACAGATCGTGCAGCTGCTCGTCAAGGACGGGCGGATGAGCTACACAGACCTGGGCAAGGCCACGGGCCTGTCCACGTCGGCCGTGCACCAGCGGGTGCGGCGGCTGGAACAGCGTGGCGTCATCCGCGGTTACGCCGCGGTCGTCGACCCGGAGGCCGTCGGGCTGCCGATCACCGCCTTCATCTCGGTGAAACCGTTCGACCCCAGCGCCCCCGACGACATCGCGGACCGCCTGGCCGGCGTCCCCGAACTGGAGGCCTGCCACAGCGTGGCGGGCGACGAGAACTACATCCTCAAGGTGCGCGTGTCGACCCCGCACGGACTGGAGGAACTGCTCGCCCGAGTGCGTTCCCTGGCAGGAGTGTCCACACGGACCACCGTGGTGCTGTCGACGCCGTACGAGGCCCGGCCGCCGCGGATCTGACCGGCCGCCGTGCGGCCCCGCCCTCGCGGATCCGGCCGTCCGGGGCGGCGCCCGCACCCCGCGCGGCGGCGACCTGCGTGCGGAGCCGTACGCGCGAGGGGCGAGACTGGTGCTCATGAGTGAGTCCACCACCCCGTCCACGACCGTCCTGCTGCGCCGCGGCGAGGTCCACAGTCCCGCCGACCCCTTCGCGACGGCGATGGTCGTCGAACGCGGCCAGGTCGCCTGGGTCGGCTCCGAGGGCGCCGCGGACGCCTTCGCGGACGGCGTGGACGAGGTGGTCGACCTGGACGGCGCCCTGGTCACCCCGGCGTTCACCGACGCACACGTGCACACCACGTCCACCGGGCTCGCCCTCACCGGCCTCGACCTCTCCGGCGCCCCCACCCGTGAGGCGGCCCTCGCCCGCGTCCGGGACTTCGCCGCGGCCCGCCCGGACGACCGGGTCCTCCTCGGCCACGGCTGGGACGCCTCCCGCTGGCCCGACGGACTGCCGCCGACGCGTGGCGAGCTGGACGCGGCCACTGGCGGGCGGCCCCTCTATCTCAGCCGTATCGACGTCCACTCGGCCGTCGTCACCACCGCCCTGCTCGACCTCGTCCCCGGTGACGTCGCCCGCGCGGACGGCCCGCTCACCGCCGACGCCCACCACGCCGTACGCGCCGCCGCCCTCGGGGCCGTCGCCCCCGCCCAGCGCGCCGAGGCCCAGCGTGCCGCCCTCGCGCACGCCGTCTCCCTCGGCATCGGAACCGTTCACGAGTGCGCAGGACCGGAGATCTCCTCCGAGGACGACCTCACCGGCCTGTTGCGCCTGGCGGCCGAGGAGACCGGGCCGCGCGTGATCGGCTACTGGGCCGAACAGGACGTCGACAAGGCGCGGGAACTGGGCGCGATCGGCGCCGCCGGCGACCTCTTCGTGGACGGCGCCCTCGGCTCCCACACCGCCTGCCTGCACCAGCCGTACGCCGACGCGGGTCACACCGGCACCGCCTACCTGGACGCCGCCGCGGTCGCCGCCCACGTCGTCGCCTGCACCGAGGCCGGCCTCCAGGCGGGCTTCCACGCCATCGGCGACGCCGCCGTGACCGCCGTCGTGGAGGGCGTGCGCGCCGCCGCCGACAAGACCGGCCTCGCCCGGATCCGCGCCGCCCGGCACCGCGTCGAGCACGCCGAGATGCTCACGCCCGAGACCGTCGCGGCCTTCGCCGAACTGGGGCTGACCGCCTCCGTCCAGCCCGCCTTCGACGCGCTGTGGGGCGGCGAGGACGGGATGTACGCCCAGCGCCTGGGCGCCGAGCGGGCCCGCACCCTCAACCCTTTCGCCGCCCTGCTGCGGGCCGGCGTGCCCCTCGCCTTCGGCTCCGACAGTCCGGTCACGCCCCTCGACCCGTGGGGCACCGTCCGGGCCGCCGCCTTCCACCGCACGGCCGAACACCGCGTCTCAGTGCGCGCGGCGTTCACCGCGCACACGCGCGGCGGCTGGCGGGCGATCGGACGCGACGACGCGGGCGTCCTGGTGCCGGGCGCGCCCGCCGACTACGCCGTGTGGCGTACCGGCGAGCTCGTGGTCCAGGCCCCCGACGACCGGGTGGCGCGCTGGTCGACCGACCCGCGCTCCGGCACCCCCGGCCTGCCCGATCTGTCTCCGGGCCGGGACCTGCCCGTATGCCTGCGCACCGTGGTGGGCGGCCGCACGGTCTTCGTACGGCCGGGCGAGTGATCCACACGGCCGACGGGGCGATGATCTTCTGCCGCGTACGACCTGCGCGTCCTCCGCGCTGACCTGGGCTTTGACACGGAAGTCGCAGGTCGAACGACTGTTGACAGGCGACGGCGGGGGGCCGGTAGGTTCGGCCGAGTCCACCACCGGACGTCCGACCGGGGAATCTTCCGCGCACGCGTCGCGGCGCCGCTGGGTCAGGGACGGTGTGCCGCACCGGGGCACCGCCACTGGGAGCCAGGCTCAGCGTTCGCACCGCGACGAGGGAACGTTCCGGCCGGTCGGGAGGTGTGACCCGGGTGGGGCCCGGGCGCTCAGTAGACAACGGCTTAGGTCGACCCGCAGCCGGCGGGTCCCAGGTCGGCCCGAAGGGCGCCGGGCCCCCATCCGCCGTGCAAACGGCCCTAATCGGCCATCCATACCCCGGTCCTTGGGAAACGACACCACCGTACGGGCGTCCTGTCACGTCGCCGCAGGCCGCGGCCATTATGGTGGTCCTCTGCGTACGGACATGAAGGGGCAGCGGTGAACGACGGCGACGGGACGCCCGCGGTAGCGGGGCAGGGGAGGCGGTTCGGCCCCCTGGGCACGGCCTTGGTGATCATTCCGACCTACAACGAGGTGGAGAACATCAAGGCGATCGTCGCGCGCGTGCGCGAGGCGGTCCCCGAGGCGCACGTTCTGGTCGCCGACGACAACAGCCCCGACGGGACCGGCAAGCTCGCCGACGAGCTGGCCGCCGAGGACGACCACGTCCAGGTCCTGCACCGCAAGGGCAAGGAGGGCCTGGGCGCCGCCTACCTCGCGGGCTTCCGCTGGGGCCTGGAGCACGGCTACGGCGTGCTGGTCGAGATGGACGCCGACGGCTCCCACCAGCCCGAGGAGCTGCCCCGCCTGCTGACCGCCCTACAGGGTGCCGACCTGGTGCTCGGCTCCCGCTGGGTGCCCGGCGGCAGGGTGGTGAACTGGCCCAAGTCCCGCGAGTTCATCTCCCGCGGGGGCAGCATGTACTCGCGCCTCGCGCTGGACCTGCCGCTGCGCGACATCACGGGCGGCTACCGCGCCTTCCGCCGCGAGACCCTGGAGGGGCTCGGCCTGGAAGAGGTGTCCTCCCAGGGCTACTGCTTCCAGGTCGACCTCGCCCGCCGTGCGATCAAGGCGGGCTACCACGTCGTCGAGGTGCCGATCACGTTCGTCGAGCGTGAACTCGGCGACTCCAAGATGAGCCGCGACATCCTCGTGGAGGCGCTGTGGCGGGTCACCACGTGGGGCGTGGGGGAGCGGGTCGGCAAGGTCCTGGGCCGCGACAGGCAGCCCGACAGGGCGGCGGACGGGCCGGTCCCGAAGCGGGCGGACGCCGAGCCGGCCGAGCCGGCCGAGTCGGGCGAGAAGGAGTCGACCGGGTCGGGTGACACGAAGTCGGCCGGGTCGGGTGACCGGCAGCCGGCCGAGTCGGGCGACAAGTCGACACAGGCGACCGACAGGAACGCCTGATCGTCACCTTATGCCGCGCTGAGCCGGGGCCAGGCACACTGGGGGTATGACGACTGGCGCTCAGACCCCCGGTTCCCCCGCCCGGCCGCCGCGCTCCAGGCTGCGCACGTTCCTGCCGCTGGGTATCGCCGCGTGGCTCGTGCTGGAGGTCTGGCTGCTGACCGTGGTCGCGGGCGCCTTCAGCGGTTTCGTGGTCTTCCTGCTGCTGGTGGCCGGCATCGTCCTTGGGTCCGTGGTGATCAAGAGCGCGGGCCGCCGGGCCTTCCGTAACCTCACGGAGACGCTGCAACAGCAGCAGGCCGGCGTCATGCCCGAGGCCCGTCCGAACAGCGAGGGCAACGGCCTGATGATGCTGGGCGGACTGCTCCTGATCCTCCCCGGCCTGATCTCGGACGCGCTGGGCCTGCTCATGCTGCTGCCCCCGGTCCAGAAGACCGTGAGCCGCTACGCGGAGCGAACGGTGGAGCGCAAGCTCCGGGAGGCCGGCCCGGGCACCCTGGGCGACGCCTTCCGCCAGGCCCGCACGCACCAGCCGGACGGCAAGGTCGTGCAGGGCGAGGTCATACGGGACGACCCCGACGACGCTCCGCGGGGCCCGCGTCCTCCGCTGACGCACTGAGCGGCCCGCGGCCCGGCCCCGGACAAGGAGGGACCCACCAAAACCGCGGGTGCCGTACGTGAAGCTCACGTACGGCACCCGCGGTGTTCGGTTTGCTGCTTACGGTTTCCCGCTACGCACTCTTGCGGCTGTCTCGCGGATGCACCGCGATGTTCATCGCGCCGGAGCGCAGAACTGCCAGCCGCTCCTCGAGGACCTCTTCGAGTTCCTCGCGGGTGCGTCGCTCCATCAGCATGTCCCAGTGCGTACGCGCGGGCTTGGCCTTCTTTTCCTCCGGGCCGTCGCCGTCCACAAGGAGTGCCTGGGCCCCGCAGACCTTGCACTCCCACTCCGGCGGGATCTCCGCCTCGACCGAGAAGGGCATCTCGAATCGATGCCCCTTCTCGCATGCGTACTCCACGGCCTGGCGCGGGGCCAGGTCGATGCCGCGGTCCGTCTCGTAGCTGGTCACCACGAGGCGCGTGCCGCGAAGAGCTCGCTCACTCATGAATCGTGCCTCCCGGGCTTGTCGCCCACAGGACAGGTGTCGCTGTCGTCGTCATCCGGTCAACGTCCGGGCGGCGGTAAAGATTCCCGTCCCGACTCCCGTTCCGGGCGTCTGCGTCGCCGTCGCAGTCGCAGCCTTGCAACCAGTGCAGTACCCGCCGAAGTCCGGTTTGTCACCTCTGCTGGCAGATATGACATAGCGTTTCGGCACCTTTGACGCGCAGTAACGGTACGCCTGGCAGGCCAAACGCGTACACTACAGCCCTTTCGCGCCGAGTGCTAAATCCTTTCGGGTACGGGGTTGCCCGCGTCGCCGATCGCCCGCCGCACGGGGACCCGCGCGAGCAGCACGAAACCGAGGACGAAGAACGCCACCAGCGAGATGATCGCGTCCCGGTAGCTCCCGGTCAGCTGGTAGGTGAGCCCGAACAGCAGCGGCCCGAGCCAGCTCATCCCGCGGTCGCTCAGCTCGTACGCCGAGAAGTACTCGGCCTCCTTGCCGGGTGGGACCAGATGGGAGAACAGGGAGCGGGACAGCGCCTGGCTGCCGCCCAGGACGAGTCCGATCCCGGCGGCCAGCACGAAGAACCACACCGGCTCCCCGGCCGGCAGGAAGTACCCGGCCGCGAGCGTGACCGTCCACGCGACCAGCGACCCGAGGATCGTGCGCTTCGCCCCGTACGTCCGGGCCAGCCGGCCCAGCGCCAGCGCGCCCGCCACCGCCAGCAGCTGGACCAGCAGGACGGCCACGATGAGCGTGGACTGTCCGAGATCCAGTTCCTCGGAGCCGTAGACCGATGCCTGGGAGATCACCGTCTGGATGCCGTCGTTGTAGACGAGGTACGCCAGCAGGAAGGCGAGGGTCAGTGGGTGGCGCCGCATGTCGCGGACGGTCGCCGCGAGCTGCCGGAACCCGGGCAGGGCGGCCTTCCGTGCGCTGTCGTGCCCCCGCGCGGGTGTACGGCGGTCGCGCAGCCGCCTCAGCGGGATGAGCGCGAAGGCGCCCCACCACAGGCCGGCCGACGCCAGGCAGACGCGGACCGCCGCGCTCTCGCTCAGCCCGAAGGAGTCGTGGGCCGTGTAGAGGATCAGGTTCACGACCAGGACCAGCGCCCCGGCCGCGTAGCCGAACGCCCAGCCGCGCGAGGAGACCGCGTCGCGTTCCTCGGGCGGGGCGATCTGGGGCAGGTAGGAGTTGTAGAGCATCATCGCCACGGACTGCGCGGCATTGGCGACGACCAGGAGCAGTCCGCCCAGCAGGTAGCGGTCGCCGTCGAGGAAGAACATGCACGTCGTGGCCGCGGCCCCGGTGTACGCGGCGGCGGCGAGCAGCGGCTTCTTGCGGCCCGAGCGGTCGGCGGCGGCGCCCACCAGGGGCATCACGAGCACCGCCACGATCACCGACAGCGACACCGAGTACGCGAAGAACGACCCGGCCCGCACGGGTATGCCGAGCGGATGGACGTATCCGTCCGCGTCGGCCGCCGACTCGGCGACCGACGTCAGGTAGGGGCCCAGGAACACGGTGAGCACGCTCGTCGAGTAGACCGAGCACGCCCAGTCGTAGAAGTACCAGCCGCGCTGCTCGCGCCGCCGGTCGGCGGCCCCGTCGGCCGCCTCCGTCCGCAGGGTGTCGGTGCCCACCCGTGCCCTCGCTTCCCCGTGAACGCGCGACGTCCCGGGGGTTCGGCCGCGGACCTCGGACGGTCCCGGACCGTCTCAGACCCAGACGCCGCGGTCCTCCATGACCTTGCGCAGTGTGTCGATGTGATCGGTCATGATGCCATCCACTCCCAGGTCCAGGAGCCGGTGCATGCGGTCGGGGTCGTTCACCGTCCAGACGTGCACCTGCAGCCCGCGCGCGTGGGCGGCGTGCACGAAGCGGTGGTCGACCACCTGGATGCCCGACTGGACCTCGGGCACCTGCGCGGCCACCGCCGAGCGGCGCAGCGCGGCCGGCACGCCCCAGGAGCGCAGCCGCAGGTTGAGGACGCCCCGGGTGCCGTACGAGGTGGCCAGTCGCGGGCCGGCCAGGCGCTGGGCGCGGACCACGCGCGCCTCGGAGAACGAGCCGACGCAGACGCGGTCCCAGGTGTTCGTCCGCTCGATCAGCTCCAGGAGCGGCAGCAGCGCGGGCTCCGCCTTCACGTCGATGTTCCAGCGCACCTCGGGGAAGGTCTCCAGGAGCTCCTCGAAGAGCGGCACCGGTTCCTCGCCCGCCACGCGCGCGCGGCGCACCTTCTCCCAAGAGAGATCGGCGATCCGGCCGGCCCCGTCCGTCACCCGGTCCAGCGTCGCGTCGTGGAAGGCGACGAGCTTCCCGTCCCGCGTGGCGTGGACGTCGGTCTCGATGTACCGGTAGCCCGCCTCGACCGCGCGCCGGAACTGCCGCAGCGTGTTCTCCAGGCCGCCCGCCGTACCGCCCCGGTGGGCGAAGGCGATCGGGCCGGGGTGGTCCAGGTAGGGGTGGCGGGGGTGGCGTATCGGGGTGGTCACCGACGCAGTATCGCGCGCCGGGATTGACCCGTGGCAACCACCGTGCTGCCGCCGGATGCCGACGGGACGGCGAACACGCGCAGGAACACCTGGGCGAGCGGGCCGATCGTCACCGCGTACAGCAGGGTGCCGGCACCGACCGTGCCGCCGAGGGCGAAACCCGTCACCACGACCGTGATCTCGACGGCCGTGCGCACCAGGCGCACCGAGAGTCCCGTGCGCTGGTTCAGCCCGGTCATCAGGCCGTCCCGCGGGCCGGGGCCGAACCGCGCGGCGATGTACAGCCCGGTCGCCGCGCCGTTCAGGACGATCCCCGCCACCATCATGGTGATGCGCGGCGTCCAGCCGTGGGCGTCGGGCACGAAGGCCAGCGTGGCGTCCATCGCGGCGCCGATCACCAGCACGTTGGAGATCGTGCCGAGACCCGGCCGTTGGCGCAGCGGGATCCACAGCAGCAGCACCGCCGCGCCCAGGAGGGTCAGCACCACGCCCATCGACAGGCCGGTGCGCTCCGCGAGGCCCTGGTGCAGCACGTTCCAGGGTTCCAGGCCGAGTCCCGACCTGACCAGGAGTGCCGAACTCGCGCCGTACAGCACGAGACCGCCGTAGAGCTGTGTCAGCCGCCGTGCGAGATGCCGCTGCCCGGATCGCTGCCTGGACAAGAGGTGCCCCCTGTGTGGTGGTAGTGGCCTGCTGCATGACACCCTGTGGCTTGAGAAGGTGAGTCAACCATGGCCAATTCGGGGAAGGTGGACTGATTTCCATGGCGCAGTGGACCTCGGCCGTGGGGGCGGGGCAGCTCGCCCGGCTGCTCGGCTCCCAGCAGGACCGCCCGGCCGGGCCCGGCACCCGCCGACCGCCCGCCTACCGTGCGCTCGCCGACGGCGTCCGGCTGCTGGTCCTCGAAGGACGCGTCCCGGTCGCCGCCCGGCTGCCCGCCGAACGAGAGCTGGCCCTGGCCCTGACCGTCAGCCGCACCACCGTCGCCGCCGCCTACGAGGCGCTGCGCGCCGAGGGCTTCCTGGAGTCCCGGCGCGGCGCGGGCAGCTGGACCGCCGTGCCGGCCGGGAACCCCTTGCCGGCGCGCGGCCTGGAGCCGCTGCCGCCCGAGGCCCTCGGCTCGCTGATCGACCTGGGCTGCGCGGCGCTCCCCGCGCCCGAGCCCTGGCTCACCCGGGCCGTGCAGGGCGCCCTGGAGGAGCTTCCCCCCTACGCGCACACCCATGGCGACTATCCGGCCGGACTGCCCGCGCTGCGCGCGATGATCGCCGAGCGCTACACCGCGCGCGGAATCCCGACCATGCCCGAACAGATCATGGTGACCACGGGGGCGATGGGCGCCATCGACGCCATCTGCCACCTCTTCGGGGGGCGTGGCGAGCGCATCGCCGTGGAGTCGCCCTCGTACGCCAACATCCTCCAGCTGATGCGCGAGGCCGGGGCCCGGCTGGTTCCGGTGGCGATGGCCGAGGGGCTCACCGGCTGGGACGTGGACCGCTGGCGCCAGGTGCTGCGCGAGGCCGCGCCCCGCATCGCCTACGTCGTCGCCGACTTCCACAACCCCACCGGCGCGCTCGCCGACGACGACCAGCGGCGCCGGCTGGTGGAGGCCGCCCGGTCGGCGGGGACGGTGCTCGTGGCCGACGAGACGATGAGCGAGCTGTGGCTGGACGACGGAGTCGAGATGCCGCGCCCCGTGTGCGCCTTCGACCCGGCCGGGTCCACGGTCGTCACCGTCGGTTCCGCGAGCAAGGCATTCTGGGCCGGGATGCGCATCGGCTGGGTCCGCGCCGCGCCCGACGTGATCCGCAGCCTGGTCGCCGCGCGCGCCTACGCCGACCTGGGCACGCCGGTACTCGAGCAGCTGGCCGTGCACTGGCTGTTCAGTACCGGCGGCTGGGAGCGGGCCGTCCAGGTACGGCGCGACCAGGCCCGCCGGAACCGGGACGAGCTGGTGGCCGCGGTGCGCCGGGGACTGCCCGACTGGGAGTTCGAGGTGCCGCGGGGCGGGCTGACGCTGTGGGTGCGGACCGGGGGCCTCTCGGGCTCTCGGCTCGCCGAGGCGGGGGAGCGGGTGGGCGTCCGGGTCCCGTCCGGCCCGCGGTTCGGGGTCGACGGGGCCTTCGAGGGCTACGTCCGGCTGCCGTTCACCGTCGGCGGTGCGGTGGCCGAGGAGGCGGCGGTGCGACTGGCCGCGGCTGCCCGGCTGGTGGAGAACGG
>NZ_RAIF01000006.1:1148651-1156706 GCF_003671715.1 Streptomyces sp. E2N166 | reverse complement strand
CCGTCAGGAGGTCTCGGCCGCCACCGCCTTCGCGGGAACCGTCTCCGGCATGGGCGGCTCGGCCGCGGTGACCTCCTGGGCCACCGCCTCCACCGCGACGGGCGTCGGCTCGGCGACCGGCGCCGGCCCGGCGTCGGCCTCCGGCCTCTCTGGCTCGGGCTCGTCCGTGACGGCTTTCTGCGTGGCGGCCTTCTTCTGCGTGGCGGTCTTCTTCTCGATGGAGATCTTCTTCTCGGCCGCGTCCTCGTCCACGGGCACCTGCTCACCGTCCGCCGGGGTCGTGCGCGGGGGCAGCAGGTCGAGCACCGCCTGCCGGTGGGCGTCGCTCGTCGCGTCGTCGTAGGGGTCCGGCGTGGCCGGGACCTGGAGGCGGTGTACCGGTCCGGTGCCCAGGCGGGCGTACCCCCGGCCGGGCGGAACCTGGTCCACGGGCGTGGTGCGCGGGGGAGCGCCGAGCACCGACGCCAGCTCGTCCGGCGTGGCCGGGCCGAGGACGACACGCGCGCGCGTGTGCTGCCGTACGGCGTCGCTGAGGCTGTCCAGGGAGTCCAGCTGGTCGGCGACGACCACCGTCACGTTCGCGGCGCGGCCGTGCCGCAGCGGGACCTGGAGCAGGGACTGCGGGTCCTTGCGGCCGTCCGCGGCGGCCAGGTGCGGGAACGCGCTCGGCCGGTCCATGAAGACCCACAGCGGCCGCTTGGTGTCGTCGGGTGCGGGCCGGCCCTCCTGACGGGCCCGGTTGAGGGAGATCAGCCGGCGTTCCGTCTCGGAGGCGGCCCACTCCAGGCTGGTCAGCGCTCCGGTGAGGCCGCACTCGACGGCCAGGACGCCGTCCCGGCCGACCAGGCAGGCGTACTCGCCGGTGCCGCCGCCGTCGACGATCAGCAGGTCCCCGTGGTGCAGGGCCTGCAGCGCGACCGAGCGCAGCAGGGTGGACGTGCCGGTACCGGGCTGCCCCAGGACCAGCAGGTGGGGCTCGGTCGAGCGGATGCCGGTACGCCAGACGACCGGGGGCACATCGCGCCGCTCCTCGCCGTGGGTGAGCGGAAGGGTGCGCTGGACCCCGGTCGGGTCGGTGAAGCCGAGGACGGTCTCGCCGGGCGCCGTCACGAAGCGCTGGGCGGCGATGTCGGTGGGCAGCGCCGCGAGTACGTCGACGGCGAGGTGGTTGGCCTCCTCGTCCCACGTGAAGCGGTACTCCCGGCCCCGCCCGGACTTGGCGGTGAGCAGGTGCTCGATCCGGGCGCGGGCCTCGGCCTCCCCGTCGGTGAAGTACGCGGGGTAGCGGATCACCAGGTGGGCGAAGCGGCCGGTGTCGTCGAACTCGTACGCGGGGAACGCCTTCTCCCAGGCGCCCCCGTGGGAGTACAGGGGATCGGGGTCCTCGGCGAGGGAGAAGTACGGGACGAGCGCCTCGTAGAGCGACTGGAGGCGCTTGGTCTGGGAGTCGTCGGGGCCGTCCGGCTCCGACGGGGTGCGGTCCCTGCCCTGCCAGGCCGCCGCCGCCATCAGGGCGATGACGGCCAGTAGCGGGCCGTACGGGACCAGAGCCACGACCAGGACCACCGAGGCCACCAGGAACAACAGCGCGCCGCGCCGGTCCTTGGGGGTCTCGGTCCATCTGCGCCGCGCGGCCGCGGCCAGGCGGCGCAGACCGCGGGCGATCGTGATCAGCGGCTGGAGGACGTCGGTGGCGCTGTCGGCCGCCGTCCGGGCCAGCTCCCGGCTCCGGGCGAGCTGCGCGCCGCCGTTGCTCAGAATGCGGGGGAGGGGCCGCCGGGCCACTGCTGCCTCCTGGAAGTGCGTACGTGCGGATGTCGGGCGGGGGTGAGGGGCGTCAGAACTTGATTCCCCCGAGGAGGCCCGCCAGGCTCTCGCCGCCTGCCTTGATGCTCGGGGCGATGGCCGTACTCGCCAGGTAGAACCCGAACAGGACCGCGACGAGCGCGTGTGAGGCCTTGAGGCCGTCCTTGCGGAAGAAGATGAAGACGACGATGCCGAGCAGGACCACGCCTGAGATCGAGAGGATCATGTGAGTTCTCCTGGTTCGCGGGGACAGTCACCATGAGTACTTCCAGGCTCACAGCATGTATCTATACGATAAAAGGTGCAAATGGGGGAAATTTTTCGAAATTGCCCCAAGTGGCGGAGTAGTCCTTGGGCCGGTTGAGCAGGGCTGTTGCGCCCTGCCGGGTCCGTGCTGATCTTTACCTCGGGCACTTCGGCTCATGTGCGGCGCGAGCCAGTACCCTGGCGATTCACCCGCACGGCCGCACCGCTCGCGGCCGTGCGCCCAGTCCCCGGCATGCGCAGTGAGAGGTGGTCCGGCCGATGAGTGAAGCCCCCGACCCGGAGGTCGTGGAGCTGGCGACGAAGATCTTCGATCTGGCCCGGCAGGGCCGGACCGAGGAACTGGTGGCCTATGTGGACGCCGGCGTTCCCGCCAATCTCACCAACGACCGCGGCGACTCCCTCGTCATGCTCGCCGCTTATCACGGACACGCCGGCGCGGTGCGCGCGCTGCTGGCCCGTGGCGCCGAGGCCGACCGCGTCAACGACCGGGGCCAGACCCCGCTCGCCGGTGCCGCCTTCAAGGGTGAGACGGAAGTGACCAGGGCCCTTCTGGAGGCCGGCGCGGATCCGTCCGCGGGCACTCCGTCCGCCGTGGACACGGCGCGGATGTTCGCCCGGACAGAGCTGCTGGAGCTGTTCGGCGCTCAGTGACCGGAAGCCGATCCGGTACTGCTCCGGGTCTGCTCCACTCTTTTCTGACCAGGGAAAATACGAATAACGGGGGAGGCGGTAACGGGCCGCCGAAATTTCGGTCGCGGCAGATGTGACCGCCGGGTCATCATGACGACGTGGTTCACGGACGTGATGGCTGGGCAGATGTTGCCGCACCGCGCGGGCCGTGACACGGCCCGCAAGGGCCACCGACGAGAGGCAGAGGAACATGGTCTTCAGCAAGCAAGAGACGGCGGGTGCTCCGACGTGTTGGCGCACGGCCAGGTAACGCGTGCTCCCCGGTTGCGTCGACGCTTGATGTGAGGCTGTTTCCCATGTTCGATCCGGTCATAGCGCCCAGCGGTACGCTGCTCGGCCTGCTTCAGCGGGGTCGCGGCGACGGCACGCTGCATGCGCTCACCGCTCCGCGGGCCGAAGCGCTCGCGGCACTGAACCACTGCGTGCTGCACGACCCCCGCCACGACTGGCAGGTCGAGAACCGCTCCCTCTACTACGCCCGCCTCTACCTCGACCTCAACGGCGAGCTGGACGCGATCGAGGCCCACCTCTTCGACCCCGAGGACATCCTCGAGGCCGACGAGTCACGCACCGGGCTGGCCCTCGCGGTCCTCGGGCACCTGGCCTCCTACGGCAGGCTGGACGCGCTCCGGCTGCTGCGCGGGTACGCCGCCCACGGCGTCAACTGGGCGTGGGCCCTGGACGAGCTTGCGCTGCGCGACGACGACGCCGGTCTGCGCTCGCTCGCCGCGCCCGTGCTGGCACGCTTCCCGCACGATGCCGAGGGCGATGCCGAGCTGGCCGTAGCCGTGCGGGACGCCTTCGAGCCCCGGCCCTGGCGGCTGTGGGCCGACGATCCGCGCGAATCGATCGCCACGCGTGTGCGTGCCGCCCATGAGACGGGCTGCTTCGACCGCTGGCAGCGGCAGATGAGCCCCACCGGACCGCGTCCGGGCTGGAGCGTGCGGGCCGTCTTCGAATGGGCCCAGCAGGGCGTCGAGCGCGGCGCCGCGCTCCATGTGCCGGCCGCCCGGTGTCTCACGGCCGTCGCGGGTCCCGAGGACCGGCCCGAGATCGTCGAGGCCGCGCGGTCCGGCGACGAGGGTGCCCGCTGCACCGCCCTGCGCTATCTCGCCGACGGCGACGATCCGGACGCCCTCGACCTGATCGAGGCCGCCGTGACCAACGGCTCGACGCCGGTCGTCGAGGCCGCCGTCGCCGCCTTCGAGCGCATGCGCGGCCTCCCCGCCGTCGACCTGGCGCGCCGCTGGGTGCACCGACCCGACGCCTTGGGCGCCGCCGCCGGGCGGGTACTCGCCTGCCGGGGCGGAGCCCAGGACCGCGACCTCGTCCTCGCCGCACTGCGTGAGGCGGTACGCGGCGAAGGCCCCGACGCGCCGACCCTGTGGACCCTCGTCGACGGCACCGGACGGCTCGGCATCGCCTGCGCCGCGCCCGTACTGCGCCACATCTACCGCGAGACCGCCTCCTCCCACCTGCGCGGGCGGGCCGCCCGCGCGCTGGCCGCCACCGACCCGTCCTTCGCCGCCGGGTTCGCCATCGAGTGCCTGTGGGACTGCGAGGAGACCACCCGCGAACTCGCCGCCCGCCACGCCGAGACCGGTGACAACCGCGTCGTCGAACGGTTGCGCAGGCTCGCCGCCGATCCGGCCGAGGAGGACGAGGTCCAGACGGCCGTACGCAGCCGCTTCGGACCGGACGCGCCGACCGTGTGAGCGGGCGCGCCGGCCCGAGGCGGTTCGGCATGAGCGGACGGAGAAGCCCGCGCGGGCCCGCGGCCGTCCTTCCGCACTGGCGCGGGCCGCTCCGGACGCCGCCCCGCCGGTCCACGTAGACCGGGTCCCGCGTGCGCCGAGCGGTCCCGGCGGTCCGAAGCCCGCCGGAGGACCGGATTGAGGGACTCCCGGGTGAGCAGGGCAACGCTCATGGGACGTTCCTCGGCCGGAAAGATCGACGTTGACGCGAGCACGTTCAGTCCGGCGACAACACCGGTATGCGTGTCGTCATCGTGACCGAGTCCTTTCCCCCCGATGTGAACGGCGTCGCCCACTGCGCGCTCCAGACCGCCCGGCACCTCGCCGACCGCGGTCACGACTGCGTCGTCGTCGCCCCGGCCACCGCCCCGGGCACCGAGGCGGACACCTCCGCCGCGTGCCCCCTCGTCCGGGTCCCCTCCCTCCCGCTCCCCGGCTACCCCCAGGTACGCGTCGCCCTCCCCAGCCGGCGCGTGGCCGCCGCGATCGCCGAGCACCGCGCCGACCTCGTCCACCTGGCCAGCCCTTTCGTCCTTGGCGTCCGGGGCATGGCCGCCGCCGCCCGGCTCGGTGTCCCCGCCGTGGCCGTCTACCAGACCGACCTCGCCGGATACGCCCGTACGTACATGGGGGCGGGCGAGGCGGCCGCCTGGCGGCGCATCCGCTCCGTGCACTCCGCCGCCGACCTCACCCTCGCCCCGTCCGGCGCGGCGCTGCGCGACCTCCAGGCACACGGTGTGCCCCGGGTCTCGCTCTGGCCACGCGGGGTGGACACCGTCCGCTTCCGGCCCGACCGGCGCGACGAGGCGCTCCGCCGCGAACTGGC
This sequence comes from Streptomyces sp. E2N166, assembly GCF_003671715.1. Classification (GTDB taxonomy): domain Bacteria; phylum Actinomycetota; class Actinomycetes; order Streptomycetales; family Streptomycetaceae; genus Streptomyces; species Streptomyces thinghirensis. The sequence continues at coordinate 1,151,363 of NZ_RAIF01000006.1, read as the reverse complement.
TCCCAACGGTGAGCTGATCGTCGGCTACGTCGGCCGGCTCGCCCCCGAGAAGCAGGTGGAGCTGCTCGCCGGCGTCTGCGGCCTGGACGGCGTGCGCGTCGTGGTCGTCGGCGACGGGCCCAGCCGGCCCGGTCTGGAGCAGGCACTGCCGGGCGCGCTCTTCCTCGGCCGCCGTACCGGCGACGACCTCGCCCGGCTCTTCGCCTCGCTGGACGTCTTCGCGCACACCGGCCCCTTCGAGACGTTCTGCCAGACCGTGCAGGAGGCCATGGCGAGCGGCGTGCCCGTCGTCGCGCCCGCCGCGGGCGGGCCGCTGGACCTCGTCGCCCATGGGCGCACCGGACTGCTCGTGCCGCCGCGCGACGGGGCAGCCGTACGGGACGCGGTGTGGTCGCTGACCGCCGACCCCGCGCTGCGGGCCGCGTACGGGGCGGCCGGGCGGGCTGCCGTCGAGGGACGCACCTGGGCGGCCGTCGGCGACCGGTTGATCGGCCACTACACGGACGTGCTCGCCACACGGAAGGCGGTGCTGGCGGCATGAGCGGCGCACTGCGGATCGTCCGGCTCGCCAACTTCGTCGCTCCCGCGTCCGGCGGCCTGCGCACCGCGCTGCGCGAGCTGGGCAAGGGCTTCCGCAGGGCCGGACACGACCCCGTCCTCGTCGTCCCCGGCGAGCACGCCGACGACCGGGAGACCGAACAGGGCCGGGTGATCACCCTCCCCGGACCGCTGCTGCCGGGCACCGGCGGCTACCGCGTCCTGACCGGCAGGCGGCGTGTGGCGGCGCTGCTGGAGGAGCTGGCACCCGACCGGCTGGAGGTCTCCGACCGGACCACGCTGCGCTGGACCGGCAAGTGGGCACGGCGGGCCAGGATCCCCGCCGTGATGGTCTCCCACGAGACCACCGACGGTGTACTGCGCACCTGGGGCCTGCCCGAAGAGGCGGCCCGGCGAACCGCCGACGCCCTGAACATCCGCACGGCACACACCTACGCGCGCGTCGTGTGCACCACGGAGTTCGCCGAGCGGGAGTTCGTCCGCATCGGGGCCCGCAACGTCGTACGGGCTCCGCTGGGCGTCGACCTGGCCGGGCGGCACCCGGCGCTGCGCGATCCCGGGCTGCGCGCCCGGCACGCGCGCGTGGACGAGACGCTCCTGGTGCTGTGCTCCCGGCTGTCCGTGGAGAAGCGGCCGGGCACGGCGCTCGACGCGCTGGCGGCGCTGCTTCGGCGCGGCGAGCGGGCGGTGCTCGTGGTCGCCGGGGACGGGCCGTTGCGCCCGCGGCTCGAACAGCGGGCGCGGGAGCGCGGGCTGCCGGTGACCTTCCTCGGCCATGTCGCCGACCGCGGGCTGCTCGGCGCGCTCCAGGCGTCCGCCGACGTGTGCCTGGCTCCCGGACCGGCCGAGACCTTCGGACTCGCCGCGCTGGAGGCGATGGCCTGCGGCACGCCCGTGGTGGCCAGCGCGTCCTCGGCGCTGCCGGAGGTGATCGGCTCCGCCGGGGCCGTCGCCGCCGACCACGGGGCGGCCTTCGCGGACGCCGTGGACCTGCTCCTCGGACGCCGGGAGGCGCACCGGCGAGAGGCGGCACGCGCGCGTGCGGAGTGTTTCGGCTGGGACGCGGCGGTCGGGGCGTTCCTGGCCGCGCACGACGCGACGGCCCCCGCTCTTCCCGTGCTGCCGGAGGCCGTGCCATGAGACGCGTCCGGTTCGTGGCCCTCGGGGACTCGCTGACCGAGGGCGTGGGGGACCCGGTGCGCGACGGGTGGCGCGGCTGGGCCGCACTGCTCGCCGCCGGGCTCGCCGAGCAGCCCGCGATGTTCACCAATCTCGCCCTCAGCGGGGCGCGGGCCCGGGACGTCGCCGAGCGGCAACTGCCCGTGGGTCTCGCCCTGCGTCCCGACGTCGTGTCCGTCGTCGTCGGCGTCAACGACACCCTGCGCTGCTCCTTCGACCTCGGAGCCGTCGCCGCCCGGCTCGACACGGTGTACGCCGCCTTCACCGCACAGGGCGCGCTGCTGCTCACGGCGTGCCTGCCGGACCCGGGGGCGACGCTCGGGCTGCCGGGGGCGCTGGCCCGCCCGCTGGCCCGGCGGCAGCGGGCGGTCAACGCCGTCGTGCACGCCCTGTCCGACCGGTACGGGGCCGTCCACCTGCACGCGAGCGAGGGCGACTGGACCACGGACCGCGCGATGTGGAGCGCGGACCGGCTGCACCCCGGCGAGCGGGGCCACCGGCAGCTGGCCCTGCGCTTCCACGCCCTGCTCGCCGAGCGAGGCCACGCCACCGGGCCCGCGCCCTCGCCCGAGAACGAGTTCCCCACTCCCACCAGGTCGGCGAGCCTGTGGTGGCTGGCCACGGCCGGCACCGGCTGGGTGGCCCGGCGCTGCACGGACCTGCTGCCCCAACTGCTGACGCCGGCCGTCGACGAACTGCGCCACCACGTGCGCGGGACGAGCGCCCGGCTCGACCTGCGCACGTCCGCCGCGGTCTCCGCCGCGCTCGCGGCGCTGTCGACGACGGAGCGGCCGGAGGCGGTGTGACCGGCGGCGCCCCGGCGCACGCCGGTACGGTCGCGCGGCGCCGCGGACGGAGCGCGGACCAGTCAAGCGGCTCGGAGCGCGGACCGCAGGCGTGTCCCGGCGCGCGCGCCGGACCACAGGCGTGCCCCGGCGCGCGCCTCGCCGTAGTCGTAGGGCGTCGGTGCCCGCG
>NZ_RAIF01000006.1:1147287-1148641 GCF_003671715.1 Streptomyces sp. E2N166 | reverse complement strand
GCAGCACGCGGACCGGCAGCACTGGCGCCGGGAACCCGGTGCACCCGAGGGCGGTGTCGCGGTGTCAGTGTCTGCGGACGGCGACGAAGCGCACCGGAGTCCCCGGTGGCGTCTGGGCCGCCGCCGGGAGGTCGGCGGTGCGGACGACGCCGATCACCGGGTAGCCGCCGGTCGTCGGATGGTCGGCCAGGAACACGACCGGCCTGCCGTCGGGCGGCACCTGGACCGCGCCCAGCACCATGCCCTCACTGGGGAGTTCGCCCGGGCGGGCGCGTTGCAGCGCCGGTCCGTCCATGCGCAGTCCGATGCGGTTGCTCGCGGGCGACACCCGGTACGCGCGCGAGGTGAACGTCCGTACCGCCTCCGGCGTGAACCAGTCGGCGCGCGGGCCCGGCGTCACCCGCAGGACCAGCTCCGACGGGGGCGCCGGCTGGGGGGCGACGTCCACGCGCGCGTACCGCCCGCGCGGCCGTCCCAGGGGCAGCACCGTGCCGTCCGTGAGGGGCGGCGGCCCGAGGCCGGACAGCAGGTCGGTGGAGCGGCTGCCGAGGACCGGTTCGACCAGAACGCCGCCGGAGACGGCCACATAACTGCGGACGCCGGAGTCGGCCGCTCCGACGTTCAGCAGCGCACCGGCCGGCACGTCGACCGGCGCGCCCCAGGGCACCGGCCGTCCGTCCACCGTCACCGGGCAGGGGGCGCCGCCGACCGCCACCGTCACCGCGCAACGCGGACGCACGGCACAGCCGGTGAGCGTGGTCTCCAGGACGGCGGCGTCGGGCGGGCAGCCGACCAGCCGGAGAACCAGCGCAGCCGCGGGCGCGTCGAGCGCCCCGGAGCGGGGGACGCCGAGGTGCGCGTGTCCGGGGCGGCCCCGGTCCTGCACGGTGGTCAGGGCCCCGGCCCGGACGACGGCGAGCGCACGGTCCGTCATGAACCCCCCTGACGCTCGGGCAGGTGTCCACGGGCGACGAACCGCACGCGCGTGCCCGGCGACAGCAGCGCCGCGGGCACGCGCCTGTGGTCCCACAGCACGGCGTCCGTGGTGCCGATCAACTGCCAGCCGCCCGGCGACGAACGCGGATACACGCCGGTGTACGGACCCGCCAGCGCCACCGAACCGGCCGGGACGGCCGTGCGCGGAGTGTCCCGGCGCGGGACGTCGTAGCGCGCGGGCAGACCGGCGAGGTACCCGAATCCGGGCGCGAACCCGCAGAAGGCGACGTGGAACTCCGTACCCGCGTGGATGCGGCCCACCTCGTCCTCCGCCACACGCCAGTGCGCGGCGACGTCGGCCAGGTCCGGACCGTCGTAGCGGACCGGGATCTCGACGACGTGCCCCGCGCGCGGGGGA
>NZ_RAIF01000006.1:1138661-1147199 GCF_003671715.1 Streptomyces sp. E2N166 | reverse complement strand
GCGAGGGTGCCCGCCGCGCGGCGCCGCAGCAGCTCCGCGTGCAGGGCCTCCGCCTCGTCGCCCGAGGCGACCTCGACGAGCAGGGCGTCGTCGCCGACCGGCAGGACGTTCATGCGAAGGCCTCCACGCGGACGCCCGACGCCTCCAGCCGCTGCCGGACCCGGCGGGCCAGTTCCACCGCGCCGGGCGTGTCGCCGTGCACGCACAGGGAGCGGGCCCGGACCTCGACACGTGCCCCGGAGCGGGCGGTGACCGTGCCGGAGACGGCCAGACCCACCGAGCGCTCCACCACGGCGTCCGGGTCGGCGACCACGGCGCCCTCCTGCCCGCGCGGCACGAGCGTGCCCTCGTCGGTGTACGCGCGGTCGGCGAACGCCTCCGTGACGACCGGCAGCCCGGCCCGCCCCGCCAGCTCCAGCAGGCGCGAGCCCGGCAGCCCCAGCACGGGCAGCGCGCCGCCCGCGAGGAGCACACCGTCGACGACCGCCGCGGCCTGCTCCGCGTCCCGCACCACCCGGTTGTACAGCGCGCCGTGCGGCTTGACGTAGGCCACGCGGGTGCCGGCCGCGCGTGCGAACACCTCCAGGGCGCCGACCTGGTAGGCCACCTCGGCCGCCAGCTCGGCGGGCGGCACGTCCATCGCGCGCCGCCCGAAGCCGGCCAGGTCCCGGTAGGAGACCTGGGCGCCGATCGTCACCCCCCGCTCGGCCGCCAGCGCGCACACCCGCCGCATGGTGACCGGGTCCCCGGCGTGGAAGCCGCAGGCCACGTTGGCGCTGGTGACGACCGAGAGCAGGCCCGCGTCGTCGGTGAGCCGCCAGCGGCCGAAACCCTCGCCGAGGTCGGCGTTGAGGTCGATCGAGGTCATGTCTCCAGTGTCTCCGGTTTCCGGCCTGTCTCGGGACATCCCGGGATCAGGCGACGCGGTACTGCTCGTCCCGTGCGTCGGTGAGGAACATCTGCCCCGGCGCGTGGGTGAGGGCGAAGGGCGGACGCGAGGCCATGACCGCCGCCTGCGGAGTCACTCCGCACGCCCAGAACACCGGGATGTCGTCCGGCCCGGCGTCCACCGGGTCGCCGAAGTCCGGCCGGCCCAGGTCGTCGATGCCGACCGCCGACGGGTCCCCGCAGTGCACCGGGCCGCCGTGCACGGCGGGGAGCAGACTGGTCTCGCGGATCGCCGCCGAGAGGTGAGCGGGCGGCACCGGGCGCATGGACACCACCATCGGCCCGTGCAGCCGCCCGGCCGGACGGCACTGCCGCCCGGTGACGTACATCGGGACGTTGCGCCCCTGCTCGACGTGGCGGATCGGGACGCCGGCCGCGGTCAGCGCCCACTCGAAGGTGAAGCTGCAGCCGATCAGGAACGACACCAGATCGTTCCGCCAGTGCGCGCGTACGTCCGTCGGTTCGTCCACCAGTTCGCCGTGCCGCCACACCCGGTAGCGCGGCAGATCGGTGCGCAGGTCGGCGCCGTCGGCGAGCGCGGTGGTCCAGGACCCGGCGTCCGTGACGTCGAGGACCGGGCAGGGCTTCGGGTTGCGGGTGCAGAACAGCAGCATGTCGTACGCCCAGTCGGCGGGCACCGAGATCAGGTTGGCCTGGGTGTGGCCGGCCGAGACTCCGGCCGTGGGGCCGGTGAGCCCTTCTCGGACGCGGGAGCGGGCCGCTTTCGGGCTCCACGCGCGCGCGTGCTCGTCGACGAGGACGATCGGCCGGTCTCCGGACACGTGGTGCGAGTGCTTCATGCCAGTTCCCTTCCGCGCGTCTCGGGCAGCCCCAGCAGAGCCAGCGCCGCGATGCCGTAGCCGATGGCGCCGAAGACCAGCGCGCCGCCCACGCCCCAGCTGTCGGCCAGGAAGCCGACCGTGGTCGGGAACACGGCGCCCACGGCGCGTCCGGTGTTGTACGTGAAGCCCTGGCCGGCACCGCGTACGGCCGTCGGATACAGCTCGCTCAGGTACGAACCGAAGCCGCTGAAGATCGCCGACATGCAGAAACCGAGCGGGAAACCGAGCACCAGGAGCAGGGTGTTGGCGCCGCTGGGGATGTTCGCGTACGCCAGGATGCACAGCGCCGACAGCAGCGCGAAGAGCCAGATGTTGCGCTTGCGGCCCAGCCGGTCGGTGAGGTAGCCGCCGGTGAGGTAGCCGATGAAGGCGCCCGAGATGAGGAAGGTCAGGTAGCCGCCGGTGCCGACGACCGACAGGTCGCGCTCGTCCTTGAGATACGTCGGCACCCAGGTGGCAAGGGTGTAGTAGCCGCCCTGGACGCCGGTGGAGAGCAGGCTCGCCCAGAGCGTGACGCGCAGCAGGCCCGGCGAGTCGGCCGTACCCGGCTTGAAGATCGCCGCGAACGAACCCTTCCCCGCGCCTTTCCCGCGGACCTCTGCGGCCTTGGGCGCGTCGTGGACGCTGCGCCGCACCCAGACCACGAGCAGCGCGGGCAGCGCGCCGGTCCAGAACATCACGCGCCACGCCAGATCGTCACCGACCAGCGAGAACACCAGCGTGTACACGACCACGGCGAGCGCCCAGCCCACCGCCCAGGAGCTCTGGATGGCGCCGAGGGTACGGCCCCGGTGCTTGGCGCTCGCGTACTCGGCGACCAGGATCGCGCCGACCGCCCACTCGCCGCCGAAGCCCAGGCCCTGGAGGGCGCGGAAGACCAGCAGCGTCTCGTAGTTGGGCGCGAAACCGCAGGCCACCGTGAAAACGGCGTAGGTGATCACGGTGAGCAGCAGTGCCTTGACCCGGCCGACGCGGTCCGCCAGGACGCCCGCGAGGGCGCCGCCGATCGCCGAGACGACCAGCGTGACCGTCGTGAGCAGACCGGTCTGACCGCTGTCCAGGCCGAAGTACGCGGCCAGCGCGACCATGGTCAGCGGCAGCGTGAAGTAGTCGTACGAGTCGAGGGCGTAGCCGCCGAACGCGCCGCCGAAGGCGCGGCGGCCCCGCGGGCCGAGGGCGCGCAGCCAGCCGAACGGGCCGTTGTCCGACGGGTGTTCACCCGCGCCGGTGGGACGGGTCTCGGCGGACGGGGCCTGCGGTGGAGGGGTTGTGCTCATGGGCACCTCGCAGTGGGAGGACGGAGGGTGCTTGTCGAGACTGAGCCGGTCGGTGCGGCGGCGTGGGTGGGGGGAGCGGACGCCGTGTCGTCACTTGATGGCACCGTAGAGGATCGTTCAACGATCCCTCAATACCCATGTTGTTTCGTTCTGGTATCTGCGATTGAATTCCGGGCATGGCAGAGCAGTTGACGGGACTGGCCGACGACCGCGCCCTCCTCGGGCGGACCAGCACCGCCGAGCGGGTCTCGGACATTCTCAGGAGCCGGATCGCCGAGGGTTACTTCCCGCCCGGGACCCGCCTGTCGGAGGACAGCATCGGTGGCGCGCTCGGCGTTTCCCGGAACACACTGCGCGAGTCGTTCCGGCTGCTCACCCACGAACGCCTGCTCATCCACGAGCTGAACCGCGGCGTCTTCGTCCGGGTCCTGACCGTCGAGGACGTCGAGGACATCTACCGCACCCGCGCCCTCGTCGAATGCGCCGTAGTCCGGGGCCTCGGGGAGCCGCCGTACGGCCTGATGGGACTCGCCGGGGCCGTCGAGGACGGACGCCGGTCGGCCCGCGAAGGTGACTGGAAAGCTGTGGGCACGGCCAACATCCACTTCCACCGGGAACTGGTGGCCCTCGCCGGCAGCGAACGCACCGACGAGCTGATGCGCAGCGTCTTCGCCGAACTGCGCCTCGCCTTCCACGTCGTGGACGACCCGAGGCGCCTGCACGAGCCGTACATCGCACGGAACGCGGAGATCCTCGCGGCGCTGGAGAGCGGCGAGCGGGAGACGGCGGAGCGGCTGCTCGCGGTCTACCTCGAGAACTCGCTGAAGCGCGTCGTGGAGGTCTACCTCCGGCGGGTCGGCGACGAGGGCTAGCCGGGGGGTCGGCGACGAGGGCCAGTCGGGGGGTGTCGTTCGGATCAGGCCGGCTCCTGGCGACGGTGCCGTGCGACTGACCCCGAGCGGGGTCCGGTGCGTGCGGTTGCGAGGCGGCGGAGGGCGCCAGGGCGGAGCCCCGGCGACCGACGACAACGCCGCGGATGTGCGTGCCGGGCCGCGCGACCCCGGCAGGATCCGAACGACACCACGGGGCCACCGCCGGCTGGACCGCGAACCGGGGCGGGCCGCCTGCGAAGCCTGTCGCGTCGGGGCCCATCTGCGTCGTTTGGGTCGTTGTCAGACCGAGGACCTAGTCTGTGCACCGTGACTTCGCCTGCATCGACGGACAGCGTTCCGCCCCAGCTCAGCGCGGGGCCGCGCCCTGCCCCGGGCCCGGCCGCCGACGAGGGGCTGGCGCGGCGGCTGCGCGCGCTCGCCTGCACGGCGCCGCTGCACGACCTCGACGCGCGCAAGGCCAACCTCGCGGGCGAGTACTCGGTGTACGGCATGGCGGAGGTCGCCCTCTCCGCCATCGACCTCGTCACGCTGAACATGGACTTCGACACGGGCGCCGACCACGACCAGATAGTGGCCCGGCTGATCCCGCGCGTCGCCGCCCAGGCACCGGCCCGGCCCGCCGCCGAGCACGAGCGGGTGGCCCGCTGGGTCCTGGAGAATCTGATCAACGTCGGCAGCGTCGACCGCGGCTTCCGCGCGGTGTACGGCACCTTCGGGCCGGACGGCACCTATGTGCGCCGCGACTACGACTTCAAGCTCCTGGAGGAGGTTCCGGGCCCCGGCGGCACCGTCTACCTCCGCACCACCGACGAGGCGGTCAACGTCCTCGTCGGCGCCCTGGACACCGACGTCACCAGCGCCCAGATCGCCGCCGAGGTCAAGCTGGAGGTGCTGATCAGCCGCGGCCGGCTCGCCGACGCCCAACTCGCCGCCGAGCAGGCCCGGTACCGGACCGTGCAGTACTCGGAGACCCTCCGCAGGGCCCTGGACGCCACCCGGCGCAACGTCCGCGCGGTGGACTGGCTGAGTGCCGTCCCCGACATGATCGCCGAGGCCCTCGACCACGTCGCCGACCGGTACCGCCACGAGAACGCGATCCTCACCAACATCCGCAAGGCGCGCGACGAGTCCGAGGACCCCGAGCACAAGCGCCGCGCGGCCGAGCTCGTCGACATCGTCAAGGACTGCATCCGCCGCCACACCCAGCTCCAGTCCCGCCTCCTGGAGGCAGGCCCGCTCTTCCGCGCCGAACAGGACCGGCAGGCCTTCGCCACCCCCCTGACCACCTCGGGCCTGGACCTGTACGGCCATCTCGTCGCGCCCGTCCTGCCGTTGCCCCTGGAGCGGGCGCTCCGCGTCACCGACGCCTTCTTCGCCCGCGGCACCGGTATGCGCACGCCCGTCTCCGTCCGGGTCGGCGACCTCGTCGACATCCTCCTGACCCCGCCCGTGGAGCGGGAGCACCTGGGCGCCGAGATGCCGGAACCCGACCTGATCGCCACCCCGGACGACAGCCGCTTCAGCGAGGAGCAGCTCGCGGCGGCCATGGAGCTGCTCGACCTGCCGCACGACGCCCCGCGCCGGCTGTCCGGGCTGCTGGCCGACGCCCGTGCCCAGGACCCCGAGCTGCCGTACCTCGTCGCGCTGCTCGCCGTCCACGCGGCCAGTCCGCCCGTCGGCACCGCATACCGCCAGGGCGAACCGAAGCTCCTGTTCGCCGTGGACGACGGCACCGAACTGGACGACCCCGAGTTCGGCGGCGCCGACCTCGTCGTCGGCACGGCGCTGCTGGACGCCGCCGGGATGGCAGCGGACCGCACGGAGGCGGCATGACCGGCTCCCGCGACCTCACCCGCGAGCACCAGCGCCAGCAGCAACAGCACCAGCACCAGCACCAGCACAGCAAGGAGTACCGACCGTGACCGAGCACGTCGACCGGAGCGAACCGGAGGCGGGTGCCGCACCGGCCACCGCGGCCGTCACGCCCGCCGACGCCGCCGACGCGGCGCGGCTCGTCGCCTTCGGCCTCCAGCCCAAGCTGCTGCCCGCGCGCGACCAGGAGTACGCCGACCTGCTGCGCCGCTACCGCGAGGACCCGCCCTTCGCCCGGCTCGCCGACGCCGTGGCGGCCGGCCTCGGACTGATCGTCCTGGAAGTGTCCCCCCGCGCGGGAATGGCCGTGACCGCCGCCGAGGACTCGGTGTTCGCCGTCCGCATGGGCGACTACGCGCGCCGTGCCGCCACCGACGCCGGCGACCGCTTCCTGCACGGACTGGCCCACCTCGCAGTGGCCGCCATGGCCTACCCGCGCCCCGAGGACCTCGCCGACGACGGCTACATCGGCCGCGTCACCGTCAACGGAGTGGACGCCTTCGTCCGCCAGGCCTGCCGACGACTGGAGGAGCGGGCCGAGGAACAGGGCGAGAACACCGACCCGGCCACCGACGCCCCGGGCCTGGAGTCGGCCTGGCGGATCTGGGTCAGACGCAGCGCGACCGGCGCGACCAAGGACGCGCGCAGACTCCCCGGCTCCACCACCGGCATCGTCGGCAAGGCCGCCGCCTTCCTCACCGAGTCCGGCTTCCTCCAGCGCACCGGCGACGACAACGGCGGCACCTACCGCACGACGGCCCGCTACCAGCTCCAGGTGCGCGACATGGCGGGCAGCGCCGCAATGGCCGAGCTGCTGGACCTGGGCGTCGTCCCGGTGACCGACGGCACGGCGACCCTGCTGCCCGCCGACGAGACGGAGGACCTGGAACTGGTCGCCGACGCCGGCCTGCCGTTCCACTCCTCCTGACAACCGCTTACGCCCCCAGCACCCCCACTTTCACGAAGACTTACGAGAGTCCGCCATGTACGAGCTGTCCCGGGTCCGCCTCTACTCCATCGGACCCGCCGGTGCACGCTACGCCGACACCGTGCTTGACCTGCGCGGTGTGGGCGAGCCCGTGCCCGATCCCGCGCCCGCGCAGGCGGAGTTCTTCGAGGAGGAGCCCGTCGGTCCGCCGCGCCGGCCCGCGCCGGCCGGCGTGCTCTTCCTGGAGAACGGCGGCGGCAAGTCCGTCCTGCTCAAGCTGATCTTCTCGGTGATGCTGCCGGGCCACCGCAACACCCTGGGCGGCGCCAGCTCCGGCGTGCTGCGCAAGTTCCTGCTCGCCGACGACTGCGGACACGTGGCGCTGGAGTGGCAGCACGTGCAGACCGGCGAGTGCGTCGTCGTCGGCAAGGCCAGCGAGTGGCGTGGTCGCCAGGTCTCGGGCGACCCGCGGAAGTTCGCCGAAGCCTGGTACTCCTTCCGGCCGGGCCCCGGAATGACCCTGGACAACCTGCCCGTCGCCGAGGCCACCGCCGTACGCCCGCCCGTCGAGGGCGTCTCCGGCGCGCAGGGCCGGCGCCGCACCATGAAGGGCTTCCGGGACGCCATCACCGAGGCCGGCAAGGCCTACCCGCACCTGGAGGTGCACTGGGAGGAGATCCACGACCGCTGGATCGAGCACCTCGGCGACCTCGGTCTCGACCCCGAACTCTTCCGCTACCAGCGCGAGATGAACGCCGACGAGGGCGAGGCAGCCGGCCTCTTCGCGGTCAAGAAGGACTCCGACTTCACCGACCTGCTGCTGCGCGCCGTCACCGACACCCGCGACACCGACGGACTCGCCGACCTGGTCAGCGGGTTCGGCAACAAGCTCGGACGGCGCGCCGAGCTGATCGCCGAACGCGACTTCACCGCCGGGTCCGTCGATCTCCTCGGCCGCATCGTCGACGCCGCCGACGCCCGCACCCGCGCGCGGGACATCCACACCGCCGCCGAACGCCGGACCAGGACCCTGGCCCGCCGGCTCTCCGCCCGTGGCACCCGTGAGCGGGTCCGCGCCGGCGACCTCGCCCAGCGGGTCACCGCCGCCGCCTACGCCGTCACGCACGCCGAGTCGGCCCGGGACCGCAGCTCCCTCATCGCCGCCGAACTCGCCTACCGGCACGCCTCACTGGCCCTGACCGGAGCCGAGAAGTCGGCCGCCGCGCAGAAGCGTGAACTCGCCGACGCGCGCACCCTGCACTCCGCCTGGCAGGCCGCCGAGGCCGTGCTGCGCCACCGCGCCGCCGCCGACCGCGTGGCCCGCGTGTCCGCCGCCATCCAAGAGGCCGAGCGGGACGCGGCCCCCGCGCTCGCCGCCCGCGCCAAGGCCGCCGTCGAACTCGTCCGCGCCCTGCACGCGGCGGCCGGGAGGGCCGAGCACCACGCCAACGAGGAGGAGGAGCGGTCCGCCTCCCTCCAAGAGGTCAGCGACGCCGCCCACCGGGACTCCACCACCGCCGCCACCGAGGCGCAGCGCGCCCGCAGCGAGGCCGGGCACCTGCGCCAGCGCCTCACCGAGGTCGAGCAGGAGACCGCCGAGGCGGTCCGCGCCGGCTGGCTCGACGACAGCACGCCCGACGCCGACCCCGCCCGCGCCGCCCTCGCGGCCAGCGACGCCGAGAAGACGGCCGTCGCGGCCTGGGACACCGCCCGTGAGGCGGCACTCCGGACCACGGAGCACGCACGCGAGGCCGCCGCCGCGGAGAGCCGCGCCGAAC
>NZ_RAIF01000006.1:1127604-1137855 GCF_003671715.1 Streptomyces sp. E2N166 | reverse complement strand
ACGACGTGCCGCAGGAGGCGTCGGGGGACGCACCGGACGACGGCACGGACGCGCCGAAGGCGTCCCTGCCCGCCCTCCGCGAGGCCTACCGCGCCGCCTCCCAGCTCTACGAGAAGGTCGGCGTCGGCGCCGACCTCCGCGCCGAGCAGGCCCGCGCGGAGAGCGACGAGAGCGCGGCCCGCGCCGACCTGGACCGGCTCAGCAACAAGGTCCGCACCCGGGCCGGGCAGCTGCTGGAGTCGCCCGACGGCTCCGACGGGCCGTCCCGGCAGGCCGCCACCGCCCGCGCCGAGGAACTGGTGCAGCTCCTGGAGACCCGCATGTCGAGCGCGAGCGAACAGCTCGGCCGGCTGCGCGGCGAGGCCGAACGGCTCGCACCCGAGGACGGCGACGCGCACACCGAACTCCCCGAGGAACTCCTCCCGCGCGACGCCGAACACGCCCAGACCCTGCTGCGCACGGCGACCGCCGAACTCGCCTCGCGCACCGAGGCACTGACCCAGGCCCGCGAGGCCCACGCCGAACTGCTCGACAGGCACCGCGCCGCCGAGGACGCGGCCGGCGGCTTCGACGAGATCGCCGCCATGCTCCGCGACCTGCTGCGCGAACACGCACCAGAGGAGGAGCAGGAGGAGCCCGAGCCCTACCCGGGCGGTCTGGCGGAGGCCCGCCAGTCCGCCGCCGAGGCCCGCCGCTCCCTGCGCGGCTGCGCCGCCGACCTTTCCGCCGCCGAGGCCGCCGTACGCGAGGCGAGCGACATCCTCGTCCGGCACGCCAACTCCACCCGCTACGAGCAGGTCCGCACCCCCGCCCGCCAGCAGATCCGCGAGCTGCCCGCCTCGGCGCTGCCCGAGCACGCGGGCAAGTGGGCGGACGCCTTCGCGCCCCGCCTCCGCGTCCTGACCGACGAGCTGGCCCAGCTGGAGCGCAACCGCGACTCGATCGTGGACCGGCTGCGCGGCCTCGTCGAGTCGGCCCTCGCCACCCTCCGCTCCGCCCAGCGGCTCTCTCGGCTCCCGGAGGGCCTCGGGGAGTGGTCCGGGCAGGAATTCCTGCGCATCCGCTTCGAGGAACCCGACCAGGCGACGCTCACCGAGCGACTCGGCGAGGTCGTCGACGAGGCCACCCGAGCGGCCGTCAAGAAGAACTCCGACCTGCGCCGCGACGGCATGTCCCTGCTGCTGCGCGGCGTCGCGGCCGCCCTGACGCCCAAAGGCGTCGCCGTCGAGATCCTCAAGCCCGACGCCGTACTGCGCGCCGAGCGCGTCCCCGTCGGTCAGATGGGCGACGTCTTCTCCGGCGGCCAGCTGCTCACCGCGGCCATCGCCCTGTACTGCACGATGGCCGCGCTCCGCAGCAACGACCGGGGCCGCGACCGGCACCGCCACGCCGGCACCCTGTTCCTCGACAACCCCATCGGGCGCGCGAACGCCACCTACCTGCTGGAGCTCCAGCGGGCCGTGTCCCACGCGCTCGGCGTCCAGCTCCTGTACACCACCGGCCTGTTCGACACGACCGCGCTCGCCGAGTTCCCGCTGGTCATCCGGCTGCGCAACGACGCCGATCTCAGGGCCGGCCTCAAGTACATCAGCGTGGAGGAACACCTGCGTCCGGGGCTGCCCCAGCCGGTCCAGGCCGGTGAGGGCGAGGGAGAGGCGGTGCACAGCGAGATCACGGCGACGCGCATGTACAAGCGCCCCGCACAGTCACCCGCCTAGGGGGACGGGTCCCGGTCGTCCCGGCCGCCGAGCCGCTCCAGCAGCCACTCGTGGAAGATCCCGATGTGGTGCTCGGTCGGTACCAGCACGCCGCCCGAGCGGTAGGCCCGAGACGCCATCGCCGGCTGGGTGCGCTCGCAGGCCTCGAAGTCCTGCGTGTTCACCCGGTGGAACAGCTCGACCGACTTCGACACATCGGCCCCGGACGCCACGACCTCGGGCGCGTACAGCCAGTCGCACTCGACGACTGTGCGGTCTTCGGCGAGCGGGAACATGCGGTGCAGGATCACATGGTCCGGTACGAGGTTGACGAAGACCGTCGGCTTGACGGTGACGGCGTAGTAGCGGCGGCCCTGTTCCTCCGACACCTCGGGCAGCCTGCCGAAGCCCTCGCTGCCGTCGACCGTGAAGCCCTTCACCCCCTCGCCGAACTCCGCGCCGTGGCCCACGTAGTACTGGGCCGCGTAGCCGTCGGCGAACTCCGGCAGTACGTCCGTGAGTTCGGGGTGGATGGTCGCGCAGTGGTAGCACTCCATGAAGTTCTCGACGATCAGCTTCCAGTTCGCCCGCACGTCGTACCTGACACGCCGTCCGAGCGCCAGGCGCTCCGTCCCGTACCGCTCGATCGCGGCCGGGTCGCCGAGCCGTTCCACGGCCGCCCCACGCACCGTCTCCTCGAACGAGGGCGGTGCGTCCGCCAGGCACACCCAGGCATAGCCGAGCCACTCGCGCAGGGCGACCGCGACCAGGCCGTACGCGGAACGGTCGACGTCCGGCATCTTCGTCAGGTCGGGCGCGGCGACCAGCTTGCCGTCGAGGTCGTAGGTCCACGCGTGGTACGGACACTGGAGGGTGCGGCGCACCTCGCCGGACTGCTCCAGGCAGAGCCGGGCCCCGCGGTGCCGGCAGACGTTGAGGAAGGCGCGCAACTCGCCCGCGCGGGTACGGGTGACGATGACGCTCTCGCTTCCGACCCGCACGGTGCGGAAGGCGCCGGGCCGGTCCAGGTCCGCGCCGCGGACGGCGCAGAACCACATCGATTCGAAGACGTGCCGCTGTTCCTGTCGGAAGATCTCCGGGTCGGTGTAGTAGTGGCCCGGCAGGGTCGCGATGAGGCTGGAGGACAGGGGAGTCGTCGTCACGTGCGTGCTCCTCGTCAGGCGGGCGCGGCGGCGGTGGAGGTCTCCCCACTCGGGCGGAGTCCGGAGTGGGGGCGGGCCGGGTCGAACAGACCGATGGGGTGGGCGGTGCTGCCGGTCAGGGCCAGGTCGGCGAGGATCTCCCCCACGACGGGCACGAACTTGAAGCCGTGCCCGGAGAAACCGCAGGCCACGGTGACCGAGTCGGGGTGCGCGGGGTGCCGGGCGATGACGAAGTGTTCGTCCGCTGTGGTGGTGTACATGCAGGTCGCGGCCTTGAGGAAGGTCCCGGGCAGATCCGGGATGCGGCCGGACATGTGGTCGGCCATCGCCTCGACCTCGTGGTCGTACACCCTCCGGTCGATGGTTTCCGGGGTGGTGGCCCGCCCCTTGCGGAAGAAGGCGACCTTGGCACCCATCTCGGGGCCGTCGATGGCCGGGAAGCCGTACACCTGGACGCCGGCCGCGTCCTCCCAGACGTAGATCGGCTGGTTGGCGGGGAGGAAGGGCCGGGTGCCGTGCTTGGGCTGGAACCAGTACATGACCTGCCGCTCGACCGTGAAAGGCACGCCCAGGTCCGAGAGCAGTCGCGGTGCCCAGGCGCCCGGGCAGACCACCAGATGGGAGGCGGTGTAGGTGTTCTCGGCGGTGTGCACCCGGACGCCGTCCCGGTACGGCTCCCAGCGCGTCATCGGCTCGTCGAAGTGCAGGTCGGCGCCCTGCCGGGTGGCGAGCTGGAGGTGGGCGGCGACGGTGTTCTCGGGGCGCAGCAGACCGGCCTTGGCCTCGTACAGCGCGACCTCGTCGTCCGCCGGGGCGAGTGTCGGGAAACGGCGGCGGATCTCCCGGGCGTCCAGCATCTCGTGCGGCAGGTCCCACTCGCGTGCCGAGCGCAGCGAGCCCGACACGGTCCACGAGTCGGGCCGGCCGACCATCACCCCGCCGCACAGGACGGCGATGCCCCGGCCGGTGGCCCGCTCCAGGTCCTCGTACAGCTCGTAGGCACGCAGGAGGAGAGGTACGTACGCCGGATCCTCGAAGTAGGACTGCCGGGTGACCCGGGAGCCGCCGTGGCTGGAGCCCCGGTTGTGCACCGGTCCGAACTTCTCCAGGCCCAGCACACGGGCGCCCCGCGCGGAGAGGTGGTGCGCCGCGGCGCTGCCCATGCCGCCGAGGCCGATGACGATCACGTCGTAGGTGGGGGACATCGGGAGCCTCCTGGGCCGTCCTAGCGGCGGATGCGGGTCATCTCCGGGTCGAACAGCGGCTCGTCGGCGACCGTGGCGGGCACCTTCTCGCCGAAGTACTCCACGTGCACGCCGGTGCCGGCGGCCAGACCGGCCGGGAGCCAGGCGTACGCGACACAGCGGCCGAGCGTGTAGCCGTACGCGGCGCTGGTCACGTAACCGGCGGGTGTGCCGTCCACGTGGACCGGTTCCTTGCCGAGGACCACGGCGGCCGGATCGTCGAGGAGGAGGGGCGTGAGGCGCCGGGCCGGTTCGCCCGCGCGTTCCAGTGCGGCCCTGCCGACGAAGTCCGCCTTGTCCATGCGGACCGCGAAGCCGACGCCGGCCTCGTACGGGTCGTGCTCGTCGGTCATGTCGGTGCCCCAGGCCCGGTAACCCTTCTCCAGGCGCAGGGAGTTGAAGGCGGAACGTCCGGCCGCGATCACGCCGAGCTCCCGGCCCGCCTCCCAGAGCGTGTCCCAGAGCCTCAGCCCCAGGTCGGCGGTGGTGTACAGCTCCCAGCCGAGTTCACCGACGTAGCTCAGGCGCATGGCCGTGACCGGGACATGGCCGACGTACGTCTCCTTGACGCGGAAGTAGCCGAACGCCTCGTGCGAGAAGTCGTCCGGGGTCAGCGGCTGGACGAGGTCGCGGGCGAGCGGGCCCCAGACGCCGACGCAGCAGGTGCCGGACGTGATGTCCCGGACGTGCACTCCGTCGGGCGCGTGGCGCAGGAGGTGGTCGAGGTCGGCGGGGGAGTTGGCGCCGACCTGGAATCGGTCGGGGGCGAGGCGGGCGACGGTGAGGTCGGAGCGGATGCCTGCGGTGTCGTCGAGGAGGAGCGTGTAGGTGACCGCGCCCGGCCTCTTGCGGAGGTTGTTGGTGGTCATGCGGTCGAGGAAGTCGAGGGCTCCGGGGCCGGTGACCTCCAGGCGGCGCAGCGGGGTCATGTCGTACAGGGCGACGCCTTCGCGTGTCACCCGCGCCTCGGCGGCCGCGATCGGGGACCAGTGGCGGGCCGACCAGTCGTCCCGGTCGGGAAGCGTCAGGCTTGTGACGAGTTCGGAGTTGGCCTCGTACCAGTGCGGTCGTTCCCAGCCGCCGCCCTCCAGGAAGTACGCGCCGAGCCGCTCCTGCCGTGGGTGGAAGGGGCTGACCCTGAGCGGGCGTGGACG
The DNA here is from genome assembly GCF_003671715.1 of Streptomyces sp. E2N166. Lineage (GTDB taxonomy): Bacteria > Actinomycetota > Actinomycetes > Streptomycetales > Streptomycetaceae > Streptomyces > Streptomyces thinghirensis. Next base: position 1,132,597 of record NZ_RAIF01000006.1, on the reverse strand, counting down.
CTCCATCGGCTGGAGGGGATGGAGGACGTCGTACACCTCGACGAACTGCTGTGAACCGCGCTCGCGAATGTACGCCGGTGAACGCTGCGCCTCCTCGAAACGCGTGAGGTCGCACTCGTGCACGTCGAGCGACGGCCGCCCGTCGACCATCCACTCGGCGAGGGCCTTGGCGACCCCGGCCGAGTGGGTGACCCAGACGGCCTCCGCCAGCCAGAAGCCGCGCAGCGCGCGGGACTCGCCGAGGACGGGCATGCCGTCAGGGGTGAAGGAGAAGACCCCGTTGAAGCCCGACTCGATCTCCGCCTCGCGCAGGGCGGGCATCAGCCGGCGGCAGTCCTCCCAGCTCGGCGCCCAGTCGTCCGGGGTGAAGGGGTAGGACGAGGGCATCTCCATGTTCCGGTCGCGGGCCTCGTCGTAGGCGGGGACGGCGAACGGGTCCACGGGCAGCGGACGGTGGGCGTAGGAGCCGATGCCCAGGCGGTCGGTGTGCTCCCGGAAGTACAGGTCGCGGTCCTGGAAGCGGAGGATCGGCTTCGAGGCCTCCGCGGTGGCGCCGCTCAGGTCCGGGAGCGGTCCGGTCCGCGCGTACTGGTGGGCGAGCGGCTGCAGGGGGACGTCGACACCGGCCATGCGGCCGACGACCGGGCCCCAGAAGCCGGCCGCGGAGACCACGTGGTCGGCGGGGAAGGTGCCCCGGTCCGTGACGACCCCCGTGACCCTGCCGTCCCGCCGCTCGATGCCGGTGACCGTGTGCCGGTCCAGGAAGCGGGCGCCCCGCGCGGTGGCGCGGTCCAGCTGGGCGCGGGACGCGTGCAGGGCGCGCGCCAGGCCGTCCCCGGGGGTGTGGAAGCCGCCGAGCACCACCGAGGCGTCGAGGAGCGGCCAGAATTCCTTGCACCGGGCGGCGTCGACGATCTCGCCGCGCACACCCCATGCCGCCGCGTAACCGGCCCTGCGGTGCAGGTCGGCGAGGCGTTGCGGGGTGGTGGCCAGCTCCAGGCCGCCGACCGGCCGGAAGCAGGGCACGCCGTCCGGTTCGAGGGAGGTGAACTTCTCGACGGTGTACTGGGCGAACGCCGTGAGCGTCTTGGACGGGCTGGTCCGGAAGACGAGGCCGGGCGCGTGCGAGGTCGAGCCGCCGGGGGCGGGCAGCGGGCCCTGTTCGAGGACGGTGACGTCGTTCCAGCCGCGGGCGGTCAGTTCGTCGGCGAGCGAGCAGCCGACGATGCCGGCGCCGATGACGACCACGCGGGGGGAGGGGTGGCTGCCGGGGGCGCTCACAGGACCACCACCGAGCGCAGGACCTCGCCGCGGCGCATCTTGGCGAACGCCTCCTCCACCCGGTCCAGCGAGGTCGTCTCCGAGACGAAGGCCCCCAGGTCCAGCAGCCCGTACAGGTACTGGTCGATGAGGAACGGGAAGTCGCGGCTCGGCAGGCAGTCGCCGTACCAGGACGACTTGATCGCGCCGCCGCGCGAGAACACGTCGATGAGCGGCAGTTCGACCGCCGTCTCCGGCGTGGGCACGCCGACCTGGACCAGCACGCCCGCGTGGTCGCGCATGTAGAAGGCCTGACGGAAGGTCTCCGGGTGCCCCACCGCGTCGATCGCGATGTCCACACCGTGGCCGTCAGTGAGGGCGCGGACCGCCTCGACGGGGTCCGTGCCACGGGAGTCGACGGTGTGCGTGGCGCCGAACCGCTCCGCCCGGTCCAGTTTCCGGCCGTCCACATCGACCGCGATGATCTTCATGGCGCCGTTCAGGGCGGCACCCGCGATCGCCGCGTTGCCGACGCCGCCGCAGCCGATGACGGCGACCGAGTCGCCACGGCCCACGTTGCCCGTGTTGACGGCGGCGCCGTAGCCGGCCATCACGCCGCAGCCGATCAGGCCGGCCGCCTCGGGGCGCGCGGCCGGGTCGACCTTCACCGCCTGGCCCGCCGCGACCAGCGTCTTCTCGGCGAAGGCGCCGATGCCGAGCGCGTTGGTCAGCGGGGTGCCGTCCAGGAGTGTCATCGGCTGAGCGGCGTTGCGGGAGTCGAAGCAGTACCAGGGGCGGCCGCGTCGGCAGGAACGGCAGCCGCCGCAGGGCGCCCGCCAGGCCAGCACCACGTAGTCGCCCTGCTGAAGACCGGTGACTCCCTCGCCGATCGCCTCGATGGTGCCGGCCGCCTCATGGCCGAGCACGAAAGGGAAGTCGTCCGTGATCACGCCCTCGCGGTAGTGCAGGTCCGTGTGGCAGACCCCGCAGGCCTGTACCGCGACGAGTACCTCGCCCGGTCCCGGGTCCGGGACGACGATCGTCTGCACCTCGACCGGTGCGGCCTTCTTCACAGCGACTGCGGCACGAACCTCGTGTGGCACGACAAGCTCCTCTGCTGTTGCGCATTGCACGATGGGTTGCGCTATGAGGAACATAGTGAGAACGCCGCCGCGCGTCCGGCTCGGGTCAGCAGCCGTAGCCCATACGGCGGGACAGTTCGACGCCCGCCGCCAGCGTGCGCTTCGCCAGGTCGGGGAGCCGCTCCGGCGTCAGCCGGTACACCGGACCCGAGACGCTGATCGAGGCGATCACCTTGCCGTCGTGGGAACGGACGGGTGCCGCCACGGCCGCGAGCCCGATCTCCAGCTCCTCCTGTGTGATCGCGTATCCCTGCTCGGCCACGGTCTCCAACTCGCCGCGCAGCATCGCCGCGCCGGTGGCCGTGTGCTCGGTGAACCGGTGCAGCGGGCGGGCCAGCAGACCCTCGCGCAGCGTGGTCGGCAGGTGGGCGAGGAGCACCTTGCCGCTGGCGGTTGCGTGCAGCGGGGTGCGCCGCCCGAGCCAGTTCTGTGCCGTCACGGAGGCGGTGCCGCGGGCCTGCATGACGTTGACCGCCGCGTCGTCGTCCAGCACCGCGATATTCGACGTCTCGCCGAGTTCGTCGGCGAGTTCGCGGCAGACGGGCACGCCCTCCTGCGAGATGTCCAGGCGCACTGTCGCCGCCCCCGCGAGGCGCAGTACACCGGCACCCAGGTAGTACTTGCCCCGCTCCTTCTCCTGGGCCACCAGGCCGCGGTTCTCCAGCACGCCGAGCAGCCGGAAGGCGGTGGACTTGTGCACGTCCAGCTCGTCGGCGATCTCCGTGACGCCCGCCTCGCCGTGCCGGGCGAGGATCTCCAGCACGCTCACGGCGCGGTCCACCGACTGCACGCTGCTCGCCGCCCCTCTGCCCACCTGCTTGTTCTCCACGCGGTCCTCACCATGGTCGGGCTGCTTCTGTGTGCGGGTCATGGCTCAACTCTCACCACCTGGCGGCCCCGTCGGGACCGCATCTGCGGGAAGCCCTTGACGCCACGGGCGCCCGCCCGGATTCTGTTGCGCATAGCGCTCTCCAGTGCGCCATGTGAAACATCATGTTACCGAAGCGTCCGGATCCCGGAAGGGTACGCGTCCCCGCACCCGTCGATACACGGGTTCCGGACCGAGAGGGGAGCCCGATGATTCCCGTCTGCCGCCTCGAAGACCTTCCCAAGGGCGAGTCCGCCCGGGTCGGAACGAGTCCGCCGATCGCCGTCTTCCACACCGACGACGGTGATCTCTACGCCGTCGACGACACGTGCAGCCACCAGGACGCCTCCCTCTCCGAGGGCTGGCTGGAGGGCAGCCTGATCGAATGCCCGCTGCACGCCGCGTCCTTCGATCTCCGCACGGGCCGGCCGACCTGCCTCCCGGCCCGCAGGCCCGTCCGGACCCACCGGGTCACCATCCACGAGGGTGTCGTACACGTCGTTCTCGCCGCCGAGGAGGGGAGCGCCGCATGAGGACCGTGACCGTCGTCGGCGCCTCGCTGGCCGGCCTCCATGCCGCCCGGGAACTGCGCGCCCAGGGGTTCGACGGCCGGCTGGTGATCGTCGGCGACGAACCCCACCGCCCCTACGACCGGCCGCCCCTCTCCAAGGACTTCCTCACCGGACGGGCCGACGAGGGCCAACTCGCGCTCACCGACGCCGAGGAGACCGCCGAGCTGGACGCCGAGTGGCTGCTCGGCGTCCGTGCCCGCGGCCTGGACGCCCGCGGCCGGACCGTGCTGCTCGACGACGGCCGCACCGTGTCCACCGACGGCGTCGTCGTCGCCACCGGCGCCTCGGCCCGGCGTCTTCCGGGCGACGGCCTCGCCGGCGTCCACACCCTGCGCACCCTGGACGACGCCCGCGCCCTGCGTGCGGAACTCACCCGCGGCCCGCGCAGGGTCATCGTGATCGGCGGCGGCTTCATCGGCGCGGAGACCGCCTCCTCGTGTGCCGTCCTCGGTCACGCCGTCACCGTCGTCGAGGCCGCCCAGCTTCCGCTCGTGCCCCAACTCGGCGCCGGGATGGCCGCCGTGTGTGCCACGCTGCACCGCCGCGCGGGCGTCGAACTCGTCACCGGCGCGTCCGTGGACGCACTGCGCGGCACGGTCGCGGTGACGTCGGTGGCACTCTCCGACGGCCGGAATCTGGCCGCCGACGTAGTGATCGCCGGGATCGGTGCCACACCCAACACCGCCTGGCTGGCGGGTTCGGCGCTGGTGCTGAACGACGGCGTCCTCTGCGACGACGGCTGTGTGACGTCGCTGCCGCGGGTGGTCGCCGTCGGTGATGTGGCCCGCGTCGGGGGCACGCGCGCGGAACACTGGACCTCCGCCACGGAGCAGCCCCGGGTGGCCGTGACCAACCTGCTCGCCGGACGCACCGTGGAGTGCGCGAGGACGCTGCCGTACTTCTGGTCCGACCAGTACGGGACCCGCCTCCAGTTCGCCGGCCGGCGCCGGGAGGGCGACACCGTCCGCATCGTCGAGGGAGTGGTGGCGGACGGCGTCCCGGCCGACGACGGCTTCCTCGCCCTGTATGAACGGGACGGCCGTACGACCGCGGTGCTCTCCGTGGACCGCCCACGCCCCTTCGTGCGGGCCCGGCGCGAACTGGTCCGCGCCGACCGGGTGCAGCCGGGTGGCCGGGTGCGGCCGACGGAC
>NZ_RAIF01000006.1:1118880-1127324 GCF_003671715.1 Streptomyces sp. E2N166 | reverse complement strand
GGCCGATGTCGGAGCCCGGCCCCGCACCCGGCCGCTCAGGGATGCGACAACTGCCCCGCGCCGCCCCGCCGGCGTATCCGCTCCTGGGCCCGCTCCGCGGACCGGGCCTGCCGCCTGGCCCGCCGACGCTCGCGGCGCATGGCCCGCGCGGTGCTGCTCGGCATCGACACCACGCCGTGCCGCTGATTCCAGACCTGTCGCGTCACCCAGACGTCCAGCACGCCCCACGTGGCCACGACCGTGCCCGCCACACTGCCGATCACCATGGGGAACGCCAGCCAGGACCCCGCCATCGTGCACAGGAAGGCCACCATCGCCATTATCAGCGTCACGGCGACGACGAGCACCGCGCGCACGGCCGCCGTACGCACCGGATCCGGCAGACGGCGCCGCCGGGCGGGCTCCTCCGTCCACAACGGCCGGTAGGCCGACTGCTCCAGTGCTTCGCGCCTTTCCCGTCCCTCCGGCCGCTCCGGACGCCTTCGTGCCGGCGTGTCCGGCCCGGCCGCCGGAGTGTCGCGATCCGGCGCCTCGACAACCGAACGGGCCGTCGATTCGGCCGCACCGCCGTCCTCGGGCGCCCTGCGCCGCTCCGCCGTGCCCATCAACATGTCACTCCCCACCGCCAGCAGACAGCTCGTCCGTGTCCGAAGACACGGCTCCCCTCTGGCTGCCCGGCTTGCGCTGCTTTACGCCGCCCGGGGGCGGGATGCGGCTCCCGTGGCCGATTCCGCCTCCATTTCCCGTAGTGAATGACGAACGACCAGCCCTCAAGATTCCCGGGATTCCGGCACAGTCGAAAAATTTCGGCCAATCCGCCCGCCAGACCGGAAGGGCGCTCCGCCTCGCCCGCCACCGGATCCCGTGAGGGAATCTCCCCCAATGACCGGACAACTGGCCATCGCCGGCCCCCGGTGCGGAGGTTCGCGCTCCGGACGGGTCTTCGAGTTACCTGTCCGTCAGTAGTAGGCTCGCGCCGTTTGTTGACGTACATGTGTACCCCCTGCCAGTGGGGGTCGAGCTGGGGGAGGCCATGCGCTTTCGCGGGAAGTCGATCCGCCGGAAGATCGTGGCGCTGCTCCTCGTGCCGCTGGTGTCCCTGACCGCGATCTGGGCCTTCGCCACGGTCCTGACGGGACGCGAGGCGGGCCGGCTGTTCAGCGTCTCGACGGTCGTCGAGGAGATCGGCTATCCGGTCGAGGACACCGTCCGTGTCCTCCAGCAGGAACGCCGTCAGACCCTCGTACACCTCGCCGACCCGCGCGCCTCCGACGGGCTGTCCGCCCTGCAGCGCAGCCGCACCGCCACCGACGAGGCCATCGCCGAGATCCGCGCCAGCGCCGCGAACGCCGACGTGCGCGACGCGCTGGGCCAGGCCGAGGAGGAGCGGCTCACCGCCGTCCTGGACGCCTTCGACGGCATCGGCTCCCTGCGCCGCAGTGTCGAGGACGGCACCGTCGACCGCGCGCAGGCGCTCGGCCTCTACAACCGCCTGGTCGACCCCTGTCACGAACTCCTCGCCAACCTCCACGTCGTCGACGACGTGAGCCTGGACAAGCAGTACCGCGCCCTCGTCAACGTCTCCCGCGCCCGCGAACTGCTCTCCCGCGAGGACGCCCTCCTCGGCTCCGCACTGGTCACCGGCCGGCTCACCCGCGGCGAGATACGCGACGTCTCCGACCTCGTGGCCCAGCGCACCATGATGTACGACATCAACCTCCCGCTGCTGCCCGCCGCCGAACGCGGGCGCTACCAGCGCTTCTGGAAGAACGCCGCCTCCGCGCCCCTGCGCGTCGCCGAGGAGGCCGCCGTCGCCAGTGAGGCAGGCCCGCCCCGCGGCGTCACCGCCAAGAGCTGGGACACCGCCGCCGGCAGCGTGCTCGACGAACTCGGCGCCCTGGACGACCACGCCGCCGACCGCTACCAGGACCGGGTCGACCCGGTCGCCGTGAACACCATCGCCAAGGTGGTCGTCGCCGGTGCTCTCGGCCTGATCGCCCTGCTGTTCTCGCTCTTCCTGTCCGTACGCGTCGGCCGCTCCCTCATCCGCGACCTCAGGCAACTGCGTCTGGACGCCCACGAGGCGTCCGGTGTCCGCCTGCCCAGCGTGATGCGCCGCCTCTCGGCGGGCGAACAGGTGGACGTGGAGACCGAGGTGCCGCGCCTGGAGTACGACAGGAACGAGATGGGCGAGGTGGGCCAGGCGCTGAACACCCTCCAGCGCGCCGCCGTGGAAGCCGCCGTCAAGCAGGCCGAACTCCGCGCCGGTGTCTCCGAGGTGTTCGTCAACCTCGCCCGCCGCAGCCAGGTGCTGCTGCACAAGCAACTCACCCTGCTCGACACCATGGAGCGTCGCACCGAGGACACCGAGGAACTGGCCGACCTGTTCCGCCTCGACCATCTGACCACCCGCATGCGTCGGCACGCGGAGGGCCTGGTCATCCTCTCCGGCGCCGCCCCGTCCAGGCAGTGGCGCAAGCCCGTCCAGCTCATGGACGTGGTCCGGGCCGCCGTCGCCGAGGTCGAGGACTACGAGCGCATCGAGGTCCGCCGGCTGCCCCGCATCGCCGTCACCGGGCCGGCCGTCGCCGACCTCACCCACCTCGTGGCCGAACTCCTGGAGAACGCCACGGTGTTCTCCCCGCCGCACACCGCCGTGCAGGTCATGGGCGAGCGCGTCGCCAACGGTTTCACCCTGGAGATCCACGACCGCGGCCTCGGCATGGCGGCCGACACCCTCCTCGACGCCAACCTCCGGCTCGCCGAGACACCGGAGTTCGAGCTGTCCGACACCGACCGGCTCGGCCTGTTCGTCGTCAGCCGGCTCGCCCAGCGGCAGAACGTCCGGGTGTCCCTCCAGCCCTCCCCGTACGGCGGCACCACCGCGGTCGTCTTCGTTCCCGACGCGCTGCTCACGGACGACGCCCCGGACACCAACGGCGTCGGTTTCCGCCTGGACCGTCCCCAGCACGTCAGGGAGAAGGAGCGGGAGGAGAGCCGCCGTTCCGCCCTCGCCCACGTGCCCGCACGGCTGCCGGGCCGCCCGGCCACACTGCTGGACGGGCCGGTCGAACTCGAGGCGCCGGTCGACCTGGACGCCCTCGACGGCCTGCCGGGCGGGCTCGGCGACGAGGACAGCGAACGGGGTGGTCTGTTCCGTCCGCGCCGCTCCCTCGTGTCGGCTGACGGCGACCAGGAGGTGCGCCGCGCCGAACGGCGACGTCAGGACCCCGGCCACTCGGGCGAGCCGCTCCAGCCCGAGGAGGAGGACGAGGTGAACGCGCCGGTCGCGCTGCCCCGTCGCCGGACCCCCAAGCTGGTCAGCTCGCACGGGCGTCCGGTGCCGGAACGAGCCGCCCGGGACACCTCCCACGAGGTGCCCCCGGCAGGAGCCGAGCGCGCGGGAGGCAGGACCGACCCTCGGTCTCGACCGGCCGAGCCGCCCGCCCTGCCCACCCGCCGTCGTCGCCCGGAACCAATCGACGGCCGCGCCGACGACCGTGCCGAGGGCCGTGGCGATGCCCCTGCCGAGGGACGCGCGGGAGGCCGCTCGGGGGCTCGCGCGGAGGGCCGTGCCGAAAGGCGTGACGCCGACCGTACGGAGTCCGAGGCGCTGCCGTCGCTCCCGGCCCGCCGCCGCGGCGCGTCTCCCGAGCGAGGGAGTTCCACGTCCGACAACGGCGACGACCGCGCGCGCCACGCCGACCGCACACCCGGCGCCCCGGGACATGTCCCGGACGCCTCCGGACCCGGCACGGGCGCGCTGCCCCGGCGCGTACGGCAGGCCAACCTGGCCCCCCAGCTCAGGCAGAGCCCCGAACCGCCCGCCGGGGACCGCTCCGACCCCGCCGACCGTGACGCCGAGGAAGTACGCAGCCGTATGGCCTCGCTCCAGCGCGGCTGGCAGCGCGGCCGCGAGGAGAACGCCGCGGGGGGCGACGCCCCCGGCGGCACAGCACCACAAGCACCACGAGGAACGACTAAGGGGGACGGTCGATGACCGCACCGAAGGCGACCGGCCACACCTCGACCAGGACCGGGGAGCTCAACTGGCTCCTCGACGACCTGGTCGACCGTGTCGCGAGCATCCGCAAAGCCGTCGTCCTGTCCGGCGACGGCCTGGCGACCGGGGCCTCCAAGGACCTGACCCGGGAGGACAGCGAACACCTGGCCGCCGTGGCGTCCGGTTTCCACAGCCTCGCCAAGGGCGTGGGCCGTCACTTCGAGGCGGGCAGCGTCCGGCAGACGGTCGTCGAACTCGACGACGCCTTCCTGTTCGTCACGGCCGCCGGCGACGGCAGCTGCCTGGCCGTCCTGTCGGACGCCGACTCCGACGTCGGCCAGGTCGCCTACGAGATGACCCTCCTCGTCAAGCGGGTCGGCGTGCACCTGGGCACCGCTCCGCGCACCGATCTGCCCTCGGGCGGGTAAGTGGGATGACATGAGCGCAGACGGTCAGGGAAGAAACCACTGGTTCGACGACGAGGCCGGACCCGTCGTCCGTCCGTACGCCATGACGCGCGGCCGCACCAGCAGCGCGGCCCAGCACCGCCTCGACCTCATCGCGGTGGTCGTCACGGAACCCCACGCGGACGATCCGGAGGCGGACGTCACGCTCTCCCCGGAGCACGTGGACATCGTCGGGCTGTGCCGGGACACCCCGCAGTCGGTCGCCGAACTCGCCGCCGAACTCGACCTGCCCATCGGGGTCGTACGGGTCCTGGTGGGAGACCTCGTGGACGTCGAACTCGTCCGCGTGAACCGGCCCGTGCCCCCGGCCGAACTGCCGGACGAGGACATTCTGCGCGATGTGATCAGCGGGCTGAGGGCACTGTGAAGCGGCCTTTGGGCACTACGACTGGCACGGCAAGCGGCACCACAAGTGGCGCGTTAAGGAGAAGAGATCGATGATCTTCGGGCGTTCTCAGCGCGGCAAGCCGCCGGTCGAGCCCGTCACGCTCAAGATCCTGGTGGCCGGCGGTTTCGGCGTCGGCAAGACCACGCTCGTCGGCGCGGTCAGCGAGATCAGGCCGCTGCGCACCGAGGAACTGCTCACCGAGGCCGGGCGGCCCGTGGACGACGTCAGCGGTGTGGAGGGCAAGCACACCACCACCGTCGCCATGGACTTCGGACGGATCACCCTGCGCGAGGACCTGGTCCTCTACCTCTTCGGCACGCCCGGCCAGGAGCGCTTCTGGTTCATGTGGGACGAGCTCTCCGAGGGCGCGCTCGGCGCCGTCGTCCTGGCCGACACCCGCCGCCTGGAGGACTGCTTCGCCGCCGTCGACTACTTCGAACGCCGCTCCATCCCGTTCGTGGTCGGCGTCAACCGCTTCGAGGGGTCGGCCCGCTATCCGGCCGAGACCGTCCGCCAGGCACTCGATCTCGACGCCGACGTGCCCCTGGTCATGTGCGACGCGCGTGACCGGGAGTCGGTCAAGGAGGTCCTCATCGGCGTGGTCCAGCACGCCATGGCCCAGGCGGCGGACCGCCGCAGGGTCGTCACCACCTGACGGCTCGGGGCACGGCGACGACACCCACGCGCGCGTGTCCCCGAGCCTGCCCGGCGCCTAGGAGCCGCCGTCGCCGTCCTCCATCCAGCCGAAGCTCTTCTCCACCGCCCTGCGCCAGTTCCGGTACTCGCGATCCCGCACCGACGCCTCCATGGCGGGCGCCCACTCGACGTCCCGCTGCCAGTGCGTCTTGAGTTCGTCGAGGCCGTTCCACACGCCGGTGGCCAGTCCGGCCGCGTACGCGGCGCCCAGACACGTCGTCTCGGACACCCGGGGCCGGATCACCGGCACGCCCAGCACGTCCGCCTGGTGCTGCATCAGCAGATTGTTCTTCGTCATGCCGCCGTCGACCTTCAGCGTCGTGATGCGCACCCCCGAGTCCTGGTACATGGCGTCCACGACCTCGCGCGTCTGCCAGCTCGTCGCCTCCAGCACGGCGCGCGCCAGATGCGCCTTCGTGACGTACCGGGTGAGCCCGGTGACCACCCCGCGCGCGTCCGAGCGCCAGTACGGCGCGAACAGTCCGGAGAAGGCGGGCACGATGTACGCGCCCCCGTTGTCCGCGACGCTCGCCGCCAGCGGTTCTATCTCGTCGGCGCTGCGGATGATGCCGAGCTGGTCGCGGAACCACTGGACCAGGGCCCCGGTGACGGCGATCGACCCTTCCAGGCAGTAGACGGGCGCTTCCTCACCGATCTTGTAACCCATGGTGGTCAGCAGTCCGCTCTTCGACGGTACGGGCCGGTCACCGGTGTTGAGCAGCAGGAAGCTGCCCGTACCGTACGTGTTCTTCGCCGTGCCGACGTCGTAGCAGGCCTGCCCGAACACAGCTGCCTGCTGGTCACCCAGGGCGGACGCCACGGGAACGCCGGCGAGCTGGCCGACGGCGGTGCCGTACACCTCGGCGGAGGACCTGATCTCGGGGAGTACGGCCTCGGGGATGTTCATCGCCGAGAGAATCGACGGGTCCCACCGCAGGGACCGGAGATCCATCAGCATGGTGCGTCCGGCGTTGGTCACGTCGGTGACGTGCCGCCCGCCGTCGGTGCCGCCGGTCAGGTTCCAGATCAGCCAGGAGTCGATGGTGCCGAAGGCGATCTCACCGCGCTCGGCACGGGCCCGCAGACCTGGCACGTTGTCGAGCAGCCAGGCCGCCTTGGGCCCGGAGAAGTAGCTGGCCAGCGGCAGGCCCGTCTGTTCGCGGAACCGGTCCTGCCCGTCCGTGCCGCCCAACTGGCGGCACAGCGCGGAGGTCCGGGTGTCCTGCCACACGATGGCGTTGTGCACCGGCTTGCCGGTCGCGCGGTCCCACAGGACCGTCGTCTCGCGCTGGTTGGTGATGCCCAGCGCGCTGAGCCGGTCGGCGCGCAGCCCGGCGTTGGCGAGCGCCCCGGCGACCACGGCCTGGACCTTGGACCAGATCTCGGTGGCGTCGTGCTCCACCCAGCCGGGCTTGGGGAAGATCTGGCGGTGCTCGCGCTGGTCGACGGCGACGATCGCGCCGTCCTGGTCGAAGATGATGCAGCGGCTCGAGGTGGTGCCCTGGTCGATCGCGGCGACGTACTTCGTGGAGTGGTCCGTCATGGCTACTCCTTGGGCTGGATGTGGAGGACTGCGCAGGCGACGCGGAGAGGGCGCGGAGGCGACGGCCCCGGGGGGCCGTTCAGAAGGCCAGGTTGTAGACGAGCCCGGCGAGCGCCCCGCCGATCAGCGGGCCGACCACGGGGATCCAGGCGTAACCCCAGTCGGAGGTGCCCTTGTTCGGGATCGGCAGGAAGGTGTGCACGATGCGCGGGCCGAGGTCACGGGTGGGGTTGATGGCGTAGCCGGTCGGCCCCCCGAGGGAGAGGCCGATCCCGACGACGAGCAGCGACACGATCAGCACCAGCGTTCCCGACTCGCCGAGACCCTCGGTCAGTCCGAAGGCGAGGATCGGCAGGACGAGCCCGACGGTGGCGATGATCTCGGTGACCAGGTTGGCGACCGGGTGCCGGATCTCCGGGATGGTCGAGAAGATGCCGAGCGTCGGAACCGGCTCGTCCGCCGTGCCCTCGGTGGTACCGGTCTTCCGGACGTTGGCCTGGAACTGGGCGAAGTACGTGAGGTAGCACAGGACGGCGCCGATCATCGCGCCGACGAACTGCCCCAGCACGTAGATCCAGACCTTGCCCCACTCGCCGGTGTCGACGGCGATCCCGAGGGTGACGGCGGGATTGAGATGCCCTCCGGAGAGCGGGGCAGCGGTGTATGCGCCCGCCAGCACACCGAACCCCCAGCCGAACGCGATCACCACCCACCCCGACGCCCGCGCCTTGCTGTACCTCAGAGTCACGGCGGCGCAGACGCCCGCGCCGAAGAGGATGAGGATCGCGGTACCGATGATCTCGCCGACGAAGATGTCTCCGTTGCTCATGGCGGCTCCTGGGCCCTGGCCCGGGGCGATCGGCCCCGGCCCTCCTGTGCGGGGTGTGTCTCCCCCGGGGACCTCCGCCGCGGGGCGTGAGTGACGAGCGTGCCGTAGCAGCCGAACCGCCCCGTGGGGGAGTGGGCCTCGAAGGACAGGAGTGCCCGCGCGACGCAGTGCCGGAATACGCCGAGATGTACGGCGATGTCGACTGACACCGGAAGTGTTCACCGGCACCCAGGGAGCGTCAAGGTGGCCGACCGCAACGTTTCGGGACCCGCCGGACAACACGCACGGAGCGGGCGGGCGGACAGCGTCCTGCATCTCGGTTTCTCGTGGTGCCGTAGCGGTCGGTGCGCACGCGTGCCGGCGAACGAGCCACCGCACTTCACAGTTGTCGACGCCGCCCCTCACCACCCCGGCGCCCCCCCCACCCGGCGCCCCCCGCATCGGCGCCGGGAGGGCGCCGCCCGCGTCACCCCGCCGTCGCCGTCGCCCGGTACGCCCCGCGTCGGACCTCGTGCCCC
>NZ_RAIF01000006.1:1107333-1118620 GCF_003671715.1 Streptomyces sp. E2N166 | reverse complement strand
CCTTCTTCAGCGGGGCCAGCCAGGCCGCCGCCTGCCGGTGGTCCGGCACACTGCCCGGTGGGCACATGACCGTCGCCAACGACAGCGTCACGGGCCGCCCGCCGGCCGACCACGGCACGTCCAGCACGGAGGCGGCCAGCGGATCCAGCCCTTCCGGATCGGTGAGCACCAGGAAGTCGTCACCGCCGATGTGCCCCACGCGCGCGGACCCCGCCGCGCTCTGCGACAGCGCCCGCCCGACCGCCCGGATCAGCTCGTCGCCGGCCGCGAACCCGGCCCCGTCGTTGACCTGCTTGAAGTGATCCACATCGAGCCAGCTCAGCGCGAACGCCCGCCCGTCCGCGATCCGCCGGTCCACCTCTCCCGTGATCGCGTCCGAACCCGGCAGCCGGGTCAGCGGATTGAGTCCGGCCGCCTCCTCCACCCGGTTCTCGGCCAGCGCCCGCACGAGGTCCGCGAGCCGCACGACGCCGACACACCGCCCGGACACGTCGACCACGGCCACGTCGTCCGACGTGCGGCCCCGGCCGCCGACGGCGACCACGTCCAGCACCTCCCAGGCCGTCGCGTCGACGCCCACCGTCCGCGGCGGGTCGCCCAGCTTCGCGGCGGGCCGGTCGGCGTACAGGGCGTGCCCGTAGCGCCCCGACATCGACAGCAGGAAGCGGGAGCGGTGCACCGACCGCACGGGGACGCCGTTCCGGTCCACGAGCAGCACCCCGGAGACGTCCGGCGCCCCGGTCAGCAGCGCCCGCACCTGCCCCGCCGAGGCGGTCGCGGGCAGCAACGCGGCCGGCCGTACGAACTGCCGTACCGAGGGCCCCGAACGCGGTGCCGTTACGACACCGGGGGAGCCGGGCGGAACGTACACGTCCGCCGCCGGCAGCCGCGCGGGCGGCGCGAACAACTCCCCCTGCGCCAACTGCGCCCCGGCCGCCCGCGCGGCAGCGCACTGCGACTCCGTCTCGACGCCCTCGACGGACAGCAGCGCCCCCAACTCGTCGCACAGCACCCGCATCGCCCGTACGGCCGCCGGCCGGGCCAGCAAAGACGCGTCGAGCTTCACCAGCTCCGGCGCCAGATCCGTCAGCAGCCGCAGCGGCGCGTCCCCGTCACCGACCCCGTCCGCACAGATCCGGAAGCCCTGGCCCCGCAACCCGCTCACCGCCTCCAGCAGAGCATGCCGCGGCACATGCGCGTACGGCGGACAGACGTCGACCGTCACCTCCCACGGCATCCGCCCCGCCTCCCGCACGGCGCCGTGCAGACCTTGCAGGCCACCGAGGTCGGCGAGCGTGCCCGCGAACACGTTGACGTGCAGCGGCAGCAGCGTCTCCTTGCGCACCGCCGCGCGGAACGCCGCCACCACCAGCCGGCCGTCGAGTTCGGGGTCGCGGCGCGCCTCGGCCAGGATGTCGCCGGTCTCCGGGCGGGCGAGTATCTCCAGCGCCGCGACCCCGCCGGTCATCAGGTTGACCACCGGTTGGAAGGCGAAGCGGAGAGTGTCCGTCCAGGAGCGCACGGGAGCAGAATGGCGCCACAGACACCCGTCCGGGCCCAGTTCACGCGACGTTCACGCAGGATTCCGGCGCGCTCCCGGAGCGTACGGACGCCAAGTCGCCGACCCGCCCACTTCCCCCGCGGAGCCCACTCCTGATAGATGCAGGGAACATGACACGACTCTCCACCACGCTCCGCGGCATGGCCACCACCTTCGCCGCCCTGCTCGCCGTTACGGCCGTCCCCGCCACCGCCCAGGCCGAACCGGAGCCGAAGGCCCCGGCAGACTTCGTGGCCCTGAGAACCGTCGCCCCCACGATCATCCAGGAGATGCGCTACACCACCGCGCACAACTTCGTCGGCGAGCGCGTCGACGGCTACCGGCAGCCCCGGTGCGTCCTGACCCGCCCCGCCGCCGAAGCCCTCCACCGGGCCCAGACCCGGCTGCTGCGCCAGGGCTACTCCCTCAAGGTGTACGACTGCTACCGGCCGCAGCGCGCCGTCGACCACTTCGTCCGCTGGGCCGAGGACCTCGACGACCAGAGGACGAAGGCCGAGTTCTACCCGGAGGTCGACAAGACGCGCCTCTTCACGGACGGTTACATCGCCGAGAGGTCCGGCCACAGCCGCGGCTCGACCGTGGACCTCACCATCGTGAAGCTCCCGGCGAAGCCGACCCGGCCCTACCACCCCGGGCAGCCCCTGGTGCCCTGCTTCGCACCCCAGGACGAGCGCTTCCCCGACAACTCCGTCGACATGGGCACCGGCTACGACTGCTTCGACACCCGCTCACACACCCTCGACCCCCGTATCCAGGGCGCCCAGCGCGCCAACCGGCTGCTGCTCAAGAACAGCCTGGAGGACGTCGGCCTCGTGAACCTCCCCGAGGAGTGGTGGCACTTCACCTACAAGCCCGAGCCCTACCCGGACACCTACTTCGACTTCCCGGTCTCCGCGAAGTCGCTCGCCGGCCGCCGTTGAGCCGCCGGCCGGAGCCACCCCCTCCAGAATCGGATACAGTCCGCCGCGTGTTCGAAACTGAAACCTCCGCTCCCAACTCCGCACCGGGCTCCCACTGTTCGAGTTGCGGAACGCTCTACGGAGAGGGCGTCTCCGGCTGGCCCCGCACCTGCCCCGCGTGCGGCACCGTGGCCTACCGCAACCCGCTGCCCGTCGCGGTCGCCCTCCAGCCCGTGTACGACACGCAGGGCACCGCCCTGGTGGTCATCACCCGCACCGTGGCCCCCGCGCGCGGCGGCGTCGCACTGCCCGGCGGCTACGTCGACGACCGGGAGGACTGGCGGCAGGCCGTCGTCCGTGAACTGAAGGAGGAGACGGGCATCGACGCGGCGAGCCGCGACGTACGCCTCATCGACGCCATGAGTTCACCCGACGGCCACCTGCTGCTGTTCGGGCTGCTCCCCGAGCGGTCGGCCGAAGGCCTCCCGCTGTCCGCCGCCACGCACGAGACCGAGGGATGGCACCTGCTGCGCAGGGCCGAGGAACTCGCCTTCCCCCTTCACACCCGAGCCGTGCGGGCCTGGTTCGAGGGCCGTTACATCTGAGCCGAGCGCTCCACGAGCCCACGGACACGGACCGGGCGGGACGGCTCGCTCACGCCGTCCTCGCCCTCCCGCTCCACGACCACCCGACCCCCCTCCCAACGCGAGACGTACCGCTCGATCTCCGGTTCCACCCAGCCGTCGCCCGCGTCCGGCACGACCAGACCACCACCGGTCCGCCCCCGCGCGGGCGCCCACACCTCCAGCACCGGCCCGCCGTCCTCCCCGCGCACCGGAAGCACGGCGCCCGCGCGCGCGAACACCGGAATCCGCGCCAGAGGGGCATCGACGAGAACCTGCGCCGGTCCCTCGTACGCCCGCTCCGTCACCACGTCGTACCAGCGTCCGCGCGGCAGCTGCACCGCCCGCCGGTCCGCCCCCGGACCCAGCACCGGAGCCACCAGCAGGCAGTCGCCCAGCAGGAAGGCGTCCTCGCAGTCCCGCAACGCCCGCTCCTCCGGCGTCCACCACCACAGCGGCCGCACATACGGCGCACCCGTACGCCGCGCCAGATGCGCCAGCGTCACGAAGTACGGCAGCAGCCGCCGCCGCTCGACGAGCGCCACGCGCGCGTGCTCCAGCACCTCGGCACCGAACTCCCACGGCGCTCCGCGCCCCGCCCCCTGCCCCCCGTGCGTGCGGAACAGCGGAAGGTGGGCAGCCAGTTGCAACCACCGCAGATACAGCTCCGGAGACGGGCTCCCACCGGCCCCGCCCACATCCGGCCCCGCATACGGCACCCCGCACAACCCGAGCCCCATCACCAGCGACAACGCCGCCCGCAGCCCTGGCCACCCCGTGGCCACGTTCCCGGACCACGCGCCGCCGTAACGCTGCATCCCGGCCCACCCGGAGCGCGAGAGGACGAACGGCCGCTCCTCGGGCGCGAGCTTCCGCACCCCCTCGTACCCGGCGCGCGCCATACCCAGCGCGTACACGTTGTGCGCCTCCCTGTGGTCACCGCCCCGCCCCTCCAGGAAGTGCCGGGCCGAACGCGGCAGCGTCGCCTCTCCGAACGCGGCGAACGAGGTGGGCTCGTCCAGGTCGTGCCAGAATCCCGCGAATCCCTGCCCGAGCCGCTCCTCGTAGAGCCCGCCCCACCACTCACGCACCCGCGCGCGTGTGAAGTCCGGAAACACCACTTCCCCGGGCCACCCCACTCCCTGGACAACCCGCCCCGAGGCGTCCCGCACGAACACGTCCTCGCTCGTCCCGCCGTCGTACACGGCGTTGCCGGGCGCGGCCGGGACCGCGGGCCCCACGACCGACACCAGCCGGACGCCGTCCCGCCGCAGCTCCTCGGCAAGGACGGGCAGCTTGGGGAACCGCTCCTCGTCCACGGTGAACACCTGGCGGCCGTCGAGATGGTCGACGTCCAGGTGAACGGCGTCGAGCGGCAGATCACGCTCCTGATGGCCGGCGACGATCCGCCGCACCTCCTGCTCGTCGCCAGGACCCGACCGCGCGTGATGGTGACCGAGCGCCCACGCGGGCGGCAGCGCGGGTGCCCCGGTCAGCGAGGTCCAGGCGAGCAGCACGCGCGCGGGGGTGCCCACCGTCACCCAGCACCGCAGCGGACCGCCGTCCATCCGCAGCACACTCCGCCCGGGCCGGTCATGACCGGACCCCGCGCCCTCCTCGCCCTCCCGCAACGCCACCGTGCCGTCCCACGAACTGTCGTGGAACACCAGATGCGTCCCCGCGTCGGCCACCACCAGCTGCACCGGCATCGTGACGGACAACGGGTCCTCGCCCGGAGCGAACGGCAGGCGGGGACCGCTGTTCCACAGCCGGTACGTGCCCTCGCGCAGCCGAGGACCCGCGGCCCGCCCGCCGAGCCCGAAGAACCGGGCGTCCGCCGCGACCTCCGACCGCTGCGTCCACCGCGCCGGACCGCCGCCGACCGGTTCCCACCAGCGGGGCGGCAGCTCGCGGCGCAGCACCACACCCCCGGGCGTAAGGACCTCGACAGAGCCGTGCCGGGAGACGGCGACCGTCGCCCGCTCGGCCACCACCCGCCAGCCGCCGTCCTTGTCCGGCTCCAGTACCGCCCGCGGATCCGGCTCCGGACAGCGGCCCGCCAACGCGTACGACGGCTCCGGCCCGGCTCCGTCCCAGCCCCAGAACACGGCCCCGTTCGCGGCGACGAGGACGCGCAGCTCCGAACGGCTGAACCGGACGACACCGCCCCCGGGCCCCGGCTCCACCTCCTGCATCGGACCCGGCACCCGCGCACGCTCCGCACCCCGCGGCGGCAGCCCCGAGGCGTCGGCCTGCCGCCTGCGCCACGCCGCCCTCACGGTACGCAACCCCTGAGCCGCCCCCTCGGAACCGACCGCCTTCATCGAACGCACCAGGTCACGACCGTCCATGCTGCTCACCCTGCCACCGACCACCTCCCGCGCGGGCGTCGTTCAACTGCCGTTCACCTGTGACGGGACCACATCTTCACGACAGCGACTATGTGGAGCGCGCCCTGGTGTAGAAGTCGATCACGTGGCATCGTCCGTGTCAGCCGCGTCACGCGCACACCCCAGCCCGTGCGCGCAGGACGCACACGACGCGCACAGTCCGGGAGCCGCCCCATGTCGACCGTGAACCCCCAGCCGCTCTGGCAGCCAGATCCCCAGCGCATCTCGCAGGCCCGGATCACCAGGTTCCACACCTGGGCAGCCGAGCACCACGGCGCCCCCGCCGAGGGCGGATACGCCGCACTGCACCGCTGGTCCGTCGACGAGCCGGCCACCTTCTGGAAAGCCGTCACGGAATGGTTCGACGTACGCTTCTCGACCCCCTACGCGCGCGTGCTGGGCGACCGCACCATGCCCGGCGCCCAGTGGTTCCCCGGCGGCACCCTGAACTACGCCGAACACGCCCTGCGCGCGGCGGCCACCCGCGCGGACGAACCGGCCCTCCTGTACGTCGACGAGACCCACGAACCGAGCCCCGTCACCTGGGCCGAGCTGCGCCGCCAGGTCGGTTCCCTCGCCGCCGAACTACGCGCCCTCGGCGTCCGCCCCGGCGACCGAGTCAGCGGCTACCTCCCGAACATCCCCCAGGCCGTGGTCGCCTTCCTCGCCACCGCCGCCGTGGGCGGCGTCTGGACGTCCTGCGCCCCCGATTTCGGCGCCCGCAGCGTCCTCGACCGCTTCCAGCAGGTGGAACCCGTCGTCCTGTTCACCGTCGACGGCTACCGCTACGGCGGCAAGGAACACGACCGCCGCGACACCGTCGCCGAACTCCGCCGCGAACTGCCCACCCTGCGCGCCGTCGTCCACATCCCGCTCCTCGGCACCGAGGCACCCGGGGGCGCACTGGAATGGGCGACGCTGACGTCGGCCGACACGGACCCCGTCTTCGAGCAGGTGCCCTTCGACCACCCCCTGTGGGTGCTCTACTCCTCCGGCACCACCGGCCTGCCCAAGGCCATCGTCCAGTCCCAGGGCGGCATCCTCGTCGAGCACCTCAAACAACTCGGCCTGCACTGCGACCTCGGCCCCGAGGACCGCTTCTTCTGGTACACGTCGACCGGCTGGATGATGTGGAACTTCCTCGTCTCCGGCCTGCTGACCGGCACCACGATCGTCCTCTACGACGGCAGCCCCGGCTACCCGGACACCGGAGCCCAGTGGCGCATCGCCGAACGCACCGGGGCCACCCTCTTCGGCACCTCGGCCGCCTACGTCATGGCCTGCCGCAAGGCCGGCGTACACCCCGCCCGCGACCACGACCTCTCCCGGGTCCAGTGCGTGGCCACCACGGGCTCCCCGCTCCCGCCCGACGGCTTCCGCTGGCTGCACGACGAGTTCGCGGAGAGCGGGGCGAGCCTGTGGATCGCCTCCGTCAGCGGCGGCACCGACGTGTGCTCCTGCTTCGCGGGCGCCGTGCCCACCCTCCCGGTGTACATCGGCGAGCTCCAGGCCCCCGGCCTGGGCACCGACCTGCAGTCCTGGGATCCCAGCGGCACTCCACTGACCGACGAGGTCGGCGAACTCGTCGTCACCAACCCCATGCCCTCGATGCCGATCCGTTTCTGGAACGACCCCGACGGCAGCCGCTACCACGACAGCTACTTCGACACCTACCCCGGCGTCTGGCGGCACGGCGACTGGATCACCGTCACCTCGCGCGGCTCCGTCGTCATCCACGGCCGCTCCGACTCCACCCTCAACCGGCAGGGCGTCCGCATGGGCTCGGCCGACATCTACGAGGCCGTCGAGCGACTGCCGGAGATCAGGGAATCCCTCGTCATCGGCGTCGAGCAGCCGGACGGCGGCTACTGGATGCCCCTGTTCGTGCACCTGGCCCCCGGAGCCGCCCTCGACGACGCCCTCCTGTCCCGCATCAAGGGCACCATCCGCGAACAGCTCTCCCCGCGCCACGTCCCCGACGAGGTCATCGAAGTACCCGGCATCCCGCACACCCTGACCGGCAAACGCATCGAGGTCCCGGTCAAGCGACTCCTCCAGGGCACCCCGCTGGAGAAGGCCGTCAACCCCGGATCCATCGACAACCTCGACCTGCTCCACTTCTACGAGGACCTCGCCCGCAAACGCACCTGACCAGGCCCTCCACTGGCCGGCCGCCCCCGACGGCGGCCGGTCCCCGCGCCTCACCCGACGCCGTTGTCAGTGCCGCCGGTTACTGTGAGTGAGCATTGATCGACTGCGCACAGGGGGAAAGATGGCGCACACCGACCAGACCACGCGACGCGTCCTGCGCCGGGAAATCGCCGGCACCATCGGACTGCTCACCGACGAACACGACTTCCGCGCCATGCGGCGCTACCGCAGTTTCACCTTCGACGATCACGCCGCCTATCTCCACCAGGTGGAAGCCCTGCTCAGGGCACGCGCGGCACAGGGCACCCACACGACCATCGCCCTCTTCGACCCGGAGGAGTACGCCGACTTCTGCTCGGCCACGGGCCTCGACCCCGACGCCCCCGCCAGCCGCACCCGGTTCACCGCCGAACTCGCCGCCGGCGGACCGACCCTGCCGTACGAGGACCAGCCCCTCGCCGACCTCCTCCCGGCTCTCGTCGACGAAGCCGTCCGCCAGGCCACCTGGGAGTACGCCTCCAACCTGCTCGCCCGCCTCGGCAACTGCGCCACCTGCGGCGAGGACCTCGGCCGAGCCGCCTTCACCCGGGCTTCGCGCCTCCTCCGCCGCGTCCTCGAAACGGCGCCACCGGGCGACCGGCACCTGGTGTGCAGCGTCACGGGCTCCCCGGAAACCCTCCTCTCCGTCCTCCACGCCGACGAGGACGTCGACGGCACCCCGCACATCGACGAGGCCGAAGCCCTGGAGTTCACCGGCGTCCTCGCCCTCGGCCTCGCCACCCACAGCCCCGGCGGACTCGTCATGCGCGTCAGCCCCCCGAGCGGCCCGGACCGAATCCACGGCTGGCGTCTGCGGGGATACGGTCTCGAACCTCTCACCGCCGGTGAGGTCTTCGACGCCTACTGCACGGACGTCGAGTCCGGCGACCTCATCTCCCCGGAATCCAACGTCGACTACTGCGCACCGCCCGACCTCGGAGACGACCACCTGCCACCGGGACACCACCACTGAACGCGTGCGGGGCGCCCCACCCGAAGGTGGAACGCCCCGCACCGGCAATGCCAGGTGGCAGACCCGCCCGGACCTACTCGCCGGACAGCACCGCCTGCGCGGCGTTCCGCGCCTCCTCGGCGCTGTCCGCCGCCCGGGCGGCCGCCGCGGCACGCTCGCACTGCGCCAGCGTGAACTTCGCCAGCGTCGCCCGGACGTAGGGAAGCGACGCCGCACCCATGGACAGGGAGGTGACGCCCAGACCCGTCAGCACACACGCCAGCAGCGGGTCCGACGCGGCCTCACCGCAGACGCCACAGCTCTTGCCCTCGGCCTTCGCCGCCTCCGCGGAGAGCGCGACCAGGTCGAGCAGCGCCGGCTGCCACGGATCCTGCAGCCGGGACACCGCACCCACCTGACGGTCGGCGGCGAAGGTGTACTGCGCGAGGTCGTTCGTCCCCAGCGACAGGAACTCGACCTCCTGCAGCACCGAGCGCGCCCGCAGCGCGGCGGAGGGAATCTCCACCATCGCGCCGAACTTCGCCCGCAGCCCGGCCTCGCGGCACGCGTCCGCGAACGCCTTCGCGTCGGCCCGGTCCGCCACCATGGGGGCCATGACCTCGAGGTAGACCGGCAGTCCCTCCGCCGCCTTCGCCAGCGCGGTCAGCTGCGTGCGCAGCACGTCCGGGTGGTCGAGCAGCGTCCGCAGCCCTCGCACACCCAACGCCGGGTTCGGCTCGTCGCCCGGGGTCAGGAAGTCCAGCGGCTTGTCGGCGCCGGCGTCCAGCACGCGCACGACGACCCGGCCCTCGGGGAACGCCTCCAGCACCTGCCGGTAGGCGGTGACCTGCTTCTCCTCCGACGGCGCGTTCTCGCTGTCGTCGAGGAAGAGGAACTCGGTACGGAAGAGACCGACGCCCTCCGCCCCGGCCTGGACCGCCGCGGGTACGTCCGCGGGACCCCCGATGTTCGCGAGCAGCGGCACCTTGTGACCGTCCGAGGTCGCACCCGGTCCCGTCGACGCGGCCAGCGCCGCCTTGCGCTCGGCCGCCTCCGCCTCCAGCTTCCCCTTCTTCTCGTCGGTGGGGTTCACGAAGATCTCACCGGTGCTGCCGTCGACGGCGACGACCGTGCCCTCGGGCAGCTCACCGGCGCCGGGAAGCGCCACCACGGCCGGCACACCGAGCGCCCGCGCGAGAATCGCGCTGTGACTGGTCGGCCCGCCCTCCTCGGTGACGAAGCCGAGGACCAGGGTCGGGTCCAGCAGCGCCGTGTCGGCGGGCGCCAGGTCCCGCGCGATGAGGACGTACGGCGCGTCACTGTCCGGAACGCCCGGCATCGGCACCCCGAGCAGACGGGCGACGATACGATTCCGCACATCGTCGAGATCGGCCACGCGGCCGGCCAGGTACTCACCGGCACCGGCCAGCAGGGCGCGATACGCGGCGAAGGCGTCGTACACCGCGCGCTCGGCCGTGCTGCCGACGGCGATCCGCCGCTCCACGTCAGCCATGAGCTCGGGGTCCTGGGCCATCATGGCCTGCGCCTCGAGCACGGCCTGGGCCTCGCCCCCCGCCAGATTGCCGCGCGCCATCAGATCGGCCGCCACAGCCTCCACGGCCTTGCGGGCGCGCCCCTGCTCGCGCTCCGCGTCCTCGGCCGGAATCTGCTTTGCCGGGGGCTCGAGCACAGCAGTCCCCATGTGCCGAACCTCGCCGATCGCCACACCGTGGCTCACACCGACGCCTCGCAGCGTTGTCTCCATCTCACCCGTCCCGATAGTGCGGCGGGTCCCGCCGCCGCGGTGGTTGTCCTATCAGCCGTCATGCGACGGCGCTGACGTCACTTCCAGAGAAAGAGACTCTCGCCGGCCTTCACTTCGCCGTCCTCACGGAGCTCGGTAAGGGCCTCGGCCGTCGCTTCGAGGGCCACGATCGGACAGACCGGCGACTTTCCGGCGGCCTCGACGGCGACCGGGTCCCAGCGCACCACGCCCTGCCCGCGCACGACGGTGTCGCCCTTGTTCACCAGCAGTTCGAAGCCCTCACCGTTGAGCTGGACGGTGTCGATGCCGAGATGGGTCAGCACACCGTGCCCACTGTCGTCGACCACGACGAAGGCGTGCGGGTGCAGCGACACGATGACCCCGTCCACCGGCGCGACCGCCTCGGAAGGCTCGCGCACGGGGTCGATGGCGGTACCCGGGCCGACCATGGCCCCGGAGAAGACGGGATCGGGCACGGCGGCCAGTCCGATGGCACGTCCTGCGAGTGGGGACGAGACGGTGGTCATGGGAAGCCTCCCAGGGGCGGAGATGTATACGGGCCGTCACTGCCTGTCCCGGACGGCGCACTGTGCAGCAGGGTATGTCATAGGAAGTACCGGTTCCGCATGAGTGTTCCGATTAGAGGTCTAGACCACAGTCCTCACGGATTTGCACCCGTTCCACGGCTCCGTGTACAGTCGTTACTCCTGCTTGAGGCTGAGTGACGCGAAGCAAGACGTCCTCGCCCCAGCGGAACCCAACTTGTCAGATCCTATCGCTGGATCGTCGTCTGCATGCCTGCAGGACGATGGTCAGAAGCACCGGGAAACACTGGTAGTGTTGGAAACACCGAAGGGAAGCGCCCGGAGGAAAGCCTGAGAGAGTCTCTCGGGTGAGTACAAAGGAA
>NZ_RAIF01000006.1:1069833-1104833 GCF_003671715.1 Streptomyces sp. E2N166 | reverse complement strand
GAATCTGGCGGGACCACCCGCTAAGCCTAAATATTCCCTGGTGACCGATAGCGGATAGTACCGTGAGGGAATGGTGAAAAGTACCGCGGGAGCGGAGTGAAATAGTACCTGAAACCGTGTGCCTACAAGCCGTGGGAGCGTCGGACATCAAGCTTGCTTGGTGTCTCGTGACTGCGTGCCTTTTGAAGAATGAGCCTGCGAGTTTGCGGTGTGTTGCGAGGTTAACCCGGGTGGGGAAGCCGTAGCGAAAGCGAGTCCGAACAGGGCGATTCAGTAGCACGCTCAAGACCCGAAGCGGAGTGATCTAGCCATGGGCAGGTTGAAGCGGAGGTAAGACTTCGTGGAGGACCGAACCCACCAGGGTTGAAAACCTGGGGGATGACCTGTGGTTAGGGGTGAAAGGCCAATCAAACTCCGTGATAGCTGGTTCTCCCCGAAATGCATTTAGGTGCAGCGTCGTGTGTTTCTTGCCGGAGGTAGAGCACTGGATAGGCGATGGGCCCTACCGGGTTACTGACCTTAGCCAAACTCCGAATGCCGGTAAGTGAGAGCGCGGCAGTGAGACTGTGGGGGATAAGCTCCATGGTCGAGAGGGAAACAGCCCAGAGCATCGACTAAGGCCCCTAAGCGTACGCTAAGTGGGAAAGGATGTGGAGTCGCACAGACAACCAGGAGGTTGGCTTAGAAGCAGCCACCCTTGAAAGAGTGCGTAATAGCTCACTGGTCTAGTGATTCCGCGCCGACAATGTAGCGGGGCTCAAGCGTACCGCCGAAGTCGTGTCATTGCAGCAATACGGCCAACGCCGGCTGTGATGGGTAGGGGAGCGTCGTGTGCCGGGTGAAGCAGCCGCGGAAGCGAGTTGTGGACGGTTCACGAGTGAGAATGCAGGCATGAGTAGCGATACAAACGTGAGAAACGTTTGCGCCGATTGACTAAGGGTTCCTGGGTCAAGCTGATCTGCCCAGGGTAAGTCGGGACCTAAGGCGAGGCCGACAGGCGTAGTCGATGGATAACCGGTTGATATTCCGGTACCCGCTGTGAAGCGTCAAACATCGAGCATCGTGATGCTAAGGCCGTGAAGCCGTTCCGGACCCTTCGGGGAAAGGAAAGTGGTGGAGCCGCCGAACCAAGCGGTTAGTAGGTGAGTGATGGGGTGACGCAGGAAGGTAGTCCATCCCGGGCGGTGGTTGTCCCGGGGTAAGGGTGTAGGCCGTGCGATAGGTAAATCCGTCGCACATTAGGCTGAGACCTGATGCCGAGCCGATTGTGGTGAAGTGGATGATCCTATGCTGTCGAGAAAAGCCTCTAGCGAGTTTCATGGCGGCCCGTACCCTAAACCGACTCAGGTGGTCAGGTAGAGAATACCGAGGCGTTCGGGTGAACTATGGTTAAGGAACTCGGCAAAATGCCCCCGTAACTTCGGGAGAAGGGGGGCCATTCCTGGTGATGAGATTTTCTCTCTGAGCTGGGGGTGGCCGCAGAGACCAGCGAGAAGCGACTGTTTACTAAAAACACAGGTCCGTGCGAAGCCGTAAGGCGATGTATACGGACTGACGCCTGCCCGGTGCTGGAACGTTAAGGGGACCGGTTAGCTCCATTTCGGTGGGGCGAAGCTGAGAACTTAAGCGCCAGTAAACGGCGGTGGTAACTATAACCATCCTAAGGTAGCGAAATTCCTTGTCGGGTAAGTTCCGACCTGCACGAATGGCGTAACGACTTCTCGACTGTCTCAACCATAGGCCCGGTGAAATTGCACTACGAGTAAAGATGCTCGTTTCGCGCAGCAGGACGGAAAGACCCCGGGACCTTTACTACAGTTTGATATTGGTGTTCGGTTCGGCTTGTGTAGGATAGCTGGGAGACTGTGAACTCTGGACGCCAGTTCAGGGGGAGTCGTCGTTGAAATACCAGTCTGGTCGTGCTGGATGTCTAACCTGGGTCCGTGATCCGGATCAGGGACAGTGTCTGATGGGTAGTTTAACTGGGGCGGTTGCCTCCTAAAGAGTAACGGAGGCGCCCAAAGGTTCCCTCAGCCTGGTTGGCAATCAGGTGTTGAGTGTAAGTGCACAAGGGAGCTTGACTGTGAGACCGACGGGTCGAGCAGGGACGAAAGTCGGGACTAGTGATCCGGCGGTGGCTTGTGGAAGCGCCGTCGCTCAACGGATAAAAGGTACCCCGGGGATAACAGGCTGATCTTCCCCAAGAGTCCATATCGACGGGATGGTTTGGCACCTCGATGTCGGCTCGTCGCATCCTGGGGCTGGAGTCGGTCCCAAGGGTTGGGCTGTTCGCCCATTAAAGCGGTACGCGAGCTGGGTTTAGAACGTCGTGAGACAGTTCGGTCCCTATCCGCTGTGCGCGTAGGAGTCTTGAGAAGGGCTGTCCCTAGTACGAGAGGACCGGGACGGACGAACCTCTGGTGTGCCAGTTGTCCTGCCAAGGGCATGGCTGGTTGGCTACGTTCGGGAGGGATAACCGCTGAAAGCATCTAAGCGGGAAGCCTGCTTCGAGATGAGGACTCCCACCCCCTTGAGGGGTTAAGGCTCCCAGTAGACGACTGGGTTGATAGGCCGGATCTGGAAGCACCGCAAGGTGTGGAGGTGACCGGTACTAATAGGCCGAGGGCTTGTCCTCAGTTGCTCGCGTCCACTGTGTTGGTTCTGAAACCACGAACAACCCGCCCCGGGCCACGGGGTGTGCTGGTTGTCTGTTTCATAGTGTTTCGGTGGTCATAGCGTAGGGGAAACGCCCGGTTACATTTCGAACCCGGAAGCTAAGCCTTACAGCGCCGATGGTACTGCAGGGGGGACCCTGTGGGAGAGTAGGACGCCGCCGAACTCCTCTTAGAGCTCTGGCTCTTGGGCATGCAGCCCGAGAGCCAGAGCTTTTTTGCGTTGAGGTAAGGTCAGGGAGCACCATTGGCCCTTTCACCCCAGGAGGCCCCCGCGTGGAGGTCCAGGAGACCCGCGTGCAGACCGACCGGGTCCTCACCATCCCGAACATCCTCAGCATGGCGCGCCTCGCCGGCGTACCGCTCTTCCTGTGGCTGATCCTGCGGCCCGAGTTCGGCGGCCCGCAGAGTGACGGCTGGGCGCTGTTGGTGCTGGCCCTGAGCGGAATCAGTGACTACCTGGACGGCAAGCTCGCGCGGCGCTGGAACCAGATCAGCCGCCTCGGTCGCCTCCTGGACCCCGCCGCCGACCGGCTCTACATTCTCTCCACTCTGGTGGGACTCACCTGGCGTGAGATTCTCCCGCTTTGGTTGACTCTTGTACTGCTTGCCCGGGAAGCGGTCCTGCTCGTGATGGTGGGCATCCTGCGACGCCACGGCTATCCCCCGCCGCAGGTGAACTTCCTGGGGAAGGCCGCCACCTTCAACCTCATGTGCGCCTTCCCACTGCTGTTGCTCAGTGACGGAAGCGGGTGGATCGCGTCACTCGCCGCTGTTTTCGGATGGGCGTTCGCCGGGTGGGGTACAACCCTGTACTGGTGGGCAGGTGTTCTCTACGTGGTACAGGTCCGCCGTTTGGTCCGTGCGGACACCATGGCCGACTGAACTCACCGATTGTGCGGCCCTCAGCGGCCGGATGGCCCCCACGGCAAAAGTGCGGGACGCTGGTCGGGTGAAGTCGGTCAATCCGTCGTCTCTTAGAGGAGGACGCTTCCGACATGAAGGCCGTCGTGATGGCTGGAGGCGAAGGCACGCGCCTTCGTCCCATGACCTCAAGCATGCCCAAGCCGCTCCTGCCGGTGGTCAACCGGCCGATCATGGAGCACGTTCTGAGGCTGCTCAAAAGGCATGGTCTCAACGAGACCGTCGTCACCGTCCAGTTCCTGGCCTCGCTGGTCAAGAACTACTTCGGTGACGGCGAAGAGCTCGGAATGGAGCTCACCTATGCCAATGAGGAGAAGCCACTCGGTACCGCCGGAAGCGTCAAGAACGCCGAGGAGGCGTTGAAGGACGATGCGTTCCTCGTTATTTCCGGCGATGCCCTGACCGACTTCGACCTCACCGACCTGATCAATTTCCATAAGGAAAAGGGCGCGCTCGTCACCGTGTGTCTGACACGCGTGCCCAACCCCCTGGAATTCGGCATCACCATCGTCGACGAAGAGGGTAAGGTCGAGCGGTTCCTGGAGAAGCCGACCTGGGGTCAGGTCTTCTCGGACACCGTGAACACCGGCATCTACGTCATGGAGCCCGAGGTATTCGACTACGTCGATCCCGACGTGCCCGTGGACTGGTCCGGTGACGTCTTCCCGCAGCTGATGAAGGAAGGGAAGCCCGTCTACGGCTACATCGCCGAGGGCTACTGGGAGGACGTCGGCACCCACGAGAGCTACGTGAAGGCCCAGGCCGACGTACTGGAGCGCAAGGTCGACGTCGACATCGACGGCTTCGAGATCTCCCCCGGCGTCTGGGTGGCCGAGGGCGCCGAGGTCCATCCCGACGCCGTGCTCCGCGGGCCCCTCTACATCGGCGACTACGCCAAGGTCGAGGCCGGTGCCGAAATCCGGGAACACACGGTCGTCGGCTCCAACGTCGTCGTGAAGAGCGGTGCCTTCCTGCACAAGGCCGTAGTTGCCGACAACGTGTACGTCGGGCCGCACAGCAACCTCCGGGGCTGTGTCGTCGGGAAGAACACCGACATCATGCGTGCCGCGCGAATCGAGGACGGCGCGGTCATCGGGGACGAGTGCTTGGTCGGTGAAGAATCGATCATCCAGGGCAACGTCCGGGTCTACCCGTTCAAGACCATCGAGGCCGGTGCCTTCGTCAACACCTCGGTCATCTGGGAGTCCCGGGGCCAGGCGCACCTCTTCGGCGCCCGAGGAGTGTCCGGCATCCTGAACGTGGAGATCACGCCGGAACTGGCGGTGCGGCTGGCCGGCGCCTATGCGACCACGTTGAAGAAGGGCTCCACCGTCACCACGGCCCGGGACCACTCGCGTGGTGCCCGCGCGCTGAAGCGGGCGGTGATCTCGGCCCTGCAGGCCAGCGCCATCGACGTACGGGACCTGGAGAACGTACCGCTGCCCGTGGCGAGGCAGCAGACCGCGCGGGGCAGTGCCGGCGGCATCATGATCCGGACCACGCCCGGGGTACCGGACTCCGTCGACATCATGTTCTTCGACGGACAGGGTGCCGACCTGTCGCAGGGCAGCCAGCGGAAGCTGGACCGGGTGTTCGCGCGGCAGGAGTACCGGCGGGCGTTCCCGGGAGAGATCGGGGACCTGCACTTCCCGTCCAGCGTGTTCGACTCGTACACCGGGTCGCTGCTGCGGAACATCGACATCACGGGCATCGCCGAATCCGGGCTCAAGGTGGTCGTGGACGCGTCCAACGGCAGCTCGGGACTGGTACTGCCCAGCCTGCTCGGGAAGCTGGGTGTCGACTCGCTGACCATCAACCCAGGTCTCGACGAGTCCAGGCCGACCGAGTCGGCCGACATGCGGCGGTCGGGGCTGGTGCGCCTCGGGGAGATCGTGGCGTCCTCCCGGGCCGCGTTCGGTGTGCGCTTCGACCCGGTCGGTGAGCGGCTGTCGCTCGTCGACGAGAAGGGCCGCATCATCGAGGACGACCGTGCGCTGCTGGTGATGCTCGACCTGATCGCGGCCGAGCGGCGCAGTGGCCGCGTCGCACTGCCGGTGACGACCACCAGGATCGCCGAGCAGGTGGCGGCCTACCACGGTACCCAGGTCGAGTGGACGACCACCTCGCCCGACGACCTGACGCGGGTCGGCGGTGAGGAAGGCGCGATCTTCGGCGGTGACGGCAAGGGCGGCTTCATCGTCCCGGAGTTCAGCAGCGTCTACGACGGTACGGCCGCGTTCGTGCGGCTGATCGGACTGGTGGCGCGGACGCAGCTCACGCTGAGCCAGATCGACGCGCGGATCCCGCGGGCGCATGTCCTGAAGCGTGATCTGGCGACTCCGTGGGCGGTCAAGGGCCTGGTCATGCGGCGGGTCGTCGAGGCGGCCGGAGACCGCTTCGTGGACACCACGGACGGCGTGCGTGTGGTGGAGACCGACGGACGCTGGGTGATGGTGCTGCCCGACCCGGCCGAGGCGGTCACCCATCTGTGGGCCGAGGGCCCCGACGACGCGTCCGCGCAGGCGCTGCTCGACGAGTGGTCCGCGGTGGTGGACAGCGCGGGCCGTTAGGGAATCGTCGCACTCGTGCGTGCCGGACAAGTGTCCCCAAGGGGGCCTGTCCGGCACGCCGGTGGGGCCATTCGGAGGTAGCGGCCGTGGCGTGCGACGATGTGCGGCATGCCGCAGCAACCCCCCGTTCGGAGCACATTCACGCGGCCCGCGCGCCCGGACGCGTCCATGTCCTTGCTCACCAACGTCATGGACCACAGCCTCGACGACGGATACGCCGAGGCCGCCGCGCGGAAGAAGGCCGAGGGCACCGGCGGAATGCCCAAGACCCTTCGCGCCAAGCTCGGACTGGCCGCCGGGCTTGTGATGGCCGCCCTGGTCGTCACGGTCGGTGCGGCCCAGGCGCGAGTCGCGGCTCCGGCCGTCGCCAAGGAGCGCGAAGAGCTCATCGACCGCATCGAGGGCGAGACCTCGACGGCCGACAAGCTCGAGGAGAGCGTCGACAAGCTGCGTCAGGACGTGAGCGCGCGGCAGCGCGAGGCACTCGAGAAGAACGGCGACAGTGACCGCTCCGACCTGTTGGGCGTCCTGTCGGGCGCGGTCGAGGTGCACGGCCCGGGTGTGAAGCTCGTGGTGAACGACGCCAGGAGCACCGGCACGGGCGGTGACGGGCAGCCGCGCGGCACCTCCGGGTTCTCCGACACGGGCAGGGTTCGGGACCGGGACATGCAGCGTGTGGTCAACGGTCTGTGGGAGTCGGGGGCCGAGGCGATCTCCATCAACGGGCAGCGGCTGACAGCGCTGTCCGCGATCAGGGCCGCGGGGGACGCGATACTGGTCGACAACAGGCCGCTGGTGCCGCCGTACAAGGTGCTCGCGGTGGGGGACGGCGAGGGGCTCAGCGCCAGGTTCCAGGACAGTGTCGACGGGCTGTACCTGCACGCCCTCCAGGAGAACTACGGCATCCGGACCGCCATCTCCGTCGCGGACGACCTCGAGCTCCCGGCCGCGACGAGCGTGATCGTACGTACAGCACAGCCGATAACCGAGAAGGGCACATCGTGATCGCCGTACTGGGCCTCGTCGTGGGAGTCGTGGCCGGCCTGTTGGTCCGGCCCGAGGTGCCGGCGGCCGTCGAGCCTTATCTGCCGATCGCCGTCGTGGCGGCGCTCGACGCCGTCTTCGGTGGTCTGCGGGCCATGCTCGACGGCATCTTCGACGACAAGGTCTTCGTGGTGTCCTTCCTGTCGAACGTGGTCGTGGCCGCACTGATCGTGTTCCTGGGCGACAAGTTGGGCGTCGGGGCCCAGCTGTCCACCGGCGTGGTGGTCGTGCTCGGTATCCGGATCTTCTCCAACGCAGCGGCGATCCGACGCCACGTCTTCCGGGCGTGAGGCCGATGAGCGACCACGACGAGCAGAGCGCTGACAGGCTGCGCAAGGAGCTGCCGGACGAGGTGCCACCGGCGCCGCCGGCGGAGCCCCGGGCGGTCAAGGCCCCGGCCGCCGACGCAGCGGCCGAGGAGCAACCGGAGCGGCGGTCCGATCCGGCGCCGGGACTGACCGGTAGGCAGCGGCTCTTCAAGGGGCTTTGGCCGCCGCGCCTCACCCGGGCCCAACTCATCGTCGCCCTCCTCCTGTTCGGTCTCGGTTTCGGCCTGGCGGTCCAGGTGGCGTCGAACAGCGACAGCGACGACGCGCTGCGCGGCGCCCGGCAGGAGGATCTGGTCCGCATCCTCGATGAACTGGACGACCGCACTCAGCGTCTTGAAGACGAGAAGCAGGGCCTCGAGAAGCAGCGCGACGAGCTGGAGAACAGCTCCGACCAGGCAGAAGAGGCCCGCAAGCAGACGCTCGAGAAGGAGCGGCAACTCGGCGTTCTCGCGGGCACCGTGGCCGCGCAGGGGCCCGGCATCACGGTGACGATCGAGGACACGAAGGGGGCGGTCGAGGCGGACATGCTGCTCGACGCGATACAGGAGCTGCGCGCGGCGGGCGCGGAGGCGATCCAGGTGAACGGCGTACGGGTGGTCGCCGGCACGTACCTCGCGGACTCCGACGAGACCGTGAGCGTCGACGGGAACAAGATCAAAGCGCCCTATCGTTTCCAGGTCATCGGCAAGCCGCAGGACCTCGAACCGGCTCTCAACATTCCTGGAGGTGTCGTGCAGACTCTGGAGAAGGAACAGGCCACCGTTACCGTTGAGCGGTCGAGCAAGATCGTCGTGGACGCCTTGCGAGCGGTGAAGCGGCCTGACTACGCTCGGTCGTCCTCCCAGTGAACCGGTGGTGCATGGGGGGCGACCGGCGAGGGCATGAGGTTGCGGGGGGTCGGCGCACCGATTGGGTGGTGCGTGGTGGAAACTGTCTGGTGGAGACGGACGTTGTGAAGGTGTCCGGGTCGGTCAGTACGGTCAGTCAGGGTTCGTCCTGCCCCACGGGCGGGTCTGTTTCGGTCAAGGGGAATCGCCCGTGAAGTTGTTTGCGAAGTTGTTCGGCAAGAGCGCGCGAGAGGGTCGCGAGAACGCGACCGCTCGCCATCGGGCGCAGCCTGATGCGGAGGGCGGGCGCCCGATGTTCCGGGACCAGGTGGCTGGTCCGGGCGGTGGCATTTCCGGTGGTCAGGGCGCGCCGTCTGTTGACCCTGCGCAGTCCGGCGACATAGGTTTCGGGCAACCGTCAACTACGGGTGGAGGGTTTGCCCCCGGTCCGTACGCGTCGAATGCCCCGGCGGGGCAGCCTCGGCAGGAGGATCCGTCCATGTCGGCCCTGGTGTGCACGAGGTGCGGTAACCGCAACGCGGAGAACAGCCGCTTCTGCTCCAACTGCGGCGCGCCGCTGCGTGCCGGGGCGGTTCCGGAGCGTGCGTCCGAGACGACCTCCACGATCTCCATCTCCGGCCTGGAGGCGTACGACGCCGAGGTCACCGGCCAGACGGCGATGCCGGCGCTCTCTCCCGAGGCGCAGGCGGCGGTCGACGCGCTGCCGCTCGGTTCGGCGCTCCTGGTGGTACGCCGCGGTCCGAACTCCGGCAGCCGTTTCCTGCTGGACGGTGAGCTGACCACCGCCGGGCGTCATCCGCAGAGCGACATCTTCCTGGACGACGTGACGGTCTCGCGCCGGCACGTGGAGTTCCGCCGCAGTCCGGACGGATCGTTCACGGTGGCCGACGTCGGCAGCCTGAACGGCACGTACGTCAACCGCGAGCGCATCGACCAGGTCGCCCTGTCGAACGGGGACGAGGTGCAGATCGGCAAGTACCGGCTGGTCTTCTACGCGAGCCAGCGGGGTTACTGACCCGCCCCCGGGCACCGCCCGGGGAACCTCCAGGGAAGGTCCATGCTTCAAACACCGAGCGGCGGTGCCGGGCACGGCACCGCCGCCACGGACAGTGGGCTGATGAGCATCGGCGCTGTGCTGAACGCGCTGCGCGACGAGTTCCCCGACGTCACCATCTCCAAGATCCGGTTTCTGGAGTCGGAAGGCCTCGTCGAGCCGCGGCGGACCCCGGCCGGGTACCGCAAGTTCAGCGCACACGACGTCGAGCGCCTCGGCCAGGTGCTGCGCATGCAACGGGACCACTATCTGCCGCTGAAGGTGATCCGCGAGCACCTGGACGCGATGGAACGCGGCGAGGCCGTGCCGTTGCCGACGCTGGGCCGGCAGCGGGGCGGGGAGGCCGTACCGGAGCCCTCCGAGGGCCCCACGGCGGCCCGGATCGGGCGGGACGAGCTGCTCGCCGCGGCCCGGATCGGCGACCAGGAGCTGAAGGAGTGGGAGTCGTACGGGCTCCTCGCTCCGTTGCCGGACGGAGCGTACGACGCCGAGGCGGTCACCGTGGCCTCACTGGTGGTGGAGCTGGGGCGGTTCGGTATCGAACCGCGGCACCTGCGGGTGATGAAGGCCGCCGCCGACCGGGAGGCCGGGCTCGTGGACCAGGTGGTGGCCCCGTTGAGGCGTCACCGCAACCCCCAGACCAGGGCACACGCGGAAGCCCGCACCAAGGAGCTGGCGGGGCTGGCGGTGAGGCTGCACGCGGCGTTGGTGCAGACCGCCCTCGGCGTGCGGCTGCCCTGAAACGGGCGTGCTCGGAGCCCCGAACGCCCACCCCGACCCCGGCCCGACTACCCAAATGTCCCGGGCACGGCCTAGGGTTGCTGTGTGAACGAGCTCGATGTCGTAGGTGTCCGGGTAGAGATGCCCTCCAACCAACCGATCGTGCTGCTGCGCGAGGTGGGGGGCGACCGTTACCTCCCCATCTGGATCGGGCCGGGGGAGGCGACGGCGATCGCCTTCGCCCAGCAGGGCATGGCTCCCGCACGGCCGCTGACGCACGACCTGTTCAAGGACGTACTGGAAGCCGTCGGCCAGGAGCTCACGGAAGTACGCATCACGGACCTGCGTGACGGGGTCTTCTACGCCGAGCTGGTCTTCGCGAGCGGCGTCGAGGTGAGTGCGCGGCCGTCCGACGCCATAGCGCTGGCTCTGCGCACCGGAACGCCGATCTACGGCAGCGACACGGTGCTCGACGACGCGGGCATCGCCATCCCGGACGAGCAGGAGGACGAGGTGGAGAAGTTCCGCGAGTTCCTCGACCAGATCTCGCCGGAGGACTTCGGGACCAGTAACCAGTGAGGCGCGGGGACCCGAGCGATCCAGGGTGCCGCGCGGCCCCTTTCCGGGCACATTCGGCTAGCCTTTCCCCGCGGTTGGGCACGCGAAACCACTCGTAGGGTGATTATCACTCGGCGTGCCGAGTGTGGCGATCGTTGACGCACCCTTGGTGACTGCCTACCGTCGAGGAGGCAGGTCAAGGACGGAGGTCGGCGTGAGAATCAGCGGCGACGGTACGGCTGGGGGTGGCCCCGGGCAGAGCCTCGGGGCAAGCGGTCCGTACCCTCCCACGAGCTCTCGGCTCCGCGCCGGCGGGGGGCATCCCCAGCACGGTGTGGCGGCCGACCCTGTTCCGCAGCGACCGGCTGCCGTCCCGAGCAGCGGAGGGGCGACGTCCATGACGTCCGAGCAGATCGGCTACCGCGGACCGACGGCCTGCGCGGCCGCCGGTATCACCTACCGGCAGCTCGACTACTGGGCTCGTACGGGCCTCGTCGAGCCCAGTGTGAGACCCGCGCACGGTTCCGGGACGCAGCGTCTGTACAGCTTCCGCGACGTGGTCGTGCTGAAGATCGTCAAGCGCTTCCTCGACACCGGTGTGTCACTGCAGAACATCCGCACCGCCGTCCAGCATCTCAGGGAGCGCGGTTTTCGTGACCTGGAGCGGATGACACTGATGAGTGACGGGGCCACGGTCTACGAGTGCACCTCGCCCGACGAGGTGCACGCCCTGCTCCAGGGCGGTCAGGGCATCTTCGGGATCGCCGTCGGCGTGGTCTGGCGGGATGTGGAGGGCGCGCTGTCGCAGCTGCACGGGGAGCGGATCGACACGGGGGAGACCCTGGTCGGACACAATCCGGCGGACGAGCTGGCGCGGCGGCGCAACCGGGCGGTCTGAACACCGCCGAACCCGGCGCACCCCCTGCTGGGACGGGGCTTTGTCAGTGGCGTAGGGCAGCATCGGAGATGTGAGAACCGCGCCCACGATCCTGCATCTCGACATGGATGCCTTCTTCGCCTCGGTGGAGCAGGCGTCCAAGCCGAGCCTGCGCGGGAAGGCCGTCGTGGTGGGCGGCCTCGGACCACGGGGTGTGGTCGCCACCTGCTCGTACGAGGCGCGGGTCTTCGGCGTCCACTCGGCGATGCCCATGGGCCAGGCCCGGCGGCTGGCACCCAACGCCGCGTACCTGGTCCCGCGCTTCGAGCTCTACCGGTCGATCAGCGAGCAGGTGATGCGGTTGCTGCGCGGGCTGTCGCCGCTGGTGGAGCCGCTGAGCCTGGACGAGGCCTTCGTGGATCTGGAGGCCGGCGGGGCGGCCTGGGACGCGGAGTCGGCGCGGCTGGCCGGCACGAAGCTGCGCACGGACATCCGCGCCGTCACCGGCCTCACCGGTTCCGTGGGGCTGGCAGCCTCCAAGATGCTCGCCAAGATCGCGTCGGAGGAGGCCAAACCCGACGGGCTGGTCCTGATCCCGCCGGGGACGGAGCGGACCATGCTGGAGCCGATGACCGTGCGGACGCTGCCCGGCGTGGGACCGGCCACGGGAGACCATCTGCGGCGGGCCGGGATCACCACGGTGGGCGACATCGCCGAGGCGGGCGAGGACGAGCTCGTACGGCTGCTGGGCAAGGCGCACGGGCATGCCCTGTACGCCATGGCCCTGGCCCTCGACGAGCGACCCGTGGTGGCCGAACGGGAGACCAAGTCGGTGTCGGTCGAGGACACCTACGACGTGGACATCCACGACCGGGTGCGGGTCGGCGTGGAGGTGGGGCGGCTGGCCGACCGGTGCGTGCGGCGGCTGCGCGGCTCCGGGCTGTCCGGGCGGACCATCGTGCTCAAGGTGCGCAGGTACGACTTCTCCACGCTGACGCGCTCCGAGACGCTGCGCGGGCCCACGGACGACCCGGGGGTGGTGCGGGAGGCCGCGGCCCGGCTGCTGGACTCCGTGGACACCACCGGCGGCGTGCGGCTGCTCGGGGTCGGCGTCAGCGGGCTCGCCGACTACACGCAGGAGGACCTGTTCGCACAGGCGGCGGGGGAGCGTGTCCAGGAAGTCGCCGAGGAGCCCGACGCCGAGCCCGTGCGGGAGGACCGGCCGGCCCCCGCCCCCGAGCGCCGGTGGCCGTCGGGGCACGACGTACGCCACGTGGAGTACGGACACGGGTGGGTGCAGGGCAGCGGGCTGGGGCGGGTGACCGTGCGTTTCGAGACGCCGTACTCGGAGCCCGGCCGGGTGCGGACCTTCCCGGTGGACGACCCGCATCTGGCGCCGGCGGAACCGCTGCCGCTGGTCCCGGCCGTGCCGCGAAGACCCGGGGAGGGCGGGCCGGCGACCACGGAGGCCGGCCCGGACCTCGGCGGGGAGACCGACGCGGGGACCGGCCCGGCGGGGTCGGCGCGTCAGGCCTCCGGCTAGGACCTCGCCCTGCCCGGCGGATCGGGTCGCAGGAAGCAGACGGCGTCAGCCCTCTTCCTTGCCCTGGCCCGCCAGCTTGCCGAAGTCGCGGTCGGGGAGCGGGGGAGGAGCGGCTACGTCGAGACCGTAGTGGTGGTAGAGCTGGAGTTCCTGTTCCGGCGAGAGGTGGCGGCCGACGCCGAAGTCGGGGGCCTCTTTGATCAGGGCCCGGTCGAAGGGCACGCGCAAGGTGCCGTCGAGCAGCTCGCTCGGCTCCAGGGGCACGAAGGCGTCCCGGCTGAACAGGCCGGTGCGTATGGCCGCCCACTCGGGGACGCCGGTGGCGTCGTCGAGATAGACCTCGTCGACGGTGCCGATCCGGGTGCCGTTGCGGTCGAACGCCTTGCGGCCGATCAGGTTGCGCGGGTCGATGTCGGTACGCACGGGCCCTCCACTTGGTCGCACTGGGGTCGCGCACCAGCCGACCCACCAGCCGCCGAAATCATCCGTAGTACTACAAAAGAGTACATTTGGCCGGTCGGCCACTCGAAGGTTCGTGCGTCGGCCTCGCTGGTACGCTGGCAAACGGCTGCTGACCCCGTGCGGGAGAGTCCTCCGGACATCATCGGAGGCGCCGAAGGAGCAAATCCTCCCCGGAATCTCTCAGGCTCACGTACCGCACGGACGAGGTCACTCTGGAAAGCAGGGCGGGTGTCGACGGCTTCCGCTCTCACCGACGGTGAAAGCCGGGAGCGCCCTCGGGCCCGCCCGGTGAAGCTCTCAGGTCGAGATGACAGAGGGGGAGGCCGTACGGGTACCCGCGCCGTGGTGCCCCTCGAAGGTCGTCAGACCAGGAGGCCTCCGCAATGACCGCCCATCGCACCCCGCTCTCCGAACTCGAACAGGCAATGCCGTTCGAGCAGCGCCACATCGGCCCCGATCACGAGGCTCGGGCCAAGATGCTCGCGCAGGTCGGTTACGGTTCGCTCGACGAGCTGACGGCCGCCGCGGTGCCGGATGTGATCAAGAACGCAGACGCGCTGGACCTGCCCGGTGCGCGCTCCGAGGCCGAGGTGCTGGCCGAACTGCGCTCCCTGGCCGACCGCAACCAGGTCCTCGACTCCATGATCGGCCTCGGCTACTACGGCACCTTCACCCCGCCGGTCATCCTGCGCAACGTCATGGAGAACCCGGCCTGGTACACCGCGTACACGCCGTACCAGCCGGAGATCTCCCAGGGCCGTCTCGAGGCCCTGCTG
The DNA here is from genome assembly GCF_003671715.1 of Streptomyces sp. E2N166. GTDB lineage: Bacteria > Actinomycetota > Actinomycetes > Streptomycetales > Streptomycetaceae > Streptomyces > Streptomyces thinghirensis. The sequence continues at coordinate 1,090,456 of NZ_RAIF01000006.1, read as the reverse complement.
AACTTCCAGACGATGGTCGCGGAGCTCACCGGCCTGCCCACCTCCGGCGCCTCGCTGCTCGACGAGGGCACCGCGGCCGCCGAGGCGATGGCCCTCTCCCGGCGCATGGGCAAGAACAAGAAGGGCCTCTTCCTGGTCGACGCGGACGCCCTGCCGCAGACCATCGCCGTGATCCAGACCCGCGCGGAGCCGACCGGCGTCGAGGTCGTCGTCGCCGACCTGAGCGACGGCATCCCGGCCGAGGTCGCCGAGCGGGAGATCAACGGCGTCCTGATCCAGTACCCCGGCGCCTCCGGTGCCGTACGCGACATCAAGCCGGTGATCGACCGGGCGCACGAACTCGGCGCCCTGGTCACCGTCGCCGCCGACCTGCTCGCCCTCACGCTGCTCACCTCGCCCGGCGAGCTGGGCGCCGACATCGCCATCGGCACGACGCAGCGCTTCGGTGTGCCGATGGGCTTCGGCGGGCCGCACGCCGGCTACATGGCGGTGCACGAGAAGTTCGCCCGCAGCCTGCCCGGCCGCCTGGTCGGCGTCTCCGTGGACGCCGACGGCAACAAGGCCTACCGCCTCGCCCTGCAGACCCGCGAGCAGCACATCCGCCGCGAGAAGGCCACCAGCAACATCTGCACCGCGCAGGTGCTGCTCGCCGTGATGGCCGGCATGTACGCCGTGTACCACGGGCCCGAGGGGCTGCGGGCCATCGCGCGCCGCACCCACCGGTACGCCTCGATCACCGCCGCGGGTCTCGCGGCCGGTGGCGTCGAGGTCGTGCACGGCGCCTACTTCGACACGGTCACCGTGCGGGTGCCCGGCCGGGCCGACGCGATCGTCCACGCCGCCCGCGGGAACGGCATCAACCTGCGGCTCGTCGACGCCGACCACCTGTCGTTCGCCTGCGACGAGACGACCACGCGCGCCCAGGTCGGCGGCGTGTGGAACGCCTTCGGCGTCGAGGGCGACATCGAGGCGCTGGACGCGGCGACCGAGGAGACGCTCCCCGAGGCGCTGCTGCGCACCGACGACTTCCTCACCCACCCCGTCTTCCACCAGCACCGTTCCGAGACCGCGATGCTGCGCTACCTGCGCCGCCTCGCCGACCGCGACTACGCGCTGGACCGCGGCATGATCCCGCTGGGCTCCTGCACCATGAAGCTCAACGCGACCACCGAGATGGAGCCGGTCACCTGGTCCGAGTTCGGGCAGCTGCACCCCTTCGCGCCCGCCGAGCAGGCGCAGGGCTACCTCACCCTCATCCGGGAGCTGGAGGAGCGGCTCGCCGAGGTCACCGGGTACGACAAGGTCTCGCTCCAGCCGAACGCCGGGTCGCAGGGCGAGTTCGCCGGTCTGCTCGCCGTACGCGCCTACCACCGCGCCAACGGCGACGACCAGCGCACCGTCTGCCTCATCCCGTCCTCCGCGCACGGCACCAATGCCGCGAGCGCCGTCATGGCCGGCATGAAGGTCGTCGTCGTCAAGACCGCCGAGGACGGCGAGATCGACGTCGAGGACCTGCGCGCCAAGATCGAGAAGCACCGCGACGAGCTGTCCGTGCTGATGATCACCTACCCCTCCACGCACGGCGTCTTCGAGGAGCACGTCGCCGACATCTGCGCCCGGGTGCACGACGCCGGCGGCCAGGTCTACGTGGACGGCGCGAACCTCAACGCCCTGGTGGGCCTCGCCAAGCCCGGTCACTTCGGTGGCGACGTCTCGCACCTGAACCTGCACAAGACCTTCTGCATCCCGCACGGCGGCGGCGGTCCCGGCGTCGGCCCCGTGGCCGTACGGTCGCACCTGGCGCCGTACCTGCCCAACCACCCGATGCAGCCCGCGGCCGGTCCGCAGACGGGCGTCGGCCCGATCTCGGCGGCGCCGTGGGGCTCGGCGGGCATCCTGCCGATCTCGTGGTCGTACGTCCGGCTGATGGGCGGCGAGGGCCTCAAGCGCGCCACGCAGGTGGCGGTGCTCTCCGCCAACTACATCGCCAAGCGCCTGGAGCCGCACTTCCCGGTGCTGTACAACGGCCCCGGCGGGCTGGTCGCGCACGAGTGCATCATCGACCTGCGACCGCTGACCAAGGCGACCGGCGTGAGCGTCGACGACGTCGCCAAGCGGCTGATCGACTACGGCTTCCACGCACCGACGATGTCGTTCCCGGTGGCCGGCACGCTGATGATCGAGCCGACCGAGTCCGAGGACCTGGCCGAGCTGGACCGGTTCTGCGAGGCGATGATCGCCATCCGCGCGGAGATCGAGAAGGTCGGCTCCGGCGCCTGGTCCGCGGACGACAACCCGCTGCGGGGCGCGCCGCACACCGCCGGTGCGCTGGCCGGTGAGTGGGACCACGCGTACACGCGCGAGGAGGCCGTCTTCCCGGCCGGGGTGTCCGCCGCCGAGAAGTACTGGCCGCCGGTGCGCCGTGTCGACCAGGCCTTCGGTGACCGGAACCTGGTCTGTTCCTGCCCGCCGCTGGACGCCTACGAGGACTGAGCCGCCGGCACGGGAGAGAGGCTCCGTGCAGGGCCCGGGACGGCCCTGCACGGAGCCTCTCGCCGTGAGTCACGCGGTGGCCAGCGACACCTCCGTCGACTTGACCAGCGCGACGACGGGAACGCCGACGGACAGCCCCAGGTCGTCGGCGGCCTCCCGGGTGACCGCGGCGGTCAGCTCGGCGCCCTCGACGGCGACCCGGACGGAGGCCATGGCGTCGCCGGTGGTGAGGGCGGTGACCGTACCGGCCAGCCGGTTGCGGATGGACAGGCCCTCGACGCGGCCGGTCGCCACGGACACCTCCGTGGCCTTCACCAGGGCGCGGACCTCGGTCCCGGCGGTGAGGGAGAGGTCGTCGGCGGCCTCCCGGGTGATCGCCGCGGTGAGGTCCTGGCCGCCCGAGAGGCGGATCCTGACCGTCGCCATGGCCTCGCCCGGGTTGACGGCGGTGACGGTGCCGGGGAGCTGGTTGCGGATGCTCAGGCTCATGAGGGCACCGTAGCCCGATCGGGGCGCTATGCCGGGTATGCGTGTGTCTGCGTCGCCTTGACCGTCGCCCACACCGGTGCGCCCGGGTGGAGGCCGAGCTCGGCCGCCGCCACCGTGGTGAGGTCGGCGGCGAGCGGGAGTTCGCCGGTGAGGTCCACACGGATCTGGTCACCGTGGGTCTCCAGTCCGGCGACCTCGCAGTGCCACAGGTTCCGGGCGCTGGAGCCCGTGGGGCGCTCCGCGTACAGCGTCACGGCGCCCGGCGGGAACGCCACGAAGACCGGACCGGAGAGGTCTTCGGTGGTGGTGATGGCCGGACCGGCGTCGAGGCGGACCGTGTGGCCGTCGGCCCGCCCGCGGTAGAGGTTCAGGCCGACCAACTGCGCGATGTAGTCCGTGCGCGGCCGGCGGGCGATGTCGGCGGGGCCGCCCTCCTGGACGACCCTGCCGTTCTCGACCACCACCAGCCGGTCGGCCAGCACCATGGCGTCCAGGGGGTCGTGCGTGACCAGCACGGCCACGGCCTCGAAGTCGGCGAGATGGCGGCGGAGCTGCGCCCGCACCTCCAGCCGCGTGCGGGCGTCCAGCGCCGCGAGGGGCTCGTCCAGGAGCAGCAGCCGGGGGTTGGTGGCCAGGGCGCGGGCGAGTGCGACGCGCTGGGCCTGACCGCCGGACAGGCGGCGCGGCTTGGCGCCCGCGTGGTCGGCGAGGCCCATGCGGTCCAGCCAGGCGGTGGCCCGCGCCCGGGCCTCGGCCTTGCCCGCGCCCCGGCAGCGCGGACCGAACGCGACGTTGTCGAGCGCGGTGAGGTGCGGGAAGAGCAGGTAGTCCTGGAAGACCACGCCGACCGGGCGGGCCTCGGGCGGCGTACGGTCCAGGGCGACACCGTCGAGGCGCAGGTGGCCGTCGGCGAGCGGGACGAGGCCGGCGAGCGCGCGCAGGGCGGTGGTCTTGCCGGCGCCGTTGGGGCCCAGCAGGGCGACGACGTCGCCGGGCGCGGCGGTCAGCGCGACGTCCAGATGGAACGTGCCGCGGTCCACGACGAGCCGGGTGTCGAGGCCGCCGTCGGGCGCGTGGCCGCCGGTGGAGTCCACGGCGGTGGTCGGTTCGTCGGTGTCGGTCGTGTCGTCCCCGTCCGGCCGGTCGGACGCCTCGCCCAAGCCGGTCATGATGCCCTCATCCAGCGGTCCCGGAGGCCGGCCAGTACGGCGATGGAGACGGCCAGCAGCACCAGGCTGAGGGCGATCGCCGCCGCCGGGTCGTTCTGCAGGGCGAGATAGACCGCCAGCGGCATGGTCTGGGTGCGGCCCGGGAAGTTGCCCGCGAACGTGATCGTCGCCCCGAACTCGCCCAGCGCCCGCGCCCAGGCCAGGACGGCGCCCGCCGCGATGCCCGGCGCGATCAGCGGCAGCGTGACCCGGCGGAACGCGGTGAAGCGAGAGGCGCCCAGCGTCGTGGCGGCCTCCTCGAAGCGCGGGTCGGCGGCGCGCAGGGTGCCCTCCACGCTGATGACCAGGAACGGCATCGCCACGAATGTCTCCGCGAGGATGACACCCGTCGTCGTGAACGGCAGCGTGATCCCGAACCACGCGTCCAGCCACTGCCCGATGACGCCGTTGCGCCCGAACGCCAGCAGGAGCGCCACACCGCCCACCACCGGGGGGAGTACGAGTGGCAGGGTCACCAGCGCGCGGACGAAACCGCGGCCGGGGAACTCCGTGCGCGCCAGCAGCCAGGCCAGTGGCACGCCGACGACCAGGCTCAACGCGGTCGCCGACGTGGCGCACAGCAGCGACAGCCGCAGGGCCTGCCACACCTCCGGGCTGGCCAGCTGGCCGGGCAGGTCGCGCCACGGTGCCCGTACCAGCAGGGCGATCAGGGGCAGCAGCAGGAACGCCAGGCCGACGAGGGCGGGTACCAGCAGGGGGACCGGCACCATGCGGGCGCCGGTCCTGGGCACGCCGGGTTTCCTCATGGCGTGCGGAACCCGGCCGCGGTCAGCACCCGCTGCCCCTCGGCGGACTTCACCAGCTCGATGAAGGCCTTGCCCGCTTCGGCGTTGGGAGCCTCCTTGAGAAGCGTGATCGGGTAGTCGTTGACGGCCTTGGCCGACTCGGGGAAGTCCACGCCGGTCACCTTGCCGCCGGCCGCCTTCACGTCGGTCTTGTAGACGACGGCGGCGTCGGCCTCCTTCAGCTCGACCTTGGTCAGGGCGGCCTTGACGTCCTGCTCGTACGAGACCGGGGTGAGCCGGAGGCCGCCGGCCTCCAGCGCCTTCTGTGCCGCGCCGCCACATGGCACCGACTTGTCGCACAGCACGACCTTGAGCCCGGAGCCCGTGAGGTCCCTCAAGGACGTGATCTTGTCGGGGTTGCCCGGGAGGGTGGCGATCTCCAGTTGGTTGCGCACGAAGGTGGACGGCGCGCCATCCGTGGCCCCGGCGTCGGTGACGGTGGCCATCGTCCCGGGGCTGGCGGAGGCGAACACGTCCGCCGGGGCGCCGCCGGTGACACTGGCGGCGAGGGTGTCGCTGCCGGCGAAGTTGAAGGTGACCTCGGTGCCCGGGTGCTGCTTCTCGAACTGCTCACCGAGCGTCGTGAAGCTCTCCTTGAGTGAGGCGGCGGCGAAGACGGTGACCTGGCCGGAGACCTCCGGCGAGGAGGACGACGAGGAACCCGCGGAGTCCGAGTCCGCGTCCGAGCCGGAGGACGACGAGCACGCGCTCAGGGCGAGCAGCGCGGCGGCTCCCGCACCGCTCACCCGCAGGCTCCGGCGGATGCGGCGGGTCCTGCACACGGAACGGGTCATCACGGGCGACTCCCTCGGCGTCTGGGCAGGAGTCCGACGGGCTCCGCGGCCGGGCTGGGCGGCCGGGCGCACGGCGGGCTCTCCGTTGCGTCGATCATACTTCCGCATCTGCGAGGGGTAAGTCTGCTGTCGCATCGCATGAGCCAGTCAGTTCCGAGAAATGCCTGGCATGTGCGTTCATACGGACCGACGGTGGCTGCGGGTCAGGCCCTGTCGATATGGACGTTCGTCGACTTCACGCGGGCGGTGGCCTCCATGCCGACCTCCAGGCCCAGTTCCTCGACCGCTTCCCGGGTCAGCAGGGAGACGAGCCGGTGCGGGCCGGCCTGGATCTCGACCTGGGCCGCCACGTCGCCGAGCTTGATCGCGGTCACGATGCCGGGGAAGGCGTTGCGGACCGAGGTGTACGGCGTCTCCTCGTCGGCGCCGCCGGACCGGGCCAGGCCGACCGAGAACGCGGCCAGGTCGCGCCCGTCGACGAGCCGCCGCCCGCCCTCGTCGCGGTGGGTGGTGATCCGGCCCGCGTCGGCCCAGCGGCGGGCGGTGTCCGGACTGACGCCGAGCAGCCGCGCCGCCTGGCCGATCGTGTAGGACTGCATGCCGGTCACGATAGGGCGCCGCAAGGAAGTGGTGGTGACGCGGGGCCGACCGTCGGGTATGACGCGATCCGGCGTCGGTCTCCGCGGAGGACGGAGATGGCCGGCCTGGGTGAGATGACGCTCGGCCTGGACCGCGCCGTGATCACCCACGGCACCCTCGTAAGAGATCCGTCAAAGCGGCACGGGCCGCCGTATGGGACCCGTCAACGGTGGTCGCTTCCGGTCGCGGCAGGGGCTTTGCTCGAAGCGTCCCAGTCGCAACCGAACCCACTCCAGGAGCTCACGATGGCCGATCTGGCCTTCGTCGTCACCACGATCGCGGTCTTCGCGCTGGTGGCTCTCGTCGCCAAGGGGGTGACGAAGCTGTGACCGCCGAGAACATCGTCGGCCTGTTCGTGGCCGTCGCCCTGCTGGGCTATCTCGTCCTCGCCCTGATCTTCCCGGAGAGGTTCTGAGAGTACCCATGGGTCCCGTAACCGCCGGCGTGCTCCAAATGCTCGCCCTCATCGGCGCTCTGGCTGTCGTGCACGCCCCACTGGGCAACCACATGGCCCGGATCTACTCCTCCCCCAGGCACCTGCGGGTCGAGAAGTGGATCTACAAGGGCATCGGTGCCGACCCGGACACGGAGATGCGCTGGACCGCGTACCTGCGCGGCGTGCTCGCCTTCTCCTTCGCCGGTGTCCTCTTCCTCTACCTGCTCCAGCGCGTCCAAGGCGTCCTGCCGGGCTCGCTCGGCTTCGACTCGGTGGAGCCGGCGCAGGCCTTCAACACCGCCGCGTCGTTCGTGGCCAACACCAACTGGCAGTCGTACTACGGCGAACAGACGATGGGGCACGTCGTGCAGACCGCCGGTCTCGCCGTGCAGAACTTCGTCTCCGCGGCGGTCGGCATGGCGGTGGCCGTCGCCCTCGTGCGGGGTTTCGCCCGCGCTCGCACCGGGGAGCTGGGCAACTTCTGGTCGGACCTGGTGCGCGGGGTCGTCCGCGTGCTGGTGCCACTGGCCGTCCTCGGCGCGCTCGTGCTGGTCGCCTGCGGAGTCATCCAGAACTTCTCCGGTATCCACGAGGTCGGCCAGTTCCTGGGCGGCCCGCAGCAGTGGAACGGCGGGGCCGTCGCCTCGCAGGAGGTCATCAAGGAGCTGGGCACCAACGGCGGCGGCTACTTCAACGCCAACAGCGCGCACCCCTTCGAGAACCCGACGCCGTTCACCAACCTGTTCGAGATCTTCCTGATCCTGCTCATCCCGGTCTCCCTGACCCGGACCTTCGGCGTCATGGTCGGCTCGGTGCGCCAGGGCTACGCGATCCTCGCGACCATGGCCACCATCTGGGTCGGCTTCGTCGGCCTCATGATGTGGACCGAGTTCGCCCACCAGGGGCCCGCGTTGCAGGCGGCCGGCGGCGCGATGGAGGGCAAGGAACTGCGCTTCGGGGTCGGCGGCTCGTCGATCTTCGCGGTGACCACGACGCTCACCTCCACCGGTGCCGTCGACTCCTTCCACTCGTCGTACACCGGGTTCGGCGGCGGCATCACCATGCTGGGCATGATGCTGGGCGAGATCGCGCCCGGCGGTGTCGGCTCCGGTCTCTACGGCATGCTGATCATGGCGATCATCGCCGTGTTCATCGCGGGGCTCATGGTCGGGCGCACACCGGAGTACCTCGGCAAGAAGATCGGCCCCCGCGAGATCAAGCTGGCGGCCGTCTACATCCTGATCACTCCGGCGCTGGTGCTGGTGTTCACCTCGCTGTCCATGGCCCTGCCGACGCCGCCGAACTCGATGCTCAACCCCGGCGCCCACGGCTTCTCCGAGGTGCTGTACGCCTTCACCTCCGCCGCGAACAACAACGGCTCGGCATTCGCCGGCCTGAACGCGAACACCGACTGGTTCAACACCACGACCGGGCTCGCGATGCTGCTCGGCCGCTTCCTGCCGATGGTGTTCGTCCTGGCGCTGGCCGGCTCGCTGGCCGGGCAGCAGCCGGTGCCGGCGACCGCGGGCACCCTGCGCACCGAGAAGCCGATGTTCACCGGCCTGCTGGTGGGCGCGATCCTGATCATCGTCGGTCTCACCTACTTCCCGGTGCTGGCCCTGGGCCCGCTGGCCGAAGGGCTGGCGTGATGACCGCTCGTACACAGAAGCACGAGGACTCCATGTCCACAGCCACTTCCACCGCCGCCACCGAGAACCGGGCGCCGCACAGCGGCATACCCACCGGCCGCCCGTCCTCCGAGGGCCGTGTCGGCGGGGGGCTCTTCGAACCCGCGCGACTGGTCGCGTCGCTGCCCGAGGCGTTCCGCAAGCTCGATCCGAGGGCGATGGCCAAGTCGCCGGTGATGTTCGTGGTGTGGATCGGCTCGGTGCTGACCACCGCCTTCTCCTTCACTGACCCCGGGGACTGGTTCGGCTGGACCATCAGCGCCTGGCTCTGGCTGACCGTGCTCTTCGCCAATCTGGCGGAGGCCGTCGCCGAGGGCCGGGGCAAGGCCCAGGCCGACACGCTGCGCAGGGCCAAGACCGGCACGGTCGCCCGCCGGGTGGACGGGAGCGCGGTCCCCGGCACCGAGCTGGGCGTCGGCGACCTGGTGGTCTGCGAGGCCGGAGACGTCATACCGGGCGACGGCGACGTCGTCGAGGGTGTCGCCTCGGTCGACGAGTCGGCCATCACCGGTGAGTCGGCGCCCGTCATCCGCGAGTCGGGCGGCGACCGCAGCGCCGTCACCGGCGGGACGAAGGTCCTCTCCGACCGCGTCGTCGTCAGGATCACCACAAAGCCGGGCGAGACCTTCATCGACCGGATGATCAGCCTGGTCGAGGGCGCGGCACGCCAGAAGACCCCTAACGAGATCGCGCTGAACATCCTGCTCGCCTCGCTGACCGTCGTCTTCCTGCTGGCCTGCGCCACGCTGACGCCGCTCGCGGACTACGCGGGCACCGAACTGACGATGGTCGTCCTGGTGGCCCTGCTGGTCTGCCTGATCCCGACCACGATCGGTGCCCTGCTCTCCGCGATCGGCATCGCGGGCATGGACCGCCTGGTCCAGCGCAACGTGCTGGCGATGTCGGGCCGTGCCGTCGAGGCGGCCGGCGACGTCTCCACGCTGCTGCTGGACAAGACCGGCACGATCACGCTCGGCAACCGTCAGGCGGCCGAGTTCGTGCCGGTGCGCGGTACGACGGAGGCGCAGGTGGCGGACGCCGCCCAGCTCTCCTCACTGGCCGACGAGACCCCCGAGGGCCGCTCGGTCGTCGTCCTCGCCAAGGAGGGGTACGGGCTGCGCGAGCGGCATCAGGGCGAGCTGACCGGCGCCGAATGGATCTCCTTCACCGCGCAGACCCGCATGTCCGGCGTGGACGTCGACGGCCGCAGGATCCGCAAGGGAGCGGCCGGGTCGGTGACGGCCTGGGTGCGCGAGCGCGGCGGCCAGGTCGCCGAGGAGACGGAACGGCTGGCCGACGCCATCTCCGCGGCGGGCGGAACGCCGCTGCTGGTCGCCGTGGAGGACGGCGACGGAGCCCGCGTCCTCGGCGTGGTCCATCTGAAGGACGTCGTCAAGCAGGGCATGCGGGAGCGGTTCGAGGAGCTGCGGCGCATGGGCATCAGGACCGTGATGATCACGGGCGACAACCCGTTGACGGCCAAGGCGATCGCCGACGAGGCAGGCGTCGACGACTTCCTCGCGGAGGCCACGCCCGAGGACAAGATGGCCCTGATCAAGCGCGAGCAGGCCGACGGCAAGCTGGTCGCGATGACCGGCGACGGCACCAACGACGCGCCCGCGCTCGCGCAGGCCGACGTCGGCGTGGCGATGAACACGGGCACGTCGGCCGCCAAGGAGGCCGGCAACATGGTCGACCTCGACTCCAACCCGACGAAGCTCATCGAGATCGTCGAGATCGGCAAGCAGCTCCTCATCACGCGGGGCGCGCTCACCACGTTCTCCATCGCCAACGACGTCGCCAAGTACTTCGCGATCATCCCGGCGCTGTTCGCGGCGGTCTACCCCGGCCTGGACAAGCTCAACATCATGCGGCTGTCCTCGCCGGACTCGGCGATCCTGTCGGCGGTCGTCTTCAACGCGCTGATCATCGTCGTGCTGGTGCCGCTCGCCCTGCGCGGTGTGCGGTACAAGCCGATGAGCGCGGACCGGATGCTCCGGCGCAACCTCGCGGTCTACGGCCTGGGCGGACTGGTCGCCCCCTTCGTCGGCATCAAGATCATCGACATGCTCCTGTCCCTCATCCCCGGAATCGGTTGACCGCCATGAACAACTCGGTATCGAACACCGCGCGGTTGCTCGGGGCCGGCCTGCGTGCCCTCCTCGTGCTGACCCTGGTGACGGGCGTCATCTACCCACTGGCGGTCACGGGAGTCGCCCAGGCCCTGTTCAACGGCAAGGCGAACGGCTCGGAAGTCTCGGCCGACGGCCGCGTGGTGGGGTCGTCGCTGATCGGGCAGTCGTACAACCTGCCGCTGGAACCGGGGCAGGAGACTCCGGAACGCGACCTGAAGTGGTTCCAGGGCCGCCCGGCCAACGGTCTGGGGGAGAACACCCTCAACACCCGGTACCGGCTGATCCTGTCCGGCGCCACCAACCGGGCCGCCGACAATCCGGAGCTGGTCGAGCAGGTGAGGGCGGCGCAGGCCGCCGTCATCGAGGACAACTCGGTCCCCGGCCACCCCGTCGAGCGGTCCGAGATCCCCGCCGACGCGGTGACCTCCTCCGGCTCTGGACTGGACCCGGACATCTCACCGGACTACGCCGACTTGCAGGTGCCCCGGGTCGCCCGGGAGAACGGCCTGTCCGTCGCGAAGGTACGGGGGCTCGTCGACCGGCACACCCAGGGCCGCACCCTCGGCTTCATCGGCGAGCCGCGGGTCAACGTCCTCGCACTGAACATCGCCCTCGAGGAGCTCGTGACGAAGGGCTGAGCGGGAGCGTCGGCATGTGACGGCATGGCACGACGAGCGGAAGCCGGACACGCGTCAGGGCCGGTTCGCAGAGGATGTCTGCGGGCCGGCCCCGCGAATCACCGGGCGGAGTGGAGTCACCCCGCCCGGCCTGTGCTCAGGCGGCGCTCATCAGACCCGCGCCGACAGGGCGGTGCGGGGCGATGACCTGGCCGTCCGGCAGGAGCTCACCGGTGTCCTCGAAGAGGACGACGCCGTTGCACAGCAGGCTCCAGCCCTGCTCCGGGTGGTGCGCCACGAGGCGGGCGGATTCCCGGTCGGCGGAGTCGACTGACGGACACGGTGGCTGGTGCTGACACATGAGTGGGGTCTCTCGGTCTGTTGAGTCGGGTGAGGTCGCTGTCTTGTCTGTCCTGCGGCGTGAAGCTTCGTTCATGGCCGCCCCCCGTTGTTTAAGTCGGTCCGAACCCAGTGTTGCCCTACGGGCCTCGATCCGCAGGTATTTCGCAGCACCGCTTCTCACTGGTTGATGACGCGTCACCCGCGCGGACGGTTCAGCTCAACTGCACTGTCACTTCGGATGGTTCGGCATGGCCTTATATGGCTAGTCCGCTCGGGTCGGGAGGCGGCCGACGGGAGAGGCCGGTCAGGCGGGGGAGCGCAGCAGCCGGGTCGGCGTCACCCGGTGGGTGAGAACCGGCAGCAGCTCGGCGACCCGGTGCGGCCGGTGGGCCGCGATGCCGGGCGGGGCCGGCGCCAGCGGCACCAGCAGGTCGGTGGCCGCGGGGTGTCCGGCGGCGGCGTCCGCGGTGCGGTCGCCGTGCAGCCACAGCGTGAGCATGTAGAGCCCGGGGACCGACAGCAGACGCGGCTGGTAGGCCTGGGGCACCGACTCGGCCTGACGCAGCGCGTGCTCGGTCGAGGCGACGTAGGGGCCCTCGAAGAAGTGCGAGAACGCCCATCCGTCGGGGGTCAGCATGGTCTCCGCCGCCGCCACCGCGCGGTCGCCACAGCGGATCAGGAACCGCCACCCGGTCAGCCGCGTCACCGCCACGCCCTCCGCCGTGATCCGGTCCAGGACATGCACGGGCAGCGGCAGTTCGGGCGTGGCGGGTCCCTGGGCGCCGAGCAGGGACGGGGTCCGGGCCTCGCGGACCGCGGTGGGAGACGAGAGGGCGGTGAGGACGGAGCGCAGGGCGGGCGCGGGAGCCGGGGGGACATGCAGGGGCATGATGGGTCGCCTCTCATTCGAAGGCACGGTGGCGCGAGGGCGGGGCGGGGGCGGACGACGCTGTCAGCTCACGTGGCTGGGGAGGCAGAGGCCGGGGTCCGGGAACCGAGAAGGGGGTGAGGCCTGCCGCGCGTCAGCTCGGCGGCAGGATCCATCGACCGTGGGCGCCGGTCATCTGCCTTGTCCGCGGAGTTTATACGACATGTGTTCAGACTGTGTTTCGGCTAGCGGATTCCGGCAACCAGTACAAGGTTGCATTCGGCCGTCGAAATGCGGGAATCATCCGGATTTCGTGCCGGGTGTACGACGGTGACCTCGGGGAATGTTCACCGAGCGGTCGGCCAATTGGCGTCGGCGATTTTCACGACTTCCCGGCCGTGGAAACTGCTCGACGCGACATGCCCGATGAATGTGCCACCGGTCACATCGGCACAGCGTAGCGGGTGCCGGGCCGGTGCGGGGACGTTATCGATCGCTTCGGCTGGGCATCATCCCACCTGACCGGTCCCCGGCGGCCGGATCTTCGACTCACCGCTCCGAGAAGGGACTCTTCCATGGGGGAGAAGGTCGTGGCAGGTCAGTTCGACCTGTCCGATCGCCAGCGCTACCGCGAGAAGCTCCAGCGGTGCCTGACGGGTCTGGAGCGACTTCTGGCGGAGAAGCGGTTCGACCGCCCGAAGAACCTGATGGGGCTGGAGATCGAATTGAATCTCGTCGGTGCCGACGGGATGCCGAAAATGTTGAATGCGCAAGTCCTTGAGCGCATCGCGAGCCGTGACTTCCAAACAGAACTCGCCATGTTCAACCTGGAGGTCAACATCGCTCCACACCGGCTGGGCGGCCGGGTATTCGACCGTCTGGCCGAGGAGATCCGTACGTCGCTGGCGTATGCGGACCGCAAGGCCGGCGAGGTCGACGCGGGCATCGCGATGATCGGCATTCTGCCGACGCTGGACCGGGACGACCTGGTCTCGTCCAATCTCTCCGCCGTCGACCGCTACGCCCTCCTCAACGAGCAGATCGTGGCCGCCCGCGGCGAGGACTTCACCCTCGACATCGAGGGTGTCGAGCGCCTGACCTGCACCTCCAAGTCCATCGCTCCCGAGGCCGCCTGCACCTCGGTGCAGTTGCACCTCCAGGTCACCCCGGACCGCTTCGCCGACGTGTGGAACGCGGCCCAGGCGGTCACCGCCGCGCAGATCGCCGTCGGCGCCAACGCGCCCTTCCTGTTCGGCCGCGAGCTGTGGCGGGAGTCGCGGCCCCCGCTGTTCCAGCAGTCCACCGACACGCGCCCGCCCGAACTCCAGGCCCAGGGCGTCCGGCCGCGCACCTGGTTCGGCGAGCGGTGGGTGACCTCGGCGTACGACCTGTTCGAGGAGAACCGGCGCTATTTCCCGGCGCTGCTCCCGATCTGCGACGACGAGGACCCGCTGGAGGTCCTGGACGCGGGTGGTGTGCCCTCGCTCTCCGAACTCGTCCTGCACAACGGCACCGTCTACCGCTGGAACCGCCCGGTCTACGACATCGCCGACGGCGTCCCGCACCTGCGCGTGGAGAACCGAGTCCTGCCCGCCGGGCCCACCGTCATCGATGTCATCGCCAACGCGGCCTTCTACTACGGCGTCGTGCGCGCGCTCGCCGAGGAGCCGAGGCCGCTGTGGACCCGGCTGCCGTTCGAGGCCGCCGCCGCCAACTTCGAGGCGGCGTGCCGCCACGGCATCGACGCCCGCTTCGAGTGGCCCAAGCGCGGCCGGCTCGGCGGCACCACCGAGGTCGACGCCGCGGTCCTCGTACGCGACGAACTGCTGCCGCTCGCCGAGGCCGGTCTCGACGCGTGGGGCGTGGAGCCCGCCGACCGGGACCTGTACCTCGGCGTGATCGAGGAGCGGTGCCGGCGCCGGGTCAACGGCGCGTCCTGGCAGGCGGCCACGTTCCACCGGGCGCTGGAGGCCGGCCTGTCGCGGGAGGCCGCGCTGGCCGCCACGACCCGCCGCTACGTCGAGCTCATGCGCGAGGGCGACCCCGTGCACCTGTGGCCGGTGGGCCTGCCGGAGCCCGCGCCGCTGGGCTGAGACCCGGCGGGGCCAGGGGGAAGGGCCGGCGCCCGCGTCTCCCGGGCGCCGGGACAGTACCGGCGCCGGACCGCGCCGGGACCGCCCCCGCCGCGCGTCGCCTCATACTGATCGGGCAAGCTGTGACGTTCCAGCTGGAGGCAGGTGTGCATGGCGGAGGCGGGCCCGGTGGACGATTCGTTCCCTCAGAAGCCACTTCATGGAGGGCCGGTTCCTCATCGGGAGCGGCTCCCGCGAAGGGTCCTGCGTGACGAGACGCTGCTCGTCCTGGCGTTGTCGCTCGGCGCCAGCGGGGTGTCCGCCCTCATCAGCTTCATCGGCTCGGTCACCCGGCCCGGCGGACTCAAGGACCAGGCGGCCACCCTCAACGCCTCCGCCGCGCCCGGCCGTCCCTGGCTGGACCTGGCCTGGCAGCTCTTCGGGATCACCACGGCGCTCGTCCCGGTCGCCCTGGTCGCGCACCTCCTGCTGCGGGAGGGAAGCGGCCTGCGCGCGCTCGGCTTCGACCGCACCCGTCCGTGGCCGGACCTGGGCCGCGGTGCTGTCGTCGCCGCCGCCATCGGCAGCACCGGCATCGCCTTCTACCTGGCCGCCCGGGGCCTCGGCTTCAACCTCACCGTGGTGCCCGAGGCCCTGCCCGAGGTGTGGTGGAAGTACCCCGTGCTGATCCTCTCGGCGGTGCAGAACTCCGTCCTGGAGGAGGTCATCGTCGTCGGCTACCTGCTGCGCCGGCTCGACCAGCTCGGCTGGGGCCCGGGCGCGTCGCTCGCGGCCAGTTCGGTGCTGCGCGGGTCGTACCACCTCTATCAGGGCATCGGCGGCTTCATCGGCAACATGGTGATGGGCGTCGTGTTCGTGTACCTGTACCGCCGGTGGGGACGGGTGGGGCCGCTGGTGGTGGCGCACTCGCTGCTCGACATCGGAGCCTTCGTGGGCTACGCGCTGCTGGCCGGGAAGGTGGACTGGCTGCCGACCGCGTGACGCGGAGGGGACGACGGGAGGCCATCAGGCCAGTAGCTCACCCTCGATCACCGTCACCGCGCGCCCGCTCAGCAGCGTGCGCTCGCCGCGCAGCTCCGTACGGACCCGGCCGGAGCGGGGCGAGGCCTGCATCCCGGTCAGGACGGGGCGGCCCAGGCGCTCGGACCAGAAGGGCGCGAGGGCGGTGTGGGCGCTGCCGGTGACCGGGTCCTCGTCGATGCCGACGTTCGGGAAGAAGCAGCGGGAGACGTAGTCGTAGCCACGGGCGGCGTCCTGCGCACGGGCGGTGGCGATGATGCCGCGCTCGGAGTACGCCGCCAGCGCCTTGTGGTCCGGGGCCAGGCCGCGGACCGTCTTCTCGTCGGCGACCTCGACCAGCAGGTCCCCGATGTCCGGCCCGGTGTCCAGGACGGCTAGGGGCTCGGCGCCCAGGGCCTCGGCGACGCCCTCCGGGGCCTCGACCGGGGTAAGCGGCGCGGTGGGGAAGTCCAGGGTGATCGAGCCGTCCTCGTCCGGCGTCGCGACGAGGACGCCACTGCGGGTGGCGAACCGCACCGCGCCCTCGTGGGCGCCGGTGGTGTGCAGGACGTGGGCCGTGGCGAGCGTCGCGTGGCCGCACATCGCGACCTCGGTGGCCGGGGTGAACCAGCGCAGCGCCCAGTCGGCCTCGCCGCCCTCGGGCAGGCGATGGGTGAACGCGGTCTCGGCGTGGTTGACCTCCAGGGCGATCTGCTGGAGCCGGTCGTCGTCCGGGAAGGCGTCGAGGAGCAGGACCCCGGCGGGGTTGCCGGCGAAGGGCCGGTCGGTGAAGGCGTCGACGATTCGGATACGCATGCCCCGACGCTAGACGCTCCGCGAATCCGCGGACCAAGGCCAATTCGTGAGTTCTGGACCGGGTTTCCCGCCGGGCGGTCATGACGACGACGGACGCTCGTCGGCGGCGGCACCGGAGGGCTTGTCAGGCGATAGCTTCCGATATATCGTTGAGGCATCGCGATTGATACGCGACAGATCAAAGACTGAATGGAGTGATGACGATGCGTAACCACGGATACGAGCGTGGGCACGGTGGACGCGGCCACGGAGAGGGTGGCCCCTTCGGCCGCGGCGGCTTCGACGGCCGGCGTGCGGCCTTCGGTCCCTTCGGGCCGGGCGGCCCCGGTGGTGGTGGCCCCGGCGGACCCTTCGGGCCGGGATTCGGCCACGGAGGGCCCTGGGGAGGCCGCGGACGCGGCGGTCCCAGGGGAAGGGCACGGCGCGGCGACGTACGGGCGTCGATCCTGGCCCTGCTGAAGGACCGGCCGATGCACGGCTACGAGATGATCCAGGAGATCGCCGAGCGCAGCGGCGGGGCGTGGAAGCCCAGCCCCGGTTCGGTGTATCCCACCCTCCAGTTGCTGGAGGACGAGGGTCTGATCGCCAGCGAGAGCGAGGGCGGCAAGAAGCTCTTCGCGCTCACCGAGGCGGGCCGCACCGCGGCCGAGGAAGGCCCGGAGGCTCCCTGGGAAGAGGCCTCGCGGGGCGTCGACTGGGAGGCTCTGAACGACATCAGGCAGGCGGGCTTCGGGCTGATGGAGGCCTTCGGCCAGGTCTGGAAGACCGGCAGCAAGGAACAGCGGGAGAAGGCGCTCGCCGTCATCGGTGACGCCCGCAAGAAGCTGTACCTGATCCTCGCCGACGAGGACTGACCCGGTATGGCCGTCGCGAGGTGCCCCGCGGAGTGATCCGCGGGGCACCTGCGCGTGTGGCGCGCCCGGTCGGCCCAGTCGGCCGATCGCTCTCGGCCCGCTCAGTCGACGCGCCGTATCACCGCCGCGTCGAAGACGTCCCACGCGCGCGGGAAGGCGCTCTCTTCGTGGCAGTGCCACGCCTCCCAGAACAGGTCGGCGAGCAGCGCCTCCGCCGGGGCGTACACCCGGTACACGTACTGCCTGCCGTCGACCGCCGGCAGGGTCACGAGCCAGCACCTGCTCCTCATAACCCTGTTGGACCCGCGACGGCACGCTTCGGTTGCCCGAGGAGCCGCGTGGCAAGGGGGCGCGCGCCCGGCGGGGCGAAACGGCTTGATCTCATCCGCAAGGAGGAGATTCCGGCCCGGTGCGTCCACTCTGCGTGGGACGCGAAGATGCTTCCCTTCGGGGATGACCCGCTCTGGAGATGCTGATGGGCTAGGGGATGTGCAACCCCGTATCCCCCGGCAGTCGGCCGGCGAGCAGAACGGCCGGCGCCGGGACGGCACCGATCTCGATGCCCGGTTCAGCGAAGAACTGGCATCGGTGGTCACCGGCGCCCGCCGCAGAGCGGTGCGGGACGGCGACCGGCAGATCGACACGGCCCATCTGTTGCACTCCCTCCTCGAGTACGACCCCGAGGCCCGCGCCGTCCTGGGCGAGGGGCCCCAGGTCGCCCGGCTGCTCGGTTACCTCGTGCAGCGCAGCATCGGCTACGGCCTGCGCTGGCAGAGCACCGTGGAGGACTCCGGTGCCGTACCCGTGGTGACCGGGGGTACCGGTTTCTCGCCGCTGGCCGCCGCGGCCATGGAAGCCGCCTGTGTCCGTGCCGCCCGGCGCGGAGTGGACCGGGCCTGCGGTGTCGACCTGCTCGCGGCCCTCGTCACGGACCCGCAGGCGCGTGCCGTCGAGGTGCTCGGCCGCGCCGCCGTCGAGCCGCGCGCGGTGCTCGCCCGCGTGCGGAACCACTTCGAGCCGACGGCCTGAAGCCGAAGCCCAGGTCCCCGAAGCCGGGACCGGCCCGGCCGTCCAGTCGGTGAGACAGGTGTCATTGAGGGTGACGGTCATGTCGTCCCCTGTCATCATGTGCCGGTGCATACGTCTGACAGTGCTCGCGGCCGTCGCGGCAAGGGCGCCGGACTCGGCCTGGCGCTCGCGTCCGCGGTCGCCTTCGGAGGGTCGGGGGTCGCGGCCAAGCCGCTGATCGAGGCGGGACTCGACCCGCTCCACGTGGTGTGGCTGCGCGTGGCCGGCGCGGCCCTGGTCATGCTGCCGCTCGCCGTGCGCCACCGCGGGCTGCTGCGCCGACGGCCCGGGCTGCTCGCCGGCTTCGGGCTGCTGGCCGTGGCGGGTGTCCAGGCCTGCTACTTCGCCTCGATCTCCCGTATCCCCGTCGGCGTCGCGCTGCTCGTCGAGTACCTGGCGCCCGCGCTGGTCCTCGGCTGGGTGCGGTTCGTGCAGCGGCGGCCGGTGACGCGGGCGGCGGCGCTCGGCGTGGTCCTCGCGGTGGGGGGACTCGCCTGCGTGGTGGAGGTCTGGTCGGGGCTGGGCTTCGACGCCCTCGGACTGCTCCTCGCGCTCGGCGCCGCCTGCTGCCAGGTCGGCTACTTCGTCCTGTCCGACCAGGGCAGCGACGCCGGCGACGAGGCACCCGACCCGCTCGGCGTCATCGCCTACGGCCTGCTCGTCGGGGCCGCCGTGCTCACCGTCGTAGCCCGCCCCTGGTCGATGGACTGGTCCATCCTCACCCACGACGTCCGCATGGACGGCACACCCGTCGCCGCCGCCCTGCTGCTGGCCTGGATCGTGCTCATCGCCACGGTCCTCGCCTACGTCACCGGCATCGTCGCGGTGCGCCGCCTGTCGCCGCAGGTCGCGGGCGTCGTGGCCTGCCTCGAAGCGGTCATCGCGACCGTCCTGGCCTGGGTGCTGCTCGGCGAGCACCTCTCCGCCCCGCAGATCATCGGCGGCGTGGTGGTCCTGGTGGGCGCCTTCATCGCCCAGTCGTCGACGCCGGCGAAGGGCTCCGCGGACCCGGTGGCGAGCGGTGGACCCGAAAGGGAGTTGTCCAGCAGGGGAACGGCGACCTAGGGTACCGATCATGCATTCCGACGCACTCGTCCTCCCGCCTCCGACCGCCTGAGAGGCGGGCCCCTCCGAACAGCCCGGCGCGCTGCCGCCGGGCCGGACGACGCTGCCCGCAGACGCAGTCCCCGCGCTCCCGGTTCTTCCGGGGCCGCTTCGAACTTCCGCGCCCTGTGCGCGTCTGCGGAGAGAACTCGTGTCGAATGCCGTCTCAGGCCTGCCCGTCGGGCGTGGCCTCCTCTATCTGATCGTCGCCGGTGTCGCCTGGGGCACCGCCGGTGCCGCCGCCTCGCTGGTCTACCGGGCCAGCGACATGGGGCCCGTCGCCCTGTCGTTCTGGCGTTGCGCGGCCGGGCTCGTCCTGCTGCTCGCCGTCCGTCCGCTGCGCCGGCCCGCACGCCCGGCCGTACGCGAGCCGTTCGGCCGCAAGGCGCTGCGGGCCGTGGTCACCGGCCTCGGCCTCGCGGTGTTCCAGACCGCCTACTTCGCCGCGGTGCAGTCCACCGGGCTCGCCGTGGCCACCATCGTCACCCTCGGCGCCGGTCCGGTGCTGATCGCGCTCGGCGCGCGCCTCGCCCTCGGGGAGCAACTGGGCCGGGGCGGGGTCGCCGCCGTGACCGGGGCGCTCGCCGGGCTCGTGGTGCTCGTGCTCGGCGACGGAAGCACGACGGTCCGCGTGCCGGGCGTACTTCTCGCGCTGCTGTCCGCGGCCGGGTACTCGGCGATGACCCTGCTCACCCGCTGGTGGGGGCGCGGCGGCGCGGCGGACGCCGCCAGTACGTCCGCCGGGGCGTTCGCCGTCACCAGCCTGTGCCTGCTGCCGCTCGCCCTCGCGGAGGGCCTGCTGCCGCACACCGACGAGCCGGTCCGCCTCCTGTGGCTGCTGGCCTACGTCGCCGCGGTCCCGACCGCCCTCGCCTACGGGCTCTACTTCGCCGGCGCGGCCGTCGTCCGGTCGGCCACCGTCTCCGTGATCATGCTTCTGGAGCCGGTCAGCGCGGCGGCGCTGGCCGTCCTGCTGCTCGGCGAGCACCTCACCGCGGCGACGCTGGCCGGAACGCTGCTGATGCTCGGCTCGGTCGCGGGGCTCGCGGTGGCGGAGACACGGCAGGAACGGACACGGCCGGCGCCGGCGTGACGGCGGGGGGCCTCTCGACGGGAGAGGCCCCCTCCCCGCAGGGCGGGGAGCCGTCTTGGGGGCCGGACCTCTCTGCGCGGC
>NZ_RAIF01000006.1:1064637-1069733 GCF_003671715.1 Streptomyces sp. E2N166 | reverse complement strand
CCGTCTCCGGGTGCCTCGCCCGCCGCGGCCCGCGCGGAGCCGCCCGCCGGCTGGAAGTGGCAGGCCGGCCTTCTCGGCCGGGTCGTTCACGAGACGGGCGGCGCGTCCCCGGAATGGGCCAGGACCAGGATCACGGGGCCGAGAGGTAGTCGGGCAGCCTCGTCCCGGCGTCCAGGCCCGGGTCGGGGACCGGGGCGTCGTACCCCTTGCGCAGTGGGACCAGGCCGGCCCAGTGGGGGAGGGTGAGGTCCTCCGGCTCGTCGTTCACGCCGCCGGTGCGGAGCTTGGCGGAGACCTCGTCCAGGTCGAGGCGGATCACGGCGGTGGCGGCCAGCTCCTTCTTGTTGGCCGGCCGGGAGTCGGCGGAGCGGCCGGGTACGACGTGGTCGACCAGGGCGTCCAGGGCCGTGCGCCTCTCCTCCGGGTCCGTCACCTCGTACGCGGTGCCGTGCACGACCACCGACCGGTAGTTGATCGAGTGGTGGAAGGCCGAGCGGGCCAGCACCAGCGCGTCCACGTGCGTCACCGTCAGGCACACCGGCAGGCCCGGGTCGGCCGCGCCCGTCATCCGCAGCGGGCGGGAGCCCGTCGAGCCGTGCACGTAGAGCCGATGGCCCACCCGGCCGTAGAGCGTCGGGAGCACCACCGGGGAGCCGTCGCGGACGAAGCCGAGATGGCAGACGTAGCCCTCGTCGAGTATCGAGTGCACCAGCTCCTTGTCGTAGGAGGCCCGGTCGGGGGAGCGGGTGGGGACGGTGCGGTCGGTGGGCGTGTAGGCGGTGGCGGGCTGCGACGGCGGCTGCGTCCGTGTGGTCCCCTGCATGGCGCTCTCCATTGCACTAGTGCATAATTGGGTTTGTGCTAGGAGAGTATCGGATCACAGGGCGGGGCGCAGCGGAGATCTCCGCGAGCGTCGAGCGTGCGGTGGCCTCGGGGGAGCTGGAGCCGGGACAACCGCTGCCGCCGATGCGGGAGTTGGCGGAGCGGCTCGGGGTGAACCCGAACACCGTGGCCGCCGCCTACCGCACCCTGCGCGAGCGCGGGGTCATCGAGACGGCCGGGCGCCGGGGCAGCCGGGTGCGCTCGAAACCGGCCACCACGGGGCGCGAGTTCATCCGGGTGGAGGTGCCGGAGGGTGTGCGCGACGTGTCCGACGGCAACCCGGACCCGGCGCTGCTGCCCGTGCTCGGACCGGTGTTCGCCGCGGCGGCCGAAGAGGGCGACCGCGAGCCCGTCCTGTACGGGCACGCGCCCGTGGAGCCGGGACTGGTGCGCCTCGCACGCGCCGAGCTGGACGCCGACGGGGTGCCGGACGGGCCCGTGGCCGTCACGTCCGGCTCGCTGGACGCCATGGAACGAGTGCTTGCGACGCACCTCAGACCGGGCGACGCCGTCGCCGTCGAGGATCCGGGCTGGGGCAGCCTCCTCGACCTCGTCCCCGCGCTCGGCCTGCGCACGGTCGCCGTCGGCGTCGACGACGAGGGGCCGCTGCCCGAGGACGTACGGCGAGTCCTCGGGGCCGGCGCCCGCGCCCTGGTCGTCACGGACCGCGCGCAGAACCCTACGGGCGCCGCGGTGAGCGCCACGCGCGCGCGTGCCCTGCGGTCCGTGCTGCGCGAGCACCCGCGGACGCTGCTGGTGGAGGACGACCACGGCCACCGCATCGTCGACCTGCCCCTGCACCCCCTCGCCGGTACGACGCACAGCTGGGCGTTCGTCCGCTCGGCCGCCAAGGCGTACGGCCCCGACCTGCGCCTCGCCGTGCTCACCGGGGACGCCGTCACGCTGGACCGGGTGCGCGGGCGGCAACGGCTGGGCCCCGGCTGGGTCAGCCGCATCACCCAGCGGGCCGTGGCCCGGCTGTGGGCGGACGGCTCCGTGGACGCGCACGCGGTGGCGGCGGCGTACGGGCGGCGCCGTGACGCCCTGCTCGGCGCCCTCGCGGAGCGCGGGATCGACGCGTACGGGCGCAGTGGCATGAACGTGTGGATCCCGGTGCCGGACGAGACCGGCGCCGTCGCCCGGCTGCTGCACGCCGGGTGGGCCGTCGCCCCCGGCGCCCGCTTCCGCCTGGGCGCCCCGCCCGGCATCCGCGTCACCGTCTCGACGCTGACGGAGCGGGACGCCGGCCCGCTGGCGGACGCGGTCGCGGCGGCGGTGGGGCCGGGGGCGGGGCCGCTGCGGAGCTATGTCTGACGCGCGGGTCCGCCCGCGTCGTGGCCTTCGCCCCCGTCGGCGTCCCGCCCATGCGCCCGCCGACGTCCTCGCCTATGTCGTGGCCTTGTCGCGCTCCCGTGTCCCGCGGACGGGCTCCGCGGTGTCCGCGGCCGCCCCGGGCCGTGCCTGGGTCAGCGCCGCACCCGCGAGGACGATCGCCGCGCCGACCGGCGTCGACCAGGACAGCGACTCCCCGAGCAGTGCGACGCCCGCGGCCGTGGCGATGACCGGGGTGAAGTACGTGACCATCTGCGCCGTCGTCGGACCGACCTCGGCCACCAGGTCGTACTGGATCAGAAAGGCGAGCCCGGTGCCCAGGGTGCCCAGCGCCGCCACCGCCAGCAGGGGCACGGCCGGGAAGCCGGCCGGCATCGAGGTGAAGAGCGGCGTCACCACGGCCAGTTGTACCGTGGCGAGACCCAGCTGGGCGCCGGTCAGCGAGAGGTGTGAGTGGCTGGAGCCGGCCAGCGTGCGGCGGACGTAGATCCAGCCGACCGGATAGCTGAGCGAGGCCAGCAGGGCCAGCGCCGTGCCCGTGACGTCCAGACCGTGGAAGCCCTGCCAGACACCCAGCACCGTCAGGACACCGAGGAATCCGATGCCGAGGCCGGCCACCCGCCGCCGCGTCGGCCGGTCCTCGGAGAGGGCGACCAGCGACAGCGCCATGCCCCACAGCGGCGAGGTCGCGTTGCAGATGCCCGCGAGCGACGACGGGATCGTCAGCTCCGAGAAGGCGAACAGGGAGAACGGGAGCGCGTTGAGCAGGAACCCGGCGACCGCCAGGTGGACCCAGGTCCACGTCCCGCGCGGCAGCCGCTCCCGCTTCACCGCCATCGCCACGGCGACCACGGCCGTGCCGAACACCAGCCGTCCCAGCGTGACCTGGAACGGGGCGAAACTCTCCGTCCCGACCTTCATGAAGAGGAAGCTGAAGCCCCAGACGAGAGAGAGGAGACCGAAGCGCAGTCGCCAGTCGAAGGCGCGGCGGGCTGCGGGGAAGGACGCGACGCTGCTGCTCATGCGGACAACGATGACGCAGCCAACCTCGTAGCACAATCGAGATTTATCGCGGAGTATCTCGTAGCATTGCTTACATGTTGAACCTGGAGCGCCTGCGCACCCTCGACGCCCTCGCCCGGCACGGATCGGTGAGCGGCGCCGCCGTCGGCCTGCACATCACCACCTCTGCCGTCTCCCAGCAGATGGCCAAGCTGGAGCGTGAGGCAGGTCAGCAGCTGCTCGCCAAGAACGGGCGGGGCGTGCGGCTCACGGACGCGGGCCGGCTGCTCGCCGAGCACGCGGCCCGCATCCTCTCCCAGGTCGAACTCGCCCAGGCCGACCTGGAGGCCCAGCGTGGTCAGGTGGCGGGCGAGCTGAGGCTGTCGGCGTTCCCGACGGCCGCCCGCGGACTCTTCCCCGGCGCGCTGGCCGCCCTGCGCACCCGGCACCCGGCCTTGCGCATCCGCTCCTGCGAGCTGGAGCCGGAGCGCGGGATCAACGGCGTGGTGCGCGGAGACCTCGACCTGGCCGTCGTGCTCGACTGGTACAACAAGCCGATGCCGCTGCCCGAAGGCCTGGTCAAGGCGCCGCTCCTGGACGACCCCGCGGATGTGGCCATGCCGGTCGGCCACCGGCTCGCGGGCCGTGACGAGGTGGACCTCGCCGAGTTCGCCGAGGACGAGTGGATCACGTGGGGCGAGGGCGAGTTCTGCCACGAGTGGCTGATGTTCACACTGCGCTCGAAGGGCATCGAGCCGATCGTCGGCCATCGCGCCGCCGAGACGCACACCCAGTTGGGGCTGGTCGCCGCGGGGCTCGGTGTGTGCATCGCGCCGCTGCTCGGTCGCCATCCGATGCCCGCCGAGGTCGTCACGGCGCCGCTGAAGCAGCGGGTGCGCCGGCACGTGTACGTCGTCTGGCGCGCGGACGCCGACCGTCGCCCGTCGATCCGGGCGGCGGTGGAGGCCTTGCGTACCGCGGCCGCGCAGCTCGGCTGAAGGGGCGCGCCCCGAGCGGCCCCTACGGTGCCGACAGCTTGCGGAAATCCCAGGAGACCACCTTCTCGGGCGTCAGCCGCAGCCACGCGTGCCGGCCGTCGTGCGGCATCTCCTCCAGGCCGAAGTTCTTGCGGGCGAACAGCGTCTCGGGGAAGTCGAGTTCGGCGTACAGCTCGCCGGTGCGCGGCGCCTCGCCCACGAACTCCACCCGCCCGGACAGCTCCGCGCCCCGCAACTCGTCGTACTCCTCGCCGGTGTCCACCACGATCGCCACCCGGGGGTCGCGCCGCAGCTCCGTCCAGCGCCGGCTGCGCACGACCGAGTACAGCCACATCGAGGAGCCGTCCCAGGCGAACCAGAGCGTGCTCACGTGCGGTGCGCCGTCGGGCGAGACCGTGGCGACCCGGCAGGTGCGCTGGGTGGTGAGGAACGCGTCCAGCTCGCCGGGCGTCATCATGATCTTCCGCCCCCGGCGCTGGGTGACGGTCATCCGGCCAACTGGATCGAGTCCCCGCTGACCGTGATCTGCACGGCGGGCAGCGGCTTGGGCGCCGGACCGCTCTGCACGCTGCCGTCGCTGATCGAGAAGTTGCTGTTGTGACAGGGGCAGTTGATGACGCCGTCGGACACGCTCTTCACGGCGCATCCCTGGTGGGTGCAGGTGGCGGAGAACGCCTTGAACTCGCCCGCCGCGGGCTGGGTGACCACCACCTTCTGGTCGGCGAAGACCTTCCCGCCGCCCTCGGGGATGTCGGCGGTCGCCGCGAGCGCGGCTCCGGCGTTCTCGCCGCCCGAACCGCCGTCGCCCGCCGAGTCGGACGAGGGGGCCGAGGGAGCGGCGCCGGTGTCGCTCGACGCGTCGTCGTCCGAGCCTCCGCACGC
>NZ_RAIF01000006.1:1057034-1064514 GCF_003671715.1 Streptomyces sp. E2N166 | reverse complement strand
CGCCGCCACGACGGTACGACGAGCCGGTCCCGCTGCGGGGTGAAACGATGCGCTGGTCATGCTGGGGTTCCCTTCCGGGGTGGAAGCCTGATGATCTGCCGAGAGGTACGGCCCCGGGGCACGTGCTGTTCAGACCGTGCCGTGATGCTGTCGTGCCGGCGGTCGGGCGGGCGTAAAACACGGCTGTCGTTTCGCTGTCGGCCGGGCGCCGCTCGCGGAGAAAGCGCGGTGGAACGGGAGGGGCCGGCGTCTCGGCCGCCCCTCCCCGTCTCGCAAGAGGCCGGGACAGCGATGACCGAGCCTGACCCTCCGAAGTCATGGCCGGCCCGGTCCGGGAGTGCGCTGGCTGGGGCGTCCTCGCCGACGGTCACCCTCGGTTACTATACTCGCCTCAATGGCCGAGGCCGGGTGCGAGGGGCGGACGGCCGTCGACGGACTGCTGGGGAGGCAGGGAGACCAGAAGGGCCGTCGGCGGGCCATATCCGCTGCCGTGACCCCCATCGGCTGTTGTCGTACCCACAAGGCTGAAGAGACGGATGGCCCGCAAGAGTGTTGAAAGAGGTCACCGCGACGCGCTACATCACACCCCTGCGCGAGGGTGGTTCACTGCCGGGACTCGTCGAGGCCGACGACCTCGGGACGTACGTCCTGAAGTTCACCGGCGCGGGGCAGGGACGCAAGACACTCGTCGCCGAGGTGGTCTGCGGTGAACTCGCCCGCCGGCTGGGCTTCCGGGTGCCGCGTCTTGTGACGGTCGACCTCGATCCGGTGCTGGGGCTCGGTGAGCCCGACCAACAGGTGCAGGAACTGCTCAAGTCCAGCGGCGGCACCAACCTCGGCATGGACTTCCTCTCCGGCGCGCTCGGGTTCGACCCGCTCGCGTTCGAGGTGAGCCCGGAGGAGGCCGGGCGGATCGTGTGGTTCGACGCGCTGGTGAACAACGTCGACCGGTCCTGGCGCAACCCCAACCTGCTGAGGTGGCGGGGCGAGGTGTGGCTCGTCGACCACGGCGCGACCATGATCTGGCACCACAACTGGCCCGGCGCCGAGACCTCCGCCGCCCGCCCCTACGACGCCCGCGACCACGCCCTCGCGCGCTTCGCGCCGGACGTCCGCTCGGCCGCCGCCGCGCTCGCTCCCCTGGTCACCGAGGAACTCCTCGCCGAGGTCACCGCCGAGATCCCGGACGTCTGGCTGCTGGACGAACCCGGCTTCGCCGCGCCCGACGACCTCCGGCGCGCCTACGCCCGCCCCCTGCTCGCGCGGGCCGTCACGATCCACGACCGCATCCGGGGGGACCGGTGAGCGACCGCCACGTCTTCGAGTACGCGCTGCTGCGCGTCGTACCCCGCGTCGAGCGCGGGGAGCGCGTCAACGCCGGGGTGCTCGTGTACTGCCGGGCCAAGTCCTACGTGGGCGCCCGCACCCACCTCGACGAGCGCAGGTTGCTTGCCCTCGACCCGGACGTCGATCTGCCGGGCGTGCACGCCGCCCTGCGTGCCGCCGAGGGCGTGTGCAGCGGCGGGGACGCGGCGGGCCAGGCGGCCGGTGATGATCCCGGCCGCCGCTTCCGGTGGCTCATCGCCCCCCGCTCCACGATCGTCCAGCCCGGCCCCGTCCACACCGGCCTCACGGCCGATCCGGCGGCCGAGGCGGAACGGCTGCTCGACCTGCTGGTGCGGTAGCCGCGCCCCGTACTCCTCGCCTCAGACGTGTCGGCGGCGCCTGAGCACGTAGGCCGTGGCCAGTGCGGCGCCCGCCACGCAGCTCACTCCGATCCCGATGTCCCAACTGCTCGGCCCGATGCCCGAGGCGCCGCCAAGCCCGCCCTGCGTGCCGCGCGTCGGCGCGACGGTGGGGGATGCGGAGGGAACCGGCGTGGTCGTGACCGGGGCCGGTGTGGTCGGAGCGGGACGCGGCATGGAGGTCGCGGAGATGGTCGGGCCGGAGTCCCGCTTCGGCGGTGCCCCGCCGGCCGCGCCCCCGTCCGTCTGCCGGGCGGCGTCGAAGCCGCCCTGGTCGGGCCGGTTCTCGTCGGGTCGGCTCTGGTCGACGCCGCCCTGGCCGACGTTCTGGCCGCCGTCCTGGCCGTTCCCGCCCTGATCGGGGCGAGCCGGGTCGAACTCCCCCTCGTCGAATCCGCCTTCGCCGATTCCGCCCCCGTCGGGCCGGTACTCGTCGAGTCGGCCCGCGTCGAGGGCGCCCTCGTCGAGCCGGCCTTCGTCAGCCGCGTTTCCGCCGGTTCCGTCGCCGCCGGTTCCGTCGCCGTCGACTCCGCTCCCGTCGGGTCGGCTCCCGTCGGACGGGTCTTCGGCGAGTGCGCCCGGAGCGAGGGAGTCAGGGGCGAACGGGTCCGGGTCGACCGGTCCGCTGTCGATGACGGGCCGGTACGCCTTCTGGCGGGTGAGATTCCAGGAGTCCGGGTCCTGGGGGTGTGCGGGGTGGGCCAGCGGCACGATCGCGGCGATCGCGACGGCTATGCCTGCGGCACCGGTACGACGGCGCATGGACGCCTCCTTTTCCGGCCACGAATGGCTCGCGCTACGACGCTAGGGCGCCGATGGCGCGGGGGCCCGCAGCGCTGGGCCGATCGGGTGGGCCGGGCGTGACGGCGCACCCGGGGGCCCAGGTAATGGATCACACCGGCCCAGTGTCCCGTTGACACCGGGTGCCAGGGCTTCTAGCGTCACGTCTGCGGAAGGTACTAAGCGGTCGCTCACCACCGGGCGCCCCGCAGCGCTCCGCATGGGCCGCATCCCCAGGACGAGGAGAAGCAGCAATGTCCACCACTGAGCAGCGGGTCGCCGTAGTCACCGGAGCCGCGCGCGGTATCGGCGCCGCCACCGCCGTACGACTGGCCGCCGAGGGCCGTGCCGTCGCCGTCATCGACCTCGACGAGGCGGCCTGCAAGGACACCGTCGAGAAGATCGGCGCGGCCGGCGGCAAGGCGATCGCGGTCGGCTGCGACGTCTCCGACGAGGCGCAGGTCGAGGCGGCCATCGCCCGGATCGCCGAGGAGCTGGGCGCGCCGACGATCCTCGTCAACAACGCGGGCGTGCTGCGCGACAACCTGCTGTTCAAGATGAGCGCCTCCGACTGGGACACCGTCATGAACGTCCACCTGCGCGGCGCCTTCCTGATGTCGAAGGCCTGCCAGAAGCACATGGTGGACGCCGGCTTCGGTCGCATCGTCAACCTGTCCTCGTCCTCCGCGCTCGGCAACCGCGGCCAGGTCAACTACTCCGCCGCCAAGGCCGGTCTGCAGGGCTTCACCAAGACCCTCGCCAAGGAACTCGGCAAATTCGGCGTCACCGCCAACTCCGTCGCCCCCGGCTTCATCGCCACCGAGATGACCAAGGCCACCGCCGACCGCGTCGGCATGGGCTTCGACGACTTCAAGGCCGCCGCCGCCACTCAGATCCCCGTCGCGCGCGTCGGCGAGCCCGACGACATCGCCAACGCCATCGCCTTCTTCACCGGCGAGGCGGCCGGCTTCGTCTCCGGCCAGGTGCTGTACGTGGCCGGCGGACCGCTCGACTAGGTGACACGGACACTAGGTAAACACTGGGACTAGGGACCACTGACATGACTGAACTTCCCGGCCTCTCCGGCAAGGTCGCGCTCGTCACCGGCGCCAGCCGCGGCATCGGCTACGGCGTCGCCGAGGCGCTCGTCGCGCGCGGTGACCGCGTCTGTATCACCGGTCGCAGCGAGGACGCCCTGAAGGAGGCCGTCGACAAGCTCGGCTCCGACCGGGTCATCGGCGTCGCCGGCAAGGCGCACGACGAGGCCCACCAGGCCGTCGCCGTCGAGCGCACGATGGAGGCCTTCGGCCGCGTCGACTTCCTGGTGAACAACGCCGGTACCAACCCGGTGTTCGGGCCGATCGCCGACCTCGATCTGAACGTCGCGCGCAAGGTCTTCGAGACCAACGTGGTCTCGGCGCTCGGCTTCGCCCAGCGCACCTGGCACGCCTGGCAGAAGGACAACGGCGGGGCGATCGTCAACATCGCCTCCGTCGCGGGCCTGTCGCCCTCGCCCTTCATCGCCGCCTACGGCGTCAGCAAGGCCGCGCTGATCAACCTCACGGCACAGCTGGCGCACGAGTTCGCGCCAGGAGTGCGGGTGAACGCGATCGCCCCGGCCGTCGTGAAGACCAAGTTCGCCGCCGCCCTGTACGAGGGCCGCGAGGAGGAGGCGGCCGCGGCCTACCCGCTGGGCCGGCTCGGCGTGCCCTCCGACATCGGCGGCGCCACCGCGTTCCTCACCTCGGAGCAGTCCGCCTGGGTCACCGGTCAGACGCTCGTCGTCGACGGCGGCATCTTCCTGAACGCCGGCGTGGCCTGATATCGGCTGTCGCCGACCCCCGAGATCGATCCCGGACACGGGCGCCGTTGACGAAAACGGCGCCCGTGTCCGCGTTTCGAGACCACGGAGGAGATGACAACGTAGTCATCGCCAAATGATCAAAACCCCTGTTCAGAAGGGGGTTCAGGTGGCGTGGCACTGCGGTATGGTCTGCCGACCCTTGGTACGGCAGATCGAGGAGCGTGCGCGTGTTCAACCGGAACCGAGGCCTGCGGCGGGTGGCGGCCATCGTGTCCATATCGTCGCTGGCAACCGGCTGCGGCATCCTGTCGTCCGACGGTTCGGAGGACGAGGGGCCGATCGTGGTGGGGACGACCAGCGCGCCCAGCACGCTGGATCCGGCCGCTTCGTGGGACGGTTCGTGGGAGCTGTTCCGCAACATCTACCAGACGCTGCTCAGCTATCCCAACGGTGCGACCACGCCGGAGCCCGACGCCGCCGAGCAGTGCGCGTTCAGCGATTCCACGAACCAGGTGTACCGCTGCGAGCTGCGCGAGGGTCTGACCTTCTCCAACGGGGACGCGCTGGACGCCCAGGCCGTCAAGCACTCGATCGACCGCATCAAGGACATCAACGTCAACGGCGGTCCCGCCGGTCTGCTGGGCAGCCTCGACCGGGTCCAGGCGCCGAGCGAGCGCGAGGTGGTCTTCCACCTCAACAAGCCCGACGCCACCTTCCCGTTCGTGCTCGCCACGCCCGCCATGTCGATCGTCGAACCCGGCGGCTACCCGGCCGACGCCCTGCGCGAGGACGGCGAGGTCGTCGGCTCCGGCCCGTACACACTCGAGTCGTACGAGGACGGCGAGCGGGCCGAACTCGTCCGCAACGGCCGCTACAAGGGCTTCGCCGACCGCCACAACGACGCGGTCACCGTCCGCTACTTCAAGGACTCCGCCGGCATGGTGAAGGCGCTGCGCGACGGGGAGATCCAGGTCACCTACCGCGGTCTCGCGGCCGACGACGTCATCACGCTGCAGGGCAGGACCAGCAAGGACGAGGACCTCCAGCTGGTCGAGGGCAGCGGGACGGAGATCCGCTACCTCGTCTTCAACCCCGCGGACCCGTGGGCGGGCAAGAAGGAAGTGCGCCAGGCCATCGCCCAGGTGATCGACCGGGCCGCGATCGCCCACAAGATCTACCAGGACACCGTCGACCCGCTGTACTCGATGGTCCCCAAGGGCCTGACCGGCCACACCACGGGCTTCTTCGACGACTACGGCGACCCCAGCGTCCCCAAGGCCCGCGAGATCCTCACCGACGCGGGCATCACCGAGCCCGTCCCGCTCACCCTCTGGTACACCAGCGACCGCTACGGCTCCGAGACGGCGCAGGAGTTCAAGGAGATCAAGCGCCAGCTCGAAGCCTCCGAACTGTTCACGGTCACCCTCGAGAACCGCCCGTGGAAGACGTACGTCGAGGGCTACCAGAAGGGTGAGTACCCGGTGTTCGGGCGCGGCTGGTCCCCCGACTTCCCGGACGCGGAGAACTTCATCGCGCCCTTCGTCGGCAAGCAGAACGCCCTCGGTACGCCCTACCTCGCTCCGGAGATCACCGGCGAGCTGCTGCCGCGCTCACGCCGGGAGAGCGACCGCGCCAACGTGGAGAAGGAGTTCGAGCGGGCCCAGCAGATCCTGGTGAACGACGCCCGGCTGCTGCCGCTGTGGCAGGGCAAGCAGTACGTGGCCGCCAGCACGGACATCTCGGGCGCGGAGCGGGCCATGGACCCCTCGACGATCATGATGATGTGGCAGCTGTACCGGAAGACCAGCTGGTAGGCGCCGGTACGCGCGGGCGGGCGCGCCCGTTGTCAGTGGTCGCCGGTAGGTTCTTCAGGACCGGAAGCGACCGCACACCGTAAGGAAGTTGACGTGACCGACACCGCCATGCTGCCCGAGTCCTGGCGCGAGGTGCTGGGCGACGAACTGCAGAAGCCCTACTTCAAGGAGCTGACGGAGTTCGTCGAGGAGGAGCGGGCGAAGGGCCCCGTCTACCCCCCGCGCGAGGAGGTCTTCGCCGCGCTGGAGGCCACGCCGTACGACCGGGTGAAGGTGCTGGTCCTCGGGCAGGACCCGTACCACGGCGAGGGGCAGGGCCACGGGCTGTGCTTCTCGGTCCGGCCCGGTGTGAGGGTGCCGCCGTCCTTGCGGAACATCTACAAGGAGATGCACGCGGAGCTGGGCACCCCGATCCCGGACAGCGGCTATCTGATGCCGTGGGCGGAGCAGGGCGTCCTGCTGCTCAACGCGGTGCTCACGGTCCGGGCCGGCGAGGCGAACTCGCACAAGGCCCGCGGCTGGGAGCTGTTCACCGACGCGGTGATCCGCGCGGTGGCGACCCGGCCCGACCCGGCCGTGTTCGTGCTGTGGGGCAACTACGCGCAGAAGAAGCTGCCGCTGATCGACGAGACGCGGCACGTGGTGGTCAAGGGCGCGCACCCCTCGCCGCTGTCGGCGAAGAAGTTCTTCGGCTCCCGTCCGTTCACGCAGATCAACGAGGCGGTCGCGAAGCAGGGCCACGAGCCGATCGACTGGACCGTCCCGAGCCCGGGCTGAGCCGGCGACCCGGCCGGTCGGCCACCGACCGGCCGCGCGCGTCACGGGCCACCTGACCGGGATTACCGGTATGTGCGGTTAGCGTCGTCGGGGACAGCCGACGACGGGCACGGAGGACGCGGTGGCCAAGGGACAGGAGCAGGCGGCGTCGGACGCCGTGCTGACGCGGATCGGGCAGGTCGCCATGCTGCACCACGCGGGCGACCGCGAGGAGGCCCGCCACCGCTTCCTCGGCCTGTGGGCGGAGATCGGCGAGCACGGCGACCCGCTGCACCGCTGCACCCTGGCCCACTACCTGGCCGACACCCAGGACGACCCGGGGGACGAACTGGCCTGGGACCTGCGGGCGTTGTCGGCGGCCGAGGAACTCACGGAGGACCGGTCCGGGGACCGGCCCGCCGATCGGCCCGAGGGTACACTCGCCGCCCGCGCCCTCTACCCCTCGCTGCACCTGAACCTGGCCGCCGACTACGACCGGCTCGGCCACCGCGAGGCCGCCCGCCTACACCTGCGGCGCGCCCGCGGCGCTGCCGAGTCCCTCGCCGTCGACCGCTACGGCG
>NZ_RAIF01000006.1:1046375-1056821 GCF_003671715.1 Streptomyces sp. E2N166 | reverse complement strand
AGATGACCGCCTCCGGGCTGCCCGGTCGCCAGCCGCCGTACTGCTTGCCGAGCGAGCACACGTCGGCGTTCTCGCCGGTGCCCCGGCCGGTCGGCCGGGGCACGTCGGGGACCTCGACGCGAGATCGCTCCCGGCCCTGCTCCCGCTCCGGTGTCCCGGGGTGTGCGGTCCGAGGTCGTTGTTCCGGACGGGCGCGGGGGGCGGCGGGTTTCCGCTGCGGTGGGGCCGCCGCCGGGGGCGTCGTACGGCGCGGCTCGCCGGAGGCGTGGTCCGGGGCCCGGGAGGGGCCGATCATCTCCAGCGCCTCACGGGCCGGGGCCTGCACGACCCGAGGCACGGACGGGCCGTCCGGGCGCGGCGCCGATGAGCGGGCGCCCGCCGCCGACGGGTCGGCCGCGGTCGGGCCCTGGACCGTCGTACAGCCGGTCAGGGCCGAGACCGCCACGGTCACCAGGAGCGTTGCGGTGGTCGTCGTTCGATGCACCCGCGCCACTCTGCTGGGTCGCGCCCCGTGCACGGGCGCCGGACAAGCGGAGGTTGCCCCGCACGGGTGATCTCCGGCCCCGTACGGAGGCCCCGGGGCCGCCGAGGGTGACGTCAGTCGCCCGTGGCGCCGTCGAGACTCTCGCGGATCAGATCGGCGTGCCCGTTGTGGCGGGCGTACTCCTCGATCATGTGGGTGTGGATCCAGCGCAGGGTGTAGCGCTCGCCGGTGCGACGGTGCAGGCCGCGGGTAGGCGCGTCGAGGGGGACGCCGGCCGCGTTGCGCCGGGCGGCCTCGATCTCGGCCTGCCAGGTGGCGTGGGCCTCCTGCCAGGTGTCCGCCTCGGTCACCAGGAACTCGCCGTCCGGGTTCTCGTCGCTGTAGTGGATCGGGTCCGCGTCCTCGTCCGCCAGCACCCTGCGGTACCAGCTCCGCTCCACCTCCGCCATGTGCCGCACCAGCCCCATCAGGGTCAGCGTGGACGGGGCCACGGCGGCGGTCCTGAGCTGGGCGTCGGTGAGGCCCTCGCACTTCCACGCGAGGGTCTGCCGGTGGTACTCCAGCCAGCCCTCCAGCATGCTGCGTTCGTCGGCGTCGGCGGCTGGTTCGCGGCGTTCGGTTGTCATCTCGGCATCCTCGCCGATGAAGACACCCGCCCACCAGGAGATTTCAGCCGCCCAGCATGCCGTCCAGCACCTCGCGCAGACCGGCCCGTACCTCGTGGAGGCTCGGCACCTGAGCGTGGAAGGTCCCGGCCACGCAGCTGAACATCAGCCCGTCCGCCCAGGCGACCAGCGACAGCACGTGGCGTGCCGGGTCGGCCGAGCCCATCGCCGTGACGAGGGCGCCGAGTTGCTCACGGAAGCGGGCGCCCGCCGCGTCGAAGTGGGCTCGCAGCTCCGGGCGGCGCGTGGCCTCCAGGGCCAGTTCGTACCGGGCCAGCGTCAGCTCGCGGTTGCGGGTCAGGGCGCGGTGTGTCGCCAGTGCCAGCGCGTCCACCAGCGAGTCCAGGCCGTGGCGCGGGTCCGGCATCTCGTCCAGCCCCAGCACCCGCGCCTCCCGGTCGGCCAGGCGCCGCACGGCCAGTTCCAGGAGCGCCTGCCGGGTCCGCGCCAGGTTGGACGTGGAGCCCTGGGGGAGTCCGGCCGCCTCGTCGACCGCACGGTGCGTGAGCCCGCGCATCCCGCGCTCGGCGAGCAGGGCGAGAGCGGCGTCGGCCACGAGGCCGGCGCGGGTGGCGCCGGCGGGGGACGCGGTGAGTGGGGTGCCTTCGGACATGGAAAGCAACCTACCTCTTTCACTACGGCTGTAGTACAGTCGCGATCGAAGGCTTCACTACAGGTGTAGTGAGCGGATGGCGAGTGCGAGGAGGAGCCATGACACTGACGCGGCGGGCCGTCGTGATCGGCGGCGGCATCGGAGGGCTGACCGCGGCGGTGGCCCTGCACCGCCGCGGCCTGTGGGTCACCGTCCTGGAACGCGCCCACTCGCTCCAGCCGATCGGCGCGGCCATCTCCCTGTCGCCCAACGCCCTGCGCGCCCTGGACGTCATCGGCCTCGGCGACGAGATCCGCGACCTGGCCGCCTGGCAGGGCGACGCGGGCCTGCGCACGCCGGGCGGGCGCTGGATCTCCCGCACCAGCGCCGAGGCCGCGGCGGCCCGGTTCGGGGGCCCGCTCGTGCTGCTGCACCGGGCCACCCTCATCGACCGGCTGGCCGCGCGACTTCCGTCCGACACCGTCCGCACCGCCGCCGACGCGATCCTCGCCGATCCCGGCGACAGCGCCCGGCCGGCCAGGGTGCGCACCCCCGAAGGCGAGCTGGAGGCGGACCTGGTCGTCGGAGCCGACGGCATCCGCTCCTCCGTACGCGGCACGCTGTTCCCGCACCACCCGGGGCCCGTCTACTCCGGCTTCACCACCTGGCGCGTGGTGATCCCGGTGCCCGGCGCCGAGTTCGCCTCCCACGAGACCTGGGGCCGGGGCCGCATCTGGGGCACGCACCCGCTCAAGGACGGGCGGGTCTACGCCTACGCCGCCGCGATCGCCCCGGCGGGCGGACACGCGGCCGACGAGAAGGCGGAGCTGCTGCACCGGTACGGGGACTGGCACGATCCGATCCCCGCCGTCCTCGCCGCCGCCCGCCCCGAGGACGTCCTGCGCCACGACGTGCACCACATCGCCGAGCCGCCGCCGGCGTACCACCAAGGCCGGGTCGCCCTGCTGGGGGACGCCGCGCACGCCATGCCCCCGACCCTCGGCCAGGGCGGCAATCAGGCCGTCGAGGACGCGATCGTGCTCGCCCACCACCACGACGACCTCGCCGCCTACACCGCCGCGCGTCTGCCCCGTACGACCGGCGTCGTCCGCCAGGCCGTCAGGGTCGCCCGGCTCAGCCTGATGACCAACCGAGCCGGGACCGCCGTACGCGACACCGTGATCGCCGCGCTGTCCAAGGCCGGACCGGCCCTCTTCCTGCGCGGCTTCGACGGCATCGCCGACTGGCGGCCCCCGACGGGGGCCCCTCCCGCTCGAGCGAGGCCGAGAGCGGGGGAAGCCGTATGCTCCCAGCAGACCCAGGTCGGCGAGCGTTAGAGGAGCACATCCCGTGAAGGTCGGCGTCATCGGACTCGGCGACATCGCGCAGAAGGCATACCTGCCGGTACTCGCCACACTGCCCGGGGTCGAACTGCACCTGCAGACCCGTACCCCCGCGACGCTCAACCGCGTCGCCGACGGACTGCGCCTCGCGGACGGGCAGCGCCACGCCGGCCTCGACTCGCTCCTCGCCGAGGGTCTCGACGCCGCCTTCGTGCACGCGCCGACGGCCGTCCACCCCGAGATCGTGACCCGGCTCCTCGAAGCCGGCGTCCCGACCTACGTCGACAAGCCGCTCGCCTACGAACTCGCCGACTCCGAGCGCCTGGTGGCCCTCGCCGAGGAACGTGGCACCAGCCTCGCCGTCGGCTTCAACCGGCGCCACGCCCCCGGGTACGCGCAGTGCGCCGAGCACCCGCGCGAGCTGATCCTCATGCAGAAGAACCGCATAGGCCTGCCCGAGGAACCGCGCACGATGATCCTCGACGACTTCATCCACGTCGTCGACACGCTGCGCTTCCTGGCGCCGGGACAGGTCGACGACGTGACGGTCCGCGCCCGTGTCCGGGACGGCCTGCTCCACCACGTCGTGCTCCAGCTCGCCGGGAACGGCTTCACCGCGCTCGGCGTCATGAACCGGCTCAGCGGTTCGGCGGAGGAGATCCTCGAGGTCTCCGGCCAGGACACCAAGCGCCAGGTGGTCAACCTCGCCGAGGTGATCGACCACAAGGGCCAGCCGTCCGTGCGGCGGCGCGGTGACTGGGTCCCGGTGGCCCGCCAGCGCGGCATCGAGCAGGCGGTGCTCGCCTTCCTCGACGCCGTGCGCGCCGGCAAGGTGCTCAGTGCCCGGGACGCGCTTGAGACCCATGAGCTGTGCGAGCGGGTGGTGCGGGCGGTGGCGGAGCGCTCCGCCTGAGCCGCACCGCCCGTACACCCTCGGTGGCGGCCCAGGCCGCGAGGATCAGCAGTGCCGCGTGCGGCGTCCAGTCGCCGTAGCGGACGTACGGCGTGCTGCCGTGCGTGAGCGGCACCTCGTACACTCGCGACGCGCTCGCGTCGGTGCCGAGCCACGACCCGATCCGGGCGCCGTTCGCGTCGTAGACGGCGGAGACGCCGGTCAGGGTCGCGTGCACCATCGGGCGGCCGGTCTCGGCGGCGCGCAGCGCGGCGAGCGAGGCGTGCTGCTCGGGCGCCCAGGTGTGCTGGAAGGTCGACGTCGACGACTGGGCGAGCAGCACCTCGGCGCCGTCGGCGGCGAGCCGACGGCTCATGTCGGGGAACGCGCTCTCGAAGCACACCATCGGGCCGAGCCGCAGCCCGTCCCCGGCGTCCATCACCACCTGCTCGGAGCCCCGCCTGCGGTCCTCGCCCGCCGCCTCGCCGACAGAGGTGGCCCAGCCGAGCAGTGAGCGGGCCGGGACGTACTCGCCGAACGGCACGAGGCGCATCTTGTCGTACCGCTCGCCGGTCGGACCGTCGGGGCCGACGAGCACCGAACTCTTGTAGATGCCGGGCTTGTCGGAGCGCCGCGCGTCCACGTTGACCAGGATGTCCGCGCCGGTCTCCCGCGACAGCGCCGTGAGCCGACGTGCCAGGTCGGGCCGGTCGTCCAGGTCGAAGCCGACGCTGCTCTCGCCCCAGACGATCAGGTCGGGGTCCCGGTCGGCGAGCCGGCGGGTCAGCTCCTCCTCGCGGTCGAAGCGCCGGTCGGCACTGTCCCGGCCGGCGACGATGCCGGGCTGCACGACGGCGATCGCGACCCGCTCGTCGGTGTCGGGGCGCGGTGACCAGACCCAGGCCGCGGAGGTGGCGGCGGCGGTGGCGACCAGCCCGGCCAGTGCGGGCACCCGGGCGCGGCGGACGGCGACGAGCACGGCGACGGCGACGTTGACGGCCACGACCAGGAAGCTCAGCAGCCACACCCCGCCCACCGAGGCGAGCCGCAGCGCCGGCGCCACCTGCCACTGACTCGCGCCGAGGACGCCCCAGGGGCCGCCGAGCCCTTCCCAGGAACGGACCAGCTCCACCGCCAGCCAGCCCGACGGCAGTACCACGAGCGACGCTGCGACCCCGCGGACCGAGGGCGTCCCGCCCAGCAGCCGGCGCACCAGCCAGCCCCACGGCGCCCACAGCGCGCCGAGCAGCGCGGCGATGACGAACGTGAACACATGCAGGTTGGGCAGCAGCCAGTGATGCATGGCCAGCATGAACCCGAAGCCGCCGCACCACCCGTCGTACGCCGCCCGCTTCCAGGTCGGCGCGGTACGGGCCAGCAGCAGCCAGGGCACCAGGGCGACCCAGGCCCACCACCACAGGGCCGGACCCGGAAAGGCGAGCACGGGCAGCGCGCCGGCGACCGCGGCGGCGGCCGAGCGCCGCCACGTGGAGGCGAGCCGACGGTCGAGCGTCTTCATAGGCGCCTCCCTACCCCGTGGTCTCTTCAGTGTGCGCGCTCGACGAGGGCGGATTGCAGTTGATCACATCGGATGTCCGGGTCCGGGGAAGCGTGACCTCGCTTAACATGATCGATGATCGATCAAATCAACGGGCGGCAGCGCCCGTCGGTCCCACGAAGATCTCTGCTGGAGGTACTCATGAAGCGTCCCGTCACGGTGGTCACCGGCGGCAGCCGGGGGATCGGGGCTGCGGCCTGCCTGCGGCTCGCGGCCGACGGGCACGACGTCGTCGTGGGCTATGTGCGGGACTCGGCGGCGGCGGAGGCGGTCGTCGCGGGAGTGCGCGAGGCCGGCGGCCGCGGTCTCGCGGTCCGGGCGGACACGTCGGTCGAGGCCGATGTCGAGCGGCTCTTCGCGGTCGCGGAGGAGCGGCTGGGACCGGTGACGGGGCTGGTGAACAACGCGGCGGTGACCGGGCCGCTGGGGCGGCTCGCCGACAGCGACGCCGCGAACCTGCGCCGGGTCCTGGACGTCAATCTGCTGGGCGTGCTGCTGTGCGCCCGGCGCGCCGCGCAGCTGATGACCGCGCGGGGCAGCGGTGTGATCGTGAACGTGTCGTCGGGCGCCGCGACCATCGGCAGCCCGGGGGAGTACGTGCACTACGCGGCGACCAAGGCGGGCGTCGATGCCCTGACCGTGGGCCTGGCCAAGGAGCTCGGCCCGGACGGCGTCCGCGTCAACGCGGTCGCCCCCGGGGTCATCGACACCGAGATGCACGCCGCGATGGGCGACCCGGAGCGTGCCCGGCGGATGGGGACCGCGGTTCCGCTGGGCCGGGCGGGACGGGCGGAGGAGATCGCCGCGGCGATCTCCTGGCTGATGTCGCCGGACGCGTCGTACACGACGGGGACGGTGCTCAGGGTGGCCGGCGGGCGCTGACCGCCCCGGCCGGTCAGGCCGCCTCGATGACCTCGCCGCGGATCGCGGTCGCCCACTCGACCACCAGCAACTCGTACTCCACACGCTCCTGCGCCGACAGGGTCCCGCCCGCGCGCCGCCACAGGGCACGGATCTGATCGTTCAGCTCCGCGGCGGACCGCACGAAACCAGGAGTCACGGAATTGGGGGACATGCGGACAAGCCTAGGGGCAAGCACTGACAGTGCGCTACCGGACGGCTACAGAAGCGGTTGCGGTCAGCCGGACGACTCCGCGGCGTGCGGGCTGAGGGCACCCGTCGCGACCAGGGCGATGATGACGACGCCGAGCGCGATGCGGTACCAGACGAACGGCATGAAGCTCCTGGTCGAGATGAACTTCATGAACCAGGCGATGACCGCGTACCCGGTGGCGAAGGCGATGATCGTCGCGAACACCGTCGGGCCCCAGGAGATGTGGTCGCTCTCCATCGCGTCCGTGAGCTCGAACAGGCCGGAGGCGAGCACCGCCGGGATCGCGAGCAGGAACGAGTACCGGGCCGCCGCCTCGCGGCGGTAGCCCATGAAGAGGCCGCCGCTGATGGTCGCCCCGGATCGGGAGACGCCGGGAATGAGGGCCGCGGCCTGGCAGAGACCGTAGATCAGGCCGTCCCGGACGCTCAGGTTCTCCAGTTCCTTGCGCTGCTTGGGCGCGCGGTGCCGGCCGCCCTTCTCGTCCCGCGCTGCCATCCGGTCCGCGACGCCGATGATCACACCGACGACGATGAGCATGGTCGCCGTGATCCGCAGATCGCGGAACGGGCCCTCGATCTGGTCCTTCAGCGTCAGGCCGAGCACGCCGATCGGGATCGAGCCGACGATCACGAGCCAGCCCATGCGCGCGTCGGGGTCGTGGCGCATCGACTTGTCGGTGAGCGACCGCGTCCACGCCGAGATGATCCGCCCGATGTCCTTGCGGAAATAGATGAGTACGGCGGCCTCGGTGCCGATCTGCGTGATCGCCGTGAAGGCCGCGCCCGGGTCGTGCCAGCCGGAGAACGCCGCGGTCAGGCGCAGGTGAGCGCTGGAGGACACGGGGAGGAACTCGGTCAGCCCCTGGACGAGTCCGAGGATGAGTGATTCAAACCAAGACATGAGGTTACGGGGTCCAAGTGCCGATCGAGAAACGGGCGACGGGCACGCCGAAGCGCCGTGTGCGGTGATCAGGACCAGGCGTGCCGAGGGGCAGCGTAGCGCCCCAAAGTGAAGATCGGCCCACAGGGGTGGGAGGGCTACTGGGCCACCGTCGGGCCCGCCACCGTCCAGCCCGGGGCCTGCGGATGGGCGGTCAGGTCCTCGTGCCGGACGGTGTCGCCGCAGGCCCGGCAGGTCACCTGCGGGACGAGTTCGCTGCCGCAGGCGTGCTCGATCACCATGGGGCGGTCGTCGTCCGCGCGCAGGTGCCGGTCGCCCCATTCCATGAGGGTCATCAGGACCGGCTCCAGCTCCAGTCCCGCCCTGGTGGGCCGGTACTCGAAGCGCTGCGGGCGTTCGCTGTACGGCTGCCGGGTCAGGATCCCCGCGTCGACGAGCCGCCGCAGCCGGGTGGCGAGGATGTCGCGCGGGGCGCCGATGTTGCGCACCAGTTGGTCGAAGCGGCCGTTGCCGAGACACACCTCGCGCAGCACGAGCAGGGAGTACTTCTCGCCGACGAGCGCCAGGGCGTCGGCGATCGAGCAGGGGCGCGGGTTCTTGGGGGCGGCGGCCATGACATCAGTCTAAGTGAGGGTTTGTTTTTCCAACTCACGGAGCTATAGTGAGTCCAGATTTCCTACTCACTGGTAGTCGCCGGCCATCGGAGGTCCGCACCATGCGTGACGCAGTCGTCGTCGAAGCCGTACGCACCCCCATGGGCAAGGGCAGGGCGAACGGCGCCCTCGCGCACGTCCATCCCGTGGAGCTCCTCGCGCACACTCTGCGGACCCTCGTCGAACGCTCGGGTGTCGACCCGGTGCTGATCGACGACGTCATCGGCGGCACCGTCGACCAGGTCGGCGAGCAGGCCATGAACACCACCCGCTACGCCCTCCTGTCGGCCGGCTTCCCCGAGTCCGTCCCCGCGACCACCGTGGACCGCCAGTGCGGTTCCTCCCAGCAGGCCGTCCACTTCGCCGCGCAGGGCGTCATGGCCGGGGCGTACGATCTCGTCGTCGCCTGCGGGGTCGAGTCGATGAGCCGGGTGCCCATGTGGTCCAACGTGCCGTCCGGCACGGACCCCTTCGGCCCCGGCGTCGCCGCCCGCTACCTTGAGGGACTCGTTCCGCAGGGCGTCAGCGCCGAGCTGATCGCCGCCAAGTGGTCGCTCACCCGGGAGCGGATGGACACCTTCGCCGTCGCCTCCCACCACAAGGCCGCCGAGGCCTGGGACGCCGGCCGCTTCGACGCCGAGATCGCGCCCCTCGACGGCGTCTCGCGCGACGAGTGCGTACGCCCCGCCAGCAGCGTCGAGGTCCTCGCCGGCCT
This sequence comes from Streptomyces sp. E2N166, assembly GCF_003671715.1. GTDB lineage: Bacteria > Actinomycetota > Actinomycetes > Streptomycetales > Streptomycetaceae > Streptomyces > Streptomyces thinghirensis. The sequence goes on along the minus strand of NZ_RAIF01000006.1, from coordinate 1,047,905 downwards.
CAAGTCCGCCTACCACGACCCGGCCTTCGCCGAGCGTTTCCCGCAGATCGAGTGGAACGTCACCGCCGGCAACGCCAGTCCGGTCAACGACGGCGCATCGGCCGTGCTGATCACGTCGGGCGAGACCGCCGCCCGCCTCGGCCTGCGCCCGCTCGCCCGCCTGCACAGCTTCGCCGTCACGGGCTCCGACCCGCTGCTGATGCTGACGGGCGTGGTCCCGGCCACCGAGAAGGTGCTGCGCAGGGCGTCGCTCTCCCTCGGCGACATCGACCTGTTCGAGGTCAACGAGGCCTTCGCGAGCGTGGTGCTGGCCTGGCAGCAGGAGACCGGTGCCGACCTCGACCGGGTGAACGTGCACGGCGGGGCGATCGCCCTGGGCCACCCCCTCGGCGCCTGCGCGGTCGTCCTGTTCACCGTTCGGTCCACCGGCGCCCGGCCCGGCCTCGTCCTGTGGTGCGTGCTCGCGGGGGCGGTCTCGGTGACCCTCGCGGCCGTCGTCATCGCCGCCGTCGCCGCCGACCGCGCCGCGCGGTCCGTGCACGACCGCGTGGGCGCCCTGCGCCGCAGCACCGCGCGCTCGGAGGGCGATCTGCGCGCCGTGGTCGAGGCGTTGCGCCGCGGCGAGACCCCGCCCCAGCGCAAACCGCGCGGTGGACCGCCGGACGACGCCGACGACTTCGAACTGCTCGCCGCCGACCTGTCCCGCGCCCACGACGGCGCCGTCACCGCCGTCGTCCGGGCCGCCCAGCTCTCCAGCCAGGCGGGCAGCGAACAGAAACTGGAGGTCTTCGTCAACCTCGCCCGGCGCCTGCAGTCGCTGGTGCACCGGGAGATCTCCATCCTGGACGAGCTGGAGAACGAGATCGAGGACCCCGACCTCCTCAAGGGCCTCTTCCACGTCGACCACCTCGCCACCCGCATCCGCCGCCATGCCGAGAACCTGGCCGTGATGGGCGGCGCCGTCTCACGCCGGCAGTGGAGCAACCCCGTCGACATGACCGAGGTGCTCCGCTCGGCCATCGCCGAGGTCGAGCAGTACTCGCGCGTCCGGCTGGTCCCGCCGATCGACGGCACCCTGCGCGGCCACGCCGTCGCCGACGTCATCCACCTGCTGGCCGAACTCGTCGAGAACGCCACCCTGTTCTCCGCCCCGCAGACCCAGGTGCTGATGCGCGCCAATCTCGTCACCTCGGGCCTCGCCGTCGAGGTCGAGGACCGCGGTCTCGGCATGCCCGTCGGCGAGCAGAGCCGGATGAACGCCCTGCTCGCCGACCCCGACCAGGTCAACGTGGCCCGCCTGCTCGCTGACGGCCGCATCGGGCTGTACGTCGTCTCCCAGCTCGCCAAGAGGCACGGCATCACCGTCCGCCTGCAGACCAACATCTACGGCGGTGTCCAGGCCGTACTGGTCGTGCCGCAGGCCCTGTTGGGCACGGAGCCGGGAGCGCTCCCCGGGGGCGGGGCCCGGCCGGAGGAGGCCGGCGGGGCTGACCCCGTGCCGCTGCCGCCGCCCCGGCCGCAGCCGCGGAC
>NZ_RAIF01000006.1:1013632-1045858 GCF_003671715.1 Streptomyces sp. E2N166 | reverse complement strand
GACCGGCCATGTATCCGACCTCGACTGGCTGATGAGCGGCCTCGTGCAGCGCGTGCCGCACACGTCCAGCGCGGTGCTCCTGTCCTGCGACGGACTGGTGAAATCCGTCCACGGCCTCGACGCGGACAGCGCCGACCACATGGCGGCCCTGGCCTCCGGCCTGTACTCCCTCGGCCGCAGCGCCGGTGTCCGCTTCGGCGACGGCGGGGACGTACGGCAGGTCGTCGTCGAACTCGACTCGACCCTGCTCTTCGTGACCACCGCCGGCTCCGGCACCTGCCTCGCCGTGCTGGCCGGCCGCGAGGCCGACGCGGCCGTGCTCGGCTACGAGATGGCGATGCTGGTCAAGAGCGTCCGCCCCTACCTGGTCACCGCGCCCCGGCAGCACGCCGTCGAACCCCCGGCGATGAGGCCTTGAGGGTGGCCGCGGCCGGCGACGGGCCCTGGCTCGACGACGCGGCCGGACGGCTGGTGCGCCCCTTCACCGTGAGCAACGGCCGTACCCGGCCCACCGTCGAGCTCGACCTGATGTCCCAGGTGATGGCCACGGGGGCGACCCCCCTCGGTTACCTCGGTCCCGAACACGCGCAGGCACTCGACCTGTGCCGGGCGCCCCTCCCGGTCGCCGAGCTCGCCGCCCATCTGAGGCTTCCGGTGGCAGTCACCAAGGTGCTGCTGTCGGACCTCGTCGACTGCGGCGCGCTGACCACCAAACCCCCCGCCTCGTTCCACCACAACCCCACGGACCGGGCCCTTCTGGAGGCAGTGCTCGATGGACTACGACGACAGCTCTGACTACGGCCACGGACCCGTCCCGGGATCCGGCCACGACACCACCGATCCCTTTCCCACCGCGCTGAAGATCCTCGTGGCGGGCGGGTTCGGGGTGGGCAAGACGACCTTCGTGGGCGCGGTCAGCGAGATCGCGCCGCTGAGCACGGAGGAACTGCTCACCACGGTCAGCGCCGCGACCGACAACCTCGACGGAATCGAGAACAAACTCGAAACGACCGTGGCCATGGACTTCGGCCGCCTCACCCTCGACCCGGAACACGTGCTGTACCTGTTCGGGACGCCCGGCCAGGAACGGTTCTGGTTCATGTGGGACGAACTGTGCGAGGGCGCGCTCGGTGCGGTGATCATCGCCGACACCCGCCGCCTCGAGGAGTCGTTCGCCGCCGTCGACTTCTTCGAGGAGCGCGGACTCGGCTTCATCGTCGCGATCAACGAGTTCGACGGCGGGTACCGCTACGACCCCGAGGAGGTGCGCGCCGCCATGGACCTCCATCCCGAGATCCCCATCGTGCGCTGCGACGCCCGGATCTCCAGTTCCGGCGTACAGACCCTGCTCACCCTCGTACGCCACCTCATCGCCCACACACCGGCCCCCACGACGGGGCACGGCGCCCACAGGTGATCCCCGGGTGACCCAGGTGATTCCCGTACCCACCGCCACGGAGCCGCACATGACGCACGCGCACAGCGACGGAGCCCGCCCATGAGCTATGACCCGCCGCGCCCGGTCGGACGGCTGCTGCTCACTCCCGAGGACCGGGAGGCCCCCGCACGGGTGCGACGGCTGCGCCGGCTCGGGCTGGCAAAAAGCCCGGATCCGGCCCTCGACGCCTACGCGGCCCATCTCGCCCATCTCGCCGAGGCGCCGTACGCGATGGTCAACTTCCTGGTCGAGGGCGGGCAGTTCTTCGCGGGCCTGCGGGTGCCCGAGATCGCGCCGGTGACGCGGGGGGACGGCACCAGTCCCGAGTTCGCCCGGGTCCAGCCGCGCGACCACGGCTTCTGCCCCCATGTGGTGGTCCGGCGCAAGGCCCTGGTCCTGGAGGACGTGCGCGACTATCCGCGCTTCGCGGGCAACCCGGTGGTCGACGAGTTCGGCATCCGCTCCTACCTGGGAGCCCCGCTCATCGACAGCACGGGGACGGTGCTGGGCGCGGTGTCCGCCGCCGACGTAAGGCCTCGGAGCTGGGGGAAGGCGGGCCTGGCGACGATCAAGTCCACGGCGGCCGATCTCGTACGGCGCATCGAACGCAGCGCGGAGGACGGGCTCCCGCTGTGAGCCGGCGGGCGCGGGCGGTGTGAGGGCGTGAAGGAAAGCTGCGACCGGGCTTAAGAAAGGCTCGATGGACCCGGGACGGTGTCGTAGGGCAGATTGCTGTGCGATTCCCCTCCCCTTCCCGGACGCGGGCTGCCTCTGCATGCCCGGCGCCGGGACCTCACCGTCAGGAGCCGTAGCGTTGAAGGCGCTGGTCAAGGAGAAGGCGGAGCCCGGCCTCCGGCTCGCGGACGTGCCCGAGCCCGTCATCGGATCCGGTGACGTGCTCATCAAGGTGCTGCGCACCGGCATCTGCGGCACCGACCTGCACATCCGGGCCTGGGACGGCTGGGCGCGGCAGGCCATCCGCACTCCGCTCGTCGTGGGTCACGAGTTCGTCGGCGAGGTCGTCGACACCGGGCGGGACGTCACCGACATCAAGGCCGGCGACCGGGTCAGCGGCGAAGGACACCTGGTCTGCGGCAAGTGCCGCAACTGCCTGGCCGGCCGGCGCCACCTGTGCCGCGCCACCGTCGGGCTCGGCGTCGGCCGGGACGGGGCGTTCGCCGAGTACGTCGCCCTGCCCGCCACCAACGTCTGGGTGCACCGCGTCCCCGTCGACCTCGACGTCGCCGCGATCTTCGACCCGTTCGGCAACGCCGTGCACACCGCCCTGTCCTTCCCGCTGGTCGGCGAGGACGTCCTCATCACCGGCGCCGGGCCGATCGGCCTGATGGCGGCCGCCGTCGCCCGGCACGCGGGGGCCCGCAACGTCGTGATCACCGACGTGAGCGAAGAACGCCTGGACCTGGCGCGCAAGGTCGGCGTGAGCCTCGCCCTCGACGTGTCGAAGTCGACCATCGCCGACGGACAGCGCGAGCTGGGCCTGCGCGAGGGCTTCGACATCGGCCTGGAGATGTCCGGCCGCCCCGAGGCCATGCGCGACATGATCGCCAACATGACGCACGGCGGCCGGATCGCGATGCTCGGCCTGCCCTCCGAGGAGTTCCCGGTCGACTGGGCCCGGATCGTCACCTCGATGATCACCGTCAAGGGCATCTACGGGCGCGAGATGTTCGAGACCTGGTACGCCATGTCGGTGCTGCTCGAAGGCGGCCTCGACCTCGCCCCCGTCATCACCGGCCGCTACAGCCACCGTGACCACGAGGCGGCGTTCGAGGACGCGGCCGGCGGCAAGGGCGGCAAGGTCATCCTCGACTGGACCGCGTAAGTCACCTGCCTCTTCAGAGCCCTCTCCAACGCCTCTTCCAGGAGCTTCTGACATGTTCGACTCCGTGCGCGACGACCTGCGCGCCACCCTCGACGAGATCCGCACCGCCGGCCTGCACAAGCCCGAGCGGGTGATCGGCACCCCGCAGTCCGCGACCGTGAACGTCACCGCGGGCGGCCGCCCCGGCGAGGTCCTCAACTTCTGCGCCAACAACTACCTCGGCCTCGCCGACCACCCCGAGGTCGTCGCCGCCGCCCACGAGGCGCTGGACCGCTGGGGCTACGGCATGGCGTCCGTGCGCTTCATCTGCGGCACCCAGGAGGTGCACAAGGAACTGGAGGCCCGGCTCTCCGCGTTCCTCGGCCAGGAGGACACGATCCTCTACTCCTCCTGCTTCGACGCCAACGGCGGCGTCTTCGAGACCCTCCTCGGCCCCGAGGACGCGGTGATCTCGGACGCCCTGAACCACGCCTCGATCATCGACGGCATCCGCCTCAGCAAGGCCAGGCGCCTGCGCTACGCCAACCGCGACATGGCCGACCTGGAGGCGCAGCTCAAGGCCGCGGGCGACGCCCGCCGCAAGCTGATCGTCACCGACGGCGTCTTCTCCATGGACGGCTACGTCGCCCCGCTCCGCGACATCTGCGACCTGGCCGACCGCTACGACGCCATGGTCATGGTCGACGACTCGCACGCCGTCGGCTTCGTCGGACCCGGCGGGCGCGGCACCCCCGAGCTGCACGGCGTCATGGACCGGGTCGACATCATCACCGGCACCCTCGGCAAGGCCCTCGGCGGCGCCTCCGGCGGCTACGTCGCCGCGCGCGCCGAGATCGTCGCCCTGCTGCGCCAGCGCTCCCGGCCGTACCTCTTCTCCAACACGCTGGCCCCGGTCATCGCGGCCGCCTCCCTCAAGGTGCTCGACCTCCTTGAGTCGGCCGACGACCTGCGTGTCCGGCTGGCCGAGAACACCGCCCTGTTCCGCCGCCGGATGACCGAGGAGGGCTTCGACATCCTCCCCGGCGACCACGCCATCGCGCCGGTGATGATCGGTGACGCGTCGAAGGCGGGCCGCATGGCCGAGCTGCTGCTGGAGCGCGGGGTGTACGTCATCGGCTTCTCCTACCCGGTCGTGCCGCAGGGCCAGGCCCGCATCCGGGTGCAGCTGTCCGCCGCGCACTCGACGGCGGACGTGCACCGCGCGGTGGACGCCTTCACGGCGGCGCGCAAGGAGCTGGACGCCTGACGCGGGCGTGACCCGCGGCCACGGGCGCGGCGGGTGCGGCGGGTGAGAGAATCGATCCCGTGATCGAAGCACGGCGGCTGCACATCCTCCGAGCGGTGGCGGACCACCGCACCGTGACGGCGGCTGCCGCCGCGCTGTACCTCACCCCGTCGGCGGTCTCCCAGCAACTGGCCGCCCTGGAGCAGGAGACCGGCCACCGCCTGGTCGAGCGCGGCGCCAAGGGCGTACGGCTGACCCCGGCCGGCGAGATCCTGCTCAGCCACACCAACGCCGTCCTCGCCCAGCTGGAGCGGGCCGAGGCGGAACTCGCCGCGTACAGCTCGGGCGACGCGGGCACGGTCACGGTCGCCTCCTTCGCCACCGGTATCGCACTGGTCGTCGCGCCCGCGCTGGCCCGCCTCGCCGAGTCGGCGCCCGGCATCCGCATCCGCGTCCAGGACGCCGAGGGCGACGCCAGCCTGCCGATGGTCCTCGACCGGCAGGTCGACGTGGCCGTGGCCGTCGAGTACCGGGGGGCGCCGCCCGCCGACGATCCGCGCCTGACCCACGTCCCCCTGTACGCCGAGCCCTTCGACGCGGTCGTCCCTCTCGCCCACCGCCTCGCCGACGCCGACGAAGTGCCGCTCGGGGAGCTGGCCAAGGACTCGTGGATCGGTCCCTACCCGGGCAACCCCTGTCATGACGTGGTGGTCCTGGCCTGCGAGCACGCCGGCTTCCAGCCGCGCATGGAGCACTCCTCGGACGACTTCCGCGCGGTCGTGTCGCTCGCCGCGGCCGACGTCGGCGTGGCACTCGTCCCGCGCTCGGCCCTGCACGGCACGGACCTCACAGGAGTGGTCGTCCGCCCGGTCGACGGCATCGCGCCCACCCGCCGCGTCTTCGCGGCCGTGCGCCGGGGAGCCGAGGAGCACCCGCTGATCCGCCCGGTCCTGGAGGCGCTCGACGAGGCGGCCCGGGCGTGAGGTCTCCGTAACACGGCCGTCTCATATCCGGGATAGCGTCCCGAATATGAGAGACAGGGATGAGGGGCCGGAGGCTCCCGACCTCGTGGACGCCCGGCTCGCCGCCCGGCTGGCCGAGCTGCGCGCCGAACACGGCTGGTCGCTCGGGGAGTTGGCGGAGCGCAGCGGAGCGAGCCGGTCCACGCTGTCCCGCGCCGAACGGGCGGAGATCAGCCCCACCGCCTCCCTGCTGAACCGCCTGTGCGCCGTCTACGGACGGACCATGTCCCGGCTGCTCAGTGAGATCGAGACGGAACCCGCGCTGCTGGTGCGGGCCGGCGAGCAGCCGCTGTGGGAGGACCGGTCCGCCGGATTCGTACGCCGCTCCGTGTCCCCGCCGCACGCCGGGCTGCGCGGCGAACTGGTCGAGGGACGGCTCGCCGCAGGCGCCGACCTCGCCTACGACAGGCCGCCCGTGCCCGGCCTGGAACAGCACATCTGGGTCCTGGCCGGGGCCCTGGAGGTGACGGCCCAGGACGTCGAGCACCACCTGGGCACCGGGGACTGCCTGCGGACGCGGGTGTGGGGACCGACGAGGTTCCGGTGCGCCGGCCCCGAGGACGCGCGCTATGTGCTGGCGGTGGTGCTGCCGTGATCGTGACGCAAGTGGACGAGGGGCGGCTCACGGCACTGCTGGAGGAGTTGGCCGACCTGCTGACCGGCACCGTCGAGGGCGGCGCGTCCGTCGGCTTCCTCGCGCCGCTCGACCGGGCGGACGCCGTCGCCTGGTGGCGGGAGCGGGCCGCGGCCGTCGCCGCCGGGCGACTCGCCGTCTGGATCGCGCACGAGGGGGACCGGGTGCTCGGAACGGTGAGTCTCGCCCTGCCCGACAAGCCCAACAGCCGCCACCGCGCCGAGCTGGTCAAGCTGATGGTCTTGCGCGCGGCGCGCGGCCGGGGGCTGGGCCGCCGGCTCCTGACCGCCGCCGAGGAGGCGGCCGCCGCGGCCGGCATCACCCTGCTCCACCTGGACACCGAGACCGGCAGCCCCGCCGAGCACCTCTACCGCTCCACCGGGTGGACCCGTGCCGGAACGATTCCCGACTACGCGGCTGACCCGGGCGGGCGGCTGCGGCCGACGACGCTCTACTTCAAGCAGGTCGGCAGGGATGCGGGCGCCCCGGCCGGAGCCGGGTGAATGTCAGTGGCGGCGGTTACCGTGCCTGACATGCCGGACGCAGAAGACGTACGCCGTATCGCCCTGTCCCTGCCGGAAACGACGGAGAAGGTCGCCTGGAGCATGCCCACGTTCCGGGTCGCGGGGAAGATGTTCGCCACACTGCCCGAGGACGAGACCTCCATCGCGGTGCGCTGCCCCAAGGAGGAGCGCGACGAACTCGTGCTGGCCGAGCCGGGGAAGTTCTGGATCGCGGGCCATGAGGCGCAGTTCGCCTGGGTGCGGGCCCGCCTCGCCGCCCTGGAGGGCGAGGACGAACTGCGCGACATCCTTGCCGACTCCTGGCGCCAGGCGGCCCCGCCCCGGCTGCTGGAGGCCCATCCCCGGCTGGGGCTGCCGGCCGGGGGCTGAAAACCGCTCGGGCGTTGTCAGTGCCCCGTGGCATGATCCGGGGCATGCGTGGCAGCCGGGGCCGGAGGGGGGCTCCGGCTGTCGGACGTACGACGCGCGGAAGCGCTCAACCCGGCTTTCGTCGTACAAGCCGTCGGGACGCACGCCGGTCCGAAGCCGGCCGAGTGCTTCGGGATGCGCCGCCGGGACGCCGGGTGGCAGTCCGGGAGTGGCGCGAGCGCACTTCCCGGGCGATACCTCATCAACGGGGCCGTTGGATGGATAGCCTTCCCGCGTGATCCTGGTCTCTTGGTACATCAACGGCTCTACCGGCCACCGCCTGGCGCCCACCGTCGCGCAGGCCCGGAACGCTGTGTCCGCGGCCCTGGACGCAGAGACCGCGACAGCTGAGGCGGCCGCAGAAGACATACTCGAAGCTCTGGCTCTGTGGCTGGCCGGCGACGCACGGATGCTCGTGGACGAAACCGGACTGGCTGCGTTCCGGGCAGACGAGAACGGCCTGGACCTGCTCGTGAGCCTAGCCCTTCTGTAACGACAAACCTGGACGCCGCACCGGCCTGATCCACCGTCACGCCGACCGCCCAAGTCATCGGCCACGCCCGCCCGCACGACATAGCCATGCTGATCAGCCCTTCTGGACATGGTCCCTGCGAGGTGGAGGCAGCGATCGCAGGGAGCGCCTTCTCCTCGAACTTCCGTGCCTAGTAGGTTCACGTGTGCACATAAGAGGTTGATGTCACCGGCAGGTGTCGACGGGGGTTGCGTGATGGTGGGCCACAGGCCGACGGATTGGCATGTCCTGGACCTGGACAAGGACCCGACCCCGGGTGACCCGCAGCGGGTGCGCACGCTCGCCAAGACGCTGCACGACTTCGCCGATGACGTGTCCGACGCGCTGCGCCTGGTGAAGGGCATGGCGGGGGAGGGCACGCTCGCGGAGTGGGCGGGCAAGTCGGCGACGGTCTTCAAGGAGGAGTTCTCGGGCGTACCGAAGAACCTGAAGAAGCTCGAGAAGTCGTACGGGATGTGCGGCGACGCCCTCGCCGACTTCTGGCCGAAGCTGGAGCGGGCCCAGGCGCTGGCGGACAAGGCGTTGCGCAAGGCGCGGGAGGCGCGTGAGGACCTGTCCTCGGCGCAGTCGAAGCTGTCCTCGGCGGACTCGTGGGTGACGCGGGCGTCGAAGGAGGCCGACAAGTACAAGGACGATCCGACGGGCAGCAAGTCGGACGCGGACAAGCCGGACGAGGGCAAGGTCCGTGCCGCCACGCGGGACGTCCAGCACGCCAAGACGGCGCAGACCAACGCGCAGTCGGCCGTGGACTCCGCGCAGAGCGCGCTGGACGCCGCGAAGAAGATGGCCGCGGACGCGCGCAAGATGCGCGACGACGCGGCCCGCGACGCGAAGAACAAGATCGACGAGGCCTCCGACGCCGGTATCCAGAACCGGTCGTGGTGGGAGGACATCGGCGACTGGTTCACCGACAACTGGGACACCATCGTCGCGGTCTGCAAGGTCGTCGTCGCCGTCGTCGGCATCGTCGCGATGATCATCGGCGGGCCGATCCTCGCCGCGATCGTCATCGTGGCCGCACTCGTCGTCCTCGCCGACACTCTCAACAAATACCGCAAAGGACAGGCGTCCCTGTGGGACGTGGGGCTGGCGGCTCTGGACTGCATACCCGGAGTCAAGGGCCTCACCTCCCTCGGCGCTATCGCCAAGGGCATGAAGGGGATGGCCACCGCCGTGCGGGGTGGTCTGAAGACCCTGCGTTCCGGTGCCAAGGACCTTCTTGCGAAAGCCAAGCCCTACAAGGGCCGGTGCCGGGGCGGCGACCCGATCGACATGGTGTCCGGCGAGATGCTCATGGAGCAGGTGGACCTGGAACTCGGCGGGCTCCTGCCGCTGATCGTCCGGCGGACCCACGTCTCGACCTACCGCTGGGGGCGCTGCTTCGGGCCGAGCTGGGCCTCGACGCTGGACCAACGCCTGGAGATCGACGACCAGGGCGTGGTGTTCGCGAGCGAGGACGGCATGCTCCTGGCCTATCCGATTCCCGCGCCCGGCACCGCGATCCTGCCTCTGGAGGGGCCTCGGCGGCCGTTGACGTGGAACGGTGACGGCGAAGGCACGATCACCGTCCACGACGACGAGACCGGACGGACGCACCACTTCGCTCCCGGTGCACGGCGCGACGGTGACACCCCCGCCTACACCCTGCCCCTCGCCGCGATCACCGACCGCAATGGGCACCGCATCGACTTCCTCTACGACGAGGCGGGCGTCCTCGCCGAGATGCGCCACTCGGGCGGCTACCGGGTGGCCATCGCCACGGAACACGGCCGGATCACGTCCCTGAGCGTTCTCGGCTCACCGGAGGACGGGTATGGCGCGGAAGCCCACTCACCGTGGACGGTGGTGCGACGCTACGGCTACGACGCGCAGGGCAATCTCCGCGCCGTCTCGGACGGGCAGGGCCGGGACTTCGAGCTCACCTACGACGCCGAGTCGCGCATCACGAGCTGGACCGACCGCAACGGCGGTTGGTACCGCTACACCTACGACGAGCGGCACAGGGTCACGGCCGGCAGGGGAGCGGACGGCTTCCTGGACTGCTCCCTCACCTACGACGACGCGGCACGCGTCAACACGTATTGGAACTCCCTCGGCCGGGCCACCACCTACCGGTTCGACGAGCGTCTGCAACTCGTCCAGGTCACCGACCCCCTGGGAGCCTCGACCCGCCGGGAGTGGGACGAGAACGGACGCCTGGTCTCCTGGACCGACCCGCTGGGCCGCACCACCCGGCAGGTCTTCGACGCGGCCGGCCACCTGACCGAGGTGGTCAGGCCGGACCTCAGCTCCGTCCGGGCCGAGTACGACGACGCGGGCCGCACCCGCCGGCTCACGGACCCCGACGGTTCGTTCTGGAGCTACACCTACGACGAGCGAGGCAATCGCCTGTCCGTCACCGACCCGTCCGGCGCGACCACCCGCTACAGCTATGACGCTCTGGGGCGGCCCCTCTCGGTCACCGACGCGCTCGGCCACACCCGGCGCATCCAGACCGACCCGGCCGGCCTGCCGCTGGCCCTCACCGACCCGGAGGGCCGGACGACCCGGGCGCGGCGCGACTCCTTCGGACGCGTGACCGCGGTGACCGACCCCGCCGGCGCCACCGACCGGTTCGGCTGGACCGTCGAAGGACTGGCCTCGTGGCGTTCCTTCCCGGACGGTGCGACAGAGGCCTGGAGCTGGGACGGCGAAGGCAACCTCGTCTCCCACACGGCCCGCAACGGCGCGGTCACCACGTACGAGTTCACCCACTTCCACCAGCCGGCCTCCCGCACCACACCGGACGGCCGCCGCCACACGTTCGCCTACGACACCGAACTGAACCTGACCGGTGTGCACAACGCGGACGGCCGCACCTGGGAGTACGCCTACAGCGAGGCCAACCGCCTGATCCGGGAGACGGACTTCAACGGCCGCACGCTCACCTACACCCACGACGCGGCCGGGCAGCGTACGTCGTGGACCAATGGCGCCGGACAGACCACGGACGTGACCGTGGACCTGCTCGGCCGGCCACGCCAGTACCGCACGGCGGACGAGGTCACCACCTACACGTACGACAGCGCCGGCTCACTGCTCCGCGCGGCCAACCGCGACACCACGGTCGAACGCACCTACGACTCCATGGGCCGCACCCTGACCGAGACGGTCAACGGCCGGACCACCACCTACACCTACGACGCCCTCGGCCGCCGCATCAGCCGACGCACTCCCTCGGGCATCACCTCGACCTGGACCTACGAGGCGACGGGCCACCCGCAGACCTTGAGCGGCGCCGGCAGCCAACTGCGCTTCGACTACGACACCGCCCATCGTGAGATCCGCAGGACCCTGGGCACGGAGGCGGTGCTCCACCAGAGCTGGGACGGCTCCGGCCGGCTGAGCGGGCAGTCGGTGACCACGCCCAGCCGCGGCAGCGGAGACGTGCGCGGTGAGCTGCTCCAGCACCGCACCTACGAGTACGACCTCGACGGAGCGCTCAGGGAGATCGACGAGCTGCTCGGGGAGAGCCGCCGGTTCGACGTGGACCCGGTCGGCAGGCTGACCGCGGTCAGGACCGCCGACCGCGAGGAGAGCTACGCGTACGACCGCGCGGGCAACCTCGTCACCAGCTCTCCGCACGACGGCCCCGCGGAGCCGCAGCCCCACGGATTCCACGGAACCAGACTGCACCGCGCCGGACGCACCACCTACACCTACGACGACCAAGGGCGCCTGATCCGCAAGACCGTCCGTCTCCTCAGCGGCGGACGGCGCACCTCCCACTACGGGTGGAGCCCGGAGGACCGCCTGGTCCGGACCGTCGCGCCGGACGGATCCGAGTGGCACTACACCTACGATCCGGACGGCCGCCGGGTCGGCAAACAACGCCTCGGCACCGGCGGGGACGTGCTGGAGGAGACGACGTTCAGCTGGGACGGAACACGCCTCGCCGAACAGATCGAGACCGACGGCACCGTCACCACCTGGGACTACGCGCCAGGTTCCCACCGGCCCGTCGCCCAGACAGTGAGCGGTGGCCGCGAACGGCCGGCGGCGGACCGGGCCGGAAGCGACCTGAGCGACACCGACGCCCGCTTCTACGCCATCGTCACCGACCTCGTCGGAACGCCGACCGAACTCGTCTCGGCGGACGGCCGCATCGTCTGGCACCGCAGATTCACGGCCTGGGGGCAGCCGACCGGCGCACCGCTCCCAGCCCCGGAAGCCGACTGCCCCCTGCGCTTCCCCGGGCAGTACGCGGACGCCGAGACCGGCTGGAACTACAACTACTTCCGCTACTACGACCCGGAGACCGCACGCTACGTCAGCGCCGATCCGCTGGGCCTGGCTCCGGACCCGAACGACTACGCCTACGTCACCAACCCGCTCCTTCTCCTCGACCCGCTGGGCCTCATCCGCGTCCGGGGCCAGGGCGGCCGGTGGGAGAGGGACCCGAACTCGCCCGCACAGACCCACAACCGCGACACCGAGTACCCCGGCAGCTATCGCCAGTCCACCCACGACGCCATGGCCGCCGCATGGACCGACGAGGGCATCGCCCAGGGCGGCACACCGATGCGGCCCACCGGACGGCTCGACTCCCAGGGCCGTCAGATCATGGAACGCACTCCCAGGTCCGATCTGACCTGGCGCAACTCAGCGGGCGAGGTCATCCCGTTCAACCAGCTCACGTACGAGCACCTGACACCGGTGGTCGATCACTGGAACCAGACGGGCTACCGTTCCGACCGGGCCACCCGCAACGACTTCTACAACCGCCCCGACAACATGGAGCCCATGACGAGAAGCGAGAACTCCCGCGGTGGTGCGCTCATGGACGCCACCTACCGCCAGGATGTCCACCCCACCCTCTACTCATGCAGCTAGGGCCCCGGCCCGAGCACAGGAGCCATCCTCATGAACCCTGGATCCGTCCTGCCCGCCATGCCCGGCGCCGCTCCCGTTCCCGGTCTGGCATCCGCGTGGCGGTGGTCGCCGAACCCGATGTTCACCTTCACCGCCGCACTCTCCACCGACGGCCGGCACAACCTGCAGGTCAACGTACGTGGCCCCTACGACGAGGCGCTCGTCACGGCACTGCTCGCCCACGCGCGCGCCCATGACGACACCTTCGTGGAACAGCGGCGGCCCCTGGTGGCCATCGGCGGCTTCCACCACGACGGGACGGAGTTCGACACCGTGGGGGTGGCGGCAGCCGAGGTGCACGGCTACCACGCCACCGAGAACCCGGAGCTGTCCGCGGTCACCTACGCCGTCTTCCCCGCCTATGCCAGTGAGATCTCCGGCAGCGAGAACGAGGAAGAGGCCTGGGGCAGGTTCCGCAAAATGCTCCAGCCGAACAAGCTCGACCGCGCCGAGGTGCCGTTCGTCAAGATGCGCTACGACAACACCCGCACCCAGAGCATGAGCAAGGGCGACGCCCGCGGATTCGCTCCCCTGGACACGCTGGTGCGGGAACTGGAGCTGCTCGACGGCGCTCCCGGCAGCTTCGTCGAGTGGGAGAACCGGCACGGCGCCGTCTGGCGGGTGGACAGCACCGGCGGCGGACTCGAGCTGACGCGCGACGCAACGAAGGAACCGGTGAGCCCCGGCCAACTGCAGGCCGTGGCCCGCACCAGCGTTCAGTAACGCACCCGTCCGTTCTCCGCGGCCCCGGCATCCAGCAGACCGCGCCGGGGCCTGCGTCGAGGCGTGGGGCTTCGGGCGCCACAGGCGCTGGCGAAGAAAACACCAGAGTGCGCGGACTGGTGCGGGTCGACGCGACCGCGGCCGGATCCGAGCGCACGGCGGCCACGCCCGAACCGTCTCGCGCGCGGAAGTGCTGACGGCGGACCGCGCCCCGGAAAAGCGATGCGCGACCACCGGCCCGAGTGCGGTATGGTTTTCCTGCGCGTTCGGCCCGGGGAAACCCCAGGTCAGACGGGCAACGGGACGTGGCGCAGCTTGGTAGCGCACTTGACTGGGGGTCAAGGGGTCGCAGGTTCAAATCCTGTCGTCCCGACTGGAAGCAGTCGTTGATCGAGGGGCGATTTCGGAGAGATCCGAAACCGCCCCTCGATTGTCTGCCCTGCGGCGTGGCTGGGCGCCCAGGCGAGATGCCCGATATATCACTGTCGGGTGTCCGCGCTCATCCTCTGCCACTTCGCGCTCGCGCTGTTCGCCGCGCCGCTGGTGAGGTGGTGCGGGACCCGTGCCTTCATCGTGCTGGCGCTGCCGCCCGCCGCGACGGCCGTCTGGGCGGCCACCCGGTGGAGCACGACGGCCGCGGGCGGCGCCGACACCACCGAGTGGACCTGGCTGCCGGCCTACCGTGTGGACTGGGCGCTGCGGCTGGACGCCCTCGCCGAACTCATGGTGCTGCTCGCCGCGGGAGTGGGCGCCCTCGTCCTGGTCTACTGCGCCTCCTACTTCGACGACCGGTCGCGGCAGCTGGGCAGGTTCGCCGGGAGCCTCCTCGCCTTCGCCGGGGCGATGCTCGGCCTGGTCCTCGCCGACGACCTGATCCTGCTCTACATCTTCTGGGAACTGACGACCGTCTTCTCCTATCTGCTGATCGGCCAGACCAGCGACCACAAACGCAACCGGCGCAGCGCCCTGCAGGCCCTGACGGTCACCACACTCGGCGGACTGACCATGCTCGTCGGCTTCCTGGTCCTGGGCCACGAGGCGGGCACCTACCGGATCTCGGCGATCCTCGCCGACCCGCCGTCCGCGTCGGCGGCGCTGTCCACGGCGATCGCGCTGATCCTCGTCGGCGCCCTCTCCAAGTCCGCGATCTGGCCGTTCAGTCTGTGGCTGCCCAACGCCATGGCCGCCCCCACCCCGGTCAGCGCCTATCTGCACGCCGCCGCGATGGTCAAGGCCGGCGTCTACCTCATCGCCCGGCTCGCCCCCGCGTTCGCCGAGGTCACGCCCTGGCGGCCGCTCCTGCTCGTCCTGGGCTCCGCGACGATGCTGCTGGGCGCCTGGCGGGCGCTGCGCCTGAACGACCTGAAGCTCGTCCTCGCGTACGGCACGGTCAGCCAGCTCGGCTTCCTCACCGTCCTCGCCGGCGCGGGCGGTCACGACACCGCCGTCGCCGCCACCGCCATGATCCTCGCCCACGCCCTGTTCAAGGCCCCGCTCTTCCTGGTCACCGGGATCGTCGACCACGCCACCGGCACCCGTGACCTGCGAAGACTCTCCGGGCTCGGGCGCCGGCTGCCCGCCGTGTGCGCCGTCGCCGTGGTCGCCGGACTGTCCATGGCCGCCGTACCGCCGCTGCTCGGCTTCACCGCCAAGGAGGCTGCCTTCCAGTCCCTCCTGGACGGGGACACCGCCGACCGCTGGGCGCTCGCGATGACCGTCGTCGGCTCGGCCCTGACCACCGCCTACACCCTGCGCTACCTCTGGGGCGCCTTCGCCCGTAAGCCCGGTGTCCCGGACACGGACGCGTACGCCGTCCCGCCGGCCTTCCTCGCGCCGCCCGCCGTGCTGGCCCTGGCCTGCCTTGTCCTCGGACCCGGCGTGTCCTGGCTCCAGGGCCTGCTCGGCGCCTACGCCGGGCAGTTCCCCGTACCCGCCCACCCGTACCACCTGGCGCTGTGGCACGGGGCGGGTCTGGCCCTCGGACTGTCCTGCGCGGCCTGGGCGGGCGGTGTCCTGCTGTTCCTCGCCGCGAGCCCCGTAGGGCGTGTCGGGCAGGCCCTGGCCTGGCGCTCCGCCGACCGGATCTTCGGACGGTTCCTGCTCGGCCTCGAACGCACCGCCCTGCAGTGCACCGGTTTCGTGCAGCGCGGCTCGCTGTCGGTGTACCTCGTGACGACCATGAGCGTGGTCCTCGCCGGGCAGGCCGCCGTGCTCCTCGCGGACGAACCCTGGGCCGGAGTGCCCGCCCCACGGCTGTGGGACCACCCGGCCCAGGCCGGTGTCGCGCTGCTGACCTGTGCCGCCGCCGTGCTGTGCCTGGGCGTGCGGCGCCGGATGAAGGCCGTCGTGCTCGCCGGACTCACCGGATACGGCACCGCGCTGCTCTTCGTCGTGCAGGGCGCGCCCGACCTCGCGCTGACCCAGTTCTGCGTGGAGACCGTCTCGATGATCGTCTTTGTGCTCGTGCTGCGCCGGATGCCGGTGCACTTCGAGGAGAACTACAGCCGGTTGCGGCGCGCACTGCGGATGCCGGTGGCGCTCGCGGGCGGCGCCGCCGTCGCCCTCGTCGTCTGGATCATGGCGGGGCACCGCCGGGCCGACAGCGCCGGGGCGGCGATGGTCGAGGAGACCGCCCACCACGGCCTGAAGGACGTTGTCGCGACGATCCTCGTCGACCTGCGGGCCTGGGACACGATGGGGGAGTCCGCGGTGCTCGCCGCCGCCGCGATCGGTGTCACCAGCCTCGTCTACCTGCACCGCCGCACCGACAGCGCCGAGCAGCCCGTACTGCCGCTGCCCGGGGACCACCCGCACGCCGGCCTGCGCACCGCCTGGCGGGCGACCTCGTACGAATCGGCGGGGCTGCCCAGCGGCGACGAGGGCGCGCCGGAGCGGACCTGGCTCGCGGCCGGCTCCACCCTCGCCCCCGAGCGCCGCTCCGTGGTCCTGGAAGTGGTCGCGAGCCTCATCTTCCACCCCATCCTCGTCCTCTCCGTCTACCTGCTGATGTGCGCGGAGAACCTGCCGGGCGGCGGCTTCGTCGGGGGCCTGACCGCGGGCGTCGCCTTCATCGCCCGCTATCTCGCGGGCGGACGGCACGAACTCGCCGACGCCGTGCCCTTCAAGGCGGGCGCTTTCACCGGGCTCGGCCTGTTCCTGTCCACCGGAGTCGCACTGAGCGGCCTGGCCGAGGGGACCGTGCTGCACGGCTGGACCTGGCACGGCCACCTGCCCGTGTGGGGCGAAGCCCACCTGTCCACCGCCGTCCTCTTCGACTGCGGCGTCTACCTCCTCGTCCTCGGCGTGGTCCTGGACATCGTGCGGGCCCTCGGCGCCCGGATCGACCGGCAGATCGAAAGGGCGGCCGCCGGCCGGACCGCCCCGCGCGGTGAGGCGGGCCCCGCATGACCGTGAGCCTCTCCCTCCTGGTGGCCGCCGCCGTCCTCAGCGCCGTCGGCGCCAGCCTGCTGCTGACCCGGTCCCTGACCCGGATCCTGCTCGGCGCCGTCGTCCTCGGCAACGGCGTCAACCTGCTGGTGCTCGCCTCGACGGGCAGCGCGGGTGCCGCGCCGCTGCTCTACCCCAACGTCATCCGCAACCGGGTCACCGACCCGCTGCCCCAGGCCATCGCGCTGACCGCGATCGTCATCACCCTCGCCACCACCGCGTTCCTGCTGGCCATGGCCTACCGCAGCCACCAGGTCACCGGCTCCGACGAGATCAGCGACGACACCGAGGACCGCCTGGTCGCCCTGCGCGCCGAGTTCCTCGACCGGCGCGGTGAACTGCGCGACCGCTACCGCGAGGCGCGCGCCGAGCACGGCACCGACCCCGAACTCGGCGCCCGCTACCGGGCCGCACGCAGACGGCTGCGCCGGCGGGTCCGCGAGGAACGCGCCTACCAGGCCCGCGCCAACGACGTCTCCGGGAACCTGTGGAACGACATCCTCGGCGCCGACCCCGAGGACTACCGCGAGGGCCGGGAGCTGGGCACCACCGATCCGTCGGGCCGGCCGGGACCGGCACCGGCCCGCGTCGCCGGGCCCTCCAACGACCCCGAGGAGACCGGCCACGAGCCCGACTCGCACCCCGGCGAGGACTCCGGCCACCCGCCGCCCGACCAGCCCGACGACCCCGAGGGCGCCGGCCCGGAAGGAACCAGGTGAACGCGCTCGTCCCCCTCCCCGTCCTGCTGCCCCTGTGCGTCACGGGGCTGAAACTGGCCATCGGTCCCCGGCTCCAGCGGTTCCAGCGCTTCATCACCCTCGCCGTGCTCGGCGCGGTCCTCGTGCTCTCCGTACTCCTCATGGTGGCCGCCGACCGCCACGGTCCGCTCAGCGTGCACCTCGGCGACTTCCCCCCGCCGGTCGGTATCACCCTCGTCGCCGACCGGCTCGCGGGGCTGATGCTCACCGTGTCCAGCGCCGTCACTCTGCTGGTCAACCTGTACTCGCTGGGCCAGGGCATGGCCGACCGCGACGACCAGACACCGGTCGGCGTCTTCCACCCCGCCTACCTCATCCTCGTGGCAGGCGTCTCCTGCACCTTCCTGTCCGGAGACCTCGTCAACCTCTACGTCGGCTTCGAGATCATGCTCGTCGCGAGCTTCGTCCTGCTCACCATCGGCGGCACCGCGACCCGGATCCGGGCGGGCTCGACGTACGTGATCATCTCGCTGTTCTCCTCGGTGCTCTTCCTCGTCGCCATCGCCATGACGTACTCGGTCGCCGGGACCGTCAACTTCGCCCAGCTCGCGGGGCGGCTGCAGGAAGTCCCGGTCGGAGTGCGGACCCTGCTGGAGGCCATGCTGCTGACCGTCTTCGCGATCAAGGCGGCGGTGTTCCCGCTCGCGGCCTGGCTGCCCGACTCCTACCCGACCGCGCCCGCACCGGTCACCGCGGTCTTCGCCGGCCTGCTCACCAAGGTCGGCGTGTACTCGATGCTGCGCACCCAGACCCTGCTCTTCCCCGGCCACCGCCTCGGCGACCTGCTGATGCTCGCCGCGCTCGCCTCCATGGTCATCGGCATCCTCGGCGCGGTCGCCCAGACCGACCTGAAGCGGGTGCTCTCCTTCACCCTCATCAGCCACATCGGCTACATGGTCTTCGGCATCGCGCTCGCCGGGCGCGGCTCGATCGCCGGGGCGATCGTGTACGTGGCCCACCACATCACGGTGCAGACCACCCTCTTCCTCGTCGCCGGGCTCATCGAGCGGCGCGACGGCACCACGGAACTCACCCGCCTCGGCGGCCTGGCGAAGACGGCGCCACTGCTCGCCGTGCTGTTCTTCGTGCCCGCCATGAACCTCGCGGGCATCCCGCCGTTCTCCGGGTTCATCGGCAAGCTCGGCCTGATGCGGGCGGGCGTGGACAACGGCGGCGGCTGGGCCTGGGCGCTGGTCGCCGGGTCCGCAGCAACCAGCCTGCTCACCCTCTACGTCATGGCGAAGGTCTGGAACCTGGCGTTCTGGCGCGACGCTCCGCCCGGGGCCGAGGGCGAGGGGAGGGTGCTGGAATCCGCCGAGGACGAGCCGGGCGACGACGGGGACGGCGACGGCGGGGACGGTGAGGACAGCGCGGCGACCGGCTCCGGGAGCGGCCTGCCGGAACCGGCGGGCGCCGTGGTCTCCGCCGGCTTCCTCGGGCAGTCCATCACCACCACCAGGCGGCTGCCCTGGCCGATGGTGGTGGCGACCGGCGCCGCCGTCGCCCTCGGCCTGCTCTACACCGTGCTCGGCGGCCCCCTCACCACCTTCACCGAGGCCGCCGCCACCGAACTCCTCGCCCGTACCCCCTACATCGAGGCGGTGCTCGGCCGATGAGCAACCTCTTCCGCGACCGTTCCCCCTACAGCTGGTCCTTCCGCGTCGGCAGCGGCAGACGCGTTCTCGACCTGCCGCTCACCGCCTGGCTCACGGTCATCTGGATACTGCTGTGGGGCACCCTGTCCTGGGCCAACCTCGTCAACGGCGTCATCGTCGCGGTGTGCCTGTGCCTCGCCTTCCCGCTGCCCGCCGTCGACCTCGGTCTGCGGCTGCGTCCGCTGGGCATCCTGCGGCTCACGGTCTACCTGCTGTACGACATGTTCTCCTCGAGCGTCGAGGTCACCCGGCAGATCTTCGCCAAGGGCCCGTACCCCGCCGCGGTCGTCGCCGTCCCGCTGCGGGTGCGCGGCGACCTCATGCTCACGGCCACCGCCGTCGCCGTCTCCAACGTCCCCGGCGGCTCCGTGATCGAGGTGCGCCGGTCGACCGCCACCTTGTTCCTGCACGTCCTCGACGCCGACGACCCGGGCGAGATCGAGAGCGCCCAGCGGTCGGTGTGGCGCATGGAGGAACTCGTGGCCCGCGCCTTCGGCACCGCCGAGGACATCGCCCTCGCCGCCCAGCCCGTACCGGAAGGGGACCGCTCGCCGTGACCACCCTGCGCGCCGTCGAAGAGGCCGTGCTGGCCGCCTCGGCCGTGATGATCCTCGTCGCGGGCGCCCTGCTGCTGTACCGCGTCTGGTACGGGCCCTCGATGCTGGACCGCGCGGTCGCCCTGGACGTGGCGGCGGCGCTCATCATCGCCGGCCTCGCCGTCAAGGCCGCCCACGACGGCGACTCCTTCTACTTCCCGGTGATGCTGGTGCTCGCCTTCCTCGGCTTCACCGGCTCGGTGGGCATCGCCAGGTTCATCGCCGTACGCGACCGGCCCTCGGTGCGTGCGGACGGCACGGAGGACCACCGGTGAACGCCTGGGCCGATGCCGCCGATCTGATCGGGGCGGTCCTCCTGTTCCTCGGCTGCCTGCAGTGCCTGCTCGGTGTGATCGGTATGCTCCGCTTCCCCGACGTGCTCTCCCGCAGTCACGCCGCCACCAAGCCGCAGACCCTCGGGGTGCTTCTCGTCCTCGCCGGGGTGGCGCTGAGGCTGCGCCACGGCATCGATCTGGGCACCCTCGCCCTCATCGTCTTCTTCCAGTTCCTCACCGGCCCGGTCGCCTCCCACCTGGTGGCCCGCTCCGCCTACCGCACCGGACAGACGGGTTCCCGGGGTCTGCTCCGGGACGACCTGGACCCGCAGTTGAGCGACGGGGAGCGGCCCGGGGAGTAGCTCGGCGGGGGCGGGCCGGTCACCGGGCCCTCAGACCACGCAGCCCACATGCGCCAGCGCCTGCTTCAGCAGCACCCCGTGCCCGCCCGGCATCTCGCTCTGCACGGCCGGTGACAGAGCCTCCTGCGGGCTGAACCAGACCAGGTCCAGCGCGTCCTGGCGCGGCCGGCAGTCGCCGGCCACCGGCACGACGTAGGCGAGGGAGACGGCGTGCTGCCGCGGATCGTGGTACGGCGTGACGCCGTGCGTGGGGAAGTATTCGGCCACCGTGAACGGCTGGAGCGAGGACGGCACCCGGGGCAGCGCCACCGGACCGAGGTCCTTCTCCAGGTGACGCAGCAGGGCGTCCCGGACCCGCTCGTGGTGCAGCACCCGGCCGGAGACCAGCGTCCGGCTGACCGTCCCGTCGGGACCGATGCGCAGAAGCAGGCCGACGCTGGTGACTTCTCCGCTGTCGTCGACGCGCACGGGCACGGCCTCGACGTAGAGGATCGGCATGCGGGCGCGTGCCATCTCGAGTTCGTCGGTCGACAGCCAGCCCGGCGTGGTTTCGGTCATGTCAGACATCGCTTGATCATACTTTCAGCCGTTCCTGCTTCCCGGGCGGCGCTCCGGGACTGTGACCGGTCCCACGTCGCTCAGCCGTCGTCCACCAGGCCCCCGGCAGCCGGTAGACCCGGCGTGCGTTGTCCCGCCCCGCCCAGCGCGCGATGCGCAGCGCGTCCCGGCAGGGCCCAGTCCGTCGGCGTCCACCCGCTCCTGCAACAGCCCGGCCCCCGCCGTGTCGACGTAGGACAGCACGACTCCGTGCACGCCCTGCCCGGACAGCTCCCCGCTCAGTGCGGTGGCCCGCTCGACCTCACCCGGACGCCCGCCGGGGACGGGGCCGCTCTCGCTCACGTCTCGGCTCCCCTTCGCGCGTGCGCTGTCCGTCCCGCACCATTGTGCCGTCCGGTGATCACGCTGTCCGGGTTTCGCCCGAGGTGTGCGGAGGCGGGGGAGCCCTCGAGGTCGGTCAGTCCAGGTTGGTGGGCCGCGGAGAAGGGGTCCCGCCGTCCAGAACGGTCTTCAGGCGCTCGGTCCCCTGCCGCACCGCCTGCTCCACGGACGCGGCCTCGTCGCCGTCGAGGCCGCCGCCGGTGACGGTGAGGGCGGAGGTGCCGACGCGTACGGCGACGAGGTCCAGGGTGAGCGTGGCCGGATTGTCGGCGGCGGTTCCCCGCACGGTCACGTGCAGACCCTCACGCGCGTCGCCGGCCTCGGGCACCGAGGCCTCGGTGACCTGGACCGTGCGCTTCTCGCCCGCCTCGTCGGTCGCGGTGAACTGATCGCACTTCTGCGGCAGGGAGTCCATCCACTCCAGGCTGTCGTCCAGACCGGCGCGGTCGTAGGCGGCGACCTGCTCGAGCAGACGGGAGTCGCCCTGTTCGAAGCCGGTGAGCGCCGACGGTCCCGACGGCTCGCCCAGCAGATTGTCGCGGTACAGGCCGTCGAGGAGTTTCTGGCAGTCCGCCGCGTCGGTCTTGGCGGTGAGGAAGTCGGAGACGTCGACCTCGCCGACGAGCAGGCGGTCGCGCCACTTGTCCGCGTCCTGGACCTGGTTCCAGCCGCCCTCCAGGTCGGCCTCGGTGAGCAGGGCGGCCTTCGCGCCGGACTCGGTGAGGGCGGAGGGGGACGCGGTGGGCGAACCCGTGGGCGACGTCGCGGGGGAGCCCGTGGGCTGCTTCTTCGCCGCTTCCCTCTCGGCGTCCTTCTCGGCGGCGCGGGCCTGTGCGGCGGCGGTGTCCGACACCGCCCCCGACCCGCCGCCGTCGTCCGAGCAGGCCGCCGTGGTCAGCAGCGCGCCCGCCGCCAGGGCGGAGGCCATGAGACGGACGGGGCGGGACGGACGACGGCTCATCGCGGATGCCTCCTGGGACGTGACACGGTGTCCTCAGCGCATCACCGCACCCGCGGACGCACCAGCGCACGGGGTTGTTCGGGTGACCGGCGGCCGGAGCCCGGAAGGCTCACCCGGCGCGTTCGAGGGTGTCCCGCACGACCTCCTCGTCCAGCGACGCGCGCACCAGCGCCGCCGCGAGGACGGCCGGTTCCGTCGTTCCGGCGAGGTCGAGGAGCCGGTCGGGGTCGCCCGGCAGGCCGAGGCGTTCCGCGCCCTGGCGGGCCTTGCGGTCCAGGTAGGGAGCCGCCTCGGGCCAGACGCACTGTGCCTCGCGCAGGAAGATGTCCGCGCCGGTCGGGCCCACCCCGGGGAACTCCTGGAGCAGCCGCCGCACTTCGGGCACCTCACCGTCCGCCTCCTTCCGGAGCCGGCGCAGGTCCCCGCCCCATCGCTCGGTCAGCAGTCCGGCCGCGTCGCCGAGCTGGGTGGCGGTGCGCTCGTCGTAGCGCCGGTAGCCGCCCCGGCCGAGCGCGTCCACCCGCTCCTGCCAGTCGGCGGCGGCCATGCGGCGCGGGTCGCGCAGCCCCGCCTCGTGCAGGGCACGGGCGGTGGCCACGGCGATCGAACCGCTGATGCGGGCGCTGAGCAGATGGGTGAGGACGAGCAGCCGGTACAGCGGCTGCGGGGTGTCCTTCAGCCGGATGCCCGCCTCCTCGGCGTACGTCTGCCCGTGCGCGTCGACGAGTTCCCGTACGACCCGCCGCTGGTCACGGCTCACGGCTACGGTTTCAGCGGGTCGTGACCGACCGTCATGAGCCGGTGCCTGAGCCGGGTGTCCTCGGACCGGGGCTCGTTCTCCAGGTCGGTCTGCGACGTCACGGTGTCCACGACCTTGCGCATCGCCCGGAGGTCGTCCTCCGTCAGGTCCGTGCGCCGCTTCTGCAGGATGGCCAGGACGTGCTGCCCCAGCGGTGAGCCGGCGTCGTCCGGCAACGGCTCGGTCAGCTCGCCGGAGTCGCGCACCCGGAGCCAGTCCGAGAGTTCCGCGGAGGTCATGTTCACGACGCGGTGGAAGTCCTCCCACAGCGCGTCGAGTTCGAGGGCGTCGGCCATGAGTTGCCCCTCATTCCGTCGTGCGTACGTGCGTAGTCGTGCGCATGCGTGTACTGCGCGGTCGTACGGAGCAGAGCGACACGCTCCTCCTCGCCGGTGCCTCCCCACACGCCCGACGTCTGCCCCAGCTCCAGGGCGAACGCCAGGCACTGGGCGCTCACCGGGCACCGGGCACAGACGTCTTTGGCGGCCTCGGTGTCCCGCAGAGCCGGTCCGGCCGTGCCCACCGGGAAGAACAGTTCGGGGTCCTCATCCACGCAGGCGGCGCGGCGCAACCACTCCATGGGGGCGCGGGTGCCCATGGGGCTCGCGGGCAAACGCCCGCCGGGACGCCGGGACGCCGGGGCGCCGGGGCGAACGCCCGGCCGCTCAGCGGGCGAGTACGCCGTCCAGGAAGCGCGTGACGTCGGTGAACACCTCCGCCCGGTTCGTCTCGTTGAAGATCTCGTGCCGGGCGCCCGGGTAGATCCGCTCGGTCAGGTCGCCGCCGCTGAGCCGTTCGACGCCGACGCGGCTGCCCGGCAGCGGTACCAGCCGGTCGTCGTCGCCGTGCGCCCACAGCAGCGGGAGCCGGCCGACGTCGCCGCCCTCGGCCACGGTGTCCAGGGTCCGTACGAACGCCTCCGCCGTCGGCCGCTTCATGGGGCCGTGCCACACCAGCGGGTCCGCCGCGTACGCCGCGCCGACCGCCGGGTCCCGGGAGAGCGAGGACGGGCTGATCGGGGTGTCGGGGATCTCGGGAAGGCCGAGCAGCGTGCGCGGCAGCTCCCAGTCGCCGATGACCGGCCCGGACAGCACCAGTGCGGTCAGCTCGCCGGGGTGGCGCTGGGCGTAGCGGGACGCGATCAGGCCGCCCATGGAGTGTCCGATCATGACCACCGGGAGGCCGGGGTGGTCGGTCCGGGCCCGCTCCGCCACGGTGTGCACGTCGGTGACCACGTCCTCGAAGTCCTCGATCAGCACCCGTTCGCCGTCCGACCGCCCGTGTCCGGCGTGGTCGGCGCCGTAGACGGCCGCGCCGTGCCCGGTCAGGACACCGGCCACCTCGTCGTAGCGGCCGATGTGCTCGCCGTATCCGTGCACCAGCAGCGCCACGTACACGGGCCGCCCGGCCGGCCACTCGCGGGCGGTGAGCCGTCCCCGCGTTCCGCTCAGGACGTGCTCGCGGGCCTCGGTCATCTCTCCTCCAGCTGCGTCGGTGAAGGTCACCGGAGGATCTTCCCAGGGAGCCGCCCGGCGGTCTATAGTCCAAAACTAGCAGTGCTAATTAAGTGTTCGTTCGCCGTCCGGCGACCGAGTGACGGTCAGGAGTCCCCCCGTGCGTCCCGTCCACTTCGCGGCCGCCCGCCGCACCCCGATCGGCAAGCTGCGCGGCGCCCTGTCCACCGTGCGGCCCGACGACCTCGCCGCCGCCGTGATCGGGGGCCTGGTCGCCGACGTCCCCGCGCTCGACCCGGCCCGCGTCGACGACGTCTACTGGGGCGCCGCCAACCAGGCCGGCGAGGACAACCGCAACGTCGCCCGCATGGCCGCCCTGCTCGCCGGCCTGCCCGAGTCCGTGCCCGGCGCCACGGTGAACCGGCTGTGCGCCTCCGGCCTGGAGGCCGTCACCACCGCCGCCCGCACCATCGCCGCCGGCGAGGCCGACATCGTGCTCGCCGGCGGCTCGGAGTCGATGAGCCGTGCCCCCTTCGTGCTGCCCCGCCCCGACGAGGCCCTGCCGCACCGCATCGAGACCGTCGACACCCGCCTCGGCTGGCGCCTGGTCAACCCGGTGATGAAGGACTTGCACGGTCTGCTGGCCATGGGCGAGACCGCGGAGGAGGTCGCCGAGCGGTACGGCATCCCGCGCGAACGCCAGGACGAGTTCGCCCTGCGCAGCCACCGCCTCGCCGCCGAGGCCCGGAAGAACGGCCACTTCGACGACGAGCTGCTCCCCGTCGAACGCCCCGACGGCGTGGTCGTCGACGCCGACGAGTGCGTCCGCGAGGACACCTCCGTCGAGAAGCTGGGCCGCCTCAAGCCGGTCTTCCGCGCCGGCGGCACCGTCACGGCGGGCAACGCCTCCCCGATGAACGACGGCGCCGCCGGCCTCCTCCTGGTCAGCGAGGAAGCCCTGAACGACCTGGGCCTGGAGTCCCTCGGCCGCTACGTCGCGGGCGGCTCGGCCGGCGTCCACCCGGACGTCATGGGCATCGGCCCGGTCCCCGCCACCCGCAAGGTCCTCGCCCGCGCCGGCTGGAGCGTCGACGACCTCACGGCGGCCGAGTTCAACGAGGCCTTCGCGGCCCAGGCCCTCGCCTGCGTGGACCAGCTCGGCATCGATCCCGACCTCGTGAACCCCAGCGGCGGCGCCATCGCGCTGGGCCACCCGCTCGGCTGCTCCGGCGCCCGCATCCTCACCACCCTGCTCCACCGCATGCGCCGCACGGGAGCGGCCCGCGGGCTCGCCACGATGTGCGTAGGCGTGGGGCAGGGCAGCGCGGTCCTGGTCGAACGGCACTAGGGGGGTGTCGTTCGGATCCTGCCGGTGCCGCGAGGCAAGGCGCCGTCCCGGAGCCGGCCTGATCCGGACGACCCCCAGCCCCAGCCGGACGCACATCATCCGCCCCGCTGCGGAGCCGCAGCAAGGAAGCAGCAAGGAAACGGAGCAACACCCCATGGCAACCCTCTCCGTCGCCGCCATCCTCGCCGAGAACGCCCGGCGCCGCCCCGACAAGGAGGCGCTGGTCGAGGGTGACCTGCGGCTGACCTTCGCCGAGGTGTGGCAGCGGGCCCGGGCCCAGGCCGGCGCCCTCACCGGCCTGGGGATCCGGCCGGGGGACCGGGTCGCGCTGATGGCGCCGAACACCGCCGAATTCCCGCAGGCGTACTACGCCATCGCCGCGACCGGCGGCGTCGTCGTCCCCGTCCACCTGCTGCTGTCACCGTCGGAGGTCGAGCACGTCCTGCGCGACAGCGGCGCCACCCTTCTGCTGTGCCACCCGGCACAGGCGGACGGAGCGGCCGCCGCGCGGGAGGCGGGCGTACGGGTCGTCACCCTCGGCGACGAGCTGGACAAGCTCGCGGCCGACGCCGAGCCACTGCCCTCCTACGTCACCCGCGACGCCGACGACCCCGCCGTCGTCTTCTACACCAGCGGTACCACCGGCGTCCCCAAGGGCGCCGTGCTCAGCCACTTCAACCTGGTGATGAACGCGACCGTCAACGCCTTCGACGCCAACGACATCCGGCCCGACGACACAGCCCTCGGCGCGCTGCCGCTGTTCCACGCCTTCGGCCAGACCGTCTCCCTGAACTCCACCTGGCGCGCCGGAGCCACCCTCGTCCTGCTGCCGCGCTTCGACGCCGCGCGCGCGATCGAGCTGATGGTGCGGGAGAAGGTCAACACCTTCCACGGCGTCCCGACCATGTTCGTCGCCCTCGCCGCCGCGGCCGCCGGGGCCGACGCCCTGCCCGGCCTGCGGGTGTGCATCTCCGGCGGTGCCTCGCTGCCGGTGGCCGTCCTGGAGCGGTTCGAGGAGGCCTTCGGCGCGAAGATCTACGAGGGGTACGGGCTGTCGGAGACCTCCCCGGCGGCGGCCGTGAACCAGCCGGTGTTCGGTGCCAGGCCCGGCACCATCGGGCACCCTCTGTGGGGCGTGGACGTGGAGATCGCCCGCGCGGAGGCCGAGGACCGCGTCGAGCTGCTGCCGCCCGGTGAGCTGGGCGAGGTCGTCGTACGCGGCCACAACGTCTTCTCCGGCTACCTGGGCCGCCCGGAAGCCACCGCCGAGGCGCTCGTCGACGGCTGGTTCCGCACCGGGGACCTCGGTACCAAGGACGACGACGGGTTCCTCCGGATCGTCGACCGCAAGAAGGACATCATCATCCGCGGCGGTTACAACGTCTATCCGCGCGAGGTCGAGGAGGTGCTGATGCGCCACCCCGGCATCGCGCAGGTAGCCGTCATCGGCCTCCCGGACGAACTGCACGGCGAGGAGGTGTGCGCCGTCGTCGTCCCGGCCCCCGACGCGACGCCGGACGCCGCCGAGGTCACCGAGTGGTCCAAGCGGTACCTCGGCAAGTACAAGTACCCGCGCCGCGTGGAGTTCGCGGACGCGCTGCCGCTGGGCCCGAGCATGAAGGTCCTGAAGCGGGAACTGCGGGTGCGGTACGCGGCCGGCTAAGGGGGGCCACCTGGCGAGACGGCGCTTACGGGCACCGGACAGGTGCACATAGCATCGGTGCCCGCAATGGACACCATGACGCTGTGGCACCTCACCGGCTGGGAATTCGCCGCACTCGCCTTCGCGGCCCTGCTCGTCGGCTTCTCCAAGACCGCCGTGAGCGGGGCCAACACGGTCAGTCTCGCGATCTTCGCGGCGGTCCTGCCCGCCCGCGCCTCCACCGGCATCCTGCTGCCGGTGCTGATCGCCGGTGACATCCTGGCCGTGCTCACCTACCGGCGCCACGCGCACTGGCCCACGCTGTGGCGGCTGTTCCCGGCGGTGGCGGTCGGCGTGGTCGCGGGCACCCTGTTCCTGGTGTGGGCCGACGACGCGATCGTACGGTCGTCGATCGGCGTGATCCTGCTCTTCATGGCAGGGGTGACGATGTGGCGTCGGCGGCAGGCCGCCGACGCGGACGGGCAGCCCGACGAGATCGCCTCACGGACCGGCCGTGTGAAGGCCCGCTCGTACGGCGTCCTCGGCGGCTTCACCACGATGGTCGCCAACGCGGGCGGCCCCGTGATGTCGATGTATCTCCTCTCCGCGGGCTTCCGCAAGCTCGGCTTCCTGGGCACGTCGGCCTTCTTCTTCCTGATCGTCAACGTCTCCAAGCTGCCCTTCAGCGCCGGCCTCGGCCTGATCGACGGCCGCTCGCTGCTTCTCGACGCCGCGCTCGTGGTCTTCGTGGTGCCCGGGGCGTTCATCGGCAAATGGGCTGTGAGCCGGATCAATCAACGTCTGTTCGAGCGGCTGGTGATCGCGGCGACGGTGGTGGGGGGCCTCCAGCTCCTGCTGCCCTGACGGACCGTAGGCCTGTCCGGCGGAAAGGTCGCGGGAAAGGCCCTAGTCTCGACGCCATGTCCCGCCTCCCCCCGTCCCCGCACGTGCTGATCCTCGGCGGCACCACCGAGGCCCGCCGCCTGGCCGCCGATCTGGCGGCGCGATCCGGCGTCCGCGTCACCACCTCTCTCGCGGGACGCGTGACCCGGCCCGGCTCCCTGGCCGGGGAGGTGCGGACCGGCGGCTTCGGCGGACCCGAGGGGCTGGCCGCCTGGCTGCGCGATCAGCACGTGGACGCCCTCGTCGACGCGACCCACCCGTTCGCCGAGACGATCACGGCGAACGCGGTCCGCGCCGCGGCGGCCACCGGCACCCCCGCGGTGATCCTGCGCCGCCCCGGCTGGCAGGCCGGACCAGGAGACCACTGGCATTCGGCCGCCTCCCTCGCCGAGGCGGCCGACCTGCTGCCGGACCTCGGCCGCCGCGTCTTCCTGACCACCGGCCGACTGGGCCTGGCGGCCTTCGCGCACCTGCCCGACCACCACTTCGTCGCCCGCTCGGTGGAGCACCCCGAGCCGCCCCTCCCACCGGACACACGCGTGCTGCTGGCCCGCGGCCCGTTCACCGAGGCCGACGAGACGGCCCTCCTGCGCGACCACCGCATCGACGTACTGGTGACCAAGGACAGCGGGGGAGCGGCCACCGCGGCCAAGCTCACGGCGGCCCGCGAGCTGGCTCTCCCGGTGGTGGTCGTCCGCAGGCCCCCGCTGCCTCGGGGCGCGGACGTGGTACCCGGCGTCCCGGCGGCCGTGGAGCGGCTGGAGCGGCTGGGGCTCAGCGGGCCGCCGTGACCGGCTGCCGCACGCGCTCCGGCAGACCGCTGCTCAGGTCCTCGACCAGCAGCCGCTTGGCGATCGAGTCGACCGCGGCACGCAGGTCCGTGTCCGAGGGCCGGCCGATGTCCTGCTCCACCCGGTCCTCCAGCCACGCCGACCAGGCCCGGCCGATGACCAGGGCCTCGCGGGCGCCGGCGTCGGTGTGGGAGAGCAGGGAGCCGTGGCGGGTCAGGAAACCCTCCTCGACCATGCGGTCGAAGACCGGCAGCAGCACCTCCGGCGGCAGCCGGCGGCGAGCCGCGATCAGACCGAGGCCGGCGTGCCCGACCAGCCGCGTGAACAGCTCGACCTGCATGACGGCCCAGGCACCGGCGACGTCGAGCCGGGTGTCGCTGTCCGCGATGATCCGGCGCGCGGTGTCCAGCTCCGTACTGCCGATGATCTTTCCGACGGAGGCCTCCAGCGCCCGCCTGTTGTCGGCGTCGTGCGGTGAGGCGAAGCCCTCACCCATGTCGGTGGAGCCCAGCCGGGCGCTGTCGCGCAGCTGGACCTGCTTGAGGAACAGCGCGACGAGGAAGCCGAGCGCCGCGACCGGGACCGTCCACAGGAACACGGTCTGAATGGTGTCCGCGTACGCGCCGACGATGGGCACCGACGCTTCCGGCGGCAGCCGGTGCACACCCTCCGGACTGGTCGCCGCCCTGCTGATCGCGGCCGGATCGGCCGCGCCGGTCCCCGCGGCGGCGGACACGCCGTCCCGCAGGTTGGGACCGAGTGCGTTGGCGTAGATGGTGCCGAAGACGGCGGTGCCGAAGGAGCTGCCCAGCGTGCGGAAGAAGGTGACGCCGGAGGTCGCGGTGCCGAGGTCGGTGTAGTCGACGGTGTTCTGCACCGCGATGGTCAGCACCTGCATGGACAGGCCGATGCCCGTGCCGAGCACGAACATGTACAGCGACTCCAGCCAGGCGCCCGTGGACGGCCCCATGAGTGACATCAGATACAGGCCGACGCCCATCACCAGGGTGCCCACGATCGGGAACAGCCGGTACCGTCCGGTCTTGCTGACGACGTTCCCGCTGAAGACCGAGGCGATCAGCAGTCCGGCCACCATCGGCAGCGTGCGCACGCCCGAGACGGTGGCCGAGTCGCCGTCGACGTACTGCAGGTAGGTCGGCAGATACGTCAGCGCGCCGAGCATCGCGAACCCGACGATGAAGCTGAGGACCGAGCAGACGGTGAACACCGGGCTGGAGAACAGCCGCATCGGCAGCATCGGTTCGGCCGCCCGGGTCTCCACCCAGCAGAACAGCCCGAGTGCGATCAGCCCGCCCGCGAACAGGCCGATGATCACGGCTGAGCCCCACCCGTACTCGTTGCCGCCCCAGCTCGTCGCCAGGATCAGGGCGCTCGCGCCGACCGCGACCAGGGCGATGCCCAGATAGTCGATGACGGGCCGGACGGCCGACTTCACCACCGGGATGGTGCGCGCGGCGGCGATGACGACGACGATCGCGATGGGCACGTTGACGTAGAAGGCCCAGCGCCAGGACAGGTGGTCGGTGAACAACCCGCCCAGCAGCGGGCCGATGACTGTCGCCACCCCGAACACCGCGCCGATGGCGCCCTGGTACTTGCCGCGCTCCCGCAGCGGGATGACGTCCGCGATCAGCGCCATCGACGTGACCATCAGGCCGCCCGCGCCGACGCCCTGCATCGCCCGCCAGATGATCAGCAGCGGCATGCTGGTGGCCAGCCCGCACAGGAACGAGCCCGTGATGAACACGATCGCCGAGACCTGGAAGACGACCTTGCGGCCGAACATGTCGCCGAACTTGCCGACCAGCACCGTGGCCACGGTCTCGGCGAGCAGGTACGAGGTCACCACCCACGACATGTGCTCGCCGCCGCCCAGATCCGACACGATCGTCGGCAGCGCGGTGCCGACGATCGTCTGGTCGAGGGCCGCGAGCAGCATGCCCAGCATGATCGTGACGAAGACGACGTTGCGGCGGCGCTTGTCGAGCACGGGCGGCTGGGCGGTGGCGTTCCGTGGGGTTGCCTCGGCGACTGTCACACGGTCACGATCACACCGGTGCACCGGCCACGCATGCGGGGACGGTCCGCCCGGGTGCGGCCCTCGGGGTGGCCGGGCGGTCGGTCCGGCTAGCCGTCGCCCGGGTTGCGCCGCAGCAGGTACGTGTCCATGATCCAGCCCTTGCGCTCCCGCGCCTCGGCGCGCAGCCGCTCGATGCGGGGCGCGGCCTCGGCGATCGGGCCGGAGGCGAGGATCTCGTCCGGGGTGCCTATATAGGCGCCCCAGTAGATGTAGATGTCCTGGTCCGCGTACCGCCGGAACGTCTGGTGGGCGTCGAGCATCACCACGACGTCGTCCACCCCCTCCGGGAAGCCCTCCGCGAGCCGCCGCCCGGTGGTGATCTGCACCGGCCGCGCCACCCGGTTCAGCCCGGTCCGGTGCCGGGCGACGAGTGAGGAGACGCTGCTGATGCCCGGTACGACGTCGTACTCGAAGGACACCGCGCCGCGCTCCAGGATCTCCTCCAGGATGCCCAGCGTGCTGTCGTAGAGCGCCGGGTCGCCCCACACCAGGAAGGCACCGCTCTCGTCCTCGCCCAGCTCATCGGCGATCAGCCGCTCGTAGATGCCGGCGCGGGCGCTGCGCCAGTCCCCGACGGCGGGGGAGTACGCCGTGCCGCCCGCGCTCCGGTCCCGCTCGGGGTCGCGCGCCTCGACTATCCGGTACGTCCCCTCAGGTACGTGCGTCTCCAGCATCTCCCGGCGCAGCCGCACCAGGTCGGCCTTCACCTCGCCCTTGTCCAGGACGAAGAACACGTCCGTGCCGCGCAGCGCCCTCACCGCCTGCAGGGTGAGCTGGTCGGGGTCGCCCGCGCCGATACCGATCACATGAATCTTCCGCACGCCACGAGTCTGCCGTACGCCACTGACAACGCCCCGGCCGGGCTGCCCTCAGCCCCGCAGGCGAGGTGCCCGCGCCCCCGCGTCCACGGTCGCGCCGCCCTCCACGTCCTCCGC
>NZ_RAIF01000006.1:1001108-1013327 GCF_003671715.1 Streptomyces sp. E2N166 | reverse complement strand
CCACAGCTCCCGCTCCTCCTCGGGGCCCGACTTCCAGGCGTCCTCGAACACCTCGTGCGCGTGGAACGGCCGCCCCGCGTCCAGCAGCCGCTGCGCCTCGGCGACCGTCTCCTCGGGGGCCCGTACGACGCCTTCCGGCTGGCGGGGGACGCCGTCCGCGCCGTACGGCAATGGGCGGCCGAGGCCGTCCCGGGGCCGGGCGTTGCGCGCCCGGCCCTCGTCGTCGCGGTCCCGCGCGTCCGCCGGCCGGTTCGAGGCCGTGCTGTCCATGGGGCTGTCGGCAGGGCTGTCCATGGGACCGATTGTCCCGCCCGTGCCCGCTTAGGCGTGGTGCGGGGTGTGAGGTAAAGTTCTGTCCGCGTGATCACGCGGTTCGCCGCGTGTGAGCGGACCGGGACGTGGCGCAGCTTGGTAGCGCACTTGACTGGGGGTCAAGGGGTCGCAGGTTCAAATCCTGTCGTCCCGACGGTGTGAGGGGCCTTCACGGGCGAGAATCCGTGGAGGCCCTTTGCTGTGCCGCCCTTCCCCGCCGTGGTCACGACCGCGCCGTGGGTCACGAGCGCGGGCGTGCCCCCGCCGTGACGAGCAGGTCCACCGTCTCCGGATACGGCCCCTCCGACGCCCGGTCGAGCGGTGCCCGGCCCGTGCCGTGCTCCTCCCGGAGGTTCGGGTCGGCGCCGTGTTCGAGGAGTGCGCGTACGGCCTCGGTGTGTCCCCAGCAGGCGGCCCCGCACAGCGGCGTGCCCTCCGAGCCGGTCCCGCTCTCCGTGTCGGGCGAGGCGCCGGCCGCCAGCAGCACGCGGACCATGTCGGCGGCGCCGTTCACGGAAGCCTGGTACAGCGGTGTGGTGCCCGCCGCGTCGGCCGTCTCGGCCGGCGCTCCGGCTCGCGGTACCGCTCTCACCAGCGCGATGTCACCGACCAGCGCCGCGTCGACGAGACGCCGGGACAGTTTCTTGTGCCGTCGCCTGTTCACGGGGCCTCCACGACCGGCGGCTCGCCGCGCGGCAGGGTCAGCGCGGTCCGCAGCGCCGTGGCCTGCGCGACGCCGATGCGGTCGGCCAGGACGCCCTCGATGACGTCGAGGGTCGCCTGGGCGCGCCGGTGGACGCGGGTGCCCTCCGCGGTGATGCGGATCAGGCGGTTGCGTGCCGAGGAGGGGTCCGGCACCTGTTCCAGCAGACCCAGGGCGAGCAGCCCGTGCACGGCCTGGTGGGCGGTCTGACGGGTGACGCCGAGGCGGCGGGCGAGCTCGGCGACCGTGGTGCCCTCCGCGTCCAGGAGTGCGAAGATCTGCCCCTGGGCGCTGCTCAGCGGCTGTTCACCGGCCGCCCGCATGCTCGCCGTCAGCGCGTCGTCGAGCCAGCGCTTGGCCCCGGCCAGCAGCAGGGGCAGGTTCTGTACGGTTTCCGTCATGTCTCCTCGGGTTCCTCCGGCTCCGAGCATACGGGCAGCCTCGCCGGGCGTTGGGGCGGTCCGCGGGGAGCCGGCCGGCTCCCCGCGCAGGGCCCCCAGGGCGCGCAGGAGGAGAAGCCGCTCACCGCCGGCGGCTTCGGCTTCGTACCCGAGAACCACTTCGTGCGCGGCCCGACCAGGTGATAGAAGCGGGCATGACCAACTCGCCCCACCCCATGCCGCCGAAGCCTCCGAGCCCGGACGGCCGCCGATGACCGCCGGCATCGACACCCCGGACCGCCGGGGCCGCACCGGACTCGACCGGGCCGGCCGGGACCTGACCGGCAACCCCCGGGTCAGGGTCCGGGACGTACGGCTCCTCTCCAGCCACTGGTACGTCGAACGCACCACGACCTTCGACTTCCGGCGAGCCGACGGCACCTGGAGCACCCAGGAGCGCGAGACCCACGACCGCGGCAACGGCGCCACCGTCCTGCTCTACGACACGGAACGCGAAACCGTGCTGCTCACCCGCCAGTTCCGCCTCCCCGTCTACGTCAACGGCCACCCCGACGGCATGCTGATCGAGACCCCCGGCGGACTGCTCGACGACGAGGACGAGCACCCCGAGGTCGCCGTGCGGCGCGAGGTCGTCGAGGAGACCGGGCACACCGTCGGAGAGGTCCGGCACGTCTTCGACGTCTACATGAGCCCAGGCTCGGTCACCGAACGCGTCAGCTTCTACGCCGCCGCCTACGGCCCCGCGACCCGCACCCACGAGGGCGGCGGCCTGGACGAGGAGGGCGAGGACATCGAGACCCTCGAACTGCCCTTCCGCCGGGCCCTGGAGATGATCCGAACCGGCGAGATCGCCGACGCGAAGACCATCATGCTGCTGCAGTGGGCGGCGCTGGAGGGCCCCTTCGCCCGCGCTGCCGGAAAGGGCTGACGCCGAAGCCGCTTGACTTGAAGTGCACTTCAAACTGAAGACTCCCTCTCGTGCCCGGACGACCGGGTACGAAGGGGAGGAACACCATGAAGTACCGCACTCTCGGCGCCGACCCGGCCCACCGCCGTGAGGTGAGCGTGCTCGCGCTCGGCGCGATGCTGTTCGGCTCGCTGACCGACGAGAAGACCTCCTTCGCCGTCCTCGACCGCTATGTCGAGGCCGGCGGGAACTTCATCGACACGTCCGACAACTACGCCTTCTGGACGGACGGCGGCCAGGGCGGCCAGAGCGAGGAACTCCTCGGCCGCTGGCGGCGCAGCCGCGGTATAGGCGACGAGATCGTCATCGCCACCAAGCTCGGCGCCCGCCCCCTGGCCCCCGGCACCAGCTACACCGACAACCCCGAGGGCCTGTCGGCCAAGGTGATCCGCGAGGCCGCGGACCGCAGCCGGGAGCGGCTCGGCGTCGACAAGCTGGACCTGCTGTACGCGCACATCGACGACCACACCGTGCCGCAGCGCGAGACCGTCGAGGCGTTCGGTGAGCTGGTGACGGAGGGCACGGTCGGACTGCTCGGCGTCAGCAACCAGGCGATATGGCGCGTGGAGAGGGCCCGCGCCCTCGCCGCCGCGGCCGCACTGCCCGGCTACGAGGTGCTCCAGTACCAGCACAGCCACCTGCGTCCCCGCTTCGACGTGCCCGGCGACTTCTCCCCGGACGGCAGCCTCGGCCACGCCGGCCCGGAACTGCTCGGCTACCTGCGGTCCGAGCCCGCCCTGACCCTGGTCGCCTACTCACCCCTCCTGGCCGGTGCCTACGACCGCGACGACAAGCCGCTGCCCCCGGACTACGACCACCCGGGCACCCCGGCCCGGCTCGCGGTGCTCCGCGACGTCGCCCGGGAGACCGGCGCCACCGTGGGCCAGGTCGTCCTGGCCTGGCAGATCGGCGCCGAGCTGCCGATCGTCCCGCTCGCCGGAGCCTCGTCGGTGGCCCAACTGGAGGCGAACCTGGCCGCCGTGGACCTGGACCTCACCCCGGAGCAGCGGACCCGACTGGACACGGTCCACTAACTCCTGACCAGCAGCTGGAAGTCGAACGCGTACCGGGACGCGCGGTATATGTGCGTCCCGTACTCGACCGGCCGCCCGGTGTCGTCGTACGCCGTGCGCTGCATGGTCAGCAGTGCGGCGCCCTCCTTCTCGTCCAGGCGGCCCGCCTCCTCGCGGGTGGCCGAGCGGGCGCCCACGGTCTGGCGGGCGCTGTGCAGGGTGATGCCGGACGCGCGCATCATCCGGTACAGGCCGGTCGACTCCAGCCGGGTGTCGTCGAGGTCCAGCAGCGTCACCGGCAGGTAGTTGCACAGCAGCGCCACCGGCTGGCCGTGGGTGAGGCGCAGCCGCTCCAGGACGGTGACCTCGCCGCCCTCCGCGACGCCGAGGGCCGCCGCCACGTCGGCCGGGGCGGGCACGCCCTCGTTGCGAACCACCCGTGTGGTGGGTCCCTGACCGGCCGCCTCCAGGTCGTCGTAGAGACTGCTCAGCTCCAGGGGGCGTCTGACCTGGCTGTGCACCACCTGCGTGCCCACCCCGCGCCGTCGGACCAGCAGCCCCTTGTCGACCAGGGACTGGATGGCCTGACGGACGGTCGGCCGGGACAGGCCGAGGCGGACGGAGAGGTCCACCTCGTTGCCCAGCAGGTTCCCCGGGGCGAGGACGCCCTGTTCGATCGCCGCCTCCAACTGCTGGGCCAGCTGGTAGTACAGCGGCACCGGACTGCCCCGGTCCAGGGCGAAGTCCAGGGTGCTGAGCGCGGGGGCGGTCACGGCACGTGCGGGGACGCCGGTCTTCGCCATGGACGTACCTCCCTTGCGTAGGTGACGGGCCGGCGTCAGAGGTGACGGCGGCGGTCGGCGACGGCGCGTTCGTACTGCGCGCGGGCGCCGGTGGCGGCCTCGCGGGCGGACACCTCGGCCACCGGCACGTCCCACCAGGCCGCAGCCGGGGGAGCGGCCTGGTGCGCCGGATCGGTCTCCACGTACACGCAAGTCGGACGGTCCGCCGAGCGGGCCGCCCGCAGGGCCTCGCGCAGTTCCCCCACCGTCTTGGCGCGCAGTACGTCCATGCCGAGACTGGCCGCGTTGGCGGCGAGGTCGACGGGGAGCGGGGCGCCGGTGAAAGCGCCGTCGGCGGCGCGGTGGCGGTAGTCGGTGCCGAAGCGCTCGGCGCCGACCGACTCGGACAGCCCTCCGATGGAGGCGTAGCCGTGGTTCTGGACCAGGACCAGTTTGACCGGCAGGTTCTCCTGAACGGCGGTGACGATCTCCGTCGGGTTCATCAGGTACGTGCCGTCGCCGACCAGGGCCCACACCGGCGTGCCGGGCGCGGCCTGCTGGACGCCGAGCGCGGCCGGGATCTCGTAGCCCATGCAGGAGTAGCCGTATTCCAGGTGGTACTGGCGGGGGGAGCGGGCACGCCACAGCTTGTGCAGGTCGCCGGGGAGTGAGCCGGCCGCGTTGATGACCACGTCCTCGTCGCCGACGACCGCGTCCAGCGCGCCCAGCACCTGCGTCTGGGTCGGCACGGCGCTGTCGTCGTCGGCGCGGTAGGCCGCCTCCACCGTCTCGTCCCAGCGTGCCTTGCCGGCCCGGTACTCGGCCTCGTACGCCGCGTCCACCCGGTGGCCGGACAGCGCCTCCGTCAGCGCCGTGAGCCCCGTCCGGGCGTCGCAGACCAGCGTGCGGGCGGCGAGCTTGTGGGCGTCGAAGGCGGTGATGTTGAGGTTCAGGAAGCGGACGTCCGGGTGCTGGAAGAGGGTGCCGGAGGCCGTGGTGAAGTCCGAGTAGCGGGTGCCGACCCCGATCACCAGGTCCGCGGTGCGGGCGAGGTCGTCGCCGACGGCGGTGCCGGTGTGGCCGACGCCGCCGAGGTCGGCCGGGTGGTCGTGGCGCAGCGCGCCCTTGCCTGCCTGGGTGGAGGCGACCGGGATGCCGGTGGCGTCCACCAGGGCCACGAGGGCCTCTTCCGCCTCGCTGTGGTGGATGCCGCCGCCCGCGACGATCAGCGGGCGCCCGGCCGCGCGGATCGCCCGGACCGCCTCGGTCAGCTCCACCGGGTCGGGCGCCGGACGCCGTACCCGCCAGACCCGGTCGGCGAAGAACTCCTCCGGCCAGTCGTACGCCTCCGCCTGCACGTCCTGGGGCAGCGCGAGGGTGACCGCCCCGGTCTCGGCCGGGTCGGTGAGCACGCGCATCGCCTGGAGGGCGGAGGCGACGAGTGCCTCCGGGCGGGTGACGCGGTCGAAGTAGCGGGAGACGGGGCGCAGGGTGTCGTTGACGGAGACGTCGGCCTCGATCGGGTGCTCCAGCTGCTGGAGCAGCGGGTCGGCGGCGTGCGAGGCGAAGTAGTCGCCGGGCAGGAGCAGAACCGGCAGACGGTTGATGGTGGCGAGGGCGGCGCCGGTGACCAGGTTGGTGGCGCCGGGGCCGATGGACGTCGTCACCGCCTGCGCGGACAGGCGGTTCAGCTGGCGGGCGTGGCCGACGGCGGCATGCACCATCGCCTGTTCGTTTCGTCCCTGGTGGTACGGCATGACGTCGGCGTACTCGACGAGGGCCTGGCCGAGGCCGGCCACGTTGCCGTGGCCGAAGATGCCCCAGGTGCCCGCGATCAGGCGGTGCCGCACACCGTCGCGTTCGGTGTACTGGGCGGCCAGGAAGCGCACCAGGGCCTGGGCGGTCGTCAGTCGGCGGGTGGCGGCGCTCATGCGGACCTCTCCGGTGCGGTGTAGAGGGGGAGTCGGGGGTCGACGGGCCGGCCCGCCCAGGTGTCGCGGATCCAGGCGTGGTCGGGGTGGTCGCAGATCAGCCAGGCGCGTTCCGCGTCCGGGCCGGCCATGACGTTGAGGTAGTACATGTGGTGGCCGGGGACGGCCATCGACGGTCCGTGCCAGCCGTCGGGGATGAGGACCACGTCGCCGTCGCGGACCTCGGCCAGCACGTCCGTGCCCTGTCCCCGGCCGGACGGGGAGACCCGCTGGTAGCCGAGGCCGGGGGTGCCCTCGTGGTCCGCGAACTCGAAGTAGTAGATCTCCTCCAGTACCGACTCCTCGCCGGGGCGGTGCTCGTCGTGCTTGTGCGGCGGGAAGGAGGACCAGTTGCCGCCCGGGGTGATGACCTCGACCGCGATGAGCCTGTCGCACTCGAACACCCCGGCCGCACCGAAGTTGTTGACCTGCCGAGAGCAGCTCCCCGTGCCCCTCAGCTCCACCGGAACCGACGACGCCGGGCCGTAGCGGCTGGGCAGGCGGCGGGTGCAGCGGGCGCCGGTGAGGGCGAAGCGGCCACCGCCGGTGGAGGTCACCGTGGTGCGGGCGTCGCGCGGTACGTACGCGAAGTCGCTGACGCCGCTGAACACGTCGGCGCGGCCGGTGAGTTCGAAGGTGTCCTGGCCGAAGTCGTCGGCGGTGGCGACCGTGCAGCCGCCGCTGAGCGGGAGGACGATCCACTCGCTGTCGCCGCTGTCGAAGGTGTGGGAGCCGCCGGGCGGCAGTTGGAGTACGCGCAGGGCGGAGTGGCTCCAGCCGGCTTTCTCGGGCGTCACGTCCACGGCGCAGGCGCCGCTCGCCGCCTTGCCCGCCGGAAGGTGGTACGTCATCTCGTCGTCCTCTCCTGGTAGGTCACAGCAGTCCGACGGCCGTGTCCACCGCCTGCTCCACGCTGCCCTCGGCCGGGTAGAGCAGCGAGCGGCCGACGACCATGCCCTGCACGGTGGGCAGCCTGAGTGCCTTGCGCCAGCGTTCGTAGGCGGCGACCTGGTCCGCGGGGGAGCCTCCTATGTCACCGCCGAGCAGGACGGCGGGCAGTGTGGAGGTCTCCAGGACCTCGCCCATGTCGTCCGGGTCGTGGGTGACGGGCAGCTTCAGCCAGGTGTAGGCGGAGGTGCCGCCGAGGCCCGAGGCGATGGCGACGGACCGGGTGACCGCGTCGGCGGACAGGTCGTTGCGGACCCGGCCCTCGACGCGGCGCGAGATGAACGGCTCCACGAAGACGGGAAGTCCACGCTCGGCCATGGCGTCGACCGCGCGCGCCGTGGACTCCAGGGTGGCCAGCGAACCGGGGTCGTCGTAGTCGATGCGCAGCAGCAGTTTGCCCGCGTCGAAACGCAGGCGGGCGATGTCCTCGGCGCGGTGGCCGGTGAAGCG
Source organism: Streptomyces sp. E2N166 (assembly GCF_003671715.1). Lineage (GTDB taxonomy): Bacteria > Actinomycetota > Actinomycetes > Streptomycetales > Streptomycetaceae > Streptomyces > Streptomyces thinghirensis. Next base: position 1,005,781 of record NZ_RAIF01000006.1, on the reverse strand, counting down.
GTCGTCCATCTCGAAGGCGGCGCCGGCGAGGCCGCCGCGGTTCATCGAGCCCATGACGACCTTGTTCTCCAGCGCCCCGAGCAGCAGCAGGTCCTCCAGCACGTCGGCGGTGGCGAGGACCCCGTCGACGCCGGGCCGGGACAGCGCGGTGCACAGGCGCTCCAGCAGGTCGGCCCGGTTGGCCATGGCGAGCCGGCGGTCGCCCACGCCGAGCGCTCCGCGCGCCGGATGGTCCGCGGCCACGATCATCAGGCGGCCGGATGCGCCGATCAGCGGGCGGCGTACCCGGCGGGCCGCCGCCTCGGCGATCGCCTCCGGATGCCGGGCTCTGACCGCGGTGAGGTCGGGGATGCTGAGGGACAAGACGAAGCTCCGTTCAGGGAGTGGCTCGCGCGAGGAGGCCGTCGACCTCGGCCTCGGTGGGCATCGCGGAGGAGCAGGCGAGGCGGGAGGCGACGAGGGCGCCGGCCGCGTTGGCGTACCGCATGGTCCGCTCCAGCTCCCAGCCGGAGAGCAGACCGTGGCAGAGCGAGCCGCCGAACGCGTCGCCCGCGCCGAGGCCGTTGACGACCTCGACCGGCACCGGCGGAACCTCGGCGCTCCGGCCGTCGCGGTGCACGGCGAGGACGCCCTTCGGGCCCTGCTTGACGACGGCCAGCTCCACACCGGCCGCCAGGAGCGCCTCGGCGCAGGCGTGCGGCTCGCGTACGCCCGTGGCGATCTCGCACTCGTCGAGGTTGCCGACCGCCACGGTCGCGTGCCGCAGCGCCTCGGTGTAGTACGGACGGGCCTGGTCGGGGTCGGCCCAGAACATCGGGCGCCAGTCCAGGTCGAAGACCGTGGTGCCGGCCTTGGCGCGGTGGGCGAGGGCGGCCAGGGTCGCCGTACGGCTCGGCTCCTCGCTGAGTCCGGTGCCGGTGATCCAGAAGATGGCGGCCGCCCGGATCGCGTCGAGGTCCAGCTCCTCCGGGTGGATCTCGAGGTCGGGGGCCTTGGGGCGGCGGTAGAAGTACAGCGGGAAGTCGTCCGGCGGGAAGATCTCGCAGAACGTGACGGGTGTCGGGTACGCGGCGACGGGGGTGACCCAGCGGTCGTCGACGCCGAACTCCTTCAGCGCCTGGTGCAGATAGCCGCCGAACGGGTCGTCGCCCGTGCGGGTGACGACGGCCGTGCGGCGGCCGAAACGCGCGCCGGCGACCGCCACGTTGGCGGCCGAACCGCCGAGAAACTTGCCGAAGGTCTCAACCTCCGCCAGGGGTACGCCCGTCTGCAAGGGATAGAGATCGACCCCGATGCGGCCCATCGTGATCAGATCGAAACGCGGGACTGACTCGGCCATGTGCGACGCTCCTCGGGCTGGGCGGGGGCCTGCCGCCTCCCAGGTGTATGACTCCGAGGCGACCGTGTCAATACTTTGTACTTACATTCGGACCTGCGAGTGAAATGATGTCTTGACAAAGTATTGACAGCGGGCGTCCCAAGGACTTGTATCCGGTCCCAGCGCAACAGCCGTTCTCTCCGGCTCGGCACACGGCTTCCCCGTCGCACAGTCGCACAGTGAGGTGCAGGAAAGATGGACCGCTCTTCGCACGCCCGCTCCCGCAGATTCGCCCCCGCCGTGGCCCTCGCCGCCGCCGCGGCCCTGACCCTCGCCGGCTGCTCCAGCGGCTCCGGGGGAAAGAAGGCCGACGAGGAAGGTGGCTCGGGCGCCTCCGCGGGCAAGGCGAACACCCCCCGCATGACCGTCGCCCTGGTCACCCACCAGGCACCCGGCGACACCTTCTGGGACATCGTCCGCAAGGGTGCCGAAGCGGCCGCCGCCAAGGACAACATCAAGCTCGTCTACTCCGCCGACCCGAACGCGGGCAACCAGGCCAACCTGGTGCAGAACGCGATCGACCAGAAGGTCGACGGCATCGCCGTCACCCTCGCCAAGCCGGACGCCCTCCGCGGCGTGCTCGGCAAGGCCGAGAAGGCCGGCATACCCGTCGTCGGCCTCAACTCCGGACTGGCGGACTGGAAGAAGCTCGGCCTGATGTCGTTCTTCGGGCAGGACGAGACCGTGGCCGGCGAGGCGCTCGGGAAGCGGCTGAACGAGGACGGCGCCAAGAAGGCCGTCTGCGTGATCCACGAGCAGGGCAACGTCGGCCTGACCCAGCGCTGCGACGGCGTGAAGAAGACCTTCGAGGGCTCCATCGAGAACCTCTACGTCAACGGCACCGACATGCCCTCGGTGAAGTCGACCGTCACCGCCAAGCTCAAGCAGGACGGCGAGATCGACCGCCTCGTCACGCTCGGCGCCCCGTTCGCCATGACCGCCGTGCAGTCGGTGGACGAGACGGGCAGCGAGGCGAAGATCGCCACCTTCGACCTCAACAAGGAACTGACCGGCGCCATCGAGAAGGGTGACATCGAGTTCGCCGTCGACCAGCAGCCCTACCTCCAGGGCTACCTGGCGGTCGACGGAATGTGGCTCTACAAGAACAACGGCAACTACAGCGGCGGCGGTGAGCAGCCGGTGCTGACCGGCCCGGCCTTCGTCGACAAGTCCAACGTGAAGGCCGTCGCCGAGTTCGCCGCGAAGGGCACCCGGTGATGAGCATGACCCGACAGGCTGAACCGGCGGTGACCACACCGCCGGTCCCCGGCCCGGGGCAGACCGACGGACGGACCCGGCAGCGCTCGCTGGCGCTGCGGCTGCTGGCCCGGCCCGAGGTCGGGGTCTTCCTCGGGGCCGTCGCCGTGTTCGTCTTCTTCCTGATCGCCGCCCCCTCGCTCCGCGAGGGCGGCTCGATGGCGACGGTCCTGTACCAGTCGTCCACCATCGGCATCATGGCGCTGCCCGTCGCCCTGCTGATGATCGGCGGCGAGTTCGACCTGTCGGCCGGTGTCGCCGTCATCACCTCGGCGCTCACCGCCAGCATGCTCAGCTACCAGCTGACCATGAACGTCTGGGTGGGCGTGATCGTCGCCCTCGCCGTCTCCCTCGGTGTCGGCGCGTTCAACGGCTGGGTGCTGATGAAGACCGGCCTGCCGAGCTTCCTGGTGACGCTCGGTACCTTCCTGATCCTCCAGGGCGTCAATCTCGCGGTCACCAAACTGGTCACCGGCAACGTTGCCACCGACGACATCAGCGACATGGACGGCTTCGACCAGGCCAAGGCCCTCTTCGCCTCGTCCTTCGACGTGGGCGGCGTCCAGGTGAAGATCACGGTCGTGTGGTGGCTCGTCTTCGCCGCCCTGGCCACGTGGGTGCTGCTGCGCACCAAGTACGGCAACTGGATCTTCGCGGTCGGCGGCAACAAGGACAGCGCCCGCGCGGTCGGTGTCCCCGTCGCCTTCACGAAGATCACGCTGTTCATGCTGGTCGGCTTCGGCGCCTGGTTCGTCGGCATGCACCAGCTGTTCTCCTTCAACACCGTGCAGTCCGGCGAGGGTGTCGGCCAGGAGCTGATCTACATCGCCGCGGCGGTGATCGGCGGCTGTCTGCTCACCGGTGGCTACGGCTCGGCCATCGGCCCTGTCTTCGGCGCCTTCATGTTCGGCATGGTGAACCAGGGCATCGTCTTCGCCGGCTGGAACCCCGACTGGTTCAAGGCCTTCCTCGGCGTGATGCTCCTCGGCGCCGTCCTCATCAATCTGTGGGTCCGCCGCGCGGCGACCCGGAGGTGATCGGAAAATGACCAGCAAGACCGCCGGCACCCACGGGGCCGTCCTCGCCGACACCGTGCCCGAGGCAGACCGGCCGATCGTCCAACTGCGCGGCGCCGGCAAGGCCTACGGCAACATCCGCGCCCTGCACGGCGTCGACCTCGCGGTCCATCCCGGCCGGGTGACCTGCGTGCTCGGCGACAACGGCGCCGGCAAGTCCACCCTCATCAAGATCATCTCCGGGCTGCACCAGCACACCGAGGGCGAGTTCCTCGTCGACGGCGGGGCCGTGCGCTTCACCACCCCGCGCGACGCCCTCGCCCGGGGCATCGCCACCGTCTACCAGGACCTCGCCACCGTGCCGCTGATGCCGGTGTGGCGCAACTTCTTCCTCGGCTCCGAGATGACCAAGGGACCCTGGCCCGTGCGCCGCCTCGACATCGCCCGCATGAAGCGGACCGCCGACGAGGAACTGCGCAACATGGGCATCGTCCTGGACGACCTGGAACAGCCCATCGGCACGCTCTCCGGGGGCCAGCGCCAGTGCGTCGCCATCGCCCGCGCCGTCTACTTCGGCGCCCGCGTCCTCATCCTGGACGAGCCCACCGCCGCCCTCGGCGTCAAGCAGTCCGGCGTGGTCCTCAAGTACGTCGCCGCCGCCCGCGAACGCGGCCTCGGCGTCATCTTCATCACCCACAACCCCCACCACGCGTACCTGGTCGGCGACCACTTCAGCGTGCTGCGCCTGGGCACCCTGGAACTCAGCGCCGCCCGCGCCGACATCACCCTCGAGGAACTCACCAACCACATGGCGGGGGGTGCCGAACTCGCCGCCCTCAAGCACGAACTGGCGCAGGTCGGCGGGGTCGACGTGGAGGCGCTCCCGGACGAGGAGCCGGAGGTGTCCGCGCCGGACACCGTCGCGCCCGCCACCGCCGTCCCGGGCTCCGCGGCGCCCGACTCCGCCGTCCCGGGCTCCGCGGCGCCCGACTCCGCCGCCCAGGACTCCGCAGCACCCGCCG
>NZ_RAIF01000006.1:996413-1000987 GCF_003671715.1 Streptomyces sp. E2N166 | reverse complement strand
GGCCTGACATGCCCGCTGCCCTCGACCGCATCCGCGTCGGCTCGGCCCCCGACTCCTGGGGAGTCTGGTTCCCCGACGACCCCCGGCAGGTGCCCTGGGAGCGTTTCCTGGACGAGGTCACCGAGGCCGGCTACGAGTGGATCGAGCTGGGCCCCTACGGCTACCTCCCCACCGACCCGGCCCGCCTCACCGACGAGGTGACCCGGCGCGGCCTCAAGGTCTCCGCGGGCACCATCTTCTGCGGCCTGCACCGCGGCCCCTCGGAGTGGGACGCCACCTGGGAGCAGGTCAGCCGCGTCGCCGCCCTGACCCGGGCCATGGACGCGAAGCACCTCGTCGTCATCCCGTCCTTCTGGCGCGACGACAAGACCGCCGAGATCCTGGAACCGCCGGAGCTGACCGGCGAGCAGTGGGCGCACCTGACCAAGGGGATGGAACGGCTCGGCCACGAGGTGCGGGAGACCTACGGCCTCGACATCGTCGTCCACCCGCACGCCGACACCCACATCGACACCGAGGAGCACGTCGAGCGCTTCCTCGACTCCACCGACTCCGACCTGGTCAGCCTCTGCCTGGACACCGGCCACTACGCCTACTGCGGCGGCGACAGCGTCAAGCTGATCGAGACGTACGCCGAGCGCATCGGCTACCTGCACCTCAAGCAGGTCGACCCGGAGATCCTCGCCGAGGTGCGGGCGGGAGGGGTGCCGTTCGGGCCGGCCGTGCAGCGCGGGGTGATGTGCGAACCGCCCACCGGCGTACCCGAGCTGGGTCCGGTGCTCACGGCCGCCCAGAAACTGGGCGTGGACCTGTTCGCCATCGTCGAGCAGGACATGTACCCCTGCGAGCCCGACAAGCCCCTGCCCATCGCCGTCCGCACCCGCAGGTTCCTGCGCTCCTGCGGCGCCTGAGACGTCGGAGGCGTCCGAGACCTCCGAGACCGAGGCCGCTGACCGTGCCGGCGGGGAGGGTCCCGCCGGCACGCCGCTCGGCGGGCCGTTGTCAGTGGGGCGCGCTAGCGTGCACAGCACTGGCACTTCGTCCCGTTCCGGGAGGCAGTCATGTCCTCACGTCTCAACCCCTACCTCAGCTTCGACGGCGATGCCCGACAGGCGATGGAGTTCTACGAGCAGGTGTTCGGCGGCACGCTGGCGTTGAACACCTTCGGCGCGTCCGGCATGGCCGACGGCCCCGACGCCGACAAGATCATGCACGGCATGCTGGAGACACCGAGCGGCTTCACCCTGATGGGCGCGGACACCCCGCCCGGGATGGAGCACAGCCCGGGGAACACCTTCTCGGTGAGTCTCAGCGGCGACGACGAGACCGAGCTGCGCGGCTACTGGGAGCAGCTCTCCGCCGGCGGCTCCGTCGCCGTGCCGCTGGAGAAGCAGATGTGGGGCGATGTCTTCGGCATGTGCACGGACCGGTTCGGCGTCCCCTGGATGGTGAACATCAGCGAGCCGGCGAGCTGATCGCGCCGCTCGCCGACCCGCACGCCCGGCTCATCCCCGCCGTACCTCCTCGATCGTCACCGGCCGGTGCTCGCGCAGCGACAGTGTGCAGGCCTCGGCGATCCAGCCCGCCTCCAGCGCGTCCTCGATCGTGCAGGGGGAGGTGCGGTCACCGGCGACGACCTCGGTGAACGCGGTGAGTTCGGCGCGGTAGGCGGCGGTGAAGCGGTCCATGAAGAAGTCGTGCGGAGTGCCGGACGGGAAGGTCACGCCGGGCTCGACCGAGCGCAGCGGCAGCTTGTCCTCCAGACCGACGGCGATGGAGTCCGCGAAACCGTGGATCTCCATGCGGACGTCGTAACCCCGCGCGTTGTGGCGGCTGTTGGAGACCACGGCGATCGTGCCGTCGTCCAGGGTGAGAATCGCTCCGGTGGTGTCGGCGTCGCCCGCGTCCTTGATGAAGTCGGCGCCGCGGTTGCCGCCGACGGCGTACACCTCGGTCACCTCCCGGCCGGTCACCCAGCGGATGATGTCGAAGTCGTGCACCGAGCAGTCGCGGAAGATGCCGCCGGAGGCGGCGACGTACGCGGCGGGCGGCGGAGCCGGGTCCAGCGTGGTGGACCGCACGGTGTGCAGCTTGCCCAGCTCACCGCCCCGCACGGCTGCCCGCGCGGCGACGAACCCGGCGTCGAAGCGGCGGTTGTAACCGATCTGGATCGGCACGTCGTGACCGGCGACCGCCTTGAGCACCTCGACGCCCTCCGCCATGGTGCGAGCGACGGGTTTCTCGCAGAAGACGGGGACGCCGGCCTCGACGGCGGCCAGGATCAGCCCCGGGTGGGCGTCGGTCGCCGCCGCGACCACCACAGCGTCCACCCCGGCGGCCAGCACCGCCTCGGGGGAGTCCGCGACCTCGGCGCCGAACCGCTCGGCGGCGGCCTTCGCGGCGTCCGCGAACGGGTCGGCGACGACCAGCGAGTCGACGGACTCGAGTCCGGAGAGGGTCTCGGCGTGAAAGGCGCCGATGCGGCCGAGGCCGAGGATTCCGATGCGCATGTGCTCCGCTGCTCCCTGTGTGTGGTTGCGGTGGTGAGGACTCAGTCCAGGCCACCGAGGACGTTCTGGTCCCAGTCGACGACCGAGCCCGTGACCACGCCGGACCGGTCCGACAGCAGCAGGACCACGAAGTCGGCGATCTCGTCCGGTTGCCCGAGCTTGCCCATCGGCAGCCGGGCGGCGGCCTCCTCGCGCCAGTCGTCCCCGGCACCGTGGAAGGCGCGCTGGGTCGCGTCCTCGCCCTCGGTCGCCGTCCAGCCGATGTTCAGACCGTTGATCCGCACCCGGTCCCAGCGGTGCGCGTGTGCGGCGTTCCTGGTGAGACCCACGAGCCCCGCCTTCGCGGCGACGTACGGCGCGAGGAACGGCTGCCCACCGTGCGCCGAGGACGTGATGATGTTGACGACGGTGCCGGGCGCTCCCCGGCCCACCATGTCCGCGACCGAGGCCTGCATCGCGAAGAACGGCGCCTTGAGGTTGATCGCGATGTGCTGGTCGAACAGCTCGGGAGTCGTGTCCAGCAGCGTCCCCCGCGAGGTCAGCCCGGCCGAGTTCACCAGGCAGTCGACACGGCCGTACGCCTCCACCACCCGGGCCACGCAGGTCTTCGCCTGCTCCGCGTCCGCCAGGTCGGCCCGTACGAACATCGCCGTGCCGCCCGCCGCCGTCAGCTCGGCCACCAGGTCGTCGCCGGGCTCCGGGCGCCGTCCGGTGACGGCCACGACCGCGCCCTCGCGGACGGCGGCCCGCGCGATGGCGGCCCCGACGCCCTGACTTCCGCCGTTGACCAGGACGACCTTGTCGTCGAGAAGTCCCCTCACGCCCGCCACCTTCCTCGGCTCTCCCGGCGTTCCCGGCCGGCCCGAAGCACCTCGCGCAGTGCCTCCGGCGTCCACTCCTCGCGCAGCGCCCGCCGTACGACATCCGCCTGCGAGGGCGGGGCCAGACCGTCGACCGGTGGATCGCTGTCGAGGTTGGTGGGGAAGGGGTAGCCCTCGGCGCTCGCGGCGACCACGTTCTCCAGCCACCGCTCGTCCACACCCTTGCCCCGGCGCCTGAGCAGCACCGGGTAGACGGCGTTGGCCACCGCCTCCCGGTCCACGGTCTCCATGGCGCGGCCGAACGCGGAGGAGACCTGGAGCAGGTTGGCCATGCGACGGATGTCCGCGGAGCGGTTGGTGCCGGCCGCGTGGAAGAGCGCCGGGTTGAAGAAGACCGCGTCGCCCTTGGCGAGGGGAAGCTGGACGTGGTGCGCCTCGAAGTAGGCCCGGAACTCCGGGAGCCGCCAGGCCAGGTATCCCGGCTCGTACTTCTGGGAGTGCGGCAGGTACATCGTGGGCCCCGACTCCACGGGCATGTCGCGGTGCGCGACAGCGCCCTGCAGCGTGAGCACGGGGGAGAGGCGGTGCACGTGCGCCGGATAGGCGGCGGCGACCTCGTTCGAGAGGAAGCCGAGGTGGTAGTCGCGGTGCACGGTCTGGGCCGTACCGCCCGGGTTGACCACGTTGATCTGGGAGGTGATCTGGTAGCCGGGGCCGAGCCAGGCCCGGGCGACCAGGGCCAGCGCGTCGTTGGCGTAGTAGTCGGCGAAGGCCTCGGCGTCGTGCAGGGCCGTCTTCTCCAGGGCGTTCCACACCCGGTCGTTGGCCCCGGGCGCCGCGAAGTGGTCGCCGGCGGTGGTGCCCGAGGCGTGCTGCTCGGTGATCAGGGCGTCGAACACGGCGGTGGCCCGGTCGACGACCGACGGGTCCGGGAACGCGCCCTCCAGGACGACGATGCCGGGGCCGTCGGCGAGGGCGCGGACCAGTTCGGCCGCCGTCTCGCGGTCGTCGTGCAGCCGGTCGGCGTCGTAGACGGGGACGTTACGGTCCATGGCTCGGGCCCGCGGATGATCGGCGGGGTCGGTGGGCCGCTCGACGAGCGCGCGGAACGTGTCGAGGTCGCAGTCCCGCTCGGACAGCCAGGCGCGGCGGGAGGGGACGGGAGACAAGGACATCGTCGTCCTTTCGGTGGCCGGTGGCCGGTGGCCGGTGGCCGGTGGCCGGTGGCCGGGGGACGGAGGGC
>NZ_RAIF01000006.1:967931-996120 GCF_003671715.1 Streptomyces sp. E2N166 | reverse complement strand
CGGACCTCGGTCCAAGCCCTTCGCTCCGCCGACCGCGCCATCGCGTCCAGTACGGCCGCGCTGTGCACAGCGTCCGGCAGGGTGGCTCCGTGCGGGGTGCCCTCCGCGATCGAGCGCAGGAAGCGGTGGGCCTCCACCACCTTGAGGTCGTCGTAGCCCATGGCGTTCGCGGCTCCCGGCTGGAAGGCGGCGAACTCGCCGTGCGCGGGGCCGACGTAGACGGTACTGACCGGCTGGTCCTGGTACGCCGTGCCGCGGCTGACGCCCAGCTCGTTCATGCGGCGGAAGTCCCAGAACACCGCGCCCTTGGTGCCGTGCACCTCGAAGCCGTAGTTGTTCTGCTCGCCGACCGAGACCCGGCAGGCCTCCAGGACACCGCGGGCGCCGGAGGCGAAGCGCAGCAGACAGCTGACGTAGTCCTCGTTCTCGACCGGGCCGGGCTCGCCGCCCGCGGCCAGGGAGTGACCGGCGGTGGCGGCGGCCGGGCGGGCCCGCTCGGGCAGGAAGATCGCCGTGTCCGCGGTCAGCGACGCGATGTCGCCGAGCAGGAAGCGGGCCAGGTCGGCACCGTGCGAAGCCAGGTCGCCGAGCACCCCGCTGCCACCGCGCTCCCGCTCGTAGCGCCAGGTCAGCGCGGCCTCGGGATGGGCCGCGTAGTCGCTGAAGAGCCGGATGCGGACATGTGTGACGGTGCCGATCTCCCCGGACGTGATCAGCTCGCGGGCGGCCTCGACGGCGGGCGCGTTGCGGTAGTTGAAGCCGACCGCGCCCTGGACACCGGCCTTGGCGACCGCGTCCGCCACCGCACGGGCGTCGTCGGCGGTCAGGCCGACCGGCTTCTCGATCCAGATGTGCTTGCCGGCCTCGGCCATCGCGACGGCGATCTCGCGGTGCAGGAAGTTCGGAGCGGTGATGCTGACCGCCCTCACCCTCGGGTCGGCGGCCACGTCGCGCCAGTCCCGGGTCGTCGAAGCGAACCCGAACCGCGCGGCGGCCTCCTCCGCCCGCCCCGGCACGTCCTCGGCGACCGTCACCAGTTCCGGGTGCAGGGCGAGGTGCGGGTAGTGGTGCCGGACACGGGCGTACGCCTGGGTGTGCACCCGGCCCATCCAGCCGAAACCGACGACGGCGACACCCAGTGCGTCCACCATGAAAGCCCCTCTTCGGACCGGTCCCTGCTCTGTCCCGCCCACCCTCGGCGAGCAGAGGCATCATGTCAACCTTTTGACAGGACAAAGGAGCGGAGGAGGCAGGGGAGAGGGGGACAGGGGGAGCGGGGGGACAGGGGAGAGGGAGGGGGCGCGTGGTCGAGGACGTCGGGCCGCGGCCGCCGGCCGCGGGTCCTATCCGACGTTGATCGCGTACGCCTTGCGCAGCGTCTCGTGCACCGTCCACGTCGTGCGGTCACCCTCGCGCAGCACGGCCAAGTCGCCCGGCCCCACCGTCAGCGTCGGGCCGCCCTCCACCTCGATCGTGGCCGACCCGCTGAGCACGACGAACATCTCGTCCGCCTCGGTGTCGGTGACGACGCCCGGGGTGATCTGCCAGACGCCGCGCACCTGTCGGCCGTCCGCCGACTCCCAGACCACCTTGCCGGTCACCTCCGGGGTGCCGGACACGATCTGCGCGGGGGAGAGGGGCTCGGGTGTGAGCTCGGCGTCGGGGACGCGGACAACGAAGCTGTGGGTCATGCGGTGACGTTAACCGGGGCAGAGGAGGCTTCGGGGGTGACAGGGTGTGTCGTATCCGGTGGTGTGTGCGGACACTTCGTCGCCGGTGTCGGACTCGGCGGCCTGCTGCCGAGCGCGATCAGCATGGTCTCCGACTACGCCCCGCGCTGCCGCGCCGCCCTCACCGTCGGCCCGCTGATGACCGCCCACCACGCGGGGGCGTCCGCTCCGCCTACGTGGCCCTGTGGATCGTCGAGCCGCTCGGCTGGCGCGCTGCCTTCCGGGTCTGCGCATAGGCGTGGCGGCGCTGTGCACGGCGAAGCGGGCGGCCGCCGCCGACCCGGACGACCGGAAGCTGATGGGCGCGCACTGAGCACCGTCGGCGGTCGGGCGGACTCCGGACGCACCCCACGAGGGCCGGCGACCCGGTGGCCCGGCACCCCGCTCAGCCGACCGCGGCTCACCGCCCCCGGCGCGAGAACCAGGCCGCGGTGACCGCGCCGGAGACGTTGTGCCAGACGGAGAACACCGCGGCCGGCAGGGCCGCCAGCGGGCTGAAGTGGGCGGTGGCCAAGGAGGCCGCGAGGCCGGAGTTCTGCATGCCGACCTCGAAGGCCATGGCACGGCTCGCCGGTTCGCCGAGCCGGCCGATCCGCCCCGCGCCGTAACCGAGCGCCAGCCCGAGGCCGTTGTGCAGCACGACGGCGACGAACACCAGCCCCGCGGCCGACCTGATCGCGTCGGCGCTGCCCGCCACCACCACCGCCACGATCACCGAGATCGTCAGCGCGGACAGCCAGGGCAGCGCCGGCAACGCCCGCTCCACGAACCGCCCCGCCAGCAGCCGTACGGCCAGGCCGGCGAGGACCGGCAGCAGCACCGTCTTGAGGATGTCGGTGACCATGGACCCGGCGTCCACCGGGAGGTACTCGCCGGCCAGCAGCAGCGTCAGCGGCGGCGTGACCAGCGGGGCGACGAGCGTCGAGACGGTCGCGACGGAGACCGACAGGGCGACGTCACCCCGGGCCAGGTACGTCACCACGTTGGAGGCCGTGCCGCTGGGCGCGCAGCCGACGAGGATCACGCCCGCGGCGAGTTGCGGGGGAAGGTCGAGCAGGTGGGCGATGGCCCAGCCGAGTCCCGGCATGATGACGTAGTGCGCGACCAGCCCGAGGGCCACCGCCCAGGGCCGTTTGGCGACCCCGCGGAAGTCCTCCGGGGTCATGGTGATGCCCATGCAGAACATCACGACACCCAGCAGGTACGGCACCGACTCGCTCCACCCGGTGAAACTCCCGGGGAGCAGCAGGCCGAGGGCGCCGGCCGCGAGGACGAGGATCGGGAAGACGGTCACGGCGCGCCGCGCGGAGCGGTCGCCGGTGGCGTCGGCGCTGCGGTGTTCGGGTCGTTCGGTTCGCACCGTGCGAGGTAACGCCTGGTGGGCGGCGCGACGCAAAGCCGTCTCGCGATGTGATCATCGGGAGGTTTCACGGGGGCGCACGACAGCGCCGGCGCCCCGTCCTCCGACGACGCCCTCGCGGGCTCCGCCCCGCAGCGTGGATGAGGTAGTCTTGACCAGCGCGATCACACGCAACGTGGGCCGCGCACCGGGACGTGGCGCAGCTTGGTAGCGCACTTGACTGGGGGTCAAGGGGTCGCAGGTTCAAATCCTGTCGTCCCGACTTGCTTTCTTCGCAGGTCGTAGGCCGTTTCCGCCGAACAGCGGGAACGGCCTTTCTGTCGTTGCGCCGCTCACGACCTTGCCCCTCGGCCCTCCTTGGTGACTGAAGTAGCCGACCTGGGCGCCCGCCATCCGCTCCCGCGAGTCGGGGCTGTCCGAGGTACCCACGCGCGACGCACCCCGCGCAGCGGTCGTCGCCGTGTCCGCCGCCCCCTCGCGGCGGACACGGCGTAGCCGGGGCACGTCACCCTCCCCCGAAGGCGACGTGCCCCGGCCGTCCCCCGGCGCCGGTCTGTGGCCGTGGCGCCCGGGTGCTCTGGAGCCGCGCGGTCACCAGCACATGACCGCCGTCTCGCCCGCACCCCACGAGGAGTACAGACGCACCCGGACGACATAGCGGCGGCCCTTGACGAAGCGGGCCCTGATCGTGGCGTTGCGGGGTGTTCCCCCGTCGTCCAGACCGGCGAGGTAGCGGGGCACGCCGTCCCGCTCCTCGAAGATCACGACGACGGCGTCGCTGTCACCGAAGGTGCCCACGGTGTACTCCCGGGTCTCCGGCGGATCCACGCGGAAGTCGGCCTGCTCGCCCGGACCGAGACCGAGCGGCACCGAACGGAACGGCACCAGTGGGCCCGGCCGGGCGGTGGGCGGGTACCAGCGCAGGGCGAACTCCTTGTCGGCGGCGGACAGGGTGCCGGGCGGGTGCAGCCCCGAACGGTAGTGCTCCGGCTCCAGTATCAGCCCCGACGGGAAGGGGTACTCCATGATCGACTGCGGGTCCCAGACCGGGTTGTTGGCCTCGTCCGTGTCGAGCTTGCGCAGGATGTTGTGGAACGTCCGCTCCCGGCTCCAGTGGTTCGGCGGGCCCGCCAGTTCGGCGTAGACGGCCTCGTCGTCCCAGAGGATGCCGGCGAACGGGCTCTGGTGCTCGTGCAGCATGCCGAGCGCGTGCCCGATCTGGTGCAGCGCCGTCGCGCGCTCCCCGGACGCGGTCAGGTCCCAGCCGAAGTTCATCGTACGGTCGTTCAGTCCGACCCGGAGCGCGTCCTTGCCCACCGCCGACCAGGAGCCGTCACCGGGCTGGAAGCCTATCCGCAGCTCGGCCTCCGAGCGGTCGCCGACCTCGGCGAGGACGAGTCCGATGCCGAGGTCCTGCCACTCCCGGAAGCAGTCGCGCACCACGTCCCGCTGCTCGTCGGTACCCACCCACGACACCCGCCGGGGCCGGCCGGTGCCCGGCATGGGAACGACGGACGAGTCGGTGTCGCCACCGAGGAAGCAGTAGTGCAGAACCGTGCCGTTGACCCACATCCGCTGTCCGCCGACGAGCGCGGCGAGGCGCTCTGCGGCCAGCCCCGGCGCGAACACGGGGGCAGGCTGCTGCGCGAGCGAGCAGTAGCGTGCGGTCATGACCCCCAGACTGCCGTCCGGGGCGGCCCGGACGCCTGAGTCGGGGGCTACTCAAGTCACCCTGTATCAGGGGTGAGTATGCCGACTCATGTTGCCGTGACGACTTCTCCGCGGGACCCGAAGACCCTTCAGACGCCCTGGCCGTTCACCGGACGGGCGGACGAACTGGAACTGGTGCGCCGGTCCCTGACAGCCGGACGCGGCGGCATCGTGGTGACGGGCCCGGCGGGCTGCGGCAAGAGCAGGCTCGTGTCGGAGGCCGTCCGGGGCACGGACTGCGCCAGGGCGGCCGGGACACCCGAGACCCGGGAGATCCCCTTCGCAGCGTTCGCCCACCTGCTGCCCGAGACCGTCACCCTGCACCGTGCGGTACAACTCCTGTCCGGTGTCCGGCTGCTGCTGGTCGACGACGCACATCTGCTCGACGACGCATCCGCCGCACTCGTGCACCAACTCGCCCTGCACGGCCGCACCCGGCTCCTGGTCGTCGCCACGGAAGGCGTCCCCGTGCCGGGCGCGGTGTCCCGGCTGTGGTCCGGTGAGCTGCTGCCGCGCCTCTCCCTGGACCCGCTGCCCCGGGAGGAGACCGTCGACCTGCTCGCGGCCGGTGCGGGCGGCGCCGTCGAGCCGCTCACCGTCGACCGGCTGCACCGCCTGTGCCAAGGAGACCTGCGGCTGCTGCGCGAGCTGCTGACCGCCGTGTGCGAGCGAGGGCTGCTCGCACGGGTCCCGGACACGGACCAGCGGGAGTGGCGGGGACCGGTCCCGATCACCGCGGCCGTACGGGAACGCACCGCCCACGTCCTCGACCGCGCCCGCATCGAGGAACGCGAGACGCTCGAACGCCTCGCCTTCGCCGAGCCCCTTCCCCTCGGCCTGGACGCCTTCGACATATGGACCCTGGAACGGCTGGAGGCCGAGGGCGTGGTCGCCGTCGACGACCACGGTGCCACCCGGCTCGCCCACCCCCTGCACGGCCCCGTCCTGCGTGCCGCCGCCGGCCGGCTCCGGGCCCGACGGCTGGCCCGCACCCCGGACCAGTGCGCGTCCGCACTGGTGGCCGAGCGGGCCACCCTGTCCCTGCGCATCGAGCAGGGCGACGTACGGGCGGTGGAGACACCGGTGGGGGAGTGGCTGGTGGCCGAGGGAGCGCCCCTGCCGGTGGAGTACGCGGCGCTCCGCGCCCGGTTCGCACGCCTGCGCGGCCGGCTGCGCGAGGCCGCGGCCTGGGCCCGCGAGGGCCTGCGCGCCGGCCCCGACGACGCGTGGTGCCGCGAGGAACTCGCCCTGGCCGCAGCCCAGTCGGGCGACGCGACGGCGGAGAGCCACGGGGCGGCCGCGGCCTGGGCCGCCGCCGCACGCGGCGACCTGGACGAGGCGGTCCGGGCGGCCGCTCGCACCGGGGACCCGTACGACGCCGTCCGGCTCGGCGCCCCGGAAGGGTCGGCCGGCCGGCTGACCGGAGTCTTCGCCGCGCACGCCGACGCCCTGGTGCGGGGCGACGGACCGGCGCTGGACCGCGTGGCCGAGGAGCTGGAACGGCGCGGGTTCCTGCTCTTCGCGGCCGAGGCGCACGCCCAGGCGGTACGCGCCCATCGCGTCCCGGGCGCCGTCCGCACCGCCCGCACCCGTGCCGTCGCCCTCGCCCGGCGCTGCGAGGGCGCGCGCACCCCCGCACTGTCCGGTCTGGTGCTCGGTGAACTCACCGCCCGCCAGCGGCAGATCGTCACCCTCGCCGCCGCCGGTCTGAGCAACCGGCAGATCGCGGAGAGACTCACCCTCTCCGTCCGCACCGTCGGCAACCACCTCTACGGCGCCTATACCCGCCTCGGCGCGGGTGACCGCGGCGCCCTGCCCTGGCTGATGGAGCTGCCCGAGCCGCAATCCGCCTGAGCACGGAGGGGCCGCGGAGGGACCGCGGAGGGGCCACGGAGACAGGCCGGTGCTCAGGCCGCCCCGAACGCGGAGAACGCCCACCCCGTCGCCTGGTGCACCGCGTCGTCCGGCAGCGCCGCCCGCGCGTCGCGCAGCGCCTCCGCCAGGGACAGCCCCGCGTCCAGGCCTTTGTGCAGCGCGAGCATCAGCGGCACCACCGCCGCGTCGTTGACCGGCGCGCTGCACGCCACCACCCCGGCCGTACCCAGCGGCAGCAGCGCGGTGACCAGCCCGAGCAACTCGTCCGCGCCGACAGAGGCGAAGCGGGCGGTGTCGCAGCAGGACAGGATGATCCGGTACGGGCTGCGGTCCAGCCGCTCGAAGTCGTGCACGATGAGCGGCCCGTCCGCCATCCGCAGCGACGAGAACAAAGGGCTGTCCGCGCGGAACGTCCCGTGCGCCGCGATGTGCGCCAACGCCGCCCCGTCCAGCTCCCGCAACACCCGCGGCACCCGCGCCGCGGACCCCTCCAGCACGGTGGGCTCCTCACGCCGCCCGGCGCCGCCCTCCGGTCCGGCGGGCCGGGCCCCGCGTGCCGCCCAAGCCTCCTCGCCGCCCGGCGTCCGCGGCGACGTTCCGTACCGGTCGGCGAGTTCCGGTACCTCGGCACCGCCGCTCGCCAGCCCCGGCCCGCGCACCAGGACCTGACGGCCGCTCCGCGGGGGCGCGGTCTCCCTCGCGCGGAGCCAGCTGCTCGCGGACGGGGACACACTCAGGACCCGTTCGCGCAGTGCGGGCAGCAGGGCCCAGGGCACCCGGTGCAGCCGGCCCGGGGGGACCACGACGACCGGGACGGAGCCGAGGTGCGCCGCGGCGGGGCCCAGCAGCAGCTCCTGGAGGCGCGCGCCCGCCGCCTCCACCAGCGGCAGCCGGGCCTCCGCGCCCGGGTGGGCCAGACGCCGGAGGCCGGCCTGCACGTGCTCGGCCTCCCGCTCCGCATCGGCCAGCAAGCCGGCCTCGAACCGCCGTACCCGTCCCTGCCCGCACAGCAGTACGTGCACGCGTCCGTCGAGCACCGCCAGCTCCACCAGCCGCACGTCGTCGCCCAGCCGCCGCAGCAGGCGCCCCACGTCGAACCGGTCGCCGTCCCCCGGCGCCTCGCCGCGCATGTGGAGGGTTCGGGAACGGATCTCCCGTTCCAGGCGGCGCTGTTCGCGCTCCAGGGCGGGGACGGGACGGCCGCCGTCCGTCCGGGCCTCCTCCGCGCGGGCGGCGATCTCGCGGAACGCCGTCATGCCGCTCAGCAGCGCGGGGTCGGCCGGCGGCCGGGTCGGCGGCGCGGACAGCACGGTCGCGCGCCAGCGCTCGCTCCACACCAGCAGCCGCCGCGGCCCGCCCGAGACGAGACTCGCCCGCTGCGCCAGCGCCGCCAGCTCCGCGCCCTGCGCGGTGGCCCGTGCCCGCAACTCCGAGGCGCCCAGCGTCATCCGGTGGTCGTCGAGGACGTCCAGACCCCGCCGGCACGCCTCCAGCACGCCCCGCGCCGACCCCGCCCGCAGCGCCTGCGCCGCCCAGCCCGTCATCCGCGCCAGCGGCGGCCCGCTGTGCCGGCTGCGCGCGGCGACCGCCAGATGCCGTTCGGCGTCCGCCGTCCAGCCCAGCCCGAGCGCGATCCGGCCCGCGAGCAGCGACGCCTCCGGCGCGGCCGGCGCCCCGAAGGCGGCCAGCCGCTCCGCGACCTCCGCCGCGTCCGCGACCAGCCGGCCCGAGCCGCGCCCCGTCGCGACGCGCGCCTCGATCAGCACCAGCCGGGCGTGCGTCTCGTACCAGGTCCGCCGCTGCCCGGCGAACAGCCGTACCGCGACGGCCGCGCGCGCCAGCGCCGTCCGCGGATCACCAGCCAGCCGGGCCGCCCGCGCCGCGACCAGCAGCAACTCCGCCTTGCGGGTGGACTGGCCGCCGATCCCGTCCAGCGCGGCGATCGCCCCGTCCGCCTCGGTCAGCGCCTCCGTCGCGAGTCCCGCCGCCATCAGCACCTCGCAGCGCCGGATGGTGAGCATGAACGTCGGCGTGCCCAGCTTCGCGTACCGCTCCTCCGCCTCGTCCAGCAACCGCAGCGCCGCCGGCACGTCACCGGACCGGAACGCCGCGAGCCCTCGGCTCTCCACCGCGTCCGCCTTGTCGTGCTCCTGGCCGGTGGTGTCCCACAGCGCCTCCGCCGCGGTGAAGTCGGCGTCCGCCCGCTCCACCGCGCCGAGCGCCAGGTGCACGGTGGCCCGCAGGGTCAGCGCCCGCGCCGTCCAGATCACGTCGTCCGCCTGCCGCAGCACGGGAATCGCCCGCCGTACGTCCTCCAGCGCCTCGCCGTGCCGGCCCAGCACCCACCACACGTACGCCCGCCGGTACAGCACCCGCGCGCGTGTGTGCCCGGTACCGCGCGCCACGCCCCGCTCGAAGGCGGCCAGGCCCTCCCGGGTGCGGCCGGAGTGCACCAGCGCGACACCCAGCGTGGCCAGTACGTCCGCCTCCCGCTCGGCCGAGTCGGCGCGCGCCGCGAGATCGCGGGCGCGCCGCAGATGCGCCAGAGCCCGCCGGGTGTCCCCGAAGTCCCGCTGCCAGATGCCGATCACCTGATGGGCGATCGAGGCGTGCAGCGGTGAGGGATCGGCCCCGAGCAGGCCCTCCGCCCGCGCCAGCGCTTCGTTGGGGGCGGCGAACACCATCGGCAGCAGTTGGAGAACCGAGTCGCTTCCCGCTGTCACTCCACGGATGGTAGTGCTCCGGAACCGCACCACACAGGTCCGAGTCTGTATCAATCAGACGCCCCGGGACTCTGATTGTCGACCGTCGCCACGACCGTCGACGCGACCGCACCATCACCGCCGCCGTCTCAGTGGAGGACATGCCATGGCACCACAGCGTTTCCGCGAGCAGTTCGACCAGATCCAGCGCTCGATGCCGGACGTCCCGCTGGCGATGGGGCCGGACGACTCCGCCGAGTTCTTCTACGAGAAGGGCGTCGTCCTCGCCCGTGACGGTGAGGAGGCCCGCCTCGTCGAGGACACCGTGCGCGACCACTTCACCACGATGGCCGGCCTGACCCCGGACCACGTGCGCCGGGCGAGCCCCGAGACCAACCGCACCGGTATCACCCGCATCCGGGTCGCCGATCCGGGCGAGGGCGACCGCGGCGGGGATCCCACCGTCGCGCACGCCCTGCGCTCGCTCAGGACCGTGGAGGGACGCGCGGGCCGCCGGCTGATCAGCCGCAACCACGTCGTCTCCATCGCCGTGAACGCCTGCCCCGGCGACGAGCCCGTCCCCGTCCCGATCAGCGAGCCGCCGAACCCGGCCGCCGACGGGACGCCGTACGACGCCGGGACCGCCGTCGGCGTCCTCGTCATCGACACCGGCCTCATGCACGACTACCGGTCCTACCCGCTGCTGGCCCACACCGACGGCGACGCCCAGCTCAGGGAGTGCGACGACGACGGCATACTCCAGCAGTACGTCGGCCACGGCACGTTCATCGCCGGGCTCGTCGCCGCCGTCGCCCCCAACACCGAGGTGACCGTCCGCAACACCCTCAACGACGCGGGCGCCATCCTGGAGTCGGAGCTGGGAGAGAAGCTCTTCGAGGCCGTCGACCGGAGCGGCTGGCCCGAGGTCCTCAGCCTCTCCGCCGGCACCTCCAACGGCCGCGTCGACGGTCTGCTCGGCGTGCACGCCTTCATGGAGGAACTGCGCGACCGGCGCACCCTGCTGGTCGCCGCCGCCGGCAACAACGCCAGCGCCACGCCCTTCTGGCCCGCGGCCTACGCCGACCTGCCCGGCTGGGAGAACTCCGTGCTGTCGGTCGGCGCGCTGCGCGCCGACGGCGAGTTCGGCGCCTGCTTCAGCAACCACGGCGGCTGGGTCAAGGCCTACGCCCCCGGCGAGCGCCTCACCAGCGCCCTCACCGGCTTCGGAACACCCGTGCCGTACGTCTACCAGCACTCCACCTACGACGCCTGCCGGTACGGCTTCGGCTACGCCTGCACCTGCCAGTACCCCCCGCACAACGGGGTCCTGAGCGAGCCGGGCGAGGCACCCGCCAAGCCGGACCAGGTGATGTTCGAGGGGCACGCGCAGTGGAGCGGCACCTCCTTCGCCACCCCAGTCGTCGCCGGCCTGGTCGCCTCCCACATGACGGCGCACAAGGAGCGGGACCCGCGCGCGGCCCTCAAGCAACTGCTCGCGGCGAACACCGAGTACGCGGAGGTGCGCGGCGCGCACGTACCGGCGCTGCTGCCGCCCACCTGGCGCCCCGTCACCCTCGACCCGCCGTCCGGTGAGGCGTGAGCGGCCTCATGGCGGGCGGAACCACCCACTCCACGGCGTACGATGGCGTGTCGTACACGAGGGGTGGGACCGTGGACCGTGCAGATGTCGGGGTGCTCGTCCAGTCTGCCGCCGACGGGGACGCGGCGGCCTGGAAGTCACTGGTGGACGGGCTGGGCCCGCTGGTGTGGTCCGTCGTGCGGGCCCACGGGCTGTCCGACGCCGACGCGCACGAGGTGTACCAGACAGCCTGGTTCCGGCTCGCCCAGCACCTGGGGCGGATCCGCGAACCGGAGAAGACCGGCTCCTGGCTGGCGAGCACGGCACGGCACGAGTGCCTGAAGCTGATCAGGGCGTCGAAGCGGTGGACGCCGACCGACGACGCGCAGCTGCTCGACCGGCCGAGCGAGGACCGTACGCCGGAGGAGTCGGTGCTCGACTCCGAGGAGGCCGCCGCGCAGACCGAGCGCGTGCGGCGGCTGTGGCAGGAGTTCGAGGAACTGGGCGAGCGATGCCGCCAGTTGCTGCGCGTGCTGATCTCCTCGCCGCCGCCCAGTTACCAGGAGGTGTCCGCCGCGCTGGGTATCGCGGTGGGCAGCATCGGGCCGATGCGCCAGCGCTGTCTGCGCCGGCTGCGGGCCCGGCTAGAGGCACGGGGGACGATATGAGCGACATGAACGACGACTTCGGGGACGAACCGTCCGACGGTACGTTCACCGACGAGGAACTCGGCACCGGGCTGCTGGAGGAGGAGCTGCGGCAGGCCGCCGCGATCCTGGACCCGGTCCCGACCGGGTTGCGGCAGATCGCCGTCGACGCCTTCGCCCTGCACGACCTCGACGCCCGCGTCGCCGAGCTGACCTTCGACTCGCTGGTCGACGCCATTCCGGTCAGAGGAGAGACGGACCCGCCGCGGATGCTGACCTTCCGCGCGGACGAGGTGACCGTCGACGTCGAGGTGACCGCGGACGGTCTCATCGGCCAGGTGCTGCCGCCGGGGCCGGCCCGGATCGAGGTGCTGAACGGTCCGCTGGCCCATGCGCGGCTGACGGCGGACGACATGGGCCGGTTCACCGGCGGGGCCCCGCCCACCGGCCCGTTCGCGCTGCGGCTGCGGACCGGCCGGGAGGTGGTCGTGACGGAGTGGCTGCGCGCCTGAGCCGCCGGTCCGCGGCGACGGCCTACCAGGCGCAGGGCGGGGTGCGCGGCCCGCGGGTCATGGTCTCGCGGCGCCGGGCGGGTCGGCAGCAGGTACGGCATCTGGCCGGCGTTGTGGGTGACGGCCTCGCCGCCGATCTGCAGCGGCCCGGCCAGGCCCACCGCCTCCGTCTCGCCGACCTCGCCCCGGCCCACGGCTGAGCCGAGCATCGAGTGCGCGTCGTCGCCGGTGCTGCCGGCGCGGGCGCGGACGGTGTCCGTGATCCACCCGTACAGTCCCCGCTTCGCCCGCTCGGCGGCCTCGACGCCACCGGAGGTGGAGATGATCTGCCGCGTTCAGGAGTGCACACACTCCCGGTCGGCGGCCGGTACGCCCGTCACCTCGCTGACGACGGCGATCGGGAACGGCTTTGGGACCCGGTCGACCAGGTCCGCCGGCGGCCGGTCCGGACGACCCGTCCACCAGGCCGTCGATCTCCCGCGCCCGGGGCCGCAGCCCGTTCGTCGCGCCTGCGGTGAACGCCCCCGCGACCGTGCCCCGCAGCCGGTTGTGGTCGGGCTGGTCGGCGGAGGCGGGCGAGCCGGGGCGCGGCCCGAAGTGCGGGGTGAGGCGTGTGATCTGCCGCTTCGTCACCTCGGCCCGCCCGAACCGGGGGGCGTCGGTGATCGCCTGCGCCATGCGCCCACCTTCACCGCGCCCCGGCGCGGCTGTCGCGTGGGAGTGCCCCGGCCGGTGGGTGGGCCGCCGGTCAGCCCGATACGGCGTCGACGAGAGCCGCCAGCGACTCGGCGAGGCGGGCGAGCCCGGGCCCGGCCGGACCGCCCGGCTCGGTCATGTAGGTGTCCCGGCGGATCTCCACCATCAGCGCGCCGACCTCGCGCCGCTTCCCGTAGAAGTCCAGCGGCACGTACGTCCCGCTGAACGGGCTGTCCAGCCCCGTCCGTCCGCACCGGGCGAACGCTTCCCGGGCGGCGGCGAGCAGCTCGGACGGTGTGTGGAAGCCGTCGGTGCCCAGGCATACCGGGGGGCGCGGCCCTTCCCCGTGCAGTTCGTAGGGCAGCGGCTCGGTGGGGTAGGAGTGCACGTCGATGATCACGGCCCGCCCGGTGGCCGCGAGCCGGTCGGCGACCGCGTCGCTCATCGCCCGCGCGTACGGCCGGAAGTACCGTTCGATCAGCGGCTCCGGGTCGGTGCCGTCGGCCCGTAGCACCTGGCGGTGCGACGTCCGCGTGTACACGGCGCCCATCCCGACGGCCGTCATCTCCTCCCGCTCGTCGGGGAACCGCTCCGGGTCGACGACGAGCCGCGACGCCCGGTTGACGAACCGCCAGGGCGTGACACCGGCCAGGCCGGCCGCCGCCTCGGAGATCTCCGCGGTGTGCGAGTCGGTGATGTGGTCCAGCTCCCGTTCCAGCGCGGCGTCGTCCAGGACGATGCCGGGGCGGACATCGGCGGGTATCCGCCGCGATGAGTGCGGCACGTGCAGGATCACGGGGGAGGCGGGGGCGCCGGGGACGAGCTCGAAGGAGGACATGAGGCTGCTCCGCAGGAACGTAGAGAACGCGGGGACGCGGGGACGCGGGGACGCGGGGACGCGGGGACGCGGGGACGCGGGGACGATACAGACGCGCACCCCGCCTCCGTGAACGGAGACGGGGTGCGTCGCAGGCCCTCGGGCCGGGTGAGGATCAGGCGAGGGACGCCAGCGCCTCGTTCCACGTGACCGACGGGCGCATGATCTCGGCGGCCTTGGCCGGGTCGGGCTGGTAGTAGCCGCCGATCTCGGCGGGCTTGCCCTGGACGGCGTTCAGCTCGTCGACGATCTTCTGCTCGTTCGCGGACAGCGTCTCGGCGAGCGGGGCGAAGGCCTTGGCCAGGTCCCCGTCCTCGGTCTGCTTGGCCAGCTCCTGCGCCCAGTACAGGGACAGGAAGAAGTGGCTGCCGCGGTTGTCGATGCCGCCGACGCGCCGGGTCGGGGACTTGTCCTCGTTGAGGAAGGTCGCCGTGGCGCGGTCGAGGGCGTCGGCGAGGACCTTGGCGCGGGTGTTGCCGGTGACCTCGGCGTACTGCTCCAGGGACGGCACCAGGGCGAAGAACTCGCCGAGGGAGTCCCAGCGCAGGTAGTTCTCCTTGACCAGCTGCTGCACGTGCTTGGGCGCGGAGCCGCCGGCGCCGGTCTCGAAGAGGCCGCCGCCCGCCATCAGCGGGACGACCGACAGCATCTTGGCGCTGGTGCCCAGCTCCAGGATCGGGAAGAGGTCGGTCAGGTAGTCGCGCAGCACGTTGCCGGTGACGGAAATCGTGTTCTCACCGCGGCGGATGCGCTCCACCGACAGCTTGGTCGCCTCGACCGGGGACAGGATCTTGATGTCCAGGCCCTCGGTGTCGTGCTCCGGCAGGTACGCCTTGACCTTGGCGATCAGGTTGGCGTCGTGGGCGCGGCCCTCGTCGAGCCAGAAGACCGCCGGGTCGCCGGTGGCGCGGGCGCGGGTGACGGCCAGCTTGACCCAGTCGCGGATCGGGGCGTCCTTGGTCTGGCAGGCGCGGAAGACGTCGCCGGCGGAGACCGTCTGCTCCAGCACGGCGTTGCCGTCGGCGTCGACCAGGCGGACCGTGCCCGTGGTGGGGATCTCGAAGGTCTTGTCGTGGCTGCCGTACTCCTCGGCCTTCTGCGCCATGAGGCCGACGTTCGGGACCGAGCCCATCGTGGAGGGGTCGTAGGCGCCGTTGGCGCGGCAGTCCTCGATGACGGCCTGGTACACGCCGGCGTAGGAGGAGTCCGGGATGACGGCGAGGGCGTCGTGCTCCTGGCCGTCCGGGCCCCACATGTGGCCGGAGGTGCGGATCATGGCCGGCATGGAGGCGTCGATGATGACGTCGGAGGGCACGTGCAGGTTGCTGATGCCCTTGTCGGAGTCGACCATCGCCAGTTCCGGGCCCTCGGCGAGCTCGGCGTCGAAGGAGGCCTTGATCTCGGCACCCTCGGGCAGGGACTCCAGGCCCTTGTAGATACCGCCCAGGCCGTCGTTCGGGGTGAGGCCGGCCTTGGCGAGGGCCTCGCCGTACTGGGCGAAGGTCTTCGGGAAGAAGGCGCGGACCACGTGGCCGAAGATGATCGGGTCGGAGACCTTCATCATCGTGGCCTTCAGGTGCACCGAGTACAGGATGCCCTCGGACTTGGCGCGGGCGACCTGGGCCGTGAGGAACTCGCGCAGCGCGGCGACGCGCAGCACGGAGGCGTCGACGACCTCGTCCTTCTTCACGGGCACGGACTCGCGCAGCACCGTGGTGGTGCCGTCGTCGCCGACCAGCTCGATCCGCAGCGCGCCGTCCTCGGCGATCACCACGGACTTCTCCGTGGAGCGGAAGTCGTTCTCACCCATGGTCGCCACGTTGGTCTTGGACTCGCCGGTCCAGGCGCCCATGCGGTGCGGGTGGGTCTTGGCGTAGTTCTTCACCGAGGCCGGGGCGCGGCGGTCGGAGTTGCCCTCGCGCAGGACCGGGTTGACCGCGGAGCCCTTGACCTTGTCGTAGCGGGCGCGGATGTCGCGCTCCTCGTCGGTCTTCGGGTCGTCCGGGTAGGCCGGCAGCGCGTAGCCCTGGCCCTGCAGCTCGGCGATGGCGGCCTTGAGCTGCGGGATGGACGCCGAGATGTTCGGCAGCTTGATGATGTTTGCGGCGGGCGTCTTGGCCAGCTCGCCGAGCTCCGCCAGGGCGTCCGGGATGCGCTGGTCCTCGGCCAGGTACTCCGGGAACAGGGCGATGATGCGGCCGGCCAGCGAGATGTCGCGGGTCTCGACCGCGACACCCGCCTGCGAGGCGTACGCCCGGATCACCGGCAGGAACGAATACGTCGCCAGGGCCGGGGCCTCGTCAGTGTGTGTATAGATGATGGTCGAGTCAGTCACCGGGTGCTCCGCTCCACGTCTGCAACATTGCTCGACATCAAGATATCTCCTGATCGACCCGGGCTCGACAGGGGCCGTGCGGAGATTCCGGACAACCGGCCGCACGGCCCCTGCCGAACACGCGAGCCCACACGCGAACGGGTCGGTGGACGATCAGGCGAACGGGACGACGTCCTCGCCCGTCCGCTGCTGCGGGAACACCACGGTCCCCTGCTGGAGAGCGACCGTCCGGGCGGGCGCCGGAATGCGGATGCCCTCCTCGCGGTAGCGCTTGTGCAGGCGCTTGATGAACTCGTGCTTGATCCGGTACTGGTCGCTGAACTCGCCGACGCCCAGGATCACCGTGAAACCGATCCGCGAGTCGCCGAACGTGTGGAACCGCACCGCCGGCTCGTGCTCCGGCACCGCGCCGGCGATCTCGGTCATCACCTCGGCGACCACCTCCGTCGTCACCCGCTCCACGTGCTCCAGGTCACTGTCGTAGGAGACGCCGGCCTGGACCAGGATGGTCAGCTGCTGCTCGGGCCGCATGAAGTTGGTCATGTTGGACTGCGCGAGCTTGCCGTTCGGGATGACGACCAGGTTGTTGGACAGGTCGCGGACGGTGGTCTGCCGCCAGTTGATGTCCTCGACATAGCCGTCCTCGCCGCTGCTGAGCTGGATGTAGTCACCCGGCTGCACGGTCTTCGAC
Source organism: Streptomyces sp. E2N166 (assembly GCF_003671715.1). Classification (GTDB taxonomy): domain Bacteria; phylum Actinomycetota; class Actinomycetes; order Streptomycetales; family Streptomycetaceae; genus Streptomyces; species Streptomyces thinghirensis. The sequence continues at coordinate 979,406 of NZ_RAIF01000006.1, read as the reverse complement.
GCCAGGATGTGCACGCCCGCGAAGAGGTTGGCCAGCGTGTCCTGCAGGGCCAGCGCGACCGCCAGACCACCGACGCCCAGGGCGGTGAGCAGCGGCGCTATGGAGATGCCCAAGGACTGCAGCATCACCAGGAAGCCGATGGACAGCACCAGGATGCGGGTGATGTTGACGAAGATGGTGGCCGATCCGGCGACCCCGGAACGGGACAGGGTCACCGATCGCACCAGGCCGGCGACGACTCGGGCCGACGACACGGTCGCCACGAAGATCAGCAGGACCGTCAGCACCTGGTTGACGTTGTGCTGCACCGTCCGGGTCAGCGGCAGCGCCGCCGCCGCGCCCGCGACACCGCCCGCGACCGCCGCCCACGGTGCCACCGTGCGCAGCGCGGCCACCATGACGTCGTCGCCGCTCCAGCGGGTGCGCCCGGCGTGCCCCGCCAGCCAGCGCAGCACCATGCGCAGCAGGAACGCGCCCAGGAGGCCCGCCGCCAGCGCGATGCCGGCGGGCACCACGTGGTCCATGGTCAGGTCGTCCGTCACCACCGGCCACCTCCATGGGGAACGGCCGCGGCGAAGTCCCTCGCCGACGGCCGGATGTGAAGTCTCGTCACGTCGTCACCTGCTCGATACCTGCTGGATTCCGTAATGCGCGAATCGCGCCGGTCCGCAAGAGAGTTCGACCGGCGCGAGCGTTCATCCTGCCGTATCGCGGGTGGTGGTCGGTACCGCGCCGAGGTGCGGGGCGCGGTGTTTCGGCCTCAGATCACCTTCATCCGTACCAGCGCCGCCAACGTCAGCGCCCCGGGCAGCAGTGGCAGCCAGACGGTCATGAGCCGGAACGCGAGCACCACCGCCGTGGCAACGGCCGCCGGGCCGCCCGCCGCCACCAGCGCCACGACCAGCGCCGCCTCCACCGAACCGATCCCGCCCGGGGTGGGCACCAGTGCGACCGCGACCGTGGCCGCCAGATACGCCACCGCCATGTGCGCGGCCGGCACCGGCAGCCCCAGCGACTCACCCACCAGCACCAGCACCGCCGCCTGGAGCGCGGGGAAGGCGAGCGCGCCGCCCCACAGCGCCAGCGCACGCGCCGGGAGGGCGTGCACCGACCGGGCCTCGCCGAGCGCCGTCCGCAGAAAGGAGACCAGCGCCCCACGCAGCCGTGGCGCCAGCGCGAGTACGCCCGCCGCCACGACCGGCACCGCGCCCGCGACGACCAGCAGCGGCCCCACGGCCCCCTCGGGCAGCAGCGTGCCGAGCCGCAGCGCGTCGGGGAACGCGATCAGCAGGGCGCCCAGCAGGGCGAGCCGGCCCACGCTCTCCGCCAGCAGATACAGGGCGAGAGCGGCCGAGGAACGGGCGAGCGGCAGCCCGCACACCGCCATGAACCGCAGGTTGACCGCGCTCGCGCCCAGCCCCGTCGGCAGTAGGTGGTTGGCCGCGCCCGCCGCGAACTGCGTGGCGAGCAGCCGCCGCCGCGGCAGCCGCTCCACCACGGCGCCCTGCCGGGTGCAGGCCGCGGCGACCCAGGTCAGACACGTCGCACAGGCCGCGGCCAGCAACCAGGGCCACCGCGCGGTGGCGAGATGGCCGAAGCCCTCGGCGAGCACGGACCGGTGCCGCACCGCGACCACGGTGACCAGCATCAACGGAAGCACGCAGAAGACCCGCCGGACCAGGCGGGCGCGGCTGTCGCGGCGGACGGGGGCGAAGCCGGGGACGGGCTTCTCGGGGAGTCGTACCGCTGTCACACCACAAGAGATTCCCTGTACGGCGCCAACTACGGATGACCGACGCGCGGACGACGTCTTACGGACGGCGGACGGCCGCTCAACCGCGAGGCTCTTGACCTCAAGGAAGATTGAGGTTCTACCGTCACTCGCATGAGCATGGAGACCACAGCCTGGACCCAACTGCACAGCGTCATGAACGCCGAGCAGGAGCGCCGACCCCTCGCCCGCGCGACGCTGCGCCGCATCGGCGCGTTCGCCCGCCCGCACCGCCGCAGCATCGCCCGGTTCGTCCTGCTCGGGGTGGTGACGGCGCTGCTCGCCGTCGCCACGCCCGTCCTGGCCGGCCACGTCGTCAACGCGATCGTGTCGGGCGACGACGAGAGCGCGGTCGTACGCCTCGCCCTGCTGATCGCGCTCATCGCGGTCGCCGAGGCGGTGCTCGGCATTCTCTCCCGGAGGCTCTCGGCGAGGCTCGGGGAGGGACTCATCCTCGATCTGCGCACGGCTGTGTTCGATCATGTGCAGCGCATGCCGGTCGCGTTCTTCACACGTACTCGTACGGGAGCACTGGTCTCCCGTCTCAACAACGACGTCATCGGAGCCCAACGGGCCTTCAGCAACACGCTGTCCGGAGTGGTGAGCAACCTGGTCACGCTGTTGCTCACCCTGGTCGTCATGCTCACCCTGTCCTGGCAGATCACCCTGCTCGCGCTGGTGCTGCTGCCGGTGTTCGTGTTCCCGGCCCGGCGCATGGGCCGCCGCATGGCCCGCATGCAGCGCGAGGCCGCCACCCTGAACGCAGCCATGGGCACCCGGATGACCGAGCGCTTCTCGGCCCCCGGCGCCACGCTGATCAAGCTGTTCGGCCGCCCCGAGGACGAGTCGGCCGAGTTCGCCGACCGCGCCCGCCGCGTCGCCGACATCGGCGTGCGCACCGCCACCGCCCAAGCGGCGTTCATCACCGCCCTCACCCTGGTCTCCGCCCTCGCCCTGGCCCTGGTCTACGGCCTCGGCGGCTGGTTCGCCCTGCGCGGCACCCTGAACCCGGGCGACGTCGTGGCGCTGGCGCTGCTGCTGACCCGCCTGTACGCACCGCTCACCGCGCTGGCCGGGGCCCGCGTGGAGGTCATGAGCGCCCTGGTCAGCTTCGAGCGGGTCTTCGAGGTGCTGGACCTGACCCCGCTCATCGACGAGAAGCCCGACGCCCGCCCGGTCCCCGACGGCCCGGTCGCCGTCGAGTTCGACGACGTCCGCTTCGGCTACCCTTCCGCCGACAAGGTCTCCCTGGCCTCCCTCGAAGAGGTCTCCTCCCTGGACACCCGGGGCGGCGAGGAGGTGCTGCACGGCCTCTCCTTCCGCGCCGAACCGGGGCAGACCATCGCGCTCGTCGGCTCCTCCGGCGCCGGCAAGTCGACCATCGCCCAACTGCTGCCGCGCCTGTACGACGCCGACGGCGGCACCGTCCGCGTCGGCGGCGTCGACGTCCGCGACCTGGGCGCCAGGTCACTGCGCGACACCGTCGGCATGGTCACCCAGGACGGCCACCTCTTCCACGACACGGTCCGCGCCAACCTGCTGCTGGCCCGCCCCGGCGCCACCGACACCGAGCTGTGGGACGCGCTGCACCGCGCCCGGCTGGTCGACCTCGTACGGTCCCTGCCCGACGGCCTCGACACGGTGGTCGGCGAGCGCGGCTACCGGCTCTCCGGCGGTGAGCGGCAGCGCATGACCATCGCCCGGCTGCTGTTGGCCCGCCAGCGCGTCGTCATCCTCGACGAGGCCACCGCCCACCTCGACAACACCTCCGAGGCGGCCGTCCAGGAGGCCCTCGCGGAGGCGTTGGAGGGCAGGACCGCCGTGGTGATCGCGCACCGGCTGTCGACGGTCCGGGCGGCCGACCAGATCCTGGTGGTCGAGGCCGGCCGCATCGTGGAACGCGGTACCCACGACGAACTCCTGGCCGCCGACGGCCGCTACGCCCAACTGCACCGCACCCAGTTCGGACGCCGCGCGACGGAGAAGGCGAAGCAGGCGGCGTGAGCGCACGGGAGCGCGAGGTGCGGGCCGGGACGGTACGGACGGCGCTACCGCGGTCCGGCCGCCCCGGTACGCACGGGCAGGTCCTGCTCGGCCCAGACGACCTTCCCTCCGGGCGTGCGGCACGAACCCCAGCGCCGGCACAGCATGTTGATCAGCTGGAGACCGCGCCCGCTCTCGTCGCTCACGTCCGCGTGCTGGATCTGCGGCAGGTCGGGCCCGGAGTCGGAGACCTCCACGGACAGCCGTTCGTGCCGCAGGAGCCGCAGTTCACCGGGGGCGTTGCCGTACCGCAGGGCATTGCCGACCAGCTCGCTGACCACCAGCTCCGTCGTGTCGACCAGGTCGTCCAGACCCCATTTCACCAACTGTTCGCGCACCGCGGTCCGGGCCTGCCCGGCGGCCTTGCCGTCCGGCGGCAGCGTCCGCACGTACACATCGCCTTCCGGACCGAGCGGCCGCACGCCGGCGAACAGGACGATCGCGTCGTCGGACCGGTCTCCGCCGACCCGCTCGATGATCGCCCGGCACACCGAGCCGTCCACGGGCACCCCGTCGCCGACCGCCTCGCGCAGCCGCTCCATCCGGCCGGTGAGGCCCGCGGCGCGCGACCTGACCAGGCCGTCCGTGTACAGCGTCAGCCGGCTTTGCCCGGGTACGGGGCAGTCGACCGGGTCGTACGGGATCACCCCGGCCCCCAGCGGCGCCCCGGTGGGCACGTCCAGGAACGAGGCGGTGCCGTCGGGCCCGGTCAGCAGCGGCGGCGGGTGACCGGCGCTGGCGATGCGGAAGGTGCTGCCGCACGGGTCGTAGACGGCGCACAGACAGGTGGCGACCTGGTCCTCCTCCAGGTCGCGGGCGGCCAGGTCCAGCCGGGCCAGCAGCCGTTCGGGCGCGATGTCGAGCGCCATCAGGGTCCGGGCCACGGTGCGCAGCCGGCCCATGGTCGCGGCGGCTGCCAGCCCGCGCCCCATCACGTCGCCCACCATCAACGCCGTACGGCCGCTGGGCAGCGCGACGACGTCGAACCAGTCGCCGCCCACGCCGGCCGGATCACCGGCCGGGTCGTAGCACGAGGACACGTCGAGGCCGGGCGTACTCGGGCTGGAGCGGGGGAGCAGGGCCCGCTGCAGAGTGACCACGTGTTCGCGCTCGCGCCCGTAGAGCCGGGCGTTGTCGATGTACACGGCCGCCTTGGACGCCAGTTCCATGGCCAGCGCGACGTCGGCCTGGGTGAACGGCGCCCGGCTCCCCGCCCGGACGAAGTCGGCGAGACCCAGCAGCACACCGCGGGCCACCAGCGGAACCACCAGATAGGAGTGGACTCCCGCGCGACGCATGATGTCGGCCGACTCGGGCGTGGGAGCGACGACGGCGTAGTCCGGCCGCGTCATCCGGGCGATCAGCACCGGTTCGCGGGAGATCAGGCACCTGAGCCCGAGCCGGTCGGCGGTGTGCACGGACAGCTCGCCCACCGGGTCCGGCGCGAGGTCCAGACCGTCGATCTCCGACACCGCCATGGCCCTGAGCCGCGGGGGCTCCGTCCCGCGGACGCGATCACCCTCCTGGAACCGCAGCACGGTGTCCAGCAGGTCCACCGCGGAGCCGTCGGCCAGCTCCGGCACGGTGAACGCGGCCAGCTCCTCCGCCGTGCGCCGCAGGTCCAGGGTGGTTCCGATCCGCAGACCGGCCTCGTTCAGCCACGCCAGCCGGCGCCGCGCGCCGAGGGCCTCCGTCATCGGCCGCAGCGTGCCGCGCAGGATGCGGCGCCCGCCGACGAGAGGGCTGCGAGGGCGGCGCAGCCCGCGCTGCCACGGTCGTTCCCGCACGCGTCGCCTCCTCCCACGGCCTCCTGCCCCGATTCTGCCCTGCCTCGGGGCGACCGGCGACGGCGGCGCCTCGATCGGTTGGCCCACCGAACGAGGCGGCTGCCTGGCCCGCCTCAGACGCGCAGCCACACCGCCGTGTCCCGCGGCAGCGCGCCGTCCACGTCGAGCGGCCCGCTGCAGAGCAGGAGCGAGCTGTGAACGGGCAACCCCACCGGTGCCGCGGACAGGTTGACGACGCACATCAAGCCGTCCCCGCGCCGGAACGCGAGGACGCCGTCCGGTGCCGGCAGCCAGTCGAGGGGGCCGTCACCGAAACCGTCGGTGGAGCGCCGCAGGCGCAGCGCCTCGCGGTAGAGCGTGAGCATCGACTCCGGGTCGGCGTCCTGGCGGTCCGCGGCGTACGTCGACCAGCCCGCCGGCTGCGGCAGCCAGGGTTCCGTCTCGGAGCCGAACCCGCAGTACGGGGCGTCCGCCGACCACGGCAGTGGTACCCGGCAGCCGTCCCGGCCGGGATCGGTGCCCCCGGAGCGGAAGTGCATCGGGTCCTGGATCCGGTCGAGCGGGACGTCCGCCTCGGGCAGCCCGAGTTCCTCCCCCTGGTACAGATAGACCGACCCGGGCAGGGCCAGCGTCAGCAGTGCGGCCGCCCGGGCGCGCCGGGTTCCGAGGACGAGGTCGGTCGGGGTGCCGAAGGCCTTCTTCGCGAAGTCGAAGCCGGTGTCCGCACGGCCGTACCGGGTCACGGTGCGGGTCACGTCGTGGTTGCAGAGCACCCAGGTGGCGGGGGCGTCGACCGGGGCGTGCTCGGCGAGGGTGTCGTCGATCGTGCGGCGCAGCCGGTCCGCTTCCCAGGGACAGGCGAGGAAGTTGAAGTTGAAGGCGGTGTGCAGTTCGTCGGGCCGCAGATAGCGGGCGAAGCGCTCCGCGTCGGGCAGCCACACCTCACCCACGAAGACCGCCCCGTACTCGTCGGCTACGGCTCGCCAGGAGCGGTAGACGTCGTGCAGTTCGTCCTGGTCGATGTACGGGTGTGGGTCGACGCCCTCCTCGAAGTCCGCGAGCGCGGGGTCCTTCGCGAGCAGGGCGGCGGAGTCGATCCGCACGCCGGCGACACCCCGTTCGAACCAGAAGCGCAGTACGTCCTCGTGCTCCCGGCGCACCTCGGGGTGGGCCCAGTTCAGGTCGGGCTGCTCCGGGGTGAAGAGATGGAGGTACCACTCGCCGTCCGGGACCCGGGTCCAGGTACGGCCGGAGAACTGGGAGGGCCAGTTGTTGGGCGGGAGTTCGCCGGTCTCCCCGCGCCCCGGGCGGAAGTGGAAGCGCTCCCGCTCCGCACTGCCCGGGCCGGCGGCCAGCGCCGCCCGGAACCAGGCGTGCTGGTCCGAGACGTGGTTGGGAACGATGTCGACGATGGTGCGGATGCCCAGCTCCCGTGCCTCGGCGATCAGCTTCTCGGCCTCGCCGAGGGTGCCGAAGGCCGGGTCGATCGTGCGGTAGTCGGCGACGTCGTAACCGCCGTCGACGAGCGGTGAGACGTACCAGGGCGTGAACCAGACGGCGTCGACCCCGAGTTCGGCGAGGTACGGCAGTCTCGCCCGGACGCCCGCGAGGTCACCGGTGCCGTCGCCGTCGCCGTCGGCGAAACTGCGGGGGTACACCTGGTAGATGACGGCGTCGCGCCACCAGCCTTCGGTACGGTGCGAGTTGGGGGCTGCCACGTGACGGTCCTTTCGGGCAGGTTGGATCTTCGCCGCCGGCCCGGACAGGGCGGGGCGTCGGACGGGCCGGCGGCGAAGGTTGACGGGGACGAGCCGGTGGGGCGGGGCGGGAGACGGGCTTCAGTGCCTCAGCCCTTGAGTCCGCCGGCGGTGAGTCCGCTCATGATGTTGCGCTGGAAGATCAGGAAGATGATCAGTGTCGGCAGTGAGGCCATGGTGAGCGCGGCGATCAGCACGTTGACGGGCACGCCGTTGGACAGGGAGTAGATGCCGACGTTCAGCGTCTGCTTGGCCGGGTCGGGAAGCGTCAGCATGGGCCAGAGGAAGTCCTTCCAGACGCCCACGATCGCGAAGATGGACACCACGCCGAGGATCGGCCGCGAGATGGGCAGCACGATCGACCACAGGGTGCGCATCGGCGAGGCGCCGTCCATGGACGCCGCGTCGAGCAACTCCCTCGGAATCGAGTCGAAGAACCGCTTCAGCAGGAAGATGTTGAAGGCGTTGGTCACCGAGGGCAGCCAGATCGCCCAGGGCGTGTTGAGCAGGTTGCGTTCGAAGATCGGCACGTCGAGCACCGTCAGGTACTGCGGCACGACCAGCACCGTCGCCGGGATCATCAGCGTCGCCAGCATCATGCCCAGGATGGCCTTGCCGAGGACCGGGCGGAGCTTGGAGAGCGAGTACGCCGCCGCCACGTCGAGCACCAGCTGGAAGGCGAGGGCGCCGAACGCGTAGTACAGGGTGTTCCCCAGCAGGCCGGCCAGGTCCATGACGTTCCAGGCCTGTGAGTAGTTGTCGGGTTCGAAGGACTCGGGAACCAGTGTCGGCGGGGTCTGGACCACTTCCTGGGTGTCCTTGAACCCGCTGGAGACCATCCAGTACATGGGGCCGAGGAAGACCACGGTGAAGAGCGTGACGACGCCGCCGAACGTCACCCAGTAGAGGACCTTGCCGCGAGGCCTGGCGAGCTGGGCCGGTGAGATGAGCGTGCGTGTGGACATCTGTGGTTCTCCCCCGGCCTACTCGTCCTCGGCGCGGCTGAGCTTCACGTACGCCGCCGAGAATCCGGCGAGGAGTACGAGGAGCAGCAGGCCGAGGGCCGCCGCGGCGCCGTAGTTGTTGAAGTTGAAGGCGTACTGGTAGATGAGGTAGACGACGGTGGTGGTCGAGCCCTCGGGGCCGGCGCCGCCGGTGAGCAGGAAGGGTTCGACGAAGACCTGCATGGTGGCGATGATCTGCATGAGCAGCATCAGCGAGAGGATGAGCCGCGTCTGCGGGATCGTCACGTGCCAGATCTTGCGCAGCAGCCCGGCTCCGTCCAGCTCCGCCGCCTCGTACAGCTCCCCGGGGATGCCCTGGAGCGCGGCGAGGTAGATGAGTGCCGCGCCGCCCATGTTCATCCAGGTCGACGCGATGACCACGGAGAGCATGGAGAGGTGGGGATCCTGCAGCCACTGCTGCTCGGGCAGCCCGAAGAAGCCGAACAGCTCGTTGAGCAGGCCGTAGCCGGGGTCGTACAGGTACTTGAAGAGCAGCACGGCGGCGACCGGTGGCAGCATCACCGGCAGATAGACCAGGAGTCTCAAGTACCCTTTGCCGTGCCGGAGTTCGTTGATCACAAGCGCGACCACGAACGGCACGGCGAAGCCGAGGACCAGGGCCAGCACGGTGAACAGCAGCGTGTTGCGCCACGCCTGCCAGAAGGCCGGGTCGTTGAAGACCGTGCGCAGATTGTCCAGGCCGACCCAGGAGACCTCGCCCTGGTCCGTCTTCTGGAAGGCGAGGAAGAACTCCCGGACCATGGGGTACCAGGAGAAGAAGGCGAAGCAGAGTACCGCCCCGATCAGGAAGCCGTGCGCGGTGAGATTGCGCTTCAGGCTCCTGCCGAAGGACCCGCCGGGCGGGGGCGGGCCGTCCACCGGCGGCTGGGAGTGGCGGGATCTCGCCGCCTTGCTCGGGGTCAGGCTGGGGGCCGACATCGTCGCTCCTCGGGACTGATCTCGTGGGCCCCGGGAGGCGGTGCGGCCCGCCCCCCGAGGGAGCCGGTCACTGCGTGGCCAGGACCTGGTTGACCTGCTGCTCCGCGCTGGAGAGCAGTTTGTCGATGTCGGCGTCCTTGTTGGTGAGGATGCCGGACATCACGTTGTCCAGGACCTTGTAGACCTCCTGCGCCTTCGGCGGCTCGGCCATGCCCGGGACCGGGTTGTCCATGAACGTCTTGAAGTTCGCGACCGGCATGGTGGCGTGCTCGATCCGGGCCGCGTCGTCCTTCTTCTTCGACTCGTTCAGCCAGAAGTTGGGCTGCGGGAGGCCGACCGGCAGGTCGTCCTTCTTCTTGCGGGCCCAGTCGAACTGTCCCTGGCCTACGGTGAGGTTCTTGAAGTTCAGCCAGGCGACGGCCGCCTTGATCTTGTCCGGGGAGATACCCTCCTTGATCATGTAGCCGTTGCCGCCGGCGAGCGTGTTCTGCTCGCCCGGGATCGGTCCCATGCCGAAGTTCTCGTAGTCGGCGCCGAGTTGCTGCACCATGTATGTGATGTCGTCGGGCGCGGCGAGGAACATGCCCAGCTTGTCGGTTGCGATCTGCTTCTGCAGGTCGCCCCACTTGAGCAGCTGGGTCTTGCCCATGCTCTCGTCCTCCCAGCGCATGGCGTGGAGGTTCTCGGCGACCTGCTTGCCCAGCTCGTCGTTGAACGCCGCCTTCCTGCCGCTCGCGTCGACGACCTCGCCGCCGAGGCTGTACATCTGGGCGGTGAAGTGCCAGCCACCGGTGTTGCCCGCGCTGTACTCGCCGAAGCCGGCGATCCCCTCGCCCAGGCCGGAGATCTTCTTGGCGGCGGTGCGCACCTCGTCCCACGTGCGCGGCGGGGTGTCCGGATCGAGCCCGGCCTGCTCGAAGAGCTTGCGGTTGACCAGCAGGCCCATCGTGTAGTTGCTCTCGGGCAGGCCGTAGAGCTTGTTCTCGTGCTTGAGCGAGCCGAGGACGTTCGGGTCGATGTCCTTCAGGGCCGGCACGGTCTTGTCGTTGACGTACGCGGTGATGTCCTCGGCGCCGTCGTTGTCCAGCACCTGGGGCAGGTCGGTGAAGTACGTGTAGAAGACGTCGGGCTGTGACTTGGCCTTGAGCATCGCCGTGAAGCGCGGCGGTTCCAGGCACTGGCCCGGGGTGGAGCGGCCGTCGATGGTGACGTTCGGGTACTTGTCGTTGAACGTCTTGACGTCCTCCTTCCACTCCCTCAGCTCGGCCGCCTTCGCCGCCGGCGGCATGCAGTCGATGGTGATCGTCACCTTGGTCTTCGGGTCCAGCGGAGCAGCCGGGTCGGAGGACCCGCTGCCGCCTTCGGAACCGCCGCCGTCGTCACTGCTGCTCGTGCCGCAGGCGGCCAGAGCGGTCAGGGTGAGAGCGGAGACGAGCGTGATGGCGCCGGCACGGCGAGTACGGCGGAACCGAGCACTTCTCATGAGTGGTCCCCTTCGGGCATGAACGTGGAAGGCGCCCCACCGCCGATGCGTTGTGGGGCGCCGCTCACTCAACCACCGTGAACAAGTGAACGCAATATCGCGCGCTGATTTCGTAAATGCTCGACAGGCCGCCGAAGATGTGGAGGTGCGATTACTTGGCGGATGCCTGTGCGGTGGAGCCGCGGACGACGAGTTCGGGTTCGAAGAGCAGCTCCCTGTGGGGGACTTCGGTGCCTTGAATTTGTGCGCAGAGGAGGTCGACGGCGGCGCGTCCCATGGCTTCGATGGGTTGGCGGACGGTGGTGAGCGGGGGTTCGGTGCAGGTCATGAAGGCGGAGTCGTCGTAGCCGACGACGGAGATGTCGCGGGGTACGTGGAGTCCGCGTCGGCGGGCGGCGCGGACGGCGCCGAGGGCGAGGGGGTCGCTGGCGCAGATGATGCCGGTGACGCCGCGCTCGAGCAGGCGGGAGGCGGCTGCCTGGCCGCCCTCCAGGGAGAACATGGCCCGCTCGACGAACTCCTCGGGCAGCTCGGCGTTCATGGCGTGCGCCGCGTCCTGGGCGGCGGCCAGTTTCCTGCGGGAGGGGATGTGGTCGGAAGGGCCGAGCACCAGGCCGATGCGCTCGTGACCCAGGGACGCGAGGTGACGCCAGGACTGCTCCACGGCCACGGCGTCGTCGCAGGCGATGCA
>NZ_RAIF01000006.1:911878-966036 GCF_003671715.1 Streptomyces sp. E2N166 | reverse complement strand
TCTGCCGGGTCGCCTCGGAAACACCCGGCTTGCCATTGAGCACCCGGCTGACCGTGGCCTCGCTGACCCCAACCTTTTTGGCCACCTGGGCAAGTCGTCGCGTCACAGCGAAAGGCTAACGCAAGCACCGTAAGCGGCTTGCTCTCCAGGCGTATTGGAGGACGTGCGTGGAATGTGAGGCATGTGCCTCTTCAGTCCATCCTGACCTGGGCGACGACCGGAAGGTGATCGCTTCCGGTGGCGGGGAGGGTGCGGATGTGGCCGACGGTCGCGGAGCGGGCCATGACCTGGTCGATCCGGGCCACCGGGAAGGCGGCGGGGAAGCTGAGGGCGACGCCCCGCTCGGCCACGTTCAGGTGCGTCGTCAGCGGATCCAGCGCTCGGTCGTCGACCGTGCCGTTGAGGTCGCCCAGCAGGAGGACCCGGCTCAGCCGCTCGGCCGCGACGGCGTCCCCCAGCAGGCCGGCGCTCTCGTCCCGCCAGGACGAGGCGAGGCCGCTCACCCCGACGCGGACCGAGGGCAGGTGCGCGACGTACACGGCGATCTCACCGTGCGGCGTGCGCACCGAGGACCGCAGTCCGCGGTTCCAGTCCTCCGTGATGCCCCGAGGCTTGATGTCGAGTGGCCGGGCACCGGTGAGCGGATGCTTCGACCAGAGTCCGACCGTGCCCTGGACCGTCCGGTACGGGTAGTCCGGGGCGAGGGTCCTCTCGTACACGTCGAGTGCCGGCGGCACCAGCTCCTGGAGCGCGATGAGGTCGGGCCCGGCGTCGGTCAGCGCACGCGCCGTGCCCGCGGGGTCGGTGTTCTCGTCGCTGACGTTGTGCTGCACCACGACCAGGTCGGCGGCGCCGGGCTCCGGCGCGGGCAGGAGCAGGCCGCCGAAGAGATACGTCCAGGCCGCCAGCGGCAGGAGCAGCGCCACCAGCGCGACGGCCGAACGGCGCAGCAGCGCGAGGAGGAGCAGCGCCACGATCACCAGGCCGAGCCACGGCAGGAACGATTCGAGCAGACTGCCCAGCCCGCCCACCGCGTTGGGAACCACCCCGTGGAGCATCAGCAGGGCAGCCGTCAGCACGGCCGCCCCGGCGGTCACTCGCCCCCGCGCCCAGGCGGACCTGGCCCGCGCTTCCGTTCGTTCGACCATCGTTCCCGTCCACTCGTCCTCGCTCGTCAGGACGCCGTACCAGGTGGATCGGGTTCCAGTGGGGTGAGGCGCGAATGCCCCCCTGCTGCAAGAGGATGCGGAAGATTGCGGAAATGACGCCACGTCACGTCCCGGAGTCGGCCTCGTCCGAAGGCTTGACCGGTACCGAACAGTGCCTTTACGGTCACGTCCGCAACACCTTGCAGTCATCTTGCAGCAACGTATTGCAAGAGTGTGCCGACTCCCCAGTCAGCCATTGATCGGCATCCAGGACACCCGCATCCTCACACGGGAGACTCCATGCACGGGAGCACCAGCAGAGCGCGAAGAGGCACCGCCGCAGCGCTCGCACTCACCGCCGGCCTGGCCGGTGGCCTCCTCACCACCGCGGTACCGGCGCAGGCTTCGCCGCCCGGCGACAAGGACGTCACCGCGGTGATGTTCGAATGGAAGTTCAGCTCGGTCGCCAAGGCGTGCACCGACACCCTCGGCCCGGCCGGCTACGGCTTCGTCCAGGTCTCCCCGCCGCAGGAGCACATCCAGGGCGGACAGTGGTGGACCTCCTACCAGCCGGTCAGCTACAGGATCGCGGGCCGCCTCGGCGACCGCGGACAGTTCAAGAGCATGGTTGACACGTGTCACGCGGCGGGTGTGAAGGTCGTCGCCGACTCGGTCATCAACCACATGTCGGCCGGTGACGGCACCGGAACCGGCGGCTCGTCCTACACCAAGTACAACTATCCGGGCAACTACTCGGCGCCCGACTTCGACAACTGCACCTCGCAGATCAACGACTACCGCGACCGCTTCAACGTCCAGGAGTGCGAACTGGTCGGGCTCGCGGACCTGGACACCGGCGAGGACTACGTCCGGGGCAGGATCGCCGGCTACCTCAACGACCTGCTGTCGCTCGGCGTCGACGGCTTCCGGATCGACGCGGCCAAGCACATGGCCGCCGCCGACCTGGCCGACATCAAGTCCCGCCTCAGCGACCCGAACGTGTACTGGAAGCACGAGGCCATCCACGGCGCCGGCGAGGCGGTGTCCCCGACCGAGTACCTCGGCAGCGGTGACGTCCAGGAGTTCCGCTACGGACGCGACCTCAAGCGCGTCTTCCGCAGCGAGAACCTCGCGTACCTGAAGAACTTCGGCGAAGCCTGGGGCCACCTGCCCTCGGACAAGTCCAACGTCTTCGTCGCCAACCACGACACCGAACGCAACGGCGAGACCCTCAGCTACCAGGACGGCGCCGACTACACCCTGGCCCACGTCTTCATGCTGGCCTGGCCGTACGGCAACCCCGACGTCCACTCCGGCTACGAGTTCACCGACCGCGACGCGGGCCCGCCGAACGGCGGCCAGGTGAACGCCTGCTACAGCGACGGCTGGAAGTGCCAGCACGCCTGGCGCGAGATCTCCTCCATGGTCGGTTTCCGCAACGCCGCCCGCGGCCAGTCGGTGACCGACTGGTGGGACAACGGCGGCGACCGGATCGCCTTCGGGCGCGGCTCCAGGGCGTACGTCGCCATCAACCACGAGGGCTCCTCGCTGACCCGCACGTTCCAGACGTCGCTGCCCGCCGGTGACTACTGCGACGTCCAGTCCGGCAAGGGCGTCACCGTCGACGGTTCCGGCCGGTTCACCGCCACCCTCGGCGCCCACACGGCCGTGGCCCTGCACGTCGACGCCCGGAACTGTGACGGTGGCACCGCTCCCGATCCCGACCCGGTGACCTCCGGCGTGTCCTTCGCCGCCAACGCCTCCACCGTCCCGGGCCAGAACATCTACGTGACCGGCGACAGGCCGGAACTGGGCGACTGGAACCCGGGCGGCTCCCTCAAGCTCGACCCGGCCGCCTATCCGGTGTGGAAGCTGGACGTGGCGCTCCCCGAGGGCACGTCCTTCGAGTACAAGTACATCCGCAAGGACGAGGCAGGAAACGTGACCTGGGAGAGCGGCGCCAACCGCACCGCGACCGTCACCTCCACCAGGGTCACTCTCAACGACACCTGGCGCGGCTGACGCCGCCTGCGCGCCGTGTGGCCGCCCCCGCCTCCTTCACCGGGGACGGCCACGTCCGCAGTACCCAGCCCTCGGCGCGCTGTCGGAACCGGTCGGGGCTCGCCCTGCGCCCTCCCCGTGGCGAGCGGGCCCGGCCTGCCACCGGGCCCGCCACGCCGGCTCCCCTCGGAGCCGGATGCGCGTCCTGCCGTCAGCGCCGCAGGGTCAGCAGACCCGGACGGTAGGGCAGGAGGCCGTAGTCACCGCCGGAGTTGGGGCTGCGGCCCTGGTAGAGCAACTGCAGATTGCAGGGATCGACGGTCATGGTCTGATCGGGGCTGGTGCGGATCAGTTCGCCGTGGCTGATGTCGTTCGTCCAGGTGGCGCCACTGTTGGCCTTGCCGGCGAAGGGGTTGCTCTCGGTCGCGGCCTGAGGTGTCCAGGAGCCGTTCAGGCTGGTGGCTGTGAACGAGCGGAAGTAGCGGCCCTGTGAGCCGATCGCCTCGACGATCATGAGGTAGCGGTTCTGGCCCTGCAGTTTGTAGACCTGCGGGGCTTCGAACAGGTTGTTCGTCGTATCGCTCATGATCACCGTCGAGGTCGAGCCGAAGCTGCCCGGGAAGTTCCCGATCGGCATGGTGGCCCGGTAGATCTTGCCGTTGTCGCCGGCGAAGAACAGGTACATGTTCGTGCCGTCACCGATGAGTGTCTGGTCGATGGGGCCCGTTCCGGAGCCGGAGATGCTTCCGGAGAAGAGCACCTGCTCGGACGACCAGCCGTTCGGGTTGGTGGGGTCGCTCGACGTCCGGTAGGAGAAGGCGGTCCCGCCCCACTGGTAGGCGAGCACCCAGATGTTCTTCGGCGCGAAGTAGAAGAGCGTGGGCGCGACTGTGGAGGCCGACATCGTGTTCTGGCTCGTCGAGGCCATCTCCGACCAGTTGGTGAACGGGCCGAAGTTCATCGAACCCCACCTCGTCCCCGTGTCGTGCGTGGTGGCGTAGACGAGTTGTCTGCCGTTGTAGGGGGCGACGGTGAAGTCCTTGAGCGAGACCCACCCCTGCTTGGGCTGCGCCAGCGCGCCCGACGACGTCCAGCGGTAGGCCGACGGGAGAGCACACGAGCCAGGGGTGTCGGCGCCGACCTTGACGAGCTGCCATTGCTGGTTGCTGCCGCCCCAGTCGTCGTACTGGACGATGTTCGCGTTGTCGGCGGTGGAGGCGCCCTGTACTTCGAGGGCCTTGTTGCTGTGGCGCGAGACGAGCCTCACGTAGCCGTCCGAGCTGTCGGCCAGCCGCCACTGCTGGTTGGTGCCGTTCAGGTCGGTCCACTGGACGATCGAGCCGCCGTTCGCGGTGGACCAGTTGTGGACGTCCAGTACCTTGCCCGAGTGGCGGGACTTGATGCGGTAGTAGCCGTCTCCGGAATCGACGAACTGCCACTGCTGCTGGCTCTGCTCGTTCCTGGTCCACTGGGTGATGCGGGCGCCGTCGCCGGTCGCCAAGTTGTAGACGTCCAGGGCCTTGCCGCTGTTGCGGTTGACCAGCACGTACGAGGCGTTGGGGTCTATGGTCGCGGCCTCGGCGGGCTGGGCACCGAGGAAGGCGGCCACCAGCAGAAGGGGCGTAAGGACGCCGAATAAGCGTCTTGGGCGGACCGGGGACAGGTGGCGAAGCCACATCGGAGGGCCTCCTTGGAAGGCGGGGTGGGGCGCCGCCGATGACCCGCG
The DNA here is from genome assembly GCF_003671715.1 of Streptomyces sp. E2N166. Classification (GTDB taxonomy): domain Bacteria; phylum Actinomycetota; class Actinomycetes; order Streptomycetales; family Streptomycetaceae; genus Streptomyces; species Streptomyces thinghirensis. The sequence continues at coordinate 961,161 of NZ_RAIF01000006.1, read as the reverse complement.
GAGCGGCAGCCAAGCCGGGCACAGAGTGATTCGAAAGTTTCGGGGCGATTTCGGGTCTGTGACGCCACAAGCTAGAAAGGTCGGGTCCTCCGGTCAAGGTCTGTCGCCGATCTGTCCGCAAACAGCTCCTCGTTCGGAGTGGGACAAGCGCTCGCGTCGACTGCAGACCGCCAGGTAGCTCGAAGGTGATTCGGGATGTGGCGCGCCGGCCGGGCATCCCGCCTGCCCTGGCAGGGCTCCTCGAAAGTTTCGGTACCCAGGCGGAAATTTTTCCGCCGCAAGAGGATTGACGAGTCACCGTCAACCCTCAATCATCTGTCTGGTAACCCGACCGGATGCCGAGATGTCGAACAATGCGGGTCCTGGGTGGACTGTGCCGTATGGAGAGCCGCGCACAGCCGCCCGACCGATCCGCGTGCCGAACCCCCTGCGCCAACCCCGCATTTCGTCCCGGTGAGGCTCGCACCGACACATCCTGACACTCCGTGCAGTCGGAGAGGGATGCGACGCCGCGTGACGGCCTCCCGGCTGAGCCGCGATGGAGTACACCCGTGCCTGTGTCGAAAGACCGCTGCCACCCGGCGTACGTCACTCGGCGGCCGGCCGGACCCGTCCGTGCCGATTGAGATCCTCCCGGATCCCATGACCGCGGTGTCCGGTGATCCCGTTATTCCTGCCTTGGAGGCACAGCCATGGGCTCATATGCCCTTCCCGGACCCGTTGTCCGGCGCAAAGTCCGCGTTCTGCTGCTGGCGTTGGTCGCCGGCGTCCTGGGTGTGGTCGCCGCACTGGTCGCGCCGCCGCCCGCTCAGGCCGCCGAGAGCACGCTCGGTGCCGCGGCGGCGCAGAGCGACCGCTACTTCGGCGTCGCCATCGCCGCGAACAGGCTGAGCGACTCGACGTACGCGACGATCGCGGACCGTGAGTTCAACTCGGTGACGGCTGAGAACGAGATGAAGATCGACGCCACCGAACCGCAGCGGGGCCAGTTCGACTTCACGGCCGCAGACCGCGTCTACAACTGGGCGGTGCAGAACGGCAAGGAGGTGCGCGGCCACACCCTGGCGTGGCACTCCCAGCAGCCCGGCTGGATGCAGAGCCTCAGCGGCGGCGCGCTGCGCCAGGCGATGATCGACCACATCAACGGCGTGATGAGCCACTACAAGGGCAAGATCACGCAGTGGGACGTCGTGAACGAGGCTTTCGCCGACGGAAGTTCGGGAGCCCGGCGAGACTCCAACCTGCAGCGCACCGGCAACGACTGGATCGAGGTCGCCTTCCGCGCCGCGCGCGCCGCCGACCCGTCCGCCAAGCTCTGCTACAACGACTACAACGTCGAGAACTGGACCTGGGCCAAGACTCAGGCCATGTATGCCATGGTCCGGGACTTCAAGCAGCGCGGTGTGCCGATCGACTGCGTCGGCTTCCAGTCGCACTTCAACAGTGGCAGCCCCTACAACAGCAACTTCCGTACCACCCTGCAGAACTTCGCCGCCCTCGGCGTCGACGTGGCCGTCACCGAACTCGACATCCAGGGTGCCTCCGCCTCGACCTACGCCAACGTGGTCAACGACTGCCTGGCCGTCTCGCGCTGCCTCGGCGTCACCGTCTGGGGTGTGCGCGACAGCGACTCCTGGCGATCGGAGCACACGCCGCTGCTGTTCAACAACGACGGCAGCAAGAAGCCCGCCTACACCGCCGTCCTCAACGCACTCAACGGCGGCTCCACCACACCGCCCGCGGACGGCGGAACGATCAAGGGCGTCGGTTCGGGCCGGTGCCTGGACATACCCGGCAGCAGCACCACCGACGGCACCCAGGTCCAGCTGTGGGACTGCCACGACGGCACCAACCAGCAGTGGACGTACACCGACGCCGGTGAGCTCAGGGCCTACGGCGACAAGTGCCTGGACGCCGCCGGCACCGGCAACGGCGCCAAGGTGCAGATCTACAGCTGTTGGGGCGGCGACAACCAGAAGTGGCGCCTGGACTCCGACGGATCGATCGTCGGCGTCCAGTCCGGCCTCTGCCTCGACGCCGTCGGGGGCGCCACCGCCAACGGCACCCTGCTCCAGCTCTACTCCTGCTCGAACGGCGACAACCAGCGCTGGACCCGGGCCTGACCAGTCCTGCGCGAACGCATCGCTGGTGATCGAGAGGGTCGCCGCCGTGGCGGCGACCCTCTCGCACGGCACGGCACGGCACGGCACGGGAACTCGGTGACGTGGACGGTCAAAGGGTGAGTCGTAGCGGTGAGCCGTCGAGGAGCGGTCGCACGGGTCCCTGCCGGGGAGTCCACCAGCGCCGGCAGGGCACAAGGTAATCTCGCAGGAATCGTCAAAGCGGCCCGACGGGCTTCCGTTCCACATTGGTGGAGTTAAAGGACACGCCCCCACCCGCACGAGTCACTTCGTGCTGCCTGGGGGAAGTTCTTGCTGTTCCGCGCGTCCGCGAAAACGGTCGCCGTCATGGCGCTCGACGGTTCGCTGTTCCTGCACCTCACCGACCAGTTCGTTCACATGCACGGCTACCAGCCCAGCACCTCGGAGGCCCGCTCCTGGGAGCGCAGCATTCCCGTCCTGGCCGCCGCGCTCAACGACGCGGGCCTGGGCGACGTGGAGGTGATGCTGGAGTACGCCCTCCCGCTGAACAGCAAGCGCGCCGACGTCGTCCTCGCAGGCGTGCATCCCTCCACAGGGGAACCCTCGTACGTCCTGGTGGAGCTGAAGCAGTGGAGCGAGGTGCTGCCCCACGAGGACGATCCCACGCTGTGCCACGTCGAGCCCTACGCCTACCCTGTCCTCAACCCCATCGAGCAGGTGCGTCGCTACTGCGACTACTTGGTCAACTTCAACGGAGCGGTGGCCGAGCACGGACACCGGGTCAGCGGAGTGGCGTTCCTGCACAACGCCACCGAGTTCGACGTGGCCGGTCTGCGGGAGATTGAGCGCCACGGTCGCGGACTGCTGTTCACAGGGCAGCGCCGAGGTGAGTTCCTCGACCATCTCCGTTCGAAGTTGAGCGACCGGCATACCGGTGCCCGGGCGGCGGACGAACTGCTCTCGGGTGCCACGGTGCCGTCGAAGCAGCTCATGTCGGTTGCGGCCGAGGAGGTCCGCGAACGCCAGCAGTTCGTGCTGCTCGACGAACAGCAGGTCGCCTACCGCATGGTGCTCAACGCGGTGCAGAAGGCCAAGCGGGCTGACCGCAAGGAGATCGTCGTCGTCACCGGCGGCCCGGGCACGGGCAAGAGCGTGATCGCACTCCAATTGCTCGGTGAGCTGTACCGGCGGGGAATTACGGCCCTGCACGCCACCGGTTCCCAGTCGTTCACCAAGACGATGAGGAAGGTCGCCGGATCCCGCAAGCGTGAGGTGCAGGACCTGTTCAAGTACTTCAACAGCTTCATGACCACCGAGAAGAACAGCCTGGACGTCCTGATCTGCGACGAGGCCCACCGCATCCGGGAGACCTCGGCGAACCGCTACACCCGTGCCGAGCATCGGACCGGCAAGGCCCAGATCGACGAACTCATCGACGTCGCCCACGTGCCCGTCTTCCTTCTCGACGAGCACCAGGTGGTGCGGCCGGGTGAGCTGGGCACTGTGGCCGACATCAAGGCGGCAGCGGCCAAGCGGGACATCCCCTGCCACGTCGTCCCCCTGGAGAGCCAGTTCCGCTGCGGTGGCAGCGACGCCTTCCTGCGCTGGGTCGTCAGGCTCCTCGGCCTCGAGCCCGGCGGTCCGGTCGTCTGGGAGCCCGATGACCGCATGCAACTGCTGGTCGCCGAAAGCCCGCAGGAGATGGAGGCGTTCCTCGAAGCCCGGCGGGCGGAGGGGTACGGCGCACGCGTGTCCGCCGGCTACTGCTGGCGCTGGTCCCCAGAGCCCAAGCCTGGCGCGCCGCTCGCGCTGGATGTAGTCATCGGCGACTGGGCACGCCCCTGGAATCTGCGGGGCGACCGCTCGGTCTCGGGCGCACCTCCGGCCGCGTTGTGGGCAACCGACCCGGCGGGCTTCGAACAGGTCGGCTGTGTCTACACCGCCCAGGGCTTCGAGTACGACTGGTCCGGCGTCATCATCGGCCCCGACCTGCTGTGGCGTGGAAGCCGCTGGATCACGGACCGCACCGCATCCAAGGACCCGGTGTTCAAGAAGTCCACCGCGGACGACGACGTGGACCGTCTGATCCGCAACACCTACAAGGTGCTGCTGACCCGGGGAATGGTTGGCACGATCGTTTACTCCACGGACCCGGAGACGCGGGAAAGGCTCAGGGAGCTGGCGGGCGGTCGGCTGGATCAGCGAGCTTCCTCGGTGTGAGGGGGTACGTCTTCGCCACGGGGCACAGGATCCGGCCATGATGGCTACGCTTCGCGTCGACCACGGCTTTGTCGCCGTGCGCAGAACGGCCGGCTCCCTAAGATCACGGGTACCGATTGCGGCCCGACGGGCTTCCTCACGAGGACATGCCCCCACCCGCACGAGCCACTCGTGCCCTGGGGGACCCACCTCGTGTCCATGCTCCTGCTGCGGCTCGCAGCACGGGATCTGCTGACCTTGAATTCACGGCGGCGTATGGTGCCGCACCTGGCCGCCAGATGGCGGCACTTCCGAGGCGCCGACGCCTCGCTGTCGGAACGATCCGCGTGGGCCGACAGCCTCGTGCACCTCGCGGAGGACTTGGTCGCCGCTGGGCGCGGAAACGTGGAGATGATCGTCGAGTGCGCCGCCACCCTCGACGAGGCCGACCGCCCCGGCGCCCCCAGGCTCATCGACGTGGTCCTCGTGGGCCAGCACCCCGCCGAGAGGCGGTTGTCCGTTCAACTGGTCGAGCTGAAGCGCTGGTCGATGGTGACCCGGGTGGAGCGTGCCACCGCGGAACTGGTCCACGTACCGGGGATGGGCAGGAAGAAGCACCCAGCCCTGCAGTTACGCGAGTACTACGAGGCGTTCACCGGCGGCAGGGGAGCACTGCATGGACTGGACTTCGAATGCGGAGGGTTCGCCTATCTGCACAACGCCACCGACGCCTCCGTCCGGCCACTGGTCGATGTGGATGCTCCGACCGGCGCCTACGCAGCTGTCTACACGAACGACCGGCGCGCGCAGCTGATCTCCGACCTCCGCAAGCACTTCGCCGAAGAAGGGGGCGCCTCCGAGGCCGAGATACTGCTGCAGAACATGGGCTTACGCAACACGCCCCTCCTCGACGCAATGATCCACTCCCACGGCGAGGACACGGTATTCAACCTGCGCGGCCGGCAGAAGAAGGTCGCCGACCAGATCCTGGACACCGCGGCCAAGGTTCTCCCGGACCCGCAGTGCCCCGCCCTCCTGCCCGACGAGCGACGTGTCATCTTCCTGGTGACCGGCGGTGCGGGTACCGGGAAGAGCGCCATCGGCCTCCAGATCAAGGCGGAGCTCGAGGCGGGCGGCCGCACGGTCAAGTACGCCAGCGGCAGCAGAGCCTTCAATGGCGCGATCCAGGAGCATGTCGGCTACGGCGACCGGGAGTTCAGGGAGAGCTTCACCTACTTCAGCAACTTCGTCACCCCTCCGGACCCGCCCCTTGACGTGCTGATCTGCGACGAGGCGCACCGCCTGCGGGACCGCTCGACCAACCGCTTCTGGAAACCCGAAAACCAGGGCACCAAGCCCCAGGTCGACGAGTTGCTCGACGCGTCCCGCCTGACCGTGTTCTTCCTCGACGAAGGACAGACCGTACGACCGCATGAGGTCGGCACCGTTGAATTGATCAGGGACGCGGCACAACGGCACAGTGCCACTCTTCTGGAGTACGAGCTCCGGGAACAGTTCCGCTGTGGCGGCAGTGACGCCTACATCCGCTGGGTGCGGGCCGTGCTCGGGGTGACGGACGAGGAGCCGGAACAGTGGACGCCGGACGGCCTGATGCACGTCGAGGTGGCGGACAGCCCGGAGGAACTCGAACGGATCATCCGTACCGAGGCGATCGCCGGAGCGTCCGCCCGTCTCGTCGCGGGCTATTGCTGGCCGTGGACGAAGCCCATCGGCAAGGAGAGGCGGCTGGAGGCCGACGTGCGGATCGGGGACTGGCACAGGCCCTGGAACGCGGACAGCGACGCCTTCTGTAAGAACGGGGCACCACCGTGCAGGATCTGGTCGGTGCACGAGAACGGGCTCGGCCAGATCGGCTGCGTGTACACCGCCCAGGGCCTTGAGTGGGACTGGTGCGGCGTGATCATGGGTGACGACATGGTCCGGCGGGGCGACCGGTGGGTGTACCGCCGTGGCAAGGAGCGAAAGGACCCGGACTCGGGCCTCAGGCGCGTCGCCGTTCCGGGCTCGTTCGACCCCAAGGTGAAGGCCGGCAGCGTCGACGACGAGGAGTTCGCGCGGCTGGTCCGCCACGCCTACCACGTGCTGATGACCCGGGCGAGCCGGGCGACGGTGCTGTACTCCACGGACGAGGAGACCCGCACCTACCTGAAGGGCATGGTCGGCGAGGTCCAGATCCACGGTCTTCGCCCCACGTGGGAGAACCTGCCGGAGGAAGCACGCGTACCGCACCCGCCCCGGCCGCGCCGGGGGCGGAACTCCCGCAGGAGGCGGCAGAGCACGGGCCCACACTCGCCCGACCTCTATCTGTTCTGACGCGCACCGCCTGTGTGGGAGTGGCGGGCTCTCCGGGCCCGCCACAAGCCCGCTCAGAAGAGCAGACGCGCTGCCGCCACCAGGGCCGTCACCACGACCTGGGTGACGACACCCGCGGCGACGTCGACCAGGATCTCGCGAAGCCGGTGACGACGTGCAGGCTTGTACTCAACGGGGTTCATGGATGTCCACTCCTTGACGTGACCTGGAATGGCGGGACCGCCCTTCCGGGCATCCGCAGTCACGCCGCGTGCTACACGCAGCGGAAACCACTCGTCAGTCACGGCCGGGAACCGACCTCCGAAACACCGCCGACGTACCCTCCGGGAAGGTGCGCAGCAGGGGCAACGGTAGTGGATCACTGATCCGCACTCACGCTTTTCAGCCACCGCTGGGATGCGGTTGGCGAGCGGTCCCCGGCTGTGTCACGACTCCTTGTCGTCGTCCCCCGCGTCGCTGATGAGCGGAACGAGGAGCGGGTGGACCCTGAAGCCGGAGGCAGGGCCCGGACCGTTCCTGTACTCAGCGGTGAGGACGGGCACTGCCGAGTCCCGAATCAACCCCTGCTCCTGGAGGTTGCGACTGATCCGCGTGATCGGCTTGGTGAAGCCCTTCAGAGTGCGGCCGTCGTCGTAGCCGCAGTCGGTACCTCCCTCCGAGGCGGCTGCCTACGTGCGAGGCTATGTCGCCGCCCGGCGGAAAGCCCGGGACATCGTCCAGGTCCGCACCGTGTGGAGCGGCCCCTCGACACCGGCGGTGCCGGTGCGGGCCACCGCTCAGGTACTGGTCGAGGTCATCAATGAGGCGCAGCGCGAGCTGCTGGCGATGACGTACGCGGCTCGTCCGTATCCGGCCCTGACCAGGGCCCTCACCGAGGCTGCGGGCAGGGGAGTCCAGACGCATGTCGTGGTCGAGACCCTGGCCGGCGCAGGCGGCCTGCTCTCGGGGAGGGAACCGGCTGAAGCGTTCGCCTCCGTACCCGGACTGCTGCTGTGGGTCTGGGCACGGGACTCGGCCGAACGGGGCCGCTCACGCCAGCACGCCAAGCTTGCGGTCGCAGACCGCCGCACTCTTCTGCTCGGCAGCGCCAACCTGACCGAGTCCGCCGCGCGGCGCAACATCGAGGCGGGTGTCCTGGTGACCGGCGGTGAAGCACCGCGACGCACGGCAGAACACATCGTCGAGATGCAGCGTCTCGGCATACTCAAGGCCTTTCCCGCCACATGAAGCAGTCGGCTGACCACGCGGCCGTGCACGCCGACGATGCCGCAACAGCCCGCTTCGCACGGAAGCCCAGGTTGGGAGCCTGCTCGTCGGCATGGAGCGATGTTCCTCACAATCTTCGAGTCGGGCGCGTGCCAGTTGTAGAGTGAGGACCGCCCTTGACCTGCACAAAGCAGGCAGGGAGCCGTCTTCCAGGAGTCCAACATGCTGCGCACCATGTTCAAGTCCAAGATCTAGCGTTTGGGTGTTTTCGCAGGTCAGAGACTTGATGGCCCCGCTGAGGTCAGCAAACGGTCAGCATCGGGCGCGGGAGCGTCCCAGCTTGCTGACGGTTGGCCGCCATGACGGTTGACCTCAACAGGTCTCTGGCTCCCACCAGGCCGCAACCGGACCCACCGCGGCGGCCCTCCGCGTGACCTGCTGGCCCATGATCACCCGCGCCCGCGAGTGGGGCGGGTCCCGGGCCTGCAGGACAGCCGGTTGCCGCGCCACCTGGGGGCCTGCACGGGTAGGCGATGATGCGCCAAGCGCCCACTGGGTGAGATGTCCGAGGGCGGGCGCCCGCCCGACGTACGTACGACAGGGGGACCCCCGTATCCGCCATGCCGCCGCCTCCGAGCAGCGATACTGGATGCATGGACGCGACGATCACCGCCCCCCGCGCCGAGGTGCTGCGGGACCGCTACCGCAGCCGACTGCCCGAGCGCTTGCAGGAGCTGGCCGGCCCCATCGAGGGCAACGTGGACCTGCCGCTCCATATTGTCTGGTCCGGGCGGACGAGCTACAGCCTGGACCGTCCGAAGTCCCGCATGACGCTCTACCGGACCGTCCTCGCCGAAGGACTGAGTGAGGACCTGATGGTCCTCCTGCACCACAGGCTGCTCGCCGAGCAGTGGCCCGTGCTGCGGCGCTTGATCAGTCCCTACATCCGCGAGGTCTGGGAGGACGCCTTCCCCGAGCTGCTCCGCACCGCTCCGGCCGACACGACCGCCGCGTGAAGCTCACTCCGCTCCACGAGCGTCTCCTCGCCGACATCCTCGACCTCGGCTCCCCCTACCCTCTGGTCCTCACCGGCGGATACGCCGTGCAGGCCCACGGCCTGGTCGAACGCTTCAGCCGTGACCTCGACGTCGCCACCGAGAACCCCGCTCCGATGCAGGAGATCGTCGCCTCACTCACAGCAGGGCTCAGTACGCGCGGATGGCGGACCACGCACGTCCAGACAGATCCGCTCAGCGGCCGGTTCCTCGTCACCGATCCGGACACCGGCGAGGAGTGCGAGGTCGACGTCCTCAAGGAGGCGTTCTGGGCTCCGCCCGCCCAGACCCCCTACGGCCCCGTTCTTTCCCTCGACGACGTGATCGGCACCAAGGTCCGTGCCCTCGCCGACCGCGGCACCGTCCGCGACCTCATCGACGTCCAGGCTGCCTCCCGCCACCGCTCCACCGCCGACCTCGAATCCCTGGGCCGCCGTCGCGCCCACGACGAGTTCAGCCTCGAAGACCTCCGGGACCGGCTCGTCGGCGCGGACTGGTACGAGGATGAGGACTACACCGCTTACGGGCTCACCTCCCGGCAGATCGAAGAACTCAAGGCGTGGGCGCTGGGGTGGGCGGAGGATCTGGGTGCGCGGATCCATGACGAGAACGCCTGAGAGGCGGTCATCGCGTCCATCCCCTCTACCGCCGTTGTAACGAGAGGATGCGGTGTAGCCAGCAGGTCTCAAACCGGAGCCGTCCACGGTGAGTGGCTGCCCTGCATGGCGGATGTGCAGGGCAGCCGAGCGATACCCCGCAGTAGACTCACGGCAAAACCGGGCTGCGGTAACGGTCAAACACCGCATCCCTCTCCCATGTCCAGTCCGGGTCCCGACGGTGGAACTCGGCAACTGCCAGCTCGAAGAATTGGCCGGAAGGCTTCCGGATGGATCCGGAAAGTCTCGCCGAATCCCTCGGCGTCACCAAAGTCGTGTGTGGAGGAGGGGCACGGACCCGTCCGTAGTGAAGGCACGCCGAGAGCGGGGTCAGTAGACGGCGGGGGAATGCGCGAAGGGGTGGTGGTCGCGGCAGCGGAAGAGGCCGCGTCCTGGACGGGCGAGCACGCCGATCTTCCATCACGTGCGCCTTGTGTGCCAGTTCGGCTCGTGGAAGCTGAACACCGTCACGCCTGGCAGTATCCGTCTGACGCCCACGAATATTTCTGCTGAAGGTACGTAACCTTCCGAATGAAAATATGATGTAGGCCACGTCTCGGATCTCCAGGGGAGGGAGAGCCGAGGGAGCGGCGCGGTCGAGCATGGGCCGGGGCCGTGTGCAAGGGGGGTGTACATGTCTGAAGGGCAGACGGTTTCTGCGGCGTCGCGGAAGGTTGCAGAGCTGGTCCGCGCCTTCTCGTCCGGAATTTCTGAGCGGGAACTGGTCGTCGAGGCCAAGAGGCAGTTCGGCACACTGCCGGAGCAGCGGTTAGTGAAGCTGGTCGCCGAGGCGGTCCGCGGAGGTCTGCTGATCGCTTCGGGGGACCTTCTCCTGCCTGTTGCTCCGCAGGAACTGGTGCGCCCGGCACAGGTGGCGTCCGAACGGCGCCAGCCAGGCGCTGAGTCCGCTGTTGTTGCACGGTTGGACGAGACGTCCGTGCTGCGGACCGTCGCGCTCGACGTCGAAAGCGTCGTACGGACGACGGCGACCGCTCCCTACTTGGAGCGGCACGTCTACGAGGTGGCAGCGGTCAGGTTCGGCGCCGATTGTGAATGGGTCGCTGCGGCGCCCCGCTGGCGGCGGTACCTCAGGTTCCCTGGTGACACTGAGGAGTTGCGTGACGGCAGCGTGCGGAACGCGGTGCTTGACCAGGGTTTATCCCAGCAACAGGCGTGGACGGAGCTGAGTGACTTCCTGTCGGACGCCGATGTCGTGGTCGCCTATAACGGCACGACACTGGACTTTCCCGTCGTAAGTGAAGCGGCGGAGGAGGCCGGTACCAGCGATCCGCTCTCCGCCGTGCGCCCCGTCGACGCCCTGTACCTCGCGCACGCCGTTTGGCCGACAGCCCCATCCCACCGACTTCAGGACCTCGCGCTTCAGCTCAACGTCTCCCGTTCGGATCTGCGCGCCCATACGGCGGACGGCGACGCGGTCTTGCTGGTGCGCCTCCTAGAGCGGGCCGCCGCCGAGTTCGCATGCAGGACGGCCGAATTGCGCGATCTCATCGCCGACGTCTGCCCCGACTCCGACGCGTGGCGGCTGCTGCGGGAACTGGCCGAGGGTGAGGCCGCCAACGATCGAGAGCCGCGGGTGTGGGAGCAGGCGCACGTGGCCCGCCTGTTGGGTGACGAGTTTGGGCAGCACACGCCGCGTCGAACCCCTGGCGGAAGGGCACCGGGCAAGGGCGCCGTGGACGTGCCGGACGTCTTACGGGGCGCCGACGGAAGGGTCGAGCCGACCGCTCTCGCCCGGGTCGTGCACGGCTCCCGCGTTGAACCTCGGCCTGCTCAGCAGACGATGACGACGACATTGCATGACTGGACTGACCGTGGCGTCAGCGGTCTGCTGGAAGCACCCACCGGCACCGGAAAGAGCTATGTAGTGCTCGCCGCCGCGCTGGACTGGCTCGCCGGTGGCGATGACAGCCGTACCGCTGTCATCGCCACATACACCAAACAGTTGCAGAGCCAGATGGCGAAGGACATCCAGGACCTGGAGCGGGCCCTGCCGGGCATCCTCGGGGTCGCCGACCTAGTCAAGGGCAAGTCCAACCGGCTCTCCCTCGCAGCCCTGACGAAGACCCTCGCCGAGGCCCCGCGTCGGCGCCGCTCCGCGGGCACCGCCCGCGCCCGCTTCTCCCAACGGAGCCGGTTCCGCGAACTCGCCGTCTTCCTCGCACTGCGCCTGCTCGCGGCCAAGGAGCCCCCGCAGACCTGGACGGCCAGATCGGTCGACCCGGTGGACCTGCCCGCCTTCTTCACCGACTACATCGGGCGCGGCCTGCCGCTCTGGCTGGAGTCGCTGTCCCAGCGCGACGGCGACTACGGCCCCGCCGCAGGCAACCCGCTCACCGTGCACACCGACACCGTCCGGGAGTCGATCGACAGCCACCGCCTCATCCTCGCCAACCATGCACTCGTCCTCTCCCACCTGGACGACCTGCGTGCCGTCGGACCCGAGGTGCTCCTCGTGATCGACGAGGCGCATGAGTTGGAGAACGCCGCCACGTCCGCGCTGACCGTGACCGTCGACCACCAGGACTTGGAAGCTTTGCTGCCGGAGTACCAGGCATGGGTCGCGGACGCGCACCCGGGCACCGCTAAGGAGCAGGCCGCCGCAGCGATTGCCGACCTCGAACGGCTGCTGGATGATGAACGCCTTCCCCGGCTGGCGGCGCAAGCCTTCGACGCCCAGGCCAAGGGCGTGGGCGTACGCATCGGCAGCCGGGCGACCACGCTCGCCAGCCCCTACGCCGGCACTTCCGGCACCCGGCACACCCGGCGGCTGTCGCTGGTGCTGGAAAGCATCGCCAAGGCGCTCGTGTCCTGTCGCATCACGCTGGAGCGGTACGTGTTCCAGCACTCTGCCGGAATCGATCCCCTGGTGCGCGAGCGCCTGACCGCGCTCGCGGAGCACACCGACTCCCTCACCACGGCCCTCGACCGGATTACGGCCGACATCCGCGCCTTTCTCGACCCTGCCCTCACCTTGGACGAGGCTCCCCCTTCCCGCGTCATATATCTGGAGGAAGTGGATGAACCCAGGGCGGAGCTGCGGTCCTACCGCTTCCGTGTCGCCACCAGTCCCGTCGATCTGCCCGCAGACCCGGAGTGGCGGCGCTACCTGGAGACCTTCGACCGTGTCCACTACGTCTCCGCGACACTGCGTGTCGCCGGGGAATGGGATTTCATGCGGACCCGACTCGGGTTGCCTGACGATCTGCCGACGCTGGCCCTGCCTTCCCCGTTCGCCCTGCGCAGCCAGGCCGAGGTCGTGTGCTTCTCCGACTTCCCCTCCTGGGCGGAGCAGGAGGAGGGCGCCCTGCGGACCGTCGCCCACCAGGTCGCTGGATTCGCCACCGAAATGACCCGTGTACGCGCCGACGGCAACGGCTTCGACGGCGGCGGCGTGATCCTCACGACCGCCCGCTCGACCGCCGCGGGCATCGGCTTCCACCTCGTGCGGGAGCTGCGCTCCCGCGCCCTCGACACCCCGGTCGTCGAGGCGCTCACTCTCGGCAACGGCCGGGCCTATCAGGCGTTCACCGACCGGCGGGACGGTGGAGGGTTCCTCGTCGGCACCAAGGGACTCTGGCAGGGGGTCGACGTCTCCGATGCCGAGCGGCTGCGTCTGGTGTGGATCAACAAACTGCCCTTCGCACCGTTCGCCGCTCCGATCGTGGAGGCTCGGCGCGCGGCAGTCGCCGAACGCGCCGAGCAGGCCGGCCACCCCGATCCGGAAGGTGCCGGCACCGAGCACTATTACCTGCCGCTCGCCGCGCTCCAGCTGCGTCAGGCGGTGGGCCGGCTCATCCGCTCCGACCGCCACCGCGGCGTCGTCGTCATCAGTGACCGCAAACTCGCGGGAGCCAGCAGCCTGCGCCGCTCCTACCGGCGTGCCTTCCTCGGCAGCCTCGATGACGGACTGCAGTGCCCCGACCCGGAAACCGGCGACATCGGCGGCGGCAACGTCGCCACCATGGCCGAAGGATGGCGTCGCATCTGGGAGTTCATGGCGGCCCACAACCTCCTGGACCCCGCCCGGTCCGCGGAGCTGTGTACCGACGAAGCCCTCGAACGGCAGACCCTCCTACCGCACACCAGGCGCATCCGCGAACTGGCGCTGACCACCGAGGAGACTCGGAAGCTGCGGGAACAGGGCCTGCTCGTGGAGGAGATCAAGGATCGCTGCGCCCGCATCGGAGGATTGCTGCGGCTCGTCGACAAACCCGTAGCCCTCAAGCCGGCCCAGCAGGCCGTCATCGCCGCCGTGGCCGAGGGACGCAACGTACTCGGACTGCTTCCCACAGGCTTCGGCAAGAGCTTCACCTTCCAGTTGCCCGCGCTGGTCCTGCCCGGCATCACCGTGGTCGTCAGCCCGCTCGTCGCTCTCATGCACGACCAGGCCCTCGAACTGAACCGGTCCATCGGTGGCGCGGTCCGCGCGCTCATCTCCCCGCTGCGCGAGTCCAGCAGCAGGGCAGGCAAGACAGAAGTGACGGACCAGCTCCTCGGGCGGGCCGACCACGGTATCCGCCTGGTCTACGTCAGCCCGGAACGCCTGTGCCAGCGGCGCTTCCGGGAGACCGTCCGCGCGGCCGCGGCGGCGGGCCGGGTGACCCGGATCGCCGTGGACGAGGCACATACCCTCCCGCAATGGGAGGACTTCCGGCCCAGCATGCGCCGGGTCAGCAGGTTCCTGGACGAGCTGCGCCGGGACCACGGGGTGGCGGTCACCGCGGTGACCGCCACCGCCAACAGGGCCGTCCACGAGGCGCTGCGCGAAGGACTGTTCGGTCTGCCCGCCGAGGTCCCGGAGCCCGCTTCGGCCGAGGCGGCCGCCGAAGCAGAGCATCCCGGAGTCGTCGGCGGGCTCCTGACGGTGCGCCAGAACCCGATCAGGCCCGAACTCGCCGTCTTCCGCCGCTCCCTCGACCGGCTCGGACAGGGAGGTGTGGCGGGGCTGGTCGAGCGCGTCGTCGACGCGCTCGACGGTCACTCCATCCTCTACTGCCTCACCGTCAAGGAGGTCAATACCCTCTACACCCACCTGCGCGAGTACGTGGGTGACGCCGGCGTCCGCGTGCTGCGGTTTCACGGCCGTCTGACGGAGGCGGAGAAGGCGGCCGTCATGACGGAGTTCCGGGAGGCGCCCCGGGAAGGCGACGACGGCTTCGTCCCGGTCGTGGTGGTGGCCACCTCCGCGTTCGGGCTCGGTGTCAACCGGCCCGACGTACGCACCGTGATGTGCGTGTCGCCGCCTACCGACCTGGCCGCGCTCTACCAGCAGTTGGGTCGGGCGGGGCGGGACGGCGCGGGCCGGGGGACGGTCGGCGACGGCCCCGTCAACAGCGGTCTCGCCCTCGCGACGAGCCGGGGGCTGCGCATGGTCCGTTTCATGACGGGCCAGGAACTGCCCGCGTCGCTGCTTCGGCGCATGGGCAGCCTTGTCCTCGCCCAGCGGGACGGCACGCTCGATCCGGTACGGCTGGCCGACCTGCTCATGGCCGAGGACGCCGCGAGCGGTGCGCTGAGCGAGGCCGAGCTGGACGACAGGCACACCCAGGAGCGCTACCAGGGCGGCATCATGCGGGCGTTCAGCGCGCTCGCCGACCTCGGCGCCGTCGCCGACCTCGGCGACCACCCGCCGTTCTGCGCGGTCAAACCCGGCGACCTCCGACCGGCCGGACACGGCGCAGGACAGACGCCTATCACTGCAGCGAAGCGCGGCGAGGAAGCGGACGGGTCCATGCGGCTGGAGCAGACCGTCATTGACACCGCCCTGTCCTGGGACACCCCACGACAGGTCGACGTCCGAGCTCTCGACCGGGAACTCGCCGCCCGGTGCCCCGACTACCGCTCGGTCGCCGATGGACCGTCGGCGACCTGGGAACTGCTCGCCGACCTCCACGACCGTGGGCTCCTGGACGTCTCCGCGGTGCCCAGCCGCCGCCTGGTCACCGGTCTGACCACCCGCACCGGCACCCTGCCCGACGGGTTCCTCCCGCTGCTCGGCCGACGCGGCCGCCGAGCCGCCGAGGAACTGGCCAGGCTCCGGAACTTCTTCGACGCGAGCACGGTCTGCGCCCAACGGGTCTTCGCCGATTACTTCGGCGTCAGCGACCTGCCCGAGGGGTGCTGCACCACGGCCCGCTGCCGCTGCTCGGCCTGCTGGGACACAGGCCGCTGGCCCGTGGAGGAGCGGCGCCCTGCCGTCGCCCAGGTCTTCGACAGCCCGCGCCCCCGCGAGGGAGGCGGTGCCGACACCTCACTGCGCGACCAGCGCGTCGACCTCCAGGTCCACCGGCTGCTGCAGCTCCAGCCGCAGGGCGCACACCCGCGCCGGCTCTGGCACGCACTGCGCGGCGACGAATCCTCCTACAACCCGAGGAATCGAAAGATGATCCCCCTGCCGAAGGCGATCCGGGAAAGCCGCCACTTCGGCGGTCGTGCCGATCTGCCTTATGCGGCAGTAAACGCGAGCCTCACACGGCTGGCCGCAGCCGGAGCCGCAGTCGAGGGCCCGGACAGCCTCTGGCGAGCCGTCCGCCCGGTCCGACACACGAGATCCCGCCGGGCGGGAAGCGGATCCGAACGGAAGGACGGCTGGGCGTGACCACGATGATCAGCACTGGACCGGACATCTGGCGGCCGTTCGACGGCGAGCCTGTGCTCACTCCCGCCATGACCGGCGGACACCGCAGCACACCTGCCGAGGAACTGGAACGGTTGGGTCGCTACCTGGAGGCGGTCGTGGCCGACCGCGTGTGTCCGGTGCACACCGCGGTCGCCTTCAACGCGGCCTATTTCGGCTACGAACTCGGTGGTGAAGGCCACGGCAACGGTCCCTTTGACCTGGACGCGTTCCCCTCCCTGACGCTGGGCGACGAAGTACCGGCCCTGCCCGTCGGGGCACTCGTGCGCATCGAAACCGGATCCGACCCGCTGTACGCGGAGATCGTCTACAAGGAGGGCCGCTACCCCGGCGTCGAAGAGGGTGCCGACGTACCCGCGTGGGTGTCCGGGGCACCGGCCGGTGTCCGAGGACCGAGCGAGCTGTCGGAGGCACCGCACCCAGTGCGCCGGGAGCTGCTGGTCCCTGATCTCACGGCCTTCGGCCCCGCGCTGCAGCTCAGCGAGGCGAAGTTGCAGCGGTTCCGGGCCCGCCAGAAGTGGCTCAACAAGGACGGCCACGTCGTCGTCGACGCCCGCTACGGCTCGGCGCCGCAGGCCGGGCTCGACGACTGCACCGCCTTTGTGCAGCACCTGCTGACCCACCAGCGCGAAGCACTGCTGAGCCCCCTCGTTCCCGTGTCCGTCGCCCACCTGGTCGGGGACGGCACGGAGGAGCGGCTGAAGAACGCCCTCAGAGGGCTGCTGGACACCGTCGATCACGCCTTGCGCAGCAGCGACAGCCTGCGCAGCTGGGGCCACTACGCACTGCCCCGTACCCGCATCGGCGCCGCCCTGGGTCACAACGGGCCGCTGGGCGGCGACGACCTGAGAGCCCTCGCCGGCTCCCTGGAACGCAGTGCGGCTCCTGCCACCCGCCGACGGCATGGCCTGAGCGGTTCCCGCACCGTGTACACGGCGATCGGCCCTTGGCTGCGCGGCGTCGACGGTGCCGAACCACTGCTGAGCGGAGTGGAATACGCGGTCTCGGTGTGCCGCGCCAACCTGGCGGTCGCGGACTTCGTCCGGGGAGACACGAACAACGGCATACGCGCCGGGAGCAACGTACGGATCACCCTCGACGACGACTTCCAGAACGGTGGCATCTGGCGGTCCCACCACCCGGGCTCGGAGGAGGCGGACGACAGTGATCCGCTGCGCCCAGCGGGACGCGGCTGGCATGACACGGTGCATCCACCCGCGCCGCCCCGGCCTGTCGCGGTGCCGCGCGCACAGAGCGTCCCCCGAGAGGAAGAGCCGGAGGACGAACAGTACGTCGATGCCGAACCCGCGGACACACCGCTCGTGGACGGTGACCGGATCGGTCCGCCGAACTACCTGAGGATCAACGACAGCGAGGTCTGCTGGCAGACCCCACTGCGTCTCGCCCACCTCATGGAGGACCGACTGCCGTTGAGCCCCAGGGCCCGGGATGGGTTGGCATATCTCGGCACGGATACCGTCTCCGTACGCGTACGCCTGGAACTCAGTCATCCCGGCGGCGAGCTCGACGCGTCCGAGGAGGTCCAGGAGGTGCTCCTGGACCTCACCGAAGAGACCGGCATGCTCCGGAACGTCCAGTGGCCCATCGATTTCTTCCCCGGGCTGTGCCTGTACATCCAGTGGCCGCGCGGCGGTACCGTCTTACGGGTCCACACCGTAGAACTGGAACACCCCGTCGACATCGACGGGCAGCTCGTCGCGCACCGCTACGACCCGGGAGTGCTCACCCGGGAAGGGGCGCCGGGTAGTGACAGGGCCGGTGACTCGTCCGCCGGCCTCGACACCCGGCGTCTCATCCTGCGTACCGTACGACGCTTCGGCCGCCTCATGCCCGACGGACATGCCCTCCTCGACCGGGCCGCTCTCCCTCGAGGCGTCTACGACACAACTCCCGCCCCCCAGCAAGTCACCGCACTGGAGCAGGCCGTTGACGAGCTCCTCGCCGAACACCGCCTGTACCCGGCCATCGGCAGCCGCGGTGCGGACGGCGAGCCCCACCACCCTGCCCGCGACGGTGAGCCGCCCATCGCCCTGATCGGTTACGTGCCGAACCCCGTGGTGGTGCCACGACCGGGCTCGGGTGCCGGCGCGCCGCCGCAGGTCCACGGCGTGGCGCACTTCGTCCACGGCTTTCTGCGGAGGCTGCCCGCGGGCTCGAATCCGACCGATGCGCAGCGCGCTGCCTACCGCGAGCACTGCCGCCACGTCGGGAAGGCGGACGGCTGGGAACTGCCACCCGGCTACACCTTCGTCACGGAACACTCTCGCCGGCGCTGACCCGCCCTGGCCGGACCGGCCCGACATGCGCGCGCCGCACGCCACACCCCCCGCATCCACATCACAGGAACAAGAGATCGGGACTGAATGACCGCCAGCTACGCCGTGGTCGCCAAACCACCGTCCTCCCCGCACGGCACACCGGTTGGACTGCTCAAGGAACTCGCCGTAACGCTCGACGGGCTCGGCCAGGTCCTGGACGCTGCCCTCGACGACCTCACGGTCGGCGAGACGGAACTCGCGCTGAACTCCCTCGGGCCCAAGGACCGTCAGGCCATCATGAGGGGTCTCGGCTTCCGCAAGGTCGAGCCGCGGCGATTCGGGCGCGTGCTCAGCGAGCAGGTGCTCAAGCGGTTGCAACGGGTGGAGCCGACCCATCACAGACATGCCGTGTCCCACCTCACCGCCCGGATCATGAACGACATCGATCACGAGGTCGCTGAGCACGGGGCCGCCGACACGAGCCCCGGTCTCCTGGACCGCTGGGGCGCGTGCCTGCTCCGCCTGGCGCTCTTCTCCCACCTCCAGGCTTCGGCACACGACGCCCGACTGCTCGTATGGGCCGCGGAACACGACTGGTTCGGCATGGAGGCGGACGAGGCGGCACTGGCCGCGGTACTCAAGGCCGCTCAGCAGGTAATCGACGCGACTCCCCGGTTCGACCACCTCACCGCGCTGGACGAGGACGCGGCGGCTCAGGAACCACAGCCGACCGCTGCAGTCCCGGCTCCCCGGTTGCCCGATCACATCTCGGCTCGGGAACTGGCCCAGTCCTCAGCACAGCAGGGGGAGCAGCCCCCTGGTGAGGGATGCTCCCTAGACGATCTCGCCTCGGCCGAGGAGGGGCTCAAGCACGTCGTCGAGGAGGCACGAGGCGCCGCCGACCGCGTGCGCGCCGCCCTGCTGGACGGGTGCCCGCCCACCGAAACAGATTTGGTGCGGCTCGCCACCGTCGCCCCGGCGTTCTCCCACGTGCGGGGCGTGCTCTCCGCACTCGGCGTCACCGGCGTCTCCGATCGCCTCACCGATGTCCTGAGGTCGATCGACGAGGTTCGTGCCCGCGTCGAACGGAAGGAGAGGAACGCCGAGGCCCGTCACGTGGTGGAGACGGTGACGGTCCTAGGCTGCCCTCCGGGCAGTGCGGTGGCCGCGGTGATCGCGGACGCCAGGCAGAGCGCGGAGGCACTGCTCGCGAAGCAGGAGTGGGACGAACAGGACGACGCGTGCGCACACATTCTCACGCTGCTGGTGCGCCTCGCTGGCATGAAGGATCGGTCCGACGCACAGCAGGAGATCATCGAGCTCCAACAGCAGTTGTCCGTCGCACATCCGCCGTACGCTGTGGCCGCCGTCCTGTACCAGCAGATCACGTTGACCGAGCACAGGCCCCCCCACCCCGACACGGCCGCCGCCCCGCAGGGCGAGGAATCCGTCGAAGTTCCCGAGGCGCCGGAACGGGCGCTATCCCCGGAGGTGGCCACCGCCGCGCAGGCTGACACGGGCGTACCTGAAGCGCAGGACCACAGCACCGCCGATTCCGTCCCGGCCGAGCGACCTCCCCGGTCCACCGGCACCGCCGAGCAGCAACCCGCGCCGGAACGGGGGGGTCTTCGCCGCCCCCGCAGCGACCGCGGCCGTCGACACCACCACGGAAGCAGCCGACGGCACGGGAACGAAGGGCATCGAACCCGTCCTCGCCCGGCTCATCGCCGAGAAGCGCTTCGGGCTCGCCGCCCACCTGTCGCAGGCCGTCGACCGTCCGGACACCGAGTCCGCAGTCCTGCGCCTGGCCGCCGCGGCGACACTGCTGCACTCCAGGACCGGCCGAGTGGCTCAGGTCATCGAGGAGGCGCTGCACGAGTGGGAGACCCGTAAGGAGAGTGACAGCGACGCGCTGTCCCTGCTCCTGCTGCCCACGCTGGTTCGCGCAGCCCTCGTGACGGGTGCGCCCGTGGTCGGTGCGCAGCTGAGGGCGCTCAGTCCCCAGCTGCCCGATGCCCTGCACGAGGTGGCCACCATGGTGGCAGAACGCGCACTGCAGGGTGCATTGCTCATCGCGCCGCCCCATGCCGTTGTCGCCGATGTCTCTCATACCGAGGGCGAACTGCGCGCGGCCGTGGACGCCTGCCAGGCCCTGCTCACTGTGCCTCGGTTGCGTTTCCAACGTGCCAGCGCCATGGTGCAGCGCTGGTTGGCGCCGACTGGTCTGCTCGGCAGCGTGCTGACCGCCATCGTGGCAGGGGCCCCCGACGCCGGGCACCTAGCCGACGAGCTGCTGGAGAACCTCACTCGCCGGGCCCAGGTCGAGGCGGCGATTGACGCGATGGACGCTGAGCTGCGCGGGCCGGGCGGCCGTGGCATCCAGGGGTCTGGCCGCAACAACGTCCGTCACTGCCTCGAGCGCGTCCGGGACGCCGTACGGCAGTGGCGTGCGGTCAAGCGTGACCTGGAAGCAGGACGTGCCGAGGAGAACTTGTGGGCGTTCCAGTCCGTCGCATCCCTGCGCCTCTCCCTCCTCGGCCTGCGCGAACGGGTCGCCGACGACCTCGCCGCGGCCGAACGCAGCTCCGTCGTCCTAGCGAAAGCCACCGCCTACGTGGCGCGGGACCTGTTCGCGGAGGTCTTCGATGCGCTGGACGCGAACAGTCGACCGGTCGAGACGGGATCTGAACCGGACGTTCAGACGGTTCTGGACGCCGAGCTCCACAAGGCCGAGTCGGCCGTGCCGGGAGAGAAGCCGACCGTGGACGGCTTGCTGAAGGCAGTAGACCGTACCTGGGACGACGCGATCGAACGGCATCTCGCCCGTGACGAATTCGGCGTGATTCGCACCATCACGGACCTCGCGGATTTCGACGTCCTTCCTGCAACCCACACTTTGTCGCTCTCGGAGGAGCGTCGCGCACACCTCAGCGCGATCGAGAAGGAGCGCCGCGCCGCGCTCGCCGAGAAACACCGGCAACTGGCCGCCCGGCTTCGCCGATCCCAGGCGGACGAGGCACTCACCGTCGAACAGGACGTCAGCCTCCAGGAGCTGCTCGCGGACGCCCGAGCACACCTGGAACACGACCGGCCGGGCGAGCTGGCCGTGGTCCGCCGCAACCTCGACCGAGTCGAGGGTCTGTTGCCCCGCTATCGCGAGGAAGCCGCCGACCGGCTGCGCGCCCGCCTGGCCGCGCTGACGGACGTGAGCGGGGAGAACCGCGAACGAGTCCTGCGCAATCTGGACACCGACAGCCTGGCCACCGCGGCCGAACTCGTCTACTTCCTCGAACTGGGCGAACCAGTACCGGAGATCAGGTCCGAGGACTCGCACCTGGAGGCGTTCTTCCCCGCCGTGCCGGACTCGTTGCCGGGCGGCATCGACGCTGAGCTGATCGCGGCCGTCCGCGCCCGTGGCCGGTACGGCGACCGCGCCGTGCTGGACTATGCAGGACTCTCGGAGGAAGAGGCCGAACGGGCCGCCGCGGCCGTGAAGTTGTGGAGCACGCTCGCCGCGACGAAGGACCGTATCAATATCAATCCGCGCGAGAGCCTCAATCCGGCTCTGGCGCTCCTCGGATACGAGGCCCGGCGCGCACGGCCCCTGGACGATCTGCCGCGCGGCAAGGACTACCGGTTCTTCGAACTCGCGCCCGTGCACGTCACTGGCCGTGCCTGGGCGCCCGCCTTCGGATCGCAGATCAAGGACCGCGGCGGCAAGCTCCGCGCCCTGCTGATCTGGGGCCGGCCCGCGGCCAAACTGCTCATCACCCGCGCTCTGCAGGACCCCGACGAGAGCAGTCTGCTCGTCGTCCACTTTGGGACGCTGGACAGCAGAACCCGTAATGAGCTGGCTGCCGCCTCCCAGGACACCAAGCCGATCATGGTGGTGGACGACGCCGCGCTGGCCTACCTCATCGCGCACGGCAACCGGCGGGTGGACGCCACGACCGAGACGCTGCTTCCGTTCTCCGCGGTGAACCCATATATCAAGGAGAAGCGGGGCCAAATCGGCCGGGAGATGTTCTACGGACGGGACCGCGAACGCAAGAGCATCCACGACCCGGCGGGGACCCAGATCCTCTACGGCGGCCGGGGTCTCGGCAAGTCGGCCCTGCTCGCCGACGCGGGGGACCGCTTCGAGGAACAGCGGCCGGGGGCCTACCGCAAGCTCTACCTCAACCTGGACAAGATCGGCATCGGCCGGGGCACCGCACTCGGTGCCGAGGCCATCTGGCCCACGCTCGACCAGGAGCTGATCAGGCAGGGCGTTCTGGAGGAGCCCCGACGCCGGGGCCCACAACAGGAATCTTGGCAGCGGGTCACCGACGGGATCGCCCGGTGGCTCGCTCAGGATCCCGACCGGCGGCTGCTCATCCTCCTCGACGAGTGCGACCGCTTCTTCGAGGCAGACGTCCCCGAGTGCACGGAGACCCGCCGGCTGCGCGGTCTGGGTGAGGACTCGCGCGGCCGGGCCAAGGTCGTGTTCGCCGGTCTGCACTCGGTGCAGCGCTTCACCCGGCTCGCCAGGAACGGCCCGTTCAGCCACCTGGCGCAGACCCCGACGGTCGTGGGACCGCTCGCCCCACAGTTCGCCGCCGACCTGATCGTGAACCCGATGCGTGCGCTCGGCTTCGAGTTCGCCGACGTCGACCTCGTCAACCGCGTGCTCGGTTTCTGCTCGTACCAGCCCTTCCTGCTGCAAATCTTCGGCAGCCGGATGGTGCAGGTCATGCAGGACAAGCGGGCGCGCGCACCACTCGCGCCGCCTCCATACACGATCGAGGATTCCGATGTCGACGCGGTAGAACAGGACACCTCGCTGCGTTCGGACATCACTGCGGCTTTCAAGGACACCCTCGCCCTAGACGACCGCTACCACGTCATCGCCAATGTGCTTGCCCAGCACGCCCGGGACAATGGTCTGGAAACCCGCCTCAGTGACAGGGAGTTGCGGGAGGAATGTGCCGGTTGGTGGCCCCGGGGCTTCGAGCACCTGGACAGCGAGGGTTTCCGTGCCTATCTGCAGGAGATGGTCGGCCTCGGTGTCCTGGCGCCGAACAACGACGGTCAGGGCTGGCATCTGCGAGGGCCCAACGCGCTGCGCATGATCGGTACCGCCCAGGAGATCGAGGCGCGGTTGCTGCGGGCGGAGACGGAGTCCCGGCTGGAGGAGACCGTTGTCCTGGAGAGCCGTCCGGACCTCTACGACGGCAGGTCCGCCCCGCTCACCGTCAACCAGATCGACTACCTGCTGGGCGAATACGTGAATCAAGTCCGCGTCGTTCTCGGTACACAGGCGACCGGCGTTGCCGATGTGGAACGGACCCTGCGTGAGGTGACGGGCAGGGTGGCGGGCTGGTCCGTGCCTGCCATCGGAAGCGCCAAGACGTTCCGCAAGGAGCTCGCCGCCGGCCGCGCGGGCGAGCGGCGACTGCTTATCAGCGATCTCTCGCTGGGCAGCGAGAAGTCCTGCCGGGAGTCCTTCGACCTTGCCAGGGCAGTGCTGCCCGAGGCCGCCGAGGCGACCCGCTCCGTGGTCCTCGTGTCGGGTGTGGAACAGCTCGGCTTCTGGTCCGGCCTCCTCACCGGTCCCGACGCCGACCACGACACCATCGTGGTGCTGCGCCGGCATGACCTGCGCAGTCTGAAGGACTGGACGCAGCGCCACAGCCTGTGCGAGACGGAGGAACGGCTGACGCGCCTGGCGGAGGCGACTGGTGGCTGGCCGTACCTGCTGGACAAGACACTGCAGCTGCGTGATCGCCGACCGGACCAGGACCGGGTACTGGCGGACCTGACGTCGTGGCTGGGGCAGAGCAGCGGCGCCGAACAGTTCGTCGACGCCGTGGGGCTGCTGGGGAACGACACCCTCAAGGCCGCCTACGACGGGGTCGTCGAGCAGCTCGGTACCGATTGGCATGACGACGCCTACCTCGTCACCGCGGCCGAGATGGCCGGTCTCTCGTCCGGGGAGGCACGCGGGGCCGTCGTCTGCCTGGAAGCCCTCCAGGTGTTCGACCGGGACGGGACGCGCCTGCGCGTGGAGCCGGTTCTCTATACGGCGCTGGGCGTACTTGAGGCCAAGGTCTGACCAACCGGGTGGGGCCGGGGTTGCGCCTGGCCCCACCGAGACTCGACCAGCACACCCGCGTCCTGTCGGTGGCCACAATCGGAGTACCGACGGGGCGATCGACTGTTGACCTTTTCCAGCTCGCTGCCGAGCTTGCTTTGCTATGGGAGACCCTTGGTGCTGATAGTGATGACCGGGGAGAGGGTAAGCATTCGGTCGGCCCCGTCGTGGCAACGGAACGAGACGGCTCACTGGTCGCGAGAGCGTCGGTGGCTTTGCGGTCGTGAACTGGAGATTCCGGAAATCTACTGGGACGACGCGAAGGCCGTGCGCCTGACGCCGGCTGTGTGAGCTCCTCGCGAATCTTCCGGGCTGCAGTGCGTGCTCCCGGGCAGCGAGTCATCCTGTGATCCGCGTGCACCTGATAAGGCGTCAGGTAGGTCAGCATCTGGTCAGCATCAGTTCCCGAACATCCTGAAAGACTGTCCGAACAGGCACCCGGTCGGTGGGCGTCACAGCAGCCTGGTTGGCGCGGAAGCCCAGGCAGGGAGCCCTATCCCAACGAGAAGCGATGTTCCTCACAATCGTCGACTTCGACACGTGCCCGTGTAAAGTGAAGACCGCCCTTGACCTGCACAAAGCAGGCAGGGAGCCGTCTTCCAGGAGTCCAACATGCTGCGCACCATGTTCAAGTCCAAGATCTAGCGTTTGGGTGTTTACGCAGGTCAGAGGTATGATCACGTCGCTCAGGTCAGCAAATGGTCAGCATTGGGCGCGGAGGTGTCCTGGCTTGCTGACCAGGTGACCGCCGCGGCGGAGGCCTGGGCAGGATGCCTGTTCCAGTGTGGAACGTGGTCACGGGCAGGCCACCGACCAGCGGTATCAGAGACTATGACGTCTTCTACTTCGACGGCGGCGATCTGTCCTGGGAGGCGGAGGCCGCGGTGATCAAGGCCGGTTGGGAGGTCACTGCGGGCCTGCCGGCAGAGGTTGAGATTCGGAACGAAGCGCGCGTTCACCTCTGACAGTTTCGCCGGGACGACGTGCTGTCTGGGAGTACGTGTGGAGACGGGCGGCCGGTGGCGTGTGTATGCGCCGCATGGACTTTCGGACGTGTTCAACCTTGTCGTCCGGCCGAACCCGGTACTCGCCCCGCGGTCGGTCTATGAGGCCAAGGCCGTGCGGTGGCAGGAAGAATGGCTCGAGCTGACCGTGCTCGACTGGCCGTCCACCTGCATCACGACGATCTTGGCCGACGACTGATCTCGGCTGCGTAAGCGGCCCGGTCTCCGGCGGCGGCTCGCTGTCATTGACGGCGAAGGTGATGTCGATGCCGAGGATGCGGGCGAGGACCGCGGCGGGCAGCTCGGTGGCGAGCTGGAACAGCACGGTTGAGCGGGTCTCGGCGAGGCGGATGCCGAGTTTCTGGAGCCGTTCGCCCATGGCCCAGGCACTGATTGGGACGGCCGGGCGGCTACGAACCCAGAACTCCACGCCTCGCTTGACGAAAGACATAGAGGCACCCCGCCGGCGGTTAGCGCGATGGATTTTGTCGAGCGATATGCCGATGCCGACCGCCGCCGGAGTTTCCGCAGTGGCCCCATGCTTCCGAAGTCACCGTCATGCCATCCTGATCTTGAAGTCGGGCTCGCGCCCCAGGCGGCTCGAAGGGAGTCGGTTCGGCGCTCAGAGTGCCGAAGAGGGCGGTGGCCAGAACTTCTCACATTGTGCGATCGACGGCCCCCGCGAGTGCACGCCCAGCACTTCACCCCACCCGAGGCTGTTACGGCGCCCGGCTCGGCGCCGGTGCCTGCACCCATTACGGCACGGCTCTCCGCGCCGGTTGGCCACACCCACTGGGCCGAGCCTTCCTGACAGCCAACCCCGACCCGGGCATCTGGCAGTCGCTTCCCGTGGGGTGCCCCTCGACGGGCGGCGTGCGGGCACCGTACGGTCAGCGGTGATCACTCCGGGCCGGCCGGGCGGGCAACCCCGGCCGCTGGGAAGAAGGGCGGAGAACACCGATGGAGGGCAAGGACCCGTGGATCAGGCCACTGCACGGTGCCGGGCCGCCTTACGCGCGCGTACTCTTCTTTCCGCACGCCGGTGGCGCCGCCTCGTTCTACGCGCCGTTCGCGTGGCGGTTCCCCGAGGGGTACCATGTCGCGGCTGTTCAGTACCCGGGACGGCAGGAGCGCTTCGGCGAACCGTTCGTGGCGACCATCGAAGGGCTCGCCGACCGGCTGGTGCCGTCCCTGCGGCGATGGGCGGTGGAGCCCGTGCCGCTGGTCCTCGTCGGTCACAGCATGGGGGCGTCCGTCGCCTTCGAGTCAGTACTCCGGCTCGGGCGCGACCGGTTGACGGCGCACTGCCGTCTCGTCGTTTCTGGCCGGCCCGCCCCGTCGGCACCGAGCGAGACCCCCGCCTTCGACTCCGACCAGGAGATCCTCGACGACCTTGCCGGTCTCGGCGGCACCGCCCCGGAGATCGTCCGCAACCCGGAGCTCATGGACCTGTTCCTGCCCGTCATACGCAACGACTACCGGGCCGTCGCCCGGTACCGGCCGGTCCCCGATGCAGTGGTGGACACGCCCGTCCTCTGCCTGACCGGGGACCGGGACCCGCGGGTCTCGCCGGAGGTGGCCGCAGCCTGGAAGAGTCACACCACGGCCGGTTTCCGGCTGAGAATCCTTCCCGGGGGACACTTCTTCCTGACGGACCATCCGGACATCGTCGTGCGGCTCGTCGTCGAGTGCGCCAACGCCGACGGACGATGACGGAAGACGCGAAGAATGGCGCCGGTTCTACAACCGCACATGCGCAGAGGGCAAGCGTCACGTCAAGGCCGGGACAGTCGATGTCGTAAGACTGTCGCTTCATCAACGACCAGTGTGTCGGGAGATGCCGTGGGGGGTATTCAGCGGACCGGCGGCGCGGATGTCCTCGGCTCGTCTCGCACCTTTTACGAA
The DNA here is from genome assembly GCF_003671715.1 of Streptomyces sp. E2N166. Classification (GTDB taxonomy): domain Bacteria; phylum Actinomycetota; class Actinomycetes; order Streptomycetales; family Streptomycetaceae; genus Streptomyces; species Streptomyces thinghirensis. The sequence continues at coordinate 933,630 of NZ_RAIF01000006.1, read as the reverse complement.
GGAGGACACAGTCATGGACCCCAGCCCGTCCGTGGACGAATCGTCCACGCACAAGACCGGTCTCCTGGCGGGACTCGATGTCTTCGTGGGTGGGCCGATCCAGCACGCCATCCTGGAGAGTGGCTTCGTCGGCCACGTGCAGGACGCGATCACCGCAGCGATTCACACGGCCACGGAGAACGGCGCGAACGTCTTCTCAGCCCACGTCGCCGAGAAGTTCGGAGCCGAGACGGCGTTCTTCACACCGGAGCAGGTGGCCGTCCGCGACTTCCACTGGATGAAGAAGTGCGACGTCTTCGTGGCCATTCTGCCGGTCCTGGAGGACCAGACCTTGCGGCGCACGGACGGCACCCACGTTGAACTCGGTTGGGCCACGGCCCTTGAGCGCCCCGTCGTACTCGTCACCAGGCAGCCCTTCGTCGAGTCAGCGGGCCACCTTCTCAAGGGCCTGCACCGCGTCGGACTCGTCCGGGCCGTCGACTTCGACGAGTTCACCGAGAAGCCGAGCCTGCTCGTCGACGCCGTGCTCGCCGCCACCGAGCACCCGGCGTGAGGAGGTCGGCGCCAGGCATGATCGCCCCGGCACTCGTCCCACAACACAGAACATCCGCGCAACCGCTGGACGGAGTCAACCAATGCTCGATGTGCGCATCCTGGGCCTGCCGCTGGCCAACCCCGTGATCGTCGGATCCGGGCTGCTGACGGACCAGGAACGCAACATCCGCCGGCTTCTGGGAAAGGGAGCCGGAGCCGTCGTCACCAAGACCATCCACCCGAGACCCCCTCAAGGCCTCGACGAGCGGATCCTACGCCTGCCGGTCGGGATGCTGAATAGCACGACGTACTCCAAGCGGTCGGTCAACCACTGGCTGAAGACGCTGCGTTCGTTCGCCGACGACCGTCTGCCCGTCATTGCTTCCCTGCACGCCGACACGCCGGGCGAACTGGCCCTGCTGGCCAAGGACGTCGAGGCGACCGGCTGCCGGGCCCTGGAACTCGGCATCTCGTGCCTCAACGAGGAGGACGGCCTGGAGGACGACACCCCTGACCGGGTCTACGCCTACACCTCCGAAGTCCGCAGCCGGACGGCGCTGCCCATGTCCGTCAAGCTCGCCGTCGGCGAGGGACTGCGGGACCGGGTGCGCGCCGCCATCGCCGGAGGGGCCGACGCCATCACCCTCAGCGACACCATCGCTGGCGCAGCCGTGTCCCCCACGACCGGCCGGCTGGAGTTGAACGGCGTCTTCGGTTACTCGGGACCGGGTCTCAAGCCGCTGGTCCTCGCCGCCATCTGGCAGTTGCGGAAGAGCGGCATCGACCTGCCGGTCATGGGCTGTGGCGGGGTGAGCAGCGGCCGCGACGTGGCCGACTACCTCAACGTGGGCGCGAGTGTCGCACAGGTCTACACAGCTCTGCACACCGATATGTACCGGACGCTCGAACGCATCCTGGCGGAAACCCTGGACCTGGTCGGTCCGCAAGCCGTCGCCCCGCGTTCCGCCGAAGCGCCCCAGGAGGCGGCGATATGACCCACCGTGATGCAAACCCATCGCGTCTCACCGACCTGACCAGTGACCAGGTGGCCGACGCGGTGCGTGGGCGGACCGTCGTATGGCCCATCGGGGCGATCGAGCAGCACGGCCCGCATCTGCCGCTTTCCGTCGACCTGATCCTGGCAGAGGCCTTCGCCACCGAGATCGCGAGGGAACTCGACGCGTTCACCCTGCCGGCGCAGGCGATCGGTGCCCGGTCCCTGCCACAGAGCGGCGGCGGGCTGTTCTTCCCCGGTACGGTGTACGTGGCCGGCGACACGCTCGTGCGCTTCCTGCGGGACACGCTCTCCGCGCTGACGGCCCTCCCCATGGCTCGCCTCGTCGTGGTCAACGGGCACTACGAGAACGAGCCGTTCCTGTTCGAGGCACTGGACCAGGTGCGCGAGCAGGGCCTGCTGGACGGCATGGAGGTCTTCGCGTTCAGTTGGTGGAGCCTGGTCCGGGACACCTGGACCGACGCGGAGATTCCCCGGTTCCCCGGCTGGCACGCCGAGCACGCGGGAGTCACCGAGACGAGCCTCATGCTCCACCTGCGTCCCGATCTCGTCACCGACGAGCGTCCCGACCACGACAGCCCGCCCCGGGCGGGTGTCTACCTGCACCCCGTCGACGTCGGACAGACCACCCACCGAGGTGTCCTGTCCTCGACCTCGGGATCGAGCTCCGGCCTCGGGGAGAAGCTGCTGCGCCACGTCGTCGACGAGGCGACGGCCATGGTGCGCGACGGCACGGGGCTGCTTCCGGACCGGACCCGTCCGGCCCGCGGCCTTTCCGGCCGCTCGCGTGATCGCAAAGACCTGTAGCGTGCCCTTGGTTGACCGACCATCAACAACGGCTCCCGTGCGGGGCTGATACAGCAAGGGGGAATCGTTGGGCACCTTGTCCACAAGACTGCGGCGGACCGTGCCGACCATGGTGATCGTCGTCTCGACTCTGCTCTCCACCGGAGCCGCGTCCGCCGACGCGACCGCGGCGAACGCGCGGAGCGCAGGGGCCGACGACGTGGCGACGGTCCAGCACGACGGATACCGCGCGGTCATACGCCGGACGCAGCACGGTGTGCCACATGTGCTCGCGGCCGACATCAAGAGCGCAGGATTCGGTCAGGGCTGGGCCTACGCGGCGGACCGGGGCTGTGACCTGGCGGATCAGGTCGTCAAGCTCCGCAGCGAGCGTTCCCGTTGGTTCGGGCCCGGCCCGGACAACGCGCATCTGGCGTCCGACTTCGGCTACCGCGCCCTGGGAATCAGGACCAAGGCCAAGCGCGAGCTGACGAAACTCTCTCCCGACGTGCGCGCCATGGTCAGCGGTTACGCGGCGGGATTCAACGCCTATCTGGAACGCACCGGCAAGCTGCCCGGATGGTGCGCCGGCGCTCCCTGGGTGGGGAAGATCGACGAGGTCGACGTACTGTCCCGGGAAAGGGACGTGGCGATCACCATGGGAAGCGCGACCCTGCTGGGCGCGATCACCCTGGCCCAGCCGCCCACCCGACAGGAGAGGGCGAAGGGCACGGCCACAGGTGTCGACGCGGAGCCCGGCCGCAAGCTGGTCGCCGAGCAGGCGCGAACGGTGCTGCGTGGGGATCGGAACACCGCGGCGCTCGGCAGCAACGGCTGGGCGGTGGGGGAGGAGCGGACCGCCGACCGCAGTGGATTGCTGGTCGCCAACCCGCACTTTCCCTGGGAGGGGGAGAACCGCTTCTGGGAATCGCAACTGACCGTTCCCGGACGGCTTCAGGTCTACGGAGTGAGTCTCGGCGGCCTGCCCGGTGTGCAGATCGGCTTCAACCGTGACGTGGCGTGGACCCACACGGTGTCGAGCGGCTGGCACACGACGGTGTACACGGTGAAGCTGACGGAGTCGGACCCCACGCGCTACCTCGTCGACGGCACGCCGGAAGGCATGACCTCGCGCACGTACTCCGTACGGGTCAAGGGAACGGACGGCAGCCTGCAGACCGTACGGCGGACTCTGTGGCAGACCCGGTACGGGCCGGTGATCGACCTGTCCCCGGTGGATCCCTCCTACGGCTGGTCCCGCACGCAGGCCGTCACGTTCCAGGACGCCAACATCGGCAACGACGGCATCCTGGAGCAGTACGCGGACATGGCGAAGGCCCGTTCCGTCGGCGAGCTCAAGGCCGCGCACCGCCGGCACCAGGCCGTTCCCTGGATGAACACCATCGCGGCGGACAAGAGCGGCGCGACGTGGTACGCGGACACCTCCGCCACGCCGAACCTGTCGGCCGACGGCATCGCCGCATGGCTGTCCCACCCCTTCGGCGTGCTGGACGGCAGCGACTCACGCAATGCCTGGCAGAAGGAACCGGGGGCGCGGCAGCCGGGGCTCGTACCGTTCGTCCGGCAACCGCAACTGGGCCGCCGGGACTACGTGTTCAACGCCAACGACAGTTACTGGCTGGCCAACCCGGAGCGGCCGTTGACCGGCTTCTCGCCGCTCTTCGGCTTCGAAGGGGTGCCGCAGAGCGCACGCACCCGGCAGAACGCGCTCATGCTGCGCGAGAGCGGTCCGGCCTCCGTCTCCGGCGAAGACGGCCGCATCAGCCTGGCGGAAGCGGAGAAGGGGCTGATGTCGCCCCGGGCGCTCACGTCGGACCACCTGCTCGCACCGGTCGTGCGGGCCTGCCGTGCCCAGGCCGGCACACCCGTCGTCGTGGACGGCAGGTCTGTCGACGTCACGAAGCCCTGTGACGTGCTGGCCGATTGGGACGGCCGCTTCACCGTCGACAGCCGTGGGGCCGTGTTGTGGCGGGAGACCCTCGCCGCCGTCGAACGAGCCCACCCCGGGTCCGTGACGAGCGCGGGCGCCCTGTTCGGCGAAGCGTTCGATCCGGCCCGGCCCGTGGACACGCCTGCCGGTCCCGCCGCGGACGCCGCTCCGGTCCTGGAGGGTCTGGCCAAGGCGGTGCTGACCCTGGAAGCGGCCGGACTGCCCGCGGACGTACCGCTGGGCCGGGTCCAGTACGCGGTCAAGGACGGGAACAGGCTGCCCGTACCCGGCACGGCGGGATTCATCGGCGCCACCAATGTCGTCGAGTACCTGGCCCGGCCGGGCAGCTCCCTGGAGCCGGCCACTCCGGGCGGTACGCCCCTGCCGTACGGAGACCTGACGGACCAGGGGTACCCCGTGAACACCGGGTCCAGCTTCATGCTGGTGGTGAACTTCACCCGAAACGGTCCGGTGGCCAAGGGGCTTCTGACCATGGGGCAGTCCCTCGACCCCCGCTCCCCGCACTTCACCGATCAGACCAGGGCGTTCGCCCGGCTGGAACTGGGCAGGCGGCCCTTCACGGAGAAGGAGATCCTTGCGGACCGGCATCTGGTCACGGAGGTCGTGACGGGGCGCGTAGCACGCTGACCGGGTGATCCCTTCCCGACATATCACAGCCGGGGTGGCCGCCCGCCGGGGTGGCCGCCCACGTGCCCTGGTCCCAGCGGAATTCTTTTCGCCAGGTGCCTCGGTAATCCTGAGCGGTTCTTCTTCCTTGTATTTCCCGGAAGTTCTTTCCCGGGGATGCCGGGTTATTCGTGTGCTAACATCCGGTGGACTCTTCCGACCGCCGGGAAAGGTTGGTCATGGCCGTATTGGTTTCGGGCGTTCCCGTTCTCACCGCCCTCGACGTCCCCGCCACGCAGAAGTTCTGGATCGAAGTCCTCGGCTTTACCGAGGAATTCCTCACCGAGGATTTCGGCTGCGTCAGCCGCGACGGCGTCGAGTTGTTCATCTGCTCCGTCGAGGATCAGGTGGTTCCCGACAACACCCAGGCGTGGTTGCGGGTCCGCGACATCGACTCCCTGCACGCCGAGTGGTCGGCGCGTGTCTCCTTGGACTACGCCGACGCCAGTCACCCTGCCATGACCGCCATCAAGGAGGTGCCCTGGGGGCGGGAGTTCGGGCTGCGTGACCCCGCGGGCAACCTGGTGCATTTCAGTGAGCTGAGCGAGGCCAAACCGGCCCGGACGGTTCGTTGAGCGTGGCAGGGCGATGGCTGACGCCCGCCCCGGCGGACGACGAGGGCATCGGCGCACGGCTGCTGTGCATCCCGTACTCCGGGACCGGCGCGTCGTCGTTCGCCGCGTGGCCGGCACGCCTGGGGCCCGTGGAGGTGCTGCGTGTCCAGGCGCCGGGGCGGGAGACCCGGCTCGCTGAGCCGCACTACGGCACCTACGAGCGGTTCGCCGACGGGCTGATCGAAGATCTCCGTCCCTTGCTGGACCGGCCGTTCGCCCTTCTCGGGCACTGCAGCGGGGCGCTCGCCGCTTACGAGACGGCGGTCGAGCTGCACAGGCGCGGCCTGCCCGCACCGGCCCTGCTCGTTGTCTCCTCCCAGGTCGCGCCGCAGGACGGCCCGTACGGCCGCCACCTCGCCATGGACGACGAGGAACTGCGGGCCGACGTGGTGGAGTCGACGGTGCGCCGAGGTGTGCGTCCGAACCCCGGAATGGTCGACCTCAGTGTGGAGATCCTGCGCGCGGACGTGGAGGCCAACCGGCACTACTGCCGCCCCGGCCCCGAGCGGCTGACCGGCACGCGCCTCATCTCTCTGGGCTGGGAGGGAGACAGCGAGATCGAGCCTTTTCGCATGGCGGGCTGGAAGGCGTGCGCCGATGACGTACGGCAGGTCGTCCTGAGCGGCGATCACCGTACCGTCTTCGAGGCCCCCGACGTGTTGACGACGCTGCTGCGTGCGGAGCTCGGCGGCGTGAGGGAACACGCCGACCCGGACGGGCGGCTCAGTGTGCCGCTCGTCGACGAGGTGTCAGACGGACCGGCAACCGGTTGATCCCCGCAATGAAGTGCGAGTTCAGGTGTTCGACCGGACCGCACACCTCCACGGCCTCCACCGCGTCGACCAGCTCGGCGAGAACGGCCGTCAAGGACGCGCGGGCCAGGGCGGCGCCGAGGCAGTAGTGGGGGCCGTAACCGAACGCCAGATGGCGGTTGGGTGTTCGTCCGGGATCGAAGCGGTACGGGTCGGGGAAAACCGCCTCGTCCCGGTTGGCCGACCCCAGCCAGGCCACCACGGCCTCACCACGGGACAACCGGACGCCGGCCAGCTCCACCGGCCGTGTCGTGTGCCGCAGGACGTGAGCCGCGGGCGAGGACCAGCGCAGCGCCTCCTCGACGCCGGTGGCGAGCGCCTGGGGTCCCTGCCGCATCACCTCGATGACACGGCTGCTCTCGGCCATGGCCAGGGCCGTCGCCGACATCGTGTGCGGCAGGGTGGTGACGGCCCCCAGCAGCAGGCTGTAACAGTGGTACACGGCCAACTCGGCCGCTGCCCGGGTGTCCTCACCGGGTGGTGGCAGCAGCCGGGTGAGCAGATCGTCCGCCGGGGTGCGATGCCGCGACCGAAGGGCGGCGCGGAAGTAGGCGAAGAGCTCGTGGTGTGCCGTCGCGAGCGTCGTACGGGTGCCTTCGGCGGCGTACACCGGATCGTCCGGTGCCACTGCGGCGAACGCCAGCCGGCCCAGCGCGGGCCAGTCCGCCGCCGGCAGTCCCATCACCGGCCCCAGGGCCATCAAGGGGAGACGGGCGGCCGCCTGCGCCAGGTCCCACGGGGCCCCGTCGAGCGCGGGACGCAGAAGCGCCCGTACCGCCTCGCGCATCCGTGTGCCTCCGGTGCCACGCACCCCTGCCGTGAGGGCGTCCACCTGGGGCGCGCGCAAACGGGAGTGGTGCGGTGGATCAGTGACCGTCACCATGCGCCCGCCGGCCACGTCGTCCGTTCCCAGTGTGGTGAGGAGGTTTCCCCGCGCGGAGGTGAAGACCTCGTGATCGCGTAACACGCGCATGACGTCCTGGTGGCGGGTCACCGACCAGAAGGACCTGCCGTCCGCGGTGACATTGCGGTGTACGGGCGAGTGCCTGCGCAGATGGCGCCATACGGAATGCGGTTCACCCTGGCCGTACAGCACCGGGTCGTGCAGGTCGACCTCGTCGAACCCGCACGACGCGGACGCGCTGGAGACGGTCATGCGCATGGAAGTCGTCCCTCATGAGCGCCCCGAAGCCGTCCGAAGATCATGTGATCGGAGTCTGCCCCGCGTCCTCGGCCGGGTCAAGGCGCGGTCCGACGGGCCGAACGGCGGTGTCTCGAAGGTCCCTTGACGGGCTCCTGCGATCATGAACTAATGAGTTCGAGTCACATGCCCGTGCCGGTGGGATTCTGACCAAGTCCCCGCGAGCAGCATGGGTTTGCCCATCAGGCGTGGATTCTCACTGGGGGAGTGTCACACATTGCCGGCAGCGTTTCCTGCGTACTCAGCCTCCCCTGTTCAGTCCGCTCTGTGGACCCGTGTCACCCGTTCCCGTCCCGACGGCACCGCCGCGCGGCGTGAGTCGTCGTGGGTCCTGCGTGGCGCCTGGGACGTGGAACGCCTGCGCCGGGCTCTGACCTCCGTCGTCGAACGGCACGAGGCGCTGCGTACCACCGTGCGCGCCGCGGCTGCGCGCACCGAACCCGTCCAGAGTGTCGACGGCGTACCGGCGGATCTTCTCGACGTCGTGGATCTGTCCGACCGAGGTGACGACGACGCTGCCGAAGCGGCGGCGCGAACCATCCGCGGCACCTGGTCCGCGGCTCTCGCCCGGCCGCAGGCCCCCGCCCTGCGCGCACTGCTGGTCGTGCGCCCGGGCCGCGCCGAACTGGTCCTCAACGCGAGTGTCCTCGCGGCCGATCGGCGGACGCTGCGGATCGCCGCACGGGAGGCCGCCCTCTGCCTCGCGGGGACGAAGCCCGAGGGGGAGGTCACGCAGTATCCGGAAGTGGCGGCCTGGAACCTGGAGTTGCTCGCCGACGAGGAGTCGGCCGAGGACCGCGACCACTGGAACACGCTTCTGGCGACCGCCACCGCCTGGGCCGCGGCGCACCGGCCCGTCCGCACACGCACCGTCCCGGCGGCAGCGCCCGAGCACACCATGCTCCTCGACAGCGACCGCGTACACCGCATCACCGCACTCGCGGCAGCCGGTGGCACCTCCGCCCGAGCCGTGCTCGCCGCGGCCTGGACCGTGACCGTCGCACGACTCGCCGGGGCGGTGATACCCCTGGCCGTCACCGACGACGGGCGTGCCTTCGAGACGGTGCAGGAGGCGGCGGGTCCGTACGAGCGCGCCTTCCCCACCGTTGTCGATGCCCTGGAGGCATCCACCTTCCACTCCGTGGTCGACGAGGTCGCCGCGCAACTGGCGCGTGGCGGGGAACTCGTCGACCACCTCGACCCGCGTCGATTCGACGCGCTGACGGACGAAGGGCTGTGGGCCGGCTTCGCCGCCGTTCCCGCCGCGCCGGTCCTCGACCACGCGGGAGTGCGCTGGCACGCCCTCGAAGAGCGCGCCCCGCGCCCGCTCCGCACGCTGACCTGCACCCAGACCGCCGACACCACGGCATGGGAACTGTCCTACTCCGGAGGGGACATGGCGGCAGTGCCCGCCGAAGCCGTCCTCCCCGCCTTCGTCACAGCCCTCGACGCCCTGCTCGCCGCGCCCGGCGAGCCGCCCGCGGACTGCCCGCTCACCAGCGCCGGCGACCCCGGCAGCGACCTCGTCGGCGCCGTCTCCGAGACCCTCGCGCCCGACCTCACCGAGGCCGTGGCCCTGGTCGCCCTCCGTGCACCCGACGCCGAGGCCGTGCGCTGCGGCGACGACCATCTCACCTACCGCGCCCTGGACGCCCTCGCCAACCGCTGGGCACGGCGCCTGATCGATGCCGGGGTCCGCCCGGGCGACCGCGTGGTCCTGGATCTCGACCGGGGCGTCACCGTCCCCGCCGTCATGATCGGTGTGCTGCGCGCCGGCGCGGTCTTCGTACCGCACGACACTTCATACCCGGACGCGCGCTTCCGGTTCGTACTGACCGACACGGCCGCCGCGGCGGTGATCACCTGCCGGGGCCTTCAACCCGATGCCCACCCCGTCGTCCTGGCACCGGACGACGCGACCGTCGCCGGCCTCCCGGACACGGCCCCCGAAACACGGTCCGCATCCACCGATCCGGCGTACGTGCTGTACACCTCCGGCACCACCGGCCGGCCCAAGGGAGTGGTCGTCCCACGACGCGCCCTGAACAACTACCTGACGTGGGCCGCCGAGACCTACCGCCTCGCCGAGGGCACGGGCAGCCTCGTCCATTCCCCGCTCGCCTTCGACTTCACCCTCACGGCGCTGCTGGCCCCGCTCACGGTCGGCGGACGGGTGCTGCTCCTGCCTCCCGGCATCGGACCGTCCGGACTGGCCGCCGCGCTGCGTACCCACACCGACCTCTCCCTGCTCAAGCTGACGCCGACCCACCTGGACGCCCTCCAGCGGTTCACCGGCGGCACGCAATGGGCGGGCCGGGTGCGCACCCTGGTCCTCGGCGGCGAGCAGCTGCACGCCGAGGACCTGGGCGCCCTGCGCGACCTGCCCGGCCTCAGGGTCTTCAACGAGTACGGCCCCACCGAAACCGTGGTCGGGTCCACCGCATACGAGGTGAGCAGCGCCACGCCCACCCGCGGCCGGGTGCCCGTCGGCCGCCCCGTCGCGGGCACCGTCGTCACCGTCCGCGACCGCCGGGGCCGCCCTGTTCCCGCCGGTGTGCCCGGCGAGATACGCATCGGCGGCACAGGACTGGCCGACGGATACCTCGGCGGCGCGACCACCACGCGTGAGCGGTTCGTCACCGACGCGCACGGCCCCCGCCCCGGGGAGATCCATTACCGTACGGGTGACCTGGGGCGCCTGCTGCCCGACGGCGAGCTGGAGTTCCTGGGCCGCCTGGACGCCCAGCTCAAGATCCGCGGCGTGCGGGTCGAACCGGACGAGGTGCGCACGGTCCTCCTGGAGCATCCCGGAACCGAGCGGGTCGCTGTCGTCGCCAGCGCCTCACGCGAATCCGCCGAGGGATCGCGCCTGGTCGCCTATGTGGTGCCCGCCGTTGCCGACCACACGGCTCCGGTGCGCCCCCGCGACCTGGTCGAGCACGCACGGCAGATCCTGCCCGCCGCGATGGTGCCGGTCGTCATGCTCGTGGACGGGCTGCCCCCGACGCCCAACGGCAAGCTCGACCTGGACGCCCTGCCCCATCCCGACCGCGATCTGCTCACCGAGCGTCCCTACACGGCACCGCGCGACCTCACCGAAGAGGTCCTCACCTCCGTCATCGCCGATGTGCTCGGCCTGGAGCGCGTCGGCATCGACGACGACTATCTGGCCCTGGGCGGCGACTCCATCCGCAGCGTCATGGTCGCGGCACGCGCCGCGCACCGGGGTGTGGCCGTCGGCGTCGCCCAGCTCCACGAGCACCCCACGGTCCGTCAGATCGCCGCCGCGCTCTCCCAGGAAGCCGGCACAGCACCGGGCCGCACCCGGCCGACCGAGTCGTTCTCCCTGGTCAGCGCGGAGGACCGGGCCCTGATGCCGGAGGACGTCGAGGACGCCTTCCCGCTGAGCCTGCTCCAGGAAGGCATGATCTTCCACCGGGACTTCGCGGCGAAGTCGGCCGTCTACCACGCCATTGCCTCCGTGCGCCTCGAAGCCCCCTTCGACCTGGCACTGTTCGACACGGTCATCCGCAGTCTCGTTGAACGCCATCCCATGCTGCGGGCCTCGTTCGACATGTCCACCTTCAGCCGCCCGCTGCAGCTGGTCCACCGGACGTTCGCCACACCCCTGTTCCACGAAGATCTCCGTGGCCTCGACCCCGAGGAGCAGCAAGCCCGTGTCCTGCGCTGGGTCGAAGGGGAGCAGGAGCGCGGCTTCGAACTCCACGACTACCCCCTGATCCGCTTCATGGTGCAGCGGCTCAGCGACGACGAGTTCCAGTTCACCTACGGCTTCCACCACGAGATCGTCGACGGGTGGAGCGAAGCCCTGATGATCACTGAGATCTTCGACCACTACTTCTCGCTGGTGTACGACGAACCCATCGAGCTGCGGGCCCCCGCCGCGTCGATGCGCGACGCCGTGGCGCTCGAACTCGAGGCGCTGGAGGACCGCGGCAAGTACGACTTCTGGGACGCGTATCTGGCCGACGCCTCCCTGATGCGGCTGCCCCGCATCGAGGTGGGACAGACCGCGGACAAGGGCGCGCGGGACATCGTCCGGCTCGCCGTGCCGGTCACCGCCGAGCTCTCCGACGCGCTCAAGCACTTCGCGCGGGACGAGGGCGTCCCGCTGAAGACCGTGCTGATGGCCGCTCATATGCGGGTGATGTCGCTGTTCGGCGGACACACCGACACCCTCAGCTACACCGTCACCAACGGCCGCCCCGAGGACACCGACGGCAGTACCGCCATCGGCCTGTTCGTCAACAGCCTCGCCCACCGCGTCGCGATGCCCGGCGGAACCTGGCGCGACCTGGTCGCCGCGAGCCTCGCATCGGAGCGCGCCACCATGCCGCACCGCCGGCTTCCCATGGCGGAACTCAAGCGCCACCAGGGCAACGAGCCCTTGGCCGAGACACTGTTCTTCTTCACCGACTACCACGTCTTCCGCGTGCTGGACCGCTGGCGCGCCCGGGGCGTCCGGCATGTCGCCGACGAGCTGTACGGCGAGTCGACGTTCCCGTTCTGCGGGATCTTCCGCCTCAACCGCGACAACGGGGACCTGGAGGTGAGGATCGAGTACGACAGCCTCCAGTTCACCGACGAACTGATGCGCGGCATATCCGACGCCTATGTCGGGGTCCTCACCGCCATGGCCGGTGACCCGGACGGCCGCTACGACGCCCGGGACTTCCTGTCCGCCGGCGACCGGCGCACCCTGAAGTCCCTGCAGGGACCCGACCTGCCCGCGGCCGAGGACCGCTGCCTGCACCATCTCTTCGAGGAGAGGGCCCGCACGCAGCCCGACGCCACGGCCGTGCAGTGGTCCGGCGGCTCGATCTCCTACGCGGCCCTGGACCGGCGCGCCAGTGAACTGGCCCGCACCCTGCGGGCCCACGGCGTCGGCGCCGAGGTGCCCGTCGGCGTCCTCGCCGACCGCTCCGCCGAACAGATCATCGCCATCCTCGGCGTCCTCAAGGCCGGCGGCGCCTACGTGCCGCTCGACCCCGCCCTGCCCGAGGCCCGGCTGGCGTCGATCGTGGCCGCGTCCGGCGTCGGCCTCGTCATCGCGCAGCACGCCCGGAAGGACCGCGTGCCCGCCGGCACCACCGCACTGACCCTGGACCCGCTGGGTCGCACAGCCTCCGTGCCCGAGCCGGGCGGAGCGCGCCCCGCTCCGCAGGCCGGCCCGGGCAACGCCGCCTACGTCCTGTTCACCTCCGGGTCGACCGGCGAGCCCAAGGGCGTCGTCGTCGAGCACCGCAACGTCGTGGCCTCGCTGCGCGCGCGCAGCGCGACCTACCCCGACCCGGTGGACCGCTTCCTCCTCCTGTCGTCGTTCGCCTTCGACAGCTCCGTGGCCGGCATCTTCTGGACTCTCACCGAGGGCGGCGCGCTCGTCCTGCCGCCCGAGGGAGCCCAGCTGGAACCGCTCGACGTGCTCGACCGGCTCGTTCGCGAACGCGTCACGCACACGCTCGCCATCCCCTCCCTGCTGGTGCCCGTGCTGGAAGAGGCCGGCGACGGCGAGCTGGACGCCCTGCGCGTGGTCACGGCCGCCGGCGAACCCTGCCCCTCGGCGCTCGGCGAACTGGCCCTCGACCGGGTCCCCCGCGCCTCGCTCCACAACGAGTACGGGCCGACCGAGGCGACCGTGTGGAGCACCGTGTGGACGGGCGGTCCGGGAACCGGCCGGCCCCATCTGCCCATCGGCCGGCCCATCGCGGGCAGCCGCGCCCGTGTGGTCAATCCGTACGGCCACGACGTGCCGGTGGGCGTCTCCGGCGCCCTCCTCGTCGCCGGTCCCGGCGTGGCCCGCGGCTACCTCGGACGCCCCCGGGCCACCGCCGCCGCCTTCCGGCCCGCCGCGCGCGCCGCCGCCCCCGGCGAGCGGCACTACGTCACCGGTGACGTGGTCCGCTGTCTGAGCGGCGGCGACCTGGAGTTCGTCGGACGCGACGACCAGCAGGTCAAGATCCGCGGTTTCCGCGTGGAACTCAGCGAGATCGAGGCCGTTCTCGACGCCCATCCCGATGTCCACAAGTCCGTGGTGGCCGTCCACCAAGGCCCCTCCGGCAGCAAGGAACTGACCGCCCACGTCGTCCTGCAGCCGGGGGCGGCCCTCGATGCCCTGCGCGTGCAGCAGTTCGTCCGCGACCGGCTGCCCCGCTACATGGTCCCCGCCCACGTCACGGTCCTCGACGCCGTGCCCCTGACCGCGACCGGCAAGGTCGACCGCTCCGCTCTGCCCGCACCTGCCGTCACCCAGCGGTCCGGCGTCCCGCACGTCGAACCCGCCACCGAGAGCGAACGGATGATCGCCGCCGTGTGGTGCCGGGTGCTCGGCCTGGAACGGGTCAGCGCACGTTCCGGCTTCTTCGACCTCGGCGGTGAATCGCTCCGCGCGATGCAGGTCACCACGGCCGTCAACAAGGCCTTCGGCACCCGCATCACCGTGCGCGCCCTGTTCGACGCGGCCACCCTGGCGGAGTTCGCCGCCGTCATCGACGCGGCACGGCGCGGCGAGGGGCCGGTGGAACGGGGCATCGCCGCGGCGTCGGCCGAAGCGGCAGACCGATGATCCCCACTTACGGCGACACCCGGCTCCATCCCCTGACCCCGGGGCAGCAGCGCCTGTGGTTCCTCCACCGGTTGTCCCCGGACAACCCCGCCTACAACGTCGTGATCGCGCTCCGGCTGCGCGGCCCGCTCCGTGTCGCCGCCCTGCGCGCCGCCCTGGCCGACGTGACCCGCCGTCACGCGGCTCTGCGCACCGTCTTCCCCGTGGAACCCGGCGGGCACGAGCCGGTGGCCCGCGTCCTCCCCGACGGGCCGCCGCTGCGGCTGGTGGATCTCTCCGGCCTGCCCCCGGAGCAGTTCCACGCCGAGGCGCGCCGGTTCCTGGACGCCGCCTCCGCCCGCTCCGTCGACCTCACGCACGGACCCGTCACCCACTGGATCCTGCTGCGTGCCGCTCCCGACGACCATCTGCTGGTCCTGCTCACCCACCACATCGTCTTCGACGGCGGATCGCTGCCCGTCGTGTGCGCGGAACTGGAGCACGCCTACCGCGAACCGGCCCACGGCCGGCCCGGGCCGGCCGCACCGCACGACGGGCTCCCGGTACCCGAGGCAGGGCAGGTCCCGGCGGACAGCCTGGCGTACTGGCGCGACACCCTGGCCGACGTACCGGCACAACCCCTGGTGCTTCCTGTCCTCGCCGGGCGCCGGAGGGCCGCCGGTCCCGCCACGGATTCGGCCGCCCTCGTCAGCGGCAGGTGCACACTGTCGGGCACGGGACTGAGCCGCCTGCGGACCCTGGCCGCCGAGGAGGGGTGCACCACGCAGCTCGTGCTGCTGACGGCCTTGATCTGCCTGCTGCACCGGTACGGTGGACAGGAGGACGTCGTCGTCGGTGTCCCGGTGGCCCTGCGCGACGCAGCCGAGGACGCCGGACGCGTCGGCCTGTACGTCAACCTGCTCCCCGTCGGGGTCCGTCTCGGCACGGGTGGCCTGCCCTTCCGGGCGGCGCTGCGCCGCACCCGCCGGGCCTGGCTGGACGCCCACGAACACCGGGGTGTGCCCTTCGAACGCCTCGTCGAGGACTTCCACACCGACGCCACCCCCACCGTCCACCCCTTCTTCTCCGCGCTCTTCGCCTACCAGCAGGCACCGCCGCTGCCCCGGCTGGACGGCGTGGAGACCACGCTGGCGCCGGTCGCGCCCGCCGCGGCCAAGTACGAACTCACCGTCACCGCGACCGAGGACGAGCGGCAGATCTCCTTCGACCTGGACGTCGACAGCCGCTCGGCGAACCGCGCCGAGGCCGACGCCGCCGCCCGCCACCTGCGCGCGCTGCTGACCGCCGCGGTGAGCGCCCCCGAACGCGCCGTCGCCGACCTGCCCCTGCTGGACGGCACGGAACGGCGCGCCCTCGGCCCGTATTGGCCCGCCACCCAGCACGCCGCACACACCGTCGCCAACGCACCCGACCGGTGGACGCCTGCCCACCGGCGCTTCGAGGAACAGGTCCGCCGCCGTCCCGACACCGTGGCCGTCGTCCACGGCGCCCACAGCCTCACCTACGCCGCGCTCAACCACCGGGCCAACAGGCTCGCCCGGGAACTCGTGGCCCGTGGGGCCGGCCCGGAGACCGTCGTCGGCGTGTGCCTGCGCCGGACCACCCACCTGCCCGTCACGCTGCTCGCCGTTCTCAAGGCCGGCGCCGCCTACCTGCCCCTCGACCCCGCCTACCCCACCCAGCGGCTGAGCGGCATGATCGAAGACGCGTCCATGGGCCTGCTCGTCACCGAGCGGGACCTTCTGCACTCCACCGGTCTCGACGACCTGACCGATCCCGCCGACGTGATCGTCATGGACGACGACACGGACCCGGTCGTACGGCATCCCGGCCACGACCTCCTCGGCCCGGACACGGACGTCCACCCGAACAGCCTCGCCTACGTGCTGTTCACCTCCGGCTCCACCGGACGGCCCAAGGGCATCGCCCTCCAGCACGGAAACCTCGACACCTTCCTGCGCTGGGCGGGCCGCACCTTCTCCGCCGAGGAACTGACGGCCGTCCTCGCCACCACCTCGGTGTCCTTCGACGTCTCCGTCTTCGAACTCTTCGCACCCCTCACCCACGGCGGCACCGTCCTGCTGGGCGACAACGCCCTGCACGTGCCCCACATGCCCGCGGCCGCCACGGCAACCCTGCTCAGTACGGTGCCCACGGCCGTGGACACCCTCGCCGAGGCCGACGCGATCCCCCGCTCGGTACGCACCGTCAACATCGGCGGCGAGACCCTGCAGCGCGGCGTCGTCGACCGACTGGCCCGCCGGGTGCCGGGCGTGCGCGTGCACAACCTGTACGGGCCCTCCGAGACCACCACACACTCCGCGAACATCCGCGTCCCCCTCGACTCCGACGAGCCTCCCACCATCGGGCGCCCCCTCCTCACGGTGCTCATGTGGGTGGCCGACCGCGGCAGCCGCCCGGTTCCCGTCGGAGTCGCCGGCGAGATCGTCATCGGGGGCGTGGGTCTCGCCCGGGGCTACGTCGGCCGCCCCCGGCTGACGGCCGAACGCTTCGCGCCCGACCCCGCGAGCGGCACCGGCGGTGGACGCCTCTACCTCACCGGCGACCAGGCACGGGTGGACGGCCGAGGCGAACTGGTCTTCCTCGGCCGCCGCGACTCGCAGATCAAACTGCGCGGCGTACGGATCGAACCCGAGGAGATCGAGACCGTCACCCGCGCCCACCCGGCGGTGCTCGACGCGGCGGTCGTGGTGGAGCGTCACGACGGCACGCCCACCCGCCTCGTCGCCTTCGTCAAGGTGCGCCCCGAGGACGTGGCCGGCGAACAGGCCCTCACCTCCGACCTCCTCGCCCATCTGCGCACCCGGCTGCCCCGGGCGATGATCCCCGCCGAGCTGCGGATCCGGGCCGAGCTGCCGCTCAACTCCAACGGCAAGCTCGACCGCGGCGAACTGACCCGCCGGCTCGCGCTGGAACCCGTCCGGACGGAGGCGACCGCCCCGCTCGCGGCACCACCGCGCACCGAGCTGGAGAAGGCCGTAGCGACGATCTGGTGCGAGGTCCTCGACCTGCCGCGCGTCGGACTGCACGACAACTTCCTCGAACTGGGCGGCAACTCCCTCCTCCTGCTCAAGCTGCATCGCAGACTGTGCGAAGCCGTCCATCCCGACCTCACGCTCGTCGACCTGTTCACCTGGCCGACCGTGGCCGCCATCGCCGAGCGCTTCGCCGGCGTCATGGCACGCGGTGACGAGCCCGGCGCCGCCGAGGACACGGCCGGTGCGGCCGACCGCGGACGCAGGCGGCGCCGCTCCGCGGCCGCCGGCCGCCGTGCGCCGGAGGCCGGACGGTGAGCGTTCCCGCGTACACACCCGCGACCGGCGACGAGGACATCGAGACCATCGCTGTGGTCGGCATGGCGTGCCGGCTGCCCGGTGCGGACACCCCGGAGCAGCTGTGGGCGAACCTCCGCGACGGGCTTTCGGCGGTGCGCCACTTCAGCGCGGAGGAGGCGGCCGACATCCCGGGCCGTCCCCGCGTCGTCGGCCACCCCGCCTTCGTCGGTGCCGAGGGCCTGCTCGACGGAGTGGACCTCTTCGACGCGGACCTCTTCGGGTACGCGCCCCGCGAGGCGCAGATCATGGACCCCCAGCACCGCATCGGCCTGGAAGTCGCCTGGGACGCCTTCGAGTCGGCCGGTTACGACCCCGCCGAGACCGAAGGCCCCGTCGGTGTGTTCCTTTCGGCGAGCTTCAGCTCCTACCTGGTGCGCAACCTGCTGACCGGCTCAGAGGCCGCACGGGCCCTCGGCGGACTGTCCCTGCTCGTCCACAACGACAAGGACTTCCTCGCCACCGGCGTCTCCCACCGGCTCGGACTGCGCGGACCGAGCATCGCCGTCGGCTCGGCCTGCTCGTCCTCCCTCGCCGCCGTCCACCTCGCCGCGCGCAGCCTGCAGTCCTACGAGTGCGACCTGGCGCTCGCCGGCGGGATCTCCCTCCAAGTGCCCCAGCGACAGGGCTATCTCCACGCCCCCGACGGCATCTATTCCCCGAGCGGTGCCTGCCGCCCCTTCGACCGCGCCGCCGACGGCACCGTGGGGGGCAGCGGCGCCGGCATGGTCCTCCTCAAGCGCCTGTCCGACGCCGTCCGCGACGGCGACCACATCCACGCGGTGGTCCTGGGCTCGGCCCTCAACAACGACGGCCGCGACAAGATCGGCTTCACCGCGCCCAGCGTGCGCGGCCAGAGCGAGGTGATCGCCGAGGCCCACGCGGACTCCGGTGTGTCGGCCGACACCGTCGGCTACGTCGAAGCCCACGGCACGGGCACCGCACTCGGCGATCCGGTCGAGATCGAGGCCCTCACCAAGGCGTTCCGCCACACCACCGACCGGCGCGGGTACTGCGCCGTCGGCTCCCTCAAGGCGGCCATCGGCCACCTGGACGCCGCGGCCGGCATCGCCGGGTTCATCGCCGGCGTCCTCGTCGCCCGGGAGGGCACCGTACCCCCCAGTCCCTACTTCCGTGCCCCGAACCCCGCCATCGACTTCGCCGGCAGCCCGTTCTACGTCACGACCGAGGCGCGGCCGCTGCCCGGCCCGCGCGGCAATCGCCGTGTCGGTGTCAGCTCCTTCGGCGTGGGCGGCACCAACGCCCATGTCGTCCTGCAGGAACCCCCGGCCCCAAGTCCCCGGCCGGAGCCGGGCGGTGAGACCCCGCTGCTACTGTCCGGCCGTGACCGGGACACCCTGCGTCGCACGGCCGCCCGGCTCAGGCGCCACCTGATCGAGGCCCCCGGCACGCCCCTCGCCGACGTCGCGCGCAGCCTCTCGGGCAAGCGCGCCTTCCCCCACCGCAGGGCGGTGCTCGCCACGGACACCGCCACCGCCGTACGGGCCTTGGCGGCGGCACCGGAGGAATCCGCCGTCGCCCGCCGTGTGGTGTTCACCCTGCCCGATCCGACGGCTCTGAGCCGGGCCGACCTCGCCGCGCTCGCCGCGGAGCCCGCCGTGGCCCGGGCCCTGGACGCCCTGATCGACCGGGCCGCCCGCGCGGACGTCATCGTGCGGCGCCCCGACGACGCTCGCCCACCCCATCCCGCGACCGGGGCGCCGGTCACCGCCTTCGCCGTCCAGTACGCCCTGGCGGAGGCCCTGGCTGGGTGGGGTGTGCGCCCCGCCGCCGTGAGTGGCGCGGGCACCGGCGAGCTCACCGCGGCCGTGGTCGCCGGGATGCTCACCCCGGTACAGGCGCTGCGTCTGCTGACGGCCGCCACACCCGGCGAGCGCGCCGCCGTCCTCGCCGACCCGGCGCCGTCGGCGTCGTCCCTGCCCTGCCTCGGCGCCCGTGGCGACGGTCCCTTCACCGGACGGCACCTCCGGCGTCCCGACTTCGGGACCCCGGCGACCGGCGACGCGGCCGAGCCGGTCCCCCACCCGGACCCTGGTCCGGGCGAGCCCCTGCTCGACGTCCGCCTCGGCCCCCCTGGCGGTCCCGTCTCGACACCGGCGCTCCGCCGCACCGCCTGGTCGCCTCCCGGCCCCACCGGCAAGGGCCCGGCACCGGTGCTCGCCGCCCTGTGGGAAGCCGGCGTCGACCTGAAACTCGACACCTTCCACCGTGACCGGGGAGCCCGGCGTGCCACGGTGCCCGGGCACGTCTTCCGGCGCACCCGCCACTGGGTCGGACCTCCCGCCGTCCCGGCCGGCGCGCTCGCCCCGGTCCTGGAGGAGCTGCGCCACGCGGTCGGCCGGGAACGCCCGTCCACCCTCGCGGACCGGCCCGCGGCACAGGCGGCCCTGGACGGACTGTGCGCCGAGCTCGCCCTGGCCCACCTCACCGACGACCCGCACGGTGATTTCCTGCGCGCGGGCCGGACCGTCGACGAACTCGCCACCCGCCTCGGCACGCTGCCCGCCTACCGGCCGTTCCTGGAGTACCAGCTGTCCCTGCTGGTCGAGGACGGGCTCGTCGTACGCGACGGGGCGCGCCACACCCTGAACACCACGAGGCCCGCCGACCCGGAAGGGCACGCCGCCCGGATCCGCGCACGCCACCCCGACGTCGCCGGGATCGCGGAGCTGCTGCTGAACTGCGGACGCGGCTACCGCGACGGCCTGCGCCGGCCGGGAGCGGGACTCGCCGTGCTCCACCCGCACGGCGAGGGCGACCTGGCGGCCCGGCTCCTCACCGAGCGGACCACGCCGTACTCCTGGGTCGACCCGCTCGCCTCGACGGTGGCGCGGTTCGCCCGGCGGCTGGCCGACGGACGGGACCGGCCCTTGCGGGTGCTGGAGGTGGGCGCGGGAGGCGGACGGCTGACGCAGCACCTCGTCGCCGCACTGGAGGGGACCTCCGCCCGTTGCACCGTCACCGACGTCAGCGCTCACTTCGTGGCACAGTTGCGTGCCCAGAGCGTGCTGCGCGGGCACCGCACGGTCGAGACCGCGGTTCTCGACATCACGGCCGACCCCGCCGCCCAGGGTTTCTCCCCGGCCTCGTACGACCTGGTCGTCGGCCTCGACGTGGTGCACGCGACACCGGACGTCGACGACACCCTGCGCCGGCTGCGCGCCCTGCTCGCACCCGCCGGCACGCTCGCGCTGACCGAGACGACCGCCCGGGACCGCTGGATCCCGATGGTGTGGGGCCTCACCGAAGGGTGGTGGAACGCCCGCGACGGCCGGTGCGGCGGACCGCTGCTGTCCGCCGAGGAGTGGTGCGCCGCGCTGCGGGCCGCCGGCCTCGCCGTCGACGGGGCCGTGCCGGGCCCGGCCGAACCGACCGCGGACGCCACCCTCCTGCTCGCCCGCCGGGCCGGGGACCCGGCGTCGCCGGATGCCGGTACGGCCGGCGGCCCCCCGGCCGGCCGGGAGACGCCCGCCCGCGTCCCGGACCCCGCACGGTGGACGTACCGCACCGGCTGGCACAGCGCGGTCAGCCCGGTTCCCGGCCCCGACCCGGCCGGCCGTACCTGCCTGGTCTTCGGGGACGGCGACCTCGGGGACCGCGTGTGCCGACTGCTGCGGGAGCGGGGTGTGCGGGCGGTGCGCGTACGGCCCGCCGGGCACCCGGCCGACGGCGCCGCGGACGACCACGGCGTGGACCCGGCCGACCCGGACGCCCATCAGAGGCTCGTCGACACCCTCACCGAGCGGGGCGTGACCGTCGACCTCGTCGCACACCTGTGGAACGCGGAGCGCCCGGTGACCGGTCTCGAAGCGGTCGAGGAGGCCAAGGCGCGCGGCCTGCACAGCGTGCTGGACACCGTCCGGGCACTGGCCCGCACCGACCGGGGAACCCCCCGACG
This sequence comes from Streptomyces sp. E2N166, assembly GCF_003671715.1. Classification (GTDB taxonomy): domain Bacteria; phylum Actinomycetota; class Actinomycetes; order Streptomycetales; family Streptomycetaceae; genus Streptomyces; species Streptomyces thinghirensis. The sequence goes on along the minus strand of NZ_RAIF01000006.1, from coordinate 912,175 downwards.
ACTGCTGATCGCGACGGCCGGTGGCCAGGACGTGCTCGGCGGCGACCTGCGCCATCCCGAACAGTCCCTGCTCACCGCCGCCGCCAAGGTGCTGCCGCGGGAGTATCCCGGCCTCGCCTGCACCGTCGTCGACCTGGCGCCCGACGCGCCCGACGGCCCGAAGCGACAGGCCGAGCAGGTGGTCGCCGAACTGCTCGCAGCCGAGGCCCCGCCCGTCGTCGCCCACCGGGGCCGGCGCCGCTGGCTGCCGCATGTGCGGCCGCACCCGCTTCCCGCCCCCGACCCCGCCCGTCCCCT
>NZ_RAIF01000006.1:908295-911423 GCF_003671715.1 Streptomyces sp. E2N166 | reverse complement strand
CGTCGCCTCCAAGACGACCGGCACGCTGGTCCTCGAACGCGCTCTGGCCGGCACCACGCCCGACTTCGTCCTGCTGTGCTCCTCCATCGGCACCGCGCTGTACAAGCTCAAGTACGGCGAGGTGGGCTACGTGGCGGCCAACGAGTTCCTCAACGCCTTCGCCCACAGCCGCCGGGCCCTCGGCATGCCGGTGGTCGCCGTCGGCTGGACCGACTGGCTGGAGGGGGGCATGTGGACCACGGCCCGCCGCGAACTGGACAGCCGTTACCAGGTGGACGCCCCCGACGGGATCCACCCCGCCGACGACCTGCTCCTCGGTCTCACCGACGCCGAGGGCGTCGAGGTGTTCCGCCGGGTGGCGCCTGCCGACGAGCCGCACCTCCTGGTCTCCACGCAGGACCTGCAGGCGCTGCTGGCCCGGCACGAGGACTACACCGTCGACGACCACCGCAGGGCCGTCCGTGCGCTGCAACGCGCCCGCGACGTACCGGCACGCCCGGTGGCGGAAGGGGCGGACGGGGCGGACGTACCCGCGGCGACCGGCCGGTCCGCGGAGATCACGGAGCGGACCGTCGCCGGGTGGTGGTCCCACCTGCTCGGTGTCGACGACCCGCGGCCCGACGACGACTTCTTCGCACTCGGCGGCGATTCCCTGATCGCCCTGCGGATGCTCGCTGTCGCCGAGGAGGAGGCGGGCGCCGAAGTGTCCCTGCCGTGGTTCTTCAACCACCCCACCATCGCCGAGCTGGCGGCGGAGATCAACCGGTTGAGGCGGCACACCGATGCCGCCGGAGGCGAGGAACGGGTGCTGCTGTGACCATCGAGGACCACTACGCGGACCTGGTGGCGCGCGGCGTGCGGCTGGCCGCCGAGGACGGCCGGCTTCGCTGCACCGCCCCGGCCGGCGTGCTCACCGACGCCCTGCTGCGGGAAGTGTCCGCGCGCAAGGACGAGTTGCTCGCCCACCTCGCCGGACGCCGGGTGCCGCTGTCCTTCGCGCAGGAACAACTCTGGGTGGCGCACCGTCTCGACCCGGCCGGCTCGGCCTACCACGAGCCCGTGCTCGTCGAGCTCGACGGCCCGCTGCGCCCGACGGCACTGCGCCGCGCGCTCGACGCGGTGTACCACCGGCACGAGACGCTGCGCACGGTGTACCCCACCCACCGGGGACGCCCCCACCAGGTCGTACTCCAACCCGGCCCGTGCCCGCTCACCGTCGTCGACCTAGCGGGTCTCCCCGCGCACACCCGTGAAGAGGCCGCCCGGCAGCAGGCGGAGCGAGAGGTGCGTCGCCCGTTCGACCTGACGTCCGGGCCCCTGCTGCGCGCCGTCCTGTTCGTGCTGGACACCGAGCGGCACCGGCTGCTGCTGACGCGCCACCACATCACCGGAGACGGCTGGTCCCTGGGACTGCTGCTGGACGACCTGGGCGACGCCTACCGCGCCGCGGCTCGTACGGACGAGCACCCGGTGCTGCCCGAGAACGACGTCCGCTACACGGACTTCGCCGAGTGGCAGCGCGCCACCCGACGCGACGACCCCCTCGGTGCCCGGGGCGCGGAGCGGGTCCGCGCGCTGCGCGGCGCCCCCACCAGCCTGCGGCTGCCACCCCCGAAGGCCGCCCGGCGGGCCCTCGGCGCCGGACCCGGCGAGGCGCGCATCGCCCGGACGGTCGCCCTGCGTCTCGATCGGGAACTCGCCGCCGGTATCCGCATCCTGGCCAAGCGCTGCCGGATCACCCCGTTCACCGTCCTGCTCACCGCCTACGCCACCGCCCTCGGCCACTGCTGCGGCCAGCGCGACCTGCTGATCGGCACCCCGGTGGCCGGGCGCCCCCGGGCCGAGTACGAACAGGTCGTCGGCACCTTCGCCAACCTCGTGCCGATCCGGATCCGCCTGGAGGGGAGCCCCGCCGTCGACACCCTGCTGCGCGGGGTCCACACGGAGGCGCTGGCCGCGCTGGAGGCGCGCGACGTGCCCTTCGCGGCACTCGTCGCCGAGACGGCGCCCGGCCGGGGCTTCGACGCCGACCCGCTGTGCCAGGCCACGTTCTCCCTGCAGAACCTCCCCCCGGCCCGGGCGGATCTGCCCGGACTGCGCACCAGACTGCTTCCCCCGCCGGAGGTGGCGCCCAAGGGCGCCCTGACCACCATCGCGAGCCCGGTCGACGGCGGCTACGAGGTGACGTTCACCCACGACCCCGCACGCATCGACGACGAGACGGCACGCGCCCTCGCCGATGGCTTCGAGCGGGTGCTGCGGCAGGCCGTGGCCGATCCGGCGGCGACCCTGGCGAACGCCGTCGGTCCCGAGGTCCTGCGCCCGGTCGCGGGCCCCGCCCCGACCGTCGGCGAACCCCGGCCGGCGCCGAAGGCCGAGCCCTCCGCAGTCGCGGCACCCGCTGCCGCCCAAGCGCCCGTGACGCCCACGCAGCACCGGCTGGCGGAGCTGTGGCGGGAGCTGCTGGCACTGCCACCGGACGCCGCCCCGGACATCCACGCCAACTTCTTCGATCTCGGCGGGGACTCCATCAAACTCACCCAACTGCTGGCCTGGGTGATGGACGTCTTCGGGATCGACCTGCCGGTGCGCCGGATCCACGAACTGCTCGACATCGCGTCGCTCGCGTCCGCCGTCGACGACGCCGTGCGTCAGCGGGACGTGGAGGCCGACGCCGCCCTCGCCGCCCTCGTACGCGAGGTGGAAGAACTGCCCGAGGAGGAGCTACGCAAGCGACTGCGCTGACCCGACCCCCCTCCGGGCGGGCCACCCACATCATCGACGCGCTCCTCCGGCACGCCGACGCCATACCCGACCGCACCGCCTATGTCTTCCTCGGCGACGGGGAGAACGAGTCCGAACGGCTCACCTTCGCAGCTCTGCGCGACCGGGTCGCGGCCGTCGCCGGCATGGTGTCGGAGCACTGCCCTCCCGGCTCACGCGCGCTGATCGCCTATCCCTCCGGGCCGGAGTACGTGCTGGGCTTCCTGGGGTGCCTGTACGCGGGCGTCGTCGCCGTCCCCTGCGACGTGCCGAGCCGGGGCCCGGGGCGGGAGCGGTTCGCGTCGATCGTCGCCGACGCCGAACCGGCCATCGTGCTGACCGGCACTCCCGGGGACGGCCCGCCT
>NZ_RAIF01000006.1:887575-908177 GCF_003671715.1 Streptomyces sp. E2N166 | reverse complement strand
GTGGCGGTGCCACCGTGTCCGCGCACCGGCCCGACGCCGACGCCCCGGCATTCCTCCAGTACACCTCCGGCTCCACACGTGAGCCGCGCGGCGTCGTCATCACACACGCCAACCTCATGGCGAACGAACGGATGATCGCCGAGGCGTGCGGGCACGACGCCGAGTCGACTCTCGTGGGATGGCTGCCGCTCTTCCACGACATGGGCATGGTCGCCAACGTCCTGCAGCCGCTGTACCTGGGCGCGTGCGGGGTGCTCATGCCTCCCGAGGCGTTCCTGCGCAAGCCCGCCCGCTGGCTGCATGCCATCTCCCGGTACCGCGCCCACACCAGCGGCGGTCCCAACTTCGCGTACGAACTGTGCGCCGAGCGCATCCGCCCCGAGGACACCGAAGGCCTGGAGCTGAGCAGCTGGCGCGTCGCGTACAACGGCGCCGAGCCGGTGCGGGCGGACACCCTGGCCCGCTTCCAGCGGCGCTTCGCGCGGCACGGACTGCGCGCCGAGGCGGCCTTCCCGTGCTTCGGCCTCGCCGAGGCGACCCTGATCGTGAGCGGCACCCCCAAGGACTCCCCGGCCCGCGTCCTGCACGCCGACGCCGTCGCGCTGGGCGCCGGCAGGGTGCGCCCCGCCGCGCCGGGTGCGGCCTCCGTGCCGCTGGTCAGCAGCGGCCGGGCGGTGCCCGACACCGACATCCGCATCGTCGCCACCTCCACCGGCCGCGCGTGCGCCGACGGGCAGATCGGCGAGATCTGGGTGGACAGTCCCAGCGTGGCACGCGCGTACTGGCGCCGGCCCGAGGAGTCGCGGACGCTCAACGCGCGGCTGGAGGCCGACGGACCTCGTCATCTGCGCACCGGCGACCTGGGCGCGCTGGTCGACGGGGAGCTGTACGTCACCGGCCGGCACAAGGACCTGATCGTCGTGCGCGGGCGCAACCACCATCCCCAGGACGTGGAGTGGACGGCCGAACGCGCGCACCCGCTGCTGCGGCCCTCCTGCAGCGCCGCCTTCTCCCTGGACCGGGGCGGCCGCGAACACGTGGTGCTGCTCTGCGAGTTCCGCGACGGCGCGGACCCCGACGCCGCCGCCGAGGCGGCCGCCGCGGTCCGTGCCGCCGTCCTCGCCGAGCACGGTGTGGAGATCGACGAGATCGCCTTCGTGCCCAGGGGGACGGTCCGCAAGACGACCAGCGGAAAGGTCCGCCGCCAGTGGTGCCGGCAGCGCCACGGCGAGGGCGCGCTGCCCGTGGTGGCCACGTTCACCCGCTCCTTGCCTCCGGACTCGTCGACCGCCCCCGACTGGCCCACGCCGGCAACCCTGCGCTCGGTGACGCGCGAGCGGGCGCGGGACCTGCTGTCCCATGCGCTCCTGGGAGCGGCCGGCGTCGCGCCGGGGGCGGGCGACCCGGCGGCCACCCTGGTCGCGGCGGGCATGGACTCGCTGGCGGCCCTGCAACTGCACCAGGACCTGGAGAACCGCTACGACGTGGTGCTGCCGCCGGCCGCGCTCATCGGCGACGCGTCGGTCACGGACGTCGCCGAAAGCATCCTGCGGGCCCTGCCCCCCGACCCCGGGGCACGCACTCCGTCCTCCGCCGACGGCGTTCCCGGCTCCGGCGTCCGGGAGTTCCCGCTCTCCCCGGGACAGCGCGCCCTCTGGTTCGAACACCATGCGGTACCCGGCAACACCGCGTACCACCTGGCCCGGGCGCTGCGCGTCGAAGGACCGCTCGACGAGACCCGGCTGGCGGCCGCGGTGGACCGGGTCGTCGCCCGCCACGCCCTGCTCCGCACCTGCTTCCCCGACCGGGGCGGCGAACCCGTCAACCGGGTGCTGCCCACGGGACCGCGTCTGGTGTGCATGGACGCGGCCGAGATGTCCGAAGCCGCTTTCGCCCAGACCCTCCAGCGCGCGGCCGTCGCGCCGTTCGCCCTCGACGACACCCCGCCGGTGCGGTTCACCTGGTTCCGGCGGGGCCCCGGAGACGGCGTCCTGCTGCTCAACGCCCACCATCTCGTCGCGGACTTCTGGTCGTTGGTGACGATCCTGCGGGAGCTGTTCGCCCCCTATGACGGGACGGGCACCACCACGGCGCCTCCGAGCCACCGTTCCGAGGCGGACTTCGCCGCGTACACCGAGGCCCGGCAGCACACCCTGGAGACGGACCGCGACCGGCTGTGGGCGCACTGGCGTGGCGTCCTCGGCACCACCGACCGCGCCGCCGCGCTGCCCCCCGACCGGCCGCGTGGCGCGCACCGCTCCTTCAAGGGCGCCCGAACCGTCTTCCGGCTGCCCGCCGACACGCTCACCACCTTGCGCGCACTGGCCCGTGCCCAGGGCGCCACCCTCTTCCAGGCGCTGTTCGCCGCCCACCTCGCCCTGCTGCACGACTGCACCGGGCAGGACGACATCGTCGCCGGCATGCTCGCCGCCGACCGCCGGCACGGCGCCACGGCCGACCTCGTCGGACACCTGGTCGACACCCTGCCCATACGCTCCCGGCGCGCCCCCGGCGACGACTTCACCGCCTTCCTCGAACGCACCCGCGCAGGAGTCCTGGAGGCCCTGGACCACGCCGTGCCGTTCCCCGAACTGGTCGCGGCGCTGCGGCCCGCCCGTTCCACGGCGCATGCGCCGCTGGTGCGCACCCTGTTCGTGATGCACCGCGAACAGGGCGACGCCGACGACGGCTTCCGCACGCTGGCCCTGAACGTGCCGGGTACGCTCCGCCTGAACGGGCACACGCTGCACACCGTGCCGGTGGAGACCGGTGGCGCGCAGTTCGACCTCGTCCTGTCCATGGCCGAGGTCGGCAACGAACTCGTCGGTGTCTGGGAGTACGACACCGACCTGTTCGACACCGCCACCGTGGACCTTTTGGGCGCACGCCTCACCACTCTCCTGCGCGAGTGCGCCTCCCGCCCCGAACGCCCCCTGGTGCGCCATCCGGTCCTCGGTCCGGCGCAGGCCCGCCGGCTGCGCAGCGCGCAGTACGGGCCGTTGCGTGACCGGTCCCCGGCCGACGCGCTGCACCTGCGGGTGGCCCGTCAGGCCGCGCGGGTGCCCGACGCCGCCGCCGTCACCACCGAGGAAGCGGCCGGTGTCGCGCACACCCTCAGCTATGCCGCCCTGGAGCGTGCCACGGCTGCGCTCGCCGCCCGGCTGCGGGACCACGGCATCGGTGCCGAGGACCGGGTCCTCGTCGCCCTGCCCCGTGACGTGTGGTTGCCCGTCGCCTACCTGGCGGCCTGGCGCGCCGGCGCGGTCCCCGTCCCGGTCGGCCCGGACGACCCGCCCGCCCGGTGGGCTCTGATCGCCGAGGACAGCGATGCCCGCGCCGTGCTCGCCCACCACGGGTCCGCCGCCCGCTCGCTGGCTCCCGTAGCGCTCGACCCGGCGGACGGCGGGCCCGCTCCGGCCGGCCCGCACCGCGAGCCCCTCGACGCGCCCCACCCCCAGGCCGCCGCCTGCGTGCTCTACACCTCCGGCTCCACCGGGCGACCCAAGGGCGTGGTCCTCACCCACGGCGGGCTCGCCAACCGCGTCGCCTGGATGGACGAGGCCTTCGCCCCGCGCGCGGACGAGCGCGTCCTGCACAAGACGCCGGTCACGTTCGACGTCTCCCTGTGGGAGCTGATGTGGCCGCTCACCACCGGCGCCACCTTGGTCGTCGCACCGCCCGGGGCCCACCGGGACGCCGCGCGGCTGCGTGACCTGATGGACCGTCACCAGGTCACCACGACGCATTTCGTCCCCTCGGTCCTGGCCGGCTTCCTCGACGCGCACGCGCCCGAGCGCCGCCCGTACAACGCCCGGACGCTGCGCCAGGTGCTCTGCAGCGGCGAGGTACTGTCCGAGAGCCTCGCCCGCCGCTTCCACGACCGCTTCACCGCGCGGCTCCACAACCTGTACGGACCCACCGAGGCGTCGATCGACGTCACCGCCTGGCACCGGGAGCCGGGGGAGCGCGGCCCGGTGCCCATCGGCAGGCCCCTCGCGAACACCGTGATCAGGGTTCTGGACGCCTACGGCCGACCCGCCGTGCCGCCGGCCGTGGGACCGCTGTGGATCGGCGGAACCGCCCCTGCCCGGGGCTACCTCGGCGCCCCGGCCGCCACCGCCCGCGCCTTCCGCCCGGACCCGTACGCCGACGAACCGGGCGCCAGACTGTACGCCTCCGGAGACCTCGCCCGGTGGCGGCCCGACGGCGCCCTGGAGTTCCACGGCCGCGCCGACGACCAGGTGAAGATCTCCGGCAACCGGGTGACCCTCGGCGAGGTCACCGAGGCCCTGCGCGCCCTGCCGTTCGTCCGGGATGCCGCCGTCACCGTCCACGGCGGTGACCTCCTCGGCTATGTCGTCCCCACCGCCGGCGCGGAGGACGACGACCCGGCACGCACCGCCGAGGCCGTGCGCCGCGCACTGCGCGAGACCCTGCCGTCCTACCTGGTCCCCAGCCTGGTGCAGGCCCTGGCGGCGCTGCCGCTGAACAGCACCGGCAAACTCGACCGGGGCAGGCTGCCCCTGACTCCGAGCCGCCCGGCGCGCACCGGTGACGCCGGCCGCCCGCCGCGCACCGAACTGGAGCGCCGTATCGCGTCGCTGTGGGAGCGCGTGCTGTCCGTCGAGGCCGTCGGCGCGGACGACGACTTCTTCCTCCTCGGCGGTGACTCCCTCACCGCGCTGCGGGCCGTGGGCACCGCGCAACGCGAGGGAATCGCCTTCTCGGTCGGCGACCTCTACGACCACCCGACCGTTGCCGCTCTCGCCCGGCACGCCGCCACGACGGACGCGCCCCCTCCGGCCGCGACCGAGCCCTTCGCCCTGTGCCCGGGGCCGCGCCCCGCCCACGTCGAGGACGCCTATCCGCTGTCGATGGCGCAGCGCGCCCTGCTGTTCCAGCAGGCACACCATCCGGGGTACGAGGTCTACACGACCACCGTGACCGTGAACCGTCCCCTGGACGCCGACGCCCTGCGCACCGCGGTCCGACGGCTGATGCGCCGGCACGGCTATCTCCGCTCCTCCTTCGACCCGGCCGCCCGCCCCGAACCCCTCCAGCTGGTCCATCCGCACTTGGACTGCCCCCTCACCGTGCGCGACCTGACCGGCCTCGACCCGGCGGCGGCCGAAGCGGACCTGGCTTCCTGGCTGGAGGAGGAGCGTGGACGGCCCTTCGACACCTCGCGCGGGCCGCTGATCCGGTTCACCGCACACGACGTCGGCGACCACCACCACTTCACGGTCAGCAGCTTCGGCCTCGACGGCTGGTGCACGGCCACCGTGGTGACCGAGGTCCTCGGCGAGGCCGCCCGGCCCGGTTCCCCCGGGGCAGCCGCGCCACGGCTCGGCTACGCGGACTTCGTCGCCCTTGAGCGCCGTGCCCTGGAGGAGCCGGAGCACCGTGACTTCTGGACCCGTACGCTCGCCGGTGCCGTCCCCTGCCGCCTGCCCCGCTGGGAACCGGTGCCCCGCTCCGGCCCCGCTCGGGTGCGGCGCTCGGTGCTGCCCGTGGACGACCGGGTCACCGAACGACTGCATGCGGTGGCCCGGGAGCTGGGAGTCCCGCTCAAGTCGGTGCTGCTCGCCGCGCACCTGAGGGTGGTCCGGGTGACCGCCGGCACCGAGGACGTGACCACCGGTCTGGAGACCAACGGCCGTCCCGAAGGCCCTGACGGGGACCGCGTGGTGGGGCTCTTCAACAACATCGTCCCCCTGCGCCTGCCCATGCGGTCCGGCACCTGGGCGGAACTGGTGCGCGCCGCCCACACGGCTGAACGCGAGATCCTGCCCCACCGCCGCTATCCGCTGGCCCGGCTCGAACGCGAGCACGGCGCCGCCCGGCTCTTCGACACGCTGTTCGTCTACACCCACTTCCACCTCTACGAACAGGTGCCCGCCGAGGCGGCCCTCGATCCGGCCAGCGTCCGGGCTCCGGACCAGACGTACGTCCCGCTCACCGCCCATGCCAACGTCGAGGCGGGCACGGGCCGGCTCAGGATGCTGCTCGAACACGATCCCCGCGAATTCTCCGAAGAGCAGACCGCCGCCCTCGCCGAGTCCTACGCCGACGCCCTCACCGCCCTGGCCGCGGACCCCCGGGCCCGCTGGGACGCCGGTCTGCTCCCCGCCCCGCAAGGACCCGCCGACGAGCCCGCGTTCGTGCCCGTCCACCGGCTCGTCGAAGCCGCCGCCCGGCGTCATCCCGACCGCACGGCCGTGAGCGACGGCCGCGACCAGCTCAGCTACGCGGGACTGTGGGCCGCGTCCGGCCGGCTCGCCTCCGCGCTGCGCGACCGGGGCGTGGGCCCGGAGGACGTGGTCGCGCTGCACGGCATCCGGCGCCCGGAGACCGTCGTCGCCCTGCTGGCCGTTCTGCGCGCGGGTGCGGCCTGTCTGCCCGTCGATCCCCGATGGCCCGCCGCGCGCGTCGCGGACCTCCTGGGCGACGCCGGCGCGCGGCTGTACCTGGCCGCACCCGGCGAACGTGTCGGACGGCTGCCCGCCGACGTAGCCGTCCTGCGTACCGACGCCCCCGCGCCGGCCGGGTGCGGCGACGAGCCCTCCGTACACCCGGAAGCCCTGGCCACCGTGATGTTCACCTCCGGCTCCACGGGCCGCCCCAAGGGCATCGGCGTACCGCACCGGGGTCTGGCGGGTTACCTGCGCTGGGCCGTCCAGGAGTACGGCATCGACGCCGGCACCCGGTCACTGGTGCACTCCCCGCTCTCCTTCGACCTCACCGTCACCACCCTGCTGGCCCCCCTCACCACCGGTGGCGCAGTCGACCTGCTGCGCTCCGACGACCCGGCCGCCACCGGCCGTGCCCTGCGCGCCGGTCTGCACACCCTGCTGAAGGTCACTCCCGCGCACGCCGACGCCCTGGCCGAGCAGATCGGCCCGCGCGGTGCGCCGGCGCTGCGCGCCGTCGTGGTCGGCGGCGAGCAACTGTCTCCGAGCACCGTGCACGCCTGGCGCCGCGTGGCTCCCTCGGCCACCGTCTTCAACGAGTACGGACCCACCGAGACGGTCGTCGGCTGTGCCGTGCACCGTTGTGCCGACGCGCCGGCGGACTCGCGCGTCCCCATCGGCGTCGCCGCGGCGGGCGCGACGCTGACCGTGATGCGCGCCCGGCTGCCTGCCTCCGCACACGCCGTGGGCGAACTGCACGTCGGCGGTCGCGGGGTGACCCGCGGCTATCTGGGCCGGCCCGCCGCCACCGCCGCGGCGTTCGTGCCCGACCCCGTCTCGTTGCGTTCCGGGGCCCGCGCCTACGGCACCGGCGACCTGGTCTCCCGCCGCCACGACGGGCTGCACGTCTTCCACGGACGCCACGACGATCAGATCAAGGTCGCCGGCCACCGGGTGGAGCCCGGTGAGATCGAGGCGGCCCTGCGTGCCCACCCCGGCATCCGTGCCGCGGCCGTCGCCCTCGTGGGGCGCCAACTCGTGGCGTACGTAGTGCCGGTGACGGTGGGTCAGGGCCCGAACGGGAATTCGATCATGAACTGGTTGTCGGTTAGGCTGCCCGCGTACCTGGTTCCGCACCGGTATGTCCCGCTGCCGGAACTGCCGTACACACCGAACGGAAAGGTGGACCGCGCCATGCTGCCGTCGCCCGAGCAGCGCCGCGACGAACTGCTGGAGCGCGTACGGCAGATGAGTTCGGACGAGGTGCGCAGCCGGCTCGCTGCCGCACGGGCCGCCCGGCGCGGCGGACGGAGCCGGACATGAGCCACGACGACGCGGCACTGACCCGGGAGCAGGAGGAACTGCTCGGCCTCTGGCTCGCCGACGAGGTGCCCGGCACGCAGCCCGACGCCGGCCACCACATTCCGCCGCGCCATGCCGCCGAGGCCGTGCTGGCCGGCATCTGGGCCGAGGCGCTGGCCGTGCCGCACGTCGGGGTGACGGACGACTACTTCGCCCTGGGCGGCGACTCGGTGCTGGCCATCGTCATCGTCGCGCGCGCGGCCGAAGCCGGTCTCGACATCTCGGCGCGGGACCTGTTCGAGGCCCGTACCATCGCAGGACTCGCCCTGACCGAGGACCGGCTCCGCGACGTCCCGTCCTCGGCCCGGCCGGCACCCGTCGCCGCCGAACCCGTCGGCGGCCTGCCTCTCACACCTCTCCAGGAGGGCATCCTCTACCACTCGCTGGCATCGGGCCGGCACCGGGACGGCTACCTGGTCCAGGCCCACTGCCTGGTCACCGGGGCGGTCGACCTGCCGCTGCTGCGCAGCGCCTGGGAGACGGTGCTCGCCCGGCAGCCCGCCCTGCGCACCGCGTTCAGGCTGAGCGGACCGGACGGGCCGCGCCGATGGATCGCCCCCACGGCGATCCTGCCCTGGACCGAGGAGGACTGGCGCGGCCGCGACGCACAGGCCGCCCTCGCCGAGCACCTGCGCCGCGACCGCGCGGCCGGCTTCGACCTGGAACGCCCGCCCCTGTCCCGCGTCGGCGTGTTCCGGGAGGCCGAGGACCGGCACCGCATGGTGTGGACGCACCACCACCTGGTCCTGGACGGCTGGTCGCAGCAGATCGTGCTGCGTGACGTCCTGGAGCACTATGCCGGCCTCGTCGCCGGCACCCTCCAGGACTCGGCCACACCGCTCGTCCAGGCCGCCCCCGCCCCCGAGACGCCCCTCACCCCGGTACCGGCGGCCGAGGAGGAGGACCACTGGCGCGGTCTGCTCGCCGGGGCGCGGCCGACCCTGCTGGTACCGGAGCGGGACGAGACAGAGGAGCCGCAGGACCAGGGCCGTGCGGTGGCCACCGATGTCTGGCCGGCCGACCTCGTCACCGCCCTGGAGGCGTTCGCGGCCGGCACCGGTGTGACCGTCGCCACCGTCGTCACCGCCTGCTGGGGCATGGTGGCCGCCGCTCGGACCGGCGCCGACGAGGCCCTGTTCGGACTGACGGTGTCCGGTCGCGACCCGGCCCTGCCCGGTGCCGGGGAACGCGTCGGGATGTTCGTCAACACCCTGCTCACCCGGGTGACCGACGAGGGAGCTACGGCGGGGGAGTGGCTGCGGGCACTGCAGAGCCGGCTGGCCGAGTCCCGGCGCTTCTCGGGCACCGCGCTGAGCCGGGTGCTGCGCCGGTCGGGGTACGACCGGCTGTTCGACTCCCTGCTCGTGGTCGAGAACTTCCCCACCTGGCTGGTGCCGGGCACCAGGGTCGCCGGACTGGTCGTCGACCACGTCGACGTCGTCGTCGACGAGGGTTACCCCCTGGTCGTCGAGGTGGCGACGCACAAGGGCCTGGTCGTACGGCTGCGGCACGACGCCACGAAGGTCTCCGCCGCACAGGCGGACGAAATCGTCGGGGACCTGCGCGCCTGCGCGCAGCTGCTGGTCACGGGGGCCGCGCCTGCTCCCGCCAGGGTGCGTGCCGCGCTGGCGGACCGCTTCGCCGCCGCCCGCGACCGGGCCGTCCTCGCCCGCCGCGCCAAGGCACGGGACCTGCTCGGCGCGGCGCGCCGGCGTCCGGCGGACCACGACGCACGAGAGGGCGGGACATGACCCGTGTTCTGGTCACCGGAGCCTCCGGCTTCATCGCGGGCCGGCTCGTCGAACGGCTGCGCCGCGACGGTCACCGGGTGCGGGCCGCGGGCCGCCGTCCCGCGCCCGCCGACGAGTTCGTCCAGGCCGACCTGCGCGACGCGGAGCAGTGCCGGCGGGCCGTCGAGGGAACCGACGTGGTGTTCGCCCTCGCCGCCAACATGGGCGGCATAGGCTGGACCCACCACGCTCCCGCCGAGATTCTCCGGGACAACCTCCTCATCACCACCCAGACCGTCGAGGCGGCCCGGGCCGCAGGCGTCACCACGCTGGTCTACGCCTCTTCGGCCTGCGTCTACCCCCGCTATCTGCAGACCCGTCCGGACAGCCCCGCCCTGCGTGAGGACCAGGTCTTCCCCGCGGACCCCGACATGTCGTACGGCTGGGAGAAGCTCACCGGCGAGATGCTGTGCGAGACCTACCGCGACGCCTACGGGATGGACATCAAGGTCGCACGACTGCACACCGTGTACGGGCCGGGTGCCGCCTGGTCGGGCCCGCGTGCGAAGGCACTGATGGCGCTGTGCGCCAAGGTCGCCGCCATCGACGGGGACGCCGGGACGATCGAGGTGTGGGGCGACGGGACGCAGACCCGCTCGTTCTGTCACGTCGACGACTGCGTGGAGGGCCTGACGCGCCTCGCCGCCTCCGGTGTCACCGTGCCGCTGAACATCGGCTCGGACGAACGCGTCACCATCGCGGACGCCGTACGCCTGATCGCGGACGCCGCGGGCAAGGAGGTCGCGATGAGCTTCGCGCCGCACCAGCCGGTGGGACCGCTGGGCCGCAGCTCCGACAACACTCTGTGCCGCGAGTTGCTCGGCTGGGCTCCCGGCGTTCCGCTGGCGGAGGGCATCCGCGAGACCTACCACTGGGTCGCCGAGCGGGTGGCGGGGGAGAGGACCCGAGCCGGTGTCTGACCACGACGGCACACGCCCGGACCGGACGCTCGCCCGGCTGCTGCTCGGCCATCTGCCGGGCCGGCGTGACAGGAGCCTCCAGGATCTGGCGACCGCCCTGTTGCGCGACCAGGGAGGGCACAGCCCGGTCCTCGACGTCGTCAACACCACACTCGCCGTGCGCCGCGACCTCACCTACTGGCTGCGGCTCGAACCCCGGCGCCACTGGTCCCGGCTGACGCACCGTCCGGTGCCGCACGCCGGACCCGACCGCGCGCTGTCCCTGCTGTGCCCGAGCCGGGGCCGCGTCGGCAACCTGGGCTCCTTCCTGCGCAGCGTCCACCGCACCGCCGTCAAGCCCGGCCGGGTCGAGGTGATGGTCTACGTCGACGAGGACGACCCCGCGCTGCCCGGGTACCGCCGGATGTTCGCCCGCACCGCGAGAATCTGGCCGGGTCTGGGTGCGTGCCGGCTGGTCGTGGGTCCCCCCGAGGGCGTGCCGCAGGCATGGAACGCGCTCGCCGCGCGGGCCAGGGGCGATCTGCTGATGATGGCCAACGACGACCAGCTCTACGTCGACCACGGCTGGGACACCACCCTGGACAACCGGGTGACGCAGCTGACCGCCCTGCACGGCGACGACGTGCTGTGCCTGTACTTCGACGACGGCCAGTACACCGACGGGGGGCGCGACTTCCCGATCGTCACCCGCACCTGGTACGACACCCTCGGCTACTTCACCCCGACCGTCTTCCAGCAGTGGGAGGTGGAACGGTGGGTCTTCGACATCGCCCTGCGCCTGGAGCGCTGCCACCCGGTGCCGGGGGTGTTCGTGGAGCATCGCCACTACCAGGACTACAAGGCCCCCTTCGACGAGACCTACCAACGTCATCGGGTGACCCGTGAGAAGTCCTTCGCCGATCACGCCCTGTTCCTCGCCACCGAGTCGCAGCGCGCCGCCGAGGCCGAACGGCTGCGCCGGGTGATGGCTCCGGGGCCACGGCAGGGCTCCGGCGCCCCGCCCGCGGGCCCCGCCGTGCCCGGCACGGCCGGCCTGGTCCCCGTCCGTACCGCGGCGCCCGCGACCGTGCTGCCCGATCCCTGGTTCGCCGGCCGGCTGGCGGCGTCCCGAGCCCGGATGGCGGCCGAGGCGACCGCCTGGCGCGACCGCGTCGCACCCGGCGCGGCCCCCCGCACGCTGCCGTTGTGGACGGACGGGCGGCCCGCAACCGGCAGCGAGGCCCACTTTCCGGCCACCCTGGACGTGCTCGCCGCGATCCCCGAGATCGGCGCGGCCCGGGACGGGACCGCGGTCCTCGAATGGTGGCCCGCCGGCAGTGACGCCGCCACCTCCGGCGGCTCCCCGCTGCGGTCGACCACCCTGCTCCCCCTCTCCGGCACGTCAGGTGTCCGCCTCCGGCTCGACGGGCGCGCCCACCCCTGGCCCGCGGACGGGTGTGTGACGTACGAGGCCGCCTTGCGCCGGGAGACGCGGAACGACGGCCCGGACGGTGCGCTGCTGCTCGCCCTGGGCACCGCCCGGCCGGACGTCGACGACCGGAGCGAAGGATGACGCCGTGTGCGGAATAGTCGCCGCGGTGGACTTCGGCGGCTCGCTCGGCGCGGGCGCCGTGGCTCCCGCCCTGCGGGTGCTGCGTCCGAGGGGGCCGGACGGCGAGGGGGTGTGGGTCTCACCGACGGGACGGGCCGTGCTGGGCCACACCCGCCTGGCCGTCAACGACCCCGCGGGCGGGACCCAGCCCATGGGCGTCGCCGACGACGGCCTCTGGATCGTCGCCAACGGCGAGTTCTACGGGCACCGTGCGCTGCGCGAGCGGCTGCGGCGCCGTGGCGTGGCGGTGCGCAGCGGCAGCGACAGCGAGGTCGCCCTGCACCTGTTCCATGCGCACCGCGAACGGGCCCTGGACGAACTGCACGGCGAGTTCGCGTTCGTCGTCTGGGACGAGCGGCGTGCGGAACTGACCGCCGTGCGCGACCGCTTCGGTGTGAAGCCGCTCTACTACGCGCGCCTGGGCCGCCGGCTGCTGATCGCCTCCGAGATCAAGGCGCTCCTGGCCCTCGGCGTGTCCCCCGAATGGGACACGGCGGCGTTCGCCGATCATCTGAACCTGGCGATGGGGCCGGACGCCACGCCCGTACGGGCGGTGCGCCAAGTCCCCCCGGGCTGTCTGCTGCACGCCGACGCCGGCGGGCTGCGCCTGCGCGGGTACTGGGACATCGACTACCCCCGCGCAGAGGAGTTCGCCGACGTCCGCGAGGAGGGCCGGTCCGCCCACCTGGACGCGGTGGAGGCCGCCCTCAGCCAGGCCGTGCTCCGGCGCACGGACGTCGACGGGCCCCTGGCCTGCCACCTCAGCGGAGGGCTGGACTCCTCCTCCGTCCTCGCGCTGGCCGCCCGTACCCGTGACATCACCGCCTTCACGGTGGCATTCGAGGGCTCCGGCCTCGACGAGAGCGCCCTCGCCCGCCGCACCGCCGACCACCTCGGCGTCCGTCACCAGGTCGTCCACCACACTTCCGACGGCCACCTCGACCGGCTGATGCAGACCCTGCACGCCGGCGAGATGGTCCAGGAGAACCCGCACGGCGTGGCGCGGTCCGTGCACGCGGGCGCCATCGCCGCGGCGGGCCACAAGGTCGCGCTGGCGGGGGAGGGCGGCGACGAAGTCCTCGCCGGCTACCCGCAGTTCGGCAAGGACCTGGCCCTGACACTGGATCCGGCACAGCGGGCGCGCACCCGCGCCGCGTACGCGCAGCTGACGGACACCCCCGGCCTGCCCCGCCATCTGCGCACCCTCGTGGCGGATCTCGGCTTCGTCCCTTCCTGGATCGTCGAACGTCACGCGACCGTCGCCCGGCCGATCGCCGCCCTGCTCACCCCCGACTTCGCCCGGCTGACCCGCGAACACGACAGCGCCGCCGCCCTCCTGGCCCAGGCCGGGGACCGGCTCGCCGACCGCACACCACTGCACCGGTCCCTGTACCTGTTCGCCCGCAGCCGGTTCGCGAACTACATCCTGACCGCCGAACGGCTCGACGCCGCGCACGGCGTCGAGGTCCGGCTTCCCTTCCTCGACGAGGGGCTCTTCGACGTGCTCCGGCGCACCCCGCCCCAGTGGTACGCCCACGACGGCCACACCAAACACCTCCTGCGCGCCACGGTCGGCACCCGGCTGCTCACCGCCGAGGTCCGAGGCGGCCGCAAGCGCGGCTTCATGGCACCGCCCGCGATCGCCGACGAGGCGGCCTTCGCCGCCCTCCGCGGCGCCATCACCCCGGCCGCGCTCGACGACAGTCCGTTCTTCGACCGTCGGGCCGTCCTGGCCTGGCTCGACCGGTTGCGTGCCCTGCCCGCGGCGCGGCGCGCGGTCCACGACCCGATCGTGCAACTGGTCGCCGGGACGATCCTCCTGACGGACGTCTTCCGGCAGGCCGGGCGCGCCGCCCACGAAAGGAGCGTCCGTGTCTGACGGCACCACCGCCGACGACCTCCGCACCCGCATCGCGGCGCTGCCCCCCGGACGGCGCGAGCTGCTGGAGGCGTTGCTCCGGCAGCGGCAGGAGGAGAGCGGCGCCGGCATCCCGCGCCGCCCCCACCCGGCCCGTCCCGCGCCGCCCTCCTTCGGCCAGGAGCGGATGTGGGTGTTGTCCGAACTCGGCCAGCACGCCTACCGCTACGGTGCCGCCGTACGGCTGCGCGGCACGCTCAACCCCGCCGCCCTGCGCACCGCCGTCGACCACCTCGTGCGACGGCACGAGGTGCTGCGGACCGTCTTCGACGCCGAAGGCCGCCAGGTCGTGCGGCCCGTCGCCCCGCAAGACCTGCCCCTGATCGACATGACCGCCGCCGCGGGCGACCCGCCGCCCGAAGCGCTCCTCGCCGAGGCGCTGCGCGCCGCCTCCCTGCACCCCTACGACCTCGCCGCGGGACCGCTGCTGCGCCCCGTCCTGTTCCGGCTCGGCCCACGCGAGCACGTCCTGCTGCTCGCCGCGCACCATGCGGTCACGGACGGCTGGTCGCTGGGCGTGCTCGTGGAAGAGTTCGCCGCGCACTACCGAGAGGCCCTGGCCGGGCACCCCTGCGCACTGCCCGAACCGCCCGTCCAGTACGCCGACTACGCGATCTGGCAGCGCCGACGGGCCAACGGTGCCGACCGGGAACGACTGCTGGACTTCTGGCGCCCCCGGATCGCCGAGCACGCCGTACCCCCACTGCCCTGGGACCGCGCCAGGCCGGATACCCCGCGGGCCGGCGGCGGCACCGAGGTGTGGACGGTCACCGGCCCCCGCCTCGCCGCGCTGCGGGCCGTCGCCGCCGCCGAGGGCGCCACCGCCTTCATGGTCGCCACCACGGCGCTGCTGACCGTGCTGGCCTCCGTGACCGGCCGGCGCGACCTGGCCGTCGGCACCCTCGTCGCCGGTCGCACACGGCCGGAACTGAGCGGTCTCGTCGGCTACTTCGCCAACGTGCTGCCCGTGCGGCTGGACACCGGCTCCCACCCCACACCCCGCCGGCTGCTGCGCGCCGTGCGGGACGAGACCCTGAACGTCCTCGCCCACCAGGAATTGCCGTACGAGGTGTTGCTGGAGGAACTGCGGCGCACCGGCGACCGCGCCGCGTTCGCACGTCCCCTGAACGTCCTGTGTGTGGGGCAGCAGCCGGTGGGAGCCGTCGACCTGCCCGGGCTGCGTGCGGAACCGGTCGACGTCCCCCTCGGCGGAGCGGAGTTCGATCTCACGCTGGAGCTCCGCGACCACGACGACGCCTGGCAGCTCGCCCTCCAGTACGACCGAGACCTGTTCGACCGCGCCACCGCGCGCGCCCTCGGCACCCGTCTGATGACCGCCCTGGACGCCCTCGCCGACGCCCCGGACGAGCCGACGACCGGGGTGGTCCGTACGGCGCGCCCCGCCGGCGCCCCCGACGAGGCGGACCACACCGCCGTCGTCCACCGGATCTTCGAACGGCGGGCCGCCGAGGTCCCCGACGCCGTGGCCGTCGTGGACGGCACCCGCCACCTGACGTACCGCGGCCTGAACGCCGCGGCCAACCGCCTCGCCCGTCTGCTGCGCAGGCACGGCGTCGGCCCGGAGGACCGGGTGGCGCTGCGACTGGAGCGCTCCGCCGAAAGCGTCCTGGCCATGCTGGCCGTGCTCAAGGCGGGGGCCGCGTTCGTGCCCCTGGACCCCGGTTTCCCGGCGCGGCGCGTCGCAGCCCTGCTCCGCGACGCCCGCCCCTCCTGCCTGATCACCACCGAGGCGCTCGCCGCCGGCTGGGACGGTCCCCGCGCGGCCCTGCCCACCGTGCTGCTCGACACCCACCGGGCCGGGCTCGACCGGCTCCGGTCGGACGACCTGCGCCTGCCCGTCCACCCGGCCCAGGCCGCCTACGTGATCCACACCTCGGGTTCCACCGGCGAGCCCAGGGGCGTCGTGGGCCTGCACTCCGGCCTCGTCAACCGCTGCCGCTGGGCGGCCCGGACGATGCCGTACGCCCCCGACGACACCTGCGCCGTCCGCGCCCCCCTGGGCTTCGTGGACGCCGTGGCCGAGGTCTTCGCGCCCCTGCTGGAGGGCGCCCGCCTGGACATCGTCGGGCCGGACAGCGGTGCCGACCCCACCGCCCTCGCCGACCACCTGGCCACCCGGCGGGCCACCCGGCTGCTGACTGTGCCCTCCTTGCTGGAACCGCTCCTGGCCACGGTGCGCGACCTGGCGACCCGGCTCGCACCGCTGCGCCTGTGCGTCACCAGCGGCGAGGCCCCCGGCCCCACCCTGGCGCGCCGCTTCGCGCAGGCCGTTCCCGGAACTCGGCTGTTCAACCTCTACGGCAGCGCCGAGGTCGCGGCGGACGCCACCGCCGCCGAACTCGCTCCCGACACCCCGTACGCGGTCGTGCCGATCGGAACACCGGTCGACGGCGTCCGGGTGCACGTCACGCACCCCGCGACAGGGCACCACGTCGACGATCTCGTCCCGGGCGAACTGCTCGTCGGCGGTGCCGGACTGGCACGCGGCTACCACGGACGGCCCGCCGCCACGGCCGAGCGTTTCGTGCCCGACCCGGCCGGACCGCCCGGCGCCCGCGCCTTCCGCAGCGGTGACCTGGCCCGCCGCCGCCCCGACGGAACCCTGGAACACCTCGGCCGCACCGACGACCGGCTGAAGATCCGTGGCATGCGCGTCGAACCCACCGCCGTCGAAAGGGCCCTGTGCACCCTGCCCGGCATCCGCGAGGCCGCCGTTCATCCCGCCCTGGACGCCGATGGCGCGCCGATCCTCGCGGCCCTGCTGATCACCGACGGACCGCTCGACCGCACAGCGGTGCGCCGCGCCCTGGCACGCCGGCTGCCCGCACACGAGATACCCTCCCGGCTGCGCGCCGTCGACGCCCTGCCGCGCACCCCCAGCGGGAAGCTGGACCGTGCGGCACTCGCCGCCGCGGACCCCGGGCCGGGCCGCCCCACCCCGTCCGGCCCCGCCGGTCGGCCGACGGGAACAGCGCACACCCACGACACGGCCTCCTCCGCGTCCCGCACCACCCGGCTGGTGTGCGAGGTCTTCGGCGCCCTGCTGCCCGACGCCGACGGCCACGTCGGCCTCGACGAGGACTTCTTCGAGCTGGGCGGCCACTCGGTCCTGGCCGTGCGCGCCGTCCACCGGCTGCGCGCCCGCACCGGGGCCCGCATCGCACTGCGCGACCTCATCGAGGCACCCACCCCTCGCGCCCTGGGCGCCCGCATCAGCGCCACGACCCGCCACGCTCCCACCGCGGGCCCGGGAGTGGAGCCCGTGCCTACGGCACCCGACGACCACCACGCGCCCTTCCCGCTCACCGAGGTGCAACAGGCCTACTACATCGGCCGCTCCGCCGACGTGGAACTCGGCAACGTCTCCACCTACGGCTACGTGGAGATGGCGACCCAGGGGCTCGACGTGCCGCGCTTCACCCGCGCACTGCACCGGATCATCGAACGCCACCCCATGCTGCGGGCCGTGATCGACGCCGACGGCACCCAGCGCGTCCTGCCGAAGGTGCCCGCCTACGAGGTCGTCACATACGACCGGCGCGAACTTCCGGAGGCCGAGGCCGAAGAGGCCCTGCGCGCCACCCGCGCGGCCATGTCGCACCAAGTGCTGCCCGCCGACCGCTGGCCCCTGTTCGACGTCCGGGCCTCCCTGCTGCCCGGTACCACCACCCTCCTGCACATCGGCCTCGACTCCCTGGTCTGCGACGCCCACAGCTTCGGCCTGCTCCTGGCCGAACTGGCCGACGTCTACCGGGCTCCCGACACCGAGCTCCCGCCGCTCGCCCTGACCTTCCGCGACTGCGTCCTCGCCCGCGCCGCCGAACGGGACGGTACGGAACACCGGCAGGCCGCCGCCTACTGGCGCGACCGCCTCCCCGACCTGCCGCCCGGGCCGGAACTCCCGTTCGCCCGTGCCCCCGAGGACGTCGACCGACCCGAGTTCCACCGCCGCGCCGCGCGCCTGGAGCCGGCGCGCTGGGCGCGGCTGAAGCAGCGGGCCCTGCGGCACGGCCTCACCCCGTCCGGCGTGCTGCTCGCCGCCTTCGCCGAGATCGTGACCCTCTGGAGCCGCCGGCCTCACTACACCCTGATGCTCACCTTCTTCGACCGGCTCGTCGAGCACCCCGACGTGGACGCCGTCATCGGTGACTTCACCTCCCTCATCCCCCTGGAGGTCGACCACCGCGAGCCGGGTGCCTTCGCCGGACGCGCCCGGCGCATCCAGCGCCGTCTCTGGGACGACCTCGACCACGCCCAGGTCAGCGGCGTCACCGTGATGCGTGAATGGCTCAGGGAACACGGTGAGGAACCCAGGGCCGTCACCCCGGTCGTCTTCACGTCGAACCTGGTGACCTCCCGCCCCCGCCCCGGGCGGGCCGAGCCGGGTGCCGGTCAGCCCTTCGGCCCGGTGGTGTACGCCGTCAGCCAGACACCCCAGGTGGGCCTGGACCACCAGGTCGCCGAGGTGGACGGTGCGCTGGAGTACAACTGGGACGCCGTCGACGCCCTCTTCCCGAGCGGCCTCCTCGACGAGGCCTTCTCCGCCTACGCGGCCTTCCTGGACCGGCTGTCCGATCCCGAGCACCCCGACTGGGACGCGCTGCCGGCACCGGAGCCGCCGGCCGGGCAGACCGCCCGCCGGGCCGCCGTCAACCGCACCGAGGCGCCCGTCCCCGACACCTGTCTGCACGACCTCGTGAACGAAACGGCCCGCACCCGTCCCGACGACCCGGCGGTGATCACCGACACCGTGCGGCTGACCTACCGGGAACTCGTCGACGCCTCCCTCGCCGTGGCCCGGGCTCTGCACAACCGGGGCGTGTGCCCGGGTGACCTCGTCGCCGTGGCCGCACGCAAGGGATGGCAACAGGCCGTCGCCGCCCTCGGAGTGCTCCAGGGCAAGGCGGCCTTCCTGCCGCTCGACCCGGACCAGCCCGCCCGGCGCACCAGGCGTCTGATCGAGGACAGCGGCGTCCGGCACGTCCTCGTCGAACGTGCCGGACGGGCCGCGTTCCCCGGCACCGGCGGCGTCGGCGTCATCGCCGTGGAGGACTGTCTGACCACCGCCGGCTCCGGCGGCGCGCCCGGCGAGCACTGCACACCCGGCGACCTCGCCTACGTGATCCACACCTCCGGTTCCACCGGCGTTCCCAAGGGCGTCGTCATCGATCACGCGGGCGCCGTCAACACGATCGTCGCCGTGAACCGCCGTTTCGGCGTCGGCCCCGCCGACCGCGTGCTGGCGGTGTCCTCCCTCCACTTCGACCTCGGCGTGTACGACCTGTTCGGCACCTGGGCCGCGGGCGCGGCGGTCGTGCTGCCCGAGCACGGCCGCCGCACCAGCCCCGCCCACTGGGCCGACCTGATGCGACGCCACGGAGTGACCGTATGGAACTCCGTGCCGGCCCTCGCCGGCCTCCTCGTGGAGTACGCCGAGCACGCCGACGGCTCGGCGGCCACCGCCCCGGCCGGCCTGCGCGTGGCGCTGCTCAGCGGCGACTGGATTCCGCTGGACCTCCCCGGCCGGCTGCGTTCGGTCGCACCCGACTGCCGCGTCATCGGCATGGGCGGCGCGACAGAGGCGTCCATCTGGTCCGTGTGGTACCCCGTGGAACGCGTCGACCCGGCCTGGCGCAGCATCCCCTACGGCCTGCCCCTGGACAACCAGACCGTGCACGTCGTCGACGACCACGGCAGGCCGCGTCCCGACTGGGTGCCCGGCGAGCTGCAGATCGGCGGCCGGGGCGTCGCGCTGGGCTACTGGCGTGACCCGCGGCGCACGGCGGAGAAGTTCCCGGAGTGCCCCACCGGATCCGGCGCCGTGGAACGCCGGTACCGCACCGGCGACATCGTGCGGTTCCTCCCTGACGGCCTGCTGGAGTTCCTCGGCCGCGAGGACACCCAGGTCAAGATCTCCGGCCACCGGGTGGAACTCGGTGAGATCGAGACCGCCCTCTCCCGGGTACCGGGCGTCCGCGCCGCCGTCGTGGTCGCCCCCAGCACAGCCGACCGGCAACGCCGGCTGGTCGGTTACTACCTTTCCGGCCCCGGGGCCGCCCCGGACCCCGCCACGGTGCGCGAACGGCTCGCCGAGGTGCTTCCCGGCCACGCCGTGCCACCGCGCCTGATCCCGCTGGAGGAGTTCCCGCTGACGTCCAACGGCAAGGTGGACCGGGGACGGCTGCGCGACCTGCCCGTCAGCCACGCGCCCGTCAGCCACGCGCCCGGCGGCTCCCGGTGCCGGGCGGACGCATGGGAGCGACGCGTCGCCGCCGTCTGGGCGGAGGTGCTGCGCGTGGACGACATCGCTCCGGACGACGACTTCTTCACCCTCGGCGGAACCTCCCTCGCGGCGATGCGTCTGACGACCCGGATCCAGTCGGAGTTCGGCGCCCGGCTGAGCCTCCTCGACCTCTACCGGGCCCCGACCGTCGCCGCCACCGCGCAGCGGCTGGCCGCCGCCGCGGACGCCCCCGCGTCCGCGGCACCCGGCCAGGCGCCCGGCCCGGCCCTCGAACTGCGCCCCGACCCGCTCGGCCGGCACGACCCCTTCCCCCTCACCGACGTCCAGCAGGCCTACTGGCTCGGCC
>NZ_RAIF01000006.1:851275-887437 GCF_003671715.1 Streptomyces sp. E2N166 | reverse complement strand
CACCCACACGTACGCCGAACTCGACCTGGAAGACCTGGAGGTCGACCGGCTGGAGGAGGCCGTGCGCCGGCTCGTGGCCCGCCACGACTCGCTGCGGACGGTGATCCTGCCCTCCGGCCGGCAACGCGTCCTGGAGCACGTCCCCGACTACGCCGTGGACCACCTCGACCTGCGCGGCCGAAGCCCCGAGGACATCGCGGAGCTGCACGCCCGCACCCGCGAAGAACTGTCGCACCGCGTCGCCCCCGCCGACCGGTGGCCGCTGTTCGCCCTGCGCGCCCACCGCCTCGACGAGCACCGCACCCGGCTCTTCGTCAGTCTCGACCTGCTGATCGCGGACGCCCACAGCGTCCACGTGCTCACCGCCGAACTCCTCACCTTCTACCGGGACCCTCAGCGAGAACTGCCCCCGCTCGGCGTGACCTACCGCGACTACGTCCTGGCCGCCGAACGGGCCCGCACCTCACCGCAGCGCGCCCGGGCCCTGGAGTACTGGCGAGCCGAGGCCCACCGGCTGCCCCCGGCCCCCGAACTCCCGCAGCGCGTCCACCCGCGCTCCGTGGACCGGCCCCGCTTCGAGCGGCTCACCACGTCCTTCGGACCGGAGGTGTGGGGCACGCTCGTCCGGCGCGCCGCGGCGGCCGGTCTCACCCCCTCGGTGGTGGTGTGCACCGCCTTCTGCGACGTACTGCGCACCTTCAGCGGCAGGGAGGGCGGCTTCACCCTCAACCTGACCACCTTCAACAGGGAACGGGTGCACCCCGACATCGATCAGGTGATCGGCGACTTCACCACGCTCACCCTGCTCGCCGTCGGCCCGTCGCTGCCCCGTTTCCGCGACCGTGCCCAGGACCTGCAACGGCGGCTCTGGGAACGGCTGGAGCACCGCGCCGTCAGCGGCGTGGAGGTACTGCGCATGCTGCGCGAGGACCCCCGGCGCCGGCACGACAGCATGATGCCCGTCGTCTTCACCAGCATGCTGATGCCGGAGCTGATGGCGGACGGCGAGGAACCCGTCCCGTGGCGCGGCGAGACCGTGTACGCGGTCAGCCAGACGCCGCAGGTGCTCCTGGACCACCAGATCAGTGAGCGCGCCGGGACCCTCACCTGCACCTGGGACTACGTGGTCCAGGTCTTTCCGGACGGCCTCGTCGAGGCCGTGTTCCACGCCTTCGACGAGCAGATGCGACGGCTGGCGACCGACGACGACGAATGGGGAACGGACACGCATGTCCAGTACGACGCGTAACCAGCACGATCTGCTGCCGGCCGGACCGGCCGGACAGGAGGCTGCGGGACCGGCGCAACCGCCGTCGGTGACCGCCCTCCTGCACGTGGCGTCCGTCCGGTACGCCGACCGGACCGCCCTGATCAGTTCTCGTGCCACCCTCACACATCGCGAGCTGGCTGCCCGCGTCACCGGCCTCGCCCGGCGCATCGCGGACGCGGGTGCCGGGCCGGGCAGCCGGGTCGCCGTGTGCGCCGAACCGGGCTGGGAGCACGTCGTCGGAACGCTCGCCGTGCTGTGGACCGGGGCGACGTACGTACCGGTGCCCCCGGATCTGAACCGTGCCGCCCGCTGGCAGCGACTCGCCGTCGTGGGCGCGGACGTCGCCGTCACCCAGCCCTGGCTGCGCGAACGGATGGACTGGCACGCCGATGTCACCGTACTGACCGTGGACGGTGCGGACTCCCCCGATGCGGCCGGGCCCGTCGAGCCCCCCTTCGCCCACGGCGGCACCCTCGCGCTGATCGGCGCGCCGGAAAGCGGCACGGTTCCGTTGAGCCTGTCCGCGGCAGCCGTCGCCCGTACCGTCGAGGACGTCAACCGGCGCCTCGGCCTCACCTGTGAGGACCGTCTCCTCGGCGTGACCCCGCTGGCCGGCGAACGCGCCCTCTACGACATGCTGGGACCGCTCACGGCCGGCGGCGCCCTCGTCCTGCCCGACGACATCGATCTGCGCAACCCGGCCGCCTGGGTCGCCCTGGCGGCCGGTCAGGCGGTGACGGCCTGGTCCGCCACGCCCACCCTGACCCGCATGTTCCTCGACTTCGCCGAGGGAGCCGGCGGCACACTGCCCGTCCCGCCGCGCCGTTACGCGATCAGCGGCGAGCCGCTGCCCCGTGCCACGGCCGAACGGCTGCGGGCCCTCGCCGGCCCCGACGGCCGGGTGCTCTACCTGGGGGAGGGGGCCGATCCCGGCATCTGGGCCACCTGCATGCCGGTCGGGGACCTGGACGAGGACTGGGGCTGGGTCCCGCTGGGCGGACCGCTGGCCCACCGCGAGGTGCGCGTCCTGTCGGACTCCCTGGCCCGCTGCCCGGTCTGGGTGACCGGCCGCGTGCACCACGACGACCCGGACGCGTCCGACCCGGACGGGCCGCTGCTGCCCAGCGGCTACTTGGGGCGCGAACTGCCATCGGGAATCATCGAGTTCGCCGGTGACCGGGCGGCCCGCATATGGCTCAACGAACGGCCGCTGAACCTGCTCGACGTCGAACTGGCCCTGTGGCGACACGCCTCGGTGGCCGCGGCCGTCGTCGTCAGCCCCACCGGCACCGGGACCGTGGCCCACGTCAAACCGGAACCGGACGCCGCGATCAGCGGCGAGGAACTGCGCGCCCACCTGCGGCGCATGGTCTCCCCCTACCTGCTGCCCGAGCGTGTCGAACTCGTCCTCGACTTCCCGACGACGCCGGACGGACGCGTCGACCGGGCCGCCCTCGCTTCCTCCGTCCCCACCGCACCCCGCCCCGGCACCGGCGTCGACACCGCCGTGACCGCCCCGGCCCCCGACGCCGAACTCCTGGAACGGGCGGCGTCGGTGGCGTCCCGGCTGCTCGGCGTGAGCCCCATCGAACCGCACATGAACCTCCTCGACCTGGGGGCGACCTCCGTCGACCTGGTGCGCCTGGCCACCGTCGTCGAGGAGGAGCTGGGCATTGTCGTAGACATACCGGAGCTACTCCAGTTCCCCTCCCTCGCCGTCCTGGTGAGCGGACACAGCACAGGCGATGCGGACATCGCTGACATCGCGGACACCCCGGACACCGCCTTGGCCTCCGTCGCGCACCCGTCCGCGGTCCCGGCCACGGACGACGTACTGGACCGTCTGCAGGACCGCCAGGCTTTCAAGGACCGGCGCCTGGGCCTGCGGCACGACCTCGACGACGCCGAGGGCATCGACCTGGCCCCCGAACACACGGAGCGCATAGCGCTGCGCCGCACGGTCCGCCGCTTCGGCAGCGGACCGGTGCCCGCCGCCGCCTTCGGGGCGCTCCTCGCCGCGCTACGGGAGACCGACACCGGCGACGGACCCCACCGCGCCTATCCCTCCGCGGGCGGCGCCTATCCCGTCCAGGTGTACGCCGTGGTCAAAGTCGGCGCCGTCGACGGACTGCCCGGCGGCTGCTACTACCACCATCCCGTGCGCAACCGTCTGATCCCCCTCACCCCCGCCCACGCCCTGCACCCCGAGGACCACCACGAGGTGAACCGCGCGGTCGCGGAACGGGCCGGATTCGCCCTCCATCTGGTCGGCCGCACCGAGGCCGTCACGCCTCTCTACGGTGAACTCGCCGACCACTTCACCGCGTACGAGGCGGGTGCCATCGGCCAACTTCTCATGACGCTCGCGGCGGAACACGGCATCGGCCTGTGCCCGGTGGCCGGCGTACGCCCCGGCGCTCTCGTCGGGGCGCTCGACCTCGCCGTCGGCGACGTGGTGCTGCACACCCTCCTGGGCGGCCCCGCCCCCGACACGGGCGGTGACGCGCAGTGAGCCTGCGCCACGGCCCGGGACGGGTGCCCCGACGCCCGGTCGACGAGCGGCCGGCCGCCCTGGTGCGGACCGGCTCCACCCCTGCCGGCCGCACCCTGCCGGTCGTCGTGGAGGCTGTCGACGGCGCCGTCGACCCGGCTGCCTGGGCCGCCCGCGACACCGGCCGGCTGCGCGACCTGCTGGACCGTCATGGAGCGGTGCTGCTGCGCGGCTTCCAGGCCACGCCCGCCGACCTGCCCCGCCTGTTGCGACCGCTGGGCGGGGACCCGCTGCCGTACCGGGAGCGCTCCACGCCGCGCACCGCGCTGGGCGGCGGTGTCTACACCTCCACCGACCATCCGGCCGACCAGGTCATCGCCCTGCACAACGAGAACGCCTACCAGTCGGCCTTCCCGGGGCTGCTGGCCTTCCAGTGCACCGTGCCGGCACGGACCGGGGGCGGTACCCCCCTCGCCGACTGTCGGCGCGTGCTCGCCCGGTTGGCCCCGGCCGTCGTCCGACGCTTCGTCCGCACAGGGGTGTGCTACCTCCGCACCTACCACCCCGGCGTCGGCCTGTCCTGGCAGCACGCGTTCGGCACCGACGACCCCGACGAGGTGAGCAGCTACTGTGCCCGCGGAGGCATCGAGGCCCACTGGCGCCCCGACGGCACTCTGCACACCCGCCAGACCCAGCCGGCCCTCGCCCGCCACCCCCGCACCGGGGAGGACGTCTGGTTCAACCACGCGGCGTTCTTCCACCCCGACGGTCTGGACCCCGCCCTGCGCGCGGCGCTGCGCGCCCGCTACCCGCACGAGGAGGACCTGCCCCACCACGTCACCTTCGGCGACGGCGGCCCGATCCCCGCCGCCGACCTCGCCCACATCCGCGCCGCCTACGCCGCCGAAGCCGGCGTCGTCCCGTGGCGCGCTGGGGACATCCTGCTGGTGGACAACCTTCTCGCGGCACACGGCCGCGAGCCTTACCGGGGCGAACGACGGGTCGCCGTCGCCATGGCCGGCCTGCTGGACCGCGAGGCCGTCCGAACAGACCGCCAGACTGTCCGCACAGACCGCCCGGCAGGGGAGGCCGCACCATGAGCCACCACCCGCCCGCGCAGGCCCCCTGGCCACTGCAGAGCCGCTACTGGCCCCTGCTGGAGGAGACCGCCTCCGGCACCCCGGCGCGCTGCCGCGCCCTGCTCCTCACCGGCCACGTCGACGTGACCCGGCTCGTGGAGGCCGTGCACCGCGTCGTCGACCACCACCCCGTCCTGCGGGCACGACTGTCCGACGACGACGGCACCCTGCGGCTGCGCACCGCCGGCACGCCGCCACCCGTCGCCGTATGGGACGCGGACCGCGCCGACTGCGCCCGCACCCTGCGCGAGGCCGCCGCCACCCCCCGTGACCCACGGCGCGATCCCCTGGCCACGTTCGACGTCGTGCGCATCGCGCCCGACCAGCTCGTCCTCGCCATGACCGCGCACTTCCTCGTGGCGGACCTCGGTTCGCTCTACGCCACCCTCGGCTCCGTCCTGCGCGCCTACTTCGGACGCCACCGGCCCGGCGGCCGTCCCCCGCAACCGCCCGCGCTCGGACCGGCGCCACCCGCCCGGAAGGCCTGGTGGGTTCGCCGACTGGCGCGGTGGCAGGGCCAGGGCACCCTCGCGGCCGCCCTCGGCGCCCGAGCCCCGGACCGCCGGGTCACCGCCACCCAGGTCAAGCCCGTGCCCGGTGCCGCGTGGCACCGCCTGGCCGCACGGGCCGCGGACGCCGGCTGCAGCGCCGATCTGGCGGTCGTCGCCCTGCTCGCCTCCTGGCGCGCCATGATGGCACCGGACACCGCAACCGCCGTGTTCGCCGCCTGGACCGACCTGCGCCACACCCACGGAGGTGACGGGCTCATCGGCCCGCTCTCCGACCAGATCGCCTTCGGCGTCGAACTGGAGGGCCACGCCGGGATGACGTTCCCGGACCTGCTGCGCCGCACCCATGCCGGGCTGCTCGACACCATGGTCCGCCACGTCCCCTACGACGAACTGCGCCACCTGCACCGCGCGGGGCACCCCGGCGCCCTGCCCGTATGGGACACACGCGTGCACTTCTGCCGCATCC
Organism: Streptomyces sp. E2N166; assembly: GCF_003671715.1. Lineage (GTDB taxonomy): Bacteria > Actinomycetota > Actinomycetes > Streptomycetales > Streptomycetaceae > Streptomyces > Streptomyces thinghirensis. Next base: position 881,559 of record NZ_RAIF01000006.1, on the reverse strand, counting down.
CGCCGCGCAGTTCGCTCACCCGTGACGAGGCGTCCCTCGCGGAACTCGGCCTGTCCGTCGAGTTGTTCGACGAAAGCCGGTTGCTCGCCGTCGCACCCCCGGCCGACGGTGCCGCCTGGGACGGGGTCAACGCCGACCTCCACCTCACCGAACACGGCGTCGACGACGTGGCGTTGACCCTGCACTACAACGCAACGGCCTTGGACGAACACGCCGTTCGCTTGATGCTGCGCTCCATCTCGGACATGATCACCGAGGTCGGCGAGGCTCCCGAGCAACCCCTGCCCGACCTCTGGCGGTCCCTCGGAGTGCCCGGTCATGGCGGACGGGATCGCCAGGAGGCGCCGACGCGCGCCGTGCCCCCACACCCAGCGAAGGGACACAACCGATGACAGCCATCGCCGAGGACGACGACAACCGCACGTACGCCGTGGTGGTCAACCACGAGGAGCAGTACTCGATCTGGCCCGTCGACCAGGACCTTCCCACCGGATGGCGGACCGAGGGCACTACCGGTACCAAGGACGCCTGTCTCGACCACATCGAGAAAGTGTGGACCGACATGCGCCCGCTCAGCCTGCGGCTGTTCATGGAGGAGCAGGCCCGCCGCCTCGAAGCGGACGCACCGCACGACCAGGAGCCGGAGGAGGACGAGGTGCCCTCCCTGCTGGATCGACTGGCCACGGGAGACCATCCGGTGGAGCCCGGACTGCGTCCGGAGCGCACCGCCGTCGCCCTGTGCGAGAGCCTCGAACGCGGCTACGTCCTCGTGCGGTTCACCGAGACCCGCGGCGGCAGCGAACTGGGTGTCACCGTCGACCCCGAGGCCACCGACGTGTCCGCCGCCGACTTCGACGCGGGCACCGGGACCGTGCGTCTCGTCGGCGACCTGACCCTCGACTTCGAGTCCGCCCGCTGCCACGCCGACATCGATCTGGCCACTCTCCGGGGCCGCGGCCGGCTGGAACGGACGGCTCCCGTGGGACAGCCCCTGACATGAGCCGTATGAGGCCCGAACGCGCCGGGAGCGTCCGACGGCTGTGCGTCTTCGCACGGCTGGACGCTCCGGGCATGGGCGACCTCGTCCAGCGCAACATCTTCCTGAAACTGCTGCGCGAGGCCCATCCGCACGCCACGCTCACCCTGGTGGTGGGTGAGTCCACCGCCCGTGCCCACCGCACCCTGCTGGAGCGCCACGGCTACGCGGACGACCTCCTCACCTGCCCCGACCCTGTCCACACCCCCGGTGATCCGGCGCCGCCGCCCGCCTTCCTGCGGACGCTGCGCGACCGGGCGTTCGACCTGTGCCTGGTCGACCCCGACAGCACCGGCCTGGACGCCTTCCACGCCCACGCCGCCGGCATACCGCACCGCGTCGCCCTGCCCACGGGCGGACCGGGGGACGCCTCCATCACTCATCCGGTCCGCCTGCCACCCCCGCTGCTGGGCCGCCCCGACCTGTACGAGTACGCCACCGGCCTGGCAGTCGCCCTCGGTCTGCCCACCCCCCTGCGCGCCGCGAGGGTCGTCCCGCCGTTCCCGTACACCCCGGTCGCCGACCCGTTCCCGCCCGGGGACGGGAGACGGGTCGTCGTCCACCCCGGCGGCGCCCCGCACTGGAACCGACGCTGGCCCGCCGGACGGTACGCGGATCTGTGCGATCGGCTGCTGGCGGAAGGCGCCCGGGTGGCACTCATCGGCTCGCCGGACGAGCGCGGCGAACTGGAGGCACTGCGGGACACCTGTGCGGCCGGGGGCGAGCAGCGTCCCCTGGTCCTGGTGCCGCACAGCCTCGACGCCCTGGCCACCGCCCTGGCCTCGGCGTGCCTCGTGGTCGGCAACGACTCCGCCCCGGCGCACATCGCCGCCGCGCTGCGCGTGCCCACGGTCGTCATCTACGGCCCGACCGCGACCGAGTACCTCTGGTCCCGCATCTACCCCCTGCACCACGGGGTGTCCTTGCGCTACCCCTGCCGCACCCTGCGGCGCTCCGCCCACGACCCTGCGGCCACGCGCTGCGACCGCGGCTGTGCCACCGCCTACCGTCCGGACGGCGGATACCCCCACTGCCTGACGGACCTGGACGTCTCCACCGTGTGGTCCGTCGTCGCCGCCCGGCTCGGCACCTCATACGAGCACGAGAGGGAAGCAACGCCATGACCGAGGGACCTCCGCCCGGTTCCGTGCGGACGCTGCTGTCCGTCAACTTCAACCACGACGGCGCCGCCGTTCTGCTGACCGACGGCCGGATACGGGCCTTCGTCACCACCGAGCGCCTCTCCCGCCTCAAGAAGCACCCGGGCTTGCGCGAGGAGGACCTCGACGAACTGCTCGACCAGGCCGGTGCCGACATCGGCGACATCGACCATGTGCTGTTGTGCAATCTCCATCTCATGGACTCGCCCGACATCACCACCCTGCACGGCAGCGACCTGAAGGACACCTGGCTGGAGTTCTGGGTCAACCAGCGCAACGACACCGTGCTGCTGCGCGGCCGGCGCATCCCCTGCACGGTCAACCCCGACCACCACCTGCTGCACGCCGCCGCCGCGTTCTACACCTCGCCGTTCTCCTCGGGGGTCAGCGTCGCCATCGACCCCACCGGCTGCCGCGCCTTCCTCGGCCGCGACAACCGGCTGTACCCGCTGCGACGTGACTTCGACAGCTGGTTCGACGCCAACTACGGCTACGCACACGTCGCCCACCACCTCTTCGGCTCGGCGATCGTCGGTGCCGGCAAGGTCATGGGCCTCGCCCCCTACGGCGCGCCACGGGACGGCGCGCACGCCCCGCTGCCCAAGGTCTCCTCCTTCGCCGAGCTCGTCGCGCTCGCGGACGCCGACCCGGTCGTCGTGGAGTCCGACGGCCGGCCGCTCAACGCACGCCTGGCCTACTACATCCAGCGGGGCCTCGAAGAACAGGTCGACCGGCTCTTCACCGAGCTGGAGCCGTTGTGCCGGCGCAACGGTTACGCGCCCACCATCTGTCTGAGCGGCGGCACCGCCCTCAATGCCCCCGCCACCGACAAGGCGTTCACCCGGTCCGGTTTCACCGGGCTGCACCTCCACCCGGCCTGCGGCGACGACGGCACCGCCCTGGGCGCGGCCCTGTGGTACTGGCACGACGTGCTCGGCCGGCCCCGACGTGAGCACACCAACGCCGAGTTGATGTACGGGCGGCGCGACCACGGCCGCCCGGCGGTCGAACGCGCCCTGCGCGCCCTCGCCGGTGCCCTGCACGTCGAGGTCACCGAGGACCACGCCGGGCGCGCCGCCGAACTGGTCGAGCAGGGCGCCGTGGTCGGCTGGTTCGAAGGCGCCGCGGAGATAGGTCCCCGGGCCCTCGGGCATCGCAGCATCGTCGCCGACCCGCGCGACCCGCACATGCGCGACCGGCTCAACACCCAGGTGAAGCACCGCGAGCGGTTCCGTCCCTTCGCGCCGTCCGTGCTGAACGAACACGCCGCCGAGTGGTTCGGCATCAGGGACAGCCCCTTCATGCTGCGGGCCGCCGCCGCCCGCCGTGACGGCATCCCCGCCGCCGTCCACGTCGACGACACCGCGCGCATCCAGACCGTGGAGCGCGCCGACAACCCCGCCTTCCACCGGCTCATCGAACGCTTCGCCCACCGCACGGGCGTGCCGATGGTCGTCAACACCAGCCTCAACACCCGGGGGCACCCGATCGTCGAAACCCCCGAGGAAGCGCTCGGGACCCTGCTGGAGTCCGGCCTGACCCATCTGGTCTTCCCCGGCTACGTCATCGCCAAGGAGGCGCCGAAGTGACGGGACGCCCGACCACCCCCGACGAGGACCGGCTGGTCGAACCACTGCGTGCCATCTGGTCGGAGGTGCTGCAACGCGACGTGGCGCCCGGCGACGACTTCCTCGACCTCGGCGGCGGCTCCCTGCACGCCATCCGCATCGTCCACCGCGTCGAGGAGCGGTACGCGACGGAGCTGTCGGTCCGCAGTGTCCTGGAGACCCGCACCGTCGCCGCCATGGCCCGCCATCTCGCCCACGTCCTCGACCGGGACCGGCGCTCATGACCGTGGACCTGTCGCAACTCGCCCGGACCCTCGCCGGCCGCCGCCTGCTGGTGATCGGCGACGCCGTCCTGGACACCTATGTGCGGTGCGCCGCGCATGGCCTGGCCCGTGAGGCTCCCGTGCCCGTGCTGCGCGCCGAACGGACCTTGCACCACTGCGGCGGTGCCGCCAACCTGGCGGCCAACGCCGCCGCCCTCGGTGCCGAGGTGGAGATCGTGACCGCCTGCGGTGCCGACGAGGCGGGCGACCGCCTGGTGGGGCTGTTGCGTGAGGCCGGCGTGGGCACCGAGGGTGTCCTGCGGGTGCCTGGTGGCACCACGCCCGTCAAACGCCGCCATACCGTGGGCGGACAGCTCCTCATGCGCGTCGACATCGGTGACGGTCCGGTCGCCCCGCTGCTCGACCAGGGCGGCTGGACCGCGCTGCTGGCCGGGCGTATGGCATCCGCGGACGCCGTGGTGATCTCCCTGTACGGCGGTGGGCTCCTGTCCGGGCCCCTGGTCGCCGCGCTGGCCGCGCTGCGCCCGGTCGGCCCCGAGACGCTGGTCGCCGACGCCAGGGACATCGCCGCCCTGCGGACCGTGCGGCCCACCGCCGTGACGCCCAGCCGCGAGGAGGCCGGGCTGCTGCTGCCCGTACCGGACGACGGCAAGGGCGGGGACCTGGAAGAGCCACGCCGGCTCGCCGAACGCGTCCTGCACCTGTCCGGAGCCCGCATCGCGGTGCTCACCCTGGGCGCCGACGGCGCCGTGGCCGTCGAACGCGACCGTCCCGCCGTACGCACCTACAGCCGCAGGCTGCAGATCCGCAGCACCGTCGGTGCCGGCGACACGTTCGCGGCCGCGCTCACCCTCGCCCTCGCCTGCGGGGCCGACACCGCGCCCGCCCTGGAACTGGCCTCCGCCGCCGCGGAGGCCGTCGTCACCCGCCCCGAAACCGCCGTGTGCACGGCGGACGACCTCGCCGCACGACTGGGCGCCACCGGCAAGGTCATCGCCCCCGGCGGCCTCGCGGCCTGGCAGCGTGCCCACGATCGCGCCGACCGCCGTCTGGTCTTCACCAACGGCTGCTACGACATCCTGCACGCCGGGCACGTCTCCAACCTCAGCCGCGCCAAGGAACTCGGCGACCTCCTCGTCGTCGGCGTCAACAGCGACGACAGCGTCCGACGGCTCAAGGGGCCCGGGCGTCCGCTGACCCCCCTGGACGAGCGGATGCGCATCCTGGCCGCCCTGAGCTGTGTCGACGCCGTCGTGCCCTTCGGCGGGGACAGCCCGGTGGACCTCCTGGAGGCGCTGCGTCCCGACGTCTACGTCAAAGGCAGCGACTACACCCCTCAGACCCTGCCCGAATGGTCGCTGGTGACGCGACTGGGCGGACGGGTGCACCTGCTCGACAACGTCGAGGACCGCTCCACCACCCGTCTGATCCACCGCATACGGGCCCTGTCCGGTCCCGGCGTCCCCACCTCCGGCGAAGGGAGCCCGTGATGACCGCGATGGGGCCGGGAGAGCTGCTCTCCGCGGCGGCCGACGTCGTCAAGGACGACCCGGACAAGCGTCTCGCGATCTACGTCCACGTGCCGTTCTGCCTGTCCAAGTGCCACTTCTGCGACTGGGTCGTGGACATCCCCGTACGCCGGCTGCGTTACGACGAGGAGGAACGCCGCGATTACCTGGATGCGCTCTGCACCCAGATCCGGCTGTACGGGCCGCTGCTCACCGGTCTGGGATACCGTCCCGACGTCATGTACTGGGGAGGCGGCACCCCCACGCGGCTCACCCCGCGGGAGCTGACGTACCTGGCGGAAACAGTCCGGGAGTCCTTCGACCTGTCCACACTGCGCCAGTGGTCGGTGGAGACCACCCCGAACGACCTGACCGAGGACCGGGTGGCGGCGCTGCGCGAGGCCGGGGTCGACCGCATGAGCATCGGTGTGCAATCGCTGAGCCAGTACCAGCTACGGGTTTCGGGACGGGCCCACGGCCCGGACGACGTGACGCGGGCCGTGGAACTGCTGCGTGCGGGCGGCATCGACAACTTCAACGTGGATCTGATCTCCGGCTTCCCCGGTGAGACGCTCGATGCGCTGGGGGAGACCTTCGACCAACTGCTGGCCCTGGATCCGCCGCACGTGTCGGTCTACCCCTACAGGGCAACCCCCAAGACGGTGATGGCCATGCAGCTGACGCGCCGACAGATCGAGGCGCACGACAGAACCGCCATGACCCGGGCCTACGAGTTCTCCATGGAGCGGCTGCGCGCGGTGGGGTACCACGAGTACTGCCACGGGTACTGGGTCCGTGACCCCGCCCACGAGGACCGGGACGGCAACTACAAGTACGACCTGACCGGGGACAAGATCGGCTTCGGCAGCGGCGCCGAGTCGATCATCGGCCACCATCTGCTGTGGAACGAGAACCGCAAGTACGACGAGTATCTCGGCCACCCCGACCGGTTCACCTTCGCCCACCGGTTCTCCCTCGACGAACCCTCCCGGCTGACGGCCGCCGTCGGCGGGGCCTTGATGACCCGCGAGGGCGTGGTCTTCGAACGGTTCCGCCGGCTGACGGGACTGTCCTTCCACGACGTCCGCGACACCCCGTACTTCCGGCGCTGGCTCACCGTGCTCACCGACTGCGGTGCCCGGTTCGCGGAGACACCGACCGCCCTGCGCATGGAGGCGGACACCATTCACCGCGCCTACATCACCCATCTCGCATACACCATGTACTCGGGACTCACCCCCGAGCGCGCCTGAGCGCCCCGCCACCGGCGACCCACAGAGACGACGAGGAGCGAACGACCTTGGAACACCTGCCGGAACCCGACGCGCGTCTGTTCGCGGCCGTACAGGCGGCGGACACCGCCGGTGCCCGCACCGCCCTGGCCGAGGACGCCTCGCCCGCCGCGCGTGACACCCACGACTGGACCCCGCTGCACTGGGCGGCCGGCCGGGGAAGCGCGGAACTGGTGGCCCTGCTTCTCGAACACGGCGCCGATCCCCGTGCCGGGGCCGACGGGCGCACACCCTACGACGTCGCCCTCGCCGCGGGGCACACCACCGTGGCCCGCGCGCTGGCCCGTTTCCGGGACGGCGGCACATGGCAGCCCTACTGCCGGGCGTACCCGCTCGGGGAGCTTCGGCGTTTCCCGGGCTGGCAGGACACCACCGGCGAGGACGACTCCGCTGTCGTGTACCTGCACGACGACCTGACCGTCACCGCCTCCGTGATCCCCGGCGACCGGACCGTTTTCGCCGGGGACACCCCCGGCTGGAGCGACTTCTGCCGCGACGCCCTCGACTTCGCCGTTCCGGACGAACTCGACCTGTGTGCCGGAGGGCCTGCGTGAACGAGACTTTCGCGCGGAGCGCCGTGGCCTACGGCAGGACCGCCGGCGGGGGAGCGGCCCGGTGAACGCCCACGACCTGGACGCACACCCCCTGACCGCCAACCAGGAATGGGAGTGGGACTTCGACCACAGCATCGGATCCGCCCCCTACCACCGCCCTGTCCTGCTGCGCCTGCGCGGGCCGTTGCGGCCGTGTGCCCTGCGGGAAGCCGTCGCCGCGGCGGTGCGACGCCACCACAGCCTGCGCACCCGCTATCCACTCGTCGACGGCCGCCGAATGCAGGTCGTCGACCCGCCCTGGTCCCGGCCCCTGCCTCTGATCGACCTCACCTCGCTGCCCGCCCGCGCACGCGAGGACGCCCTGGTGCGCATCGGGCGCGACGATGCGGCCAGCCCCTTCGACATGGCCGGCGGTACGACGGTTCGCTGGGGCCTGGTGCGCCTGGCGGCCGACCACCACGCCTTGCTGGTCTCGCCCCACCATGTGGCCGTCGACCTGTGGTCCCTGTCGGTCCTCGCCGCCGACATCGCCGCCCACTACCGCCACGCAGCCGCCGGCGAACCGCTGCCCGTGCGCCCCGCGCCACTCCAGCCCACCCAGTGGGCCAGTGCCGAGCGGGAGCGCTGGACCTCCGAACGCCTCGACGCCGCTCTGGCTCCCTGGCGGGACGCCCTCGCGCGCCTGCCCGCACTGGAACTGCCCGCCGACCACCCTCCCACCCCGGGCCCGAAGGCCGAGGGCTGGCTGCTGAGCACCCACCTGGAGGCCGGACTCAGCGACGCCGTAAGGGCACTGAGCCGACGGCACGGCGTCACCGTCTTCGTCGCGTTGCTCGCGGCCTTCCACAGCATGCTCGCCCGCGTCTGCGACGTCGACCGGCTGGTCACCTACAGCCTAACGGCCCGCCGGCACAGCCGCGCCATGGAGGACGCCGTCGGCCTCTACTCCGACTATCTGCGCGTCTTCGCCGACCTGACCGGGGATCCACCGTTCGCCGAGGTCCTGGCCCGCACCGCGGACCGCGTCCTGGACGGTCAGGACACCCAGCGGCTGCCCAACGAATGGCTGTTGCGCGGTACCGACGACGGGACTCGACCGCATCCGCTGGAACGAGTGGGATTCACCATGCACAACACCCCGCCCGTCGGGTTCCCCCTGTCGGACGGGATACGGGCGGCGGCGATCGACTTCGACGCACACGGACAGGGCCCGGTCACCACCTATTGGCGGGCCCACCTGTTCTTCGACACCTTCGACTTCGGCAGCGGTCCCATCGCGACGGAGATCTTCACGGCCAAGGAGTTGTACGCGAGCACGGCACCGTCCGACTGGGCGCGGCGGTTCTCCGCCGTGCTCGCCCGGATCGTCGAGGACGACCAAGTGCCGCTGTCCCGGCTGCCGGGACGATGACCCCGCCGCCGGCCGACGTCACCTCGGGACGCCGGCCGGTCCCGCGGCCTCCTCCACCAGCCACGCAAGCGCGGCCACCGTGGGCTTCTCGTAGAACCGCCGGGCCGGCACCTCGACGCCGAACACGTCCTGGATCTCTCCGGCCAGCCGCATGCCCAGCAGTGAGTTGCCGCCCAGTTCGAAGAAGTCGTCGTGCGTACCGACCTCGTCCAAGCCGAAGAGATCCGCCCACAGCCCCGCCAGAAGCCTCTCCAGCCCGGTCGCCGGCGGAGTGTACGCGGTTCCGACAGCGCGGCGCGGCAGGGGCGGCGACGCCTCCAGTGCCGCCCGGTCCACCTTCCCCCCGTCGGTCAGCGGCAGGGCGTCCACCACCCGCACCGCGGTCGGCACCGTGTAGTCGGGCAGGCGCTCGGCCAGCTCCTGCCTCAGCGCCAACGACCCGTCGCTGAAAGGGTCCTCGTACACCACGAACGCGGTCAGTTCGCGCTCGCCGTCGTCCCGGCGGGGCGCCACCACCGCTGCCTCGCCCACTCCGGGCAGCCGTGTCAGGACGGCCTCCACCTCGGCCGGTTCCACCCGGAAGCCGCGGATCTTGACCTGCCGGTCCATCCGTCCCTCGAACTCCAGCACACCGTCACCGCGATCGCGCACCGCGTCCCCCGTCCGGTACGCCCGGCCGCCCACCGCGTCAGGGGCCGGCACGAAACGCTCCGCGGTCAGCCGGGGATCGCCGAGGTAGCCCCGGGCCACCCCGGGGCCCCAGGCCAGCAGTTCGCCGGTACGCCCGGCCGGCAGCGGGCCCAGCACCGCGTCGACAACCCGCGCTCCGGCGCCCGGCAGGACCGTTCCGATGGGCACGGTGGGACCTGCCACGGGCCCGGTCACCGTGTGCAGACACGTGAAGGTGGTGTTCTCCGTGGGGCCGTAGCCGTTGACCAGCGAGGCGCCCGGCAGCGCTGCGATCGCCCGGTTCACCTGCCGCGGCGAGACCACGTCCCCGCCCGCCAGGAGTCTGCGCAGTCCCCGCAGACGCCCCAACTCGGCATCCGAGAAGCGGTGGAACAGCCCGGCGGTGAGCCACAGCAGCGTCGCACCCTCCCGGGCGACGACCCGCCCCAGCTCCCGGGGCGTGCGCTCCTCGGAGTCGGGCAACGCCAGCCGGCCGCCGTTGACCAGGGGAGCCCACACCTCGAACGTGGAGGCGTCGAAGGCCGGTGACGAGGCGTGCACCACCACGTCGTCACGCCGGGCCCCGGCCGCTTCCGGATCGGCGACCAGATGCAGCACCGCACGGTGCGGCACGACAATCCCCTTGGGAGCGCCGCTCGTTCCGGAGGTGAAGGCGACGTAGGCCGCGGCCTCGGGGTGCGTCGTCGTCCTCGGCGCCCGCTCCGTGCGCTCGGACGACCCGGGGCAGTGCGCCGTCGCCGGACGCAGCACGCGCCGTCCCAGACCCTCGTCGCCGTCCGTCACGAGCACCGAGGCCCCCGCCGCGTCGAGCACGGCCCGTCGCCGGGTGAGCGGCGCACGCGGGTCCAACGCCACATAACAGCCACCACTCTTCAACACCGCAAGCAGTGCGACCACGCTGTCGGGGGAGCGTGCCAGCAGGATGCCGACCGCTTCACCGGCACGCACCCCCGCTGTCCGGAGCGATCGCGCCAACCGGTCCGCGCGGCGCTCCAACGCCCGATACGTCAGTTGCCCGCCGCGCCAACTCACAGCCACCGCATCGGGAGTGACACGGGCCCAGTGCCCGACCGCCTCATGGACACCGTCGAAGGCCGTGGGCATGCACGCTCCTTGATCACGGGGCCGTTTGGCCCGAGCCTGCCAGCCACGACATGCCTGTGGCAAGAACGTTTCAGGGCCACCGCCGTGATCGACAAGGCTGGCTGTCGTCATCGACCCTTTGCTAATGTGCGGCGAGTTGGCGCTGCGCCGGACGGGGGACCTCGTGCGCAGAACCGCTGGGAGCGTGACCCGACCGACCACCAGGGCACCCCGAGCGTCACGCCGCCCGCACGTCGTGCGCTCCGCCCCGGGCCCCCCGGACAATGGACAGGAGACCTGACATGGCTGGGACGGCTCGCCCACATCACCGTGAGCAGGTGCGCCGACGGTACGCCGACCTGATCGACGTCCTGCTGGCCGAGGGCGAGCCGCAGGCGGCCGCGGACTGCGCCCGGCTCGCCGTGGAGCAAGGTGTCTGGCGCGATCCCCTGCAACGCCCCGTGCACTACCTGCCGTCGCTCGACCCCGTGCCCGTGCACGACCCGGCCGAATTCTGGTTCGTGCCGTACCTGGAGGAGAATTTCCGGCTGATCCGCGCCGAGCTGGAGCGTGTGCTCAGCGCGGACGACAACGGCTTCCTCCCTGTCGAGGAACCGCTCCTCGGCACCGGTGACTGGAAACAGGTCACCTTCTACGAAGGCGGCCAGCGCTTCGACGACGCCTGTGAGCGCTTCCCCGTCACCGCCGGGATCATCGAGGCCATCCCCGAGGCCACGCTCGCCGGACCCGGCGTCGTGACTCTCTCCCGCCTTCAGCCCGGCTCCCACATAGTGCCGCACTGCGGTGCCTCCAACGCCAAGCTTCGCGTGCATCTCGGCCTGCACGTGCCCCAAGGCCCCCGTATGCGGGTCGGTGACCGCACCCTGCACTGGCGTGAGGGCTCATGCCTGGTCTTCGACGACTCGTTCGAACACGAGGTGTGGCACACCGGAGACGCCCCACGCGTCGTGCTGCTCATGGACGTCTGGCACCCACACCTCGACCCCGCCGTGCAACGCCTGATCACCGAGGACCGGGGCTCCCTGGCCACGCGTGTGCGTGACTTCATGCGAGCCCAGGGCATCACTCGCGTCGAGGACACCGGTGACGCGATCCTGCTGCACCCGGACGAGCGCGTCGAAACCCTTGTCCGCCGCCACATGCGGCAGGCGGACACCCGTGTCATCGATCTCCACGACGAACAGACCGTGCACCAGGAGCCCGACGGACCGGACCATGACGGCTGACCCGGCCACCACCGTTCCCCTGCCTCGCGGACACTTCCACGCCGTCTACCATGCGGTGGACCTTCCGGTGGAGCAACGCCACACCCTCGTCGTGACGCTGTTCGCGCCGCTGCCGGACGGTCTCGCTCCGCACCTGGTGGACCAGGCGCTGCACCTTCTCGTGGCACGCCACGACGCCTTGCGCTCCACACTGGCACCCCTCCCCGGAGGCGACTGGGCCCACCATGTCCGACCCCCGGACAGCCAGGCTCCCTTTCCCAGGGCGGAGCTGAGCGAGCTCGGTCCCGACGGCGTGATCGGCCTGTCCGTCGCCCTCGGCGACGAACTGCAGGACTGGCACGGCACCACCCCGTTGCGCGCCGCCGTGCTCACCGACGCCGGCGCCGCCGTGTACGTGCTCGTCGCCCTTCATCACTGCATCGTGGACCTGGAGGCGCTGCGCCGGCTCCAGGACGAGTTCGGTCAGGTCCTGCTGAACATCGTCACGGGAGTCGACCCGCAGACAGGTCTGCGACCGGCGCTGCCGCTGTCCGCCCGCACCGCTCTGGAACACTCCGAGCACGGACGACGCGCTGACGACGAGGCCCAGGCCCACTGGTCGCGCCTGCTGAGCGAGGTGGCCAACGTCTCCTTCCCCTACCGCCGTGACGACCGCTCGCCGCGTGCCGCCCGCGTCCTGTCCCTGACATCCCCGGCGATCGACCACGCGCTCGCCCGTCTGTCCGCCGACGCCGCCCTCACCCCCACGGCGCTCGTCCTCGCCGCCACGCACATGATGCTCTCCGCCTACACCGGTGGTGCGATCACCTGGTCCGTCTTCATGGGCAAACCCGCGCCGCGACGCGGGGCCACTCTTGTCGAATGCGCACTGGAAACCGTTCACGTCCTGCTTCCGGCCGTCCCGTCCGGGCCCGCTGACGAGCCGTCGCTGCTGGAGGCCGCTCGCGACGCGCTCACCCGTCTCCTGGAGGCGACCCGCCACCGCGACTACGACTACGCGCGCTTCCTGGAGTCCCGCGCCGCCCACGCCGTCGAGCGCGGCGCCCTTGTGCAGTGGGAGACCACGCTCAACAGCCGCCTCCTGACCGCCCCCGTGCACCACCCCGTCGGTCCGCCGTCTCGTACCTCCGCCGGTCTGCTCCCTCGCTCGCGCACCCGCTGGTCCCTTCAGCGCACGGCCCGGCCGACCGTCGGCGTTTCGGCCGGCTCCGACGGCCGGGCCACGACCCTCGACCTGGCCTGCGACACGGACCTGCTCGACAAGGACACCATGACGGCTGTGCTGCGAGGTGTGGAATCACTGCTCGTCGCCGCCGCCGACGGCGATTCCGCTCCGATTCGCGGCAGCGCCCGCTCCGCGGTCCGGCCCCGCCGCCCCGACTGGGTTCTCGTCGACGGCAGGACCTGGACCGATCTCACCGCCTCCCGCGATCTGCTCGCCTCCCACCCCGGGGTATGCGCCGTCGACCTGACCGTCAGATCCGAGGACGTCCCCTCGCTGCACGCCGCCGTGCACGCCCGCTCCGGCACGCTGACCGGCGAGGATCTGAGGCGGCACGCGCTGCATGCGCTGGACCGCCCGGGTCTGACGGTCCCGCGCACCATCGACGTGCGCCCGTGCGCGCATCCCAGCTGCCCCCCGTGCGCCACAGGTCATTCCGCCGGAGATCCGCTCCCGCAACAGCCGGACGCCGTCGCCGCGCTGGTCCGCGCCGTTGCCGGCGCCCTGGGCCGCGACACCGTTGTCGCCGACGCCGGGTACCTGGAACAGGGCGGCCGGGCCGGGGCCTATCCCGAGGTCAAGACCTCGCTGGAAAAAGCCGGGTGGTCCGGACTCACCGGCGAGGCACTCCTCGGGCCCCGTTCCCTCGCCCATGTCGCGGCTTCGCTGCGCCAGGATCGCCGAGAGGGCTGCCCATGACGTCGGCCCCCGTGACCTCGGCCGTGATCCCGCCCCTGTACGCGCTGCTGCGCCGACGAGCCCGGCTCGTCCCGGACGCCGTGGCCGTCACCAGGGCCGACACGTCCCTGACGTACCGTGAACTCTTCGACCAAGCAGGGCGGTTGTCCCGCCTGCTGCGTCTGCGCGACCTCCCGCCGGGAGCGCTGGTGGGGTTACGCCTGCCCCCGGGCCCCGACGTGACGACAGGCCTCCTCGGCGTGCTCGGCGCGGGCGCCGCCTTCACGGTGCTCGACCCCGACGGCCCGCCGTATGGCGACATGGTGCTCGACAGCGCCGACCTCGCGCTCGACCGCGCCACGTTCCAGGTGCCGTTGCCCGCGCCTCCGGCCGACCCGGAGCGTCCGGTGTGCGCGGTGACCGGTCTGGGAGGAACGCCATCGGCCCTCCTCGTCGAGGGCGACCTGACGCGTGCTCTGCTCGCCGAGCGCGACGCACTGGGTCTGGCCCCCGGCGACACCGTGCTGCACCGCACACCGCTCCAGGAGACGTTCGGCGTCGTCGAAGTCCTGCTGACCCTGCTGTCCGGCTCCCGCCTCGCCGTCCCCGACACTCCGGACCACGACGACATCGCCGCCGCGCTCGACACCATGACGCAGCAGCACGCCACCCATACCCGGCTGCCGGCCGCGATGCTCCTCGACAGTCTCGCCCTCAGCAGCATTACGGCCTTCCACCTCCTGCGTGCCGGCTTCTCCCACAAGGTCGTATGGACCAGCCCGGACCTCGACGCGGTCACCCGCGCCCGCATCGAGGCCCGCACCCGCTTCCCTCTGCGCCCGATCGCCGGCAACGCCGCCGAACCCTTTGGCACGGCGGCTGCCACCGCCCTGGCCCGCCTGCTCACGCCGCCGCCGTTCGCTCCACCGGTCGCGGAAGGACCCGGGCCCGCCGGGCCCGACGAATCCTCGCAGGCCTGCGCGGGTGCCGATCCGACGGTGGTGCGCGCGGTCATCCAGTGCTGGCAGGAGGTGCTGGAACACACCGGTGTCACCGCCCACGACGACTTCTTCGCGCTCGGGGGCAACTCCCTCACCGCGGTTCTCGTCACGGACGCGCTGGCCGGAAGACTCGGCCACGACATACCCGTCGACCTCCTCTTCCGGCACCGCACGCCGGCCGCGTACGCCGCCGCCCTCGCCACCGCGCACCGGACGGACCGCACCCGGACACCCCCGGCCCCGACGGAAGGAAACACCTTGATCCCGACTGAAGGAGACGCCTCGTGAGCGAGACGGCGCAGACCATCGAGAGCCTGGTCCTGGAGCAGTTCCGGACCTGCTCCGGCAACGACCGGATGACCGCGACCGACGACTTCTTCAGCGCCGGCGGTGACTCCTTCACCGCCGTCCAGGCCGCCGCCGCCATCGCGGCCCTCACCGGCCGGGGCCTCGACCCCTCCCTGCTGTTCGCCCACCGCACGGCCCGCGCACTCGCTTTCCGGCTCGTCGAGGACCCGCCGGCGACGGGCGCACCCGAGGGGAACGGCTGACCATGCCCTTCGCATCCCGTGTGCTCCGTGCTGGCCTCAGTGATCCGGACACCGTGGCGGTCGTCCTCGACGGCACGACCACCACCTACCGGGAGCTGGCCGGGCGAGGCGCCCGCGTCGCACGGGCCCTACGCGATCTGCCCCGCAGGCCGCGTGCCCCCTTCGGCGACATCCACCTGCCCTCTCACCTCGTCGCCGTGCTCACCGACAACGCCTCCCAGCTTCCCGAACTACTGGTCGGCGCCACGTCCGGTGACGCGGCATGCGCCCTGCTCGACCCCAAGTGGTCCGCCGCCCAGACGGCCGAGGTGCTGCGTCGTCTGGGGCCCGATCTGCTCGTCACCCAGCGGGCCCGCAGCGCCGCGGCCGACGCTGCGACCGCCCTGGACATCCCCGTCGTCATGCTCGACGGCGATCCCTCGGCGCCGGATTCCTACGACGGCTGGCTCGCTGCGCACCACGACGCCGATCCGGAGAGGGAACTGACCTCTGGCGACGACGACTCGGTCTTCTTCGTCGGATTCACCTCCGGTACCACCTCCACCCCCAAAGCGTTCGCCATGGCGCGCGGTTGCTGGCGCACCAGTCTCGCCCTCGGCGCCCCGTTCTTCGACACCGCCACCGCCCAGGTCTCCGCGGCCCCCGGCCCCCTTCAGCACGGCGTCACTCTGTACGCCCTGGCCGAAGCGCTCGACGCCGGCACCACGTTCGTCGGCGCACGTCGCTTCGAGGCACGGGAACTGATGCGCGCAGTACGCGCCCACCGGGTGCAGAGACTCTCCCTGGTGCCCAGCATGCTGCACGCTCTGTGCCGCGACACCCCTCCCGGCCAGCCGCCCCTGGACAGCGTCACCATCTGCATCAGCAGTGGAGCCCGGCTGGATGCGGACCTGGTCAGCAAGGCCGCCCGGCTGTTTCCCCAGGCCCGCTTCGTCGACTACTACGGCGCCTCCGAGACCGGATTCATCAGTGTCCTGCAGCACCCTCGTGGAGGCCGGGGCAAGGGCGTCGGGCATCCTTTCCCAGGCGTCGAGATCGAAGTGCGCGACCCGCACGGCCGGGTGTGCGCTGCGGGTGTCCCCGGCGAGATCCATGTCCGCAGTCCCTATGTCAGCCGCGGCTACCTGTGGGCGGCCGACGAGACGCGGCTGTTCGCTCCGGGCGGCTGGGTCACCGTCGGCGACCAGGGGCACCTCGACGCCGACGCCACCCTCCACCTCGTCGGCCGCAAGGGTCGTATGGTCATCACGGGTGGTTGGAACGTCTACCCCGACGAGGTCGAAACCGTGCTGCGCGCCGTTCCCGGCATCGACGACGCAGTGGTCGCGGGAGTTCCCGACGCCTTCCTCGGCACCGCTCTGGTCGCCGTGATCGCGTGCTCCGGCCGCGACGGTCCGCCCGCGTACCCCGACGTCGTGCGGAGCTGCCGCGCCGCGCTGCCCTCCTACAAGGTCCCCGTCCGGGTCTACACCGTGCCCGCCCTGCCGCGCACCACCAGCGGCAAGGTCGCCCGCGCCGAGGTGGACGGCTGGCTCGCACGTGCGCACCGCGGTGACGGTCTCCTCGCCGAGCTCGCGCCGCGCACCGGTCAGCCGTCATGACGGCCCGCGCGGTTGTCGTGCCGCTCAACGACAGCCAGAGCGCCGACACGGCGCACTTCCTGCCCGGTGTCGACGGCGGCCTGCGTCCCGCCTGCGCCTTCGCCGACCTCGTACGGAGCCGACTCGCCGTGCACGGTGTGATGCTCACCGGTCTCGGTCCCGCCGACCACGGCGTCGAGCGACATGCACGACTGGCCCTCGACGAAGTGATCCGCAAGACCGGCCGCGGGCCCGACCGGCTCATCGGATATTCCTACGGTGCGCTGGTGGCGGTGGAGATGGCACACCAGGCCAAGGCCCGGGGCTTGCCCGCCCCGCGGCTTCTCGTGCTCGACACCCCCATCGCTCCGGGACCCCAGAGCGCCCCCTCGCCCGTCACCATGTTCTGGTACATCGGCCAGGGCGCGGGACTGGACCTCAGCCTGGCCCGGTTCACCGCACTCGATCCGGAGCGCCGGGCCGCGGAGGTGGCCCGCTGGTGCGCCACCCACTCCCCGGGGTTCGACCTGCGCGCCGCCCGCACGGTGTACGCCACCGTCGAGGCCAACTGCACCGCATGGGCCGGCCACGAGGCCCGCCCCTACCTCGGGCCGGCCGACGTGGTCGTCGCGGAGGAGTCCGCGGAGACGAGCGGTGACCGCGCCGACTGGACCGCGATGTTCCCCGGCGGCTACCGCGTCCGCACGGTCCCCGGCGGACACCTCGACGTGCTCTCCGAAGCCGGCGCACCGGCCCTCGCCCGCGCGGTGTCCGACCTGACGGCACTCGACTGACCGGCTGCCGCCTCCCCACTTCCCCACGCGCCGTGGCCCTCCCCGGAAGGAAACCCCCAGTGAAGACGAAGGACCTCGTCTACATCGCCCTGTTCGCGGCCATAGTCGTCGCGCTCGGTCTGTTCCCCGCCATCGAACTGCCCTTCAGCAAGGTGCCCATCACCGCGCAGTCCCTCGGCGTGATGCTGGCCGGCAGCATCCTCGGCTGGCGGCGCGGCGGCCTCGCGCTGCTGGTGTTCGTCCTCCTCGTCGCGGTCGGCTTCCCCGTGCTTCCCGGCGGGCGCGGCGGCATGGGCATCTTCTTCCTGCCGAGCGGCGGCTTCGTGCTGAGCTGGCCCCTTGCCGCCCTGGTGGTCGGCTATCTCACCGAGCGGCTCTGGGCCCGCTACAACCTGGCCGTCGCCCTCGTGCCCAACCTCGTCGGCGGCGTTCTCGTGGTCTACGCGATCGGGCTGCCGTTCATGGCCGCCGTGGCGAACATCAGCCTGGGCCAGGCGTTCACGATCATGTGGGCGTTCGTGCCGGGCGACGTCGCCAAGTGCGTCCTGGCCGCGCTGGCCGCCGTTGCCGTGCGCCGCACCCACCCGCTGCTCGCCCCGGTCGCGACGACGTCAGGCCCCTCCCGTTCGGGCACCCGGTAGGCTGGCATGTTCCGTATCGAGAAAGTCGAGCACCGCTACGGCGACCGCACCGTGCTGCAGGACGTCTCCGTCGAACTGAGCGAGCGCAGGGTGGCCGTCGTGGGAGCCAACGGCTCCGGCAAGAGTACGTTCGCCCGGCTGCTGAACGGGCTGGTCGTGCCCACGTCCGGGACGGTCACGGTGGATGGTCTGGACACGCGCAAGGACGGCCGCAAGGTACGGGCCAGGGTCGGCTTTGTCTTCCAGGATCCCGACCTTCAGATCGTCATGCCCACCGTCGCCGAGGACCTTGCGTTCGGCCTCAAACACCGCGGTCTGAGCAAGGCCGAAATCGACCAGCGGGTCGAGCAGGCCCTGGAGGACAACGGGCTTGGTGATCTGCGCGACCAGCCCGCCCACCTGCTCAGCGGTGGCCAGAAACAGCGGCTGGCCATTGCCTCGGTGCTGGCGACCGCACCCCGATACGTCGTCTTCGACGAACCGACCACCATGCTCGACCTGCGGAGCAAGCGCCAGATCTCCCGCGTCATCGCGGAGCTGGAGCAGCCCGTGGTCGTCGTCTCCCACGACATGGATCTGCTGGAGGGTTTCGACCGGGTGCTGGTGTTCGACGAGGGGCGCCTCGTGGCCGATGGCCCGCCCGACGTCTCGATCGCCTTCTACCTGGAGCTGATGGGCGCATGCTGAGCCTCTACCGCCCTGGCGACAGCGTCCTGCACCGCGCCCCTGCCGGGCCCAAGCTGGTCGTCCTGCTGGTCACCTGCCTCACGGTGTTCCTGGTGGACGAACTGTGGTTCACGGCCGTCTGCGGGACGGTCGTCCTCGTGCTGTGGAGGATCGCGCTGATCCCCTACCGGGAACTGGGGCGCCAGCTGCGCGGTTTATGGGTGGTCGCGCTGCTGCTGGCCGTGTTCCAGGTGTGGGCCAACGGGTGGCACGAGGCCGCGATGACCGTTCTGCGGCTGCTTGCCCTGCTGCTGCTCGCCAGCCTGGTGACGATGACGAGTCGCACCTCGCACATCGTGGACGCGCTGGAGAGCGCGGCGCGCCCCCTCGCGCTCGTCGGGATGCGACCCGGCCGGATAGCCTTCCTGATCGGCCTGACTCTGAGGTTCATCCCCCTCATCCGGGAGAAGGCCGAAGAGATCCGCGCCGCCCAGCGCGCCCGGGGTGTCGAACGCCGGCCGCTGGCCCTGCTGCTGCCCCTGCTTCTCAAGACGCTGACCATGGCGGATGCCATATCGGAGGCGCTGGACGCCCGGGGCTTCGAGAGCACCTGACCGTCCGGACGCTGCTTCACATGCCTCCTGCTGAGTGTCCGGGCGAAAATTCTTCGGTCGCACGATGGCCGGGATCAGGTCTTCCTTCAAGATCGACGTAGTCATAAAATTTTGCCGGGAGGCAAGGTATGGCCGTACTCGACGCCGGACCGCTCAACAGCAAGGCGGTAGTGGCTGATTCGTTCGCCCTGTACGCGCTGGCGACGGAGCACACCGCCCCGGCCGAGGAGATGCGCGCCAGTGTGGGCCGCGGGGGGCTCACCCTGACCGTCTCGGCCCTCGCCGTCGCCACCGCCAGCGGTATGCGCACCTGCTGGGACGAGCATTGCTCCCGAAGCCACCGGCCGGACGTCGCCACATTGGTGCGCCGCCTGTGTGCCGGTCCGGGCGTCGAGGTCGTCGAGATGGATCTGAACGCGTCCATAGCCGCCGGACGGCTGTATGCCTCCAGCTCCGCGGTCCGTGTCGAAGGCCCGGAGGTCCTGGCGGGCTGTCACACTGCTTTGCTGGCCGACGAGTTGGGCTGCAGAGTCCTCACCGTGGCGCGTGCCGCCTACTGTTACACCAGTCCTGCCGTACGAGAATTGGGCTGCCGTCTCATGCTGCTCTGAGGTCGTCGGCTCCGCGACAGGACATTTGCCGTGGTGGGCGTCACAGCGGTGATGAGCCAAATTTTCCCGGTCCCTTTGCCAACCGCCGCCAGTGCGTGAGGATCAACGCCATGAATCTGCTGAGCACGCTGGTGGACAAGGGGCTTCGGCGCGAGCTGCCGACCCGCGAGGAGGCGCTGGCCGTCCTCGCGACCTCCGACGACGAACTGCTCGACGTGGTGGCCGCGGCCGGAAGGGTGCGCCGGCACTGGTTCGGCCGACGGGTGAAACTCAACTATCTCGTCAATCTCAAGTCCGGGCTGTGTCCCGAGGACTGCTCCTACTGCTCCCAGCGGCTCGGCTCCAAGGCCGGCATCCTGAAGTACACCTGGCTCAAGCCCGACGAGGCCTCCGAGGCCGCCGCCGCGGGCCTGGCGGGGGGCGCCAAGCGCGTGTGCCTGGTGGCCAGCGGGCGCGGTTCGACCGACCGGGACGTGGACCGGGTCTCCGAGACCATCAAGGCGATCAAGGAGCAGAACGAGGGCGTCGAGGTGTGCGCCTGCCTGGGCCTGCTCTCCGACGGCCAGGCCGAGCGGCTGCGCGAGGCGGGCGCCGACGCCTACAACCACAACCTCAACACCTCGGAGTCCACGTACGCCGACATTACCACCACTCACACCTACGCCGACCGCGTCGACACCGTGCAGAAGGCGCACGCGGCGGGTCTGTCGGCGTGCTCGGGTCTGATCGCGGGCATGGGCGAGAGCGACGAGGACCTCGTCGACGTCGTGTACTCGCTGCGCGAGCTCGACCCGGACTCCGTCCCGGTGAACTTCCTCATCCCGTTCGAGGGCACCCCGCTGGCCAAGGAGTGGCACCTCACCCCGCAGCGCTGTCTGCGGATCCTGGCGATGGTCCGGTTCGTCTGCCCCGACGTGGAGGTGCGGATCGCGGGCGGCCGTGAGGTGCACCTGCGCTCGATGCAGCCGCTCGCCCTGAACCTGGCGAACTCCATCTTCCTGGGCGACTACCTCACCAGCGAGGGCCAGGCCGGCAAGGCCGACCTGGAGATGATCGCGGACGCCGGGTTCGAGGTGGAGGGCGCCGGCGAGGTGACGCTGCCCGAGCACCGGGCGACGGCCGGCGGCGGCTGCGGCTCCCACGAGAGCGCCGGATGCGGGTCTCACGAGAGTGCCGGTTGCGGCTCGCACAAGAGCGGCGGATGCGGATCCCACGCGGGCGGCGGGGTGTGCGGTGCGGCTGCCACGGCCGCGCCAGCCGCCGAACCCCGTACCGACCTGGTGGCGGTACGCCGCCGGGGCGCCGGAACGGACCTCGCGCCCAATGCCTGAGCCGGTGTGACGCGCAGGGCTCCGGCCGTGCGCGTCACACCGTCGCCGTCAACGCCGACGCGTACTCAGCGACACGTCGCAGTGGGTCATTCCCGCTCCTCGGGGAGCGGCCCTTTGCCGCGGCCTGCGACCTCCAACTCCGCGTCGGTCATGATCCGGGCCAGTTCGGGCGCGAACACCTCCGGTTTCCAGCCCAGATCGCGCTGTGCCTTCGACGCGTCACCCACCAGCTCCGCCACGTCCGCCGGCCGCACATAGCGATCATCGAGGCGCACGTGCCGCTCCCAGTCCAGCCCGACGTGCTCGAAGCAGAACGTCACGAAGTCCCGCACGCTGTAACTGGTTCCGGTCGCCACCACGTAGTCGTCGGCGCGGTCGCGCTGGAGCATCCGCCACATCGCCTCGACGTACTCCGGCGCATACCCCCAGTCCCGTCGTGCCTCAAGGTTGCCCAAGTCCAGGAACCGCTGTTGGCCGCACGCGATGCGGGCGGCCGCCCGGGCTATCTTCCGGGTCACGAAAGCCTCGCCGCGCCGGGGTGACTCGTGGTTGAACATGATTCCGTTGACAGTGTGCAGGCCGTAGGACTCCCGGTAATTGCGGGCCATCCAGTAGCTGTATGCCTTGGCCGCTGCGTACGGCGAACGCGGCTGGAAGGGCGACCCCTCGGCCTGAGGGGGAGGCGTCGCCCCGAACATCTCCGAACTCGACGCCTGGTAGAACCGGGCCGGCAGGCCGGTGATGCGCAGCGCCTCCAGCAACCGCGTCGTGCCCAACCCCGTGATCGCGCCGGTGTACGCGGGCTGCTCGAAGGAGACATGAACGTCCGACTGGGCCGCCAGGTGGTAGATCTCGCTGGGTGCCAGCCGGTCGAGCAGCGCGATCAGCCGTGCTCCGTCGGAGAGATCGCCGTGATGCAGACGCATCCGGACCTCCTCGTCACGCTCGTCACCGACCAGATGCGCGATACGGCCGAGGCCGGAACCGGAGGAGCGCCGGATCACACCGTGCACCGTATAGCCCCTCGAGAGCAGCAACTCCGCCAGATAGGAGCCGTCTTGGCCGGTGATACCCGTGATCAGCGCCGTTTTCGAGGTCATGCCCGGAGACTATGCGAAGGGCGGTATGTGCCTTCCGCTTCCCGGGCTGGATTCGGCTGCGCCGGCGGCTCCGCCGCTCCGCGTCATGGTCGACTTCACACCCCGCTGCTAGGCTGACGCGGTCAACGGCCCGTGCCCTCCCTCCGGCGCGCCGACCGGGCACGCGTCGCCCCGAACGCCAGGCCGCCGCCGAGGCAGCACAGGACGGAGTGCCGATGCAGGACCGCGATCCCATCGCCCCGTCCACCCACGCAACGCCCCGCGAACGTCCCGCACGTGCCGCCGAACGCGCCCTCTGGCTGCTGGACCGTGTCGCTCCTGATCGCGCGGTGAGCAACATCACTCTCGCGGTCCGCAGTGCCGCACCGTTGGACGTCGCGTACGTGCGCCGCGCCCTCGGGACGATCATTCGCCGCCACCCTGCCCTGCGCAGCCGGTTCGTCCTGGTCGACGACGTGCTGACACGCCGGGTCGAGGCCGCCAGCGACGATCCCTCCATCGATGTCCTCACCGTCGCGCAGGAGGATGCCGACGAGACCCTACGGCGTTTCGCCGAGCGTCCCTTCGCGTTCCCCGCCGACCAGCCGGCTGCGGCAAAGCCCCGGGAAACCGATGGCGAACCACTCATTCGCGCCGTTCTCGTCGTCACCCCGACCGCCGACACCCTCTGCGTCGTCTGTCACCACACGATCTTCGACGGCACCTCCGCGCTGCTGCTGACCGGAGAGCTCGTCCGCGCCTACGCCGCACTCTCCGCAGACGGACAAGTCCCGCCCGACCTCCTGGCCGAAGCAGCCGACTTCACTCCGCCGCCTCCCGGCATCGCCGGCCTCTCCTACTGGCACGACCAACTGGCGGGCGTGAACATCCGCTCCATGGACCTGCGGTGCGACCGCCCCCGGCCCGCCGAACCCACCTTCCGCGGTGAACAGCACGTCCACCCGCTGTCCCAGAGCGCCCACGACCTCCTCGGCGACTCCGAAGCCGCACTCCAGGCCACGCGCAACATCATCTTTCTCGCCGCGTATCTCCTCGTGCTCGCCCGCCACGGCGCCGGACCCGACGTCACCGTCGGGGTACCCGTCGACGTGCGCGGCGGCCGGGGACGCGGAACCATCGGCTACCACACGCATACCGTCGTCCTCCGGCTCGACATGGAACGTCCCGGAACGTTCCGGGAGCTGGTCGCGCTCACACGCGACACGTTCCTCGCCGCGCTCGGGCACGCCGACGCTTCGATCGACGACGTGATCGACCGGTACGGCACATTCGGCGGCAGCGCGGAGAACCGGTACTTCCACCACATGTTCAACTACTTCGACTTCCACACCTCCGTGGAGAAGGCCAGCTGGACACCCGACGGCGCCGACGTCGACGTCGTGGAGGTCGCCCCCCGGCACAGCGTCGCCGACCTGGAGATCGTCGTACGCACCCGGCGCGATCGCACCGAGCTCGTCGTTCTCCACTGCACCGACGTGATCGACCGCGCCGACGCCCTTGCCCTGGCAGGCCGTTACGACACCCTGCTGCACTCCGCCCTGCGGGCCCCCGACACCCCGCTTCGCGATCTCACCTGGCACACCGGTCTCGATCGCCGGGCTCTCACCCCACCCACGGCACGCGCCACCCCGTGGCGCGGAGGCGTCCTTGCGGCGATCACCGCCCACGCCCGCAGAACCCCGGATGCGATCGCCGTCGTCGACGCCGACACCGGTCGCACCACCAACTACGCCGCACTCGTCGACCAGGCCGCCCGCATCCGCGACGGCCTCGGTGACGCCGGTGTCGGTCCCGGGAAGATCGTCGCCCTCGACTCCGCCCGCACCGCCGCCACCCTTGCCGGTGCCCTCGCCGTCTGGTCACTGGGTGCCGCGTACCTGCCCGTCGACCATGCGCAACCCGCTCCGCTGACCGCCCGCCGCCTCGCGGGCACACGCGTCGCGGCGGTTCTCGGTCGCCCGCTGGATTCGGCCACGCTCCCCGACGTGCCCACGATCCCTCTGCCCGCCCCCTGTGCCACGGGTCCCTGGCGAGACCTGCCCGACACCGGCACACTCACCCCCGACACACTCGCCTTCGTGATCCACACCTCAGGATCGACCGGCCTGCCCAAGGGCGTCCGCCTCACCCAGGGCAATGTGCACCATGCCGTCACCACCCTCGCCGCCGGCCTGGGGCTCGACGCCGATGCGAGCGCACTGTGGTCGACCACGTTCACCTTCGAGCCGTCGTCCTTGGAGGTCTTCACCCCACTCGTACTCGGCGGACGAGTCGTCGCCGCGCCCGACGCGGTACGACACGACCCTGCTCGCCTGGCGGCCCTGCTCACCCGCCACCACGTCGGCCTCGTCCAGGCGACACCGACCGTATGGAGCGTGCTCGCCCCCGGGCTGGAGGGACGATGCGAGGGCGTCGACCTCGTCACCGGCGGCGAGCCCCTCAGCGCAGCCACGGCTCGGGCCTTGCTGTCCACCGGCGGACGTGTCCTCAACGCCTACGGCGCCACCGAAACAGCGGGCTGGCCCGTGATGGGCGAGATCACCCCCGCTTGCGTCGGGAACCAGCCCCTTCGCGTCGGCCGCCCCACCGGCGGGCACCGCGTTGACATCGTGGACGACACAGGCCGCCCCCTGCCCCCCGGCCTGCGCGGCGACATCCGCATCACCGGCCCCGCGGTCGCCGCCGGATACATGAACGCCCCCCTGCGGCACACCACCGACGACGCAGGGCACCGCACCGGCGACATCGGCCGTCTGTGCGCCGACGGAACACTCGAAGTCGTCGGCCGTGCCGACCGGCAGATCAAACTGCTCGGGCTTCGTGTCGAACCGGCCGAGGTCGAGGGCGTTCTGGAGGATCACCCGTCCGTCAGCCGTTGCGGCGTGATCGCCGCCCGTGACGCGGAGTCCCCGTCACTCGTCGCTTTCGTGGAAACCACGGCAACCGTCGATCCGGCTACCCTGCGCGCGCACGCCGCCCGTCATCTTCCCGCGCCTGCCGTGCCCTCCCGTATCGTCGCCGTGTCGGCCCTGCCTCGTACCGACACGGGCAAGGTGGCCCACACGGCCCTGCACGGCTTGCTCGACACGTTCCCTCCCGACACCGCTCCCACAGATCCGCACCGACCGGAACTCCTCGACGACCACGCCACCGGGGACGCGCTCACCGAACGACTCACCAGCGCATGGCGTGCCGTCCTGGCCGACGACACGGCCGACTCGTCCACAGACTTCTTCGCGGCCGGCGGCAACTCCCTGCTCGCCGTCCTGCTCAGCGAGCGTGTCGAGGACCTCACCGGTCACCGCGTCTCCCTGGGCACCCTCCTGAACCGGGTCACTCCCGCCGCCCTCGCCGCTCACCTCGCTGAGGCGCCCTCCCCGGCGGCGCCGGCGTCGACGGCGAAACCCGGCGCATCGTAGACGAACCGACCGCCCACCAGCGTCGCGAGAACCGCGATGTCCTTGATCGTGTCCGGCGGCACGGTCGTCGGGTCACGTTCCAGTACCGCCAGATCCGCCAGTTTTCCTGGTTCGATGCTGCCTTTGACCCGCTCGTCGAACCCGGCATGGGCGGAACCCATGGTGTACGCGTACAGGGCCTGCGACGGCGAGACGACCTCGCCCGGCCCCACCACGTCACCGGTGTCCGTCGTGCGGTTCACCATGGCGTGGATGCCACGCAGCGGGGATCCCGGTGCGATGGGACGGTCCGAACTCCCGGGAACCGTCAGACCCGCGTCGAGGAAGCTCCGGTGACGGTGGGCCCAGTCGGCCCGCTCGGGCCCCAGCGCCGTGACCAAGGCGCCGCCCGTCCGCTCGATGAACACGGCCTGAGGCACGGGCACCACGCCCAGGGCCCGCAGTCTGGCCAACTGGTCGGGCCGGGTGAGCCCGCAGTGCTCGATGCGGGGACGCGCATCGGTGCGCGGGTACGCGCGCTGCGCGGCCTCGAAGGCGTCCAGCACGACGTCGATGGCGCGATCCCCAAGGGCGTGGACGGCCACCTGCCACCCCGTGGCGTGCGCCTGGACGACGTGTCGCGCGAGTTCCCCGGCAGTGAAGCGCAGCTCCCCGCGATGGGCTGGGGCGCCCGCGTAGTTCCGGCTCAGTGCGGCGGTCCGTCCGGACAATGAGCCGTCGGCGAAGATCTTCACGGCGCCCAGCCGCAGCCACTCGTCGCCGAAGCCGGTGTGCAGTCCCAGGTCCAGCCGTGCGCCGGCGGGATCGTCCGCGTGAGCGTCGAGTACGTGCAGAGCCTCATGCGCCACCATGAGCTGGATGCGTACGTCGAGTGCACCTGTGCTACGCGCCTGCTGGTAGGCCGCCACCTCGATGGGCGAGTGCCCCACCCAGCCGGTGCCGACGCCAGCCTCTGTACAGGATGTGATGCCCTCCCGCACGTAGTCGCGGTTCGCCCGGCCGATCGCCTCGGCGAGCTCGGCCGTCGAATGCGGGTAGGTGAGGGCACGAACGAGGTCGATGGCTCCCTCCTCGATCAGCCCGGTGGGCTCTCCCTCGTCGTCGGTGACGATCCGTCCCCGCAGGGAGAGGGCGCGCTCGACGGCGGATGGTCCGATTCCGTCGAGGACACGGGAGTTGACCACGGCGAGATGCCCCGAGACATGCCGCAGCCACACGCGGTGTCGCGGGGCGAGCCGGTCCAGAACGACTCGGTGCGGATGCCCGCCCAGGCGGTGCTGGTCGTAGCCGAATCCCATCAGCCACTGGTCTTCAGGAGTGCGCCGCGCCTGTTCCGCGACCGCGTCGTACAGGTCTTCCAATGTCCGCACTCGCACATCGGAGAGATCGATCTCACGACGTGTCAGCCCGTACAACGCCATGTGGTTGTGGGCATCGTTGAACCCGGGAACCACACATGCTCCGAGCAGGTCCAGTTTCTGCCTCGCCCGGACATCCGCCACCTCCTCGTCCAGCCCGATGATCCGGCCCTGGTGAATTCCGATGACACGGGCTGTCGGGCGATCCGGATTCATGGTGTGGGCTGTGAGTCCGGTGAGGATTGTGTCGATGATCACGCGTCGCTGCCTCCGCCTGCGCCCAGTCGGCCCGAGTCGATGTCCACGGAGGTTACTGCGGTAGCGAGTACGGGGTTGTGATGGGGGCTGGGACTGGCATGCCAGCGCTACGCCTGTGCGGTCTTCCACGTACTGCTCCGGCACCGCCGAGCTCCACCGCGGCAGCACCCGAGCCCCTCGTCGTGCAGAGGTCCATCATGATCCGAAGCAAGCTGCGGTTGTCGATGAGACGATCGTGGTTGGGTGCTGGGAGCGGTGTGCTGTGCGGCATCCCGTGGGTTGCTCCTAAGGGTCGCTGAGTCCACGACCCCGTGGCCAGGGGGTTCGTCCTCTTTCCGGCAGGTGTTCGCGATCTGGCTAAAGGATTGCCCGGGGCTACGGCATCGCCGTAGCGCGGGAGGGCGGGAGGTCACGTCCGCCGGAGTGGTGTATCGACGGCCACTCGGTGATCTCGGTTTGAGGCCATGCGGTGAGCTCGGTGGGCAGGACGGTGTCGTCGGTTTCTGACTCGATCGGCTGGAGGAGGGCCCTGGCGAGGAGTTCCCGGCCCATGTAGCGGCGGGCCTCGGTCCACTCGTCGTTCTGCTCGGACAGCACCGCGCCGACATGCTGCACACCGCGACCATGCGGTGAACTGGTCCCGATGGAGGCGTCGCCACCAAGCACGTGCCCGAGACTGTCACTACATGTGGCGCGGGCACTCATTGGCGGGACGGTCAGCCCAAGACCGCCCCACGCATGCTGAGCCCCCGCTACACTCCCCACCGCCAGGCCGTTGACCAGGAGAATTACAGTAGTCCGGCTGGAGTACTAGGACGTAACCAACGACTTTTACGTCGATGCGAAGAGTGGCTTCATGCTCGACGAAGCGCGTACCTGGCACATCGTCAGGTAAGTCAGCATCTGGTCAGCATCAGTTTCCGAACATCCTGAGAGGCTGTCCGAACGGGCGTCTGGTCGGTGGCGCCACAACAGCCTGGTTGGCGCCGAAGCCCAGGCAGAAGCCCTGTCGCCAATGACAAGCGATGTTCCTCACAATCATCGACTTCGACGTGTGCCCGTGTACAGTGAAGACCGCCCTTGACCTGCAAGAAGCAGGCAGGGAGCCGTCTTCCAGGAGTCCAAAGTGCTGCGTACTCTGTTCAAGTCCAAGATCCACCGCGCCACCGTCACCCAGGCCGACCTGCACTACGTCGGTTCGGTGACCATCGACGCCGATCTGCTCGACGCCGCCGATCTGCTGCCCGGCGAGCTCGTGCACATCGTGGACGTCACCAACGGTGCCCGGCTGGAGACGTACGTCATCGAGGGTGAGCGGGGTTCCGGCGTGATCGGGATCAACGGGGCCGCGGCGCACCTCGTCCACCCCGGCGACCTGGTGATCCTCATCAGCTACGCCCAGGTCACCGACGCCGAGGCGCGGTCGCTGCGGCCGCGCGTCGTGCACGTGGACGGCGACAACCGTATCGTCGCCCTGGGCGCCGACGCGTCCGAGCCGGTGCCGGGCTCCGACCAGGAGCGCAGCCCGCAGGCCGTGTCGGCCTGACGTATCGAACCTGCGCGGACGAGGAGCGTGGCCGTGAGCGACATCGAGATCCGTGACGAGCGGGCGGCGGGCCGTCTGGAGGCGGTCGCAGGCGGCGAGGTGGTCGGGCGTATCGAGTACTTCGTCCTGGACGCCCCCGAGCGCGCCCTCGTCCCCGTGCACACCGTCGTCGAGCCGGCCCACGAGGGCCAGGGCATCGCGGGCTCGCTCGTGCGTGAGCTGTACGCCGTCGCGCGGGGCGAGGGCGTCGCCGTCGCCCCGCTGTGTCCGTACGTCGTGAAGTGGGCCGAGCGTCACCCGGACGAGGCACCCGCCGCCGACCCCGAGCTGCTGCGCGCGGCGAAGGAGTGGCTCGTGGCGCATCCCGAGCGGTTCTGAACCGACGATCCCCGAAGATGACGAAGGCCCCCGACGAAGGGTCGTCCGTGCTTGCGCTGCTGCACACCTCGCCCGTGCACGTCCCCGTCTTCGACGCCCTGCGTGACGAGGCGCACCCGGGACTGGAGCTGCGGCATCACGTCGACGCCGAACTGCTGGAACGGGCGCGCCGCGAGGGGCCGGAGGCCGTGACGGACGCCGTGCGGGCCGTGCTGCGGCTGGCCGTCGCCGAGGGCGCGCGGGCCGTTCTGTGCACCTGCTCGACCATCGGCGGTGTCGCCGAGGCGGCCGCCGACGGGGCCGGGGTGCCGGTGCTGCGGGTGGACCGGCCGATGGCCGCCGCCGCGGTGGCCGCGGGGCCGCGCATCGTCGTCCTCGCCGCCCTGGACAGCACGCTCGCGCCGACCGCGGCACTGATCGGCGAGGAGGCCCGGAGCTCCGGCCGCCCCGTGGAGGTGCGGACCCTCCTGGTCGACGGTGCCTGGCCGCGGTTCGAGGGCGGCGACACCGAGGGCTACCTGCGCCTGGTGGCGGAAGCGGCCGACGCCGTCCCGGATGCCGACGCGATCGTCCTGGCCCAGGCTTCCATGGCACCGGCCCGTGAACTGACCAGGGCCACCGTCCCGGTGCTGGCCAGCCCCGCGCCGGGACTGGCCGCCGGGGCGGCGGCGGCACGCCTCGGACAGCACACACCGCCGCCCCG
>NZ_RAIF01000006.1:845512-850859 GCF_003671715.1 Streptomyces sp. E2N166 | reverse complement strand
CCGCCCCCGGGCCCACCCGAGCCCTCCCCGTCGCCGATCCCGCCGGGACCGGAGCCGGTGCCCAGCCCGGAGCCGGGCCCACCGCTCACCTGAGCCACAGGCCACGCCCGCGGACACGAGGGCTCTGGGGTCGGCGGGCGCGGGCGGTGGGCGACGGGCGGCGGAGGTGCCGGGTGGCGGACCGCACCGGGCCGTCGCCCACCGTCCTCGCCCGCCGCCCCTCCCACCAAGCGTCACGTACGACTACGCGGTGACCTCCGACCGGTCCCCGCCCCACAGCGTGTGGAACGCGCCGTCCCGGTCGGACCGCCGGTACGTGTGCGCCCCGAAGAAGTCCCGCTGCCCCTGCGTCAGTGCGGCCGGCAGCCGCTCGGCGCGCAGGGCGTCGTAGTAGGCCAGGGCCGCGGCGAAGCCGGGCGTCGGCACGCCCTGCCGGGTCGCGGAGACCAGGACCTCGCGCCAGTCGTCCTGCGCGTCGGCGATCTCCCGCGCGAACGTCTCGTCCGACAGCAGGCTCGGCAGATCGGCCCTGGCGTCGTAGGCGGCGCGGATGCGGTCCAGGAAGGCCGCACGGATGATGCAGCCGCCGCGCCAGATCGCGGAGACCGCGCCCAGGTCGATGTCCCAGCCGTACTCCTCGCTGCCCGCCGCGATCTCGTGGAAGCCCTGCGTGTACGACACGATCTTCGACGCGTACAGCGCCTGCTCGACGCGGTCGGCGAAGGCGGCCGCCTCCGACTCGCCGAGCGCCGACGCCTTCGGCCCCGCCAGCCCGCGCGAGGCCTCCCGCAGCGCCGCGTGCCCGGACAGCGACCGGGCGAAGACGGCCTCCGCGATGCCGGACACCGGCACGCCCAGGTCCAGCGCGATCTGCACGGTCCAGCGGCCCGTGCCCTTCTGCTCCGCCTGGTCGACCACCACGTCGACGAACGGCCTGCCCGTCGCCGCGTCCACGTGCGACAGCACCTCGGCGGTGATCTCGATCAGGTAGGAGTCCAGGCGACCGGTGTTCCAGGTGCGGAAGATGTCGGCGATCTGCGCGGGGGAGTACCCGGCGACATCGCGCAGCAGCTGGTACGCCTCGCCGATCAGCTGCATGTCGGCGTACTCGATGCCGTTGTGGACCATCTTCACGAAGTGCCCGGCGCCGTCGGGGCCGACGTGCGTCACGCAGGGCGCCCCGTCCGCCGCCTTCGCGGAGATCTTCTCCAGCATCGGGCCGAGCGCGTCGTACGACTCCTTCGAGCCGCCCGGCATGATGCTGGGGCCGTTCAGCGCCCCCTCCTCGCCGCCCGAGATGCCGGTGCCGACGAAGTGGATGCCCTGTTCGCGCAGTTCGCGTTCCCGGCGGCGGCTGTCCGCGAAGTGGGCGTTGCCCCCGTCGATGATCATGTCGCCGGGCTCCAGCAGCGGGGCGAACTCCTGGATCACCGCATCGGTCGGGTCACCGGCCTTCACCATGATCACCAGGCGCCGGGGCCGTTCCAGCGCCGCCACGAACTCCTTGGCGGTCTCGGTCGCGACGAAGTCGCCCTCGCTTCCGAACTCCTCCACCAGCGCGTGCGTGCGGGACGCCGTCCGGTTGTGCACCGCGACCGTGTAGCCGTTGCGGGCGAAGTTGCGGGCGAGGTTGCGGCCCATGACCGCGAGACCCGTGACGCCGATCTGCGCTGTAGTGCTCATTGGGTTGGCTCCTAGTGACCTTGATGTCTGTCTGTGGTGCCCTGTGTCCGTGGTGCCCTGCCGTGGTGCCCTGCCGTGGTGCCCTGCCGTGGTGCCGTGGTGCCCGCCAGTATTGCCGGTCCGCCCGTTCGACCATCCTGACGTGCCGGTACTCGGGTCGCACTTTCTGGTCCGGCGGACTTCAGTACGCACGGGACGGTCCCGGTGCCTCAGCGTGCGGTCGACGCATCCGGCCAACGGCCAACCGTTCCTGGCCACTTGGCGTGACCAACCGGCCGATTGCCGTCTTGTCATGGCCTGTTAGCGGCGCTTACTTTTGCCACTCCTGACGCAATGTCGAGGGGGACCTCCATGGCCGTACGCGGTCGGCACCGCCGGTATCAGCCGAACAGGATCAACCGGGCGTCACTGACCGTCACCGCGGGTGGCGCGGGACTGGCGCTCCCGCTCATGGGTACCGGCACGGCGCAGGCGGCCGACGTGGAGACCTGGGACAAGGTCGCCGCCTGCGAATCCACCAGCGACTGGGACATCAACACCGGCAACGGCTACTACGGCGGGTTGCAGTTCACCCAGTCCACCTGGGAGGCGTTCGGCGGCACCGAGTACGCCCCGCGTGCGGACCTGGCCACCAGGGACCAGCAGATCGCCATCGCCGAGAAGGTGCTCGACGGGCAGGGCCCCGGCGCCTGGCCGGTGTGCTCGGAGCGCGCCGGCCTGTCCCGTGGCGGTGACGCCCCGGACATCCGCCCGGCCGGGGGCGCGGGAACCGGGAAGAGTCCGGAACGGACCGCCAAGAAGTCCACCGAGAGGTCCGCCGGGAAGTCCGACTCGGTGAAGGACGTCCAGCCCCAGATCACCCCGCAGTCCCGGGCCGGCAAGGCCAGGATGTACACGGTGGTCACCGGCGACACCCTGTCCGGTATCGCCGACACCCAGCAGGTCCGGGGCGGCTGGCGGGGGCTGTACGAAGCCAACCGCGACGCGATCGGAACGGACCCCGACCTGATCCTGCCGGGCCAGCGCCTGGCAGTGCGCGGCGAGGCGACGGCGACCGAGTCACAGCAGAAACAGAAGCAGAAGCCCGAACACAAGCAGAAGCAGAAGCAGCCGAAGAAGTCGGCCCCGGAGAGCGGCAAGGGGAAGCAGGGCGGGCAGGGCGAGAAGGAGAAGGCGGACAGGGCCGACAAGGCGGCGGGCAAGGCCGACAAGGCCACCACCCGCCAAGGCGTCGTCGCGCCCGTCGACGCCTCCCCCGGCACGCCGTACCACCAGGCGGGCTCTTCCTGGTCGAAGGGCTATCACACCGGCGTCGACTTCCCCGTGCCCACCGGCACCTCGGTCAAGTCGGTCGCGGAGGGCCGGGTCGTCAGCGCGGGCTGGGGTGGCTCCTACGGGTACGAGGTGGTCGTACGGCACAGCGACGGCCGCTACTCCCAGTACGCGCACCTCTCGGCGATCTCGGTGAAGGACGGTCAGTCGGTCGGCGCCGGCCAGCGCATCGGCCGCTCGGGCTCCACGGGCAACAGCACGGGCCCGCATCTGCACTTCGAGGTGCGGACGGGGCCCGGCTTCGGTTCGGACGTCGACCCGGTGGCGTACCTGCGGGCCGGCGGCGTCAGGATCTGATCCGCACCCGGTTCCGGCTGAGAACGGGCGGCGGGACGAACGGACCGCCGTAGAAGGGGCCGTAGGAGAGCGGCGTGTCGTCGCTCTCCGCCGGTTCCCGGTCCCTGTAACTGTCCCCGTACCTGTCCTCGTACCTCTCCTCGGCGGGAACGCTGTCGGGAGCCGCCGGTGACACCGGGGAGGGCAGGAAGACCCGGTCGGGCAGCGGGGCGACCAGCGTCCCGTCTCCGTCCCGGATCTCCCGGGCGTCCCGATGCTCCTGAACCTCCCCGGCCTCCCGGACCAGCGTCTCCTCGACCGGCACCGCCGCGGACCCGGCGGACTCGGTCGCCGCCGGGACGGCCGCGACCTCCTCGGCGGACTCCCGCGCGATCCGCTCCGTCGTCAGCAGGATCAGCCCACCCGCGGCCACCACACCGCAGCTCAGGGCCAGAGCGGTGCCCGTCGTCCCGTAGCGGAAGGTTTCGCCGAACATCGTGATGCCGACCACCGCGGCCACCACCGGGTTCACGACCGTCAGCGTGGCCAGTGGGGCCGCGAGACCGGCTCCCCGGTAGGAGGCCTGCGACAGCAGCAGGCCCGCCGTGGCGAGCACACCGATCAGGGCCAGGGAGGGCAGGTCGGCGGCCGACATCCCGCCGGACCAGTCGACCGCGACCGTCTTGGTGAAGACCGAGGACATACCGAAGGCTATGCCGGACGCGGTCGCCAGCAGGATGCTGCGGACCGCCGGGTGCCGGTGCGCGGCCCGGCCGGCGATCATCAGCGCCACGACCACAGCGCCGGTGACGACGGCCGCCCCGATCCGCTGCCCCGTGTCCAGCGACTGCGCGTCGGACGCGCCGACCAGGGACAGCAGCCCCGCGAGACCGACCGTCGCCATGAGCGCGCCCCGCCATGCCGTCGCGCCGGCCTTGCGGCCCACGAACAGCGCCGCCATGGGCAGCGCGAACACGATGGTGAGCGCGCCCAGCGGCTGCACCAGGCTCAGCGGGCCGAGGGCGAGTGCCACCACGTGCAGCAGGCCGCCGAGGCCGTTGAGTCCGACCGCCGCCCACCAGCCGGGCCGGCGCAGTGGAGCGTACTGAGCACCCGGTGAGGACGCCGCGACCCGCTCCTGCACGATCGCTCCGCCCGCGTACGCCACGGCGGAGACGAGCGACAGCAGCACGGACAACGCGAGGGCGCTCATCGGCTGCTCCTCTGCGTGAGGCGGGGGCCCTGGGCCCGGCGCGGCGAACGGTCGTCTTCCATGGACAACACGATGCCGTCTCAGGGTCTTCCCGTCGTCGTCCCTGAGCACTCATTGAGTCCTACTGCCGATGGAGTACGACGGCGGTGCCGTCCTCCCCAGGGTGGGCGACCGGGGGACCGGACCCCTTACCCACGCCCCTAGGGGCCTTGATACTACTGCTCTCCGTGGACTCCGACGTGGACTTCGACCCCGGCCTCACCGCACTCCGCCCGCTCGGCGGTTTCTTCGTCCTGCGTGCCTCGCGGCCGTCGCCGCCCCGGCCCCTCCCCACCCTCGCACATGCCTACGCACCGGTATACGAAGCGGCGACGCCGGACGTTCACGTACCGGCTCGGGACGACCCGCTCGCCTTCCGCGTCCGGAAGGTCGCCGCCGCACTCCGCGCCCCCGAGACCCGCGTCGCCGCATCCGTGGCCCATCAGGGGCTGGCGGCCCGCCTGTGGTCGTTGACGCTCGGATGCGCCGTCCTCTACGGCGGCGTCCCCGACCTCGCTCCGCACCTGCTGCGCTGGGACCCCGACGCCGGCGCCCCCGACGACCTGTGGCTCGCCGAGGTGCGGCCCCTGCCGGGCGACGCCGGCACGATCGCGGAGGTCGTGCTCGACGGCCACCTGGCACCACTGACGGCGGTCCTGCACGCCCGGTACCGCGTCGCGACCGGGCTGCTGTGGGGCAACGCGGCCTCCGCGCTGGCGGGCGCCGCCCGGGAACTGGACCGCTGGTCCCGACGCCACGGCCGGGCCGACGCCGCCGCCCGCGCCCGCTCGCTCACCGCCGGCC
>NZ_RAIF01000006.1:841913-845374 GCF_003671715.1 Streptomyces sp. E2N166 | reverse complement strand
GACCGGGACCGGCACCCTCACCGGTGACGGCTTCCGTCGGCGCAGTTGCTGTCTGTACTACCGGGTGCCCGGCGCGGGTGTCTGCGGCGACTGCTGCTTCTCCCACCCTCCTCGATCCCCGCAGTTCCGGCGCTCTTCCCCAGGCGCCCCGTCTGGGTGACCATGAGGGGACCAGCCGCCGAGCAACGGGAGGTTCCGGGTGCGTGTGGGACTGCTGACCCGGGAGTACCCGCCGGACGTGTACGGCGGCGCGGGCGTCCACGTCGAGTTCCTCGCCCGGGAACTCGCCCGCCTCGTCGACCTGGACGTGCACTGCTGGGGCGAGGGCCGCACCGACGGCGTGCTGCGCCACCGGCCCTGGCCCGCGCTCGACGGCGCCAACGACGCGCTGCGCACCTTCTCCGTGGACCTCGCCATGGCCGCCGCCCTCGAAGGCCGCGAACTGGTCCACTCCCACACCTGGTACGCGGGCCTCGGCGGCCACCTCGCCAAGCTGCTGCACGGCATCCCGCACGTGGTGACCGCCCACTCCCTGGAGCCCCTGCGTCCCTGGAAGGCCGAGCAACTCGGTGGCGGTTACGCCCTGTCCGGCTGGGCCGAGCGCACCGCGGTCGAGAGCGCCGACGCGGTGATCGCCGTGTCCGCCGCCATGCGCGAGGACATCCTCGGCTGCTACCCGGCGCTGGACCCCTCCAGGGTCCACGTCGTGCACAACGGCATCGACACCACCCTCTACCGGCCCGACCCCGGCACCGACGCGCTGGACCGGATCGGCCTGGACCGCTCCCGTCCGTACGTGCTGTTCGTCGGTCGCATCACCCGCCAGAAGGGCGTGCCCCACCTGCTGCGCGCCGTACGGGACATCGACCCCGCCGCGCAGGTCGTGCTGTGCGCCGGCGCCCCGGACACTCCCGAGATCGACCAGGAGTTCCGCGACCTCTTCGCCGGGCTGAGCCGCGCCCGCGAGGGCGTGCACTGGATCCCGCGCATGCTGCCGCGCCCGGAA
Organism: Streptomyces sp. E2N166; assembly: GCF_003671715.1. Lineage (GTDB taxonomy): Bacteria > Actinomycetota > Actinomycetes > Streptomycetales > Streptomycetaceae > Streptomyces > Streptomyces thinghirensis. The sequence goes on along the minus strand of NZ_RAIF01000006.1, from coordinate 844,368 downwards.
GTGATCCAGTTGCTGACCCACGCCGCGGTCTTCGTCTGCCCCTCGGTGTACGAGCCCCTCGGCATCGTCAACCTGGAGGCGATGGCCTGCGGTACGCCCGTGGTCGCCTCCCGGGTCGGCGGCATCCCCGAGGTCGTGGCGGACGGCGCGACCGGCGTACTCGTCCGCAAGGACGACGGGAACGGCAGCCGGGACGACGAGTTCGAGGCGGGACTCGCCCGGGCACTGGACTCCGTCCTCGGCGATCCGGAGACCGCCCGGCGGATGGGCGAGGCGGGCCGCAAACGCGCGGTGGACGAGTTCGGCTGGGACGCGATCGCCCGCCGAACCGTCCGGCTCTACGGGGAGATCCTCGAGCAGGCGCAGTACGAGGAACCCGTCAAGCAGGCATAGGCCGCCCCGCCACGGGGCAGCCGAGGGTGAACGAGGGTGAGGGGAGCGGCCATGCGTCGTGGAGGTCCTTCGGTGCTCGGGATCGTGCTGGCGGGCGGAGAGGGCAAACGTCTGATGCCCCTGACCGCGGACCGAGCCAAACCCGCGGTCACCTTCGGCGGTACGTACCGGCTGGTCGACTTCGTGCTGTCCAACCTGGTCAACGGCGACATCCTGCGGATCTGCGTGCTCACGCAGTACAAGTCGCACTCCCTGGACCGCCACATCACCACCACCTGGCGGATGTCCAGCCTGCTCGGCAACTACGTCACCCCCGTCCCCGCCCAGCAGCGCCTGGGCCCGCGCTGGTACCTGGGCAGCGCCGACGCGATCCTCCAGTCCCTGAACCTCGTGCACGACGAACGGCCCGAGTACGTCGCGGTCTTCGGCGCCGACCACGTGTACCGGATGGACCCGCGCCAGATGCTCACCCAGCACATCGAGTCCGGCGCGGGCGTGACCGTGGCGGGGATACGGGTCCCGCGCGCCGAGTCGCCGTCCTTCGGGGTGATCACCCCGGGCTCCGACGGCCAGACCGTCACCGGCTTCCTGGAGAAGCCCGCCGACCCGCCGGGGCTGGCCGACGACCCCGAGTGCGTCTTCGCCTCGATGGGCAACTACGTCTTCACCACCAAGGCCCTCATCGAGGCCCTGCACCGGGACGCCGAGGACGAGAACTCGGTGCACGACATGGGCGGCTCGATTCTTCCCCGGCTCACCGACCGGGGCGAGGCCGCGCTGTACGACTTCAGCGCCAACCACGTGCCGGGGGAGACCACCCGGGACCAGGGCTACTGGCGGGACGTCGGCACGCTCGACGCCTACTACGACGCCCACATGGACTTGATCGCCGAGCGGCCCGCCTTCAACCTCTACAACCGGGACTGGCCGATCTACACCCACTCCACCCAGCTCTCGCCCGCCCGCTTCAACGCCGGCGGCATCGCCAGCGAGTCGATCATCAGCGCGGGCTGCCTGATCCGCGGGCAGGTCACCCGGTCCGTGCTCTCGCCGGGCGTGGTGGTCGATCCGGGAGCCGTGGTGCAGGGCTCGGTGCTGCACGACAACGTGCACATCGGCCGGGGCGCGGTCGTGCGCGGGGCGGTGCTGGACAAGAACGTGGACGTGCCGCCGGGCGCGACGATCGGCGTCAACCCGGAGCGGGACGCCGAGCTGTACAGCGTCTCCAAGAGCGGCGTGATCGCGCTGGGCAAGGGGCAGCGGGTGCCGTGACGGACGGGTGACGGCCCCGGGTCGCGCGGTGCGCCCGGGGCCGTTGTCATGTCCCTGGACGCCAAGCGGAATCCGTGCTGTCATGCCTCTGCAGCGCTGCTGTACATCGTTGTATGACATCGATGTCCTGAGCCATCGGCCACCACCCGTTTCCACCCGTTCTCGAGGAGAGGGTCAGTGCGCACCAAACGACTCAGAGACCGACTGGCATTACTGCTCGCCGCCGCACTCGGCGTCGCCGGACTCGCCGCCGTGCCGAACGCGAGCGCGGCCGCCGAGGAGGCCGCGGAGATCCACGGCCTGAAGGGCGAGTACTACACCCAGTCCGCCCCCGGCGCCTTCGACTTCCACGAACTCAAGGCCACCGGCTTCGATCCGCAGCTCGACTTCGACACCCTGGAGCCGCGGCTGAACTTCGCCACCGGCCAGTCGGACGACGTCAGCGTCCGCTGGACCGGCAAGCTGGTGCCGGAGAAGACCGGCGCCCACACCTTCTCGATCACCGCCGACAACGGCTTCCGCCTCTGGATCGGCGGAGAACCGGCCATCGACCACTGGGTCGACGACTGGGACCGCGAACAGACCTCCCGGCCCATCGAGCTGACGGCGGGGCAGGCCTACGACGTCAAGCTCGAGTACTTCGAGCACTACGGAGGGTCCAACCTCCACCTGCGCTGGACCGAGCCCGGCGGCGGCAAGGAGCCGGTTCCGCAGTCGGCGTTCCGCCTGCCGGACGGCTTCGACTACGACGGCGCGACGGCGACCACCGTCCAGGCCACCGGCCGCACCC
>NZ_RAIF01000006.1:836831-839660 GCF_003671715.1 Streptomyces sp. E2N166 | reverse complement strand
CCGAGGAGCCACCGCGAGGGCTTCTCCCGGACGTGCGCGGACTGCCGGCGAAGCTGCGCGGCGCCCTGTCCGACGCGGGCCGCGCCCTCGACATCGGCGCCGCCGCGGCCCTGTCCACCCTCGACGTGCGCTCCTCGGCCGCGCTCACCGCGGAATCCTCCGGCGCCCGCCGCACCGCGGGCGTGGCCGTGGACCTCGACGACGTGCACCGCGTGCGCAAGACCGTCGGCGGCACCGTCAACGACGTCCTGATCGCGGTCGTCGCCGGCGCCCTGCGCCGCTGGCTGGACGAGCGCGGCGACGGCAGCGAGGGTGTCGCCCCCCGCGCCCTGATCCCCGTCTCGAAGCGCCGCCCGCGTAGTGCCCACCCGCAGGGCAACCGGCTCTCCGGTTACCTGATAAGGCTTCCGGTCGGCGATCCCGACCCGCTGTCCCGCCTCGGCACGGTCCGCGCCGCCATGGACCGCAACAAGGACGCGGGGCCCGGCCGGGGCGCCGGTGCCGTCGCCCTGCTCGCCGACCACGTGCCGGCGCTCGGCCACCGGCTCGGCGGGCCGCTGGTCGGGCAGGCCGCCAGGCTCTGGTTCGACATCCTGGTCACCAGCGTCCCCCTGCCCAGCCTCGGCCTGCGGCTCGGCGGCCACCCGCTCACCGAGGTCTACCCGCTGGCGCCGCTGGCCCGCGGCCACTCCCTGGCGGTGGCCGTCTCGACGTACCGCGGACAGGTCCACTACGGCCTGGTCGCCGACGCCGAGGCGGTGCCGGACCTCGACCGGTTCGCCCTGGCCCTGGCGGAGGAGGTGGAGACATTGCTCACCGCGTGTGGTCCCTGAGACGAACGGGTTTGGCTCCGTGCCCCGGCGCTGAATAAAATCCGCTGTTCGAAAGCGGACGCGTCTCGGAGCGCCGCGACGGTGACCAGGGAACGGCAGCGGCGATGACGGTGACACAGGACGGTTCGGCGACCACGGACGAGGTGGTGCACGAGCCCGGTGACGAGATGGCGGCGCACCCGTCCGGCGGCGAGGCGGCGTACGGCCCCGGTATCGACCCGGAGCGGCTCGCCGTTTGCCTGAGCGTGCTGGAGGAGCTCGACGGGATCGACCTCGACCACCCGGACGCGATCCGGGTCCGCCGGGCCACCTCGCACATCTACCGGATGGTCAAGCAGCGCCGCCGCCAGGAGCGCCGGGCCGCCAAGACCGCCCACGACAAGGCCGTGACCGAGGCCACCGCCACCGGTTCCGCCGAGCGCATCGACGACGAGACCGAAGGCATCCTGCCCTCCTCCCGCACCGAGGAGGGCAGCATCGCGGGGATACTCCAGCGCCCCCGCTCCTGCTACATCTGCAAGCAGCGGTACGTCGAGGTCGACTACTTCTACCACCAGCTCTGCCAGGGCTGCGCCGCCGAGAACCGGGCCCGCCGCGACGCCCGCGCCGACCTCACCGGCAAGCGGGCGCTGCTCACCGGCGGCCGCGCCAAGATCGGCATGTACATCGCGCTCAGGCTGCTGCGGGACGGCGCCCACACCACGATCACGACTCGCTTCCCCAAGGACGCCATCCGCCGCTTCAAGGCCATGGACGACTCCGCGGACTGGATCCACCGCCTGGAGGTCGTCGGCATCGACCTGCGCGACCCCGCTCAGGCCGTGGCCCTGGCCGATCAGGTCACCGAGCGGGGCCCGCTCGACATCCTGATCAACAACGCCACCCAGACCGTGCGCCGCCTGCCCTCCGCGTACGCCGCGCTCGTCGAGGGCGAGAGCGCCCCGCTGCCCGCGGGTGAACTGCCGCCCCACCACGTCATCGGCGCCTTCAACTCGGGCGCTGTGGACGGCCTGGCCGCGCTGCCCGTCGGTGCCACGGGGCTCGACGCGCAGAAGGTGGCCGACCTCGCGCTGGTCGCCGGCAACGCCAGCGTGGTCCGGCACCGCGAAGGCACCGCCATCGACGCGGGCGGCCTGGTCCCCGACGTCGTCGACACCAACACCTGGGTCCAGACCATCGAGCAGATCTCCCCGGTCGAACTGCTCGAGACCCAGCTGTGCAACTACACGTCGCCGTTCATCCTCATCAGCGCGCTGCGGCCGGCGATGGCCGAGGCGGCGCGCAAGGCGCCCGCGGGGCGCGCCTACGTCGTCAACGTCTCAGCGATGGAGGGTGTGTTCGCCCGCGGCTACAAGGGCGCGGGCCACCCCAACACCAACGCGGCCAAGGCCGCCATGAACATGGTGACGCGGACCAGTGCCCAGGAGATGTTCGACACCGACGGCATCCTGATGACCTCGGTCGACACCGGCTGGATCACCGACGAGCGCCCCCACTACGACAAGCTGCGGCTGGCCGAGGCCGGCTTCCACGCCCCGCTCGACCTGGTCGACGGCGCCGCCCGCGTCTACGACCCGATCGTGCGCGGTGAGGCGGGCGAGGACCTGTACGGCGTCTTCCTCAAGGACTACGCGCCCGGCAAGTGGTGACCGGCCCCACCGGGCGGGCGGCGGCAGGGCGCGTCGAGCGTCAAGGGCGGTAGTCCGCCGGCCCGTCGGCGGGGCGCCGCCCTGCTCCGGGGCGAGCGCCGGTGTGCCCGGTGCGCCGGACGCCTCAGTCGACGGCGCCGAGCCGTGAGTTCCGCGCCGCCGTCAGCTCCAGCACCGTGCGCCAGTCCTCGAGGACCCCGGCGTCGAAGACGGCGGTGCGGGCCTCCTCGTCCGCCTGGCGCAGACTGACCAGGTCGTCGTCGTGGGCCCAGGCGTCCGGGTGCGCGTGTCGGCGCAGCAGGCGGGCGACGCGCGCGCCGAGCAGCGGCCGCACCGCGTCGGCGGTC
>NZ_RAIF01000006.1:825258-836821 GCF_003671715.1 Streptomyces sp. E2N166 | reverse complement strand
CGGCCTCACCGACCACCTCGAAGCGGTGATCGGCGGCGCCAAGTGGCCCCTGGGCGAGGCCGAGGTCGACCCCGCCGACCCCACCGCCCTCCTCGTCGCCCTCGACCAGCCCGTCGTCGGCAACAAGAACGGCGACGCGCCCGGCACCGCCGACGTCCGCTACGACGGGGACGGCGGCCTCTCCGACGCCGAGGGCAACGTTGTCAACGCCTTCTGGAGCAGTGGCGGCAACAAGTCCACCTACGAGCTGCGCACCGACTGGGCCGAAGAGGTCGGCCCGGGCAACGCCCACCCGGAGTACCCGCGCCCGCAGTTGACGCGGGACGCCTGGCGCAACCTCAACGGCCGCTGGCAGTTCGCCGCCGCCGAGGCGGGCGAGCAGCCGCCGGTCGGCAAGAACCTCAAGGAGCGGATCCTCGTCCCGTACCCGGTGGAGTCCCAGCTCTCCGGCATCCAGCGGCACGAGGACCGCATGTGGTACCGCCGGACCTTCACCGTGCCCCGCGACTGGCACATCGGTTCGGGGCAGCGGCTGAAGCTCAACTTCGGCGCCGTCGACTGGCAGTCCGAGGTGTACGTCAACGGCACCAAGGTCGCCGACCACAAGGGCGGGTACGACAAGTTCAGCGCCGACGTCACCGACGCGCTGAAGCCGGGCCGCACCCAGGAGCTGATCGTCGGCGTCCACGACCCGACCGACGCGCGGGGCGGCGAGAACCCGCCGGTCGGCAAGCAGAGCCTGGACCCGAGCGGCATCTGGTACACGCCCAGCTCCGGCATCTGGCAGACGGTCTGGATGGAGCCGGTCGCCCGGGACCACGTCGACTCCCTGAAGCTGACCCCGGACGTCGACGCGGGCACCCTGACCGTCGAGCCGAAGGGCGTGCGCGACGGCGTACGGGTCAAGGCGACGGCGTACGCCGGACACCGCAGGGTCGCCACGGCGAGCGGACGCACCGGCGAGCCGCTGACCCTGACGATCCACGACCCGCGCCTGTGGTCGCCCGACGACCCCTTCCTCTACGACCTGAAGGTCACCGTCGGCCGCGACCGCGTCGACAGCTACTTCGGGATGCGCTCGATCGCCGTCGAGAAGGTGAACGGCGTTCCGCGCACGGTCCTCAACGGTGAACCGGTGTTCATGATGGCCACCCTCGACCAGGGGTTCTGGCCGGACGGCCTGCACACCGCGCCCACCGACGAGGCCCTCGCGCACGACCTGAGACTGCACAAGCAGCTCGGGTTCAACTCCGTGCGCAAACACATCAAGGTCGAGCCGGACCGCTGGTTCTACTGGGCCGACAAGCTCGGCCTGATGGTGTGGCAGGACATGCCCTCCATGACTCCGGGGGTGAATCCGAACGCCGCATCCCGGGCCGAGTTCGAGCGCGAGATGAAGGAGATGATCGACGAACACGTCAGCCACCCGTCGATCATCATGTGGGTCACCTTCAACGAGGGCTGGGGCCAGTACGACATCAAGCGCGTCGCCGAGCAGGCCAAGGCCTGGGACCCGACCCGCCTCGTCAACAACCAGTCGGGCCTGAACCTCGGGGCCGACGGCGGCGCCGGCGACATCATGGACGAGCACGGCTACCCGAGCCCCGCCCTGCCGCCCTCCCCGGACGGCGAACGCGCCCTGGTCACCGGCGAGTACGGCGGCCTCGGTCTCGCGGTGCCCGGACACGCCTGGTCGGTGCAGCAGTCGTACGTCGACGTCGACCCGCAGACGTACACCGACGACTACCTCACCAAGCTCGACGAGGTGCGCGCCCTGGTCTGCCGGGGCAGCAACGGCGCGGTCTACACCCAGATCTCGGACGTCGAGGGCGAGCTGAACGGCCTGACGACCTACGACCGCAAGGTCCTCAAGCCGGACGTCGAGCGGGTGAAGGCCGCCCACGAGGCCCTGATCCACGACGCGTCCCGGCCCACCCCCGCGGGATGCCCGACCGCCTGACACCGGGCGAACGGCACGGCGCACCACGGAGAACCGCAGACCTTCCGGAGGTCACCGCACATGAGGGGCACCCGGCGTCTGCGCCTAGTGCGTGGCCGGGGTGGTGGCAGCGTCCGCGCTGTTCACCGCCCCGGCGGCGCAGGCCGCACAGCCGGCCGACCAGCACCTCGCCGACCTGGTGAACCCGTTCATCGGGACGGAGAACGAGGGCAACACCTACCCCGGCGCGGCCGTGCCCTTCGGCACGGTGCAGTTCTCGCCGGACACCGGGCACGACACGGGCCACGACCACTCCGACACCCACATCCGGGGGTTCTCCCCGGCCCATCTCTCCGGCGTCGGCTGCGGACGGCATCCCGTCCGCCGACTCGCCGGCCGTCGGCCGGGAGGCCAACCGCGAGCACCTCGCCGACGGCTTCGCGTACGACCGGACCTACCTGACGACCGGCGTCCCGCGCTCCATCCGGTCGCTCGGGTTCACGGTCGGCCCGCACCCGTCCGGGTGGGGAACGTCGTCGCAGGCGGCGCCACCTCCGCCGACCTGAGCACAGACGCCCCATGAGTCCCTGGAGTCCTGCCCCTGCCGCTGGGGGCGGGACTTTAATCTGTTGTTAACTGTGCGTAGCTTGATCGTACTTGACCGTAATCGGTGGAGGGCGATTGACTGCTTGTCCATCCGTCGTCCATGCGTCGTCCTTGCGAGGCAAGCCCTTGAGTCCCGATCCGCTCGCTCCCCTCGACCTCGCGTTCTGGAACATCGAGTCCGCCGAGCACCCCATGCACCTCGGCGCGCTCGGGGTCTTCACGGCCGACTCGCCCACCGCGGGCGCCCACGCGGCCGACCTGCTCGCCGCCCGCGCCCCCGCGGTGCCCGGACTGCGGATGCGGATCCGGGACACCTGGCAGCCGCCGCTCGCCCTGCGCCGGCCGTTCTCGTTCGGCGGCGCGACCCGTGAGCCCGACCCCGCCTTCGACCCGCTCGACCACGTCCGGCTGCACGCCCCGACGACGGACTTCCACGCCCGGGCGGGCCTCCTCATGGGACGCCCGCTGGAGCGTGGCCGGCCGCCGTGGGAGGCCCACGTGCTGCCGGGCGCGGACGGCGGCTCCTTCGCCGTGCTGTTCAAGTTCCACCACGCCCTCGCCGACGGCCTGCGGGCGCTGACCCTCGCCGCCGGGATCCTCGACCCGATGGACCTCCCCGCACCCCGGCGCCGGCGACCTGGAGCTCCTTGTCGGCGGGGCGGCGCCGGCGCAGCAGCGCGGCTGTCCGAAGCGCGTGCCCGTGCAGGTCCCCGTGCCCGCTGCCGTGCTCGGCGGCGGACCGTTCGCCCCGGCAGGCGTACAGCAGGTCCATCAGCTCCTCGACGCTGCGCAGTTCCATGCCTCGGTCCTCCCACGAGAGCGCAGTTGCCGACCGGCAGCAGACCATGGCGAGCTTGCGCCGCAGCCAACGGCGACTTAACTGCGCGACCCGTCGCCGCCGACAATCGAAGGTACGGGCGGCGATGTGGGCCGAATGGGTGAGTTGCACACGGTGCAGAGGCGTGCGAAACCGGGCAGACTGGGCCCAACTGTGCGCAGAACGAAGGGCAATGGTTCTCCCATGTTTTGAGCCCCATAGAGCGCACCCCCGCTCATTTGGTTAATCTGGAGCAGACGGACGGCAGCACAGGGCACTACCCACACCCAAGGTCCGTCATGGGACAAGCCGGTTCACAACGGCCTGCTCTCGCACGAGTGACCGGCGCCACCGCGTCCGAACTGCATTCGACTCACACCCGAGCGGGCGCCGGGCGCCGGACAGGAGACCGGCCCGACAGGCCCCGAGGGTGATCCGACACATAAGGAGTGCGCGGTGACACCGGAGACGACGACGAATCCAGAACAACGCCCGAAGGAACGCACCGAGCGTGCGGGCCGCCGGCCCGGAGAGATCGGCAGCCTCGACGTGTGGGCCCGGTCGGCCCCCATCCGTCTCGCGGGCTACGAGGACGACCTCGCCGAGCCCCACATCCTGCCCAGCGTGGACTGACCCGCCGAAGCCGCCGCGAGCATGGGCGTGCGAGACTCACGCCCATGCTGATCAGGGAAGCGACGGCCGACGACTGGCCGCAGATCTGGCCTTTCTGGCACCGCATCGTCGCCGCCGGCGAAACCTACGCCTGGGACCCGGACACGTCCGAGGAGGACGCCCGGGCCCTGTGGACGAACCCCGCCAAACGCGTCTACGTCACCGAGGACGACACGGGCGCCGTCGTCGCCTCCGCCTACGTCACCCCCAACTACGGCGGCCCCGCCGCCCGTATCGCCAACGCCGGCTTCATGGTCGACCCCGACCGGGCCGGCCGCGGCACCGGCCGGGCCCTCGCCGAACACATCCTGGCCGCCGCCAGGGCCGACGGATACCGCGGCATGGTCTTCAACGCCGTCGTCGAGACCAACCCGGCCGTGAGGCTGTGGACCTCCCTCGGCTTCACGATCCTGGGTACGGTGCCGGATGCCTTCGACCATCCACGGCACGGGCGGGTCGGCCTGCACGTCATGTACCGGGCGCTGTAGAACGCCGTTCAGTCCAGTGGTGCCGTCCGCCGCCAGGGGCGCAGCGCCTCGATCCGCTCCGCCAGCTCCAGCAGGGCCGCCTCCGACCCCGGGCGCCCCACCAGCTGTACGGCGCAGGGGGCGCCCGACGGCAGGGTGCCGACCGGCACCGTCATCGCGGGCCAGCCGGTCAGGTTCCACGGCGGTGTGAAGGGCGAGTACGCCGAGTTGGCCAGGGTGTTGCGCAGCCAGCCCCGCTCGTGCCAGGGCCCGGCCTCGGGGGAGCGGCGGGCCAGCGCGGGGGTGAGCAGGACGTCGTGCTCGGCGAAGAACGGCTCCAGGCGTCCGCGCAGCCGGTCCTGGCCCTCGCCGGTGGCGACCGTGTGTACGAAGGGCCGCCCGAGGGCCGCGTGCACCCGCGTCCGCCTGGCCAGCAGCCGCCGGTCCAGTTCCCGCGCGTCCACGGACACTCCGGCCGTCCAGTGGGTCAGGGCGGTCAGGCCCAGCGACGCCGGATAGGGCGGGTCCGCCCGCCGCACCTGGTGCCCCGCCTTCATCAACACCCCGGCCGCCTCGCGGACGGCGTCCGCGTAAGGGCGGGAGACGGTGACGCCGGCCAGGGGGCTGCGCAGGGAGACGGCGACGCGGAGGGTGCCGGGCTCCGCGCGGCGCGGCGGCTCGCCGTCCGCGAGGTCGTCCGCCAGCACCGCCAGCATCAGTCGCGCGTCCTCGACCGTCGTGGCCAGCGGCCCGTTCTCCGACATGCCGAACCAGTCGCCGTCACCGATCCCGGCCGGGACCACGCCGTGCCCCGGCTTGATGGTGACCAGACCGCAGTTGGCCGCCGGTATGCGCAGCGAACCCATGCCGTCGTTGCCGAGCGCGATCGGCACCATCCCGGCGGCGACCGCGGCGGCGCTCCCGCCCGAGGAGCCGCCCGCCGAGCGAGCCGGGTGCCACGGGTTGCGGGCGGTGCCGTGCACGCCCTCGCTGGTGCCGAACACGCACAACTCGGGCACGGTCGTCAGCCCCACCACCACCGCGCCGGCCGCCCGCAGCCGGGCCACGGTGACGTGGTCGTCCGCGGCGGGCGTGTCGGACGTCGCGGCGGAGCCGTTGCGCGTGGACTCGCCGCGCACCGCGAGATTGTCCTTGACCGCCACCGGCACACCGGCCAGCGGCAGTTCGCCCAGATCGCCTCGGGCGCCGACCTCCTCGGCCTCGGCGAGCGCCGCCTCGGCGCGCACCGCGCGGAAGGCGCCGACGCGGCCGTCGAGCCGCTCGATCCGGACCAGGTGCGCCGCCACCACCTCGCGGGGCGTGGCCCGCTTCTCCCGTGCGGCGGCGGCGATCTCTGCGGCGGTGCGGCCGGCCCAGTCGGTCACGGAGGGCTCCTAGGGTGGCGTCGGGACGTGATTACCGGCGAGTACGCAGGGAGCACTCTGCCCGTCCGGCGCCCCCGCGTCGAGAGCCGGGACCCCCCGACCGCCCCGTTCGGGCCGATCGTCTCCTCTCTCCCCGATCGAGCCGCCCCTCGTTCAGGCCGATCGTCTCCCTTCTCCCCGTTCGAGTCGCCCCTCTTCAGGCCGGTCGTCCCGTTCCGGGCGACCGCGCCGGCCCCGTGCTGTCCCGTTCGATCAGCCGCGGCACCGGCACCCGCACCGTCCGCGCGGGGCCGCCGTCCAGCAGGGCGGTCAGTTCCGTCGCCGCCGTGCGGCCGAACTCCACGCTGTCCCGGGAGAGCGCGGACAGCCACGGCTTGACCATGCGGCACAGCGCCGAGTCCTCCCAGGCCACCACGGACACGTCCGCCGGTACCGAGAAACCGAGTTCGGCCGCGGCGGCGACCCCGGCGACGGCCATCACGTCGTTGTCGTAGATCAGGGCGGTCGGCGGAGCGGGGGCCTCCAGGACCCGGCGGGTGACGGCGGCGCCCTCCGCGTCGGAGTAGTCGGTGGGCACCGACCGCACCTCGGTCAGGCCCCGGCGTTCCGCCTCGGCGCGCAGGGCGCTGATACGGCGCTCGGTGTGCGCGAGGCCCGGCAGCCCGGCGATGTGCGCGATCCGCCGGTGGCCGAGCGCGTGCAGCCCGTCCACCAGCGCGGCCATCGCGCCCGCGTCGTCCGCCCACACCGACGAAAGCCCCGGATGGCTTTGGTCGGGCGCCCCGCCGATCACCACGGCGGGCAGGCCGAGTTCGTCGAGCAGGTCCGGACGCGGGTCGTCGGTGCGAGGGTCGACCACCAGGACGCCGTCCACACGATGCTCGGCCCACCAGCGCCGGTAGACCGCGCACTCGTCGTCGACGTCCTGCGCCACCTGGAACAGCAGACCGAGGTGACGCCGTGCCAGCACCTCCTGGATGCCGGAGACCAGTTGCAGGAAGAAGGAGTCCACACCGAGGGTGTGCGCGGGCCGCGCCAGTACGAGGCCGACCGTCGCCGCGCCCTCGCCGGACAGCGCGCGGGCCGCCGTACTGGGCCGCCAGCCGAGCTGCTCGGCCACCCGGCGCACCCGGTCCCGGGTGATCTCGGAGACCCCCGGCCGGTCGTTCAGCGCGAAGGAGACCGCGCTCTCGGAGACCCCGGCCCGCCGCGCGATGTCCTTCATCGTCGGCCGGCGCGCGGCAGGCCGCTTGGCCGGCATGCACGCCCCTTTCCCCAGTGCGTGAGTTGAAGCCCGAGCTAAAGCGCTTGAGCAGAAAGATCCTAAAGCGCATTAGTAAGCGGTGGCAAGTCACTTCTCATACGCGCTGTGACCTGGACTAATGCTGCTCGTTTCGCTTTAGTTCCTCTGAATCCATTGACTTTCCGGGAACTCGCCGTGCATGGTCGCTGGCATCCAGCCGTCGACGTCCTCCAGGGAGACGTGTCACCGTGCCCACATCGCGCAGAAGCCTCGCTGTCGCAGCCGTAGCCGCCCTCGTCCTGCCGCTCAGCGCCTGCGGGTCGGGAGGGGGCGGCGGCTCGTCCGACGCCTCCGGCAAGGTCGAGGGCGACATCACCTTCCAGACCTGGAACCTGCGGGCCAACTTCAAGCCCTACTTCGAGGACCTGATCGCGGACTTCGAGGAGAAGTACCCCGGCACCCACGTCAAGTGGATCGACCAGCCCGCCGAGGGCTACGCCGACAAGATCAGCGCCGACGCCGCCGGCGGCACCCTGGCCGATGTCGTCAACGTCTCCCCGGACCTCGCCGCCCCGCTCGCCCAGGCCGGGCTCGCCCTCGATCTGGACAAGGCCGCGGGGCAGTACAAGAAGGAGTACCTGGAGGCCGCCTGGGCCAGCCAGCAGGTACCGGGCCTGGACGGGACCTACGCGTTCCCCTGGTACCTCAACACCGGCCCGCTCTTCTACAACAAGTCCCTGTTCGAGAAGGCCGGTCTCGACGCCGGCGAGCCGCCGGCGACCTACGACGAGCTCTTCGACACCGCGCTGCAGCTCGCCCGGAAGACCGACGGCGAGGTGGCCACGCTCGCCAACGTGCCCACCATCGAGGATTTCGGCCGCTACGGCGTCCCGCTCATGAACGACGAGGGCACGGCCTTCGCGTTCGACGACGCCAAGGGCGTCGAACTCCTCACCCGCTACAAGGAGCTGTACGACGCCGGAGGCCTGGACTCGCAGGCGCTCACGGCCACGCCCGAGTCGTCCGGGAAGAAGTTCCTGACCGGCGCGGTCGCCATGAACCCCGGCAGCGCCCTCGATCTCGCCAACTTCAAGAAGCAGGCCCCCGGTCTGTACGAGAACATCGGCATCACCGACCAGATCACCAGCACCGGTCACGTCAACATGTACGTGATGGGCCTGCTGGTGAACTCCCGGAGCGAGCGCAAGCCCGCCGCGGTCGCATTCGCCCGCTTCGTCACCGACGCCGCCCACCAGATGTCGTTCGCGAAGCAGGTCGCCGTCTTCCCGAGCAGTGCCGGTTCGCTGGACGACGCGTACTTCACCGAGGAGGACGGGACCGACGAGACCCGGGTCCGGGTGGCCGCCGCCAAGTCGCTGAAGACCGCGGTCAACTACACGCCGGTGCTCTTCAGCGAACAGATGAAGACCGAGCTGCGCAACGAGGTCGCCAAGGCGCTCCAGGGCAAGCAGAGCCCGGAGGAAGCTCTTGACAACGCTGTCAAGGCCTGTGACCGGCTCCTGAAGCAGCAGGGCTGAGCGCCGTGGCGAGTTCCACCGTGTCCTCCGGCACGCGCCGGGTGCGCCGCCAACTGCCGACCAGTCCCTGGCTGTTCGCCGCCCCCGGGCTGCTGGTCGCCGGCGCCTTCATCCTGTACCCGTTCGTCTCGACGCTGGTCAACTCCTTCACCGACCGCCGCACCCTGGTGCCCGGTGAGTTCGTGGGCCTCGCCAACTTCCGTGAACTGCTGCACGACGACATGTTCTGGATCGGCCTGCGCAACAGCACCCTGTACGTCCTCGGGGTCGTACCGGCACTCGTCCTGCTGCCGCTGCTGCTCGCGATGCTGGTGCAGAAGACCATTCCCGGCATCACCTTCTTCCGGTCCGCCTTCTACACCCCCGTCGTCGCCTCGATCGTCGTCGTCGGGCTGATCTGGGTGTGGCTGCTGGACGAGCGCGGCCTGGTCAACGCGGTGCTGGAGACCATCGGCGTCGGCCGGATCGGCTTCCTCAGCGACCAGTGGCTGATCCTGCTCAGCGCCATGGCCGTCACGGTCTGGAAGGGCCTCGGCTACTACATGATCATCTACTTGGCGGCGCTCGCCAACGTCCCCCGCGAACTGCACGAGGCCGCCGCCGTCGACGGTGCGGGCGCGCTGCGCCGCTTCTTCACCGTCACCGTGCCCGCCGTGCGCTCCACCATGGTCCTGGTCGCGGCCCTCGCCTCGGTCGCCGCGTTCAAGGTCTTCTCCGAGGTGTACCTGATGGCCGGCCCGGACGGGGGCCCGGCGGGTGAGGACACCACCCTCGTCATGCTCGTCCAGCGCACCGGAACCGGCCTGACCGGACGCGTCGGCTACGCCTCGGCCATCTCCGTCGTCGTCTTCGTCGTCACCCTCGTCCTGATGCTGCTCGTACTGCGCGCCGACCGGAAGGAGGAGTCGTGAGCGTCATGGACAAGGTCCGGGCCACCCCCGAGCAGCCGGCACCGGCCCCGGCCCGAAAGCCCCGGATCACCGACGAGCACGGACGGCGGGTGCGCGTCTGGGAACTCGCCCTGCGCTACCTGCTGCTGCTCGGCGTACTCGCCCTGACCATCGGCCCGTTCGTGTGGCAGCTGTCGACCTCGCTGAAGGGCCCGACGGAGGACATCTTCAGCTCCCCGCCCAGGTTCCTGCCCTCCGATCCCACCCTGCACAACTACGAGCGGGTCGCCGAGACCATCCCCGTCTGGGACTACGCGCTCAACTCGCTGAAGGTCGCCGTCGCCAACGTCGTGACCAACTGCGTCGGCGCCGCGCTGGCGGGCTACGCGCTGGCCCGGCTGCGCTACCGCGGCCGCCGCGTCGCCACCCTGGTCTTCATCCTGACCATGCTCGTCCCGGTGGAGGGCATCATCATCGCCCAGTTCACCACCATGCGGGAGCTGGGCCTCAACAACACCCTCATCGGCGTCCTGCTGCCCGGCTGCGTCAGCGCCCTCAACGTCCTGCTGATGCGCAACGCCTTCCTCAACCTCCCCTACGAGATCGAGGAGGCGGCCTACGTCGACGGCGCCAACGTCTGGCAGCGGTTCCTGCGCATCGCCCTGCCCGCCGTGAAGGGCACCCTGGCGGTCGTCGCGATCTTCGCCTTCATGGGCGCCTGGGACGACTTCCTGTGGCCGCTGATCGTGCTGAGCGACCCGTCCAACTTCACGCTCACCATCGGCCTCAACTACCTGCACGGCACCTTCGCCAACGACGAACGCCTCGTCGCCGCGGGCACGATCATCGCCGTGGCGCCGCTCATCATCCTCTTCGCCTGCCTCCAGCGGTACTTCTTCCGCGGGGTCGGCGAGGGCGCCGTCAAGGGCTGATCCACCGACTTCCCCCTCACAAGGACACCGCATGCCTTCTGCCGTGCGCTTCGGCGTCAACTACACGCCCAGCGAAGGGTGGTTCCACTCCTGGCTCGACTTCGACCCGGACTCCGTACGAGCCGATCTCGACTCCATAGCCGCCCTGGGCGTGGACCACATCCGGGTCTTCCCGCTGTGGCCCTACTTCCAGCCCAACCGCACCCTGATCCGCGACCGCGCGGTCGGGCACCTGGTGGAGCTGGTCGACGCGGCCGGCGAGCGAGGCCTCGACGTCAACGTGGACGGCCTCCAGGGCCACCTGAGCAGCTTCGACTACCTGCCCGCCTGGACCCGCACCTGGCACCGCCGCAACCTGTTCACCGACCCGGAGGTCGTCGACGGCCAGGCCGCCTACCTGCGCACCCTCGCCGCCGCCCTAGCCGGCCGGCCGAACTTCCTCGGCATGACCCTCGGCAACGAGGTCAACCAGTTCTCCGCCGGACCCCACCCCGACCCGGACCGGGCGACCGCCGACCAGATCGACGCCTGGCTGGAGCGGATGCTCGCCGCCTGCGAGGAGGGCGCCCCGGGACGGATGCACCTGCACGCCGAGTACGACGCCACCTGGTACCAGGACGACCAGCCCTTCACCCCCGCCCAGGCCGCCCGCCGTGGCGCCGTGACGGCCGTGCACTCCTGGGTCTTCAACGGCACCGCCCAGCGCCACGGCCGCACCTCCGTGCCCAGCGAGCACCACGCCGCCTACCTGATCGAGCTGAGCAAGGCCTGGGCCGACGAACCGCACCGCCCCGTGTGGCTCCAGGAGGTCGGCGCCCCCGCACCCCTCGTCCCCGCCGAGCACGCCGCCGCCTTCACCGAGGCCACCATCGCGAACGCCCTGGACTGCCCCGACCTGTGGGGCGTCACCTGGTGGTGCTCCCACGACGTGTCCCGGGCGCTGGCCGACTTCCCCGAGCTGGAGTACGGGCTCGGTCTGCTGACCAACGACCGCCGCCCCAAGGACACGGCCCGGGCGCTGGCCCGCGCGGCCCGCTCGGAGCGCGAGGGAAGCCACCCCGCCCCCGCCCCGCG
>NZ_RAIF01000006.1:823345-825248 GCF_003671715.1 Streptomyces sp. E2N166 | reverse complement strand
GCCACCGTCCTCGACACGCGTGCCGCCGACACCGCGCACCTCGCGGCACGCGGCATCACCGAGGTCGTCACCCCCGACCAGGTACTCCCCACCCCGCACGGGCCCATCGGATGACCGGTTCGCCAAGGAGGCACCCGCTCGTGACCCCCACCCGACGCACCGTCCTGCTCGCCGGAGCCGCGGCCGCCCTGTGGCCCGCGCTGCCCGCGCACGCCGCCCCGACAGGCCCCGGGAGGGCCGACACGGCGCTCCAGCCGTACGCCTCCTACTGGTTCCCCGACTCGCTGCCCTCCGGCACGCCCGGCGACGGGATCACCTGGCGCAGTCTCAAGGCGTGGCGCGCGGCCGACGACCCCGACCTCGCCTTCAACAGCGCCTCCGTACCGCTCGCCGGACGCTTCACCCCGACGCCCGCCAACACCACGGCCCGCGCCGGGCAGGCCCGCGTCCAGTCCCTGGTCTCCTTCGGACCCACCGCGAGCAACCCCTCGCAGGGCTCCGCCACCGCCGACTACTACGCCCTCACGCACTGGGCCTACGTCGACGAACTCGTCTTCTGGGGCGGCTCCTCGGGCGAGGGGCTGATCCTCGCCCCGAACGCGCCGGTCGTCGACGCCGCGCACCGGCACGGCGTACCCGTCCTCGGCAACGTCTTCCTGCCGCCCGCCGCCTACGGCGGACAGCTGGGCTGGACCCGCGACCTCGTACAGAAGGACGCCGCCGGGCGCCACCCGCTCGCCGCGCGACTGGTCGCAGTCGCCGAGGCGTACGGCTTCGACGGCTGGTTCGTCAACGCCGAGACCGGCGGAGGCGACGCCGCGCTCGGCGCGGACATGAGGGGCTTCCTGCGCGAGCTGAAGTACCTCGCCGCGGCCAAGGGACAGCGCGTGACCTGGTACGACTCGATGACCGTGGACGGGGCGGTGAGCTGGCAGGGGGCGCTCAACGACCGGAACGAGGCGTTCTTCGAGGCCGCCGACGACATGTTCGTGGACTTCCGCTGGACGGCCGGCCGCCTGGTCACCTCCGGGGAGCGGGCCGAGCGGCTGGGCCGCAGCCGCTACGAACTCTGGGCCGGCGTGGACGTGGAGAGCAACGGCTGGAACACGTCCGAGAACTGGGACGCGATCGTGCCGCGCGACGCCGCGCACATCACGTCGATCGGCCTGTACCGGCCCGAGTGGACCCGCAACCACCTGCCCGAGGACCGCCGGACGCCGGGGGACTTCCACGCCGCCGACGACCGCTTCTGGACGGGCGCGTCGCTCGACCCGTCCCGCCCGGACGGCGGGGACGGCGCGGACGGCTGGCGGGCGCCCGCCGTGTCGGTCGCCGACCGGTCGACGGTGACCTCGCTGCCGTTCGCGAGCGCGTTCAACACCGGGCACGGACTGCGGTGGTACGAGGAGGGCACCGTCACCTCCGAGACGCCCTGGAACCACCTCGGCCTCCAGGACCGGCTGCCGTCCCGGCGCTGGGTGGTGCGCACGGAGGGCGAGCGCCCGGCGGTCTCCTTCGACTTCGCGGACGCCTGGCGGGGCGGCAGCAGCGTCCTGGTCGACGGAGGACTCGACCGACCGGCGGTCCTCGACCTGTACGCGACACGGCTGCCGCTGGGTGTCCACACGGTCGTCGAGCTGACGCACCGCACGGACGCGGGCGCCGTGGACGTCGAACTCGCCGTCGCCACCGCCGAAGCCGGCGAACCGGGCGAGGCACCGCCGTACCGCTGGCTTCCCGTGACGGCCGCGCGGACCGTCAAGTCGGCCAACGGCTGGCAGACGGCCACGGTGCCGCTCACCGGCCTGTCCGGCACCCTGCACGCGATAGGCGTGCGGCTCACGGCGTCCGACGGCCCCGTGCGGTGGCGGGCGGGCGGAATCGCCGTCCGCACCGGCGCGGC
>NZ_RAIF01000006.1:820069-823335 GCF_003671715.1 Streptomyces sp. E2N166 | reverse complement strand
ACCTGCGGTTCGCCTGGAAGCACCCCCACGGCGACGACGTCCGGCACTACACCCTGCACCGCGTGCTGCCCGACGGCACCCGCCGCTTCCTCGGCGGCACCTGCCAGCGGGCCTGGTTCGCCGGCGGCCTGCGCGCCGAGCAGGACGAGCGCGCCGCACGGTTCGAAGTACGCGCCGTGGGGGAGCTGTACACCACGTCGGAGCCCGTCACCGTGACCCACCCCTGGTAACCAACCGCCCCACCGACCCCGGAGCACCCGCATGCATGACGACCGCGACCTGGTCGAAGCCCGTCTCAAGCGCGTCCTCGACGAGCGCGTCCGCCCCGCCGTGTACCCCGAGTCCGTGCCGCTCGACGTCGCGGTGTGGAACGCCCCCGGCGAGCCCGTGCCGGTCGCCGAAGGACTCGCGGCCGACCCCGAGCCCGTCGAGGTGGGCGCCCGCTGGGGCGCTCCCTGGGGTACCAGCTGGTTCCGCGTCACCGGCACCGTGCCGAAGGAGTGGGCCGGGAGGACCGTCGAGGCGATCCTCGATCTCGGCTTCGACGAGAACATGCCCGGCTTCCAGTGCGAGGGCCTGGTCTACCGCCCCGACGGCACCCCGGTGAAGGGCCTCAACCCGCGCAACCAGTGGGTGCGCGTCGGCGCCCCCGCCGAGGGCGGCGAGGAGGTCCGCCTGCACATCGAGGCCGCCTCCAACCCCGTCATCCTCGACTACCACCCCTTCGTGCCCACGCGGCTCGGCGACAAGGACACCGCGGGCGGCGAGCCGCAGTACACGCTCACCCGCATGGATCTCGCGGTGCTCGACGAGACGGTCTGGCACCTCGTGCTCGACCTGGAGGTCCTCGGCGAGCTGATGGCCGAGCTGCCGGTGGAGTCGCCGCGCCGCTGGGAGATCCTGCGCGCCGTCGACAAGGCGCTGGACGCCATCGATCTCCAGGACGTGAACGGCACTGCGGAGCAGGCCCGTGCCCGCCTCACCGGCGTCCTCTCCGCCCCCGCCGTCCCCTCCGCGCACCGCGTCAGCGCGGTCGGGCACGCGCACATCGACTCGGCGTGGCTGTGGCCGCTGCGCGAGACCGTGCGCAAGGTGGCCCGCACGACCTCCAACATGACCGCCCTCCTGGAGGACGAGCCGGACTTCGTCTTCGCCATGTCGCAGGCCCAGCAGTGGGCGTGGGTCCGCGACCACCGGCCCGAGGTGTGGGCGCGAGTGAAGAAGGCCGTGGCGGACGGCCGGTTCGTGCCGGCCGGCGGCATGTGGGTGGAGTCGGACAC
This sequence comes from Streptomyces sp. E2N166, assembly GCF_003671715.1. Classification (GTDB taxonomy): domain Bacteria; phylum Actinomycetota; class Actinomycetes; order Streptomycetales; family Streptomycetaceae; genus Streptomyces; species Streptomyces thinghirensis. The sequence continues at coordinate 822,055 of NZ_RAIF01000006.1, read as the reverse complement.
CAACATGCCGGGATCGGAGGCGATGGCCCGGCAGTTCGTGCACGGGAAGCGGTTCTTCCTCGACGAGTTCGGCGTCGAGAACGACGAGGCGTGGCTCCCGGACACCTTCGGGTTCGCGGCCGGACTGCCGCAGATCATCAAGGCGGCCGGCACCAAGTACCTGCTGACGCAGAAGATCTCCTGGTCGCAGACGAACAAGTTCCCGCACCACACCTTCCGCTGGGAGGGCATCGACGGCACCCGGATCTTCACCCACTTCCCGCCCGTAGACACCTACAACTGCTCCATGAAGGGCAGCGAGATCGCCCACGCGGCGAAGAACTTCAAGGACAAGGGAGTCGCCCGGCACTCCCTCGCCCCGACCGGCTGGGGCGACGGAGGCGGCGGCACCACCCGCGAGATGGTCGCCAAGGCGGCCCGGCTGCGCGACCTCGAAGGCTCGGCGACGGTCGAGTGGGAGACCCCGCAGGCCTTCTTCGAGAAGGCCGAGGCCGAGAACCCCGAGCCGCCCGTCTGGGTCGGCGAGCTGTACCTCGAACTGCACCGCGCCACCCTCACCAGCCAGGCCAAGACCAAGCAGGGCAACCGCCGCAGCGAACACCTGCTGCGGGAGGCCGAGCTGTGGGCGGCGACGGCGGCCGTGCGCGCGGGGTTCCCCTACCCTTACGAGGACCTGGACCGCATCTGGAAGACGGTCCTGCTGCACCAGTTCCACGACATCCTGCCCGGCTCGTCCATCGCCTGGGTGCACCGTGAGGCACGCGCGACCTACGACCGGGTCGCCGACGAGCTGAACGGGATCGTCGACGCCGCGCATCGCGCCCTGGCCGGCGAGGGCGACACCCCGCTGGTCTTCAACTCCGCCCCGCACAACCGGTCCGGCGTCCAGGCGGGTGCCGCCGCCGCGCCCACCACCGAGGGCCGCACCGCCCTCACCCCGCGCCCCGGCGGTGGACACGTCCTCGACAACGGCCTGCTGCGCGTCGAGATCGACGACCGGGGGCTGGTCGTCTCGGCGTACGACATCGCCGCCGACCGCGAGACGATCGCCCCGGGCGGGGCGGGCAACCTGCTCCAGCTCCACCCCGACTTCCCGAACATGTGGGACGCCTGGGACGTCGACGAGTTCTACCGCAACACGGGCACCGACCTCACCGACGCCGACGAGATCGTCCCCGGCGACGACGGCGCCTCGGTGCGGATCATCCGCTCCTTCGGCTCCTCCCGAGTCACCCAGGTGCTGACGCTGGCGCCGGGGGAGCGGCGGCTGGAGGTGGACACCGAGGTCGACTGGCACGAGACGGAGAAGTTCCTCAAGCTCGCCTTCCCGCTCGACGTGCACGCCGAACGGTACGCGTCGGAGACGCAGTTCGGGCACTTCCACCGGCCCACGCACACCAACACCAGCTGGGAGGCGGCCAAGTTCGAGGCCTGCAACCACCGCTTCCTCCACCTGGAGGAGCCCGGCTGGGGCGTGGCCGTCGTCAACGACTCGACGTACGGCCACGACGTCACCCGCACCGTCCGCACCGACGGCGACGCGGGTACGACAACCACGGTCCGGGTCTCCCTGCTGCGCGCCCCGCGCTTCCCCGACCCCGAGACCGACCAGGGCGTGCACCGGTTCCGGCACGCGCTGGTCCCGGGCGCGGCCATCGGTGACGCCGTGCGCGAGGGCTGGCGGATCAATCTGCCCGAGCGGCGGGTCACGGGCGCCGGCGAGGTCGCGCCGCTGGTCTCGGCCGACCGGGACGCGGTCGTGGTCACCGCCGTCAAGCTGGCCGACGACGGCAGCGGCGACGTGGTGGTCCGTTTCCACGAGGCCCACGGCGGCCGGGTGCGGGCCACGCTGACGGCCGGCTTCCCGGTGGCGGGGGTGGCGGTCACCGACCTGCTGGAGCGTCCGCTCGCCGGGGAGGAGTCCGCGGTCGAGGCCGACGGCGACCGGATCGCCGTACGGCTGCGTCCGTTCCAGCTGATGACCCT
>NZ_RAIF01000006.1:808372-819948 GCF_003671715.1 Streptomyces sp. E2N166 | reverse complement strand
CTCGCGCAGTTCGCGCCACGTCGTGTACCGGTACCGGAACAGCCGGGCGCGGACGAAGCGCGGCGGCGCGTCGGGCGGGAAGGGGGAGCGGCGCAGCAGCTTCAGCGTGGCCCGGTCGTTCTCCAGCAGTCGTTCCACGAGGGCGCCGAACCACGGCCCGGCGTACGACGGCGACAGCGCGGCGAACCACATCAGCCAGTCCAGCCGCAGATGGTACGGCGCGAACTGGCGCGGCCAGCGCCGCGGATCACCGGGCTTGCCCTTGAACTCGTACTCCCGCCAGTCCCCGTCCTCGCGGGCCGCCTCGTCTGCGGTGCCCTCGATCACCACCTCGTAGCGGACCCGGCTGACGGTCCCGAAGGCGCCGTAGGTGTTGACCAGGTGGAGCGAGTCGAAGGAGCGGTTCATCACCTGGCGGCGGGAGAGCATGTTGCGGACCGGCCGGTGGCTCAGGAACACCAGCAGTGCCGCCACCGCGAGAACCACGACCTCGTACCAGAGCGGCGCGGCGGACACGGACGGCGGATCGGCCGGGAACCGCACCGCCGACAGGGCCAGCACGATGGTGATCCAGTTCAGCCAGGAGAAGTTCCCCGACAGCACCAGCCACAGCTGGGTCAAGATCATCAGTGCCGCGGCGGCCGTCGCGACGGGTTGCGGCGTGAACAGCAGGAAGGGCACGACCAGCTGTGTGACGTGGTTCGCGGCCACCTCGACGCGGTGCAGGGGGCGGGGGAGGTGGTGGAAGAACCAGCTCAGCGGGCCCGGCATCGGCTGGGTCTCGTGGTGGTGGTCCAGGCAGGTCAGCTTCCGCCAGCACTCGTCGCCGCGCATCTTGATCAGTCCGGCCCCGAACTCGACCCGGAACAGCAGCCAGCGCAGCAGGAACAGTACGACGATCGGCGGCGCCACCTCGTCGTTGCCGAGGAACACGGCCACGAAGCCGGTCTCCAGCAGCAGCGACTCCCACCCGAACGAGTACCAGGTCTGCCCGACGTTGACGATCGACAGGTACAGCACCCAGGGCACCAGCCACAGCAGCATCGCGCCCCACAGCGGCAGCAGCGAGTCCAGTCCCGCCACCAGCGCCGCGGACACCCCGCAGCCCGCCCACGCGGCGCCCGCGAAGAGACGGTCCGAGTAGCGCAGCTGGAACAGGCTCGGCGCCCGCTTGAACGGCACCCGCTCGACGAACCGGGGCACGGGCGTCAGACCGCGCTCGCCCATCAGCGGGCGGAACTGCAGGGCCGCCGTCAGGAACGCGACCAGGTACATGACGGCCAGGGCCCGCTGGAAGACCAGCCGGCTCAGCCAGTAGTCGGGTGCGGTGAACCACTCCACGGCGCTCCTAGCGTGCGTCACTCTCCGTACGATGTCGCTCCGGTTGCGTGACGTGAGCGAGCGAAGCAGACAATAGTGGCCGGTTGTCTGAATTATTGCTGTTTGTTCCTCCGGTGAATCTTCTTCTCTCTCGATCGACAGGAGCACGCGGTGCGGACACCTCTCGGCCCCTCCGTCGGTGCCCGCCTGCTCTCGGTGGCGCTTCTGGCCGGCGCCGCCGGCTGCGGCGTCGCCGGTGCCGACGGCGATCCGGCCGCCGCCACGGGCGGAGTGCTCCACCTCCAACCGGTCGCCACCAGGGGCCCCGACCCGTTCACGGACTCCACTGCCGTCTCGACGGCTACCCCGCCCCCGGCCGCCCGAACGCCGCGGCCCGTCTCCGCCGGCGCCACGTCCGTCGCGCTCGACGGGCTGCGTCCGCTCTCGGGCGGGACACCCGGCCTCTACGGCGGTATCCAGCACGTCGGCAGCTGCGACGTCACCCGGCAGATCGGCCATCTGGCCGCGCACCCGGACCGGACACGCGCCTTCGCCGGTGCTGCCGGGGTCTCCGCGGCCGCGCTCCCCGCCTACCTGCGGGGGCTCACCCCGGTCGTGCTCCGCTCCGACACCCGGGTGACCGACCACGGCTACCTGGACGGCCGGGCCGCCGGATACCAGGCGGTCCTCCAGGCGGGTACCGCCGTCCTCGTCGACGACCGGGGTGTGCCGCGCGTGCGCTGCGCCTGCGGCAACCCGCTGAAGGCGCCGGCCGCGGCCGGCGCCGAGCCCGCCACCCGCGGCACGCCCTGGCCCGGCTACCGGCCCTCCGAGGTGGTCGTGGTGACCCCGGCACCCCGGGCCGTCACCGGCCTGACCCTCGTCAGCACCGTGGACGCCACCTGGATCGGGCGGCGGCTCGGCCACGACACCCGCCACGACCGGCCCGTCCCCACGCCCGCGTGGGTCACCGGCCCACCGACGCCGGCACCGTCCGCGCCGCCCACCACCCCGCCGGCCTACACGCCCAGCGCCCCGCCGAGCCAGGGGGAGGCGAGTGAAGAGGTAAGCGAAGAGGTGCTCGAGGAGCCGTACGAAGTGCCGTACGCAAACCCGTACGAAGCCCCGTACGAAGACCCGTACGAAGACCCGTACGAAGACCCGTACGAAGACCCGTACGAAGACCCGTACGGAGACCTGTACGAAGACCCGTACGGAGACCTGTACGAAGACCCGTACGGAGACCTGTACGAGGAGCCGTACGAAGACGTGCCCGACGGCGGCGCTTCCGCGGATGTCGTCTGACAGCGCGAAAAAGCCGAACAAGTCGAAGAATCAGGCAAATCCTGGCATGGTGGGGCCCATGGCTGATCGGGGTGCGAGTGCCCTGTCACTCCCGGAGGACTGGCCCGCCCACCCGGACCCGATCCTGGCGCTCAACCGCATGGGCAGCTTCGACTGGGACCTGGACACGGGACTGTTCCACATGGACGCCCAGGCCTACGAGGTGTTCGACCTGCGCCCGGAAGAGTACGACGGGCGCCCCGAGTCGCTGGCGTCGCGCGTTCCCCCCGCGGAGGGCAGCCGCCTGGACGCATTGGTCGCCCAGGCCATGAAGGACGGCAGCGAGAACTACGGCACCTACTTCCGGCTGCGCTGCCGCGACGGCACTCTGCGCTGGACCCGCACCCAGGGCTACATCCGCCGCGACGAGACCGGCCGCCCCCGCCGGATCATCGGCATCGTCCGAGACGCCACTCAGGAGATCGGCGACATCGAGGCCCGCCGCGAACAGGCCGCGCAGGACGAGGCCCGCCGCCGGCTCACCAACGTCGTCCAGCTCGCCACCGCCGCACTCGCGCACGCCCGTACGGTGGACGACGTCATCGAGGTCCTGCGGGACACCCACGGCCTCACCCGCCTGGGCGCCACCAGCCTCGTGATGGGCCTGGTCGAGGCCGGCCGCATCCGGCTGGTCGCCGACGGCCCCGACAACAGCTTCGTCCCGGGCACCCGCGTCACCCGGATCGACGAGCCTTACCCGATGAGCGAGGCCGTACGGACCCTCAGCCCCCGCTTCATCGAGTCGCCGGAGGAATTCGCGGAGCGCTATCCCCTCCTGTGGCAGAGCATCACCCACCTGAACATCACCGCGGCCGCCTACCTGCCGCTGATCGCGCAGGCCCGGCCGATCGGCGCGATCGGGCTGCTCTACAGCGACCGGCGCGGCTTCTCAGCGGAGGACCGCAACGTACTCGTGGCGCTGGGCAGCGGCATCGCGCAGAGCCTGCAGCGGGCCATGCTCTACGAGCAGGAGATGGACCTCGCCGCGGGCCTCCAGCAGGCCATGCTCCCGCGCAGCATCCCCAGCGTCCCCGGCTGCGACGTCGCCGTCCGCTACCGCGCGGCCACCATCGGCGGTGCTCTCGGGCGCGACATCGGCGGTGACTGGTACGACCTGATCCCGCTGCCCGGCGGCCGGGTGGGCGCCGTCATCGGCGACGTCCAGGGGCACGACACGCACGCCGCCGCCGTCATGGGCCAGCTGCGCATCGTCCTGCGCGCCTACGCCGCCGAGGGCCACCCCCCGGCCACGGTGATGGCACGGGCCTCCGTCTTCCTTCACGAACTCGACACCGACCGCTTCGCGACCTGCCTGTACGCCGAGGCCGATCTGGGCACCGGAGTGGTCCAGATGGTCCGCGCCGGGCACATCGACCCCCTGCTGCGGCGCGGTGACAGGACCTGCCGCCGCGTCTCCGTCGAGGGCGGGCTGCCGCTCGGCCTGTCCGCCGAGTTCGGGCGCCTCGCCTACCCGGTCTCCACCGTCGAGCTGGACCCGGGCAACACGCTGCTGCTGTGCACCGACGGCCTGGTCGAGCAGCCCGGCGCCGACCTCGACGAGGGGATGGAAGTGCTCACGGCGCTGGTCGCCTCCGGCCCGCAGGACGTACGGGACCTGGCCGACCGGCTCATCGACGTGGCCGAGGAGCGCGGCGGCGACGACGACGTGGCGCTGCTCCTGCTGCGCCGCCACGGGGTGAGCGCTCCCCGGACCTTCGGCCGGCTCCAGCAGCACGTGTCCCCGGGCGACCCCGAGGCCCTCACCGAGGCCCGGCACATGATCCGCGCCGCCGTCCGCGCCTGGGGCGCCGCGGGCCAGAGCGACGAGATCGAGCTGGTCGCCGACGAACTGGTCACCAACGCCCTCATGCACACCGAGGGCTCCGCCGTCGTCACCCTGCGGCTGCTCACCGGCACCGACCGCCGGCTGCGGGTCGAGGTCGAGGACTCCTCCAGCGCCCTGCCGCGCCGCCGCGACGCCGGGGACGCCGGTGTCTCCGGACGCGGGCTGCTCCTGGTCGAGACCCTCGCCGACGAGTGGGGCGTGGAGGCGCGCGGCGGCGGCAAGTGCGTGTGGTCCGAGTTCGTGGTGTCCCACCGCGCGGGCTGAGTCCCACTGGCAGTGTCGGTCCCGGGTGGCACTCTGGACGTATGCCCGAACTGCCCGAGGTCGAGGCGCTCAGGGACTTCCTGACCGAGCACCTCACCGGCCGAGAGATCGTCCGCGTCCTGCCCGTGGCGATCAGCGTCCTGAAGACGTACGATCCTCCGCTCACGGCCCTGGAGGGCCACCAGGTGACCGCGGTGCACCGCCACGGCAAGTTCCTCGACGTGGAGACCGCCGGCGGCCCGCGTCTGGTGACCCATCTGGCCCGCGCGGGCTGGCTGCACTGGAAGGACAGCCTCCCCAGCGGCCTTCCCCGCCCCGGCAAGGGGCCGCTCGCCCTGCGCGTCGCCCTGGAGACCGGCGCCGGCTTCGACCTGACGGAGGCGGGCACGCAGAAGCGGCTCGCCGTGTACGTCGTGGCCGACCCGCGGCAGGTGCCCGGCGTGGCCCGTCTCGGCCCCGACCCGCTCGCCGACGACTTCGACGAGGCGCGTTTCGCCGCTCTCCTCGAAGGCGAGCGGCGGCAGCTCAAGGGCGCCCTGCGCGACCAGAGTCTGATCGCGGGCGTGGGAAACGCGTACAGCGACGAGATCCTGCACGCGGCGAGGATGTCCCCCTTCAAACTGGCCGCGTCGCTCACCGGCGAGGAGACCGCACGGCTGTACGCCGCGCTGCGCGGCACGCTCGCCGAGGCGGTCGAACGCTCCCGGGGCATCGCCGCCGGCCGGCTCAAATCCGAGAAGAAGAGCGGGCTGCGCGTGCACGGCCGCACCGGCGAGCCCTGCCCGGTGTGCGGCGACACCGTTCGAGAGGTCTCCTTCAGCGACTCCTCGCTCCAGTACTGCCCGACCTGCCAGACCGGCGGCAAGCCGCTGGCGGACCGGAGGCTGTCCCGGCTGCTCAAGTAGCGCCGCCCGGTTCAGGGATGAAAGCTACGGTTCCGCACACTCAAGGACGAAGGTCCTGAATGCGGCCAAGGGGTGCACGGGCAGAGAAGGCCGGAGAGAGCGTGACCGAGCCCGCAGTGAGGAACCCCGCCGTATGCCGACCCATGTCGCAGCACGCCCGCACCCCACCTCCCGCACGCGGCGGCGCGAGACGCTCGACCGACGGTGACCACTCAGCCGGCGGGAAGCGTCACCAGGTGTTCCCCGTCCGCGGTGCGCACCTCGTAGCGGGCGATCTGGTCGGGACGCAGGGCCGCCCCGCCGTGCATGGTGTTCGGCCGGGCGTCGTGCCCGGGGACGTTCCAACTGGTGACCGTCTGCTCCGTGCCGTCGAGTCCGACGGCGATCAGCCGGCAGGAGCGCGGCCCCGCCCCGTCCTTGACCTCGAGCTCCACATCGGTGCCCCAGACCTCGTCCTCGGTGGTGACCCGCGCCCACACCCCGGACCGTTCGTCGGTCGCGGTGATCCGCACCGCCGGGTCGGCCTGTCCCGCGAAGATGACGACGCCGGGGCCGGCCACGGCGCACACGACCGCGGCTGCCACGGCGTACAGCACCCGCCTGCGGCCGGCCCTTCGGCGCGCAGTCACCTCGGACAGCAGGCGGTCCAGCAGCCTCGGGCCGGGCCTGGTCATGGGATGGACGAGGCGTGGCGTCGCCCGCCGGTACAGCATCAACTGGCGGGCGGCGGGGCCGAACTCGGTCACCTGCGCCGCGCACCGGGGGCACTCCATGAGGTGGTCCTCGAAGCGGAACGCTTCCGCCTCGTCCAGCACGCCGAGCGCGTAGGCGCCGACGTCACGATGCCTTTCCAGGGACCTCATGCCGAATCCTCGTGCCGTTGGGTGTGGGTGGGGTCACTCCTTGCTCCCACCCGTACGCACCGGACAGCCGAATCACTCAAGCCACGGACAGAATCGCAACCAAGGGGTTCGGAGCGGTCGGGCCCGTGGATTGGTCCGCCCGTGAAGAAGTTCGGGAGAGAGGCCGGGTCCCCGGGAAACCGGCCCGTCCGCTAGAAGAGATGGATGGCCAGGTGGCCGAGCGGCAGCCCGAGCTGCCACGCCGGGGTCCACACCTTCGGCCCCTCGTCCTCCCCGGTCACCGCCCCGCCCGGGACCGCGTTCAGGTCCGGGGCGAGCAGCTCGGTGTCCTGGAGCCAGCGCCAGGCGTCCCGCGCCAGCTCCAGGTCCGGCGAGTGCCGGCCGGCGGCGATCGTGTCGGCCGTGACCTCGGCCAGCCGCACCCGCACCCACTCGTGCCACGGCTGGTCGTACGCGGTCAGCGACAGCCAGGTCTCCAGCTGGGTGATGACCCGGATGCCGCCCAGCTCGTCGTCGGTGTCGGACAGGAAGACGGTCAGCGCCAGGGCGTCGCGCCCGGCGCGGAACTCGAAGGACGTCGGCGGCATCAGGTCGCCGGTCCGCAGCAGCTCGTCGGCGATGTACTCGGCGTACAACCACGCCATGGGAACGGTCAGTTCGCCCCCACCGGTGCCGTCCGTGCTCTCTTGGCCTCTGTGCAGCATCCCTTCCTGCCTTCCTCCGGTGCGTACGCGTCGCCCGGCCCGGGTCATGGGCCCCCGTCCGGAACACGGATGAGGACAGCCGATTACTCAACCGGGGTCCTGGGCAAGGCGCTTTACGGAGGTTTGACCATTCGGTCGGTTTCACCGCAGGTCGGCGGCGTATCCCGGTAGCACCCTGCGCAGGGCTCGCAGCGCGTAGTACGCGCGGGACTTCACGGTACCGGGCGGGATGCCCAGGGCTGCCGCGGCTTCCGCCACACTCGCCCCCTGGAAGTACACCAGCACCAGGACTTCACGGTGCTCCGGAGTGAGTGTCTTCACAGCCTCGCGCACATCCAGGGCCGCCGCGGCCCGCTCGGCGTGATCGGCGCAGACCCGCGCGTTCTCCAGTACGGCGTCGCCGACCTCCGCGGGCCGCGCCTGCCGGGCCCGGCGCGCGTCGATCGCGAGCCGCCGGGCCACGGTGAGCAGCCAGGGCCGTACGGAGTCGAAGTCGTCGGCGCGCAGCGCCTCGGGATGCTGCCAGGCGCGGACCAGGGTCTCCTGCACGAGGTCCTCGGCGCGCTGCCGGTCGCCGTCGCTGAGCCGCAGCAGCAACGCGAAGAGCGGCCGGCCGTGCTCGCGCTGCAGTGCGGCGAGCTCGTGCTCGGCGGTCGTCCCGTTCGTTCTGTCCGTCAGGGTGATTCCGGCCGTCATGGCCGTATGGCACCGCAGGCCGCCGCCCGGGGACAGGGCGCGCGCACGGGTGTGCGACGGACGGTCGATCGCGTCGACGAACGGTTCGACGAACGGTCGGCGTCCCCCGTTCGACCGGCCGGCACACCCCGTTCGCGCACGCCGGACGGGCTAATGGGCGTGTCGGAGCCGCCCGGGACACCATGAGCCTCATTACCTGTTTGTAAGTAAATGTGACTATTCATCGGTGTGTGCGACCCCAGCGGAGTGAACGGATGATCACACGCAGTCGGCAGGTGGCCCTGGCCCTGACCGCCCTTCTCACGGTGGGCGCGGCCTGCCAGGCCCGTGACCACGAACCGCCGAAACGGCCGGCCCCGGCCCCGTCCGCCGCGGACACCGGCGTCTTCACCCTGGTCGCCTCCGGCGACGTACTGCCACACGACTCGATCATCGAGCGGGCCCGCTTCGACGCGGGCGGCACCGGCTACGACTTCCGCCCCATGCTCGCCGGCGCCGAACCGGTCGTCTCGCGCGCCGACCTCGCCCTGTGTCACATGGAGACCGTGTACGGCGCGAACGGCGACTACAGCGGCTACCCCCTCTTCAAGTCCCCGCCCCAGGTGGCCGAGGCGCTGGCCGCCACCGGTTACGACGGCTGCTCCACCGCCTCCAACCACAGTGTCGACGACGGCGCCGACGGTATCCGCCGCACCCTGGACGCCCTCGACCGCGCCGGTGTACGGCACGCCGGTACGGCACGCACCGAGGCCGAGGCGCGCACCACGACGGTCCTGCGCGCGGGCCGCGCCGACGTCGCCCACCTCGCCTACACCCTGCACACCAACGGCCACCCGATTCCCGAGGAGCAGCCCTGGGCGGTCGACATGATCGACGAGGAGCGGATCGTCACGGATTCCCGGGCCGCCCGGGAGGCCGGCGCGGACATCGTCGTCGTGTCCCTGCACTGGGGCACCGAATGGCAGGACGAGCCCGACGAGGACCAGTTGGCCCTGGCCCGGAGCCTGACCGCCGCCCGGACCGGCGACCGCCCCGACATCGACCTGATCCTCGGCACCCACGCCCACGTCCCGCAGGCGTACGAGAAGGTCAACGGCACCTGGGTGATCTACGGGATGGGCGACCAGATCGCGGGCGAGATGATCAACGACGAGGGTGCCCGCGACCCGCGCGGCAACCAGTCGACCATCGGCCGCTTCACCTTCGCCCCGCCCGCCCGGCCCGGTGAACGCTGGCGGGTGACCCGGGCCGAGTTCGTCCCGCAGCTGTTCGACGTGGACGCCGGCCGGGTGGTGAACCTCAACCGCGCGCTGGAGCAGGGTGCCGACCTGCGTGCCGTGCGCGACCGGATCCGCGACGTCGTGCTCGGCCGGGGCGCGGCCGAGGACGGGCTGGTGATGGGGGAGTAGGCCGGGCTAACGGCGCGCCAGCTCCGACTTCCGGTACGAGTACCCGAAGTAGATCACCAGCCCGAGCGCGAGCCACACGGCGAACCGCGCCCATGTCTGCCACCGCAGGAAGGTGATCAGCCAGATCGAGAAGACGATCCCCAGGGCGGGGACGAACGGCATGAACGGCGTGCGGAAGGTGCGCGGCAGGTCCGGCTGCCGGTAGCGCAGCACGATCACCGCCGCGCACACCACCACGAACGCCAGCAGGATGCCGATGTTGGTCAGCTCGGCCGCCTCGCCGATCGGCAGGAACCCGGCGATCGCGGCCGACGCGAACCCGACGATCCAGGTGACCCGGGTCGGCACGTGCCGCGTCGGGTGCGTCTTCGCGAACCACTTGGGCAGCAGTCCGTCGCGCGACATCGAGAACCACACGCGGGTGACGCCCAGCATGAAGGTGAACATCACGGTGAGGATGCCGATGATGGCGCCCACCGCGATGACGTCGGCCAGGGAACTCAGCCCCACCGACTTGAACGCCGTCGAGAAGCCGCTCTCCGGGTCGATGCTCTTGTAGTTCTGCATGCCGGTCAGCACCAGGCAGGCGGCCACGTACAGCACCATCGAGATCACGAGCGAGTAGATGATCGCCTTCGGCATGTGCCGCTGGGCGTCCTTCGACTCCTCGGCCGCCGTCGACATGGCGTCGTAGCCGAAGACCGCGAAGAACACCGTCGCCGCGCCGGTGAACGCGCCGCCGACCCCGTACGGGAAGAACGGGTCGTAGTTCGAGGTGTCGATGTGGAAGACACCGACCGCGATCACCAGCAGCACCACCAGTACCTTCAGCACGACCACGACCATCTCGAAGCGGGCCGCGTTCTTGATTCCCAGGTTCAGCAGATACGCGATGAGCAGGCAGAGCAGCGCGGCGAACAGGTCGACCCTGTGACCGTCGCCGGTGCCCGGCGCGCCCAGCATCCAGCTCGGGATGTCGGCGCCCATCTCGCCCACCAGGAAGCTGAAGTAGCCCGAGATGCCGATGGCCACGACCGCCACGATCGCCGTGTACTCCAGGAGCAGGTCCCAGCCGATGAACCAGCCCGCCAGCTCACCGAGGACCGCGTAACCGTAGGTGTAGGCGGAACCCGCCTTCGGGATCATCCCGGCGAACTCGGCGTACGACAGTGCCGCAGCCGCGCTCGCGACGCCCGCGATGAGGAAGGAGACGAGGACCGCCGGTCCCGCCGTGCCGTTGGCGACCGTGCCGGCCAGGGTGAAGATGCCCGCCCCGATGATGCCGCCCACGCCGATCGCGGTCAGCTGCCACAGCCCCAGCGTCCGCTGCAGGCCGGTGCCCTCCCCGACCTCGGTGTCCTCGATGTGCTCGATGGGTTTGCGGCGGAGAACGCCCTCGCCCGTGCGGAACCCGGCCACGCGACTCACCTCTTTGTGAATGGCAAACGGCTGACGGGGGATCATGATGACTCACACCCGCCCGCGCCGGCAGCCGCGACGCACGCACCGCACCCGCCGGTGCTACGGCACCACTGTCACGGGCCAGCGCCCCGCCTTCACCAGCCGCACCGCGACGGAACCGACGATCCGGTGTCCGGCCTGCTCGGAGGCGCCCACCACCACGGCGTCGGCCTTCAGTTCGTCGGCCGCCTTGACCAGCCCGTTGTAGGGGTCGCCGCGGAAGGTGTGGAACTCCCAGCGCACGTCGAATATCCCCTTGGACCGCTCGGTCGCCTCCCGGATCTGGGCCACCAGGCCCTCGGCGATCTCGTCGGTCGTATCCGCCACCGGCGCCCCGAGCGCCGCGCCCGACGCCAGCACCGGCTGCACGTACACCACGGCGAGCAGCGCGTGCTGCCGCCGGGCCAGACCACCGGCGTAGGCCGCCGCCCGGAGCGAGGAGTCGGAGCCGTCCACCCCGGCCACGATGACCTTCGGCCCGTCCGTGCCCCGTTCGAACTGCTGGGAGTGCTGTTCCGTCACGCGGCGAGGTTATCCGGTAGCCCGTGACCTTGGGCCGTGCGGGTGGTTCCGTGCCGCCGCACCGGTGTTGCTCAGGTGCGCCGGACCGTGGCCGGGCGACTGATGAGTCATGAAGAAGGATCAGTTGCTGACACGACGCCGCGCACTGCTGGCCGGCGCCGCGGCCGTGGGAGCGGCGGGCACCGCCGGCGCGCTCGCGGTGGCCCTGGGGGACGGCCCGGCCCGGCCGGTCGCCCCCGCCC
>NZ_RAIF01000006.1:805175-808305 GCF_003671715.1 Streptomyces sp. E2N166 | reverse complement strand
TCAGCCCTTGACCGGATACGGTGCGCCACGGGCCGCGCCCGCGCGGCCCCCGGTGCGCAGCGAACCGATCCTGCGCGTGTCGGGCCGGGGCCGCACCATGCTGCTCACCTTCGACGACGGGCCCGACCCCCGCTACACCCCGGACATCCTGGACACCCTGGCGAAGTACGACGTGCGCGCGACGTTCTTCGTGTGCGGCGAGATGGCGGACTACAACAGGGACCTGCTGTCCCGGATGGCGGACGAAGGGCACGTCGTCGGCAACCACACCTGGTCCCACCCGCTGCTGACCGGCCTCGGCCGCAGCCGCATCCGTGCCGAGATGGAGCGCACGAGCGAGGTCGTCGAGCAGGCCTACGGCGAGGCGCCCCGGTGGTTCCGGGCCCCGTACGGAGCGTGGAACCGCGCGGCCTTCCAACTCGGCGCCGAACTCGGCATGGAGCCGCTCGCCTGGACCGTGGACACCCTCGACTGGACCACCCCCGGCACCGGCACCATCGTCGACCGGGTCGAGGACGGCGCCGCCCCCGGCGTCGTGGTGCTCTCGCACGACGCCGGGGGCGACCGCTCGCAGAGTGTCCGCGCCCTGCGCTCCTACCTGCCGGAGCTGCTGGACTCCGGCTACCACCTCACCGTCCCCCGGCGGCGTTACGTCTGACGCCCGCGACGCCCGCCCGGCCGGGGCACGCTCAGCGGATCCCGGTCATGCGGGCGAAGGCGACGACGTTCCCCTCGTATCCGTTCTGCTTCGAGAAACCGCCACCGCAGGTGATGACCCGCAATTCCGGGCTGCCCTTGGAGGCGTACACCCGGTCGCCGGGGAAATCGTCCTTCTCGAATACCTCGATGCCGTAGATCTCGAAGACCGCCGTCTTTCCGTCCTGGCGGTGCACGTCGACCTTGTTTCCCTTTTTCAGCGCCCCGAGCCCGTAGAAGACGGCGGGACCCTGTTGGTTGTCGACATGGCCCACGACGACCGCGGTGCCCTTTTCCCCGGGGGAGACCGCGCCGGTGAACCAGCCGGCCAGATTCGGGTCCTCGGGCGGCGGAGCGCCGACCCAGCCGTCCGCGTCGAGACCGACGGGCATCATCGGCGCGTCCACCTGGATGGCGGGAATGCCGACCCGGTCGGGCACCGAGTACGGCAGCGGCGTGACGCCCGCGGCGGCGCCGTCGCCCCCTTCGACCCGGGTGTCCGAGGCGGCGGCCGACGCCGGCTGCGGGGGGCCCGCGTCGAATTCCCCCGAACCGTTCCGGATGAGCGCGAGCCCGGTCAGCAGAACAAGCGCTATCACGCCCCAGGGAGCGCGCTTCCTGGTCCGCTCCTCCTCTTCGGCCAACTCGGACGCATACATTCGCCATCCCCTCTCGACGCGGCCGTCGCCGTGTCATTCGCGCATACGAGCACGCTAAGCGCCGGGTGCCCGACCGGCGACGGGGCGGCGGCGAACGGGTGGCGCCCACCCCTTCCATGAGCCATCCGGGATTTCCCCGGCAGGAAATCTCTGACGGTCCGTGACCTGCGGCGATATCCACTCGCGCGGCACCGGTCCGGTATGCCCCCTCACCAGGACGGACCATTCCCGAAATGCGGCTCCGCGCAGGTCAACTGAGGGTCTTTCTGGGAGGCGCTTTCTCGCCGATCGACCGGGGACGGGACCCGGGGCGTCTTCCGCGGAGGATCACATGCGTAACACTCGTGCCCTCGCGGCAGCCGGCGCCGCGGTCGCTGTCCTCGGGCTGGCCGCCCCCACGGCCACCGCCGGCGGCGACCACAACCAGCCGTCCAACATCGTCGCGCTGCCCAGTGTGATCGCCCGCGGCGGTCAGATGACCGTCACGGTCGACGGCTGCCCGCAGGGCGGCACGATGACCTCGGACGCGTTCCGGACGACCCACCTGACCCCGGTCAGGGGTGCCAACGAGACCTCCAGGGGCACCGCCACCATCAGGGAGGACGCCCGGCCGGGCTCTTACGACATCACCGTCAACTGCTCGGGCCGGCGACTGACGCGTCCGGCGGCCTTCACCGTCATCGGCGGCGTCCGCGGCGGCGTCGGCGGCAGCAGCTCCAGCGGGGCGACCCCGACCGACATCGCGATCGGCGGCGGGCTCGTCGCCGCGGCCGCCGCCGGTGGTGGCCTGTTCTGGTTGCGCCGCCGGGCCGAGCGGCGTATCTGAACCGTCCCGCCCGTTCTGCAGGGCACCGTACGGGCCCGCCCGCGCAGGCGGGTCCGTCCAACCCCTTCGGACCGCGCGCCGGCGTCGCACGGCCGGATCGCACGTCGCACGTCGACAGGGCTTCGCCCCGGACCCGTTGTGGATCCGGGGCGAAGCCCTGTCCGGCACGCGGCAGGGGATGTCAGCCGCCGTCCCCGGCGGAGCGGCGGCGCGAGAGGTGGTAGGCCGCGCCGACCGAGCCCGCGATGAGCAGGGCGCCGAGCCCGATCTCCTTCACGTCGAGCCCGGCGACGCTGCCGCCCTCGCCGGCGTGCACGCCCTTGGAGGGGTGGCGGGGCTCGTGCGTGGGGTGGTCGGAGTGGTGGTCCGCGATGGTCAGGTTCACGGTGCCGGTCGTCTTGGCGCAGGCGAACGTCACCTGGTAGACCGCCCCACGTCTGGCGTCCCGGTCGACCTGTGCCGTCGCGGACGACTCGTGCCGCGGGATGGTGACCGTGTCGAACACCGCCGACGAGACCGTGACGCGTCCTCGGCAGCCGTCGGCACCGCGGCCCACCCCGAGCGTGACCTCGCCGCCCGGCGCGACCGTGGCGGGGTGGACGGTGAAGCCGAACGTCGAACTGCTGCCCCCTACGGCAGCCCCGGCCGGTACGCAGGCGGAAAGGGCGGCGACGCCCAGCAGAGCGACCGAGGCGGCGGGTATCGCGCGCATGGTGAATCCTCCGGGTCCCCGAGGAGCAGCGGCGGACCTGTTCCGCTCGCGCCAGAAATGCACCTCGATGTCCGAAACGCTAGGAAACCGTGCACGTAGGCGCGATCGCAGTCGCGCGAATGGGGCAAGTGTGTGGGCCGCTCAGGGGACGGTTCCGGTGTGCCGGGCGTCCCCGGCGGGTGCCCGGTGCGGGGGCCGCCGGGGACGCCCGCAGGTGCCCGGTGCGGGGGCCGCCGG
>NZ_RAIF01000006.1:804188-805165 GCF_003671715.1 Streptomyces sp. E2N166 | reverse complement strand
GGACGCCTCAGCCCTTGGCCTCCGGGAACAGGCTCAGGAACGGATCCGTCGACGCCGCGACGCCGCGGCTGAACGGTGCGTCGAAGTCCCAGATCAGGAAGAGCAGGAAGGCGATCAGCGCCGAGAACAGCCCGGCGAGGATCAGTTCGCGAGCCGTACGCCGGATCTGCAGGGCGAAGACCATGCCGACCGTGACGACGCCTCCCGTGACGAGCCCGAACCACACCACACCCGGCATGGTCGCCCCGGTCGACTCCGCCCGGGCGATGCGGGCCTGGTCCGCCGCGGTCACCTGGTCGACGAGCGGCTGGTACGCCTGGGCCTCGAAGTCCGAACTCGGCTCGTAGTCGGTGACGTCCGCGCGGACGCGGTCGAGGAGTTCGGTGCCGCGCTCGGTCACCTCGCCCCGGTCGGCCATGGCCTTCCACTCCGTGGTGACGACGTGTCCGACATAGGCGTTGACATCCTCCCGGATGCGGTCACGGACGTCGGGCGGATAGACCCGGACGCGTTCCGAGATCTCGTGCAGCGCGACCGCCTCCGCCTGTACGTGGTCCTGGGCGGCGCTGCGTGCCTCCCAGACACCGGCGATGGCCAGGCCCAGGACGATGGCGTACACCACACCGATCCACATCGTCATGTACTCGATGACGTCCGGGGTCTCGGTGATGTCCTCGTCGTCGGACGCCCGGCGGTGCCGTACGAGGGTGATGATGACGACCACGACACAGGCCGCCAGCATCGCGAGGGTGAGAACAAGCCATTCCGGCAAGAGAGGCTCCAGAAGATCAGCGCGCACGGAGCGCGGCGACGGCGACCACCGCGGGCACCGTGATGAGCAGGACGAAGACGAGCGGCGACGTGGCCCCGCGCGAGGACCGCTGCTGCGGCCGGGCGGCGCGATAGCGGGGGTAGTGGACCGGGCTCAGCGACGGCCGCGGCGTGGGCGTGGCCGACGACGGGGCGGGCGCGGGAGG
>NZ_RAIF01000006.1:773691-803831 GCF_003671715.1 Streptomyces sp. E2N166 | reverse complement strand
GGTCCGGTCGACGCGTACGCGCAGGCGTCGGCCTGCGCCGGGCCGACCGGTACGCCGACGAGTGTGAACGTCAGCGTCACCAGGGCCAACACCCGTCCGGCAGAAGCGGATCGGGTCGGTTCGGGTCCATGCACGACGCAGATCATGGAGCCTGAAGGGCCGGGCCACGGCCGATTACCGGACGATTGCCCCGAAGGAGGGACACGGGCCGACCGGCGGTTTGACCAGCGCACACCTCTGCCCACAAGGAGGTGCACGTGTGTACGAGGCACGAGCGCGGCGGGCGCGGGTCGCAGGCCGAGTCCGGGGCGCCGCTCGTCGGGCGACACCGTGGTGGTCGCCCGCGTGGTCGCCCGTAGTGGTCCGGTCGGGAAAGAAAACCGCGGTCCCGTTGAACACAACCGGCTGCGCCATGCGTACCCAGTGTCGTGCGGCGGCGCGGCGGCCGCACCAACACCTTCGTGATGATCGGGGATTGACGATGAAGACCTCCTGGCGGAGCGCCTCACTCGTGGCGAGCGCTGCGGTGGTGCTGGCGCTGACGACGGCGTGCGGCCAGGACGGCGGCGGCGCCACCGGCAGCCAGAACGTGGGTGCGACGGCAGCGCCCGGCGATGTCGGCGACATCGGGGCAGGGGCCGGGGCAGGGGCCGGCGACGGACTGGCGAGCGGCACCGGCGGCGCGCAGGCGTCGGCGAGCCCGCCGGAGTCCGCGGGCAAGCTGTCCGTCTCCACCAACGCGGAGATCGGCGAGCTGGTGACCGACGGAGCGGGCCGCACCCTCTACCGCTTCGACGCGGACACCGCCAAGCCGCCCAAGACGACGTGCGAGAACGACTGCGCCACCGCCTGGCCGCCCGTGGCCGCCGACGATGCCCTCGCCGGCGAGGGCATCGACAAGGCGCTGCTCGGCGAGGTCACCCGCGCCGACGGCACCAAGCAGCTGACCATCGGCGGCTGGCCCGCGTACCGCTACGCCAAGGACACCGCCGCCGGGGACGTCAAGGGCCAGGGCGTCGGCGGCAAGTGGTACGCGCTGGCCGCCGACGGCAAGAAGGCCAAGGCCGGGGAGGCGCCCGGGCTCTCCACCCGCGACGACCCGAAGCTCGGCGAGATCGTCGTCGACAAGAACGGCATGACCGTCTACCGCTTCATGAAGGACGAGGCCTGGCCGAAGCCGGTGTCGGCCTGCACCGGCGCCTGCCTGGAGAAGTGGCCGGTCGTCGCGCCCGTGGAGCCCAATGACACCGAGGGCGTCGTCAAGAAGGACCTGATGACCTTCACCCGGCCCGACGGCGCCGAGCAGCAGACCGTCGACTGCTGGCCGATCTACACCTTCGCCGGGGACAAGAAGGCCGGCGACACCAACGGTCAGGGCGTCGGCGGCACCTGGTACGCCGTCTCGCCCGACGGAAAGCCGGTCGGCGCGCCGAAGAAGTAGCGGCCGCCCGCCCGCCGCCCTCGGCGCGCGACCCGCGGACCGTCCCCTCCGTACCCAGGCGGAGGGGACGGTCCCGTTCGCGCGCTTTGGTGTGCCTTGGCGCGCGGCACGTGCCGCGGGCAGTGACCGGGAACGGACGGTCAATTTCCGTTTGGGCTCGCCCCTTTGGCAGGCGATCAGTAGCCTCAGCTCGAACACCGGATCGCCAACGCCCCTTGGAGAGCTAGATGGAGCGTCCCGCCTGGGCCCCTCGCAGCATCGACATCTCGGTGCCCAGCGTGTCCCGGATCTACGACTTCTACCTGGGCGGTTCGCACAACTTCGAGGTCGACCGGGAAGCGGCCCGCAGGGCCATGGAGTTCATGCCGGGCCTGCCCAAGATCATGCAGGCGAACCGGGCGTTCATGCGCCGCGCCGTGCGCTTCGCGGCCGACGAGGGCATCGACCAGTTCCTGGACATCGGCTCGGGCATCCCCACCTTCGGCAACGTCCACGAGGTGGCCGCACGCAGCCGTCCCGGCGCCCGCGTCGTGTACGTCGACCACGACCCGGTGGCGGTCGCGCACAGCGAGGCCGTCCTGGCGGGCAACGACGACGCGGACGTCGTGGCCGCCGACCTCCTCAAGCCGCGGGAGATCCTCGCCAGCCCCCAGGTGAAGCGGCTGATCGACCTGAATCGGCCGGTGGCCCTGCTGCTGGTTGCCATACTGCACTTCGTGGAAGACGCGGACGACCCGTATGCGGCGGTGGCCGAGCTGAGCGACACCCTCGCGCCCGGCAGCCTGCTCGTGCTCACGCACGCCTCGTACGAGGGAATCCCGCTGCCCGCCGAGCGGGCCGGGGGCGCGGTGGACGTGTACAAGGACATCCGCAATCCGCTGATCATGCGTTCGCGCGAGGAGATCGCGCGGTTCTTCGAGGGGTACGACATGGTGGAGCCCGGACTGGTTCCGATGCCGCGCTGGCGGCCCGAGGAGGCGCCGGAGGACGAGGACCCGTATGCGTTCTCCGGGTTCGCCGGCGTGGGGCGTACGGCGTGATCGCGGAGCCGGACGGGCCGGAGGACAGACTGCGCCGGTTCGCGACGATCTGGAGCCGGGCGGTGTTCCCGGTGACCTCGACGTCGTCGACCCGGCCCGAGTTCGAGGAGCAACTGCTGCCGCTGGCTCGCCGGCTGAGCGAGGTGCTGCGGGCGCGGAGCTTCGCCGCGGACGAGGCCAGGGCGGTCGGCGCCGCCCTCGTCGACTCCCACTGCACCGATCCCGAGGCGCTCGCCCGGACGCTGGACTGCGTCGACGCCTACCTCGTGCTCTACTGCGGCGAGGAGGGCGACCCCGAGGGCCTGCGGGCCCGTTCGGCACGGATGCAGCACGCCATGGCGGCCGGTTTCGCCGCGGCGCTGCGCGCCCGGACCCTCGCCGAACAGGAGGCCATCGCGCAGGCCGCCCTGCGGGCGCAGGGGGTGGTGGCCGAGGCACTGCACGCCAGCGAGGCCCGCTTCCGCGCGGTCTTCGAGGGCGCCGCCATAGGCATCGGCATCGCCGACCTGGACGGGAACGTCCTCCAGGTGAACGGGGCCCTGATGCGCATGTTCGGCATCGCCGACCCGACGCTGCGCGGCCGCAACGTCAGGGAGTGGTCGCACCCCGACGACGCGCCCCAGACCTGGCGGCTCTACGACGAGCTGGTGCGCGGCGAGCGCGAGGCCTACCACCTGGAGAAGGCCTTCTACCGGCCCGACGGAACGGTCCTGTGGACCAACCTGACCGTCTCCCTCCTGCGCGACGCCGACGGCACCCCGCAGTACCAGCTCGCGCTGATGGAGGACACCACCGAACGCCGACTGCTCAATCTGCGGCTGCGCTACGAGGCCACGCACGACGCGCTCACCGGCCTGCCCAACCGCAGCTTCTTCTTCGAACGGCTGGAGAAGGCCCTCAACGCGGGCCCGGGCCAGCGCTTCGGCCTGTGCTACCTGGACCTCGACGGCTTCAAGACCGTCAACGACAGTCTCGGCCACGCGGCCGGCGACCGGCTGCTCGTGGAGGTCGCCGACCGCCTGCAGTCCTGCGCCACCGCGCCCGGCGAGATGGTCGCCCGGCTCGGCGGCGACGAGTTCGTCGCGCTGACCACGGGCCCGGGCACCCGGGGCGAGGCCGACGAGCTCGCCGGGCGGATCATGAACGCGCTGCTCGCCCCGATCAGCGTCGACGGCCGCGAGCTGACCGTGCGCGGCAGCATCGGCGTCGTCGAGGGCCCGGCGGGGGAGCGCAGCCCGGCCGAGGTGCTGCGCAGCGCCGACATCACCATGTACCGGGCCAAGTCGGCGGGCGGCAACCGCTACGAGCTGGCCGACCCGGAGGCCGACGCCCGCGTCATCACCCGGCACGGCCTGACGACCGCGCTGCCGGCGGCCCTTGAGCGGGGCGAGTTCTTCATCGAGTACCAGCCGCTGGTGCACCTCGGCGACGGCAGCGTGCGCGGCGCGGAGGCCCTGGTGCGCTGGCTGCACCCGCAGCACGGGGTACTCGGCCCGGACCGGTTCATCCCGCTCGCCGAACACACCGGACTGATCGTGCCGCTGGGCCGCTGGGTGCTGGAGCAGTCGGTGCGCCAGGCCCGCGCCTGGCGGGAGCGGTACGGCGAGACGACCGCCGCCGGCCCGCTGCGCATCAACGTCAACCTCTCGCCCTGCCAGCTCACCCACCCCGGCCTGGTCCAGGACACCGTCGACATCCTGGAGCGGACCGGCGTCACGCCCGACGCGCTGTGCCTGGAGGTCACGGAGTCGGCGCTGATCGGCGCCGACGACGACCTGCTCAAGCCGCTGCGCCGGCTGGCCGAGATGGGCGTCGACATCGCCCTGGACGACTTCGGCACCGGCTACTCCAACCTCGCCAACCTGCGCCGCCTTCCGGTGAGCGTCCTCAAGCTCGACCGCTCCTTCACCCAGAGCATGCAGCAGTTCCCGGCCGACCCCGTCGACCTCAAGATCGTCGAAGGCATCGTCGCCCTGGCCCACAGCCTCGACCTCGCGGTCACCGTGGAGGGCGTGGAGACCGGCGCCCAGGCCGAGCAACTGCGCATACTCGGCTGCGACACGGCCCAGGGGTGGTACTACGCCCGCCCGGGCCCACCGGATCGCCTGCACGAACTGGCCCTGGTGGACGCGACGGCCTGAATCCCCGGGCGCCCTGTCACGGGCGTCGGGGGAGCGCCCCTTCAGGGGCGCGGGACTGTTTCGATGTACGGCTCCGCCGCGTGGGCGCGAGCGACCACGACGAGCCCGCGGCCCCGGACGGAGCTGAGCGACAACGGCGCCTCCGGACACCCCCGCGCGGCGAACCGTCACCGTACGAGCAGCATCCGCTGCAACTCCCGAGCCGCCCGAGGCGGAGCCACATCGCTGCGATGGGCCAGCGCGATCGTCCGGTACAGCCCCGGCCGAGCCAGCGGAGTGACCCGCAGCCCCCGCCCCGACCGCGCCGCGACCATCCGGGGCACGACCGCCATGCCCAGCCCCGCCCGCACGAACCCCAGCACGGCGTCCATCTCCCCGCCCTCGACCGCGAAGTCCGGCTCGAAGCCCTCCGCGCGACACGCGGCCACGGTCAGCTCCCGCAGGTCGTACCCGTGCCGGAACATCACCAGCCGCTCGCCCTCCAGGTCGGCGATGCGCACCGCGCGCCGCCCACCGCCCGGCGGGGGCGACTCCGGGGACGACACCACCACCAGGTCCTCCCGCAGCAGCTCCACCGTGGTCAGCGCCGGCGACGCGGTGGGCAGCGGCAGCACCACCAGCGCCAGGTCGAGCGCGCCGCGCGCCAGCTCCCGCACCAGGTCGTGCGAGCCGCCCTCCTCGATCATGAGCTGGATGCCGGGGTACCGGTCGTGGAACGCGCGCAGCACGTCCGGCAGCAGCCCGGTGCACAGACTCGGCGTGGCGCCCAGCCGCACCCGCCCGCGTCGCAGCTGCACCAGCTCCAGCACCTCGTGGCGGGCCGTGTCCGCGTCGGCCAGGATGCGCCGGGCCAGCGGCAGCAGGGCCTCTCCGGCATCGGTGAGCGTGATGTTGCCCCGCGCCCGCAGGAACAGGTCGGCGCCCAGCTCCCGCTCCAGCGCCTTGATCTGCTGGGACAACGACGGCTGGGCCACGTGGACCGTCTCCGCGGCCCGGGTGAAGTGCCGGGTCTCGGCGACCGCCACGAAGTACTGGAGCTGCTGCAACTGCATACCGTGAGCATACGCTGTTGATAGACACAGCCTATGGAAACGAGCCAGACCATGTCTTGGACCGATTACCCCTTCGCCCCGTAGCGTCCTGTGCCATGGCTCTGGCAACGCGGACGGACCGACGGCCGTCCCTGGCGCGCACCGTGTGGGACTCGACCGTCGGCAAGAAGACAGTGATGGCGATCAGCGGTCTCGTCATGCTGCTCTACCTGGTCGCCCACATGATCGGGAACCTGAAGATCTTCTTCGGGACGAGCGAGTTCAACGAGTACGCCCACTGGCTGCGCACGGTCGGCGAACCGTTCATGCACTACGAGTGGACGCTCTGGCTGATCCGCGTCGTGCTGGTCGTCGCCGTCGTCGCCCACGCCGTCTCCGCGTACCAGCTCAGCCGCCGCGACATCAAGGCGCGGCCCAGCAGGTACGTGCACAAGAAGCCGCGCTCCAGTTACGCGACGCGCACCATGCGCTGGGGCGGGGTCATCCTGGCTCTGTTCATCGTCTGGCACATCCTGGACCTGACCACCGGCACCGTGCACTCCGGCGGCTTCGAGACGGGCAAGCCCTACCAGAACGTCGTGGACACCTTCTCCACCTGGTACGGCAACGTCATCTACATCGTCGCGGTCCTCGCCGTCGGCATGCACATCCGGCACGGCTTCTGGAGTGCCGCCCAGACCCTCGGCGCCGGCAGCCGCACCCGCGACCGTGCCCTGAAGGCCGTCGCCAACGTCCTCGCGCTGCTGCTCACGGTCGGTTTCGTCGCCGTACCCGTGGGCGTCATGACCGGAGTGGTGAGCTGACATGACAACCTACGCCGACTACACGACCGGTGCGCCGGTCGCCGACACCAAGGCCCCCGCCGGGCCCGTCAACGAACGCTGGGACACCCGCCGTTTCGAGGCCAAGCTGGTCAACCCCGCCAACCGGCGCAAGCAGACGGTCATCGTCGTCGGCACGGGGCTCGCGGGCGGTTCCGCCGGCGCGACCCTCGCCGAACAGGGCTACCGCGTCGTCCAGTTCTGTTACCAGGACTCCCCGCGCCGGGCCCACTCCATCGCCGCGCAGGGCGGCATCAACGCCGCGAAGAACTACCGCAACGACGGCGACTCCGTCCACCGCCTGTTCTACGACACCGTCAAGGGCGGCGACTTCCGCTCCCGCGAGTCCAACGTCCACCGCCTCGCCCAGATCTCGGTCGAGATCATCGATCAGTGCGTGGCCCAGGGAGTGCCCTTCGCCCGCGAGTACGGCGGCCTGCTCGACACCCGCTCCTTCGGCGGCGTCCAGGTGTCCCGTACGTTCTACGCCCGCGGCCAGACGGGCCAGCAGCTGCTCCTCGGCGCCTACCAGGCCCTCAGCAGGCAGATCGCGGCCGGCAACATCGAGATGCACGCGCGCACCGAGATGCTCGACCTGATCGTCGTGGACGGCCGGGCGCGCGGCATCGTCGCCCGGGACCTGGTCACCGGGAAGATCGACACGTACTTCGCGGACGCGGTCGTCCTCGCCAGCGGTGGTTACGGCAACGTCTTCTACCTCTCCACCAACGCCATGAACTCCAACGCGACCGCCGTGTGGCGCGCGCACCGGCGCGGTGCCTACTTCGCCAACCCCTGCTTCACGCAGATCCACCCCACCTGCATCCCGCGCACCGGCGACCACCAGTCCAAGCTGACGCTGATGAGCGAGTCGCTGCGCAACGACGGCCGGATCTGGGTGCCGAAGGCCAAGGGCGACGACCGGCCGCCGAACAAGATCCCCGAGGACGAGCGCGACTACTACCTGGAGCGCGTCTACCCGTCCTTCGGCAATCTGGTGCCCCGCGACATCGCCTCCCGCGCCGCCAAGAACGTCTGCGACGAGGGCCGGGGCGTCGGCCCCGGCGGCCAGGGCGTGTACCTGGACTTCGCCGACGCCATCAAGCGCATGGGCCGGGGGGCCGTCGAGGCCAAGTACGGCAATCTCTTCGACATGTACCAGCGGATCACCGACGAGGACCCGTACCGGGTACCCATGCGGATCTACCCGGCCGTGCACTACACGATGGGCGGGCTGTGGGTCGACTACGACCTCCAGACCACCGTCCCCGGCCTGTTCGCCGTCGGCGAGGCCAACTTCTCCGACCACGGTGCCAACCGGCTCGGCGCCTCCGCGCTGATGCAGGGCCTGGCCGACGGCTACTTCGTCCTCCCGGCCACCATCAACGACTACCTCGCCCGCAACCCGCACAAGGACGAGGTGGACGACGGCCACCCGGTCGTGCAGGAGGTGCTGGCCGAGACCGAGGACCGGCTCAACCTGCTCCTCTCCGTCGACGGCGACCGCACCCCCGACTCCTTCCACCGCGAACTCGGCGAGCTGATGTGGGAGTTCTGCGGCATGGCCCGTACCGACACCGGGCTCCGCAAGGCCCTGGAGCGCATCCCCCAGATCCGCGAGGAGTTCTGGCGGCGCATCAAGGTCCCCGGCACCGGCGAGGAGTTCAACCAGTCCCTGGAGAAGGCCAACCGCATCGTCGACTACCTGGAACTCGCCGAGCTGATGTGCCTCGACGCGCTGCACCGGGCCGAGTCCTGCGGCGGTCACTTCCGCGAGGAGTCCCAGACCCCCGACGGCGAGGCGGCCCGCAGGGACGACGAGTTCGGGTACGCCGCCGCCTGGGAGTTCACGGGCACGGGCGAGGCCCCGGCCCTGCACAAGGAAGACCTGGTCTTCGAGTACGTCCACCCCACTCAGCGGAGCTACGCATGAAGCTCACCCTGCGCGTCTGGCGGCAGAAGAACGCCGACGCCGACGGCGCCATGTCCACGTACGAGGTGGACGGCATCTCCCGCGACATGTCTTTCCTGGAGATGCTCGACACCCTCAACGAGGAGCTCATCCTCAAGGGCGAGGACCCGGTCGCCTTCGACCACGACTGCCGCGAGGGCATCTGCGGCGCCTGCTCGCTGGTCATCAACGGCGACGCCCACGGCCCGGAACGCACCACCACCTGCCAACTGCACATGCGGTCCTTCCGGGACGGCGACACCATCGACATCGAGCCGTGGCGGGCATCCGCCTTCCCGGTCGTGAAGGACCTGGTCGTCGACCGCTCGGCCTTCGACCGGATCATCCAGGCCGGCGGCTACATCAGCGCGCCGACCGGTGCCGCGCCGGACGCCCACGCCGCCCCGGTGCCCAAGCCGGACGCCGACTTCGCCTTCGAGCACGCCGAGTGCATCGGCTGCGGCGCCTGCGTGGCGGCCTGCCCGAACGGGGCGGCGATGCTCTTCACGTCCGCGAAGGTGAATCACCTGAACGTCCTGCCGCAGGGGGCGCCCGAGCGGGAGACCCGGGTGCTGGACATGGTCGCGCAGATGGACGACGAGGGCTTCGGCGGCTGCACCCTCGCAGGCGAGTGCGCGACGGCGTGCCCCAAGGGCATCCCGCTCTTCTCCATCACCAGCATGAACAAGGAATGGCTGCGGGCCACGCGCAAGGTGGCCAAGCGCTAGCGCGGGTCCGACCGAACGTTCGCCGAAGGGTGCGGACGGACGGGGCCGGGGGAGGTGCTCCTCCCGGCCCCGTCTCGCTTTCGCCCCTGGCATTCAACAGCCCAACATCCACTCTCCCGGCCCAGGTCACGCACCGGCCAACCGGCAGCGGAAGAACAGGTGCGGCGGACCGTACACCGTCGGCCCGCCGTCGCCGCCCCTGCCCGTGACCAGGAGAGTGCCATGACCGGCGTACTGACCGCAGACCGCCCCCCGAAGCCCGCCGCGCCCCGCCGCTACACCGTCGCCCTCGCCCGCGACGAGGAGGACGTGCGGGCCGCGCAGCGGCTGCGGCACGACGTCTTCGCCGGGGAGATGGGTGCCCTGCTGGCGAGCCCGCAGCCCGGGTACGACGTCGACCCCTTCGACGCCTACTGCGACCACCTGCTGGTGCGGGAGGAGACGACCGGGCAGGTCGTCGGCACCTACCGGCTGCTGCCGCCGGAGCGCGCGGCGGTCGCCGGGCGGCTGTACGCGGAGAACGAGTTCGACCTCGCGGCGCTGGACGCGATCCGCCCCGGGCTCGTCGAGGTCGGCCGCTCCTGTGTGCACCCCGACCACCGCGACGGTGCCGTCATCGGGCTCATCTGGGCAGGCATAGCCCGCTACATGACCGACCACGGCCACGAGTGGCTGGCGGGCTGCTGCTCGATCCCGCTCGCCGACGGCGGCAGCCTGGCCGCGGGCACCTGGAACCGGGTGCGGGCCAAGCACCTGGCGCCCGAGGAGTTCCGGGTACGGCCACTGCTCGCCTGGACCCCGCGCGGCGTGGCGCCCGCCGCCCGCACCGAACTGCCGGCCCTGCTGCGCGGCTACCTCCGCCTCGGTGCCTGGGTCTGCGGGGAACCCGCGCACGACGTGGACTTCGGCGTCGCCGACCTCTACGTGCTGCTGCCGATGAGCCGGGTCGACCCGCGCTATCTGCGGCACTTCCTCTCGCTCGTCCCGGCCTGATGGGCGCCTGGCTGCCCGCCGCGCCCTGCACCCCCGGGGCGTGCGTGGAGCCGTCCCGGGCCGCGGCCGCCGTACCGCGCGCCGTGCTGCGGCTGACAGTGGTCGCCGTTCTGCTGCTGGCCGGGATCGCGATCGTGCTGACACCGCTCGGCAGACAGGTGCCCGCGGCGGTGGTGCGACGCTGGTGCCGGTGGATCGTGCGGGCCGTCGGCGTCCGGGTCCGCGTCACGGGCGCCGCCGCGCCCGACGGCGGGCTGCTCCTCGTCGCCAACCACGTATCCTGGCTCGACATCCCGCTGCTCGCCGCCGTGCGCCCCGCACGGATGCTGGCCAAGAGCGAGATCCGGCGAT
This sequence comes from Streptomyces sp. E2N166, assembly GCF_003671715.1. Classification (GTDB taxonomy): domain Bacteria; phylum Actinomycetota; class Actinomycetes; order Streptomycetales; family Streptomycetaceae; genus Streptomyces; species Streptomyces thinghirensis. The sequence continues at coordinate 793,313 of NZ_RAIF01000006.1, read as the reverse complement.
GGCCGGTGGCCGGGCCCCTCGCCGCGCGCGGCGGGGTTCTGTTCATCGAGCGGAACCGGCTGCGGGCCCTGCCGGACACGGTCGCCGTGCTCGCACGGGTCCTGCGTGCGGGCGCCGCGGTCACCGCCTTCCCCGAGGGCAGCACCTGGTGCGGACGTGCGCAGGGGCCCTTCCGCCGCGCCGTCTTCCAGGCCGCCCTGGACGCCGGGGTGCCCGTCCAGCCGGTCCGCATCCGGTACCGGGCCGGGGAGCGGGCGGTGAGCACGGCGCCCGCGTTCGTCGGGGAGGACACCCTGCTCGCCTCCCTGTGGCGGGTGGCGTCGGCGCGCGGGCTGACCGCGGAGGTGGAGGTACGGCCGGTCATCGGGCCGGGCGGCCACGCCGACCGCCGCTCGCTCGCCCACGCCGCCCAGGGGAAAGCACCTTCGAAAAGTATGTGGCATTTGTAACGTGTGCTCCGTTTTCGCACCTCTGATGCGGACATTCGGAAGGCAGGCACTCCGGAAGGAGGGTGATGCCAGATGATCACCCGTGAAGAGATCGCCAACGTCCTGGACCATCCGGTCTACGACGGTGACGGCAACAAGATCGGCGACGCCAAGCACGTCTTCTTCGACGACATGACCGGTCGCCCCGAGTGGGTGAGCGTGAAGACGGGGATGCTCGGTTCCAACGAGTCCTTCGTGCCCATCCGCGACGCCGCGCTGGTGCAGGACCACCTTGAGGTCCCTTACCGCAAGGACATGGTCAAGGGCGCCCCCAGCGTGGACGTCGACGCGGGCGGACATCTGTCGGAGACCGAGGAGCACCGGCTCTACGACTACTACGGCATCAACTGGGACAGCGTGCTCTCCGAGGCCGAACGGACCGACGACGGCCGCTGGGCCGCGGGGCCGGGTCCGGCCGGGACGGCCTCAGCCGCCGGAGCCGGTGGGGTGGCCGGTGCGGCCGGTGCGGCCGGCATGCCCGGCAGGCAGGACGAGGGGGACCGGACGGGCATGCCCGGCGACGACGCCATGACCCGCTCCGAGGAGCAGATGCACGTCGGCGTCGAACGGCGCGAGAGCGGCCGGGCCCGGCTGCGCAAGTACGTGGTCACGGAGGAGGTCCAGCAGACCGTTCCGGTGACCCACGAGGAAGTGCGGGTGGAGCGCGAGCCCATCACGGACGCCAATCGCGGCGAGGCGCTCTCCGGTCCGGAGATCAGCGAGGACGAGCACGAGGTCACGCTGCACGAGGAACGCCCCGTCGTGGAGACCGAGACGGTGCCGGTGGAGCGCGTCCGGATGACCACCGAGGAGCACACCGAGAACGAGACCGTGCGGGGCCGGGTCCGCAAGGAGCGGATCGAGGCCGAGACGGAGGAGTACACCGACGACGACCTGCGCAAGGGCCGCGAGTAGCCGCCCTGGGCCGTCACCAGGAGGGCCCGCGCCGGTGAAACGCCTTCACCGGCGCGTCCCGCCGTCCACGGCGCCGTCCACGGCCCTGGCCAGATACGGCGCGGTGGCACTTCCGCTCGCCCGCGCCACCTCGGCCGGCGGCCCCGCGGCGACGATCCGGCCGCCCGCCTCGCCGCCGCCCGGCCCCAGGTCGATCACCCGGTCGGCGCCCGCGACCACGGCCATGTCGTGCTCGACGACGACCACCGTGTGCCCGGCGTCGACCAGGCCGTGCAACTGGCGCATCAGCACCTCGACATCGGCCGGATGCAGACCGGTCGTCGGCTCGTCGAGGAGATACAGGGTGTGCCGGCGGCGCCCGCGCTGCAACTCGCTCGCCAGTTTGATGCGCTGCGCCTCGCCGCCGGACAGCTCGGTCGCCGGCTGGCCGAGCCGCAGATAGCCCAGCCCGACGTCGAGCAGCGCCGCCAGGCTGCGCGACACCGCCGGTGTGTCCGCGAAGAACTCCGCCGCCTCCTCCACCGTCAGGTCCAGCACTTCGGCGATGTTCCGCCCCCGGTACGCCACTTCGAGCGTTTCGGGGTTGTACCGCGCCCCGCCGCAATCGGGGCACGGCGAGTACGTACTCGGCAGGAGCAGCAGCTCGACGCTGACGAACCCCTCGCCCTGGCAGGTCTCGCAGCGCCCACCGGGCACGTTGAAGGAGAAGCGGCCGACACCGTAACCCCTCTTCCGCGCCTCGTCGGTGGCCGCGAACACCTTGCGTACGACGTCGAAGAGGCCCGTGTACGTGGCCAGGTTGGAGCGCGGGGTGCGCCCGATCGGCCGCTGGTCGACGGAGACCAGGCGACCCACGCCCGGCAGGTCCTCGGTGATCTCGCCGACGAGCGTCGACTTCCCCGAGCCGGACACGCCCGTCACCGCGGTGAGCACACCGAGCGGGAACTCGGCCGTCACCCCGCGCAGGTTGTGCCGGGTGACCGGACCGACCGTCAGCGTGCCCCGCGGGGTCCGGGCCGCACGGACGGGAGCGGGGGAGCGGTCGAAGAGGTGGCGGGCCGTGGCGGACTCCCCGACATCGGCGAGCCCCGGGACGGGGCCGCTGTACAGCACCCGCCCGCCGTGCTCACCCGCCCGCGGGCCCACGTCCACGATCCAGTCGGCGCCGCGCATCACGCCGAGGTGGTGCTCCACCACGAACACCGAGTTGCCGGCCGTCTTCAGCCGTTCCAGGACCGTCAGCAGCGCCTCGGTGTCCGCCGGGTGCAGCCCCGCGGACGGCTCGTCCAGCACGTACACGACCCCGAACAGCCCGGAGCGCAGCTGTGTCGCCAGCCGCAGCCGCTGCAGCTCGCCCGCCGACAGGGTGGGCGTCGGGCGGTCGAGGCTCAGGTAGCCGAGCCCCAGCTCGACGACGGGCGCGACGCGGGAGGTGAGGTCCCCGGTGAGCACCCGGGCCGTCTCACCGCCGGCCGGCAGCGCGTCCACCAGATCCGTGAGCGGCAGCGCGGCCAGTTCGGCGATGGTGCGCCCGCCGACGGTCACGGCCATGGCCTCGGGCCGCAGCCTGCCGCCGCCGCAGACCGGGCAGGGCGCACTGGTGAGGAAGCGCTCCGCCCTCGCCCGCAGCGTCGCGCTCCTGGAGTCGGAGAACGTCTTCATCACATACCGTCGGGCGCTCATGTACGTGCCCTGGTACGGCCGCTGGATGCGGCCCGCGTCCCGCACGGGGTGCACCGTGACCACCGGCTGCTCGTCCGTGAACAGGATCCACTCCCGCTGCCCGGCCGGCAGCTCGCGCCAGGGACGGTCCACGTCGTACCCCAGCGCGTCGAGGACGTCCCGCAGGTTCTTGCCCTGCCAGGCGCCCGGCCAGGCCGCGATCGCGCCGTCCCGGATCGAGAGGGACGGATCCGGAACCAGCAGCTCCTCGGCCGTGCGGTGCACCCGGCCGAGCCCGTGACACTCCGGGCACGCCCCCGCCGCCGTGTTCGGCGAGAAGGCGTCGGAGTCCAGCCGCGGCGCGCCCGGCGGGTAGTCACCGGCCCGGGAGAACAGCATCCGCAGGGAGTTGGAGAGGTTGGTGACCGTGCCGACCGAGGAACGGGACGTGGGCGCCGAGCGGCGCTGCTGGAGCGACACGGCGGGTGGCAGCCCGGTGATCTCGCCGACCTTCGGGGCGCCGACCTGGTGGATCAGCCTCCGGGCGTACGGCGCGACCGACTCGAAGTAACGCCGCTGCGCCTCCGCGTAGACCGTCCCGAACGCGAGCGACGACTTCCCCGACCCCGACACACCGGTGAACACGGCCACCACGTCCCGGGGGATGTCCACGTCCACGCTCTTGAGGTTGTGCTCACGGGCGTCGCGCACCCGGACGTACGGGTCGTGGGGGCTGTGCATCGCGGGGAACTCCGTACGGTCTTCGACGACGGCCGGTGGGCCGGTGGGCCGGTGGGACAAACCCCGCGATTCTACGCCGCAGCGGTGGCCGTCCCGGCGCCGACTACGCGGGCGAGCCGCCCGTAGGAGTCCAGCAGCGCCTCGCGGTCGTACGTGCTCGTGGTCACCAGGACCTCCTGTGCGCCCGTGTCCGCGAGAAGCGACTCCAGCTCGTCGGCGACCTGTTCCTCGGTGCCCGCGATGTGACCGGTGAGGCCGGAGTCGTAGAGGTCCCGTTCCTTGGCGGTCATCGTCCGGGCCTCGACCTCCTCGGCCGGGGGCAGGGGAGGGAAGGCGCCCCGGGTGCGGGCGTGGGCCATGGACCAGGCCTCCGGGACCAGGAGCCGCCGGGCCGCCTCGGGCGTACCGGCCACGGCGACGGTGCCGGAGACCACGACGTACGGCTCCCGGCTCCACTGCGAGGGGCGGAAGCCGGAGCGGTAGCGGTCGATGCCGCGGCGCATCCGGTCGCGGTCGCGCAGGTCCCCGATGACCATCGGCAGGCCCGCCCGGGCGGCGACGGCCGCGCCCTCGCCCATGGCCAGCACGAACGGCGGGACGGCCAGCCCCTCCGCCGGGCGGGCGTGCGCGCCGGTCGGGGAGGTGCCCCGGAACCAGCCCAGCAGCTCCGCCAGTTGGGCGTCGAAGTCCTCGGCGTCGTCCTTGTCCCGGCCCAGCGCCCTGCGTACGCCGTCGGTGAAGCCGACCGAGCGGCCGAGTCCCATGTCGATCCGGCCGGGGAAGAGCGACTCCAGCACGCCGAACTGCTCGGCGACGACCAGGGGCCGGTGGTTGGGCAGCATCACACCGCCGGTGCCGACCCGGATGCGCCGGGTGGCACCGGCGACGGCGGCGGCCAGCACGGTCGGCGCCGAGCCGGCCACCCCGGGCACGCCATGGTGCTCCGACACCCAGAACCGGTGGTAGCCGAGCCGCTCGGCCTGCCGCGCCAGCTCCACGGTGTCGTGCAGGGCCTGCGCGCCGGTGTGGCCTTCGCGGATGCGGGAGCGGTCGAGGACGGAGAAGCGAGTGTTGGCGATCACTGGGCTCACACGGTGTTCAACGCCCGGGCGGCGTCAGGATTCCCGGCACGGCGCTTAGGGTGGGCAGGTGACCGACAGCAGGAAGCCCTCGGTGGCCGTCTTCGACCTGGACAACACCCTCGCCGACACCGCGCACCGGCAGCGGTTCCTGGAGCGGCGGCCGCGCGACTGGGACGCCTTCTTCGCCGCCGCGCCGGACGATCCGCCGCTCGCGGAGGGCATCGCACTGGTGCGGGAGAGCGCCCAGGAGTGCACGATCGTCTATCTGACCGGGCGGCCGGAGCGCTGCCGGCGCGACACACTCGACTGGCTGACCGCCCACGGCCTGCCCGACGGGCCCGTGCACATGCGGGGCAACGCCGATCGCCGGCCCGCCCGGCGCGCCAAGCTGGAGATCCTGCGGCGGCTCGCCCGTACCCACGAGGTCCGGGTCCTCGTGGACGACGACGAGCTGGTGTGCGACGACGCCGAACGGGCCGGATTCACCGTCGTCCGGGCACGCTGGGCGGCCCGGTCGGCCGAGCTGCGCGAGGCGCAGGAGCGCGAGGGGCGTACCTGACGGTCACGGTGGGCCCCTGAGCCCCTGAGTCCCCCGCCCGTGTCGGCCCCTGGGCGTCAGTCCGACTCCTCCAGGCGGAAGCCGAGCTTGAGGCCGACCTGCCAGTGCGCGACCTCCCCTTCCTCGATCTGGCCGCGCACCTGGGTCACCTCGAACCAGTCCAGGTTGCGCAGAGTCTGCGAGGCGCGGGTGATGCCGTTGCGGACGGCCTGGTCGACGCCGTCGGGCGAGGTGCCGACGATCTCGGTGACCCGGTAGGTGTGGTTCGACATGAGGGTGCTCCCTTCCGCGGGGCGGCGTGTGTCGTGCGTCACTCCACCGTGCCCCAAGCCGCGGCGGAGCGCGAGGCGTCGGGGGTTCGGCAGGGTAACCGCTCGTCACCCCTTGACCTCGGCATTGGTCCATACCAAAATCCCAGACACCCGTTCGAGCCTCGGGCTCGTCCCCCACGTCGGGTCTCCCTTCGCGTGCGCAGGACCTCCCTGTCCGCTCCGCCCCCTGTCCGTCAGACAGAAGGACCCCTCGTGAGACGTCGCCTGCTCGCCCTTGTCTGTGTGTCCGCCTCCCTGCTCAGCGGCTGCGGCCTGATCTCGCAGGACGGCGGGGGCGAGCGGCGCACCGTCACCGTGTGGCTGATGAAGGACAGCGCCTCGCAGGACTTCCTGCGGCGGTTCACCGAGGAGTTCGAGCGGGAGAACCCGGACCTCGACCTCGACATCGAAATCCAGAGTTGGACCGGGATCGGCGACAAGGTGCAGACCGCGCTCAGGGCCGACGGCACGGACGGGCCCGACGTCATCGAGGTCGGCAACACCCAGGTCCCGCAGTACGCGGAGGGCGGCCGGCTGCAGGACCTCACGCTGGAGTCGATGCGTGACTGGGGCATCCGTGACTGGCTGCCGGGCCTCGCCGAGCCGGGGCAGTGGTTGTCCCAGCAGTTCGGCATCCCCTGGTACGCCGCCAACCGCGTGGTCATCTACCGCAAGGACCTGTTCGAGCAGGCCGGCGTCACCGAGCCGCCCCGCACCCGCGAGGAGTGGCTCACCGTCTCCGAGAAGCTCGACTCGGGCGGTGACCAGGGCATCTATCTGGCCGGACAGGACTGGTACACGCTCTCCGGTTTCATCTGGGACGAGGGCGGTGAGCTGGCCACGCAGGAGGGCGGCACCTGGGCGGGTGCCCTGGACTCCGAGGCCGCCCTGCGCGGCATGGACTTCTACCGCGAGCTCCAGGCCCTGGGCGAGGGCCCGCTGGACGCCGACGAGGAGCACCCGCCGCAGGCCGGAGTGTTCGCGAGGGGACGGGTGGCGCAGATCGTCGCGGTGCCGGGGCTCGCCCAGTCCATCGTGCGCGAGAACCCCGAACTCGAGGGCAAGCTGGGCTTCTTTTCCGTGCCCGGCAAGGAGGCCGGCAAGCCCGGCGCCGTCTTCACCGGCGGCTCCGACCTCGTCGTCCCGAAGAACACCGACGAACGGGAGGGTGCCCTCGCGGTGGTCGAGGCGCTCGTGGGCACCAAGTGGAACACCGACCTGGCCCGCACCATGAACTACGTCCCGAACAAGAAGTCGCTCGCCAAGGCCGTCGCGGACGAGGAGGGGGTCGCCGCCATGGCGGCCGGCGCCGCGCAGGGCCGGGCGACCCCCGGTACGCCTCGGTGGGGCGCGGTCGAGGCGGACAACCCGATCAAGGAATACATGACGAAGGTGCTCACCGGTAAGGACGCGCGGTCGGAGGCCCGCAAGGCCTCCGACCGCATCACCGAACTGCTGGACCTCGACGCGCGCTGACGCGCCGCCGCGTCAGCGCACCTGACTCACCGCACGCTGCTCTCACCGCACGACGTTCATCGCGCCACGCTCAGCGACAGCGCGAAACGGTCCTCGCCGTCAGTCCACCAGTGGGCCAGCTCCAGCCCCGCCGCGCCAAGTTCGGTCCGTACGCCCTCCTGCCGGAACTTCGCGGACACCTCGGTCCGCAGCTCCTCCCCGTCCGCGAAGTCCACGGCCAGGTCGAGCGCCTGGACCTTGACCGTCTGCGCGGTGCGCGAGCGAAGCCGCATCTCGATCCACTCCCGTTCGGCGTTCCACAGCGCCACATGCTCGAAGGCGGCGGGCGCGAAGTCGGCCTCCAGCTCCCGGTTGATCACGGACAGCACGTTCTTGTTGAACGCGGCCGTCACCCCGGCCGCGTCGTCGTACGCCCGGACCAGCACCCCCTCGTCCTTGACCAGGTCCGTGCCCAGCAGCAGGGCGTCGCCCGGGGAGAGCAGTGCGCGGACGGCGGCCAGGAACGCGGCGCGCTCGCCGGGCAGCAGGTTGCCGAGCGTGCCGCCGAGGAACGCCACCAGCCGGGGGCCCGGCGTCTCGGGCAGCGTCAGCCCGCCGGTGAAGTCGGCGATCAGCGCGTGCACCCGGAGCTCCGGCCGCTCCGAGACGAGCGCCTGACCTGCCTGGGTGAGGGCGCTCTCGCTGACGTCCACCGGCACATAGCCGCGCAGACCCGTCAGCGCGTCGAGCAGGATCCGCGTCTTCTCCGAGGAACCGGAACCCAGCTCCACCAGGGTGCGGGCGCCGGTCGCCGCGGCGATCTCGCCGGCCCGGTCGACGAGGATCTCCCGCTCGGCCCGGGTCGGGTAGTACTCGGGGAGCGCGGTGATCTCCTCGAACAGCTCGCTGCCCCGAGCGTCGTAGAACCACTTGGGCGGCAGCCACTTGGGCGTGCTCGTCAGGCCCGCCAGGACGTCGGCGCGCAGGGCGGCTCCGGTGGCGTCCTCGGGCAGTGTGCGGGTGAGACGGAACGGGCTCACGTGCGGGGCTCCTTCGGGGAGACGAAAGCGTCTGCGAGGGCGTGGTCGCCCGGGTCCTTGAGCGGAGTGAGCCGCACGTCCGCGCGGCTCGCCGTGAGCAGGGTGCGGTCGGGGACCTCCTGCCAGCGCGGGTCGTCGTCGTACGGCTCCGAGGCGACCGCCGTGCCGCCGCCGGGACGGGTCAGGTACCACAGGGTGTCGCCCCAGGTGGTGGCCGTGATGGTGTCGCCGCCCGTGAGCAGCAGGTTGAGCCGGGACGCGGGGGCGGCCGCCGCGACCTCCAGGACCGTCTCGGTGAGCGCCCGGCCCTCGTCGTCCCCGGCGCGCAGCCGGGCCAGGACCAGCGCCCACACGAGCGCCGAGTCGTTGCGGGCCTCCAGCGACAGCAACTCCTCGGGCGGCAGAGTGCCGGCCACCCGCGCCAGTGAACCGGGCCAGCCCGCCACCGCACCGTTGTGGCTGAACAGCCAGGTCCCCGAGGCGAACGGCGCCGCCGCGGCCTCCGCGTCCGCACCCGACAGCGTCGCGTCCCGCACGGCGGCGAGCAGCGCGCCGGTCCGCACCACCCGGGCCAGATCGGCGAAGGACTGGTCGGCCCAGATCGGCCCGGCGCGGCGGTACCGGGCCGGCACCGGGTCACCCTCGGCGTACCAGCCGACGCCGAACCCGTCGGCGTTGACCGTGCCGTAGCGCTGGTGCCGGGGTGCCCAGGACTGTCGGTACAGGCCGTGCGGCGGGGTCACGAGAAGCGTCCCGAGGGGCTCCCCGGGTCCCACGTAGGCGAGGTGACGGCACATCAGGAGACCTCCGCCGACCGTGCGGTGCGAAACCCGGAGAAGATCTGCCGCCGGATCGGATAGTCCCAGTTGCGGAACGTGCCCCGGCAGGCCACCGCGTCCACGGCGAACGAACCGCCGCGCAGCACCTTGTGGTCGGACCCGAAGAACACCTCCGAGTACTCCTTGTACGGGAACGCCCGGAAACCCGGGTACGGGGCGAAGTCGCTCGACGTCCACTCCCAGACGTCACCTATCAACTGACGTATCCCGAGCGGCGACTCACCGGCCGGGTAGCTGCCGGCGGGTGCCGGGCGCAGATGGCGCTGGCCGAGGTTGGCGTGTTCCGGGCCCGGGTCGGCATCGCCCCACGGGTAGCGGGCCGAGCGGTCGCCGGCCGGGTCGTACCTGGCCGCCTTCTCCCACTCGGCCTCCGTCGGCAGCCGCCGCCCGGCCCAGCGGGCGTACGCGTCCGCCTCGTACCAGCACACGTGCACCACCGGCTCGTCGGGCGGCACCACTTCGGTGACCCCGAAGCGGCGCCGCAGCCACTGCCCGCCGTCGCGGCGCCAGTACAGCGGGGCGGTGACGGAGTGCCGGCGGATGTGGTCCCAGCCCTCCGGAGTCCACCAGCGCGGGTCGTCGTAGCCGCCGTCGTCGATGAACGCCCGGTAGGCGCCGTTCGTCACCGGCGTGGTGTCGAGGTGGAACGGCGCCACCTCGCGCCGGTGCGCGGGGCGTTCGTTGTCCAGGGCCCACGGCTCGGTCGACGTGCCCATCACGAACGGGCCGCCGGGCACCAGGACCTCGGCCGGGCCGGTGAACAGCGGCACGGGGTCCGGGTCCGGGGCGGTGAGGGCCTGCGGGCCCCTGCGGAGCTGGTGCGTGATCAGCATGGTCTCGTCGTGCTGCTGCTCGTGCTGGGCGATCATCCCGAAGGCGAAGCCCGCCTCCGTCAGCCGGGTCCCGTGGAACGCGGTGCTCTCCAGCACGTCCAGCGCCCGGCCGCGCACGTCGGCCGCGTACCGGCGGGCCTCGGCGGGCGACAGCAACGGCAACTTGGGCCGCTCGGCGCGCGGGTGCTCGAAGGCGTCGTAGAGGCTGTCGATCTCGGGCCGTATCGCCTCCTGCCCGGCGACGGCGCGCAGCAGCCACTGCTCCTCCTGGTTGCCGATGTGCGCCAGGTCCCACACCAGCGGGGACATCAGCGGCGACACCTGGGCGGTCAGGTCGGGGCCCTCCACGCAACTGGTCAGCAGTGTGGTGCGGTCCCGGGCCGTGACGAGTGTGGCCAGGGCCCGCTCGCGCAGGGTCTCGGCGTCCACGGCCGACTCGCCGGTGCCGGCGGTGCCGGCGGTGGCGTGGTCCATGGCGGGGTCGGTCATGGGCGGGTCTCCCTCCCGTGCGGGCCACGGCTCGCGCCGTCCGGCATGTCCAGCAGGTCGTCGGCGGGGCAGCGGCCCCGTCGGACGTAGCGCTCCAGGTACCCGGCGACGGCATCCGTCACCTCGGACGTGGCACCGAGCCGGGGCAGGGCGGCGAGCGCCGCGGTGAAGCACGTGACGGCCGCCTCACGCAGCTCCGGATCGGTGAGGGCGTCGCGGGCCGCGTCCTCGTACAGCGGGTTGTGCGGGGCGGGCAGCCCGAGCGTGCGCTCGGCCAGGGGCTTCACGGCCCGATAGGCGGTCTCGGCGGCCTCCGGATCGTCGAACAGCGCCGCCGTCACCGCGAGCGGCACCATCCAGCCGTCGTCTCCGGGCTGCGCGTCGATCATGCGCAGCTCCAGGTGGCCGCGCGGCCTGACCGGCGGGAACAGCGTCGTGAGGTGGTAGTCGAGGTCCTCCCGGGTCGGCGGTCTCGGCGCCCCGGTCCTGGTCCACTCCCGGAAGGTCATGCCCTCGGGTACCTCCCAGGGCCCGCCGTCGCGGCGGACGCACATCACCGGCGCGTCCAGGACGTGCCGGGTCCAGGCGCGGCGCGGGTCGGCGTCCAGCTGGGGACCGCCCGCCCGGCCGGTGCCGATCTGCGCCCAGCGCAGCTGCCGGGTGGACCGCCATCCGGTGGGCCGGTCCCCGGCCAGCGGGGAGTTGGCGAACGCGGCCAGCAGGACCGCGCCCAGCTGATGGGCCAGCCACCAGCGGCGTACGTGGCCGAGAGGGCCGGGCTCCTCGTGCCCGGCGTCCACGCACACCTGCACGGAGGCCGAGGCGCACATCATGTAGCGGCCGGCGGGACCGGAGCGGTCGAGACAGGCCTCCATGGCGTCGTAACGCGGCTGCCGCAGGAAGCGGCGGGGCGCGTGCCAGGGGTCGTGACCGAGGCCGACGAGGGCGAGACCGTCCTCGCGCAGCAGCGCGCGGACGGCGGCGAGGTCGGCGGAGACGGTACCGATGCACTCCATGAGGGATGCGGCGGGGAGCGAGCTCAGCTCCAGCTGGCCGCCGGGTTCGACGGTCAGCGCCGATCTCAGGGGCACGGTCCGCAGTGCGGAGTAGACCGCTTCGAGCCGTTCGGGTGACACGGGTAGCCGCGGCGCGCGCAGCTCGTGGACGAGCCATTCCACTTCGACACCGAGACGCCTCGGTGGACCGGTCTTGAAGCAGATGCCGTGGACCAGCGCCTCGACCTCGGCTTCGGTGGCAGTGGTGCGTGGCCGGGTGCAGCCACTTACCGCATCGGACATGTCGGGATCCTCCTGAGATTCCATCCATGCCGCCGACCCTCTCGCGGTGGGCCGGGTCGGCACACTCGTCCCACCCAAGACCCTCGTGTCGCTCCGCACAAGGGTGCATAACGGGACGTTCCAACTCGGTAATCTCCGCGACCCGTCCGTTTCCGGGGGCTTTCCCCGTCGTTCGCCGGTCGGGAAACTCCGTTGCACCGCACCACCAGCATCACCCAGGATTCCCGCATGAGCACGACGGGGGAGGCCGCGCGGCACGCGGTCACGGCGTCCACGGGGGTGGCGCCGTGAGCGCGCGTTTGCGGGGCATCGCACAGCAGACGGAACAGATCGTGACGGCGGGGTCCTACCGTGCGCCCGACGGGAGCGCGGTGCCGATCGCGGCGGCGGTCGAGACGGCACGCGACGGTACGCGGATGTACGGGCCGGGGCCGGTCGAGCCCGCGCCCTTCGCCGCGGTGCGGACGGTCTTCGAGGTCACCGGCGAGAGCAGCCTGGAGGCCGCACGCCGCCTCGGCGGCGAGGTCGCCGTCCTCAACTTCGCCTCGGCCCGCAATCCGGGCGGCGGCTACCTGAACGGCGCCCAGGCGCAGGAAGAGGCCCTGTGCCGGGCCTCCGCGCTGTACACCTGCCTGCTGCGGGCGCGCGAGTTCTACGATCACCACCGCGCCCACCGCGACCCGTTCTACACGGACCGCGTCATCCACTCGCCGGCCGTGCCCGTCTTCCGCGACGACCGCGGCCGTCTGCTGGACGAGCCGTACACCGCCGGCTTCCTCACGTCCGCCGCGCCGAACGCGGGCGTGGTACTGCGCACGGCCCCGGAGCGGGCCGCCGAGTTGCCCGGCGCCCTGGCCGCACGCGCCGAGCGGGTGCTGGAGACGGCCGCGGCCCACGGCTGTCGGCGGCTGGTACTCGGCGCCTGGGGCTGCGGGGTCTTCCGCAACGACCCCGTCCAGGTCGCGGGCGCGTTCCGGGGGCTGCTCGGACCCGGCGGACGATTCGCGGCGGCCTTCGAGCGGGTGGCGTTCGGCATCCTGGACCGCACGCCGGGCGGCACGGTCCGGGAGGCGTTCGCGCGTGCCTTCCCGGAGGGGGCGGGCGGCCCCGGTCAGCTCCAGCCGTAGCGCTCCCGCAGCCGCTGCCGTACGAGGTCGAACCGCATCCGGTCCAGGGCACACGCCTCGCGGCGCATACCGGCGTCGTGCAACCGCAGCACCCGGTCCACGTCGACCCAGGACGCGCGCCCGGAACGGTCCCAGGGACCGCTCCCGATCGGTACCCAGTCCCGGTCCCCGTCGTGGCGTTTGCTGGACAACCGCACGGACAGCAGGGTGCCGGCGGCCTCGCGGGCGACGACGAGCACGGGCCGGTCCTTGCCCCGCCCGTCGTTCTCCTCATAGGGCACCCACGTCCAGACGATCTCGCCGGGATCCGGGTCCCCGTCGTGCGCGGGGGAGTACTCGGTACGCACCCGGCCCACGTCACGGGGATCGGCCTCGGTGGTGGCGGTGGGGCCGTAGCGGCCGGGGACGGTGTCGTCGGCGTCATCGCCGTCGTCGGTGAAGGCGCTCACGGCCGTACCGTACGGGACGCGCACGCGCGGCCCTCCACATGCCGGCCGGCGCCACGCAGGCGCCGACGCGGGGACGGCCACCGGTCCCGGCCCGCCGGACCGACCGGCGCCGCCCGCCACCGGGTGGCAGGCTGATCACCGGGGTTCCGCGCCCGGGACCCCGGCCACCGAACCGAACGAGCACAGGAAGCCGACCTCATGACCGACCAGCTCACCGTGAGCGTCCTGGGCACCGGCATCATGGGTGCCGCGATGGCCCGCAACCTCGCCCGGGCCGGGCACACCGTCCGGGCCTGGAACCGCAGCCGGGGCAAGGCCGAACCCCTGGCCGCCGACGGCGCGCACGTCGCGGGCAGCCCCGAGGAGGCGGTGCGGGGCGCCGATGTCGTCCTCACCATGCTGTACGACGGCCCGGCAGCCCTCGACGTCATGCGGCAGGCCGCACCCGGGCTGCGTCCCGGCACCGCGTGGGTCCAGTCGACCACCGCCGGCGTCGACGCGGTCGCCGACCTGGCGGCGTTCGCCCGGGAACACGACCTCGTCTTCTTCGACGCGCCCGTCCTCGGCACCCGCCAGCCCGCCGAGGCCGGACAACTGCTGGTGCTGGCCGCCGGGCCTGCCGACGCTCGGGACGCGGTGGCACCCGTCCTGGAGGCCGTCGGCTCCCGCACGGTGTGGACCGGCGAGGACGGCGCCGCCGGCAGCGCCACCCGGCTGAAACTGGTGGCCAACAGCTGGGTCCTCGCCGCCACCAACGCGGCGGGCGAGGTCCTGGCTCTCGCCAAGGCACTGGGCGTGGACCCGGACGGCTTCTTCGACGCCATCGCCGGCGGCCCGCTCGACATGGGCTACCTGCGCGCCAAGACCGGCATGATCCGCGACGGCGCGCTGACGCCGGCCCAGTTCGCGGTCACCACCGCCGCGAAGGACGCCCGGCTGATCGTCGAGGCCGGTGAGGCGAACGGCGTCCGCCTGGACGTGGCCGCCGCCGGCGCGGAACGCCTGGCGCGCGCCGCCGCGCAGGGGCACGGCGACGAGGACATGGCGGCGGCGTACTTCGCCAGTTTCGAAGAGAAGCCGTCCGACTGAGCGCACCCGGGGTACCGGGTGTACGAGCAACCTGAACGCCGACACCGTTGACACCGCCGACACGGTCTCGGCACACACCGAGAACAGAGGAGTCCGCATGTCCAAGCCGCCGCTGCCCTCCGAGGCCGTCGACCTGCTGCGCCGTCCCAACCCGTGCGTCATGGCCACCCTCCGCTCGGACGGCGCTCCCGTCTCCACGCCCACCTGGTACCTGTGGGAGGACGACGGCCGGGTCCTGATCAACCTCGACGGGGGCCGGGTGCGCCTGCGGCACCTGCGCCGCGATCCGCGCGTGACCCTCACCGTCCTCGCGGGCGACGACTGGTACACCCACGTCACCCTCATCGGCCGCGTCACCGAGACCCGCGACGACGAGGACCTGACCGGCATCGACCGCCTCTCCCGGCACTACACGGGCAACCCGTACCCGGACCGGGTCCGTCCCCGGGTCAGTGCCTGGATCGAGGTGGAGCGCTGGCACGGCTGGGGGGCGATGAAGGACAGCGACCAGGCGTCCCCCTGAGAAACGACCAGAAACCACTGGTGGGTTTCGCCGGGTGTCGACACCTCGCCGCGCCTTGTCTAGGATCCTCGGCGCGGCATCGCGTGTCGGTCACCGTCCGGGTGAGGCATGGAGGCGCCGCGGAGATGCCCGTGGAGGCATTGACCCGTGTCAGTCGAGTTCAACCACACCATCGTTCTCTCCCGGGACCGGGAGAAGTCCGCTCACTTCCTCGCCGGAATCCTGGGGCTCGAGGTCGGCGAGCCGGCCGGAATGTTCCTGCCCGTGACGACCGCGAACGGCGTCACCCTCGATTTCGCCACCGTCGACACCGAAATCACCGTGCAGCACTACGCGTTCCTCGTGTCCGAGGGCGAGTTCGACGCGGTCCTCGCGCGGCTCGTGGAGGGCGGGGTGCCCATCCAGGCCGACCCGCACGGCCGGCACCCGCGCCGGATCAACCGCAACGACGGCGGGCGGGGCGTGTACTTCATCGACCCTTCCGGGCACGCGGTGGAAGCCTTCACCCGCCCTTACGGCAGCGACCCGTCTTCGCCGCTGAACGGCGTCACGGAGGACGTCCCCGGGGCGCGCTGACCGGCGTCCGCACCCCCGTTGGCCTTCTCGTCGCCCGGCCTGTTGTCAGACCCCCTCCGCATACTGGTGGCCTCACAGGGAGTCGGACGCGATCAGGGGGCGGTCATGCGGAGGGTGTACAGCGGTGAACTGGCGGTCGTCCACGGGCGGTTCCGTGTGGACAGCCGCCGGGACCCGCACGGTCCCGGACCGTCGGAGGCCTGCGCCGGACAGGTCAACGGTCTGTGCGGTGCGGCCGTCCCCGGCTGCCTCCTCCTGGGCACCGGCCTGCGTACGGGCAGGGTGGGGCTGACCGTCGAGGTGCACGGGGCCGCCCCGCCGCTCGACGACGGCTGGGAGGACGTGGTGGAGGCGTCCTTCCGGCCCGTCTCCTTCTCGACGGCCGTTCTGCCCTGCGACCGCGGGGCGTTGTGCGAGGTGGACCTGCCGCCCGCCGACCACCGGGTGCGCTACTGCGGGCGCGGAATGGACCGGAGCGAGGAGACCGAGTTCACCGCGGCCGAGGTCGCCGGGCCGGTCGGCCACTATCTGCTGCAGTTCTGGCCCGCCCCGCCCGCCGCGGACCGGGTCGTCCGGCAGACCTCACGCAGCGCCGAGGGCCGGCACCGGTACGCGCGCAGCCTGCCGCCGCCCCCTTCCGGGGACGGGACCGCACGGGAGTGCGCGGAGACCCTGTCCTGGGGCGGTCGGCTGCCCAGCCGGCGAGTACGGGAGGTCGGCGGCGACGCACGCGGACTCGTCCCACTGGACCGGGACCTGCTCGACGCCGTCGACGCGGCGTGTCCGGCGACGCAGCGGAGCCTCGCGCGGTGGGCGGCCCACCGGGCCTTCACCGCGGCGGGGCTGGACGACGTCGACTGGATCACGCCCGCACTGACGGCGCTGGACCGGGGGGAGCCCCTGCCCGCCCCGTTCGACGACCCCCGGCGGGCCTGGGAGCGCTTCTTCACCGACGACCGCACCACTCCCGGCGCGTCGCACGCGTCCGACGGTTGCCGTGGCAACCCGCTGCGACAGGCCATGGCCATGCCCGCGCTGCGTGCCGCGGCCCAACCGGACCCGCTGCGCGCCGCGCTCGGCGCCCTCTTCGCCGCCGCGGTCACCCACGGCACCGACTACCCGGCCCTGTTCGCCGAGGCCCGCCGGGAGTTCCCCGTCCTCGGCCGGGGCCTGCCGCCGCAGTGACGAGCGACAGGACGCAACAGGAGCCGCGCGGGAGTTGAGGTCCCCGTCGTCACCGCGACGACCGGCAGGGCCGCCGGTCACCGGTCACCGGTATCCCCCACCAGGGCCTGACCGGACACGTGGTCCTGCCGCGGCAGCAGCAGCGGCGTCGCGAGGAGCAGTAGGCCCGCGAGCGCGACGGCCGCACGCGTTCCGGTCAGGCTCGCCAACAGGCCCCACACCGCGGTCAGTCCCGCGGTCGCCAGCTTCCCGCTGACCGTCCAGGCGGACAGCGTACGAGCGACTCGGTCCGTCGGGGTCAGCTCCAGCCGGCGGGTGGCGTACACCGGATTGAACACGCCGATGGACGTGATCAGCCCGAACTCGACGACCATCACGAGGGCCAGCCCCGAGGTGCCGGGGCCGACGAAGGCCAGCCCGACGGGCCAGCACACGCGCAGCACCCCGCTGATGACCAGTACCCGGTGCTCCCCGAAGCGCGCCACGAGTGTCCGGGCCAGCCGGGAGCCGACCAGGCCGCCGGCGCAGGGCACCGCGAAGGCGAGACCGTACTGCCAGGGCGCGAAGCCCAGATCGCCCAGCATGAGGACGGCGAGCAGGGGTGCGGTCGCCATGATCAGGCCGTTGACCAGGACCGTGTTGAGGAACAGCGGACGCAGACCCGGCGAGGCGAGGACGTACCGCCAGCCGTCCAGCAGGTCACCCGCCCGCAGCCGGGGCACGTCGGCGCGCCGCGGGCGTGGCTCCCCGCCGCCGATCGCCCGGATCCCCAGCGCCGACAGCAGATAGCTGGCCGCGTCGACCGCCACCGTCACCACCGGTCCGAAGAGCCCGACCGCGGCTCCGCCGACCGGGGGCCCGAGCATCGTCGCGGTCCAGGTCGTCGCCTCGAACCGGCCGTTCGCGGTCAGCAGGTCCCGCGGCCGCACCAGAGCCTTGAGACAGGAACCGGCGGCGGCCCTGAACGTGATGTCGGCCGCGGCGACGACGACCGACACGACCAGCAACTGGGCGAAGCCGAGCCGGCCGAACGCGAACGCGAGCGGCACGCTCAGCAGCACCACGCACCGGACCAGGTCCATCGCGACCATGACCGGCCGCTTGCGCCGGAACTCCACCCACGGCCCCAGCGGCACCGCCGCCAGCGCTCCCACCGCGAGACCGGCCGCCGCGAGCGCCGCCACCTGCGCCGTTCCGGCGTCCAGCACGACGACCGCGATCAGCGGAAAGGCGTCGAACGCGAGCCGCGTGCCGAACGTGCTGACGGAGTACGCGGCCCACAACCACCCGAACCGTCGCCCCAGCGACCCGCTGCCCACGACACCCGACTCCGTCACGCCCGACATCAAAGCGAGTGGCGGCCGCGGGGATCAAACAACCGTTCGGAGGTCACGCACAACAGACCGTTGTACGCCGGTCCGCCGACGCCCGGACCCGCCGCCCGGGGCCTACCGCGTCAGCAGTTTCCGCAAGGCCCCGGCGACCTCGCCCGGGGCCTCCTCCGCCATGAAGTGGCCGCAGTCGACGGTGTCGTGCCGCAGGTCCGGGGCCCACGCCCGCCACAACGCGGCGGCGTCGTACCCGAGGGCGGCGCCCCAGTCCTGCTGGAGGACGGTCACGGGCATCCGCAGCCGGTTGCCGCTGTCGCGGTCGGCCCGGTCATGGGCCACGTCGATGCCGGCCGAGGCCCGGTAGTCGGCCACGATGGACGGCACCGCCTCCCGGCACGCCTTCAGATAGGCGGCGCGTACGCCGGCGGGCAGCGCGTCCGGGTCCCGCGTCCAGATGTCGAGGAAGTGACCGAAGAACGCGTCCGGCGCGGCACCGATCAACTGCTCCGGCAGTCCCGGCGGCTGCGCCATCAGGTACAGGTGGAAGCCCACCGCGGCGGTGGTGCCGTGCAGGACGTCCCACATGTCGAGGGTCGGCAGCACGTCCAGCGCGGCCAGGTGCGTCACCGCGTCCGGATGGTCGAGCCCCGCCCGCACCGCGACGAGGGCGCCCCGGTCGTGTCCGGCGAGCGCGAACCGCTCGTGCCCGAGCGCCCGGGCGAGGGCGACGACGTCGGCGGCCATGGCCCGCTTGGCGTAGGCGGTGCCGTCCGGGTCGGCCGGCTTGTCGCTGTCGCCGTAGCCGCGCAGGTCGGGGCAGATGACGGTGTGGTCGGCCGCGAGGTCGGCGGCGACGTGCCGCCACATCAGATGGGTCTGCGGGAAGCCGTGCAGCAGCACGATCGGGCTGCCTGAGCCGCCGACGGCCGCGTGCAGGGCGACGCCGTCGGCGACCGTCACGCGGTGGTGGGTGAAGCCCGGGATGGTCGGTTCCATGGCTGGTCTGTACCTTTCAGGTCAGATCGGGGTCTGGTCACATCAGACGCACATCGGGTCCGCGCGCATCGGGTCCGCGCGCATCGGGTCCGCGCGCATCGGGTCTGTTCGCATCGGGTCTGTTCGCGTCTCACTGATGACGTCTTCGAGCCTGCCGGGCCTCGATCAGCAACCGATCAGCACGCGTACCGTGGTGATCGCACGAGCGGTGGCGGATCGGAGCGTACGGAACATGGAAGCGGTCACGTTCGGTGTGCTCGGACCGGTCACGGCCGAGCGCGCGGGCGCCGCGCTCGCCCTCAAGGGCCCCCGGCACCGCGCCGTGCTGGCCCGCCTCCTCCTGGCCCGGCGGCGGGTCGTTCCGCTCGCCCGCCTGGTGGAGGACCTGTGGGACGAACCACCGCCGCGGGCCGTGGGCGCGGTGCGCACCTTCGTCGGGGACCTGCGCCGCGCCCTGGAACCCGACCGCCCGCCACGGGCCCCGGCCCGGCTGCTGGTCACCGAGGGGCCCGGATACGCCCTGCGCGCGGCACCGGAGGCCGTGGACGCGTGGCGCTTCGAGACGGCCGTCGCCCTGGCCGACCGGCTGCCGGCCGCACAGGCGCCGGACCGGCTGCGGGCGGCGCTGGGGGAG
>NZ_RAIF01000006.1:760053-773568 GCF_003671715.1 Streptomyces sp. E2N166 | reverse complement strand
GGGGGCCCGCCTACGCCGAGGTCAGCGGGGCGGAGTGGGCCCGCGGCGAGCGCTCCCGGCTCACCGAACTGCGGCTGCGTGCCGTCGAACGGCGCGCGGAACTGCTCGTGGAGCTGGGCCGCGCCGCCGAGGCGGTCCCCGACCTGGACGCGCACCTGACCGAGCACCCCTGGCGCGAGGAGGCCTGGCGCCTGCTCGCCCTGGCCCTGTACCGGACCGGACGCCAGGCGGACGCCCTCGCCGTGCTGCGCCGCGCCCGCGCCCTGCTCGCCGGACAGCTGGGCGTCGACCCCGGGCCCCGGCTGCGCCGCCTGGAGGCCGGCATCCTCGCCCAGGACCCCGGCCTGGACCCGCCCAGCGAGCCGGCGGAGGCGGCGGCCCGGCTGTGGGCCCGCGCCACCGAGGCGTACGACCGCACGGTCGCCGCCGGTGCCCACGCCCGCCTGGAGTCGACCGTCGGCCTGCTGCGCTCCCTCGCGGTCACCGGCGGCGGCGGTCTGGAGGCCGCCCGGGAACACCGTACGACGGCCGTCGCGGCGGCGGAGGAGACGGGCGACGCGGAACTGACGGCCCGGGTGATCGGTGCCTACGACGTGCCCGCCATCTGGACCCGCAGCGACGACCCCGAACGGGCCCGGCGGATCGTCGAGGCGGCCGAGCGCACCCTCGCCGCCCTGCCGGACGGCACCACCGCCGAAGCGGACCGCTGCCGCCTGCTGGCCACCGTCGCCCTGGAGTCCCGGGGCGTCCGGTCCCCGCGCGGACCGCGGGCCGCGGACGCGGCCGAGCGGATCGCCCGGGGCCTGGACGATCCCGCGCTGCTCGCCTTCGCCCTCAACGGCGTCTTCATGCAGTCCTGCACCACCGCCGGACTGGCCCCGCGACGCGACGCGACCGGCGCCGAACTCGTCGCCCTCGCCGCCCGGCACGGCCTGGTCAACTACGCGGTCCTCGGCCATCTGATCCGGCTCCAGGCACGCTCGGCACTCGCCGACTTCACCGCCGCCGACGAGCACGCCACCGCCGTCGACCGCCTGGCCGAACGGCACGAACGGCCGCTCGTGGCCGTCTTCACCGAGTGGTACCGAGCCCTGCGCCGGGCCGCCACCGGCAGCCCGTACGACAGTGCCGAGGCCGCCTACCGGTCCGCCGCCGCGGGGCTCGACGGCGCGGGAATGCCGGGCCTGGAACGCGGACTGCTGCCCCTCGCCCTGCTGGGCCTGCGCCTGGCGCGCGGGCGCCCGGCGGAGGTGGACCCGCGCGCGGACTGGGGACCGTACCGCCCCTGGGCCGAACCGTTCGCCCTCCTCGCCGACGGCCGAGACGCCGAGGCCCGGACGGCACTGAGGGCCCTCCCGGAGCCGCCGCCCGACCTCCTGTACGAGGCCCTGTGCTGTGCCGAGGCCGCACTCGCCCTCGAACTCGGCGACCACCCGGCCCTGGAGCGGACGTACCGACGACTGCTGCCCGCGTCCGGCGAACTGGCGGGCGCGGGCAGCGGGCTGCTCACCTTCGGACCGGTCGACGACTGGCTCGCCGTGATCCGCCGGGCACTCGGCCCCGCCTCGGCGGGGCCGCACCAGGGCGGGACTCGAAGGCCTGGAACAGTACGCCGGCCAGGGGGCCGGTAGGCGACCTTGGCGGCCGGGCGCTGATCCCGGCGGCAGGACGCCGACCGGGCGGGTTGCCCCGGTCCGCGCCGGGTACTCGGCGGGCATGAAGTGGCGACAGGTGCAGGACGGTCCGTCCGCGGTGTACGTGGTGGTGCTCGACCCGGGCGAGGACGCGGTCGCCGAGCTCACCGCCTTCGCCCGTGACCGCTCCCTCGGCGCCTCCCAGGTGACCGCCGTGGGCGCCTTCTCGGAGGCGGTCGTCGGCTGGTTCGACCGGCAGGCCGAGGACTACCGGCCCATCCCCGTGGAGGAGCAGTGCGAGGTGCTGTCGCTGATCGGTGACGTCACCGTCGCCGACGACGGGCCGACCCCGCACCTGCACGCCGTAGTGGGCCTGTCCGACGGGTCCACCCGCGGTGGCCACCTGCTGTCCGGGCGGGTCTGGCCGACGCTGGAGGTCGTCGTCCGGGACAGCCCCGCCGAACTGGCCAAGACCCACCGACCCGACTTCGGCCTGGCCCTGATCGACCTCGGCTGAGCCGGCCGCCGGAGAACGGTTTACCGGCCCGGGTGCGGGCTACGCGGCCCGCACGGAACCGAGCACCCACACCCCGGGAGGCGCGACCATGACACGGCGCATCCGAGACGTGATGTCACCCGCCGCGGTGGCCGTAGAGCCCATGACCACGGTGGCGCGGGCGGCGCGGCTGATGCGCGAGGAGGACGTCGGCGACGTCCTCGTGACCTACGACAGCGACCTGTTCGGCCTGCTCACCGATCGCGACATCGTGCTGCGGAGCGTCGCCGACGGCCGCGACCCCGACGACACCACGGTCGGGTCGGTGTGCACACCCCCGCCCGTCGTGACCCTCGAACCCGACGACACCACCGACCGCGCGGCCGAGCTGATGCGACGTCACGCGGTCCGGCGGCTCCCCGTCGTCGAACACGGCGGCGTCCCGGTCGGCGTCGTCACCCTCGGCGACCTCGCGGCCGCCGACGACCCGCGCTCCGCCCTGGCGGACATCAGCAGGGCCGCGCCCGACCACTGAGGCGCTCCGAGCGCCGGCGTCCCCGACTCCTGTTACGGAGGCAAGGCATGAGTGACCGACGCCGCCCCGACGGGGCCACGGGACCCGACCCACGCGCGCGGTCCGGCGCGATCGGCCGCCGCCGCCTCACGCGTACCGGCACCGAACCGGTCACCGCACAGAGCCCGCTGCGGCTGCGACTGCTGCTGTCGGCCGTCTTCCTGCCGCTGTTCGTCGCCGGGGCCGCGTTCTTCGGCGTGTGGGCCGCGGACACCGGCCCCGGCGACAGCCCCGGACGCGGCAGCCTGGTGGCGCTCGCCGCCGTGTGCGCGGCGTTCGTCCTGCTGGCGGCGGCGGACCTGATGGTCGTGGCCGGCCGGCTGCGGCGGGAACGGGGCGCCTCTGCCCCGCGCTGACCCCAGGACTCCACAAGGGGGACGGAGGAAACGACATGGCCCCCCTGGCACGAACCCCGACCCCAGCGGCGGACCCCGGGCAGGACCGCCGGGCCCCCGCCCGCACCGCACGGCTGCGCAGCCGGATCCCCGAACCCGACGAGGAACCGGACCTGCTCGGCCAGTACCTCGCCCAGATCGGCGCCACCCCGCTGCTGACCGCCGAGGACGAGGTGAGCCTGGCGCGGCGCATCGAGGCCGGTGTCCGGGCCATCGAGGAACTCGAGTCGGCCGACACCGGCGAGCCCGCACCGGCCCCCGGTCGCCGTCGCGCACTGGAGGAGACCGTCCACGACGGCCAGGCCGCCAAGGACCACATGGTGCGGGCCAACCTGCGGCTCGTGGTGTCGATGGCCAAGCGCCACGCCCATCGCGGGCTGCCCCTCCTGGACGTCATCCAGGAGGGCAACCTCGGCCTGATCCGGGCCGTCGAGAAGTTCGATCACACCAAGGGCTTCAAGTTCTCCACGTACGCCACCTGGTGGATCCGCCAGGCCATCGAGCGGGGCCTGGCGACCCACGCGCGCACGGTACGGCTGCCGGTGCACGTCGTGGAACAGCTGCAGAAGCTGGCCAAGGTCGAGCGCAAGCTCCGGGGTAGCCTCGACCGCGAGCCGACCGCCGAGGAGGTGGCCGCCGAGAGCGGCATCGACGGCGACAAGGTCGTCTGGCTGCGCCGCGTCGGACGGGACGCCGTCAGCCTGGACACCCCGGTCGACGAGACGGGCGAGACCGTCGTCGGCGACCTCATCCCCGACACCGAGGTGCTCCAGGCACCCGAGGTCGCCGAGTTCCAGGCGCTCGCGGAGGAACTGCGGGAGGCCGTCGGCACGCTGGCGCCCCGCGAGGCCCTGATCCTCAGCCTGCGCTACGGCCTGCACGACGGCCGCCCCCGCACCCTGCACCAGGTGGCACAGCAGGTGGGCCTGACCCGCGAGCGCGTCCGCCAGCTGGAGAAGGCGTCCCTCGACCACCTCCGCGCCCCGGAGACCCGGGACCGCCTGCTGGACTGGGCGAGCTGACCGACGCCGCTCGTGATCGAGATCTAGACGCGCAGTCGGGCCCCCTGCCGCAGCAGCTCGTGCTGGACCATCCGGTAGGGCAGGCCGCGCGGACCGCGCCCGTGCCGGACGGTCAGCGCCGCGCACACCCCGGCCGCCTGCCCGGTCGCCATGGCGATGGGCATGACCCGGTACGAGGAGTGCGCCACGTGCGTCCCGGAGATGCAGCGCCCGGCCACCAGCAGCCGCTCGGTGTCCCGGGGCACCAGGCAGCGCAGCGGGATGTCGTAGAAGCTGCCCTGCGGAACGCGCTTGAGGACGGTGCCGGAGCCTCGCGGGTTGTGGATGTCGACCGGGTAGGCGCCGTGCGCGACCACGTCCGGGAAGGTGCGCGCGGCCAGGATGTCGTGTCCGGTCAGCTGGTAGTCGCCGAGCACGCGCCGGGACTCCCGTACGCCGATGTGCGTGCCGCTCTGCACCACGTACGCCTCCTCGAAACCGGGCACGCGGGTGCGCAGGAAGCGGTCGATCTGGGAGAGCTGGCGCCGGGCCGTGTACTCGGCGCGGGTCAGGTCCCACACGCTGGTGCCGAGCACGCGGTTGACCCGGGTGCTGTTGACCGCGACCTCGCGCGGGTGCGGGGTGGCGAAGAAGAGGATGTCCTCGCGCGGCAGCCGCAGCTCGCCGTTGGCCCTGGCCTCCTCGATCAGGTCCCACAGGCCGTGCACGCCCCGCCACTGGTCGGGGTGCTCGCGCACGTAGTCGGCGAAGTCCGGCCGCGCGAAGTCCGCGACGCGGAACATCAGCGTCATGGGCTGCACCAGCCCGTCCTCGGGCCGGCCGATCTCGTAAGGCGCCCCGCAGGCGGTCGCCACGTCACCGTCGCCGGTGCCGTCCACGACCACCCCGGCGTCGATCACCACGGGCCCCGACTTCGTCTCGAACACCACCCGCCAGCCGGAGCCGTCGTCGAGGGGCAGCGCGCCGGAGGCGAAGGAGTGGAACAGCATCCGGACCCCCGACTCGTCCATCATCTCGAGCAGGGAGAGCTTGAACAGCTCCGGGTCGAAGGGGACCGTGTACCCGGTCTTCGGCGAGGGCGGCAGACAGCCGCCGCGCCCCATGAGCCGGTCGAGCAGCTGCCACAGCACACCCGCGACCACCGGCTCGCCCTCGCCGTGGTCGGTGGGCAGCAGCCGTGAGGTGTCCCCGGACTCGGTGAACGCGGCCTGCTTGTGCTCGTTGTGGAACGACATCAGCGGCATCACCAGCGCCACGGTCGCGTTGCCGCCGAGGAACCCGTACCGCTCGACCAGCACGACATCGGCCCCGGTGTCGGCCGCGCCGACCGCGGCGGCGAAGCCGGCGGGACCGCCGCCCACCACCAGGACGTCGCACCGGCCCCCGTGCCGGGCGGGCCGCGGGGGCAGGGTGACCGTGCGGGGCTCGCGGGGCTCTTCCAGGATCGGCATCGCTCTCCTCGGGGGTCAGGCGTGCAACGGTCGCGGCTCGTCGGCGTACGGCTCGGGGCCCGCCGTCCGTGCGCGCCGTCCGTCGCCGATCGCGTCGATCTCGTCCAGCAGCGAGCCGCAGCGCACGCAGGTCTCCCGGGCCGCCGCGGACAGCTCCCGGATCCGGGACCGGAAGTCCTCCCGGCGCTGCGGATACTCGTCCCAGAGCCGGTCCACCTCCGCCAGCAGCAGCCCGGCCTGCTCCCGCGCCACGCCCACCAGCGCCGGGGCGCCCAGCCGGCGCGCGAAGTCGAAGACCTTGCCGGAGTAGGGCAGCGGCAGCACCGGCACGCCGGTGAGCGCCGCGAAGATCACGAAGTGCAGCCGCATGCCGACGGCCACGTCCAGATGGCGCATGAAGCCGAGGACCTGCCCCGGGCTGTAGTCGCCGTGCAGGATCCTGCCCTTGTCCGGCGCGGTCATGTGGGACAGCACGGCGTGCGCGTGCCGTACGTCGTGCCGCTCCATCGGCAGGAACACCACGTGTGCGTCCAGCCGCCGCACGAGGAAGTCCGCGACGTCGGCGAGCAGCGCGTGGTAGTCGCCCTCGTCGAGCTTTTCCGCTGCCCGCCCCGGTTCGCGCACCGACATTCCCACCAGCCGGGCGCCGGAGGGGATGCCCTCGTCCCGCATCATGGCCTCGGTGAACGGCTCGGGCCCCAGCAGCAGGGCCGGGTCGGCGGTGACCGCGACCTCGCGTTCCAGGCCGACCTCCTCCAGCACCAGCCGGGACTCCTCGTCCCGCACCACGACGTCGTCCATGCCCGCCAGCACGGTGCGCACCGCGTCCCGGTCCTCGGCGTCCGTCAGCGGCCCGGCCCCGACGGCGTACGCGAAGGTCGGCACCTTCCGGGTCTGCGCGGCGCGCACCAGCCGCAGATAGCGGCGCGCCTCACCGTCGTAGAGGATGCCGCCGCCGCCGAGGACCAGCAGGTCCAGGCCGGGCAGCACGTCCAGGACGTGGTTGCGGCTGACGCCCTCCCAGGGAACCACCTCGTCGGCGTCGGGGTGGTGGGTGCGGGTGTGCTCCGCGTTCCGGCTCAGGACGACCAGGCGCGCGTCGGGCCGCTGCGCGCGCAGACAGCTCAGGACGCAGGTCAGGATCGCCTCGTCGCCGATGTTGAAGCCGCCGTAGGAGCCGAGCACGCCGATGCGCGGGCCCGGCCGGGCGGGGTGCGGATGCGAGGGGGCAGTGGTCATCCGGGGGCTCCCGTCACGTCGGAGTCGGCCGGCCCGCCGGCCTCGGTGCGCAGGCCGCGCAGGGTGCCGGGTTGCCTGGGCCGCTCCGTGGAAACACCCTGACGAGGAACGTGTACGTGGTCCCCTCCCGCCGCCTGCCACAGGAGCACCAGTGAACGTCTCCCTCAGCGTCTGGCTGCTGACCGTCGTGGGCCTGTGCGTCCTCGTCGCCGCCGACTTCTTCATCGGCCGCAAGCCGCACGACGTGTCGATCAGGGAGGCCGGGATCTGGACGGCCGTCTGGGTGGTCCTGGCCTGTCTGTTCGGCGTGGGGCTGCTGGTGTTCGCGGGCGCCGGCCCCGGGGGTGAGTTCTTCGCCGGTTACATCACGGAGAAGTCGCTCAGTGTCGACAACCTCTTCGTCTTCGTCCTGATCATGGCCAAGTTCGCGGTGCCCTCGCAGTACCAGCAGCGCGTACTGATGGTCGGCGTCATCGTCGCCCTGGTCCTGCGCGCCGCCTTCATCGCGGCCGGCGCGGCGATCATCTCCGCCTTCTCCTGGGTCTTCTACATCTTCGGCGCCTTCCTGATCTGGACCGCCTGGAAGCTCATCCAGGACGCCCGCAAGGGAGGGCACGACGAGGAGTACGAGGAGAACAAGCTGCTGAAGTCGATCGAACGCCGTTTCGGTGTCGCCGACCGCTATCACGGCACCAAGCTGTGGATCGAGGAGAACGGCAAGCGGGTGATGACCCCGATGCTGGTCGTGATGCTCGCGATCGGCTCCACCGACGTCCTGTTCGCCCTGGACTCCATCCCCGCCATCTACGGCCTGACCCAGGACCCGTACATCGTGTTCACGGCCAACGCGTTCGCTCTGATGGGCCTGCGCCAGCTGTACTTCCTCATCGGCGGTCTGCTGAAGAAGCTGGTGCACCTCTCGTACGGCCTGTCGGTCATCCTGGGTTTCATCGGCGTCAAACTGATCCTGCACGCGCTGCACGAGTCCGGGGCCGATGTCCCCGAGATCGGCATCCCCTTCTCGCTCGGCTTCATCGTGATCGTCCTCGCGGTCACCACGGCGACGAGCCTGTGGGCCGCGAGGAGACAGGACCAGGGGCGGGACGTGTGACGAAGGCCAGAAGGCCTACTGGATGGTCCAGCCCACGCTGCCGACCCCCGAGCTGTAGATCGCGCAGACGCCCGAGGACTCGCCGTACTGCCCCGGCGCCAGCGTCACCCACTGTCCCGAGACGTCCGGTGCCCAGCCGCAGACGACCTCGGCGCGGAAGGTGACGGTGCGGCCGGTGTTGTTGCTGCAGCCGGCGATGCCGTGGTCCGGGTTGTTGTTGTGCACCCAGCCGTCGCAGTCCACGCCGGCCGCCGCCGGTGCCGACGGGGCGGCCTGCGCCGGAACCGCGAACCCGGCGGCGGTCAGGGCCAGGGCCGAGACCGTGGCCGCCAGCCCGGCCGTGGCGACGTTCTTCGTGCGGTGCATAGGTACCCCCATGAGGTCGCGCTTCCTTCGGTTGCGCGACCAGTCAAGGAGATGACGGCTCCCGCGTGAACCTCGGACATGTGAGGGTCGCTCCTGCTCACTTCCTGCCCTGGTGGGCCGGTGCCTCGGCAGCCCGCGCGGGAGGGCCTGCCGCGAGGGGGCGGTGCCGCCGGTCTCACCCCCGACGTGGTCCAGCACGCGCTCGACTGGAACGTCGTCGGCCACCTGGTCGGCCACGGGCTCGGTGTCGCGCCGATATCCCGGCTCGCCCCGCAGCTGCCGATCGTCCGGGTGCCCCGCGTCAACCGGCCGCACCGCAAGCTGCTGACCTGCACACGGAGCGGCGGTCACCGGCGTCCGGCGGTCGCGGCCGCGCTGGAGGAACCGCGGGGCCTGGCCGACCGCGGTGGCCTGACGTACAGCGGCACGTACGCCGGTACACACGCCGGGACCGGAGCTCGGCGGAGCTCCGGTCCCGTACGCGTCCCGTGTGCCGGTCAGGCGGCGACGGCCTCGTCCGCGTGGCCGTGCAGCCGGGCTACGACCTCGGTCAGCTGGGCGGCGACCTCGGCGTCGTCGGCCGGGTGGGTCTCGGCGAAACGGGTCACCGAACCGGGGATGGACAGCTTGAGGTCCTCGATCACCTTGCCGCCGGCGATGCCCACGGCCTTGCGGGTGTCGTCCTGCGCCCACACGCCGCCGTACTGGCCGAAGGCGGTGCCGACGACGGCGACGGGCTTGCCGGCGAAGGCGCCCGCGCCGAACGGGCGGGACAGCCAGTCGATGGCGTTCTTCAGGACGGCCGGGATGGTGCCGTTGTACTCCGGCGAGAAGAACAGGAAGGCGTCGGAGGCCTGGGCGGCCTCGCGCAGCTTCGCGGCGGCGGCCGGGACGCTGCCCTCGACGTCGATGTCCTCGTTGTAGAAGGGGATCTCGGCCAGCCCTTCGAACAGCTGCACCTCGGCGCCCTCCGGCGCGAACCTGGCGGCCGCCTCGGCGAGCTGGCGGTTGTGCGAACCGGCGCGAAGGCTGCCGACGAGCGCAAGGATGCGGACAGACATGAGTACTCCTACTGACGGAGCAGAGGCTGCGGGAACAGACGCTGCTGGAACACTGCCGTAAAGGATCCGGACCGAGGTCCGTTTAATTTCTAACATCCCAAACGGACCGCGGTCCAGTTTTCTTCCCGATGCTTTACGCTGGCTTCATGTCCGCCGCCCTGCCGCCCTTCCCGAAACCCCAGGAGACCGCCGGACCCCCTGAGTTGCTGCAAGTCGGCACGGGGACCGAGGAGGAGCCCTGCCTGCGCGCCGACGCCGCGCGCAACCGGGCCCGGCTGCTGGAGGCCGCCGCCCGGCTGGTCGCCGAGCACGGCGCGGCCGGCGTCACGATGGAGGCGGTGGCCGCGGCGGCCTCGGTGGGCAAGGGCACGGTCTTCCGCCGCTTCGGCGACCGCACCGGCCTGCTCATGGCGCTCCTCGACCACTCCGAGAAGAAGTTCCAGGCCGCGCTCCTCGGCGGCCCGCCGCCCCTGGGGCCCGGGGCGCCGCCCGTCGAGCGGCTGCGCGCCTTCGGCTGCGCGATGCTGCGCCGCTCCATCGACGAAATGGACCTGCAACTGGCCGCGGAGCCGAGCGCGGAACGCCGTTACACCTCCGCACCGCGCCGCTTCCTGCGCGGCCACGTCGCCCTGCTGCTGCGGCAGGCGGTCCCGGACGGGGACAGCGAACTCCTCTCCCACACGCTCCTGGCGTACCTCGACGCCGCCCTGGTCCACCACCTCACCGAACAGTGCGGGGTGCCCCCGGCGCGGCTTCAGGCGGGCTGGCTCGACTTGGTCGCGCGGGTGACCCGCACCGAACACCCGGCCTGACCCCGCGGCCGCAGCGTCCTCGGGTGGGATTTCGTCCGATCCGGACGGTGTCGCCCCGCCCGTCGCCCCGTACCCGGCTTCTGCCAGGATGCCGTACGTCATGGTGCAGATACCGAAACAGCCCGCCGCCGAGTCCCTCGCACCGCGCTCCGTCCCCACGAGCGCCGATGTGGCCCGCCTGGCCGGCGTCTCGCGCGCGACCGTCTCCTACGTTCTCAACAACACCAGCGCCGTCCGGATCAGCGACCCCACCCGCCGCCGCGTCCACGAGGCCGCCCGGGAACTCGGCTACGTCCCGCACGCCGCGGCCCGCTCCCTGCGCGCCGGACACAGCCGTACGGTGCTGATGCCCGCGCCGTCCTTCCCCGCCGGGCCGCTCTACAGCCGGTTCCTCAGCGAACTCCAGGGGGCCCTCGGCCGCCTCGACTACACCGTCGTGCAGTACGGCACCGTCGGCCTGTACGACGACGAGGCCGCCCGGGCGTGGGCGGAACTGCGCCCGGTCGCCGTCCTGGTACCCGGCTCGGGTCTCGGCCCGCGGGGCGTGGAGGTCCTCAAACGCTCCGGCGCCCGGGCGGTCGTCACCCTCGGACCCGAGGCCGTCGAGGGAGCGCACGCACTGCTCATGGACCACGGGACCGTCGGCCACACCGCGGCCCGCCACCTCTACGACCGCGGGCGCCGGAGAATCGGCGTCGTCGTGCCCGCGGAGGACGGGCTGGAGGTCTTCTCGGCACCGCGCCTGGCCGGCGCCCGCCGCGCCGTGCGCGACACCGACGCCACCGTCACCGAACTGCCCCTCGCCTACGAGGAACGGGACGCCGCCCGGCTGGCCGCCGGCTGGCGCTCCCTCGGCCTGGACGCCGTGTTCGCGTACAACGACGAGTACGCGATGCTGCTGATGCGGGCCATGCAGGACGAGGGCCTCGGTATCCCGGCCGACGCGGCCGTGATCGGCGCCGACGACCTGATGCTCGGCCGCCTGCTGCGGCCCCGGCTGAGCACCGTCCACCTGGAGCTGCCCTCCGGCCGCGACCTGGCCGCCCTGGTCGACCGCGCGGTCCACGACCCCACCGCCGCGCCAGAGCGCCACGAGGTGCTGGGCGCGGCGGTGGTGCACCGCGAGTCGAGCTGACCGTCGGACGGCTTGGCTCCGCCGCCGCCGGCCTGCTATTGACCTTCCATCGGCCTGCTACTGGCCGTCCTGCCCGGCCTGGCCCTCGGCCTGCGCCTGCTGATCGGCGACCGCCTTGCGGACCTCTTCCATGTCCAGCTTGCGGGCCTGGCCGATGACGTCCGTCAGCGCCTCCTCGGGCAGCGCGCCCGGCTGCGCGAACACGGCCACCTGGTCCCGGACGATCATCAGCGTCGGAATCGACTGGATGCCGAAGGCCTGAGCCAGCTCGGGCTGCGCCTCGGTGTCCACCTTGCCGAACACGAGGTCGGGGTTGGCCTCGGCCGCCTTCTCGTAGACCGGGGCGAACTGCTTGCACGGACCGCACCACGACGCCCAGAAATCGATCAGGACGAACTCGTTGTCCGTGACCGTCTGGTCGAAGTTGTCCTTGGTGAGCTCCACGGTGCTGCTCATGGTGTGACCCTCTTCCTGGGTTCGGGTGCGTAAACCGTCGGCACAACACTGCCGACCTGGTGGGTATTCCGCGCACGTACCCATGTGGCCACGTCGCACACCACCCACCAGACTGACCCCATGACGCAATCGGATTCCATCGCGTACGACGTCGTCGTGATCGGCGCGGGCCCCGTGGGGGAGAACGTCGCCGACCGCACCCGTGCGGCCGGACTGTCCACCGCGATCGTGGAGAGCGAACTGGTCGGCGGCGAATGCTCCTATTGGGCGTGCATGCCCAGCAAGGCCCTGCTGCGCCCCGTCCTCGCCCGCGCGGACGCCCGCCGCCTGCCCGGTCTGAGCCGGTCGGTGCGAGACCCTCTCGACACGGCGGCGGTCCTCGCCCGCCGCGACGAGTTCACCTCCCACTGGAAGGACGACGGCCAGGTCCAGTGGGTGGAGGGCGTCGGGGCCGACCTGTACCGCGGTCAGGGCCGGCTCGCCGGGCCGCGCATGGTCGAGGTGGCCGCACCCGACGGCACCCGCCGGGTACTGACCGCCCGGCACGCCGTCGCCGTCTGCACCGGCAGCGGCGCCGCCCTGCCCGGCCTGCCCGGACTCGCCGAGGTACGCCCCTGGACCAGCCGTGAGGCCACCAGCGCCGAGAGCGCGCCCGGCCGGCTCATCGTGGTCGGCGGCGGGGTCGTCGCCGTCGAGATGGCAACCGCCTGGCAGGCCCTCGGCTCCCGGGTGACCCTCCTGGTACGCGGCAACGACGGCCTGCTCGCCCGCATGGAGCCGTTCGCCGGCGAACTGGTCGCCGAGGCGCTCACCGAGGCCGGCGTCGACATCCGCACCGGCACCTCCGTCGAGTCCGTCAAGCGCGAGGGCGGCACCGTCGTCGCCGTCACCGACACCGGCGACCGCGTCGAGGCCGACGAGATCCTCTTCGCCACCGGCCGAGTCCCCCGCACCGACGACATCGGCCTGGACACCGTAGGACTGGAACCGGGCTCCTGGCTCCCCGTCGACGACAGCCTCCGAGTGGAGGGCCACGACTGGCTCTACGCGGTCGGCGACGTCAACCACCGTGCCCTGCTCACCCATCAGGGCAAGTACCAGGCACGCGTCGCGGGCGCCGCCATCGCCGCCCGCGCCTCCGGCGTACCGGACCTGGACTCCGGGCCGTGGGGCGCGCACGCCGCGACCGCCGACCACGACGCCGTCCCCCAGGTGGTGTTCACCGACCCCGAGGCGGCCTCCGTCGGCCTGACCCTGGCCGAGGCCGAGCAGGCCTGCCACCGTGTCCGCGCCGTCGACGTCGACCTCGCCACGGTGGCCGGCGCGAGCCTGTACGGCGACGGCTACAAGGGCCGCGCCCGCATGGTCGTCGACCTGGAGGACGAAATCGTACGCGGCGTCACCTTCGTCGGCCCCGGCGTCGGCGAGTTGATCCACTCCGCGACCGTCGCCGTCGCCGGACGAGTGCCGATCAGCCGCCTGTGGCACGCGGTCCCGTCGTACCCGACGATCAGCGAGGTATGGCTGCGGCTGCTGGAGGCATACCGAGACAACTGACCGGCTCCCCCGCCCCAGCGGCACTGCCTTCCAAGCCCGCAGCCCGCAGCCCGCTGTTGCTGCTGCTGCCGCCTCAGCTGCGGGCAGTCGTGCCGCTGGGGCGGAACGGGTGGGCGCAGTGGCACCCCGCGACGCCGGGCCGCGCACCCACCCCCGGCGCCTGCCCGGCGCCCGCCCTCCAGCCGGCCCATCAGACGGTCGGCCCC
>NZ_RAIF01000006.1:758056-760037 GCF_003671715.1 Streptomyces sp. E2N166 | reverse complement strand
CCCGCAGCCCCTGCAGACCCGGGAGGCAGCTCAAACCCCAACCCCACCGCAGCCCGCTCGGGAGTCACCTGCCCCCACAACTCCACCATCGCCCGATTCGACGCCAGTGACCGCACCTCAGCCCGGTCCAGGTACAACACACCGTCGAGATGATCCGTCTCGTGCTGCACGATCCGCGCGGGCCACCCCGCGAACACCTCGTCCACGGCCCGCCCGTGCTCGTCCCGCGCCACCAACCGCACCTCGGCATGCCGAGCCACCACCGCCTGCCACCCCGGCACACTCAGACAGCCCTCGAAGAACGCGGCGCGTCCGCCGTCCACGGCCTCGTACGACGGATTCACCAGTACCCGGAACGGCTGCGGCACCCGCCCGCGCGCCACCCGCACCTCGTCCGGCACCGGCGCCGGGTCCTCGATCACCGCGATCCTGAGCCCCACCCCCACCTGCGGCGCGGCCAGGCCGACACCCGGTGCCGCGCGCATGGTGAGGCGCAGCGCCTCGACGAACCGTGCCAGCAGCGCCGGCTCCAACTGCCCGTCGAAGGGCTCGGCGACGCGCCGCAGCACCGGATCGCCGGCCTCGACGATCGGCAACGGTCCAGCGGTGGCGAGCAGTTCCTCGACCCGCTCGGCAAGGGGGGCGCGATCACTCGGAGTTCCCATCGCGCCAGGATGCCACGGTGTACGGCGTCCGCCCGTCGGCCACGAAGGTGTGACGCAGGCCACACTCGGGGTCGGGAACCCGGTGCGCTCCCGCCCCGACCACTGGGACCACCCCGTCCCCACGACGTCCCCGGAGCGCCCACCGATGACCACCACGTCCCCGACCCCCACGGGCGAGGCCGCCAAACCGCCGACCTCACCGCCTTTGCCCGGCAGATGGTCCACACTCCGCCCGCTCGTCCTGCGCCTGCACTTCTACGCCGGGCTGTTCGTGGCCCCCTTCCTCCTGGTGGCGGCGGCCACCGGCTTCCTCTACGCCGCCTCGTTCCAGGCCGAGAAGATGGTCTACGCACACGAGTTGACCGTCCCCGACGTGGGTGACCGCAAGCTTCCGGTCTCCGAGCAGGTCGCCGCCGCCCGGCAGGCCCATCCCGAGGGCACGGTGTCGGCCGTACGCCCCTCACCCGAGGCCGACGCCACCACCAGGGTGCTGCTGTCCGGCGTCGAGGGCGTCGACCCGGACCACACGCTCGCGGTCTTCGTCGACCCGTACACCGCGAAGGTGCGCGGCGCTCTCGAACAGTACGGTTCGAGCGGCGCGCTGCCGCTGCGCACCTGGATCGACGAGTTCCACCGGGACCTGCACCTGGGCGAGACCGGCCGTCTGTACAGCGAGTTCGCCGCGAGCTGGCTTTGGGTGATCGCGGGCGGCGGCCTGGTGCTGTGGTTCTCCCGCCGCCGGGCCCGGCGCAAGCTGCGCGGCACCAGCGGCCGGCGCCGCACCCTGGGCCTGCACGGCACGGTCGGCGCCTGGGCGGCGGCCGGATTCGTCTTCCTCTCGGCGACCGGCCTGACCTGGTCGACCTACGCCGGGGCGAACATCGAGGACCTGCGCGTCTCGCTCGGCCAGACCACCCCGTCCGTGTCGGCGTCGGCAGCCGGGGGAGGGGAGCACGCGGGCCACGGCGCGGCATCGGGCGCGGGCGGGGACGCCGCGCACGGGGTCGGCCTCGACAAGGTCCTGTCCGCCGCGCGCGCCGAGGGTCTGGGCGACCCCGTGGAGATCGTCCCGCCCGCGGACGCGTCCTCCGCCTACGTCGTCAAGCAGGTACAGCGCAGCTGGCCCGAGAAGCAGGACTCGGTCGCGGTCGACCCGGCGACCGGCAAGGTGACCGACGTACTGCGCTTCGCCGACTACCCGGTGCTCGCCAAGCTCAGCCGTTGGGGCATCGACCTGCACACCGGCAGCCTGTTCGGCCTGCCCAACCAGATCGCCCTGATGCTGCTGGCCGCTTCCCTCGTCCTGCTCGTCGTCT
>NZ_RAIF01000006.1:750615-757823 GCF_003671715.1 Streptomyces sp. E2N166 | reverse complement strand
CGGCGAAGTCGCCCGCCAGCGCGGAGGCGATCCGCAGCTGCGCGTCGGCCTCGTCCTGGCGCCCCTGCCGTTCGAGGGTGCGGCCCAGCATCAGCCGGGCGTACTGCTCGACGGGATCGCGCTCGACGACGATCCGCAGCTCGTCCTCCGCCCGCCGCAGTTGGGCCGAGTGGTAGTAGGCGCGCGCCAGCAGCAGCCGCGGTCCGGTCCGCTCGGGCACCTCCTCGACCAGCCCGCTCAGCACGCGTGCCGCGGCGGCGTAGTCCTTGGCGTCGAAGAACATCCGCGCGCGCTCCCAGCGCTCCGCCTGCGTTCCGTGGTCGTAGTACGTCGTGTCCACTCGTGACCTCCTTCGGTGTGCTGCAACCACCCCACCTGGTTGAACATTCCACCATCGGTGGGGGCGGTGCAGTGGGAGGGCCGTATCCGCCCGTCACGGTGACGGCCGGAGGACGGTCTGACGCGGAGGCCCGCCCGGCGCTAGTTTGGGCGGCATGAGCAATCTTGATCGCGAGGCGGTTCCCAGCCTGTGCGGCGGCCGCGGCTTCGTGGTGGCGGAGCCCGTGCGGGAACTCCTCAGCCCTCGCCACGTCAGGCTCGGCGAGTCCACCGAGGTCCGCCGACTCCTGCCCAACCTGGGCCGGCGCATGGTCGGCGCCTGGTGTTTCGTCGATCACTACGGTCCCGACGACATCGCCGACGAGCCCGGCATGCAGGTGCCGCCGCATCCCCACATGGGCCTGCAGACGGTGAGCTGGCTGCACGAGGGCGAGGTACTGCACCGCGACTCCACCGGCAGCCTCCAGACCATCCGCCCGCGCCAGCTGGGCCTGATGACCTCGGGCCGCGCGATCAGCCACTCCGAGGAGAGCCCGCGGTCGCACGCCCGCTTCCTGCACGGCGCGCAGCTGTGGGTCGCCCTTCCGGACGCCCACCGCCACACCGACCCGCGCTTCGAGTTCCACGCCGACCTGCCCGTCGTCACCGCCCCCGGCCTGACGGCCACCCTGCTCCTCGGCACCCTCGACGGCACCTCCTCGCCGGGAACGACGTACACCCCCATCGTCGGCGCCGACCTGACCCTCACCGGCGGCACGGACGTACGTCTCCCGATGGAACGGGACTTCGAGTACGCCGTCCTTTCCATGGCGGGCGAGGCCCACGTCGACGGCGTGCCGCTGGTGCCGGGCTCGATGCTCTACCTCGGCTGCGGCCGCGACGAACTACCCCTGCGCGCCGACTCGGACGCGAGCCTGATGCTCCTGGGCGGCGAGCCGTTCGAGGAGGAGCTGATCATGTTCTGGAACTGGATCGGGCGCTCCCAGGAAGAGATCGTACAGGCGCGGCGGGACTGGGTGGAAGGGACACGGTTCGGGGAGGTAAAGGGGTACTACGGGGCCCCGCTGTCCGCACCGGAGCTGCCGCCGGTGCCGTTGAAACCGCGGGGGAGGGTGCGCTGACCTGCGGGAAAGCGTCAGCATTGGTGTCCGCGGGGTGGAAGGCGGCCGGGCCGTACTCGCTGCCTTCCATCTGCTTGTCAGAGGCGTCCAGGCAGGCGTCTGGCTCAGACCGGCGCGGTTGGCGATTCCACGATGTGGCTGTCTGTGGGCAGCCGTGGCAGGACACTTGCTGACTCAATGCTGACTTTGCTGACGTGCCGTCAGGTGAGGTTGAAGGGCCCTTTGCCCATTTCCGGCGATCGCGTAGGTGTTTGCAGGATTGGTAGGGGTCGGGCCAATGCTGACCTGCCCGGCGATCGAGTCGGGCGTTGGAGAGGGGCAGCGCTGTTCGCGCTGCTGCCTTGTGGGGATCTGACAAGACACTAGTGTCGCCGCTGACCGTCGGCAGCGCGTGCTCGGTCCGATCCGAGGAAGCTGTGCGGGAGAGTAACTGGCAGGTTCTTCGTCTGCTCGTGGTATGCGCTGGCCTTCACCTCTGACCAGCGGTAGCGGGCTGAATGGTCTGCTGTGAAACCGAGTTGGTCCGCGACTGGTCCGGATCTCGGTATGTGGTCCGTAGTTCGTGGTGCCGGTGAGTGACCCCCGTGGTACCACATGGCACAGGTTGTAGAGACCGTCTTTGGGTGTCCACGCGAGTCCATGGTGTGTGCGTTGTAGCAGGTCAGGGCTTTGCGGTCCGGTGGCGTCGGCGTAGTTGGCGACAGGCGGGTGACAGCGCCGGTGATAGACCGAGGCTCCGCCGGGGGCATCCTTGGCGGGCCTCTGCCCGGAGCCGTGAGACGAAGCTTCACCGGAGCGCTCCGGTGAGGCACCGCCGTGAAGTTGACTGTGCGTGCACGCGTGACGCGTTCGGCTCGTCATGCGAGTTGTCTTCCAGCGCTGTTCTCGGGGACGCTGGGTTTGCGATCGCAGCCATAGACGGACGACGTGGCCCGAGGGGCAACCTGGCAGGCTCAGCGGCGTGCCAACACTGTCGGCGATGAGCGAGGTGGACAGGCCGTCCATGAAGGCGGACCTGCTGCCGTCTGTCAGGGCCGTGGTGGGCATCTCGACCACGACCACCGCGCAACCCGAGCACGCGCAGCCCTGCACCCCGGCCTACTCAGGCGGATCGCGGTCGGGTTGGGCCTGTCCAGCCCGAACGCGGAGGCGGCCGGCAACAGCGCCATGCCGCTGATCCTCCTGCCGCTGATCTCGAGCGCCTTTATCCCCGCCGAGACGATGCCGGGCTGGATCCAGCCGATCATCGAGTACCAGCCCTTCACTCCGGCCATCGAGACCCTGCGTGGTCTGCTCCTCGGCAGCGAGATCGGCCACAATGGCTGGCTGGCCGTCGCCTGGTGAGTGGGCCTTACGGCCCTCGGCTATCTCTGGTCCAGGGCCCCGTTCAACCGCGACCCGAAGGAGCCGAACAGCCCCGCCTCGGATTTCGATGCCGGCGTCCGGCCCGTGCGGGCGTCCGGTACCTGGTCCGACGGCGCCAAGCCGTACGGCCGAGGCGAGGAGTCACTCGACGCGCACTGCTGCGAACTCAGAAGCAACGGGCCAGGCCAGGGCCACTCCGTTAATTCTTCGGCAAGTACTACTGCGGACCGTTGTCTGTCGCCGGCCGGTCCTACTGGAGTTCGCTGAAGCGTTCGGTCGCTCGGGTGCGTCCGGCGACGATGATGGTGTCGTCTGCTTCTACGACGGTGTCGGCGGTGGCGTAGGTGAAGCCTTCGCCGGGGCGTTTGATGGCGACGACGGTGATGCCGTAGCGGGTGCGGACGGCGCTGTTGGACAGGGGGAGGCCGATGATGTCGGCCGGCGGGTTGGTCTTGACCATGGCGAAGTCGTCCTCGAACTCGATGTAGTCGAGCATGCGGCCCCGTACGAGGTGGGCGACGCGCTGGCCCATGTCGTGCTCGGGGTAGACGACGTGGTGGACGCCGAGCTGGGTGAGGATGCGGCCGTGGGCTTCGCTGGTGGCCTTGGCCCAGACGTTCTCGATGCCGAAGGAGATCAGCAGCGAGGCGGTGAGGATGCTGGCTTCCAGGTCGGTGCCGATGGCGACGACGGCGCGCTCGAACTCGTGGACGCCGAGCTGGCGCAGGGCGTCCTCCTTGGTGGAGTCGGCCCGTACGACGTGGGTGAGGGAGCCGGAGAGGGCCTGGACGACTTCGGTGTTCTCGTCGATGCCGAGGACTTCGGTGTCCTCATCGGCGAGTTCCAGGGCCAGCGCGCGGCCGAAGCGGCCCAGGCCGATCACGACGACGGAGCCCCCCGGGCCGCCGCGCCGCTTCTTGGGGCTGGGTTTCCTAACCAATGACGGGTCGCTCCTCGGGGAGGTCGTACAGGCGGACGCGACTGCGCAGGGCGAGCGCGGAGGCGACGGTGATGGGGCCGAGCCGGCCGATGAACATCAGCGCGACCAGCAACAGCTGCAAGCCGGGGTGCAGGCCGGCGGTGATCCCGGTGGACAGACCGACGGTGGCGAACGCGGAGGTGGTCTCGAACAACGACTGGTCCAGGCTGTGGTCGGTGAGGACCACGAAGGCCAGGGTGGAGACGGCGATGGCGGCCACGGACAGCAGCACGACGGTCAGTGCCTGGCGCTGGAGGTCTCCGTGCAGGCGGCGGTGGAAGATGTTGACCGTGGCCTCGCCGCGGATCTCGGCGTACATGACGAAGAACAGCACCGCGAAGGTGGTGACCTTGATACCGCCGGCGGTGCCGGCGCTGGCACCCCCGACGAACATCAGCACATCCGTGCCCAGCCAGCTCGCGGGGTTCATCTGGGAGGTATCGAGGCTGTTGAACCCGGCGGTGCGCGGCATCACGCCCTGGAAGAACCCGGCCAGCAGCTTCCCGGAGGCGTCCATGGGCCCCAGGGTGGCCGGGTTGGACCATTCGATCGCGGTGATGAAGGCGCTGCCACCGACCAGGAAAATCCCGGAGGCCCACAGTACGATCTTGGTGTGCAGGGACCAGGACCACGGCCGTCCCCAGCGGCGGCGCAGCTCGAACAGCACCGGGAAGCCCAGTCCGCCTGCGATGACCGCCAGCGCGATGGGCAGGCAGACCCAGGGATCGGTCGCGAAAGCCATCAGGTTGTCGGAGTAGAGCGCGAACCCGGCGTTGTTGAACGCCGAGACGGCGTGGAAGACACCCAGCCACACCGCCCGCGGCCACGGCTCGTCATAGGCGGTGGCGAACCGCAGGGCCAGCACCAGGGCAGCGACCGCCTCCAGCAACAGGCTGACCTTGACCACACCGGTCACGACCGAGCGGACGTCACCCAGCCCCAGGGTCTTGGTCTCCGCGGCGGCCGTCAGACGCGCTTTCAAGCCGATGCGGTGGGAGACCAGCAGGACCAGCAGAGACGCGAAGGTCATGATGCCGAAGCCACCCACCTGGATGAGCCCCAGGATCACCGCCTGCCCGAAACCGCTCCAGTAGACGGGGGTGTCCACCACGATCAGACCGGTCACACACACCGCGGACGTGGCGGTGAACAACGCATCCACCGCACCCGCGCCGCCCGGCCCCGCCTTGGCGACCGGCAGCATCAGCAGACCGG
The DNA here is from genome assembly GCF_003671715.1 of Streptomyces sp. E2N166. Classification (GTDB taxonomy): domain Bacteria; phylum Actinomycetota; class Actinomycetes; order Streptomycetales; family Streptomycetaceae; genus Streptomyces; species Streptomyces thinghirensis. The sequence continues at coordinate 752,804 of NZ_RAIF01000006.1, read as the reverse complement.
TCCCGGCCGCGACAGCCGCGGCGAAGCCGACCACGACCACCTGCGCCGGATGCCTGAGACGCGGCCACCGGCGCGTCACCACAACAAGCCCTCCGCTCCGCGGACAGGCACCACGATTGTTCGCACTGGAAGACGATAGACAACCTTAACGGCGATTCCGGCGCTGGGCCCTGCCTTGTGCCCTCTGCCGTGTCTACGCTTGAGCCATGCGCCTCCGACGCGGTCCCCGTTCAGCGTATCCTCGCTGGTCCCTGTCTGAGCAGGCGGCCAAGTGAAAGGGCCCGCATTCGACCATGGCATGCGGCGCACCGAGTACACATTATTCCTGGCTGCCACCCTTCTGGTCACCGCTGGTGTCTTCAGCGACACGCTGTGGCTGCTGGGCATTGGGGCTTGGGCGCTGATTGCCGCCTGCCTGATCGAAGCGATCTATCGGCCTTGACCTCGACGGCAGGCGGCCGCCAGGTCCTCGTCCGCGGCGTCGCGCGCGTACAGCTCGGCTGCGGTCTTCGGAAGCTTCTCCGCGAACGCGGCCGCTTCCTCGACCTTCTGGTGGTACGTCATGACGGTACGGAGGTTGTACGCCGCGGCGTGCTCCAGCAGCGCGGTCTGCAGGAGCGCCAGGCGCCGGCCACGCCGCGCCTCCTCCGACTCCCCGAGGATGGGGGAGGGGTCGTGGATCTCGAGGATGTCGATCTCGAATCCGGCGAGGATGCCCCGCTCGATCGCCTCCGAGAGTCCCAGCTCGGCCAGCCACGGCCCGTACGTCTCTCTGAGTGTCCTGTCCCATGGACGCCAGTTCCGCCTCCATCCCGGCCGCGCCCTTTTGGGGGCGGGGTGAGGCGAGGCTCCGCGGGATGGCGGTGAGGCAGAGCCGGTAGTCCGCCGGGATGCGGGCGTTGTCGTGGACCGCCCCCTACGGCCTGGCGAAGACGACCATGGGCCCGATTCCGGCTCACAGGGCGGGAGCTGGTTCGGGTTCGTGGTGGTGCGCACCCCCAGCGAGGTGAGCACCGCGTCGTTCTCCAGCGAGCACGCCGCGACCATCGGCACTGGATCGCCCAGGCGCCGGCCTGCTCGATGAAACTGATTGTGGTAGCCGTTTCACGAGTTCGGTGTTCCCTGCTCGATGTCCAGCACCTCGCGTATCGGCCGCCTGGGTGTGGCGGGGCCTGATGGCCCGTACCCGAGGCGCAGCACCATTTGTACGTGTCCGGTGCCGGTCACCGGATCGCGCAGGGGCCAGCGCAGGTCGGCCCATTCCAGAGGCTGGGCGGCGAAGGAGCTGCACAGCCCGTGCAGGGTGGCCAGCAGCAGGACGCGTTGCATCGCCTGGCCGGCGTGCAGCCAGTCCTGCGGGTGGTCGCGGTCCGTGCTGAGCAGGGCCAGGTGAGGGTGGTGCTCAAACTCGGCGGCAGCGCGGCCTACGACTGGCCGGTCGCCGGCGAAGTCGCGCATCGGTGCCTTCCCGCCGAGCTTGCGTGGGCCGAAGGCGTACTGCGGGACTCCTTCGCTCTCCGTGTCGGAGAACGGGACTCCGCCGTGGGTCCACTGTGCCAGGTCCGTGGTCCTGGTGTGATCGGTGATGTTGCGGGCCTCCGCCTCCCGCGCCAGTTCCAGCACTTCGTTCAGGTGCCACCCGGTGGGGAAGGTCAGCGAGGCGCCCTCGTGGCGTGCGGCGTCTGTCAGCACAGTCTGTACAGCCTCAGGTATCTCGGTTTCCTCGAACGGGTACCGGCTCGTGTGCCGCCGGTGAATGGCCGGGTACAACACGCCGAGCGCGCTGCTGCCGCCGCCCAGGGCGGTCAGCTGCACGGAGGCGAGCAGCTCGGCTTCCCGCGGGTCCGGCAGCAGACGGGTCTGCGGATGCCAACCGTCGTGCCCGGCCGCGACCCGCTGGTTCATCAATGCGGCGCCACAGCCGATGTGGAGAGCGCGTCCATGGGGGTCGGTGTGCGTGACGGCACGCGCGGGGTCCGAGCGCAGATGGAAAGTATGGCTGCCCTGGAAGTAGCGGAAGCGCCACGGCTGCGCATTGTGGAGGGACGGCGCGGCTGTGGCGTCGTGAACCAGAACGGCCACCCATTCTTCGTAGGACGGTTGTGCCGACACCATCGCCTTCTCCCCGGGGCCGACAGACCCCTTCCGGTCCGCCTCCGGGTACCGGTACTTCCAGGCTGCCACCACCG
>NZ_RAIF01000006.1:720901-750322 GCF_003671715.1 Streptomyces sp. E2N166 | reverse complement strand
AGATTTCCATCGGCGATCCGCCGGTGCGCAGGAAACGCTGGTCCAACACGGCAGCGAGGTCCTTCAGAGCGCTGGATAGCATGGCCGCAGCTAACTGCACCTCGGCCCTCTTCGCTGTCTTTCCCTGGTCGGCGAGGTCGGTGGCGTAGCAGGCCATGGCCGCCAGGGACGTCTGGTCCTCGCCGTCGTGGAAGTAGTACGACTCGGGGTACTGGGTGAAGTCGAGACGCACCCGCACCACCTCGGTCGCCAGGCTCTGCAGCAGCCCGGCGTCCGCGACGGCGTCGAGTTGCCGCGGCGAGCCGGCTGCACGGTGCAGCAGAGCGAGCCGCAGGGCCAGGACCCTGCGGCGGGTGAGCGCTGGGTAGATCTCGAGCACCCAGGACACAGTGGCCGTCAGCAAGGCGAAGCCGACCAGGGCCTCGGACGGCGCAGCGATGCGCAGCCGGCCCGCGGCCGGCGCGATGTCCCCCAGCCCCAGCGTGGCCACAGTGACCAGCGAAAAGTACAGCGCCGCGAGCAGGTCCCCGGGCCGAGGCGCCTGCAGCCCGGGTGCAAAGGTGAACCCCTCGGGCATGTGGGGCCAGTAGATCATCGCCCAGCCCAAGATGATCGCAACGGCCCACATGCCCACGACGGTCACCAGGGCCAGCGGCCCCACCAGCCCCGCCGCCCCTTCACGTGCGTGCACATGCCGCGACATCCGCCACAGCCCCGTCATCACCAGTCTGCTCACACCTCTGCGACGGGTGGGATGCCACAGCGTGTGAAACAGATCCCGCAAGGCGGCCATCACCAGCCCGGCGCCCACCAGAGAGACCAACCATTCCATGCCAACGTCTCCTCACCGCCCAGCCCGGTGCGGCAGCCAGGACAGCCGCAAAGGCCGCAGGAGGCCGCAGGAGGCCGCAGTCCGTGACTACAACGAGCCGGAGCCGTACACGCATCACCGCGGCGGTGGATTTACCCCGGTCGGCCCACCCCTGACTACGGGCCTGAGCACGGGTGAACTCGCACAGCAACCGACGAGCACCTCGAGCAACAACTGCCGCAGCTGCCCACATTCGCCCGAACAGGCCGACCGGCACCCGGCGCGCCCCGTTCCCAGGCGGGAGGAAAGCGCAGGCAGACGCGGGCTTCTCTGCGCTGGCGGATAGGCGATCCGTCTGTTTCCCAAGGAACCGGACGAAGTGGGGTGAGCGGCCGTGCACGGTCGCTCACGACGGGACCGGCCCCAAGGCCGGCGCCTTCTCCGACGACGACAGCATGGCCACCCGCGTCGCGCTGCGGCGGGAGCAACTGGGGATGCCCCGCAAGGAAGTGGCTACACGGGCCGGGATGTCCATGGCTCATCTGCGCCAGGTCGAGGAGCGGGCAACCGGCTTCGACCCCGGCGCGCTCGGGCGGCTCGCCGCCGTGCCGGAGATGCCGTACGAGGAGCTATCGGCGGGCCGCCGCGACGCGCTACCGGGCCAGAGCGGGTCGGCGGCCCATCCGGTTCTGCTGCGGCTGTCCGAGCAGGGGTGGCTGTCAAAGGCTGGGCACACACGGCATCGGCCGCGGCGTGATGATGCCTTGAACAGGGAATGACCTCGCGCAGACCACCTGGAGTGGGAACGGTCCTGCGATGACGCCGAGGCGTCCTTCTTCCCGCGGTATCCCGAGAGGGGAGTGTTCCCGGTGCCCCCGTTCGAGACCATCGACCGGGACGGTGTCGGCCGCCTCGTGGAACTGGCCGTGGCCGAGGGGCGTGCGGCACGTCCCGGCCTGGAGACGGAGATCTGCGGTGAGCACGGGGGCGATCCGGACTCGATCCACTTCTTCCACCGCGCCAGCCTGGCTTACGTCTCCTGCTCATCCTTCCGCATCCCCACGGTCCGCCTGGAGGCAGGCCGGGCAGCTCTCCCGGGCCTGCGGACGCAAGCGAGACACGGTAGAACCGCCGGCGACGCACCGCGTCGGCGGCAAGCCAGCCGACCGACACGGGCGTCTCTGCGCTGGCGGATCGGCGGACGGTCTGCTCCCCTGAAAGGAGCGGATGAAGTGGGGTGAAGGGCCGTGGACGAAGATCGGGACCTGCCGGAGCCCGCGGCTGACGCCTCCTCGGCAGAGGAAAGCGTCGCCACCCGCATAGCGCTGCGGCGGGGACAACTGGGGATATCCCGCGAGGAAGTGGCCACACTAGCAGGGATGTCGATGACGTATCTGCGCCAGGTCGAGGAGCTGGAAACCGGCTTCGACCCCGGTGCTCTCATGCGGCTCGCCGCCGTGCTGGACATGTCGTATGAGGAGCTGACGACCGGGCGGCGCGACGTGCCGCCGGGCCGGGGCGGGCCCGCGGCCCACGCGGTTCTGGCGCGGCTGTCGGAGCAGGAGTGCTGGCAGCGGCTGGGCACACACGGCATCGGACGTCTCTCCTACACGGTCGACGTGGCCGGTGAGGCTCCGGTGGTGCTGCCGGTCAACTTTCTGGTGGACGGGCGGACCGTCGTCTACCGCACCGACCCGGCCGGCGCCGCGGCGGTCCATGTCGGGACCCAGGTTGCCTTCGAGACCGATCACGTCGACGAGGCGACCGGCCTGGGCTGGTGCGTTCTGGTGACGGGGGCCGTCGAGCACCCAGCCGATCCGGATGCGCTCGAAGCCCTCGCGTTACGGTACGGGTCGGCGCCGTGGGCAGGGGGCAGGCGCGACTTGTGGATCCGCGTCGTGCCGCACAGGCTGAGCGGGCGCGTCATCCAGCCACTGCAGGAAGAGCAGCGGCCCCAGTGACGCCTGTTTGCGCTAGCTTGACTCTGTTGGGGATCTTGAAGGTGCCGTCAGGTTCCCAGGGTTCGCCAGGACTTTGGCCGGGGTATCTCGCGCTGGTCGAGGTAGTGCTGGAAGGCAGTCGGTCGGCGGGGCGTGGGTGTTTCTACGGCCGGTGGCAGTCCGCTGAGGCGCTCGATGTTGACGGCAATGGCCGTCAGGACGTGCTGGATGTGGGCCTTTCCCTGTCCTCGGTAGCGGCAGCGCCGCATTCCGTGTCCGGGGGAAACCCGTTGACCGTGCCCTCCACTCCCGAGCGGACCGCATAGCGGGTCTTCCACTCGGGCGTCTGTTGCTCCGCGCGGACGCGAAGTTGCTGGTCATGGAGTTCTTGTGGGGGGGAAGCCCACGGTTCGGGCACTGTCCGCGGCGGAGGTGCACTGGGTGCGGGCGGGGCAGGGACGGCACTGACTCCTGGTGAACCTGGCCGCGATCAGCGGGGCCGCGGTGGGTGACGAGGTCGGGTATGGGCCGTGCCAGCCCGCACTGACCTGGCCCCGGGGACACGTGACCTGTTGACGGTCGTAGTCGATGTGGAAGTCGTCCCGGGCGAAGCCCTCGCCTCGCCGGTGTTGGCCGGGTGGGGTTGCTCCGCAGCGGTCCGGAGACGGTGACCTGGTGTTCACGGGTGGCTTGTTCCAGGTGAGGCAGGGACGTGTAACCGGCGTCGACCAGGTGCTCGGCGGGCAGCAGCCCGCGCCGCGCCGACCGTAGCGGCGGCCCCCCTCCTCATCGACCAGCTCGTCCAGCAGGTGAGGGGACACACCGGCGACTTCTTCGAGTGCGGCGCGGACCGCCTCGGTGACCAGCTCCAGGCGGATCAGGTCACGCACCGCGGCCAGGACGTGGGTGGAGTCGGTGCGCTGCGTGGTGCGCTCGCGCACCAGGCCAGCTTCCTTGAGACGGGCCAGCATGAGGTCGAGGAGGCGGTCAGCGCGGTCGCCTTCGGCGAGACGGTCGCGGAAGTCGGCCAGCACGCTGTGATGGAACCCGGGATCGTCCAGTTCCATCGCCATGGCGTACTTGAAGTCGATGCGACAGCGGACTGCCTCGGCGGCCTGCCGGTCCGACAGGCCGAGCAGGAACTGCAGCACACAGACGGTGGCCAGTTGAGCAGGCGAGAGCCCCGGGTGCCCGTCCCGTGGGTACCAGTGGGCGAAGTCCTCGCCCTCGGGGATGCCAGGGGAGACGGGTGGGGTGCGGTCTCGGATTTCCGAGTGGTGACTCTCGTCAGGGTGCCAGGCAGCCGGTGAGCGGAACCTCGGGGGCTGCGGGGCTGGCGGGGTCGATCAGGACCGTGACATCGGTGGCGGACTCGGTGACACAGCTCAGCAGTCCGACGGGGTCCGGGACTGCGGTGGCGGGTGGGGTGTGGCAGCGGCTGCGAGGAGAGCGGCGGTACCGGCGACGGTGAGGGTGAGGGCGCGTTTGGTGGTGTGCATGCGCCGCTAACGATCTTCGATCGCGGACGTCACACTCTCCTCCACGGCCTGGTGGTGCTCCTCGAAGACGCCGGTGTCCCCGGCCCCGCCCCGGTGGCCGTCTGAGGCGGTTTGCAGGGGGTGCAGGTCAGTGTGCTGCCCGGCCGGAAGGGCCCGCACCGGTCCCGGCCGGTAGGGACGACCAGCATGTGATCCAGCCCGGTGTCCCTGCGGCCGGGAGCGGGCGCTGACCGGCTCAGCTGGTCACACTGCTCCCGGTGACGTTTCCGCCGACGTGTTCGCGCCTTTCGCGTGCTTCTGTGAGCGTGCCGGTGATGTTGACCTGTCCGTTGCCCGAGAACAGCCGAACATCGGTCGGGCCGATGCCGCCGGTCAGCTCCTGCGTGCCGTACTACGAACGCCGCACCCAGGAGGGCAAGACCCGACGTGAGATCGTCCGATGTCTCAAGCGGTATGCCGCCCGCGAGGTCTTCTACCTGGTCAGACCGGTTTCCCGTACCCCCGCGTTATTGGGGCGTCGGTGATCGGTGGGGCACCGCCGCGAGCCACTCTGACGGACCACCGCACGAATCTCAAGGACGACGAAGCCGCGCCGGAACGCTACGGCGCGGCTTCGTCGTGTAGTCGGCTGCGCTTGCACGCACGGTGTGGTTGGCACCTCATGCGGCCCGCGTTCCGGTGAGGCTTCCGGGGTGCGCGTGCTTTGCAATTGCGCTCGACCAGGCGTGCATCAGGACGAGTCCCCGACGTCTCGCGAAAGGAGCGGGCATTCACGAGTGGTACCGCGGTTCCGTGGGCCGGTCGGAAGCGATCACAGGGACCATCGGCCTTCGTCGGTGGACCGGTAGCCACTGATCGGCGCGCTCACGCCGCAGCAGGATCAGTCATAGATCGACTCGCCTGCTGAAAACGGCCGACGCCAGGAGTGCTGCCATGCCCTCGACCTCCAGAGAATCCGAGTCCCCGGGTGGGACAGGCACGGATCGCCGTCCCAGTGCGAAATCGCTCGGTATGGACGTGAGGATCGCCGCGCCCAGAGCGCTGTGGCCCGAATCCGGCCTCGTCACCGCCTGCCGCTCCCTCGCCGCCGTCAGCGGGGCCCGCATCACCCTGACCGAGGACGCGGAGGAAGCCGTCCACCGCGCCGACTTCCTGCACACCGACGTATGGGTGTCCATGGGGGAGCCGGCGGAGACCTGGCGGGAGCGCGTCGAACTGCTGCTGCCCTACCGCGGCGACGCCAGAACGATGGCGGCCACCGGCAACCCGGACGCCAGATTCATGCACTGCCTGCCGTCACTCCACGACCGCAGCACCCGTCTGGGCAGGGAACTCTTCGACACCTACGGACTGGACGGCCTCGAAGTCACCGACGACACCCGCCTCCCTCGTCTTCGACCAGGCCGAGAACCGGCTGCACACCATCAAGGCCGTACTCGTCGCCACCCTGGAGGACTGATCCATGCGCATCGTCGTCGCCCTCGGCGGCAACGCCCTACTGCACCGGGGCGAACGCCCCGACGCCGCGGTGCAGCAGGCCAACATCGACAGGGCCGTCACGGCCCTCGCCGCACTCGCCCGTGACAACGAACTCGTCATCACGCACGGCAACGGCCCCCAGATCGGCCTGCTGGCCGTCGAAAGCGCCTCTGATCCCGCCCTGTCCACCCCCTACCCGCTGGACGTCCTGGGTGCTCAGACGCAGGGCATGATCGGGTCGTTGCTCGCCCGGGCCCTGCGAGGTGCCCTCCCCGGACGGCAGGTCGCCGCGCTCGTCACCCACACCGTGGTCCGTGCGGGCGACCCGGCCTTCGCGCGGCCCACCAAGTTCGTCGGCCAGGTCTACTCGCGGGAGGTGGCGCACGTCCTCGCCCGCAAGCGCGGCTGGCACATCGCCAAGGACACCACGGGATGGCGCCGCGTCGTCCCGTCCCCGGCGCCCGAGGCCATCGTGGAGACGGACACCGTCCACGCCTTGCTGAACAGCGGAACGCTGGTCGTCTGCGCCGGCGGCGGAGGCGTCCCCGTCACAGCCGATCACGACACCGGGGCGCTGACCGGGGTCGAAGCCGTCGTCGACAAGGACTTCACCGCCGCTCTCCTGGCCGAGGAACTCAAGGCCGATCTCCTGCTCATCCTCACTGACGTCCCGCACGTGTACGCCGACTTCGGCACGCCTCGCCAGCAGCCCGTGCTCGACGTGACCCCCGCGCAACTTCGGGACAGGGCCTTCCCCGAGGGTTCGATGAGGCCCAAGACCGAGGCCGCTGCCCGGTTCGTGGAACGGACCGGTGGCCTGGCCGCGATCGGAGCCCTCGACGCCGCGTACGCCATCGCCCACGGAACATCGGGGACGCTCGTACGTCCCGAACTCCCCATCGGATGACAAGCAGCAGGCGGCGCACCGGGAGTTCGGATTCCGGGACGGTCGGCTCCTGGCCAAGGACCTGTGGCCCCTGCTGTCACCGCCTGACGGGACCAAGACTCGAAGCAGCCTGAAGGAGGATCTCCATGACCCGCACCATCACCGTCGGACTGGACGGCTCGCCGGCGAGCCTGGCTGCCGCAGACTGGGCCGCGCACGAGGCACAGCTCAGGGACCTGCCTCTGAGGCTCGTGGCCGCGTGGGAGTGGCAAGCCCCCGCCTTCGCACCTGCGACCGGACTCGGCGTGCCGGTGCCGCCGAGCGACCTCCAGCGGGCATCGGCACAGCACCTGCTGGCCCGGGCGCGCTCCCGCGTCGGCGAGACCCGCCCCGGGCTGCGGATCGACACGGACGAGGTCCCCGGTCTGCCCGTCCCGGCTCTGCTGAAGGCCGCCGAGGAGGCCGAGCTGCTGGTAATGGGCTCCCGCGGACTGAGCAAGGCGGCGGGATACCTGCTCGGTTCCGTCTCCCATGCCGTCCTGGCCTCGTGCGAGCGGCCCGTCGTCCTGGTCCGTGCTGCCGAGCACGGCGAAGAGGAGGCGCCGGCGGAGACCTCGGCACGCGAGGTCTCCGCCGTCTCCGGCCACCGTGACGTCGTCCTGGGCCTGGACCTGCACAAGCCCAATGACGCGGTGATCGACTTCGCCTTCGACGCGGCTTCACGGCGCGCCGTACGCCTACGGATCATTCACGGCTGGACGCTGCCGCCCTACTACTACGGCGGCGCGCTCATGCCCGACCTGAACGACGGCATGGTCAAGCAGGTACGGAGCGAACTGTCCGACGTCCTGCGACCGTGGCAGGACAGGTACCCCACAGTGGAGGTGCACGCGCAGGCCACGATCGGTGGTGCCGGGCGCCACCTGGTCGACGCCTCCTATGACGCCGCCCTCGTGGTGGTGGGCAGGCAGAACCGTCGGGCGGCGGTGGGCGCTCATATCGGTCCGGTGACCCAGGCGCTGCTGCATCATGCCGTCGCTCCGGTGGCGGTGATCTCGCACGACTGACCGAGAAGGACTTGCCCAGGCGAACTCAACGAGGGAGACCTCCCCCTGTCCGATCCTCAGCCCGCCTGTACGCGATGCGTGAGACACCGCCGCGTACAGGCGGGCTGTTTCAGCGCCGGTGGTGGCCGAAGGTCCCTGGGGATTGGGGCTGTTGGGGCCCTGGGGTGTGGCCCTTCGGCGTCGGGTGCGGGGTGGTGGGGTCCGGGAGAGTGAGTGGTGTCAGGCACCAGCCGGATCTTCTCTGAAGGAGCCGCTGTCATGGCCGTGCACCAGTCCACGCACCGTAGTTCGGGTTTTCGTCTGCCGTGGTTCCGTCGTGACGGCGCGGTTTCCGCGCCCGGGTCGGTGGAGGCCAGCGCGTTCACCGCACGGGCCTGTGTGTTCGCGTCGGCCCGGGTGCTGATGGGGTTCGTGTTCCTGTGGGCGTTCCTGGACAAGACGTTCGGGTTCGGTTACGCCACCGCGTCCGGGAGGGGCTGGGTCGACGGTGGTTCGCCCACGGAGGGTTTCCTGGGGCATGTGGCGGTCGGTCCGATGGAGTCGACGTTCCACTCGTGGGCCGGGGCGGCGTGGGCGGACTGGCTGTTCATGCTGGGTCTGCTGGGGATCGGGCTGGCTCTGACCGCGGGGGTGGCGCTGCGTCTGGCGGCCTTCGCGGGGACGGTGATGATGGCGTTGATGTGGGTGGCGGAGTGGCCGCCGGCCAAGCACCTGTCCGACGGGTCGGCGAGCATGTCGACGAACCCGTTCGCCGACTACCACCTGGTGTACGCCGTGGTGCTCATCGCCCTGGCCGCGGTCTCGGCCGGGAACGTCTTCGGGCTGGGCCGGCTGTGGGCGCGGCTCCCCGTCGTCCGCGACCACGCGTGGCTGCGCTGAACACGACTGGTGGGGCGGGACCACCCGAGGACCCGCCCCACCAGCACGTCCGCGGGCCTACCGGTGTGCCGCGCGGGTCGTTCCTCGTCGGGCCGGCGCGGGACGGCGTGCGGAGCGTCGAGGGCCCTGGGCGCGCAGCAGAGCAGGATCTTGGTCCGTCCGGGAGGGAGGCCGGGTGAGCGTGCCCGGTCTCTCTCAGTACGTGCCCCCGAGCCTCGGGACGGCTACGGCGGGTCGACGCGGGTGGTCGCCGATGAGCGGACAGAACAGATGAGTCACAGCGAGGAAGGGGCGCGTATGGACGTCAACGAGGTGCTGCTGCCCGGCGTGGGACTGCGCTACGAGTTCGTCTATTCGATCGAACACCGGGCGGCCGCAAGCGGTATGTGTACAGAAGGGTCCGGTCGGCCCTGTCAGGTACCCGGTGAACGGGGCAGGGTGAGACGAAAGACCTCGCAGGGCTCTCCGTCGAGCCGACCATCGACCGCAAGGGAACCCAACATGTGCGCCCATTCGCAACAGGTGTCCAGTCCGCTCTCGGACAAGGAATTAAGGAGGCTGGACGCCCATTGGCGTGCAGCGAACTATCTGTCCGTCGGCCAGATCTACCTGATGTCCAATCCTCTGCTCACCGAACCGCTGCGCGCTGAGCACGTCAAGCCGCGGCTGCTCGGTCACTGGGGCACTTCACCTGGCCTCAACCTCGTGTACACACACCTCAACCGACTCGTCCGCTCCCGGGGGCTGGAAGCCGTCTGCATCTGGGGGCCCGGTCACGGCGGCCCCGCCGTGGTGGCCAATTCCTGGCTGGAAGGGTCGTACACGGAGACCTACCCGGACATCACCCGGGACGCCGTCGGGATGGCCCGGCTGTTCCGGCAGTTCTCGTTCCCCGGAGGCGTCCCCAGCCACGTGGCCCCGGAGACGCCCGGCTCCATCCACGAGGGCGGGGAACTCGGCTACGCCCTCTCTCACGCCTACGGCGCCGCCTTCGACAACCCCGGCCTGCTGGTCACCTGTGTCATCGGTGACGGTGAGGCGGAGACGGGGCCGCTGGCCGCCTCCTGGCACTCGAACAAGTTCCTGGACCCCGTGCAGGACGGCGCCGTCCTGCCGATCCTGCACCTCAACGGCTACAAGATCGCCAATCCCACCGTGCTGTCCCGGCTTCCGGAGTCCGAACTCGACGAACTCCTCAAGGGATACGGACACGAGCCCATCCACGTCACCGGAGACGAGCCGGCCGCCGTCCACCGCGCGATGGCCCAGGCCATGGACACCGCCGCGGACCGTATCGCCGCTGTTCAGCGCGCCGCCCGGGAAGAGGGGGAGACGGAGCGGCCCCGCTGGCCGATGATCGTTCTGCGTACCCCCAAGGGCTGGACCGGCCCCGCCGAGGTCGACGGCCTCCCCGTGGAAGGGACCTGGCGAGCTCACCAGGTCCCTCTGTCAGCCGTCCGGGACAACCCCGACCACCTGCGGCAGCTCGAGGAATGGCTGCTCTCCTACCGGCCGCAAGAGCTGTTCGACGAGCGCGGAGCACCTCGCCCGGACGTCCTGACGTGCGTCCCCGACGGCGCACGCAGGCTGGGATCGACCCCGCACGCCAACGGCGGCCTGCTGGTGCGCGAACTCCCGCTGCCGCCTCTGGAGAGGTTCGCCGTCCCGGTGGACAAGCCGGGCGCGACCCTGCACGAACCCACTCGCGTCCTCGGCGACCTGCTGGAGTACATCATGCGCGAGACCGCCGACCGACGTGACTTCCGCGTCGTCGGCCCCGACGAGACCGCCTCCAACCGCCTCCAGGCCGTCTACGGCGCCAGCGGCAAGGCATGGCAGGCCCGCACCCTTGACGTGGACGAGCACCTGGACCGCCACGGCCGGGTGATGGAGATTCTCTCCGAACACACTTGCCAGGGCTGGCTGGAGGGATACCTTCTCACCGGCCGGCACGGGCTGTTCTCCTGCTACGAGGCGTTCGTCCACATCGTCGACTCCATGGTCAACCAGCACATCAAATGGCTGCGCGTGACCCGCCGCCTGCCCTGGCGCGCCCCCATCGCCTCCCTCAACTACCTGCTCACCTCCCACGTGTGGCGCCAGGACCACAACGGCTTCTCCCACCAGGATCCCGGCTTCGTCGACCACATCCTCAACAAGAGCCCCGAAGCCGTACGGGTCTACCTGCCGCCGGACGCCAACACCCTGCTCTCCGTCGCCGACCACGCCCTGCGCAGCCGCGACTACGTCAACGTGATCGTCGCCGGCAAACAGCCCTGCTTCGACTGGCTGTCCATGGAGGAGGCCCGGGTGCACTGCGCGCGCGGCGCCGGCATCTGGGACTGGGCCGGCACCGAGGACGGCAGCCGGGAACCCGACGTGGTGCTCGCCTGCGCGGGCGACGTACCCACACAGGAGGTACTGGCCGCCGCACAGCTGCTGAGGCACCACCTGCCGGAGCTGGCCGTCCGGGTCGTGAACGTCGTCGACATCGCCCGACTGCTGCCGAGCGAGGAACATCCCCACGGAATGAGCGACTTCGAGTACAACGGCCTGTTCACCCCCGACAAGCCGGTCGTCTTCGCCTACCACGGCTACCCGTGGCTGATTCACCGACTGGCCTACCGCCGCACAGGCCACCAGCACCTGCATGTGCGCGGCTACAAGGAAATGGGCACGACCACCACACCGTTCGACATGGTGGTCCGCAACGACCTGGACCGCTACCGGCTGGTCATGGACGTCGTCGACCGTGTCCCCGGCCTCGCGGTGCGCGCGGCGGCCGTGCGCCAGGGGATGGAGGACGCCCGGCTGCGTCACCACGCGTACATCCGCGAGCACGGTGTCGACCTTCCCGAGGTAGCCGACTGGACGTGGGACGGCTGACAGGAACCCCGAGGGGCCCGGACCGCGGACGTCGGATCCGCTGTCCGGGCCCTGCTGCGTCCGCTCCCTGGGCGAGTGGGTGGCGCCCCCGGAGAACTGCCCGCCCGTCAGCGAGACCGGCTGAAGCCCCCTCTTGAGCGGTCGGCGAAGGCCGGCACGACGCGTCGGTACCCGCGGGGCTGGACAGCCAGGGCGTCCGTCAGCGACCTGTAGACATCGAAGGAGTCCGCCAGCCCGGTGCGGCGCATGATGTCGCGTAAGCGGTCGCTGCCGGAGACGAGACGCAGCCTGCCGTGCCGCTCACGGATCCGCGCGCGTGCCCTGCACAGCACTCCCAGCGCGGCGCAGTCCAGGAAGGGCACAGGACGGAGGTCTACGACCAGATCGGGGTGTGGGCATGCGGTGAGGGCGTCCAGCCGGGCCGTGACGATCGGTGTCACGGTGATGCCGAGGTCTCCACGCAGTTCCAGGACGGTCGTGTGGCCGACGGTGTACTCGGAGCGGATCTGGCCGGTGCGGGCGTGCTCGTGCGTCATAGGGACAGCCAAGACCAGGTGCTCGCCGGGCAGTAGGGTCCGATGGCCCATGCGCAGGGGCCCGTGCGACCCCTCGGGAGGTCAGCCCCGCCGGGCATGGCGAAGCCGCCGCGCGGAAGTTGTCAGGCTCCCGCGCGGCGGCCTCCGGCACGGCCTGTTCAGCCGTGGTACGCCGTGCGCATCAGCTCCTGCATGTCGTCGAGCATCGGCATGCGCGGGTTGGCCGGCGCGCACTGGTCCTCGTAGGCGTTGAGGGCCTGCTGGGGCAGGGCGTCGAGGAAGGCGCGCTCGTCGACGCCGAGGGCCTGGAACGTCGGCTCTATGCCGACGGCGTCGCGGAGCCGCTCGACGGCCGCGGCGAGTGACTCCACGCCCTCGGCCGGAGCGGCCGCGGGCAGCCCGAGGGTGCGGGCGATGTCCTGGAAGCGTTCGGGGGCACGGTAGTTCTCGTACTTGGGCCAGCCGGTCAGCTTCGTCGGGACGGTGCCGTTGTAGCGGATGACATGCGGCAGCAGGACCGCGTTGGTGCGGCCGTGCGCGATGTGGAACGTGGCGCCGAGGGTGTGCGACATGGCATGGACGATGCCGAGGAAGGCGTTGCCGAAGGCCATGCCCGCGATGGTGCCGGCGTTGTGCATCTTCTCCCGGGCCTCCGCGGCGTTGGCACGGTTGTTCACGGCCGCCTCGAGATGGCCGAAGACCAGGCGGATGGCGTGCAGGGCGAGGCCGTCGGTGAAGTCGTTGGCGTAGACGGACACGTACGCCTCGATGGCGTGGGTGAGGGCGTCGAAGCCGCTGTCGGCGGCGAGCGCGGGGGGCAACGCGGTCGTGAGGAGGGGGTCGATGATCGCGACGCTGGGGGTGAGGGCGTAGTCGGCGAGCGGGTACTTCTTGCCGGTCGCGGGGTCGGAGATGACGGCGAACGGGGTGACCTCGGCGCCGGTGCCGGAGGTGGTGGGCACGCAGACCAGGCGGGCCTGCTTGCCGAGGGTGGGGAAGCGGAAGGCGCGCTTGCGGATGTCGGAGAACTTCTGCCGCATGTCCGCGAAGTCGATGCCGGGCTGCTCGTACAGCAGCCACATGACCTTGGCGGCGTCCATGGGGGAGCCACCGCCGAGCGCGATGATCGTGTCGGGGCGGAAGTCCCGCATGAGGTCGGCGCCGTGCTGGACGGAGTCGATGCTGGGTTCGGGCTGGACGTTGTCGATGATCTGGAGGGTGACCGGTTCCCGACGCCGTTGCAGGACGCGGCTGATCCGGTCGACGAATCCGAGGCGGGTCATGGTGGCGTCGGTGACGATGGTGACGCGGTGGACGTCCGGCATGGAGGTCAGGTAGCGGATGGCCTGCGGTTCGAAGTAGATCTTCGGCGGGACCTTGAACCACTGGAGGTTGTTGCGGCGGGTGGAGACCCGCTTGACGTTGAGCAGCTGGGCGGCGGAGACGTTGTTGGACACCGAGGTGCTGCCCCAGGAGCCGCACCCCAGCGTGAGCGAGGGCAGCAGGCCGTTGTAGATGCCGCCGATCGCGCCCTGCGAGGACGGCGAGTTGACGATGATCCGTACGGTCTTCATCCGCATGCCGTACGCCTCCGCCACGGCAGGCTCCTCGGTGTGGATGACGGCGCTGTGGCCCTGGCCGTGGAAGGCGACCATGTCGGCGGCGAGGTCGAACCCGCGGCGTTCGTCCTCGGCGCGTAGTACGGCGAGGACCGGGCAGAGCTTTTCACGGGTCAGCGGCTCGTCGGGGCCGACCCGTTCGGCCTCGACCAGGATGACCGAGGTGTCTGCCGGCACCGAGAATCCGGCCCGCTCGGCGATCCACGCCGGGCTCTGCCCGACGGCGGCCGCGTTGACCTTGGGTTCGCAGCCGGCGCCCGAACCGCCGGTGGCGGGAAAGAGGAAGGACTCCAGCTTCGTCTTCTCCTCCGGGGTGGCCAGATGGGCGTGCAGGGAGCGGAACTCGGTGATCGCGGCGTCGTAGATCTCCGTGTCCAGGATGACGGCCTGCTCGGAGGCGCAGATCATGCCGTTGTCGAACGACTTGGACAGCACGAGGTCGTTGACGGCTCGGCGCAGCTTGGCGCTGCGGTGGACGTAGGCCGGGACGTTGCCGGCACCGACCCCGAGGGCCGGCTTGCCGGCCGAGTAGGCGGCCTTGACCATGGCGTTGCCGCCGGTGGCGAGGATCAGCGAGACGCCCGGGTGATGCATGAGCGTGCGGGTGGCCTCGACGGACGGGGCCTCGATCCACTGCACGCAGTGCTCCGGCGCTCCGGCGGCAATGGCCGCGTCCCGCACGACGCGGGCCGCTTCGGAGCTGCACCGCTGGGCGGACGGGTGGAACGCGAAGATCACCGGGTTGCGGGTCTTCAGCGCCATCAGCGCCTTGAAGACCGTGGTCGAGGTCGGGTTGGTGACGGGGGTGACCGCGGCCACCACGCCCACCGGTTCGGCGATCTCCACCATGTCCTCGATGTCGTCCCGGCCGATGACCCCGACGGTCTTCGTGTGGCTCATGCTGTGCGTGACGTGCTCGCACGCGAACATGTTCTTGGCGGCCTTGTCCTCGAAGACCCCGCGCCCCGTCTCCTCGACCGCCAGGCGGGCCAGGGCGGTGTGCTGGTCCAGGGCGGCGACCGACGCCTTCTTGACGATGTGGTCGACCTGTTCCTGGGAGAGGACCTCGTAGCCGGCGAGAGCCTTGAGGCCGGCGGTGACCAGACGGTCCACGGCGACCGCGGTGTCGGACGGGGCGTCGATCCCGACGCGGTCCTTGGTCCGCGCGTCCTGTCGGGTCATGGTGGTGTGCCTCCGTTGTCAGGGACCGCCGTGCTCATGCGGCGGCACGGGACGGGAGGGACACCGCGGGGGACCGGCGCCCCTCCCTGACTCCACTCTCCGACGGGTCGCGGTGCCGTGGCAGGCGCCGAAGGGCCCCTCTCGCGTCCGTCCGGCCCGGCTGGGCAGGGACCGTCGGCCCCGGCACGGCCTGCCCGCCCGGCCCGCCGCACGTCGGCGCCGGCCGCTGAGGTCACGGGCTCACGGTCCGGTGGGACTGGGTGGGTGACTCGCGGTCGTCGATGCGGAAGCCCAGGCCGTTCACCACGCCGACCACGCCGTCGAGCCGCCAGACGGCGTGCACGAGTTCCGGCACCTGGCCACGCGCTTCCACCCGGCCGTCGAGGGTGACGACGCCGTCGCGGACGGCGACGCGGACCGCGTCGGACGGCAGCCCCATCGCGGTCGCGACGATCTCCTCGGTCACCTGGCGGCGGATGTCGTCGTCCGCGCGCAGGAAGACCCGTAGCAGGTCACGGCGGGTGGCGATGCCGATGAGGCGGTCGGCCTCGTCGACCACGGGCAGTCGCTCGACGCCGCGGCGCTCCATGAGCCGGGCGGCGTCCGGCACGGTCTGCTCGGGGTGCACGGTGATGGCGGGGCTCGACATCACGTCGCCCGCCGTCACGGACGGCGGCGGAGCGGGGTCGTCCCGGTGCGCCTGGTTGCGTACGAGGTCGCTGCCGGACAGGACGCCGAGGACCTTGTCGTCGGCGTCGACCACCGGCAGTCCGCTGATCCGGTGGTGGTCGAGCAGCCGGACGACCTCTTTGAAGGGTGTCGTCCGGCGGGCGTGGACGACGTCCCTGGTCATTACCTCGCCGACGATGTGAGCGGTCACGGCGGATCTCCTTCACGAGCACGGGCGGGGGAGGCTCGGAGCCCGGTTCGGCTCCGGCTCCCCGCCGGGTCGGGCGGGCGCCGTGTGGCACCTACTTCTGCGGGCCGCCGCGCCACGGGGGCGGGGCGGCCGTCCGGCGGGTGGTGTCGCTTCGGTGGGTGACGCGTTCGGTGGCGGAGCGCAGCCGGTCGTGGAGCCGGCGGCGAGTTCGCGGGCGCTCGCCTCGCGTGCGTGGACGACGACGAGGTCGCTGCCGACCCGGATGTCGGTGCGGCCGGACCAGGGCGGTTCGACGTGGTGGGCCGATGCCCGCCGTACGCGCACCTCACCGTTCACGGGCGGCAGGCCGGGCCGGTCCAGAGCGGCGGCGACCTTCTCGTGAAGGTAGGCGAGGGATTCCTCGTCCACCTCGCCGTCGGTGCGGACCAGCACGGCGGCGGCGGTCTCACGGGCACCGATGTCCTCGGCGGTCATGTGTTCCACTCCCTGTGATCGTTCTGCGTCGCCTCAAGCCTGCTGCGCCGGTCGCTCCCGTCCCAGGGGCGACCGGTCCCGGAGGGAGGAGCGGCCGGTCCCTGGCACGAGGGCCGAGCGGCCCCGCCCCGCGGTTCACCTGCTGTCGCTCCCCTCGGTCTCCTCCAGCGCCGCCCGCCCCGCCTCCAGCCGCGCCACCGGCACCCGGAACGGCGAGCAGGAGACGTAGTCCAGTCCGGCGGTGTGGAAGAAGTGCACCGAGTCGGGGTCGCCGCCGTGCTCACCGCACACCCCGATCTTGAGGTCCGGGCGGGTGGCGCGGCCCTCGGCGACCGCGATGTCCACCAGCCGGCCGACCCCCTCGCGGTCGAGCGCCTCGAAGGGGGAGGTGGAGAAGACGCCCTTGTCCAGGTAGGCGGAGAAGAACTCCGCCTCGACGTCGTCGCGGGAGAAGCCCCAGGTGGTCTGGGTCAGGTCATTGGTGCCGAAGGAGAAGAACTCGGCCTCCTCGGCGATCCGGCCCGCCGTCAGGGCGGCCCTGGGCAGCTCGATCATGGTGCCGACCGGGCAGTCGAGGACGACTCCGGCCGCCCGTGAGATCTCGGCCAGCACCCGCTGGACCTCCGCGCGCACGAGGCGGAGTTCACGGACGTCACCGACGAGCGGCACCATGATCTCCGCCTGGGGTGCGCCACCGGCCAACAGGCGCTCGGTCACGGCCTCACCGATCGCCCGGACCTGCATGGCGACCAGGCCGGGCACGACCAGGCCCAGGCGTACGCCGCGCAGCCCGAGCATCGGGTTCTCCTCGTGCATGCGGTTCACCGCGCCGAGCAGTTCGACGTCGTGCGTGTCCGGCTCCTCGCCACGGGCATGAACGGTGGCGATCCGCACCGCCAGTTCGGTGTGGTCGGGCAGGAATTCGTGCAGTGGCGGGTCCAGCAGCCGGATGGTGACCGGCAGACCGTCCATGGCCTCCAGGATGCCGACGAAGTCCCGCCGCTGCAGCGGCAGGAGGTCCGCCAGGGCCCGGTCGCGCTCGGCGTCCGTGCCGGCCAGGATCATCTGCTCGACCAGCTTGCGGCGGTCACCGAGGAACATGTGCTCGGTGCGGCACAGGCCGATGCCCTGCGCTCCGAACCGGCGGGCCCGGACGGCGTCCTCCGGGGTGTCGGCGTTGGCCCGCACCTCCAGCCGCCGCACGGTGTCGGCGCGGGCCAGCGCCCGGGCCACCGCGTCGACCACGTCCACGCCCTGCGAGCCACCGCCGCCCCGGCCGTCCTCCAGATACCGGATCACCGCCGAGTCCACCAGCGGCACCGAACCGGCGTACACCGCTCCGGCGGAGCCGTCCACCGAGACGACGGTGCCCTCCTCGACCACGGTGCCGTCCGCGGCGGTGAAGCGCCGGGCCTCGGTGTCCACGGTGAGCTCCTCGGCGCCGCACACGCAGACCTTGCCCATGCCGCGGGCGACGACGGCCGCGTGGCTGGTCTTGCCACCCCGGCTGGTGAGGACCGCCTGAGCGGCGATCATGCCGGGCAGGTCGTCCGGGGTGGTCTCCTGACGGACCAGGACCACCTTCTCGCCGGCCGTGGCGCGGTGCACCGCCTGGGCGGAGTCGAAGACCACCGCCCCGACCGCCGCGCCGGGAGAGGCCGGGACGCCGTGGGCGAGTGCGGTACCGGTCGCGGAGGCGTCGAAGCGCGGGAACATCAGCCGGGCCAGGCCCTCGCCGCTCACCCGGGCCAGCGCCTCGTCCGGGGTGATGAGCCCTTCGTCGGCCAGCTCGGCGGCGAGAACGAAGGCGGCCTCGGCGGTGCGCTTGCCGACGCGGGTCTGGAGCATCCACAGGGTGCCGCGTTCGATGGTGAACTCGATGTCGCACAGATCCCGGTAGTGGCGTTCCAGGGTGCGCATGTGCGTGCGCAGCCCGTCGTAGGACGTGGCGTCCAGGCGCTTCAGCTCGGCCAGCGGCACGGTGTTGCGGATGCCGGCGACGACGTCCTCGCCCTGCGCGTCGGGCAGGTAGTCGCCGTACAGGCCGGAACGGCCGGTGGCCGGGTCGCGCGTGAAGGCGACGCCGCTGCCGGAGTCGGCCCCGAGGTTGCCGAAGACCATGCGCTGGACGTTGACGGCGGTACCCAGATCGTCGGCGATGTGCTCGCGGCGCCGGTACAGGCGGGCGCGTTCGCCGTTCCAGGACTCGAAGACGGCCAGGACCGCCCGGCGCAGCTGCTCGGCGGGGGACTGGGGGAAGTGGCCGCCTGTCTCCAGGCGGATCAGGTTCTTGTACGTCTCGACCAGCTCGGCCAGGTCGGATGCCGTCAGGTGCACGTCGTCCTGGACGCCGCGCAGGTCCTTGAGGAGGGCGAGGGACCGCTCGAAGCGGGAGGAGTCGACGCCCATGACCGTGCTGCCGAACATCTGGACGAGGCGGCGGTAGGAGTCCCAGGCGAAGCGTTCGTTGCCGGAGATCTTGGCGAGCCCGAGGACGGAGTCGTCGTTGAGGCCGATGTCGAGAATCGTCTCCATCATGCCGGGCATGGAGAACTTCGCGCCGGAGCGGACGGACAGCAGTAGCGGGTCGTCCGGCTGTCCCAGCGAACGGCCGACGGAGGCTTCGAGCACCGACAGGTGTGCGGAGACCTCCTCCCACAGGCCCGCGGGTTCGCTGCCCGTCTCCAGGAAGGCGCGGCACGCCTCGGTGACGAGGGTGAAGCCCGGCGGTACGGGGAGCCCGAGCCGAGTCATCTCCGCCAGGTTCGATCCCTTGCCGCCGAGGAGATCGGCCATGTCACGGCCGCCCTCGGTGAAGTCGTACACGTAACGGACCATGACGCTGCGCTCCTCAAGCGTTGGGGCGTGATGACTCCAGCGTCGGACGGGGGCAGGCCCGACGCGAGGTGCCGGCCGTCCCGCGTGAGGGACCGGTCGGCCCCCGATGAGCCCTTGTCGTTCCGGAGGGACCATCGGCGCCCTGCCGGGGCTGTACGGCCCGTGGACCACCGGCACGGCCGGGCCGAGGCTCGAAGCCATCGGAATTCGACGAGCAGGGAGGGGACACGTCATGCCGCACGACATCGTGGTGGGGATCGACGGATCGACCGAAGGACTGGCCGCCGCACACTGGGCGGCCCAGGAGGCGCAGCGGCGAGGAACCGGACTCGGCGTGATCCACGTCTGGCACCGCCACCCCCACCCCGCGCCGTACGTCCCCATGGACAGCACCGAGCGCGACTGGGCCGAGCAGCTCCTGGGCGAGGCCGTACGCAGCGTCCGGGCCGCCCACCCGGGGCTACGGATCACCGGCCGACTCGTGTGCGACGCCACGGTGGCCGGCCTGCTCAAGGCCGCGGCCGACACCGACCTGCTGGTCCTCGGTTCCCGTGGCCTCGGACCCCTGGGCGGCTTCCTCACGGGCTCCGTGTCCCAGCGATTCGTCGGCCGGTCCACCCGCCCGGTCGTCCTGGTCCGCGCCGGACGGTCCGCCGCCGACGAGCACCTGCCGGCCACCGACGGCGTCGCCCCGGAGGAGATACCGGAGACGCCCTACCGTCACGTGGTCCTGGGGCTGCAGACGGATCGTCCTTGCGACGAACTGATCGAGTTCGCCTTCGACGCCGCCCGCCGGCGTGGCACCGGCCTGTCAGTGGTCCACGCTTTCCGGACCGCCTTCCGGCCCGCTCCCGTTCCGTCCGTGCCCCTGGTGTCCGCGGCCCCGGAGGGCCCGGCTCCCGTTCCCTGGCCGCCGCAGGCTCAGGCGCTGGCGGACCAGGAGCGCACCGTGGCGGCGGTGCTGCGTCCCTGGCGGGAGAAGTACCCGACCGTTCCCGTGACCGAGACGGTCACCGAGGGGCGCGCCGCGGTGGTTCTGGTGCGGGCCGCTCAGGACGCGGGCCTCCTGGTGGTGGGCCGCCGCGGGCTCGATCACCAGGTCGGTGTCTTCCCGGGGCCGGTCACGCACGCCGTCCTGCACCACGTCGGATGTCCCGTCGCCGTGGTTCCGCACGACTGACACCACGGCTGCCGGTCGGGGCCGAAGGTCCCGGCCGGGTCGGGGCCGCACGGGACCACCCGGTGCCCTGTCCGGCACTCCTCGCCGCGGACCCGCACGACGAGCATCGACAGTGACAAGACCGTACGACGAGAGGACCTGTGATGACCGCGACGGTGACAGCCGGCCCCCGGACCGCCGACGCCTGGCGGCAGTTCGCCGGGAGCGGGTGGCGTGAGCGCATCGACGTGCGCGACTTCATCCAGGCCAACTACACGCCCTACGAGGGCGACGCCTCCTTCCTGGCCGGCCCCACGGACCGCACCCGAGCGGTCTGGGAGAAGGTCAGCGCGCTGTTCCCGGAGGAGCGGCGCAGGGGCGTGCTCGACGTGGACGCCGCCACCCCCTCCACCATCACCTCGCACGCCCCCGGCTACATCGACCGCGACCGTGAGCTGATCGTCGGCCTGCAGACGGACGCCCCGCTGAAGCGGGCGATCATGCCCAACGGCGGCCTGCGCATGGTGGAGAACGGGCTGAAGGCGTACGGCTACGAGCCCGACCCGTTCGTCACGAAGGTGTTCGACACCTACCGCAAGACCCACAACGCGGGCGTCTTCGACGCCTACACCCCCGCCATGCGCGCCGCCCGCAAAGTCGGCATCATCACCGGGCTGCCCGACGCCTACGGCCGCGGCCGGATCATCGGTGACTACCGTCGCGTCGCCCTGTACGGCACCGACCGGCTCACCGAGGCCAAGCGCGCCGAGCGGGGCCTGCTGGACGCCCGGCCGTCCACCGCCGACGTCGTCCGCGACCGGGAGGAACTCGCCGAGCAGATCCGGGCACTGGGGGAGCTGGCCGAGATGGCCGCATCCTACGGCTGCGACGTCACCCGGCCGGCGGCAACCGCGCACGAGGCCGTCCAGTGGCTCTACCTCGGCTTCCTCGCCGCGGTGAAGGAGCAGAACGGCGCGGCCATGTCGCTGGGCCGTACCTCCACCTTCCTGGACGTCTACCTTGAGCGCGACCTCGACGAGGGGCTCCTCGACGAGAGGCGTGCCCAGGAGCTGATCGACGACTTCGTCATCAAGCTGCGCATCGTGCGCTTCCTGCGCACCCCCGAGTACGACGCCCTGTTCTCCGGCGACCCGACCTGGGTGACGGAGTCCATCGGCGGCATCGGCGCAGACGGCCGCCCACTGGTCACCCGCACCTCCTTCCGCTTCCTGCGGACCCTCTACAACCTCGGCCCCGCCCCGGAACCGAACCTGACCGTCCTGTGGTCGCCCCGGCTCCCCAGCGGCTTCAAGGAGTTCTGCGCCCAGGTGTCCATAGACACCAGCGCCGTCCAGTACGAGTCCGACGACCTGATGCGCCCGCGCACCGGCGACGACACCGCCATCGCCTGCTGCGTCTCCGCGATGGCGGTCGGCAAGCAGATGCAGTTCTTCGGCGCCCGCGTCAACCTGGCCAAGGCACTGCTCTACGCCGTCAACGGCGGCCGCGACGAGATGACCGGCGACCGGATCACCCCCGCCATGCCCCCGCTGACCGGCGAGTATCTGGACTACGACGAACTGTCGGCCGCCTACGACCGTGTGCTGGACTGGCTGGCCCAGACCTACGTCGACGCGCTCAACGTCATCCACTACATGCACGACAAGTACGCCTACGAGCGCATCGAGATGGCCCTCCATGACCACCCCGTGCACCGCTTCATGGCGTGCGGCATCGCCGGACTCTCGGTGGCCGCCGACAGCCTCTCCGCCGTCAAGCACGCCCGGGTGAAGGTCATCCGCGACGCGACCGGACTCGCCGTGGACTTCCACACCGAGGGCGACTTCCCGGCGTACGGCAACAACGACGACCGTGCCGACGCCCTCGCCGTCGAGCTGGTGGAGTCGTTCATGGCGAAGGTGCGCGAGCACCCCACCTACCGCGACGCCGAGCACACCCAGTCGGTGCTGACCATCACCTCCAACGTCGTGTACGGCAAGCTCACCGGCAACACTCCCGACGGCCGCCGCGCCGGCCAGCCCTTCGCCCCCGGCGCCAACCCGATGAACGGCCGTGACAAGCACGGCGTGGCCGCCTCCGCCCTGTCGGTGGCCAAACTGCCCTACGAGGCGGCACGCGACGGCATCTCCCTGACCACCACGATCACCCCGGAAGGGCTGGGCCACGTCCCCGCGGAGCGGGCCGGTCACCTGGTCGGCATCCTCGACGCCTACATGGCCTCCGGCGGCTTCCACATGAACGTCAACGTGCTGGACCGCGCCGTGCTGGAGGACGCGATGGAGCACCCGGAGAAGTACCCCGAGCTGACGATCCGGGTCTCCGGCTACGCCGTGAACTTCGTCCGCCTGACCCGCGAGCAGCAGCTCGACGTGATCAGCCGCACCTTCCACGGATCGCTGTGAGCACGATGCCCCCGACCGTGGCAGCGGGATCGGTCACCGGCCGGATCCATTCCTGGGACCTGTCCACCGGCGTGGACGGCCCCGGGACCCGGTTCGTCCTCTTCACCAGTGGTTGCCCCCTGCGCTGCCTCTACTGCGCCAACCCCGACACCTGGCACATGCGAGACGGCCGGGAGGCCACCGTCGACGAGGTGCTGGCGGAGATCGACAAGTACCGGGACTTCCTCGTCACGGCCGGCGGGGGAGTGACCCTCACCGGCGGCGAACCCCTGCTGCAGCCGGCCTTCACCGCAGCGGTCCTGCGCCGCTGCAAGGAAGCCGGCCTGCACACCGCCCTTGACACCTCCGGCTTCCTCGGTGCCCGCGCCACGGACACGCTCCTGGCCGACACCGACCTGGTGCTGCTGGACGTCAAGTCGTTCGACGTCCCGACGTACCGGAAGCTGACCGGCGGCGCCCTCGCCCCCACCCTGAACTTCGCCACCCGTCTCGACGGGCTGGGCAAGCGCGTGTGGATCAGGTACGTCCTGGTGCCCGGCTGGACCGACGACGAGGAGGCCGTCGACGGACTCGCCGGATTCCTCTCCGGCCTCGCCTGCGTGGAGCGGGTCGACATCCTGCCGTTCCACAAACTCGGCGCGGCCAAGTACGACGCCCTGGGCATCCCCTTCCCTCTGTGTGACACCCCGGTTCCCGACAAGGCACTGGTGGACCGGGTGCGGGGCCAGTTCCGCGAGCGCGGCCTCTTGGCCCACTGACGCAGGCGAAATGAAGGGCCGACCGGCCCTGGACCTCGGCCATCCTGGGAAGAAAGGATTCCGACACAGGCCGAGGCATTGCGAGGAGCATTCGATGGCGCACGGCGAGCAGGGCGACAGCACGGGAAGCCCGATCAGGGTCTTCCTCCTGGACGACCACGAAGTGGTACGACGCGGGGTGCACGACCTGCTGGACGACGAAACGGACATCACCGTGGTGGGAGAGGCGGCGACGGTGGAACAGGCGCTGGTCCGGGTCCCGGCCCTGCGCCCGGACGTGGCCGTCCTCGACGTGCGCCTGCCCGACGGAGACGGCGTGACCGTCTGCCGCGAGCTGCGGTCGCAGATGCCGGACCTGGCCTGCCTGATGCTGACCTCTTTCGACGACGAGGAGGCGCTGTTGGACTCGATCATGGCGGGGGCGGCCGGATACGTCCTGAAGCAGATCCAGGGCTCGGACCTGGTCTCGGCCGTGCGCACCGTGGCCGGCGGCCAGTCGCTGCTGGACGCCAGTGCCACGACCAAGCTGATGGCGCGGCTGCGAGGCGGCGGTCAGCAGCCGGCCGAGGAGCCGGAGATGCTGCCGGGCCTCACCGACCGGGAACGCGAGATTCTGGAACTGATCGGCGAGGGGCTGACCAACCGGCAGATCGGCCAGCGGCTCTACCTGGCCGAGAAGACGGTCAAGAACCACATCTCCCGGCTGCTCGCCAAGCTCGGTGTGGAACGCCGTATCCAGGCCGCCGTCATCGCCACCCAGGCACGGGACCGGATGCGCACCGAAGGCCAGTAGCCGGACGGGTCCGCCGGTGGGCCCCGCACCCTGTCCGCCGTCGGGGGCCGAAGGTCCCCACCACCCACGCCCCCCGGCCCATACCCGCACGGACCCCCGGGCGGCAGGCTGAGAGCGGTCCCGGAACACCGCCGGGCATCGCCGCACCAAGGGGAGGACGGAAGACATGACCGTGCGAGTGGGTATCAACGGCTTCGGCCGGATCGGCCGGAACTACCTGCGTTGCGTCCTGGAACGCACCGGTGCCGCGGCAGCGCCGCTGGAGGTGGTGGCGGTCAACGACGTCACCTCCCCGGCGGCGCTCGCGCACCTGCTGACGTACGACTCGACGTACGGCCGGCTGAACCGCCCCGTCGAGCACGACGAGACCTCGCTGACCGTGGACGGACACCGCATCGCGGTGACCGCCGAGCGTGACCCGGCCGCGCTGGACTGGGGCGGCCTCGGCGTGGACGTGGTGATCGAGTCCACCGGCCGCTTCCGCACCCGCGACCAGGCCGGCCTGCACCTGGCGGTCGGCGCGCGCAAGGTACTCCTGTCCGTGCCCGGCAAGGACGTCGACGCCACGATCGTCATGGGCGTCAACGAGGGCACGTACGACCCGGAGAACCACCACGTGATCTCCAACGCCTCGTGCACCACCAACTGCGTGGCCCCCATGGTCAAGGTCCTCGACGACCACTTCGGCGTCGTCAAGGGACTGATGACCACGATCCACGGCTACACCAACGACCAGGTGGTCCTGGACGGCCCCCACAAGGACCTGCGCCGGGCCCGCTCGGCGGCGGTCAACATCATCCCCACCACCACCGGCGCCGCCCGCGCCGTCGGCCTGGTCCTGCCCGAGCTGGCGGGCACGCTGGACGGCAGCGCCGTACGCGTTCCGGTCGAGGACGGCTCACTGACCGACCTGACCGTGGTCCTCGGCCGGGCAGCGAGCGCCGAGGAGATCAACGCCGCCTACCGAGAGGCCGCCGAGGGACGACTGAAGGATGTCCTGCGGGTGTCCGACGCGCCGATCGTCTCCCGCGACGTGGTCGGCGACCCCGCCTCCTGCGTCCTGGACGCCCCCCTCACCCAGACCCACGGCGACCTGGTCAAGGTCTTCGGCTGGTACGACAACGAGTGGGGCTACACGAACCGCCTGCTCGACCTCACCTCGTACGTCGCGGCCCGGCTGCCCCGGAGCTGACGGTTCCGGCCAGTCGGCCCCGCCGCTGAGCCGATTCCTTATCGTCTCCTTGTTCGAGCCGCTACCGTGGCACGTGCACGGTAAGGCTGCCGACATGCGGTGAGGCGTTGGAGGCGCAGCGGTGAAGAACGCCGGGGAGGCCCACGAGGCACGGGTACGGCTGCCCCAGCTGCGGCTGGACGAGCTGCTGGAGGAGCTGCAGGCCCGTCTGGACGCGGCGCGCGGCACCCGGGACCGGGTCCACAGCCTCCTGGAAGCCGTGCTGTCGGTCGGCCGCGAGCTCGACCTGGAGCAGGCACTGCGCAGCATCGTCGAGGCCGCGGCGGCCCTGGTCGACGCGGAGTACGCGGCGCTCGGGGTGATCGGTCCGGACGGCAAGAGGCTGTCCGCCTTCCACACCGTGGGCGTCGACGCGGAGCAGATCGCGCGCATCGGCCCCTACCCGGAGGGCCACGGCATCCTGGGCGAGCTGATCCGCCGCCCCGAGCCGCTGCGCCTGAGCAAACTCTCCGACCACCCGGCCTCCTACGGGTTCCCGGCCCACCACCCGCCGATGAACACCTTCCTCGGCGTACCGATCCGGGTGCGTGACCACATCTTCGGCAACCTGTACCTGACGGAGAAGCGCGGCGGGCAGCAGTTCGACGAGGACGACGAGTCGGTGCTGGCGACGCTGGCCGTGGCGGCCGGCGTCGCGATCGACAACGCCCGTCTCTACGAGGAGTCCCGGCTGCGCGAGCGTTGGCTCCAGGCGAACGCCGAGATCACCCACACCCTGATGTCCGGCGCGGACCAGGGCGGGGTGCTGTCGCTGATCGCCGAACGGGCCAGGGAGATCACCGCTTCCGCCCTGAGCGTGGTGGCCATGCCGGTGAGCGGAACCGACAACCTCGCCGTCGAACTCGCCATCGGCCAGGAGGCCGAGGTATGGCGCGGGATCGTACTGCCCACGGAGGGCACGCTCATCGGGCAGGCGTTCCTCCAGCGGGCACCGGCCAGCAGCCCGGACGTCTCGTGCGACTCCCGGGTCTCAGCCGGTCCGCCGCCACGCTTCGAAGGGCTCGGACCGGCTGTCGCCGTGCCGATCGGCACGGGCGACGAGGCCCGCGGTGTGGTGCTACTCGTCCGGCAGTCCGGTGGCCGGGAGTTCTCCGAGAAGGAGACCGAGCCGCTCCAGGTCTTCGCCGCCCAGGCCGCCGTCGCGATGGAGCTGGCAGAACGACGCGCGGACGCCGAACAGATCGCCCTGCTGGAGGACCGCGACCGGATCGCCCGTGACCTGCACGACCTCGCCATCCAACGGCTTTTCGCCACCGGCATGACCCTGCAGAGCGCCGGTCGCCGCGTCCAGGACCCCATGGCTTCCGAGCGGATCCTGCGGGCGGTGGACGACCTCGACGAGACCATCAAGATCATCAGGTCGACGATCTTCGGCCTCCGCTCCCGAGACGACGACGCGGCGCCCGGCCTGCGCTCCCGCGCGGTGCGCGCGATCGGCGAGGCCGCCCCGCTCCTCGGCTTCGCTCCCAGTGTCCGCATGGAGGGCCTGCTCGACACGCACGTGCCCACCCAGACCGCCGACCACGTCATGGCCGTCCTCACCGAATCCCTGACCAACGTCGCCCGGCACGCCGGCGCCGACCGCACCGACGTCGTGCTGGAGACGGACGGCAAGCAGGTCCGCCTGACGGTCACGGACAACGGCGTCGGCATTCCGGACGGAGGCCGCCGCAGCGGTCTGACCAACATGGCCGAGCGAGCGCAGAAGCTCGGCGGCGACCTGGAGCTGGAAAGCCCCGGCGGCAAGGGCACGCGGCTGGTGTGGCACGCGCCGCTGGCGCAGTCCCCGGACACGGTGGAGAGCGGCCGGTCCGCCCGGTGACACGGGGTGCCGGCGGGCGAGCGGCACATGAGGGCCCCTGCCGGACGGGGACGGCCGCACCGGGACCATCGGCGCACGGCGCGCGGGTCCCCCGGCCCATGACGGCGAACCGCGACCGCGGTCCAATCGAGGTGCCGAGGCGGACGACCGGGGCCGGCCCGGCCCGCCGGCCCGGCTCGGGTGGGCGGAGCAGCCGCGTCAAGCACGCTTGAGGCTCGACGGCGAGGCACCCGGCCGGGAGACGTCATGAAGATGACCAGCCGCTGCGGACGCACCATCAACGTCACACGACTCGCGCCCCAGGATCTCCCGGCTCCCATGGGACGCGTCGTCCTGGACACTGCCCGTGCCCCGCACGACAGCCGGGCCCCGTGGCTGTCGCTGACGGCCGAGGAGGCGCGGCGCCTGGCCGGTCTGCTGCTCTTCCAGGCCGCCGCCGTGGAGCCCGGCCCTGACGGGCCGGCCGGACGCGTCGACGTGACGCCTGTCGCCGGCGACGCCTTCGAAGTGCGGGTACGGGGACACGTCCTGACCGTCGACCAGCCACGGACCGACGGTGGCAGGGACACGGCACCCACGCCCGTGGAACTCTTCATCGCGTCCGTGGCCTCCTGCACCGCGCACTACGCGGGCCGGTACCTGGACCGGCATGGCCTCAGCCGGGACGGCCTGGCCGTCCGGGCGGACTTCCGCATGGCCGACGACCGCCCCGCACGGGTCGCCTCCCTGTCGATGACCGTCCACGCCCCGTCGCTGCCCGCCGAGCGGCTGGCCGCACTGCGTGCGGTGGTCTCGCACTGCACGGTGAGCAACACACTGGCCGACGCTCCCGGCATGCGGGTGCACGTCGGTTGCGAGCCGGAAAGTGCGGAGACACCACAGGCCGTGGAACACGGGCACGTCGACGCGGGGTGAAAGGCGCGGCAGAAGGGCACGAAGTGCTCATGCTGACCGACTTCAGAAGAGCACCGCCCGGTCGCGTCGTGGACGGGACCGGGCGGCACGCGTGTTCACTCGTCGGCTTCCACTACCTCCTCGACCGGGCGGCGCGGTGACGCGGGACCCTCGGGGCCGTACCCGAGCCGGATCACCATCTGCGTGTACACGCGAGGACCGTCGGCCGGCAGACCGTCGAGGGCCCGGCGCAGATCGGGCCACTCCATGGCCTGGTGAAGAAGCGACGCGCGCACTCCGCGCCGGGTGGCCAGCAGAAGCACGTGTTCCAGGGCCTGGCCGGCCCGCAGCCAGTCCGTCCGCCGGTCGTGCGCCGTGGACAGCAGCGCGAGCGTCGGACGCGTCTCGAAGGCACGGGCGGGCAGCACCTCCGGGTGCCGGTGGGCCCCGAAGTCCCGCATCGGCATGCGGTCCAGCGCGTCCTGCGGGCCCACGGCCGCTGACGGAAGTCCCAGCGACTGAGAGTGCGGGCTACCGACGAGTCGGCGGCTCTCGGCTGCGCGGTCGGCGTCCGCCCGGTTGCGCCGCTCCGCCTCCCGCGTGGCGTGCAACACCCGTTCGGTGTCGTTGCGCCCCGGGAAACGCAGGGTCGCACCCTCCAGATGGGCGGCCTCGGCCAGCTCGGTGAGCAGGACCGACGGCAGCGGTCGCCCGGAGAAGGGGAAACGACTGCTGTGCCTGCGCCACACCGCCTCGTACAAGCCGGTCGACGGCGCACCACGCACCGCTTCGGCGAGCCGGACCGTGGCGAGCAGAGCGGGACGGTCCGGGCACGGGAGCAGCCGGGTCACCGGCTCCCAGCCGAAGTGGGCGGCGGCGACGCGCAGATTGAGGACCGCGCAGCCCACCGACAGGTGCACCGCCCGCCCCACCGGGTCGGTGTGGCGCAGCGCCCGGTCAGCGGCGGCGTCGATCCGTACCGTGCGGGTGTCGGTATCGAGCCGGAAGCGCCAGGGCTGGGTGTTGTGCAGGGACGGCGCGGCCACGGCCGCCGCGACCAGCCGCTCCACGGCCGCAGCGTCGAGGGTTGTCGAGCTCATCGGGTCTCCTTCCCGCCCACGTCCGAGGGCGGCTGGGCCGGTGGGTGGACCCTTCCCAGCCTTCGCCGCCGCCGGCGCGCGCGTAAGGGGCCGTCCGGTCACCGCCCGGCACCGTTCGGCCTTGTCGTTCCGTGGTGGCCGAAGGTCCCTGTGGATTGGGGCTGTTGGGGCCCTGGGGTGTGGCCCTTCGGCGTCGGGTGCGGGGTGGTGGGGTCCGGGAGAGTGAGTGGTGTCAGGCACCAGC
>NZ_RAIF01000006.1:691090-720655 GCF_003671715.1 Streptomyces sp. E2N166 | reverse complement strand
AGGGCTGGATCGACGGTGGTTCGCCCACGGAGGGTTTCCTGGGGCATGTGGCGGTCGGTCCGATGGAGTCGACGTTCCACTCGTGGGCCGGGGCGGCGTGGGCGGACTGGCTGTTCATGCTGGGTCTGCTGGGGATCGGGCTGGCTCTGACCGCGGGGGTGGCGCTGCGTCTGGCGGCCTTCGCGGGGACGGTGATGATGGCGTTGATGTGGGTGGCGGAGTGGCCGCCGGCCAAGCACCTGTCCGACGGGTCGGCGAGCATGTCGACGAACCCGTTCGCCGACTACCACCTGGTGTACGCCGTGGTGCTCATCGCCCTGGCCGCGGTCTCGGCCGGGAACGTCTTCGGGCTGGGCCGGCTGTGGGCGCGGCTCCCCATCGTCCGCGACCACGCGTGGCTGCGCTGAACACGACTGGTGGGGCGGGACCACCCGAGGACCCGCCCCACCAGCTTGCCGGCAGGGACCGTCGGCCCCACTCCGGGACCACAGGCCCCCGCCCCCGGCACCGCCCGAAGAGACGCTGAGAACAGAACCAATGACACAGGAGGTGGCCGACATGGCCCGCACGATCACCGTAGGACTCGACGGCTCGTCCGAGAGCCGGGCAGCCGCAGAGTGGGCGGCCCGCGAAGCCGCGCTGCGCCAGATGCCGGTACGACTGCTTCACGTGTGGCAGCCGGTACCGGAGCCCATGGCCCACGCCCCGCTCCTCGGCGCCGGAACACACCAGCACTGGACCGAGCGCATCCCCCGGGAAGCCGCCGAAGGGCTGAGGCTGCGACACCCCGGCGTCGAGGTGACCACCGAGCAGCGGGCCGGGGCCCCGGCGGAGGTGCTGCTCGAAGCCGCTCGCGACGCGGAACTGCTGGTGCTGGGCTCGCGTGCCCTGAGCGGCCTCGCGGGCTTCCTGATCGGGTCCGTCGGCCAGTCCGTGGTCGCACGTGCCGAGGTGCCGGTTGTTCTCGTCCGGGCCGGCGAACAGGCCGCCGACGAACACGTCAAGGACCCCACCGGCATACCGTCCGCCGCCACCGGCTTCCGGCCCGTGGTCCTGGGTCTGGACACCGACAGCCCCGACGAGACGGTCATCACCTTCGCGTTCGAGGAAGCCCGGCGCCGAGAGGCCACGCTGACCGTCGTCACGGGGTGGAACCTGCCGCCCTACTACGTCTACAGCCTGGCCGCCGGCGTCGACCCCCGCGAGGACATCATCCGCGAGCAGGCCGCCGCCCTCACCGAAGCGCTCCGGCCGTGGCGGGAGAAGTACCCGGACGTCGAGGTGACCGAACAGTCCAGGCTCGGCAGCCCCGCCAACCACCTCGTGGACGCGGCCCACGAGGCGTCCCTCGTCGTCGTCGGCCGCCGTATCCGCCGCAGCCCGTTCGGCATGCACATCGGCGCCGTGGCCCACGCGGTCATGCACCACGCCACCACCCCCGTCGCCGTCGTCGCGCACGACTGACGCGGCCCACCGAAGGCAAGCACAGAAGGAGCAGGACCATGAAGGCAGCGGTCGTCCGGGAGTTCGGCAAGCCCCTGGTCATCGAGGACAGGCCCGATCCGGAGCCCGGTCCGGGGCAGGTGCTCGTAGCCGTCGAGGCATCCGGCCTGTGCCACACCGACATCCACGCCGCGCACGGCGACTGGCCGGTCAAGCCCACCCCGCCGTTCGTCCCCGGGCACGAGGGCGTTGGCCTGGTCGAGAAGCTGGGCGCCGGCGTGGCCCACCTCGCCGTCGGACAACGTGTCGCCGTGCCCTGGCTCGGCAAGGCGTGCGGACGGTGCGAGCACTGCCGGTCCGGCTGGGAGACCCTGTGCGAGGACCAGGTCAACACCGGGTACGGCTGCGACGGCGGGTACGCCGAGAAGATGCTGGCCTGGGCCGACTTCGCCCAGCCGGTGCCCGAGGGCGTCAGCGCCCTCGACGCCGCCCCGCTCACCTGCGCGGGCGTCACCACCTACAAGGCGCTGAAGGTCGCGGATGTCCGGCCCGCCCAGCTCGTCGCCATCTCGGGCGTGGGCGGACTCGGGCACCTCGCGGTGCAGTACGCGAAGATCGCCGGGGCCCGGGTCGCCGCGATCGACGTCACCGACGACAAGCTGCAACTGGCCCGGGAGCTCGGTGCGGACATCGTCATCGACGCCCGCACCCAGGACGTCGGCGCCGAGCTGGCACGACACGGCGGTGCGCACGCCGCCCTCGCCCTCGCGGTGAACCCGGCCGCTTTCCAGGCCGTCAACTCCGGTCTGCGGCGCGGCGGGAAACTCGTCATGGTGGCCCTGCCGGCGCACGGCACCCTCCAGGTCCCGATCTTCGACACGGTCCTCAACGGCACCTCGGTCATCGGCTCCATCGTCGGCACCCGGCAGGATCTCGCCGAGGTCTTCCAGCTCCACGCCGAGGGCCGCACGAAGGTCATCCGGGAGACCCGTCCGCTCGCCGCCGTGAACGACTGCATCGACGAGGTCCTCGGCGGCCAGGTCAAGGCCCGGATCGTGTTCGATCTCAACGCGGGAGGCTGAGAACGATGTTCCTGCCCATGGTCGTCGGAGTCGACGGCTCCGAGTCGAGCCTGCGGGCCGTCGACTGGGCGGCCGACGAGGCCGCCCTACACGGAGTACCCCTGCGGATCGTCCACGCCTACCGCTGGGACCGCTACGAGGGCGCTTCCCTCGCCCGCGAACTCGGCAAGCCGTCCGGTCACGTCACCTCCGACGACATCCTCGTCGTCGCCACCCGCCGAGCCCGTCGTCACCACCCGGACCTCGCCGTCACCACCGCGGCGGTGGCCGAAGAACCGGAGTACGTCCTCCTGCGCGAAGCGCGCAACGCCTCCGCCGTGATCGTGGGCACCCGCGGGCGCGGCGAACTCGCCGACCTCCTGCTCGGCTCCGTCAGCCTGGCCGTGGCCACCACGGCGGACTGTCCGGTCATCGTGATCCGCGGAAACCACGACAACCGGGCCGCCGGCGGCCGGCGCGGCCGCATAGTCGTCGGCGTGGCCGACGCACCCACCGCGGCGGTGCGCTTCGCCTACGAGGAGGCCCGGCGGCGCGGCGCCGCCCTGGACGCGGTACGGGCATGGCGATGCCCCACCCACGACACGGTCGACCACCCGCTGCTCGCGGGCACGCCCGAGCGGGTGCACGAGGAACGGGCGGCCAAGGAACTGGAGGCCGCGCTCGCCGACGCCCCGGCGGACGTACGCCTGCGCCGCCACACGGCCGAGGGACCCGCCCGCCGAGTGCTGCTGACCGCCTCGCACGAGGCGGACCTGCTGGTCCTCGGCCGACGGCGTCCAGGGCAGTTCGGGCACCGCCTCGGCCGGGTCGCCCACACGCTCCTGCACCACTCCGTCTGTCCGGTCGCGGTCGTACCCGACACGGCGTGATCGCCCGGAGGTGCCGCCCGGGACGACCGACGGGAGACCGGGGACCGACCGGCCCTGCGGGCATCCCCGGTCGGTCCCTGGGCGCGACCGACGTCGTGACAGACGCTCGACAGGCCAAAGGACCCGAGCGGCTCGAAGGAGAACCGCCATGAAGGACGACACGCCACACCGCCCCGCAGTCCACGCGCTGCTCACGGACGGCACCACCGTCCGTATCCGCGCCGTCGAGCCCAGGGACCACGACCAACTGGAGGGGCTCTACGCGGAGATGTCACCGGACAACCGCCGCCTGCGCTTCTTCTCAGCCGGCTCCCGCTCCGTCGGCCTGGCCGCGGACACCGTGTGCGCGCCGGCCCGGCGCGGACACCGGGCCCTGCTCGCCGAACGCGCCGGACAGGTCCTCGGCCTCGTCGAGTACCACGCCGCCGCCGACGCGCCGCACACCGCCGAACTCGCCGTCGCGGTCGCCGACGGCCTGCACCACCGGGGCGTGGGAACCCTGCTCGTCGAGCACCTCGTCTCGGCCGCCGGGACCGACGGCATCACCGCCTTCACCGCCGACGCCCTCAGCGACAACCACGAGGTACTGCGGCTCTTCGCCGACCTCGGCCTCACCGCGACCCGGCACTTCGACGGCCCCGAGGTGCACTGCGCCATCGACCTGCACGTCGACGAGACCTACCTCACGGCCTCGGAGGCCCGGGGACGGACCGCCGACGTGGCCAGCCTGGAGCCGCTGCTGAAGCCGCGCTCCATCGCCGTCGTCGGGGCCGGCCGCCGTCCCGGCTCGGTGGGACGCGCCCTGCTGCACCACCTTCACGAGGACGGCTTCACCGGCCGCCTGTTCGCGGTCAATCCCGCCACCACCGCCATCCTCGGCGTACCGTCCTACCCCTGCGTCGGCGCCCTTCCCGTCTTCCCTGACCTGGTCGTCGTGGCGAGCCCGGCCGGGACCGTGCCGGCCGTCGCCGAGGAGTGCGGCAAGGCGGGCGTACGCGCCCTCGTCGTGGTCTCCGCCGGACTGGACACGGAGCAGGCCGAGGCCCTGCTCACCGCCTGCCGGACTCACGGGATGCGCCTGGTCGGCCCCAACTGCCTCGGCGTGGCCAATACCGCTCCCGGGTACCGTTTCGACGCCACCTTCGCCGCCGCACACCCCCGCGCCGGGACCGCGGGGGTCGCCGTACAGTCCGGCGGCATCGGCATCGCCCTGCTGGAGGGACTGTCCCGGCTGGGCATCGGCGTCTCCACGTTCGCCTCGCTCGGCGACAAGTACGACGTCAGCGGCAATGACCTGCTCCAGTGGTGGGAGAGCGACGGCCACACCGACCTTGCCCTGCTCCACCTGGAATCCTTCGGCAACCCGCGGGCCTTCTCCCGCACTGCCCGGCGGGTCACCCGGCGCATGCCGGTACTGACCGTCGATGCCGGACGCACCGACGCCGGCCGCCGCGCCGCCGCCTCGCACACCGCCGCCGCGGCCACCGGGACGATGACCCGCCAGGCACTGTTCACCCAGGCCGGCGTCACCGCGACCCGCTCCGTCGGCGAGCTGCTGGAAGCGGCGGCCCTGCTGCACGCACAGCCCCTGCCGGCGGGCACCCGCGTCGCCGTGCTCACCAACGCCGGCGGCGCGGGAGTCCTGGCCGCGGACGCCTGCGCCGAAGCCGGCCTGACCCTCAACCCGCCCAGCCCCGAACTGGCCGGCGACCTGCTCGCCGCGCTGCCCGCCGGAGCGAGCGCCGGCAACCCCGTGGACGCCACCGCCGCCGTGACCGAGGACGCGTTGCACACCTGCGTCGAGCGGCTCGCGGGTCACCCGTCCGTCGACGCGGTCCTGGTGGCCCTCGTCCCCACCGCGGTCGCCGCCGCGACCGGCGACGACCTGGTCCGGGCCGTCACCCGAGGACCCGGCCGCCGGGCCAAGCCCGTCATCGTCGTACGTCTGGAACAGGACCTGCCGGTCACCCTGCTGCCCGTCACCGACGGCGAGGCGATCCCCTCGTACGCCGAACCGCAGGCGGCGGCACGGGCGCTGGCCCACGCAGCCCGACGGGCCGCCTGGCTCGCCCGGCCCGTCAGCACCGTGCCGGACCCGGACGACATCGACACCTCCCGCGCGCACGCCCTGGCCAACGACTTCCTTGGCCGGCGACCGGACGGAGGCTGGCTGGACCCGCGTGCCTGCGCCGAACTCCTCTCCTGCTACGGCATCCCTCAGCTGCCCTGGGTCTGGGCCGAGACCGAGGACGACGCCGTACGCGCCGCCGAGCGCCTGCGCGGCACCGACGGCCGAGTGGTCCTCAAGGCACACTGGCCCGGACTCGTGCACAAGAGCCTCCAGCGCGCCGTCCACCTCGACCTGCGCGACGAGGCTCAGATACGCACGGCCTTCCAGGACCTGCGAAGCCGCTTCGAAGGGCTCATGACTGGAGTCGTCGTCCAGCCGCTCGCATCCCGCGGCACCGAGCTGTTCGCCGGCGTCGTCCAGGACGGCGTCTTCGGCCCGCTCGTCGTCTTCGGCCTGGGGGGCACGGCGACAGAGGTGCTCGCCGACCACGCCGCCCGTCTCGCCCCGCTCACCGGACAGGACGTGCACGACCTGATCACCGCCCCGCGTTGCGCCCCCTTGCTCTTCGGCACGCAAGGCGGCGGCCCCGTCGACCTGGAGGGGCTGGAGCAGGTACTCCACCGGCTGTCCGGGATGGCCGTGGACCTGCCGCAGCTCGCCGAGGCCGATTTCAACCCGGTCCTCGCCACACCCGGCGGGATCACCGTTCTCGACGCGCGGATACGCCTGCTGCCCCGTCGGCCGCAGGACCCCTATCTGCGCCGACTACGCTGAGGAGGAACAGACATGAGGAACCAGAAGGTCGGCTCCGTGATGACCACCCAGGTGATCCGCGCCGAGTACGGCACCCCCTTCAAGGCCGTCGCGGGGCTGCTCTCGGAACACCGCGTCAGCGGACTGCCCGTGGTGGACGACGACCAGCACGTCATCGGCGTCGTCTCCGAGACGGACCTGATGCTCCATCAGGCCGCGACGCCGCTCGCCTACGAGCCGCCCCCGCGGTTCCGCCTCGCACGGCTGACACTGCGTGCCCGCCGGCAGGCGGCCAAGGCCCGGGCGCGCACGGCCGGCCTCCTGATGACCGCGCCCGCCGTCAGCGTGCACGCCGAGGACACCGTGGTGGAGGCCGCCCGCACCATGGTCGAGCACCGGGTGAACCGGCTCCCGGTACTCGACGAGGACGACCGCCTGGTCGGCATCGTCACCCGGCACGACCTGCTGCAGACCTTCCTGCGACCCGACGCGGAGATCCGCGAGGAAGTGATCCGCGAGGTGCTGCAACGCGGACTGTGGCTGGTCAACGGCAGCGTCGACGTCACCGTCACGGAGGGAGTCGTCACGCTGGAAGGGCAGCTGGAGCGGAAGAGCGAAACCGAGATAGCGGTGGCCATGACCCGCAGGACCGACGGAGTCGTCGACGTCGTGGACAGGCTCACCCACCGCTTCGACGACTCCGAGTTCCGGGACGACACGCGCGTGCCGGGCGGTGTCGCGGACGACTGGCTGCGGCGCCTGTGAGAGGAGACGGACCACCATGGAGCAGAGGGTGCTGGTCGCCTACGGGACGGCCAACGGATCGACGCAGGAGATCGCCGAGACCGTGGCGGAGGTGCTGCGGACGACGGGGGTCACGGCCGAGGTGCTGCCCGCCCGGTCGGTGACGGATCTGGACCGCTATGAGGCTGTGGTGGTCGGCGGAGCCCTGTACGCCGGGCGCTGGCACAAGGACGCCAGGCGCTTCGTACAGCGGCACCGCGGAGCTCTGGCGCACCGGCCGGTGTGGTTCTTCAGCTCCGGACCGCTCGACTCGACGGCCTCGCGGCGGGACATTCCGCCCGTGCCGGGGGTCAAGAGGGCCATGGTCAGGCTCGACGCCCGCGGGCATGTCACCTTCGGCGGTTGCCTCACCGAAGGCGCCGATCCGGTTCTGATTGATTCCACGGACGCGATCGTGCGGGTCGATGCCGTCACCGGGCCGGGACGTCCGTTCGGTGCGACCGGGGGACCGGGTGGGTGTGCTCAACGGTCGAGTCCGTCCCGGGACACCGCCGTGGTGGTCGGCGCCGGCCCGGTGGGTCTGGCCGCCATCGCCATGGCCCGGCTTCTGGCACCCGAGCGGATCGTCGCCGTGGACGTGGCCACAGCCCGGTTGGACGCCGCCCGCAAGGCAGGGGCGGACGCGGTCGCCGCTGCCCAGGAAAGCCCCGAGCAGCTGGTCGCCGACCTGACCGAAGGGCTCGGTGCGGACGTCGCCATCGAGGCGGTGGGGGTGCCCGAGACCTTCGAGATGTGCACCCGCATGGTGCGGCCTGGGGGACGCGTCGCCAACGTCGGCGTCCACGGCAAGCCCGTGACCCTGCATCTCGAAGACCTCTGGATCAAAAACGTCACCATCACCACGGGTCTGGTGGACACCCACTCCACGCCCACGCTGTTGCGGATGGCGGCTGCCGGCCGCCTGCCGCCGCCGGGCCGGTCACCCACACCTTCCCGCTCGACCGCATGCAGGAGGCGTACGACGTCTTCGCCCGCGCCGCCGACACCGGCGCACTGAAGGTCGTGCTGGGCGGACCACGACGTGAGGTCGTCGAGGTCACCGCATAGTGAACGCGGCACCGGCGGACACGTCGGAGGGCGGGCCCACCGGGCTGAGGGCCGTCCCGCGACAGATCAGGGACTGATGGCCCTCGCCGCCGGCCGCTCACCCCGTGAAGGATAGGAGCCCGCGCACCGGACGACACACGGAAAGACGACCGGCTGATGTACCGCAACGACGGATTTCGCGAACTGAACCGGCAGGAGAGCCTGAGTCGGCTGGCCACGGCGGTGGTGGGCCGCATCGTGCACACACGCGAAGCCCTGCCCGCCGTCCTGCCGGTCAACTTCCTCCTGGAGAAGAGCGGTGCCGTGCTGTTGCGCACGTCGGCCTCCTCGGAGCTGGTCCGCGCCATCGACGGCGCCGTGGTCGCCTTCGAAGCCGACGAGGTCGACGCTGCGGCGCACAGCGGCTGGAGCGTTGTCGTCACCGGCCCGGCCTCGGTGGTGACCGACCCTGACGAACACAAGCACCTGGTCCGCATCGGCCCTCGGTCGTGGGTGCCCTGGCCCGTGGAAGTCTTCGTGCGCATCGAGCCGGAACTGGTCACCGGCCGGGAGCTGGTCGGCGGGCGCACTCTTTACGGTATGGACATGCCGCCGTCGGCTTCGGCGCGGACGTCCGAACCACCGTCGACGAAGGAACACTGACCCTGCGGGCCGAGGGCCGGCTCCCGGTCGAAGCACTCGCGACGCGCCTCCGAATCCCCTTGATCGGAAGGCGCGTCGCGCGTCCTGCTTCGTGCCCGGCGTGTCAGTCCGCCTGACGCACCACATCGCCGTTCGACGGATCGAACTCGACACCGACCACTCCCTCGACCGCGCGGACCAGGCGGGCGGCCACGGGCACCAACGAGGTGTCCCGCAGGCGGCCGCTGAGCGTCACCCTGCCGCTGGAGACGCGGACCTGGACAGGTTGCCCGGAGGCGGCGAAGAGGGGGGAGACGATCTCCTGGCGAATCTCGGCGGCGAGTTCCTCGTCGGACCGCAGGAAGACCTTCAGGAGATCGGTGCGACTGACCACACCTTCGAGGAGCCCCTCGACGGTGGTGACGGGCAGCCGCTTGACCTGCCGCTGTGCCATGGCCCGGGCGGCTTCCGCCAGTGTGGCGTCGGCGTGGACGGTGACGGCCGGTGTACTCATCAGTTCGCCCGCGGTCAGTGCGCCCGCTTTGGCCAGGTCGGGCAGCCGCCTCAACTGCGTGAAGCGGTCAGGGTCGCTGTCGCGGAACTCTTCTTTGGGCAGCAGATCTGCCTCCGACACGACACCGACGACACGCCCCTCGCCCTCCAGCACGGGCAGGGCACTGATCTTCCACTGCTGCATGAGCTCGACGATCTCTTTGAACGAGGCGCCGCGGCCCACGGCCACGACGGTGTGCGTCATGACATCGCTCACGAGATGCGGACCATGTGACATAAGGTTCCTCCTCGATGCGCCGCGTGTGCCGACGACGGTTTCTGCAAAGCCTTCGTTTTCCGGGTGCAGCAGCCGCGCTGGTCCAGGACCGAAACGGTGGACACCCGGCGTCTCCGCTCACCACGACTGGCTCGGCTGACGGTGCAGGGCGACGTACTCACACCCGGTGCCCGCTGCCGTAAGGCGCGTACAGATCGAGCAGGCGAATCCGCGCTGCCTGCAAGCGGTGAGCGACCACGGAGCCGACCCAGGCGGCGACGGCCCGCCCGAACTCCGGATCGCGAGCGCACAGGGCCCGCACGGCCTCCGCGTCGAATTCCCAGGCCCTCACCGGGCTCAGCGCCTCGGCGCCCAGCTGCCACTGGTACGGAGGAAAGTGCCAGGACCAGCCGAGGAGTTCCCCGTGACTCACCGACTCGATGGCGGCGGCCCGCCGGCCGGGAACCCGTGAGTCGAGCGTGACGGTGCCGCTGCGGATGACCCAGAACCGGTCGGCCGGCCGGCCCTCTTCGAACAGTCGGGTGCCCGCCTCGAAAGAGACTTCGCGGGCAAGGCGCATCAGCCGGTCCCGGTGGCCGACGGCCAGAGCCGTGGTCATGTTGATGGTCATCGTCCTGTCCCCTTCGCCTCGTGCGGCTCATAGTTCGGTGACGTGTGACCAGGCACTCGCCGTGACGGTGCGCGTCATGTCGAGCGCCCAGTCCGGCTCGAGACCGGCGAGAGCTGCCGAAGGTGTATACCCGGCCTCCCTCAAGGCTCCTGCTTTCAGCCTGTACGACAGGCGGCTGCTGCGGCACGGGTCACCCGGGCCCCATCGCAGGGTCGTTCGGCCCCCAGCGCGTGGCCCGCGACCAAAAGCACAGGGCTCATGTGCCGTGAGTGTCAGGTGGCGAAGAGCAAGAAGGGCGGGACCGACAACCACTTCTCACGGACCGAGGGACGGCAGGGCGGGTGGCCCTCTGAAACGGACCGTTCGGCCCAAGCCGCCGCAGGCTGGCAGGCCGATCCTGGTCACGTGGAGAACGCCGCCCATATGTGCGGGAGGAAGCGATGTACGGCTCCGTCTACACCGTGAGTGACGTTATGACCCGTTCCGTGGTGGCGCTGGCCGCCGGGGCGGGGTTCAAGGACATCGTGCGGACCATGCGAACGCGGCGGATGAGTGCGCTCCCCGTCATCGATGCGGGGAACCGGGTGGTCGGCGTCGTCTCCGAGGCCGACCTGCTGCGCAAGGAGGAGTTCCGCGACAGCGACCAGGACGTGCACCCGAGGACCGGGCCCGTCGCGGCTCACGACAAGGCGCGAGGGGTGACGGCGACGGATCTGATGACGTCCCCCGCCATCACGGTGGGCCCCGACGAGACCCTGGCCGGGGCTGCTCGTGTCATGGCGCGGCGTGGGATCAAACGCCTGCCCGTCGTCGACGCCGACGGCGTGCTGCGGGGGATCGTGAGTCGTGGCGATCTGCTCAGGGTCTTCCTCCGGCCCGACCCGGAGATCGCTGAGGAGGTCCGGCACGAGGTCGTCGGCGGCCGCCTTCCGGACGGCATCGGTCCGGTCCGGGTCGAGGTCCATGAGGGCGTGGTCACACTGGCCGGACGGGTCCGCGACACGTCGGTCGTCCCGCTGGTGGAACGGCTGGTGCGCTCGGTCGAGGGCGTGGTCGACGTCCGTTGTGAGCTGGCCGGGCCCCGCCACCGGCCGGCGCTCGAGCCCGACCTGGCGGCCGAACAGCCGAGCGGGACGTGACAGCTCCCGCGACGCGGCCCGCAGGCAGCGACGGTGGCGGCGCCAGTCGCACCCGCGGAGGCAACGGCGGCCGGACGCCAAGCCAGCTCCCGACCGGTGACGCGGACTGAGGAGATGGGTACCGGTGAACGTTCGACCACCATCCGATCCCGCTGCCCGGCCTTCCACTCGCCGGCGTACTCCTGGAACCGCATCGCCCCGTACCTCGCGATCCGGTCCGCCTTCGCCTGTCCCCGCGGCGCCGCCTTCTTCGCGTTGTAGATCTCCGTCAAACGCGCGATCGCCTTGTCCTGGGTCGAGAACCCGGACTCCTTCACCTGCTTCCCCGCCGCGGACCGATACCGAACCTTGTACGGGTGCGGGCACTTCGACCACCGCGACCGCGGTTGCTCACACTCCTTGAAAAACGAACCCATCCCACGAACCAGGGCAGTGGAACTCACGATTGACGACTCCTCCGGGACCGATGCTGACAGTTTGCTAACCGCCGGCGGTCCGGAACGCCGCTGACCTGTGCAAAGGCGCGCAGGCTTCGCTATGTTCTGGAACTGGATCGGACGGTCCCAGGAGGAGATCGTGCAGGCCCGTCAGGACTGGATGGAAGGGGCACGGTTCGGAGAGGTCAAGGGGTACGACGG
The DNA here is from genome assembly GCF_003671715.1 of Streptomyces sp. E2N166. Classification (GTDB taxonomy): domain Bacteria; phylum Actinomycetota; class Actinomycetes; order Streptomycetales; family Streptomycetaceae; genus Streptomyces; species Streptomyces thinghirensis. The sequence goes on along the minus strand of NZ_RAIF01000006.1, from coordinate 708,788 downwards.
TGCCCCGCTGCCTGCTCCGGAACTGCCGCCCGTGCCGTTGAAGCCGCGAGGAAGGGTGCGCTGAACCGCGGTAACGCGCGAGTTTCGGTGGCTGTCGAGCGGAGGTGGCCAGTCGACGTCTCCCACTCTTCGGCACCTGGAGGCCGCCCCCTCGAAGCGGTGGCTCGCGGCATCGACGCTCTCGGGCGGAGCGTCTTCATGCCCGCACACCGTGCATTCAGCGCCCGACGGCGAACCGCCGTCGAGGCCCACCCCGACCTTCAGGAGTGCGAGGCCCTGAAGGGCGTCAGCCTCACCGCTTCCGTAGCGCAGGCGCTGTCGCGTCGCTGCGCCCCCGTCCTCACCGCCCGAGCGGCCGCATGAGGCAGGGGTGCGGCGGCAGTGGAGAATGAGGCCATGGCGATATGCAAGAAGTGCCGTGCCCGAAAGCGCAGTTGGCCCCGTTCCTGTTCCCGGTGCCGCTCCGGGTCGGACCGGACGGACGCTGCTGAAACGGCCACTGAAATCGCTGTGGAGGCAGGACTGCTCGGTTGGATCTGGCGAGGAGCCGTGGGAGTTGTGCGGCTGGTGCTGCGTGCGCTCAACTGACCGCTTCAGAGTGAGGTCGGGGTGTCGGCCGACAGTTGGCACACCTCCGCGACGGGACGGAGCACCGTCAGGGACTCTTCCTGGCGAGCCACCATCGCAAAGGGGAACCTGTCGATTTCCAAGCAGAGATCGACATCGTCCGGGTGGTAGCCGCTCCGCAGCCCGCCGGCGAGATCGGCCGCGGCACGAGAAGTCCTCGCGCGGTGGAGATACGGGGTCGCCTCGACGTCGTCCTCGGCGATGGACCGGCCGATGTATTCGGCGCAGGCAAGGTCCTCGTCTGCCTGGCCTCCCTCACCGGTGACCACGAACGTCACCGGGCCGGGCTCCTCGGTTCGCAGGAACCGCGCGGTCGGGCCGGCCACCACGAAACTCGCGCACAGGACCAGTGGCGCGTTCGCGACCGCCAGCGCGCCCACGGTTCCCGCCGTCGTCTTCTGCACCAGCGTGCGGCCGGTGAAATCGGATGACCTGAGCAAGCCGGGTGAGTTCACCGCGTCGAAGCCCGCTGCCGGAGCTCCGTCCTTCAGGGCCAGCCAACCCGGGTGGCTCTCCTTCAGGGCAAGTGCCTCACTCTCCGTCGAGGCCAGGACGATCCTCTCGACGCCACGCGAGAAGGCCCAGGCAGCCACGGTGAAGGCGCGCATGACGTCGACGACGACAGCGACACGGGGAATACCGGTCAACTCCGGTATGCCGACGAAGTGATGGTCCATCGCCCCATTCTGCCGCTTCCCACAGCGCACGGGGCCGATTCGCCACACCGCCCCTCCGGAAACGAGAGCCCGCGGGATCATGAAGCATGCGTTCGGATGCTTGGCACCTCACCGAAGACATCGACGATTTCCTCGCCCGGGCCGGGGACTTCCTCCGCTCGCGCCCCGTCCTGCACAACACACCGCTCACCGTGACGGAGAAGTGGCGGATCCGACCGGGGGCGTTCGAGCCCGGTACCGTGCTCTTCGGCCGACTGGAGTCGGAGGGCGAGACCCGGGCGATCTTCTTCCGCCCGTCGACCCGCCGGCTGACCCTCACCCCGCTCTCTCCCGAACGGGCCGACGCCCTGGCCGCCCGTCTGCACGGCCTCGGTCACACTCTTGCCGGCGTCACCGCGGACCACGACACCGCCACCGCGTTCGCCGAGGCCTGGCAGCGGCACACCGGCGCGATGCCGACGCTCCGCGTCCGAATGCACCTGTACCGCCTCGGCACGCTCACCCCGCCGGATCCGCACCCGGAGGGCCGCGGCCGGATCCTGGGCGAGCAGGACCACGACGACCTCATGCGCTGGTGCCGTGCACTCGCCGCAGACCTCGGGGAGACCGTCACCATCGACGCCGGCTCCTGGGCCGGCACGCGCTTCGCCGAGAAGCGCTACACCTTCTGGGAGACCCCGGAGGGCACCCCCGTCTCCATCGCGGGCGTGAACCCGTTGGTCGCCGGGATGGTCCGGGTGGACCCCGTCTACACCCCGGCCCACCTCCGCGGGCGTGGCTACGCGGCCGCCGTGACGGCCGAGGTGAGCCGGGCCGCGCTCACCTCGGGCGCCACGGAGGTCGTGCTGTACACGAACGCGGCCAACCCCACCAGTAACGCCCTCTACCGGCGCCTCGGGTACCGCCGGGTCACCGACTGGGCCCCGTACGACTTCGCGTACGCCGAACCGCAGCCGTGAGGGTCAGGAACGCTGAAGCCCACTCGGCCCGCCCAGACCACTCGGCCCGTCCCGCCGTCGAGGGGGAGGCGGTGATTCGACTCTGGTCCAGGATGCGCATCAGCCCTGCGGCTGACTCTGCGGCGGCACCGTTTCGCGATAATGACCAGGTGAACATCGACGTCGCGCCACGGCTCGGGTGGTGGCAGCAGACCTGGCGGCTGGCGGCGGCCGCGGCAATGGGCGTACCGGCCTGGCTCTCCACCGGTGTGCTGCTGGCGCGGGGGCAGGCAGCCGAAACGGGCTCCTGGTTCTTGATCGGTGACCCGCTGGTGGCACTCGGCTGCCTCGCGGCGCTGTGGTGGCGGCGGCGGTTCCCGCTCGCCGTCGCCCTGACGGTCGTGATCGCCTCGGCCGCGTCGGCACTCGCCACCGGCGCCGCGCTCGTGGCGCTGGGATCGATCTCCGCCCGTCGTCGCCCGGTGGAGACCGGGATCGTCGTGCTCACCTTCGTGACCGCCTCACAGGTCGCTGTCGGGTTCTACCCGGTCCAGAGCCCGTCCGGCTCGTGGTGGCTGCAGCTCGTCCTCCCGGCACTGACCGCGGGCATCGCGGTGGCCGTGGGCATGGCCGTCGGGGCGCGGCGTGTCGAAGTGCGGTCCTTGCGGGACCGGGCGGAGAGCGCGGAGCGGGAACAGACCGCACGAGCGGCGCAGGCACGGGCCCTGGAACGCAACCGGATCGCCCGCGAGATGCACGACGTCCTCGCGCACCGGATCTCGCTCGTCGCCATGCAGGCCGGAGTGCTGGACCACCGCGGCGACCTCGGAGCCGAGGAAAGCCGGGTGCTGGTCCGCGGCATCGCCGAGGGCTCGCACCAAGCCCTGGAAGAACTACGGGACGTCCTGGGCGTGCTCCGGGCCGACCCGGGCCACCCGGAAGCGCCACAGCCCTCGTTCGAGGCGATCCCCGGCCTGGTGGCCGACGCCCGCACGTCCGGACTGGACGTGACCCTCACCACCACGGTGACGGGAACGCCGCCCGACGCCGTCGGACGCACCTGCTACCGGGTCGTCCAGGAGGGCCTGACCAACGCCGCCAAGCACGCTCCAGGAGCACACATACACATCACCCTCGAAGGATCGGCGGGCGGCCGACTCGACGTCGGAGTCAGTAACTCCCCGGCCACCACCGGTCCCGCACAGCCACCGGCATCGGGATTCGGCCTGCTCGGTCTCACCGAACGAGTCGACCTCGTCGGCGGAGAACTCGACCACCACCCCACACCCGACAACGGCTACATCCTCACCGCACGACTACCCTGGCCGAACGCCACCCACGAAAAGAGAACATGAGTGGACAGCGAGCGGGAACCGGTGGACAGCGAGCGGGAACCGGTGCGAGTCGTCATCGTCGACGACGAACAACTGGTGCGCATGGCCCTGCGGCTCGTCATCGACGGCGAGCCGGACCTGACCGTCGTCGCGGAGGCGGCCGACGGGAACGCCGCGATCACCGTGGTGGACGAGCAGCGGCCGGACGTCGTGCTGATGGACGTCCGGATGCCCGGCCGTGACGGTCTCAGCGCGACCCGGGAACTCGTCGCCCGGCCGGCGCCGCCCCGGGTGCTCATGCTGACCACCTTCGACTCCGACGACCTGGTGCTCGGCGCACTGCGCGCCGGAGCACTCGGGTTCGTCCTCAAGGACACCCAGCCGTCGCGGATCCTGGACGCGGTGCGCACCGTCGCGGAGGGGAACCCCGTGCTGTCCCCGGCGGCCACGGCACGGGTGATCGCCGCGGCCACCGGCCCGCAGTCCTCCCACGCTCGCAGGTCATCCCGCGAAGCCGCACGGAAACAGCTGTCCACACTGACCGAACGAGAACTCGAAACCGCTCGGGCCATCGCGGACGGACTGGGCAACCCGGAGATCGCCCGGAAACTGCGCATCAGCATCGCGACCGTCAAGGCACACACAGGCAACCTGTTCGCCAAGCTGGCGGTCGAGAACCGGGTACAGATCGCACTCCTGGTCCGCGACGCGGAGGGATGACCGGCCCGGCGCGCGCCCACCGCGCATTCCGGGGCGTCCCTCGTCTCCGCCTCGACGACATCGAGCCGCCCTGCTCCTTGTGCGAGGCTCAGCACAAGGTCGCCGGCCGGAGGAGACGTCGGCCGGGTCCGCCCCGGTCAGTGGCCGTGCGGCCGGAGCCACTGCGGCCGGTGGGTGGTCGCACGACGATGTCCGGCCGGCTCGCCGGCCGTGCCGCTGCCGCCTTCGCCCTCCAGGCGGCCGGCCAGTTCGTCGCGCTCCGCGGCGGCCCGCGTGGCGGTGTCACGGTCCCTGCGGCGCTTCTTGCTGCGATGGCGCGCCAGCACCGTTCCCGCCAGCAGCATCCACATTCCCAGGCCGAAGATCAGGGTCAGCGCGATACCGCCGAGGAACGCCCCGAGCGTGCTGATCGTGAAGGGATCGCTGCCCAGCAGGGACACCGTGTAGTCCGGACCGCCGGAGAGATTGTCCGCGATCAGCAGTCCCGCGAAGGCGGCGGCACCCGCCATGAGCAGGAGACCCAGCACCAGCATGGTTCTCACCTCGTCGCACGTGGGTGTACGCCGTACGGGTCACCAGGAGAAAAGAGACAAAACGTGCCGTGCTCGACCAGTGGCGTCTACCTGTCCGGCCGGTGGTGAGAGGTTCCACGTCGGCGGCATCACAGTCCCAGGGCCCGGCCCTGATGGCTTCCCGGGAGGTGCGCGGTGAGCGCGCCCTCGCCGCGGCCGACGGCCAGCGTCGGACGGCGCTGGGCCGGTGGCCCGGGTACCGGCCCAGCGCCTCGGTCTCGGCCCTGTCGGTGGACCGGTAGTGGCTGCCCCGCTGCCTCAGATCCACAGGGTGACGCCGCGGCGCCAGGAGTTCCGGTTCGACATGGCGCGGCGAACCACCGGTGCCCGGTTTCCGCATGGGCACCGGTGGTTCGGCGGTACGGGTGTCAGGCGCCGAGGTCGTACAGGACGAACTCCTCCCAGGAGCCGGTGATGTCGGTGGAGCGGGCGCGCAGTGCGTACTGGAGCGATCCGGTGTAGCTGTTCTCCATGGTGACGAAGAGTCCGTTCAGCGTGGACTGGAGCGCCCAGCGGTCCAGGTCCTCGTTGTAGTAGAGGAAGAACTGCTCCCAGCCGCCCACGCTCGTGGAGCGGGCACGCAGGAGGTTCTGCGCGCTGCCGGTGAAGTTCTTCTCCACCGCCACGTATCGGTTGTTCGCCAGGGACTTCAGGGCGTACGTCTGGGTGGCCTCGTCCCACTCGAAGGCGAAGCTCTCCCAGGAACCGCCGAACTCGGCCGAACGAGCCCGCAGGGCGCCGGTGTTCGGTGCGGCGTAGTTCACCTCGGTGGCCACGAACCTGGCGTTGCGGGCCGACTGCATGGCCAGCAGCTCCGCCTCCGCGGCGAGGGTGCCGCCACCGGCGGCGAGCGGCGCCTTCCGGGCGCCCGTCTCCTCGGTGATCCGCGCCAGATCGCTCGCGTCCACCGCCTCCCATCCGGCAGGCACGGCGGCCGGCCGGTCGGCCCCGGGGGCGGCCACGGCCGCGGGAGCGGCCAGGGCGGAGGTCGCCAGCAGAGCGCTCAGGGAAAGAAGTACGGAGGTCATGCGTCTCACGGGAATTCCTCAGCTTTCGTCGAACGAATTCCGGGGGTGGCGAGACAATGGGCCCGCGACGCGTCTGGTCGACCTCTCGAGATATTCGCAGTATGAGCAATACTCGAGATATCGAGGAAAGAACAGCACCCGCCGTTCCCCCGATTTTCCCCGCACCCCCGACAACTGCGGTCGGCGCCCCTCCCCGGGCACGTCGGCAGCCGCTGCGCCAACTCGGCGAAGCGGTTTCAGCATAGTGACGTGACGTGCGTTTCAGCAGTGATCTGGTGACGCATCGGCGAAAGTTGAACGGAATCACACGGCATTATGGATTCCGTGGTTCTCCGTTAAGGGTGCTGACGCCTCTCGTTACCGTCCCGGCCGCTTGGCGGGCGGTGTGCCGTCACCGGCCCCTGCGGGTGAGTCCGTCGACGACGAATCCGACCCCGATGCCGAGCAGCCAGGTGTCCTTCGCCAGCGCCGTGCCCTCCTGGGTCGGACGCAGGCTGCCCTCCTCGCGCATGCCGGGCGTGCGCAGGTACAGCCCCACCAGCCCGGCGGAGAACGCGGTCAGGCCGGCACCCGCCACCACCGTCGGTACGACCGGCAGGAGCAGCGCGGCGCCGAGCGCCGTCTCACCGGCGCAGAGCAGCCGGGCGAAGGTCGCGGGCCGCAGCCTGCCGAGGAACGGATAGGTGTTCTTCGCCATTCCGTGCAGCATGGCGGCGGTCTGCTCATCGGCCGCGCGCTTCGACAGCCCGGAGTTGAGCATGAAGGCGCCGGTCGCCAGCCTTGGGGCGACATGCCTGGGTTCGATGGGCAGACGCATGACGACTCCTAGGGGCGTTTTCCTGCAGACGTCTTCCTGCAGACGCGTGTCAGCCTAGGGCGCACGGCGGTGCCCGGCAGGGCGGGAGACCAACGGCTGCGCCGTTCGGGGCAGGGCGACGTCTCGTCGCGTACGCCCGGGCCAGTACACGGGGTTACTCCCGTCGCCGGACGTCTTCACGACCGCCGCCCGGCAGCCTGGGCGGGGTGAAACTCAGCCGTCCCGCCCGCCGGGTCTCCCTCGTCGTCCATGTCGTCGCCTCCGCCGGCTGGCTCGGGCTCTCGCTCGGGCTGCTGGCACTCGGGGCCACCGCCGCCACCACCGCTTCCGCGGTGACCGTGGAGGCCAGTGTCCGTGGCATGAAGCTCTTCGCCGACTGGCTCCTGCTCCCCCCGCGCGTTCCTGACCCTGTCGAGCGGTGTGGTGCTGGCCCTGGGCACTCCCTGGGGACTGGCCCGGCACCGGTGGGTGTACACGAAGTTCTGGCTGACGCTGGCCACGGCGACCGCCACGGTCTTCGCGCTGCGCCCCGGGGTGAACTCGGCCGTTGCGGCGGTCGCCGCGGGCGAGTCGTTGCCCGACGCGGGCGAGGTGCTGTTCGGGCCGGTCGTCTCCCTGTCCGCCTACGTCTTCATGACGGTGATCTCGCTCCTCAAGCCCTGGGGACCGACGCGGCGCGGCCGGCGGCGCCGAGCGGCGGCCGGTTCCGGCGGGCGCGGCCACCGCACCACCGGAGTGTGAAGGGGCCGGCCTCGGCCGGTCTCCCCGTGCGTGGACGTGACGCCGTAGCCCTCCGCCGTCGGCCGGCGCTGCGCCGGCCCCGGCCGGTTCGTAGCATGAGGTCATGACCGGCACAGTCCCCGACCTGATGCGCGCGGCGTACATCGACTCCGTCGGCCCGGCCGGCCACATCCGCTACGGGCGGCTCCCCGTGCCGTCGACCGGCCCCACGGACGTGCTCGTGCGGGTCGACGCCGTGGCCGTCAACCCCGTTGACACCTTCGTACGGTCGGGGGCGTACGCCACACCGGTGCCGTTCCCCTTCGTCGTCGGACGTGACCTGGTGGGCGAGGTCGCCCTGGCCGGGCCCGGCGCGGCGGGCTTCACGCCGGGGCAGCGGGTGTGGTGCAACAGCCTGGGCCACGCGGGCCGGCAGGGATCCTGCGCCCAGTACGCGACGGTCGCCGCCGAACGCCTCTACGCGGCACCGCGCGACATCGACGGGGAGCACCTCGTGGCGGCCGCCCACCCGGCGGCGTCGGCCTGGCTGGCGCTGTTCCGGCACGGGCGACTGAGGCCGGAGGAGACCGTGTACATCGGGGGCGGCGCCGGAAACGTGGGCGGCGCCGCCGTGGCCCTGGCTTCCCGGGCAGGGGCGCGGGTGGTCGCCACGGCGCGTGCCGAGGACGCCGCGGCCGTCCGGGAGCTGGGCGCCGCCGAGGTCCTCGACCACCGGGCACCGGATCTCGTCGAGCGTTCGCGCCGGGCCGCACCCCACGGCTACGACGTGCACCTGGACACGTCCGGACACGGAGCGCTCGCCGACGCCGTGGACCTGCTGGCGCGGGGCGGGCGCCTGGTGGCGATGGCCGGACTGGGCTCAGGGCCCGCCGGACTGCCGGTGAGCCGGCTCTACACCAGGGACGCGAGCATCGTGGGCTTCGCCATCAGCAACGCCACGACCGCCGACCTCGCCGAGGCGGCTCAGGGCGTCGTGCGCCTCCTGAGAGACACGCCGTGGCGCCCGCGCATCGCCGGCCGGCTGCCGTTGTCGATGACGGCGGAGGCGCACCGCAGGCTGGAATCGGGCGAGGTGCGAGGGCGGCTGGTCCTCACACCCTCTTGATCGTCTTTCCGGCCGGGCGATCGCGGACCATGATGGAGGGAACCCGTCACACCGAGCGTGGGGGACCCAGGCACGCGCCGCGAAGACCTGCCCGCACCGGAGTCGGGAATGCTGCTCACACACTTCCTCACCGTGGCCGACGTCGTGCGCGCGGAGAATCCGTGCATCGTCGAGCTCGCGAACAGCTGGCTCATCATGAATCCGGGCGGCGGTCCGACCCCGGACGTTCGATGGTGCGCCCGGGCCGGACGGTCTCCACCCGTATCTCGCACTCGTCCAGAGCCGGGCGGCCGAGGATGTCGAAGCTGATCCGGCTCAGGGACATGCCGGCACCGGCCGCCCGGCCAGATGGCGGTCGACGGCGTGGACGATCAGGCCCCCGAGCGGACTGAAGTGCTGCTCGTCCGCGCTCCACGCCCCGCCGGCGTGGGCCGTGGGCTTGTAGCGGTGCTCGTCGATGCGCTCGTAGTAGCTGTCCGGGGTCGCTGTGCTGGTGTTCAACGGGTGCTCCTGGAACGGCGGCGGTGACGAGTGAGGCGGTGGACGGCGGCGCCGGGGCCAGGATAGTTCCGCCCCGGACGGCGGAGTCGGTGCCCCGGGAGGGGGCCGTGGACCCGCCGCCCCGGCCCACGCGCGGCGCCCGGTGATGCCCCGTCCGAGTGGTGTGACCCCCGCGCAGGGCTCAGGCTGTTGAGGAGCCGGAAGGAGCACGCATGGTGAGCACCGGGCACGGCCGGGAACCGGACGTCATCGTGGTTGGGGGCGGCCTCGCCGGGCTGGCCTGCGCCTTCGGCCTCACCCGCGCCGGCCTGCGCGTCACGCTCCACGAGGCCTCCGACGAGGTCGGCGGGCGCATGCGCACGGACCGCCGGGACGGCTTCCTCCTGGACCGCGGCTTCCAGGTCTTCAACACCGCCTATCCGCAGGTCCGGCGGCTGCTGCCACTGCGCAGGCTGCGCCTGCGGCCGTTCACCCCCGGGGTGCTGGCCCACACGCCGTCCGGCGTCGCGCGCCTCACCGACCCGACCCGGCGCCCGCGCGAAGCCGGCGGTCTGCTGCCGGGCCGGGCCCTGGGAGCCCGGGACCTCACCGCTCTGGCAGGCCTCACCGCCAGGGACGCACTGGCTCCCACCGCCCTCCTCAAACGCGGCCGGGACCGGACCACCGCCCAGGCCCTGGCGCGCGGCGGGCTGTCCCGCGATGCGGTGGACCATCTGCTGCGCCCCTTCCTGGCCGGTGTGTTCCTGGAGCCGGAACTGGAGACGTCGGCCCGCTTCTTCCACCTCGTCTGGCGCAGCATGGCCCGCGGCACCCTCTGCCTCCCGGCCCGGGGGATCGGCAGCGTGCCGCGTCTGCTGGCCGCCCGGCTCCCCGAGGGCACCGTGCGGCTGGACTCACCCGTCCGCGGCCTCACCGACCGGGGCGTGCTGCTCCACGACGGCACCGAACGACCGGCCGGCACCGTGGTCGTGGCCACCGACGCGGCCACCGCGGCACGTCTGCTGCCGGGGCTCGACGTGCCGCCCGGCCGGACCGTCACCACCTACTACCACGCGACCGGCCGCTCACCGCTGCCCGAGCCGACCCTCGTGGTCGACAGCACGCTCGCCGTCCTCAACACCTGCGTGCTCACCGAGGTCAGCCCCACCTACGCGCCGCCGGGCACCGCGCTGGTCTCCACGTCGGTCCTGGGCGCGGGCGCACCGGACGGGGAGAGCGCCGTCCGCCGGCGGGCGGCGCTGCTGTACGGCACCGACACGGCCGACTGGCAGCCGGTCGCCACGTACACCGTCGAGGACGCGCTCCCGGCGATGCGGCCCCCGTGGCCGCTGAACCGCGACACACGCTGGGCCGAGGGCCGTTACGTGTGCGGGGACCACCGCGCCACCGGATCGGTCCAGGGGGCTCTGGCCTCCGGCAGCCGGGCCGCCCGCGACGTCCTGGCGGACCTGCGTACCGGACCGCATCCGGAGGACGCACTCCCCGGGAACCATCGGAGAGGCGGCTTGCGGCCATGACCAGTTCTCCGGTCTCCGCGAGCGACCGGCAAGCGAAGGAGCACCGACATGGCGAAGAACCGCGACGAGGGCGAGAACCTCAAGAAGGGCGACGAGGTCGAGTGGAGCACCCACGGCACCCGGACCGGGGGCGAGGTGGAGAAGAGGATCACCGAGCGGACCGAGGCCGCGGGCCGCACGGTGGACGCGTCTCCCGACGACCCGCAGTACCAGGTCCGCAGTGAGAAGTCGGGCAGGTCCGCGGTGCACAAGCCGTCCGCGCTGAAGAAGAAGAGGAAGTGAGGCGGCGTGGACGGCGAGGAGCAGAAGGAGACCTGGGGCGGCTTCCGTGAGCTGGTGAACATGACGCCCGCCGAACTGGAGAAGTGGCTCGCCTCCGACCGGTCACAGGACGCCGGACAGCACAAGGACGGGGGAGAGTCGACCGGGCACGCGTCCGGACGCAGGATCGTCGACATCCTGCGGACGAACAAGGGCGACCTCTCGGACGACGACTACCAGCACATGCGCGAGGTCGTCGGCTACATCCGCAGGCACCTGGCCCAGCGTCCCCCGGGCGACGTCCAGGACACCCGCTGGCGGTACTCGCTCATGAACTGGGGCCACGATCCGCTGGCGTGACGCCGTCCTCACGAGCACCGACACGTGCATCGACCCGCGCACCGGCCCTTCGTACGGAAAGGAACCACCACGGTATGGAAGACCCGCACCGGCGCCCCGAGAACGTCAGCGACGAGACCGTGGAAGCACTCGGGTCCCTGTCGAAGGCGCTGGAGACGACCGAGCGCGCCCGTGGGCACCTGTTCTCCTTCCACCAGCTCACCGGCACGGCGGATCTGGAACTGGACCGCGCGGTGGCCCTGCTGCGCAAGGCGGGCCACGTGGAGTGGGCCGAGCGGGTCGAGAGGGAGATCCTCGGGCGCAACGTCATCCCCGGCCACTGGACGTTCCAGATCGTCGAGGCCTACGACCGGACGTACTACCAGGCGTTCAAGGACCTGGAGCGCGCGGCGGTGGAGCGGCTCGCGGAGGGCCGGGACCATCTGTACGAGGCGGAGATGAAGGAAGCCCGCCGGAGCCGGAACCACCCGGACCACACGGCCCGCCCCGACAGCCCCGGTACCCGTGCGCCGAACAGCCCCTTCACCTGACGGCAGCCCCGCCCCCGACAGGGTCGCGTGCCCCGCCCGGTCAGTCGCGTCCGCGGGCCCGGCGGAAGCGGTCCAGGCCCTCGGCGAGGTCCACGATCGGGTCGGGATAGGCGTCGTACGCCGCCCGCTCCGGGCCGGGCAGTCGCCACGGCTCGTGCACGGCCCGTCCCTCCAGTCCCGCCAGCTCGGGCACCCAGCGCCGGACGTACGCTCCGTCGGGGTCGAAGCGTCGTGCCTGGGTCGTGGGGTTGAGGACCCGGTGGGGGCGGGTGTCCGTCCCGGTGCCCGCCGCCCACTGCCAGTTGAGCTGGTTGTTGGCGATGTCGCCGTCCACTAGCAGGTCCAGGAAGTGCCGGGCGCCGACGCGCCAGTCCACGTACAGCGTCTTGGTGAGGAAACTGGCGGTCAGCAGGCGGCCCCGGTTGTGCATCCAGCCCTCGTGCCGCAGTTGGCGCATCGCGGCGTCGACGATCGGGTAGCCCGTGCGCCCGTCCTTCCACGCGGCGACGTCCTCCTCCGCCTCTGCCCCGGTACGCCAGCGGTCGTGCCGGGTGCGGTAGTCGACCGAGGCGGCCCGCGGGCGTGCGGACAGGACCTGGTGGTGGAAGTCCCGCCAGGCCAGCTGCCGTACGAACGCCTCGGCGCCGGGGCCGGCCTCGCGGCGGGCACGGTGGACCAGCTCGACGGGGGAGAGGGCGCCGAAGTGCAGGTAGGGGGAGAGACGGGAGGTGGCGTCGCCGGCCAGGTCGTCATGGTGCTCCTCGTAACCGGTGACGCCGCCGCGCAGCCAGGCCGTCAGCCGTTTCCTGGCCTCCTCCTCACCGCCGGCGGGCAGCCCCGGGGACAGTCCCGGCAGGTCACCGCGGGAGGGCAGCGGCTGTGAGCCGACACCGTCCGGGACGGGGATCCTCCGGGGCGCGGCCAAGACGCCCCGGACCGGGTGCTCGTCCCAACGCCGGAAGTACGGGGTGAAGACGGCGAAGTGGTCGGAGGAGGCGGGAGTGACGGACCCCGGGGCCAGCACGGTGGTCACGGCGTCGTGGACGTGCAGCCTGCAGCCCTGGGCCTCGAGTGCGGCCCGCAGGAGTTCCTCACGCCGGTGCGCGTGCGCGCTGACGTCGGCCGCCATGTGCACCTCGTCGGCGTCCGCCTCGCCGACCACCGCGCACACCTCCTCGACCAGGTCGCCGGAGCGGACGATCAGCCGCCCGTCCCGCTCCCGGAGCCCCGCGTCCAGGCCGCGCAGACAGTCGGCGAGGAAGGCGAGCCGGTTGGGCGCGGCGTAACCGGCGGCGTCGACGGCACGGTCGCGGACGAACAGCGGTACGACGGCCCGGGAATCGTCGAGAGCGGCGCGCAGCGGCGGATGGTCGTGCAGCCGCAGGTCGCGGGTGAACAGGACGACCGACGTGGTCATGGCGCTCCTCGGTGGTACGGGACGCGGGAGTGTGCCGCCGCGTGCTCTGGACGGTGGGGCGCGGAAGGCCGGTCGACGCGCGCCCCGCACGCGGTACCGACTCGGGAGGTGCGCCGAGGTGGCGCGGCCGCACCGGCTCAGGAGGCGGGGGCATCCTGCACCGGGCCGGACGGCCGGGGACCCCGTGCGGCGGCGCGGGCGATGTTGCGGGCCATGCCGCCGAACACCACGGAGTGGAAGACCCACACGCTCCACCAGTAGGCGTGGCCCGCCAGCCCGCGCGGATGGAACAGGGCACGCTGGCGGTACCGTGTCCGGCCCGCGTCGTCCGTCTCGGCGTGCATCTCCAGCCAGGCCAGTCCCGGCAGCCGCATCTCCGCGCGCAGGCGCAGCAGACGGCCGGGGACGATCTCCTCCACCCGCCAGAAGTCGAGCGAGTCACCGGCCCGCAGCCGGGTGGCGTCCCGGCGTCCGCGGCGCAGGCCGACCCCGCCGACCAGCCGGTCCAGCCAGCCCCGTACCGCCCAGGCGAGCGGGAAGGAGTACCAGCCGTTGTCGCCGCCGATCCCCTCGATGACCCGCCACAGCGCGTCGGGCGGCGCGTCGACGGTCAGCGCGCGGTGGTCGGTGTAGAGGCTGCCTCCCGCCCAGTCGGGGTCGGTGGGCAGCGGGTCGCTCGGCGCCCCGGGCACCGACGCGGAGGACCAGCGGGTGGTGACCCGGGCGTCCCGCACGCGTTGCAGCGCCAGCCGGACGGCGTCGTCGAAGCCGAGCGGATACCCCGGCGGGGCGGGCACGTACCGGACGATGTCGTTCTCGCGGCACACCACCTCGTGCCGCAGCGACTCGGTGAGCGGGCGCGCGATGGACGCGGGCACCGGGGTGACCAGGCCGACCCAGTGGCTGGACAGGCCGGGGGTGAGCATCGGCACGGGCAGGATCAGACGCCGCGGCAGCTCGGCGATCCGGGCGTAGCGGACCATCATGTCCCGGTAGGTGAGGACGTCCGGTCCGCCGATGTCGAAGGCGCGGGAGACGTCGTTCGGCATGCGCGCGCTGCCGACGAGGGCGCGCAGCACGTCCCGGACCGCGACCGGCTGGATACGGGTGGACACCCAGCTCGGCGTGACCATCACCGGCAGCCGCTCGGTGAGGTAGCGCAGCATCTCGAAGGAGGCCGACCCGGAACCGATGACGACCGCGGCCCGCAGGACGGTCGTGGGCACGCCGGAGGCCAGCAGGACGCGGCCGACCTCCGCGCGGGAGCGCAGGTGAGGCGACAGGTCCCGCTCCGGTACACCCGGTGGCGTCAGGCCGCCGAGATAGACGATGCGCCGTACACCGGCCGCCTCCGCCCGCTCCGCGAAGGTGCGCGCCGCCCGCCGGTCGGTCTCCTCGAAGTCCCCGCCGCCGCCCAGCGCGTGCACCAGGTAGTAGGCGACGTCGATGCCCTCCATCGCCCCGGTCACCGAGTCCGCGTCCGTGACGTCCCCCCGTACCACCTCGGCCTGTCCGGCCCAGGGGTGGTCGCGCAACTTGTGCGGGGAACGGGCCAGGCACCGCACCCGGTGCCCGGCGGCGAGGAGCTCCGGCACGAGTCGGCCGCCGATGTACCCCGTGGCACCGGTGACCAGGCAGCGCAGCCCCGCTCCGCCGCCGCCGTCTTCTTCGCCGTCGCCGTTCACGCGGCCGTGTCCTTCGCTCATGGGGCAGGCTCCGTCTCGCACGGGAAGTCGTCGCGGTGATCACTTCCCGCCAGGGGACCGCGGTGGATGCGCGATGACCCAGGTTGACCCTTCTATACGCTGATCGCGTGGCGACAGCGAACCAGCGCGGACAACACGCGCACGAACGGGGGACCGGAGCCGGGCCCGAGGCGAGCGACCTGCACGTCCTCGCCGCGCAGCTCCGGCGGATGAACGGCGAGATCAACCGCCTCGTGCAGGGCTTCGCCGGCGAGCACGGGCTGCACGCCACCGACGTCCAGGCACTCGCGGCGATCCTGGACGCACAGGAGCCCATGACGCCGGGGCGGCTGCGCGAACACCTGGGGCTGACCTCGGGCGCGGTGACGGCGTGCGTGGACCGGCTGGAGCGCGCTGGGCACGTGCGCCGGGTCCGGGAGAGCACCGACCGCCGGGTCGTCCATCTGCACTACGTGCCCGACGCCCGGGCGGCGGCCCGGACGTACTTCCGCCCACTGGCCGAGGCCGCCGCCACCACCTGTGCGCGCTTCGAGGAGAGCGAGCTGACGGCCGTGCTCCGCTTCGTGGCGGCGATGAACGAGGAGTTGCGGCTCATGCGGTCGGCCGACCGCTGATTCTCCGGCGCGTGCCGCATCCGGAGGACGGGGCCGGGCAGAAGTCGGTGTGTCACGCCGACCCCTGGTAACTCAATCATTGAGATTGTTTATGATCGAGTCACTTTCGTGCCGCTGGAGACCTGGAGACCCGAAGACCGATGTCCATGCCCTCCCGACGGGCCCGCTGGCTCGTCCCCGTCGTCCTCCTCCTGATCTGGCTCGGCATCGGCGGAACGCTCGGCCCGTACGCCGGAAAGCTCGGCGAGGTCGCCACCAACGACCAGGCCGCCTTCCTGCCCCGCAGCGCCGAGTCCACCCGGGTCGTCGACGCGCAGAAGGCCTTCCAGCAGGACGAGACCCTCCCGGTGATCGTCGTGTGGACCGCGGACGACGGCGGCGCCGTCACCGAACACCGGGCGGCGGCCACCCGGTCGGTCGCGGGCCTCGAAGGACAGCCCGGGATCGTCGGTCCCGCGACACCCGCCCTGCCCTCCGACGACGGCGAGGCCCTCCAAGCCGTCGTCCAGGTCGAGCCCGACCTCGGCGACCGCCTGCCCGACGTCCTGGAGCGCATCGGGGACGCCGCCGGGCAGGTGGCCGGCGCCCGGGCCCAGCTCGCCGGGCCGGCGGCCTCCCAGGCAGATCTCTCCGACGCCTTCGCGGGCATCGACGGGCTGCTGCTCGGGGTCGCACTGGTCACCGTGCTGGTGATCCTGCTGCTCGTCTACCGCAGCGTCCTGCTGCCCCTCGTCATCATCCTCGGCGCCGTCTTCGCACTGGGCCTGGCCTGCGCGATCGTCTACGCGCTCGCCGACCGCGACGTCGTACGCGTCGACGGACAGGTCCAGGGCATCCTCTCCATCCTGGTCATCGGCGCCGCCACCGACTACGCGCTGCTCCTCACCGCCCGCTACCGCGAGGAACTGGCCAGGCATCCGGACCGTTTCAGCGCCGTCCGCGCCGCCCTGCGCGCCTCGTGGGGAGCGGTCGTCGCCAGCGCGGCGACCGTCGCCCTGGGCCTGCTGGCGCTGCTGCTCAGCGACCTGACCAACAACCGCGCGCTCGGACCCGTCGGGGCCATCGGCATCGTCTGCGCCGTACTGAGCACGCTCACCTTCCTGCCCGCCGTCCTGGTCCTGCTCGGCCGGGCCGCCTACTGGCCGGCCAAGCCCGTCCGGACCGGCGATCCCGACGCCGGACACCGCCTGTGGCACCGCATCGCCGAACTCGTGGACCGGGCCCCGCGCCGCATCTGGGCGATCTCCCTCGCCGCGCTCCTCGCCTGTGCCGCGTTCTCGCCGACCCTGACCTCCAAGGGCGTACCGCTGGACGAGATCTTCGTGAACGACGCGCCCTCCGTCGCCGCCCAGCAGACCCTGGCGCGGCACTTCCCGGGCGGCTCCGGCAACCCCGCCGTGATCATCGCGGACGCCGACCGTCTCGACCCCGTCCTCGCGGCGGCCCGCGACACGCGCGGCGTCGCCACCGCCGCCGCGGTGACCGCCTCCGGCCGGCCCGGCGGCGGTGAGCCGAAGGTGGTCGACGGGCGCGTACGGATCGACGCGACGCTCCAGGCGCCCGCGGACAGCGACGCCGCCAAGAGCACCGTGGCCCGGCTGAGGTCGGCCGTCCACGACGTGCCCGGCGCGGACGCCATCGTCGGCGGCTACACCGCCCAGCAGTACGACACCCAGCGCACCGCCGAACACGACCGCACACTCATCGTGCCCGTGGTCCTCGCCATCATCCTGGTCATCCTGATCGTCCTGCTGCGTTCCCTGCTGATGCCCGTGCTGCTCGTGGCGACGGTGGCGCTGAACTTCCTGGCCACGCTGGGCGTCTCGGCCCTCGTCTTCACCCACGTGTTCGGCTTCAGCGGCACCGACGCGTCCGTGCCGCTGTACGGGTTCGTGTTCCTGGTCGCCCTCGGCGTGGACTACAACATCTTCCTCATGTCCCGGGTACGGCAGGAATCGCTGGACCACGGGGTACGGGAGGGCATCCTGCGGGGTCTGACCGCCACCGGCGGCGTGATCACCTCGGCCGGTGTCGTCCTCGCCGCCACGTTCGCCGCCCTCGGGGTGATTCCGCTGGCCTTCCTCGTGCAGATCGCCTTCATCGTGGCCTTCGGCGTCCTGTTGGACACGCTGGTGGTGCGCTCGCTGCTCGTTCCGGCGCTCGCCCGCGACATCGGGGCGGTCGCGTGGTGGCCCGGGCGCCTCGGCCGCCGGTCACCGGCCGGGGCGGCCGA
>NZ_RAIF01000006.1:689401-691076 GCF_003671715.1 Streptomyces sp. E2N166 | reverse complement strand
CCCTCCGGGGGCATCACTCCCGGAGGGCGCGAGGGGGCGCACCGTGCCCAGGAAGCGCCGCACGGCGATTTCGATGACGACCCGCTCCGGATTCGCCCGCGGCTGCCGGTAGCGGGCCGCGTACCGCGCCTCCGCGTCGCGGACCGCCTCGGCGTCGTCCCGCACGGTCGCGACGCCCTCCAGGGTGGACCAGCGCCGGCCGTCCACCTGCCCCACGGCGACGACGGGACTCTCCGCCCGCTCGACGTTGCGCACCTTCGCGGTACCCCGGCTCGTGATGACGCGTGCCGTACGGGTGGCGGGGTCGTACGTCACCCCGATCGGGACCAGGTGCGGCGTCCCGTCGGCACGCTGGGTCGACAGGAAACACACCCGGCGCTCCTGCCAGAAACGCACGAACTCCGCGTCCGTGTCCGTGGCGTGCCGTTCCTCAGTGTTCACTGGATCTCCTCGCGTGAGCCGTGCTTGTTCCCGTCCGGGACAGCATCGTCAGTGCCTCGGCCAGTTCGCGCGGCCGCGGCAGGCCCGGCAGCGCCCGGTGTCCCCACCCCGGGCCGGCGACCAGGACGACGGGGCCGCGCCGGGCGCCCCTGACGCCCCACCGCGTGTCGGCGAGGTGGCGGGCTAGGGGGGAGTCGGCCGTTGACCGAGTCTGGGACCACAGCACGACGGCACACGGTCCCGTGCGCCGTACGGCGGTGGTCAGCGCCTCCGCCGGTACGGCGCCGCCCAGCATGCGCGTCGCCGTCCCCCGCTCGCGCAGCGCCGCGTCGAGCGCTTCGAGCGGCAGCGTGTGCTGCTCGCCCGGGAGACAGGCGAGCAGCACGGGTGTTGCCTCCGGCGGCGGCTCTGGGCAGGCCCGGAGCAACGGCGCGCTGCGCAGGGCGGTGGAGACGTGCCAGGACAGCAGGTGCTCGACCTCCACGTAACGGTCGCCGCTGGACTGCCACTTGCGGCCCACCGCGTGCAGCGTCGGCGTCATCACGTCCTCCCACGCGGCTACGACGCCGTGTTCCCGGACGAAGGCGTTCAGCAGGTGCTGCACCGTCGGCGAGTCCAGCCGCACCGAGGCCCGGGCAACCCCTCGCGCCTCACGCCGCACATCACCGAGCGGCAGCCCACTGCCACCGGCCCGCACCCGCTTGCCCGGGACGGCGACGGAGGGCGGGGGCGGAGCACCCCGGGGCGAGGGCACTGCATCTGGGGTGGACGTCGTAATACCTGCTGCTGCTGCTGCCGCTGCCGCTGCCGCTGCCGGTGCCGGTGCCGGCGGCGGCGCGGTGCCGGGCGTGGAGGGGGAAGGGGGAGGGCTCGGTGCCGGGGACGGACCGTCCGGTGTCGTCCGCGGTGCGGCAGTGTCCGTGGAGGGCGGGTGAGCCGGTGTCGAGGGCAGAACACCCGGTGTCGGCGGCGGGGCACCGTGCGCGGAGCAGGGGCGCCCCGGCTCCGGGGCCGATGCGTCCGATGCCGGTGACGCGGCACCCGGCGTCGGGGGCGTGGCGCCCGATGTGCGGGGCGCCGAGCTCGGCCTGGCGGGCGTGGCGTTCGGCGTGGAGGTCGTGGCGTTCGGCGTCGGTGGCGTGGCGCCCGATGTGCGGGGCGCGGCGCCGGGCATGCGCGGCGTGGTGCCCGGCGCCGGGCACCGGCCGGCCGGTGTCGAGGGTGCGGCCCGGTC
>NZ_RAIF01000006.1:679669-689391 GCF_003671715.1 Streptomyces sp. E2N166 | reverse complement strand
CGCCGCGCGTGCGGCCTCGGCGGGCGGTATCCCGGTGGCGGTCAGCCGGCACATCTCCTCCAGCACCGCGATGTCCGCCGCCCGCCAGCGCCGGTGCCGGCCGCCTTCCCGATCGGCCGGACCCAGCCCGTAGCGCCGGTCCCATGATCTGATCGTCGTCGGTGACACGCCGAGCCGTCGGGCCAGGGCGCCGGTCGTGACGCCGACGTCGTCCGCCGGGCCCGGCCCCGCGCCGTCGTCGCTCACACCTTCCACTCCGGGCACCCCCACACCATACGACGCACAGTCGCTGCGAGTTGCCCGCCCGTGGCCGTCCTTTCAGGCTGGGGCGGTCGGAGGTGTCCGCGTCGGACGGAGCAGCCGGAGCAGCCGGAACAGCCGGGCCGGCCGCCCGGACGACTCGTGAAGGAGCAGCAGCCATCATGACCGCACACTGGCCCACCGGGGGGCCCGCCCCCGCTCCGCCCCTCTCGCCGGCGGGGGCCGCGGAACCGCTCGCCGAGGAGGAACTGGCCGAAGGGTTCGTGCGCGGCGAGGAGGCGTGCCTGGTGGCCGCCTACCACCGATGGAGCGGCCTCGTGTTCACGCTGGCGCAGCGGGCGCTGGGCGACGCTCGGGAGGCGGAGGACGTCACCCAGGTCGTGTTCCTGGCCGCATGGCGGGGCCGCCACACCTTCGTGCCCGCGCGCGGCGTACTGGCCGGCTGGCTGGTCGGCATCGCCCGGCGCAAGATCGCCGACGCGCTGTCGGCCCGCACCCGGCGCGCCGACCTCGTCGCGGCGGCCGGCGCCCGGCTCGCGCAGACCGCGTACGACACGGCCAACCGGCCGGAAGCCGTACTCGACCGGGTGGTCGTCGGCCAGGAGCTGGCCAAGCTGCCCGCACCGCAGCGCCGTGTCCTCGGCCTCGCCTTCTACGACGACCTGACGCACACGCAGATCGCCCGGCTGACCGGGTGGCCCCTCGGCACGGTGAAGAGCCACGCCCGCCGCGGCCTGCGCCGGCTCGGCCATCGGCTGCGGGAGGCGGACGTGCCGCAGACCCCCTCGTAGCTCCGCCGCAAGGGTGATGCGAGCCATCGAGGAGGCTGACGCGAAACGGCGGAACGATCCCGCCAGTGGGTGACACCGGCCCGCCGAACGGGAAACCGTGTCCCGTAGGTCCGCGCACACCGCCGACGGGACGGAGTACAGGCGATGGCCAGCACGACAGGTGACACCCGAGCGGCCACGACGGCACCGGACAGCATCCGGCTGCCGGGCATCGTCCTCGGGGTCGGACTCGGCGGCTTCGTCGACGGCATTCTGCTCCACCAGCTCCTCCAATGGCACCACATGCTCACCAGCACCAACGACGACCGCATCGGTGTGAAGTACTACAACCCGAACACCGTCTCCGGGCTGGAGATGAACACGGTGTGGGACGGCGTCTTCCACACCGTGTGCTGGATCGCCGTGCTGCTCGGCCTGGGCCTCCTGTACGCCCGGGTCACACACAACCGGCGGGCGGTGTGGGCCTCGCGGGTGCTGTGGGGCTGGATCCTCGTCGGCTGGGGCCTGTTCAACCTGGTCGAAGGTGTTCTCGACCACCACATCCTGGGCATCCATCATGTCTACGCCGGCCCGCACCAGGCATGGTGGGACGCCGGTTTCCTCGCCCTGGGGGCCCTCTTCCTGGTCGGCGGTCATCTGCTCCAGCGCGGCGGACAGCCCTTCGACCCCGATGCCCCCCGTGGCACCGCGAGGCCCCGGGGCCAGGCCTGATGGACGGCACACACGGCGGCGCACACGATGGCAGCCACCCCGTGCCCCACGACGGCTCCGGCAGCGGCGAAGGGGTACTCGACGCGGTACCCACCGTGCTGGTCCTCGCGATCGTCCTCGCCGCGGCCGGGGGCTACCTGCTCGCCGTACGCCGCGCGCGCCGCCGCAATCCCGTGCAGGGCTGGAGCGGTTGGCGCTCGGCGGCGTTCCTCGGCGGGCTGGCGCTACTGGCCGTCGCCCTGCTGCCACCGCTGGGACCGGCCGCGCACCACGACTTCCGGGGGCACATGGCCCAGCACATGCTGATCGGCATGTACGCCCCGCTGGCACTGGTGCTGGCCGCGCCGGTCACCCTGGCGCTCCGCACCCTGCCACCGGCCGGCGCCCGCCGGGTGACCACCCTGCTGCACGGCCGCCCCGCGCGCCTGCTCACCCACCCCGCGGTGGCGCTCGCGCTGAGCACCGGCACCCTGGGGGCGCTGTACTTCACCCCGCTGTACGACACGGCGATGAGCCACCCCGCGGGGCACTGGCTGATGAACGCCCACTTCCTGGCCGCCGGATGCCTCTTCGCGCACGCCGTCGCCGGCCCCGACCCCGCTCCGGCACGGCCCGGCGTCCCGGCCCGGCTGGTGTACCTGGGCGTCGCGATCGCCGCCCACGCCCTGATCGCCCAGGCGATGTACGGCGGATTCCTCGTCCACATCCACGCCCCCGTCGACCAGGTCCAGCAGGGCGCGGAGATCATGTACTACGCCGGGGACATCGCCGAACTCCTGCTCGCAGCGGCGCTGGTGGCCACCTGGCGCCCCGAGCGCCGGAGCCGGCGCCCGCGGACCGGCCGGGGAGCCGTGCCGGCGGGACCGGCCTCGTCAGGCGGCGTCCCGGTCGGGTGAGCGGTGTCGGGCCGGCTCCGGGTTCCGGGCCGGCCGGACCTCCCCGGCTCTGCCGCCCGGAAGGAGACGCAGGTGCCGGCGCCGGGCGTGCCGGGCCTGGCCCCCATCGCCGAACAGCCGGTCCTCGAGGTACGTCATGGTGAACAACAGCAGCCCCATTCCGGGCAGCAGCAGGACGGCAACGATAACCACGCCGCAGGTCCCCCTCCGCTGTGGATGACTCCCCTCCGGGTGCCCGGGCCGGCGCCGGTGATGGGCCGGTGTCGAGTGAAGATGACGCAACCTCCAGACATATCGGGCAATCGGGCGAAACGGCTGTGCACGTGCCAAGCGCGCCGGGCGTCATGTTCGAGCCGTCCTTGGGTAGGCGGCCCCGACGGCAGAGACGCAGTCACCAGGAACGGAGCACTTGAGCCGATGTCGCACACCTCCCCACCCGCCGGCCCGGCCACCGACCCGCAGTCGGCGGCCTCGTGGTCGGGCTGGATCGGCGACCACACCACGGCACTGATCGGGATACCGCTGCGCATCGCGCTCATCGTCGTCGTCCTGCTGGTGGTGCGTGTGGTGGCCAGGCGGGCCATCACCCGGGTCGTCCAGCGAGTACTGGAACCGTCGGCCGGAGAGGCCGAGCGAGGCCGGCCCCGGCGGTCGGGCCACGGGGCCGCCGTACTGCACCGCGACCGGTCCCGGGCGCGGCAGCGTCGCGAACAGCGGGCCCGCACGATCGGCTCGGTGCTCAGCAGCGCCGTGACCATCGTGCTGTTCATGGTCGGCGTGGCCATGGTGCTGGACCAGGTCGGCATCGCGCTCGGTCCGCTGCTGGCCAGTGCCGGAGTGGTCGGCCTGGCGATCGGTTTCGGCGCGCAGAGCCTGGTCGCCGACTACCTGTCCGGCCTGCTCATCATGGTGGAGGACCAGTACGGCGTCGGTGACTCGGTCGATCTCGGTGAGGCCGTCGGCGAGGTGGAGCACGTCGGCCTGCGGCTGACGCACGTGCGTGACCTCAACGGCGGCCTGTGGCACATCCGCAACGGCGAGATCCTGCGGGTCCGCAACGACAGCCAGGAATGGGCGCGTGCCGTCCTGGACGTCGCCGTGGCCTACGACGCGGACCTCGACACCGTGTACCGCGTGCTGGAGGACACCGGCCGGGGCCTGCGCCAGGACCCGGACTTCGAGGACCTCCTGCTCGAGGACCCCGCGGTGTGGGGCGTGCAGTCCCTGGACGCCGACGGTGTGCTCGTGCGCCTCGCGGTCAAGACCGTGCCGCTCCAGCAGTGGGGCGTCACCCGTGAGCTGCGGCGCCGGGTCAAGGACGCCCTGGACGAGGCCGGTATCGACATCCCGTTCCCGCAGCGGACGGTCTGGGTGCGCACCGACACCCAGGACTCCGAGCCCGGCGCCCTGATCCGCTGACTCGCGCCGACGGGCGGGACCGGCGGCGCTTTTTGCCGGACCGGCAAGGATCTTTGTCGGTCCGGCGTCCGCCGGTGCAGCCTGCACAGGGCGGGGCGCGTGGCCGTAGCGCGCCCCGCCGAGCAGACGATCCCGCCCGCCCCAGGAGGCACCATGTCCGACACGCCCGCCCCGGTCCCCGCCGCGGAGTTCTGGGAGGCCCGCTACCGCGACACCGACCGTGTCTGGAGCGGCCGTCCCAACGCCCTGCTGGTCCGCGAGGCGAGCGACCTCGCCCCCGGCACCGCCCTGGACCTGGGCTGCGGCGAGGGGGCTGACGCCGTGTGGCTGGCCTCGCGCGGCTGGCGGGTCACCGGCGTGGACATCTCCGGCACCGCGCTGGAACGCGCCGCCGGGCACGCCGCCGACGCCGGGGTCGGTGACCGCGTCTCCTGGGAGCGCCACGAGCTCGGCCAGTCGTTCCCCGAGGGCTCGTTCGACCTGGTGAGCGCCCACTATCTGCAGTCCCCGGTCGCGCTCGACCGGCAGGCCGTCCTGCGCGACGCCGCGCGGGCCGTGGCGCACGGCGGCACCCTGCTGCTCGTCCTGCACGCCGGCTGGCCCTCCTGGCAGACCGAACCGCCGTTCGACGCGGTCTTCCCCACCCTGGACGGGGTCCTCGACGAACTCGCCCTGCCCGACGGCGAGTGGGCCGTCGAGGCCAAGGAGACGGTCCGGCGGCCGAGCACCTCGCCCGAGGGGGACGAGGGCTTTCGCGAGGACAACGTGTGGCGTCTGCGGCGAGTGGAGTAGATGGATGCATGTCCTATTTGTTGAAAAAGTTATCTCCTGAGATTTTTGAGAAGAGAGGAATGTTTTGTGACTTCCCGGACACCTGATGTGTGAAGGCCATTGGCTACCAGAGGGAGATGGTGAAATGCCTTCCAAGGACAAGGTGCTCGAGGAAGTCCGCACCGAGAACATCGACATCGAAGCGGCACTCGACCCCGCCGAGCCCGACGGAGTCTTCCGCGACAGCCGCGAGTGCGCCGCGCTCGCCCTCCAGTCCGGAGGTACCTCTCTGCTGCTTTCGCCGCCGACCCCGCGCCCGAAGAAGGGTTGACGGACCGACGGGAGCAGTGAGATGGAGCAGTCGAGCACGTCAGCCCTTCTCCAGGGAACGGTGCTGGACCTCGCTTCCGACGTGGTCTCCGCTCTTCGGAGCGGAGACCACGTGCGAGCGGGGGGCACCCTCACCGGAGGTGGAGCGGGCGAAGGCGTCGCACGTGCGGCGGTACGCGTTCTGGGCGCCGACACGCTGTTGCCCACCGCCCTCCTGCGCGTTCCGCCCGACCCCGGACAACTCGCCGTGTTCAAGGACGCGGTGGCGGCCCATCCGCCGCGTGACGACGCGGCCCCCGCCGTCGTATGGAGCCACTGGGCCATGGCCCGTGCCCTGCGCCGGCTCGAACAACCCCTGACCGACCCGCTCGCCGACGACCCGGGCGCGGAACCCGGCGCCGGCTGGCTCGACGACGCGGGCTGGCAGTTGCTCACCCACCAGCTCGCCGTACTCGCCCCGCTCGCGCTGCCCGGCGAGGAGTGCGCGGTGACCCGTGCGGCCCGGCGCCGTCCGGTGGACGTCGCCCGCGGCTTCGTACGGGCCGTACGCCGCCGTGACTGGCAGCAGGCCGCCGGAGCCGGGCGCTGGCTCACCCTCCTGGACGGGGTGCCCGACAGCCTCGGTCTGGAGGCGGGCCTCGACTTCGTACGGCTCATGGGCGGCAGCGACCCGCGGGTGGCCCTGCAACTGGAGGCGGCACGGCTGATGCCGGCCGGAGTCCTCCTGTGAGCGTCCGGGAGGTCGAGGAGACCGCACTGGAGTGGGTGTGGGCCCACCGCGACCGCTTCGCCCTCGGCGACGACGCGCTGGCCGCCGACGGCCAGGTGAACCGCACCTGGAAACCACTGGGCGAACTGGCCCAGGTCTGCGCGTCCGTGTCCGCCTGCACCCCGCCGTCGGACCCGGTCCACACCCGCGTGTCCGACCTGCTGGACTTCGCCTGGCAGCAGACCCGCCAGGGCGAACTGTTCCTGCTGATGCAGTCGCTGGAGCCCTTCGCCACCTACCCGCTGGAGGTGTACGCGGCCTTCGCCTCGGCCGGCCGCCGGCACACCGGCTACGAGGCGTCCGCCGCCGTGGTGGCCCGGACCCGCGGCTGGCGGCTCACCGAGCAGTACCCCACCCGGCGGCTCGGCGTCATCGAGGCCGAGCGGCGCAGCGGCCTGAGCCCGCACGGCCGGGTACCGCAGGCGCTGGGACGCACCTGGCTGGGCGGCCTGCCGGAACCCTGGACCTTCGAACGCGCGGCCGGTTACGCGCTCACCCACGTCGTCTTCCACCTCACCGAATGGGGACGCGCCGCCCAGGGGGTGCCACCGGACCTGGCGGACTATCTGCGGCACTGGCTGCCGCCCTGGCTCGACACCTGCCTGGAGGCCCGGATGTGGGACCTGAGCTGCGAGTTGCTGGCAGTGGCGGCGAGCGTGCCGAGCCCGCCGGACCCGGCCGTCCTGGACGACGCCTGGCAGCGCGTCGCGGCGGCACAGCACACCTCCGGCGCGATTCCCGAGGAGGGCGCCGTCCAGGATGCCGCCGGGTCCGCCGACGGCGCGGCCCCCTACGCCTTCACCGACTGCTACCACTCCACCCTGATGGCGGCGTTCGCGGCGGCCCTCACCACGGCACGGCTGAGGGACGTGGACCGCGCCGGACAAGGAGTGCCGGGATGACGGACACCCGCCTGATCCACCGCGTAGGAGCCGGTGCCCTGGAGTGGCTGTGGGCCCACCGCGACGGCTTCCGGCTGGAGCCGGACGTGGACCCCGAGATCGGCTTCCTGGAACGCTTCAAGCCGATCGGGGAACTCGCCCTGATCTGCAAGGTGCTCTTCCGCGAGGGCGTCGCCGGCTCCCGGCAGGCGCAACTCGCCCGCCAACTGCTCGACCACACCTGGCGCGAAACCCTGGACGGCGGCCGCATGCTGGTGCGCGGGCAGCGCATCGAGCCGTTCTCGCCGGTCCCCTTCGAGGTGTACCTGCCCTTCAAGGAGCTGGGCTACAGCCAGCCCGAGGTGGAGCGGGCCACGGTGCTCAACCACCGGCTGGACAGCTGGACGCGGTTCCCGGTGACACCGACCCGGCGCCTGGGCCTGTCCGCCTTCCAACGCCGCTTCGGCCTCACGGCCCGGCCGCCCGAGGCCGGCCTCGTGGCCACCACCTGGCTGGCCGGCACCCCCGAACCCTGGACGGTCGAGGGCCACACGGCCTACGACATCACCCACACCGTCTTCCACCTCACCGACTGGGGCGAGAACCCCGACGGCCTGCCGCCCGCCATCGCCGACTATCTCGCCACCTGGCTCCCGGTCTGGATCGACGACTGGCTGGACCTCGAACGCTGGGACCTGCTCGGCGAACTCCTCGTCGTGGACGCCTGCCTGCCCCGGCCCACCCTCGACGAGTCCGCCTGGCAGGGCTTCGCCGCCGCGCAGCAGCCCGACGGTGCCATGCCCGCCGTACGGACGATGCCCGAGGGTGATCCCGAGGCGGTGTTCGACATCGTCTACCACCCGACGCTGGTCGCCGCCTTCGCCTCCCTGCTGGCCACCTCCCGCGCCCTCACCGAGCTGGCGCACACCGGCTCATGACGGACCGCCCCACGCCCTGGCCGGGCGAACCCACCGACGAGGACGCCCCACCGGAGCGCGCACGCCCCGGACCCGCCGACAAGGGCGCCCTGGGTGAACGGCTCGTCGACGCCGTCGACGCCTCCGACGCACCCGACGTCGTCTTCGCCGTCTCCCGGCGCGGCCGGCGCACCCTGCACACCGGCGGCACCGCCCCGCCCCCCGCCGTTCCCCGCGAGGACCTGCGCTACGAGATCGGGTCGGCCTCCAAGACGTTCACCGGACTGCTGCTGACCCGGCTGATCCGGAGCGGTGTGCTCACCGGCGGCGAACCGGCCGCCGTCTGTCTGGACCCCACCCGCCCGGCCGGCCCCGGCCCCGTGACGCTCGCCCACCTCATCACCCACACGTCGGGACTGCCCGCCCTGCCGGCCGACTTCGTCCCCCGCGCCCTGCCCGCCTGGCGCACCAACCCCTACGCCCGCTACCCGGCCGAACGGCTGACCGGCACCTTCCTGCGGCACCGCCCGAAGCACCGCCCCGGAACCCGCTGGCACTACTCGAACTACGGCGTCTCCGTGCTCGGACACGCCGTCGCCGCGGCCACCGGCACGGCATGGGAGGACCTGCTCAGCGCTTACATCCTGCGCCCGTTCGGCCTGAACGGTACGGCCCTGCGCGCGGAGGATCCCAAGACCGACGCCACGGGGCACCGCAAGGACGGCCGCACCCCCGTCCCGGCCTTCGACGCGGGCGGTTTCCAGGCGGCCGGTGCCGTCCGGTCCACCCCGTACGACCTGCTCGCCTTCCTCGAGGCGCACCTCGACCCGGCCGGCTCACCGGCCGCCGGCGCGCTGCGCGCGGTACGGGTGCCGGTGCTGAGGCGCGGGCTGGGACACCGGCACGTGCACACGGCGGCGTGGTTCCGGCACCCCACCGACGGCGGGCCGATGTACTTCCACAGCGGCGCCACCCTCGGCCAGCAGGCGTTCCTGGGCTTCCGGCCCGACACCGGCACGGCCCTCGCCGCGGTGTGCACCCGGCGGTTCCGCGCCCGCGACCCGTTCATCGCCACCGCCTACGCGTTCCTCGCCGAGGAATGACGAAGGCGCGGGGCCGCCTCCGGCAGCGGCCCCGCGCCCGCCGCCGTACGGCGGCTCACCGTCCGTCAGACACGCTGCCACAGGGCCGGTGTGCTCTCCGGCGACCAGACACCCTGCGCCTGGTGGTTCTGCAGGCACCGGTACCGCAGGCCGGCGTGGGACACCGTGGCCCCCGCCTCGTAGACCCGGCCCGCCGCCCACGCGTCCGCCGCCGCGTTGTCCTGCGGCGCGGGGGTCCCGGCCGAGGCGGAGGTGGTCTTCAGGGTGAGGCCGAAGTCGCTGAGCAGCGGGTTGATCGGCTGGTAGAACGTGGTCCCGCCGTTGGCGCAGTCACCCGAGCCTCCGGACGTGGTGCCCTGCGCCTGGGCGCCCGCGACGAAGGGGCCGCCGGAGTCGCCGGGTTCGGCGCACACCGTCGTCCCGGTCAGCCCGTCGACGGTGCCC
The DNA here is from genome assembly GCF_003671715.1 of Streptomyces sp. E2N166. Lineage (GTDB taxonomy): Bacteria > Actinomycetota > Actinomycetes > Streptomycetales > Streptomycetaceae > Streptomyces > Streptomyces thinghirensis. The sequence goes on along the minus strand of NZ_RAIF01000006.1, from coordinate 680,098 downwards.
TGCGGGTAGCTGACGCTCGTGTCGTGCTGCTGGACCGTGCCGCAGTGCCATCCGGTGGTGGAGCCGGAACGGCACACGGACGCGCCCACGAGCGCCTCCACCGAGCCGGCGACCCGCACCTTCTCGCCGTCCTGCGCCTTCACGTCCGGGGTGGCGGTCCAGTCGGCGTTGACGCCCACCCAGGCCATGTCCTTGCCGGGGAAGGTCGAGGCCTGGAAGGTGCCCTGGTCGGCCTCGTTGAACCCGGTGGTGGTGGCGCCCGGGGCGCCGCAGTGACCGGCCGTGGCGAATCCCTGCTGGTCGTCCTTGGTGACGGAGAACCCGATCGAGCAGCGGGCCTGACCGTCGATGTAGTAGGCGTCGCCGCCGACGAGGTCCTCCAGCACCCGCGGCCGGTCCGGCGAGACGCGGACGCCCACGTTCTGGCCC
>NZ_RAIF01000006.1:661842-679155 GCF_003671715.1 Streptomyces sp. E2N166 | reverse complement strand
CGAGCGCGGTCAGGGCTGCGCGGCGGCTGCGCGCGGCATGTCTGCCGACCATGCGATGTGCCTCCTTCGAGGGCTGTGCGAGACAGCGGGGATCGGTGAGTGACCGTGGTTTACGGTGCGACTGCGGCGAAGTCACAGTCCTTGCCGGAAAGATCCGCGGGAATGCCGGGTCCGGGCGTCTTTCGCGCGATGGGGGACGCGGCGGACGGCAAGTGCAGTACGCGGACGCGCACGCCGGGCCGGGTTCAGGCGGGGTTCAGCCCCGGGGCGCCCGCCTCGGTGACGAAGGACGCGGCCGTGCTGATGGGAGCGCCGGGTGTGCTGATGGCGGAGACCGTCCTGAAGTCGAGGCGGGCGGCCTGGCGGTCGAGTTCGACCCGGACGTAGCCGCGCCTGCCGTCGTAGTACTTCATGTGCGGGTTGGCCTGCATGTACAGGTCCCAGTTGGCGGGCCGCTCCACTCCGTCCCGGCCGCTGGCCACCGACGTGCAGGTGACCTCCGTGCCGACGGTGGCGGACGCCGGGTCGTCGAAGTTCTCCTTGACGTCGAGGGCGTAGCCCACGTGTACGTCGCCGGTGAGGATCAGCCAGTTCTCGACCCCGGCGGCCTTCGCCCCGGCGACGACCCGGGCGCGCGAGGCGCGGTAGCCGTCCCAGGCGTCCATCGAGAGCGCCGCGTCGGCGGTCACGTCGAACTTGCGCTGTGAGAAGCAGACCTGCTGGGGCATCACGTTCCACAGCGCGGTCGAGCTCTGCCAGCCGCCGAGCAGCCACTGCTCCTGCGCGGTGCCGGTGATAGTACGTGCCGGGTCGTCCGACTCGGGCCCGGGGGCGTGCGGGCGGTCGTCGTAGGCCTGGTCGGAGCGGTACTGCCGGGTGTCGAGGATGTCGAACTGGGCGAGCGTGCCCCAGTGCAGCCGGCGGTACAGCTGCGCGTCCGGGCCCTGCGGCAGCTGTGCGGCGCGCAGCGGCTGGTTCTCCCAGAACGCGCGGTAGGCGGCTGCCCGCCGCAGCAGGAACTCCTCCGGCGGGATGGAGTTCTCCGGGATGCTGCCGGCGTAGTTGTTCTCGGTCTCGTGATCGTCCCAGGTGACCACGAAGGGGTGCGCGGCGTGGGCCGCCCGGAGGTCCTCGTCGTTCTTGTAGAGCGAGTAGCGCAGCCGGTAGTCGGCGAGGGTCATCGTCTCGCGGTTGAACACGTCGGGCAGCACGACGTCGGTGTAGCGGCGCTCCCCGCCCTCCGAGTTGACCGCGTACTCGTACAGGTAGTCGCCGAGGTGGAAGACCACGTCGACGTCGTCCTGGGCGAGGTGCCGGAGCACCGTGTAGTAGCCGTCCTGGTAGGCCTGGCAGGCGACGGCCGCCAGTTTCAGCCCCGACGTGGCGCTGCCCGCCGGCGGCGCGGTGCGGGTGCGGCCGGCCGGGCTGAGCCAGACGCCGGTCCGGAAGCGGTAGTAGTACACCGTGCCCGGTGTCAGGCCCTTCACGTCGACGTGCACGCTGTGGTTGTACTCGGCGTGCGCGTCGGCGGTGCCCCGGAACAGGACGGCGGCGAAGTACTCGTCGAGCGCCACCTCCCACTCGACCGTGACCCGCTCCGTGCCCATCCCGCCGTCCTCCAGGAACGGCTCCGGCGCCAGCCGGGTCCACAGCAGCACCGAGTCCGGCTGGGGGTCGCCGGAGGCGACGCCGAGGGTGAACGGGTCGCTGCTGATCCGGGCGCTGCGCAGCGGGGCGGCGGCCGCGCCGCGGGCCGGCAGGTTGGTGGAGAAGGCGAGCGCGGCGGCCGCCGCGGTGACGGTGAGGAAGCGCCGGCGGCCCAGGTGCCGGGCGGCGGCGCCCATCACGGCGTCGTGCGGGGAGAAGGCGTGCTCGGCCAGTCGGCTGTGACGGCCCGTGGGCGCCATCTGGTGTCCTCTCGTACGGGGCGGGCGGTCCATGGGCGAGCGGCACGGGTAACCGGGTGGGCCCCGGGCGGTCGCCCCACGCACGCCGGCACGGGGTACTCGCGTCGGGGCGAGCCGGTATGCGCCGTCCGAGCCCGGGCCTCGCCGCGCGGTGGCGCCGACCCGCGATGCGCGGACCCCGCATGCTAAGCAGACAAAACACCCGAAATCGGCAGGACTTGCGGAGTGATCACACAGGAGGGGGTACGCGCGTGTGGGCGTCGACCGTCCGGGGCACCCGGAACGGACGGTAAGCGGGTACATGGGTGAGAAAGGCGGCGGGCCGAGCCGATGGCGAGGACACGGCGCTACGAGGTGGCGGCCTCCGGCCGCTGGTGGGACCCGGAGGACGGCCGCTGGCTGCCGTCCGGCGAGGTGCACGCGTGGGAGCAGGGCATGAACCAGACCGTGTGCGGACTGTCCCTCAACCGTTCGCGGCTGTCCAGGTTTCCGGCGGTCACCTGGACCGAGGTGCTGCCCGAGTCCGGCGGCGCGGCCGACGCGGTCCGCCGGGTCTGCCCCCGCTGCGCCGCCGCGGCCGGCCGCCGCGGCGCGGACGCCCGGCCCGGCTGGCGGCGCACCAACCCGCGCCCCTGAGTCACGCCCTTGGGGACCGGGCGGACGGCCCGGCCCGGGTGTCGCTGTCCGCGCCTACGACGGCAGCGGCGAGCGGCTGACGCGGATCTTGGACTGGCCGTGCGACCGCTTCTCCCAGTCCGCCATGAACCGCGCGTGCAGGCCGTGCCTGCGGGCCAGCGTGAGCAGGGTGTCGGTGCGGTAGTAGAAGTCCTCGCGGAGCACCTGGTGCTCGGTGCCCTCGGTGCGGTCGAAGGTGAAGTCGAAGAACCCGGTGCCGGTCAGGACGCGGCCGACGTGGGAGAGGCACTCCTCGATCACGTTCAGCGGCGAGTGCGAGAAGACGCTGTGCGCGTGTACGACGTCGAAGTGGTCGTCCGGCAGGAAGTCCAGGGTGAGGTCCCCGGTGATGGTCAGGTGGGGCAGCTTGGCCTGGAGGCCGTGCTCGGTCAGGGTCTTCTTGGCGGCGATCAGGATGTCCGGCGAGATGTCGATGCCGTAGTAGTGCCCCGCGTCCAGGTGGTCGATGAAGTGCCGGCCGCCGCGCAGGTTGCCGCAGCCGATGTCGAGCATGTGGTGCTCGGGACGCAGTCCGTGCTCGATCAGGTACTCGAACTGCATCTGGCCGAGCGCCAGCCATCGGTCGTGGGTCCGGCTGCCGACCGCGGCCTCCGGGTTGCGGCGGGCGTCGGAGGCCATCACGGCCCGGTAGTAGCCGACGTGGTCCGGGTGCTTGATCCGCAGCCACGCGTCCCGGCCGGCCCGGCGGACGTAGGGGCCGACGCGCTCGGGATGACGCAGCGCGTACGTGACCTTGTGTGTGAGCGCGGCACGATTGCTGCGCAGCTTCTTCGGGGACCTGGCGTCCTTGGGCATGGGATCGACCCTCCGTGTGAGCGCGGGGCAGGACGGTGCCGCAGAGGGTGTCAGAACCGGCGGCGCGGCGACAGGACCGTGGTGACGGCGAGTCCGGGTCCGAGTGCGAGGCCGCAGAGGAGGCCGTGTCGATCCGCCGGGACGCCCAGTGGCCGCCGGTCGGGCGTCGCCTCCGACGCACGTCGACCGCGGGCCGTGGTCGGGTCTGGACTGTCAGTCCATCCGTTGGACGTGTAGTCTTGAGTCTCCGGGATTCGAGTACGGAGGCCCCTGATGAGCGAACCCGCCCTGGACGCCGAACGGGACGCGGTCCTCGCCGCCCTGCGCCCCGTCGTGGACGGCGTCGCGGCGACGTTCGGCCCGGTCTGCGAGGTGGTCCTGCACGACTACCGACGCCCCGAGCGGTCGGTCGTGGCCGTCGCCGGCTCGGTGACCGGGCGGACGGTGGGCGGGGCCATGAGCGAGATCGGCATGCGCGTGCTGGCCCGCGGCGACGAGGCCCGGGACGAGCTGAACTACGTCACGCGGACGGCCGACGGCATCCTGCTGAAGTCCTCGACCATGGTGCTGCGCGACTCCACCGGGGCCGTGTTCGGTGCCCTGTGCGTCAACCTGGACGTCACCGCCGTGGACCGGGCCCAGTCCCTGCTCGGCGCCCTGGCCGGCACCGCGGCCACCTCCGCCGACCCACCGGCGACCACCTTCGCCGACGACATCGACGCGGTGGTCGACGCCATCGTGGACGCCCACCCGCTGCGGCGGGACAGGAGCTGGGCGGCGCTGGAGCGCGCACAGCGACTCGAGCTGTTCCGCGACCTGGACGGGCGCGGCGTGTTCGCCGTACGCCGCTCGGTCGAGCAGGTCGCCGCCCGGCTCGGCATCTCCCGGGCCTCCGCCTACAACTACCTCTCCCAGGCCCGCGCCGCGGCCGACCCGGCCGCCGACCCCGCTGGAGGACACGCGTGACGACCACCACCCCACCGGTCACCCTCGACGACGTCCGCTCCGCCGCCGCCCGCCTCCGGGGCGTCGCGCACCGCACCCCGGTGCTGCGCTCACGCACCCTGGACGCCCTGGCGGGCGCTGAGATCTTCCTCAAGTGCGAGAACCAGCAGCGGGTGGGCGCCTTCAAGTTCCGCGGCGCCTACAACGCGGCCTCCCGCCTCACGCCGGAGCAGCTGTCCCGCGGCATCGCCGCCTACTCCTCCGGCAACCACGCCCAGGCGGTCGCCCTCGCCGCGCGCGAGCTGGGCACCACCGCCGTGATCGTCATGCCCGAGGACGCGCCACCCTCCAAGCGGGCGGCCACCGCCGGCTACGGCGCCGAGATCGTCACCTACGACCGCTACACCGGCGACCGTGTCGCCGTCGCCGAGGCCCTGGCCGCCGAACGCGGGCTGAGCCTGATCCCGCCCTACGAGCACCCGCACGTCATCGCCGGACAAGGCACCGCCGCCCTCGAACTCGTCGAGGAGACGGGACCACTGGACGCCCTGATCACACCGGTCGGCGGCGGCGGACTGATCGCCGGGAGCGCCACCGCCGTCAAGGGCCTGCACGCCGGCACCCGGGTCGTCGGCGTCGAACCGGAGGCCGGTGACGACACCAAGCGGTCCCTGGAGGCGGGCCGGCGCGTCACCGTCCCGGTCCCGCGCACCATCGCCGACGGCCAGGCCCTGCACACCCCCGGCGAGCTGACCTTCTTCCTCAACCGGCGGTTGCTCGACGGGATCGTGCTGGTCAGCGACGACGAGATCAGGGACGCGATGCGCTTCGCCTTCGAACGGCTGAAGACCGTACTCGAACCGAGCGGTGCCACCCCGCTGGCCGCCCTCCTCACCGGCCGCGCCGGCCCGCTGCCCGGCCGCGTGGGCGTGATCCTCTCCGGCGGCAACGTGGACGCCGAACGCTTCGCCCGTCTGTGCGGCACCCCGCGCTGACCCCGCGCGTCCCCCGGATGGCGGCCCCGAGTTGACAGGCGGACGATGGAGTGGTGGGGCCATGGAAAGGAGAAGCGTCATGTTCGAGGCAAAGACGCTCGACAAGCCGGACGAGCGGCGCGATTTCCCTCGCGGGCACATCGAGGCCGTGCACATGGAAGGGCTCGACTTCGCCGTCGCCACCTTCGAGCCGGGCTGGCGCTGGTCGGAGTCCGTCGCCCCCCTCGCGGGCACCGACAGCTGCATGATCCACCACAACTGCTACGTGGTCGAGGGACGCTTGCACGTCCGCATGGACGACGGCGCCGAGAGCGAGGTGGGCCCCGGCGACGTCTTCGTCTGCTCGCCCGGCCACGACGCCTGGGTCGTGGGCGACGGACAGTGCGTCGTGTACGACTTCGCCGGAGGCATGGCCAAGGAGTACGCCAAGGCCGACTAGGCAGAGACCGGCACGTCGCGCGAGGAACCGCGAACAACGAGAGGAGGGGGTGGCCGTCGCGACGGCCACCCCCTGCCGCTCCCGGCTCACGCGGCCTGCGCCACCGCACCGGCCGCCGGCGTACGCGGCGCCCGCCGGGCCGTCACCAGGCTCGTCCCCAGCGTCACCGCCGGGGACCGATCACCGCCTGCCCGCTCACCCCTCCACCAGCACCACCTCCAGCGTGCGCGGACCGTGCACCCCCTCGACCCGGTCCAACTCGATGTCACTGGTCGCCGACGGACCGGAGATCCAGGTCAACGGGCGGACGGGGTCCAGGCGTTCGAGGGCCTGGGGAACCGATGACACCACCTGGTCCGGCACCCGTACGACGCAGACGTGGTGGTCGGGGACGAGGGTGATGCGGCGGCGGCCCTGGTCGGGGGAGCCGTCCAGGACGATGGTGCCGGTCTCGGCGACGGCGACCGCGCAGCCGGTGACCACGCTGTCGACCCGGTCGAGGTCCTGCGGGGTGCTCGCGGCGCGGTCGTGGACGCGGGTCGCGTCGACCGCCTTGAGCCAGTGCGGAGGCAGCTCCGGCGGAACCACCACGCTCTGCGAGCCGTGTGCCGCCAGGAGCCGCATCAGCACCTCGGGCAACTGCGCGTCCGTGCACCGGTGCACGATCGCCCGGTAGTCCGCCAGGTTCCCGGCGAGCAGCTCCACCGTCTCGTCGGCGCCGCGCCGCCCGTGCTCGCGCAGATAGTCCCGCAAGACCGGAGCCCCGTCGGCCGGCACGTCCGCGAGAGCGCGCCGTACCCGGCCCAGAACGCGTTCCCTGCTGCTCACTTCGCCCCGTCCTTCCCATCGCGCGTGCGCTGCCACCAGTCGCGGAACGGCTCCGCGGGAACCTCGGGGAGATCCCGGCTGCCGCTCCACGCCCGGCCCGGTCCGGGGAGCGTACGGGGATGGAGCCGCCGGGTCCGCGACGTCAGCCGCTGCCCGGCGCGCAGCGCGCCCGGGTGCGTGAACGCCCACCGCGCCGCCCGCATCGCCGCCCGCTCGGCCGCATGCCCCCTGGCCGGTTTCAGGACGACCCGGTTGCCCTGCCGGACGGCAGGGCCGCCCTGCACCACCCGCTCCCGCAGGTGGACCAGCACCTCGGGGATGTCGATGGCGACCGGGCACACCTCGTAGCAGGCGCCGCACAGCGAGGACGCGTACGGCAGGGACGCGTCGATCTCGCTGCCCGTGCCCCGCAGTTGCGGACTGAGGATCGCGCCGATCGGCCCCGGGTACACCGAGCCGTAGGCGTGGCCGCCGGCCCGCTCGTAGACCGGGCAGACGTTCAGGCACGCCGAGCAGCGGATGCAGCGCAGTGCCTGACGGCCGACCTCGTCGGCGAGGGTGTCGGTGCGGCCGTTGTCCAGCAGGACCAGGTGGAAGGTGCGAGGGCCGTCCCCGTCGGTGGTGCCGGTCCACATGGACGTGTACGGGTTCATCCGCTCGGCCGTCGAGGAGCGGGGCAGGGTCTGCAGGAAGACCTCCAGATCGCGCCAGGTGGGCACGATCTTCTCGATGCCGACGACCGAGATCAGGGTCTCGGGCAGGGTCAGGCACATCCGGCCGTTGCCCTCGGATTCCACGACCACGAGGGTGCCGGTCTCGGCGACCATGAAGTTGGCGCCGGAGATGCCGACCCTGGCGCGCAGGAACTTCTCCCGCAGGTGCAGCCGGGCCGCCTCGGCGAGTTCGGCGGGCGTGTCGGTGAGACCCTCGGGCGCCGGCCGGCCCCACTCGCCCATCTCGGAGCGGAAGATGTCCCGGATCTCGCCGCGGTTGCGGTGGATCGCCGGCACCAGGATGTGCGAGGGCCGGTCCCCGCCCAACTGCACGATCAGCTCGGCGAGATCGGTCTCGTAGGCGCGGATGCCCTCCGCCTCCAGCGCCTCGTTGAGACCGGTCTCCTGCGTCGCCATCGACTTGACCTTGACGACCTCCGACTCCCCGGTCGCCTTCACCAGATCCGCGACGATCCGGTTGGCCTCCTCGGCGTCGGCGGCCCAGTGCACGGTCCCCCCGGCCGCCGTGACCGCCTCCTCCACCCGCACCAGATACCGGTCCAGATACCGCAGCGTGTGATCCTTGATCCGCTTCCCGGCCTCACGCAGCCGCGCCCAGTCGTCCAGCTCCGCGACCGCCCGCGCCCGCTTGTCCCGGATGGTGTGCGTCGCGTGCCGCAGATTCCCGCGCAACGTCGGATCGTGTACGGCGTCCCGTGCCGCCTCGGGGAAGGACGGCATCCCCAGATGGGTCCCGCTCATACGGTCACCGCCTCCTCCGTGCCCGCCAGGATCTCCGCGATGTGCACCGGCCGCATGCCCGTCCGCAGCCGCGTCATGGTCCCGCCGATGTGCATCAGGCAGGAGTTGTCGGCCGCGCACAGCACCTCGGCGCCGGTGGACTCGGCGTTGCGCACCTTGTCGGCGCCCATCGCGGCCGACACGTCGGGGTTCTTCACGGCGAAGGTGCCGCCGAAGCCGCAGCACTCCTCGGCGCCGGGCAGCTCGACCAGCTCCAGCCCCTTCACCGCCTCCAGCAGCCGCCGGGGCCGGTCGCCGAGACCCAGACTCCGCAGCCCGTGGCAGGTCGGGTGGTACGTCACCGTGTGCGGGTAGTACGCCCCCACGTCCGTGACCCCCAGCACGTCCACTAGGAACTCCGTCAGCTCGTACGTCTTCGGCACCACCGGCGCCAGAGTGGCCGCGAGCGCGCCGCCGCGCCCCTCCGCCCGCGCCCGTTCGCCCATCCGCGGATACAGCTCCCGCACCATCGCGCCGCAGGAACCCGACGGCGTCACGACCGTCTCGTACTCCGCGAACACCTCCGAGAAGCGCCGGGCCAGCGGCTCCGCCTCGTGCCGGTACCCGGTGTTGTAGTGCGCCTGCCCGCAGCAGGTCTGGGCCATCGGGAAGTCGACCTCGACGCCCAGTCTGGTCAGAAGCTGCACCACGGCACGGCCGGTGTCCGGATACAACGTGTCGTTGACGCAGGTCAGGAACAGGGCCACACGCATCGCGGCTCCTTGTGATCGGCCGGCTCGGACATCGTGATCATCGGATGAACCGCAGGGTAGTCGGCATACCCGGGCCGGGGGAGCCCTCCGTCGGCGCGTCCCGCCATGCCGCCCGCTTCCGGCTGCCCGCCTGACGGGGACCTCCGCCGGCCGGCGCGGGTAATGTGTGAAGGTCTGCCGGCCGCCCACGTCCCGGTGCGTTGCCCAGCCCGACCCTGGAGGTCCCTGCCCGATGGCCCATTCGGTGGGTATCAAGGACGTCGCCCGAGCCGCCGGAGTATCCGTGGGCACGGTCTCCAACGTGATCAACCGCCCGGACACCGTGGCGACCGAGACCCGCGCGCGCGTACTGGCCGAGATCGACCGGCTCGGCTACGTCCGCAGCGAGTCCGCGCGCCAGCTGCGCGCGGGCCGCAGCCGCATCATGGGGCTGCTCGTCCTGGACATGGGCAACCCCTTCTTCGTCGACGTCGCGCGCGGCGCCGAGCGGGCCGCGCGCGACGCCGGGCTCGGCGTGATGGTCTGCAACAGCGCCCAGAACCCGGGGGAGGAGGCCGAGTACCTCTCGCTCTTCGCCGAGCAGCGGGTGCGCGGCGTACTGCTGACCCCGGCCGACGCCACCGGCCGCAACATCGAGGGCTTCCGGCGGCACAACATCCCCTTCGTGCTGGTCGACCGTGTCGCCGAGGGCACCACCGAGTGCTCCGTCTCCGTCGACGACGTGGCCGGCGGCGCCCTGGCGGTACGTCACCTCGTGGACGCCGGACACCGCTCCATCGCCTACGTCAGCGGCCCGCCCGGCCTCAACCAGGTGCGCGACCGCCGCACCGGTGCCCTGCACGCGCTCGCCGAGGCCGGACTCGGTCCCGACGCGCTGCGCGAACTGCCCACCGAGCGGCTCGACGTCGCCGCGGGCAGGGACGCCGGCGCCCGCCTCCTCGGCCTCTCCGACCGGCCGACCGCCGTCTTCTGCGCCAACGACCTCCTGGCCCTCGGCGTGCTCCAGGCCGTGTACGCCGCCGGGGTCGGCGTCCCCGACGACCTCGCGATCGTCGGCTACGACGACATCGAGTTCGCCGCCGCCGCGGCCGTCCCGCTCACCTCCGTGCGCCAGCCGGCCGTCACCATGGGCGTCATGGCCGCCGAGCTGCTCCTGGAGGAGACGGAGTCGCAGGGCGCGGACCGGGCCCACACGCACCGGCGGGTCGTGCTCCAGCCCGAACTGGTCGTGCGGCGCTCCAGCCTCGCCGCCCGCTGACCCGTCGTTCAGCACGAATTTCCCCTCCCGGGGGTCGGACACCGCAGAACCGTGTGCTGAACTGGGACACGGTCGAAAGATCCGTCCGTATGGTCCATCCGTTCCGGGAGCCCCGTTGAGCGTCAGCTACCGTCAGCCCGGCGTCGTCCTCACCGACCGCCGTTTCACCGTGCCCCTCGACCACGCGAACCCCTCCGGGGAGACGATCGAGCTGTACGCCCGCGAGGCCGTGGCGAGCGACAGGACGGGCCAGAACCTGCCGTGGCTGGTCTATCTCCAGGGCGGCCCCGGCTTCGGGGCGAACCGTTTCATCGGCCGCCCCGCCTGGCTCGGCCGTGCCCTGAAGGACTACCGGGTGCTGCTCCTGGACCAGCGCGGCACCGGTGCCTCCACGCCCGCCAACCGCCAGACGCTCCCGCTGCGCGGCGGCCCCGCCGAGCAGGCCGCCTACCTCACCCACTTCCGCGCCGACGCCATCGTCCGCGACTGCGAGGCCATCCGCCCCCAGGTCACCGGCGGCGCCCCCTGGGCCGTCCTCGGCCAGAGCTTCGGCGGCTTCTGCACCGTCGCCTACCTGTCGCTGGCCCCCGAAGGGCTGAGCACCGCCCTGATCACCGGCGGCCTGCCCTCCCTGGACGCCCACGCCGACGACGTCTACCGGGCCGCCTACCCCCGCATCGAACGCAAGGTCGCCGCGCACTACGCCCGCTACCCGCAGGACGTCGAGCGTGCCCGCCGCATCGCCGACCACCTGCTCACCCACGACGTGGTCCTGCCGAACGGCTACCGGCTCACCGTGGAGGCCTTCCAGTCCCTCGGCATCCTCCTCGGCGGCGGCGAGGGCAGCCACCGCCTGCACTTCCTCCTGGAGGACGCCTTCGTCCGCACCCCGAGCGGACACGAACTGTCCGACGCCTTCCAGGAGCAGGTCCAGGGCCTGCTGTCGTACGCCGGCCACCCGCTCTACGCCCTGGTCCACGAGGCCATCTACGGCCAGGACGCGCGCCCCACCGACTGGTCGGCCGAGCGGGTCCGCGCCGAGTTCCCGCGCTTCGACGCCGCCAAGGCCCTCGCCGGCGACGAACCGCTGCTGTTCACCGGCGAGTCCGTCCACCCCTGGATGTTCGACTGCGACCCGGCGCTGCGCCCGCTGCGCGAGACCGCCGAACTGCTCGCCGCCCGCACCGACTGGACGCCCCTGTACGACCCGGCCCGTCTCGCCGCCAACGAGGTGCCGGCCGCCGCCGCCGTGTACCACGACGACATGTACGTCGACACCGGCCACGCGCTGACCACGGCACGCGCGATCCGCGGCCTGCGCACCTGGGTCACCGACGAGTTCGAGCACGACGGCGTACGGGCCGGCGGCCCCCGCGTCCTGGACCGGCTGCTCGCACTCGCCCGCGACGAGGCCTGAACGCCCACGCGTTCGGATTCCGGGTGGGATGTCAGCGGCACGGGTTAATGTGCGGGCATGACGGAGCCGACGATCACGCGACTGGAGCCCATGCCCGGCGACTGGCGGCGCGCCCTGGCCGTCGTCGCCCACCCGGACGACCTGGAGTACGGCTGCTCGGCGGCGATCGCGGCCTGGACCGACGAGGGCCGCGAGGTCGCCTACGTCCTCGCGACCCGGGGCGAGGCGGGCATCGACACACTGGCGCCCGCCGAGTGCGGCCCCCTGCGCGAGCGGGAGCAGCGGGCGAGCGCGGCCGTCGTCGGGGTGAGCGAGGTGGAGTTCCTCGACCACCAGGACGGTGTCGTCGAGTACGGCACCGCCCTGCGCCGCGACATCGCCGCCGCGATCCGCAGGCACCGCCCCGAGCTGGTCATCACCATGAACCACCGGGACACCTGGGGCGGCGTCGCCTGGAACACCCCGGACCACGTCGCCGTCGGCCGTGCCACGCTCGACGCGGCGGGCGACGCCGGCAACCGGTGGATCTTCCCGGAGCTGACCGAGCAGGGCCTCGAACCCTGGAACGGCGTGCGCTGGGTCGCCGTCGCGGGCTCGTCCTCGCCCACGCACGCCGTGGACGCCACGCCGGGGCTGGAGCGCGCGGTGCGCTCCCTGCTCGAACACCGCACGTACATCGAGGTGCTGACCGACGAGGACCCGGAGACGTACGTGCGCGGATTCCTCGTCGGGTTCGCCGAGGCGGCGGGTGAGCGGTTCGGCGGAAAGCCGGCGGTGACCTTCGAAGTCTTCGGACGGTAGCGCCATGGCGGGGGAGCGGGGGGAGCGCCGCGTGCCGGGGGAACAGAACGCGCGGGGGCGGCAGTCCGTGCGGGGGCGGCAGCGTCTGGCGGAGCGGTTCGAGGAGCACCGGGGGCAGCTGAAGGCCGTGGCCTACCGCATGCTCGGTTCACTGACCGAGGCGGAGGACGCCGTGCAGGAGGCGTGGCTGCGCCTCGACCGCGCCGGCGCGGACGGCATCGACAACCTGGGCGCCTGGCTGACCACGGTGACCGGCCGGGTCTGCCTGGACATGCTGCGCTCACGCACCTCGCGACGTGAGGAGCCGATGGCCGAGGGCTTCGACACCTTTGTCCCGGATCCCGTGCTGAGGGCGCTGCCGCAGGGCGATCCGGAGCAGGAGGCCTTGCACACCGACTCGGTGGGCCTGGCCCTGCTGGTCGTACTGGAGACCCTGGAGCCGGCCGAGCGGCTGGCGTTCGTGCTGCACGACATGTTCTCCGTGCCCTTCGACGACATCGCGGCGATCGTGGAGCGCAGCCCGGCCGCCACCCGGCAACTGGCCAGCAGGGCCCGGCGCCGGGCCCGGGAGGCCACGCCCGCGGCCGACCCGGATCTTGGCCGGCAGCGCCGGGCCGTCGAGGCGTTCCTGGCCGCCAGCCGCGCCGGCGACTTCGAGGCCCTGGTGTCCGTCCTCCACCCGGACGTGGTGCTGCGGGCCGACGCCGGCGCGCTTGCCTCGGGAGTGGCGGCGTCGAAGACGGTGCGGGGCGCGCGGACGGTCGCCACCGGGGCGTTCCACTTCCGCCATCTCGCCGGTCTCGCACGTCTGGTCCTGGTCAACGGCGCGGTCGGGACCGTCGCCGTGTCCGAGGGACGTCCGCGGTCGGTCACCTACGTCACAGTCGTCGACGGGCTCATCACCGGCCTCTACATCCTGTCCGACCCCGAGCGGCTGGCCCGGCTGGACCTGACCGCCCTGGAGGCCTGACCGGCGCCGCCGACCGTGACCGGGGCCGCCGGCGCGGTGGTGCGACGGCGGCCCGTATCCTCGACGTCATGCGAGAAAAGGCGACTGACCAGGCGGAACTGCGCGGCGACTGCGGGCGCTGCTTCGGCCTGTGCTGCGTGGCCCTGCCCTTCTCCCGCTCGGCGGACTTCGCCATCGACAAGGACGCCGGAAAGCCCTGCCCGAACCTTCAGGGCGACCACCGCTGCGGTATCCACGCGCGGCTGCGGCAGAGCGGCTTCACCGGCTGCACGGTCTACGACTGCTTCGGCGCCGGGCAGAAGGTCTCGCAGGTCACCTTCGGAGGGCGGGACTGGCGCACCGGCCCGCCGGAGCGGACCCGGCGCGTCTTCGACGTGTTCCCGGTCGTCCGCCAGCTGCACGAACTGCTCTGGTACCTGACCGAGGCGCTGACCCTGCCCGCGGCCCGCCCGGTCCACGTCGACCTGCGCCGCGCCCTTACCGACACCGAGCGCCTCACCGACGGGTCCCCCGACGAACTGGCCGCTCTCGACGTCGCCGAGCACCGGCAGCGGGTCAACGCGCTGCTGCTGCGCACCAGCGAACTCGTGCGGGCCGGGAAACGCGGCAAGAAGAAGAACCGCCGCAACGCCGACCTCATGGGCGCCCGGCTCAAGGGCGCCGACCTCAGTGGGGCCGATCTGCGCGGGGCGTACCTCATCGCCGCCGACCTCACCGGCGCGGATCTGCGGGGCGCGGACCTGATCGGCGCCGACCTGCGCGACGCCGACCTCACGGACGCGGACCTGACGGGCGCCTTCTTCCTCACCCAGCCGCAGCTCACCGCGGCCCGGGGCAGCTCCGGTACCAGACTGCCGGGGTCAGTCACCCACCCCGTGCACTGGACAGCGGGGCTCTGAGGCGGCCTCCTCGGCGCCGGACGCGCGGTCCGGCGCCGCCCCGGGACGGCCGGCCGCGGTCCGCCGGTCCAGCCGCAGTCGCAGCCCTTCCGGCATCAGCGTCAGCCGCTCGGTCACCCGGAGCCGGTAGTCCGGGTCGGGCCGCAGCTCGTAGCGGCGCAGCAGCAGCCCCAGGACCAGTGTCGCCTCGTGCAGCGCGAACTGCCGCCCGATGCACGCCCGCGCCCCCGTTCCGAACGGCTTGAAGGCGTGCGGGGCACGCGACCGTACGGCCTTGGCGTCGAAGCGGTCCGGGTCGAACCGCTCGGCGTCCGGTCCCCAGACCTCCGGGTCGCGGTGCAGCATCCCCGCGAGCACCAGCGCCCAGGCGCCGCGGCGCATCGGATACTCACCGCCCAGTACCGTGTCCCGGCGGGCCTCCCGCGCGAACGCGGGCGCGGTCGGCCACAGCCGCAGCGACTCGTCCAGCACCCGGCGAAGGTAGCGCAGTTTGGCCACCTGTTCGTAGCCGGGTGCCTGCGTATCGCCCCACACCCGGTCCACCTCGGCCCGGGCCCGGGCCGCGACGTCGGGGTGCCGCGCGAGATAGTGCAGGGCGAAGGAGAGCGCGCCCGAGGTGGTTTCGTGCCCGGCCACCAGGAAGGTGATGACCTGGCGGCGGACGTTCTCCGGCGACAGCCGCTCACCGGTTTCGGGATGGGCGGTCTCCAGCATCCGGTCGAGCAGGTCGCCGTCGCCGTCGCCGGCGGCGGCCGTGCGGGCGCGGACCAGGTCGTCGACGGTGCGGTTGAGGTAGGCGATGTCGGCGGCGTTGCGGCGGCTCGCGCCGCGCAGCAGCCACGGCGCCAGCGGGGCGGGCACGGTGTTGAGGCGCTGTGCGTAGGTGAGTGTGCCCACCATCGCGGTCACGAAGGGATGGAGCCGGGCGCGCTCGAAGGACCCGAAGTCGTGCCCGAATCCGGTGCGCGCGATCGTCTCCAGCGTCAGCTTGGTCATGTCGCCGGGCACGTCCACCGCCCGTCCCGCCGCCTGCGCCCGGTCCCAGTGGTCCGTGAGCCGTCCGGCCACGTCCAGCATCATCACGTGGTAGCCCGCCATGGCCTCGCGGCTGAACCCGGGCGCCAGGACGTCGTGCGCGAGCTGCCAGTTGGACTCGTGGTTGTACGCCGTGAACAGCCCGTCCCCGGCGATCGGCCGCAGGTTGGCCACGCCGAGCCCCACATGCTTGGCGAACCGCTCCTCGTCGGCGAGGTCGGCGGTGAGCGAGGCGCCCCACACGAACACGAACTCCTTGCCGAAGGCCCGCCGCCGGAATATCGGCCCCAGTTGCCGGGCGTAGCGCAGCGAGTCCTGCATCGGGGTGCGCCTGCTCGCGCCGACCACGTCCCCCAGCAGGGGGAGCCGGTACGGCGGATGCGGGAGGCGACGCAGTTCGGGCCAGCCCAGCTCGGCGCTGCGGAACCCCTTCGGCAGGCTGTCCGGTTCCGTTCCGTTCGTCGTCTCCGCCATGACGCGATCTCCCTTGACGCAGCGGCGTGTCGCACGTGCCGAGGCAAGCCTGTTGTACATGGATTCAATAACGCGCTCAGTCTCGTCCCGTTGTTGAACCGACGTCAAGTAAGGTGCGCACATGGCCGCGAACCAGGGCGAGCGAACGCGCCGCCGGCTCAGCACCGGCGAGCGACGGGAGCAGTTGCTGTCGGTGGGCGCGCGGCTGTTCTCGGACAGCCCCTACGACGACGTGTGGATCGAGCAGGTCGCCGAGATCGCCGGCGTCTCCCGGGGGCTGCTGTACCACTATTTCCCGACCAAACGGGACTTCTTCGCGGCGGTCGTCGAACGCGAGAGCGAGCGCATGCTGAGGATGACGGCGGCCGTGCCCGGCGTTCCGGTCCGGGAGCAGCTCACCGCCGGACTCGACGCGTACCTGGAGTACGTACGGGCCCACGCGCACGGATACCGCGCCTTCCACCGTGCCGACGCGACCGGGGACCAGGCGGTGCGCCGGGTCTATCGGCAGGCCCTCGCGGCACAGGAGCGGCAGATCCTCGAAGCCCTTTCCGTGGACCCGGAGTTCGGCCCGGCCTTCGAGGTGCGGACCGACGTACGGCTGGCGGTGCGCGGCTGGCTGGCGTTCACCACCGCGGTCTGCCTGGAGTGGCTGCGGGATCCGGAGCCGGCCCGTGAGCAGGTGCGCGACCTGTGCGCGCGGGCCCTGCTGGGCGCCATCGCGCCGTAAGCGCCCCCGTTGCACTCAGAAACGCGCGCTCAAGTCGCTGAAAAGCGCCCTCCGGTGCACTGGGAAAGTTCCGCAAAGATCACGCGTCCTGGTTGGCGCACACCTCGACATCCTATAAGTTAGGTGAGCCTTACCTAATGAACCTGATCTGTGCTCAACGAACTGACGAAGGAGGTCGGGGATGGGTGACAGCCACACCTGGACGGCCGCGCCTGCCGCGGCGGAGCAGGCCCGTTCCGTACTCGCCGCCGCCTGGTCCTGCGCGGTGACCGCGGAGGGCGGCCGCGAGGAGTTCGTCGGCGCGCACTCCGTGGCCGACGACGGCCGGGTGCTGTTGCACGTGCCCGAGGACAGCGCCCTGCTCGCGGCCGCGATCTGCGCGCCCCGCGGCGAGCCGTCCGCCGTGCTGGAGTTCGCCGACGTGGCGCCCGTCCCGGTACGGGGCCGGATCAGGGCGCGGCTCTGGCTCGCGGGCTGGTTCGTCCTGGAGGACGGCCACTTGGCGTTCACGCCCACCCGCGTGGTGCTGCGGCAGCCGTCCGGTGCCGTGGTCGTCGGCCTCGACGAGTTCACCGCCGCCGGGCCGGACCCGCTGGCCCTGGCCGAGGCCCGGCTGCTGACCCACCTCGCCGACTGCCACGGTGACGCCGTGGAGCGGCTGACCCGGCTCGTCGACGCCGACAGCCTGCACGGCGCGGTCCGGGTGCGGCCGCTCGCCGTCGACCGGCACGGACTGACGCTGCGCATCGAGCGCGCCCGCTCCCACGGCGACGTTCGCCTGCCCTTCCACGCGCCCGCCGACGACGTCGCGCAGCTCACCGAGCGGATGCACGTGCTGCTGGCGCAGGCGAGCGCCGCGTCCTGCCCCCGGGCCCTGCAACGGCAGCGCACCGACGG
>NZ_RAIF01000006.1:651198-661636 GCF_003671715.1 Streptomyces sp. E2N166 | reverse complement strand
CGCCGGCCGGTGCGGCCGGCCCCGTCCCGCGGCCCCCGCCTCGTCGGCGGCCCCGTGCCTACCAGTCCCCGTCCTCCACCGGTGCGCCCGGTGCGTCCTTGAGCGGCCGGACCTGCTGCTGTACGGGCGACTGCCACGGCTCGTGGTCGTCCCCGATCCAGTCCCCGACCGGCTTGACGTCCTGGAGCGGATCGGTCGGCGCGAGGTCGTGGGCGTCCTGGTCGTAGTAGTCGTACCAGGGCAGCCCGGCCCGCGTGTACGCGGCCCGGTCCACGGGGGACGGCGGCGGCTCCTCACCGGTGATGCGCCGCCACTGCGGCGGCGTCACCAGATGCACGAAGACCCGGCCCGCGGGCCGCTCGGCCCAGTCCGTCAGCGGACGTTCGTCGCGGTAAACCTCCTGCCGCATGGACCCTCCGACACCCAGCCCCATGGCCGGCGCGGAGCGGGCCCGGGCCGCGCCCGCGTGGGCCGGGGCAGCGCCCGGGGCGGACATCGGCATCGCGGCCCCGTAGGCTCCCCCCGACCGGGCCGCCCCGCGCGCCAGTTCGCTCCGGCGCCGCTCCTCCTCGCGCCAGCGGGCCAGCTCGGCGTCGCCCAGTGCGAAGGCCTGCAGCTGGACGCCGCCCCAGACCTCCTCGCCGGTGACCTGGCCCTCGACGGTCGCCCCCATGCCGAGCGGTACCGCCACGAACTGGCGGACCGTGCCCGTGCCGGAATTGATGCCGTCCAGCCAGGGCTGGCGGGGGAGCACCACGTAGTTCTGCGGGTCGCGGGCGAGCCGGTCGCTCCAGGGCTTGCCCGAGACCGCGCACACCTTGCCCACCCCGACCTGGAGCGCGGCGGGCTCCGTCGTGCCGGCGAAACTCAGCCACATGGCCTCGCGCAGGTACACCGGCAGCATCACGCCGCCGCGCGCCCGCCACGCCTCGGGCACGGTGTCGGCATAGTCGGCGACCCGGCGGACCGGGAACTCGCCGAGCCCCGGAGGCAGCGGGTGAGTACCCGTCTCGGGCAGTCGCAGGGTGCGGACGAAGCGGACCGCCGCACCGCCCGGCAGCAGCAGTCTGTTCCCGTCGATCCGCACGCTGGTGCCGGTCATCCGTACGCCCCCTCTTCCGAGTCCACTGTTCCTCGTCCTCTTCCCCGAGCTCTTCTTCAAGGAGAACGACAAGGAGAACGACGCTTCCTCAAGGAGAACGCCGCGCGGCGGCGTTGCGGTTCCGCTTCCGGAGCCGGGCCCGCGCCCCGTCCCGAAGACGGGTCAGCCGCGGCATGCGTTCCCGCAGCTCGCGCGTGTGGTTGTCCAGCTCCTCCAGAAGCCGGCGAGAGCGGTGCTCGGTGTCCATCTCGTCGATGATGCGGTTGACCTCGGTCAGTACCGCGCCGTGCAACTGCCAGTGCAGGGGACTGCGCTGCACCTCCGTCAGGAGCAGCTGGGCCAGCTTGTCCCGGGTGACCGCGGCCTGCCGCAGCTCGGCGGTCAGGCGCTCCTCCGCGGACTCGGCGTCCTCGCTCGCGCTGGTGGTCACCAGCACCGCGAAGCTGACCACGGCGTCGGCGATCTCGGACAGCAGTTGCTGGATGGTGGCGCCCGTCTCGGGCGGGAACAGGGGATCCGGTTCGCGTTCCTTCGCGAGGTCGGTGAAGGTGCGCGCGAGGACCCGCATCACCACCGTGCAGATCTCCAGGGTGTCCAGACCGGTCCGCAGGACCACCCGGTGGAGCAGTCCCTCGCGTACCCGGGGATTGAGCCGCAGGCTGTCCTCCGCCTGACGGAGGTCCTCGTCCACCTCGCCGATGTCGTGGTCGAGCCGGCGGGCCTCGTGCAGCCGGGCCGCCGCCTCGTGGAACGGCGTGCTGTCGGCGGCCTCCTCGCCCATGCGCAGCATCAGCTGCCGCACCCGTCGGGCCAGTCCCTCGATGGACTCGCCGGCCTGCTCCACCCACACCGGAGGGGCGAGGATCAGGTTGAACGACAGCCCGACGATCGCCCCGATCAGCGTCTCCACCACCCGCGCCCACGCCAGGCTTCCGTGCGAGGTCACGCCGAGCACCAGCATCGCGCTGATCGCCACCTCGGCCACGAACTCGTGCGCCCGCACCAGGTGCCCCACACCCAGTGCCGCCACGATCAGCAGGGCCAGACTCCACCAGCTCAGTCCGACGAGTTGGCTGAAGGCGATGGCGACCAGGACACCGGCCACCACGGCGTTCACCCGGCGGAAGCTCATCTTGAGCGTGGCGTACAGGGTGACCTGGACGACCAGCAGCGCGGTCAGGGGCGCGGTGAGCGGCGCCGCCGACTTGTCGGGGGTCAGCCGCACCGCGATCACATAGGCGATCGAGGCCGCGGCGGCCGACCGGAGCGCCTGCACGACCATGGGGTCCCTGAGCCACTTCACCCGCCGCAGAGCCGCCGCCGCGCTCTTACGTACATCCCGCATCCTCGGGCTGTTCCCTTCCCCAGGCGCCTCGAACGTATCCGGACAGGACGGTAACCGGACAAAGGGGGCGGTAGCGGTTCTCACGCGCCGTACGCCGGCGGGCATCCGTGAACGTCAGGCGGACACCCTGGCGAGAAAGGCCGACAGGTTGCCCAGGGTCCGGGCGACCTGCTCCTCCAGAGTGAGGCTCTCCTCGAAGCGCGCGCCGCTCTCCGGCGTCTTCTTGCCCCGCAGATACAGCGAACAGGCGAGGTCGGTGCACATGTACAGGCCGACCGAATTGCCCTCGCGGCCGGCCGGGCCCGCCTTGCGCGCGGACATCAGCGACACCCCGCCGCGGGGGTGGGTGGTCAGGCACAGCGCGCACATGCTCTTCTGGAAGAAGCCGCGCCGAGCCTGCTGGAACCGCAGGGCGACGCCGGTGAGGCGCTCGCCGTGGTCGGTGACCAGATAACTGCGGTCGGGAGCCCCGGGGTCCCGCCAGCCCAGGAAGTCGAGATCGTCCCAGGGGCGCTCGCCGAGGTCGCGAGGAACGGCCAGGCGCTTGGCCTCGCCCTTCGAGCAGTTGATGAAGGAATTGCGGATGTCCTGCTCGGTGAGTGCTCTCATGGGGGAACTCCGATCGCATGTCGACGGGCCGGCGGGCGAAACCTAGGGATACTAGGTTTCCGCCTAGCGTAGATAGCCGCGAAAGGGCGGCGCCAGCGAATTTCACGAGCGCGAGTTCATAGCATGAATTAAGAGGAGAGGGAAGTCGCGTGCCGTAGTCCTGGAGAGGTATGTTGCAGACCGGGCAAGGTACGGGAGGAGCTACATGACGGGGCGGAACGGGCGCACGGTGCGCGACCTCAGAAGGGCCAACCGTACGGCCGTGCTGCAACGGCTCTACTTCGACGGACCGCTCAGCCGCTTCGAACTGGGCCCGGCGACCGGGCTCAGCTCCGGCTCGGTCAGCAACGTCGTCGCCGACCTGCTCGCCGACGGCCTGGTGGAGGAGGCCGGCAGCGTCGACTCCGACGGCGGCAGGCCCCGCACCCTGCTGCGCGTGGCCCCCGGCAGCGGTCACATGATCGGCGTGGACGTCGGCGAGACCCGGGTCCGCGTCGAGCTGTTCGACCTGACACTCACCGAACTGGCCCGCGCCGAGCGTCCGCTGACCCAGCAGCGGTACGACGTCGAGGTGATCGTCGGCCACATCCGCGACGGGATCGCCGAGGTGCTGGACGCGGCCGGCCTCGCACCCGAGCGGCTGCTCGGCGCCGGAATCGGCGTCCCCGGCATCGTCGAGCAGACCGCGGACCGGGGAGCCGTCGTGCACGGCCAGACCATCGGCTGGGACGCGGTCCCGCTGGAGGCCCTGCTCCGCGCCGGTTCCCCGCTGCCCGACACCGTCCCCTACCTCATCGACAACGGTGCCAAGACCCTCGGCCAGGCCGAGATGTGGTTCGGCGCCGGACGCGGCGCCCGCAACGCGGTCGTGGTCCTCTTCGGCTCCGGCGTCGGCGCCAGCCTCGTCACCCCCGAGGCCGAGCACGGCCGGGCGGTCGAATGGGGGCACCTGACCGTCCGGGTCAGAGGCCGCCGCTGCCGCTGCGGCGCGCTCGGCTGCCTGGAGGCCTACGCGGGCGCCGAGTCCCTGCTGGCCCGCTGGCGGGAGGAGGGCGGCCGGGTGCCCGAAGGAACCGACGAGGAGAGCGCCCTGGCCACGATGCTCGCCGCCGCCTACCCGGCCGACGCCGAGGCGGCCGACCCGGTCGCGCTCGCCGTCCTGGAGGAGACCGCCGAGTACCTGGGCGCCGGTCTGTCCGACCTGATCAACCTCTTCCAGCCCGAGCGCATCCTCATCGGCGGCTGGGCCGGACTCCAGCTCGGCACCCGCTTCCTGCCCGCCGTACGCCGCCACGCGGTGTCGTACGCGCTGCGCCATCCCGCCCAGAAGGTGACGGTCGACCTGGGGCGGCTCGGTCCGGACGCGGTCACCGTCGGCGCCGCGATCCTGCCGCTGGCCGACTTCTTCTCGCGCGGCGGCCGGCGTCCCGAGCCGGCCCCCGAGTACCCGGAGCCCGCCTGGCGCACGGCGCTCGACGAGCGGGCGCACTGAGGTTTCGCCGGCCGTCGCGGAGGTACCCGATGCCGCTCGGACGACCGGCAGGACCGCAGTGAGAAGGAGTGCGCCGTGACCGACCACCGCCTCGAGGGACCGGGCGAGAACGGTGCCGCCCCCATCCCGCGGGACATGCCCGACCAGCAGGCCGGCACCGGCGACGACCCGTGGGAGGCCGCCGCGCCCACGCGCGAGCAGCGCGAGCAGGGCCAGCGTTCCGAGGACGACGAGGGCGAGGAGGATGCCCGGACCGGCGACACCGGCGACACCGACGACGTCCACGACGACACGGCGGAACCGGCTGCCGGGCCCGCCACCGACGTTCCGGACACGGACGAGGCGGGGACCGGCCGGCAGGGCGAACCGCAGGCGGGCGCCGTACACCCCGAACACCCGGCGCCCGACGAGTCCTCGGGCTGACCGGGTGATGCGGCGCACCGGAGCCGACGTGTAGCGAGGACGGGGCAGTAGCGAGGACGGGGCGGGCCTGGGCCCGCCCCGTCCTCGCGCCCGGCCGGCTCAGCCGACCTTTCGCCCCCGCATGGGCTCCGTGGGTGCCCCCGCGCCCTGCTGGAAGCCCAGGAGGAACTCCTCCAGCACCTCCGTGGCCGTGTGCTCCGGGCGCCAGCCCAGCTCCGCCCGCGCCCGCGTGCAGTCCATGAGCGGCAGCCGCAGCACCGCGTCGAAGAGGTGCGGAGAGGCGGGCAGCAGATGCAGCCCCCACGCGGCGGCGATCGCCGAGCGGGCCGCCGTGCGGGGCAGTCGCACCGGACGCGCACCGAACATCTCGCCGAGCAGCCCGGCGTCGACCGGGGGCTCGGCCGCGAGGTTGAAGGGGCCCCTGGCGTCGTCGGAACGCGCCGCCAGCCGGTACGCGTTGGCCGCGTCGTCCGTGTGCAACGCCTGCACCCGCAGGCCGGGAATGTCCGGCAGGAAGGGCAGGCGCTCCGGACGCGCCAGTGGCCCCGGCAGGAACTTGCCGCCGAAGATGCGGCGCTGCTCGCTCGCCGACTCCCGCTTGAAGAGGAAGGCCGGCCGCATGCGTACCGTCCGGATACCCGGGTGGTCGCGCTCGAAGGTGTCCAGGGCGCGCTCCAGGTAGGCCTTCTCCCGGCAGTAGGCGGCGTCCGGCCAGCCGTGTGTCGGCCAGGACTCGTCGACCGCGTGGTCCTTCGGCCCCGGCGAGTAGGCGCCGACCGACGAGGCGTGCACCAGTGCCGGCACCCCGGCCGCGGCCACCGCCTCGAAGACCCGGATGGAGCCGAGCACGTTCGTGCGCCAGGTCGTCGCCGGGTCGTGCGTCGGCTGGAACGCCCAGGCCAGATGCACCACCGCGTCGGCGCCGGCGAAGTGTCCGGTCAGGTCGGCCCGCTCCGAGGCCAGGTCGACCGCGGCCCACTCGGTCTTCGGCGGCGACCAGTCGGGAATCCGCCGGGCCAGCCCCAGCACGGACGCCACCTCCGGATCCTCCGACAGGAGCCGCACCACGCTGGTGCCCACGTTGCCGGTGGCACCCGTGACCACGATCCTGCTGCCCGTTGCGCTGCTCACCTTGCGCTCCTCTCGGCCGCTTGCCCGTAGGGAGGTCACCGGGTACCCGCCTGGCCGCCGAGGCACGCGAGAAGAAGCCCCGATCGCGACGGGGGAATCACGATCGGGGCGGTACGAGGTGGATACGGACGGCGGTCGCC
Source organism: Streptomyces sp. E2N166 (assembly GCF_003671715.1). Lineage (GTDB taxonomy): Bacteria > Actinomycetota > Actinomycetes > Streptomycetales > Streptomycetaceae > Streptomyces > Streptomyces thinghirensis. Next base: position 655,394 of record NZ_RAIF01000006.1, on the reverse strand, counting down.
TCTCGGCGAAAGGCTCCACAGGGCTTCAGCCGAACGATCGTCCCTGTGGGCAATAGGTGAGGCCCGGGGACACTGTCCCGTCCGTACCCACGCCCTCTTCAACGGGGGAGGGGCTCCTGGTGTTCCACTGTCTGTCTCGTTTTGCGGTGATCTGTGTCACTGCTGTTGGGGCTCAGGCACGATGTCGGCCCACAGGTTCTCGGCCTGCAGCAGCAGCGTGCCCAGGACCGCGGTCGGGGCGGCCTCCCGCCCCGCGTGCTCCCGCAGCCCTTCCTGCAGCCGCCGGTGCAGTTCCTCCATCGTCGCCTCGGTCGCCTCCTCCGGGCCGCTCTCGGCGCTCTCGCCCATACGAAGGCCGGCCTCGGCGTGACAGGAGTCGCCGATCAGCTTCAGCAGCCGCGCGTAGAGGTCCAGCACCGGGCCGTCGGGCGGGGCAGGCGTCCGGTGCTCGTCGGCCGCCACCGTCAGCGTCCGGGTCAGCGCCGTGATGTTTCCCGTGACGCGACTCCACCGCTGGTCCTCCTCCTCGGGCGGGACGGGGGCGGGCGCTCGACGCAGGGCGCGCAGCGGGCCGTAGGTCAGGCGCAGGCTCTCCTGGCTCCACGACCGGGCCGACTCCAGGGCGACCAGCCGCCGCTGCAGCCGCGCGGCACCGCTCGACCAGCCGGCCGTCGTCTGCGCGTCCCATTCGGCCCGCCGCAGATCGTCGGCCACGGAGTGCAGGACGTCCCCCGCTTCCCGGGCCAGCGCCGCGAGGTTCTCACGCACGTCCCGCAGATGGATCGGCGGCAGCACGAAGGCGTTGACCGCGACGCCGATGACCGCGCCGAGCGCGGCCTGCCCCACCCGGTGCCCGACCGCAGAGGCCGAGACCGAGGTGCCGGAGGCCAGCACGAACACCGCGGTGGTCGCTGTGTAGATGCCCTGCCCGCCGAAGCGGGACCAGTTCGCGATCAGCATCAGCACCGGCAGGGACAACATCAGCGCACCGGTGTTGTCGTCCGTGAGCGCCTGCGCCGCCGAGGCCACCAGGGCGCCCACACAGATCGCCGTGAACTGCTGCGCTGCCTGCCGGATCGAGCTGTACACGGTGGCCTGTACGAGGACGAGGGCGACCCAGGGCGCCATCAGCGCCATCGGATCGTCCAGCCATACGCCCGCCACGGCCCAGGCGATCAGTGCCGCGCCCGCCGCCTTCAGCGACTGCACGACCAGGTCGCGTTCCCGTCCGGGGCTTTGCCAGGCGGCCCGCACGGCCCGCCCCACGGCGCACGCCTCCCACCACACCGAGGCCAGAGGCCGCCGTCCCCGGAGTGCCTCCCGGGCAGTACTGATCACAGCGGTCATGCGGCGCCGGGTATCCGCGTGACCGGCCGGTACGTCCGGAAGTGAGCCACGACACGGCGGCTCATGCGAACGGGCTCCGCTTCAGGGAGGCCAGCAGGTCGGCCGGGTCGGCGTAGACCGCGTCCGCGCCCGCCTCCGCCAGGTCGGCGCGGGGCAGACCGCCGCACAGCACCGCCACGCAGCGCACCCCGGCCCGGCTGCCCGCGCGCATGTCCCAGACGGTGTCGCCGACGAAGACCGCCCGCTCGGCCGGCACCCCGGCCAGTTCCAGGGCGTGCTCCACCGGCTCGGGCGACGGCTTGCCGGCGTCGACGTCGTCTGCGCTGGCGGTGGCGGCGATCGCGTCGTCCGCGTCGATCGCCCGCCGCAGCGCGCCCAGCTCCGGGCCGCCCGCCGAGGTGGCGAGGACGACCTTCCAGCCGTCGCCGGCCAGGCGGCGCAGCAGCTCGCCGGCGTCCGGCAGCGCCGGCAGGCGGTCGAAGTACTGCCCGTACAGCGCCTTGTGGGCGGCGCTCAGCTGTGCGTCCTGGTCCGTGTCCCGGTCCTCGCCCAGCAGGTGCCCGATGAGGTCGGTGGAGGCGAGGCCCACCGCACGGTGGATGGCGTGCATCGGCACCTGGTGGCCCGCCTGCCGGAACGCCTCCCACCAGGTCGTCACATGCAGGTGATTGGTGTCGACGAGGGTTCCGTCGACGTCGAACACGGCCGCCCGTTCCATGCACTGTTCCCTTCGTGGTCCGTCCTGGTCGTGTGTGGCGCGACGGGTACCACGTCAGCGGCCCGCCACTCCGAGCGGTGTACGGCCCTGCCGCGTCCAGGCCAGCAGTTCGTCCAGGGACCAGGTGGTGACGACGCGCTCCGCGGGCACCCCGCACTCCTCCGCCCGCGCGCACCCGTGGAGCTGCCAGTCCAGCTGGCCGGGCGCGTGCGCGTCGGTGTCGACGGAGAACAGCACTCCCGCCTCCACCGCCCGCCGCAGCAGCCGACGCGGCGGATCGAGCCGCTCCGGCCGGCTGTTGATCTCCACGGCCGTGCCGGACTCCGCGCAGGCGGCGAACACCTCGTCCGCGTCGAACTCCGACTCCGGCCGCCCCCGCCCGGTCAGCAACCGCCCGGTGCAGTGGCCCAGGATGTCCGCGTGCGGGTCACGTACCGCGGTGACCATGCGGCGGGTCATCGCGCGGGAGTCCATCCGCAGCTTGGAGTGCACGGACACCACGACGACGTCGAGCCGCTCCAGCAGCTCCGGTTCCTGGTCCAGCGAACCGTCGTCGAGAATGTCGCACTCGATGCCGGTCAGCAGCCGGAACGGCGCCCAGGTCTCGTTGAGCCCGGCCACCACGTCCAGCTGTTCGCGCAGCCGCTCGGGGGACAGACCGCGCGCCACCGTCAGCCGCGGCGAATGGTCGGTCAGCGCCGCCCAGTCGTGCCCGAGTGCCGCGGCGGCCCGGCCCATCTCCTCGATCGGGCTGCCGCCGTCGGACCAGTCGGAGTGCAGATGGCAGTCGCCGCGCAGCCGCTCCCGCAGCCGCTCACCGCCCTGAGCGAGCGGGGCCCGGGCCTCGCCCTCCAGCTTCTCCAGGTAGCCGGGCACCTGTCCGGACAGTGCCTCGCGCGCGACCTGGGCCGTCTTGGGGCCGACGCCCTTCAGCGACTCCAGGGACCCGGCCCGCTCCCGCAGCTCGCCGGCGGGCAGCTCACCGAGGACCCGGGCCGCGGTGCGGAAGGCGCGGACACGGTACGTCGGCGCCTGGGACCGCTCCAGAAGGAACGCGATCCGCTCCAGCGCCTCGACGGGCTCCATCGCCACCTCCTCCTACGGCCTGCTCCGGCACGTCCAGGGTTCCCCAGCGCCCTCGTGCCCGCACCACGGGCCGACCGGTTTGTGCCGACCGCAGCCGGGTACTGCGACGCCCCGCGCACCGTTCTGTGCCGCGGGGGCCGATGGGCCGCAGTGCCGAGGAGCGCCGAAGAGGAGGCCGTCATGCCCAGTCCCAGCCCGTCCGACCCCGAGGTGGCCGTCATCACCGGCTCCGACTCCGGCATCGGCCGCGCCACCGCCGTACGCCTGGCCGAGGCGGGGATGGATGTCGGCATCACCTGGCACACCGACGAGGAGGGTGCCGAACGGACCGCCGAGGAGGTCCGCGCCCTGGGACGCCGGGCCGAGACCGCGCGTGTGGACCTGACCCGGCTGCCCAAGGCCGCGGACACGGTCGACGAACTGTGCGAGCGGCTGGGCCGGATCGACGTCCTGGTCAACAACGCCGGTACGGGCACCGCCACGCCCTTTCTGGAGCTGGGACTGGACGACCTGCGCCACGTCCTGGACGTCGACCTGGCCGGACCGTTCCTGTGCGGGCAGAAGGCGGCCCGGCGCATGATCCGGCAGGGGCGCGGCGGCCGGATCGTCAACGTGACCTCCGTCCACGAGCACCAGCCGCGGGTGGGCGCCGCCCCGTACTGCGCGGCCAAGGGCGGCCTCGGCCTGCTCACCCAGGTCATGGCGATCGAGCTCGCCGAGCACGGCATCACCGTCAACGCGGTGGCGCCCGGCGAGATCGCCACGCCCATGACCGGCCAGGAGGACACCGACCCGCACACGGAGCGCCGTCCCGGCGTGCCGCTCGGCCGGCCCGGCGACGCCCGCGAGGTCGCCGCCGTGATCGCCTTCCTCGCCGGGCCGGACGCCTCGTACGTCACCGGTGCGTCGTGGAGCGTCGACGGGGGCATGCTCCGGATGGGCCCGATGGCCGGATCCCATCTGACGGGCGACGAGTGGCGGCGCCCCTGACGAGCGGAGCGCGCCTCGGCACGAACTCGCGGCGGGCCCCGCCGCGAGTTCGTGC
>NZ_RAIF01000006.1:629018-651074 GCF_003671715.1 Streptomyces sp. E2N166 | reverse complement strand
GACCGAAATCGAGAGCCCGCACATCGGCAGTCCGCGGATCCTCGTGCTCCAGGTGCAGCCGGGCACGCCTCCGTTCCGGATCGTGGAGATCGACGGCCAGGTGGTCGGTGAGGCCAAGGCGGTCACCGATGTACTGGTGGCCGCCGCGGCCTTCGGCATCACGGTCCACGACCTGGACGACCCGGACGTGGTCCGCTGGGTGGGCGGGGACAAGTTCACCTGGACGCCTCGTTAGGCCCCGCAGGGCGCCTCAGCCGACCGTCCATTTCTGGTTGGCGCCGCCCGAGCAGGTCCAGATCTGCAGGCGGGTGCCGTTGGCCGAGCTGTTGCCGGTGGCGTCGAGGCACTTGTCGGCCTGCGGATTGACGATGTCGCGTGCCGCGGTGACGACCCACCGCTGGGCGGCGCTGCCGTTGCAGTCCCACAGCTGGACGACCGTGCCGTCCGCGGTGCCGCCTCCGTCGACGTCCAGGCACTTGCCGAGCGCCCGGATCGTGCCGTCGGCGCCCACCGTCCACCGCTGGGCCGCGGTGCCGTTGCAGTCGTAGAGCTGTACGGGGGTGCCGTTGGCCGAGTTCGCCGCGGCTACGTCCACGCACTTGCCGCCGAGGCCGCTGATCGCGCCACCGGCCGACGAGTCGCTCGTCGTCACCGAGACGTGGTCCACCACCAGCGACTGCGGGAAGACGGTGGAGCCGTCCGGGTCGCCGGGCCAGTAGCCGCCGACCGCCAGGTTGAGGATCAGGAAGTACGGCCTGTTGAACACCCACTGCTTCCCGCCCAGGTCGGCAGGGGTGCGCCGCTGGTAGACGTTGCCGTCCACCGACCAGGTGATCGAGTCGGGCGCCCAGTCGACGGCGAAGGTGTGGAAGCCGTCCGCGAAGGCCTGGCCGCCCGGCAGGGTGTATCCGGCGCCGATGCCGCCCGCGCCGGAGTAACCGGGGCCGTGGATGGTGCCGTGCACGGTGGAGGGCTCGAAGCCGACGTTCTCCATGATGTCGATCTCGCCGGAGTCCGGCCAGTTGACCGGGGTGCCGAGCATCCAGAAGGCGGGCCACATGCCCTGCCCGCGCGGCACCTTCATCCGCGCCTCCACGTGCCCGTACTGCGCGGTGAACTTCCCGGAGGTGTTGAGCCGGGCGGAGGTGTACTGGCAGGTGCCGTACCAGCACTGGTAGTTGGCCGGGTTCTCCTTGCGGGCCGTGATGACCAGGTGGCCCTGGCCGTCCAGGGCCGCGTTCTTGTTGCCGGAGGTGTAGTACTGCCGTTCGTGGTTGTTGACGTTGTCGCCGGTCTCGATCTGCCACTTCGAGGAGTCGACGGCCGCACCGGCCGGTCCGTCGAACGTGTCGGAGAACGTCACGGCGGCGGCCGAGGCGTCGGCGTCCCTGGCGGTTCCGGATTCCGCCTGGGCGGGGCCGGTCACGAGGGAAGCGGCCAGCCCGGCGGACAGGGCGGCGGCGAGGAGACATCTGCGGAGCAGGCGTGGACGGATCACGGCTCTCCCTTCCGTACGGCGTCCCGGGGACGGGGGCGCCGACCGAGGTGGGGGTAAGGGTGTCGCCTCTTGATTCAAGTAGTGAATTAAGAGGTGGTCAATACCTTGGTACGGACCACCTCTCGTTCTCTCAGGTACGTCGCCGGCGCGCGTGCACCGCACGGCTCATCCGCCGGCCGAGGAGCAGGTAACCGATCAGCGCCCCCGAGGTGTTGAGGATGACGTCGTCGATGTCGAACGCCCGCCCCGTGACCAGGGCACCCTGCGCGAACTCCACCAGCAGCATCACGACGGCCGTCAGCAGCAGCACCCGCAGCAGCCCGCGCGTGCGCGGGGCGACGACCGGGACCAGTACGCCGAACGGGACGCCCAGCAGGATGTTGCCGCCGATCTGCTTGACGGCGTCCCGCAACGCGGGCTGGTCCAGATAGGCCCTCAGCGAGCGGCCTGGGTGCATGTTGGTGTGCGTCAGCGCCTCCGACGCGGGGGAGGGGTGCAGGGTCAGCCGCGCCAGCACCACCGCGAACGCCACCATGAAGGCGAACGCGCAGACCATCGCCAGAGCGCGCAACGGCAGGGCGAGCGGGCGCCGTTCGCGCCGGTCGGGGTCCTCGTCCTTGGTGGCGCGGGGGCGTAGTAGGGAGCGCGGCCCTGATGAGGCGGCACGAGCCATTCGGTCCTCCAGTCGTCAACTTCCCCCGCGTGGTGAGGCGGTTACCCGCCGAACCGTCGGGGATACCGGGCGGCAACCGGAACCGGCCGGTCCCGCCCCCGTGACAGGCCGCTCAGGGCCCGTAGACCACCCGCACCTCCTCGAAGCCGAGGGAGTGCAGCAGGCCCCGGAGCATCGCCGTGGTGTTGCTCTCGGCGCGCGCCTTGAGCTCGCTGTCCTTCGCCGCGTCGCCGATGTGCCGGGCCGCGAGTTTCTGCACGGCCTGCTCGCCGTTCGGGTTGTCCGAGAACAGGTCGCCGAGGCGGTCGAGGAGCCCCCGCTGCTTGGACACGGCGTAGGAGCGCTCGGGGTCGAGGGCCGGCTCACCGAGCGCCGCGTGCGGCAGCCGGAGAGTGGCCGACGTGCGGTCGCTGTTGACCTTCACGTCGTCCTCGTCCACCTTGCCGAGGTCGACGAAGGCGTCGACGGTGCCCGCCCCGACGTACAGGGTGCGGGTGCCGCGGATCGCGTCGGGCAGGAGCTTGGCGTCCTTCTCCAGGTCCACGACGACCTGGAAGTTGCCGGAGGCGGCCTCGTAACGGCTGATGTCCTGGACGGACTTCAGCAGTGCGGGGCCCGAGCGGTCCTGGGTCTCGGTGCCGAAGAGATCCTTCAGCCCCGGTACGACGCTCAGCCGGAGCCCCGCGAACAGCACGACGAGCACCAGCACGACCGCGCACAGCACCTTCGCCCAGCCGGGCATGCGCCGGGGGAGCTTCCTGATGGGAGTCGTCATGGCGACGGCCCTCCTTCCTACTGTCCTGATGCCCTCCATCTCCTCAGCCAGGCGGTGCAGTTGGCGTACGGTTCAGTGCGACGGCCTGAGCGGACGGTCCTCCGTTGGCCGGGACGACCACACCGCCTCTCCGCGCGTGAGACCCGGCAGCCGCAGCTCGGCCTCCCGTACCCGCCGGGCCGGCAGCTCGCCGGTGATCAGCCAGGCGGGGTCGCCGCCCGTCGTACCGGTGAAGTCCGCGCCCAGCGAGGCGAGCCGGGCCGTCACCGGCGCCAGCGCGTCCGGCGGAACCTCCGCCTCGAAGGCGTGGTACGGCTCGTACAGCAGCGTCCCCGCCTGCCGCAGGGCCCGGCGCAGCACGATCGGCGTCAACCCGCGGAAGTCCGCCGCGGTGCTGACCGGCGAGCTGAAACCGGAGCGGGTCAGCGTGACCCGGTAGTCCGTGACCGCGGCGCCGGTCAGACCGGTCAGCAGCGTGGCGTGGACCGTCTCCTCGACGGCCTGGTGGAAGGCGCGGGGGAGCGCGCCGAGCTCCGTCTCGTAGCCGAACACCGCGCCCGAGCCGCGCGGCCCCGGCTCGACGCGCAGCCCGATCGTCGCCCAGTACCGGGTGCGGTCGAGCCACGGCATCTCTTCCGCGGCCTCGCCGGTGCCCACCGGGCGCTCCAGGAACCGGACCCGGCCCGGCGTGAACTCCGCCTCGATGCCGAAGTCCTCGGCGAGCGTCGCCGCCAGCACCTCCATCTGCACCTCGCCGTAAAGGAGCAGGGTGGTGGCGCCGGAGTCCGCCGGGCGGGCGTGCAGCAGCGGGTCCTGGTCGGCCAGCGCCAGCAGGGCGGAGCGCAGCGGCGCCGCCTCCTCGGTGCGCCGCGCCCGGACGACGGTCCGCAGGGTCGGCGGCGTGAACTGCGGGGCGCGGTCGGTCAGCCCGCCGAGCCGGTCGCCGACACGCAGGCCACCGGAAACGGTGAGCGCGGCGATGTTCCCGGCGGTGAGTGTTCCCGCACCGCCGACCACGTCCAGACGCGTCACCCGGCCGGGGACCTCGGTGGTCCGCCCGTCGGACTCGCGCCGCAGGAACGTCAGCCGACGGCGTGGGCGCACCTCACCGTCGTACAGGCGCAGATACGCCGTCCGCTCGCCGCCGGGTCCCGGGCGCACGGCGAAGACGGTTCCGCTCGGTGCCGCGGGGCCGGCCGTGGCGGGTGCGGCGACCGGGACCAGCCCGACCAGGTCCTCGACCAGCTCCGCGACGCCCTGGCCGCCGAGCGCGGAGCCGTGGTACAGCGGGTGGAACGAGCCGTCCGCGGTGCGGGCGGCGAGTGCGGCGGCGAGGTCCCCGGCGGTCGGCTCGGGGCCGTCCACCAGTGCCGCCAGGATGTCCGGGTCGACCTCGGCGAGCGCCTCGGCGGTCCGTTCGTCCGGCGTGCGGCGCGTGACCCGGGCGCCCGCGGTGCCGGCGTCCGTCACCCGGGTCAGCGGTGCGACGTGCGGCGTCAGCAGGCGCCGGACGTCGGTGAGCAGGCCGTCGGTGCGCGCGCCGGCCCGGTCGATCTTGTTGACGAAGACGAGCGTGGGCAGCCGCAGCCGTCGCAGGGTACGCATCAGCACGCGGGTCCGCGCCTGTACGCCCTCCACGGCGGACAGCAGCAGCACCGCGCCGTCCAGCACCTCCAGAGCACGCTCGACCTCGGCGACGAAGTCGGAGTGCCCCGGGGTGTCGATCAGGTTGACCTGGGTGTCGCCGACGGTGAACGCGGCGACCGCGGAGCGGATGGTGATGCCGCGGCGCCGCTCGATGCCGCCGTCGTCCGTACGGGTGTCGCCGGCGTCGACGCTCCCCAGCCGGTCGATGGCGCCGTGGTCGAACAGGAGCCGTTCGGTGAGGCTGGTCTTACCGGCGTCGACGTGGGCCAGAATGCCGATGTTCAGGGTGTTCCGGGTGTCCGGGATGTGCATGTGGGGTCGAGTCCTCGATGACCGTGGGCCGGAAGGGGCACTGGGTGATGTCGAGGAGTCGGCGCATGCGGGGGATCCTGACCTGGTGAGGGGCGAACACGGACGGCCTCATGATGGCGCCACCCCCCGGGTCCGCCGCAACCGGATATCCGTAAGCTGAGGTCCCCCGGCCGGTCAGGATCATGCTAGGAGCGGTCAGTGCGAGACATCGCCGTGTTCAGCGGTAGTGCCCATCCCGAGCTGGCCGAGGAGGTCTGCGCACACCTGGGCGTCCCTCTGAGCCCCACCCGGGTCAGCCGGTTCGCCAACGACTGTCTGGAGGTACAGCTCCAGGCCAACTGCCGCGAGCGGGACGTCTTCCTGATCCAGCCGCTGGTCAAGCCCGTCCAGGAACATCTCGTCGAACTGCTGCTGATGTGCGACGCGGCCCGCGGGGCGTCGGCCGGCCGCATCACCGTCGTCATGCCCCACTACTCCTACGCCCGCTCCGACAAGAAGGACGCGCCCCGCATCTCGCTGGGCGGGCGTCTGGCGGCTGACCTGCTGGTGGCGGCGGGCGCGAGCCGGGTCCTCGCCATGACCCTGCACTCGCCCCAGGTGCACGGGTTCTTCTCGGTCCCGGTCGACCACCTGCACGCGCTGCGTGAACTGGCCGCCCACTTCCGTCAGTACGACCTGTCCCGCACCACGGTCGTCTCACCGGACCTGGGCAACGCCAAGGAGGCCGCCGCGTTCGCCCGGATGCTCGGCGCCCAGGTCGCGGCCGGCGCCAAGCAGCGGTACGCCGACGACCGGGTCAGTATCAGCGCCGTGATCGGGGACGTCGCCGGGCGGGACGTCATCGTGCTCGACGACGAGATCGCCAAGGGCAGCACCGTGCTGGAACTTCTCGACCGGCTGCGGGAGGCGGGTCCGCGCACGATCCGGATCGCCTGCACGCACGGGCTGTTCGCGGCCGGTGCGCTGGGGCGGCTCAGCGAGCAGCCGGACGTGCTGGAGATCGTGTGCACCAACACCGTGCCGGTACCGGCCGACGACCACACGGAGAAGTTGCGGATCCTCTCCATCGCCCCCGCGCTCGCCGAGGCAGTGCGCCGCATCCACAACGGCGAGTCGGTCAGCGCCCTGTTCGACGCTCCGCCGTCCGGCTGACGCCGAGCACCTCCTCCAGAGTCGGCCGCGGCGGCATCAGCAGTGCCAGGCCGGTGATCCGCAGCATGTGCAGGGTCAGCGGGTGGGCGCACACCAGGTGCACCTGCCCGCCCCGGTCGAGCACCTGGCGGCGGGCCCGGTACAGCAGCCGCAGTCCGGAGCAGTCGAAGAACTCGATCCCGCTCAGGTCGAGCACGACCAGGGCGTCGGGGCGCTCCGTCTCCCGGTCCAGACGCGGGGCGATCTCCTCCGCCGACGCGATGTCGATCTCGCCCCGGAACTCCAGCACCGTGTGCCCCCGGTCGCGGCGCACGTGCAGATGCCGGGTGGGCGACGGGGATTGCTGCCGCACGACGACCTTGCCTCCAGCCTGCTCCGGGGGCCCGACTACCTACGTTCTACTGCCTGCTCCGCTCGAAAAGTTACCCCGATCGAGCGAGCTTGAGCATGTTCGATTGACATATGTCATCGAAATCTCACACCCGGCCGGTCAGTCGACCACGAGGACCAGCTTCCCCGTGGTGCGGCCGGTCTCGCCGAGCGCGTGTGCCTGCGCCGCCTCCCCCAGCGGGAACGTCCGCGCGATCGTGGCCCGCAGCTTCCCCGACTCGACCAGTCCGGCGATCTCGCGCATGCCGGCCCGGTCGGCGTCCACGAGCATCCGCACCGCACGCACGCCCAGCCGCTCGGCCTCCTCGTAGAACTCGTCCGACCCGACCGGCAGGATCGAGACCACCACCCCGCCCGGGCGCAGCACGCGCAGCGACCGCAGGGACGTGTCGCCGCCGATCGTGTCCAGGACGACGTCGACGTCCTTCACGGCCTCGGCGAAGTCGGTCTCCCGGTAGTCCACCGTCTCGTCCGCCCCGAGGGAGCGCAGGAACTCGTGCTTGCCGGCGCTGGCGGTGCCGATCACGTGGGCGCCGAGGGCCTTGGCGATCTGCACCGCCACATGGCCGACACCGCCGGCCGCCGCGTGGACCAGCACTCGCTGTCCCGGCTGGACGTCCGCCCGCTCCACCAGCGCCTGCCACGCCGTCAGCGACACCAGGGGTAGCGCGCCCGCCTGGACGTGGTCGATCCCGGCCGGCTTGTGCGTGAAGGCGCGCGCGGGCGCGGTGACGTACTCCGCGTGGGAGCCGTGGCCGAACGGGTAGGACAGCATGCCGAAGACCTCGTCGCCGGGCCGGAAGGCGGCGACGCCGATCCCCACCGCCTCCACGACGCCCGAGACGTCCCAGCCCAGCACGAAGGGCGGTTCGCCGAGGAAGCCGCCGTTGGCCCGGTGCTTCCAGTCGGTGGGGTTCACTCCGGCGGCACGCACCTGTACCAGCACCTCGTTGGGGCGCGGTTCGGGACGCTCGGGCCGTACTTCCTTGAGGACCTCGGGACCGCCGAGGACGTCCTGGCTGATGGCTCGCATGGTGTTCACGTCGCTCATGGTCACCCAGCTTGCCTCGCTCCGCCAGGTCGGGGAAACAGCGCGTGCGTCCGCTGGCGGAGCGTGACGTGGTGATGGCCGAAGTCACCGTCGAGACCGCGGAGCCCGTCGAACTGCCCGAGCAGGACGCCGGGTTGTTCGCCGCCAGGACCGGCATCGACCCGCGCGCGCTCGCCACGCCGTACCTGTACTTCCGTATCCATCCGCAGCGGAACCAGGCGTGGCGCGAGGCCAACGAGATCGTGGGGCGCGAACTGACGCGCGACGGCCGGTGGCCGCCGGCCGAGTGAATCGGCCGGGCCGGGATATCCGCAAGGTACAGGGCGCGGGGCACGAACGTCCCGCGCCCGGAATCCTTCGGAGGAGACATGGCACTGGTCAACGCGGGCGTCGTGGTGCTCGACTGCGCCGAGCCCGAGAAGCTCGCCGAGTTCTACAAGAGGCTGCTGGGAGCGCAAGAGACCGACGCGACCGCCAACCGGATCGAGATCAGGTCGGCCGACGGCTTCCGTATGGCGTTCCGGCGGGACGTCAACGCCACCCCGCCGAGCTGGCCCCGGCCCGAGAACTCCCTCCAGGCCCATCTGGACTTCTGGGTGGACGACCTGGACGAGGCGGAACGCGGTGTCGTCGAACTCGGTGGGCGTCCAGTGGAGGCGAAGGACGCACTCGGGGTGCACGAGGAGCGCGGCTACTCGGACCCGGCGGGTCACTCCTTCACCCTGCGCCGCACCGCGCAGACGGCACCCAAGCAGGGCTAGCGACCGCCTGCCGGGTGCCGTCGGTGACGGGGGAGAGGGCTGGGCCCCGTGCGGTCAGTCGCGTCCGCCCTTCCCGCCGGCCGGCCAGACACCGGTCGAGCGTTCGATGGCCTTGGCTCCCGTCCGGTCCACGGCACTGCGCACCGCGGCGAAGATGGCGCCCTGGATCGCGGCGGCGAGCAGGATCTCCCCCCAGCCGCGGTCCGGGTCCAGCGCGTCGGGAGCGTCGTCCTCGTGCCGGATCACCTTCCACGTCTTCTGGAACGCCAGCCCGGCCAGCGTGCCGCCCACCCAGCCCAGCGCGAAGCCGACGGGCTTGTAGGCGAGGGGGAGCTTCTGCTTCTTCTTCTTGGCCACGTGGATCTCCTTGTGCTCGGTGAGTGAATCGATGGTGGGATCGGTCGTGCGGTCAGGGCCTGCCCCGTACCGGAACGGCCTCGTCGGCGGGGACCGGCCCCGGCGGTGTGCCGTCGCCGAACGGCCGGCCGCCCAGTTCCTGCCGGTGATGGGGCGTGAGCCAGCCGGACAGGTCCGGGCCCAGGGGCACGACGGCGGTCGGGTTGATGCCGGTGTGCACCTGGTAGTAGTGGCGTTTGATGTGGTCGAAGTCGACGGTGTCGCCGAAGCCGGGCGTCTGGAACAGATCGCGGACGTACCCCCACAGCACCGGATTCTCCGTCAGCTTCCAGCGGTTGCACTTGAAGTGGCCGTGGTACACGGCGTCGAAGCGGACCAGCGTCGTGAAGAGCCGGATGTCCGCCTCGGTGATCGTGTCGCCGACCAGATAGCGTTGCCGCTCCAGCCGGGGCGTCAGCTGCTCCAGGCGCCGGAACACGCCCGCGCACGCGGCCTCGTACTCCTCCTGGCCCGTGGCGAAGCCCGCCCGGTACACACCGTTGTTGACGTCCTCGTAGACGCCCGCCATCACCTCGTCGATCTCGTCGCGCAGGGCGTCGGGGTACAGGTCGGGCGCGCCCGGCCGGTGCAGGGACGTCCACTCGGTCGCGAGGTCCAGAGTGATCTGCTGGTAGTCGTTGGTGACCAGCTTCCCACTGGGTACGTCCACGACCGCCGGCACGCTCACCCCGCCCGGGTAGCCCGTCTCGCGCCGGTCGTAGGCTTCGCTGAGGAAGCGGATGCCGAGGACCGGGTCGCGGTCGTCCGGGTCCAGGGTGAAGCGCCAGCTGCGGTCGTCCTGGACGGGGTCGGTGATCGCCAGGGACAGGGCATCCTCCAGACCGAGCAGCCGCCGCGAGACCAGGGCGCGGCTCGCCCATGGACAGGCACGGCTCACCACCAGCCGGTACCGGCCGGATGCCACCGGCCACCCGTCCCGGCCGTCCGCGGTGATCCGGTCCGCGAAGTGGCTCTTGGACCGCTTGAACGCCTTCCTGCCGTAGCCGCTGTTGCCGGGCGTCCCGCCGTCACCGCTCATGGGCCTGCCTTCCAGTCGTTCGTGTGCCCTGGTGGACGCGTTCCCCGTTTTCGGCCGTCGGCACTGGCGGGCCACCCACAAGGGGGGTGTGAGCCGCGTAGGCCGGGGGCATTCGGCCCCTCGTGAGTGGGACAGCCTCGGAAGAGAAGCAGGACCGGAACACCGACATCGACGCCGACCGCGGCCCCGACCGCGCGGCCGACGGGAGGGCCGACCGCAGGACGCGCGTCACCGTGCTGGTGGCACTGGCGGCCAACCTGGTGATCGCCGTCGCCAAGGCGGTGGGCGGCTTCATCGCGGGATCACCCGCGCTGCTGTCGGAGGCGGCGCACTCGGTGGCGGACAGCATGAACGAGGTCTTCCTCCTCGCCGCCCTGCGCCGCAGCCGCCGCCCCGCCGACCGGCGCCACCCCTTCGGCTACGGCAAGGAACGATTCTTCTGGTCCCTCCTCGCGGCCGTCGGCATCTTCGTCATGGGCGGCTGCTTCTCCTTCTTCCAGGGCGTCGAGGCCCTGCGCACCGGCGGCCAGGAGAAGCTGAGCGGCTACGTGGCCGGACTGATCGTGCTCGGTGTCGCCCTGCTCGCCGAGGGCGGCTCCCTGCTGCGGGCCCTGCACCAGGTGCGGGGCCAGGGGGGAATCGCCACCGGCCTGCGTGACCCGGCCCTGCGCACGGTCGTCGCCGAGGACGGCACCGCGGTGCTCGGCGTGACGCTCGCCATGACCGGCATGGTCCTGCACATGGTGACCGGACAGGTGGTGTGGGAGGCCTGCGCCTCGCTCGCGATCGGCGCCCTGCTCGTGTTCGTGGCCTACCGGCTGGGCCGTGAGGCCCGCGACCAGCTGATCGGCGAGGCCGCCGACCCGGAGGCCTGCGGCCGGATCCGGTCACTGCTGCGGGCGCAGCCGGAGATCGACAGCGTCGAGGCGCTGTTCACCATGAAGACGGGCCTCGACTCCACCCTGGTGGCCGCCCGCATCGACCTGGTCCCGGGCCTCGACAGCGAGCGGGTGGAGGAGGTCGCCGTACGCATCAAGAGGTCGATCGCGCGCACCGTTCCCGAGGCGAGGCAGATCTTCCTCGACGTCACCGACCGGCCCGCGCAGGAGGCAGCCGAAAGCCCCGCCGCGACGGGGGAACGCGGCGGGGCCTGAACGGCGTGTTCCCGGTCGGCGTCGGTCCATGCACGCAGATCCGGGAAACTTCCTCCCGCCGGGTTCAGCTCCCGTCGGCCGCTTCCAGGACGAAGACCGGGATCTCCCGGTCCGTCTTCTTCTGGTAGTCGGCGTACGGCGGATACGCCGCGACGGCACGCTCCCACCACTCGGCCTTCTCCGCGCCGGTGACCTCACGGGCGGTCATGTCCCGCTTCACCGGGCCGTCCTGAAGTTCCACACGGGGATCGGCCTTCACGTTGTGGTACCAGACCGGGTGCTTGGGCGCCCCGCCCAGGGAGGCGACCACGGCGTAACGGCCCTCGTGCTCGACGCGCATCAGCGGCGTCTTGCGGAGTCTGCCGCTCCGCGCGCCCCGCGTGGTCAGCACGATGACGGGCATCCCCGTGTCCATCAGGGTCGTGCCCTTCGTGCCGCCCGAGCTCTCGTAGAGCTCCACCTGTTCGCGCACCCACTGCGTCGGGCTGGGTTCGTACTCGCCCTCAAGAGGCATGGCTTCCGTCCCATCATCGTGTCCTACGGCTGACTGGCACCGTGGTGCAACACCGGCCGGTGCCGTATCCATCCGTACCCCGTCCAGCCCGCCGATCTCCAACAGCCGCGCGACCACGCACCGGATCGGGCGGATCCCGGTCGACGATGGGGAGGCGCGGTGGTGCTCGGCGTGGGCGACCGGAACGCCGGCGCGGCGGCGATCCCCGGCCAGTCTGCTCCCGCCACCGATCTGGCCGAACTTGTCGTCGTCGTATAGGTGCCTGGGGCATCTAATGAAGATCGGCACGACGCACTCTTCGTCTGCGAGGTCTTCCATGACGGACACGCACGCAACGCCGGACACGCCCACAACACCGGACACGGGTACGGCGCCGGGCGGGGGAGCGACGGAACCCGTCGCCTTCCCGCGGGACCGGACCTGCCCCTACCACCCTCCCGCCGCATACGACCCACTGCGCGCCGCCCGGCCGCTGGCCCGGATCTCCCTCTTCGACGGCCGTCCGGCCTGGCTGGTGACCGGACACGCCGCCGCCCGCAGGCTGCTGGCCGACCAGCGGCTGTCCACCGACCGCACCCGCGACGGCTTCCCCGCCACCTCGGCGCGCCTCGCCGCCGTACGCGACCGCAGGACCGCCCTGCTAGGTGTCGACGACCCCGAACACCGCGCCCAGCGCAGGATGGTCCTCCCCGAGTTCACCCTCAAGCGCGCCACCGCCCTGCGCCCGCGGATCCAGCGGATCGTGGACGAACGGCTCGACGCGATGATCGCGCAGGGCCCGCCCGCCGAACTGGTGACGGACTTCGCGCTGCCCGTCCCCTCGATGGTGATCTGCGCGCTGCTCGGCGTCCCCTACGCCGACCACGACTTCTTCGAGGAGCAGTCCCGTCGGCTGCTGCGCGGGCCCCGGCCCGCCGACACCCAGGACGCCCGCGACCGACTGGAGGCGTATCTGGGCGAGTTGATCGACCGCAAGAGCAGGGCGCCCGGCGAGGGCCTGCTGGACGACCTGGTCCGGCATCAGCTGAGCGAGGGCGCCGTCGACCGCGAGCAGTTGGTCGCGCTGGCGGTCATCCTGCTGGTCGCGGGCCACGAGACGACCGCCAACATGATCTCGCTCGGCACCTACACCCTGCTGAGCAACCCCCGCCGCCTGGCCGAGCTGCGGAAGGACCCCGCCCTGCTCCCCGGCGCGGTCGAGGAACTGATGCGCGTCCTGTCCATCGCGGACGGGCTGCTGCGGCTGGCCACCGAGGACATCGAGGTGGACGGGCAGACCATCCGGGCCGGCGACGGGGTCGTCTTCTCGACCTCCGTCATCAACCGCGACGAGACCGTCTACCCCGACCCGGACGCCCTCGACTGGCACCGCCCGGCCCGCCACCACGTCGCCTTCGGGTTCGGAATCCACCAGTGCCTCGGTCAGAACCTGGCCCGCGCGGAGCTGGAGATCGCACTGCGCACACTCTTCGAGAGGCTGCCCTCGTTGCGCCTGGCCGCCCCCGCGGAGGAGATTCCGTTCAAACCCGGAGACACGGTCCAGGGGATGCTGGAACTCCCCGTGGCCTGGTAGGAGGCTCCCGACATGCACATCGGCATCGACAAGGACACCTGCGTCGGCGCGGGCCAGTGCGCGCTGACCGCACCGGACGTGTTCACCCAGGACGACGACGGCTACAGCACGGTCCGGCCCGGCCGGGAGGACGGCGGCGGCAGCGCACTGGTACGCGAAGCGGCCCGGGCCTGCCCCGTCGGAGCCGTCACCGTGTCGCAGACGGTGGGCTGACACCGACGGCGTCCGCCGCCGGGGTGTCCGCGCCGGCGGCTCCCAGCAGCACCCGCGCCGCCTCACGTGCCGCCCGGGCCGGTTCCGTGCCGCCCGTGACGCCCGCCGTCACCATGGCGCCCTCGGCCAGCAGGAACAGCTGCCCGCCCACCGCGGCGGGCAGTCCCGCGCCCGCCGCGAGGCCGTCGAGGAACTCCCGAAAAGCCCCCTTGTGCGCCCGCACCCGGTCCGCCACCGGGGCGGAGGTGGCACCCAGTTCGCCGTACGCGTTGATCCACGCGCAGCCGCGGAAGTCCGGTTCGGCGAACCACTGCCCGAGCCAGTCGTAGACGGCCAGGATCCGGGTGCCGGGTTCCTCGTACCGGTCGACGTGTTCCGCCAGCCGCGCCCGCCAGCGCGCGTCGCGCCGCTCCAGGTAGGCCACCACCAGCTGCTCCTTCGCCGGGAACAGCTGGTAGAGGCGTTTCAGCGAGACGCCGGAGTCGCCGCGGACGTCGTCCATGCCGACGGCCTGGACGCCCCGCCCGTAGAAGAGCCGCTCCGCCGCGTCCAGAGCCCGTCCCCGGGCGACTTCGCTGTCCATGGCCACCTCTTCCCCGGCGTGTGCCTCGATGCGTTCCTTGACCAGAGAACGTGCGTTCTCGTACGGTAGCAGTCAAGCACAGAGAACGTCCGTTCTCCACTTCTCCGCACGGAGGTTCGGCCATGACCACTGCCCGCCCGCCCCTGCCGCCGTTCACCCGGGAAACCGCCGCCCGCAAGGTGCGGGCCGCCGAGGACGCGTGGAACACCCGCGACCCGCACAGGGTCGCGCTCGCCTACTCCGAGGACTCGGTCTGGCGCAACCGCGACACCTTTCTCACCGGCCGTGCCGCCATCGTCGAGTTCCTGACCGCCAAGTGGGCGCGCGAACTCGAGTACGCGCTGCGCAAGGACCTCTGGGCCTTCGACGGCAACCGCATCGCCGTCCGCTTCCAGTACGAGTCCCGCGATGCCGAAGGCCAGTGGTGGCGCTCCTACGGGAACGAACTCTGGGAGTTCGACGAGCACGGCCTGATGACCCGGCGGGAGGCGAGCATCAACGACGTGGCCATCACGGAGTCGGACCGCCGCATCCACGGCCCGCGGCCCGTTCAGTAGGGTTCCCGGGTGAGCGAACAGGTCCGGGGCGCCGAGGAATCCGAGAAGCCGGCGAGGCTGGAAAGGCCGGCGAGGCGGGAAAAGCCGGAGAGGGCGCAGAAGCAGCCCTTTCTCTACGTCGTCGTCTGCGCCGCGGGCGTGGCCTGTGGCGTCAGCAAGCTGATCACCGCCGCGCAGGAGCGCGACTGGGAGGTCGGCGTCTTCGCGACCCCGGTCGCCATGGACGGCTTCTTCGACACCGCCGCCGTCGAGGCGCGGACCGGCCGCCCCATCCGCTCGGCCTGGCGCCGCCCGGGCGATCCGCGGCCCTTCCCGGCGCCGGACGCCGTCGTGGTCGCGCCCGCCACCTTCAACACGGTCAACAAATGGGCCGCCGGCCTGGCCGACACCCTCGCCGTCGCCACCCTGTGCGAGGCCTGCGGCCTGGGCGTCCCCGTCGCCGTCCTGCCGTGCGTGGCCGACGCGCTGGCCTCCCACCCCGCGTACCGGGAGAGCCTGACCCGGCTGCGCGGGATGGGCGTGCGCTTCGGCGACCCGTACGCCGGTGCTGCGGGCAAGGACGGCGGTCGCCCGGAGTTCGCCTGGGAGCGGGCGCTCGACCTGCTCGAACGGCCCTGACCCGCCCCGGCTTCGAGCCCGCACGAAGACGTACGCTCGCCCCTGGTACTGATGATCCCGAAGACAGGAGCAGCAACGATGCAGTACGTGAAGCTCGGTTCGACGGGCCTGGACGTGTCGCGGATCTGCCTGGGCTGCATGACCTACGGCGATCCCGGCCGCGGCACACACGAGTGGACCCTCGACGAGGAGGCCTCGCGTCCGCTGATCCGGCAGGCGCTGGAGGCCGGCATCACCTTCTTCGACACGGCCAACGTCTACTCCGACGGCACCAGCGAGGAGATCGTCGGCAAGGCGCTGCGCGACTTCGCCCGCCGGGACGACTTCGTGCTCGCGACCAAGGTGAACGGCCGGATGCGGCCCGGACCCAACGGCGCCGGACTGTCCCGCAAGGCGATCATGACCGAGATCGACCACAGCCTGAAGCGCCTGGGCACCGACTACGTCGACCTCTACCAGATCCACCGCTTCGACCCGCACACGCCGGTCGAGGAGACGATGGAGGCCCTGCACGACCTGGTGAAGGCGGGCAAGGTCCGCTACATCGGGGCCAGTTCGATGTACGCCTGGCAGTTCTCCAAGGCCCAGTACACCGCAGAGCGCCACGGCTGGACGAAATTCGTGTCCATGCAGAACCACTACAACCTCGTCTACCGCGAGGAGGAGCGCGAGATGCTGCCCCTCTGCGCGGACCAGGGCGTCGGCGTGCTGCCCTGGAGCCCGCTCGCCCGCGGCCGGCTCACCCGGGACTGGGACACCGCCACCGAGCGCAGCGCCACCGACAACTTCGGCAGCACGCTCTACCAGGAGGGCGACCGTGCCGTGGTCGAGGCCGTCACGCGCATCGCCGGTGACCGCGGCGTGCCGCGCGCCCAGGTGGCACTTGCCTGGCTGCTGCACCAGGACACGGTGACCGCGCCGATCATCGGCGCGTCGAAGCCGGGGCACCTGGAGGACGCCGTGGCGGCGGTCGAACTGACGCTCAGTGAGAAGGAGATCGAGGAGCTGGAGCGGCCCTACGCGCCGCACCCGATCGCCGGTCACTGAAACCCGACTCGACGTGTCAGGGTCCCGTCCCGGGCTCCAGGGCGGTGACGGACACCGACGACTCGTCGCCGCCCACCGGGACCTCGCCGGCCTTCCACTCGACCTCGATCGGGTCCCGCTCGTCCGGCGGGGTGACGAGCAGCGCCGCCGGGGTGGCGGTGCGGGCGCCGCTGATCTGCGGGCTGGAGAACGACAGCCCGGCCCACGCGCTCTTCCCCGCGGTCAGCGTGACCGTCCGGGGAGAAGAGGGCGCGCGCTCGGGGTCCGGGCCGAGCTGCTTGCCGGACGCGTCGACGAAGGCGGCGCCCGGATACCCGTACAGGGTGCAGGTGCGGTCGGAGGTGTTGGTCAGCACGATCGGGAAGTTCCGCTGTCCGGCGCCGGGGTCGACGCGGCCGACGGCGGCACGCAGCTCGGCGGTGTGGCAGCGGCCGTCGGTGCGGGCGGAGGCGGAGGCCGATCCGGCGGTGTCGCTGGGCGCGGTGGTGACCGTGGGTGCGGTGGACGCACCGGTGCCCGGACTGGTAGTGCGCGGGGCCTCGGTGGGTCGTGGGGCGCTCGACGTGCTGCTCTCGCTGCCGCAGGCGCTCACCAGGCCGAGGAGCGCGACCGCGCTCGCCAGCAGGGCGGTGCGGTGTACGGGCTGGGACGTGTTCGCCATCGGTTCTCCACACTCCCGTCGGTCTCGCGCACGGCCCGTCCCCTGCGGCGGCACCGTACGCCCTGGGCCTTCGAGTGTCCCGCCGCGCGAGCCGGGAAACGACGGGGCACTACGGAGACGCGGTGCGCTCGTCCGGCTCACGCCTGCGGCTCACGCCTCGTCGAGCAGCCCCAGCTCCGCCCAGATCGTCTTGCCCTCGGTCGTGTGCCGGCTGCCCCAGCGCTGGGTCAGCTGGGCCACCAGCAGCAGCCCGCGGCCGCCCTCGTCCCAGGTCTTGGCCCGGCGCAGATGCGGCGCCGTATGGCTGGTGTCGGAGACCTCGCAGATCAGCGTGGCCGTGTCGTGGATCAGCCGCAGCCGGATGGGCGGGGAGCCGTAGCGGATGGCGTTGGTGACCAGCTCGCTCACGACCAGTTCGGCGGTGAAGGACGCCTCCAGCAGGGCCCAGGCGGACAGCTGCTCGACGACCTGCTTGCGGACGGGGGCGACCAGCGACGGGTCGGCCGGAATGTCCCAGGTCGCGACCTGACCGGCGGGCAGCCCTCGGGTGCGGGCCAGCAGCAGCGCCACGTCGTCGGTGGCGCTGCCCGAGGGGAGCAGCGCGTTCAGCACCCGGTCGCACGTCGCGTCGAGCGACTCGGCGGGGGCCGCCAGGGCCTCGCGCAGCAGCGCCTGACCGGCATCCGCGTCCCGCTCCCGGCTCTCGACCAGCCCGTCGGTGTAGAACGACAGCACGCTGCCCTCGCGCAGCTCCAGCTCGGCGGACTCGAACGGCAGCCCGCCCACGCCCAGCGGAGGGCCCGAAGGCAGCTCGACCTGCTGGGGCGGGCCGTCCGGCGGGACGAGGACGGGCGGCGGATGCCCGGCCCGGGCCAGGGAGCAACACCGCGACACCGGGTCGTACACCGCGTACAGGCAGGTGGCGCCGACCTCGCCCGCGCTGTCGTCGCCGGACTCCTCGGACAGCCGGACGACCAGGTCGTCGAGGTGGGTGAGCAGCTCGTCGGGCGTCAGGTCGATGTCGGCGAGGGTGCGGACGGCGGTGCGCAGCCGGCCCATGGTTGCCGAGGCCTGGATGCCGTGGCCGACGACGTCCCCGACGACCATGGCGACCCGCATCCCGGACAGCGGGATGACGTCGAACCAGTCGCCGCCGACCCCCGAACGGGCCGCCGGCAGGTAGCGGGAGGCCGCCTCCACCGCGGCGGTGGGCGGCAGCCACCGCGGGAGCAGGCTGCGCTGCAGGGTCAGTGTGGCCTCGCGCTCGCGGGAGTACCGGCGGGCGTTGTCGATGCAGACGGCGGCGCGGGCGGAAACCTCCTCGGCCAGCAGCACGTCGTCGTGGGTGAACGGGTAGGGCTGCCGGAACCGGGTGAAGACCGCGACGCCGAGCGTGGTACCGCGGGCCTGGAGCGGCACGGACATCGTGGAGTGGATGCCGTACTCCCTGACCCGCCGCAGGCGGACGGGGTCCCATTCCAGCCACCGTTCGAGGTCGCCGAAGGCGTCCGCGGCGACGATCGCCTGCCCCGAGAGCAGAGATTCGGCCTGGGGCGAGCCGGCCGGGTAAAGGTCCAGCTGTCCCGGTTCGGCCACCGCCTCCGGGCCGCCCGGGGCTACCGACCGGTGGGCCGTCCTGCGCAGGCCGACCGGCGGCTCGAGCACGGCGGCGGGCTCACCGCCTTGTTCGAGCGGGTCCAGCAGGTCGACGCTCACGAAGTCGGCGAGCGCGGGCACGCACACGTCCGCCAGCTCCTGGGCCGTTCGGGTCACGTCGAGCGTGCTGCCGATGCGCACGCTGGCCTCGTTGACCAGCTGCAGCCGCTCCCGGGCGAGGTGCTGCTCCGTGAGGTCGTGGACGCTCACGCACACGCCGAGGACCCGGCCGCCGGCGTCGGTGAGCGGCGCGATACGGGCGTTCCACGCGTGGGCGCGGCTCTCGCCGACGGCCCTGAGATGGGCCTGCATGTCGTACCGGTGGCCGGAGGCCAGTACCCGCCGCATGTGACGTTCGAGTTCGGCGTTCTGCGGCCGGCCGCTCATGTCGGTGGCCCGCAGACCGCGGAGGCGGTCGGGCGGGAGTCCGACGAGCTGCGCCATGGCGTCGTTGACACCGCGCAGCAGGAGCCGGTCGTCGAAGATCATCATGGCGCAGGGGGCCTGGGTGAGAGCGGCTCTGACCAGCGGGTCGTCCGCCGGGTCGGAACCACGCTCCAAGGGGGCGACGGCGAGCCACGTCCGAGGTGCGCCGTCCTGCGACGGTCTGCGGTGGGCGAGCACCCACACGGACACGGTGTGCCCGTCGCGGTGCCGCAGCGCCAGGGTGCCGTTCCAGTGTTCGTCGCCGGGCCCTGGGGGAGTGTCGTCGCCGCCGTCGGCCAGCAGCCCGGCGGCGGGGCGCCCCACGACCTCGGCGGCGGGATGGCCCAGCAGCAGGCTGGCGCCCTCGTTCCACTCCAGCAGGGTGCCGGAGTCGTCGACGACTGCGCGGGCCGTGGCGGCATCGTCGAACGGGTTGACCGGACTCATCGTCGCCACTCCATTGCGCACACCCTCAGTGAACAGCGCGTCACCTGAGTCCCAGCCTAGTGCGTCCGGGCCCCGCGCGGACCCGAACCATCGGGCCCGCGATCGCCCCGGGGAGGCGGAGGCCGCCGAACGGCTGGGCCGCCCGGGACAGAAAGAGCTTTCCGTGGTCTTGACGGCCGCGTGTGGCACAACGTCAGAATCTGTTTGGTCCCGATCAGTTGTGAGTACTTCTGAGTCCTGTTGAGCTTGATGAGGGAGATCCGCCATGACGGTCACGCGCAGATCGGTTCTGATCGCCTCCGCCGCCGCCCCGGCGGCCGGGGCGGCGGTGGGCGCCCCGTCGGCGTGGGCCGCGGACGCCACCGAGAGCGGTGCGGGCCGCCACACCATCCCCCTGCTCGACGGCTGGCGCTTCCTGCTGGCCGACCCCGACGGTTCCGCCGACGACTCCACCGGCGCCGCGGACCCGGCGTACGACGACTCGGCGTGGCGCGAGGTCGCCGTCCCGCACGACTGGAGCATCGAACAGACACCCACCACCGAGCACGGCACCACCAGCGGCACCGGCTTCCTGCCGGGCGGCCTCGGCTGGTACCGCCTCGCGTTCACCCTGCCGCCCGCCCTCGCCGGCAAACGGGTTTCGGTCGAGTTCGACGGCGTCTACATGGACTCCCGCGTCCACTGCAACGGCCGGGAGGCCGGCCGCCACCCTACGGCTACACCGGCTTCGCCCTCGATCTCACCGACCTGGTGCACACCGACGGCCGCACCGAGAACGTCCTCGCGGTCCAGGTGCGCAACCAGTTGCCGAGCAGCCGCTGGTACTCCGGCAGCGGCATCTACCGCGAGGTCCGCCTCGTCGTCACCGAACCGGTGCACGTACGGCGCTGGGGCACGTACGTCACCACACCGCGGGTGAGCGAGGAGCGCGCCGTCGTCCGAGTGGAGACGTCCGTCGTGAACGCGTCGGGCACCGCGCGCGAGGTCGAGATCCGGTCGGCGGTCAAGGACGCGGACGGACGCACCGTGGCCCGCGCCGCCTCCACGGCCCGCGTCGCCGAAGAGGCGAACGAGACCCACGAACTCACCGTCACCAGCCCGCGGATGTGGGACTTCGCCACGCCGCACCGCTACACCCTGCACACCGAACTGCGTGTCGGCGGCCGGACCGTCGACACCTGCCGCACCCCGTTCGGTGTCCGCACCTTCCACGTCGACCCCGAGGAGGGTTTCCACCTCAACGGCCGGTACGCCAAGATCAAGGGCGTGGACCTGCACCACGACCTCGGCGCACTCGGCGCCGCCGTGAGCATCGACGCGATCCGCCGCCAGATGACCATCATGAAGTCGATGGGCGTCAACGCCTTCCGCACCTCGCACAACCCGCCCGCGCCCGAGATGATCGAGGTCTGCGAGGAGATGGGCATCGTGATGCTGGTGGAGGCCTTCGACTGCTGGCGCACCGGCAAGAACCTCTACGACTACGGCCGGTTCTTCGACGAGTGGTGCGAGAAGGACGCCACCGAGATGGTGCTGGCGGCCCGCAACTCGCCCGCCGTGGTGATGTGGTCCATCGGCAACGAGGTCCCCGACTCCACCTCCGCCGCCGGACTCGCCATGGCCGACCGGGTCATCGAGGCCATCCGGGCCGCCGACGACACCCGTCCGCTGGTCATCGGCTCCGACAAGTACCGCCGGATGCCCGCCGAGGGCTCCGCGGCCGACCTGATGCTGGCCAAGCTGGACGGACTCGGCCTCAACTACAACACCGCCAAGTCGGTGGACGACCTGCACGCGGCCTACCCGCACCTCTTCCTCTTCGAGTCCGAGTCGTCGTCCGAGACCTCCACGCGCGGCACCTACCAGGAGCCGGAGCACCTCAACACCGGCGAGAACCAGACGCCCGGGAAGCGGGCCACCTCGTCCTACGACAACAACCTCGCCTCCTGGACCATGAGCGGCGAGTACGGCCACAAGAAGGACCGGGACCGGAGGTGGTTCGCCGGCCAGTTCCTGTGGTCCGGCATCGACTACATCGGCGAGCCGACCCCGTACGACGTCTTCCCGGTGAAGGCGTCCTTCTTCGGCGCGGTCGACACCGCCGGCTTCCCGAAGGACATGTACCACCTGTTCCGGAGCCAGTGGACGGACGAGCCGATGGTCCACCTGCTGCCGACGACCTGGAACCACCGCGAGGGCGACACGGTCGAGGTCTGGGCGTACGCCAACGTCGACACCGTCGAACTGTTCCTGAACGGCAGGTCCCTCGGCACCCGTACGTTCGACACGAAGAAGACCGTCGACGGCCGGACGTACCTGGAGACCACCGAGGCCACCGGCGACGACAAGACCTTCACCGACGGCCCCTACCCCGGCAGTTACACCAGCCCGAACGGCAGCGCGGGCAAGCTCCACCTGACCTGGAAGGTGCCCTACGAGGCGGGCGAACTGAAGGCCGTCGCCCGGCGGGCCGGCAGGGCGGTCGCCACCGACGCCCTGCGCACCGCGGGGGCGCCGCACGCGGTACGCCTCACCCCGGACCGCGAGAGTGTCGCCGCGGACGGCCGGTCCCTGGTCTTCGTGACGGCCGAGGTGGTGGACCGGCGCGGCGTGGTGGTCCCCGGCGCCGAGCACCTGCTCTCCTTCGACGTCGCGGGCGGCTCCCTCGCCGGACTGGACAACGGCCGCCAGGAGAGCGCCGAGCGCTACCAGGCCAGCACCCGCACCGCCTTCCACGGCAAGGCCCTCGCCATCGTGCGGTCCGGCACCCGGCCGGGCACGGTACGGGTGACGGCCCGCGCGGACGGGCTGCGTACGGGCACGGCGACCGTGCGCGCCCGCCGCGCCGCGTCCCGCGCCACCACACCGGCCGCGGAGTTCCGGCCCGAGTACCCGGCGCCCCTGGACCTCCCG
>NZ_RAIF01000006.1:624741-628882 GCF_003671715.1 Streptomyces sp. E2N166 | reverse complement strand
TACTCCGGCCGCCCCGACACGCTCCCCGCCGCCATGCTCGACGGCGACCCGGCGACCGGCTGGTCCAACGGCTTCCACAAGGCGGCCACCGCCCTGCTGCCCGCATTCGACGGGGCCCGCGCCGAGGACTGGGTATCGGTCGACCACGGCCGCGGGCGCATCTACGACCGGATCGAGGTCTCCTTCACCGTGGACGCGACCCACAGCCTGCCCGCCACGGTCGAGGTCGACGTCTGGGACGGCCGTGCCTGGCGCGCGGCCGAGGGGGTGCGGACCGACTGGGCCGCCGTGTCCGACGCGCCCACCCTCATCACCTTCGAGCCGGTACGCGGCTCCCGGGTCCGCCTCACGCTGGCCGGCCGTCACCCCGGTGAGCCGAAGGGCGCGATCCGCATCAGCCGCCTGGAGGCGCCCGTCGCCTGAACCGTCGCGCGGGGTCCGGGCGGGAACCAGTCCCGTCCGGACCGTTGACGGGGTGTCATGTCTGCCACAAGCATGGCTGCGACCGCATTTGGGAGCGCTCCCAATATCGATGCCTCCCTCGACGTGAGAGCCATCCGCACCTCCCCCGAGGAGCTCAGACGTGAGAAAACGCAGAACCGCGCTCGTCTCCCTGACCGCGCTGCTGGCGGCGGCCGTCACCGCGCTGCCCGCCGCCCCGGCCGGAGCCGAGGAGACCGAGCAGGTCAAGAACGGCACCTTCGACAACGGCACCGAATCCTGGTGGGCGAGCAGCAACGTCACCGCGGGCGTGTCCGACGGCCGGCTGTGCGCCGACGCCCCCGGCGGCACCGCCAACCGCTGGGACGCGGCCGT
Organism: Streptomyces sp. E2N166; assembly: GCF_003671715.1. Taxonomy (GTDB): domain Bacteria; phylum Actinomycetota; class Actinomycetes; order Streptomycetales; family Streptomycetaceae; genus Streptomyces; species Streptomyces thinghirensis. The sequence continues at coordinate 628,066 of NZ_RAIF01000006.1, read as the reverse complement.
CGGCCAGAACGACGTCACCCTGGTCGCGGGGGAGTCGTACAGGTTCTCCTTCACCGCCACCGGCACGCCCGCCGACCACGTGGTCCGGGCGATCGTGGGCCTGTCGGTGTCCCCGTACGACACCTACCACGAGGTCAGTCCGCAGCTGAGCGTCTCCGGCAACACCTACTCGTACACCTTCACCTCACCCGTCGACACCACCCAGGGCCAGGTCGGCTTCCAGCTCGGCGGCACCCCCGACCCCTGGCGGTTCTGCGTCGACGACGTGTCCCTGCTGGGCGGTGTGGCGCCCGAGCCGCACGTGCCCGACACGGGGCCGCGGGTCCGGGTCAACCAGGTCGGCTACCTGCCGTCCGGCCCGAAGAACGCCACGCTGGTAACGGACGCGACCTCGCGCCTGCCCTGGCAGCTGAAGGACGACGGCGGCCGGGTCGTCGCCCACGGCTGGAGCAAGCCGCGCGGCGTCGACGCCTCCTCCGGCCAGAACGTCCACTCGATCGACTTCGGCCGCCACAAGAAGCGCGGTGAGGGCTACACGCTGGTCGCCGACGGGGAGACCAGCCGCCCGTTCGACATCGGCACCGCCGCCTACGAGCGACTGCGCACCGACTCCGCGAAGTACTACTACACACAGCGCAGCGGCACTCCCATCAGCGGCGACCTGCGCCCCGGCTACGCCCGCCCGGCCGGACACGTGGGCGTGGCACCCAACCAGGGCGACACCGAGGTGCCCTGCCAGCCCGGCGTCTGCGACTACACCCTCGACGTCTCCGGCGGCTGGTACGACGCCGGCGACCACGGCAAGTACGTCGTCAACGGCGGCATCTCCACCTGGGAGCTGCTCAGCACCTATGAGCGCTCGCTGCACGCCCGCACCGGTGAGCCGTCGAAGCTCGGCGACGGCACGCTCGACATCCCGGAGAGCGGGAACAGGGTGCCGGACATCCTCGACGAGGTCCGCTGGGAGCTGGACTTCCTGCTGAAGATGCAGGTGCCGGACGGGCAGCCGCTGGCCGGTATGGCCCACCACAAGATCCACGACGAGGCGTGGACCGGACTGCCGCTGCTGCCCAGCGACGACCCGCAGAAGCGTGAACTGCACCCGCCGACCACCGCGGCCACCCTCAACCTGGCGGCGACGGCGGCCCAGGCGGCCCGCCTCTACCGCCCCTTCGACCGGGAGTTCGCCGCGAAGGCGCTCGACGCGGCCCGCACGGCATGGGCGGCGGCGCTGGCCCACCCGGACGTGCTCGCCGACGAGAGCGACGGCATCGGCGGCGGGGCCTACCCGGACGGCCAGGTCGAGGACGAGTTCTACTGGGCCGCCGCCGAGCTGTACCTGACGACGGGGGAGCGGGACTTCAAGGAGTACGTGCTGGACTCCCCGGTCCACACCGCCGACATCTTCGGTCCGCTCGGCTTCGACTGGGCCCGCACCGCGGCGGCGGCCCGGCTGGACCTGGCGACCGTGCCCAACCGGCTCCCCGGCCGGGACAAGGTGCGCCGCTCCGTCGTCCAGGGCGCCGACCAGTACCTGGCCACGCTCAAGGCGCATCCCTACGGCATACCCTACGCTCCCGACGGCAACGTCTACGACTGGGGCTCCAGCCACCAGATCCTCAACAACGCGGTCGTCCTCGCCACCGCCTACGACATCACCGGCGGCTCGAAGTACCGTGACGGCGCCCTGCAGAGCATGGACTACATCCTGGGCCGCAACGCGCTGAACATGTCGTACGTCACCGGCTACGGCGAGGTCAACGCCCACAACCAGCACAGCCGCTGGTACGCCAAGCAGCTGGACCCGGCGCTGCCGGCCCCGCCCGACGGCACCCTGTCCGGCGGGCCGAACTCGAGCATCCAGGACCCCTACGCACAGAGCAAACTCCAGGGCTGTGTCGCCCAGTTCTGCTTCATCGACGACATCCAGTCCTGGTCGACCAACGAGCACACCATCAACTGGAACGCCGCACTGGCCCGCATGGCCTCCTTCGTGGCGGACCAGAGCTGACCGCACCACCGCCCCGCTCGCCTCCCGCGGTACCGTCGTGGCACTGATCTGACCTGCGTACATTTACGGGTCGGTACCCGCGCGGTACCGTGGGAGGCATGCCAGCTCTGAACGTGGAGTTCAGCGACCGCGAGCTCGAGGACCTTCGGCAGATCGCCAAGGAACGCGGTACGTCGATGAAGGCGCTCGTGCGGGAGGCCGCCGCCGCCGACATAGCCCGGCACCGGGCGCTGCAGGAGGGCGCGGAGGCGTTCCGCCGGTTCTTCTCGGCCCACGCCGACGAGTTCGCGGCCGCTTTTCCGGACGACGAACCACCGCCCGTCAGGGGCGAGGGGCGGGCCGCCTGACCCATGGCGCCGGTCCTGCATATCGACGTGCCCTGGCTGCTCCAGCGCCATGAGGAAGTGCTGCCGGAGCAGCCCACCATCAACGACTTCTCCGCGTTGGTCGCCGCCGTCGCCCGGCACCGCGTCGACCCGCCCCGCCTCGGGGTGGACTCCGACCCGGCCTGGCGGGCCGCCGCCCTGCTGCACACGCTCGCCGTGCTCAAGCCCCTGCCCTCGGCCAACGCCCGCTTCGCCTGCGCGACCGCCGTCGCCTACATGTTCGCCAGTGGCGTCGGCATCGACCCGCCCTACGGCGCCCTGGTCGACCTCGCGCGTGACCTGATGTCCGGCGGGGCCGACGCCTACGGCGCGGCCGACCGGTTGCGTTCCTGGCAGATCTGAATCCCGGCCGGTCGGCGCGGCCCCTTCTCGGGGCCACCGACCGAGGGCGGGAGGAACGGGGTCGGCGGCCCGCTCGCGCAGGAGAGCCGCCGTCCCGCGCGGGGCCTTCCGAGAAGGGCCGCGGCCAGTCCACTACGCCGAGGCGCGCGCCGGGAGCGTGCGCGGCGTACCGGCGCGTGCACGTGTTTCGCGCGGGGCGCGTGGAGAAAGCCGAAAGCAGGTGCCGGCCGCGTGAGTTGCCGCGGAATCTGACCTTCTTTCAAAGGGGGACGCATGTTGCCCGGTCGCCTTGTTGACCATGAGTGGTTTGTGCGAGAGTGAAGCGCTCGTGCGGGGGGTAAAGGCCGGGTCTCGCACGCGTCTTGATGAACCAGGTCCGTTTTCGCCGTGGCGAATTCACGCTCCCCACACCGCGTCCAAAAGGTATACACCAATCTGGGGTTCCTTTTCGGCGATCGGAACTTCTGAGTCACCTGCGCGTGGGAAGGAAACATCTCAGTGCCCACCCCCCACCCCCCTCGACCCGCGTACCCGCCCTCCGGCGGGAACCCCGGGGAGTCCGACGAGTTGCTGGCCGCGCGGCTCA
>NZ_RAIF01000006.1:617661-624515 GCF_003671715.1 Streptomyces sp. E2N166 | reverse complement strand
GGAGAGCGAGGCGTCCAGGGCCGCCGCGCTGCTGATGGCACGCCACTGGCAGCCCGCCCACGACTACGCGACCATCTGCCTCGCTACCTCCGCCCAGGTGACCGCCATGGTCACCGCCGCCGCCTGGCACCGGGTCCTGGACCGGCTCGCCCAGGGCGAGCCCGCCACGGCCCTGCGGCCGCGACTGCTGGTGGCCGTCCGGGACACGGTCCGGCAGTGGTCCGCCGACGACGGGATATCCGGCGTTCTTCCGCAGTTGCTCAAACCCGCGGGCGGACGTGGTATGCGGGCGGCGAAGTCCCTGACTCCGGAAAACCGAACGCTTGCCGCACGTGCATTCGCTTCCCTTCCCGGACCGGCCCGTTGTTTGCTGTGGCACACGGAGGTCGAGGGTGAGCCCATAAGCATCCCCGCCGGTCTGCTCGGCATGGATACCGACACCGCGTCGGCCACACTCGAACAAGCGCGTGAGAAATTCCGCGAGGGTTGTCTGCACGCACATCGGCAACTCGCGCCGACCCAGGACTGCCGCTTCCACAGCCGTCTCCTCGACGTCCCGATCCGCCGGGGCGGCGCCCTGCTGCCCGACGTACGGAAACACCTGGCGGACTGCCGCCACTGCCGGCACGCGGCCGAACAACTCGGCCACTTCGAACGCGAGTTGGGCACGCTGATCGCCGAAGCGGTGCTCGGCTGGGGTGCCCGGCGCTATCTCGACTCCCGCCCGGGACGCGCGACGCTGGGTGCGCTCGCCAAGGGCGCCGCACGGCACCGCGGTGGACGCCCCCGGCTGCTGGCCCGGATCCCCGTGCCCGTGCGCGGAGTGCCGGGCCGGTCGCGTTCCGGCCGGTCGGTGCTCAGACAGCTCGGCGCCGCCTCGGCCGGAGTACTGGCGATCGTGCTCGTGGTCAGTGTGTGGTCGTACGACGGCGGTGGCGCCGATCCGGCCGCCTCCACCAGCGCCGTCGGCGAGGACGGCGACACGTCCGGGACCAGCCGCCCGAAGCCGCCCGGCGCGGCCGGGATGCCCACGGCGGCGGACCGGACGCGGCTGCGCAACGTCGCCGCGGACCTGTGCCTCGACGTCCGGGGTGAGCCGAAGGCCGGCGCGGGTGCCCGGCTGGCGAGGTGCTCCGAGGCGTGGACCCAGCAGTGGACCCACGAGGACGACGGGCTGCTGCGCAGCGTCGCCGACCCGGGGCTTTGTCTGGACTCGCAGGCGGACGCCGGAGTCGTCATTCTCGGTACCTGCGCCGACGAGGGCACCGAGCGGGGCGACGACGTCCGCTACGACCTGACCGGGCGGGGGGAGCTGGTGCCGCGCCGGCAGAAGCAGCTCGCCCTCGCCGCCACCACGGGTGTCCCGGACGCCGACATAGTCGTCAAGATCAACGACGGCTCCGACGGCCAGCGCTGGCGGACCGACCCGGTACCGACTGCGGAGGGCTCCCTGTCGATCGCCGGTACCGGCGCCCCGGACGCCCGGCGCGTGGAACTGCCGGGCGGCTGAGGCGGGCCGGGTGGCGTCCGGTGCGTCGGACGGCGCTCCGAAGAGGCGCGGGGCCGTTTCCGCGATGGCGGCGGCGTGCCCCGCGCCGCCACCACGGACGCCCCGTGGGGCGAGTCGGTCGCGGGGACGTCTTCCCGGCGGGTCAGGACGTCCCCCGGCGGGTCAGGCGGGATCCTCGACGAGGTCGGCGGGGCCGGGAGTGTGCGGAGAAGCGTGCCCGGACAGGGCCAGGGTGAGGTCGAGTTCGGCGAGCAGGCAGCGGATCACGTGCTCGACGCCCGCCTGTCCGTCGAGGCCCAGGCCGTAGACGTAGGGGCGGCCGAGAAGCACCGCTCGCGCACCGAGGGCGAGCGCCTTGAAGACGTCGTCACCGGTGCGGACACCGCTGTCGAACAGCACGGTGAGCCGTTCGCCGACCGCCTCCGCCACGCGCGGCAGGGCGTCGGCCGCCGCGACGGAGCCCGCCACCTGACGGCCGCCGTGGTTGGAGACCACCACGCCGTCCATCCCCGCGTCGGCGGCGAGCCGGGCGTCGTCCGGGTGCAGGACGCCCTTGAGGACGATCGGGCCGTCCCAGTTCTCCCGCAGGAACGCCAGATCAGGCCAGGACTTGGCGGGATCGGAGAACATGCCGACGAAGTGCGTCACGGCCGCGTTCGGGTCCTCGTGCACGGGCTTCGCCAGCCCTGCCCGGAACGCCGGGTCGGAGAAGTAGTTGGCGGTGCCCACGCCGTGCAGGAACGGCAGGTACGCCTGGTCGAGATCGCGCGGGCGCCAGGACAGCAGAGGCGTGTCCAGCGTGACGAACAGCGCGCTGTATCCGGCCGCCTTCGCCCGGTCCAGGAAGCTGCGGGCCACCTCGCGGTCCTTCGGCCAGTACAGCTGGAACCAGCGCTCGGCGTCGCCCATCGCCTCGGCGACCTGTTCCATGGGCGTGCTCGACGCCGAGGACAGGATGTACGGCACGCCCTGCGCGGCGGCGGCCCGGGCGGCGGCCGGCTCCGCCTCCGGATGCATGATCGACAGGACACCGACCGGTGCCAGGGCCAGCGGAGCGGGCAGGGAGCGGCCCAGCACCTCGACCGAGAGATCCCGTTCGTGCACGTCCCGCAGCATGCGCGGGACGATCCGGCGCCGGTCGAGGGCCGCCCGGTTGGCGCGCGCGGTGCTGCCGTCACCCGCGCTGCCCGCGACGTATCCGACGGGGCCGGGGCCGAGGCGTCGTTCGGTGAGCTCCTCCAGCCGGGTCAGGTCCGTGGGCAGCCGCGGCACGGCCCCCGTCATCCCGTTGAGATAGATCTCGTACTGGAAGTCCGCCCAGTGCTTCGCCATCCCCAGGTACCGCCTCTCGTCGTCGAGCTCGCGCCGTCAGCGCCATACCGGCGAGTATGCCGAGGTCGGCCGTCAGGGGGAACGGGCCTGTTTCGGGGATGTTTCAGGCCTATTGACAAAGGTGCGGATCACGCCATCCGGCCAGTTCAGGTCTCAATAACCGATCAAGACCCGCCTCGTTCCGGACTTGGAACGTTCGAACTCTGTGACTTCGCGCCACTGATTCAATACGCAAGGTTACCGAAACCCATGGGGTCGAGATGTGTTTCGGCGATGGACTCGGCAGACTCGCGCTCGCCGTTCCGGCACCGACCGAGCTGGGCCGGCGACACTCTCAAATCGAGCGGAAGGATGCACACAATGCGGAACACCGCGCGCTGGGCAGCGACTCTGGGCCTGACGGCCACCGCCGTCTGCGGGCCCCTCGCCGGGGCCTCACTCGCCTCCCCGGCCATCGCCCCCGCGTCGCTCTACGCCCCCTCGGCCCTCGTGCTGACCGTGGGGCACGGAGAGAGCGCTGCCACCGCCGCACCGGTACGCGCGGTCACCCTGACCTGTGCCCCGGAGGCCTCCGGAACCCACCCCGCCGCCGAAGCGGCCTGCGCGGAACTGCGCGGCGCGGGCGGCGACTTCGACGCCCTGGCCGCGGACCCCGGCGTGCTGTGCACCCGGGAGTACGCACCCGTGGTCGTCACCGTCGACGGGGTCTGGCACGGCCGGCACGTCTCCTACGAACGCACCTTCGCCAACGAGTGCGTGAAGAACGCCGGCAGCGCGAGCGTCTTCACGTTCTGAGGACCGGGACCGCCCGGCCCGTGCGGCGTGACCGGCGGCTCGCTACTGGGGAGTGCGAGCGCCGCCGTACGGATCCAGCGGTCCCGCACCGGGAACGGCGGACGGAGTGGGGCCGTCCGCCGTTCTCCCGCAGGACAGGAACCGTCAGCCCGCAGCCCCCGGCCCGTCACCCGGCCCGGACGACCTGGCGCGGTGGCTGGTGTCGCACCAGGGGAAGCGCCGGCTCCGGCGACAGGTGCACAGCGCGACCCGGAAGCGGTCGGACGACACCGTCGTCCCGTCCTCCAGCTCCACCTCCACCGGACCTTCCACCAGCAGCGGCCCCCGGCGCTGGACCTTGACCCGGCGCGCGGCGCCGGACGGGCGAGGGGCGTCAGACGGGGAGTTCGGCACGGACGACCACCAGCTCCTCCTCGTTGTCGGACAGGGACAGCAGGCCGCGCTGCCGCAGCCAGCGCTCCCTGCCGCGCACCACGGGCCCGAACGCGATCCGCTGCCGCCGGGTCACCGCGGCCTTCAGACCCGCCTCACGCAGCAGCCCGACGGTCCGCCCGGGGTCACTGAGCGCCGACTGCACCAGCAGCAGCACACCGCCCGGACGCAGCAGGGCGGGCACCTCCCGGCAGATCCGGTCCAGGACCAGCCGCCCGTCGTGGCCCGCGTCCCAGGCCCGCGCCGCACCCCGCGGCCGACGGCCGTCGCCCGGCGCCGGAACGTAGGGCGGATTGGCCAGCACGAGGTCGAACGGCTCACCGCGCACGGGCGTGAAGAGGTTCCCGTGCCGGACGCGGATCCGCAGTCCGGCCCGCGCGGCGTTCACCCGGGCCGCCCACACCGCGCGCCAGGACACGTCCACCGCGGTCACCCGCGCGCCCCGCCGTGCCGCCGCCAGGGCCAGGGCGCCCGTGCCGGTCCCCACGTCGAGTACGGCCGCGCCGGGTGGGAGCGACTCGTCGGACAGCGCCCCGGCCAGCAGGGCGGTGTCCTCCTGAGGGGCATAGACGCCCGGTAGCACCATGAAATTCACGGAACCCACGTACCCCGGACGTCACGAAATATGGGAGATACCGGAAGGTTCGCGGCGTGGGCCGGACAGCGCTGTGCGCAGGGACGACCGGCCGTCCCGCCAGTCGGCGAGCAGCCGGGCGCCGAAGCGGTCCTCGATGTACCCGGTGGCGTCGATGCCGAAGGCGACGTCCGCCGCGAGGTGCGGCTCCTGCTCCAGCAGGCCGTCGATCACCTCGTGCCGCACGATCTGCTCGTGCACCGCGTCGGCCTCGACGTGCTCGTCGTAGAAGTGCTCGGCGGCGGGCCCGGCGCCGGTGCGGCGCATCGCCTCGGCGAGCCGCCGGGAACCGGGCGACGAGGTGATCTCGACCGCCGCGAAATGGCCCACCAGTGCGCCGCGCAGGGCACGGTGCAGGCCGAACAGGGACATCATGTTCACCGTGGCCAGGCACTCGGCGGAGGCCACGTCGAGATGGCGCCCGTACGTGGTGTCCAGGCCCAGGTCCTGCATCAGGTCGGCGAACAGGCGGGCGTGCACCCGGTCGGACCGGCCACCGCCGTACTCGTCGAACTCCACCGCCGCCATCGCCGCCTTCGCGCGCCCCCACAGCCGGGGCAGCACCCAGGCGTGCGGGTCGGCCTCCTTCAGGTGGTACAGGGAGCGCTGGGCCGCGTACTCGCGCAGGTGCCACAACTCGCCCTCGTCCCGCAGGAAGTGGCTGACGCCCTTCCCGTCGACCGGTTCGACGAGCAGCGCCCCGACCGCTTCCTCCACGCTGTCGTGGACTTCGGTGTCGGCGCGCAGCGCGGACAGGAAGCGGTGCTCCAGCGCGGCCCGGGTGCGCAGCAGGTCCGGGTCCCACTCGAGGCCGGGGGAGACACCGGCGAAACCCCGGTAATGCAACTCGTAGCACTGGTACAGGGCGAGCTGGAGGTCGTCGCCGTACGCCTGCGCGGCGGCGACGTCCTCCGGGCCGGGCAGCGGGCCCGTCCCGAGCAGGTACGCGCCGACGGCCGCGGAGAGCGGGCCCCGGGCCGTCGGCAGCTGTGGTCCTTCGCGGTCGTACTCCATGGAGTCGCGAGTACCCGGAGACCACCGTGGCACCCCCGACCGCGCTCAGTGGCGCGTCACTCGCCCTCGGCGTCCTTCTGGGCCCCGGGGTTGGGCGAGGTGGCGTCGCCCGCCTCGCCCCGGCGCGGGCCCTCGCCGGACTCCGCGTCGCGGGGCCTGGCCTCCTCGATCTCGCGCAGAACCTCCTCGATGGCCGTCTCGGGCTGCTTGTGGTCGCGGTCGTCGTTCTGGGACACGAAGGTCTCCTCTTCGTCGCACTGTTCGTTCGTTCCCGTCCTGTCCCGGCCGGGCAGGACCGGTCGCGTGGTCAGCCGGGCGTGCCCGCGACGCGCAGGGGCACCGGAGCCAGCATGTGCGCCTCTTCGTTGCGGCGGGTTACCTCCGCCCACCAGGACGGACCGTCCTCGATGTGGCGCAGCAGGACGCCCTCGCGGATCGCCCAGGGACAGAGCGTGACCGTTTCCAGTCCGGTCAGCTTCATCGCCGTGTGCCCGACCACCGCCCCGGCCAGACTCTGCGCCGCCCGCGGTGCGGAGATGCCGGGCAGCCGGGCCCGCTCGGCGGCGCTCAGCGCGGCCAGCCGGCCGATCGCCTCGCCCAGGTCCGAGCAGCGCATCTGCCGCTCCACGAAGGGGCCGTGCCGGCCCGGCAGGGCCCCGCACAGCCGTCCGAGCTGCTGGAAGGTCCGCGAGGTGGCCACCGCGGTACGCGGCCCCTCCCAGCGGATCCGCGCCGCGACGTCCCGCAGCTGATGGCGGACCTTGCGGCGCAGCGCCCGGACCTGCTCCGGCTGCGGCGCGTCCTCGCCGCCGTCGAGGAACTCGTGGGTCAGGCGTGCCGCGCCCAGTGGCAGCGAGGCCACGAAGTCGGGCAGCCGGCCACGGCCGAAGGCGACCTCCAGTGAGCCGCCGCCTATGTCGAGCAGGGCGAGCGGTCCCGCCCGCCAGCCCATCCAGCGCCGGGCCCCGAGGAACGTCAGCTCCGCCTCCACCTCGCCCGGCAGGGTGCACAGGGAGATGCCCGTACGGGCCCGGACGGTGCGCAGCACCTCGTGGCGGTTGGGCGCGGCGCGCACCACGGCGGTCGCGAAGGCCAGCGGGTCGGCCGCTCCCCAGCGGGCCGCCGTCCGGCTCGCGT
>NZ_RAIF01000006.1:609246-617518 GCF_003671715.1 Streptomyces sp. E2N166 | reverse complement strand
CTCCACGGCCTCCTCGGGGACCGGACCACCCGGCTTGACCTGCTCGGACAGCCGCAGCCGCCACTTCGCGGTGTGGACCGGCAGCGGCACCCCGCCCTCCGCGTCCGCCACCATGAGCCGGACGGTGTTCGACCCCACATCCACCACGCTGATACGCATGAAGGCGCAGGTACCCATTTTGACGCCGGTCAGACGGTCACCGGGGCGGTACGGCCGGAAACCGGACGGTCCGGAGCGCGGGCCGCCCGCCGTCCGGGCCCCGCCCAGCCGTACAGCCGCCCGGCCCGGTCGCCGCCGCCCGTCCCCGTCAGGTCAGCTGCCGCCGCACCAGTTCGTGCAGCCGGCCGCCGGTGTCCGCGAGCAGCTCGGCGGGCGGACCCTGCTGGGCGACCTTGCCGTCCTCCATCACGATCACGCGGTCGGCGTCCAGCACCGTCGACAGACGGTGGGCGATGACGATCCGGGTGGCGTTGAGGGCCTTGGTGGACTCGATCACGGTGCGCTGCGTCTCGTTGTCCAGGGCACTGGTCGCCTCGTCGAAGAAGAGGATGCGCGGTCGGCGGATCAGCGCCTGCGCGATCATCAGCCGCTGCCGCTGGCCCCCGGAGACCGCCCCGCTGCCGGAGACGATCGTGTGCAGGCCCATCGGCATCCGCTTGATGTCCTCCGCGAGCCCCGCCATCTCGGCCGCCGCCATCGCCTCCTCCGGCGTGTACGGCTCGGTGCCGCAGATGACGTCCAGGATCGAGCCGGTGAACGGCTGCGCGTGCTGGAGCACCACCCCGCACTGCCGGCGCACCGCCGACTGGTCGAGCGCGGCCAGGTCCTGCCCGTCGTACAGGACGCTGCCCGACAACGGCCGGTCGAAGCCGATGAGCAGCCGCAGCAGCGTCGACTTGCCGCAGCCGCTGGGGCCGACGACCGCCACGAACTCACCCGGCCGGATGCCGAAGGACACGTCGTCCAGGACCAGCGGTCCGTCGTCGGTGTACCGGAACGACAGCCGCCGCGCCTCGATCGCCCCGGACAGCGGCCCCGGCCGGGTGCTCCCCGTACGCACCTCGGGCGTGGCGTCCAGCACCGGCCTGATCTCCTCGAACAGCGGCAGCGCGGCCACCGCCGACACGAACGCGCCCGTCAGCTGGGTGACCGAGGTCAGGAGCATCGTCACCGCCGCGTTGAAGGTGAGGAACTCGGCCGCCGACATCGAACCCCGCGCTGGACCCGCCAGCAGCATGAACATCAGCAGCGTGCACAGCGGCAGGTACACCGCGCCGAGCACCGCGTTCAGGTTCTTGATGCGCCCCGCCTGCTGCTGGAGCTCACGACTGCGCGCGAACTGCTCCGCCCATGCCGCGTACGCGTAGTTCTCGGCCGCCGCGACGCGCAGTTTGGGCAGCCCGCGCAGGGTCTGGAACGCCTGGTTGTTCAGTTTGTTGGTGAGCTTGACCAGCCGCCGCTGCCAGCGCACCTGCCACAGCCCGAGCCCCAGGAACACGGCGGCCACGACCACCAGCATGCCGATCGCCGCGAGCGCCATCGGCACGCTGTACCAGAGCAGCAGCGCCAGGTTCATCGCCCCGACGGTCACCGACTGGGCCACCGTCGGACCGACGCCCGCCAGCAGTCTGCGGATCGCGCTGATGCCCATGGCCGCGCTGGCCAGCTCACCGGTGGAGCGCTCCGTGAAGAACTTCGTCGGCAGCCGCAGCAGCCGGTCCCACACCGCGGGCTGGAGGGTCGCCTCCACACGTCCTTCCAGCCGCAGGATGGTGAGGTTCTGCATCAGCATGAAGGCCGCCGCGACGACGCTGCTCAGCATCACCGCGAGACAGACCTGCACGATCAACCCGGTCTGCGCCTTCGGCACGAACTCGCCGAGCACCTTGCCGGTCGCGATCGGCACCAGCGCCCCGAGCGCCACCGTCACCAGTCCGGCGAGCAGCAGACCGGTCAGATCACCGCGCGTGCCCCGCATGCAGAACCGCAGCAGCCGCAACGGGCTGAGCCGGTGCTCGGGCAGCGGCCGGTAGAACATCACCGCACGCGGCTCGAACTCCTCGGCGTTCGCCTTCTCGACCGGAGTCTCGCGGCCGGTCGCGGGATGGACGGCCACATAGCCGCCGCGCCGCCACAGCAGCGCCACCGGCGCTCCCGACAGGGCGCGGTGACCGATCAGCGGACCGACGTCGTCCCGCCACCAGCGGCCGTCCAGCCGCACGGTGCGGGTGCGCACGCGCGAGGCGACGGCGACCCGCTCCACCGGGTCGAGCCGGTCGCTCTCCGTGCCGTTCTGCGCGGGCTCCGCGAGCGGAATCCCGGCGGCGCGGGCGACCAGCACGCACGCCGCGTACGTCGCGTCCGCGTCGGCGGCCGTGGTGCGCTGCCCGGACCGCTTGCCGATGGAGGCCAGCAGCGTCCGGTCGGCCTGGGCGCGCACCGCCTCACCGGCCTTGATACCGGCCGCCGTACGGGTCTCGTGCGTGCGCTCCAGCTGCTCGATCCAGCGGTCCAGCGTGGTCAGCAGGCGGTACTGCTGGTCGACCATGCTCTGCCACAGCGCGGGGTCCATCAGCAGGTCGGCGGCCGCCTCGTCGCCGTACAGCGCCCCGTACTGCACGCTGCCGGGCGGCACCTGCATCCAGAACACGTCGTCGTCGGTGGGCGCCACGGCCCGCTCGGTGGCCAGCGGCGCCTGGAAGAGGACGGTCAGGCTGCGGCCCACCCCCAGGGCCAGGGCGTACTCCAGCGGGCTCGTCGTCGGCGGTACGTACTGGGGGTTGCCGTACTCGTCGTACGACCAGGTCTGGGTGCTCGCCGGCTGGTACAGCTCGCGCAGTCCGACGCGGTGCACCACGCAGTCCCGCAGCGGACGCGCGACCAGCGTGTGCTGGGGTCCGGCGACCGGCCCGAGCAGCACCGACCCCGCCTCCAGGCGGCCCAGGTGGTGCCAGTGGCCCTGTTCCCCGGCGTCCACCGCGAACAGGTCGACCGCGCCGGACGCCACCAGCCACAGCACCTGCGGACCCTCCAGGTCCAGGCGGTTGAATCCGGCGCAGTCGACGCGGGTGCCCAGCGAGCCGAGCGCCCCGAGGACGAGGTCGCCCTGTCCCTCGTGCACGGTTCTCATCTCACCGCTCCCTGACCAGCGCCGCGTACGCGCCACCGTGCGCGACCAGTTCCTCGTGCCGCCCGCGCTCCACGACGGTGCCGTGCTGGAGTACGACGATCTCGTCGCTGTCCCGCACGGTGCTGAGCCGGTGCGCGATCACCACGCAGGCACAGCCGCGCCGGCGCAGGTTGTCCATGACCACCAGCTCGGTCTCCGCGTCCAGGGCGCTGGTCACCTCGTCGAGGACGAGGATGCTGGGCCGGCGAACCAGGGCCCGCGCGATCTCCAGGCGCTGGCGCTGCCCGCCGGAGAAGTTCCGGCCGTCCTGCTCGACGCTGCTGCGGATGCCGCCCGGGCGGCGCATCACCACGTCGTACAGCGCGGCGTCCCGCAGGGCGTCCACCACCGCGTCGTCCGGGACCGACGGGTCCCACAGCGCCACGTTGTCGCGCACGGAACCCTCGAAGAGGAACACGTCCTGGTCGACGAAGGAGACGGAGGACGCCAGCGCCCCGCGCGGGATGTCCTCCAGCCGCTGCCCGTCGATGCGGATCACGCCGTCCCACGGGGCGTACAGCCCCGAGATCAGCCGGGACACGGTGGATTTGCCGCTGCCCGAGCCGCCGACCAGGGCCACCTGCTGCCCCGGCCCGACGGTCAGGTCGAAGCCGGTGAGCAGGGGCTTGTCGAGCGGGTTGTAGCCGAAGGAGACGTTCTGCAACTCCACGTGGCCGTGCAGCCGGCGGGTGGAGTCGATGCCGCCGGGGCGGTCGTAGAGCGGGTCGGCGCGGAAGTTCTCCACGTCCTTCAGCCGGGCCACGTCGGCGGCGAAGTCCTGGATGCGGCCCGCGACGCCGTTCAGCCGGGTCAGCGGGGCCGTGAAACGGACCACCAGCGCCTGGAAGGCGACGAGCAGGCCGACCGAGATGTGTCCCTCGACGGCCCGCATGCCGCCGATCCACAGGATCAGCCCGCTGTTGAGCGTCGCGAGGGTCGGCGCGACCACGCCCAGCCAGGCGCTCGGCACCCCGAGCCGCTGCTGCTCCTCCAGGGTGGTGGCGTGCTGCCCCGCCCACTTGCGGAAGTAGCCGTCCTCTCCACCGGTCGCCTTCATCGTCTCGATCAGCTGGAGGCCGGTGTACGCGGTGTTGGTCAGCCGCGCCGTGTCCGCCCGCAGCTTCGCCGTACGGGTCGCGCGCAGCCGGATGACGACGCGCATCGCGAGGATGTTGAGCAGCGCCACACCGATGCCGACGAAGGTCAGCTGGGGGTCGTACGTGTACAGCAGTACGGCGTACAGGACGACGACGACGGCGTCGACGCCCGCCGCGGCGAGGTCGCGGGCCAGCGTCTCGGCGACGGCGTCGTTGGACTGGAGGCGTTGTACGAGGTCGGCCGGGCTGCGCTGGGAGAAGAAGGTCACCGGCAGGCGCAGCAGGTGGCGCAGGAAGCGGGCGCTGGAGAGGGTGGAGGAGATGATGCGGCCGTGCAGCAGGTTGGCCTGCTGGAGCCAGGTCAGCACGATCGTGAGCAGCACGCAGGCGCCCATCGACGCGAACAGCACGCCCAGCAGCGAGGTCTGTCCGCCGATCAGGAACATGTCGATATAGGTGCGGCTCAGCGCCGGCACCGCCGCACCGACCGCCACCAGCAGCAGGCTCGCCAGCACGGCGGCCGGCAGCGTGCCCGCGGTGCCGCGCAGCCGGGCCGGCATCGCGCCCAGCACTCCCGGTCTGCGGCCGCCCCGGGTGAAGCCGTCGCCGGGTTCCATGGTCAGCACGACCCCGGTGAAGGACCCGTCGAAGTCCTCCAGGGACACGAAGCGGCGGCCCTTGCCGGGGTCGTTGATGAACACCCCGCGGCGGCCGAATCGGCGCCCCACACCGTCGTAGACGACGTAGTGGTTGAACTCCCAGAACAGGATGGCCGGTGCGGTCACCTCGGCGAGGGCGGCCAGGTCCATCTGCATGCCCTTGGCGGTGAAGCCGTAGCCGCGTGCCGCCTTCAGCAGGTTGCTGGCGCGCGAGCCGTCCCGGGAGACACCGCAGGCGATGCGCAGTTCCTCCAGCGGGACGTGCCGGCCGTAGTGGCCGAGCACCATGGCGAGCGAGGCGGCGCCGCACTCCACGGCCTCCATCTGGAGGACGGTGGGGGTACGGACGGTCTTCGCCCGGCTCCTGGGCACCGTGCGCTTCGGCGGGGCGGCGCGGCGTCTGCCCCGGGTCTCCTGTGCGGTGCTCACGGCAGCAGCCAATCGACGGGACGCTGATCGGCCAGCCGGATGGAGCCGGTGGCCATGGTCATGGAGGTCAGACCGAACGGCGGTCCGTCCGCGGACGACCACTCGTAGCCGCTCCTGGTGGACTTCGAGGTGTCCAGCCGGACCGTCACGGCCACCGGCCTGCCCTCCTTGGTGAACTGCTCGCCGAGCTGGCTGTCGCCGAGGAACGCGGAGATCGTCTGCGCCGACTGCACCGAGCGGTCGACCGACTTCACCTCCCCGCGCAGTACGCCGTACTGCTGCGTCGGCACCGACTGGACGGTCAGGTCGACGGAGGCGTGCGCGGGGATGGCGGCGGCCTTCTCGGCGGGGACGTAGACGGTGGCGTAGAGCGGGTCGCCCGCGCGGGCGACCTTCTCCACGGAGGCGACGTTCGCACCGGTCTGGATGATCTGCCCGACGGTGGCGGCGAGCGCGCTGACCCGGCCGGCGTCGACCGTGCGGACCACGGTCTCGCCCTCGCTCGTACGCACCTTCAGCACGGGGGAGTCGGCGGCGAGCCGCTCGCCCTGGCGTGCGAGGACGGCGGTGACCTGGCCGGAGACGGGGCTCTGGAGGAGGTAACTGCCCTGTCCGTGGGTGAGGATGGCCGGCGCGCCGACCGTGGAGGTCACCGAGCCGCTTACCGCCCACACCGACGCGGCCGCCATCGCGACGACGGTCACGGCGAGCACCAGCCAGCCCTGCGGGCGGGCGAAACGCACCGGAAGGTCGAGCTCCTCCGGTGACTGGAGTTTTGCGAGGGCCTGTTGGCGGAACTGCACGTCGGACGTATCCCAGAGTTTCCGGAGAAGCCGCGGACAAGAAGCCGCGGACAAGAAGCCGCAGAGAAGGAGCGGCGCAGGAGAAGCCGCGGAAGAACGGCCGAAAAGCCCCGGAGCCTGGAGGGCTCCGGGACTCAGCGACACATGGGCGCGATCAGAGACCGGCGACCAGGCCCGTGACCGGGGCGGTGTTCAGGCCGGTGACACCCTCGACGGTGCCGACGGCTGTGTTGAGCAGGCCGGAGACCGGGGCGATGCCGTCCACCAGGCCGGTGACGGTGCCGACGGCGTTGACGTTCAGGCCGCCGGAGACGTTGTCGAGGTCGGCGTCCGAGATCTCGACGGTCTCAACCTGGGGGGTGGAGTTCATGATGGAACTTCCCTTCGTATAGCCATTTCACAAGGGGGGAGCGGCCCCCTCTGGGGACAGATGACGGCCGCGACCGCGGGCGCCGGGCGCCCCTTCCGGAGCCCTCCGCGGCCCCCGCGGTGCGATGGATCAAAGCACGCGGCCGGTCCGCGCTTCCAATCAATCACCCCGCCCCACCAGGGCACTTGCAACGCCTGGGCGTCCAACCGTGCAGGTGCGCGCACGCCTTCGCGGCGACTTCTTCACATGCGCCACGACATCGTCCCGTGCGACCCCTTGCCCGTACGGAGGCGAATCCGGCACACCCGCCCCAAAGACGTGCGGAGCGCTTCGGATTTGTGCAGATCCCCCAACGAGGATGACCGGGTTGAGCATTCGATGTGCAGATTCGCTGAAGCATGGATTCCGCTCCGTGATCGGAACGGAACGTTGCGGCGCGAATGCGGAGAGTGCGGATCCGGCGCGATTGAACGGCCTGTCCGGCCCGTGCGTACCAACAGCCATCCAGGCGCCCCCCAACAGCCGCCGGACCGGCGGCACGGACCCCGTCCCAGGAGGTCGAGAAGGTTGAGTCACAAGCGAATTCCGAAGCGCAGGGCCGCGATGGCGGCAGGCGGTGTGGTGGCGCTCGGCGCGGCCGCCATCCTGCTGCCGAACGCCAACGCCTCGCAGGACGGCGGGTCCTCGGACGACGCCGCGGCGGCGCCGAGGACCCTGAAGGCGGGGGACGCGTCGGATCTCGCCTCGCAGCTCGCCGGCCTGCTCGGCGACTCCTTCGCCGGGTCGTACTACGACGCCGGCGAGCAGCAGCTCGTCGTCAACGTCGTACCCGGCGACAACAACCAGGTCATCGTGCAGGCGAAGAAGGCGGGCGCGGACGTCCGCGAGGTCGACAACAGCATGGGCGAGCTGCGGACCGGCGCGCAGACGCTGAAGTCCGAGGCGACCATCCCGGGCACCTCGTGGGCGATCGACCCCCGCACCAACAAGATCCTGGTGACCGCCGACAGCACCGTCACCGGCGCCGACTGGGACCGGCTGGAGTCCACCGTCGAGAGCCTCGGCTCCGGCATGGCGACCATCAAGAAGTCCGAGGGCACCTTCAAGACCTTCGCGTCGGGCGGTGACGCCATCTTCGGCGGCGGCGCGCGCTGTTCCCTGGGCTTCAACGTCACCGCGGGCGACGGCTCGCCCGCCTTCCTGACGGCCGGTCACTGCGGCGTCGCGGACGACCAGTGGTCCGACGCGCAGGACGGGCAGCCGATCGCCACCGTCGACCAGGCGGTCTTCCCCGGCGAGGGCGACTTCGCGCTCGTCAAGTACGACGACCCCGCCACCGAGGCACCGAGCGAGGTCAACCTCGGGGACCAGACCGTCCAGATCAGCCAGGCCTCGGAGGCGACGGTCGGGCAGCAGGTCTTCCGTATGGGCAGTACGACCGGACTGGCCGACGGCCAGGTCCTCGGCCTGGACGCCACCGTCAACTACCCGGAGGGCACCGTCACCGGCCTCATACAGACCGACGTCTGCGCCGAACCGGGCGACAGCGGCGGCTCCCTCTTCACCCAGGACGGCCTCGCGATCGGCCTGACCTCCGGTGGCAGCGGCGACTGCGCGGTCGGCGGCGAGACCTTCTTCCAGCCGGTCACCACGGCCCTGGAGGCTGTCGGCGCCACCCTCGGCGGCGGCGCGGGCGAGGAGGCCGGCGGCGCGGGCGACCAGGCGGGCGGCGAGGACGCCGGTGC
>NZ_RAIF01000006.1:596904-608719 GCF_003671715.1 Streptomyces sp. E2N166 | reverse complement strand
TCCTCCGCGCCCGTCTCGTGGCGCACCAGATGGTCGGCGAGTTCGTCCAGCGGCAGGTCCCCGGCCTCGGACAGCCGGTGGGCCAGGTCGGCGAGGGCGTCCTCGATGTCGACGTCGGGGGACTCCACCAGGCCGTCGGTGTAGAGGGCGAGCAGGGAGCCGGGGGCGAGGGCGACCTCTGTGCGGGGGTATTCGGCCGAGGGGTCGATGCCCAGCAGGGGGCCGCCGGGGACTTCCAGCACGCCGACCCGCCCGTCCGGGAGGCGCAGCAGCGGCGGCGGGTGACCCGCGCGGGCCAGTACCGCCCGCCCGCGCCCCGGGTCGAGCCGCAGGTACAGAGCGCTGACGAACAGCTCGGTCCCGAGGTCGATCAGCAGGCGGTTGGTGCTGCGCACCACCTCCTCGGGAACCTGGCCGACGGTCGTGTACGCGCGGAACGCGGTGCGGACCTGCCCCATCAGCCCGGCCGCGGTCACGTTGTGGCCCTGGACGTCCCCGATCACCGCCGCCGCCGTGTCCCGGGCCGGCACCAGGTCGTAGAAGTCGCCGCCGATGTCCATGCCCCGGGTGGCCGGCAGATAGCGGGCGGCGGCCTCGATGCCGGGCAGCGCGGGCAGCGAGTGCGGCAGCAGGGCCTCCTGCAGCCCGTGAGCCAGCCGGTGTTTCGCGTCATAGAGCAGGGCCCGGTCCAGGGCCTGCGCCACCAGCCCGGCCAGGCTGGTCAGGATCGCCCGCTCCTCCGTCGTGAAGGAGTGCGGCCGCTCGTAGGCGAGCACACAGGTGCCCACCGGCCGCCCCGAGGCGATCAGCGGCAGGAAGGCCCAGGCCGCGAAGCCGTCGTGCGTACCCCGTTGCGCCGGGTACAGACGCTCCAGCTGCTCCCAGGACTCGAAGAACGCGGGCACCCCCGTCCGGAGGACCTGCGCGCCCGGGATCCGCTCGGTGAGCGGCGTACCGTCGAAGCGTTCCGCGTTGCGCCGGTCCGGATAGCCGCGGTGCCCCAGGACGTGCAGCCGGCCCGCCCGCGAGCCGAGGACGACCAGGCCCTGGCTGCCCACGGTCGGGGCGATCTCGTCCGCGATCAGCTGCACCACGTCCTGCACACCCACCGCCTCGGACAGCGCGCCGGTCAGACTGACCACCTGGGAGATGGTCACCAGCCGCGGCGGGGCGCCCACGTCCGGCACCGGCTCGGCCGGGCCCGGCCGCGACAGGCCCCGGGCCCGGCTGATGCGGACGCTGAGCCCGGTCCGGGTCGGATACAGCCGGAACGACAGCCAGTCGCCGGGCGGACGCAGCGCGACGAAGGACGTGGCGTGCTGGCTGAACAGCGCGGCCCGGTACCGGTCCTCGTACACCGGGTCGTTGAGCCACGGCACCGACGTCCACAACTGCGTGCCCAGCAGTGCGGCGACCGGTACGTCCAGGAGCTCGGCCGCCGCCGGGTTGGCGAAGCCGACCCGCCCGTACAGGTCGAGCGAGCACAGCCCGTACGGCAGGCGCCCCACCATCCGTACGGCCTCCAGCGAACCGAGCGTGCCCGGCGCGCCCCCGACCACCGGGGCGGCCAGCAGATCGGGCTCGGGGTGCACGGGGACACTCGCCGCCGCCGCCCGCTCCAACCGCACCGCCAGGCGTCGGCAGGCCGCCGTCAGCTGGTCCCGCTCCCGGTCCGACAGTCCCGGGGAACGCGTACCGGGCCAGGTCAGGAAGACCGCGCCGTACACCGTGGAATCGGTCGCGACCGGCAGCGCGACCAGTGCGAACGGATAGGGCAGGACGACCGCGACCCGGGGATACCGCCGCGCCATCTCCTGCTCGTCGCCGACCCAGACCAGCCGCCGCCCACGCACCGCGTCGGCCACCGGGACCCGCGCGTGCAGCGGCACCCGTTCCCACGGCGCCGCGAACGCCCTCGGCAGCCCCGCCATCACCGCCATCTCCAGCACCGGAGGATCGGCACCGAGCAGGTACACCGCCCCGGAGTGCGCGTGGACGTCCTCCATCATCGCGGCCAGCGCCAGGGACAGCACCGGATGACCGCCCGATGCCCTCGCGTCCACGGGCACCGGTGACGTCGGCCGATCGTCGGACACGCCGACCACCTCCTCGCACGGCGGCGCCCGTGTGCCCCCGGGTTCAAATCTCCTCCCCGAGCGCCCGCCGCGCACGGCGAGCGCCGTATCGGCAGGTCCGGTGCGTGTGGCGCGCGGTGTCTCGTGCCCGCGCCGGGGCCTGGCCCGCACCGCGCCCGCGAGCCCTTCCACGCGTCCGTTCACCGGTTCCCCGTCCGCAGGGGCTGCGCAGGTGTCCCATAAGCGCTGTAATGGCGGCGTGGTCAGTGAGGGCGCTGCGGAACGCGGATCGAGAACGCTGCGTGCCGAGGGTGCCCTGAAGGCGATCGGGTCCGGCCCGGACCCGGACGAGCGGCTGCGCCGCGTCCTCGAACAGGCGCTGGTCTTCGCGGGCGCCTCCTTCGCCGCCCTCTACACGCCGGGCGAGAACCGGGAGCTGCTCTGCCTGGTCGAGTCGGCCGGTGTGCCGCGGATCCTGTACGGCGTGCGCGACAGCTACCCCGCGTCCGGCGGCTCCCCGGTCGCCGACGCCCACCGCGGCGGCAGGCCGGTCTGGCTCGGACCCGAGGAGTTCGCCGGATCGGCCGAGTCGCGGCGCGTGCCGTCGAGCGGCTTCTCCCTCGCCACCCTGCCCGTGCACGGGGACGGCGGCGGGTGCCTCCTCGCCCTTACCGAACGCCCGCAAGGCTTCGACGGCGACGACCGGGCCTGCCTCGAACTGATCGCCGACGCCGTGACCTGCCCCGCCCCGGCCGCGGTCGGCGAGACAGGGGAACTGCAGCCGGGCGCCTTCACCCTGGCCATGGACACCGGCCGGGTCGAGATCGGCGACGACATCCTGCGCCTGTTCGGACTTGCCCCGGGCGAGTT
Source organism: Streptomyces sp. E2N166 (assembly GCF_003671715.1). Taxonomy (GTDB): domain Bacteria; phylum Actinomycetota; class Actinomycetes; order Streptomycetales; family Streptomycetaceae; genus Streptomyces; species Streptomyces thinghirensis. The sequence continues at coordinate 605,774 of NZ_RAIF01000006.1, read as the reverse complement.
CGACGGCAAGGTCGAGACGCTGCTCGGCCTGACCGTGCCCGAGGACCTGCCCTCGCTGATGTCGGTGACGGAGGCCGACCACATGACCATCGGCGACCGCGAGCTGGAGTTCCGGGTGCTCCAGCCCACCGGCCGGCCCAAGTGGCTCCGGCTGAGCGGACGGCTGCAGCCCGGCGGCGAAGGGCAACCGGCCCGTCTCGTCGGTACCGTCGCAGACGCCTCCACCCTGCGCCCCGACGTGACCGACGTGGCCCGCGTCCAGCGGCTGGCCGCCGCGCTCGCCACCGCCGGCACCGTCCGGGACGTCAGCCAGGCCGTGGTCGCCGCGCTGCGCAGGCCGCTGCGCGCCGACCGGATCGCGCTGGCCGAGCTGGAGAACGACCGGCTCGTCGTCACCGTCCTCGACCCGCCCGAGCCCGAGTCCTGGCCCGAGCTGTGGCGGCTGGAATGGCGCACCGAGTGGCCCGACGCGCCGGTACGGGCCATGCCCACCCTCGCCGCCGCGCTCCGTGAGGGCCGGGCCCGGATCTGGCCCGCCGGCACCGGCGACCTGGAACCCGCCCTCGCCGACGTCGGCCCCGGCGGCCTCGCGGTCCTGCCGCTGCCCGCCGGCGGTCGCATGGCCGGCGCCTGTCTGATCGGCTGGGACACCCCGCACGACTTCGGCCCCGACGAACGTGCCCTGCTCACCGCCTCCGCAGGCCTCGCCGGGCAGGCCCTGATGCGCGCCCGCGCCTTCGACGCGGAGCACGAACTCGTCGGCATGCTCCAGCGCCAGCTGCTCCCGCGCCGCCTGCCCAAACTGCCCGGCGCGGTCGCCGTCGCCCGCTATCTGCCCAGCACCGCGGGACTGGAGCTGGGCGGCGACTGGTACGACGTGATCCCGCTGCCCGACCACCACGTCGCCCTCATCATCGGCGACGTCCAGGGCCACAGCGCCGGCGCCGCCACCCTCATGGGCCAGATGCGCACGGCCCTGCGCGCCTACGCCGTCGAGGGCCATCCGCCGGACGTGGTCGTCTCCCACGCCAACCGGCTGCTCATGGACATGGAGAGCGACCTCTTCGCCACCTGCGTCTACGTCGACCTCGACATGGAGGAGGGCTCCGCCTGGTGCGTCCGGGCCGGACATCTGCCGCCGGTACTGCGCCACTCCGACGGCACGACGGAGATCGCGGAGGTGGAGGGCGGCCCGCCGCTGGGTGTGGTGACGCAGGCCGACTTCCCGATGAGTCCGCTGCGGCTGCGGCCCGGCACGCTGATCGGCCTCACCACGGACGGCCTCGTGGAGTCCGCCGACGCCGACATCGACGAGGGCATGGACCGGTTCGCGCACGCGCTGGCCGCCTCCGACCCCGCCCACCTCGGGCTCGTCGCCGACGCCCTGCTCGGTGACGCCCGCCGCAGCGACGACGTCGCCCTGCTGCTGGTGCGCTACGACGGCATGGCCCTGCGACCGCTGCGGGAGAGCTGGTCGGTGTGGCGGCTGCCCGAGGCCGTGCGGCACGCCCGCCGCTTCACCCGCCGCACCCTGCGCTCCTGGGGAGTGCCGGACGACAGCATCGACGGTGTCCTCCTGATCGTCTCCGAACTGGTCACCAACGCCCTTGTGCACACCGACGGCAAGGTCCGCCTCGACCTCACCCTGATCGGCGCCCGGCTGCGCGTCGCGGTCGCCGACGCCTCGCCCCGTACGCCCGTCAAGCCGACCAGCATCGGGTGGGAGGCGACGGGCGGACGCGGCATCCTCCTCGTCGAGGCGATGTCGGCGACGTGGGGGACGCTGCCGGTCAGCGGCGGCAAGCAGGTCTGGAGCGAGATCCCCGTGCGCCACGGCCCGAAGTAGGTGCCGGTGCCGCTTCGCCGGGTACTCGGCGGGCCACACCACGAGCGAGGAAACGAGGGATCACGTCATGACGCAGTACGTCCGCGACATCATGACCGGCGACCCGGTGACCGTGGAGCCGCAGAGCTCCGTCACCGCGGTGGCCCGCATCATGCGCGACCAGGACCTCGGCGCCGTACTCGTCACGGACGGTGACGAACTGCGCGGCCTGGTAACCGACCGTGACCTTGTGATCCGCTCCGTCGCGGAGGGCGGCGACCCGGAGCAGACCACCGTGGCGGGCGCGTGCAGCGACGACGTGGTGACCGTGCGGTCCGACGACGAGCTGAACCACGCCGTCGAGCTGATGCGCGAGCACGCCGTACGCCGTGTCCCGGTCGTCGACGACGGACGCCCCGTCGGCATCGTCTCCCTCGGAGACCTGGCCATGGAGCGCGACCCGGAGTCGGCGCTGGGCGACATCAGCGTGGCCCGGCCCAACCCGTAGGGGCGCCGGAGCCCGGTGTTTCGCGGAGTCACGGCCGGGGACCCGCACGGCATCGGCACCGGACGCAGAAGGAAGATGATGCATCGTGACCACGGACACCAGCGAGAAACCCGTTGTCCGTCGCCTGGAGACAGGCTGGTCGAAGGCCCGCCGCCTGCGGAGCAGGGGTGTCATGCGCACCTGGATACCGGCGGTCGAGGACGGGAACGTCGCACGCGCACCGCAATGGGGCCAGGAGTCGAACATCGTCAGGGGCGAGGACTGACCGCCCGGGGGTGAGGGAAGCTGCCCAGCGCGCCGGCCATGTGCCGGCGCGGTGCGCGTCCGGGCCGGCCGCGGACCACCCGGGGCACGCCGGTAACGTCGGGGGCGCCCACCACCGTCCGTCCTCCACCGTCCGTCCCCCCGACCGCAGCAAGGCACAGCACCGTCAATGAACCTTCTGGTCACCGGCGCCGCCGGATTCATCGGCTCACGGTACGTCCGGACGCTCCTCGCCCCCGGCGCGCCCGAGCCGCCGCGGATCACGGTCGTGGACGGTCTCACCTACGCCGGCAGCCTCGACAACCTCGACCTAGGCCACCCCCGGCTGGAGTTCGTGCACGGCGACATCCGGGACGCCGCACTCGTCGACAAGCTGATGGCCGAGGCCGACCAGGTGGTGCACTTCGCCGCCGAGTCCCACGTGGACCGCTCGATCCACGACGCCGCCGAGTTCGTCCTCACCAACGTCGTCGGCACCCAGGTGCTGCTGGACGCGGCCCTGCGCCACGGCGTGGGCCCCTTCGTGCACGTCTCCACCGACGAGGTCTACGGCTCCGTCGACTCCGGCTCGGCCACCGAGGAGCACCCGCTGCGGCCGAGCTCCCCGTACTCCGCCTCGAAGGCGTCGGGCGATCTGCTGGCCCTCTCGTACCACCGCACCCACGGCCTGGACGTGCGGGTGACAAGGTGTTCCAACAACTACGGCCCGCACCAGTTCCCCGAGAAGCTCGTGCCGCTCTTCGTCACCCACCTCCTCGACGGCCGACGGGTCCCGCTCTACGGCGACGGGCGCAACGTCCGCGACTGGCTGCACGTCGAAGACCACTGCCTGGGCGTCGACCTCGTGCGGACCAGGGGCCGGGCCGGCGAGGTGTACAACCTCGGCGGCGGCACCGAGCTGAGCAACCGCGACCTGACCGGCCTGCTCCTCGACGCATGCGGCGCCGGCTGGGACCGGGTCGTGCGGGTCGAGGACCGCAAGGGTCACGACCTGCGCTACAGCGTCGACTGGAGCAAGGCCCGCGACGAACTGGGCTACCGCCCCCGCCACGACTTCACGGCCGGGCTGGCCGGGACCGTCGCCTGGTACTGGGACAACCGTTCCTGGTGGGAGCCGCTCAAGCGCCGCACGGCCTCGTAGGTGCCGTTGCGCAACACAGGCCACACCAGCCCCTTCCTCTAGGCTGGATCCGTGCGCCTGCTGCTCATGTCCGACACCCACCTGCCGAAGCGGGCCAGGGAACTGCCCGCGCCGCTACTGGCCGAAATCCCCCGGGCCGACGTCGTCCTGCACGCGGGCGACTGGGTCGACACGGCCACCCTCGACCTGCTGGAAAGCCGCAGCCGCGGACTCGTCGCCGTGTACGGCAACAACGACGGACCCGGGCTGCGCGCCCGGCTGCCCGAGGTGGCGTACGCCGACCTCGGCGGCCTGCGCTTCGGTGTCGTCCACGAGACGGGTGCCGCCCAGGGGCGCGAGAGACGCTGCGCGGACCGCTACCCCGACCTCGACGTCCTGGTCTTCGGACACAGCCACATCCCCTGGGACACCACCACCGAGACCGGCCTGCGCCTGCTCAACCCCGGCTCGCCGACCGACCGGCGGCGTCAGCCCTACTGCACCTACATGACGGCCGAGGTCGCCGACGGCCGGCTCGCGGACGTCGAGCTGCACCGGCTGCCGAGGCGGTAGGCCGTCACTCCGGCGAGGGCAGGGGCCGAAGGGGGAGAAGGAGAGGGGGCAGCGCTCGTGAGGGCGCTGCCCGGGGCGGCCCGGGACGCTTCGTGTCGGAGGAAGCGGCCCGGGCGCTTCTGGAGTGCGCTGTCACGGACCTCCTTCCGAGGGAAGTAGTGCCGAGGACATGCATGCCTCATCCGTTGCCGGGCGACTACCCCTCCCGGGCGGGCTCACACACACGGATTCGGGACGACATGTCCGGCCCGGGCCGCACGGCACATCAGCCGGCCGACGGCCCCGTCCAGTCCGCCGCCACACGTCCGAGACGGACGCGCTGGGGGTGGTCGCCGACAGGGACGGACACCGACTTCTCGCCGGTGGCGAAGTCGATGGCCGTGACCTGGTCGGACCCGCTCTCGGAGACCACGCAGTGGGTGCCGTCGCCGCTGACCGTGGCCCAGTACGGCTTGGCGGCGGGGACGAGCGGCCCCTCTTGGAGCGTCGTGCGGTCGACGACCGTCGCGTAGTCGTCCATCGTGCCCGCCACGCACAGCTTGGCGCCGTCCGGGCTCATGGAGATGCCGTGGTGCCGCGAGTCGTTGACCCAGGTGGTGCGGTCCTCGCTGGTGGCCGGGTTCTTCGGCAGGGTCTTCGTCCGGGTGATCCGGTCGGAGGCGATGTCGTACTCGAGGAAGCCGTTGAAGAACGAGACCTGGAAATACAGCTTGGACTCGTCGGGCGAGAAGGCGGCGGGCCGCACGGCGTCGGAGTGGTCGTCGAGACCGACCGCGTCGAGGCGCTCGCGCATGTCGATCACCTTGACCTGCTCGTACGTCGTCGCGTCCACGACCGTGATGCGCCGGTTGCCCTTCGTCCAGTCCAGCCAGGGGGCGTCGAGCGCGGTGTTCACCTCGCCGATGGACATGTTCCAGATGTACTTGCCGTCACTGGTGAAGATGTTCTCGTGCGGCTTGTCACCGGTGCCGAAGGAGCCGAGTTCCTCGCCCGTCCGGATGTCCAGGACGTGCACGGTGTTGGAGGTCGAGGCGGACACCGCGACCCGGGTGCCGTCGGGGGAGACCGCCATGTGGTCGGAGCGGTAACCCGAGACGGGGAAGCGCCAGTCGATGTCGCCGGTGGCGAGGTCGATGGAGACGACGTCGGCGAAGCTCGGCCGGGAGACGACCACCGACCCGCCGTCCGGCGTCGAGTACATGTCGTCGACGAACTGGTCGTGTCCCTCGCCGACGCTGTTGCGGATGGCCTGGAAGTAGATCCACTTGATCGGATCGGCGTTGATCTCGGCCATCCGCTCGTCCTGGTCCGGGATGACGTCGATCCGGCCGATTCTCGCGAAGTCGCCGGTGGAGCGGATGACGTCGGCGGTGCCGTCCCAGTTGTTGCCTACGAACATCACCTCGCGCAGGCTGTCCCGGGCGTCCGGGGCCGCCGCGGCGGTGGTCGCGGGGGCGGTGACGGTGAGGGCGAGGGCGGCGGCTACGGCGCGAAGGTGCCTGGTACCGAAGGCAGACATGCTGCTCTCCTCTGGCAGTGGGCGTGATGGGGGCGGTGGGGCGCGAATTCTGAACACAGCCGCTTTCAGAGTGAACTTACTGCAAAGTAAGGAAGGGGCGCCCTTCTCCACAAGACCGCGTTCACGACAAAATTGGCCGCGGGGTGAGGAGTTGGCGTGGGAGGGGGACCGGGTGGCGGGCAGGCTCAGGGCGCCGACGGGCCGCTACGGCGGCAAGTCCGCCGCGCAGCGACAGGCGGAGCGGCGCGACCGCTTCCTCACCGCCGCGCTCCGGCTGTTCGGCGACACCCCCGGCTACCGCGCCACGACCGTGGCCGCCCTCAGCGAGGCCGCCGGACTGTCCACCCGCCAGTTCTACGAGGAGTTCCGCACCCTGGAGGACGTGCTCGCCGCCCTCCACCTCCAGGTCAACGCCTGGGCCGAGGAAGCCGTCCTCGCCGCGGCGGCCGACGCGCGCGAACTGCCGCTTCCCGAACGTGCCGCAGCGATCTTCCGGGCCTACGCCGCGGACGTCACCGGCGATCCGCGCCGCGTCCGGATCACCTTCGTAGAGATCATCGGCGTCAGCCCGCGCCTGGAGGAACAGCGGCTGGCCCGCCGCGCCCGCTGGGTCGACCTCATCTGCGCCGAGGCCCAGTCCGCCGCCGCGCGCGGGGAGGCGGCGCCCCGCGACTACCGGCTCGCCGCCACGGCGTTCATCGGCGGTGTCAACGGCCTGCTCCACGACTACAGCGCGGGCTGGGTGGACGCGACCCTCGACGAGGTCGTCGACGAACTGGTCCGCCAGCTCCTGGCCGTCCTCCGCCCACCGGGATGGAGCCCCGCCGCCCCGGCGAGCTGATCACGCCAGGGCAAGAGCCAGCGCGCCCGCGCAGCCCAGCACCGCACACCATCCCACCAGAGAGCCGATCAGCATGCGGCGCCGCAGCGCCCGGTACCTCCGCTCGTACCCGCCGCGCGGCCGCTCCGCACGCTCGGCCGTGCGCTGCCAGGAGCCACGGGCGAGGACGGGATACTCCGCCTCGAAGCGACGCTCGACCTCGGCGCGCTGATGGGCCGTCGGCCAATCGAACGGTGCGTGCGGCGGGCGACCGTCCCTTCTCGCGGGTGGCGGCGACGAGCAGGTGCCCTCGATCTCGTTGATGAGGATCCGCGCAAGGGCACGCACGTGCAGTCCTGGAGCCTGGGCATGCCCGAAGGCGAGCCCCCGGTCACCCTCCCCGTGGAACGCGTCGTGCGCTGGACGGCCGACGGCCGCCACACCGAACTGGTCGTGGCGACCGACCCGCGCCATCCGGGCCGCCCGGTCTGCCCGGCCCCCGCGGGCCGGGCCCCGCTACTCGTCCCAGACCTGGATGGTGGTCTGCTCGACGATCCTGCCGTCCCGCAGCGACAGCATCGACTCGGCGAGGACCCGCTCACCGTCCGGATACGTGCACTCCTCGGTGAACGCGGCGTGGTCGCCCTGGACGACGCAGCGGTCCAGCCGATGCGTCATGTCGCGGCTGTACACGTCGTCGAGCATCTCGGCGATCGCGTCACGGCCGTGCAGGACCTTGGGACGGCTGGGCTGGTCGTACCTGTCGACGATGCGGACCTCCGCGTCCGGCGTGTAGAGCGACACGAGGGGTGCCGCCGTCCGTCCTTCGATGGCCCGGCGCAGCGATTCGGTGTCGAAGCCGGGGTCTGCCGTGGTACCCATGACGACCTCCTTCGAAGGCCGCGGCCCGGGGAAGGGAGAAACCGGCCGCCGTGGCCCTCTCCTTCGAGCTTCCTCCGCTCCGGCGCCCACGGCAATCGCGGCCGGGCCACTGGTCCTCACGAGTGAGCGGCGCCGCTCGCCCGTGTCCGGGCCCGGCCCGCGCGCGTTGCTCAGAGCATGATCTCCACACGACGTATCGTCGCCGCCGTCGGGCTCGCCGCCGGTGTCACCGGCCTCGCCGCGCCGACGGCGAGCGCGGCCGAGACAGGCGCGCTGGGCATGGAAAAGCTCAGCGTGACGCAGACGCTGGACTCGCTCGCGGTCAGTGACATGCCCGCCGAGGACCGCGCCCGGATGCCGCGGCCCTCCCAGCAGCTGAACCGGCTCCAGGACCTCCAGCAGCTCCAGCAGGTCACCGGCCTGGTCTCGCCGCTGTTCGGCGCCGTCCCCGCCCTGGGCTGACCGCCGGACCGACCCGCCGTCGAGGGCCGCCCGGCTCCGGGCGGCCCTCACGCGCGTCAGCACGCGCCCGGCTCAGCCGCCGGTGGCCAGGAACTGGGTCGCCGCCAGCTCCGCGTAGAGCGGATCGGCGGTCACCAGCTCCCGGTGCGTGCCGACAGCGCGGACGCTCCCCGCGTCCATCACCACGATCCGGTCGGCCATCGTCACCGTGGACAGCCGGTGGGCGACGACCAGCACCGTCGTCGTGCGGGACACGTCGGCCACGGTGTCGCGCAGCGCCGCCTCGTTGACCGCGTCCAGCTGCGAGGTGGCCTCGTCGAGCAGCAGCAGCCGGGGACGGCGCAGCAGCGCCCGGGCGATGGCGACGCGCTGACGTTCGCCGCCGGACAGCTTGGTGCCGCGGTGCCCGACCAGGGTGTCGAGACCCTTCGGCAGCTTGGCGGCCAAACCGTCCAGCCGGGTCGTCTTCAGCACCCCGGCGAGCGTGTCGTCGGCCGCCTCCCCGTTGCCCAGCAACAGGTTGTCCCGCAGCGACCCGGACAGCACCGGGGCGTCCTGCTCCACGTAGCCGATGGCGGCCCGCAGGGAGGACAGTTCCCAGTCCGCCAGGCTCCGCCCGTCCAGCGTGATCTCCCCCGACTCGGGGTCGTAGAACCGCTCGACGAGCGAGAACACGGTGGTCTTGCCCGCACCGGACGGGCCCACGAACGCCGTCATCCCGCGGGCCGGCACGTCGAAGGTCACCCCGTGATGGACGTACGGCAGATCGTCCGCGTAGCGGAAGCGGACGTCGTGGAAGGCGAGGGCGGCGGGCCGGTCCCCGGCCGAGGGCAGCGGGGCGGCCGACCGCACCGGCGGCTCGGCGGGCAGCCGCAGCGCCTCCTGGATGCGCACCAG
>NZ_RAIF01000006.1:585775-596728 GCF_003671715.1 Streptomyces sp. E2N166 | reverse complement strand
CCCGTCTGGTACTGCGCCACGGCGCCGATCACCTCCTGCAGTGGGGATATCAGGAAGAACACGTACAGCAGGAACGCGACCAGCGTGCCCACGTCCACGGCCCCGGTCGCCACCCGCGCCCCGCCCACCGCCAGCACCGTGATGAAGGCGATCTGGATGGCCAGCCCCGCCGTGTTGCCCGCCGCCGCGGACCACTTGGCGGCCCGCACGCTCTGCCGCCACGACTCCTCGGCCGCGTCGTGCAGCGCCCGCTCCTCCCGGTGCTCCGCACCCGACGCCTTCACCGTGCGCAGGGCGCCCAGCACCCGCTCCAGCGCGGCCCCCATCACACCGACGGCCTTCTGGGCCTCCTTGCTCGCCCGGTTGATGTGCGGCGCGATCAGCCCGATCACCGTCCCCGCGCCCGCGATCACCGCCAGTGTCACCCCGAGCAGCACCGGATCGACCAGCCCCATCATCACGATCGTCGCCACCAGCGTGAGCCCGCCGGTGCCGAGGCCGACCAGCGACTCGGAGGTGACCGTGCGCAACAGCGTCGTGTCGGAGGTGATCCGGGCCATCAGGTCACCGGGCTCGGTACGGTCCACGGCCGCGACGCGCAGCCGCAGCAGATACGACGACAGGGTGCGCCGCGCGTCCAGCACCACCGACTCGGCGGTGCGCCGCAGCACGTAGGAACCCAGGGCGCCCACCACCGCGTTGGCAACGACCAGACCCGACATGGCGAGCAGCGCGCCGGTGATGGCGCGGTCGTGCGACAGGTCGTCGATCAGGCCGCGGGCCACCAGCGGCAGCAGCAGCCCCGTCCCTCCGGTGAGCAGCGAGAGCAGCGCGCCTGCGAACAGCGCGCGGCGGTGCGGCCGGACGTACCCCAGCAGCAGCCGCCAGGCGGGCGGACCGGACTCCGTCTCTGCGATGCTCACGACGCTCCTTCGATGGCTGGACGGACGGACGGACGGGCGGACGGGCGGACGACTCAGGTTATGTCGCCCTGTCGTCGGCCCGTACCGATCAGTTGAGCGTAGGGTCGGAGTGATTCATCGAGTGGCCGAAGAAGGAGTCCAGACCATGGCGCAGGAAGTACGCGGCGTGATCGCACCGGGCAAGGACGAACCCGTGCGGATCGAGACGATCGTCGTGCCCGATCCCGGACCTGGCGAGGCCGTGGTCGCCATCCAGGCCTGCGGGGTGTGCCACACCGACCTGTACTACAAGCAGGGCGGCATCAGCGACGAGTACCCGTTCCTGCTCGGCCACGAGGCCGCGGGCGTCGTGGAGTCCGTCGGCGCCGGCGTCACCGACGTGGCCCCCGGCGACTTCGTGATCCTCAACTGGCGCGCGGTGTGCGGCAAGTGCCGGGCCTGTCTGCGCGGGCGGCCCTGGTACTGCTTCGACACCCACAACGCCGAGCAGAAGATGACCCTCGCCTCGACCGGCCAGGAGCTCTCCCCGGCCCTCGGCATCGGCGCCTTCGCCGACAAGACGCTGGTCGCCGCCGGACAGTGCACCAAGGTCGACCCGGCCGTCTCCGCGCAGGTGGCCGGACTGCTGGGCTGCGGGGTGATGGCCGGTATCGGTGCCGCCATCAACACCGGCAACGTCGGCCGCGGTGACACGGTCGCCGTCATCGGCTGCGGCGGCGTCGGCGACGCGGCGATCGCCGGTTCCCACCTGGCCGGGGCGGCGAAGGTGATCGCCGTGGACATCGACGACCGCAAGCTGGAGACCGCCCGCTCCATGGGCGCCACCCACACCGTCAACTCCCGCGAGAGCGAACCCGTCGAGGCGATCCGCGAACTGACCGGCGGCTTCGGCGCCGACGTGGTCATCGAGGCGGTCGGCCGCCCGGAGACGTACCAGCAGGCCTTCTACGCCCGGGACCTGGCCGGCACCGTCGTCCTCGTCGGCGTACCGACCCCCGAGATGAAGCTGGAGCTGCCGCTCCTCGACGTCTTCGGACGCGGCGGATCCCTGAAGTCGTCCTGGTACGGCGACTGCCTGCCCTCCCGCGACTTCCCGATGCTCATCGACCTCCACCTCCAGGGCCGCCTGGACCTCGGCAAGTTCGTCACGGAGACCATCCAGCTCGACGAGGTCGAGAAGGCCTTCGAGCGGATGCACGCCGGCGACGTGCTGCGTTCGGTGGTGGTGCTGTGATGGCCGCCCGCATCGAACGCCTCGTCACCTCCGGACAGTTCAGCCTCGACGGCGGTACCTGGGACGTCGACAACAACGTCTGGCTCGTCGGCGACGACCACGAGGTGATCGTCATCGACGCCGCCCACGACGCCGCCGCGATCGCCGAGGCCGTCGGGGACCGCAGGCTGACGGCCATCGTGTGCACCCACGCCCACAATGACCACGTCAACGCCGCGCCGGCCCTCGCCGAGCGCACCGGCGCCGTCATCTGGCTGCACCCCGACGACCTGCCGCTGTGGCACCAGTCCCACCCCGACCGCGACCCCGACGCCTGGCTGACCGACGGCCAGGTCATCGAGGCCGCCGGCGCCGATCTGACGGTCCTGCACACCCCCGGACACGCCCCCGGCGCCGTCTGCCTCTACGACCCGGGTCTCGGCGCCCTCTTCAGCGGCGACACCCTCTTCCAGGGCGGGCCCGGCGCCACCGGACGCTCCTACTCCCACTTCCCGACCATCATCGACTCGATCCGCGACCGGCTGCTGGTTCTCCCGCCGGAGACGAAGGTCCACACCGGCCACGGCGACCCGACCACCATCGGAGCCGAGGCCCCGCAACTGGACGAGTGGATCAAGCGCGGGCACTGACCCTTCGCGGGACACGCGGGACACGCGCAACGCGGGACACGCGCAACGCAGGACACGCGTAAAAGGTGACAGAAGATGTCCGGCTTCCCGGGCACTCTCGATCACGACATCGCTCGTGCGGGAGAGAGACGGGAGCCGGACATGGCAGGGTCACCGGAAGAGTCATTGGAGAAGCCGCTGGCGGGGAGGGTCGCACTCGTCGCCGGGGCGACCCGGGGCGCTGGACGCGGCATCGCCGTCGAACTGGGCGCGGCCGGCGCAACCGTCTACGTCACCGGCCGCAGCACCCGCGCCCGGCGCTCCGAGTACGACCGTCCCGAGACCATCGAGGACACCGCCGACCTGGTCACCGAGGCCGGCGGCCGGGGCATCGCGGTACCGACCGACCACCTCGACCCGGCGCAGGTCGCCGCACTCGTCGACCGCGTCGCCCGCGAACAGGACCGCCTCGACATCCTGGTCAACGACATCTGGGGCGGCGAGAACCTCTTCGAGTGGGAGAATCCCGTCTGGGAGCACGACCTCGACAAGGGCCTCAGACTCCTGCGGCTCGCCGTCGAGACCCACGCCGTCACCAGCCACCACGCACTGCCGCTGCTGCTGCGTCGCCCCGGCGGACTGGTCGTCGAGGTCACCGACGGCACCGACGACTACAACCGCGACCACTACCGCGTCTCCTTCTTCTACGACCTGGCCAAGACGTCGGTCCTGCGCATGGCCTTCGCCCTCGGCCACGAACTCGGCCCGCGCGGCGCGACGGCCGTCGCGCTCACCCCCGGCTGGCTGCGCTCGGAGATCATGCTCGACCACTTCGGCGTACGCGAGGAGAACTGGCGCGACGCCCTCGACCGCGTCCCGCACTTCGCCATCTCCGAGACGCCCCGCTACGTGGGCCGCGCCGTCACCGCCCTCGCCGCCGACCCGGACGTGGCGCGCTTCAACGGCCGGTCCCTCTCCAGCGGCGGCCTCGCCCAGGAGTACGGCTTCACCGACCTCGACGGCAGCCGCCCGGACGCCTGGCGCTACGTCGTCGAGGTGCAGGACGCGGACAAGCCCGCCGACGTCACCGGTTACCGCTGACGGGCGGCAGCGGCCAGCGGGCCGCGTGTCCCGGGGGGAGGGCCAGGTCCTCCCGTACGGCCGTGTAATAGCCTTCGCGTCCGGCGCGCTGCCGCTCCAGCAGGGTCTGCCAGGCGTCCGGGTCACGCGTCCCCTCGCGCAGGAAGCCCTCCATCTCCAGCACCGTCACCACCCACGCCCGTGCCTTCTCCACCACCTCCCTGCTGCCGAGCAGGAGCAGCGCCTCCCCGGCGGGGTCCCGGGCGAGGGTGGCCTCGGCCTGGGCCGGCGCGGCCTCCTCGGGGCTCAGCGGGTGCGGGTGCGGGTCGTTGCCGAGGTGGGCGGCGACCCGGTACGCCAGCGTGACGGAGGCCTTGAGGGTCCGCGCGTAGTCGGCGTAGACCGCGAGCCTGCGCTCCTCCCAGCGGGCCGCGGCCTCACTGCGGAACCGGGCCCGGTCACTGCGGACGACGGCGAGATAGGAACCGAGCGCTCCGACGACCACACCTATGAGCGCGGGGAGTTGCTGCAAGAACGCGGACATGGGGGCACGCTATCTGCCCGCGTGATCGTCGCGGCAGTACCGTCGGGCCATGACGGACACAGGGCGATTCACCGACCACCGAGTACTGATCACCGGCGCCGCCCGGGGCATCGGCGCGGCCACCGCACGCCGGTTCGCCGCCGAGGGGGCGCGGGTGCTTTTGACCGACGTGGATCCGACCGCGGCGCGGCGCACGGCGGAGGAGCTCACGGAACAGGGCCTCATCGCGGAGGCGTTCGGCTGCGACGTGGCCGACCGGGCGTCCGTCGAGGCGGCCGTCGCCCACGCGGTGGACACCTTCGGCGCCCTGGACGTGCTGGTCAACAACGCCTACGCCTGCTCGCCCGACGCCCCGCTCTTCGAGGACGAACCCGACGAGGTCTGGGCCCGCGACCTCGACGTCACCCTCACCGGCGCCTACCGCTGCTGCCGCGCCGCGCTGCCCCACCTCGCGGCCTCGGGGCGCGGCGCGATCGTGAGCGTCGGCTCGGTCAACGGCGTCCAGGACTTCGGCAACCACGCGTACAGCGCCGCCAAGGCGGGGCTCGGCTCCCTGACCCGCACCCTCGCCGGACACGCGGCCGCGCGCGGCGTCCGCGTCAACCTCGTGACGCCGGGCACCGTGCGCACCACGGCCTGGGAGGGCCGCGAGGACGACCTCGCGGCGGTCCGGAGGCTGTACCCGCTGGGGCGGGTCGGCGAGCCCGAGGACATCGCGGCGGCCGTGGCCTTCCTCGCCTCGCGGGACGCGGCCTGGATCACCGGCACCACGCTGGTCGTCGACGGTGGTCTGACCGCGGTCAACACCGGGTTCCGGCAGGCGGTCCAGGAGTGGGGCGACAGGGACTGACGGCCGGGCGGCGGTCCGAGAACGCCCGGTGGCGTTTGTCACCGTTCGGTCGCGACGTGGGCGCGGCAGGCAACCGAAGGCACCGGGCGGCGGTCTAGCAGGCGGGGAGCACACCCACCGCTTCGACGCGAAAGGCTGACCGGCCATGGGGGACACACGCAGACGGGGAGCCGTCGCACTCGGAGTCACCGCACTGGTGGCACCGCTCACGCTCGCGCTCGGCGCCGCACCGGCCCAGGCGGCGAGCTGCACCACGCAGACGGGCCCGTACCAGAAGAAGGTGGAGAAGTTCCTCGGCCGTCCGGCCGACGGCAAGCAGTCCACCGCCGACTGCAAGGCGATCCGCGCCTTCCAGACCAAGCACGGCATCAAGCCGAACATCGGCTACGCGGGACCTGTCACCTGGGGTGTGATGGACCTGATGACGAAGCAGAAGGCCGTCGGCAAGAACCCCAACAAGTCGGGCAAGTGCCCCGTCAACAAGGGCCGTATCGCCTGCGTGAACCTCACCCTCCAGCTGAGCTGGATCCAGGACGGCAAGAAGGTCGTGTACGGTCCTGTGCCGGTCCGCACCGGTCGCAACGGATACGAGACCCGCACCGGCCTGAAGAAGGTTTACTGGCGCAACATCGACCATCACTCGACCATCTACGACGTGCCGATGCCCTACAGCCAGTTCTTCGACGGCGGCCAGGCCTTCCACTCGGCCGGCGTCAGCATGTGGAACCCGCCGGGCTCGCACGGCTGCGTCAACATGACGAAGACCGACGCCAAGAAGTACTGGTCGCTGCTGAAGAAGGGCGACGACGTCTACGTGTACGGCCGCAAGCCGGGCACCTGACGGTCGTCCCCGGGCACCCGGCTCGCGCGGCCGCGTCACAGCTCCGGCGCGTCCCCGAAGTCCGGGACCTCCAGCCTGGTCCCGCCCTGCCGCGCGGAGTCGTGAGCGACGATGCCCGGCAGGGTGTAGCGGGCGGCGACCCAGGCGTTCACGGACGGCAGGGTCCGGGAGTTCACCGCCGTCACGAAGTCGTCCACCAAGAAGTGGTGGCTGCCCTCGTGTCCGTTGTGCATCTCGTCGAACGCCCTCGGCAGCCGCGCCCTGTCGTGCACCGGCGCCGAACCCGAGGTGAAGGCGGCCCGCAGCTCCGGAGCGACGTGCCGGAGGGACGGGTCGCCGGGCGACATGGTGGGCTTGGGCTCCAGCAGCTCGCTGATGTCCTCCACCCCGCTCTTGTCCTGCCACAGGGCCACCGTGGCGAGCTGCTCCATGCTCGCCTCTGTGCCGAAGAAGCGGAAACGGGACTCCCGGATGTGCGAGGGATAGCCGACCCGCCGGAACTCGTTCGTACGGAACGACCCGCCGCCGGCCACCTCGAACAACGCCGTCGCGTTGGAGACGTCGTTGTCGAACCGGCTCACCGACCGGTCGAAGACCCCGTCCCCGCGCTCGTCCACCACTCCGAGCGCGGAGACGCTGACCGCGTGCGTCTGCCAGGCGCCCAGCACCCCGCCCACCGAGTGCGTCGGGTACAGCAGCGGCGGATAGCTGGCGGTGGCCTTCCACTCCTCGCCGCCGCTGTACCGGTACGCGTCGTAGAAGCCCAGGTCCATGTCGTGGACGTAGTCGCCCTCGGCGTAGAAGAGCCGCCCGAAGGCGCCCTCGGCGATGCGGTTGCGGGCGTGCACGGTCGCCGGGTTGTACTGGCTGGTCTCGCCCATCATGTACGTCAGTCCGGTCGCCTTGACCGCGTCGATGATCTCCGCGATCTCCTGGGTGCTGATCGCCATGGGAACCGCCGAGTAGACGTGCTTGCCCGCGCCCAGCCCTTGGAGCACGAGCGGGCCGTGGGTCCAGCGCTGCGTGAAGACCGCGACGGCGTCCACCGCCTTCGACTCCAGCATCGCCTCGTAGGCCGGGAAGGTGCCGCTGAGGCCTTCGGCGGCGGCGAGCCGCTCGGCCCGCTCCGGCAGCAGGTCGGTGACATACACGTCGCTCACACCTGGGTGGGCCAGGAACAGCCTGGCGAACTGGCCGGAGAACTGGCCGGCACCGACGATGCCGAGGGAGAACGTCATGAATGGCGTGCCCTTCACGGGGATGGTCATGGGGAGACTCCCTCTCATCCGACGGATCGGATCACTTACTTTTGATGTGGAACAATCATCGCGTCAAGGGGTGGCGCGAGTATCCTCTCTCGGGGTCGAAATCGATCTGGGCTGGTTTTTTAGTTCCGAGATGGAAGAAAGCGAGGCTCGACCGTCATGACCACGAGTGCCGAAGGCTGGCTTCCGCTGAGCCCCGGCGAACGCTCCGTGGCGATCGAGGTGCTCGTGCACGGGCCGATGTCCCGTACCGAGATCGCCCGGCGGCTCGCTCTCTCCCCGGGCAGCCTCACCCGGCTGACCAAGCCGCTCCTCGAGTCGCGGCTACTGGTCGAGGTCCCGGAGGCGGGCGCGCCGGCCGGGGTGCGGCAGGGCCGGCCCTCGCAACCCCTCGACGTGGTCGCCGACTCCCGGTACTTCCTCGGCTTCAAGATCACCAGTGACATGGTGTACGGCGTCGTCACCACCCTCAGAAGTGAGATCGTCGCCCGCCACAACCGTCCGCTCACCACGCACGACCCCGTCGACGTCGCCGAGCTGGTGGCCGCGATGACCCGGGAACTGTCCCGTGACCGGCCCCGGGTCGCCGGCATCGGCATCGGTGTCGGAGGGCTCGTGGAGGGCCGCGCCGTGGTCGGCGAGTCACCCTTCCTGGGATGGCGGGGCGTTCCGCTGGCCGGACTCGTCGAGGAGCGCACCGGGCTGCCGGCCGTCGTCGAGAACGACACCGCCGCCTTCGTGGAGGCCGAGACCTGGTTCGGGGCGGGGCGCGGTCTGGACCGGTTCGTCGTCCTCACCATCGGCGCCGGCGTCGGTTACGGACTCGTGCTCGGCGGCAAGCGGGTGCCGTACTCGGGGGGCGAGGACCGCGGGTTCGGCCGCCACTGGATCCTCGACCCGCACGGCCCGCTCACCCCCGACGGCCGACGCGGCAGCGCCGTCTCACTGCTGACCATCCCCAACATCCGCTACCAGGTCAGGGCCGCCACCGGCCGGGACTGGAGCTACGAGGAGATCCTCGCGTCCGCCGCCGAGGGTGAGCCCATGCCCGCCCGGGTCGTCGAGGAGGCCGGGCGTGCCCTGGGCACCCTGGTGGCGCAGATCGCCAACTTCGTGATGCCGCAGAGAATCCTGCTCGCCGGGGAGGGGGTCGGCCTGATGGACGTGGCCGGTGATGTGGTGGAGGACACCATCCGCGACAACCGGCATCCGCAGGCCGAGCCGGTCGGTCTGGAGATCAAGGTGTCCGACTTTCACGACTGGGCGCGCGGTGCCGCCGTGCTGGCGATCCAGGTGCTGGTGCTGGGGGCCGCGCTGGTGTGAAGTGGTGGGCCGCGTGCGGCGGAACACAGTCGCTGTGAACCAACTCACCCGTAGGCCTTGACAGATGAGAAGATCGACGTGACCAGTAACACGGTCTGGTATGTCCGTTTGGTTCGCCATTACTCACATCGTCTTCACGCCGGGCGCCGTATGCTTCACAGCATGTCCACCACTGTTGAACCCTCCTCCGAGCGATCGGCTGCCGAGGTCAACGAGGAGATCCGGGCCCTGTGGCTCCGGTCGGGCGGGACACTGAGCGTCGAGCAGCGCGCGGAGTACCAGCGGCTGGTCATGGAGTGGGCCACCGCGGCCCCGGAGCCCGTGCAGGCCGCCTGAGCGGCTGAGGCTCCCCGGCGCGTCGGAGCCCCGGCCCTGGGCGCCCCCTCGGGATGGGTGCCCTTCTCGCACTGGCCTCGGCCGTCTGCTACGGCGTCGTCACCTTCCTCGGTCAGGTCGGCGGGCTCGTGCTCGCCTGCGTGGCCGCCCTCCTCGTGACCACTCCCGGCGTCGTCCGCACCGCGGACCTGCTGTGGGGCGCCCTGCGCGGCGTGAGCAGCGGCGTCGCCATGCACTTCCTCAACCGGGGTCTGAGCCGCGGCGCGACGAGCGTGGTGGTGCCGGTGAGCGCCGTCACAGTCGCCGCCGTACTCCTGCCGCTCCCCGCCGCCGCCCGGTACACCGGGCGCCTGCGGCTGCCGTCGCGCCGGTGCGCCGCCGCGCCGAGGCACTGCTGATCGGCGCCGGTGCCGCGCTCGGCCCGATCCTGTACCTCCTCGCCGCCCAGCGGCAACCGCTGTCGGTCGCCGTGGTCCTCACCTCCCTCCACCCGGCACTGTCCGTCGTCCTGGGCCTCGCCCTCCTCCACGAGCGGGTCGACCGGCGGCAGGCCGTGGGCGTGACCGGCGCGGCGGCCACGGTGCCGCTGACGCTGGGCTGAGCGCCGGGACCACGTGTGCGGCGTACGTCGCCGGCCCGCGCCCGGACACGGGTGGCCCGTCGGGGCGGCCGAGGGCGGGCGCCGGTCCGTGTCCGCCCCACGGCTCAGCCCCATGTCGCCGAGTAGTGGCGTCGATAGGCCTTGCGGTCCTGTTCCGCGCGGATCCACCGGGTGGCCACCAGGGCGATCAGGCTGCCCGCGACGACGAGCATGCCCGGGCCGACGTTGCGGCGGTCGGTGAGACGGGAGAGCAGGGTCGAGCCGTTGACGCCCGTCACGGGCGCCGCGGCCCCGGGCGTCACGGCACCCGGCACGGTTTCGCCACCGCCACCGCCACCGCCACCGCCGCCACCGCCATTGGCGGCCGGTGAGGAGGGCGTGGCGCCGGACCCCGCCCCTTCCCGCGCGGAGACGATCAGCTCAACACCAAGCGACTTCATGGCCTCCGGCAGCGGCTGGAAGAACGTCGTACCTCCCTTGTCGCAGTCGCCGCTGCCGCCCGACGTCACACCGAGCGCGACGCCCTCGGAGAACATCGGCCCCCCGCTGTCCCCGGGTTCGGCGCACACGTCGGTCTCGATGAGGCCGGTGACCGTGCCCTCCGGGTAGTTCACCGTCGCGTCGAGCGCGGACACTTGGCCGTCGCGCAGCCCGCTGGTGCTGCCGCTGCGGAACACCCGCTGTCCGACGGCCGGTTCACCCGCACCCGTGATCCGCACCCCCTTGCCACCACCGACCGCCACCACGTCGGCGCCGTCACCCGCCTTGCCGTTCGCGTACTCCACAAGGGAGAAGTCGTCCCCGGGGAAGCTCCCGGCGACCGTCTTGCCGACCTGCCGGTCGCCCCCGTCGTCGCCGAACCAGACGGACCCCGTCGGCCCGCAGTGGCCGGCGGTGAGGATGAAGTCGTTCTGTCCGTCGGTCACGTTGAAGCCCGCCGAGCAGCGTCCCGCCGTGGACAGGATCGGCTCCGCGCCGTTCAGCCGAGTCGTGAACGTGCCCTCGGTCCGCTCCATGCGGACGAAGCCGCCGATGTCCTCCGCGACGCCCGTCAGCCGGGACCAGTCGGACCCGGAGACGGTGCTGTCACCCCGTACCACCACCTCGTTCGACCGGTAGTCGAGGGCCCACGCCGTACCGGGCACCCGGGGCGCCGAACGCAGCGTCGAGGCAGCCGACTTCAGCTCGGACATGCTGTGCCGCACGAGCTTCGCCTCCGCACCGGCTCGCCGCACCGCCTCGGCCGTGCTCTCGTCGGTGACCGCGACGACCGGCCGCCCGTCGGAGCCGACCCAGTGGCCCGCCGTACGGGACGCACCCAGCCGTGCCACGAGGCCGGCGCCGGTAC
>NZ_RAIF01000006.1:559738-585636 GCF_003671715.1 Streptomyces sp. E2N166 | reverse complement strand
CGCCAACGTGTGCGGCGCGGCGGACGTGTCGGGGGGCTCGCTCGCCACCGCCCGGGTGACCATCGTCCCCCCGACCAGGAGTCCGCCGACGGCCGCCAGCCGTGCCACTCGCCGGACGATGCGTCGTCGTGCGTGCCTCATGCGTGCGCTCCCGAACCCGGACACACGGCGTCGCCGCCGCGGGGGCCTCCGGACGTCGAGCGCCCCCCTCCCATACGGGGGCGGACCCGCCCGTGTTCACCGGGCCGGCGGTCCCGTCGGTGCTCGTCCATGCCGGCGGGCGGCTTCGGCGGCGTCCATGTTCCCCGTTTCCCGGTCGCACCGCGGACCCCTATCTTGTGCCCCATGACCAGCATCCCGCAGCACCAGCCAGGTGAACCGAACCCCCTGCGCGCACTCACCCTCGGCCAGTTGCGCCGCCGCACGAGCATGAAGTGGCGCACCTACCCCGCGGACGTGCTGCCGCTGTGGGTGGCCGAGATGGACGTGCCGCTCGCCGAACCCGTCGCGCGCGCCGTCACCGACGCCATGGAACTCGGCGACACCGGCTACCCCGTCGGCACCGCGTACGCCGAGGCCCTGGCCGCCTTCGCCGGCAAGCGGTGGGGGTGGGACGACCTCGCGGTGGAACGCACCGCGATCGTGCCCGACGTGATGCTGGGCGTCGTCGAGATGCTCAAACTGGTCACGGGGCGGGGCGATCCGGTGGTCGTGAACCCGCCGGTGTACCCGCCGTTCTACCAGTTCGTGACGCACATGGACCGGCGAGTCGTCGAGGCGCCGCTCGGCGCGGACCTGCGCCTCGACCTAGGGACACTGGAGGATGCGTTCCGGCGGGCCGTCGCGGACGGCGGGCGGGCCGCCTACCTGCTGTGCAGCCCGCACAACCCGACCGGTACGGTGCACACCGCCGAGGAACTGGCCGCCGTCGCCGCACTGGCCGAGCGGTACGGCGTCCGGGTCGTCGCCGACGAGATCCACGCGCCGGTCGTGACCGCGGGCGCGCGGTTCGTGCCGTACCTGAGCGTGCCCGGCGCCGAGCGCGGCCTCGCGCTGATGTCGGCGTCCAAGGGCTGGAACCTGGCCGGTCTCAAGGCGGCCCTCGCCCTCGCCGGACCCGGCGCCGCCGCCGACCTGGCGCGGATGCCCGAGGAGGTCGGTCACGGACCGAGCCATGTCGGCGTACTCGCCCACACCGCCGCACTGCGCGACGGGGCCGCCTGGCTGGACGCGGTCCTGGCCGGGCTCGACGAGAACCGGCGGCTGCTGACCGGCCTGCTGGCCGAGCACCTGCCCGGCGTCGTCCACCGCCCCGGGGAGGCGACCTACCTCGCCTGGCTCGACTGCCGCGCGCTCGGCCTCGGCGACGATCCGGCGGATGTCTTCCTGCACCGCGGCCGGGTCGCCCTCAGCTCCGGCATCCCCTTCGGCACCGGCGGGGCGGGACACGTAAGGCTCAACCTGGCGGCCTCGCCCGAGGTGATCACGGAGGCGGTGCGGAGGATGACGGCGGCCCTGGACTGAGCGAGGGGCGCGGCATCCCTTGGCACCTATACTTCCGGACCATGGACGACGCCTCACTCGCCCGGCTGGGCGCCGGCAAGTACCTGCTGGTCACCACGTACCGGAAGAACGGCACGCCGGTCGCCACCCCGGTGTGGGTGGTGCGGGACGAGGACACCCTCGGCGTCTGGACGGCCGCCGACTCCTGGAAGGTCAAGCGCGTGCGCAACCGCGCCGACGTCCTGGTCGGCCCCTGCGACGTGCGCGGGAGGCCGACCGGCGACCAGGTGCCGGCGACCGCGGAGATCTGCGACCCGGCCACCACCGGCCGCTACCGCCGGCTGATCGCCCGCAAGTACGGCATCGTCGGCCGGCTCACCCTGTTCGGCAGCCGGCTGCGCCGGGGGCTGGACGGCACCCTGGGTATCCGCATCACGCTCGTGTCCTGAACGGCCCGGCGGCCGCGCCCCGACGTCGGGGGTGGAGCGTTCCGCGCAGGGTTGACCGGCGCTCAGGTCCACGCCCGGTAGGGCTCGTCGACCAGCTGGAAGACGGGTTCGCCGCGTACCGGGTCCTTGGCCGTGGACAGCCGCACCCGGTCACCGCTGTGGATGCCGATGAGCGGGCCCATGACCCGGCCGCGGAGCACGAAGCCCTCGGCCATCTCGATGAGGGACACGTTGCGCGCGGCGGGGGTGTTGCGGTGCACCACCGTGGCGTGGCGCACCGTCCCCGTGCCCTCGCTGCGTTCGGTCCGCAGGTCGCTGCCGCGACAGACCGGGCACAGCACCCGGTGGTACATGGCGGTGCCGCACCAGGTGCAGCGCTGGAAGAAGACGGCCTCGGCGTCCGCGGCCTTGGGGTCGAGCACGCCCGTCGCCGAGCCGACTGCCTGCTGAGCGACGTTTCCTGAGTGGTGGTACACGCTGGTCAACTCCCTGCACTCGGGCCGGAATCCCGCGTGCGCGGTCGCCCGGGCACGCGTGTGCGCGGCTCGCCGTGCCACCGTGCACGCTCCACAGCGTATGGCACTGAGTGTCACTCGTAAAGGCACTGCGTACCCTCGATTCCGTGCCCGTGACCGCGCGGCCGGCGTTCGTCAGTCGCGGGCGAACGCGGTCTCGACCTCCCGCACGACCTGCCACAGGGGCGTCCCGCGCCGGGAGACCACGACCACCACGTCCTCGGGCGCCTCGTCGCGGGGCGCGATGGGAACCTCCCCGAACGTGGACTGCGCGTACCCCAGCGCGTGGTCCACCGCGGCGCCCGCGTCGTCCCGCCCGTCCGAACGCAGCCAGGACCGCAGGGCGTTGTTGTGCGCCGCGACCACCGCGGCCGCGATCACGTCGGCCCGCAGGATCCCGTCCGGCCGCCCGCCCAGTCGTCCGCGCAGGTACTCGGCGAGGGCGCGCTCGTAGCGCCAGACCACCGACAGCTCGTACGCGCGCAGTCCGGGGACCTTCTTGGTGAGGTGGTAACGCTGAACCGAGAAGGCCGGGTTCTCGGCGTACATGCGCAGCACGAGCCGGGCCGCGTCGCAGACGCGCACCACAGGATCGGCGTCCTCGGGGGAGGCGGCCAGGAAGGCCGTCATGTCGGCCAGGCACCGCTCGTGGTCGGGGAAGACCACGTCCTCCTTGGAGGGGAAGTAGCGGAAGAACGACCGCCGTCCGACACCGGCGAGCGCGACGATGTCGTCGACGGTCGTCTGCTCGTAGCCCCGTTCCAGGAACAGCTGGAAGGCCGCCGCGACCAGCGCCTCCCGCATCGGCGGCCGGATACCCGCCGCGTCCGTCCGGTCCCCGCGGCGGGGCGCCGCACTGCTGGAGCTCATGAAGGGGAACGTAGCAGCTCACCGGCTCCCATGACACTCAGTGCAGGGAACGGAGGGAACTGAGTGCCCTCATTGACCGACTGCCTCGCCGCCTCGTCGCGCCGGTCGCATACGATCACTCCCGGTCAGCCCCGAGGAGTTCCGCATGCCGTCCACCCGCCCCCGCATCCTGTACGTCACCGACCTGGCCTATGAGGCGCGCGGGCGGCGCTACTGCGACGAGGACATCTTCCTGGCCTCCCGCCTGCGTGAGGACTTCGACCTGGCCCTGTGCCACCCCGGGGAGGCCGCCGCGCTGTTGGACGCCTTCGACGCGGTCGTCGTCCGCAACAGCGGTCCCGTGCTGGGGCACCAGGCCGCCTACGACGCCTTCCGTGAGCGCGCTGCCGAGCGCGGAACCCGCGTCTACAACCAGCTCACCGGCCGGGCGGACATGGTCGGCAAGCAGTACCTCCTCGACCTGACGGCCGCGGGATACCCGGTCATCCCCACCGTCGGACAGCCCCAGGACCTGCACCGGCTGCCCCCGGCGGACGAGTACGTCGTCAAGCCCAGGCTCGGCGCGGACTCGGTGGGCCTGCGGTTCGTGCCCGCGGACCGCCTGTGGGAAACGGTGCGTGGCGACGCCGGGGACCTCCTCGTCCAGCCGCGCGTCGACTTCGCCCACGAGATCTCCTTCTACTTCGTCGACCACGACTTCCAGTACGCCCTGTACGCGCCGCACCCCGATCGGCGCTGGCGGCTGGAGCCGTACGACGCCTCACCCCAGGACCTCGACTTCGCGCGGCGGTTCATCGAGTGGAACGGCATCGACCACGGCATCCAGCGCGTCGACGCCTGCCGCGCGCCCGGCGGTGAGCTGCTCCTGGTCGAGCTGGAGGACCTCAACCCCTACCTGTCGCTGGACGCCCTCGACGAGGCGGGCCGGGGCTCCTTCGTCACCGCCCTGCGGACGGCCCTGCGGCGCCTCCTCGCGTCATGACCCCGCCCGGGAGCGGTGCGCAGGGGGTGTCGTCTGGATCTTGCCGGGGTCGCGGGGTCTGGCACGCGCGCCTGCGGGTTGTCGTCGGTCGCCGACTCCACACGCTCGACCGCGCTCGCGCGGGGGACCCCTGCCGCGTTGCCGCGCCTTCCGCCTTTCAGTCGCACGCACCGGATCCCGCTCGGGCCGGTTGCGAGGCACCGTTGCCTGGAGCCGGCCTGATCCGAACGGCATCCCCCTAGCATGGCCGGCATGGACGTGTTTCTCGGCCGGCTCGACCCGGACATGTGCGTGGTGACGGCCGCGGCGGCCGGGGAACGGGCGGGCTGCCTGGTCGGCTTCTCCTCACAGTGCTCCCTCGACCCCGTGCGTTTCGTCGTATGGCTCTCCGAGGTCAACCGGACCTTCCGGGTGGCGCGTTCCGCCGACGTCCTGGCCGTCCATCTGCTCGGCCGCGACCAGCGCGAAACGGCCGAGATGTTCGGCGGACAGACCGGCGACCGGGTGGACAAGTTCCGGCGGGTCCGCTGGCGTGAGGGGTACGGAGGGTCGATCGTGCTGGAGGACGCCGAGGCGTGGTTCGTCGGCCGCGTGGTGGAGCGCGCCGCCGGAGGCGACCACGTCGGTTTCGTCCTCGACCCGGTCGAGTGGGGCGGGCGGGAGGCGTCCGGCGGACGGCTGCTGCGACTCGCCGACGCCCACACCATCCGGCCCGGCCACCCGGTGGACTGACCTGCGCGGTCCGGGACGAGCGCGGGGCAGTCCGGGACGGCGCCGGTCAGCGTCCGGCGGCGCCCCGCTCGACCAGCGCCTCGGTGACCGCCCGCACGCTGCGCGCGATGTGCTGCAACTGCAGGACCTCCGCCGCGTACAGCTTGATGGTGTGCTCGATGACCGACTCGGGCAGGCCGAGCCGGGGCAGGTCCGCCCGGGCGGTCTGCAGGGCGGTGCGGGCCACCCGGATCTCGTGCTGGACCTGGATCTGCGCATGCCGGGCGAGCAGTACGGGGTGGCGGATCAGCGCCGGGTAGCCCGCGTACCGGGCCGGCACCAGCTCGCGCAGCCACTTGGCCGCCGAGCGTTCCCAGTCGTAGCTGCCGGGCGTCTTGACCTGGCACGGCCAGTCCGGGCTGATGCGCGTGGTCGTCAGGGGCATGATCATCGCTTCCGGGTGTGCGGCGTCGACGGGGTGGGGCGACGGTTGAGGCGGTCCCGGTCCAGGGGACGACCGGGACCGCCGCGGGCGCTCGCGCAGGCGATGCCCGACGGAACACCCCGGGTTGCGCCGGAGCGGGTAGGAGCCGGCTGCCAGAGGTGTTCGCGCAGGTGTGGACGCGTTCCGGGGCGGCCGGGTCGCGATCCGTGAGCAGTATTTATATATGCCAACCGCTTTGCAAGACGTATGAAAACATTCATGCCTGCTTTGACGGGGATGGCCCCCGTCTGCGCCGACCAATCGGGGGCGAAAACCGGGGCCGGCTCAGTCCCGGAGAAAGAACTGGTGCTGGTCGGCGACCTGCTCGTACTCCTCCAGCCGAGCCTGCGTCCGCTCGGGGTCGGCGTCGGTCATGGCCTGGAGCAGCGCCGCGCACATCACGCCCGGCGCCGCGTAGGAGTCGAAGACCAGCCGAGACCCGGTGCCGGTGGCGAAGGTGACGTCGGCCTCGTCCACGACGGGACCCAGCGCCAGGTCGGTGATCAGCGCCACCTTCAGCCCGGCACGGCGTGCCACCCGGACGGCGCTGAGAGTCTCGTGGGCGTGCCGGGGCATGGAGAAGGCCAGCACCCAGGTGCCGCCCGCCTCCCGGGACTGGAGCAGGGCGTCGTAGGCGACGGTGCCGCCCCGGGTCACCAGGCGTACGTCGGGGTGGACGCGGCGGGCGGCGTAGGCGAAGTACTCGGCGAGCGAGACGGAGATGCGCAGCCCGAGGACGGTCAGCGGCGCGGACGCGGCCAGCTTGCGTCCGACGTCGATCACCCGGTCGGCGTCGGCGAAGTCGCGCCGCAGGTTCTCCAGGTTCTCGATCTCGGCGTCGACGGCCGCCTGGAGTTCGTTGCCCCGGTTCTCGTCGGCCGGAGCGCCGCCGCGCGCGCCCAGAGCGATCGACTGGAGCTGCTCCCGCAGCGCCGGGTAGCCGCTGAACCCGACCGCCGAGGCGAACCGCGTCACCGAGGGCTGGCTCACGCCCACCCGGTCGGCGAGGTCGGTGATCGACAGGAACGCCGCCTCGGTGAGGTGCTCGATGAGGTACTGCGCGATGCGCCGCTGGCCCGGGGAGAGGCGGGGCCGGTCGAACAGCGTCCTGAGCCGGGAAGTGGGGGAGACCTCCGTCTCCGGGGCCGCCCTTCCCGAGGTGATCGCCGATGCCTGCGCGCGTGCCTGCTGCGGCGATGGCACGGACGCGCCTCCTTTGTCTCCCACGGAGGTCAACATAGCTCACCCCCTGTGCCCGGCAGGACGGTGTCACGGACCGCCCCTGAGCCTTCACGAGCCGGCGTCCGCCCCGCGGCGAACCGGCACCGGCGCCCGCAAGGCACCGGCATCCGCACCCGCGGGGATAGCACGGCCCTGGCCGGGAACCCGCCGCCACGGAAGCAGGAAGCACTTACAGCACGGACGAGGAGCCACCGTCATGACCGTCCCGGAAGAGAACCGGCCGAAGACCGACACCACCGACGACGTTCTCGACCAGCGCGACCAGGACGCGCCCCGCCCGCCGGGTGGCACCGGCCGGACCATGCGCGAGGCCCTGGAGGAGGCGCACGTCCGCCCGGACGACTACGACGAGGAATGACCGCCCGGTAACCGCGCCACGCCCGCGCACACCGGGCGGCCGACCCCGAGAACACCCGGCAGGTGAATACCGCATGGGCGCCATCAGCGCGCTGGAGAAAGTCCTGGAGAACGGTTGGGAAGCGCTGTGGGCGCGGGTCTTCGGCAGGGACCCTGTCGAACTCCTCGACGCCCTGCGCGCGGAATGCGACAACAACGCCGTGGTCTCGCCCCAGGGGCGGCTCATGGTGCCCAACGCGTACGACGTCGCCCTCGCCGGTGTCGTCCACGAGGAACTGGCACGCCGCGACAGCCAGGTGGGCCAGGTGCTCACCGACAGCCTGGCCCGGCACGCCGAACGGCACGGATACGAGTGGGCGGGCCCGCTGGCCGTGCACATCACCAAGTCGGACGACGTGCCCAACGGCCGCTACCGCGTGGCGAGCGGTGTGATGCCGCACGTGAGCGCCGACGGCTTCCCGCACGCGGAGCCCCGGCCGCGCGCCACCGACGGCCGTCTCACGACATAGGGCATGTCCGGCGGGCCATGCCGCCGACGCGCGTGCCAGGTCCCGCGACTCCGGCAGGACCCGAACGACACCCCCTAGTCGTCCGCGCCCGGCATCGCCCCCGCCGGTACCACGAGGTCGGCGCGGTCCCGGGTCGCGGCGACCAGGTCGGCGTTGCCCTGGTCGGTGCCGAGAGCCCAGGCGACCGCGGCCTCGTGGGACTTGCCGAACCGCTCGTGCCGCGCCACCAGCCGGCGGACCCGTTCGGTCTCCGCCGGCTCGCAGAACCACACCTCGTCGAGCCGGGAGCGCACCCGCGCCCACGCGCCGGTCTCCAACAGCAGGTAGTTGCCCTCCGTCACGACCAGCCGCGCCGACGCCGGCACCGGCACGGCGCCGGCGATCGGCTGCTCCAGTACGCGTTCGAAGCCGGGCGCGTACACGGTCTCGCCGCCCGCCCTCTCGTCCTCCGGCTCCTCGCGCAGCCGGCGCAGCAGCGCCGCGTACCCGGCCGCGTCGAAGGTGTCGGGCGCGCCCTTGCGGTCCCGGCGGCCGAGGCGGTCCAGTTCGGCGTCGGCGAGGTGGAAGCCGTCCATGGGGACGTGTGCGGCCCACGGCGCGCCGGGCCCGTTCAGTTCCCGCACCAGACGCTCGGCGAGCGTCGACTTCCCGGCGCCGGGACTTCCGGCGATGCCGAGGATCGCGCGCCGCCCGCCCCTCGGCAGGGAGCGGGCCCGGGAGAGAAGGTCGTCGAAAGTCAGCGGCACACCGCAGAGTGTGTCACCTGATCGGACCCGCCCCGGCGGGGAACTGTGTCGGTATGACGACGCAGCTGGGACTTCCCGACTCCATCCGCGCCTGCCTCTTCGACCTCGACGGGGTCGTCACCAGGACCGCGGTGGTGCACGCCGCCGCCTGGAGGGAGACGTTCGACGCCTTCCTGCGCGAGCGGGACGGCGCGGACTTCCGCCCCTTCACCGACTCCGACTACGACGAGTACGTCGACGGCCGCCCGCGCGCCGACGGCGTGCGCTCCTTCCTCGCCTCCCGCGGCGTCGAACTGCCCGACGGGGACCCCGACGACCCGCCGGACGCGCAGACCGTCAACGGTGTCGGCAACCGCAAGAACGAACTGCTCCTGGAGAAGATCCGCACCGACGGAGTGAAGCCGTACGAGGGCACGCTGCGCTACATCGACGCGGTCCGCGCCGCCGGCCTCGCCACCGCGGTCGTCTCCTCCAGCGCCAACACCCGGGACGCGCTGCACTCCATCGACGCCGAGCACCTGTTCGACGTACGGATCGACGGCGTCGTGGCCCGCGAGCGGAAGCTGCCGGGCAAACCACGCCCGGACACCTTCCTCGCCGCCGCCCGCGACCTCGGCGTCGACCCGTCCCGCGCCGCCGTGTTCGAGGACGCGCTCGCCGGCATGGACGCCGGCCGCTCCGGACACTTCGGCTACGTCGTCGGCGTCGACCGCGTCGGCCAGACCGACGCTCTCTACGCCCACGGCGCCGACCGCGTCGTCAAGGACCTCGCCGAACTGGGAGGCCAGGCGTGATCACCAACCGGACGTACGCCGTCGAGCCCTGGTCCGTGCGCGAGACGGCCCTCAACCTCGACCTCCTCGCCCAGAGCGAGTCCGTCTTCGCCCTGTCCAACGGGCACATCGGCTGGCGCGGCAACCTCGACGAGGGCGAACCGCACGGCCTGCCAGGCAGCTACCTCAACGGCGTCTACGAACTCCACCCGCTGCCGTACGCCGAAGCGGGCTACGGCTACCCCGAGTCCGGCCAGACCGTCATCAACGTCACCAACGGCAAGCTGCTGCGGCTGCTCGTCGACGACGAGCCCTTCGACCTGCGCTACGGGCGGCTCGTCAAGCACGAACGCACCCTGGACCTGCGGCGCGGCGTGCTGGAGCGGACCTGCGAGTGGACCTCCCCGGCCGGTACGACCATCAGGGTGCGCTCCACCCGGCTGGTCTCCCTCACCCAGCGGGCCATCGCCGCGGTGGAGTACGAGGTGGAACCCGTCGACAGCCGGACCCGGGTGGTCATCCAGTCGGAACTCGTCACCAACGAGAGCCTGCCGTCCCCGGACGGCGACCCCCGGACGGCCAAGGCGCTGCAGTCCCCGCTGGAGCCGGAGGAGGACCTCGCCATCGGCTCCCGGCTGCGCCTGGTCCACCGGACGCGGCGCAGCGGTCTGCGGGTCGCGGTGGCCGCCGACCACGTCGTCGACTCCTCCGGGGAGATCACCACCAGCAGCGAGAGCAACACGGACGTGGCCCGACTGACCATCACCTCCGTGCTGGAGCCGGGACAGCGGCTGCGGGTGCAGAAGACGGTCGCCCACGGCTGGTCGGGCGCCCGCTCCCGGCCCGCGATGAGCGACCAGGTCGAGGCCGCGCTCGCCGCCGCGGCGCACAGCGGCTGGGACGGCCTGGTGGCGGAGCAGCGCGCCTACCTCGACGACTTCTGGGCGCGCGCGGACGTGGAGGTGCACGGCGACGAGGAGATCCAGCAGGCCGTCCGCTTCGCCCTCTTCCACGTTCTGCAGGCCGGAGCCCGCGCCGAACAGCGGGCGATCCCGGCCAAGGGACTGACCGGCTCCGGTTACGACGGACACGCCTTCTGGGACACCGAGATGTTCGTGCTGCCCGTACTGACCTACACCGAGCCCAAGGCCGTCGCCGAGGCCCTGCGCTGGCGCCGGGACACCCTCCCCGCCGCCCGGGACCGCGCCACCCAGCTCGGGCTGCGCGGTGCCGCGTTCCCGTGGCGGACCATCGACGGCTCGGAGGGCTCCGCGTACTGGCCGGCCGGCACGGCCGCCTTCCACGTGGCCGCCGACATCGCGCACGCGGCGGTGCGGTACACGGCGGCGACCGGCGACACCGACTTCGAACGCGACATCGCCCTCGAACTCCTGGTGGAGACGGCCCGGCTGTGGCGCTCGCTGGGCCACCACGACCACCACGGCGTCTTCCACATCGACGGCGTCACCGGTCCGGACGAGTACAGCGCCATCGCCTACGACAACACGTACACCAACCTCATGGCACGGTCGAACCTGCTCGCCGCGGCCGACGTGTGCGAACGGCACCCGGACGAGGCGGCCCGCCTCGGCGTCGACGACGAGGAGAGCGCCGCCTGGCGGGACGCCGCCGAGTCCGTGCACATCCCCTACAACGAGGAGCTGGGCGTCCACGAGCAGCACTCGGGCTTCACCCGCCACCAGCGCTGGGACTTCGCCGCGACCGCCGCCGACCAGTACCCGCTGATGCTGCACTTCCCCTACTTCGACCTCTACCGCAAGCAGGTCATCAAGCAGTCCGACCTCGTCCTGTCGATGTACACCTGCGGCAGCTGGTTCGATGCCCACTGCGACGAGGACCAGATCGCCCGCAACTTCGCCTACTACGAGCCGCTGACCGTACGGGACTCCTCCCTGTCCGCCTGCTGCCAGGCCGTCGTCGCCGCCCAGACCGGACATCTGCGGCTGGCCTACGACTACGCCGCCGAGGCCGCGCTGATGGACCTCGCGGACCTGGAGCACAACACCCGCGACGGGCTGCACATCGCCTCGCTCGCCGGTACGTGGATGGCGCTGGTCGCCGGGTTCGGCGGCACCCGCAGGGACGGCGACAGCCTCCGGTTCACGCCGCGCCTGCCCGAGAAGTTCAGCCGTCTCGCCTTCCGGCTCCAGTTCCGCGGCCGGTGCCTGCGCGTGGAGATCCGCGCCGACAAGGCGACGTACACGCTGCTGGAGGGCGCACCGCTGACCATTCACCACCACGGAGCCGCCCTGACCGTGAACGGGGACGGCCCCGTCACCCGCGCCGTCCCCGCACCCAAACGGCGCCCCACCCCCGAACAGCCCCCGCACCGCCGCCCCAACGCCCACTGACCGGCCGGTCGCGGAGTGCGGAGGGAGGAAGGAACGAGACGGCACGACTGGCCGACTTCCGCCCTGCGCATCCGTGGCCGGCGGGTTAGTTTGACCTTGTTTTCCGGGCTCCCGCCACTGGCGGCAGGAGGTGAGCAACGAGCGGCCCCGCGACGAGTGGGGGTGAGGGGTGCACGATGGCCGACGGCGTGAACGCCATGCTCGCCGGCAGACGGCGGGACGAGGCGACGACGGCGTCCGGCACCCCAGGGCGCCTGCGCGGTGACGCCCTGATCGCGGCGGTGGCAGCCGTCTTCACCCTGCTGCAACTGGTCTTCGTCCACCCCTGGATGGGCCTCGGCTGGGACGAGACGGTGTACGTCAGCCAGGTCACCTCCCACCATCCCGCCGCCTTCTTCAGCGCGCCGCGCTCCCGCGGCGTCTCCCTGCTGGTCGCGCCCGTCGCGTCCTGGTCGTCGTCCACCGAACTGCTGCGCGTCTACCTCGCCGTGCTGTCCGGCCTCGGCCTGTACCTCGCCCTGCGGGCCTGGAAGGGCCTCTTCCCGGCCCCCGTCCTGGCCACGGCCGGCGCGTTCTTCGCCACCCTGTGGGTGACCCTCTTCTACGGTCCGCAGGCCATGCCCAACTACTGGGTCGCCATCGGCGCCCTGATCTGCGTCGGCTGCTTCCTGCGGGTCCGGCAGGGGCTGTCCGGGCGGGCCACGGTGTGGGGAGTGGTGACCGGAGCCGCGCTGATGGCGTGGATGCGCCCCACGGACGCGGTCTGGGTGACCCTGCCCCTCCTGGTCCTCGTCCTCGTACGCCGCCACTGGCTGCTGCTGCTCGCCCTCGTGGGCGGCCTCGCCGCCGGGGGAGTGGAGTGGGTGATCGAGGCGTACGGCTGGTACGGCGGCCTCGGGGAGCGGCTGTCCAGGGCCTCCGAGATCCAGGGCGGCCTCGGCTGGAACATCGCCGTCGACGACCAGATGCGCAGCCTGGGCGGGCGAGGCCTGTGCCGCCCGTGCACCGGATCGATGCCGCACCCGGTGGTCACCCTGTGGTGGCTCGTCCTCCCGGCCGTCGCCGTCCTCGGGGTCGTCGTCGCCGTCCGGGCCCGGCGCGCGGCCCGCACGGTGATCCCGTTCGCCTGTGCGGTGACGGCCGCGCTGCCCTACCTGTTCATGATCGGCTACGCGGCGCCCCGCTTCCTCCAGCCCGCCTACGCCCTGCTGGCCGTCCCGGTCGCCGTGGCGCTGTGGCACCTGGCCAGGACGGCAGGCGGCCGGTGGCGTCCGGTGGCCGCGTCCCTCGTCGCGCTCGCGCTGGCCGGCCACCTGGCGGTGCAGTTCGCCGTCCTCGTGGGCACCGTGGACCGCAACGTCGAGAGCCGCGAGGACTGGGCCCGCGTCGCCGACGAGTTGCACCGGCTGGGTGTGCGCCCGCCGTGTCTGATCACCGGGCACGAGTCCATCCCGATCGGCTACTACACGGGCTGCTCCTCCGGCGCCACCAGCGGCAACAACGAGAACATCACGGCCGCCGAGATCGTGGACACCGCCCGTCGCGTCCCGGTCGCCGACGTCACCGGCCCGGGCGGCACCCCGCCCGGCTACGCCCGCGGCTGGGCATCGCACCGCATCACCGACCTGAGCATCCGCGTCGCACCCCGGGGGTGAAGATCCCGGGCCGGGAACGGGTTAGAGATCGCGTATCGGGAAACGCGAACCGCACACCCAGACCACCGAGCCGACGCAGCGCGAGAGGGAGGCAGCGATGGGCACGGACCCGATGGCCGACGACGTCTACCAGCCCACCGGAACCAACGAGGAGCAGGAGGACGCCGCGCCCCTCGACCTCCAGGACGCCGTCGACGAGCGGACCTACGACGACACGCTCGACGAGGGCTACTCCCCGCCGGAGAAACCCCTCGGCGTGACCAAGCACGGCACCACGGCCGCCGAGCAGCACGAAGGCGAGACCCTGGACGAGCGGCTGTCCCAGGAGACCCCCGACGTGTCCGCGCCGGACGGCGACGGCGTGGGCGACAAGCCCGGAGGTGACGGGGAACCGGTCGACCCCGAGGCGGGCACGGAGCGCTCCGGCCGCCTGGTCGCCCCCGACGAGGGCGTACGCACCGACACGACGAAGGAGACCGTCGCCGAGGACGTCGGCATCGACGGCGGAGCGGCGGGCGCCGAGGAGGCCGCCATGCACGTCGTGGAGGACGAGACGGCACTGCCGGACAGGGAGAACGACCGGTAGGGCCCCGGCTGCGCCTGACGACCCGGCCGTTCGCCTGACGACCCGCCCGCGAGCCTGCTCACGCGTCACATGGCCCTGACCGGTGCCTCCCGCACCGGTCAGGGCCATGTGACGCCCGGTGGCCGCCGCCCGGTCAGGGCAGAAGCTTGTCGAGGGCGGCGGGTCCCTCCTCGTCCAGCTTGCGCCTGGCCCATTCGAGGTTCTTCGGGGTGACGTCGCGGCCGGCCGCGAGGACGAGGTCCTCCGGGGACACCTCGGTGCCGGTACGGGTGTGGAGCAGGTCGTCCGGGGTGGCGCGGTCGTTCCCCGCGCGTGCTTCGGACGGCTGGGAGGCGTCGGGCTGTGGCGTCGACATGATCAGTGCTCCTCGGATCCGGATCGCTGCTTCGGTGCCGTGCTGTTGTCGGTCCCGAATATCCCGATAACACCATTCAATGCGGAAGCGGCCCCCGCATCCGGAGACCGACGGGATTCAGGCCGGCGCCGGGGGCGAAGGAGTGAGGACGAGCATCGTGACGTCGTCGGCCACGTCCGGACAGAAGCGCACCAGATCGGCCCAGACGCGCTCGGGGAGCACGGCGGGGTCCTCGTCGGCGAAGGCGGTCAGCCGGTCGGCCAGCGGGTAGAACGCGCCGTCGGCGTCCCGGGCCTCGACCACTCCGTCCGAGGCGAGGAAGAGCCGGTCACCGGGGCGCAGGGACACCGTGCAGGACTCGACCGCGTCGGCGTCCGCCAGCCCGAGCCCGAGCGGCGTCCACGGCGAGACCTCCAGCTCCGTGGCCCGCGCGCCCCGCAGCAGCAGTGGCGGCGGGTTGCCGCAGACCACGACGCGGACCTCCAGGGCGTCGGCGGAGAACTCCAGCAGCCCGGCTGTCGCGAACAGCTCGGCGTGCCGCGCGTCCGCCGAGTCCACCACCAGCCTGCGGTCGAGCCGCCCGGCCACCGACGCGAGATCCGGCTGGTCGAGCACCGCCTCGCGGAACGCCCCCAGCAGCGAGGCGACCGTCGACACCGCCGACAGCCCGTGCCCCTGTACGTCCCCCGTCACGACCCGTACGCCGAAGGGGCCGTCCCGTACGTCGAAGAAGTCGCCCCCGACGAGCGTCCCGCGCTGCGCCGCCCGGTACAGCCCGGCACAGCGCACCGCCCCGACCCGCTCGGGCAGCGGGGGCACGACGGCATGCTGCGCGGCCTCGGCGACCGTGCGCTCCAGACCGAGCTGGGCGTCGCGGCGACTGCGTACGAAGGACACGAAGACGCTGAGCCCGGCGACGAAGACGACGGTCAGCAGGTCGGTGCCGCCCGGCCGGTCGAGCTGGAAGGCCGGGATGTTCAGCAGCGCGACCACCACGCCGCCCAGCAGAGCGGTGGCCAGCGGGCTGTAGGAGAGTACGGCCAGCGGCGGGATGGCGCCCAGCAGGAAGCCGATGTCGAGGGGATCGTGGCTGATGAGCGTCGCCGCGCAGATCGCCACGACGAGGACCGGCGGCAGCGCCCGCACCCAACGGGGTGGCGGAGCCCCTCTCAGCCAGCTCCGCCGGTCCTCGCCCCGGCGCGGTGGCGGGGCCGACACCTTTCGCACACCACCACGCTCCTACGCCGCCCGGTCCACCGCACGCCGGGCGCCTCTCCCGCCCCGGTCTAGAACGCGGTGAGCGTCAGCCGGAACCCGGTGGGCGCCGTGTCCTGGATGTAGGAGGCGAAGTCGGCCACGTCGTCGAAGGCGAAGCCGTACGCCCTGCCGTCCTCGGTGGCCGCGTGCACCGCCTTGGAGTAGTGGTTGGTCAGCGCGGTCCCGTAGAACGCCGCCGGGTCGGTCGTCGGCTGGTCGGCCGAGGAGACCAGCGTGGAGCGGTTGAAGCCGGCGCCGAGGACCGCGGCGACCGGACCGGTCGTGCCGTCGTTGGGCGCGGCGAGGGCGCCGTCGCAGAACAGCACGTCCCGCGTGGACGGCTTGCCGAAGGACACCTGGGCGGGCCCGTCGAAGGTCAGCCGGTCGCCGCGCACCCGGCCGGTGAAGGTGCCGGCGTTGGTGGTGATCCTGAGATCTTTTCCGGTGTAGGTGCTCCAGACCTCGTCGATGTACGGGGCGAGGTAGTCCTTGGGGAACAGGCCGGCGTCCAGTCCGTGGCCGGGGGCGATCACGCGGGTGTCGTCCACGACCAGCGGCGCGAACTCCTCGACCTGCCGCAGCGCGGCGAAGACGTCCGCCCTTCCGCCCGCGCGCACGGTGCCGGTGGTCTGGTCCTTGGCGCCGGTCAGCCGGATGGCGAGCGGCACGCTGAACATGTCGACCATGGTGGTGTTGCAGAACATCCCGGAGGAGTTGTACGTGAACTCCGCGCAGTCGTGCAGCACTCCGTAGTTCGGGTCGGACTCGACCCAGCCCGCCGGGTACTGCAGCGCGGCGTTGCCGGCGCCGTCGGCGACCGCCTTGAACTTCAGCTTTCCGCCGAGGGACACGTAGATCCTGCCTGAGAGGTACGGCAGGTTCAGCTCGGTGTCGCCGCTGCCGGCGAGGCTGATCGCGTAGTCGGTGAAGCCGTCGGCGCCGTTGTCGGAGAGGGCCACGGGCGCGACGGTGCCGTCGGGGGTGACGCGCACCTGCCGGCCGTCCACGTTTCCGACGATGTAGACGTGCACGTCGCCGTTGCCGAAGGAGCCGGTGCTGTTGACGATCGTCAGCGGCAGGGCTCCGGCGGCCCTGGTGCCGGAGCCGGCCGCGGAGTCGTCCGAGCCGACGCCCGCGAGGGCGTGCGGGGCGACGGCGGCGGCGATTGGTGCGGCCACGACCATTCCGCCGAGGGCGACGAGGAGCTTGCGGCGGGCGAGCGGACGCTGGTGACGGGGAGTCATGTGGGGGGTCTCCAGTGTGATCGGGGCATGACAGCGGGGGAGCGGAAGTCTGAGAGCGCTCTCACGACGTGGGCCGATGGTACGCGCGGCGGATGGCCCGGCCAACCGTCTCCGCCCGCCCTCAAACCCGTTGTGCCAGTTGGGACTTGGGGTGACCGGCGCCGCGCAGGGAACGCTTAACCGCCGTTTAAGGCCCGTTTAATCCACGCCGGAAAACCGGTGGCCGCCCCCGCACGGCACCCGGTACTGTCCGGGACACGCCCTGAGACCGACGGAAGGAGGGCAGAGCCGTGCAGTTCACATCACGTTCGCGCTCCCTCCCCGTTGTCCCGGCGTACCTCGACTGACACCGGGAGCGCACCACGCATGATTCCCGGAGGAATCCGTGACCGATCTGGTCATCCGCGCGCTCGACGCGAGCGACGCCCATCTCTTCGACACCCTGCCCGACCCGCTGGGCGCCCGTGAGGGCCACCGGCTCACCCACCACCGCCCCGACTGGAAGCGGGTCGCCCTGCGCGACGGCGCCGTCGTCGCCCGCGGTGCCTGGTGGGGCGGCCCCGACGACACCGAACCCGTCACCCTCAACTGGTTCGACGTGGCCGAGGGCGAGGAGGAGGCGGGAGCCGAACTCCTGAGCACCGCCCCCTGGCGGGTCGAACTGGAGCTCAACCCGCCCGGTACCTGGCGCGAGGACCCCGCCCTGCGCGCCGCCACCGAGGCACGCTTCGCCGCCGCACGCAAGGCCGGGTACGACCTCCTGGTCGAACGCTTCCTGTACCGGTGGACGCCGGAGTGCGGGCTCCCCGAGCGGCCCGGCCGTCTGGTCTGCCGCCCCGAACCGGACGACGCGGTGTTCTTCGACGCGCTGCGCCGCATCCACTCCGTCACCCTGGACGCCCACGCGCTCATGGACATCGAGAAGGGCGGACTCGACCAGGCCGCGCAGTCGGAACTCGACTTCTTCCACTGGTGCCCCTCGCCGCGGGAGTGGTGGCAGTCGGCGTACACCCCGCAAGGAGAACTCGCGGGCATCCACATCCCCGCGCACAACCCGTCCGGCCCGTGCGTCGGCTTCATCGGCGTACTGCCGGAACACCGCGGACACGGATACGCCTTCGACCTGCTGGCCGAGTGCACCCACTTCCTGGTGGAGCGGGGCGCGGAGTTCGTCTCGGCCGCGACCGACCGGGGGAACCACCCCATGGCCGCCAACTTCGCCAAGGCCGGCTACCCGGTCGTGCGGGAGCGGATCAACTTCCATCCCGTAGCGGTCGGCCGGTAGTCGTCGGGCACCGGGCCGGGAGTTCTCCCGTCCGGTGCCGGTCCGGTGCCGGTGCAGGGGCAGGGCAGGTGGGCCTGTGTCGGAGGCGGCGTCGGTGTCAGTGCCGGGTGGCATGCTGTCCGGCACGGTGGTCCACGGCGTGTGCGGAGGCGATGTGGGGTTCGAGGGCGAGATCTGGCACGTGCGCGGGGCGCCGGACACGGGGGAGCAGGGAGTTGCCGCGGAGGTCGGGGAGATCCTGATCGACGACGCCGACTTCCCGTGGCTGTCGGGCCGGTTCCGCGCCGGCCCGGCGTTCGTCACCGTCCAGGACCTCTTCGCCCGCGAACTCGCCCTCGCGGAGCGGGACGACGAGGGGCACTGGGCCCAGTGGGAGGCGGTCTACGCCGAGATCGAACGACGCGTGCGGCTGGTCTCTCCCGACGGGCCGGTCGCCGAGTTCCTGCTGCACATCCAGGGAGAGAGAGCCTGGTTCCGGTGGAGCGACGAGCCGTTCGAACAGGAGCGGGCCGGCGGCTGACGGCGGCTGACGGCGGTCACCGCCGATCGCTCAGCAGGGCCTCGGCCTCGGCGAGGATCTCGGTGACACGCAGGCCGAACGCGGCGTCGCACGCGTGCGGGTGTCCGCCCCCGGCGGCGGACAGAAGCGCGTCCGCGGCTCGCAGCAGAGCGGGCACCGGCCCCTCCGTGCTCTCCGGAAGCAACGTCACACCGGCCCGGCCACGCAGCTCCACGGCCGCGCCCGCCGCGGCCGGCGGCGCCGTCAGGCTGAGCGTGAGCGTGCTCGACGCGCCGCCGGTGTGGTCGAGGACCAGGTGGACGGTGTCGCCGGGGCCCGGCGCCGCCGCCGTCACCCCCCGGGCGTCACCGAGGACCGGCAGCAGCACCGACAGGGCGTGCGGTCCCACGTCCCACAGGGCGCCCTTCTCCCGTCGCCACGGCGAGTCCGCGAACGGGCTGTCGCCGCTGAAGACCGCGCCGAGCCACTGCGCCCGCGCCGTGAACCAGTCGCCCCTGGCGGCCTGTTCGGTGATCCACGCCTCGGTCCCGGGCTGGAATCGGGCGGTGAAGAAGACGACGGAGGCGACGCCCGCCGCACGCGCCGCCTCGACCACCGCCCGCCCCTGCGGCACCGTCGCCGCGAGCGGCTTGTCGAGCAGCAGATGGCACCCGGCCCGCGCCGCCCGCACCGCCAGCTCGGCCTGCACGGCCGGTGGCAGCGCGACGGCGACCGCGTCCACGTCCGCCAGCAGGGCGTCGGCGTCGTCGTAGGCGCGTGTGCCGTGCCGGTCCGCCAGCTCCTTGGCGGCGTCCGGGCGGCGCCCCCACACGCCCACGAAGTCCAGGCCGTCGTGCCGGCGCAGGGCGGGCGCGTGCGCCATGTCCGCCCAGGGACCGGTGCCCAGCAGTCCGATACGCATGCCCTCGCCTCTCCGCAGTGCCGAACCCGGACCCGGGCCCGCCGACGTTCCTCCCTGACGGCCGGCGCGCGACAGCCCGGCCGACGCCGAGCGTGCCACACCGGCCCGGTGCCCGGGCAAGACCGCGGCCTCCGGGACGGCGGCGTGGTCGCCGGCTCGTCCGTCGCGCCACCGCTGCCTGGCCCCGACGCCCTCTGCCCCTGCGCTCCGCCCCTCTGCTCCTCCTCCGCCCAGGCCCGTCGTCCGCGCTCGTTCCCTGCCTCTCTCTCCTCCTGCCAGGCCCGCCGTACCCCCGGCCCCGCGACACACCCGGCGCGGGAGGCCGGTGATTCTGCCGATCCCCCGCACCGCACCGCCCGCCGACAGTGGCACCGCCAGCACATCGGCGACGCCCGTCCGGCGGATGTCCCGGGACGCGCCCCCACGCGTTCCGGACCGTGTGCGATCACCGGCCGGGCCCCTCGCCACGACAGAGAGGACGACCCTCGTGCAGCAGACTCCCCACACCCACGCCGCTTCCCGGGCCGAGCGCCCGGCGTTCCGCGGAACGCGGCGTCGGCTCGCCGGCGTCACGGCGGCCGTGGCCGCCGTCGTCGCGCTCAGCACCCTCACCGGCCCCGGCGCCCACGCCGCCGACAACCCCTACGAGCGCGGTCCGGCGCCCACCGAGTCCAGCATCGAGGCACTGCGCGGCCCGTACTCCGTGGCGGACACCAGCGTCTCCTCGCTCGCGGTCACCGGCTTCGGCGGCGGCACGATCTACTACCCGACCAGCACCAGTGACGGCACGTTCGGCGCCGTCGTGATCTCGCCCGGCTTCACCGCGTACGAGTCCTCCATCGCCTGGCTCGGTCCGCGGCTGGCCTCGCAGGGCTTCGTCGTGTTCACCATCGACACCAACACCACCCTGGACCAGCCCGCCTCCCGCGGCCGGCAGCTGCTGGCGGCCCTGGACTACCTCACCGAGCGCAGCTCCGTCCGCGGGCGGGTCGACAGCAGCCGGCTCGGCGTCATGGGCCACTCGATGGGCGGCGGCGGCTCTCTGGAGGCAGCCAAGTCCCGGCCGTCGCTCCAGGCCGCGATCCCGCTCACCCCCTGGAACACGGACAAGACCTGGCCCGAGGTCAGCACCCCGACGCTGATCGTGGGGGCCGACGGCGACACCATCGCCCCGGTCTCCTCGCACTCCGAGCCGTTCTACTCCAGCCTGCCGTCCCGAACGGACCGCGCCTACCTGGAGCTGAACAACGCGAGCCACTTCACGCCGAACACGTCGGACACGACGATCGCGAAGTACAGCATTTCCTGGCTCAAGCGGTTCATCGACAACGACACCCGCTACGAGCAGTTCCTGTGCCCGCTGCCCCGGCCGAGCCTGACCATCGAGGAGTACCGGGGCAACTGCCCGCACGGCTCCTGACCCGGCTCACGGCACCAACCGGCGGCGGTCGCGGGCACGTTGCGGCCGCCGTCGGCGGTGTCACCCGCGGTTGTGCCGCCGCACGGCTCCGGACCGGGACCGCTGGGCAGCGGCACAGTGCGTGCCCCGGCCACACGGCGCACAACCGCAGGTGACACCACCGATGCCCCGGCGGGCCGCTGCGGACCGATGGCTTCCGCGTCAGGTTACGCGCGCGTAACCTCCCGGGAATGACCGGAGAGACGACCGTACGTGCGGCCGTGCGGATCCACGGCCGGGACGCGCAACGGCATCAGGTGCGCGCCCTGTTGGACGGCCTGCGCACCCACAGCGGCAACCTCGTCGTGACCGGCGAACCCGGGCTCGGCCGGACCACCCTCCTCCACTGGGCCGCCCGCTCCTTCCGGGCCGGTCCCGTACTCCATCTCGGGCCCGGTCCGGACCGAAGCGCACGCGCCACCGCCGGGGAACTGCTCGGCACGCTGCGGGCGGCGGCCGGCGAGGCACCGCTGCTCGTGTGCGTCGACGACGCGCACCTGTGGGACGCCCCGGCCCGGACCGCCCTGGGCCGTGCGGTCGAACGCCTGGACCCCACGGTCCGCGTCGGCGTACTCCTCTCCGTCGCAGGCCATCGCGCCGTCGACCCGGAGTACGCCCACCTGCCCGCCATACGTCTGGACCCGCTCACGCCGCCGCAGGCCGACGCCCTGCTCGACGACGTGACCGACGGCGCCGCCGACCCGGCCGTGCGCGAGCAGCTGCTCGCGGAGGCGGAGGGCAACCCGGCCCTGCTCCTCGCCCTCGTCCGCCGGCTCTCACCGGCCGAACTGCGCGGGCACCGGCCCCCGCCCAGACCCCTGGCCGACGCCGCGGTCCTGGCGCAGGTGGCGGGGGAGGCCCTGACCGGGCTGTCCGCGGACGCGCACGACCTGCTGCTGACGGTGGCGGCGGCCCTACGCGCCTCGGACGGACCGGACGTCGACGCGGGCCTGGTCTTCGACGCCGTACGGCACCTGGGACCGGCGTACACGCCGTCCCCCGCCCCTTTCCCGGGACCGCTTCCCGCGCTCCTCGCCCTGGCCGACGACCGGATCCGCTTCCACGGCCCCCTGGTCCGTCGTACGGTCCACGCCACCGCCGCACCGGACCGGCGCCGCGCCGCACACCGGGCGCTGGCCGACGTGCTGGAGGCCGGCGGCCGACGGCTCCCGGCGCTGCTGCACCGCTCCTGGTCCCTGACCGGTCCGTCGCCCGCGCCGTCGCTCGCGGACCGGCTCGCCGCGGTCGCCGCCGACGGCACGGTGCCGGGCTCGTCCCGGCTGCGCGCCGCGGTGTACACCCGTGCCGCCGAGCTGACGGCCGATGACCCCGCCCGCGCGGAGCGGTACACGGCCGCGGCCGAGCAGGCGCTGCTCGCCGGCCGCCCCGACCGGGCGCGCCCGCTGCTCGCCGCGGCCCGCGGCTGCGCCGCCCCGGCCGGTGTTCGGGGACGGGCCGAGCTGGTGCGTGGCCTGACGGAACTACGGGACGGCCCCGTGGGCGACGCCCACCAGTCGCTGCTGCTGGCCGCTTCCCTGCTCGCCGCGGACGCCCCCGCCGACGCCGCGACCGCCGGCCTGGCCGCCGCCGACGCGGCCTGGGCGGCGGGTGACCTGTCGGCGTGTCTGGCCGCACTCGCGCCGGAACCGCCTTCGAGGGCCCCGGCCCCGGGGCACGCGGACGCCCGGTGCGGCACGGCGTACGTGGCAGGCGCTGCGCGCGATCACCGTGTCGGCATGCGGGCGCTGCTCGAAGGGCGACTCGACCGGGCCGTCGTGCCGCTAGGGCAGGTGGTGGAGCGGGCCAGGACCGGCGTCCGGCCGGAGGGGCTGCTGCGGTCGGCGTCGGCCGCGTTGCTGCTCGGGGACGTGGACGCCGCGCGCCGGGCCGGGTCCCGGGCCCTGGCCGCCGCCCGGCAGTTCGGTTCGGACGCCCTGGTGCCGCAGGCGCTGGAGTACCTGGCCTACGCCGAACTGCGCGCCGGCCGGCACCCGCAGGCCCGCACCCACGCGGAGGAGGGACTGCGCACCGCGCTGCGGGCGGGCCAGCGCAACACGGCGGCCCACCACCGGGCGGTGCTGGCCCTCGCGGCGTCGATCGAGGAGGAACCGGACGTCGTCGCCCGGCATGTGACGGCCGCGCTGACCACCGCCCGGCGGCACGGACTCGCGCAGGCGGCCACCCTCGCGGAGTGGGCGGCGGCCCGGGCCGACCTCGGCCGGGGACGCCCCTTCGACGCCGCCGACCGGCTCGGGCTCCTGGTCCTGCCCGGACCCGGGCGCGGACACTTCGCGGTGTGGCGGCTCGCCGTGCCGTGCTTCGTGGAGGCCGCGGTCCTCGCCGGACGCCACGAGGACGCCGGCGCGGTCCTCACGGACTTCGCCGGCTGGGCGGCGTTCGGCGCCGATCCGCAGGCCGCCGCGCAACTGGCCCGCTGCCACGCCCTCCTCGCCCCGCCGGACCGCGCCGACGACCTCTACCGGCGCGCGCTCGCCCGGCACGACGAGGCGGGCGGCGACTTCGAACGGGCCCGCACCGCGCTCCTCTACGGCAAGTGGCTGCGCCGGCGGCGCAGGCCGCGTGAGGCCCGTGGCCGCCTTGGCACCGCGTTGGCCGGCTTCGACCGCTGCGGGGCCGGCGTCTGGGCGGCGCAGGCGCGCGGCGAGCTGCGGGCGCTCGGAGCGGCCCCGCACGACTCGGGTGCCGGCGCACTGTCCCGCCTGACGCCGCAGCAGTTGCGCATCGCCCGGCAGGTCGCCGAGGGCGCCACCAACCGCGAGATCGCGCTGACCCTCGCGGTGAGCACCCGCACCGTCGACTACCACCTCCGCAAGGTCTTCGCGGCGCTCGGCGTACGGTCCCGCCTGGAGCTGGCCCGCATGGTCGAGCATGCCGGACAGGCCGGACGGGGCGAAAAGACCGGTGCACAACCCTAGGGACCGACCGGACGGTATGCCATCCTTCGGGGCAGGACGAGTCAGGGGGCAGGCCCGGCACGGGCGGACAGCCCGTCGCGGGGCGCCCCCGCAAGCCCTGGCCCGGGGAGGACCGCGATGCAGCACGCCGTACGGTCACGAGCAGCGATCCGCACCGGGCTGACGC
This sequence comes from Streptomyces sp. E2N166, assembly GCF_003671715.1. Classification (GTDB taxonomy): domain Bacteria; phylum Actinomycetota; class Actinomycetes; order Streptomycetales; family Streptomycetaceae; genus Streptomyces; species Streptomyces thinghirensis. The sequence continues at coordinate 561,759 of NZ_RAIF01000006.1, read as the reverse complement.
CCGTACCACGCCCGCGGACACCGAGCGTCGCGTCGTTGATGGACGCCGACGCCCTGCGTGTCCTGCACCGGGCCGCCCGCGCCCTGCTCGACGACCTGCCCGACCTGGCCGACCGGCTGGTGGCCCTGCTGCAGGAGCAGGAGCCGGCGTACCGCGCGGCCATCACGAAGGATCCCTCCGCCACCTGGCAGGAGGTCCACCGCTCGCTGCGGCACAGCGTGGCCTCGCTGCTCGACCCGCGCGGCGCGCGGGAAGCGGCCCGCCGCTGCACCTGGCGGATCGGCGCCACCCGTGCCGAGCAGGGGCTACCGCTGGACGCGCTGCTGCACGCCTTCCGTCTCGGCGGCTCACTGGTGTGGCAGCGGTTGATCGAGGAGACCTCCCGGACCGCACCCGAGGACGTGCGCCTCCTCGTGCACGTGGCCGCCGACGTGTGGAACTTCGTCGACGAGCACTGCACCCTCGTCGCGGACGCCTACCGGCAGACCGAGTGGCAGCTCGCCCGACGCCGCGAGAACCGGGCCCGGCTGCTGGCGGCCGGCCTGCTCGACGGCACCAGCCGCATCGCCGACCTGCCCGAGGCAGCGCAGGCGCTGGGCCTGCCGGAGCAGGGCCGCTACGTCGTCGTCGCGGTCACCGGCCGGCACCCCGCACGGTCCGACGCCGCCCGCGCCGCCGCCGTGGCGTCCGGTAGACGCGTCCACTGGCACGCGGGAGGCGAGGTCGACTACGGCATCGTCCTGGTCGGCCCCGACGACGACGGGCTCCCGGGACCGCAGGACGCGGAGTCCGGGCCGCGTGCCGTGCTGCCCGGCATCCGGATCGGCGTCGGCACCCCGGTCGACGGACTCGCCTCCGTCGGCGACGCCCGCCGGCACGCCGACACGGCTCTGGACATCTGCCCCGAGGAGGGCGGCACGGTCCGGCTCGCCGACCACCTTCCCGCCGCCCTCGTCGTCTCCAGCCCCGAACTCGGCCGGGCCCTCGCCGAGAAGGTGCTCGGCCCCCTGCTGCGGCTGGAGCCGGCCGACCGTGAGGTGCTGCTGGACACCCTCACCACCTGGCTCGACTGCGACGGCTCGGCCCAGCGGGCCGGCGAACGCCTCTACTGCCACCGCAACACGGTCCTCAACCGCCTCCGCCGCTGCGAGCAGCTGACCGGCCGCTCGCTGGCCCGCCCGGCCGACGTCGTCGAAATAACCCTGGCCCTGACCGCCCGACGCGTCCTGCACGCCTGACGAACGCCTCCGACACCCGACCTGACCTGCCCCGACCCGGGCCAACCTGACCCGACCCGGGCCGACCTGACCCGACCCGGGCCGACCTGACCCGATCCGGGCCGACCTGACCCGACCCGGGCCGACCTGACCCGATCCGGGCCGCCCCGGCCCTGCCCGGGGTCCCGGCGCCGGGCTCCGGCCCCGGGTCCCGGCGCCGGGCTCCGGCCCCGGGTCCCGGCGCCGGGCTCCGGCCCCGGGTCCCGGCGCCGGGCTCCGGCCCCGGGTTCCGGCGCCGGGCCCGGAGCTACCCTCCCTCCGCCGGGTCCCGGCCTTGCTCCGACCTGCCCCGGCCTTGCTCCGCCTTGGCGCCGGGGCGGTGTCCCCGCTGCCCTTCGAAGCCCCGAAACACCCGTCGCGGGTCAACCCCGCTCGCCCGCCCGTGGCCGAGACCGTGGCCCCCGCCGTCCCGGACGCCCCGGGCCGGCGGGCGTCCCGGACGCCGCGTGCGTGCGAATCCCGCCCTGGTCTTCCGGCGCGGCGTTGCCCCCGGTGCTCTGTCGTGCGCGGAGAGGAGCCCGTGCCGGGAGCGAGGGTGATTACGGCCCCGACGCCGTGGCGGTGCGTGGCGGGTCGCGTTGCGGTGTGGCTCGGGATGCTGGTGCTCCGGTGGAGGCGAGAGTGCCCGTCTCCCCGGCGGCCTCGGTATCCGCGGCGAAGCCGACCCCGCCCCGGCCCGCCTCCCCGGCGGCCTCCCCACCCGCGGGGACGCCGATCCCGGCGCGGCCTCCACCCGCGGGGACG
>NZ_RAIF01000006.1:542056-559378 GCF_003671715.1 Streptomyces sp. E2N166 | reverse complement strand
GACTCTTCGGCCCGGGACTGGGACGCCGCAGCGACCCAGGCCGTGGCTCTGTACCGGCACCGGCGTGCGTGCTGTCGTGAGCTCCCCCTTTCCCGTCACCGTGCCGGCCTCGGCACGGTCCCAAGGAGCCGCGATGCCCGCAGCACCACCGGACGGCGAGCCCGCCCTGCACGTCGAGAGCCTCGACGTGAAGTACGGGCGCGCACTGTCCGCCCTCCGTTCCGTGTCCCTGACCGTCCCCCACGGCGGCGTCGTCGCGCTGCTCGGCGCCAACGGCGCCGGCAAGACGACGCTGCTGCGGGCCGTGTCGGGCACACTGCGCCTGCACCGCGGCGCGATCACGGCAGGCCGCGTCCGCTACGGCGACACGGCCCTGGACGGCCGGGACCCGGTCGCCGCCGTACGCGCCGGAGTCGTGCAGGTACCCGAGGGCAGGCGGGTGTTCGCCGGACTCAGCGTCGACGAGAACCTGCGGGCCGGCGGGCTCGGCCTGGGCCGGCGTGCCCCGGCCCAGGTCCGTGAGGCCCGGGAGCGGGTCTTCACGCTCTTCCCGCGGCTGGCCGAGCGCACCCGGCAGGCCGCCGGCCTGCTGTCCGGCGGCGAGCAGCAGATGCTCGCCATCGGCCGCGCCCTGATGGCCGCACCCCGCCTGCTCCTCCTCGACGAACCCTCCCTCGGACTCGCCCCGATGATGGTGGACCGCATCGCCGAGGTCGTCCGCGAGATCAACACCCAGGGCACCGCCGTACTCCTCGTGGAACAGAACGCCGGTATGGCGCTGTCCCTCGCCGAACACGCCTACGTCCTGGACGTCGGCGAGATAGGGCTGTCCGGCGCCGCCGAAGAACTCGCGCGGACGGACGCCGTACGCCGTCTCTACCTGGGCGACACCACTGACGGTCAGGGGGCCGCGTGACCACCCGCACCGCCGCACCCCCCGCGCTCGAGGTCCGGAACGTGACCGTGCGATTCGCCGGCCTCGTCGCCCTCGACGACGTCTCCTTCACCGTCGCCCCGGGTACGGTGCACGCCGTCATCGGCCCCAACGGCGCGGGCAAGTCCACCTGCTTCAACGTCCTGTCGGGGCTGTACCGGCCCACCGCCGGCACCGTCCGGCTCGGCGACGCCGAGCTGACCCGGCTGGCCCCGCACCGGATCGCCGCTCTCGGCGTGGCCCGCACCTTCCAGAACATCGTCACCACCCAGGGCACCGTCGCCGACAATCTGATGCTCGGCCGCCACGCCCTGTCCCGGGCCGGTTTCGCCGCCAGCGCCCTGCGTCTGCCGCGTGCCGTGCGCGAACAGCGCGAACACCTCGCCAAAGCCCGCGAGATCGCCGAACTCACCGGTCTCGGCGCCCACTTCGACGCACCCGTCGCCCTGCTGTCCTACGGCGACCGCAAGCGGGTCGAACTCGCCCGCGCCCTCTGTCTGGAGCCCCGTGTACTGCTGCTCGACGAACCGGTGGCCGGCATGAACGCCGCCGAACGCACCCGCATGACCGAGGTCGTCCGGGAGATCCGCGCCGAACTCGGTCTGTCCGTCGTGCTGGTCGAGCACGACATGGGACTGGTCATGCGGCTCGCCGACGAGGTCACCGTCCTCGACTTCGGCAAGGCCATCGCCCACGGCACCCCGGACCAGGTCCGGCGCGACCCCGAGGTGCTGCGCGCCTACCTCGGCTCCGGCACCACCGGGGAGGACGCGGCATGACCGGCTTCCTCGACAACCTCCTCAACGGCCTCGCCCTGGGGTCCGTCTACGCCCTGATCGCCCTCGGCTTCGTCACCATCTTCAAGGCGTCGGGCGTGCTGAGCTTCACCCACGGCTCGCTCCTGCTCCTCGGCGGGTACCTCGTCGCCGTCCTCCACGACGACATCGGCTTCGCCGGGGCGCTGGCCGTGGCGGTCCTCGTGACGGCCGCCGTCGCCGGAGCGCTGGACCGGCTGGTGCTCCAGCGGGTCGGGGGGACCGACCCGCACGCCGCCCACGTCCAGACCATCGTCACCATCGGCATAGACATCGTCCTGGTCACCGACCTGGCCCGGCGGATCGGCGGTGACCTGCTGCCGCTCGGCGACCCCTGGGGCAACTCGGTGAGCGACCTGGGCCCGGTGACCGTCGCCGACAGCCGCATCGCCGCGATCCTGGTGTCCGCGATGGCCATCGGCGGCGCCTTCGCCCTCTTCCGCTTCACCCCCTGGGGCCTGTCGCTGCGCGCGGCGGCCGAGGACGGTGAGGCCGCCGCCCTCATGGGCGTACGGCTGACCCGCGTACGCACCGTCGCCTGGTGCCTGGCCGGCGGACTCGCCGCGCTCGCCGCGGTCTTCCTGGTCGCCTTCCCCGCACCGGGACTGGAGCGCACCACCGGGCAGATCGCCCTGAAGGCGTTCCCGGCGGCCATCCTCGGCGGCATGGCCTCCCCGGTCGGCGCCCTGGTCGGCAGCATGCTGATCGGCCTCACCGAGGCCTTCGTCGCCGGCTACCAGTCCGAACTGCACGTCCTCGGCGAGGGCTTCGGCGACGTCGCCCCGTACGCCGTGATGGTGCTGGTCCTGCTGGTGCGCCCCGCCGGACTCTTCGCGGCGAAGGGAGCGGCACGTGTCTGACCTTCTCAAGAAGAGCACTCTCCTCGAGCGCGGCGGGCTCCTCAAGCAGGGCCGGCTCCTGCTGCCCGCCCTCCTCCTGTGCGCCCTGCCCTTCTACCTGGACGCCTTCTGGCTGCGCATCGGCCTGTTCTCCATGGCCGCGGCCATCGGCGCCGTCGGGCTCGGCCTGCTCAGCGGTACCGCGGGACAGCTCTCCCTCGGGCACGCGTTCTTCCTAGCCGTCGGCGCCTACGGATACGTATGGCTGGCGGGCGAGCCCGGACCGGGGCTGCCGCCGGCCGTCGCCGCCGTCCTCGCCGTGCTGCTCGCCGGAGCCGCGGGCGGCCTGTTCAGCCCCGTCGCCGGCCGGGTGAAGGGCGTCTACCTCGGCGTGGCCACCCTCGCCCTGGTCTTCCTCGGCCACCACGTCCTGCTCACCGCCGACTCCGTCACCGGCGGTTTCAACGGACGCTCGGTGCCGCCTCTGGAGATCGGCGGTTTCACCTTCGCCGAGACCGACCCGGAACTGACGGTCCTGGGCGTGCCGTTCGGCGCCGAGGAACGGCTCTGGTACCTGGGACTCGTCCTGTTCGCGCTGACCTGGTTCACCGCGCGCGGACTGCTGCGCGGGCGCCCCGGACGCGCCCTGGTGGCGCTGCGCGACAGCGAGACCGCGGCATCCGTGATGGGCGTGCACGTGGCCCGGTACCGCTCGGCCGCGTTCGTCGTCTCCTCGATGTACGCGGGCCTGGCCGGAGTCCTCCTCGCGCTCTCCTTCCGCCGCGTCGTGCCCGACTACTTCTCCCTCCTCCTCTCCGTCGACTACCTCGCCATGATCGTCATCGGCGGCCTCGGGTCGGTGGCGGGCGCCACCGCCGGCGCCGTCTTCGTCACCGCGCTGCCCCTGCTGATGACCCGCTACGCCGACCAGTTGCCGCTGGTGGCGACCCCGGGCTCCGGTGACGGCTCGATCGGCCCGACCGAGGCCTCCCGCTACCTCTACGGCGCGGCGATCGTCGTGATCCTGCTCTACGCCCCGGACGGCCTGCACGGACTGGCCCGCCGGACCCGCGCCCGCCTGCGCCGCAAGTCGCCCGACACCGGCCCTCCCGGCGCCGGGCCCACGTCCCGGCCTCCCGCCACCACCGCCAACGCCGCACGAACCAAGGAGCACACCCCGTGAACGTCACGCACTCCAGGCCCCGCACCACCCGGACCGCCGCCCTGGCCGCGGCACTGGCCGCCGTGCTGCTCGCGGGCACCGCATGCAGCACGAAGGGGGACGGCGGGTCCACCGACGACGCCGCCGACGGCGTCAAGGCCGGCCCCGGAGTCAGCGACAAGGCCATCAAGCTGGGCGCGCTGACCGACCTCACCGGCCCCTACGCCACCCTCGGCAAGAGCATCGTGCAGGCCCAGCAGATGTGGGCCGACGAGACCAACGCCGCGGGCGGCATCTGCGGCCGCAAGGTCGAGATCGTCGTCAAGGACCACGGCTACGACGTGCAGAAGGCGGTCACCGCCTACGCCGACATCTCCCCGGACGTCGTCGCCCTGCCGCAGGTCATCGGCTCGCCGGTGGTCGCGGCCCTGCTCGACGACATCGAGCGGGACCACATGCTGACCTTCCCGCAGGCCTGGGCCGCCTCCCTGCTCGGGATGGACCCCGTCCAGGTCCTCGGCACGACCTACGACGTCGACATGATCGCCGCCGTCGACTTCCTCACCCGCACCAAGAAGATCGCCAAGGGCGACACGATCGGCCACGTGTACTTCGAGGGCGACTACGGCGCCAACGCGCTGGAGGGCTCCGAGTGGGCCGCGGAGCAGGCGGGGATGAAGGTGGTGGGTCAGAAGATCAAGGCCACGGACACCGATCTGACCGCGCAGGTGTCGGCACTGAGCAAGGCCGGGGTGAAGGCGATCCTGATCAGCGCGGGCCCCGCCCAGACCGCCTCCCTCGCCGGCGTGGCCGCCGCCCGGGGCCTGAAGGTGCCGATCGTCAGCAGTGCTCCCGGATACTCCCCGCAGCTGATGAAGACGCCCGCGGCGCCGGCGCTGGAGGCCATGGTCCACGTGGTCAGCGCCGCACCGGCGGTCAGCTCCGACCTGCCCGGCGTCAAGAAGATGGTCGCCTCCTACAACAAGAAGTACCCGGGCGAGCCGGTCGACTCCGGCGTGCTCTCGGGCTACAACGCCGCCCAGTTGATGGGTGCCGATCTGAAGAAGGCGTGCGAGGGAGGCAGCCTCACCCGACAGGACGTGGTCAAGGCGCACCGCTCGCAGAAGAACGCCGACACCGGCCTCGGCACCCCGCAGAACTTCACCCTGGTGACCGAGCCGGCCAGCCGGTCCACCTACGTGCTGAAGCCCGACGCCAAGGCGGCCGGCGGCCTGGTCGGGGTGGAGGAGGCCCACAAGGCGCCCGGCGTCGACGCGTACCTGGCCGGACGCGGCTGACCGAGGTGGGTGGCCGTCAACTCGACTGTCCCGCAGTCGTCTTGGCGGCCACCTGATCCGCGTACTGGTTTCCCGGACCGCCGGGTCTCTAGGATGTACTCTCGGTCAGGCCAGTGCAGTTGGCGCGGTACAGAGCTGGGGGAACGATGCAAGCCGACAAGCAGTTGTCCACGGAGATCGACGCCAACGTGCCAACGGCAGCACGTATGTACGACTACTACCTCGGCGGCAAGGACAACTACGCGGCCGACCGGGCGGCGGTCGGGGAACTCGACAAGGTCGTCCCCAGCACTCGTCGGCTCGCGCTGAACAACCGGCGCTTCCTGCAGCGGGTCGTCAGGACCCTCGCGGAGGACTACGGCATCCGCCAGTTCCTGGACCACGGCTCCGGCCTGCCCACGCAGGACAACGTCCACCAGGTCGCGCAGCGAATCGCCCCCGAGTCCCGTGTCGTCTACGTCGACAACGACCCGATGGTGCTGGTCCACGGCCGTGCGCTGCTCGACCAGAACGACCGGACCGCCGTCATCCACGCCGACATGCGTTCGACGGAGGAGATCTTCTCCCACCCGGACACCCAGCGCCTGATCGACTTCTCGCAGCCGGTGGCCGTGCTGTTCAACTCGGTCTTCCACTGCATTCCGGACAGCGAAACCGACGGCCCGACGGCCGTGATCCGCCGCGTCACCGAGCGACTGGTGCCCGGTAGCTACGCCGTGATGTGTCAGCTGGTCAGTGACGACGCCGAGGTGCGGGAGTCCGTCACGGCCTTCATGGACCAGGCGACGCAGGGGCGCTGGGGCCGAGTCCGCGAGCCCAAGGACGTCGAGGCCTACTTCGAGGGCATGGAGATCCTGGAGCCGGGTCTGGTGGAGGTCTCCACCTGGCGTCCGGACAGTGAGGTGGCTCCGCGCCAACTCACCGACGAGTGGATTGAGTTCGGCGGTCTGGGACGCATCCGCTAGCGGAGAGAGCATCCGGGCCGCGCGCTACCGTGCGGCCCTTCTCCTTCGCGCCGCAGCTTCCCCTTTTCGCTACTTCCTCTTTCGCGCCGCTACTTCTGGGCGTAGCGCTGCGCCATCGCCTCGCGCAGCAGTTCCAGTGACTCGCGCGGAGTGAGTGCCTCGTCGGCCAGGCGGTCCAGCGCGACCCGGTACTCCTCGGTCTCGTCGCGGTCCTCGAGGAAGTTGGCGCTCTTGATGTGCTCCAGGTAGACCACGTCGGGCAGGTCGATGCCGCCGAAACGCAGATAGGTGACCGGGATCGCGGGTGCCGACGCGTTCGTCACGTCCAGTGGCACGATCTGCAGCGTCACATGGGGCTGTCCGGCCATCTCGACGAGGTGCGCGAGCTGTTCGCGCATGACTTGACGGCTGCCCAGTACCCGCAGCAGCACGGACTCGTCGATGATCGCCCACAACTGAGGCGCGTCACCGCGACGCAGCAGCTCCGCACGGCGCATACGCAGCTCGACACGCCGCTGGACCTCGCCGGCAGGCGCGTTGGGCAGACCCCGCTCGACCACGGCCCGGGTGTAGTCCGCGGTCTGGAGCAGTCCGGGGACGTACTGGATCTCGAAGGTGCGGATGGTCGCCGCGGCCTCCTGGAGTCCGACCAGACGGTCGAACCACTCGGGCATGAGGCGCTTGTCGTACCGCTGCCACCAGCCCGGTTCGCCGGCCCGCTGCAACAGCTTGACCAGCACCGAGGCCTCGTAGGCGTCGGTGCCGTACCGCTCCAGGAGCGCGCGGACATCTGTCTCCGTCGGAGGTTTGCGGCCCTTGCCCGACTCGATGCGGGAGAGCTTCGCCGGGCTGAACCCGATGTCGCGTGCCGCCTGTTCCTGGGACAGGTCGGCGTCCTCGCGGAAGCCCGCCAGCTGAACACCGACGAGCATCTTCAGCAGGGTCGGAGCCGGCTCGGCCCGGTCCAGATAGGGTTCGAGACGGGAGAGGCGATGCGATGCGGCGGACATCCTGACTCCCAGCAGACCGGCAGACTTGAGAAACCACACTATCTCATCTCGCATGTGCCCGCCGCATCGGCCAGTGGAAAACGGGTAGTTGGCCTCCGCTTCACGTTGGCCGCCCGCCTCGCCGACCGCTCCCGGCCACGCTTCACAGCAGGTGGTCGAACTCGCCCTCCTTCGCCCCGGCCAGGAAGGCGGCCACCTCCGCGGAGGTGTAGACGAGGGCGGGGCCGTCCGGATCACGGGAGTTGCGCATCGCGATGCCTCCGTCCACGAGGGCCACCTCGACGCAGTTGCCCTCGGCGTTGCTGTGCCGACTCTTCTTCCAGCAGGCGTCCAACAGGCTGGCCTGCACTCCGTTGCGCACTGGTGGCACCGCGGTCTCCTTGCCGTTCGGGGGAGCGGACCGAGTCCCGTCGGTCCCCGTGCGCTCCCGTCCGATTTTTTTCGCGCAATTTCCCGTGCAATTGCACGCGAGCGCTGTCAGCGTGGATAATAGCCGTGGCGTCAACCCCTCGGTCGGCGCCCTGTTCTGACGTCGCATCAGGGAGATGCCGTGTCGTCACCTGCGCATCCAACGCTCCGGTCGCCCGGTGAACCCGTGTCGGAGGCAGGCGCGGCGAGCCGGTACGGACAGCTCCCGCGTGCGGCGCGACCGGCCGCCGGCCGCGACGAGTGGCCGTTCCCCGCCTCCCACGCGAAGCACCACGGCCCAGGCGGCCCACCCGTATCCGCCGTACTGCGCGTCGCGTGCAGCGGGGAGGGGTTCGCCCGGGCCCGGGTCTTCACCCGGGACACGTTGAGCGGCTGGTCCCTGGACCGGCACGCCGACGACGCGGTCCTCGTGATCACCGAGCTCGTCTCCAACGCCGTGAGGCATGCGGTGCCGTCGGCGGCGGCCGGCGCGCCAGAGGTCAGGCTGGGGCTCGCCCTGGACTCCGACCACCTGACGCTGACCGTCTCCGACCCCGGGGACAACGCGCCCGTGTTCGCCCCGTCCGGAATCTCCGACCTCCAAGAGCACGGACGCGGCCTGTGCATCGTCGACGCCCTCGCCGAGGAATGGGGCTGGACCCCGAGGCCTCCTGCGGGCAAGACCGTCTGGGTCAAGTTGTCGACCCGCTCCCTCACCTGACCCGACTGCCGCGGAAGGGCCCCACACCATGCGCAGCGCTCCGAAACCCGACCCGAGCACCCGGCGCACCGACCGTCAGACGCAGCCGCCCGGATCGTCCCGGGCCGCCGGTCCCCTCGCGGGGCTGGACGGCGTGCCCTGGAGTGAGATCCAGGACTCCAGCGGCTCCGCAGCGGCCATTCCCCGGTTGCTGCGCAAGGTCGCCCTGGGGGACGCCGAGACCGCCCGTGCAGCCCTCGTCGATCTGCGGGAACGCATCTGCCAGTACGGCTTCGTCGTCGAACAGGCCACCGCCGCGACCGTCCCCTTCCTGTGGGAACTGGCGCAGCGGCCCCAGGTGAGCTGCCGGGCGCAGATCATTCAACTGCTCAAGAACATCGCCGACGCCCGCCAGTGGGAGACCACCGCCACCGCCTACCCGAAACTGCTCAACCACCGGGAGAACCCCGTGGCATGGGAGCGCGCGGCGCGGCAGGCCGTCCGCGCCCGTCGGGACGGGCTGGAGCGGCTGCTGGCCGAGGGCGACAGCGAGATCGCGCGGGCCACGACCGAACTGGCCCGCACACTCGGGGACTGAGACCGAGACCCGCGCCCTCCACGGGGGAGAAGGCGCGGGTCTCCCTCCGACGCACCGACGCACCGACGCACCGACGCACGGGTGTACGGGCGTACGGGCGCGGGGGCGTTCCGGCCTTCGGAACGGTATGGCGTACTCCTCGGCGACGGGGTAGGAAAGCGCGGGATGAAAGCGCTTGCTCCACTCGGTCACCAGGAGGACCACGCCGATGGCGTCGCCGCCCGAAAAGCCACTCGATCACCGCTACCGGGGCGAACACCCGATACGGACGCTCGTCTACCTCTTCCGCGCCGACCGCCGCCGTCTGGCTGGGGCGGTCGCGGTCTTCACCGTCAAGCACAGTCCCGTCTGGCTGCTGCCCCTCATCACCGCGTCGATCATCGACACCGTCGTCCAGCACGGACCGATCGGCGACCTGTGGACCAGTACCGGGATCATCATGTTCATCCTGGTGGTCAACTACCCGCTGCACCTGCTGTACGTCCGTCTCCTGTACGGCAGTGTGCGCCGCATGGGCACCGCCCTGCGTTCCGCGCTGTGCACCCGCATGCAGCAGCTCTCCATCGGCTATCACTCGCGCGTCAGCGCCGGCGTCCTGCAGGCCAAGGTAGTCCGGGACGTGGAGACGGTGGAGCAGATGGTGCAGCAGACCGCGGAGACAGGGCTGGGCGCGTTCACCGTCCTCACCGGCGGCCTGATCATCATCGCCGTTCGCACGCCGGAGTTCCTACCCGTCTTCCTCGTCGTCGTACCCGCCGCATCCCTTCTCGTGGCCCGGCTCCGCGCCCGGCTGCGCAGCCACAACGAGCACTTCCGCCACGAGGTCGAGACCCTGTCCTCCAGGGTCACGGAGATGACCCGGCTCATCCCGGTCACCCGAGCCCACGGCCTGGAGGGCAAGGCGCTGCGCCGCATGGACGGCACCCTGGACCGCCTGCTGACCTCCGGTAACCGCCTCGACCTGGTCAACGGCCGCTTCGGCTCGCTGTCCTGGGTCGTGCTCAACGTGGTGGGCGTACTGGTCCTCGCGGGCGCCGCGCTGGTCTCGTACCACGACGTCTGGGGCGTCACCGCCGGCGACGTCGTCATGCTCAGCGCCTTCCTGACCACCCTCACGGGCTCCACGACAACGTTGGCAGGGCTGGCGCCGGTCATCACCAAAGGGCTGGAGTCCGTCCGTTCGGTCGGCGAGGTGCTCCAGGCCCCCGAGCTGGAGGACAACGAGGGGAAGGCGGAGCTCACCTCGCTGCGCGGCGCCGTCACCTTCGAGGGCGTCGGGCACCTCTACGAGAGCGACGGGCGGCCCGCTGTCAGCGACTTCACGCTCGCGGTCCGACCCGGCGAGACCATCGCGCTGGTGGGCGCGTCCGGCGCCGGCAAGTCCACCGTCCTCAACCTGGTCATCGGCTTCCTGCGGCCGACCGCGGGCCGGCTGCTGCTCGACGGAACCGACATGACCACCCTCGACCTGCGCACGTACCGGCGCTTCGTCTCGGTGGTGCCGCAGGAGTCCGTCCTCTTCGACGGCACGATCCGGGAGAACGTCGCCTACGGCATGGACGACGCCGACGAGGCGGCGGTGCGCGCGGCCCTGCGCGACGCCAACGCGCTGGAGTTCGTCGACCGGTTGCCGCGGGGACTCGACACCCTGGTGGGAGAGCACGGCGCACGGCTCTCCGGCGGTCAGCGCCAGCGCCTGGCCATCGCCCGCGCGCTGATCCGGGACCCAAGGGTGCTCATCCTTGACGAGGCCACCTCGGCGCTGGACACCCGTTCGGAGGCGCTCGTGCAGCAGGCCCTGGCCAGGCTCCTGCGCGGGCGCACCACGTTCGTCGTCGCGCACCGGCTGTCCACCGTGCGGGGGGCGGACCGGATCGTGGTGATGGGCGAGGGCCGGATCCAGGAGACCGGAACCCACGAGGAACTGCTGGGCAGGGGAGGGGCGTACGCGGCACTGCACAGCGGCCAGGCCGCCTGAACGGGTCCGGCGGCTCAGGTCCCGGCCGGGGCGGCGCCCAGTACCCGGCCGGTGAAGTCCGCCAGTTGGGCCCGCATCCTCTCGCGCGGCACGTCCTGCGGGCCGGCCAGGTGCTCGACCAGGTCGGCCCGGACGGCGGCGAGCAGCGCGTGGGCCGCGAAGTCGCCGTCGGCGAGACCGGGAACCTGCTCCAGCATGGTGCGCAGGAGGGTGTGCCAGCGCCCGTAGTGCGCCGCCCCGTAAGGGCTGTCGCCGCCGGTGCTCTCCAGGGCCAGTGCGAGGCGGCGGTTGTCGAGTTTGAAGCACAGGAGCGCGTCGAGCACGGCGAGGACGCGCTGCGGCGGGGGAGCGCCGGGGCCCAGCGGTGGCGGACCCGCCGTGACGGCCTCCTCGATCGGTTCCAGCCGTGCCTCGTACAGCGCCTTGATCAGTCCGGTCCGGTCGCCGAAGGCACGGAAGAGCGTCCCCTTGCCGACACCGGCCGCCGCCGCGACGTCCGCCATGGTCACGTCGTCCGGGCGCTCGCAGCGGACGAAGAGGGCGTCGGCGGCCGCGAGAACGGCCGCCCGGTTGCGGGCCGCGTCCTTGCGGGGCTTGCGCTCGGTCACAGGGGTCTCCTCCGGCACGGGCTCGGTGCGTGTTGCAAAGCGGACCGTCGGTCCGTATCGTTCGAAGCGGACCGATGGTCCGCATTCTATGCGACGGAGGAGCACCCATCCATGCCCACACCCACCCCGCCCGCCCCGGCGGCGGACCTGTACCGCCACAGCCTCCGGCTCCTGCTGGACAAGGACATCGACGCCTGGGTCGGCCTGTGGGCCGACGACGGAGTCATGGAATTCCCCTTCGCCCCCGAGGGCCGGCCCCGGCGGCTGGAGGGCCGGGAGGCCGTCGCCGCCTACATGCGCCCCTATCCCGACCACATCGACCTGCACGACTTCCCCGACCTGCGGATCCACGAGACCACCGACCAGCGGACCGTCGTGGTGGAGATGCGCGGCGTGGGCCGGGTGGTGAAGACCCGCGCGCCCTTCGACATGACGTACATCGCCGTCGTGACGGTCGAGGACGGGCGGTTCACCTCCTACCGCGACTACTGGAACCCGCTCACCCTCCAGGAGCCCGGCACCGACTTCACCGGGAGCGGACGATGACCGGTACCGGGACCACGCTGGTCGTCGGAGCCACCGGCACGACGGGCGGCCGCACCGCCGGTCAGCTGATCGCCGCGGGCCACCGTGTGAAGGCCGCGAGCCGGCGCGCGACCCCGCTGCCGGGCGCGGAACCGGTCCGTTTCGACTGGCACGACACCGCCACGCACGACGCGGCGCTCGACGGAACCGACCGCGTCTACCTCGTCCCGCCGCCGGGTGACTCGGACCCGGCCGCGGTCATGCTGCCCTTCCTGCGAAGGGCCCGTGCGACGGGCGTGCGGCGTGCGGTGCTGCTCAGTTCCTCGGCCGTCCCCGAGGGTGGCCCGGCGGTGGGCGCGGTGCACCGTGCCCTCCCCGGCCTGTTCGAGGAGTGGGCGGTGCTGCGGCCCTCCTGGTTCATGCAGAACTTCACCGGTACCCACGCCCACGCCGTCAGCGTCCGGGAGGACGGCACCATCCTGACGGCCGCCGGAAGCGGCCGCGTGGGCTTCGTCGACGCCGACGACATCGCCGCCGTCGCGGTGCGCGCCCTCACCGACGGCCACGCCCCCCGCGAGGACCTGATCCTCACCGGTCCCGAGGCCCTCGACCACGACGACATCGCCGCGATCCTCACCCGGGCCGGCGGCCGGCCCGTGGTCCACCGGCGCCTGACCCGCGAGCAGGCGCGCGACCGCCTCGCGAAGCTGGTGCCGCCGGACTTCGCCGCGATGCTGGCCGACATGGACCGTGCCATCGCTCTGGGGGCCGAGGACCGCACCACCGACACCGTTCGGCGTGTCACCGGCCGTCCGCCGCACGGGTTTCGGGAGGTGCTGGAGCGGGAGCTCGGTCCTCGGTGAGTGGCATGCGAACGGGCGGGGCGCTCAAGCCCGTTCAGTCCCTTTTCGACCAAGTCGTCGCCCGCTCGCGATGATGGTCGGACACGAAGCGATGGATTCTCGTCAATTGCGAGCAGGAGCGCGCACGGTCTGATTGTCTCGGCCGGGTACGGGCATACGCAGCGAAACTCGAGAGAGGGGCGCTTCGTGCTCGAACCGGACCCGAAGGTCGTCAGGGAGTTGCTGACGCGGTACGCGGCACTGCGGATCGCTCAGGCGGAGAGGGCAAGGCCGGCGACGGCGCGGGAGCTGGCGGACGTCAGCTACACGCTGTGCGTGATGACGGCGACGACCAGCATTCACGACGCGGTGGCGAAGGCGGACGCGCTGCTGCTCGCCAAGGGACGGGCCCCGGACGCCGTCCGCGCGGCGGACCCCGACGGGGAGAGCGGCCTGTCGCTGGCCGTGTGACACCGTCACGTCAGGGGCCCGCCTCGGACCGAAAGAGCCGGGACGATCCCGAGGCGGGCCCTACGCGGGGCCCGCCGACGCGACCGGCTTCCCGTGGAACGCCGCGCGATAGGCGTACGGAGTGGTGCCGACCACCCGGCGGAACCGCTCGCGGAAGGCGGTGGGGGAGCCGAACCCGGCCTGCCGCGCGATCCGTTCGATCGAGTGGTCGCCGTTCTCCAGCAGGTACTGGGCACGCCGCACCCGCGCCCGCAGCAGCCACTGCAGCGGAGTGGTGCCTGTCTGTTCCCGGAACCGCCGGCTGAAGGTGCGCTCGCTCATGCCCGAGCGCGCCGCCATCGCCCCGAGGGTTACCTCACCGGCCAGGTTGTCCTCGATCCACTCCAGCAGCGGCTCCAGGTCCGAGCCCCGCGGCACGGGCGGACGTTCGTGCACGATGAACTGGGCCTGGCCGCCCTCCCGCTCCAGCGGCATGACACACATCCGGGCGGCGTGCGCGGCGACGGCCGACCCCAGATCCCGGCGGATCATGTGCAGGCACATGTCCAGACCGGCGGCGGCGCCCGCGGAGGTGAGGATTTGTCCGTTGTCGACGTAGAGCACGTCCGGCCGCACCTCCACGCGAGGGTAGCGGCGGGCCAGTTCCGCCGCGGCGATCCAGTGGGTGGTGGCCCGCAGCCCGTCCAGCAGCCCGGCCTCCGCGAGGACGAAGGCGCCCACGCACACCGACGCGATCCGCGTACCCGCACCGGCCGCCCGCCGCAGCGCCGCGAGGACGCGTTCCGAGGGCGGGCCGTGCTCCTCGGAGCGGCCCGGCACGATGATCGTGTCGGCGGTCTCCAGCGCCTCCAGGCCCAGGTCGATACGGAGGGCCAGCCCGTCCGTGCGCACCTCGGGCGACTCCGCGCAAAGGCGGACCCGGTAGGGGCTGCGCCCGTCGGGCAGCCGCGTCCAGTCGAACGCCTGCATGGGCGCCGCCATGTCGAACGGCACCACGTCGTCGAGGACCAGGATCGCCACCGAGTGCATGACCGCCACGATAGGCGGATTCCCGCCGTGGGCAGAACCCCCGCGCACGCCTTCGCTCCACCTTGTCCCGCCGGATCCGTCCTGGTGAAGGCATTGGCGAGATTCCGTTGGAAGCTGTCGTTTCAGCCCCTGTGCGATCACCCGCCGTCTTTCTAGCGTGGCTCCGACCGCATCGACCGAACTGCCTCCCGGAGCCCCGACCGATGACCAAGATCCTGCTGTCCCTCCACGTCCTGGCCGCCATCATCGCCATCGGGCCCGTCACCGTCGCGGCCAGCATGTTCCCGCCGGCCGCCCGTCGTGCGGTGGTACCGGTGCCCGCGGGGGCCGGGGGCGGAGCGGACGCCGGGGACGTGGGCACCGTCCGGCTGCTGCACCGCATCTGCCGGGTCTACGCCGGTCTCGGCATCGCGGTGCCGGTCCTCGGCTTCGCCACCGCCGCGGCGATGGGTGTCCTGGGGGACGCATGGCTCATCACGTCCATCGCGCTGACCGCGGCCGCCGCCGGCCTCCTGATCGCCTTCGTCCTGCCCCGCCAGGAGGAACTCCTGGACCAGCTGACCGACCGGCAGCCCGTCGAGCACGCCCGTACCGCCCGGCTCGCCATGTTCACCGGCCTGTTCAACCTGCTGTGGGTCACGGTCACGGTCCTCATGATCGTCCGGCCCGGCTCCACGACCGGCGCGTGAGCCACCGTCACCTTGTGGGTGGAATGCGCACCACCGGGTGAACGGGCGCCTAGACTGCTCAGTCGCGCCTCCGTACGGGGGCGGACGACACGAAAGGCACGTTGACGGGTGTTCCAGGATTCCCCCATCTACGACCGACTCGTCGCCGAACGCGGTGACGTCCCCGAGCAGGTGCGGCGGGACGCCGAGCGTGTGAGCAGGGAGCTGGAGGTTGTCATGCGCCCACTGCGCTCACCCGGCCACCTGCCCGGCACCGAACGGCAGGCGTCCCCGGGCGCCGGCTGGCAACGCACCGCCCTGCTGCCCGGCCCCCGCCCGCATTAGGGCCTGTCCGGCGGACAGGCTCCAGGGGGCGCCGGTGACGCGGGCGCACCTCACCTCACCCGACGACCGCCGTGCCGGGGCCGCCCGCGTCCACCGGGTCCTCCGGCCCGGGCCGGGCCAGCCACTCGGCGATGGTGCGGGCGATCGGCTGGCCCGTGTCCACCTCGACGAAGCCGAACTGCCCCGACTGGTTGCACTCCAGGAACCACCAGGTTCCGTCGCCGTCCTCGGCGAAGTCGAGGGCACCGTAGGCCAGTCCCGCCGTGCGGAGGTAGGCGCGGACGGCCTCGGCGACGCGCGGCGGCACCTCGGCGGGCCGCCACGGCTCGGCGGACGCCGTGAAGCGGACGTCCACCTCGTCGGGGTCCGAGCCCGCGAGGGTCGTCTTCCGCGCGGCCAGCAACTCGTCGCCGACGACGGTGAGGCGGACGTCGGCACGCTTGGCGACCCGGCGCTGCAGCAGGGTCGGGCCGTGGGCGACGGTGGAGAAGTCGGCCTCGGGGGGAACCCTGCTGGTCGGTACCGCCAGGGGCGGGTCCTGCGGATGGGCGCCCGAGACGGGTTTGACCACCAGGTCGGGGTAGCGCTCGGCGAACTCGCGTGCCGCCCGTGGGAACGTCGTGATCAGCGTGGCCGGCACGGGCAGCCCGCACTGCTGGGCGAGACGCAGCTGCCAGGGCTTGTACCGGGCCCGGTGCGCCGCGTCGGGCTGGTTCATCCAGCGCGCCCCGCAACCGCGGAGCATGCCGTAGAGCGCCTGCCCGGACTCCTCGGTCAGCCACGCGGAGGGCTCGGTGGCCCGCGTGGCCGCGCCGCCCGGCCTGCGCACCCAGACGGACCGCAGTCCGCCGATGCTCACCAGGCGGCCCCCCGAGGACAGATGACCCCGGAAGGAGCCGTGCACGAACTCACCGGAGAGCGCGACGGAGTCGGTCAGATCGGCGGGGTCCAGGCGGACCACCGGGACTCCCGACGCGTTCAGGTGCACGACCACCATGTCCGCGGTGACGTCCTCTTCACAGGTCAGGATCAAGACGGTCATTCTCGACGGCCCGTGTTCAGTCGTCGAAGTGAGTCTTCGACCCCGCGGTGGAGGTCGTGGTCCCCAGTTCTCTCAGCAGCGCATGGTCACAGGCGGCCGCCCGCCCGTCCAGAAGCACGTTCAACTGCCGCCCGGAGTCGTAGACGTACGGAGTCGTGGCTTCCAACTCCACTGCCGGACGTGCGTAGTTGAGGGCGAACGGTTTCATCGTCTCTCCCTGGTCGGTGCTGCGCCGAGCAGGCGATGGTCCCTTGCGCCGTCGCCTGGTCCGCCGACTGCCTTCGGCTTCCAGAGACTTATACGACTCGAACGGGTGATTGGTTTCCTTACGCAGCGTAGTCATGGGGCGGGGTGGCGCCTTCACGCCGGTCCGCGGCGCTCCGTCGCCCGTCGAGAGAGCCGCGCGCCGAGCGCAGGGCGAGCAGCAGTACACCGACGTCGTCCAGGTATACGGGATCGGGCACCAGGTCGGTCGGCAGTACCAAGTAGAGGACTGCGCCCCAGAAGACCCACCTCGGACCGGCGGGGAGACCGGCCCGTCTGAGATCCCGTCGGGTGCGGACCAGCCGCACCAGGACGCCGACCGCCGTCGCGAGGACGACCGCCGCGAGCGACACCGCCGCGACGATCACCACTGTGGTCGTATCCACCCGCCCCTCCTCCTGGTGCGTGCTCGTGCCGCTCGGCACACGCTCCTCTCCCCGGATGCCCGCTCGGGGCGGCGACAAGTCCGCTCGCGAGGGTCTCTCATCCCTGTGGCCCACTCCAGTGGCACGGTGCGGTGGACGTGCTTAGTAATGGTCAGCACAGAGCGCGAGTCGCATGTCGGGGACGCAGGGCGGCCGCACCCCCACCACACGGAGAGATCATGACTACCGGCTCTTCATCACATCGTTCTCCCGAGTACGCCATATCCGCCGTGGACCTGCCCACCGGGGAGACGACCACGGCCACCGGCACGCACCCGGTGCGTCCGCCGGCCGCGCAAGCCGACGCCGAGGCGTCAACCGGCCACCCCTCGGCCGCCCGTTCGCCCGCCCCTCAGTCGCCCGCGCCCCAGCCGTCCGTCCTCCAGGAACCAGCAC
>NZ_RAIF01000006.1:515026-541738 GCF_003671715.1 Streptomyces sp. E2N166 | reverse complement strand
CCGTGGCCGACCGGCCGCTGGAGGACGTCGTCGACCTGATCACCATGCTGGAGGGGTCACCCCAGTACGCGCAGGCCACGATCGACGCCCTGCGCGCGGTCGGCGTGAACCGCTCGGTGGAGGACGTCACCCGGCTGGTCGGCCTGCTGACCCGCCCGCCGCGCCATTCGGACAGCGCGGACGAGGCGATCCGGGCCGCGGCGGAGTGCCGCTCGGTCGAGGACGTCACCCGCCTGATGGAACTGCTGCACCGCACACCCCTGGAACCGCACTGCGGGCAGGAGGCCGTACGGGCCGCCGCCACCGGCCGGCCCGTCGAGGAACTGGTCCAGCTGATCGGCCGGCTGGCCGAGGACGGGCGGGTACGCCCGGACCGCCCCGACGCCCGGCACCTGCGGGCGGCACTGGACGGGACCGGCGACGACGGCGGACCGGGCCACGACGACCGTCCGGCCGGACTGGCCGGCGCCTTCAGCGCGGCGGACCGCCGCGGTCGCGAGCGCCGCAGGACACCGCGCCTGGGCCGCCGGGGACGTGACCGGGACCAGGAGCGCGCGTCGCGTGGGCGCGAGCAGGACCCCGAGTCGCACGACCGGGACCGTGCGTCCCGTGACCGCGACCGGGCGTCCGGTGACCGCGACCGGGCGGCCCGCCGGTCCGCCCGGGGGGCGGCCTGGCCGGCCCGGCTCACCGTCGCCGTCCTGGCCGGGTGCGGTGTGGCCTACTTCCCGCTGCACCAGGGCGACGCCTCCGCACGCGCCTACGGGGTCGCCCTCGGCCTGTCGGCGCTCTGCCTGGTGCTGGCCCTGCTGCTCACCGTGCGGCCCGCCGTACCCCTGCTCGCCGTGGCGGTCGTGGGGCCGGCGGTGCTGGCCGCGGCCAAGCTCTACGGCAGTGTGACCCCGTCGGCTCGGGTGTCCCCGGCCGTGGACCTCACCCTGGCGCCCACCTGGATCGCCGTCGCGGTCGCCGTACTGGCTTCGCTGGCCGCGCTCCTGGCGCTGTGCGTACGGGTGGCCTCGCAGGCGCCCGCAAGGCGCTGGTCGGCCCGCCCGATGGCCGGCGCGAGCCGCGTCGCGGACTGACCGTCCGGCCCGCCGCACGCGGCACGTGGTCCGCGCCGGACTTCCGGTGCGGACCACATGCCACGTTCACGTGCCCAGCATGCCCGCGGGGTGCTCGTGTTCGAGCAGGCCGGTGAGTACCCGGTCCGGCGTGAGCGGGAGTTCCCGGAAGCGGATGCCCGTGGCGTGGTGGACCGCGTTTCCGACGGCCGCGGCCGAGCCGACGATGCCGATCTCCCCGATCCCCTTGCTGCCCATGGGGTTGAGGTGGGCGTCCTCCTCGTCGACCCAGTGCGCCTCCACCGCCGCCACGTCGGCGTGCGCGGGCACGTGGTACGACGCCAGGTCGGACTCGGCGAAGTCGCCGAACGCCGGGTCCACCGTGCTGTCCTCGGTCAGCGCCATGCCCAGGCCCATCGTCATGCCGCCGACGAACTGCGAGCGGGCCGTGCGGGCGTTGAGGATGCGCCCCGCCGCGAAGACGCCGAGCAGCCGCGTCACCCGTACCTCACCGGTGACCGTGTCCACGGTCACCTCGGCGAAGTGCGCGCCGAACGCGTGGCGTGCGTAGGAGCTCTCGGCGTCGGCGGTACCGGAGGTGTCGGCGTCGGCCGCGATGCCCTCGTCGGGCAGCGGCCCCGCGTGCTCGGCCAGCCGGCCGGTCAGCCGCACACAGGCCTCGTGCACGGCCCACCCCCAGGAGGCGGTGCCCGACGAGCCGCCGGCCATCGGCGCGAAACCGATGTCGCTGTCGGCGACTTCGATACGGACCCGGTCCAGCGGGACACCGAGGGCGTCGGCCGCGACCTGGGCGCAGACCGTCCGGGCACCCGTGCCGATGTCGGTCGCGTTGACGCGCACCAGGAAACCGCCGTCGGGCAGGGCCCGCGCGGACGCCGCGCACGGCGACACCAGGACCGGATACGTGGCCGCGGCCACCCCGCTGCCGATGAGCAGCGGTCCGGCAGCGCGGGAGCGCGGGCGCGGATCGCGGCCCTCCCACCCGAATCGGCGGGCACCCTCGCGCAGGCACTCCACCAGATGCCTGCTGCTGAACGGCTTGCCGCTGTCGGGCTCGGTCTCCGGCTCGTTGCGGATCCGCAGTTCCACCGGGTCCATGCCGAGTTCGGTGGCCAGTTCGTCCACCGCGGACTCCAGCGCGTACATGCCGGGGCACTCGCCGGGCGCGCGCATCCAGGACGGTGTGGGCACATCGAGCCGCACCACTCGGTGGGCCGTGCGCAGGGCGGGGGCGGCGTACATCACGCGCGCCGGGACCGCCGCCTGCTCCACGAACTCCTTCACCCGTGAGGTGTGCGTCGTCACCTCGTGCGTGAGGGACGTGAGCCGGCCGCCCGCGTCGGCGCCGAGGCGCAGCCGGTGCCGGGTCGGCGCGCGGTGTCCGACGACGGCGGGCAGATAGCGGCGCGGCAGCGCGACGGTGACCGGCCGGCCGGTCTCGCGTGCCGCCATCGCGGCCAGCACCACCTCGGGGCGGGGCGTGCCCTTCGACCCGAAGCCGCCGCCCACGTGCTCGGCGAGCACGGTGATCCGGTCCTCGGGCATCTCGAACATCCTGGCGAGCTCCGTGCGCACGGCGCTGGTGCCCTGGCTGGAGGAGTGCACGGTCAGCCGGTCGCCGTCCCACTGCGCCGTGCTGGTGTGCGGCTCCATCGGGTGGTTGTGCAGCGGCGGTACCCGGTACTCGACGTCGACGCGCGTCGCCGACGAGGCGAAGGCACCCTCGGGGTCGCCGTGTTCCGTGACGGCAGGGAAGCCGCCGTTGGCGGACTCGGGGACGTACGCCTCCGGATGCGCCGCGGTGAGCGTCACGTCGTGGCCCTCCGCCTCGTACGTGACACGGACGGCGGCGGCACCGGCGCGCGCCGCCTCCAGCGTCTCGGCCACCACCAGGCCGACGAACCAGCCCCGGTGCGGGACGTGCGGGCTCTGCAGCAGGGCCAGGGTGGGGTCGTCCGGCTTCCCGAGCCGGGGTGCGTTCTCGTGCGTGAGCACCGCGAGTACGCCGGGCATGGCGAGCGCGGGGGCCGGGTCGACGCCGGTCACCCGGCCCCGCGCGACCGCCGCCGGCACGGGCCAGGCCTGGGCGCGGCCCGGGGAGTCGTACTCGGCGGCGTACCGGGCGGTGCCGGTGACCTTCTCCTGCCCCTCCCGGCGCTCGACCGGAGCGCCCAGGACGGTTTCGGTGCCGGTCATGGGGTCCTCCTCGTGGACGCCGGGTCAGGTGGTGGCGGGCGGCGCGAGGCGGCCCAGTACGTCCAGGGCCAGCCGGCGGGCCAGCGGCACCTTGTAGGCGTTGTCCCGCAGCGGCTCGGCGGCGGCCAGTTCCAGGTCGACGGCGTGCTCGAACGCCGCCGTGGTGGGCGCCGCGCCCACCAGCGCGTCCTCGGCCCGCCGCGCCCGCCAGGGACGGTGTGCCAGGGCCCCGAAGGCGATGCCGGCGCGGTCCACCACCCCGTCCCGCATGTGCAGGACGACGGCGACGGAGGCCAGGGCGAAGGCGTACGACGCCCGGTCGCGGGCCTTGCGGTACGCCGACGGCAGCCCCGCCGTGGCGGACGGCAGGACCACCCCGGTGATCAGCTCGCCGGGGTGGATCTCCGTGTCCCGCTCCGGGTGCGGGCCCGGCAGCCGGTGGAAGTCGGCGGCGGGCACACTGCGCGTGCCCTCGGGGCCGTGCAGCTCCACGCGCGCGCCCAGGGCGGCGAGCGCCACCGCCATGTCCGAGGGGTGGGTGGCGATGCACTGCTCGGAGTGGCCGAGCACCGCGTGGTCACGGTGCACGCCCTCCAGCGCGCCGCAGCCGGTGCCGGGCTCGCGCTTGTTGCACGGCTTGGACAGGTCCTGGAAGTAGGGGCAGCGGGTGCGCTGCAGCAGGTTGCCGCCCGTGGTGGCGGCGTTGCGCAGCTGTCCGGAGGCGCCCGCCAGCAGGGCCTGGGACAGCGCCGGGTAGCGGTCGCGGACGGCGGGGTGCGCCGCGAGGTCGCTGTTGCGGACCATCGCGCCGACCCGCAGCGCGCCGTCGGGCAGCTCCTCCACCGCGTCCAGCGGGAGGCGGGTGATGTCGACGAGGGCGGCGGGCGTCTCCACGCCGAGCTTCATCAGGTCGACCAGGTTCGTGCCGCCGCCGAGATAGCGGGCGCCGGGGTGGGCGGCGAACGCGTCGGTGGCCTCCTCGACGGTGCCGGCCCGTACGTAGGCGAAGGGCTTCACGGGATCACGTCCTCGACGGCGTCGGCGATGCGCGGATAGGCACCGCACCGGCAGATGTTTCCGCTCAGCCGCTCGCGGATCTCCTCCCGGACCAGCGGAACGGGCTCACCGGAGGGTGCCGCCGGGTCGGTCACGTGGGACGGGTGTCCGGCCGCGGCCTCGGCGAGCACACCGATCGCCGAGCAGATCTGGCCCGGCGTGCAGTACCCGCACTGGAAGGCGTCGCGCTCCAGGAAGGCCCGCTGCATCGGATGCAGTTCCTCCCCGTCCCCGGCCAGGCCCTCGACGGTGGTGATCTCGCAGCCGTCCAGGGCGACGGCGAACAGCAGGCAGCTGTTGACCCGCCGTCCGTCCACCAGGACCGTACAGGCGCCGCACTGCCCGTGGTCGCAGCCCTTCTTGGCGCCCGCGAGCCCGAGATCCTCCCTCAACAGGTCCAGCAGGACCCGGCGGTGGTCGACGGTGAGGGTGTGCGGTTTGCCGTTGACGCGGAGCGTGGTCTCCGATCGGGACGTCTGAGGTGGGGAAGCGGGGGCGGTGCCCTCGTGCTGGCTGTCCATGGCGTCGATGACCTTCCGGTACGGGCCGTGCTGCCGTTCCGTCCGCGTATCCACGTCGGGCCGGCTGACACGTGAGGGTGCCCTCAGCCGGCGACCCGCCCTAGGGTGGCGCCATGACCACGGGATCCGAGGAACGCACACATCCGGCTCACCTCGTGCGCGACTCCTACGAAGCCCTCGCGGAGGTGGTCCGCCCGCTGGGGGAGGACGACTCGTGGCTGCCGACCGACTGCGCCGGATGGGCGGTGCGCGATCTGGTGTTCCACCTGCTCGCGGACGCCCAGCGGGCGCTGGTGGCCCTGCACACGCCCGCCGGAGGCCCCCCTGACCGGGACGCCGTCACCTACTGGCGGGACTGGACGCCCGCTGCCGACGGCGCGGCCCAGGAGCGGCGCTGGAACCGGGTCTGCGCCGGCATGATCCCCGAGTTCGGCCAGTTGAAAGACCTGTACCTGGAGACGGCGGCGGCCGCGGTCACGGCCGCGTCGGCGGCCGAGCCCCGGAGCCGAGTGGGCACCCAGGAGCATGTCCTGACCGTCGCCGACCTGCTCACGACCCTCGGCGTCGAGGCGACCGTCCACCACCTCGACCTGACCGTGGCGCTGCCCACCGCGCCGGGACCGTCACCAGCCGGGCTGACCGCGGTCCGCGCCACACTCGACGGACTCCTGGGCCGCCCGGTGCCGCTGGACTGGAGCGACGAGCACTACGCCCGCGCCGCCACCGGCCGCACACCGCTCACCGAGAGCGAACGGAACGCCCTGGGACCCGACGCGGACCGTGTCCCGCTCTTCGGCTGACCGAGCCGCCGGCGGTCCGGACGGTGCCGCCCGCCGGGCCCGGCGGCGGTCAGTCGTCGCGTGCGGCGGTCTGCCGCGCGGTGCCCGGCTCACCGGCCTCGGCACGCGGTGCCCGGCCCGGGCCCCTGAACCTCTCCAGCGTGCGGGTCAGACCACGCAGCGGCGACACCTGGGGCGCCGCGGCCGGCGGGGGACCGGCGGGGGCGGACGCGGCGGACTCCCGGTACGCGGCCAGGGCCTCGGCCGCGCGTTCGGCCGCCTCCCGGTACAGGTCCCGGGACTGCGTCATGGCCTCCAGCGCCTCGGCGTACATGGCCACCAGCTTGCGCTCGCGGTCCAGTTCCTCCGCCATGGTCAGCAGCCGCCAGTCCTCCCGCAGCGCGGTGAGGGCCTCCTCCGCGCCGTCCGGCAGCGGCCTCGCCAGCGCGGCGAAGGACGTCACCGCCGTGATCAGCGCGGTGGGCTCGGAGCCGTCCAGGAAGACGGAGCGGACGGAGAAGTCCCCGGCGTCGTAGTCAGCCGGGACCGGACTTCCGGGCAGCACCACGGCGCCGCCGCGCGGCAGCTGGACGCCGAAGTCCGCCAGGGCCCAGTTGGCCACCCGCAGTTGCTGCGGTGCGGCGCGGTGCTCGACCACGCGGTGCCGCAGGCCGGGAGGCAACCGGTCCGCCAGCGGCACCCGGCCGCGATGGTCGGGGGTCATCGCCTCGTGCACGACGACGTGGATGTTCCACGGGCTGCGCCCGGCCTCCTTGAGCAGCCGGCGCAGGGTCCTGTCGTCGTCGGGCAGGGTGTTGATGCCCCGCAGCCGCAGCCCCGTGGCGGCGTCGCGGTCCCAGGTGACGTCCGGGTCGTCGGGCCAGAACATCGTGGCGGGGGAGGGCCAGGCAGGGTCCCAGGCCTCCTCGGCCTCCGCGAGCAGGGTCCACTCCTGCCCGCCGGCCGAACCGGGCGCCAGGACCAGTCTGGCCCGCACTGTGACGGTCCCCGCGGCCTTCCAGCGCGCCTCGAAGATCCGGGGGCCGGTGGTCTCGTCGTCCGACCGCCCCTCGGCGGGCAGTTCCAGGAAGTCGTCGATGACGCGGCTGTCCTTGAGCCGCTGCAGGGTGTGCCGGACGGTGTCCTCCGCCGCGGATCCGACGTGGCGGCCGCGAGCGGGCCACACCGTGGGCGGAGTCGTGGGGCGGGCGGTGGCAGAGGTCGGCATGAGTCCATCGGGAGGCAGAAGCGGGGGCACGGACACACGCAAGTATCGTCGCCGCAGGTCAGCGGCGAGCACCCGGGGGTCCGCCGAGCGGGCGGGGCGCGGCACCGTTCGCGGTGCGGTGGGCGGCGTACGAGGTGCGCCATGGGCGAGGGTGGACAGGAGTACTGCGACCGACCGTACGGCACGAGAAGGAGCGATCGATGAACCTCGACCTCGGCGGACGGACCGCGCTGGTGACGGGCTCCTCGCAGGGCATCGGAGCGGCGATCGCCGCCGGCCTGGCCCGGGCCGGCGCCACCGTGGGCGTCAACGGACGCGACGCCGACCGCCTAAAGGAGAGCGCCGGGAAACTGCGCGCCGAGGTGCCGGACGGGGAGTTCGTGCCGGTCGCGGCGGACCTCGGCACCGCGGAGGGCGCCGAGCGGGCCTTGGAGACGCTGCCCGACGTGGACATCCTCGTGAACAACCTCGGTGTCTTCGGCGCGGTGCCCGCACTGGAGATCAGCGACGACGAGTGGCGCCGCTACTTCGAGATCAACGTCCTCGCGGGCGTCAGGCTGACGCGCGCCCATCTCCCCCGGATGAGGGAACGGGGCTGGGGCCGGGTGCTGTACATCGCGAGTGACTCGGCCGTCGTCGTCCCGGCCGAAATGATCCACTACGGGGTCTCCAAGACGGCACTGCTCGCGGTGAGCCGCGGCTTCGCCAAGGAGGCGGCGGGCAGCGGAGTCACGGTGAACTCCGTCATCGCCGGACCCACCCACACCGAGGGCGTCGAGGACTTCGTGTACCAGCTGGTCGACCCCGAGCTGCCTTGGGACGAGGCCCAGCGCGCCTTCATGCGCGAGCACCGCCCGCAGTCGCTGCTCCAGCGGCTGATCGAGCCGGAGGAGATCGCCAACCTCGTGGTGTACCTGAGCTCGCCGCAGGCGTCCGCCACGACCGGCGCGGCCGTCCGCGTCGACGGGGGCTACGTCGACTCGATCCTCCCGTAGTCACTCTCCCGGCTCGTAGTCACTCTCCCGGCGCCGCGCGCCGCCGGTCCGTCTCGTCCCAGGCCCGGGTGTCGCGCGGCTCCACGTACGGCTCCGCCTCGGGCGGGTGGCCGCCGTCGATCACACGCTGCCGGGCCAGTTCGGCGTCGAACTCGAGGCCGAGCAGAATGGCCAGGTTCGTCACCCACAGCCACACCAGGAAGATGATGACACCGGCCAGAGTGCCGTACGTCTTGTTGTACGAGCCGAAGTTGGCGACGTAGAACGCGAAACCGGCGGAGGCGAGCAGCCAGATCAGCAGGGCGACGACGCTGCCCGGCGAGATCCACTTGAAGCCCTTGACCCGGGCGTTCGGGGTGGCCCAGTACAGGATCGCGATCATGAACGTGACGAGCACGACCAGTACCGGCCACTTGGCGATCGACCACACCGTCATGGCGGTGTCGCCGACGCCGAGCGCGGTGCCCACCTGCTGGGCCAGACCGCCGGTGAACACGACGATCAGCGCGCTGACCACGGCGAGAATTAGCAACACCACGGTCAGGGCCACCCGCAACGGCAGCACCTTCCACACCGGGCGCCCTTCGGGCATGTCGTAGACCGCGTTGGCGGCGCGGATGAACGCGGCCACATAGCCGGACGCCGACCAGATGGCACCGACCAGGCCGACCACCGCCAGCACGGAGCCCAGACCGGCCTTGGCCTGCAACTGCTCCACCGCGTTGGTGATGACGTCCCGAGCGGCCCCGGGCGCCAGCTTCTGGATGTTGTCCAGCACCTCCTGGGTGACGGACTGCCCGGCGATCCCCAGCAGTGAGACCAACACCAGCAGGGCCGGGAACAGCGACAGGATCCCGTAGTAGGTGAGAGCGGCGGCGCGGTCGGTCAGCTCGTCGTCCTTGAACTCGGCGACCACGCGCCGCAGCAGCGAGGACCATGAGCGCTTCGGCAGCTCGGTGGGGGAGCCGGGGGCGTCGCGCTCGGTGGCGGCGGCCGGACCGTAGTCCTCGGGCGCCGTCCCGTCCGTGGTGTCGTCCTTCGGGTGCTTCCCGCGGCGGGGAAGATGCAGTCGGGCCATGGGCCCCGGGTTGCCAGTCTCGGCCTGCCCACGCCCCCCGTGCGCGGGAAGCGCGCCGGGTGTGCGGCCGCCACCCGAGACCGTGCCGTTCACCCGTGGTCCGGGACGGCCCGCCGTCCCCACAATGGTCGGCGCGGACAGGTCCCGCCCGCCATCCGCTCAGGGGCGGGCCTGCCCGCGCCACCCCTCGCCCAACGGGCCCTCGCACGGCCGAAATAACGCAGTATGCCGGAGCGCGCGCACGTTCCTCTGGAAAATGCCAAAGCGCTCACCAGATGCGTGCACTTTCCGTAGTCTCGGCGTCACGTTCGCGGTACAGCCGTGCGGGGAGAGGGGATCCGGCGTGCCCGGAATCGACGAAAGTCTGCTGGAGGCCATGCGGCTGCCCGGCGCACGGGGCGCGTCGCTGGTCGACTGGATCAGCGGGCTCGCCCTGGGCGCCGTCGGCGAGGCGCCGGGCGGCGACTGGGAGGCGACCGCGGCGGAGACCGCGGAACTGGCCCGGCACGTCGCGGAGAGCGGTTCCCTGGCAGCGGCCGGCGCCGGTCCCGCTGGTTCCGCCCGTCCCGCCGTCCCCGCCGCCGCCCCCGCTGTCGCGCCGGAGGAGGAACCGCCGGTCGAGGACATGATCGCCACCACCGCCGACGCCTATCACCTGATCAGGTTCGTCAGCACTCCGTTCGACAGCACCGTCTTCCTCCACCTGTGGCTGGACCGCAACGACGGAAACCTCGCCCTGGCCCGCATCCGGCTGTCGGAGATGGCGGATCGTCTGGTGCTCGGATGACCAGGGTGACGACCACCTGGACCACGCACGAAACGACGTCGGCGGCTCTCGGCGCACTCGCGGCCGAAGGAGCGACCGGCGCCCTGTCGGGCGAGCGGGGCATCGTCTACCTCGCGGCGGGCCGGGTCGTACACGTCGAGTCCGCCTTCACCCCGGACCTCGGGGCCCTGCTCACCCGCAGCGGGGCCGTCGCGGCGGACGGCTGGTGGGACGCGGTCGACCGCGGCGGCAGGCAGGCCCGGGTCGGACACCGGCTCGTGGACAGCGGCCGGCTCGCCGCCGGGGCGCTGGAGGTCTGCCACCTGGGCGCGCTGTTCGACGCCGCGTACTTCGTCCTCGCCCACGACACACGCGCACACCGCTTCCGGCCCGGCGCGGTGCACTGGCTCGGCGCGGTCCGGTCCGTACCGGTGGACGTCGTCGTCCGCGAGTGCGGACGCCGGCGCGCCCTGCTGGACCGCATCTGGCCGGACCCCGACATCGACACCGTCCCCCTCACGCGGGTGCCCGACGCGGGTGCGGCGGCCCTGCCGGTGCGGCGCGGCCGGACCCTCACCCAGGTCGACGGAGTCCGCACCGCGTCGCAGATCGCCTCGGCGCTCGCCTGCCGCACGTACCACACCCTCGTCGAACTGCGCCGCCTGGCCGCCGACGGCCTCGTCACCGCGGCGCCGCCCGCTCCCGCCTCCGTCGCGCCGGGCCCGAGCCCCCGCGACGTGGTGTGGGACGACCCGGACACGGCCCTGCTGCGGCGGCTTCGAGACGCCTTGGAGGCCCTGTGATACGCGCGCGTCGACAGCGTGCCGAAAGGAGACTGCTGATGGCCGTCGAGAGCGACGTCCTGGACGAACTGCACCGACTGCGCAACCGCGTACCCCAGTTGACCGGATCGCTCGCGGCCACCGTCGACGGGCTCGTGCTGGCCCACGACGCACCGGGCACCGAACCCGAGGGCCTCGCCGCGCTCACCGCGGCCGCGCTCGGCGTCGCCCACCGCATGGCCGACGCCACCGCGCGCGGCGAATTCCGCGAACTGCTGCTGCGCGGGACCGACGGC
Source organism: Streptomyces sp. E2N166 (assembly GCF_003671715.1). Classification (GTDB taxonomy): domain Bacteria; phylum Actinomycetota; class Actinomycetes; order Streptomycetales; family Streptomycetaceae; genus Streptomyces; species Streptomyces thinghirensis. The sequence continues at coordinate 530,956 of NZ_RAIF01000006.1, read as the reverse complement.
TACGTCGCCACCTACGCGGCCGGTCCGGCCGCCGTGCTCACCCTGCTCGCCGACGGCCGGGTCAACGTGGGCCGGCTGCACCTGGAGGGCCGGCGCAGCGGAGCCCGGGTCGGGGAGCTGGTCGTCGCCCACATCGGCCACGACCGGGGCCGCTCCCCGGCCGCGGAAGCCGTCGAACGCGTCACGACGCCCGCCGGGGAAACGGCCCGCCCCATCGGCACCCTGCCGGTGCGCACCCCGCAGCGGCCCACACACCAACCGAGTCCCCAGATCGGCGGCCAACGCCGGCTGACCTGATCAACCGAGCACTACCGATCACGTACCGATCACATCCGGAAAGGAAACCCACGCATGGCCAACCTGGAGACCTCACTCAAGGAATGCCTCAGCTCCATCGACGGGGCAAAAGCCGCCGCGCTGGTCGACTACACCAGCGGGATGGCCCTCGGCACGCTGGGCGGCACCAAGGACTTCAACCTGGAGGTCGCCGCCGCCGGAAACACCGACGTCGTGCGGTCCAAGCTGCGCACCATGGAGCACCTCGGTCTGAAAGAGGAGATCGAGGACATCCTGATCACGCTGAACACCCAGTACCACATGATCCGCCTGCTCAAGGGCCGTGGCGGCAACGGGCTGTTCCTCTACCTGGTGCTCGACGCGAGCCGCGCCAACCTGGCGATGGCCCGCCACCAGCTGCGCCGGATCGAGACCGAGCTGGAGGTCTGACCCGGCCAACCGCACAACCGGGCGGGCCCGGCGGGAGAAGCTCCCGCCGGGCCCGCGCCGGTCACCGAGGTTCAGGCGCCGCTCTCCCGGAGCATGTCCTCGCGCTCGACGAGCTTCACACGCTCGCGGCCCTGCGGCTCGCCCAGCGCCTTCTCCGCGGCGTCGAGCCGGTACCAGCCGTCCCAGGTGGTGAAGCGGACGTTCCGCTCGGCGAGGAAGGCGTCCACGGCCTCCGGAGCGGGCGAGGCGGGCGTCTGCAGCCTGCCGTTGGCGAAGTCGTCCAGCAGGTTGGACACCGTCTCGTTGGCGTCGCCCTTGGTGTGACCGATCAGGCCGACCGGACCGCGCCGGATCCAGCCGGTGACATACGTCGACTGCAGGTGCTCGCCGGATTCCTGGATCACCCGGCCGCCCTCGTCCGGGACCGTGCCCGAGTCGATGTCCCAGGGCAGCTTGGGCAGCTGGTCGGACAGGTAGCCGACGGCCCGGTAGACCGCCTGGACATCCCAGTCCTTGAACTCGCCGGTGCCCTTGACGTTGCCGGTGCCGTCCAGCTCGGTGCGCTCGGTGCGCAGGCCGACGACCTTGCCGTCCTCGCCGAGGATCTCCGAGGGCGACTCGAAGAAGTGCAGGAACAGCTTGTGCGGCCGGTCGCCGACGTCGCGGATCGCCCAGTTCTCCAGGGTCTTGGCGACCATGTCGGCCTGCTTGTTGCCGCGCCGGGTGGCGATCGAGCCCTCGTCGTAGTCGATGTCCTCGGGGTCGACGATGACCTCGATGTTGGGGGAGTGGTCCAGCTCCCGCAGCTCCATCGGGCTGAACTTCGCCTGCGCCGGGCCGCGGCGGCCGAAGACGTGGACCTCCAGCGCCTTGTTGGCCTTGAGGCCCTCGTAGACGTTCGGCGGGATCTCGGTCGGCAGCAGCTCGTCCGCCGTCTTGGCGAGGACGCGCGCGATGTCCAGGGCGACGTTGCCGACGCCGAGGACGGCGACCTTCTCCGCCTCCAGCGGCCAGGTGCGGGGGAAGTCGGGGTGGCCGTCGTACCAGGCGACGAAGTCGGCGGCCCCGTACGAGCCGTCGAGCTCGATGCCGGGGACGGAGAGCGCCCGGTCCGCCGTTGCGCCCGTGGCGAAGATCACACCGTCATAGAAGGCGCGCAGATCGTCCAGGCTGATGTCGGTCGGGTAGTCCACGTTGCCGAAGAGGCGGATCTGCGGCTTGTCGAGCACCTGGTGCAGGGCCGTGATGATGCCCTTGATCCGCGGGTGGTCGGGGGCGACGCCGTAGCGGATCAGTCCGAACGGGGCGGGCATGCGCTCGAAGATGTCTATGGACACACCGGGGTCGGCGGCCACGTCGGACTTGAGCAGGGCGTCGGCGGCGTAGATTCCGGCCGGGCCCGATCCGACGATGGCTACCCGCAGAGGGCGGGGCATGTTCAGGTTCCCTTCGAGCGGTGATGGATCGACTCGTGGGGAAGCCTAAGCTAAGGCAAGCCTAAGTCGGTACGCGGGTCCGGTCTATGAGGGCATAAGGGCGGCTTATGGGTTCTCATGGTTCGACTTTGTGACCGGGCTCTGTGCCCCGGTTTGGTGACCGGGTTTGAACCCCCGGTCACGGGTGACGCAGGCGTGGGGCGCGGTTACCGCGGCCCTCGTCACCTCACGAGGGGAGTCTGCGTGCACCGTCCGGACGACCACCCGGACCCGAACCGGTGGCGGGCCCTCTGGGTGACCCTGGTCGCCGGTTTCATGACCCTGCTGGACGTGACGATCGTCGCCGTCGCCCTGCCGTCCATGCAGCAGGGTCTGCACGCCTCCGCCGCGTCCGTGCAGTGGGTCGTGTCCGGCTACGCCCTCGCGTTCGCCCTGACCCTGGTGACGGCGGGCCGGGTCGGCGACGCGTTCGGCAGGCGCCGCGTCTTCCTCGCCGCGCTGGCCGCCTTCGTGCTCTTCAGCGCCGCCGCCGGGGCGGCCCCGGGCATCGAACTGCTGGTGGTCGCCCGGCTCGCCCAGGGAGTCGCCGCGGGCTGCATCGCGCCGCAGAACTCGGCACTGATCCAGCAGATGTTCCGGGGCGCCGAACGCGGGCGCGCGTTCGGGCTGTTCGGTGCCACCGTGGGTGTGTCCAGCGCCGTGGGGCCGGTCGTCGGCGGTCTGATCCTGGCACTGACCGGCCCCGAGGGCTGGCGGTGGATCTTCTACGTCAACGTGCCGGTCGGCGCGCTCGCCCTCCTGCTCGGCTTCCGTCTGCTGCCCCGGGTCGCCCCTGGCGGCCGGGGACATCTGGACCCGGTGGGCGTGCTGCTCCTCGGCGCCGGAATCCTGGCCCTGATGCTGCCGCTCGTCCTCGCCGAGGGCGGTGGAGTGGGCAGGGTGTGGTGGCTCTTCCCGGCGGGACTGCTCGTCCTGTTCGCCTTCGCGCGGTGGGAGCGCCGCGTCGCCCGCCGCGGCGGGCATCCGCTGCTGGAGCCGGGCCTGCTCACCGAAACCCGCGGATACGTCACGGGCGCGGGTCTGGCCGCCCTGTACTTCGTCGGGTTCAGCGGGGTGTGGCTGGTCTTCGCGCTCTTCTTCCAGAACGGGCTGGGCTACTCACCCCTCATGTCCGGCCTGGCGGTGACCCCGTTCGCCGTGGGCTCGGCCACCGCGGCGGCCGTGGCGGGCCGGCTGGTCGACCGGCTGGGGCGGCTGCTGACCGTCTGGGGACTCGTCGCCGTCATGCTGGGACTCGGCACGACCGCGCTGGTGCTCTGGCTCGCGCCCTCCGACCGGGCCGCCTGGATCGCGGCCCCGGCGCTGCTGGTCGGCGGGCTCGGCAGTGGCTGTGTGATCTCCCCGAACATCACGATGACGCTGCGGGACGTCCCGGTGCGGATGGCGGGCGCCGCCGGGGGCGCCCTGCAGACGGGACAGCGCCTCGGCGGCGCCGTGGGCACCGCCGCGCTGCCGGGGCTCTTCTATCTGACGCTCAACGCGACACACGACGACTACCGCGAGGCCGTGGCGCTGTCGGTCGGCTCGGGGGTCGCCGCCATGCTCTGCGCGCTGACCGTCGCGGTCCTCGACTGGCGCCGGGACCGCTCCCGGAGCGCCGGACGCTGCCCGCCGGAGACGTCCCACAGCCACACCCACGCGGGGCAGGGCTGAGACGCTCCCGACGCGACGGCGAACCGGCCGCGGCGCGCTCAGCGGCGCTTGCCGAACTTCCGGAGCATCTGCTGCGCCTGCGCACGGCGGCGGGGGTCCGAGGCGGCCCGGCGTACCTGCTCCGTCGCCCGGCGGCCCTGCGGGCTGCGCGCGAAGCGCTTGATCCGGTCCAGCATTCCGGCCATGAGGTTCCTCCGAGTCGACGACGGGCGTGCTTGTCCGTCCTCCTACCCCGCGGCCCCGCGCTCATCCCGGCGGCCGTCGCCGGGTTTGACCCCGCCGTCACGGGCGACCCGCAGTGCAGGACATCGGAAGCGAACGAACGCCGTGAGGTGAGTAGCTGTGGCCGGCAACCAGAAGTCCAAGGCCAAGATGGAACAGGCCAAGGGGAAGGCCAAGGAAGCGGCCGGCCGGGCCGTCGGCAACGAGCGGATGACGGCCGAGGGCCGCGCCGAGCAGTCCAAGGGCGACGCCCGGCAGGCCAAGGAGAAGGGCAAGGACACGTTCCGGCACTGACACCGGAACCGGCATCGGGCCCGGCACAGGTACAGGCGCTGACACCGGAACCGATGGCCTCACGCGGACCGCGGAACCCGGCACACTCCCGGTTCCGCGGTCCGCGCCGTGCCGGTGGGGCCGCTCGCGGGGACGTGGCGGTCAGCCGACGTGGTAGGCGTCCCCGTACACGTGCCAGTCCCGCGGCGGGTCGGGGTCCAGGTTGCCCTCGCGCGGGAAGACGCGCTGTGCCGTGTCGACCCGGCTGGTGTCGCGGCGGGCGAGGGGGCGATGAGGGGGCCTGTCGCCGCCAGGGACGCACTGCCATGGCGAGCACGCCGGGAGGCGCCTGCCGGGCGCGCCGGGTCGGGATACGGGTGCCTCACGGGATCTCCTGGTGATGGTGGGGGTGGGAGTGCCGGGCGCTGATAGGAAAGTTTCCTAATGGAACCGGCATGCCGGGCACCCACCGTGCGCGGTATCGGTACGGACCGAGGGCGGAGCCCGAGTCCGTCAGGGCACCGGCTGCTCCGCCCAGATGACCTTGCCACCGGGCGTGTATCGGGTGCCCCAGCGCTCCGCGAGCTGCGCGACGAGGAACAGCCCGCGCCCGCCCTCGTCGGTCATGGCCGCGTAGCGCAGATGGGGCGAGGTGCTGCTGCTGTCGAAGACCTCGCAGATCAGGCTGCGGTCGCGCAGCACCCGGACATGGACGGTCTCGCCGCCGTAGCGGATCGCGTTGGTGACCAGCTCGCTCAGGATCAGCTCCGTCGTGAACGTCAGCTCGTCCAGTCCCCACTCGGCCAGCCGCCGGGTGACCTGGGCGCGTACCTCGCCGACCGCCGCCGGGTCGTTCGGCACCTGCCACTCGGCGACCCGGTCCGGACCGAGCGCGTGGGTACGCGCGACGAGCAGGGCGATGTCGTCGCCCGGCCGCTCCGGAAGCCGCGCGTCCAGGACGGTCCGGCAGGTCTCCTCGGGCGACTCGCCGGCCGTCTCCAGCGCCTGGCGCAGGTGATCGAGGCCGACGTCGATGTCGTGCTCCCGGTCCTCGACGAGCCCGTCGGTGTACAGGACCAGGCGGCTGCCCTCCGCCAGGCGCAGCTCGGTAGTCTCGAACGGAAGGCCGCCCAGGCCCAGTGGGGGACCGGCGGGCACCTCGGGGAACTCCACACCCCCGTCCGGCCGGATCAGCGCGGGCGGCGGGTGTCCCGCCCGCGCCATCACACAGGCACGGGAGACCGGGTCGTAGATCGCGTAGAGGCAGGTCGCGCCGGTGACCGGGGCGGTGCCGTCGTCGGCCGCCTCGTCCTGGTCGATGCGGCCGACCAGCTCGTCCAGCAGGCCGAGCAGCTCGTCGGGCGGCAGGTCGAGGGCGGTGAAGTTGTGCACCGCCGTCCGCAGCCGCCCCATGGTGGCCGCGGCGTGCAGCCCGTGACCGACGACGTCGCCGACCACGAGCGCCACCCGGGCCCCCGACAGCGGCAGCACGTCGAACCAGTCCCCGCCGACCCCGGCCTGCGCGGGCAGGTACCGGTAGGCGATGTCCAAGGCGTTCTGCTCTGGCATCCTGCGGGGCAGCAGACTGCGCTGGAGGGTCACCGCCATGCTGTGCTCGCGCGTGTAGCGGCGCGCGTTGTCGATGGAGACCGCGGCGCGCGCGACCAGTTCCTCGGCGAGCGTCATCTCGTCCTCGTCGAACGGCTCCGGCTTCTCCGAACGCCAGAAGCTGACCACCCCGAGCACCAGGGTGCCCGCGCGCAGCGGCACGGTGATCAGCGAGTGGACGCCGTACTCCACCACCTGCGCCGAACGTTCGAGGTCCTGCGCCTGCCAGCCCCTGGCCTCGCGGAGGCTGGGCGCCAGTACGGGCCGGCCGGTCTGCAGGGAGCGGCCCTGCGGAGAGGAGGTGACGAAGCGGATCTGCCGGCCCACCGGGTAGAGCGGGACCTCCTCGCGGATACCGCTGAGCGCGGCGCGGCGCAACGGGGTCACGCCTCCCGGCTGGCCGCCGGCCAGCACGGTGTCGAACAGGTCCACGCTGACGTAGTCCGCGAACCGGGGTACGGCCAGCTCCGCCAGTTCCTCGGCGGTACGGGCGACGTCCAGGCTGGTGCCGATGCCCACGCCGGCGGCGTACAGGATGTCCAGGCGTTCCCGGGCGGTCTCGGCCCGGCCGGACAGGGCCCGCAGCTCCGTGGAGTCGCGGAGTGTGGCGACGCTGCCGGCCGGGCCGCCCCGGACGTCCGTGGGCCGCTGGTTGACGGCCAGCAACCGGTCCTTGACCAGGTGCACCTCGTCGGTGGCGACCCGCCCGGAGGCCAGCAGCTCCGCCGTGTCGCCCGGGAGCCCGAGGTCGAGGACGTGCCGTCCCTCCGCGTCGTCGGGCAGGTCGAGCAGGCGCTGGGCCTCGTCGTTGGCGAGCAGCAGCCGGCCCTCCCCGCCGACGATGAGCACGCCCTCCCGGACGCTGTGCAGAACCGCGTCGTGGTGTTCGTACATCCGGGTCATCTCGTGCGGTCCCAGGCCGTGCGTCTGCCGCAGCAGCCGCCGGCTGACGAGCGCCGTGCCCGCCGTCGCCAGGGCCAGTCCGACGCCCGCCACGATCAGCACCAGAGGCAGCTGCCGTTCGGCGGCGCCACCCACGTTCTCCGTGGTGATGCCGGCCGAGACCAGGCCCACGACGGTCCCGTCGGGCGCCTCGACGGGCACGACGGCCTGGACCAGCGGGCCGATGGTCCCCTCGATCTCCTCGGTCACCGTCTCCCCGGCCAGCGCGGGGCCGATGTTCCCCACGAACTCCTTGCCGATGCGGTCGGGTCTGGGGTGGGTGTAGCGGATGCCGTCGGTGTTCATGACGACGATGAAGTCCACGCCCGTGGCCCTGCGCGCCGCCTCGGCCCGGGGCTGGAGCACCGCCGTGGGGTTGGGACTGCGCAGCGCCTCGCGGATGCCGGGGGAGTTGGCGAACGTCGCGGCCACGGCGACGGACCGGTTGCGCGCCTCGACCGTGCTGTCGTGGCGTACCTGGAGGACCAGCGCGACGGCCGCGGCCACCACGAGCAGCAGCACGATGACCACGTTCATGGCGAAGACCTGACCGGCGACACTGCGTCCGGACATGGCCGAGCGCAGCGCCGCGGCACGCCGCCGCCGTCCCGCGTCCGCCCCCCGCCGAGACCGGTCCGCGTCTCGCCGGTACCGGGCGAGCGGACCGCTGGGACGACGGGGTGACCGCTCTCCCGATCGACCCATCAGTCGGACCATGTGCCCATGTCTACACTGCCGGGCCCGAGGAGGCGAGGGGCACCCCTGGTGCAGGAGTGGCCCGCCGGGCCCGGTCCCGGCGCGGTCCTCACCGGGGGTTCCCGCGCCGGTGACGGCGCGTGGCGAGCAGCAGGGCGATGTCGTCGGGGCGGTCCGTGGCGTGACGGGCGGTGACGACGATCCGGTCGGCGACGCCCGCCAGCGAACGGCTTCCCGGCCGTGCGGCGGGCGCACCGGCCCTGGCCAGGGCCAGCCGCAGGGTGGTGATGCCGTCGTCGATGTCGGTGCCGGGCCGCTCCACCAGCCCGTCCGTGTAGAGGGCGAGGACGGCACCGGGCTCGACGTGGAACTCCGTCAGCGGGTACGGCGCGCCGGGGTCCACGCCGAGCACCACCCCGCCGGGCAGGTCCAGTGCCTCGGTGCGTCCGTCCGGGTGGCGCAGGAGCGGCGGCGGGTGTCCCGCGCGGGCCGCGCACGCCCGTCCGGTGGCCGGGTCGAGCCGGATGTAGCAGCAGCTCGCGAACAGACCCGGGTCCAGATCCGTCAGCAGATGGTTGACGCCGCTCAGCACCTCGTCGGGCGGGCGGTCACCGAGGGCGAAGGCTCGCACGGCGCTGCGCAGTTGCCCCATCGTGGCCGCCGCCTGTACGCCGTGCCCCTGCACGTCGCCGATGACCAGGGCCATGCCGTCCCCCGAGGCGACGACGTCGTACCAGTCGCCGCCCACGTCCATGCCCTGGGTCCCCGGCAGGTAGCGCCCCGCCGTCTCCAGCAGGGGATGCGCGGGCAGCCGGCGCGGTAGCAGGGCCTGCTGGAGTCCGCGGGCGAGCGCGGTCTCGGTCTCGTAGCGCCGCGCCTTCTCCATGGCGTGGGCGATCACGCCGGCGAGGGCGGTGAGGACCGCGCGTTCCTCGGTGCCGAAGCCGCGGGCACGGTCGAAGCCGAGGATGCAGGAGCCGACCGGGCGCCCGGAGGCGATCAGCGGCAGGAAGGCGCGGGCGCCCTCCGTGGCGTCCAGCGGGATGCCCGGGTACGCCGCGGCCAGCGCCTGCATCGAGTCGAAGAAGAGCGGCCGGCCGCTGGTCAGTGTCTCGACCCCGGGCAGCCTGGCATCCAGGGCCACTCCCTCGAACGGCGCGAGGAAGCCCGGTGGGAAGCCGGTCTCCCACGCCAGATGCAGATGCCGGTCCTGGAGCAGGTAGATGGCGAGCCGGCGGCCGCCGAACGCCGGCAGCAGTTCGCGCACGACCACGGCGGACACCTGGCGGGCGGTGACCGCCTCGGTCAGGGCCACGGCCAGGACGATGGGGCGGTACACGGGTGCCGTCGTGGCGACGAGGTCCGGGCCCGGGTCGCCGGTGCCGGACGCCGTCTCCGCTGCGCCGTGCTCGGGCGTGGGGCCGGCGGACGCGTCGGCCACCCGGTTGGCGGGGCGTAGCGTGCCCGTCAGGAGGTCCGGCCCGGGATACACGGAGACGGCGAGCCAGTCCCCCTCGTAGGGCTGCGGCGTGGTCCGGAGGCTGCCGTCGGGCGGGCGCCGGACATGGAAGTGGACCGGCTCCGGGTACAGCAGGGCTCCGCGGAGATGATCCTCGTAGGCAGCCTGGTCCAGCCAGGGCACGGCCTCCCACAGGGAGTGGCCGAGCAGCCGCGCCCGTGGCTGCCCCAGCAGCGCGGCGGCGCGCGGATTGGCGTAGACGATCGTGCCCAGCCGGTCCACGCAGAACACGCCGTCCGGAAGCAGGTCGGCCGCGGCGTCGGCCACGGCGCCGGCGGACGTGTCGCGTACGACGCCGCGCACCGGGCCGTCGACGGGCGGCGCGGCCTGGCGTCTCCACAGCTCCACCAGGAGCAGCGCACCGTCCGCGGCACGCACGTACAGGGGCAGCGGAGGAGGCCGGCCGGCGGCCGTCTGCCGCAGCGCCGCGGCGATCCGGTGCCCCTCGTCGGGCGCCAGGGCGGCGGTGAGTGTGCCGAGCGAGACGGTGGCGGGTCCGTCGGTGGCCGCGGCCACGCCGAGCAGGGCGCACAGCGGCTCGTCGACGGTGACGGCACCGGTGCCCGGGTCCCAGGCGAAAGTCCCGGCGCGCGGCGCGTGCCGTTCGGCCGGGGGCGGCCGGAGGCACAGCGGCTCGCCGTCCCACGCGACCGGCGGGGCGTCCCGGTCCTCGTCCAGCCGTTCCAGGGCCCAACCGAGGTCCTGCGCCAGCCGCTCGATCCGGTCGAGTCCGTCCAGCGCCTCGGCGGTGTCGGAGGCGGAGGGGCGCAGGACGGTCAGGACGCCGTACGTCCGGGTCGCGCCTGCGACGGGCACGTACAGGGATCCGAACGGGAAGGGCAGGCCTGCCGCGAACTGGGGGTACCGGCGCATCGTCTCCGTCGCGTTGGGCAGCACCACCCGGACGCCCAGCCGGTAGGCGTCGGCGACCGGGAACGGGCTGTCGGTGTGCAGCCGCCACCAGGGCCGGAAAAGTGGCCCGGGCAGTCCGGCGAGGACGGCCAGTCGCAGCAGGCCCGGGGTGCTGGAGCGCAGGTAGACCCCGCCCGCATGGCCGCCGGACGCGCCGATGGCCTGGGCGCAGGCGTCGGCCAGCAGCGCCGTCAGCCGCCCGGGCATGCGGTCTGCGTCCTCGGCGCCTGCACTCATCGGCCCCACCTCGTCCGTGCGCCGCCACGCGGGCGACACAGCAAGAATGCGCCACGACACGCGGGTCGCGCACCCGGTCGGGCCGCACGGGTGACCGCGACGGGCGTTGACCTCGCGGACCGGAGTCCGTAACCTCCTCCGCGACATTCGGAAATTTTCCCGAAACTTTCGGAGTTTCCTGCCCTTCCGAACGGCTCCGCACACCGATTCCAGGAACGGGATGACATGCGCATGACTCTGCTACGTCTGTCGAGAGCGGCCACCGCCGGTCTCGTCGCCGCCGCGGCGCTGACGGCCGCGGCCCATTCCGCCGAAGCCGCCCGAGCCGCCGACACGCTCGGCTCCGCGGCGGCCGCCCAGGGCCGCTACTTCGGCACCGCCGTCGCGGCGAGCCACCTCGACGAGGCCGACTACGTCTCCACGCTGAACCGCGAGTTCGCCTCGGCGACACCCGAGAACGAGATGAAGTGGGACTCCACCGAGCCCAGCCGGGGCAACTTCACCTTCGGCGCCGCCGACCAGGTCGTGGACCACGCCCGCAGCCAGGGCATGGACGTCCGCGGCCACACCCTCGTCTGGCACTCACAGCTGCCCTCCTGGGTGGGTGGCCTCGGCGCGGCCGACCTGCGCACCGCCATGAACAACCACATCAACGGCGTGATGGGCCACTACAAGGGCCAGATACACAGCTGGGACGTCGTCAACGAGGCCTTCCAGGACGGCGGCAGCGGCGCCCGGCGCAGCTCGCCCTTCCAGGACAAGCTGGGCAACGGCTTCATAGAGGAGGCGTTCCGCACCGCCCGCGCCGCCGACCCGGCCGCCAAGCTCTGCTACAACGACTACAACACCGACGGCGTCAACGCGAAGAGCAATGCCGTCTACGACATGGTCAAGGACTTCAAGTCCCGCGGCGTGCCCATCGACTGCGTGGGCTTCCAGGGCCACTTCAACAGCAACTCCCCGGTCCCCGCCGACTTCCAGGCCAACCTCCAGCGCTTCGCCGACCTCGGCGTCGACGTGCAGATCACCGAACTCGACATCGAGGGCTCCGGCACGGCGCAGGCCAGCAGCTACGCCGACGTGGTCGAGGCCTGTCTCGCCGTGGACCGGTGCACCGGCATCACCGTCTGGGGCGTCACCGACAAGTACTCGTGGCGCAGTAGCGGCACCCCGCTGCTCTTCGACGGCGACTACCGGGAGAAGCCCGCCTACGGCGCAGTCCTGTCCGCCCTAGGCGGTGACGGCGGCGGCGACCCAGGCGACGGCACGGCGAGCTGCACCGCCACGTACACCAGGACCGCCGACTGGAGCAGCGGCTACAACGGCCAGGTGACCATCACCGCGGGCAGCGAACCGATCGGCTCCTGGACGACGACCCTCACCTTCGCCTCGCCGCAACGGGTCCAGGCCACCTGGAACGCCACGTCCACCTGGGACGGCGGCGGCAACGTCATGACGGCGCGGCCGAGTTGGAACGGCTCCCTGGCGGCCGGCGCGTCGACCACCTTCGGGTTCACCGTGTCGAAGAACGGCAGCGACGCCGCACCGGCGGTCGGAGCCTGCACCGCCTCCTGACCGGGGCCTGTCCGGCGGTCCGTGCCGCGGACGCGGGGGCCGGCCCGCCCATCCGCGGCGTTGTCGTCGCTTGTCGACGCTCCGCCGGCGCACCGGGCCTGTCCGAAAAACGGCGCGTCCGGCGGAAGTTGGGGCAAAGAGATCGTGGAAACCGCCCGGGTGCGTATCGTGAAGGGCTGGGGGGGCATGTGCTTCCCCGACTCGGCCCCGGACCGGACGGTGAGGCTCTGTATGACTCCGGCGCACAGACCCGATGCCGCAGACGCCGCGGTCGTGTCCACGGCGGTGGAGTTCAGGGGCGGATCGGCGATGATCCCGGCCTCACGGGACGTCGTGCACGGCTTCGTCGCGGGACTGGCCGAGATGGGCGTGGACCTGGCCGACACCTTCCTGGACGCCGCCCGCCTGGTCGCCAGCGAGCTGGTGACGAACGCGCTCCGTCACGCGCCCGGCCCCTGCCGCCTGGAACTGACCCTGCTGGACGACGGAGTGGAGATCGCGGTGTCGGACACGGGAGAGGCGTTCCCCACGTTCCTGCCCCGCGATCCCCTGCGGGTCGGCCGGCACGGCCTGGAGATCGTGACGCGCCTGTGCGACGAGGTCATCACCAAGCCGCACGCGACGGGGAAGACGGTGTACGCGCGCGTGCCGCTGCGCTGACCCGCGTCAGGCCGCGAGGGCCTGTTCGACGGTCGGGTAGCAGGCGATGAGTGTGTCCACGCCCACGAGTTGCAGCACGCGCTCGACGGCGTGCTGCGGTGCGGCGAGCCGCAACCAGACGCCGCGGGACTCGGCGGCCCGGTGCGCGGAGATGAGCACGTTTATGCCGCTGGAGTCCAGGAAGACCACCTCGCCGAAGTCGACCACCGTGCCCGGGGCCGTCTGCACGCAGGACAGCAGGACGTCGCGGAGCTGACTGCTGCCGTCGAGATCGACTTCTCCGGCCAGCAGGACGAGGCTGACGCCGTCGCCCGTGGTGGTACGGGTGATCAGCAGCCGCTCCGGTACTGCCGCTCCCTCGATGTCCGCCACGCTTACCTCACTTCTCGCATATGCCCGGCCGTCCTCGGTGGCATGATGTTATGGCTCTCGGGAGCCCGCGTGGGCCACTTGCCGAGACCGGTGGCGCCGGACGGGCCGCCGAGGGCTCGACGCGCGCGACGGCGCTTCTCTGACTACGGTCGAGATGTGGTGGCTCACACATTCGAAGAGCTCGTGCACAAGCGTCGCGCGGCGGACCTGGCCCGGCACCGGGTCGAGGAGCTGCGGGACTCGTACGGGCCTCCCACGCAGCATCAGTGGACCCAACGGCAGTCCCACACGTACGAGACCGCCGTTCGGGCCTGGCGCGACCTGGACCGGGACGCGCAGTCCGCGATGACGGAGTACGTCAAGGAGGGGGGTCAGTCCCGGCACAAGATGGAGGCGAAGGTGCGCAAGGCCGTCCAGGACGAGGGGCAGGGCGCCTGACCGGTCCCCGGAGGGGCCCGCATCGGACCGGTTTCGACCGGTGTCAGCCCCGCCGGGCGGCCGTGACCTCACCGACGAGACCGCGCACGGCCGCCAGCGCCGCCGCCCGGTCCTCGGGCACCAGCCCGATGCGGGTGCGGCGGTCGAGCAGGTCGGCCTCGTCCAGGGCACCCTCGTGGCGCAGCGCCCAGAGCAGCTCGGCCCCGGTGACGGGGTGGTCCGGCAGGACCCGCTCGCCGAGCCGGGGGTCCCGGTCGGCGAGTGCCTGCACGGCCGGTGCCTCGGTGCCGTAGCGCTGCACCAGGCGGCGCGGCGCTCGCAACGCGGCCAGGGCGTGCGGCCCGGCGGCGCCGACCAGCGGCAGCGTGGCGGTGGGGGACGGACCGGCGCCGAGGCGGCGGGCGGCGACGGCGGCGTCCACGGCGTCCTCGGCCATGCGCCGGTACGTGGTGAGTTTTCCGCCGACCACGGTGATCACGCCCTCCGACGAGGTGAGCACGGCGTGCCTGCGTGAGACGTCCGCCGTGCGGGCCCCGCTGCCGGGCCGGTCCGCGGACGTGGTGTCCAGCAGGGGGCGCAGGCCCGCGAAGGCGCCCACCACGTCCTCGCGGTGGACCGGCGCGTCCAGCACGGAGCCGAGCACGTCGAGAAGGAAACCGACGTCGGTCTCGGGTACCTCGGGCACGTCCGGGATCTCTCCGTCGACGGGCTCGTCGGTCAGTCCGACGTAGACGCGGCCGTCGCCCTGGGGCAGGACCAGGACGAAGCGGTTGGTCTCCCCGGGGATCGGCACGTGCAGGCCGGCGGGGAGCGGGCCGAGCCGGTCGGAGCGCAGGACCAGGTGGGTGCCGCGGGAGGGCCGGACGCGGATGCCGTCGACCAGGTCACCGGCCCACACACCGGAGGCGTTGACCACCGCGCGGGCGCGGAGCACGCCCTCCTCGCCGGTGAGCTCGTCGCGTATCCGGGCGCCGGACGAGGTGAGCTCCAGGGCCCTGACCCGGGTCAGGATCCGGGCGCCGCGGGCGGCGGCGGTCCGGGCGAGCGCGGTCACCAGCCGGGCGTCGTCGGTGAGCCGGCCGTCCCAGGACAGCAGGCCGCCGCGCAGCCGGTCGGAGCGCAGCGCCGGCGCCAGGTGGCGGGTCTCCACGGCGGACAGCCGGCGCGGCGCGGGAAGCGTGGCCCGGGCGGTGCGCGCCGCCAGCCGCAGCGTGTCGCCGGCCCGGAACCCGGCCCAGGCCAGCGCGGCCTGACCACGGGAGACCATGGGCGTCAGCGGCAGCACGAACGGCTGCGCGCGCACCAGATGGGGCGCCGTGCGCTCCATGAGCACCCCGCGCTCCACCGCGCTCTCGTGGGCGACGTCGAGCTGGGCGGAGGCGAGGTAGCGCAGGCCGCCGTGGATGAGCTTGGAGCTCCAGCGCGAGGTGCCGAAGGCCAGGTCCTGGGCGTCCACGGCGACGACGCTCAGACCGCGGGCCGCGGCGTCCAGGGCGGCGCCGGCCCCGGTCGCGCCGAGACCGACGACCAGGACGTCCACTACGGGGCCGCCGACGGCGTCGGTCAGCTCGCGTGCGCGCCGCCCGGCGGACAGGGAGGCCCCGGCGGCGGGGGTGCTGCTGATGGGGCTCATGGCGTGAGGGTCCTCTCCAGGATGGTGCGCAGCTCCGCGAGGAAGGCCGCGGGGGTCAGCTCGGTGTCGTCCTCGTCGGTCATGGTCCGCAGCGACAGGGCGAAGGACTGGACGATCAGCAGCACGGAGCGCGCCTGCCGCCCGGTGTGGGCCGGACGAACCGTCCCGTCGGCGTGGCCCTCGCCGAGCGCGTCGGCCAGCAGCCCCAGCAGGGCCTCCTGGCTCGCCCCGCGCCGGTCGAGGACGTAGGGCAGGAGCAGCTCGGGGTCGACGTCGACGATCTTGCGGAAGAGCGGGTGGGCGCGGAACGCCTCGACCCCGGTCACCAGTCCCTCGACGATGCGCGGGCGGGTGCCCAGGCCCGGCCGGGGCTCGGGGATGGCGCCGGTGGCCACCGCGATCCACTCACGGGTCATCAGGTCGCCGACCAGGGACCGCACGTCCGGATAGCGCCGGTACAGGGTCATCCGGGAGACGCCGGCGCGGCGGGCGACGTCGGTCATCGTCGTACGGCGGACCCCGACGGCCAGTACGCAGTCGCGCACGGCGTCCAGCAGCGCGTCGTTGTCCGAGGTGGTCGGTCGGCCCGAGTTGTTGTGACGGTTAGGCGTCATGTGTAACAGTGTAACGCCAGTGGGCCGGGCGGACCGCGTTCCGATGGCGTTCCGAAAGGCACCTCTCCCGAACCGACCGTGAGGACGACAGGCAATGGACATGCTGTGGAACGGCTGGGGCGACCCGGCCCGGGCGACACCGCTGCCCGACACGGTGACCGGGCTGCTGCGCGAACTGCTCGGCGTCAAGCCCCGCGACGCCGCGTCCGTCCCGCTGGCGGAGATCGACGTACCCGAGTCGCCGCTGGACGAGGCCGCCCGCCGCGCGCTGGAGGCCGCCGTCGGCGGCCGGGCGGACGGCGTGCGGACGGACGCGGAGACCCGCATACGCCACACCCGCGGCAAGTCCACCCC
>NZ_RAIF01000006.1:513435-514927 GCF_003671715.1 Streptomyces sp. E2N166 | reverse complement strand
CGGCCGCGACGGCACCTTCGTCGCCCTCGACCTGCGCCGCATGAACCGCCTGCTCGACCTCGACGAGGTCTCCCGGACCGCGACCCTGCAAGCCGGCCTGCGCGCCCCCGAGGCAGAGGCGCTCCTCGCCGAGCACGGCTGCACTCTCGGCCACTTCCCCCAGTCCTACGAGTGGGCCACCGTCGGCGGCTTCGCCGCGACCCGCTCCAGCGGCCAGGCCTCCGCCGGCTACGGACGCTTCGACGAGATGGTCCTCGGCCTCACCCTCGCCACCCCCGAGGGCACCCTCGACACGGGCCGCGCCCCGCGCTCGGCGGCCGGCCCCGACCTGCGCCAGCTCGTACTGGGCTCGGAGGGCGCCTTCGGCGTCATCACGTCCGTCACCGTGCGAGTGAGGCCCGTGCCGAAGGTCCGCCGCTACGAGGGCTGGCGCTTCGCCTCCTTCGACGAGGGCGCCGCGGCCCTGCGCCGGCTCGCCCAGGACGGTCCGCGCCCGACTGTGCTGCGGCTGTCCGACGAGACGGAGACACTGGTCGGCCTCGCCCAGCCGGACGCCATCGGCGCCTCGCTGGCCCGGCAGGACGCCGGATGCCTGGCCGTCGTCGGCTTCGAGGGCAGCGAGGAGGACACCGCCCACCGCCAGGGCGGCGCCGCCGCCGTACTGCGCGAGAGCGGCGGTACCTTCGCCGGCGACGAACCGGGGGAGCGCTGGGCACGCGGCCGGTACTCGGCGCCCTACCTGCGCGACTCCCTGCTGGACGCCGGGGCGCTCGCCGAGACCCTGGAGACGGCGACCTACTGGTCCCGCCTCCCCGCGCTGTACACCGCCGTCCGTGACGCGCTCACCGGCACCCTCACCGGGGCGGGCACCCCGCCGCTGGTCATGTGCCACATCTCGCACGTCTACGAGAACGGCGCCTCCCTGTACTTCACCGTCGTCTCGGCCCAGGGCGACGACGCCCTGGCGCACTGGACCCGCGCCAAGCACGCCGCCAACGAGGCGATCCTCGCCGCGGGCGGCACCATCACCCACCACCACGGGGTCGGCACCGACCACCGCGACTGGTACGTCCGGGAGGCGGGCCCCCTCGGCGTCCAGGCCCTGCGCGCCGTCAAGCGGAGTCTGGACCCCGCCGGGCTGCTCAGCCCGGGCGTCCTCCTGCCCGGGGACTGACCCCGCACAGCAGCTGGCTTCGACCCCGTGAGACAACAGTCCGGCACCACCCGTCAGCCCGGAGGCACATCGATGCGACAGTTCACCGCCGTCGTCAACCCCACCGCGGGCGGCGCCACCTCGGCCGCCGCGCTGCTCGGGGTGGCCCGGCTGCTGCGGGAGGCGGGGGCGGAGCTGGAGACGGAGTACAGCCGCAGCCTCGCGCACGCACGGGATCTCGCCCGGCGGGCCGGGGAGCGGGGCCGGGTGGTGCTCGCCGTCGGCGGCGACGGGATGGCCGGCGGGATCGGCGGCGCCCTCAGCGGCACCGGGTCCCTC
>NZ_RAIF01000006.1:499753-513359 GCF_003671715.1 Streptomyces sp. E2N166 | reverse complement strand
ACCGAGCCCGCCGCCCTCGCCGAGGTGCTGCTGCGGGGAGAGCCGCGCCCCGTCGACACCATCGAGGTCACCTCGGCCGTCCACGACCGCACCGTGGTGCTCGGCAGCGTCTACGCCGGCGTCGACGCGCTCGCCAACCAGCACGCCAACCAGGCGCGTCTGCTGCGCGGCACCGCTTCCTACTACGCCGGCGCGCTGCGCGCGATCGTCACCTGGCGCGCGACGCGCTACCGCGTCACCGTCGACGGCGAGGAACACGCGTTCACCGGCTACACCGCCGTGGCCGCCAACTCCGGTTACTACGGGTCCAACCGTCTCATCGCGCCGTCCGCCCGGGTGGACGACGGTCTGCTGGAGGTCGTGATGATCCACGACGCGCCGCGGCGGCTGTTCTTCGCCCTCATGAACGAACTCGGGTCGGGCGCCCACGTCCGCAGGCCGCAGGTGCGTGTCCTGCGCGGCCGGGAGGTCCGCATAGAGGCCGACCGGGCGATACCCTACGGCGCCGACGGAGAGGTCGAGGCCGTCGTGCCCGTCACGGCGAGAGTGCTCCCCGGGGCGCTGAACGTCCTGTGCTGAACATGCCGCCGGGCCGGCCACCGACATCGGTGAACGGCCCGGCGGGTACGCGGATCAGCCGCGGGGCGTGGTGAAGCGTTCCCACACCCGGTGGGCGCCCATCAGCTCCGTGAGCTGCTCCAGGGCCGCGGTGCCGGACGCCGCGACGACCACGCCGGCGGCGTCGGTGGGCACGCCCGACGCTTCGAGCGCGGCCTCGCCGCCGGCCCAGACACCGATCGCCTTGCCGTGCCGGTACGCCTCCGACACCAGCAGGCTCACCCGCGGGTCGATGGTCCCCGGCCGCGCGGGCGGCGGAGTGGCCTTGTAGTCCCGCGGGGTGTAGGCGTCGCCGCCCATGTCGGGCGTCCCCGCCACCAGGACGGCGTCGAACTCGACGGACCGTGCGGTGACGTAGCTGCGCTGTACGGTCAGCGCAGCGTCGCCCGAGCCGATGGTGCCACCGGTCGGCGCCACGACGAGCGGCACCATCCCGGCGTTCAGCACCGCCTCCCGTACGGCCGTCACGCCCTCCAGGTCCGCGCCGCCGGTGACGATGCCGACCACCCGGCCGTCGAGGGGCCAGGTGCGGCCCACCTGGGACAGCGCGGGGCTTGGCTCGACGTCGGCCAGCGGCACGGTCGGTTTCGGGGCGGGCAGGCCGAGGCCCTCGGCGACGCCCGCGCACAGTTCCGGGTCGATGTTGGCCAGGACCTGAAGTGTCCGCTCCCGGACGGCCTGTTCGTAGCACTTGCCCAGCTCGAAGGTGTAGGCGCCGATGATGTGCTCGCGCTCCACCGGGCTCATGCTCAGCCAGAAGCGGCGGGGCTGGCTGAAGTGGTCCGCGAACGATTCCGGCGCCTGACGCACCTTGGTCGCCTCCGGGACCCGGACCGGCGCCTCCACGAAGGCGCTCATGTCCGCTCCGGCGGTGAACGGGCAGCCGCCGTCCAGGGAGTTGGGCCGGTAGGGCGCCACGCCCCGGTGCACGGCCGTCTGGTGCATGCCGTCGCGCAGCATGTCGTTGACCGGCGCCTGGGGGCGGTTGATGGGCAGCTGCGGGAAGTTGGGACCGCCCAGACGCGTGATCTGCGTGTCCAGGTACGAGAACAGCCGCCCCGCGAGCAGCGGGTCGTCGGTGACGTCGATGCCCGGGACGAGGTGGCCGACGTGGAAGGCGATCTGCTCGGTCTCGGCGAAGAAGTTCGACGGGTTCCGGTTCAGCGTCAGCAGCCCGACCGGCTGCACCGGCGCCAGCTCCTCCGGGACGATGTTCGTCGGGTCCAGCAGGTCGATGCCCTCGAAGGTCTGCTCCGGGTTGTCGGGGAAGGTCTGGATGCCCAGCTCCCACTGCGGGTACGCACCCGCCTCGATCGCGTCGGCGAGGTCCCGGCGGTGGAAGTCCGGGTCGATGCCGTTGATCATCTGTGCCTCGTCCCACACCAGGGAGTGCACGCCCAGCTTGGGCTTCCAGTGGAACTTGACCAGCGTGGTCTCGCCCGCGGCGTTCACCAGCCGGAAGGTGTGGACGCCGAAGCCCTCCATCATCCGGTAGGAGCGAGGGATGCCGCGGTCGCCCATGAAGAAGATGGTGTGGTGCGTCGCCTCGGTGTGCAGCGACACGAAGTCCCAGAAGGTGTCGTGCGCGCTCTGCGCCTGCGGGATCTCCCGGTCGGGGTGCGGCTTCGCGGCGTGGATGACGTCCGGGAACTTGATGGCGTCCTGGATGAAGAAGACCGGGATGTTGTTGCCGACCAGGTCGAAGACGCCCTCACTGGTGTAGAACTTCGTCGCGAAACCCCGGGTGTCCCGCACCGTGTCCGACGACCCCCGCGAGCCGACCACCGTGGAGAACCGCGTGAACACCGGCGTCTCCACGTCCGCGGCGAGGAACCCGGCCTTCGTCACCGAGGCCGCCGTGCCGTAGCTCTGGAAGACCCCGTGCGCGCCCGCGCCCCGGGCGTGCACCACACGCTCCGGGATGCGCTCGTGGTCGAAGTGCATGACCTTCTCGCGCAGGTGATGGTCCTGCAGCAGCACGGGCCCGCGCGGTCCGGCCTTCAGCGAGTGGTCCGTGTCGTACAGCCGCGTGCCCTGAGCGTTCGTCAGGTAGCTGCCGGACTGCGCCACCCGGGCCTGGTCGGCTCCCGTGGGCTGACCGGTCGGCGACACGGTGGCCGGCCCGCTCTGGTCCGGCTTCGGGGGCAGCGGCTCCCGGGGCTCGGTGGGTTCGGCGACGGGGGGCGACTCGGGACCGGGCTTGCCGGGAATACCGTCCGCCGGTCCGCCACCGTCGCCCTGCAGGCTCTCGGTGACCTTGTGGGCTACCCGCTTGAGGGGGTTGGCCTCGCTCATCAGCCTCTTCTCCATTCTGGGCGGGCCGCTGCACGCGGCCGGTCGTGTTCGAGTACCGACTGCCGTGGTGGGCCGTGACCGCGTACCCAGCGAGCGGAACTCAAGGCATGGGCGCGTGGGAACGGAGGCCGCCGTCTCAGGTGACGGACTCCCCGTCGTGGGTGCCGCCCTGACAGCGCTTCGTGAAGGAGCCCGTCCCCGACGACCCGTCCACCGAGATGATGATCACTCCGCCGCCCTGGACGCACTCGGTCGCCGTCACGTCGACCGGACGGTGCACGGCGCGGGACACGGCGGCCTCCGCCGGAGCGGCGCACAGCACCGACAGGGCCAGGGCCGCGACCACGGCCCACGACGACTTGCGCATGGGGTACTCCCTCTTTCCACCGGTGCCGTACCAGCGTCACCGGGCCGGGGGCGCCGCGCCACCGGAGGCGCGCGCACGAGGGAGGGCACACGGGGGAGGGCGCACGGGGGAGGGCCCCGGCCCGGTGAAGTACCGGTCGGGGCCCTCGCGGGCCATGGGGCGCGCCAGGCCCAGCGACCCAGGCAGGCTCCGAACGACACCCCTAGCCCACCTCGTGCGTCACCCCCACCGGTTCGAACGAGACCCGGGTGCGCCCGCCGCCGTCCGCCCAGACCACCTCGACGCCGGTGTCACCGGCCACGACCTCCGTGACCGCCTCCGCGAGCGGACCGGGACCGGGCTCCCCCGTGAGCGCGGCCAGGCAGACGTGTACGGAGGTGCCGCCCGCGTCGCCGGACAGCCGGGGCAGCTCGGCCCACGGAGCGTAGGCGGTGCCCTGCGGGGCGCGGACGGTCTCCGGCTCGGGGTGCCAGCCGTGCAGGCCGTGCAGCGCCGAGACCAGCGGCTCCTCCGGGCCGGTGGCCCACCCGGTCTGCGTGAGGCGGGCCTTGGCCGGCGCCCCGACCACCCGGTGCACCCGCAGCTCGTACGGCCCCCGTGCCACCGTCACGCTCTCCACCCGCAGCCCCGGAACCATCGGGGGACCGCCGGCGAAGGCGGGCCGGTGCCAGGACGCCGCCCAGCCCCAGCCGTCGCCGTGTCCCGCGCCGAGCGGGTGGATCCGACGCCGCACGCCGCGCCGGCCGTTCACCTCCACCGACAGGTGGTTGTCCGCGACGTTCCCGGACGCGGTGGGGCCGGTACGGGTGGAGTAGGCCTGCCGCCCGTAGTGCGGGTCGTCCTCGGCGGCCGACTCGCCCTCGTGCGGCCGGACATGGTCGCTGCCGTGGTTGTGCAGCCGTACGATCCCGTCGCCGCGCGTCGCCTGCAGCAGCAGCCCGGGCGCGGCCAGGGCCAGCACCCGGTCGGCCTCCTCCACCGGCGCGGCCTCCTCCGCGGCCGTCCACAGCGGGTGGCCGGCGGGGGCGAGGAGGGACACGAACGCCTTCGACGCCCAGTAGGGGGAGGCGGGACCGGAGTAGGACTGGAGGGTGGCCTCGTGCGGGCCGTGCCAACCCAGGCTCAGCAGCCCGTCGTCGGTCACCGCGCCGCGTTCCACGAAGTAGCGCAGACTGCCGCTCGCCAGCCGTCGCGAGGTGCCCGGCGTCAGCGGCGTGTGCCCGGTGACGGCGCCCAGACCCACCGCGGCACCGGCGGCGAACCGGTACGACAGCGAGCGGCCGTAGTGCAGCGGAGCCCCGTCCGCGCCGAACATCAGTGCGAATCCTTCGAGATGCGCGCGCAGCCGTTCGCCGTACCGGGCGGCCTGGCCGGTGTCGCCGCCGAGGTGGGCGTCGAGCACCGGGTACAGGTGCAGCGCCCAGCCGTTGTAGTGGTCGAAGGCGCGTCCGTCGCCGTCGGCGTACCAGCCCTCGCCCCGGTACCAGCCCTCCATCAGCTCCAGCGCCCGCTCCCGGGCCGCGGCCGTCCCGTCGTCGCCGCGTCCGACCGACTCCAGGAACCCGGCGACGGTGTACGGGAACAGGTACCAGTTGTTCGGCGCCGGCACGTGCCGCAGCGCCCCGCGCAGCCACTCCTCCACCCGGTCCTGGACCCCGGCGTCGAGGTTCTTCCACAGCCACGGCGCGGTGAGCCGCAGCCCCAGCGCGACCGACGCCGACTCGACCATGGGCTGGCCCTGCACGTCGTGGTCGAGGATCAGCGGCCAGGACTCGGTGTCGTCGCGGCCGGGGGAGCGGGTGCCCGAGGCCAGACCGCGCGCGTAGCGGTCCAGCCAGCCGTGCGGGTCGTCACCGCCGGCGCCCGCGACGCGGAAGGCCGCCGCGAGGAACGTCCGGGCGAACCCCTCCAGGCCGTCGGAGCGCACGCCCGAGCGCGAGGGGCGTCCCGGCAGGTCGAGCAGGGCGCAGCCAGGAGTGCTCCAGCGCCACGCGGCCCACAGCAGCCCGTCCGCCACGGCCTCCCAGTGGTCCCGGGTGTAACCGGTGTACGGGCTCAGCGCACGGTCCTCGGTGGGCAGTTCGAACGGGATGCTCATGCCAGGAACGCCAGCCTTTCGCGTCGTACGGGATGGAGGAAACCGGCACCGGACGCCCAGCGGGTCGTCTCGGCGAGCGCGAGGTCGGCCAGACGGCGCCACTCGTTGCCCTCGGAGCCGGCGAGGTGCGGGGTGATCAGCGCGTTCTCGCACTCCCACAGCGGGTGGTCCGGCGGCAGCACCTCGGGGTCGGTGACGTCCAGCACCGCCCGGATCCGGCCCGCCCGGACCGCGTCGGTGAGCGCCTCCTGCTCGACGACCGCCCCGCGGGAGGTGTTGATCAGCACCGCGTCCGCGGGCATGGCGTCGATCAGGGCACGGCTCACCAGCCCGCGCGTCGTGGGCAGCAGCGGGGTGTGCACGCTGACGGTGTCGCAGCGCGCGAACAGCTCCGGCAGCTCGACGCGTTCGACCCCCAGTTCGGCGGCGTCCGCGTCGCTGACGTACGGGTCGTGCAGCAGGACGTCGATGTCGTGCGGCCGCAGCAGCTCGACGACGCGGCGGCCGATCAGCGAGGCCGACAGGATGCCCACCGTGCGGCGGTAGTTGCCGACGCCGCGCGGGGTGCGCAGCCAGTTGCCGCGCGTCCGGGAGACCCGGAAGTCGCGGGCCCGCTCCAGCACCCGCTTGCCGGTGAGCAGGATCATGCCGAGCGTGTACTCGGCCACCGGCAACGCGTTGGCCGCGGCGGCCGAGGAGACCTCGATCCCCCGTTCCCAGCACGCGTCGGTGACGTGCCCGCGGACACTGCCCGCCGTGTGCACCACCGCCCGCAGCCTGGGCGCCGCCCGGAGTACGTCCGCGTCCAGCGGCGGACAGCCCCAGCCGGTGATCAGCAGGTCCACATCGGCCAGCACGGACCCGGCCCGCGGCGCGGTGAGGTCGTCAAGAACCGGGAACGGCGCCAGGTCGCAGACCCGGCGGAACGCGCCGAGGGACTGCGGGTCGAGGACGGCCGATGCGGCGTCCGGGGACATGGCCACGGCGGCACGGGGCCGGGACCCGCGGTCGGGGGTGTCGGGGGCGTGCGGTGTCACTTGACGGCTCCGGCGGTCAGCCCGCTCCGCCAGAAGCGCTGGAGCAGGACGAAGGCGAGGATGAGCGGCAGTACGGCGAGCAGCGAACCCATGATCACCACGGGGTAGTACTCCGGCGAGACGGACGCCGCGCTGTTCCACTGGTACAGGCCGAGACTGACCGGATAGAGATCCTGGTCGGACAGCATCACCATGGGCAGGAAGAAGTTGTTCCAGATCGCGGTCAGCTGGAAGAGGAAGACGGTGATCAGGCCGGGTCCGAGCATCCTGAGCGCCACCCGGGCGTACGTGGTCAGCTCGCCCGCTCCGTCCACGCGCGCCGCCTCCAGCACCTCGTCGGGCACGTAGCCCCGCGCGAAGATGCGGCCGAGGTAGACGCCGAACGGGTTGAACAGCACCGGGATGAACACCGCCCAGAAGGTGTTGACCAGTCCGGCCTCGGAGGCCATCAGGTACAGCGGCAGCGCGAGGACCGTCTGCGGCACCATGACCGCCGCCAGCACCAGGCCGAACAGCTTCTCCTTGTGCCGGAAGCGGTACTTGTCGAAGGCGTAGCCGCAGGCCACGCTCACCAGCGCGCCGACGGCGGCGCCCACCACGGCGTACAGCAGGCTGTTGACGTACCAGCGGCCGTACAGCCCGCCGTCCATGGCGAACAGGTCCTGGAGGTTCTGCACGAAGGAGAAGTCGCTCAGGGAGAGCAGGTCGCTGCTGAACAGCGCGTCCCGGGTCTTCGTGGAGGCGAGCACCAGCCACAGCACCGGCAGCAGCGTGTAGAGGACGGAGATCGCGACGACCACGTTGACCGTCGCCCGGCCCAGCAGCCTGGGGCGGAGCAGGGAGCTGTCGGTGGCGCTCATCGGGCCTCCTCGGAGTCGGCGCGGCTGGTGAAGCGGGTGACGCCGTAGGACAGGGCGATGGTGCACACCAGCAGGACCACCGAGGCGGCCGCCGCGAGGCTGTAGTTGTTGCGGGTGAAGGCCGCGTCGTAGATGTACATGCTCGGCGAGAAACGGGAGCTGACCATGGGAGAGGACTGGTTGAGCAGCATCGGCTCCGTGAAGAGCTGGAGCGCCCAGATCAGGGTGAAGATGGCGACCATGACGATCGAGGCACGCACCAGCGGCGTCTTCACCTGGAGCGCCGTGCGCACCGGCCCGGCGCCGTCGACCACGGACGCCTCGATCACCTCGCGGGGCACGGCCTGCAGAGCGGCGTAGAAGACCACCATGTTGTAGCCGAGGTTGCTCCACAGGGCGATGTTCACGATGGACGGGACGACCGTGTGCACGCCCAGGAAGTCGATCGTGATGTCGGCCTGGGCGAAGAGTTCGATGACCGGGCTGATGCCGGGCGTGTACAGGTACAGCCAGATCAGCGCGGCGATGATGCCGGGCACCGCGTGCGGCAGGAACAGGCCGAGCTGGGCGAAGGCGCGCAGCCGGACCACGCCGGAGTCCAGCAGCAGGGCGAGGGCGAGCGCGCCCACGACCATCAGCGGGATGTAGATCAGGCAGTACAGCGCGACCGTGCCGAGCCCGCCGAGGAAGGTCGGGTCGGTGAGTACGGCCGCGTAGGAGCGCAGTCCGACGAAGACCTGGCGCTCGGGGCCGAAGCCGAGGCCGGGCTGGTCGTCACTGAAGAAGCTCAGGTAGACGGCCGTGCCGACGGGGATCAGGAAGACGGTGACCAGCAGGGCGAAGAACGGCGTCATCAGGACGCCGGCGGTCAGTTGCCGTCGCTTCGCTGCTCTGCGGGCGCGCAGGCCGGACGCGGAGGGCGCCGGGGCGGTGGCGCGGGACGCGCCGGTCGGCACCCGGGGCTGGGTGGTCGTGGTCATGGGGGTGTCACCTGCCTTTCGTCGGCTCAGGTGCTGTGCTGGGTGGTGGACAGGCCGAGGGCCTTGAGATCGGGCATGGTGCCCTCCTGCGCGGTGCGCAGCGACTCGACGAGGGAGCCCTGGCCGGCGCCGACGCGGGCGAAGGAGTCCTGCATGACCTTCTGGGTGGCGCTCATCCGCGGCCCCCACAGCCACTGTTCGCCGATCTTCTCGGCCTCCCGCTCGAACAGGGTGTAGATGTCCTGCCCGCCGTAGTACGACCGGTCGAAGGCGTCGCGGCCCACGGAGACCAGGCCGGGAGCGGCCGGGTACTGGCTGCTGGTGCCGCTGGAGAGCCGCGCGCGCAGGGCGTCGGGGTGGGACACCTGCCACTCGATGAACTCCATCGCGGCCTCGGGGTGGCGGCTGTCCTTGGTGACCGCGAAGGTCGAACCGCCGTGCGTGCCGACGGACGGGCTGCCGGTGTCCCACTGGGGCAGCGGCGCGATCCGCCACTGACCCTTCTGTCCGGGCCGCGCGTTCATCTGGGCGCCGGCGTCCCAGGCGCCGCTGAGCCGGGTGAGGACCAGCCCGTTGCCGATCTGCGCGTCGGACTGCCTGCTCTCGACGGCGTTCATGAAGACGTCGCCCCGGTCGATGAGACCCTGCCAGTAGTCCGCGACCCGCCGGGAGGGGGCGTCGGCGAGGGACACGTTCCAGGCGCCTCGCGAGGTGTCGAACCACTGGGCGCCCGCCTGCCAGGCGTAGCAGGCGAACTGCGTCATCCCGTCGGAGGGGAACAGCACGAGCCGCCGGTCGGGTGCCTCGCGGCGCACGGTCGCGGCCTGCTCGGCGAACTCGTCCCAGGTGCGCGCGACGCTCAGCCCGTACTGGTCGAACAGGTCGGCGCGGTAGTGCATCACCATGGGCTCGACGTCCAGCGGTACGGCGAACACCCGGTCCTCGAAGGTGGTCAGCCCGAGCGCCTGCGGCAGCAGCTTGCGGCGCAGCCCGTCGCTGACGAGGTCGGTGATGTCGCGGGCGACGCCGTCGATGGCGTACCCCGGCACCTGCGGATACTCGATGGTGGCGACGTCGGGTGCGTTGCCGGCCCGGGCGGCGTTGCTGAGCTTGGCGTAGCCGCCCTGCCCTCCGGAGGGGATCTGCTGGAACTCCACCCGGATGTTCCGGTGGGTGCGGTTGAAGGCGTCGACCACCTCCTGGCTGCCGCGCAGGGCGGACCAGAAGGTGACGCGCGTGGTGGTGCTCGTGCGGGCCGACGAGGCGCCGTTCCCCCCGCTGCAGGCGCTCACGGCTCCTGTCAGGGGTACGGCGGCCATCGCGGCGAGCACGGACCGACGGCTGGGTCGTCCGGGCATGGCGCCTCCCGCGGCTCCTGCGGGTCCGCGTGGGTGCGGACACGACTGTTCGGGACACGGGAATCCTGAATGCTCCAACCCAAACGGTCAATAGATCGATCAGAGGAAAATAAAGCGATCAAACGCTCACATGGTCGAGCGGTCGGCAGGGCGCTCTGTCGGGCAGCCGGCCGGGCGGTCCGTCGATCCGCGCACCATCAGCCGCGGCAGCAACTCCACCCGCCGGCCCGGCCGGCTGCCGGGCGCCTCGGACAGCCGCTGGAGCAGCAGCTCCGCGGCCGTGCGCCCGACCTCGGTCTTCGGCGGCGACACGGCCGTCAGCGGCGGCGAGCCCAGCCCGGCCACGACATCGTCGTACGCCACGACCGAGCAGTCGTCCGGCACCCGCACCGCTTCCTCCGCCAGCCGCTGGACGATCATCAGCGCGTCCACGTCGCCGTGCAGCACCGTGGCCGTCGCGCCCACCTTGCGCATCAGCGCCGGCAACTCGCCCGTCTCGTCCGCCGCGTACGGCCCGTCGGCCCCGGCCTCCGGCGCGACGAGCGTCCACGCCCACCGCTCCACCAGCGGATGCGCCTCGGCGATCTCGGCGAAGGCGGCGCGCAGTGAGCGCGCGGTCGGGCTGTCGTGGCGGGTGGCGAACACGATGCGCCGGTGACCGAGCCCCACCAGGTGCTCCACGGCCAGATGCGCGCCGTACCAGTGGTCCGAGCACACCGAGTCCAACGCGTGCAGCGCGCTGCCGCGCCACGGGCGGCGCTCCATCAGCACCGTCGGCACTCCGAGCGCGGCGAGCCACTCGTGGTCGGCCTCCTCCTCGGCCCGGCCGCGCCAGCGGGGGGCGATCAGCAGTCCGTGCGCCCCGTCCGCCAGTGCCCGCTCCACCAGCGGGCGTTCGGCGCCGGACGCCTGCGGCGCGAGGTGCAGGGCCATGCGCACCCCGGCGTCCTCCAGGACGGTGCGGGCGCCGTGCAGCGCCTCGGTGAGGTACGAGTGCCGCACCGGGACCACCACGGCCACCCGGTCCCCGGCCGCCGCAGCCGACGCGGCCGCGACGGAGGGTGCCTCCTCGGCGGCCAGGGTGGACCGGACGACACCGTGGCCGCGGCTCAGCCTGCCCTCCCGCGTCAGCTCCTCCACGTCACGGCGCACCGTCACCACGGAGACCTGCAACTCGTCGGCGAGATCGCGCACCCGCGCGGTACCGCGCGCCTGGACCGCCGCCAGAATCCGCTGGCGCCTGAGATCGACCGGCTCCCGCATCAGGCCTCCCCACCCGAGAATGTTCGTTTGAGCGATTCGCCGTCATCATAGCGATCGCTCGTCCCGGGTGTGCGGCGCGCCTCCCCGCCCGGCGGGCGGCCGCTACGGTTCCGGGTCCGCGAGGAGCGGTCCCAGGGGGCCCAGATCGAGGTTCAGGTCGGCGCGGCTCAGGCCGTGCCGCGCGCACAGGTCGTCCATGCGCTCGTCGAGCAGCATGAGCGCCGTGCCGAGCCGGTCCTCCTGCTCCGTGCTCAGCGTGCCCTCGTCGAAACGGCGCACGGCCTGTCGTTCCATGAGCTGCCGCAGCAGCTCCACGACGGTGAGGACCAGCGCGGCCAGGTCGTTCGTGATCCGTTCGGGGTCCAGGTCGAGGGCGTGCGCCCGGGGCGCGGTCACAGTGGCCCGCTGTCCGGCCAGGGGGCGGGTACCCGCTCGTTCACCGACGACAGCAGGGCGTGCAGGGAGATCCGCACCAGCGGCACGTCCGCGATCGCCAGGACCAGGTCGCCGCTGACGACGACACCGGTCGCCAGCACCCGGTCGAGGAGGTCGACCAGGGGCACCCCGACCGGTGCGTACGGCTCCGGCCCACCCCAGGGCACGGGGGCCGGGCCCCGGGTACGGGTGTCCGGGGAGGTCATGAGCGGGCCTCCTGTTTCATGGGGCGCTGTTCCGTGCGGTGCGGTGGGGTGCGCTCCGGTGCGGTGGAGTGCGGTTCCGTGCGGCTCGGTTCCGTGCGACTCGGTCCCGTGGTGTCCGGGGCCATGATGTCCGGGGCCTCGTCCCAGCGGGCGAAGGAGTACGGGATCCACGGGCCCGAGGCGCTGACCTCGACGGCCGCGTGGCGGCCGTCGGCGGTGAGCCGGGCCAGGGCGTGTTTGAATGCGGCGCTGTCCGACTCCTCCACCAGGTAGGCGGCATTGATCAGTTGCGGGGTCCGCCGGCCCGTCAGCCGCTCGCTCTGCGGGCGGTGCCGCGTCGCGTCGACGGCGTACCGCCGCAGCTCGGCGTCGACGGCGTCCGCCTCGGCCAGGGCCCTCCCGTGCGCGTCCTGCCGGTCGCGTCGCCGTGCGCTGGCCCGGCTGAGGTAGGCACGCCCACGCGCGCCCGCGCCGGTACCGGAGTCGGCAGGGGCGCCGGCAGCGGTGGCGTTCGCCGTACCGCCGGCGGCGTGCACCTTCACCGCCCATTCCGTACGGCCCCGGAGACGGTCGAGCAGCGCGCCCAGTACCGCTTCCCGCGCGGCGACGGCCTGCTCCGCGCTCCGGTCGCCGCGGTACAGGGTCGCCATCGGCAGCGGAACGACCGGGCCCCGCCGGGCCGCGGCCTCGACGCCCCGGTGATGGGCACGGGCGCAGCGTTCCAGGTCGTCGGGCCGGTTGAGCCGCTCCGCCAGCGCCTCCTCGTCGAACAGCGCCGCGGGCACGTCCTGGACGACCAGGCACAGGCCGCCCGCGCGCAGCACCCGCAGCGGACCGCCCTCCTCGTGGCCGGTCGCCGCGGCCGACGCGGCGAGTTCCGGCGGAGTACGGGTGACGGCGAACGCGCAGACGAGGACGGGGGCCGCCGGTCCGGCCGGGGGCGCGTTCACCGGGCGGCTCCCTGCGTCTCCTCGGCGGCCCCCTCCAGGGCGTCGAGCCGGGCCCGCAACCGCTCGTTCTCATCGGCGAGCGCGTCCCGCGCGGCCCTGGACGAGAGCGCCGGGTCGGTCTCCCACCAGTCGATGCCCGCCTTCTTCGCGGTGTCCACCGAGGCGATGAACAGGCGCAGGCGGATGGTGAGCAGTTCGATGTCGAGCAGGTCGATCTTGATGTCGCCGGCGATGACGATGCCCTTGTCGAGGACCCGTTCGAGCAGGTCGGCGAGGTTTCCGGTGACAGGCGTGTACGGCTGTGTCTCCGGGCTCGCGAACCGGTGGTCGACGTCTGTCACCGCACACTCCCGGCGGCGTCAGCGATGCGGGCGGGCACGTTCGTCGTCCTCATACGCCTCGTCCTCGTCGTCGTACTCACCTTCTTCGTCTTCGTCCTCGTCTTCGTCTTCGTACTCGGAGCCCTCCTCGCCGTCCTCGTACTCGGCGTCGTCGTCCTCATCGGCGTCCTCGTGCTCGGCGTCGTCGTCGGAGGCGTTCTCCTCCTCCAGCGCATCCTCGTGGCTGCGCACGACCTCGCCGTCGCGGATCTCGCCGCGCCAGCCCTCCACCTCCTCGTCGCCCAGCAGGGTCACGTGGCGCGCGAAGTGCTTCAGGTCAAGCCGCAGCCGCCGCCCCTGGGCGCGCCAGAGGTTGCCGGTCTTCTCGAAGAAGCCCGCCGGGTAGTACTCGACGACCACGACGACCCGGGTGAGCCGGGGCGCCAGTTCGTGGAACGTGACCGCCCCGCGGGTACTGCCCTTGGCGCCCTCGGAGGTCCAGACGATCCGCTCGTCGGGAACCTGCTCCTGGACGGTCGCCTTCCAACTGCGGCTCGAAGGCCCGACCTTGACGTTCCAGTCGGACGTCACCTCGTCGTTGGCGCTGACGCTGCGGACGCCCTTGGTGAAGCCACTGAAGTCCTGGAGCTGCGTCCAGTGGTCGTAGACGGTGCGCAGGGGGACGCCGATGTCGACGGTCTCCATGATGTGCGTCGCCTTGACACTGCCGCCGCTGCTCCCGGAACCGCCCCGACCGCCGGATCCGCCCCCACTGCCGCCCCCACTGCCGGAGCCATCGCCACCGCCGGAACCACCCCC
>NZ_RAIF01000006.1:461867-499479 GCF_003671715.1 Streptomyces sp. E2N166 | reverse complement strand
GGATTCGGTCAGACGGCCCGTCAGGCCCTCGATCCGTTCCCCCGCCTTGCCGACGAGGCTGTGCCCCGTGGCGGAGAGGTAGCCGCCGAGAGCGTCCTTGAGATCGCCGAAGGGTGAGGGCCTGTCGTTGCCCTGCCGGTCGGGGGTCATCGGCGCTCACCTCCGGGCCGGCCCGACCCCATGGTCTTCTTCGCCGGCACGGTCTTCCTGGCCGACTTCTTCGCGGTCTTCACGGTTTTCCTCGCAGCCTTCGGGGGAGGTGCCGCCTTGCGCGGGGGAGCCTTCTTGGCCGCTTTCCGGGGCGGCGCCGGCGCGGCCCGCCGCGCCTCCTCCCGGTCCTCCTCGCCGAAGTAGGCGTCCTCCTTTGGGCCGTCGTCGTCCCCGTCGTCGTCCTCGTAGCCGCCGTCGTCCCCTCGGCCCGCGCCGGTGAGCGCGTCGGTACGGTCGCGAAGGGTGTCCGCCAGGCCGGTGAGCCCGCGGTTCGCCGCGGCGGTGACGGCGGTGCGCCCGGCGGTCAGCAGCTCGCCGCGCACCTGGTCCGTCAGCTCCTGGAGCTGCGGTGTCCGCTGGAGACCGGCCAGGCCCTGGGACAGCACCTGGCCGGGGGACAGGCCGATGCGCCGGCCCATGAGATACGAGCCCACCATCAAGGCGAGTTTCGCCTTCTTCGTGCGGCCCAGGAGATACCCGCCCGCCACGGCCGCAGCCATGGTCGCCTTGCTGTCGCTCATACGTGCCTTCTCTGCGCTCGGTCCATGGTTGTTGTGGTGCGGCCGGTGGGCCGGTACGGCCGTTCGAGGAGGGTGAGCAGACGCTCCTCCTCCCGCTCGAAGGCCGCCTCGTCGATGGCGCCCTCGTCCAGGGCCCGGTTGAGGGCGGCCAGACGCGCCTGGACGGCGCGTGGGTCGTGGGTCTGGCGCCGGGCCTCCTGGAGCAGGTGGTCGGCGATCCACGCAGTGCCGCGCACCGGGGCGAGGGGCAGCAGCAGGAGACCGCTCACGATGCCCACCGCGTCACCGCCCGGCCGGCGTGGGACGGGGGTCGACGAAGCTGTAGCACGGCAGGGGCCCGGTCACGCTGAGTGCCAGCCGGTCCCCGCAGTCACGTGCCCGTACGTCGACCGCCTGCCGGAATCGCCGCTCGTCGGTGGAGCGCAGCAGGAACGACGCGCTCAGCACCTGTTCGTCGTCGGTCGCACCCTGCATCGTGCGAACGGCGAGCGGGGCCAGGTGGCCGAGGACCTCCCGGGCCGCGCGCCGCGCCTCGCGGCGGACCCCGCGGGCGATCGCCTCACCCAGCCGGACGTTGGCCTCGTAGTCCGGACGGCGCCGCGTCCGCAGGGCCAGGTTCCGCAGGTTCTCGTCCCGGCGCACCAGATCGGCGAAGTGGCCGGGTACCACCGTTCCCTTGACGTTGAGTTCGACGCACCCACGGACTTCGTCGAGCTGCCGTGACAAGTGGGCCGCGTCGGTACGCAGTTGGGAGAGCAGGGCATCCGGCCGGGGACTGAGCACCGCGAACCGCATGGGCAGCAGCGGTCCCTGTCCCGCCAGTTCGTCCAGTACGGCCTGGTGGGCCAGCAGGTCGCGGCGTCGGGGCCGGATCCGTGCGGGAGCGGCCGACACCGCCGCGCACAGGCCGGACTCGGTCAGCAGCCGTACGGGGGCACCGTCGACCCCGGGGAAGCGGGGAGCGCGGACCCCGGCGGGGGCGATGCCGTAGACGTACAGGGCCTCCGGGGCGGAGGCGGTGGTGCCGGTGGTGCCTGCGGTGGTGCCGGTGGTGGTGGGCGCGGTCATTCGTCCTCCGTCTCCGTGCGCCGGCGGGGGCGGCTGCGCGGGCGGTCGTCCTCGTCGCGGGGGCGTGCGGCCGGCCGGCTACGGGGCCGCTGAGGGCTCCGGCCGCGTGCCGCGCGCTCGCGGGTGTGATCGCGAGGCCGGGTCGCCTCCTCTTCCGCCGCCGTCTCCTCCTCGGGTGTGAGGATGTCCCGCACCTTGTCGGTCAGTGAGCGCGCCGTCCGCTTGGCGCCCGCCCTGCCTATGGTCGTGGCGACCGGCCCGCCGAACAGCTCGGGAACGGTCTTGGAGCGCACGTCGTGCTCCAGGTCCAGGCGGTTGCACGCCTCGGCGAACCGCAGGTACGTGTCGACGCTCGCGACCACGATGCGGGCGTCCACCTTCAGGATCTCGATGCCGACCAGCGAGACGCGAACGAAGACGTCGATCACCATGCCGCGGTCGAGGATGAGTTCGAGGACGTCGTAGAGGGTTCCGGCGCGAGGCGCGCAGACGACCTCGTCGTCGTAGGTGATCATGCGGTGGTCCTTCCGGGTGCGGGCCGCACGGCCCGGTCACTGGTCCTGGGCACCGCGCCGGTAACGGGCGACCCTGCGGTACTGGAGCAGGTCGCCCGCCGAATCCAGCTCGACCTCGTAGGTGGCGAGCAGGCTGGTGGTGTCGGGGATACGGGCCACCTCCAGCACGTCCACGTTGACGATCCAGCCGTCGTCCTCGCTCCGGCACACCGCGGAGACCCCCTCCAGGTGGTGCCGGATCAGCTCGGACAGGGCGTCCGCGGCGCGCTGGGCGGCGTCCCGAGCGCCCCGCACGGAACGCTCACGCGTTTTCGTGGAAGTCGTGCCGCGCCGTCGCTCGCCAGGTTCTGTCATGCTGCCCACTCTGGCCGCGGTCCCGGGGCGGCGCGTGCGCAGTTACCCCATCCGGGGTGAGGTGGCGCCCCGGCGTCGGCAGTGCAGGAACAGGTGCGGCTCCGGCCGCGCGTCCGGGTGGGCCGGGGTGAACAGGGACGCCTCCTGCGCCAGCACCTCCAGGCCGGCCTCCTCGGCCACGGCGGTGAGGTCCTGCGCGGTGAAGCTGGACACGCGCACCGGCTGGCCCATGAAGACGGCGTCGACGCCCTCGACGTCCAACGGCACGGTGGCCAGGACCATGTACCCCGCCGGCCTCAGCGCCCGCACCAGGAGCCGGATCAGGTCCGCCTGCTCCCGCCGGTCCAGCTGGAGCAGCGAGAAGTACACGCAGACAGCGTCGAACGAGCCGTCCGCGAGCGGTACGTCACGCACGTCGGCGCGCTTGAAGGTCGCGGCCGGCACCTGCCGTGTCGCCAGGTCCACCATCACGGGGGAGACGTCGACGCCCAGCACGTCGTGCCCGGCGCCCGCGAGCGTCTCGGCGGTGGGCCGGCCCGTGCCGCTGCCGACGTCCAGCACCTTGCTGCCCGGCGCGAGCCGCCCGAGCAGCCACTCCAGCGAGCGCCGGTGCGTCTTCGAGCCGGCGAACGCCTTCTCGTACTCGGCGCCCAGCGCGTCGAACGCGGCGGCGGCCTGCGGCCGTTGCTGCTCGTCGGTCACGACGGTCCCTTCGCTGGGTGAGCCCGTGGGTGAGCCGGTGCGGTGGGCATCGTTCCACCGGGAGCGAGCCACCGACAAGGGGCCCGCCGAGCGACCGGCCACCCGCCAGCGGTCCTGCCGGCCTCCACCCGCGGTTCTACCGGCCGCCCCGCGGTCCTGTCGGCCTCCACCCGTCCTACCGGCCGTCGTCGTCCGGCGCCGTCCCCGGCTCCGCCATCCGGCGGTGCACGGCGGCCTTGACGCGGTCCGGCAGGACCTTGTCGGCCACGCCCTGCGCCTTGGTCTTCGTCGAGCCGGTGACCAGTTTCCCGCGGCCCTTCATGACGGCGTCGTACGCCTGCCGGGCGACCTGTGCGGGGTCGTCCTTGTCCATGGTGCCGACCTTGGTGTCCTGCATCCCGGCCCGCCGGAAGAAGTCGGTCTCCGTCGGGCCCGGCATGAAGGAGGTGACCGTGACCCCGGTGTCCCCGACCTCCTCCTGCAACGCCTGGGCGAAGGACTGCACGAACGACTTGGAGGCGTTGTACACCGACTGGAAGGACCCCGGCATCGTCGCGGCCACCGACGACGTGAACATCAGCCGGCCCACCCCGCGCGCCACCATGTCCCGCAGCAGCGGCTTGGCGAGCCGAACGGTCGACGTCACGTTGAGGTCGATGACGGACTGGTCGTCGGCCGGGTCGGTGTCGACGAAGGCGCCGCCCTGCCCCACACCCGCGTTGAGCGCCGCGACGTCCACGGTGAGCCCGGTCAGGGCGGCGACCAGCCGGTTCACGCCCTCGGCGGTACGCAGATCCGCGCGCACGGCCCGTACCTCGGCGCCGGTCTCCCGCAGCCGCTGGGCGGCGTGCTCCAGCCGGTCGTCCTCGGCGTTGACCACCAGGTCGTAGCCGTGTTCCGCGAACAGTGCGGCGAGTTCGTACCCGATTCCGCTGGACGCCCCGGTGACCAGGGCGAGCGGCCTGCTGCCGGTCATGATCCCTCCGCTCAGCGCAGTGCCTGGTAGACCGATGCCGTGGTGAAGCCGTACACCAGATGCGGCACGAGGTCCGACACCCATGACGTCCGGTCCCACGAGGCCGGGTCGGTCACTCCGAGCACCGTGGCCGGCAGATCGCTGCCCGCCATGGCGGCCGCGCCGAGCAGCGGACCGGCCACCCAGTCGGGCAGCGCGCCGCGCCCGCTTCGCAGCAGCCCGTAGGCCGCCCCGACCCCGAGGCCGGTGACGTAGCCGAGGAGGGCTCCGGCCGCCTGCTCACGGTTGGCCGTGGTCTCCTCGTCCCCCAGATCGACGCCGGCCCGGTTGACGAACCGGTCCGCGACCTGGGCCGGCACGCCACTGGACCCCCGGCCGCGCAGCAGCATGTCGCCGTACGTGGTGAGGTTCAGCGCGACGGTGCCGGCCGCTCCGGCGACGAGGCCTTTGGTCAGTGACATCCGGTAACTCCCTCGGCGTGGGCGCTGGCGCGCGGGTGGGCACGGCGGGCCCCGGGTTCCCCGAACCCCGGCCCTTAACAGAGCTTCCGATGCGCCCCGAGCCGATCCCCCGGCCCTCTCGGCCCCTGCGACCGCCCCTGGGCGGTGACAGCGACCGTTCTCGCGGCGGGGCCGACTCACCGGGCGCGGGGCCGGGCCCCGTCCAGGGCCAGGTCGACCAGCCGCCGCACGAGCGCGTCGTCCAGCGGCGCCCCGCTGAGCAGCACCCGGACGAACAGCGGGCCGCCGGCGGCCTCGATGAGCAGCCCGGGATCGGTGCCCGCTGCCAACTCGCCCCGCTCGACGCCGCGCCGGACCTGCGCAAGGCCGTCCGAGCGGCGACCGGCGGGGCGGGCCTGGCCGCCGCCTTCGACTTCGCGGGCGTGCCGCCCGTGCGGGAGCAGGCGGTCTCCGTCCTCGCGCCCAAGGGACGGCTGGTCCTGGTGCGCCTGACCGACAAGCCGCTCACGGTCACCGACGGGACCCGCTTCAGCTACCTCCAGCAGCGCGTCCTCGGCCACTACGGCTCCGACATGCCGGTGGCGCTGCCGCAGCTACTGCGGCTGATCCAGGGCGGCCGGCTGGACTTCTCCGCCTCGATCAGCGGGGTGCTGCCGCTGGCGGAGGCCGCCGAGGCGGTCGCACGGCTGGAGACGAAGGAGGGCGCCCCGGTCCGGCTGATCCTGCGCCCGTGAGGTGAGGGATTCCTGAGAATCCGCGAGGCGTTTGAACGCTCCGGCCCCCGACTCCGTATGGAGCCGGGGGCATTCCATGTCCGAGTCCGCCACGACACAGGAGCACGCCTTGGGACACAACAGGCGCAGACGCCCGACCGGGGCGCGCCGCGCGACCTTCGGAGCATTCGCGCTGATACTGGGAGGCGGCGGCCTGGTGGCCGTGAACGTGTTCGCCTCCGCGACCGAAGCCGGCGACACCGCTGTTCCCCTGGGCAGTTCCGGTGTGGCGGCCACCGTCGACTGCCCCGATCTGAGCGAGCGGCTGACGACGGTGCCGGAGCAGGCGAGGCCGGACGTCGACACGGAACTCGCCCGGCTCGACGAGCAGATCGCCGCGGCGTACCGGCAACTCCAGGAGGCCGCCCGCACCGCGGACGACGGCAGGCTCGACGAGGGCGCCATCCTCGACCCGTTGAAGAAGGACCGGGCCGGGACGATCGAGCGCATCGCCGCCGCCATCGGCAAGGCCGGCGATCGCCCCGAGGGCCTGGACACCCTGGCGGAGTGCACACTGCGCCGCACCGAGGCCGCCGCGGCGGACGCACCTGGCGGCAGCCCCGACCAGCAGCCCAACGGCAAGGGTGAGGACCCCGGAAACGACGGGAACGGCGGCGACGACGGACAGGCCGGTGACGGGCAGCAGCCCGGCAACGGCGGACAGGCGGGCAACGGCCCCGTGGCCGCGGACTACGTCGACATCGACTCCGTTGAGCCGAACGCCGTGCGGGCACCCCGGCAGAAGAACGCCTCGACCGGCTCCTTCGCCACCAGCTGCGGCGTCAACGCCGAGGGACTCTTCAACTCGGACAACCTGATCGCCGCCCCCGGCGTCAGCAACGGGGCCCACCACTTCCACGACTACGTCGGCAATCAGGCCAACGACGCCTTCTCCAGCGACGAGGACCTGGCCGCCGCCGGCACGAGCTGCGCCGACCAGGGCGACAAGTCCTCGTACTACTGGCCCGTGCTCAGGCTCCAGAACGGCACCGTCGAACAGGACGCCGAGTCACCCGGCGGCGGCATCGAGGGCAACGCCGGCGAGATCGTCACGCCCGCCGAGGTGACACTGACGTTCGTGGGCAACGAGCGCGGCGAGGTCACGGAGATGCCGCGGCTGCTGCGCATCATCACCGGTGACGCGAAGGCGTTCGTCAACGGCAACACCAACGCGAACGCCTCCTGGAGCTGCACCGGTTTCGAGGACCGGCAGCTGAAGGACAAGTACCCGCTCTGTCCGTCCGGCAGTGACGTGGTGCGCACCTTCACCTTCCAGAGTTGCTGGGACGGCCGCAACATCGACAGCGCCAACCACCGCACCCACGTGGCCTTCGCCGCCGCCGACGGCAGCTGCCCCGAGGGATTCCGGGCCATCCCCCGGCTGGTCCAGCGCGTCGTGTACGACGTGGACGCGCCCAGCCTCCAGGACGGCGGCAGGACCGTGCCGCTGTTCGCCGTGGACTCCTTCCCCGAGCAGCTGCACAAGCCGGTGACGGACCACAGCGACTTCATCAACGTCTTCGACGAGGACCTGATGCGGGAGATGGCCGACTGCATCAACAGCGGCCGCGACTGCGGTCCGGACACGCCCCCGGGATCGGAGCCCGGCCAGGGCGAGGACCCGCAGGAGCAGCCGACCGGGGACCCCGCGGAGGACCCGCAGGAGCAGCCGACCGAGAACCCCACGAAGGACCCCACGGAGGGCCCCACGGAGGACCCGCAGCAGCAGCCGACCGAGAATCCCGACGCCTCCGAGCCCCCGGCCGAGCAGACCGCCACGGCCCCGGCGCCCGTGGACCCCGGGCAGGACGGCCGGGGCGCCGGAGCGGACGAGGGGAAGGGCGCGGGGAGCGGCACCGGGCAGAACGACGAGGAGGCGCCCGCGCCCCCGGCCCAGGAAAGGGACGACGACGCCTCCCCGCGTGCCGAGCCCAGGGCCGCGACGACACCCGCCGACGGCACAGCCGACGACACACCGGACGCCGCGAGCGGCGCCGCGCCCACACCCGGGGCGACGCAGGGCACGGGCGGCGCTGACGACGCCGCGGCCGGGTCGGCGACCGAACCGCAGGCGACGCAGGGCGGCCTCGCGGAGACGGGCTCCGGCCTGGGCCTGTGGCCCGCGGCCGCCGGAGGCGTCCTCTTCGCCGGTGGCTGTGTGCTGCTGATCCGCTCCAGGCGGCGCTCACTGTGACACCGGCATGACGCCGTCGTGACGACGGGCGGACAGGGCCGGGCCCCGTCCGCCCGTCGTCGCGACCGCATCGAACACGCCATCGCCGGGCGGGAACTGGCGCATTTCAACTATTGCCATTCCGTTTGTCCGGGCGCAGCCTGTTCTCCGAGAGGCTTTGGGAGCGCTCCCACTGATGCTTCCGGTGTGCGACCCCCCCCATCACCTGTCCCCCCACGCGAAAGAAGGACGTCATGACTTGTCATGATCGCAACAAGCGAATCCGGCATGCGTCGACCGTGGCCCTCGGCACCGTGACCGCGGCACTGCTCACCCTGATCCCCTGGAGCGGCACCGCCGTCGCCCATGGCTCGGTCGTCGACCCCGCCTCCCGGAACTACGGCTGCTGGCAGCGCTGGGGCGACGACTTCCAGAACCCCGCCATGGCGCAGGAAGACCCCATGTGCTGGCAGGCCTGGCAGGACAACCCCAACGCCATGTGGAACTGGAACGGCCTGTACCGCAACGGCTCCGCGGGCAACTTCGAGGCGGTCGTGCCCGACGGCCAGCTGTGCAGCGGCGGCCGGACCGAGGGCGGGCGCTACAACTCCCTGGACACCGTTGGCGCCTGGCAGACCACGGACGTCACCGACAACTTCACCGTCAAGCTGTACGACCAGGCCAGCCACGGCGCCGACTACTTCAAGGTCTACGTCACCCAGCAGGGCTTCGACCCCGCCACGCAGTCCCTCGGCTGGGACGACCTCCAACTGGTCGCGACCACCGGCAGCTACGCCCCCAGCCAGAACTACGAGATCCCGGTGAGCACCTCGGGTCTGAGCGGCCGGCACGTCGTGTACACGATCTGGCAGGCGTCGCACATGGACCAGACGTACTTCCTGTGCAGCGACGTCGACTTCGGCTGATCCGCTGATCCGCGACACCCCGCCCCCCACCCCCCCCGCCGGGCGCACCGCGCCCGGCGGGGACACCGGTCGGTGTGTCCGTCCCGCGAAGTACTCCGTGGCCGTACCGGAGTGCGGTATACGTCCCCTCATGGACCCCATGGACTACTACGACCTCGGCACCCACGGCCGTCCGGTGACGACCTCGTCCCCCGAGGCCCAGCGGTGGTTCGACCGCGGGCTGGTGTGGACGTACGCCTTCCACCACGAGGAGGCCGTCGCCTGCTTCGAGGCCGCCGCCGCGGCGGACCCGGACTGCGCCATGGCCCACTGGGGCATCGCCTACGCCCTCGGCCCGAACTACAACAAGCCGTGGGAGGCCTTCGACACCGCGGAGCTGACGCGCACCGTCGACCGCACCCACGCCGCCGTCGAACTCGCCCACGAGAAGGCGGCCCACTCCGCCACCCCGCTCGAACGCGCCCTGATCGGCGCCCTGCGCGCCCGTTACCCGCAGGCGCGCGCCGTCGAGGACTGCTCGGTGTGGAACGAGCCGTACGCCGAGAGCATGCGGGCCGTCCACGAAGCCGCCCCCGACGACCTGGACGTGACCACCCTCTACGCCGACGCGCTCATGAACCTGACGCCCTGGCAGCTCTGGGACCTGCGCACCGGACTGCCGGCCGAGGGCGCCCGCACCCTGGAGGCGAAGGGAGTCCTCGACCGGGCCCTGGCCACCGAGGGCGGACGCGAGCACCCCGGCGTCCTGCACATGTACGTCCACCTGATGGAGATGTCCGCCACCCCCGAGGCGGCCCTCGACGTCGCCGACCGGCTGCGCGGCCTGGTCCCCGACGCCGGGCACCTCAACCACATGCCGTCCCACCTCGAAGTGCTGTGCGGCGACTACCGGCGCGTCGTGTCGGACAACACTGCCGCGATCGCCGCCGACGAGAAGTACCGCGCGCGGGCCGGGGCGATGAACTTCTACACCCTCTACCGCTCGCACAACTACCACTTCAGGATCTACGGCGCGATGTTCCTCGGCCAGTACCAAGTGGCACTGGAGACCGCCGCGCAGCTGGAGGCGTCCGTCCCCGAGGAGTTGCTGCGCGTCGAAAGCCCGCCGATGGCCGACTGGCTGGAGGGTTTCGTGGCCATGCGGGTGCACGTCCTGATCCGGTTCGGCCGCTGGGCGGACGTCCTCGGGCTGCCGCTGCCCGCCGACTCGCGCCTGTACTGCGTGACGACCGCGATGCTCCACTACGCCCGCGGGGTCGCCCTCTCCGCCACCGGCAAGGTCGCCGAGGCGGAGGGCGAACGCGTCCTGTTCCGCGAGGCGGTCGCCCGGGTGCCGGAGACGCGCACGCTGTTCAACAACACCTGCGCCGACATCCTCGCCATCGCCTCCGC
Organism: Streptomyces sp. E2N166; assembly: GCF_003671715.1. Classification (GTDB taxonomy): domain Bacteria; phylum Actinomycetota; class Actinomycetes; order Streptomycetales; family Streptomycetaceae; genus Streptomyces; species Streptomyces thinghirensis. The sequence continues at coordinate 489,408 of NZ_RAIF01000006.1, read as the reverse complement.
CATGCTCGACGGCGAACTGGAGTACCGCAAGGGCGACCACGCCGCCGCCTTCGCCGCCCTGGAGCGGTCGATCGAACTGGACGACGGTCTCCCCTACGACGAACCGTGGGGCTGGATGCAGCCCACCCGGCACGCCTACGGTGCCCTGCTCCTGGAACAGGGCCGGGTCGCGGAGGCCGAAGCGGTCTACCGGGCCGATCTGGGCCTGGACGACACCCTGCCCCGCGCCCTGCAGCACCCGGGCAACGTCTGGGCCCTGCACGGGCTCCACGAGTGCCTGGTGCGCCTGGGCAAGGAGGGTGAGGCGGGGATCGTGGCACAGCAACTGAAGCTCGCCACCGCCCTGGCGGACGTACCGGTCGAGGCCTCCTGCTACTGCCGCCTCGGCACCGCGCCGGCCACCGGTGACGGCGCGGGCGGCTGCTGCGCCGCGGACCACTGACCGGTACCACGGGTGATGTCCGGCATGTTCCCGACGAACTGGTCGCTGTCCGGGACGGCACGGTGGCCGGTTTCGTGACGTACGCCAGGCGCCTGGGCGGCTGACGGGGTCGGCGCGTCTATACGATGTCGGCTCGGACAGACATCGGACAGACGTGGCACTGCGGCGGAAGGAGACGGGCCGTGAGCGATCACCGGCGTCCGCGGCGGCGGGGGCAGGGCGAGCTGGAGGCGCTGGTGCTGTCGGCACTGCGCGAGGCGGACGGACCCGCGACGGCCGGCTGGGTGCAGGAGCGACTGGGCGGCGACCTCGCCTACACCACGGTGATCACGATCCTGACCCGGCTGCTGGAGAAGGGCGCGGTGGGCCGCGAGCGCGCGGGCCGTTCCTTCGCCTGGACACCGGCCTCGGACCAGGCGGGCCTGGCCGCGCGGAAGATGCGCAAGGTCCTGGACGCCGAGAGCGACCGGGAAGCGGTACTGGCCAGCTTCGTCACCGGCCTCGACCCGGACGACGAACGGCTGCTGCGCGAACTGCTGGGTCACCTACCCGACGCGGGGGACGGCTGACGCCGCATGGGGGTATTCGTCTTTCTGCCGCTGGTCCTGCCGTTGACGGCGTGGCCGGTCGCCCGGCTGGCGGAACAGCGTCTGCACCCGCGTACCGCGACCCGGCTCCTCACCGCCGTGGCCGCGGTGATGGCCCTGTGCAGCACGGTGTGCCTGGCCCTGGTGATGGTGGTCGGCACCGCGCAGCTGCCGGGCAACCCCCTGCCGGACGGCTGGTCCGACCCGGAGGTGCGGGCGGCGGTGCCGTACGACGAGGTCGTCGGCAAGGCGGCGATCCCCGCGCTGTGCGCGGTGGTCGTGGCCTCGGCGCGAGCCCTGTGGCGGCACGGCAGGGTGCGTCGCGGTGCCCACCGCGCGCTGGCCGGCCTGCCGGGCACCTCGGTGGCCGTACTGCCGGACGACGTGCCCTACGCGTACGCGCTGCCCGGCGGACGCCGGGACCGGGTGGTGGTGACCACGGCCCTGCTCGACTGCCTCGCACCGGCCGAGCGGCGCGCGCTGTTCGCCCACGAGCGGGCCCACCTGACCGGCCGGCACCATCGCTTCCTGCTCGCCGTCCGGCTCGCCGCCCTGGCCAACCCGTTCCTGCGGCCGCTGCGTACCGCCGTGTCCTACACGGCGGAGCGGTGGGCGGACGAGGCGGCCGCGCGGGCGGTCGGCAGCCGCCGCGTGGTGGCGACCGCGATCGGCAAGGCGGCCCTCGTCTCCCGGGGCACCCCGGTCGCCACCCTCGCCGGCCTGGCGGCACCCGGTCCGGTACCACGCCGGGTGGCGGCCCTGCTGGGCCCGGCTCCCGCCGTCCGCACCTGGCCCTCGGTCTTCACCTCGGTGGGCCTGGCGGCATGGGCCGCGGCCGCCGGAACCGCCGTGTCGGCGATGTCCTCCGCGAACGCCGCCGTCACGATGTTCCTCATCCTGCGCGCCGCGACGTCCCTCTGAGCGCCTTTTCCCCTGGCCCTGGTCGCCTGCTCCGACGGCGGCGGCGGCGACTCGCCGGACTCCGCCCAGGCGGCCTCCTCGGCCCCCGCGGCCTCCTCGGCCGGCGAAGACCAGTCCGCCGGCACCGGCGGCGACATGGCCGGCACGGTCGAGCCGTTCGGTCCGGCGTGTTCGTCGGTGCCGAAGGACGGTGCCGGTTCCTTCGACGGCATGGCCAAGGACCCGGTGGCCACCGCCGCCTCGAACAACCCGGCGCTGTCCACGCTGGTCACGGCGGTGAAGAAGGCCGGCCTGGTCGACACGCTGAACAGCGCCGAGAACATCACGGTGTTCGCGCCGACCAACGACGCCTTCGCGAAGATCCCGAAGGCCGACCTGGACAAGGTCCTCGACGACAAGGCGATGCTCACCGACATCCTGACCTACCACGTCGTGGGCCGGAAGCTTGCTCCCACACTGACCTGGAGAACGGCTCCTTCGAGACGCTGCAGAAGTCCAAGCTGACCACGTCCGGCTCGGACGAGTCCTACACGGTCAACGACTCGGCCAAGGTCGCCTGCGGCAACGTCAGGACCGCCAACGCCAACGGGTACATCATCGACACCGTCCTGATGCCCAAGAGCTGACGGGCGGGCGGCACCGGGGACGGTCAGGCAGACGGCCGGCCCCGGCCCGTCGGCGTGGCGGAGAACGACCGCCGGCCGAGAAAGGCCGCGTGGCTGGAGTAACGCGAGCGACGGCCCGAGTGGGTGAAGTCACTGGAACCGGGCTGACGAGCCCCGGCCCGCCTCCCCGCGTCCGGGGCCATCGACCCGCTCCGATCCGCGCCGGTCAGTCCATCAGCCCGGCGGCGAGCGTGGCCCCCAGTTCCCAGCAGGCCTCCAGATCGGCCTTGCCGGGCCCGCCGGCCACGCTCACCACCGGCGCCGCGCGCTGCCAGGCGAGCCCCGTCGTGACCGACTCGACGGCGCGCACCGCGCCGGTGGTGTCGCTGCCGCCGTGCACGTAGTAGCCGAAGGGCCGGCCCCGGGTCTGGTCCAGGCAGGGGTAGTAGACCTGGTCGAAGAAGTGCTTCAGAGCCCCGGACATGTAGCCGAGGTTCGCCGGGGTGCCCAGCAGGTATCCGTCGGCCTCCAGCACGTCGACGGCGGTGGCCGCCAGCGCCGCGCGCCGGACCACCCGCACCCCCTCGATCTCCGGCGCGGTCGCCCCGGACACGACGGCTTCCAGCATCGCCTGGCAGTTCGGCGACGGCGTGTGATGCACGATAAGCAAAGTGGCCACACCCCGAAGCCTGCCGTCCGGCACCCACCGGCCGCAAGAAGCATCACCGGGCCGGGGTGGAGCAGCGGCCGGCGGCGTCCGACGGGCGCCGGGCCGGCCGGCATGCCGGCCGCCCCGCCCAGGCGCCCGGGCGAGTGGGCAGGTCCGCGCGGGCCCGGTGGCCGGAGGTACAGTCGGCTCGCCGCTCAGCCCGTGCCGGACCGGGCGCCGCGGCCCGATGTTTCCTCGTCGTGATCCGGCCAGGGAATGCCATGACCAGCACGCAGGAACCGCCCGGACTGACTCCGCCGGCCCCGAAGGCGCCGGGGACGGGCGCCGCCACTGCCTCGGTCGACGCCCGCGTCACGCCGATACGGCGGCGTCTGGAGCGGCTGATCGGGATCGCGGCCACCGAGGGCAACGCGCTCACCGTCCTGCGCAACGGGGACGAGATCTTCGCCGCGATGCTGGCCGGTATCCGCCGTGCCGAGCACACGGTGGACATGATGACGTTCGTGTACTGGAAGGGCGACATCGCCCGCCGCTTCGCCGAGGCCCTCGCGGAGCGGGCCCGTGCCGGGGTTCGGGTCCGGCTGCTGCTGGACGGGTTCGGCAGCAGGCTGATCGAGGCCGAGCAGCTGCGGACGATGGAGCGGGCGGGGGTGCAGGTGGCGTGGTTCCGCAAGCCGCTGTACCTGTCGCCGCTCAAGCAGAACCACCGCTGTCACCGCAAGGTCCTCGTCGTCGACGAGGAGACCGCCTTCACCGGCGGGGTGGGGATCGCCGAGGAGTGGTGCGGTGACGCGCGCAACCCGAACGAGTGGCGTGACACCCACGTCGAGGTCCGGGGCCCCGCGGTGGACGGCGTCGCCGCGGCCTTCGCGCAGAACTGGGCGGAGTGCCACGACGAACTCTTCGACGACCGGGACCGGTTCGTCACGCACCCGCGCCAGGGCGACGCGATCGTTCAGGTGGTGCGCGGTTCGGCGAGCTTCGGCTGGCAGGACATGCAGACCCTGATCCGCGTGATGCTGGAGTCGGCCGAGGAACGCGTCCGCCTGGCCACCGCGTACTTCTCACCGGACGAGTACTTCGTCGAGCTGCTGTGCGCCACCGCTCGCCGCGGGGTCGAGGTGGAGATCGTGCTGCCCGGGCCGCACACCGACAAACGGGTCTGCCAGTTGGCCGGGCAGCACTACTACGAGGACCTCACCGCGTGCGGGGTGAAGATCTACCAGTACCAGCCGACGATGATGCACGCCAAAGTCATCACCGTGGACGGCGTCGCCGCCCTGATCGGCTCGACCAACTTCAACCGCCGCTCTCTCGACCACGACGAGGAGGTCATGCTGGCCGTGCTGAACCCGGAGTTCACCGCGACACTGGACGATCACTTCGAGGCGGACATCGCGGCCAGCACCCTGATCAGGGCGGGCCGGTGGAAGAGACGCTCCGCCGTCCAGCGGGTGCGTGAGGTCGCCGTCCGGCCCATCCGCCGGTTCCTGTGAGCCCGGGCTACGGCCGGTCGGCCGGCCGGCTCAACTCGTGGCCGTAGAGTTCACGCCGAAGGAGATCCAGACGTCCGGTGGCAGGTCCGGACGATGGGGTACCGGCCTGCGCTCCTCGGCCCATGCCTCGCCCGCGATCTCGGCGGCTACGTGGCGCCAGAAGCGAACCGCGGCCTGGTTGGCGTCCTGGAAGGCGACTTCCCACCGCCCCGGGTGCCTGGCCACGATCTCCTGGACGGCCCGCAGCCCGATCCCTCTCCTGCGCCCTCCGCGGACGACGAAGAAGCTGTTCAGTACGCGGCGGTCAGGTTGCGCACGAACGCGAAACCGGCGGGGCGGTTCCCACTCGACAACAGGTACGGCGCCCAGTCGGCGTCGGTGAAGGCCGCCCGGAGCCGATCGGCGCGGAAGGTTCCGTCCGGGCCTGGCAGCCGGCCGTCCGTCTCCGACATGTCATGGCGGAACATCAGCCACAACCGTTCCACCGTCGGACGGTCGGCAGCGGTCGCGGGGCGCACAACGACTGACATGGGACTCCTTCGCGGGGACTGATCGACTGGCCCTCCAGGGCATGAAAAAAGCCTCCCCGGCGGATACGTGTCCGAGCCCGGGAAGGCGTCAGTTCGCTGAGGATCTTAACAGACGCGGTCACTCGCCAGCGCCGCGACGGCTCTTTCGCTGAGTGGCTGCGGCGGGGACGACGGTTTGGGACCACGGGACTGGCACGCGCCCGGCCAGAACGCGAGCGTCGGCCCCGTCCTGATCCGCTACGCCCACGTGGCGGAGCCCGAGGGAGACCCGTGGCAGCCCGGTGACGACGTGCCGGCCTACGTCTGGCTGATGAACGAGGGCGACAAGACCGAGCCGCTCCGCGCGGCGCCCGGGTCTTTCTCGCGTCCCGGGCCATGGCCTGACCCAGTCGAACGCAACCCGGAAACGGATCCTCACTCCGTCATGACCCGAACCCGCCTGGCGCCCGTAGCCGTCCGGCCCGATCAGCAGAAGGGCGGCGCCGGCGCGGCGGCCGTCCGGGCGGCGCTCGCCGCGGCCGGGCGTCTGGGCGAGCACCATGTCGTCGTCCTCGGACACCCGGAGTACTACCCGCGGTTCGGCTTCGGCCGGGCCTCCGCCCACGGCATCGGCCTGACCATCGACGTCCCGGACGAGGCCCTCATGGTCCTCACCCTGGATGCCGCCCACCCGCTGCCCGCCGGCACCGTCCGCTACGCGGCACCGTTCGGCATCTGAGGCACCGGACCCACCACGCCGCACGGGCGGCGGGACGTCCTCCCGCCGCCCGTGCGGCGCTCTCCTTGGCCCAAAGCCTTGACCCGACGCGCCCGGCCCCTCGGATCGCCACCGGCATCTACCCGGCCGTCGCCGTTCTCGGCATCGCCACCCAGTACAACCAGGTCTTCGGCGTCGCCGGCCCGACCAGCACCCGGACCGTGTGGGCGGCCCAGTACGCGGGCGCCGGCCCGCAACAGGTCATGGTGCGCACCCTGCCCGCCGGCGGTCAGCCGACCGGCGCCGCCGGCCCCTTCTCGGCCGGAACGGCGGCCGCTTCGCCGGACTCCTCGGCGAGGCGCTCCATGCCGCTGGTGGTCTTGAGCGGCTTCTCCTTCAGGAACACGACGGCGACCAGCGCCAGCAGCGCGAACGGCGTGGCGACGAGGAACAGGTCGGCCGTGGCGACACCGTAGGCGTGCTCGACGACGGACCGCATCGGCGCGGGCAGCGTGGACATGTCCGGGACGCTGCCCTCGCCCGAGCCTTCACCGCCGGGCACGGTGATGCCCGCGCTGCTGAGCCCCTTGGTCATCTCACTGGCGACCCGGTTGGCGAGGATCGCGCCGAGGACGCTGACGCCGATGGTGCCGCCCATACTGCGGAAGAAGGACAGTACGGAGGTCGCGGCGCCCAGGTCGGCGGCGGGCACGTCGTTCTGCGCGGCCAGCACCAGATTCTGCATCAGCATGCCGACGCCGACGCCGAGGATCGCCATGTAGAGGCTGAGCAGACCGAAGTGCGTCTGGGCGTCGATGGTGGCGAGCAGCGCGAGGCCGACGGCCATGAGGGCCGCGCCCGCCACCAGGTACCGCTTCCACTTGCCGGTCCGGCTGATCACCTGCCCGGCGACGGTGGACGACACCAGCAGGCCGAGGATCATGGGCAGGCTCATCAGACCCGCGACGGTCGGTGACTTGCCCAGGGAGACCTGGAAGTACTGCGAGAGGAAGACGGTTCCGCCGAACATGGCGACACCGACCAGGAGGCTGGCGACGGTGGTCAGCGTGACCGTGCGGTTGCGGAAGATGCCGAGCGGGATGACCGGCTCGGGAGTGCGGCCTTCGACGATGACCGCGGCGACCAGCAGCAGCACGCCACCGCCGGCGAGCGCACCGGTCTGCCAGGACGCCCAGTCGAACTCGTTGCCGGCCAGCGACACCCAGATGAGCAGCGCGCAGACACCGGCGACGATCAGGAAGGCGCCGAGCCAGTCGATGCGCACCTTGCGCGACACGGTGGGCAGCCGCAGCGTGCGCTGCAGCAGCGCGATGGCGAGCAGCGCGAACGGCACGCCGATGAAGAAGCACCAGCGCCAGCCCAGCCACGAGGTGTCCACCAGGACACCGCCGATCAGCGGACCGGCCACGGTGCCCACGGCGAAGACGGCACCGAAGATGCCGGCGTACTTGCCCAGTTGGCGGGGCGGGATGACGGAGGCCATCACGACCTGCGCGAGGGCGGTCAGACCGCCCGCGCCGATGCCCTGCACGACGCGGCTGAAGATCAGCAGCCCCACACCGTGGGAGAAGCCGGCCAGCAGCGAGCCGACCACGAACATGGCCAGCGAGAGCTGCAGCAGGAGCTTCTTGTTGAAGAGGTCGGACAGCTTGCCCCACAGGGGCACCGTCGCGGTCATCGCCAGCAGTTCGGAGGTGACGACCCAGGTGTAGGAGGACTGGCTGGCACCCAGGTCGGCGATGATCGTGGGCAGCGCGTTGGAGACGACGGTGCCGGCCAGGATGGCGACGAACATGCCGGCCATCAGGCCGGACATGGCCTGGAGTATCTGACGTGGGGTCATGGAGGTGGAAGGCGCGTCGGCGGGCGCCTGGGATGCGGTCACAGCATCTCTTTCGGTGGTGGTCTGATAGGTCGCGCGAGTCCGGCGCGGAGGCTACGCGGGAGGTGCCGGGAGACCGGCGGCGAGGAGGGCGAACACCTCGTGGAACACGTCGAGGAAGGCGGCGTCCTCCTGATGGGCGGACCAATGGTCCATGCTGGTCCGCACCGCGGCGTTCGCCACCGAGGCCAGCAGTCGCGGGTAGAGGCCCGGCGCCGCGCGCCGTTCCTCGCCTCCTCCGGGCCCGGAACCGGGGCGATCGCCGCCCCCGGCGCCGTGGAGGCGTTCGGCGATGGCTTCCGCCAGGTCCGCCTCGGCCGCCATGTGCGCCCCGACGCCGCGTGCCAGGAGGTGCGGTGAGGCATGCAGCACCTCGGCGTGCAGCCGCCACAGCTCGTGGTGTTGCTCCGCCTCCGCGAGCTCGGCCGCCATGGCTTCGCGCAGGGCTTCCAGCGGGGAGAGACCGGCCGGTGCGTCGATTACGGCGTGCCGCAGGCGTACGCCCGCGTCGGCGTCGATGACGACGAAGGCGTCGTCGCGGGTGTCGAAGTAGTTGAAGAAGGTTCGCACCGACACGCCGGCCGCGGCGCTGATCGCCTCGACGGTGACCTTCTCCGCTCCGTGTTCGGCGGCGAGGCGTACCGCGGCCTCGGTGAGGGCGGCACGCGTGGCCCGCTTCTTCCGCTCCCGCAGACCGCCTCCCGCGGCACTCTTCTCCGACATAAGTTGCATGGTATGCAAAGATGCACGTCATGCAAAATTAGGCTTCTCGGCCCTCCAGGCGCGCCGGCGTCTCGGTGAACGGGATGTCGTCCCCCGTGGGCCGGTTGTGCGGCAGCCTGGCCGGCGCGGCGGCCAGGCCGCAGATGATGGTCACGCCCGAGAAGGCCGGGCCCCGGGCCGCGAGGACCACCAGCGCGTTGGCCATGGCCACCACCGGGCTCGTGCCCACAGCCGCGCTCATCGGCACGGCCGGCACCGTCACCAGCGCGGGCACCGCCGGGAAGCCGCCGCCGGGTATTGGCCAGACGGAAGCGTGGGTTCCGTCCGTGCGAGGCAACTCCTGTGTGTGGCACAGAAGTTGGGGTACACGGTGCATCGGCACGGTCGGCACCGGGGTCGGCGCCGGTGACGGCCGTGCTGCTCGTGTCACGCACCACCTCCCGGTACGGGGCCGGCCCGGCCCCCGTTCGGAAACCGACGTGACCCGAACGGCCCTGTCGGGTACCCGACCGGTCTGCGCAGGGTTGGGATGGGCACGGGACGACCGTGCCCATCCGGCCCGACCGCTGTCCCGACACGGAAAGGACCACCGATGTCCGCCGACACGCAGCAGGCGCCCTCCGGGCTCACGGACGAGGAGATCGCCGGTCTGGACGCCCACTGGCGCGCCGCGAACTACCTCTCCGTCGGCCAGATCTATCTGATGGGCAATCCCCTGCTGACCGAGCCACTGCGCCCCGAACACGTCAAGCCCCGGCTGCTCGGCCACTGGGGCACCTCACCCGGTCTCAACCTGGTCCACACCCACCTCAACCGGGTGATCAAGGCCCGGGACCTCGACGCCCTGTGCGTCTGGGGCCCCGGCCACGGCGGGCCCGCCGTCCTGGCCAACTCGTGGCTGGAGGGCTCGTACACCGAGACCTACCCGGACATCACCCGGGACGCGAGCGGAATGGGCCGGCTGTTCAAGCAGTTCTCGTTCCCCGGCGGCGTGCCGAGCCATGTCGCACCCGAGACGCCGGGCTCGATCCACGAGGGCGGCGAGCTCGGCTACTCGCTCTCGCACGCCTACGGCGCCGCCTTCGACCACCCCGGCCTGGTGGTCGCCTGCGTGATCGGCGACGGCGAGGCGGAGACCGGCCCGCTGGCGGCCTCCTGGCACTCCAACAAGTTCCTCGATCCCGTCAACGACGGCGCCGTACTGCCGATCCTGCACCTCAACGGCTACAAGATCGCCAACCCGACGGTGCTCGCCCGCCTCCCCGAGGCCGAACTCGACGAACTCCTGCGCGGCTACGGACACGACCCGATCCACGTCACCGGCGACGAACCGGCCGCCGTCCACCGCACGATGGCCCACGCCATGGACACCGCCCTGGACCGCATCGCCGCCATCCAGCGCGCCGCCCGCGAGGACGGCGCCGGCGACCGTCCCCGCTGGCCGGTGATCGTACTGCGCACCCCCAAGGGCTGGACCGGCCCGGCCGAGGTCGACGGCCTGCCCGTGGAGAACACCTGGCGCTCCCACCAGGTGCCGCTGTCCGCCGTACGGACCAATCCGGAGCACCTCGCGCAGCTGGAGCAGTGGCTGCGCTCCTACCGGCCCGAGGAACTGTTCGACGACGCCGGGGCACCGCGGTCCGCGGTCCTCGCCACCGTCCCGCAGGGGGCACGCCGACTGGGCGCCACCCCCTTCGCCAACGGCGGACTCCTGCTGCGTGAGCTGCCCCTGCCGCCACTGGAGAAGTACGCCGTCCCCGTCGACGAACCCGGCGCGAGCACGCACGAACCCACCCGGGTCCTGGGCGACCTGCTGGCGGACGTCATGGCCGCCACCGCCGGCCGGCGCGACTTCCGCCTCGTCGGCCCCGACGAGACCGCCTCCAACCGCCTCCAGGCCGTCTACGCCGCCAGCGGCAAGGCATGGCAGGAACGGACGCTGCCCGTCGACGAGGACCTCGACCGGCACGGCCGCGTGATGGAGATCCTCTCCGAACACACCTGCCAGGGTTGGCTGGAGGGCTATCTCCTCACCGGCCGGCACGGACTCTTCTCCTGCTACGAGGCGTTCGTCCACATCGTCGACTCGATGGTCAACCAGCACGTCAAGTGGCTGCGCGTGACCCGCCGCCTGCCCTGGCGCGCCCCCATCGCCTCCCTCAACTACCTGCTCACCTCCCATGTGTGGCGCCAGGACCACAACGGCTTCTCCCACCAGGATCCCGGCTTCGTCGACCACATCCTCAACAAGAGCCCCGAGGCCGTGCGGGTCTACCTGCCGCCGGACGCCAACACCCTGATCTCCGTCGCCGACCACGCCCTGCGCAGCCGCGACTACGTCAACGTCATCGTCGCCGGCAAGCAGCCCTGCTTCGACTGGCTGTCCATGGAACAGGCGAAGGTGCACTGCGCCCGGGGCGCCGGCATCTGGGACTGGGCCGGCACCGAGGACGGCAGCCGCGACCCCGACGTGGTGCTCGCCTGCGCGGGCGACGTCCCGACCCAGGAGGTACTGGCCGCCGCCCAGCTGATCCGCCGCCACCTGCCCGACCTCGCCGTACGCGTGGTCAACGTCGTCGACCTCGCCCGGCTGCTGCCCAGCGGGGAACACCCGCACGGCATGAGCGACTTCGAGTACGACGGTCTGTTCACCGCCGACAAGCCGGTCATCTTCGCGTACCACGGCTACCCCTGGCTGATCCACCGCCTCTCCTACCGGCGCACCGGCCACGCACATCTGCACGTGCGCGGCTACAAGGAGATCGGAACCACGACCACACCCTTCGACATGGTGGTCGGCAACGACATGGACCGCTACCGCCTGGTCATGGACGTCATCGACCGCGTGCCCGGCCTCGCCGTGCGCGCGGCGGCCGTACGGCAGCGCATGGAGGACACCAGGCTGCGCCACCACGACTGGATCCGCGAACACGGAGTGGACCTGCCCGAGGTCGCCGACTGGTCCTGGGCGGGCTCGCGGTGACGGCGACACCCACGACCTGGGACTACGATCACTACGACCCCGCTGAGGAGCGGCTGCGCGAGTCGCTGTGCACACTCGGCAACGGCTACTTCGCCACCCGCGGAGCGCTGCCCGAGTGCGTCGCGGACGACGTGCACTACCCGGGCACCTACGTGGCCGGCTGCTACAACCGGCTCACCTCCACCGTCGCCGGACGAGAGGTGGGGCAAGTGGACAACGAGGACATGGTCAACCTCCCGAACTGGCTGCCACTGCGCTTCCGGGTCGCCGGCGGGGACTGGCTCACTCCGGACACCGCCGACGTGCTCGACCACCGCCAGACCGTGCACCTGGACTCGGGAGTACTGGAGCGCCGTACCCGTTTCGGGATCGGGCAGGGACGCGCGCTGTCCGTGCGCCAGCTGCGTCTGGTGCACATGGCCGACCCCCACCTCGCCGCGATGCGCACGGAGTTCACGGTCGACGCGGGTACGGCGGACCTCGACGTGGAGGCGGCCCTCGACGGCGGCGTCACCAACTCCGGGGTGCCGCGCTACCGGGACCTGGAGGGCCGTCACCTGACCCACGTGCACACCGGCAGCGCCGACGACGGCACGGTATGGCTGCGCTGCCGCACCCGCACCTCGGACATCCGGGTCGGCATGGCGGCCCGTACGACGGCCGACGCGCCCGTCAGCCCGGCTCGGGAACACCTGCGGGTCACCCAGCGCACGACCGTGCGTGCGCAGCCGGGCCGCACCGTCACCGTCGACAAGGTCGTGGCCCTGCACACCTCACGCGACCCGGCGATCAGCGACCCGCTGCAGGCCGCCGTCGACCGGGTGGCCGACGCCCCCGGTTTCGACGAACTGCTGGTGTCGCACCGGACGGCCTGGGGCCAGCTGTGGCGCCGCGCCGAACTCGACGTACCCGGCGAGGCGGGCAGCATCCTGCGGCTGCACCTCTTCCACGTGCTGCAGACCCTCTCCCCGCACACCGCCGACCTCGACGTGGGCGTACCGGCGCGCGGGCTGCACGGGGAGGCGTACCGGGGACATGTCTTCTGGGACGAGCTGTTCGTCCTGCCCTACCTCAACCTGCACTTCCCCGAGGTGTCCCGGGCCCTGCTCCACTACCGGCACCGCCGCCTGGAACGGGCCCGCGCCGCGGCCCGGGCGATCGGCAGGCGCGGCGCGCTGTACCCGTGGCAGAGCGGCAGCGACGGACGCGAGGAGACCCAGCAGCTCCACCTCAACCCGCACTCGGGCCGCTGGCTGCCGGACCACTCGCACCTCCAGCACCATGTGGGGTCGGCGATCGCCTACAACGTGTGGCAGTACTGCGAGGCGAGCGGCGACGAGGAGTTCCTGCACACCAAGGGCGCCGAGATGCTGCTGCAGATCGCGCGCTTCTGGGCGGACTCCGCCACCTGGGACGAGCACCTGGGAAGGCACCGCATCAGGGGCGTCGTCGGCCCCGACGAGTACCACGAGGCCTACCCCGGTGCCGTGGAACCGGGCCTCGACGACAACGCGTACACCAACGTCACCGCCGCCTGGGTCCTGTCCCGCACTCTGGAGGTCCTGGCGGACCTGCCCGAGCCCCGCCGCCGGGAACTCGTCGAGCGCACCGCCCTGGACGGCGGCGAACTGGAACAGTGGGAGGACGTCTCCCGCACCCTCCATGTCCCCTTCCACGAGGGCGTCGTGAGTCAGTTCGACGGGTACGGCGACCTCGCCGAACTCGACTGGGAGGGCCTGCGCGAGCGGTACGGCGACATCCGGCGCCTCGACCGCGTCCTGGAGGCCGAGGACGACAGCGTCAACAACTACCAGGTGTCCAAGCAGGCCGACGTACTGATGCTGGGCTACCTCTTCTCACCGGCCGAACTCCGTTCCCTCTTCGAGCGGCTGGGGTGCCGCCTCGACGAGGCGACCTGGCAGCGCACCGTCGACTACTACCTGGCCCGCACCAGCCACGGCTCCACCCTCAGCGGGCTCGTCCACGGCTGGATCCTGGCCCGGGCCCGGCGCGCCGAGGCCTGGACGTTCTGTCAGGAGGCCCTCAAGGGCGATGTCGCCGACCTCCAGGGCGGCACCACCGGCGAGGGCATCCACCTCGGCGCCATGGCCGGCACCCTCGACCTCGTCCAGCGCGGCCTGACCGGTCTGGAGACCCGCGCGGGCGCCCTGTGGCTGGACCCGGTGCCGCTGCCGGAGCTGTCGTCGTACGGGTTCTCCATCCGCTACCAGGGCCACTGGGGCGTACGGCTCCGGCTGGAGCACGGCAGTCTGGAGATCGCCGTGCCGACGTCCAGCAGCCTGCCGTTCGACGTCCGGCTGCCGGACCGCGCGGTGCGCCTCCAGCCGGGCGACACCTGCCGCCTCGCGCTCCCGGACTGACCGCTCCGTCCCGTCAGGCCCACAGGGAGTAGGTCACGACACGAGGGGCTCCGTCCGGCCTGCCGTCGGTGTAGGTCAGCGTCATCCGGGTGTAGTGCCGCTCGCCCGGGTCCTTCTCCCAGACCCGCGGCTGGTCGAGGCGGACGGTCACGGGATACGAGTGGAACGTGCCCGCGGCGCAGTACGGGTCGCAGTCGTTGATGGCGTTGCTGCCCCGGCCCACCGCGGCGTTCGCGTCCCACCGGAACCAGTGCAGCGACACCAGGCGGCTGTTGCCGTCACCGCAGGCCAGCAGGAACGCCTCGGGCCGTACCTCCGGCTGCCATGAGCAGTCGACCAGCACGGGGTCCCGCGTCTGCTGTGTCGATGCCGCGGGTTCCGCCGACAGTGCGGCGGAGGCCGTGCCCAGGGGTACTGCGAGCGCGGCGGCGGCACAGAGCGTGACCGCTGCTCTCATCGGGTTCCTGCCCATGTCTGCTCCCGGCCGTCTCGGCGTCGCTTGTCTCCGCTCTCCGTCTCCCCGTACCGACCGTACGGCCGTGTCCGGAAACCCACCACTCGTACGGAGCAACGCGGGCCGGGAGACCGCACGGGCGCTGCTCCGGTGCGCCGAACGGGGCACCCTGGTGCTGGGCACCCGCTTCCCGCCGCCCACCGCGGGCCGTGCCGTCGGCCACGGGGGACGTGGGACGCCTGCCGGCCGGCGCCCGTGCCGGGCCGGTTGGTGCGATAAGGCGCCGATTGCATCCACCGTGTGGTCCTCGGGGCGGTCCGCAACCACCGTCGCCGCCCCGGTGTCTCATGCCGTCAAGAACGGCGACCCATCAAGTGGAGGACCGCGCTGTGCACACGATGACTGCCCCGGCTGCCCCAGACCCGGCGCGCTCGCGCTCCCGCGACGCCCAGGGCGACTTCCTGCTCCAGCCGCCCAACCCGGCCGAACGAGTCCCCGGCCGCATCGACCCCGTCGACCTGCGCCGCCTGGACCTGCTCGCCATCCTGACCGCGGCGGGCATCGCGCCCTCCGCCGGGGACCGTGCCGCCATCGCCCAGCTCAGCGAGCTGCCGGGCAGCGTGCACACGGCACTGCACCGGTGGCTGGAGCAGGCGTACGGTTTCTGCCGGTGAGGTGCGGTGGCGTGCGGTGATGTGCGGCGCCCGCGGGGCTCGCGCTCAGAAGTCGACGGGGTCCCGTACCAACGGGCATGTCATGCAGTGCCCCCCACCGCGGCCCCGGCCCAGTTCCGCGCCCACGATGGTGACGACCTCGATGCGGGCCTCACGCAGCAGGGCGTTGGTGAGGGTGTTGCGGTCATAGGTGAACACCACGCCGGGCTCGACGGCGACGGCGTTGTTGCCGCTGTCCCACTGCTGGCGTTCGGAGGCGTAGGCGTCGCCGCCCGTCTCCACCACCCGCAGCGAGGACAGCCCGAGCGCCTTGGCGACTACGTCCACGAAGGGAGTGGTGCCCTCGTCGATGATGTCGAAGCCGGGCGCGCGGTCGCCGGGACGCAGGGAGAAGGTGTGCACCCCGTCCATGATCCGGGGGTAGAGGGTGACCACGTCCCGGTCGGCGAAGGTGAACACCGTGTCCAGGTGCATGGCGGACCGCAGCTTCGGCATCCCGGCGACCACGACGTGCCGCGCGGCGCCGTTGCGGAACAGCGCGGCGGCCACCTGGGTGATGGCCTGACGCGAGGTGCGCTCGCTCATGCCCATGAGGACGACGCCGTTGCCCACCGGCATGATGTCGCCACCCTCGAAGGTGGCCTCGCCCCAGTCGAGCTCGGGATCGCCCCACCACACCGTCGATCCCCTGAAGTCTGGGTGGAACGTGTAGATCGCCTTCATCAGCAGCGTCTCGTCGTGCCGCGCGGGCCAGTACAGCGGGTTGAGGGTGAGCCCGCCGTACAGCCAGCAGGTCGTGTCGCGGGTGTACAGGGTGTTGGGCAGGGGTGGCATCAGGTACTCGCGCGCACCGGTGGATTCGCGGGCCAGCGTGAGGTGGGGGGAGCGGAAGTCCTCGGGCAGGTCGCCGGTGGCGAGCCCGCCGACGAGGTACTCGGCCAGTTCCCTGGGGGACACGGTCTCCAGGTAGGCGCGGGTCGCGTCGATGAGGCCGACGCCGACCTGGTTGGCGGTGATCTTCCGGTCCAGGAGCCATGTCTTCGCCTCCGGGATCGCCATGATCTGCGCCAGCAGATCGTGCAGCTCCACCACCTCCACCCCGCGCCGGCGCAGCTCGCCGACGAACGCGGCATGATCGCGCTGGGCGTTCTCCACCCACATCACGTCGTCGAAGAGCAGGTCGTCGGAGTTGGTCGGGGTGAGCCGCCGGTGCGCCAGGCCGGGGGAGCACACCAGGACCTTGCGCAGCCTGCCGACCTCGGAGTGGACGCCGAGCGCGGGCATAGCGGCGCTCTCGTTGCTGTTCACACGGCCTCCTTGAAGGATGCGGGACGAGGCGGGGGGAGGGGGAAAACGACGGGGACCCGGCTCACAGGCTGATCCATCCGGCCGCCAGGGCCACGATGCCGAGCACCGCGCCGACCACGGAGACGGCCAGCACGACGAGTTCCCCGGGCGAGAACAGCCGTCGGCCCTGTTCGCGGCGGGCCATCACGAACAGGGCGGTCGCCGGGGCGTAGAGGATGAAGGAGACCAGCACGAACTTCAGGCCGGCCGCGTACAGGAGGAACGCGGTGTACAGCGTGGCGACGACACCGACGACCAACTCGCGCCGGGAGGTGCGGCCGCCCGCCGTGAGCGGGTCGGCACGGGCACCGATCCGCACCGCGAACCCCGCCGCCAGCAGATACGGGATCAACGAGAGCGCGCTGGTCAGGTTGAGCGCGAAGTTGAAGGCGTCGTCCGAGAAACTGGTGGCGATCAGCACCACCTGGGTGAGCAGCGAGGTCATCAGCAGCGCCGGCACGGGCACGTCGACGGCGTTGGCTCGGCGCAGAAAGCGCGGCATGTCGTCGTCCTTGGCCGCGACGAAGAGCACCTCCGCCGCCATCAGCGTCCACGCCAGATAGGCGCCCAGCACCGACACGATCAGGCCGACACTGATGAACACCCGGCCCCAGGTGCCGACGGCCTCCTCCAGAACGCCCGCCATGGACGGCTGGCGCAGTTCGGCGATCTCGGCCATCGGCATGATGCCGTACGACACGATGGTCACCGACGCGAAGACGGCGAACACGCTGAGGAAGCCGAGCACCGTCGCCCTGCCCACGTCCGACCGGCGCTTGGCGTGCCGGGAGTAGACGCTGGCGCCCTCCACGCCGAGGAAGACGAACACGGTGGCCAGCATGGTGCCGCGCACCTGTGAGAACAGGGAACCGGCGTAGTCCGCGCCGCCGAAGTTGTCGGCGAACACACTCGGCCGGAAGTACACCAGGGCCAGGATGACGAAGATCACGATGGGTACGAGCTTGGCCACCGTGACGACCTTGTTGATGGCGGTCGCTTCCTTCACGCCGCGTCGGATCATCCAGAAGAACGCCCAGAGGCCGATCGAGGACAGGACGACCGCGAGGGCGGTGTCCCCGTCGCCGAGGCCCGGCCAGATCGAGCCGATGGTCGACATGATGAGGACCCAGTACGTCACGTTGCCGACACAGGTGCTGGCCCAGTAGCCGAATGCGGCGAAGAAGCCCAGGTACTCACCGAAGCCGGCCTTGGCGTAGGCGTACACACCGGCGTCGAGGTCGGGTCTGCGTACGGCGAGCGACTGGAAGACGAAGGCCAGCATCAGCATGCCCGTGCCGGCGATGGCCCAGGCGATCAGCGCGCCCGCGACGCCGGTCTCCTCGGCGAACCGCCCCGGCAGCGAGAACACCCCGGCGCCCACCATCGAGCCGACGACCATGGCCGTCAGGGTGAACAGCGGCAGCTTGGCGGCCGGCGGGGACTCCCCGTCGGTGTCGGAAGCAGCGGCCTGTGACATGCCGTCCCTCTGGGTCGCCGAGCGATTGCGACCACTGTGCATCACATGGTGGCTCCGGGCATCTTGTTCAACTCCGCCACCCGGCTCAGCATGGCGCGCTCATTGCCCGGTGCGCAGGTCGATGCCGCGCCGGGCGAGGGTCAGTACACCCATGACGATCATGGCGACGCCGATCAACTGCGGCACGACCCACCAGCCGGCGCGCACGTCCTCCTGGTAGAGGACGACGCCGAGCAGGAGGCTCACCGCGGCGTCCCCCAGGGTGAGGGCGGGCTGGGAGGCGACGAGGGGGCCGCCCTGCATGGCGTGCTCCAGCAGGAGCACGGCACCCACACCGGCCGCGGCGAAGCCGTACGTCTGCCACGTGGTCAGGAAGCCGACCAGGCCGTCGGTGTCCAGGACGCGCATGGAGTCCTTCATCAGAGCGGCCGTCAGGGCGTAGCACACCGCGGTGGCCGCACCGAGGCAACCGGCGCGGGCCTTGCCGACGGGGCGCTTCAGACCGGCCGCGGTCAGCAGCACGGCCGCCACGGCGCAGGCCACCAGCGCGGGCACCCACCGGTCCAGGGGCACGTCGGCCTCGCCGCCGCCCGGCGCGGCCGACGCCAGCGCGACACCGAGCCCGACGACCACCGCGCCGACGGCGAGCCACATGACGTGACTCATGTGGCGGCCGGTCATCAGCGAGGCCAGCAGCAGGGCCAGGGGAAGCTCCAGCACGAACAACGGCTGTACGAGTGACAGCGGCCCCGTCGCCAGAGCCACCGCCTGCGCCACACCGGCGACGACGACGGCCAGCATGCCGCCGATCCAGACCGGCCGCCGTAGCAGGTCGAGCACCAGCCCCGGGCGGAAGCCCTGGGTCTGCGGCACACTCAGCGCGGCACGCCGCTGGAGCACGGTGGCCAGCGCGTTGCTGAACGCGGCGAGGAGTGCGAAGAGCACCGGCAGTACAACACCCATCCACCGATCCTCACCCCGTGTCCCCCCGACCGCGCGCCGCGCCGCGACGGGGGAGGACGGTGCGACCGTGGGCGGTGCCGGGCACGGGCGCCGTCAGTTGTCGCTCTGTGCGGACGGCTTCTCCGCGCCCGCGTCCTGCTTCTCCTGCTTCTGCTTCGCCTCCGGCGTCTCGGTGGCGGTGTAGTAGACCGAGGTGCCCTGCTTCGAACGCTGGGCCTGGTTCTTGGCGACGAGTCCCTCGAGGGTGGTACGGACGACCGTGGTCTTGATGGTGCGTCCGGAGTTGGCCTGACCGAGCGCCGTGGTGACCTCGGCGGCGGAGCGCGGCTCACTCTGTTCGGCGAGGTGGTTGCGCACCAGCTCGACCAGCGTGGGCCGGTCGGCGACCGGCGTCGACGTCTTCTTCGCCGCCGGCTTCTTGGCGGCCTTGGTGGACGACTTGGCGGTCGGCTTGGCGGCCGACTTGGTGGCAGGCGCCGTGTCGGTCTTCGAGGCCGGCTTGGCGCCCGGCTTCGGGGCGGCGGCGCGCTTGGGAGTGGTGGCGGCCTTCCTGCTCCGCGTCCGCTTTCCGGCGGCCGACTCCGTGGCGGCACTGTCCCGGGGGGCGGGGACCGCGGCCGTGTCGGTCGCGGCGGCGGGCTCCGTGGCGGTCGCGGGCTGGGCCGGCGGGGCGGTGATGCCGAGCGCCTGCTGCATGTTCACCAGCAGGGCGTGGTCGTGCTGCAGTGCGGCCAGCTGCTGTTGCAGAGCGGTGATCTCCGCACTGATGCGTTCCTGCTCCTTGATGTTGCGCTCCAGGTCGTCGGTGACCTGGACGCTGTACTGCGATGCCAGTTGGGTGGCGGCCTGCATCGTGCTCTCGGACATGGTGTTGACTCTCCTCGATTCGCGGCCGTGAAGGCTCGTGAGGAACGGCGGGACGTCAGGCGCGGGACATGGGAACCAGGTCCGACCGGCGCCCGGCAGCGGAGAACTGGAGACTGCCACCGGCTGTGCTGACACACAGATAGTACGGACGGACGGCGCCTGTTGTTCCCCTGTTTGCTGCCGGGCCGGTATACCACGTATGGCCGCCAACGTGGTATGTGCCGCGAGTTCCTCGCGCACTTGTTCGGAGCGTCGACACCCGGCACTCACTCGCCGTCGGGCACCTCGACGATGTTTCCGTCCTCGTCGACGGTGTGAGTCTGCCAGTAGGTGTCCCACTCGTCGCCGACGTGCTCGGGGACCTTGCCCTCGGGGTAACGGGTGTAACCCCGGGGCGGCTCCTCGCCGTCGGGAACGCAGGCACTGCCGGTGCTGCCGATGGCCATGACGGGGTACTCGCCGCCGCCGCAGGTCGCCTCCCGCATGGAGCAGCCGGTCAGGATCGCGACGACGGTCACGCAGACCAGGGCGAACCCCGGGGCGGACCGCGTCGCGCGGTTGACGCGCGGGAGCGACGGGCGGTGAACTCGGCCGGTGGTGCGCACGGTTGGCTCCCTCTGGGTGGCTGGTACGGCAAGCCTCCCCCGGCGGGGGAAACTCCTCATGAGTACGAGTACTCAATCGGGAGGGCCGTACTACCTGACACGGCCGGCCAAACGGTCAGCCTCGCGCGCGGTCTCATGTGCCTCCCGCTCGGCCCGGGAGAGCGCGTCGGCGGCCGTACGCCTTCGCTCCTCGGCATCGCGCCGCTCCCGCTCGGCCCGGTCGAGCTGTTCGTGTGCCTGCCTCAGTCGTCGCTCCGCGGCGGACACCTCCGCGCGTGCCCGCTCGTGTTCCTCGCCGGACCGCCGTAGGGCCGCCTTGGCGTCGGCTTCTTCCGCGCGTCTGTCACTCAGCCGCCGGCCGGCCTTCTCCGCCGCCTGTTCGGCCTGGGCGAGCTCTTCCTGCCGTCTGCGGCGCCGCTCGGCGAGTTCGTCCCGCGACCGGCCCGCGGGCGCGCGCCGACGGGTGTCCGGCCGGGGCCGCTCGCGCGGTGCGGGTTCGGCCGGCGCGGTGCCCGCGGGGAACTCCGACGGCGGGGCGAGGGCGGCCTCCAGGCGTCCGGCTGCCCACTGGCCGGCCGCGTCCGGGTTCGCGAGGACCGCGCGCAGGGTCGACTCGACCTCCCGCTGCGCCGCTTGCGACAGTTGGTGTCCGGCCTCGCGGGAGAGCTGGGCGGCCTGCCGGGACAGGGCGGAGACGATGTGCCGACGCTGCGCGGAGAGCTCCTTGAGGCCGGTCGCGTCCAGGGTGCGGTGTGCCTCGCGCAGCGCCTGCCCCAACTCCAGGAACCGCCGGCTCTCCTCCGGTCGGGAGCGCCTCAGCAGGTTCGCCGCCCAGGCCGCCAGCGTGGGCCGACGGGCGGCGTGGATGCGTCGGGCGTCCTCCTTGCGGCCGGCCGTTCTGGCGGCCGCGGCGTGTTCCTCACGACGGGCGACGAATTCGGACGGCGGCGTCGCGTAGAGCTGGTCGAGGACCGCCTCGACCGGCTCGACGTCGTGATCGCCGTTCTCCCGACGGCGCCCGCCCTTGTGCTGCATGTCCGCTGCCTCCGCCTCGCCGCTACGACCGTCCCGACCTCGACGCGGCCGGCTTCGCCGCGGCCTCCTCGTCGTCGTAGACGAGGAGGCCGTCCGTCCGCAGTCGTGCGCCAGGGGTGGGGGAGTGGGCCGTCAGGCGGCCGTCGTGCATGAGGTGGTCCACGGGCGTTCGGCGGGCCAGGACGGCGAAGTCGGCGATGACGCGCCGGTGGCACCGCCACCACACCGCTTCGCCGCACATGACCGCGGTGCGTTCCCGCGCCGCCTGCTCCAGTAGCTCGTCCATGGCGGCGACGAACTCCGGCGTGCGGGTGTGGCCGGCGTACCCGCGGAACGAGGTGTTGCGCCAGACGACGTCGGGCGAGTCCGGCACCGGCTTGCGGAAGCCGCCCAGGCGCTGCTCCCACCGGTAGGCGAGGCCCTCCTCGGGCATCCACCCGGCGAGCCGGTCCCGCAGCAGGTCGGGGTCGCGGCGGCTGCCGGGCGCCGTCCTGACGTCGACCACGGCGGCGACGCCGGCACCACGCAGCAGTTCGGCAAGCGCGGCGCGGCCCGCGGTGCCGTGCCCGAACGTGACCAGGTGAGGCTGGGGCATGTCGTCGGAGTCCCCTCGCTGCCTGCGCTCATGCCTCCTGTGTACGGCCACGCGGACCGCCCCGCGACCCGGGGACGGGCCTCGTGCGGGCGACGGCCGATTTGGACGGTCCCCGCATTCGGACGGTCCCGGCACCGTCCGGGCTCCCTCCGCCCAAGGAACCTGGTCGCCGAGGCTCCCGGCCCGCGACCACTCCTCGCGCAGGATGCCGAACGGCACCCGGTCCTAGCGCCGCCCCTCCATCAGGACGGCGGAGCGCAGCCGGCCCTCCTCGCGGAAGCCCGGCTTCGTGAAGGAACGCACGGCACGCTCGTTGCCGCTCCAGGTGTCCAGCTCCAGCCGGTTGAGACCGTACGCGCCGAACAGGTGGTCCACTAGCAGCCGCAGCGCCTCCGACCCGTGGCCGCGCCCCCAGACTCCCTCTCGCCGATGGTGATACCCAGGGTGGCCACCCCGGCGTACGGGTCCAGGTCGCGGTAGTCGGCCATGCCGATCACCCCGCCGCCGGCCGTGTCCTCTACCGTGAACACGGCCGACTCCCTCGGGCTGAGCCGCGGCATGGTGTCGAAGGCGAGCGTGATCGCCTTCGCCGTCACGGGGTCGAAACAGGGGTCGCCGGCAGTCGCCCAGCGCGCCAGGGGATCGTTGCGCCACCGGAGATGACGCGCCGCGTCCTCCGCACGCAGCGCGCGCGACCTCGTCAACCTGCCTTTGATCATTACCGGGTCCCGGGGGGCGCGGAACGCCCGTCAGGCGATCACCTTGTCGACGAATGCCGCGAGGTTCGCCACGGTCCGGCGGATCTTCTCCTCCTGCGTGATCGTTTCGTGCAGTCGCGCGCCGGCGCCCGCCTCCCGCTTGCCCCGCACATACAGCGAACAGGCCAGGTCGCTGCATATGTAGGCGCCCACCGAGTTGCCCTGCTGCCCGGCCTTGCCCGCCTTCGGCGCGACCATCAGGGAGACGCCGCCGGAGTGGGTGGTCAGGCACATCGAGCACATGCTGCGGCGCGCCTGCCCGGAGGCGGCGCCGGAGGAGCGCAGCGCGAGTGCCGTCGGACGGCCGCCCACTTCGGTCACCAGGTAGGCGCGGTCCGGCGCCTGGAGATCCCGCCAGCCGAAGTAGTCCAGGTCGCCCCACGGGCGGTCGGCCAGGTCGTGGGGTATGGACAGGCGCTTGGCCGCGCCCTTGGTGCAGTTCACGAAGGCGGAACGGATCTCTTTGTCGGTCAACGGTTTCATGCACATGAGGCTAATTTGCCTAAATGCTTTAGGCAACTGCATAATGAGTTCAGGCCGACGGAAGGATGACTATGGTGCGGGTGGGGCTGACCACGGAACGCCTGGTCCGGGCGGGCGCGGAACTGGCCGACGAGGTCGGCTTCGACGAGGTGACGGTTTCCGCGCTGGCCAGACACTTCGACGTCAAGGTCGCGAGTCTGTACTCGCACGTGAGGAACTCCCACGATCTCAAGACCCGGATCGCCCTGCTGGCCCTCGCCGAACTCGCCGACCGGGGCGCCACGGCGCTGGCCGGCCGGGCCGGCAAGGACGCCCTCGCCGCCTTCGCGAACGTCTACCGCGACTACGCCCGGGAACACCCCGGCCGGTACGCCGCGGCCCAGCTGCGGCTCGACCCGGAGACGGCGGCGGCCAGCGCGGGCGTCCGCCACGCACAGATGACCCGGGCCATCCTGCGCGGCTACGACCTGGCGGAACCCGACCAGACCCACGCCGTCCGACTCCTGGGCAGCGTCTTCCACGGCTACGTCAGTCTGGAGATGGGCGGCGGCTTCAGCCACAGCGCCCCGGACACCCAGGAGACGTGGACGCGGGTCGTGGACGCCCTCGACGCCCTGCTGCGCAACTGGCCCGCGGCCTGAACCACTCCGCCCCCGCGGCCGAACCCACCCCCACAGCCGGAGACGACATGCACACCACGGACGACTGGATCACCACGCCGATCACCATGGACCTCCTGCGTGGTGCCCTCGACCTCGAGCGCACCGAGCAGGGCCTGCTGCCGCACCGGCTGCCTGCCCGGGCCCGCGCCCGGAACACCGACGGACAGCTGGCCATGGCCGAGTCCCAGCCCTCCGGCGTACGCCTGGCCCTGCGCACCCGGGCCACCGCCCTCGAACTGGACACCCTGCCCACCAAGCGGGTCTACGCCGGCGTACCGCCGCGCCCGGACGGCGTGTACGAGCTGCTCGTCGACGGCCGCCCGGCGGGCCGGGGCAGTGTCGCGGGCGGCAACACCCTGACCATCGACATGACCACCGGCACGACGGGCGTCGAACCCGGCCCCGTCGGCACCCTCCGCTTCGCGGGCCTGCCCGAGGGCGGCAAGGACATCGAGATCTGGCTGCCGCACAACGAGACCACCGAACTCGTCGCCCTGCGGACGAACGCCCCCGTCGAGCCCGCCCCGGACCCGGGCCGCAGGGTCTGGCTGCACCACGGCAGCTCGATCAGCCACGGCTCCGACGCCGCGAGCCCCACCACCACCTGGCCCGCGCTCGCGGCCTCCCTCGGCGGCGTCGAACTCGTCAATCTGGGCCTGGCCGGCAGCGCCCTGCTCGACCCCTTCACCGCGCAGGCCTTGCGCGACACCCCCGCCGACCTGATCAGCCTCAAGATCGGCATCAACGTCGTCAACGCGGACCTCATGCGCCTGCGTGCCTTCGGCCCCGCCGTCCACGGCTTCCTGGACACCGTCCGCGACGGCCACCCCACCACCCCGCTGCTGGTCGTCTCGCCCATCCTGTGCCCCATCCACGAGGACACCCCCGGCCCCAGCGCGCCCGACTTCTCCCGTCTCCCCGAGGGGCGACTGCGCTTCACGGCCATGGGCGACCCGGCGGAACGCGCGAGCGGCAAACTGACCCTGAACGTCGTCCGGGACGAGCTGGCCCGTATCGTCGGGCAGCGGGCGGCCGACGACCCGAACCTGCACTACCTCGACGGCCGTGACCTCTACGGCGAGGCCGACTCCGCCGAACTGCCCCTGCCCGACGACCTCCACCCGGACGCGGCCACCCACCGCCGCATCGGCGAACGCTTCGCCAAGCTGGTCTTCACCGACCGCGGCGCCTTCACGGGCTGACCCACAACCCTGGTGTGCCTCCCGGCCCTCCGACGCTCCCGGCCGCTCATGTGCCGACGACCGCGGCGAAGCGCCGGGCGACCTCGCGCCAGACCACCTCGGCCGCGGTCTCGTCGCGTTCCGCTTGACGGGAGAGTTCCGCCGGGTCCAGGCCCTTGGCCCGTATCCGCTCCGGAGCCCACGACCGGGCCCGGTCCGCGCCCGCCTCGGGGTGGAACTGCACCCCCCACGCCCGGTCGCCGACCCGGAACGCCTGGTACGGGCACCGCTCGCTCTCCATCAGCCAGGCGGCGCCCGGCGGCAGGGCGGTGACGGCGTCCACATGGTGCTCGACCGCCGTCACCCGCTCCGGCAGATCCCGGAAGAGCGGATCGCTCCCGGCCTCCGCCCGTAGGGTGAGCGGCGTGCTGCCGAACTCCGGTTCGCCGTGGTCGGCCCGGACCGTTCCTCCCGCGACATGGGCGAGGAGCTGTCCGCCGAGGCAGATCCCGAACACGGGGGCGCCTCGCTCCACCGCCTCGGCGACCAGCGCCCGGGTGGGCGCGAGCCAGGGCGCGCGGACGTCGTCGTCGGGCAGATAGCCGCCACCGAGCACCATGACGCCCTCGTGCGCCAGGCGCCGGGGGAGCGGCGCACCGGCGTACGCGTGGACCACGTCCAGTGCCGGCCCGTCCGAGGTCAGCCAGTCACCGAACCGGCCCGGCCCGCCGTCCGGACCGTTCTGCACCACCAGCAGCCGCGACATCGCCCACTCCCCGCTTCACACCGCTCGGACACCGTCCCACTGCCCAGGACGGGGAGGGCCGCAACCCTCCGGCCGGACCACGGACTCGCGGCGCGATGCGTCGGGTCGCCGTCGAGGACGGCCGACGACACCGGCACCCTCGCTGCTGTACGAGGTCCTGACCAGCGGCGGAAAAGCACGGGCGTCGGCGGCCTGACGAGCGGTACGGTCGCTCGCATGTCTGATGAGGACGGCTACTTCGGGGAAAGCGTCGCGGCGCACTACGACGAGTCGGCGGCGGACCGGTTCACACCCGAGGCGGTGGATCCCGCCGTCGACCTGCTGACCGAACTGGCGGGCACCGGCCGGGCACTCGAGTTCGGCGTCGGCACCGGCCGGATCGCACTGCCCCTGGCGGGGCGCGGAGTCCCGGTGCACGGTATCGACATGTCCCGGGCCATGACCTCCCGGCTGAGTGCCAAGCCGGGCGGCGACGCCGTCGGGGTGACCATCGGCGACTTCGCGACGACCCGGGTGCCGGGCACCTTCACGGTCGCCTACCTCGTCTTCAACACCATCAACAACCTGACGACGCAGGACGCCCAGGTCGACTGCTTCCGCAACGCCGCCGACCATCTGGAACCCGGCGGCTGCTTCGTCATCGAGGTGGGCGTGCCGGAGCTGCGCCGGCTGCCCCCGGGACAGACCGCCGTGCCGTTCCGCATCGGCCCGGCCGGGTGGGCGTTCGACACCTACGACACCGCCACCCAGGCGATGAGTTCGCACTACGTCACCCTCGTGGACGGACGCCCCGAGTACGAGTACTACCCCTTCCGGTACGTGTGGCCCTCCGAACTCGACCTGATGGCCCGGCTCGCCGGACTGCGGCTGCGCGACCGGTGGGAGGGATGGACCCGGAAGCCGTTCACCCACGAGAGCGGCGGCCACGTGTCGGTCTGGGAGAAGCCCGCCGACTGACCGGCCGGGGTCCGGGCCGCTCCGGTCCGGTATGGTCCTGGCCGGTCCGGAACGGCTCAGCGCCGCGCCAGGTACAGGCCCAGGGCCTTGTGCAGCAGCTTGTTGAGCGGGTAGTCCCACTCGCCGAGGTACTCCACGGCCTCACCGCCCGCTCCGACCTTGAACCGCAGCAGCCCCAGCAGGTGGTCGTCCTCGTCAAGGGTGTCGGTGATGCCGCGGAAGTCGTAGACCGCCGCGCCGAGTTCATGGGCGTCGCACATCATCCGCCACTGGAGCGCGTTGTTGGGCTGCACCTCGCGCCGGCGGCTCGTGGAAGCGCCGTAGGAGTACCAGACGTGCTCGCCGACGGTCAGCATCGTGGCACCGGCGAGCACCTCGCCGTCGTGATGGGCGAGGTAGAGGCGCATGCGGTCCGGGTCCTCGGCCGTCAGCGCGGTCCACATGCGCTGGAAGTAGGCGAGGGGGCGCGGGACGAACCGGTCCCGTTCGGCGGTCTCGACGTAGAGCTCGTAGAAGGCCGGGAGGTCCTCCTGGTCAGCCCGGACGACTTTGACGCCGGCCTTCTCGGACTTCTTGATGTTGCGGCGCCACTGCTGGTTGAAGCCGTTCTGGATCTGTTCCAGTGACCGCCCGGCCAGCGGTACCTGGCACACGTAGCGCGGCTGGCCGGCGGCGAAGCCGTCCTCGCCGCCCGGCGCGGTCTGCCGCCACCCCGTCCGGCGCAGCCGCTCGGCGACGCCGTCGGCCCCGGGCTCGCGCACGGTGGCCTCCACGTCCCC
>NZ_RAIF01000006.1:421771-461818 GCF_003671715.1 Streptomyces sp. E2N166 | reverse complement strand
AGAAGACGCCCCGCTTCTTCAGGTACGCGAGCATCGGCTCCAGCCACCGCCCCAGATCCGCCGCGCCCCAGTCGATGACCGGGCCCTCGGGCAGATAGGCCAGATACCGCTTCAGCCTCGGCAACGGCCGCAGCAGCACCAGCCCCGCGCCCACGAGGTCGCCGCCCTCGTCGAACCAGCCCAGGCTCTCCGCCCGCCAGTCCGGCTTCACGTCGCCCCACGAGGGCGTCTGCAGATGACTCACGGAAGGCCGGGACGTGACGAAGCGCAGATGTTCCTCGCGGGTGATCGCCTTCAGGTGACAGCTCATGGGTCGGGGTCCCTTTGCTCGACGTTGTCCGTCCTCGTTCGACGGGGGGAGCGGCGAGGGCGCGGAGTGCGTTCGCCGTCCCGCACCTCACAGGGAATACCGACTGAGGCCGACGCGCGCGCTGTCACCCGGCTGTTGACCCGTGTGCGCCGTCCGGCGCGCACGATCGCGCATGTGGTGTGAGCGTGGTGGGGTTGGGCGGTGCGGGCAGGACGGACGGGAGCGGACGGCCATGGCGCGGGCGATCTGGACAGGTGTGATCACGTTCGGGCTGGTCTCGGTGCCCGTCGGTCTGTTCACGGCGACCCAGGACCACACGGTCCACTTCCACCAGCTGCAGCGCGGCACCTCGGACCGCATCCGCAACCGCCGGGTCAACGAGCGCACCGGCAAGGAGGTCGGCCCCGGTGACATCGTCAAGGGCTACGAGGTCGGCGAGGGCGAGTACGTCGTCGTCGAGCCGGAGGAACTGGACGAGATCGCGCCGGGCCGCTCCCAGACCCTGGAGATCACCGACTTCGTCGACCTCGACCGCATCGCGCCGGTCTACTTCGGCCGCACCTACTACGTCGCCCCGCGCGGCAAGGAGTACCTCAAGGTCTACGAGCTGCTCCGCACCGCCCTCGCCGAGGCCGGCAAGGTCGGCGTCGCAACCTTCGTCATGCGCAACCGGCAGTACCTGACCGCGCTCCGTGCCGAGGACAAGGTCCTGGTGCTCCAGACGCTGCACTGGGCCGACGAGGTCCGCGACCCGGTCGAGGAGTTGCCCGAGCTGCCGGAGGGCCGGGCGGGCCGGGGCAAGGAACTGGACATGGCGATGCG
The DNA here is from genome assembly GCF_003671715.1 of Streptomyces sp. E2N166. Taxonomy (GTDB): domain Bacteria; phylum Actinomycetota; class Actinomycetes; order Streptomycetales; family Streptomycetaceae; genus Streptomyces; species Streptomyces thinghirensis. The sequence goes on along the minus strand of NZ_RAIF01000006.1, from coordinate 460,686 downwards.
CCTCGTCGACGCCCTCAGCGGCCCCTGGGACCCCGCGCGCTACCACGACTCCTACCAGGAGAAGGTCCGCGAACTGGTCCGGGCCAAGGCCGAGGGCAAGGAGGTCGCCGTCGCCGAGGAAGCGCCCCGGGCCACCAACGTCGTCGACCTGATGGAGGTCCTGCAGGGCAGCCTGGAGCAGGCGAAGGGCACCGGAGGCAAGCAGCCCTCGGCACCGCGGAAGAAGGACACCGAGGGACGGAAGGGCACCGAGGGGCGGAAGAAGGCCACCGCACCCTCCCGCGAGGCGCCGCCCAAACGGGGTGAGCTGCGGGAGCTGAGCAAGGCGGAGCTGTACCAGCGGGCCACCGACCAGGACATCGCCGGACGGTCGAAGATGAGCCGCGAACAGCTCATCGACGCTCTCACCGGCGCCGGCGGCGGCCGGAAGAAGAAGACGGCCGCCGCCTGAGACACCACTCAGTGGGTGCTGAGCATGCCCTCCCGCAGGCGGGCCAGCAGGCGCGAGATCAGGCGGGAGACGTGCATCTGCGAGACCCCGAGGCGTTCACCGATGTCCTTCTGGGTGAGCTCCTCGACGAACCGCCAGTGGATGATCTGCCGGTCGCGTTCGTCCAGCTCGGCGATCATCGGGGCCAGGGCGTGGAAGTCGTCCACGAGCGCCAGCGCCGAGTCGTCCGCGCCGATGAAGTCGGCCAGCGCCGACTCGCCGTCCTCGCTGCCGTTGATGGCCGCGTCCAGGGAGGCGGAGTTGTAGCCGTTGGCCGCCAGGCGGGCCTCGACGACCTCGTCCTCCGGGAGGCTCATCAGCTCGGACAGTTCCTTGGTGGTGGGGTTGCGGCCCAGACGGCTGCGCAGTTCCTCGGTGGCCCGGGCCAGCTGGACGCGGGCCTCCTGGAGCCGCCGGGGCACGTGCACGGCCCACGACGTGTCACGGAAGAACCGCTTGATCTCGCCGACGATGTACGGCACGGCGAAGGAGGTGAACTCGACCTCACGGGTCAGCTCGAACCGGTCGATGGCCTTGATCAGGCCGATCATGCCGACCTGGACGATGTCCTCCATCTCCTCCGGACCGCGGCTGCGGAACCGGCCGGCCGCGAAGCGGACCAGGGACATGTTCATCTCGATCAGCGTGTTGCGCGCGTACTGGTATTCGGGCGTGCCCTCTTCGAGCACCGTCAGCTGCTTGAAGAAGAGCTTCGACAACTCCCGCGCGTCCTTGGGCGCCACCTTGGACGGGTCCGCTACCTCCGGCATGCCCGTGGTGGTGTGCTCGGTGATCCGTGCGGTCGTCGTCGCCATGATGTGCCCTCCCAGTCGATCGGCCCCGTCGCTGTCAGCTTGTCGGCCGACGACAGAGCGCCTACCCCGGGTCAAGGCACCCACACCTGCTTCCGCGATCGGCGCGGTGGGCGAGCGGCTTCCCACGCCGTTTCAGAGGCCGAGGTAGAAGCGGATGGTGGTGCCGTCGTCCGACGTGTGCACCCGCACCAGATCGGCGACGTAGTGGACGAGCAGCAGGCCACGGCCGCCGATCTGCCCGTGCTCCGGGGGCCGACGGCCGGCCAGCGGATCCGTGAGGCGCCCGGTGTCGCGGACCTCGCACACCACGTGCCCGGCGTCGGACCAGATCGCCAGTGTCCCTTGACCGCCGCCGTGGACCACGCTGTTGGTGGTGAGTTCCGCCACCGCCAACTCCGTGTCCTGAAGGCGTTGCCCGGCCAGCCCGAGCGACGCGGCCCGGCCGACGGTGAAGCGCCGCACCTCGGGCAGCTCCTGGGCCCCGAAGGTGAGGACGTCGGCGTCCGGCGCGCGATCCAGCGGCTCGTTGTAGCGGGCGACGACCGCGGGCCAGTCGTAGGCCCCGCTGGCCCGTTCACGGCCTCCGGCGATGACCGTCGGATGGGTGACGAAGGCGTCGGCCAGGACGTCCGCGTCCAGCCCGGCCTCGTCGTACGGGCACAGGATCGTCGCGGAACGGCCCGCGAAGGCCGCGTTGATCAGTGCCTCGTGCTGGGCGCACGCCGGGTACTCCGCCGCGCTGCGCCCGGCCCAGACGGGCTCGCCGATGATGCGCACCCGTTCGTGCGCGTGCGCGTCGGCGAACGCCCTGAGCACCCCGGGGATGATCCGCCCCGGATTGCGTCCGGCCTCCGCCATGTCCAGGAAGGAGACGTCCCGCGCGTCCGCTCCCAGCCCGTCCCTGATCAGCTCCAGGTTGGGGGCGGGCACGGCCACCGCCACGGGTTCGCCGGCGGCCAGTCCCTCCCGTACGAACGTCACCGTCCGGTCGGCGTACTCGCGCTCCGAGCGGTAGAACAGCGCCGGATGCGCGAACGCCTGCTCGTGGGTCACCGTACTCATCGCGGCGCCACCTCGATACGGCGCAGTGACGGCCAGAACAGCTCCAGCACCCGGGGCAGTTGCGGCGGGGGCTGTTCCACCACGACCCGCCCGCCGGGCAGGTTCATGGCAGTTACGGCGAGTGCCGCGACGCCGGCCACATCGACGAACCGCAGGCCGGACAGTTCCAAGTAGGACACGTCCGTGTGCTGCCTGGACAGTTCCTCGAGGGCCTTCTCCCAGGACGGGCGGGTGGTCACGCTGATCTCTCCGCTGGCGCGGAGTCCGGGACGGCCGGGCAGCGGGCGTACCTCCAGCACGGCCCCGCTGCGCAATCGGGGTGGCCCGCCCGTGGGGCCTGTGGCATCCACACTCGATCTCCTTCGTCCGGCCAGGCAGCCTATCGCGACGAGCTGCCGTACGCCGGTGTGGGGACAGAACATGCGAGGGGGGCGCGAAGCGGGGAACAAGACAGAGAGCGTCCTCGGAAGGGAAAGACCGATGTTTGAAGCAGACAACATTCGTGACTGGCGTGGACATGACGTCGTTGACGGCGACGGCCGTAAGATCGGGGCTCTGGAGTCCATCTACTTCGACACCGCAACCGACCGGCCCGCGTTCGCCGCGGTCATGATCGGCCTGCCGACCCGCCGGCGTCTGGTGTTCGTCCCGGTGGACAAGGCCACCGTCGGGCCGGGCTACCTGAAGGTGGGCTACGACAAGAGCCTGGTCAAGGACGCGCCCGCCATCGATCCCGACGGCGAACTCGCGGCCGAGGACGAGGGCGCCGTCTTCGCCCACTACCAGCTGCCCTACGAACAGGGCAGCCGCGGCGAGCGCCGGCTCGGCCGACGCTGAACCGTCCGACGAGCCTCTTCGAGGGGAGACGATCTTGAGCTTGTTCCTCCTGCTGTTGCTGGTGGCGCTCGTCCTCGGCGTGATCGGGCTGGCCGCCGAGGGGCTGTTCTACCTCTTCGTCATCGGCGCCGTGGTCCTGGTCGCCGACCTGGTCCTCGTCGGGGTGCTCATCGGACGCCGAGGACGCCCCGCACGCTGAACGGCACGCCCGGCGAGCACGCACCGGGGGCCGACCGCGCCGTCGCCGGCACGATCGGCCCACCTCGCGCGACCAGGGACAGGCCCCGGCTAGGCCAGTTCCGCGCCGCGGCCCGCGGCCTCCGTCTCGGACGTCGCGCCGCCCGTCGCCAGGGTGCCTCCGGAACTCTCCAGATGGGCCCGCACGAACCACTGGAACTGCTCCAGGTCCCGGAGCTGGCCGATCAGGAGATCCTCCGTGGCGGGATCGATGTCGCCCGCCACCTTCACCGCCTCGCGCACTCCCTCGACCACGCCGGTGTACACGACATCGAGCGCGCCGAGATGGGCGATGGCGTCGGCCCGGCCGATGGAGTAGTCGTCCCAGGGCCGCTCGGCCACCAGGGCCCCGGGCGTGCCCTGCGCCACCCCGCCGAGTGCGGCGATGCGCTCCGCGACGTCGTCGGCCATCTCGCGCACCTGGTCGACCTGCGGGTCGATCATCTCGTGCACGGCGATGAAGTGCGGTCCCACGACGTTCCAGTGCACGTGCTTGAGGGTCAGATGCAGGTCGTTGAGTGCGTGCAGACGCATCCGCAGCGCGCCGATCAGCCGGCCGGCGGCCTCGCGCTCGATGCCGGGGACCGTGTACTTCGGGGTCAGGTCGTGCGTCATGGCGGACACCAGCTCCTCATGCGTCTCGTACGTGGTTGCACGTGCACGACTGCCCCGCATCGGCGACGGCAGACATGCACGTGCGCTGTGCCTCGAGGAGGACGGGTCTCCCCCGAGCGGGGGAGTCAACCCTCGGGACGTCCTTCCGGCGCAACGTCGCGGACCGTACCCGGGAGCGACGCCGGGGCGGCGGCCCGCCGACAGGATGATGTGCATGACCACGACACCACAGCGTCCCGCCCCCGCCCGCTGGGCGGTCCTCGCCGCCCACGCCGTCGCGCTCCTCACCCTGCCGACCGGACTGTGGCGCCTCCTGCTGGCGGCCGGGCAGCCCGCCGGGTACACCGGGGCGGGCTACGAGGCGGTGGGCGTCGACGGATGGGGCGTGGTGTACGTGGTCGGACTGAGCGTGGTGAGCGAGGCGCTGGCGCTGCTCACGCTCGGCCTGGTGCGGCCCTGGGGCGAGGTGGTCCCGCGCTGGGTCCCGCTGCTCGGCGGGCGGCCGGTCCCGGTGATGGCGGCGGTCCTCCCGGCAGGGCTGGGCGCCGTCGTGCTGACCGCCCTGTGGACCCCGTTCGCCTGGTGGTGGGCCACCCCCCACCCCGACATGACGTCGCTCGGCGCCACGCTCCTCGGTTTCGCCTACCTGCCCCTGGTCGCTTGGGGCCCGCTGCTCGGCGCCGTCACCGTCTCCTACTACCGCCGGCGCCGTCCCGCGGTGGCCAATTCCGAGCGGGCGCCGATCACGGGGCTCTAGGACGGCGGAGCGGGCAGGGGCATCGCGCTGAGCGCACGCGCCGCGTGGACGAGATTGGAGGCCATGGCCCGGCCGGTCGAGGTCGACCAATCGTGGCCGCGGTCGTCGTCGAGGTAGTCGGGCCCGGGGCCGGGACCCAGGTGCCAGTAGGTCCAGGCCTGCCCCGGAATGGTGTAGCCGATGTCCGAGAGCCCGCCGCTGATCTCACTGATGACGTGGTGTGCGCCGTCCTCGTTCCCGGTGACCAGGACCCCGGCGACGCGGTTGTAGGCGACGGGGCGCCCCTCGTCGTCGGTCTCGGCCAGCATGGCGTCCATGCGTTCGAGGACCCGCTGGGCCACCGAGGACGGGCGGCCGAGCCAGGTCGGCGAGGCGATGATCAGGATCTGCGACGCCAGCAGCTTCTCGTGCACGCCGGGCCAGTCGTCGCCGTCGCCCATGTCGGTCTCGACCCCCGGTTTCAGGTTCAGGTCGACGGCCCGTACGACATCCACCTCCGCCCCGTGGCCTTTGAGGGCCGCGATGACGGTGGCGGCGAGGGCCTCGGTGTTCGACGGCTGAGGGGAGGGCTTGAGAGTGCAGTTGATGACGAGTGCGCGCATGCCTACCCCTTTTCCCCGGGCGGCGGTCTTCGATCGTCCGGACTCGGGACCGTTCACCCGCCCGGACGCGCGGCGGCCGGGTGAGTGGGCGGACGGCGGACCGGCGGTGTCCACTCAGGGCAGGGCGATCCCGTCCAGTCTGCCCTGCTTGGCGTCGGCGACCAGCGACGAGAACTGGTCGGCGCTCATCTGTACGCGCTGGCCGAAGTCGTCGGTCAGGACGATCCGTCGCTCCGCCGGGGCGTCGGGGTCGACGAACAGCTGGGGGCAGCCGCAGTCGCAGTTTCCGCAGAACGTCGCTACGGGCTCCAGGCCATGAGGGTCGGTCATACCGGTGCACCTTCCGTGGGAGACGGGTGTCCGCGCCGGTGTCCGCACCGGCGGGTCGTTGGGGAACTGACTGGGGGATACCCGGCGCGGCGGCCGCGGACGCGTGCCTCCGCCGGGCGCGGAGGCACGGCGGACGGTCCCCGTGCGCCGACGCTCCCGCGTCCGCTTCCATTGCTCCGGTCCGGCGGGGACGGCCGGGAACCGGACGGGCCTCCGGTCCGACCGTATGCGGGTGAAGTGTGGTGTGGGTGTGGTGCGGATCACGCGCGTCGTGTTGAGTGGGGGACCGGACCGGAATCCGTACCCACAGGTGATCACGGGAGCCCGGATGCAAGGATGAGGCCGCCATGACTGCAGGGTGGTGTTCTCGCACGGTACGGGCCGCGGTGTTCGCGGCCGTCTGCGTGCTGCTCGCCGCCCTGGGCCACATCCTGATGTCCGGGACCGCGGTGCCCTGGTGGGCCATGGCGGCGGGCGCGTTGGCCACGGGCGGCGCCGCCTGGTGGCTCGCCGACCGGGAACGCGGACCGCTCGCCGTCGTATGTGTCGCCGTGGCCGCCCAGACCGTACTGCACACGTCCTTCTCGCTCGCCCAGGCGACGAAGCGGCCGCCGTCCTCGGACGACGAGTCCCTCGCGCGCCGCTGGCTGGACGTCCTGCTGTGCCGGGCGGCGTCCGGCCCGGGCGGGGAGTACGGCGCCATGCCGACGTCGATGGACACCGACCACGGCCCCCATGCCGGGCACTCCATGCCCGGCATGGGGGCGATGGACGCCATGGATCCCGCGGGCCACGCCATGGGCGGCATGTCCTCGACCGGCATGCTCACCGCCCACCTGGTGGCCGCGCTGCTGTGCGGCCTCTGGCTCGCCCACGGCGAACGCGCCGTCTTCCGCGTCCTGCGGTGCCTCGCCACCCGGCTCGTCGCGCCCCTGCGTCTGCTGTTCCGGCTGCCCGCGCCGCCGCACCGCCCGCGCGTCCGGGCCCGCCGAGCAGCCTCCGACCGGGCACCGCGCCGTCTTCTCCTCGCCCATGCGATCACTTCTCGGGGTCCGCCCGCCGGGGTCGCTGTCGCCTGACGGCAGCAGGTTCCCCGAGGCCGCCGGCGAATCGCCGAGCCATCGAGCCGCCGAGCCATCGAGCCGCCGGCGTCGTGCCTCGGGCACCGGCCGTGCGCTCCCGCGCCCGGCCGCCCACCCCTTGGCCGGTCCCGCCGTGCCGCCGGTCCGTTCCGCACGGGCCGGCCTCGCGGCGAAGACCGGATCCCTGATCCCGAGAAGGACAGCCACAGGTGATCACTCCTGCCCTGCCCCCACCACGCCGGCAGCCGGGTACGTCCGCGAAGGAGGCGTCCATCACGGCCTGGGCCCTCGCCGCGCGCACCGGCGACCCCGTCGCCGTCGACCGCTTCGTACGCGCCCTGCACCGGGACGTCCGCCACTACGTGACCTTCCTCGGTGCCGATCCGCAGAGCGCCGAGGACCTGACCCAGGACACCTTCCTGCGGGCCCTCGGCAGCCTGCACCGCTTCGAAGGCCGCTCCTCGGCCCGCACCTGGCTGCTGGCCATCGCCCGCCGCGCGGTGGTCGACAGCATCCGTTACGACTCCTCCCGTCCCCGCCTGGTGGCCACGGACGACTGGGAGTCGGCCGTGGAGCGCACACAGCCGCGCGATCTGCCCGGCTTCGACGACGGCATCGCCCTCGCCGAACTGCTCGCCGCGCTGCCCGACGACCGCCGCGAGGCGTTCGTCCTCACGCAGGTGCTGGGGCTGCCCTACGCGGAGGCGGCCGACGTCAGCGAGTGCCCGATAGGGACGGTGCGGTCACGGGTCGCCCGCGCCCGAACCTCCCTGATCGCGTGGCTGAACGAAGCCGAGCGCCCCGTGCCGGTGGCCGCCGCCGCGTGACGGCCGGTCCGGACAGCGGTGGGCCCGGATCACCTGGTGACCCGGGCCCACCGCTGAGGCCGCCCGCGTGCCCTCGGACCGACCCCGGCCGGAGGGCCTCGTGGCGGGCTTCGGCTACCGTCGGCCGCATGGCTGACGAGTGCTTCCGGCATCCACGGCTGGCCGCGGTGTACGACGCCCTCGACCCCGATCGCGGCGACCTCGACGCGTACGTGCGCATGGCCGGGGAGTTCGGCGCGCGGCGGGTGCTGGACATCGGCTGTGGAACAGGCGTCTTCGCCCTGCTGCTGGCCGGCCGCGGTGTGCAGGTCGTCGGCGTCGACCCCGCCCGGGCCTCCATCGAGGTGGCCCGGGGCAAGGCGGGCGGCGACCGGGTGCGTTGGATCGAGGGCGACGCCACCTCACTGCCCGCGCTGCGGGTGGACATGGCGACCATGACGGCGAACGCCCCCCCAGGAGATCACCGACACGCGGATGTGGCACAGGACGCTGAAGGGCGCCTACGAAGCCCTGCGCCCCGGCGGACGCCTCGTGTTCGAGACGCGGGATCCGGACCGGCGTGCCTGGGAGGAGTGGAACCGGCACCGGACCCACCGGGTCACGGAGATCCCCGGCGTGGGCGCGGTCGAGAGCTGGTGCCGGTTGGTGGAGGTGAGGTGGCCGCTGGTCTCCTTCCGCTGGACCTACGTCTTCGGCTCGGACGGCGAAGTGCTGACCTCCGACTCGACGTTGCGTTTCCGCGGGCGGCAGGAGGTCGAGGCGGACCTGGACGCACAGGGCTACGTGGTGGAGGAGGTGCGCGACGCCCCCGACCGTGCGGGCAAGGAGTTCGTCTTCGTCGCACGGCGCCCTGCGGACGACCGGCCGTTCACCGGCCGTCCGGCCACACGGCAGGGTGGGTGAGCCAGGAGCGACAGGCCCGCCGGAAACCGGCAACCGGCTTCGTCCCCTCACTGCCGGGCCACACCCGTGACCCGGCGAACCCGGTCGCCCATCCTTGGCCCATGGCCCGCTTCGAGCACACCGTGACGCTCGCCCCCGTGTCCCGCCGCTGGTTCGAGTCGTGCGTCACCGCACTCCACGACCTCGCGGAAGGCCTCGACGTCGAGGGAGCGTGCCTGCGCCTGCCCGACGGGCGACCGCTGCCCGGCCTGCTCCTGTCCGAGGGGCGTCACCTGCGGCCGGGCGCCCGCTACCGGCCGGTGAACGAGGAGGACGGGCGACCGGACGCCGGCCAGGCGGTCACCGTCCTCGCCTGGGACCGCCACCGCGAGACGGCGCTGGAGGCCGTCACCCTCGACGACGACCCGTCACACCCAGCCCGGTTGACCTGCGTACTCCGGCTCGTGAGTGCCGCACGGCCGCGAGCGGCGTGGTTCTCGGCGACGCTGCGGTCCGACGGGGACACACGGGCGAAGTATCTCGGCGGCACCGTACGACTGCACCTCGATCTCGGCGGATGGTGGCCGTCGGCGGCCGGCAGAGGCCGCCGCCCCCTCGCCGTGCCCCTGAGCGGCACCCTCACGCACGCACTCGCCCGCGCCACCGTGACGGTCGTACCGCGCCCGGCTCCCGACGGACAGTGGCGGGTGACGGTGAAGGCGCGGGTCAAGGGCCGCTCCTTCGCCCGGCCCCTGCTCCCCGTCGCGATGGCCGTCATGGGGCGGCGCGCACACCAGACCTTCGCCGAGGCGCTGGACGACGTGGCCCGGGAGTGGAACGGGCGGCTGCCCGCGCTGGTTCGCAAGGAAGGAGAGGAATTGCGTGCGGAGTTGGCCGGTGTGCTGCTCGCCCCTTGAGGCGTGCGCACGCCCCGTGCTCCCCGCCGGGTGAGACCCCGTTAGGGTCCCGGAATGGACTCCACAACCGTGCGCGGCGCCACGATCGACTACGACGACCTCGGTCCCTCGACAGGGCTACCGATCCTCCTGATCCACGGGCACCCCTTCAACCGCACCCTGTGGGCGCCCCAGACGGCGGCACTGACGGAGGCCGGCTACCGGGTCGTCGCCCCCGACCTGCGCGGCTACGGCCGCAGCAGCGTGAGCACCGGCAAGGTTCTGCTCGCGGACTTCGCCGACGACCTCGCCGCGCTCCTGGACCACTTGGACATCGAGCGCGCGGTGGTCGGCGGCGTCTCCATGGGCGGTCAGATCGCCATGGAGGTGCAGCTGCGCCACCCGGGGCGGGTGCGGGCCCTCGTCCTGTCCGACACCTCCGCGCCCGCCGAGACCGCCGAGGGCAGACGGTTCCGCAACCGGCTGGCCGACAGGCTTCTCGCGGAGGGCATGGACGGTTACGCGCACGAGGTCATCGGCAAGATGCTCGCCGCCTACAACGTCACCGCGATGCCGGACGTGACCGCCCGCGTCCTGGAGATGATGTGCGCCACCGACCCGCGGGGTGCCGCGGCGGCACTGCGCGGACGTGCCGAACGTCCCGACTACCGGGACGTCCTGGCCGCTGTCGAGGTGCCGGTCCTGATCGTCGTGGGCGCGGACGACGTCTACACCCCCGTGGCGGAGGCCGAGTCCATCCGGCGCCTCGTCCCGCACTCCGCCCTGGCCGTCATCGACAAGGCCGGTCACCTGCCGGGTGCCGAGCAACCCGGGCGCTTCAACGCCGTGCTGCTGGAATTCCTGGCCGCGCGGATGTGATCGTATGCGCGTCGTCGACGGCCTTGAGCCGCACAGGCCGGCTCACAGGGGTTCTCGTAGCGCTACCGCAAGCGCCCTGTCCGGCGCGCGAAAGGCGCACATGGTGAATGAGTGAGCCCTGGACGCGCCCCCGCGGCGGTACGGACAATGCGCAGTGGCCGTGATCACGCGGCGGGAGGCGCGGGTCGTCCACCGCCGCCTTCCCGGGAAAGCAGGTCGATCGCCATGCAGTTGCGTCTGCCCACGTCCGTGTCCGAAGCGCAGGATTGCATGGCCGAGGGAGCGGTGCCCATCGGCGGTGCCACCCTCGTGTGGGCGACCTGGCAGCGGGACGGGTTCCCGGAACTGGCCATGTCGCTGCGGAACCTGCCCGAGGCGAACGCGGTCACACCGGAGACGCTGGGGGCGGCCGTGGTGCTGCACCGCATCGACGAGCGCGTCCCGGAGGTGCTGCGAAGGGCGGCCGGCACGGTGGGCACCGGAGCGGTACGCCGGGCGGCCACGGTCGGCGGCAACCTCGTCGGCAGCAGCCTGCGCTGCCTGCTGCCCGCGGCCCTCGTCCTGGACGCCCGCGCCACGGTACTGGGGCCGGACCGGGCCTACGAGACCGACCTCGCCGAGGTCATGGCAAAGCGTCACCTGCTGCTGAGTCTCGGGTGGCGCACCCCGGCAGCCAGCGGCTACCGCAAGCAGCCCGCCGAAGCCGGCGGGCCACCGCCCCTGGTCGTCGCCACCGCCGTGCACGCCGACGCCGAGGGGCGGCACCGCCTCCGGATCGCCGTCCGCGACGGCTACGACGTCGTCAGCGAGAGCGCCCCGTGCGACGCGGGTGCCGACGAGGCACTCGGCGCTCTGGAACGTACGGACGTCGGCGCCCTGCCTCCCGGGGCCCGGGACGTGGTGCGTGAGCAGGTCGCCGACATCGTGGGGTCTCTCACCGGTCGCTGAGCCACGGACGGCCGGGGGCCCGGCGGTCCGCGTCAGCCGTTGGCCAGCGCCTTGACGCGATCGAGCGTCCCGTTGAACTTGTCGTGGTCCCCGACGGTCGGCCCGGAGGAGGTGTACTGCCACATCGTGTGGACGCCCCAGCCGGCCGGGAGGGGGCCCACGGTCGAGGCGTATCGGGCGATCCACAGCGGGTTGGCGGAGCCGAAGCCGCTGTAGTCCCCGGTGCACTGCTTCCACCAGTTGGTGGAGGTGTAGATCACGGCCTGCCGGCCGGTGCGCTCCTCGTACCGGTCGAGGAAGTCCCGGATCCAGCCGACCATCTGACTCGACGTCCTGCCGTAGCAGGTGTCCCCGTACGGGTTGTACTCGATGTCGAGCACGCCCGGCAGCGTCCTGCCGTCCTTCGACCAGCCGCCTCCGTGGTCGACGAAGTAGTCGGCCTGGGCGGCGCCGCCGGCGCCGTCCGGGATGGCGAAGTGGTAGGCGCCGCGGATCATGCCGACGTCGTACGAACCGTCGTACTGCTGGGAGTAGTAGGGATTGCGGTACGACGTTCCCTCGGTGGCCTTCGTGTAGGCCCACTTCACCCCGCTGTCCCAGAGGGTCGACCAGGCGACGTTGCCCTGATGGCTGGAGACGTCCACGCCCTCCGTCTGGGTGGCGCGGGTGTCGGCGGGCCGCCCCTGGACACCTTCGTGGGCGAGAACCCCACTGCCCATGTAGGCGGTACCGCGGACGGGCGTCCGCGCGTCGTCGGCCGACGCGGGGGCCGCGGCCAGGGTGAGCAGGAGTGACTGGGAGGCGAGGAGGACGCCCGACGTGAGCAGGCGGCGTGAGTGGCTGGACGCCACGGCTATGGGTCTGCGCATGGCACCCATCCGAACCGCTGTCACGCCCGACCGCACCCCACGGGCGCCCAGACGGTGTTGGGCGGTCGGCTCCCGAGGGCCGGTGCCTCGCCGCTCTTCACATTTGAACGCGTTCAAATATGGGATAGGGTCGATCACGGAAGACATCGAGGCGGGGGAGGGAGCGTCCGGTGAAGATCGTGATCCCCGGGGGAACCGGGCAGGTCGGTACGGTACTGAAGCGTGCGTGGACCGCCGCCGGCCATGAGGTGGTGGTGCTCACCCGGCGGCCGCGGCGGCCGGGCGAGGTCCGGTGGGACGGCCGGACGCCGGGGGAGTGGGTCAGGGAGATCGACGGCAGCGACGTGGTCGTCAACCTGGCCGGCCGCAGCGTGAGCTGCCGCTACACCCCCGGCAACCTGAAGGCGATGATGGACTCACGCGTGGAGTCCGCGCGTGTCGTCGGCGAGGCGATCTCGGCGGCCGCCGTGCCGCCCCGCGTCTGGCTCCAGATGAGCACCGCCACCGTCTACGCCCACCGCTTCGACGCGCCCAACGACGAGGCCACCGGCCTGATCGGCGGAGCAGAACCCGGAGTTCCGGACTACTGGTCCTACAGCGTCGGCATCGCCAAGGCCTGGGAGCGCGAACAGGAGCGGGCCGGCACCCCGCACACCCGCAAGGTGGCCCTGCGCTCCGCCATGGTGATGAGCCCGGACCGGGGCGGCGTCCTGGACGTCCTGCTGTGGCTGGCGCGACTGGGGCTCGGCGGCTCCGTCGCGGGCGGTGCGCAGTACGTGTCCTGGATCCACGACCAGGACTTCGTCCGCGCGGTCGACTTCCTCGTCGGCCGCGACGACATCACCGGCCCCGTGAACCTCGCCGCGCCGGCTCCGCTGCCCCAGCGCGCGTTCATGCGCGCACTGCGCAAGGCGTGGGGCATGCCATTGGGTCTGCCCGCGACACGGTGGATGGCCGAACTCGGCGCCCTCGTCCTGCGCTCGGACACCGAGTTGCTCCTCAAGAGCCGGCGCGTCGTCCCCGGCCGGCTGCGCGAAGCGGGTTTCGCCTTCGACCACCCCGAGTGGCCCGAAGCCGCCGACGACCTCGTACGGCGGGTGCGCGGGGGCCGGCAAGGAGGGCGGCGCCCCGGACGACGTGAACGGCGCGCACCGCTGCCGGAGACCGGCGGACCGAGGCGCTGAGAAGAGGGACGCCCCGAGGCGCCCCGCTGCGAAGAGGGACGCCCCGAGGCGACCCCTCTGTGCCGAGCCGAGGCCGTCAGCGTCCCGGTTCGCCGCGGCGTGCCTCCGGCCCCGCGCACCAGGACGGCCAGGGCCCCGGCGGCCCCCACGAGGGCGAGCACGCCCAGCAGTGCACGGTCGGGGGACGCCGTCCCCGAGGCGGGACAGGCGCTGCTCCCGGCCGGGGCGACTAAGGGATGGGCACCGCCTGTCCCGTGACCCGTGTGCGCGGGTCCCGCGGGCTCACGTCGATGAGCAGGTCGCTGGGGCGGCCCATGTCCTCGCCCTGGCGGATCGCGATCGTGCCGGGCCGGGCCACCAGGCCCAGTTCACGGAGGTAACCGCCGAACGCGGCGGCGGCCGCTCCCGTCGCCGGGTCCTCCACGACACCGCCGACGGGGAAGGGGTTGCGGGCGTGGAAGCGTTCCGGCGACTCTCGCCACACCAGGTCCACCGTCGTCCAGTCGTGCCGCCGCATGACCTCGGCGAGCCCGTCGAAGTCGTAGTCGAGGTCGGCCAGTCGGGCCCGGGACGCCACGGCGAGCACCAGGTGGTCGTTGCCGCCGAACGCCACGTGCGGGGGCAGGGCGGGGTCCAGGTCGTCCGGAGCCCAGCCGAGCGCCCGGAGCGTCGAGTCCAGCTCCGTGGCGAGAGCCGGGCGGGAACGCGTCGGCACACTGGTGAGGGTGGCCCGCACCGCGCCGGCGTCGTCGGCCGTGGTGGACACGGGAATCTCGCCGGCGGGTGTGTCGAGGACGATCTCGCCGGGCCCCATCCGCTCGGCGAGGGCGACTGCCAGCGCGACCGTCGCGTGCCCGCAGAACGCCACCTCGGCGAGCGGACTGAAGTAGCGGACCCGGAAACGCCGTTCCGCCGCGTCGCCGCCGGTGACGAAGGCGGTCTCGGAGTACCCCACCTCGGCGGCGATCGCCCGCATCGCCGTGCTGTCGAGCCCGGAGGCGTCGAGGACCACCCCGGCCGGGTTCCCGCCCACCGGGTCGTGGGTGAAGGCGGAGTAGCGCAGGACCTCGGTCTCGTACGGAGGCTCGGAACGGTCTGTCATGTCGCTCGTTCCCGTCACGTCGGTGCTCATGACCCCCACGCTGCCACCCGGCCCCCATCGTGTCCAACGATCGATTTCGATACTCTCCATCGGCAAAGCGCATAGGCTGGCCCGCGTGGACACCCGACTGCTGACGACCTTCACCACACTCGCCCGTACGGGCAGCTTCACCGCGGCCGCCGCCGAACTGCACCTGGCCCAGTCCACCGTCACGGTGCACATCCGCACCCTGGAACGGGACCTCGGCGTCCGGCTCTTCGACCGCTTGCCCACCGGCGCGCTGCTCACCGACACCGGCCACCGGCTCCTGGAGCGGGCCGAGGAGGTACTCGACACCGTGGCGCGGTTGCGGGCCGCGTGCGACGACACCGGCGTCGTGTCCGGGCGGGTGGTCGTCGGCAGCCCGGAGTCCCTGTGCGCGAGCCGTCTGCCCGGCGTCGTCGCCGCCCTGCGGACGAGCCACCCCGAGGTGGACGTCCACCTGTACGCGGCCGGGACCGCGGAGTGCCTCGAAGGACTGAGGTCCGGACGGCTCGACCTGGCGCTGCTGCTGGAGGAGGAGACCGAGTTCCCCGACGTGACGGGTGACCCCGTCGGCCGCGAGCCGCTCGTCCTCGTCTCCGCTCCCGGGCACCCCCTCGCCGCCCGGGGGCACGCGGCGGGCTGGCCGGAACTGGCGGCGGAGACCTTCTTCCTCCTGGAGGAGGGCTGCTCCTACAGCGACGCGCTGGCACGGCGGTTGCTCGACGTGCCGGGCGGGCGGCCGAGGCTGACCCGGTTCGGCAGCGTGGACGCGGCGCGCAACTGCGTGGCGGCGGGGCTGGGGCTGACACTGCTGCCGCTGACCACCGTGGCGGAGGAGCTGCGACGGGGCCGGCTGGTACGGGTCGACGGGCCGCGCTTCCCCGACGCACCGGTGCGGCTGGCCCGGCACCGCCGGCGGTGGGCGGCACCGGCCGCCCAGGAGGTCGCGCAGGCACTCGTGCGGCACTTGGACGACTGAGGTCCCCGCGTCGGAACAGCCCGGGGTCGGGACAGCCCGGCCCCGCGGTCCGGTCCCTTGCCGCCGTCGACCGGAGGCCGGTGTGCGCCGGCTGCCCGGGGTGGTGGTCCGGCGACCAGGTGAGCGCCTCCGGGCCACTGGCGTGCAGCCGGCCGACGGTGAGGCCGTCGCCGTGGCCGGACAGGTCCCGCACCACGGGACCGTCCGTGACCGGGCCGGCGTCCGGGGCGGTCGTCATGCCGGAGGTGTCGAACCGCCAGTGGGCGACCGTGCCGCGCGGCATCACGGCGGCGGGGCGGGGGGTGACGACCCGGCTGTGCCAGGGCTGCTGAGGACGGGCGCCGGTCGGTCGGCGACGTCGCAGCCGGGGTCCAGCAGTGTCGAGCACGGGCGCACTGGACCTGGACCGTGCCGCTTCGTGGCCGGACGCGCCCTGACACACTGCTCACGTGTCACCCGCCCGGCCCCCAGGAGGGACTTCGCCATGACCGAGCAAACGCTGGACCGTGTCGCCCGGTACGAGCGTCGGTTCAACACGCTCTTCGCGGCGTACTTCGACTCACTGGGCGCGACGCTGGACGTGCCGTCGTTCAGCCGCTTCACCCCGGAATGCCTGGAACTGCTGCGCGACCTGTCCCTGCGCGGCGGCAAGCGGATGCGGGTGGTACTGCTCCACGAGGCCGCGCGGCTGGTGACCGACGAGCCGGCCGCAGGGCTGGACGCCGCCGCGCTGAGCGTCGAACTGCTCCAGACCCACGGTCTGGTGCACGACGACCTCATCGACGACAGCGCCACCCGCCGGGGCGGGCCCACGACCTACTACGCCTACCGGGAGCGGTTCCCCCGGCATCCGCGGGCGGCGCTGGGGCTCACCGTACTCGCGGGCGACCTCGCGCTCGCCCTCTCGCTGCGCGTGCTCCTGGACGCGGGGCTGCCGGTCGAGGTGCGTCAGGCCATGGTCGAGGTGCAGACCCGGGCCGCGGCGGACACGTTCGTGGGCCAGATCGTCGACCTGGAGCGCGACTTCACTTCCGCGGTCCCGGACGACGAGGTCCTGCACGACGTGGCCGACCACAAGTCGGCCCGCTACTCGGTCCTCGCCCCCCTGCAGCTCGGACTCCTGGCCGCGGGCGAGCAACCGGCCGCCCACGAGAAGGAGCTGCGCCGCTACGCGCGACTGGTCGGCATCTGCGGGCAGCTGCGCGACGACTACCTGGATCTGTTCGGCGACGCGTCCGCCATGGGCAAGCCGACCGGCACCGACATCCGCGAAGGCAGGCGCAGTTACACCGTCGCCCGCCTGCTGTCCGCCGTGAGCGGCGCCGAGCGCGCCGTCGTCGAGGAGGCGCTGGGCAACCCCGCCTGCACGCCGGAGACCGTCGCGGCGGTCCGCGAGATCGGCGAGCGCCGCGGGGTCGCCGACCGGATGCGGGCGGACATGCGGGAGCACGCCGAGCAGGCCCGCCTGGTGGCCGAGGGCTGGCGTCCGCGGTGGCGCGAGGAGGCGGTCGCCTTCTTCGAGAGTCTGCCGCGGTGGAGCGTCGAACGGGCCGGTTGAACCCGCGAACGTGGGCCTTGGCAGTGAACCTGGCTGTGGTGCCTCTGTCCGGTGTCCTCGTACTCGTCGGCGGACTGAACCGGCCCGTCTGACACCTGTTCCCCATGTCCCTCGAAGGGGGATTCGGGATCTTCTGCCCCGTGCGTCCGGTCATGCTCGGAGCGGATGCGTCGTTGACCAGGCGCATCCGTGACGACGCGACCCCCTGGGGGAGAAGCATGACGCACACGAGGCAACGGGGCTCGGGCCCGGACGACCAGGCGGTGCTGCTGGTCGCCGGACTCGCCCACCTGGCGGTGAGCACGATCGGCTCGGCGGTGGGCGGGCTGCGCGGGCTCCTCGGCCGTTCGGACACCACCGACCTGGTGCGGGAGGCGGAACGGGACCTCCAGGCCCGGGGCAGGCTCGCGCTGGACCGGTGCACGAACGTGCCCCCCGCCCACCTGGAGGTACTCGCCCAGCACGCCCGGGCACGGCGGGCAGCCGACGGCGGCGATGTCTGACCCCTGGGACCCGGCCGCCTTCAAGACCCGCGTCGACGGCGTCCTGCGGAGCTTCCTCGACGAGGAGGCCGGCCACCTCGTGGCCCTCGACGACGCTCTCGCACCCGTGGCCGGGCAGTTGCGGAGCGCGGCCGGGCACGGCAAACGGCTGCGGGCGGCCTTCTGCTACTGGGGCTGGCGGGCGGCCGGACAACCGGACAGCGACGCCCTGGTACGGGCGGCGGCCGCCATGGAACTGGTGCACGCCGCGGCGATCGTCCACGACGACCTCATCGACGACAGCGGCCTGCGCCACGGCCTGCCCACCGCCCATGTCGCGCTGGAAACCGTACTGACAACGGCCCCGGGCCCGGCCCGGGACGGCAGCCGGGCCCGCACGGCCGCCCGGTCCCTGGCCATGCTCGTGGGCGATCACCTGATGGCCCTCGCCGCGCAGCTCTTCACCACCAGCGGTCTCCCCGCCGCCTACCTCGCCCGCGCCCGGCACCTGTGGGCCGCGCTCGCCCGCGAACTCATCGCCGGCGAGTGCCTGGAGATCCTGCACACCGGCGGAGCACCGGACACCGCGACCTCCCTCAAGGTGGTCCGGTACAAGACCGCCAAGTACACCGTCGAGCACCCCCTGCTCATCGGCGGCCTGCTCGCCGGCGCCCCCGCCGCGCTGCGGGACACGTACTCCGCGTACGGCCTGCCGCTCGGCGAGGCCTTCCAGCTCCGTGACGACCTGCTCGGCCTGTTCGGCGACCCGGAGCGCACCGGCAAGGCCGGCCTCGACGACCTGCGCGCCCACCGGCCCACCGCACTGCTGGCCGAGACCTGGCAGGCCGCCGACGCTTCCCAGCGGGAGCGGTTGCGGCATGTGCTGGGCCGGAGCGACCTGGACGAGAACCACCTGCGCGAGGTGCGCGACCTCATGGTGGAGCTGGAGGCGCCGCAGCGGGTCGAGCGGATGATCCTCGCCCGCGTGGAGCGGGCCACCCGCGCCCTGGACGCCGCCGGGACATCACCGCAGGCGCGCCGGGCGCTGCGCGAGCTCGCACAGCGGGCCACCGACCGCGTCCACTGACGCAACCGACCGCATCCACTGACGAGGAGACCGCGATGACCTACACCGACACGTCGTTGGACGCCCTGCGCCGCGGCGGCGACGAACTGGCCGACGCCGTCGTCGCCGCCCTTTTCGACCGCGGCGAGGTCGGCAAGTTCAACGCCCTGATGCGTTACGTCTCCACCAGCGGCCAGGAACTGCCGGACGGCCTTCCCGGGGTGGCCCGGGAGTACCTGCGGGCGACCGCCGCCCCGCCGGCCTGGGTGGACTGGGCCGAGATGGAGAAGGCCCGCCTGTTCTTCATCGACAACAACGTGCACATCTCCACCGCCCTGTCGTTCGCGTCGATGCCCGCCTGCTACGTCGTCCCGCACGTCGCCAGGCTGCTGTCGGCCACCCACGGGCTGAGCTACCCCTCCAAGCGGATGGCGGAGACCGGCCAGTTCACCGTCTACCTCATGCAGCCGGACGCGTTCGAGGCCGGCGGACGCTTCGTCCCGGCCGCCCAGAAGGTACGCCTGTTGCACGCCGCCATCCGCCACCACCTGAAGCGGGAGAACCGCTGGGACACCGACACCCTAGGCGTACCGATCTGCCAGGAGGACATGATCGGCGGGCAGATGTTCTTCTCCCTGCTCGTCCTGGACAGCCTGCATCGTCTCGGCATCCACATGTCCGCCGAAGGCGCGGACGCCTACTTCTACGCCTGGCGGGTGGTCGGCGCCATCCTCGGCGTCGACCAGGCGGCGGTGCCCACCACGCTCGACGAAGGGCGGCAGTTCCTCGACCTGTACATGCTGCGCCACATGGGCCCCTCCGAGGAGGGCGCCCATCTGACGAGGCAGCTGATCGACCTGTACGAGGAAGTGGTGCCCGGCACCCTCTTCGATCCGGTCGTCTCGGCCCTGATCCGCTACCTCGTCGGGGACACGTGCGCCGACTGGCTGGACGTACCCCGCACCCGTTGGGACACCTTGGTCAAGGCCGCCCCGCGCCTCCTCGGCGTCCTGGAGACGATCGAGGACCGCTCACCCATGGGCGCGTGGGCGCTGGACCGGCTGGGCCACCTCACGACGATCCTCGAACTGTCCTCCCTCACCCGCGGACGCGTCATGCACTACGCCGTCCCCGAACAACTGAGGAAGGAGTACGGCGTCTCCGGTGCCGCCGCCCGTACCCGCCGCTGGACCCCGCCGCCCGCGACCGTCTCCTGACTCTCGGCGTGCGCGGGTGAGACCCGAGGAACGGCGCGTCAAGCGATGGAGGCCGAGATCACCGCGGAGACGGCCAGGTTGCAGGAGGCCGTCACCCACACCGCGGGGTGGGGCTCCGGCTCGACCAGCGTCTCGCCCAGCCGGCCCGGGGTGATCAGGTCGACGACCAGGAAGGCCACGGCCATCATCACGAGGCCCAGCAGCCCGAACACCGCGGTGGACACCAGGCCCTTGCCGAAGTCCTCGTACGTCGTCCAGATGGACGTGAACACGATGCCGCCGATGCCGAGCAGCGCGGAGCTGAGCACCATGGCCGCGTTGCGGTTGCGCTGCTCCCAGATCTGCCGGCCGAGCTTTCCGGGCGTCAGCACGTCGACCAGGACGATGCCGAGGACCAGGAGGACCAGGCCGAGACCGCCGTAGGCGGTGGCACGGCCGAGTCCGTTGACGATGTCGCTCATGGGGTTGCCGGCTCCGTAGCGTGAGAGATCGTGGTCGAGGCGCTGCAAAATGTAGCGCACCCGTTCGGCCCCTTGACTCCTCGGTCCGGCGATCCGGGAATCCGGCCGGACGTTGAGTCAGGAGGACGCCGCGAGTGCGCGGTTGCGGCGCACGGAGGACCAGAAGGAGGCGCCGATCAGGACCACGCCGATGAGGCCGGTGACGATCTCGTTGATCTCGTACTGGATGGTCACCAGGAGGACGGCGGCAAGGGCGCCGATGGCGTAGTGGGCGCCGTGCTCCAGGTAGACGTAGTCGTCGAGGGTGCCCTGGCGGACCAGGTAGACGGTCAGCGACCGGACGTACATGGCGCCGATGCCCAGGCCGATCGCCATCAGCACGATGTCGTTGGTGATGGCGAAGGCGCCGATGACGCCGTCGAAGGAGAAGGACGCGTCCAGGACCTCCAGGTAGAGGAACATGAAGAACGCGGCCTTACCGGTGAGGGCGACGGCCGAGCGGGGCTTGCCGGCGCGTTCGGCCTCTTCCTCGGCCGCGTGCTCGCGCTCCTCCTCCCGTTGGAGCTTCCCCTCGAAGTAACCGGAGAGACCGCCGACGACCATGTAGGTGATCAGACCGGCGACCCCGGCGAGGAGGACCGTCTCCGTCTTGTCGACGTGGGTGCCGCCGTGCTGATGGGCGTGGGCGCCCACGGTGACCGCCGCCGCGAGCAGTACGATCATGGCGATGCAGACCGACAGCATGTCGACCCTGCCGAGCTTGGCCAGCGGGCGCTCCAGCGGGCCGAGCCACTTGATCTCCCGGTCCGTGAAGACGAAGTCGAGGAAGATCATCAGGAGGAACATGCCACCGAAGGCCGCGATCGACGGATGGGCGTCCGTCACCAGCTCCTGGTAGCGCTGCTTGTCGGTGAGTGCCAGATGCACCGCGGACCAGGGGCTCAGCCGGGCGCTGATCGCCACGATCACGACCGGGAAGACCAGGCGCATGCCGAAGACGGCGATCAGGATGCCGACGGTGAGGAAGATCTTCTGCCAGAAGGCGCTCATCTTCTTCAGGATTCCGGCGTTGATCACCGCGTTGTCGAAGGACAGGGAGATCTCCAGCACGGCGAGGATGGCCACGAGGCCGAAGGCGGTCCACCCCTCGTACAGCACTCCCGCGGCCAGGCCCAGGGCAGTGACGGCGAAGGCCCAACGGAACGTCCTCAATAGCACGGGCTGCTCACTCACTCCTGTTGTCGCGCTGTGCCGGGATGTGGCTTTTCGTTGCCAGTGCCCCTCACCGACGTTGTCTACCACGATCGTTCGCCGTCACCGGGGCAGGCCGGGTACGGCACCTGGCGGTCACTGAAATGGATCGGTTCGTTTCCTTGAGGAGTTCGTGTTTACGGGAGTAGGTTCACCGCCATGACCGCATCCCGGGATCCGGCCGTCGCCGCGGAACTGCGCGGGGCCGGCCTACGCGTGACCGCCGCCCGTCTCGCGCTCCTCGAGACCGTCCGACGAGGCGATCACCTCGGCGTCGAGGCGATCGCGTCCGGGGTGCGCCTGCGCGTGGGCCACGTCTCCCTCCAGGCCGTCTACGAGGGCCTGCACGCGCTCACCGCGGCGGGACTCGTGCGCCGTATCCAACCGCCCGGCGGACCGGCGCGGTTCGAGGGGCGGGTGGGGGACAACCACCACCACGTCCTGTGCCGGTCCTGCGGTGCGCTCGCCGACGTCGACTGCGCCGTCGGCGAGGCGCCCTGCCTGACCGCCTCCGACGACCACGGCTTCTCGATAGACGAGGCCGAGGTCATCTACCGGGGCTTGTGCCCCGACTGCTCCACCACCGGCAGTTCCCCAGCACCTTGATCCGCCCCGTTCGGAAGGATTCCCATGTCCGAGAACCACGACGCCATCGTGACCGACGCGAAAACCGAGGAGGCGGGTGGCTGCCCGGTCGCCCACGGACGCGCCCCGCACCCCACACAGGGAGGCGGAAACCGTCAGTGGTGGCCGGAGCGGCTCAACCTGAAGATCCTCGCCAAGAACCCGGTCGTCGCCAACCCGCTGGGTGAGGAGTTCGACTACGCCGAGGCGTTCAACGCCCTCGACCTGCCGGCCGTGAAGCGGGACATCGCCGAGGTGCTGACCACCTCGCAGGACTGGTGGCCCGCCGACTTCGGGCACTACGGTCCGCTGATGATCCGTATGGCCTGGCACAGTGCGGGCACCTACCGCATCAGCGACGGCCGCGGCGGCGCCGGCGCCGGCCAGCAGCGTTTCGCGCCGCTCAACAGCTGGCCGGACAACGGCAACCTCGACAAGGCCCGCCGCCTGCTGTGGCCCGTCAAGAAGAAGTACGGCCAGAACATCTCCTGGGCCGACCTGCTGGTCCTCACCGGCAACGTCGCCCTGGAGCAGATGGGCTTCGAGACCTTCGGCTTCGCCGGTGGCCGCGCCGACGTCTGGGAGGCCGAGGAGGACGTCTACTGGGGTCCCGAGACGACCTGGCTCGACGACGGGCGCTACACCGGCGACCGCGAGCTGGAGAACCCGCTCGGCGCGGTCCAGATGGGCCTGATCTACGTCAACCCGGAGGGCCCGAACGGCAACCCGGACCCGATCGCCGCCGCCCGCGACATCCGCGAGACGTTCCGCCGCATGGCGATGAACGACGAGGAGACCGTCGCGCTGATCGCCGGCGGACACACCTTCGGCAAGACCCACGGCGCCGGCCCCGCCGACGCCGTCGGCGACGACCCCGAGGCCGCCGCCATGGAGGAGATGGGCCTGGGCTGGAAGAGCACCCACGGCACGGGCAAGGGCCCGGATGCCATCACCTCCGGCCTGGAGGTCACCTGGACCACGACCCCGACCCGGTGGAGCAACGGGTTCTTCAAGAACCTCTTCGAGTACGAGTACGAGCTGGAGCAGAGCCCGGCCGGCGCCAACCAGTGGGTGGCCAAGGACGCCCCGGAGATCGTCCCCGACGCGCACGACCCGTCGAAGAAGCACCGCCCGAAGATGCTCACCACCGACCTGTCGCTGCGCTACGACCCGGTCTACGAGCCGATCTCCCGCCGGTTCTACGAGAACCCGGCGGAGTTCGCGGACGCCTTCGCCCGCGCCTGGTACAAACTGACCCACCGCGACATGGGCCCGAAGTCCCTGTACCTCGGCCCGGAGGTCCCCGAGGAGACCCTGCTCTGGCAGGACCCGCTGCCCGAGGCCGAGGGCGAGGGGATCGACGCCGAGGACGTCGCGACCCTCAAGACCAAGCTCCTCGAGTCCGGTCTGTCCGTCGCGCAGCTGGTGTCCACCGCGTGGGCCTCGGCGTCCACCTTCCGCGGCAGCGACAAGCGCGGCGGTGCCAACGGCGCCCGCATCCGCCTCGAGCCGCAGCGCGGCTGGGAGGTCAACGAGCCCGACGAGCTGGCGCAGGTCCTGCGGGTCCTGGAGAGCGTCCAGCGCGAGTTCAACTCCGGCGCCGGCGCCAAGAGGGTGTCGCTGGCCGACCTGATCGTCCTCGGCGGTACCGCCGCCGTCGAGAAGGCCGCCAAGGAAGCCGGCTTCCAGGTGGAGGTTCCCTTCGCCCCGGGCCGCGTGGACGCGACGGAGGAGCACACCGACGCCGAGTCGTTCGAGGCACTCGAGCCGACCGCCGACGGGTTCCGCAACTACCACGGCAAGGGCAACCGCCTGCCGGCCGAGTTCCTGCTGCTCGACCGCGCGAACCTGCTCACCCTGAGCGCGCCCGAGATGACCGTCCTGGTGGGTGGCCTGCGCGTTCTCGGCGCCAACCACCAGCAGTCCCAGCTCGGCGCCTTCACCAGGACGCCCGGCTCGCTCACCAACGACTTCTTCGTCAACCTGCTCGACCTGGGCACCACGTGGAAGTCGACGTCCGAGGACCAGACCACGTTCGAGGGCCGCGACGCCGCCACCGGTGAGATCAAGTGGGCCGGCAGCCGCGCCGACCTGGTCTTCGGCTCGAACTCCGAGCTGCGGGCACTCGCCGAGGTCTACGCGAGCGACGACGCGAAGGAGAAGTTCGTGCACGACTTCGTCGCCGCCTGGGTCAAGGTCATGAACCTCGACCGCTTCGACCTGGTCTGACCCACCGGCGTCCGGGCCGGGCCGGCCACCCGCCCGGCCCGGACGCACCCGTACTACGCCGTCCCGCGGAAGGTGTTGCGATACGCGCGCGGTGACACACCGAGGACCTCACGGAAGTGCTGGCGCATCGCGGTCCCGGTACCGAAACCGGAACGGGCGGCGACGCGGTCGACCGGCTCGTCGCTGCGCTCCAGCAGCCGCCGGGCGTAGTCGAGGCGCTGCCGGCCGAGCCACTGCATGGGCGTCACCCCGGTCTCCTGCCGGAACCTCCGGTTGAGGGTACGCACGCTCATCGACGCCTGCCGGGCGAGTTCCTCGAGAGTGAGGGGCTCGCCCAGCCGCTGGAGCGCGTACGTACGGGCGGCGGCCGTCGAGCAGTCGTCCACCTGCTGGATCGGACGGTCGATGTACTGCGCCTGACCGCCCTCGCGATGGGGCGGCACCACGGTGCCGCGTGCCACCGTGTTCGCCACCTCCGCGCCGTGGTCGTCACGGATCATGTGCAGGCACAGATCGATCCCGGCGGCCACACCGGCCGAGGTGAGCACGCCCCGGTCGTCGGTGTAGAGCACGTCCGGATCGACGTCGACCTCCGGATACAGCGAGGCCAGTTCGGCGCACGACTTCCAGTGCGTGGTGGCCCGGCGCCCCTCCAGCGCGCCGGCCGCGGCCAGCACGAACGAACCGGTGCAGATGGAGGCCAGCCGAGCCTCCGCCGGAACCCGCTCCAGGGCCGCGCGCACCGGCGCGGCGAGCCGCCCCCGCTCCTGCGGCCCGTAGTCCTCCACGGCCGCCGGCACCACCACCGTGTCGGCGCTCTCCAGGACCTCCGGCCCGTGGGGGACGTTGACGCTGAAGTCCGTGTCGGTGGCCACCTCGCCCGGCGTGGACGCGCACGTCAGCACCGAGTACAAGGGCCGCCCGCCGTCGTCGGCGGCCGTTGTGAACAGGCGGTGCACGATCCCCAGTTCCATCGGCAGCAGTCCGGGACGTACGAACACCACCACCCGGTGCACCGTGTCGATCTTCGTGTCTCGCATGGCCAGATTATTTCACTCGCTGTCCATCCGGCCAGTGGTTTGCGTCCCGCACCCGGCGAAGGGTGGGGTACATGCGCTACCCGACCCGTCATCCCCGCGCCCTCCACGGACATCGCGCCTGGTGGGTGGCAGCCGTCACCGGAATCGCGATCGTCGTCGCCGGTGCCTTCTCCACCATGCCCGGCATCCTCCAGGGCCCGCTGCAACGCGACTTCCACTGGTCCCGCGGCTCCATCGGCCTCGCCGCGTCGCTGAACATGGTCCTGTACGGCCTCGCCGCCCCCTTCGCCGCCGCCCTGATGGACCGCTTCGGGATCCGCCGGATCGCCGTCACCGCCCTGGGCGTGGTCGCCGGGGGAGCGCTGCTCACCACCGGCATGGCCGCCGCCTGGCAGTTCACCCTCTTCTGGGGCCTCCTCGTCGGCCTGGGCACCGGAGCCCTGTCCATGACCCTCGCCACGACCGTGGCGAACCGCTGGTTCACCGAGCGCCGCGGCCTGGTCACCGGCATCCTCGCCTCGGCCGGTGTCCTCGGCCAGATGGTCTTCCTGCCCGCCCTTTCCTGGACCATCGACCACTACGACTGGCGCCCCGCCCTGGTCACCCTCGCCCTCGCCGCACTGGCCACCGCGCTCCTCGTGCGGCTCGCCCTGAGCGACCACCCCGCCGACAGCGGCCGGCGCCCCTACGGCAGCCCCGTTTTCGTCCCCAAGCCGCCGCCCGTGCCGGGCGCCGCGCGCCGCGCCGTCACCGTCCTCGGCCACGCGGCCCGCACCGGTCCCTTCTGGCTGCTCGCCGCCGCGTTCGCCGTCTGCGGGGCCTCCACCAACGGCGTCATGTGGACCCACTTCGCGCCCGCCGCCCATGACCACGGCATGCCGGTCACCACCGCGTCCACCCTGCTCGCCCTCATCGGCGTCTTCAACGTCGCCGGCACCGTCGCCGCGGGATGGCTCACCGACCGTGTCGACGCCCGCAGGCTGCTCGCCGTCGTCTTCACCCTGCGTGGCCTCCTGCTGGTGGCGCTGCCCCTGATCATGAGCGCGACCGTCACGCCGCCGATGCTGGCCTTCGTCGTCCTCTTCGGCCTCCTGGACCTCGCCACGGTGCCGCCCGTCATCGCCCTGTGCCGCCGGTTCTACGGCGATGACAGCGCCATCGTCTTCGGCTGGACCAACGCGGCCCACCAGGTCGGCGCGGCACTGGCCGCCTTCCTCGGCGGCGTCGCCCGGGACACCTTCGCCGGCTATGACCCCGTCTGGGTCGTCCTCGGCGCGGCGTGCGCCGTCGCGGCCCTCCTCGCCCTCACCGTCCGCCGTGCCGGGCCGAACCCGGCGGTGGCGCCCCTGCCGGGTCGAAATACGCCGGCCGCCCGTGGGACGCGATGCTGAGATGGCGTGATGCGGAGCGAGACGGAGACGTCAGTGGTCGTGCACCGGGGGCGGTACCAGGACGCGGTGACTCCCTGGGAGGACGAGACCTGGCGGGCCGCGGCCCTCGGCTGGGCGGCGGGCGGGCCGGCCGCCCGTGGCCTGCGGGCGACGGGGGAGCGGCGGGTACGGTTGCGGCCCTGGTCGGTCCTGGTGCGGCTGTCCGTAGGGGGCGCGGCGCGGTCTGGTTCAAGGCGAATCCGCAGGCCAGTGCCTTCGAGGGGCCGTTGACCGACGCGCTGGCCCGCTGGGTGCCGGAGTGCCGCGGTGGCCGGGGAGGGCGCCCGCTGCCTGCTGGAACTGCTCGACGAGCCGCCGGTCTAGGACGGACGGGCGGACGGGCACTGCGCGCCGTTGTCAGTGGCGGATGCGAGGCTGCGAGGCATGGATGAGGTGGAGTTCATGCGGGGCAGGGTCTACGGCGCCGACCACGACGATCCCGGGCCGCGGGCCGGACGCGTCTACGCCCAGCTGGTGGGCGGTCCCCTGGACGGTCTGCTCCTGGACGTCACCGACCTCACCGAGCGGGAGCGCGGCCGGGGAGTGTCACTGGCGACGGAGATAGGCCGCTACGGCCCAGGCGGCCGCTCCGCGTACGGCCCGAGGACGGGCGACCCCCGCCGCTTCGACTGGTGGGGTGACGTGCCCTGACGGCACGTCGGCCACCCTTCGGCTTCGCGTCCGCCTGCATTGCCTCCTGCGACTGACAGCCACACCACCCGGCAATCCGCACTTCCCGGCAGAGCGGATTACCCGTATCTCGTCGTCGCCGCCGGTGGAGTCGCGCCCCGTCGGCTTCCGGACCAATCCGCCGATCGCGCGGGGCCGGATTACCGACGTGAGTGACGAAGAGAACAAACCGCGGAATCCTGGGACAGGCACACGGCTCCGGCTGGGTGCGCTGAGCGGTCTCCTCCTGGCGCCGCCCCGGGACGTGCCGGAAGCACCAGAAGCACCAAGAGCGGCACTGCGAGGGCCCGGCGAAGGCTGGGACCGGCGCGGTTTCGTGATCGCGGCGACCGCCGCTGCCGCCGCCTCGGCCGGGGCGGGCGTACTGGGCCGGGCCCTGAACGGTACAAGTGGCCAGGAGGCCGTGGCGTCCCGCGAGAACATCGACCTGCCGCCGCCCGACTCACCCGCTCCCGCGGTGCCTCGGGGCGCACAGCTCAGGGTGGCGGGCGTCAGCCCGTTCATCATGCCCAACGGCGACTTCTACCGGGTGGACACCGCCCTGGTGGTCCCCAAGGTGGACGCCACGGCCTGGCGGTTGCGCGTCCACGGCAAGGGAGTCACCAGGGTGAACACCCTGACCTTCGTGGACCTGCTGCGTCGCGAGCTGATCGAGCGGGACATCACCCTGACCTGTGTGTCCAGCGAGTCGGTGGCCCGTACGTAGGCAACGCCCGCTGGATCGGCGTCCGGCTCGACGACCTGCTGAAGGAGTGCGGTGTCCGGCCCCCGTCGGCGGGCGGCCCCGCCGATCAGCCGGTGGCCCGCTCCGTGGACGGCATGACCCTCGGCAGCCCGGTCGAGGAGGTCGTGGACGGCCGCGACGCGATGCTCGCCGTCGGCATGAACGGCCGGCCGCTGCCGTTCGACCACGGCTTCCCCGTCCGCATGCTCGTCCCCGGCCCGTACGGCTACGTGTCCGCCTGCAAGCGGATCGAGGACATCGAGCTGACCACGTTCGACGCCTACGCCTCCTACTGGGTCAAGCGCGACTGGGCTCGCGAGGCCCCGGTCAAGACCCAGTCCCGGATCGACACCCCGAAGCCGTTCGCCCGGCCGGAGGCGGGCACGGTGATGGTGGCCGGCGTCGCCCGGGCCCAGCACCGCGGCATCGACAAGGTCGAGGTCCGCGTCGACGACGGGCCCTGGCGGGAGGCCACCCTCGCGGCCGAGGACTCGCGCGACACCTGGCGTCAGTGATCCTACGCCTGGCAGGCCGCCAAGGGCGGCCACACCCTCACCGTGCGGGCGACCGACCGCACCGGCGAGGTGCAGACCGGGAAGCGCACCCGCACCGTTCCCGACGGCGCCAGCGGACGGCACTCCGTCGTGGTGACGGTCGAGTGACTCACGGGACCGAGCATCCTTTCCCTGCTCGGCGGCGGTTCAAGGCGCCGGCGTCCGCACCCGGGCGGTGAGGAAGGCCGGTCCGGTCGGGGCCGTGGACACCGATCCGATGCACACGACACTTTGTCTCCACAGCGGAAGAAGAATCGAGATCTTGCGCGAAAGGGGTTACAGGTGCGGACCAAGGCCGCTAACTTCCTTGAAATGAACCGGTCATAGTCATCTCTCGACCGGGCTCGACGGCGCGACGGCGCGCGCCCGTACTCCCTCACGGCAGGCCTCGTACGCCTGCCGCCACCCCTCACTCTCCGGGAGAACTCTGTGCGCACGAGATCGCTCGGACACAGACGTGTCCACTCCTTACTGCCGGCCCTGGCATGTGCCATCGCCCTGGCGCTGCCGATGAGCCCGGCCGCCGCCACCCCGGCCGCCGCACCGGTTGCCACCCCGGCCGCCACCCCGGCCGACCCGGGCGGCGGGCCCGTGGCCGCGGCCGCCGAGGAGTTCCAACAGGTCACCCTCGCCAAAGGCGTGGCCGAGACGGGCGAGCCCATGACGATGGCCGTGCTGCCGGACCGCTCGGTGTTGCACACCTCGCGCGACGGCACACTCCGGCTGACCGACGCGGCGGGCACCACGAAAGTGGCGGGCAGGCTCGACGTCTACAGCCATGACGAGGAGGGCCTCCAGGGCGTCGCCGCGGACCCGGGCTTCTCCACCAACCGGTTCGTGTACCTCTACTACGCCCCCCAGCTCGACACACCGGCCGGTGACGCGCCGGCCGACGGGTCGGCGTCCGACTTCGCCCCGTTCGACGGGGTCAACCGCCTCTCCCGGTTCGTCCTGAAGGCCGACGGCGCCCTGGACCCGGGCAGCGAGAAGAAGATCCTCGACGTGCCCGCCTCCCGCGGCCTGTGCTGCCACGTCGGCGGCGACATCGACTTCGACGCGGCGGGCAACCTGTACCTGTCGACCGGCGACGACACCAACCCCTTCGCCTCGGACGGCTACACCCCCATCGACGAGCGCGCCTCGCGCAACCCCGCCTACGACGCCCAGCGTTCCTCGGGCAACACCAACGACCTGCGCGGCAAGATCCTGCGGATCAAGGTGAACGCCGACGGGTCGTACGGCATCCCGTCGGGCAACCTCTTCACGCCCGGCACCGCCAGGACCCGGCCCGAGATCTACGCCATGGGCTTCCGCAACCCCTTCCGGATGAGCGTCGACAAGGCCACGGGCACCGTCTACGTCGGCGACTACGGCCCCGACGCCGGCACCGCCAACGCCTCCCGGGGCCCCGCCGGACAGGTCGAGTTCAACCGGATCACCAAGGCCGGCAACTTCGGCTGGCCGTACTGCACTGGCGACAACGACGCCTACGTCGACCGCGACTTCGCCACCGGCGGCGCCGGCGCCGCGTTCGACTGCGCCGCGCCCCGGAACACCTCGCCGCGCAACACCGGCCTGACCGAACTGCCGCCGGCCCAGCCCGCCTGGATCCCCTACGACGGCGGCTCCGTACCGGAGTTCGGCGGCGGATCCGAGTCGCCCATGGGCGGGCCCGTCTACCGCTACGACGCGGACTCCGCCTCCGCGGTGAAGTTCCCCGAGGCGTACGACGGCGACTTCTTCGCCGGTGAGTTCGGCCGCCGGTGGATCAAGCGCATCGAGACCGGCGGAGACGGAACCGTGCAGTCCATCAACTCCTTCCCCTGGACCGGCACCCAGGTGATGGACATGGCCTTCGGACCGGACGGCGCCCTCTACGTCCTCGACTACGGCACCGGCTACTTCAACGGCGACGCCAACTCCGCCCTGTACCGCATCGAGCATGTCACCGGCGGCCACGCCCCGGTGGCCCAGGCCAAGGCGAACACCACCTCCGGCACGGCACCCCTCGCGGTGGCCTTCTCCGCCGCCGGCAGCTCCGACGCGGACGGCGACGCCCTCACCCACGCCTGGGACTTCGGCGACGGCTCGACCTCCACCGAGTCCGACCCATCCCACACGTACACCGCCAACGGCCAGTACACGGCCACCCTCAAGGTCACGGACACGACCGGCAAGTCCGCCACCGCCTCCGTGCGGATCACCGTCGGCAACACAGCGCCCACCGTGCGGATCGACCTGCCCACCGACGGGCGTGTCCACGACTTCGGCGCCGCGATCCCGTTCAAGGTGACGGTGACCGACCCCGAGGACGGCGCCGTCGACTGCGCCGAGGTGAAGGTCACCTTCATCATCGGCCACGACAGCCACGGACACCCGCAGACCTCGGCCACCGGCTGCACCGGCACCCTCCAGACCCTGGCGGACGGTGAACACGACCCGAACGCCAACATCTTCGGCGTCATCGACGCCGAGTACACCGACAACGGCGCGAACGGCCAGCCCGCCCTCACCACCCACGACCAGCACATCACCCAGCCCAGCCACCGGCAGGCCGAGCACTACGGCGACTCCGCGGGCGTCCAGGTCGTCACCCACGCCCCCGCGCACGGCGGCAGGACGGTCGGCCACATCGAGAACGGCGACTGGATCTCCTTCCAGCCGTACGCACTCGACAACACCACGGCCTTCACCGCCCGGGTCTCCTCGGCGGGCACCGGCGGGACGATCGAGGTGCGCGCCGGATCGCCGACCGGCACCCTGCTCGGCACGGCGACGGTGCCGGTGACCGGCGGCTGGGAGACCTTCCAGGACGTGACGGCCGCACTGGGCAACCAGCCGGCCGGCTCCACGACCCTCTACCTCGTCTTCAAGGGCGGCGCCGGCTCGCTGTTCGACGTGGACGAATTCTCGTTCGGCACGTCGGGAGGTGGCACCCGCACCGGTCCGGTCACCGGGGTCGACGGCAAGTGCCTGGACGTGGACAACTCGGGCACGGCCGACGGTACGGGGGTGCAGGTGTGGACGTGCAACGGGAGTGCGGCACAGGACTGGACCGTCGGCGGTGACGGGACGCTGAAGGCGCTGGGCAAGTGCCTGGACGTGTCCGGTGGCGGCAGCGCGGACGGTACGCGGATCCAGCTCTGGACGTGCAACGGCACGGGTGCGCAGAAGTGGGCGGCCCAGCCGGACGGCACGGTTCGCAATCCGCAGTCGGCCAAGTGTCTGGACGCGTCGGGCGGCACCTGGAACGACGGGACGCCCGTTCACCTGTGGACCTGCCACACCGGCCAGAACCAGAAGTGGACCTTTCCGTAGAGAGGAGGCGACCGTACATGCGCAACCATCTGACAGCGGCCCTCGGTCTGTTCGCCGGCGTCGTGCTGTGCGTGGCCCCGCAGGCCACGGCCCACCCCGGTGCCGCCGCCGGCGACACCGTCCGCACCACCACCGCCCAGGCGGGCCCGGACACCGCGGCACAGGCCGCGGCGGACCCGGCGTACA
Source organism: Streptomyces sp. E2N166 (assembly GCF_003671715.1). Classification (GTDB taxonomy): domain Bacteria; phylum Actinomycetota; class Actinomycetes; order Streptomycetales; family Streptomycetaceae; genus Streptomyces; species Streptomyces thinghirensis. The sequence goes on along the minus strand of NZ_RAIF01000006.1, from coordinate 428,439 downwards.
AGATCCTCGTCTTCTCCCGGACGGCGGGCTTCCGGCACTCCTCGATCGACGACGGCATCGCGGCGCTGCGCGACCTCGGCACGGCGAACAACTTCACCGTGGACGCCACCGAGGACCCGGGGACCTTCACCACCGGGAACCTCGCCCAGTACAAGGCGGTCGTCTTCCTGTCGACGACGGGCGACGTGCTGGGTGACGCCCAGCAGACGGCGTTCGAGAGCTACGTCAACGGCGGCGGCGGATATGTCGGCATCCACGCGGCGGCCGACACGGAGTACGACTGGCCCTTCTACGAGGGACTGGCCGGCGCCCTCTTCCACTCCCACCCGGCCATCCAGCCCGCCACCGTCGAGGTCGAGGACCGGGCGCACGACGCCACCGCGCACCTGGGCGGCACCTGGCAGCGGACGGACGAGTGGTACAACTACCGCACCAACCCGCGCACCACCGCCCATGTCCTGGCCTCGCTCGACGAGTCCAGCTACTCGGGCGGAAACATGAACGGCGACCACCCGATCGCCTGGTGCAAGGACTACGAGGGCGGCCGGGCCTTCTACACCGGCGGCGGCCACACCGACGAGTCCTACACCGACCCGGGCTTCCGCAGGCACCTGCTCGGCGGCGTCCGCTGGGCGGCCGGGATGACCAACGCCGACTGCCGCCCGGAGAGCGGCTACACGTCCCTGTTCGACGGCTCCGGCACCACCGGCTGGCAGCAGGCCGGCCCGGGCGGGTTCACCCTCGCCGACGGCACCCTCACCTCCCACGGCGGACTGGGCATGCTCTGGTACGCCGCCGAGGAGTTCACCGGCGACTACTCCCTCAAGCTGGACTGGAAGGCGTCCGGGGACGACAACTCCGGTGTCTTCGTGGGCTTCCCGGCCTCCGACGACCCCTGGTCGGCGGTGAACAACGGCTACGAGATCCAGATCGACGCCACGGACGCGGCCGACCGCACGACGGGCGCCGTCTACGGCTTCAAGTCGGCCGACCTCCCCGCACGCGACGCCGCGCTGAACCCGCCGGGGGAGTGGAACACGTACGAACTCCGCGTCACCGGAGAGCGCCTGGAGATCTTCCTCAACGGCGTGAAGGTCAACGACTTCACCAACACCGACCCGGCACGCAGCCTGCGACAGGGGCACATCGGACTCCAGAACCACGGAGACGGCGACGAGGTGGCCTTCCGCGACATCCGCGTCAAGCAGGACGGGACGCCGCCGACCGGTCCGCGAACGGGGCCGGTCACCGGGGTCGACGGCAAGTGCCTGGACGTGGACAACTCGGGCACGGCCGACGGTACGGGGGTGCAGGTGTGGACGTGCAACGGGAGTGCGGCACAGGACTGGACCGTCGGCGGTGACGGGACGCTGAAGGCGCTGGGCAAGTGCCTGGACGTGTCCGGTGGCGGCAGCGCGGACGGTACGCGGATCCAGCTCTGGACGTGCAACGGCACGGGTGCGCAGAAGTGGGCGGCCCAGCCGGACGGCACGGTTCGCAATCCGCAGTCGGCCAAGTGTCTGGACGCGTCGGGCGGCACCTGGAACGACGGGACGCCCGTTCACCTGTGGACCTGCCACACCGGCCAGAACCAGAAGTGGACCCTGCCCTGACCGTGCCGCGAGGTGAGTGACACCGGCCGACCGGCCGCCCGGGAAACGGGCGGCCGGTCGGTAGGCGTGACGTGGCAGGTGCCAAGCGTGGTAGCAAGCGTTTTCCGTTCGATGCCTTGACGTGTACGCGGCCCAATGAGTTCATGGGAGCGCTCCCACACCCTCGTTGTCCTTCGTGTCCGCACTACTCAGCCATGGAGTCGCCGTGCGCACAGCAAGACGCGATACACCGAAGAGCCTCCTGACCCGCCTGCTGACCGGAGTGGCCGCCCTCATCGGCCTGGTCGTCGTCGGTGCCCTCTGCCCGGCCGCCGCGCTGGCCCAGTCGCCCGGCGCCCGGGCCACCGGCCTGCACATCGATGACGGCCGGCTGCTGGAAGGCAACGGCAACGACTTCGTCATGCGCGGGGTCAACCACGCCCACACCTGGTACCCCGGCGAGACCCAGTCACTGGCGGACGTCAAGGCGCTGGGCGCCAACACCGTCCGGGTCGTCCTCTCCGACGGCCACCGCTGGAGCGAGAACAGCCCCGATGACGTGGCCGCCGTCGTCGACCAGTGCAAGGCGAACCGGCTGATCTGCGTGCTGGAGGTGCACGACACCACCGGCTACGGCGAGGACGCCGCCGCCGGCACGCTCGACCACGCCGCCGACTACTGGATCGGCCTGAAGGACGTGCTGGCCGGCGAAGAGGACTACGTCGTCGTCAACATCGGCAACGAGCCCTGGGGCAACACCGACCCCGCGGGCTGGACAGAGCCGACCATCGCGGCGATCGAGAAGCTGCGCGCCGCCGGCTTCCAGCACACGATCATGGTCGACGCGCCCAACTGGGGCCAGGACTGGCAGGGGGTGATGCGGGCCAACGCCCAGTCCGTCTACGACGCGGACCCCACCGGCAACCTGATCTTCTCGATCCACATGTACAGCGTCTACGACACCGCCCAGGAGATCACCGACTACCTGCAAGCCTTCGTCGACGCCGGACTGCCCATCCTCATCGGCGAGTTCGGCGGCCCCGCCGACCAGTGGGGCGACCCGGACGAGGACACCATGATGGCCACCGCCGAACGACTCCGCCTCGGCTACCTGGCCTGGTCCTGGAGCGGCAACACCGACCCGGTCCTCGACCTCGCCCTCGACTTCGACCCCAGCCGGCTCAGCTCCTGGGGCGAGCGCATCTTCCACGGCGCCGACGGGATCGCCCGGACCTCGAAGGAGGCCACGGTCTTCGGCGGCGACGCCCCGGACGACGCCCAGGCTCCGACGGCGCCCGGTACCCCGGTGGCGTCCGCCGTCACCGACGACTCCGTCACCCTCGGCTGGACCGCGGCCACCGACAACGTGGGCGTCACCGGGTACGACGTCGTCCGGGTCGGCGACGGCGCCGAGACCGAGGTCGCCGCCTCCACCACCAACACCGCCACCGTGACAGGCCTCACCGCCGACACCACGTACACCTTCGCCGTCTACGCCCGCGACGCGGCGGGCAACCGCTCGGCCCGCTCCGCCACCGTGGACGTCACCACCGGCGAAGGCGGCAGCACTCCCGGCACCGCCTGCTCCGTCGCCTATCGCGTCGTGGGGGAGTGGCCGGGCGGCTTCCAGGGCGAGATCAACGTCCGCAACACCGGCACCGCGCCCGTCGGCCCGTGGACGCTCGCCTTCGCCTTCGCCGACGGCCAGAGGATCACGAACATGTGGGGAGGCACCCCGGCCCAGAGCGACGGCGCGGTCAGCGTCGCCCCCGCCTCCTACACCTCCACGATCCCCGCCGGCGGCATGGTCACCCTCGGGTTCACCGGCGAGAAGGGCAGCACCAACACCGCCCCGACCGGGTTCAGCCTGAACGGCACCGCCTGCGTCACGACGTGACCGTACGGCCCCGCCGTCCGGTGCCCGCCCGGTGGCGGCCCTCCGCCGCCGGGCGGGCACCGGGCACCGGGCGGCACCGAGGTGTGGGTGCCGGGGGCGTCACCACGACACCTCGCGGACGTTGGCCTGGCTCCGCGGCTGCGTCGTCGCGGTGATCTCCGACCGGTGACGGCTCGCCGAGAAGGTCACCGTCAGCGTCTGCGGCCCGCTCTGCTCCGTACTCACCGTGAAGCCCCGGTTCGGCACCGCCGAGACCAGGCACACCCCGCTGCCGCCGAACCGCACGGTCGCCTTGCCGCCCTCGGACGGCACCGTGTAGAAACCGGCCCCGCCCTCCTCGCAGCCGGGGTCGCCCCCGCCCGTGGGAGAGGGCGGGGGTGCGGTGCGGGCGGTGGGCGTCGGTGTCGGCCTCGGCTCGGGCGGATTCTCGCTCGTACGGGACGGTGTCGGGCTGGGCTTCCGGCTGGTCGGTGACGGGCTGGGCGAGGGCTTCGCGGTCTCGGACGGTGTGGGCCGGGGGGACGCCGGCAGTTCCCTCGGCGCCGACTGCGCGACCGGCGCGGTCGGCCGGGTCGAGCCCACCACGAAGTGGATCGTGATGATGACAGCCGTGACACTGGCCGCCGTGCAGGACAGCCAGATGATCAGGTAGCGCAGGAGGCGGGACACGACACCATAGTGACGGACCGGCTAACGTGCCTGCCCATGGCCTCCGTACTTGTCGTCGAGGACGACCCCGTGATCCGGGCCGCGCTGATCGAGGTCCTGACCGGACACGGCTACGCGGTGAAGACCGCACACCAGGGTTTCGAGGCGTTGCGCGACATCACCCAGAGCCCGCCGGACATCGTGGTGCTCGACCTCGGACTGCCCGACCTCGACGGGCTGGACGTGCTGCGGATGATCCGGGGCATCTCCCGCGTTCCGGTGCTGGTCGCCACCGCCCGCGACGACGACACGGAGATCATCCGGCTGCTCAACGCCGGGGCCGACGACTACATGGTCAAGCCCTTCTCCGGCGGGCAGCTCGCCGCCCGGCTCGCCGCCGTGCTGCGCCGCTCCGTACCCGCCGACGTCCGCGCCGCGCGGCGGCCCGTCGTCCAGGTGGCCGATCTGCGCATCGACCTCACCGGGCGCACCGCACACCTCGCCGGCCGGGAACTACCTCTCACCCGCCGCGAGTTCGACCTGCTCGCCTACCTGGCCGCCAACGCCGACCAGGTCATATCCAGGCAGCGGATACTCGCCGAGGTGTGGCAGCAGCCGTACGTGGAGGACCAGACGGTGGACGTCCACCTCTCCGCACTCCGCCGCAAAATGGGGGAGAAGGCGCGAAAGCCCCGCTATCTCCACACAGTCCGCGGTATCGGCATCAAGTTGGTCAGCTCTCCATGAGACGTGCCCTCGCGGGGATCGCCCTGGCCGTCACCTCCATGGTGGCGCTGTCGTTCCTCATCCCGCTCGCCCTCCTCGTCCGCGAACAGGCCCGGGACCGGGTCACCACCGCCGCCGAGCAGCGCGCCTCGGCCCTCTCCCCGGTGCTCGCCCTCACCACCCGGCGCGCCGACGTGCAGCAGGCCGTCGCGGAGCTGGGCTCCTCCGACCAGCTCGTCGTACGGCTGCCCGACGGCGGCTTCGTCGGCACCCCGCACGCGTCCGAGGACGCGCTGGACCGGGCCGTGCGGGGGCGCGAGACGCTCGCCGTCGACACCGCGGACGGCTGGGTCTACCTCCAGCCCGTCGTCCTGCGGGGCGACCGGGTCGCGGTCGTGGAGGCCTACGTGCCCGCCGCGGACCTCACCAGGGGCGTGGCCGCGTCGTGGGGAGTCATGGCCCTGCTCGCGCTGGGCCTGGTCGGCGGCTCGGTGCTCGTCGCCGACCGGCTCGGCGCCCACGTCGTCCGCTCCTCCCGCGGCCTCAAGCGCGCCTCGCTCGCCCTCGGCTCCGGCAACCTGGACGTACGGGTCGAACCGGACGGTCCGCCCGAGCTGCAGGAAGCCGGTGTGGCGTTCAACACCATGGCCGACCGGGTCGTCGACCTGCTCGCCGTCGAACGCGAACTGGTCGCCGACCTCTCGCACCGGCTGCGCACCCCGCTGACCGCCCTGTACCTGGAGGCCGACCGGATGGGCGCGACCCCGAGCGCCCGGCGGGTCACCGAAGCGGCCGGCCAGCTGGAGAGCGAGCTCGACTCGATCATCGCGGCCGCGCGCACGCCCCTGGCCGCGGTGCGGCACGGCGGTGCGGGCCCGGCCAAGCCGTGCGACGTCGCCGAGGTGGTCGCCATGCGCCTGGACTTCTGGTCGGTCCTCGCCGCCCAGCAGGGCCGGCCGTACGAGCGCTCCCTGACCCCGCGCCCGGCGCCCGTCGCCTTCCCGGAGGACGACCTCGCGGCCGTCGTCGACGCCCTGATCGGCAACGTCTTCCGGCACACCCCGCAGGGCACCGCCTTCGCCGTCCGCGTGGAGCGGGCGGAGCGACACGTGTTCCTCACGGTCGACGACGCGGGACCGGGCGTGGCGGACCCCGAGGCGGCGCTCACCCGGGGCGTCAGCGTCGGCGGCTCCACCGGCCTCGGCCTTGACATCGTGGCCCGGGCGGCCCGCGCGGCGGACGGCGAACTGACGATCACCCGCGGCCCACTGGGCGGCGCGCGGGTGCGGGTGTCGTTCGTGCTCGCCGGCGCGAGCGGCGCCGGCGGAGGGGTGCGGTGACGGGCGTCAGCGACCGGCGCCGAAGTTCTGCGTCCACCAGGGGCCGCCGTCGCCGAAGTGGACGCCGACGCCCAGCTCCTTGAAGGAGCAGTTGAGTATGTTCGCGCGGTGGCCGGGGCTCTTCATCCAGGAGTCCATCACCGACGCGGCGTCCGCCTGACCCCGGGCTATGTTCTCGCCCAGCGTGGACCACTGGTAACCGGCGGCCTCGACCCGGGTCGTCATCGTGGAGCCGTCGGGGCCCGTGTGGGACATGACACCGCTGCTCGCCATGACGTCGCTGTAGTCGTCGGCGGCACGGGTCAGCCGGTCGTTCGCGGTGACCGGCGAGCAGCCCGCCGACGCCCGTTCCTCGTTCACGAGCGCGAGCACCTGCGCCTCGGGCCCGCCGCCCCCGCCGGAACCGGAGTCCGATCCCGAGTCCGAACCCGCCCCGGTGCCGCCCGCCCCCGTGTCGCCACCGCC
>NZ_RAIF01000006.1:378143-421332 GCF_003671715.1 Streptomyces sp. E2N166 | reverse complement strand
GACACCCGCCGTCACGGTGACCGCGCCGAGCACCAGCGCGGTACCGCGGGTCCTGAGCCCGCCGCGCGGGCGGGCGTGGTTACGGGACGGGCGAGCGGCTCGGCGGGAACCCATACGCAGGACACCTCGGCTTGTCTGTCGGCTGACGGAGCCCCGTACCCGGTGGACGCGACCGCGCCCACCGGGACTGTGGGGGGTGTCCGAGAGCCTAGGACGCGTCCGCGTGGAAACGGCCGTTCGAAGGTCATCTTCAGAAAGCCTTAAAAGAGCCGCCAAAGTCCGCTGAGGAAGCGCGACAGTGCCGCCTCCCAGGCGCCCGGCCCCGGTACGCGCTCGCCGTCCGCCACCCTCATCCCACCGCGGGGGCGCTTCAACGTGAAGAGAGGACGTGGGCGTCCACAGGAGCCCCTCGAGTGCCCCCGGTGCCCCGCCGTCCCCCCGTACGGGGCGCTTGCCGTGCCGGACGGCCGGACAGTCTGTCGGCGTGTGTCCGGCAGGTCGCCGGTACACCGTCGGCGCACCTCCAGGAGGTCGGGTCCTCCCGTCCACCGCGGGCGCGCCGCGCACGGACAAGGAGGAACCGGACATGCCGTCCACCGCTGACGAACGACAGCTGCTCGACGAACTGCGGGAACTGCTGGCCGCGACGGTCGAGGACCTGGCCGTGGAGGAAATCGAGCCGGAGTCGTCCCTGAAGGACGACCTGGGCGTGGACTCGCTGGCCATGCTGGAGCTGGTCGCCGCGATCGAGGACCGCTGGCAGATCGAGGTGCCGCAGGAGCAGGCGGATCGGCTCACGACCGTCCGGCAGATCGCCGCCCACCTCGCCGAAGCCGTCGCCGCCCCGGCGGGCGGCACCGCGTGAGCCCACGACACGTGGCCGGCCCGGTCCGCGAGGAGCGCGCCGCCGTCATCACCGGGCTCGGGATGACGACCGCGCTGGGCGGCGACGTCCCTTCCACCTGGCGGGCCCTGCTGGACGGCGTCTGCGGCGTCGAACGCGTCGACTTCGGGACGCCGGAAGGCCCGGCGCAGACCTATCTCGCGGCCCGGGCGGCGGTCGATCCCGAGACGGTCCTGTCCTCCGCCAAGGCGGCGCACTGCGACCGCTCGGCGCAGTTCGCGCTCGTCGCCGCGAGGGAGGCCGTCCGCGACGCCGGTTTCCCGCAGGCGTCGTCACCCGCCGCGGGCGGCTCACGGGTGGCCGTGGTCGTCGGGGTGGGGCTGGGCGGCCTGACCAGCATCCTGGAGCAGAACCGCCGCCTGGAGACCCGGGGCGCGGGACGGGTGAGCCCGCGCACCATCCCGGTCATGCTGCCCAACCACGCGGCCGCCGAAGTGGGGCTGATGGTGGGCGCCAAGGCCGGGGTCCACGCCCCGGTCAGTGCCTGCGCCTCCGGTGCCGAGGCCCTGACCCAGGCCCTCGGCCTGATCCGGGAGGGCCGCGCCGACATCGTGGTCGCGGGCGGCACCGAGGCCGCGCTGCACCCGCTCGCTCTGGCCGGGTTCGCGCGGTTGCAGGCTCTCTCCCGGCGTCTGGACGACCCCAAGGGAGCGTCCAGGCCCTTCGACGCCGACCGGGACGGCTTCGTGATGGGCGAGGGCGCCGGCATGCTCGTCGTCGAGAGCGCCGAGCACGCCGCCGCCCGCGGGGCCCGCGTCCACGGCCGGCTGACCGGCGCGGGTATCACCAACGACAGCCACCACGTGGCCCAGCCCGCGCCGGGCGGAACGGGCTGCGCGGCCGCCGTGGACGCCGCGCTGCGGGACGCCGGACTCCTCCCGGAGCAGGTCCAGCACGTCAACGCCCACGCCACCTCGACGCCGCTCGGCGACCTCGGCGAGGCACAGGCGCTGCACAAGGTCTTCGCCGGAGTACTGGGCGACGTGGCGGTCAGCGCGACCAAGGCCGCGTTCGGACACACGCTGGGGGCCGCCGGCGCCATCGAGGCCGTCCTCACCGTGCTCGCCCTGCGGGAGAGAACCGCACCGCCCGCGTGCAGCCTCGAACGCGTGGACCCCGAGATCGACCTGAACGTCGTGGGCCGCAGCCCGGCGGCACTGCCCTCCGGGCCCCTCGCGGCCGTCACCACGAGCATGGGTTTCGGCGGGCACAACGTCGCGCTCGCCTTCGCCGACGCCTCATGAGACACGCGGTCCCGGCCCCCACCGGCGGCACACCGCGCACCGTGCTGATGTGCCCCGGCCAGGGGGCCTACCTCCCGGGCGCGCTGCGCCACCTGCGTGACGTCCCGTCCGTCTCAGGAACGCTGCGGAGGGTGGATGCCCACAGCACCGCACTCGGCGGCACCGGCACACCCGTCACCCGCCTCCTCACGGGCGTCGGGGCGCCCGGCCCCGACCAGCTTCTGCTCACCGACCCACTCGCCTTCGACCTGGCCACCTACGCGGCGGTGGTCGCATCCGCGACCGTCCTGCTCGACCTCGCGACCCGGTCCGTCCACGCGGTCCTCGGCCACAGCGTGGGGGACCTCGCGGCGCTCACCGTGGCCGGAGCCATCACCCTGGAGCAGGGGGTGCGGCTGCTGCACGTCCGCGACCGGCTGCTGCGGGACGCCGCGCTGCCGGCGGCCGGCCTGCTGGCCACCGACATGACCGCCGACCAGGCAGCGGACCTGCTGCGCACCGGCGGCCTGCCGCAGGTACGGATCGCCGCCCACAACGCCCCCGCCCAGACCGTCCTGGCCGGACCCGACGACCAGTTGGCCGCCGCTCGGCGAACCGCCGGGGCACTCGGCCATCGCACCACCGGGCTGACCAGCCGCACCGCCTACCACCACCCCCTGCTCGCCGAGGTCCACCGGGCCTTCCGCCGCCTCCTGCGGGCACAGCCCGTCGCGCCGCCCACGCTCGCCGTGTACACCGCCACCGACGCCCGCCCGGCACGCACTGCGGCCCAGTTGCGCACCGCCGCGGCCGCCCACCTCACCGAGCCCGTGGCCTTCCACCACACCCTGCGCGCGATGCGCCTCGCAGGCTTCACCACCTACCTCGACAGCGGCCCCCGGGCCCTGCTGAGCAACCTGGCCAAGGCCGGCCTGCCGGACTGCGCCACCGCCGCCCCCGCCCGTACACCGGTCGACGTCGAGCGCATACGCCACCGCCTCACCGCGGCCCTGCGGTGACGAGGAGCCTTTCCGTCCGGGTCCCGCGTCCGTATCGGGGTAGGCGGAGGGGATCAGAAGGAGGAGTGCACATGACGACGTATGTCATCTCGGTGCCGGGGACGTTCACCGGCACGGTCCAGGACGCCACGAAGGACGAACTCGCCAGGGCGCTGCGCCCCGCGGATCCGCACCGCACCCACCTGGGAGACGAGGAGGACCTCGACGCCCTCTCGGTCAACGAGGACGGCACCTTCACCATCCGCCTCACCGTCGAGGCGGACACCGCCGCCCACGCGGAGGGCCGCGCCCGGGAGGTCGCGGACTCCGCCCTGCGCGCGGCCGGCCTGGACGGCGACAGCGCGCCGCTCGGACCCACGGTGGTCACCGGAATCGACTCCGACGTCTGATCCGACCACGACCTCACACGACCCGCTACGGGCCGGTGAGTGGCCCGGCTCACATGGCGTACCGGAGGCGGCGCCGACACCATGGTCTCGTCACCCGGCAGGCTGAAGGGATCAACAATGTTCCGCAAGGTGCTGGTCGCCAACCGCGGTGAGATCGCGATCCGGGCGTTCCGCGCGGGCTACGAGCTCGGCGCGCGCACCGTCGCCGTCTTCCCGCACGAGGACCGCAACTCGCTGCACCGGCTGAAGGCCGACGAGGCCTACGAGATCGGGGAGCCGGGACATCCGGTGCGCGCGTATCTCTCCGTGGAGGAGATCGTCCGCGCGGCACGCCGGGCGGGAGCCGACGCCGTCTACCCGGGCTACGGATTCCTGTCCGAGAACCCCGAACTGGCCCGCGCGTGCGAAGAGGCCGGCATCACGTTCGTCGGACCGAGCGCGCAGATCCTCGAACTGACCGGCAACAAGGCCCGAGCCGTCGCCGCCGCCCGCGAGGCCGGCGTGCCCGTCCTCGGCTCCTCCGCGCCCTCCGACGACGTGGACGAACTCGTCCGCGCCGCCGACGAGGTCGGTTTCCCCGTGTTCGTCAAGGCGGTCGCGGGCGGCGGCGGCCGCGGCATGCGCCGCGTCGAGGAACCCGCCCAGCTGCGCGAGGCCATCGAGGCCGCGTCCCGGGAGGCGGCCTCCGCCTTCGGCGACTCCACGGTGTTCCTGGAGAAGGCCGTCGTCGAACCCCGCCACATCGAGGTCCAGATCCTCGCCGACGGCCAGGGCGACGTCATCCACCTCTTCGAACGGGACTGCTCGGTACAGCGCCGCCACCAGAAGGTCATCGAACTCGCCCCCGCGCCCAACCTCGATCCGGCCCTGCGCGAGCGGATCTGCGCCGACGCCGTGAACTTCGCCCGGCAGATCGGCTACCGCAACGCCGGCACCGTGGAGTTCCTCGTCGACCGCGACGGCAACCACGTCTTCATCGAGATGAACCCGCGCATCCAGGTCGAGCACACGGTCACCGAAGAGGTCACCGACGTCGACCTCGTCCAGTCCCAACTGCGCATCGCCGCGGGTGAGACACTGGCCGACCTGGGTCTCGCCCAGGAGGACATCACCCTGCGCGGCGCCGCCCTCCAGTGCCGCATCACCACCGAGGACCCGGCCAACGGCTTCCGCCCGGACACCGGGCAGATCAGCGCCTACCGCTCGCCCGGAGGCTCGGGCATCCGTCTCGACGGCGGCACCACCCACGCCGGTACGGAGATCAGCGCCCACTTCGACTCGATGCTGGTCAAACTCTCCTGCCGGGGCCGGGACTTCCCCACCGCGGTGGGCCGCGCCCGGCGTGCCGTGGCCGAGTTCCGCATCCGCGGCGTCGCCACCAACATCCCCTTCCTCCAGGCGGTGCTGGACGACCCCGACTTCCAGGCCGGCCAGGTCACCACGTCCTTCATCGAGCAGCGCCCGCACCTGCTCACCTCCCGCCACTCCGCCGACCGCGGCACGAAACTGCTGACCTACCTCGCCGACGTCACGGTGAACAAGCCGCACGGCGAGCGGCCCGCACTCGTCGATCCGCTGACCAAGCTGCCGCCGCTCGCCGCCGGTGAACCCCCGGCCGGCTCCCGGCAACGGCTCACCGAACTCGGCCCGGAAGGCTTCGCCCGCCGGCTGCGCGAGTCGCCCACCATCGGCGTCACCGACACCACGTTCCGCGACGCCCACCAGTCGCTGCTCGCCACCCGGGTCCGCACCAAGGACATGCTCGCCGTCGCCCCGCAGGTCGCGCACTCCCTGCCCCAGCTGCTGTCCCTGGAGTGCTGGGGCGGCGCCACCTACGACGTCGCCCTGCGCTTCCTCGCCGAGGACCCGTGGGAACGGCTGGCCGCCCTGCGCGAGGCCGTGCCCAACATCTGCCTCCAGATGCTGCTGCGCGGCCGCAACACCGTGGGCTACACCCCGTACCCGACCGAGGTGACCGACGCCTTCGTCCAGGAGGCCGCGGCCACCGGCATCGACATCTTCCGCATCTTCGACGCCCTCAACGACGTCGACCAGATGCGGCCCGCCATCGACGCCGTACGGCAGACCGGCACCTCCGTCGCCGAGGTGGCCCTGTGCTACACCGCCGACCTGTCCGACCCGAACGAGCGGCTCTACACGCTCGACTACTACCTGCGGCTCGCCGAGAAGATCGTGGCCGCCGGCGCCCATGTCCTGGCCGTCAAGGACATGGCCGGCCTGCTGCGGGCACCGGCCGCGGCGACCCTGGTGTCCGCGCTGCGCCGCGAGTTCGACCTGCCGGTGCACCTGCACACCCACGACACCACCGGCGGCCAGCTCGCCACCTACCTCGCCGCGATCCAGGCCGGCGCCGACGCCGTCGACGGGGCCGTGGCGTCCATGGCGGGCACCACCTCGCAGCCGTCACTGTCGGCGATCGTCGCCGCGACCGACCACACCGAGCGGCCCACCGGCCTCGACCTCCAGGCCGTCGGCGACCTGGAGCCGTACTGGGAGAGCGTCCGCAAGGTCTACGCCCCCTTCGAGGCGGGCCTGGCCTCGCCGACCGGCCGTGTCTACCACCACGAGATCCCCGGCGGGCAGCTCTCCAACCTGCGCACCCAGGCCATCGCGCTCGGCCTCGGCGACCGCTTCGAGGACATCGAGGCGATGTACGCCGCCGCCGACCGGATGCTGGGCCGCCTGGTGAAGGTCACGCCCTCCTCCAAGGTGGTCGGCGACCTGGCGCTGCACCTGGTGGGCGCCGGCGTCTCACCGGCGGACTTCGAGGCGGATCCCGACCGGTTCGACATCCCCGACTCCGTCATCGGCTTCCTCCGCGGCGAGCTGGGCACCCCGCCCGGCGGCTGGCCCGAGCCGTTCCGCAGCAAGGCGCTGCGGGGCCGCGCCGAGGCCAGGCCGGTGGCGGAGCTGAGCGGGGACGAGCGCACCGGGTTGGCCAAGGACCGCCGGGCCACCCTCAACCGGCTGCTGTTCCCCGGACCGGCCCGCGAGTTCGACACCCACCGCAACACCTTCGGCGACACCAGCGTCCTGGACAGCAAGGACTTCTTCTACGGGCTGCGCCCCGGCAAGGAGTACACGGTCGACCTCGACCCCGGGGTCCGTCTGCTCATCGAACTGCAGGCGGTCGGCGACGCCGACGAACGCGGCATGCGCACCGTGATGTCCTCCCTGAACGGCCAACTCCGCCCGATCCAGGTCCGCGACCGCTCGGCGGCCTCCGACGTCCCCGTCACGGAGAAGGCCGACCGGTCGAACCCCGGCCACGTCGCGGCTCCCTTCGCGGGCGTGGTGACCCTCGCCGTCGCCGAGGGAGACGAGGTCGAGGCCGGTGCCACGGTGGCCACCATCGAGGCGATGAAGATGGAGGCCACGATCACCGCACCGAAGTCCGGCACGGTGAGCAGGCTCGCCATCAACCGCATCCAGCAGGTCGAGGGGGGAGACCTCCTCGTCCAGCTCGGCTGAGACGGACGGCGGCCACGGTCCGACGCCGGACCGTGGCCACCGCCGATGTCACGCCTCCTTGGGCGCCGCCTGCTGCACCACCTCGAAGGACCACAACGTGGAGCCGCTCGCCGCGGGCTTGGGGCGCTCCGCGCCCTCCGCGCCGCCACCGCCCTGGTGCGCGGCCTTCATGGGCCCCTCCATCCACGCCTGGAAGGACTCCTCGTCGCGCCAGCGCGTGTAGACGAGGTAGTCGTCGGTGCCCTCCACGGGCCGCAGGAGTTCGAACCACTCGAACCCGTCGGAGCTCTCCACGGCATGGGCCCGCGAGGCGAAGCGCTTCTCCAGCGTCTCGCGCTGCTCGGCGGGAACGGTCAGTACGTTGATCTTGACTACGCTCATGGGCCCATCCTGCCGCATGCCGCGGTCAGCAGGGATCGCGCCAGACCCCGAGCTCCGGTCGTTTCAGCATCGAGGACAGCCCGAGCCGGCGTGACTCGGGGCAGAAACCACGGGTCGGCTCGCTGTACTCCACGTGGAAGACCGCCTTGCCGGCCTCGACGAACGGCTTGAGCCGCGCGCACTCGCCGTACTCGGCGCACTGCTCGTTGACCGCGAAGTCGAAGTCGTCCACCAGCTGCGGGATCTGCGGCAGGTCGTTCTTGAGGCCCACCGCCAGGCCGCGTTCGTGGGCGATCTCGGCGATCACGCGGTTGTACGCCAGCTGGTCCCGGGCGGTGAGCGGGAAGCCGGTCTCGTCGGCGTATCCCTCCATCAGGTCGGGTTCCACCGCGTCGAAACCCTTGTCCCGGCACATGTCGAACCGCCGCTCCATGATCGGCCGAAGGACGGAGATCCGGCGGATGTCGAGCCAGCGTTCGCCCCGCCAGCCGTTGGGCTCGCCCAGCACCGCACGGGGAAAGGCGTCCCGGTCGGGCCGGAAGTCCTCCCAGGCCCCCACGTTGACGTAGCAGATCACCTTGCGGCCGGCGCGGTGCAGCCGGTCCACGTCGGCCGCGTCGTTCTCGAAGCCGTCGATGTCGTAGACCGGCACGTCCGCGGACGGATCGACCTTCCCGTCGAGCTGCCACTGCCAGGCCAGCCCCGGCCGGGGCTGCCACACGGCGGTGGCGGACGGGTCCGGCGGCGGTGGGCCGTCCGTACCCGAACACCCGGCCACCACCGCGAGGACGAGCGCCGCCGGCAGCGCGGCGAACGCCCGTACCCTCTTCCTCATCGCTCCGCTCCGGTCAGTACGGGGGTCAGGCGGGCCCACGGGTTGGGCGGTTCCCCCGTGACGGGCCCGGACACCGCGGCGCCGCGTTCGCGGGCGGTCCGTACGGCGAGCGGGGCGAGCGCCTCGGGCACCCCGTACACCAGGTGGCAGAAGCGCTCGGGCGGGTGCCGGCGCGTCCAGTCCGGCCGGCTGAACGCGGACACATAGGCCGACCAGGACCCCTCGAAGGTGACGACGAGATCGGCGATACGCGCGTAACCCGGTGCCGGGTGGACCCCCGGGTTCAGCACGAGCGTGGTCGAACCCTGCCGGCGCAGACCACGCACCAGCGCCCGGTAGGCGGGCAGTTCGGTCGCGGCCGAACTCACCCGGTCGAGGAAGCACCCGTCCGCCGCGTACCACTCCCGGTGCCGACGGGCGTCCTCGGCGACGTCGGCCGCCGCACGCGTGCCGTAGTCCGTGTCGATGTAGCCCAGCAGACGGGCGCCCGCCGCCCGCAGCGCGCCGGCCGCCGCGGCGAAGGCGGGATCGGGCGCCCGGCCCGGACCGTTCGCGGGGTTGATGACGACCCCGTACGTGCGGTCGGCCGCCGTGATGAGCCTGTGCCAGGAGCCCGGATCCTCGGCCGGATGGACGTACAGCGGGATCAGCAGGCTCACGACGGGCGGTCGCCTTCCGGGACGAGGGACGGTGGACGGGCACCGGCCGACCAGAGCGCGGCCAGTGACTCGTCGAGCGAGTACGAGGGCCGCCAGCCGAGCGCGGCCCGGGCGGCGGCGATGTCGGAGCACTGCCAGGAAACCTGGTCCGAGCGGGCGGAACCGGCGCCCTCTTCCTCGATCCGGCCGCGGAAGCCCGCGGTGTCCGCGAGCGTCCGTACCAACCGGCGCACCGGGACGGCGTCGCCGCCGCCGATGTTGAGCACGCGCGGCAACGGCCCGGTCGCGGTGACCGCCCGCTCGACCGCCCGCGCGACGTCCCGGACGTCCACGAAGTCGCGGTACGCCGACAGGTCGCCCAGCCGGAGCACCGCGTTCGGCGCCGTGCCCGCCGTACGCAGCAGACCGGCGACCCTGCCGGGCAGGCCGGAGGACGGTGCGCCGGGCCCCACCGGGTTGCCGACCCGCAGGACCACCGAGTCCAGGTCGGAGGTGGCGACGGTGACGGTGCCGGCCAGCTTGGTGGCGCCGTAGGCGGTGAGGGGCCGGGTGGCCGCCGACTCCGGCACCCTGACCCGCTCGGCCCCCGGCCCGTACTCGGCGGCCGAACCCAGGTGGACCAGACGGGCCGCGGGGCGGGCCCGGCGCAGCGCCGCGCAGAGGACGGCGGGACCGCGGGCGTTCAGTTCGGCGAGCGTCACCGGATCGCCGCCGGTCGCGCCCGCGCAGTTGACGACGGTGTCGACGGCCGCCGACACCAGAGCATCGGCCAGCCGGCCGACCGGGTCGGTGGCGAGGTCGACGCGTACGTCGGCGGCTGCGGAACGGCCGCCGCCGAGGACCCGCGCGCCGGGCAGCGCGCGCAGCCGCTCGGCGACGTGGGCGCCCAGATAACCGGTGAAACCCAGGACGAGGATGCGCATGCGGTGCTCAGGCTCCCTTGAGCAGCAGGGACTTGCGGCTGGTGAACTCGGCGTTGGCCCGGTCGTAGTCGTCGGGTCGGCCGATGTCGAGCCAGTAGCCGTCGAAGTGGTAGGCGTGCGGCGGGTCGTCGGTGCGCAGCAGGTCCAGTACCAACTCGTCGAAGCCCAGGGGCAGCCCGGCCGTGTAGCCGTCGAGTGTCGCGCGGGACAGTCCGTACACGCCCATGGAGACGTGGTAGTCCATGCTGGGCTTCTCGGTGAAGGCGACGACCCTGCTCGCGTCGGTGGTCAGGACACCGAAGTCGATGTGCACCTTCCTGGCGTACGTGGCGATGGTCAGCGGGGCGCCGGACGTGCTGTGCCGGCGCAGGACGTCGGCGTAGCCCAGGTCGGTGAGGACGTCGCCGTTCATGACCAGGAAGTGCTCGGGCAGCCGCTCACGCATGGTGAGCAGCGGCCCCATGGTCCCCAGAGGGCTCTCCTCGGTGGCGTAGTCGACGGTCAGGCCCCACTGCGACCCGTCGCCGACGTAGGCGCGGATGATCTCGCCGAGGTGGCCTATGGCGATCGTGCATCCGGTGAACCCGGCCGCGGCGAGCTGGCGCAGGACGATCTCCAGGATGGCGTGCTGGTCGCCGATGGGCACGAGCGGCTTGGGCAGGGCGGTCGTGTAGGGCCGTAGCCGGACGCCCTTGCCTCCGGCCAGGATCACTGCGTGCATGAGGTTCCCCCCTCGGTTCACGTGCCGGGCATGGTCAGATGTTGTAGATGCCGGTCTTGTAGCGGGCGAGATTGGCCGGGTCGCGGAAGAACTCCACCGTGTGCGCGAGCCCCTGCTCCAGGTCGTGGCCGGGGCTCCAGCCGGTCGCCCCCCGCAGCCGGCTCGCGTCGGCGACCAGCCGCATCACCTCGGAGTTGGCGGGCCGCAGACGCCGCGCGTCCTCCCGTACGTCCAGGGCGGTGTCCATCACCTTGCCGATGAGCGCCACCAGGTCGCCGACGGAGATCTCGCCACCGGTTCCGGCGTTGAAGGTACGGCCCACGACCCGCTCGGCGGGCGCGGTGCCGACCGCCAGGAACGCCTGCGCGGTGTCCTTGACGAAGGTGAAGTCCCGGGTGGGTCGCAGGTCCCCGAGGGTGATGGTGCGTTCGCCGGCCGCGACCTGGCCGATGACGGTGGGGATCACCGCCCGCATGGACTGCCGGGGACCGTAGGTGTTGAAGGGCCGCAGCGTCACCACCGGCGTGTCGAAACTGGCGTGGTAACTGTCCGCCAGCCGGTCCCCGCCCGCCTTGGACGCGGCGTACGGCGACTGGGTGTTGATGGGATGGTCCTCGGTGATCGGCACGGTCCGCGCGGTGCCGTACGTCTCGCTGGTGGAGGTGTGCACCAGCCGGGGCGTGCCCTGGGCACGGACCGCCTCCAGCACGTTCAGCGTGCCGGTGACATTGGTGTCCACGTAGCTGTGCGGTGCCCGGTAGGAGTACGGGATGGCGATGAGGGCGGCCAGGTGGTAGACGCAGTCGGCGCCCTCGACGAGGTGGCGGACCGAACCGGGGTCCCGGACGTCGCCGAGGACGATCTCGACCTGATCGAGCACCTCGGGGGAGAGAGTCTCCAGCCAGCCGTAGGAGGAGAAGGAGTTGTACTGCGCCATGGCCCTCACCCGGTGCCCGGAGGCGACGAGCGCCTCGGTGAGGTGGGAGCCGATGAATCCCTCGGCTCCGGTGACTGCGGCGAGCGATGTGGCGGTCACGCGGGGGTCCTTCCGGTCGATGGGGCGATGCGTCGATGGATCGGCGGGTGGGACTACGGATCGGCGGGTCGACGGACCGGCGGGTCGACGGACCGGCGGGTCGCGATGCGCGGGGAGCGGCCCGTGCGGGCCGGCGGTGGGTACGGCCGTCCGGCCGCGGCGTCAGGCATGGGCCGCCGGCCGGCCCAGCAGTCGCAGCACGCACACCGTGAGACAGAGCGTGGCGGCGCCGCAGCACAGCGGCAGGGCGGTCGCCGGGCCCGGTGGCAGCCCGGCCAGGCCGACCGAGCCGGCGCCGGCGGCCGCCGCGAGACACAGGGCGGCCGGGGGCCAGGCCACGCCGAACGCCTGGAGCAGCAGGGACGTCCACAGGGCCGCCGCGAGCAGCAGCAGCGTGACGGGTTCGGCGTCGACGAGCAGCGCCGCGGGCACGAGCGGAACGAGATACACCAGCAGGCAGCCCGCGAGCACGGCGGCCGAGCGCAGCCGGAAACCCGCCGGGGTGCCGGTGGCCCGCAACGCCGCCACCGACAGCCCGCGGTAGCGGTACAGCAGCCACTCCGCCGGACCCATGCTCAGGGTCAGCACGATCACCGCCCACGGGTGATCGCGGCCCGCCAGGAACACCAGCGTTCCGGCGGCCAGGCCGAACAGGCCGTACGGCAGCGAGCGCAGCGGGTGCGGACGGGCGGCGTCCGGTACTGGCGCGGTCGCGAGGGCGCCGCGCAGCGCCCAGCCGGCCGCGGCGGCCGCGCCCAGGAGCGACAGCAGCGGCAGCCCCGCCCGCAGAACGGTCCCGGGCTCCCACCACGGCAGCGCCGCGGCACCGGCGATCACCGGCGTGAGCGCGGCCAGCAGCAGCCGCTCCCGGCCCAGTACGAGCAGCACACCGGCCGCCGCGAGGTATCCGGACTGGGCCGTCACCGCCAACGCCGCCGCGCCGGACCCGGCGACCGACACTCCGGCCGCCGTCGCCGCGAGGGCGCCCACCGGTGCCCCCTTGAGGAGAGCGCGTCCCGCCTCCCGCCGCCCGGTCGCCAGCCGGAGATAGGCCCGGTGGCCCAGCGCCTGGTTCCAGGCCCAGGAGAGGAGCCCCGCCACCACCAGGGCCCGCACCGCGCCGTCCTGGGGCAGCAGGCGGCCCGAGAGCGCGTAGGCGAGACCGGGAAGCGCGAACAGCGCGCCCCGCAGCGCGCACCGCACGTGGTCCGGCCGCCAGGGGTCGGCGGGGCGCGGAGGGTCCGGGAAGGTTCGCGGTATGCGCTCGTACAGCGCCGTGGCGAGGGAGAACAGGTCACGGTGCCCGTACCGTTCCCGGATCACCTCGCCGGTCAGCCCCTCGGACTCCAGCAGTGCGGCCACCTCGTAGGGGTGGACGGCGGGCGCGATGCGGTGGGCCAGTTCGGCGGCCAGCCCGTCGACGGCGTCGTGCCGGGCGCCGTGCCCGGGGCGCACCAGGGCGAGCGTGTGCGGGTCGGGCGCGCGCAGGGCGAGCGTGCGGTCGTCGGCGAGGCGCAGCGCCAGCGTGTCCTGTTCCGCGCCGCCGGGTTCCAGGGCCATGGGTCCGCTCATCCGGTCGCACTCCTCACCGGCGTGGCGCCCGCCGTCGCGAACGCGTCCACTTGCGCGACCGCGGCACGTGCGGCCGTACCGCCGGATTCGGAGAGCTCCAGGTAGATGGACCGGAAGGTGTCGATGGTCTGACGGAGTGTGAACTGCTCGATCACCCTGAGCCGGGCCGCCTCGCCCATCGCCCGGCGGCGCGCGGTGTCGCCCAGCAGCTCCAGCGCCGCGGCGGCCATGGCGGCCGGATCGCGGGGCGGCACCACGAGACCGGTGTCGCCGACGGCCTCCCGGACGCCGCCCACGTCCGTGGAGACGGTCGCCCGGCCGCACGACATGGCCTCGATGAGGGTGAAGGGGAATCCCTCGCTGATGCTGGAGAGCATCACGACGTTCCCGGCGGCGTACGCGTCCTTGATGTCCTCGACCCGGCCCTCGAAGGTGACCGCGTCCCCGTGCCCGAGTTCCGCCGCCAGCGCCTCGCAGCGCTCCCGGTAGGCCTCGCCGCCGCGCGGTGTGCCGCCGAACAACCGCAGCCGGGCGGCGGGCAGTTCGGCCCGAACGAGGGCGAAGGCGCGGATCAGGGTCTCCAGATCCTTGATCGGATCGACCCGTCCGGCCCAGCTGAGTACGGGGTCCGCGGGCTCGGGGCCGGCGGGCGGGAACGCGGCCGGGTCCACGCCGTTGTAGACCGTGCGTATGGATTCCGGGGCCGCGCCGCCCTGCTCCTCCCACAGCCGGTTGTAGCGGTTGCCCGGGGTTATCAGGGCGGCCCGGCGGTAGGTCTCCTCGGCCAGCAGCCGGAAGAAGCCCAACAGCAGCGCCTTCACCGGCCACCGGTAGGGGGCGGTGCGGTAGCCGAGGTAGCGCTCGCGAAGGTAGACGCCGTGTTCGGTCAGCAGCAACGGCACGCCGTGCCGGTCCAGTCCGGCCAGGCCGGGCAGGACCGCGACACCGCCGCTGACCGCGTGCGCCACGCCGTCTTCCGGGTACGGCGCGGCCAGCGGGCGCAGGGCGTGTTCCAGCAGGGCGGTCGCGGTCACCGCGTCGTGCAGGGTGGGCCGGGCCTCGCGCACGGCCAGTCCCGGCCGGTTCCAGACCGCGGTCAGGATGCCGATCGCCCGGTCCCCGCGCAGGAACGGACTGAGCCGGCCGTTCGCGGCGGCCCGCGCGAGCCGGTACAGGGCGGGGCCGAAACCGTCCTCGGCGCGCGGGTCGAGCAACGCGGTCAGGAACCGTTCGTAGGCGTCGGCGAGCCGGTTGCGCTGCCGCCCGCGAGGCGCACGCCCTTGCGGCGCGGGCCCCCACATGGGGACGGAGACGACCCGGGAGACGTGCCCGGGGATGTCCCAGGCGAGCGGTTCGCGCCCGGTGCCGGTGACGGCTATGACGTCGAAGTCGAGGTCGGGCATGCCGGTGACGAGCTGGTCGCACCAGACGCTCACGCCGCCGTGACTGTGCGGGTAGGTGCCTTCGGTGAGCAGGGTGACGCGCGACGCGCCGGAGTGTCGCGCGCCGTGGGAAACGTGCATGGATGTGCTCCACGGCCGAGGTGTGGGCTGATCGTGCGGGCTGACCGGACCTGCGGTGGTGGGGCGGCGTCAGCGCTCCGCGCCGTACGGCACCGGTTCCGTCACGCCGACCGGTACGCGGGTGCGGGGCGCGGTGCGCGTCGCGGCTGCCGTGTCGCCGGGTCCGGCGACGGCGGAGGGCGTGGCGGCGGACGACGGCAGGGTGAGGGAGAGCGGCCCGTCCGCCGTCGGGGTCCAGCCGGACAGCGCGCCGGCGTAGGCATCCCCGAAGTCCGTGCCCCCGTGCTGGGTGCCCGCGGGCATCGTCGCCGTCACGGTCACGCCGTCCGGTGCCTGGACGGTCACGGTGTCACCGACGCGGTGGCCGGTGACCTGCCCGGCGTCGACCGCGCTCCGCCAGGCGGCGCGGCGCCGCATCTCGACGCCGATGTCCTCCATACGGAGGTTCACCACGGGGGTGCTGTCGGCGAACAGGGCGTCGTAGCCCTCCAGTACGCCGTCGAGGACGGGGTAGGCGATGCGGTCCTCGGCGAGGTTCGACTGGTGGATGAAGTGCGGCTTGGGGTCGTTGGACAGCACGTGCCCGAGCGCGATGCGCGTCTCCAGCGGCACGATGTGACCGGCGTAGCCCGTGGCGGTGTCCAGCGGGGCGGCCAGGCAGGTGGAGGTGGCGGGGTTGTCCTCGCAGATGCCGCTGCCGCCCTGGGCGCGGCTGGTGTAGATCCAGTTGTACTCGTCGACCTGCTCGGCCGCCCGCCCGGCGTTGTAGAAGACGTTCATCGGATAGCGGGAGACGGTCGTGGCGCTGCCGACCTGCCGCTGGACGGGGTCGCGGGAGTTGTCCGAGGCGAGCCAGGCGATGCCGTTGTCCGCGAGGGCCGGTCCCAGGTTCGGGTTGTCCTCGGGCTGCTGCGGGGTCACCTTCAGTCCCGAGTGCTCGCCGGTCACCAACTCGTCTTCCTCCAGCGGGAGTCCGGCCAGCTCGCCCCAGACACGGTTGGTGGCGATCTCGTCGGCGATCTCGTTCCGGCTCACCCACCGGGTGCTGCCGTCGGGGTTGGTCGCGCACTTCCACGGGACGACGCCGACGTCCTGCCGGCAGCCCAGGAAGGCGTGCGTGTAGGTGTGGTTGATCCAGCGGAACCGGTCCCGGTCGGCGATCAGCTTGTCCGCGAGCGGGTCGGCGCCGCCGTTGTCCTGGCGGTGGTCGACGCTGCCGGAGCCGTTGTAGGCCAGGTCGAGCGTGAAGTCACGGCTGTCCTGCCAGGCGGTGGCGTGGTCGACGTCGGCCGGGACCATGCGGATGGGGTTCGGCGTGCCCTCGCCCGGCGGGCAGTCGACGTCGCCGGGCGTGCAGTCGAGTTCGGTGTCCCAGCGGTCGTCGGCCGCGAAGACGTCGTCGACGTGCACGGCGAAGTAGTTGCGGGCGGCGCCCAGGTGCACGCCGCCGGTCATCCACTCCACGATGCCCCGGGCGAGCAGCCGGAACTGCTGCTGGTGCTGGTTGTAGACGAACGTGACGACGAGTTCGCGCCGCCCCTCGTGCCGGTACTCGCCGACCAGGGAGCCCTTCGCAGCCCGCCCGGGTATCGCCGCCTGGACGTACGGCACGAAGTCGGCGCCCGGTGCGGGGGCCGAGAGGTAGGCGTAGGACTCGCCCACGGTGGGTGAGTTGTCCTCGAAGGGGACGGCGCCGTCCAGGTATCCGAAGGGGCCGGCCAGCCCGGCCGGCGTCACCTCCGCGCGGACGCCGTCGACGCTGCCGGCGTACCCGGTGCCGACGGCGTACTGGAGCCCGACCTCGGGGCGCGCGTAGGTGTAGGCGTCGACCTGCGGGATCGCGTAGGTCTGCTCGTACGAGGCAAGGGCGGCCATCTCGGCGGAGTTCGCCGGGAAGGGGTTGTCGTTGGGCAGGACGACGGACTGGAACTTGGCCCGCGGCCGTCCGTCCACGGTGTCCGCCAGGAATCCGGTGTCGATCACGGGCCGGTCGGTGTCCTGGAGGTCCACCTCCGTGTACGGCGTGCCCGCGCTCTCCAGTTCGGCGGCGATGGCGTCGGTGGCCGGTCCTCCGTCGCTCACGACCAGCACGCGCAGGTCGATGCGCGGGGCTGGAGCGTCGGCGTGGACCGGGCCGGCCGGTAGGCCGAGCGACGCGATCAGCGCGCCCACTGCGAGCGCCGTAGTGCGAATGGTCCGCTTCATGCGGTGAATTCCCTCCCCCGGGCAGGGGCGGGGCACGCTCCTTGAGGGAGCACGCCCACCCCGTGACCAATGCCGTCGCCCCCCTGAGACGCCGGTCGTCGACGTTTCCGTCGCGTCACACATAGTGAGGCGTGTGTGGAGCTTTTGTGTGCCTGCTGCGGAACTTGACGGAAAAGCGCATGTGTCCATTTACCGGTGACGGGCACGGTCGTCAGTGGTCGGCGAACGCCGGGCTCCGGGCGTCGGACCACCCCGGCAGGCCCGTGTACTGCTGCGGGCCGGAAAGCGGCGGGCGTGGAATCCCGGCCTCCGCGGAGCGTGGGTGTCAATGGTCTCGACCAGTGCGCTGACCGAGTCTGCAGTGAGATCAGGTCAGCCGTGACGTCGCTCGCCCCGGCGGCGGCCGGTCCGTCAGGGGCCGGCCGCCGCCGCTCAGTGCGCTCAGTGCGCGCGGGGACGTGCGGTCAGGCGCACAGGACGCGGGTCTCCGGCGTGTAGACCGGGCCGCCGTTGACGCTCGCGCTGTCGCTGAACTCCGCGTAGTAGTACGAGTAGAAGCCGATGTTGCCGTTGCAGCCGGAGTCGGCGGCGACCTGGAGTGTCAGGGTGACGGTGCGGCTCTGGCCGGGCGGGATGGTGGCGCCGTAGTTGGTGCCGAGATCGGCCGGTCCGGTCCCGGTGCACGGGACGGCGCCGGCCTCCGACGCCAGACTGCATCCGGTGAAGCTGTACTTGAGATCGGGCCGCTGGGTGGTCAGCCAGGTCGGGTTGATCGTCTGGTAGACGAACCAGATGTCGTACGTCTTGTTGTTCTTGATCGTCATCGAAAGGTTCACCGTGCCGCCCGGCTGAGTGGTCGCCGCGTCGGTGGCGAACGTCAGCTCGGCCGGGGCGGGGTCGGCGGCGCTCGCGGAGGGCGCCAGGCCGAACAGGGCGAGGGCGAGGGCGATGATCGTGGCGAGGCCGAAGCGTCTCGTTCGTGTGGATCGCATGGAGCGGGAGATTAGGCACGACCCCGGCACACCGTCTGCACCGCCGGGAACACGGAGAACGGGACTCGGCCGGAAGTGCGTGTTCGGTGAAGAGGCTGTGACGGACCCGTCACAACCGGTGGTGGCAGGCGTTCCTGCACGACAGCGCGAGGGGCCGCCCGGGCGGGCCCGGGCGCGCCGATGCCGGACCACCGGTCGGACGTCCCGGTGGCAATGGCGGATTCCGGGTGCCCGCCGGTCAGCGGGACCGGAAGACCCCTGCCCGCGCCGCCGCGGCCGCGGCTTCCGCGGCGCGGTCCGCCGTCGCCTCGTCCAGCGGCTCGTCGGTGGTCAGCAGGCGGTAGTAGAGGGGGGCGGAGACGGCGCGGACCACCTCGCGTGTGTCGGTGCCCTCGGGCAGCTCGCCGCGTTCGACGGCCTGGCGTGCGCAGGGCTCCCACTCCGTGACGCGGACGTCGTAGAACCGGTGGAGGGCGGCGGCCGCCTGCTCGTCGCAGGTGGCCGCGGCGATCATCGCCCTGAAGAGCGCGCCTTGGCGCGGGTCGGCCAGCGTGCGCCGCACGAGCCGGGCGTTCGCGCGCAGGTCGCCGAGGAGCGTGCCGGTCTCGGTGCGCGGGAGTGACTGCTCGGCCATGTCCGTGAGCAGGTCGGCGACCAGGTTGGCCGGGGTTCCCCAGCGTCGGTAGACCGTGGTCCTCCCGACCTCGGCGCGGCGGGCCACGTCCGCGAGATCGAGGCCGGCCAGGCCGTGCTCGGCCAGGGCGTCACCGGCGGCCCGGAGTACGGCGGACCGTACGCGGGCGGTGCGTCCGCCCGGGCGGACGGTGCCGGGTCCCACGCCTTCGGAAGTCATAACGGTACTCCGGTTCCATTAGCGGCTGAGTTCCTGTTAGTCTGTGGACATCTTAACGGAACGCATGTCCCGTTAAAGGGTGGCGGGTCCTGCGTGTCGTGCACCACCACGACGCGACGGACGGCCGGACGAAGGGATGCGGTTGTGGAACACAGGAGACTGGGCGCGTCCGGGCTGATGGTCCCGGCACTGAGCTTCGGCGCGGGCACCTTCGGCGGCCGGGGCGAACTCTTCGGCGCCTGGGGGAGCACGGACGAGGCGGAGGCGCGCCGTCTGGTCGACGTCTGCCTGGAGGCGGGGGTGACCATGTTCGACACCGCCGACGTCTACTCCGGCGGCGCGTCGGAAGAGGTGCTCGGCGCCGCCGTGAAGGGGCGGCGCGACCAGGTGATCATCTCCACCAAGGCCGGGCTGCCGATGGGCGACGGGCCGGCGGACGCCGGCACCTCGCGGGCGCGTCTGATCACAGCGGTCGACCAGGCCCTGAGCCGGCTGGGCACGGACTACATCGACCTCTTCCAGCTGCACGCCTTCGACGCCGGGACCCCCGTGCAGGAGGTGCTCTCCACGCTCGACGACCTCGTACGGGCGGGAAAGCTCCGATACACCGGGGTTTCCAACTTCAGCGGATGGCAGCTGATGAAGTCGCTGGCCGACGCGGACGCCCACGGGCACCAGCGCTACGCGGCGCACCAGGTCTACTACTCCCTCGTCGGCCGGGACTACGAGTGGGAGCTCATGCCACTGGCCCTCGACCAGGGTGTCGGAGCCGTCGTGTGGAGCCCCCTGGGATGGGGGCGCCTCACCGGCCGGATCCGCCGTGGCCGGCCGCTCCCGGCCGACAGCCGACTGCACGCCACGGCCGACTACGGCCCGCCCGTGGCGGACGAGCTGCTGTTCCGGGTGGTCGACACGCTGGACGCCATCGCGCAGGAGACGGGCCGGACCGTGCCCCAGATCGCGATCAACTGGCTGCTGCGGCGCCCGACCGTCTCCTCGGTCATCATCGGCGCCCGCAACGAGGATCAGCTGCGGCAGAACCTCGGCGCCGTCGGATGGGAGCTGACCGAGGACCAGGTGGCCAGGCTCGACGCCGCCAGCGCCACGACGGCTCCCTACCCCTACTTCCCCTACGAACGCCAGGAGGGCTTCGCCCGTCTCAACCCGCACCCCTTGCGGCGCGCGGGCGTACCCCAGGGCTGACGTGCGTGTTCCGGCGGCGTGGGAACGGGCATTGTCAGTGCCGTGCACAAGAATGCGGGCAAGCGAGATCAACACCGGCCGGAGCGGGTAGGCGGTCTCGAGTCCCCTGTCCCGAAAGGCCACAGCCGATGCCGCTTACCGTCGTCCACGCGCAGACCGCCGACACCCGCGCGACCGGTCGCCGCGGGCCCCGCCCGTGCGCACCGCTCGGTCCCGCCGGGGCCGACATCCTGCGGATAGTCGCCGATGCGCGTACCCCTGTGTTCGTCACCGTGCGCGAGGGCGGAGGGCGCAGATACAGCTACTGGCGGCCGCTGGACTCGGCCACGGGCAGGGGCGGCTGCTACGTGGCGCTGCCCACCGCCGAGTGCGACAGGCTGCACGCCGCCGGCCGGATCACTCTGGGCGAACCGCTGACCGACCCGGCCAGGACCACCTACCGGGTCACGGCCGCCCGGACCCCGGCCGGTTCCGTGCGCGCCGTGCGCTCCCCGCGGGACCGGGCGTACGCGGCGTGAGCACGGAAGAGGAGGCGGGCATGGCGAAGGCGGACGGCGCCGGTACCGACGCACCCGAGGAGGATCTCCTCGAAGGCCTGCGGATCGACGAGCGCAGGCCGGAGAAGCCGATCCTGCTCAACGCGCAGGGAAGCCCCATCGACACCTGGCGGGAGAACCATCCGTACGACCGCAAGGTGCGCAGGTCGGACTACGAGCGGCAGAAGCGCGTCCTGCAGATCGAGCTGCTCAAGATGCAGCGCTGGGCCAAGGAGACCGGTCAGCGGATCGTCGTCCTCTGCGAGGGCCGCGACGCGGCCGGCAAGGGCGGCACCATCCAGCGCTTCACCGAGCGCCTGAACCCCCGCGGCGCCCGTGTGGTCGCACTGGACAAGCCGACCGAGAGGGAGGCGGGACAGTGGTACTTCCAGCGCTACGTGGCTCACCTGCCCGCCCGCGGCGAGATCGTCTTCTTCGACCGCTCCT
The DNA here is from genome assembly GCF_003671715.1 of Streptomyces sp. E2N166. GTDB lineage: Bacteria > Actinomycetota > Actinomycetes > Streptomycetales > Streptomycetaceae > Streptomyces > Streptomyces thinghirensis. The sequence continues at coordinate 400,419 of NZ_RAIF01000006.1, read as the reverse complement.
GGTACAACCGGGCCGGCGTCGAGCGCGTGATGGGCTTCTGCACCGAGCCCCAGTACCGGCAGTTCCTCCAGCAGGCGCCGCTGTTCGAACAGCTGCTCACCGACGACGGCATCCTGCTGGTGAAGCTCTGGTTCTCCGTTTCCCGGGCCGAGCAGCGGACCCGTTTCGCGATCCGCCAGGTCGACCCGGTCCGCCGTTGGAAACTCTCGCCGACGGACCTCTCGTCACTGGACCGCTGGGACGACTACACCGCGGCCAAGATCGACATGTTCCGGGCCACCGACACGCCCCACGCACCCTGGACGGTGGTCAAGAACAACGACAAGCGCCGGGGCCGGCTGGAGGCCATGCGCAGCCTGCTGGACCGCTTCGACTATCCGGCGAAGGACGACGAGGCCGTGGGCAGTCCCGACCCGCTGATCGTGGGCGCCGCCGACACCCTGCTCGAAGCCGGTGAGGAACCCGTCGACCTCTCGCCGACACCGCTGGCCGGACGCGGCGACGGACCGGGGACCCACCCGGACCCGGCGGACTGACCCCGGCCGTCCACCCGGGAGCCCCGGGTGGCGCGCACCGACGCGGGCCGTGCGTGCGGCTCAGTGCTTCAGGGCCGTCCGGAGCGCGGGGTCCGACGCCGCCCGCCACACCGACGGGAGTTCCTCCTGCCGTGCGCGGGCTCCCGCCCGTTCCTGACCGTGGAGCAGCCCCCACGTGAACGCCGTCTCGCCCGCGCCGTGGGCCGCCACCGCCAGTTCCCGCAGCTTGTCCTGGGCGACTACGGCGTCCTGGTGCTCGCCGAGCAGCTTCTGCACCGCCTTGGCGCGCTTGCCGAGGCGGGCGACGGGCTTGCCGAGTGCCGGACGCGCCACCTCGGCCGCGTAGCGGACCTTCTTGGCCGCCTTGCGCGCCTGGTGCAGCGCCGTGTCCCGGGCCTGCCCGGGCGGCTGCTCCAGTGCGTGGTCCATGCGCCCGGCGAGACGGTCGTACTCCTTGAGGACCGCTTTGGCCATGACCGGGGCCGGTTTGCCCGCCGCCTTGGCGCGCAGCGGCGGCCGCCGGACCAGCCCGTCCAGCGCGTCCAGGAGCCGCAGATAGCGGGCCGAGGCCAGGGCCTCCCGCGTACGCGTCCGGCTCTCGTCGCCGCGGGACACGTCCCACACCCGCAGCCGTGCGGCGACCGGGCCGAGCACCAGGTCGTCGGGCAGCTCGGCGACCGCGCCGCTCAGCCGTTCGCGCAGCACCTCCTGGTCCCGCTCGACCCCCAGTTCACCCGCCAGCCACTTGAGCTCGGCGCGCAGGGGATCGGTGACCCGCCGGTCGAGAACCGACCGGTACGAGCGCAGGCAGCCGCGCAGGCGCCGGCACGTGACACGCATCTTGTGCACCCCGTCGGGCAGGTCCCGGCGGGCCACCGGATCCAGCGCCACCAGGACGCCGGCCTGTTCGCGCACGTACGCCGCCACGTACGCGCCCGAGGACCCGGGCACCACCTTGTCCGAGGTCCGGCGCGACGGCTTCACCTCCGCCGAGGCACCGGTGTCCCGCAACGCCCGGGCGAGTTTGGAAGGGCTGTCCGACCGGGCGATCCCCTTCTTGCGCAGCTTGCGCTCCACGGTGTCCAGCAGCCCGGCGGGGGCCCCGTCGGCGAGCTCGACCTCCAGCTCGCTCCACTCGGCACTGCCACCGCCGCCCGACAGCGAGTCGGCACGCACCTCGTCGAGGCTGAGCTCGGCGAGCACCGTGCCTTCGGCATCACGGAGATGCCGAACCGAGCGGGCGGACCTGACGCGCATCACCGGACGCAGCTCCGCGCCCCGTGTACGGGACAGAACGAGCTCGCGCAGCGCCTCCGGTACGTCGTCCGACAGCGCGGCCCGCACCTCCTCGCGGCTGTCTCCGGTGAGCGGGAGCTTCAGATGCCACCCGGCGTCCGAGCCGCCCGTCCGGCGGCGCAAGGTGGCCGACGTGCCGGCCAGCCGCAGATCCACGGTGTCGTGGTACACCGCGTCCAGCTCCTCGGCTCCGGCCTCGGTGACCGAGGCGACGGGACCGACGCCGCTGAGGTCCGGCAGCCCGTCGGCGCCGGGGGAGGAGGGCTCGTACTTTCGCTCTGTCTCGCGTTTCGAATGGGTCATACTGTGTCCTTCGACGCGATATGGCGGATCAAACGCCGAGGTGCTGGTCTTGTGCGACGGCACGCTGCGAGAGCCGGCTCAGGCCTCACCCGGCGCCGGGCACCCCCCGGTCGACCGGAAACGTGCCCGGTAGCTCGTGGGCGTCACGCCCAGAGCGCTCTGGAAGACACGGCGCATCGTCTCCGAGGAACCGAAGCCCGACCGGCCCGCCACCGCCTCGATGCGATCGTTGCCCCCTTCGAGGAGGGCCTGCGCGCACTCCAGCCGCACGGATTCCAGGTACTGGCCGGTCGTCATCCCCGTCTCGGCGCGGAAGAGCCGCCGCAGGTGCCGGGAGCTGACCCCCGCGGCACGGGCCAGGGACTCCGGGCCGTGCGGAGCGGACGGGTCGGCGGTCACGGCGTCCATCACGGCGCGCACCACCGGGTGCCGTGCCTCGCGCGGGGTCAGGCGCGCGCTGAACTGCGACTGACCGCCCGGGCGGGCCATGAAGACCACGAGTTCGCGGGCCACCTCACGGGCCAGGCCCCCGCCGTGGTCGTCCTCGACCAGGGACAGGGCCAGATCGATGCCCGCGGTGACGCCCGCGGACGTCGTGACCGGGCCGTCCCGGACGAACACCGGGTCCGGTTCGACCGTAACCCGCGGGTAGGCGGCGGCCAGCTGCCCGGCGAGCCGCCAGTGCGTCGCGGCCCGCCGGCCGTCGAGCAGTCCGGCCTGTGCCAGCAGGAACGCTCCGGAGCACACGGAGGTGACACGGCGCGAGCGGCCGGCCAGTCCGGTCACGAGCCCCATCAGATCCGGCTCGGCGACGGCCTGCCGCCACTCCCGCCTCCCGGTCACCACCAGGGTGTCCAGCCGGCCGGGCAGCCCGGCAGGACCGCCGTCCACGCCCACCCTGACCCCGGAGGACGTCCGCACGTCCGTGCCGGACGGGGAGACGACCCGTACGTCGTAGCGGGCGCCGAAGAGGTTGGCCGTGGCGAAGACCTCGGCCGGACCGGTGACGTCGAGCAGTTGCACCCCGTCGAAGGCCGTCACCGCTACCGCACGCCGCGCGGACCCGGCCGTGGCTACTCCGCCCACGGGGAGTCGAGAACGGTGCGGACGAAGTCCCCGCGCTCGAAGCCCGGCACGTAGTGCGCGAGCACGTCCGCCTTGACGTTGCCGAACGCGGTGTCCGGCTTGGGCCGCACACCGTCGGTGAACGCCCCCAGGATGCGGCGCTTGAAGCCGGGACGCGGATGCAGCGCGACGACCGCGGCCCGGTCGGCCTCGGGGACGTTCAGTCTGCGCGGCGCGCGGCGGCGACGCCATGGCCGTCCGGCCGTACGACCCACAGATGCGGACATGCGTCCCGGCTGCTAGCCGCCGGCGACGAGCCAGGGCCGCGGATCGGTGTAGTACCCGTCGAGGACGACCTCGAAGTGCAGGTGGGGCCCGGTGGACAGGCCGGTGGAGCCGACCCGTCCGATCGGGGCGCCGGCCTCCACGGCCTGTCCCACGGCGGTCTCCAGGGACGACAGGTGACTGTAGGTGGTCTCCAGGCGTTTGCCCTCGATGGTGCCGTGGTCGATCACCACGCGGTTTCCGTACGCGCTGGTCGACGCGGCGAACACCACGCGGCCGCGCCGTGCGGCGACGACCCGCGCTCCCTGGGGCGCGGCGAAGTCCACGCCGGTGTGCAGCTTGGTCACCCCGGTCAGCGGGTGCTCCCGCGACCCGTAGGGCGAGGTGATGGTGAGCGGGCTCACCGGAGCGGCCGGCAGCGCGCCGGCCGCCCCACCCGTGCCGCCGCCGGAATCGGCCCGGTCGAGTGCCTCGTAACGCGGAATCAGGGCCTCGACCTCGGCGAGGTAGGTCCTGGCCGTCGGAGGTACGCGCCCCGCCTTCGTCACGGCGTCCGTTCCCGACGAGTACGCGGCGAGGGTCAGGTCCACGAGGTCCCCGTTGACCCGGCCCTCGGTGCGCAGTTCGGTCACCTTCTCGGCCAGCGAGCAGTCCTGCCGGCCGAGCGCCATGATGGCGTCCGCCGGATCGCGGGGCGAGGAGTGCCCGTTGCCGTCGTCGTCCCTGCCCCAGATCCGCCACTCGGTGTCGGTGAAGGCGGCGATGCCCTTCTGGCCGGAGAGCGCGTCCGTGTCGTCGCTCCAGCCGGAGAGCTGGTCGATCTGTGCTGCGAGCACGGACGGTTCGAGGATCGTGCAGGCCGAGGCCGCCTTGCGCAGCCACGGGACGTAGGAGGGGTCGATGTCGACCGCCGCGGCCGGGTTGGTGCCGGAGTCCTCGGGCCACGGGGACGGCAGACCGCCGGTCAGCGCGAGAAACGCGGCCACGCCGGTGACGGTCACCAGACCCGGTAGCAGCAGCAGCGTGAAGAACCCCGGACCGCGGCGCTTCCGCTTTCCGGCCTGTTCCGGCTGACCCGGCTGTTTTGGCCGCTCGGGGCCCGCTGGGTGTTCCTGCTGTCGCTCGTCCGCGTCCACGGCCGCATCCGCCACGGTCAGCCGCTCGTCGTTCACCGGGGCGCTCGCCGGGACCTGATGCTCACGAAGCCGAAGGTAACGCCCCGTTCCGCAGGCGTCAGGAGGCCCCGAGGCAGCGGGAGACGTCCGAACGGGCAGAGCGGTGGCGGCCCGGCGGGCAACTCGGCCGCGGTCCCGCCGCCCGGACCGCGGCCCACGGTCGTGGCATGGAATCCCCGCCATGGGCGTCTCCTGAACGACCGCACGGTCCACAGCCGCCCGCCCGGCAGACGCCGGGCGTCGATCAAGGGTTCCCGCCCGTTCACTCAGGAGACAGTCACCCATGTCCGTCCACTCCCGCTGCCCTGCCCTGGACGACCGCATCGACCCTGATGCCGGCCCACGTCCTGGCCCGCGGTGAAGTGGCCCGCGCCCGCGCGCTGCTGCACGGCGTCGTCGCGCCGCAGCAGCAGTGACTCCGCCGGCTCCTGCGGGACAGCACCGCGCACTGGCTGACTCCCAGCCGGGCACTGGAACAGGACGTGCCCGCCGCCGACGTCTTCCGGTACACCGCCACCACCGCCGCCGCCCGGGAGGGAGAGGTACGCACGGCCGCCCGCAACAGCCGGCGGTGGAGCCGGGAGCTGAGCGCCGAGGCAGCCGGCCGGTGGGCGGTCCGGGTACCGCGACGGCTGCACGAACAGATCGCGGAGCTGCCGGCGGCTGACCCTCCGGGCTGAGCCGCGACGGGTGCCGAGCGGGCCGGAGTCGCCCGCACCGTCCCGGTGCGGCCGGGTCTGGCAGGCGGCGGCCCACTCCGATAGCTTGCTCGTGCGGCCCCGCGTTCTCCCCCGTACGCGGGGCCGCACGATGCGTCGGTCGCCGCAGTCCGGGAACGATGGAAGCGAGCGGGACAGGAGCCGTGATCACCGGGCTGCCGCAGGGCTGGTAGCGTCGCGTGGTCGCGGCGGGCGGCGCGAGAGAGGTGTCGGTGCGTGGGTGAGCGGCAGGACCGTGAGTGGGCGGCGATGACACCGGGCGATTTCGACCTGGACGCCCCACTGGTCCTCAACGTGGGCACCGGGCCCGCCACCGTCCCGGCCGAGCCGGACGAGTACGGCACGGCGCCCCTGTTCGGTGACACGGCACCCGCGCCGAGCACCCCCCGCCGGACCCGGCGGGGACGGCCCTCACCCGCCCAGGAGCGGCTGTTCTGACCGTCCCCGCCAAGAGTCAGGAGGCGGGAACCTCGTCCACGAAGCCGGTACCCGCGGTGCGGTACCCGGCGACCTTCGCGGCGACCTGTGCCGGGGTGAGCACCTGGTCCTTGACGTGCAGGACGTAGTCGACCTGCTGGTCGTAGGCGCGCGGGGTCGTCGACGTCTGCCCGTTCAGGTCGATCAGCCACTGGTTGAAGTTGATCGACATCGGCCGCTCGGGCAGGTACCGCGCGTCATGCGTGCCGAAGTGCTGCCCGTCCACGTAGTACGTGATGGCGCTGTCGTCGATCGTGACGACGAGGTCGTGCCAGCCCGCGTAGCTGACGCGCTGCTCCGAGTGCTGGTTGACGGCCTGCCAGGGGTCCGGGTTGTAGGTCTCCCAGGAGGTCGTGTAGAGGATGTTCGACGGCTCGCCCCACCCTCCGTTCGGCAGGTACTCGAAGTCGTACTCGGCGTAGTCGTCGGCCATGGGGGCCTTGAGGTCGTTGATGGTGAAGAACGTCTGCACCAGGTGGTCCCCGTCCGGTCCCGACTTCGGGGCGTCGGAGAACTTCACCCGCGCCGCGTAGGTGCCGTTCCTGAACTTCATGTCCTTGGTGAGGACCTCGGTGTGCGTGGTGGACCCTCCGGTGCCCGCCGTTGAGGTCTCCAGGTTCATCACGGAGTTGCCGCCGGCGGAGACGAAGGTGACCTTGGACGGGTCCCAGGTGGCGCCTGGGACACCGGGACCGCCGGAGTTGGCGCGCACGCTCCAGCCGTGCGCGGAGATGTCCGGGTCGGTGTGCGAGCTGTAGTCGAAGTCGTCGAACAGGGCCTGTCCGCCGCCGGGCGGATCCGTCGGGTCGGGCGGATCGGTCGGGTCCGTGGGGTCGTTGCCCTCGGGAGCCGCGCCCCACACGGTGGCGCCGGCGACCTGGGCGGTGACCTTGTCCCAGTCGGCGTACGAGGTCTGGGCACCGTTGAACGAGTAGTCGTCGCTCTGCCGGACCGTCTGCCAGCTGGTCTGGTGGAAGCGCAGCTGCATGTCACCGGTGTCCGCGCCGGGTGCCAGGCTGCCGGCCGCCGGAGTGAAGCCGATCTCCAGGTAGCGGTCGGCCGTCGCGGTGGGGTTGTCCAGCGTGCCGAACGCGCCGGTGACGGCGGAACAGCCCCGCACCGCCCAGGAGCAGGCGAAGCGGTAGGACGCGTTCGGCGAGTCCGCCTTGAAGTAGTAGCGGACCTTGACCTGGCTGAGTTGCACGGTGGAGGTGCCGGAGTTGCGCACCTTGAGCCAGGGTTCCGTCTGGTCTGCGGTGGCTCCGCTCGCGCTGGTGCGGTACTGGACGCTGAGACCGCCTGCCTCGGGCGCGGCCTGTGCGGGCAGGGCGGTCAGGGCGCCGCCGCCCAGGAGAGCCGCCAGGGCGAGTGCCAGGCGGGCGCGGCTGACGGGGGGTCGGGCTCTCATCGGGAGTCCTTTCGGCAACGGCTTCCGCCGGTGCGGAAGCCTCGGTGGTGACACGTGGCGTGGGGGCACGAGGGTGAACCGGCCGGCACCGGCGCTCAGCGGACGCCGCCCACCCGCGGCGGTACGGACACGGTGGGCGGCGGGTCGGCGTGCGGGACGTCCAGCGCGTCCAGACGGGCCCGGTGCCCGGTCAGCCGGGCGGTGAAGTCCCGCCAGCCCGACGTGCCGTCCCAGACCCGCTCGGCGAGCGCGCACAGCCGGGGATAGGTGAGGTACTCGATGTGCTCGGGCGTCTGGACGAACTCGGTCCACAACTGCCCCTGGGCGCCCAGCACCCGGGAGGCGACCCGCGGATCCGGCGTCGGCGGCGCGAGATCCACGTCGTACACCGTGCGCAGGTCGACGACGATGCCGGGCTGGCCGGGGGGTTCCCCGGCGCCGTGACCGCGCGCGTAGTCGAAGTAGGTGGTGCGGTGTTCGGCGTGGACGACCTCGTGCCCGCGCTCCGCCGCCGCGCGGGCGTGTCCGGGGTCGCGCCAGCTCATCACCGTGCACTCCAGGGGGAGGGGGACGTCGTTCTCGGCCCAGACGACCGGCCGGCGGCCCGCCCGCATGAGGTGCCCGGCCATGCGGGCGATGAACCAGGGGTGCAGCGCGCGGGGGCCCGGAAGTCCTTCACGGGCGGCGCGGGCCCGCGCCGCCGGACTCCGCTCCCACTCGGTGGTGGGGCACTCGTCGCCGCCGATGTGGACGTACGGCGAGGGGAAGACGTCCATCACCTCGTCCAGGACCGTGCGGAAGAAGTCCAGGACGTGGTCGTCGGTGCCGAGGACGTTCTCGCACACGCCCCAGTGCGTCCACACGTCCAGGCGGCGCGCGGGGTCGGTGCCCAGCTCGGGGTGGGCGGCCAGGGCGGCGCGGACATGTCCCGGTACGCCGGTCTCCGGGAGTACGGTCACCCCGCGCTCGGCCGCGTAGGCGACCAGCTCCCGCAGTTCGGCCCGGGTGTACGAGCCGCCGTGCGGTACTCCGTCGAAGCGGTCGCTGCCGGCGGGGCCGGCCATCGACTCGGTCCGCCGGCCACCGACCTCGGTGAGCCTGGGGTAGGCGGCCACCGGCATCCGCCAGCCCTGGTCGTCGGTGAGATGCAGGTGGAAGACGTTCAGCTTGTGCAGCGCCATCAGGTCGACGTAGCGCCGCAGGTAGGGCACCGGCTGGAAGTGCCGGGCCACGTCGAGCATGGAGCCGCGCCAGGCGTGGCGGGGTACGTCGGTGATCTCCACGGCGGGCAGGTCCCAGGCGACGCCGCGCACCGGCCGCTCGGACAGGGCGTCGTAGGGCAGGAGTTGCCGCACCGTCTGCACTCCGCGCAGGAGCCCGGCCGGGTGGGCGGCGCGCAGCAGGGCTCCCTTGGGGCTCACGGTCAGGCCGTAGCCCTCGTCACCGAGGCCGGTGAGGGCGGGGTCGAGCGCGAGGACGAAGGCACCGTCGGCGGCGGCCTCCAGTCGTAGTCCGGTGGCCGGCGCGAGGAGGGTGCGCAGCAGGTTCGCGGCCGCCTCGGCTCCCGGGGTGACCCGCAGCCGGGTCGTGGCGTCGAGCCGGAAACGGCCGGAGCGGGTGGAGACGCGGCGGGGACGGGGCACGAGGGCCAGTTCGGGGCGTGGCAGTTCCACGGGACGGCTCCGGTGGTCGGCGGTGCACGACGGGCGGGGAGGCGGACGGGGGACGGCGTACGCGGTCAGCCCTTGACGCCGCCCGAGGCCAGCCCGGCCGCCACATGGCGTTGCAGAGCGAGGAAGATGGCCAGCGCGGGCAGGGCGAACAGGGTGGAGGCGGCCATCGTGGCCCCCCAGTCGGTGCCGAAGGTCGACTGGAACGAGGAGAGCCACACCGGCAGCGTGCGGCTGTCCTGCTGCTTGATGATGAGGAAGTTGGCGTAGGTGAACTCGTTCCACGCGGTGATGAAGCCGAACAGCGAGGTGGCCATGAGTCCGGGTGCCAGCAGCGGGAAGGCGACCTTGCGGAAGGCACCGGCCCGGGTGCAGCCGTCGACCTGTGCGGCCTCCTCCAGTTCGGGCGGGATGCCGGCGATGAAGCCGCGCAGCACGATCACCGTGAACGGCAGCGTGATCATGAAGTAGATCAGCGTGAGTGTCGGGAGCCGGTCGAGCATGCCGGTGTCGCGGGAGATGATGTAGATCGGGATGATCAGTGACTCCCAGGGCGCCATCTGCGCGATGAACACCGCGAGCACGAACTGCCTGCGCCCGCGCCAGCGCAGCCGCGCCACGGCGTACGCGGCACCGAGCGCGACGACCAGGGCCAGCAGTACGGCGCTGAGGGTGACCAGGATGCTGTTGCGCCAGAACAGGGCGAAGCCGTCGGCGCCGACCGCCCGCCGGAAGTGGTCGAACGTCCAGGCGCGGGGGATCAGCCGGGGGTCGTACGACTGGATGTCCGTGGACGGTTTGAAGGCGGTCGTGACCATCCAGTACACGGGGAACAGGCAGATCACCACGGTGAGCGCGGCGGCGGCGTGGAGCGGGAGGCGGCGCAGCGCGCGACGGGCCGAGGGGCGCGAGGTGCTCACAGCTGCTCACCCTCCTGACGGAACAGTTGACGGAAGTACAGGACAAGGACGCCGCTCATCAGCAGGACCGTGAGCATCGAGGCGGCGGAGCCCAGGTCGTAGCGCTGTCCGGCGAGCGCGGTCTGCACGGCGTACACCGGCAGGATGGTGGTGGCCTCACCCGGCCCGCCGCAGGTCATCACCCAGATCTGCACGAACGCCTTGAAAGTCCAGATCACTTCGAGGGACAGGACCAGCATGAAGATCGGCCGGATCAGCGGGAACGTCACCGAGCGCAAGACGCGCGCGCCGCCCGCGCCGTCCATCCGCGCCGACTCGTACAGTTCGGCCGGCACCGTGACCAGGGCCGAGTAGAGCGTGATCGCGGCGAACGGCACGGACTGCCAGACGATCAGGACCACGACGATGGCGAACGCGGTACCGCCGTGCGCGAACCAGGTGTAACCCTCGTACGAGGAGAGGCCGAGACCGGTCAGGGTCTCGTTGACGATGCCGAACTCGGAGTGGAACAGCCACTGGAAGACGGTGGTGGCCGCCACCACGGGTACGGCCCACACCAGCACCAGGGAACTGAGGACCACGGTCCTGGCCGCCCTGCCGAGCCGCTCGGCCATCAGCGCGACCAGCGTGGACAGCACCATGATCGCGGCCACGTTGACGGCCATGAACACGAAGGTCCGGCGCACCACCTCCCAGAACTGGGGGTCGCCCAGCAGGGTGCGGTAGTTGCGCAGTCCGACGAAGTCGGCGTCGCCGAGTATCAGTTGGCGCAGCCGGAAGTCCTGGAAGGAGATGAGTACGGCGCGGGCCAGGGGATAGACCAGCAGGTAGAGCATGCCCAGCACGGCGGGCGCGATCAGCAGGTACGGCCAGAGGGAGCCCGGGCGGGCCCCGTCACGCCCGCCCGGGCGTCCGGGGGCGGCGCGCGGCGGGCGGCTGACCTTGCGCGGCCCACTCCGCTCACGGACGGTCGACACGGCGCCTCCTGGTCCTCGGGGTGTCGGGGGCGGCTGCTGTCAGGAGTCGCTGTTGAGCGTGTCGGTGATCGTCCGGGACGCCTTGGCGGCCTCGGACCCGGCGTCGCGGCCGGTGAGTACGGCCGTCATGTATTCCTTGATCGGGTTCTTCGCCTCGACCGCCGCCCACTGCGGGGTGTTGGGCGTGGCGTGTCCGTTCACGGCGCCGGCCGCCATGGCGGCGGTGCCGGGGTCGGCGGAGACGGCTCCCGCGAGGGTGGTCTTGTTCGGTACGTAGCTCATCGCGACCGCGAGCTTCTTCTGCCAGGCGTCTCCGGTCAGTTCCCGGATGAAGGTGAAGGCCTCCTCCTGGTGCGCGGCGACGGCCGGGACGACCAGGTCGGAGCCGCCGGTGAAGACGGCGCCCGGCTGGCCGGCGGTCTTGCCGGGGATCGGGAAGAAGCCCAGCTTCCCCTTGAGTTCGGGGTTCTTCTCCTCGATGACCTTGGCGCCGCCGGGAACGGCGATGATCTGGGCGACCTGCCCCTTCGCCATGACCTCCGCCTGCGGCGGCTGGGCCTCGTCGGAGTCCCTGGGGCCCTTGCCGAGGGCCTGGAGGCGCCGGTAGAAGTCCATGGCCCGCAGCGCCTCGGGGCTGTCGAGACCACCCTTCCACTCGCCGCCGGACTCGACGGCGAGGTCGCCGCCCTCGTCCCAGACGAAGCCGGACAGGACGTACCAGTTCTGTCCGGGCAGGTAGATGCCCTGCGTGCCGCCCTTGTCGAGCTTGCCGGTGGCGGCGATCCACTGGTCCCGGGTCTTGATCCCGGCGGCGCCCACACCGGCCTTCTCGAACAGGTCGGTGCGGTGGATCACGACCCGGTTGGCGGCGTAGTACGGGATGCCGTACTGCTTGCCGTCGTACGCCCCGGGCTCGGCGAGACCCTTGAGCCAGTCGCTCCCGCCGAGTTCGGCCACCCGGTCCGAGAGGTCGGTGAGGCCGCCGCTCTGCGCGTACTGGGCGACCTGGGTGTTGCCGACCTCGATGACGTCCGGGGCGTCGTTGCTGGCCAGAGCCGCCGTGACCTTCTCACCGATGCCCTCCCACTCCTGTATCTGGATCTTCAGGTCGATGTCGGGGTGGGACTTCTCGAAGCCGGTCTCGAACTGCTTCTGGAAGTCGGCCGAGACGCTGTCGCGCATGAGCCACACGTCGAGGGCGGTTCTGCCGCCGGCGCCGTCCGACGCGTCGCCGGACGAGGAGCAGGCGGCGAGCCCGGCGCTGAGCACCAGCGTGGAGAACAGGGCGAGCGGGCGGTACTTCACGGTTCACCTCTGGGAGAGCTGGTAGGGACGAAGCACCCGCACTTGACCAGTAAGGGATGCGCGGCTTACCAGTCGGCGTTGGTCGAAGGTGGCATGGACCAATGAGGCCGTCAACCCCTCGCGTATGAGGGGTATTTCGGCCGGGCGTCGCGTTGTGTGGCTGGTTCGCGACCGATGTGGACAGGTAAACTCTGCTGACCAGCAGACCAGTTACGGGAGTACTGCATGGAGATCGACGCCGCCGCCTCCGGTGCGGTGCTCAAGCGTGAGCGTGTCCGCGACGCGATCCTGGAACTCGTCGAGGAACGGCGCCCGGGAGACGCGATTCCCTCCGAGCGCACCCTGTGCGCCGAACTCGGGGTGTCCCGGCCGACGTTGCGCGCCGCGGTCGATGAGCTGGTGGTCGCCGGGCTGTTGGTGCGCGAGCACGGCCGGGGCATGTTCGTCGCCGCCGAGAAGATCACCCAGGAACTGGTTTCCGACCGGCGGGCCTTCAGCCTGCCGCCGGCCGCGGGGGCCTGGACCAGTAGACTGCTGGAGGTGCGTACCCTGCCCGCCGGTGCCCGGGTGGGCCGCAAGCTGCGCATGTCGCCGGCGGCGCAGATCCACTACGTGGCCCGGTTGCGGCTGGTCGACGGCTCACCCATGGCCATCGAGTACCTGCACGTCCCGGCCGGCCTCGTCTCGGACCTGACCAGTGACGAACTGGAGCAGGGCGACCTGTACGAGCACCTGAACGAGCGGCACGCCGTCCGGGTCAGCGAGGCCGTGCAGTCGATCGAACCCACCGTGGTGACCCGCGCGGAGGCCGATCTGCTCGACGTACCGGAATTGTCCCCGGCGCTGCTCTTCGAGCGCCTGACCACCGACACGCGCGGCCGTCCGGTCGAGTACGTGCACTCCCTCTACCGCGGCGACCGCTACCGCATCGTCTCCCGGCTCACCCTGGGCCCGCGGGACCAGGCGCCGCCTTCGCGCGAGGGGCATCACCCGGGCATCCCGCCAGGTGACTTCACGAACGGAGACCCCGTCACGCTCTCGACGCGCGGAGTGGTGCAGGACGGAATGTGACGCCCTTTCGGTGCGCGGAGATGCTCGGAACGGCTATGTATCGAGCACGTATTGACATGCAACGGCTGAGCCCGCAGAGTCGTGCCCCGAAAGCGCTCCGCAGCCCGACCGCGCCCGACCGGGCCCGACCGAGCTCCACCGCGATTCGCCGTGCCCGACAACGCCCGACCGTGCCCCGCCCGTGATGCCGACCGCCCACGAGGAGTGTTGCCGTCATGTCCGAAACGCCCGCTGTCTCACGCCGACTGCTTCTGGGCTCGGCCGTCGCCACCGGTGCGGTCGCGGCCGGGATGACCGGGGTGGCCCCGTCCGCGTCGGCGGCGGCCGCACCGGCGCCCCGTCGCGGGCCCGGCCAGAAGTCGATGATCGGGGTGCCCTTCGACGCCCTTGGAACCGTCCGCGTCGGCGTCATCGGCCTCGGCAACCGGGGCGGCGGCATGATCACCGGCTGGGCGGCCGTCCCCGGCTGTACCGTGACCGCCGTCTGCGACATCCGCGCCGACCGTGCGAAGCGCGCCGCGGACCGCCTGGAGAGCAAGGGCAAGCCACGCCCCGCCGAGTACGGCGGCTCCGCCGACTCCTACGCCCGGATGCTCCGGCGGGACGACATCGACCTGGTGTACATCGCCACACCGTGGGAGTTCCACTACGAACACGGCAGGGCGGCGTTGCTCAGCGGCAAGCACGCCCTGGTCGAGCTCCCCATCGCGACCGAACTGCGTCAGCTGTGGGACCTCGTCGACACCTCCGAGCGCACCCGCAGGCATCTGCTCCTGTCCGAGAACTGCAGCTACGGCCGCAACGAACTGGCCATGCTCAAGGGAGCGCACGACGGCCTGTTCGGGGACATCACCAACGGCCACGGCGGCTACCTGCACGACCTGCGCGAACTCCTCTTCTCCGACACCTACTACACCGACTCCTGGCGGCGGCTGTGGCACACCCGCAGCACCGCCTCCTTCTACCCCATGCACGGGCTGGCCCCGATCGCGGCGGCCATGGACATCAACCGCGGCGACCGCATGGCCACACTGCGCGCCACCGCGACCGCCCCCAAGGGACTGGCCGACTACCGTGCGCGCTTCGTGCCGAGGGACCACCCCTCCTGGAAGGAGACCTACATCAACGGTGACCTGGTCACCTGCATGATCGAAACCGAGAAGGGCAGGACGATCCGGGCGGAGCACGACGTGAGTTCGCCCCGGCCGTACAGCCGGATCAACACCCTCGCCGGCAGCCGCGGCATCGTCGAGGACTACGCGGGGCCCTCCCCGACCGGTGCCCGGATCTACGTCGAGCCGGACCACAGCGGCCACTCCTGGCGCGACTTCGAGGGCTACCGCAAGGAGTACGACCACTGGCTGTGGCAGAAGGTCGGCGACGACGCCGCCAACAACGGCGGCCACGGCGGCATGGACTACGTCCTGCAGTGGCGCACCGTCCAGCTGATGCGGGCGGGGCTGGTGCCGGACATCGACGTCTACGACTCCGCCGCTTGGTGCGCGCCCGTCCCCCTGAGTGTCACGTCGCTGGCCAGGGGCGGCCGCCCCGTCGAGATCCCCGACTTCACCCGGGGGGCCTGGCGTGAGCGCAGGCCCGGACTCGACTCGACGCCCACCGACATGCCGCCCGTCGGCTGAGCGGGAGACCGACGGCACGGGTCCCGCCACGGCCCTGAGCAGCCGTGACGGCACGTCCCGGCGGGCACGGGCCGACGCGGTGTCAACGCTCCCGCAGCCGCCCCAGCCCCTCCAGCGCCCGGGACGCGGTGCGGGCCAGCACCGGCCGGTCGTGCACGAACCGGCGGGCGGCCCGCACCGGCTCCCGGCCCAGCCGGTAGGGGGCACCGCCCGGCCCCGGGCGTACCACGGCGCCGGCGTGCACTGTCAGGTCACGGGTCTTGAACGACTCCTTGTAGCGGGCCGGCCCGCTGCCCAGGTCGACCAGTTCGATCCCGTCGGCGGCAGCCGCCTCCAGCATCCGCGACAACAGCAGGAGCCCGGGGGAGTACTTGCCGTAGGCGCGGTCGTACGCCGGGAACCACCAGGACAGGACCGTGGGCGAACGCAGCCCGAAGTGTGCGGCCACGGGCCGGCCGGCGGCGTAGAGCACGGACAGCACCCCTCGGCACTCGGGATCGCCGCTCCGGGCGAGCAGTTCCACCAGCCGGGTGATCCACGCCTGCGCGAACCGGTCCCGTCGGCCCGTCCGCCGGTACTGGGCGGACTTCCACCGCATGAGCGCCCGTAACGCCCCGGGGTCCGGGTCGTCGTACACGAAGCGCACCTCGCCGACCTGACGGGCGAGTTTCCGCTCCTTGACGAGGGTCTGCTTGAGGAAGCCCGGCGAGTTCCGGCGCAGGCTCTCCGCGTACCGCTCGAACCCGGCGCCGAGGTCGACGACGGGGGAAGCCAGCTCCTCGGTCGCGTGGGGCAGGAACAGGTCCTGTCCGGCCTCGAGGTTGTCGAACTCCCAGGACGAGAGGGCACAGGCCCGCAGCAGCGCGCGGGCGTCGAGACGGATGCCGTCGCGCAGGACGGCGCCCTGACTGTCCGAGACTCCGAGTCCGATGGCCCGCCCGCGACCGGCGAAGCCCCGCTCGTGCGGAAAATACCCGACCGGTGCCCCGTCCTCCCGCAGCACCGCGACCGCGGCCCGCGGCCTGACCAGTCCGACCGCCGCGGTGAACGCCGGGTCCAGGAACGGATTCGCCGGGGCTCCGGAGGCGGCCCTGAGCTCCCGCCAGATCTTCCGGTCGTCCGCGCCGAGCTCTTCCGGCCCGACCACGTCTATGCGCTTATCGGACATTCGCCTGCCTCCTGCGTGATCGGAACTCCGGACACACGAAGGCCTGCTGGACACCGCGTTTCGGCGGGCAGTACTCAGGCCGCGCGGCGCAGGCCTTGTCGGCACTGCCGTTGCTCAGCAGTGAAACGTCTGCGACTCGGGTGCGCCTCGGGCACCCCAGCCCGCTTGCGGCCCGCCCGCCGGTCCCGTCGGGCGGAGGCCCGTGCCGCCCGGCCACGGGGCGCAGGCCGGCGCCGGGGCGCAGGCGGCGGCGCGGTCGTCGGCACCGACGGCTTCCGCGGTCCTCGGCGACCGGACGGCGACATGGCGGAGTACGGGGTTCTCCTCGCACGGGCCCGGCGCCCCGGCCTCCTCGGCCGTCACCGTCGCCGTCGCCGCCGCCGACATCCCCGCGGTGTCCCGGTCCGGTCCCGGCATCGCGGGACCCGGTGGCCGAGGGGCGACGAGATGCAGCAGTGCCCATGCCGGCAGAACTGCCGCCGCTGCCCATCGACGCCGCACTGTCGCACTCCTGACCTGCCGTCCCGGCCGGGGGCTGACATACGGGCCGACACTGGACCAGTCCCCCGAATTCGCCCAGTCGTGTCTCCAGTAGGCCGAGCGCGAACCGCTCAGTCAAGGCCGCGTGACACGAACCGGTACGCCTGGCGGGCTCGGGGGAGGCAGTGTTCCGTTGCCGCCTCGCACCGGACGTCTACGGCGGGTGGACGCCCGCCGGGTTCGCGCTACCGCGCCAGGACCGACTCCGGGCCCATGACGACGACCGGCTCCTTGTCCGGGTCCAGGGTCTTGAGCAACGCGCGCATGTGCTCCTCGCTCAGGGACACGCAGGCGTTGGTCGGCCCGTCGTGGTCCACGTGGATCCAGACGCCGCCGCCCTCGTCCTCGCCCAGCGGGCGCGTCTTGTCCAGCGGGGTGGTGCCGGGCACCCGGTTGTAGTCGATGGCGATCACGTAGTCGAAGGAACCCTCCAGCGGCTCGCCGAAATGCCCGGTGCCCGACACGGCGAACTCCGGGTCCTGGTCGTACGGGAGCCGGGTCCCCGGGTCGGGCAGCCGGCCCCCGGCGTCACTGAGCCGGAAGACGCCGATGGGTGTGTGCAGGTCGCCCGCCTCGTGGTCGTCGGTCCAGCCGCGCAGACCGTTGTGGGCGGGCCACGGACCGGCCACGGCGCGCCAGCCCTGTGCGGGGTACTGCTCGTAGAGCACCGTCTGCGCCTCGTACGAACTCTCCGTGCCGCCCGTGACCACCAGCGCCTGCCGGGAGGCGTCGGGGATCCGGGCCCGCGTCGCCGGTCCGAGCCCGGGAAGAGGGCGCGGAAAGGAGCGTGGGGGAGCGGGCAGCGGGGACGCCGGCTGGGACGCGGATCTGCCGGGCGTCTGCGCGTCCGGGGAGGAGGCGCCCGACTGCTGCTGTGCGCAACCGGTCCCCAGCACGCCGGTGCACATGACAGCGCCGATCACCAGGGCCAGCGCTTTCCTGACGGTCATATCGATCTCCGACTCCGTGTGTGGACTACTCATTGCTAGACCACTCACGGAACCGGGTTGTGCGGCCGCCTCGCCGTCTCCCCCGTTTGGCGCAGGGAAGTGACGACGCGGCCGTTCCCACGGATCACTGCGCGGCGGCCGCCGAGGATGCCTGCTCTCTGGCCTCCAGGTGCCGCTCGGGAGGCTCCCGCCGGAACCCGCGGGTGAGCGCACGCCCAGGTGCGCGCTGCCGAGGACGAGCCACGCGCTGCCGAGCAGGACGGCCGTGTGGTCCAGCTTGGTCAGGAGATACACGTCGGCGGCGGCGCCGAAGCCGTGGAGGCCGCTCCCACCCCCTGGGCCCCGGCTCGCGGCCCGCGTCGCCTCCGGCATCCCCTTCCCGGGCGAGGCCGGGACGACCAGCCGCCTCCTGTACGGGGTGCTCCCCGTCACCTTCCGCAGCGAGGCGGCCGGCGCCCCTGCGACCTCGTCGCCCGCCCGCGGCCTGGTGGCGCTGGAGGGCGGCTGCGGCATCGACGTCCTCTCCGGCGCAGCCACCGCCGAGCAGGTCGAGGAGCGACTCCTGCACCATGCGCGGCTGATGACCGGGATGTGACGCCGCTCCGGCGCGCCGTCACGGCCCCGGTTCGCAACATCGTTGCCGCTCACCCCCCTTACTCACTGGTGGGGCTCGGACATGCCGTGTAGCGTCAGCAGCAGATGTCGTGGTTCGCCCAGACCGCCCGCGCCGGAGTGCGGGCGGTTTGCTGTGCAATGCCGGAGGACCAGGACGACCACCTCCGGGTTCGCACGGTGCGGATCCGATATCGGCTGAAAGGCAAAGGCATGGCCAGCGGAACCGTCAAGTGGTTCAACTCTGAAAAGGGCTTCGGCTTCATCGCGCAGGACGGCGGCGGTCCCGACGTCTTCGCGCACTACTCCAACATCAACGCCTCCGGCTACCGCGAGCTGCAGGAAGGCCAGGCCGTCACCTTCGACATCACCCAGGGCCAGAAGGGCCCGCAGGCGGAGAACATCACCCCCGCCTGACCGGGAGAGCGCCGAGCACGGGCACGGTGCCGGGAACGACCGTTCCCGGCACCGTGCCCGTGTCTGTCGCGAGGCCCCTCGCGCCGCTGTCCTCAGTGAGGGTGCCGCAGGAAGGCGAGCAGCGCGGCCGTCAGCTCGGCGGGCGCGTCCTCCTGGACGAGATGACCCGCGTGGGCGATCGGCTCCCATCGGGCGCCGGGGACGGCAGCGGCGAGTTCGCGTCCCTTCGCCACGGGAATCCACGCGTCGTCCTCGCCCCAGCAGATCAGCGTCGGGACGTCGATCCCGGGGTAACGGTCCTGGATCTCGTCGGTGTAGCGCTGGTCCGCCTGGGCGATCTGCCGGTAGAAGGCAGACTGCCCCGACTCGCCGAGCCAGGGCTCGACGAGCTGGTCCAGCACCGTGGGATGCAGCCCCGGGCCGCCGGTGGAACCGACGTACTCACGGACGAGAGCCCGATGGAGCGCCGGCGGCAGCTCCTCGAAGACCTCCGCGTGGTCGCGGACCAGCCGGAAGAACGGCGATCCCCAGGGTGCCAGCGCGACCGGATCGACCAGGGCGAGGGCCCGGTAGCCGACGCCGTGCAGCAGGTGGGCCCGCAGAGCGACGGCGCCGCCGAAGTCGTGGGCGACGACGAGCGGGTCCTCGAGGCCCCAGTGGCCCAGGAGTTCGGTGAAGACCCGGCCCTGGGCGGCGAGGGACACGTCCTGGCCCGCGGACTTCTCCGACATTCCGTAGCCGGGCATGTCCCAGACGAACACCTGATGGTCGCGCGCCAGCGAACGGGCCACCGCACGCCAGACGTACGACGAGAACGGCGTGCCGTGCAGCAGGACAAGCGGTGGCCGGTCCGCTCCGCCCAGCCGGTTCCAGCGGACGGCTCCGGAACCGCTGGGGAACGTCTCGGGCAACGGCCATTCGGCCATGGGTGCCGCTCCTCTCGGTAGCGTCGGTCGAGCGCCGGTGCGCAGCGGCGCACCGGGCCTGATCCTTCAGGGGCGAACGCGGACGGGTGTCACGGCTTGCGGGCGAGGCCGCCGTGTTCGCCGATGAGCTCCGGGGTGGCGGAGCCGGCTTCCGGACGCCAGCGGGTGACCGGGACGACCCCGGGCTCCACGAGCTCCAGGCCGTCGAAGAACGCCGTGATCTGATCGACGGTGCGCAGGATGTAGGGGGCGGCGCCGCTCTCGTTGTAGGCGTCCTGGGCCCGGTCGAATTCCGGGTCGATGCCCCGCGAGCCGTCGTTGACGGACAGGTAGCTGCCGGACGGAAGCGCTTCCATCAGCCGGGTGACGATGGAACGCGCCCGGTCGTAGTCCGCCACGTGCCCCAGGATGTTGCTGAGGATGAGGGCGATGGGTCGCTCGAAGTCCAGCGTCCTGGCGGCGTCCCGCAGAACGCTGTCGGGGTCGAGCACGTCGGAGTCGATGTAGGCGGTCGCCCCCTCGGGGGTGGAGTAGAGCAGCGCGCGGGCGTGAGCGAGCACCATCGGGTCGTTGTCGACGTAGACGATCCGGGCCTCGGGGGCGATGCGCTGGGCGACCTCATGGGTGTTGTCGGCGGTCGGCAGACCGGTCCCGATGTCGAGGAACTGCCGGACACCCGCCTCGGCGACCAGGTACGTGATGTTGCGGCGCAGGAAGGCGCGGCTGCTGCGGGCGATGGTGACGATGCCGGGGAAGACGGCGGTGTACGCGTCGCCGGCCTCCTCGTCGACCGGGTAGTTGTCCTTTCCGCCCAGCCAGTAGTTCCAGATCCGGGCCGAGTGCGGCACCGAGGTGTCGATCTTCTGGTGCGCTGCGTGGCCGGGTGTCGTCACAGGGTCGCTCATGGGTACGGTCCGTCTTTCAGCGAGGCGTGGGTGCTTGACCACAACCTACGTCGCAACGGCCTTCTCCTGTACTCCGGTTCGGAGCCCGGCGGAAATCGGGGCGCGGTACGCCGGCGGTTGTGCCAGGGGGACGGTCGGAAAACCGTCGTCCCCCGGGGCTCGTCCCTGCTCTTCGTGCGGGCCGATCACACGGTGGGCACCCACAGGCTCACCCGCGACGACCGTCCCGTCAGTGGAAGCGCGGCGGGCCTTCTAGAGGCGCGGCGCGCCCGTCACCGACATCACCAGTGAGTACAGGGACGTGGTGGCGGTGATGAACAGGCGGTTGTTCTTGGCACCGCCGAAGGCGATGTTGGAGACGGGCTCGGGCACGCGCAGCCGGCCGATGAGGGTGCCGTCGGGGTCGTAGCAGTGGACGCCGTCGTCCAGCGCGGCGGCCCACAGGCGGCCCTCGTCGTCGAAGCGGATGTTGTCGAAGCGCACGTCCCCGCGGCCCTCGGCGAAGACCTTCCCGTCGGACAGCGTGCCGTCCTCGCGGATGTCGAACACGTGGATCCGGGAGGCCCGGGAGTCGGAGACGAACAGCCGCTTCTCGTCCGGGGACAGGATGACGCCGTTGGGCCCATCGAATCCGTCGGCGGCGAGCAGCACGCCCCCCGACACCGGGTCGATCCGGTACACGTTGCACGCGCCGATCTCGGACTCGGCGCGGTGGCCCTCGTAGTCGCTGGTGATGCCGAAGTCCGGGTCGGAGAACCAGACCGTGCCGTCGGAGCGTACGACGGAGTCGTTCGGACTGTTGAGCCGCTTGCCGTCGTAGCGGTCGGCGAGGACGGTCACGGTCCCGTCGGGTTCGGTGCGGGTGACTCGGCGGTTGCCCTGTTCGCAGGTGACCAGGCGGCCCTGCCGGTCGAGGGTGTTCCCGTTGCTGTGGCCGGCCGGAGTCCGGAAGACGCCGACCGTGCCGGTGGCCTCGTCCCAGCGCAGGATGCGGTCGTTGGGGATGTCGCTCCAGACCAGCTGGCGCCAGGCGGGGAGGTACAGCGGGCCCTCGGCCCAGCGGCAGCCCTCGTGCAGGACCTCCAGCCTGTTGTCACCGTTCGCGCAGCGTCCGGTGCGGAAGCGGTCGTCCAGGATCTCGTACGGGCCGTCGGTGGACATGGCTTCCTCTCAACGAGAATGATCAGGATTGCATTCAACGTAACACGCAGATAACCGAATCAGATACTGTTCATACATGAAGTCGGTAGATGAGATTGACCGTCGGCTGATCGCGCTGCTCCAGCGGAACGCCACCCGGCCGTACGCCGCTCTGGGCAAGGAGGTCGGCCTGTCGGCGGGCGCCGCCCATGAGCGCGTCCGCAAACTGCGCGAACAGGGCGTCATCAGGGCCACCACGGTCGACGTCGACCCCGAGGCGCTCGACCGCGGCGTCCTGGCCTTCGTGCTGGTCGACTCCACGGCGTGGATGGGGGACCGGGCGGAGGACTTCGCCGCCGTGCCGGAGATCCAGGAGGCGCACGTCATCGCCGGCAGCGCGGCCGTCCTGGTCAAGGTGCGCACGGCCACCACCGAACGGCTCCAGGACGTGCTGCGCCGTCTCTACGCGATCGACGGGGTCAGCGGGACCCAGGCGACGGTGGTCCTGGAGACGTTCTTCGAACGGCCGTTGGACGCCGGTTAGAGAGCCGTGCGCGCCGTCCACGGGGCCGCGCCGACGACGCGGAAAGCGCCCCGAGCCGGCCGGACAAGGACGGTCCGCCGCCTCACGTCCGCGGGCGCGGGAACCGAAGTGCCTCGATGTCGTCCAAGCGGATTTCGGCACCACGGCCGCGGACGGTGTGGCGAAGGACGTCGTCTTCACCCCCGTCCGCGGTGCGGACGAGCCGCAGTACACGGACGGGCCCGCCC
>NZ_RAIF01000006.1:242284-377951 GCF_003671715.1 Streptomyces sp. E2N166 | reverse complement strand
CGCCCCGGGACGGTCTGCGCGCGACTCGGGACCGGGCGGTCGAGAGGATCGCCACGGAGACCGGGTTCGGCACCTCCGCCGACTTCCGGGCCGCCTTCCGCACAGAGGGGGCTGGCCCCGACCGCCTACCGCACAGGCCGTCGCGCGGAGACGGCCCCGCCCGTTGGCGTGGACCGCCCCGCCTCTCAGGCGTCGGCGGGCGCGGGTTCCTCCGGCGGGTCGCTGAGCTGCTCGCGGACGTAGTTCCAGACCACCGCGATCAACGCGGCGACCGGTACGGCGAGCAGACTGCCGACGATCCCGGCCAGGCTGCCGCCGAGTGTCACCGCCAGCAGGATCACCGCCGCGTGCAGACCGAGCCCGCGGCTCTGGATGACGGGCTGGAACACGTTGCCCTCCAACTGCTGCACCACGACGATGATCGCCAGCACGATCAGCGCGTCCGTCAGGCCGTTGGACACCAGGGCGATGAGTACCGCGACGAAGCCCGCGAACAGGGCACCCACGATGGGCACGAACGCGGACACGAACGTCAGCACCGCCAGGGGCAGTACGAGTGGCACGCCCAGGACCCACAGTCCCAGGCCGATGAAGACGGCGTCGAGCAGCCCCACGAGTGCCTGCGAGCGGACGAAGGACCCCAGGGTCTCCCAGCTGCGCAGGGCGACGGCCGGGACGTCGGTGGCGAGCCGGCCGGGCAGCTGGCGGCCGAGCCAAGGCAGGAACCGCGGTCCGTCCTTGAGGAAGAAGAACATCAGGAAGACGGCGAGCACCGCGGTGATGAGGCCGTTGACCACGGTGCTCAGGCCTGTGGCCACCGTGTTGACCACGCTGCCGATACTGTCCTGGACGCGCGCCATCGCGGAGTCGAGCGCACTGGTGATCTGGCCGTCGTCGATGTTCAGCGGCGGCCCCGCGGCCCAGTCGCGCAGCCGGTCGATGCCTTCCATCACGCCGGCGGTCAACTCGTCGGTCTCGGAGGACATCGGCACCGCGATCAGCGCCACGATGCCCGTGACAGCCAGGAGGAACCCCACGGTCACCACCGCCGCGGCCAACGCGGGACGCCACCCGTGCCGCCGCAGGAAACGGGCCGAGGGCCAGGTCAACGTGGTCAGGAGCAGGCCGACTATCAGCGGCCACACGACCGACCACATGCGGCCGAGGAGCCACAGGGCCACCGCGAGCATGACGAGGATCAGCAACAGCTCGGCAGAGGTACGCGCGGTGGTGCGGAGTGCGGCGCGGGTCCTCGCGGAACTCAATCTGGCAGACATGGGATCACCTTATGGCGACGCCTGTTGCCCTCCGCGCCCGAGTCCTCTCTTCAAGGTCCTTCCCGCAAGGCCCTCTCTCCACCGGCGAAGGCCGGTTCAGGAAACCTTGACCCAGTCGAGCGTGCGTTCCACCGCCGCCTTCCACCCGGCGTACCCTTGCGCCCGCCGGTCCTCCGGCCACCGCGGTTCCCAGCGCCTGGACTCGTGCCAGTGCGTGCGCAGTTCATCGGTGTCCCGCCAGAATCCCGTGGCCAGTCCCGCCGCGTAGGCCGCGCCGAGTGCGGTGGTCTCCGCGACGACGGGTCGGCTGACCGGTACGCCGAGGACGTCCGCCTGGATCTGCATGCAGAGGTCGTTGGCGGTCACACCCCCGTCGACCTTGAGCACGTCGAGGTGGACACCGGAGTCCTGCTCCATGGCTTCGACGACGTCGCGGCTCTGGTAGCAGATGGCTTCCAGGGTCGCCCGGGCCAGGTGCGCGTTGTCGTTGTACCGGGCGAGGCCGACGATCGCCCCCCGGGCGTCGGAACGCCAGTAGGGGGCGAACAGGCCCGAGAAGGCGGGGACGAAGTACATGCCGCCGTTGTCGTCGACGGTACGGGCGAGCTCCTCGCTCTCGGCCGCCGTCTTGATGATCTTCATCTGGTCGCGCAGCCACTGCACGGCCGACCCCGTCACCGCGATGGAGCCCTCGAGCGCGTAGACCACCGGGCTGTCGCCGAACTGGTAGGCCACGGTGGTGAGGAGGCCGTGCTGGGAGCGGACCAGTTCCGTGCCGGTGTTGAGCACCAGGAAGTTGCCGGTGCCGTAGGTGTTCTTGGCCTCGCCGGGCGCGAAGCAGACCTGACCGACGGTGGCCGCCTGCTGGTCGCCGAGCACCCCGCCGATGGGAACGGCGGCGCGTAGCGGCCGGGAGGTGCGGGCCACACCGTACGCCTCCGCGTGCGACGAGGGGTTGATGGTGGGGAGCATCGACCGGGGGATGCCGAAGAAGCCCAGCAGTTCGTCGTCCCAGTCGAGCGTCTCCAGGTCCATCAGCATGGTCCGGCTCGCGTTGGTCACGTCGGTGGCGTGGATGCCGCTGTCGGGGCCGCCGGTCAGGTTCCACAGGACCCAGGCGTCCGTGTTGCCGAAGAGGGCGTGCCCCGCTTCCGCCGCTTCGCGGACGCCGTCGACGTTCTCCAGGATCCACTGGATCTTTCCGCCGGAGAAGTAGGTCGCCGGCGGCAGTCCGGCCTTGCGGCGGATGACGTCGCCCCGGCCCGAACGGTCGAGGTTCGCGGCGATGGTGTCGGTCCGGGTGTCCTGCCACACGATGGCGTTGTAGTAGGGGCGGCCGTCGCGCCGGTCCCAGACGACCGTGGTCTCGCGCTGGTTGGTGATGCCGATGGCGGCCAGGTCGGTCCCCGACAGCCCGCTGTGGCGCAGGGCGTTCTGCATCACCGAGTTGGTGCGCTCCCAGATTTCCACCGGGTCGTGCTCCACCCATCCGGAGCGGGGGAGGATCTGTTCGTGCTCCAACTGGTGCTTCGCCACCTCGTTGCCACCGTGGTCGAAGATCATGAATCGGGTGCTGGTGGTCCCCTGGTCCACCGCGCCGATGAAGTCCGCCATGCTGTGCCGCCTCTCCCGCCGGTGTCAGTCTTGCGGCGCCGGTACGCGCCCCGTGGGCTCCGGCTCCGCCGTGGGCAGGAACCGGCCGATGAAAACCTTGTACAGACCCGCACCGAGCACGCCGCCGATCAGCGGGCCGACGATCGGCACCCAGAAGTAGAGGTTCCCGTACTGATCTCGCCACGCTCCGCCGTACCCGGTGAGGAAGCTGGCCAGCCGGGGGCCGAAGTCGCGAGCCGGGTTGATGGCGTACCCCGCGTTGGTGCCGAAGGCCATGCCGATCGCGACCACGACCAGGCCGATGATGAACGGGGCCAGGTTCGCGCCCGGCGGTGTGTTCAGCAGGTCCGTGATGGCCATGATGAGCAGCAGCAGGATGGCGGTGCCGATGACCTGGTCGCGGAAGGCGCCCCACTCGTGGACCGGCAGAGCGGTGTTGCCGTTGGCGGGCAGCGTCGAGAACACGGTCTGCGTCTTGATGGTGTGACCGGGGTCGGCCTTCGCCAGCGCTTCGGTGTAGTTCCAGCGGACGAGGAGGGCGGCGACGAAGGCACCGGCCGTCTGGGCCAGCGCGTAGGGCGCCACCTTGCGCCACGGGAACCCCTTGAACACCGCGAGCGCGACGGTCACCGCGGGGTTGATGTGGGCGCCGCTCAGCCTGGCCGCCACGTAGACGCCCAGGGTGACGCCGAGCCCCCACGCCCAGGAGATGCTGTCGTGGTCTCCGAGGCCGCCTTCCGGATCCGTGAGGGCCCCGCCCGCGGCCACTTGGGCCACCACGCCGCAGCCGAAAAGGATGAGGATCATCGTGCCGGCGAATTCGGCCGACAATTCACCGATCAAGCCGGACCTTTTGAGTCGTTCAGCCATGGAAGCTCAACCTTCCGCCGGCTGAACCGGCATCGACTGTCCAAGCCTCTCAATCGTTAGATTAAGGACGTACTGGGCAAGTCGCACATGCAGTACGGCCGTCTGCCTGAGCACTGTCCGTCAGCCGGCGTGGTGGTGCCCTGTCGTCACCGGTGCCAGCAGCGGCCTCGGCCTGGCGACCACCCGGGCGCCCGCCTTGAAGTGCGCCGGCTCGACCCGGCCGATCTCGACTCGGCCGATCTCGACTCGGTCCGGTCCTTGGCCCGCCAGGTGCACGCAGGCCTCCCACGGCTCGACGTGCTCGTCGACATCGCCGGCATCATGGCGCCGCCCCCCACGTCTGAGCGCTGGTGCTCGCCGGCGAGGTCGTCGAAGAATCGCCGACCCTGCCGGTGGTTGGTCGAAGTCGTCGTGCTCGCGCATCCCGGATACACCGCCACCACCCTGCAGACGAGTGCGCCGACCGGCATGGTGAAGATGCTGTTCGGCCGCGTTCTCATCCCGCTCGCCCGGTCCCCGGACCGGGGCGCGCTGCCGCGGCTGTACGCGGCGACCGACCCGAGTGCGCGGGGCGGGGAGTTCATCGGACCGGACGGCCCGGCGCGGGTGGCGCTGTCACCCGCGGCGGCGGACGTCGAGACCGGCCGACGCCTTCGGGAGTTGTCGGAGCGGCTGACCGATGTGCGCTTCCCGCTCCGGCCCGTGTCCGACTGAACTCGCCCTGGGCCCGGGTCAGAGGTGATCCGGACCGATGGGCAGCCGGCGCTTGTGGTCGGTCAGCCGGTAGCGGGTGACGATCTTCTCGAAGGCCTGCTCGTCCACCTGCTTGCCCTCCAGGAAGTCGTCGATGTCCTCGTACGTGACTCCGAGAGCGTCCTCGTCGGCCTTGCCGGGGTCGAGGGTCTCCAGGTCGGCCGTCGGGACCTTCCGCACCAGCTCGGCGGGCGCGCCCAGAGCGTCCGCGACCGCGCGCACGCGGCGCTTGGTCAGGCCGGTCAGCGGGACCAGGTCGGCGGCACCGTCGCCGAACTTGGTGAAGAAGCCGGAGACGGCCTCGGCCGCGTGGTCGGTGCCGACGACCAGTCCGTCGTGCGCGCCGGCCACGGCGTACTGGGCGATCATGCGCTGCCTGGCCTTGACGTTGCCCTGCACGAAGTCCTGGTGCCGGGCGTCGCGGAAGGTCACACCGCCGGCGATCAGCGCCTCGAGCGCGGCGTCGCTCGCCGGTTTGATGTCCACCGTCAGCACGTGGTCGGCCTTGATGAAGGAGAGCGCGAGCTGGGCATCGTGCTCGTCGGCCTGGACTCCGTGAGGCAGCCGCATCGCGTAGAAGCCCGCCTCGTGTCCCTCGGCCCGCGCCCGTTCGACGGCGAGCTGGCACAGCCGGCCCGCGGTGGTCGAGTCGACACCGCCGCTGATGCCGAGTACGAGGGAGCGCAGACCGGTCGAGGTCAGCCGCTCGGCAAGGAAGGCCACCCGGCGTTCGATCTCCCGTTCGGCATCGAAGGTCTCCGCGACCTCCAGTTCCCGGGCGATCTCCAGTTGCAGGGCGATGGACGCCGACTCGCTCAATTCCGCTCCTCGTTCGATTCCCTGGGGCTTCCCACTCACCCTACCCAGGGGTCGCTCACTCTCTCCGGCCGGATCGTCCCGGGTCAGCGGCCCCTGCGTACCCGTGCCGCCGCGCGGGCCTCCGCGGCCTTGCGGGCCTCGGCGGTCTTGCGGGATTCCTTCGCGGGGCGGCCCGAACGGGCGCCGAGGCCGCGGAAGGGGGCGTTGCCGCCGCTGGTCTGCGGCCCGGTCGGCGGGCGTTTGGCACCGGTGATGGTGGTCAGCTTCTGCTCGCCGGAGCGCACCGGGGTGACGGTCGGCCGGATGCCGGCGTCGGACATCATCCGGTTCACCTCGCGCCGCTGGTCGGGAGTGACGAGGGTGACCACGCTCCCGGACTGCCCGGCGCGCGCCGTACGCCCGCCGCGGTGCAGGTAGTCCTTGGCGTCGGCCGGCGGGTCGACGTTGACGACGAGGTCGAGCGCCTCGACGTGGATGCCCCGGGCCGCGACGTTGGTGGCCACCAGCACGGTGACCCGGCCCTCCACGAACTGGGCGAGCGTGTGCGTGCGCTGCGGCTGAGACTTGCCGCTGTGCAGGGCGGCGGCCCGGACACCGCTGGCCCGCAGGTGACGGGTGAACCGGTCGACTGCGGCCTTGGTGTCCAGGAACATCAGCACCCGGCCGTCGCGTGCGGCGATCTCGGTGGCGGTCGCGTACTTGTCGGCGGGGTGGATGGTCAGTACGTGGTGTTCCATCGTGGTGACCGAGGCCGACGCAGGGTCGACCGATGCGTGCACCGGGTCGTGCAGATGGCTTTGCACCAGCTGGTCGACGTCGCGGTCGAGCGTGGCGGAGAACAGCAGCCGCTGCCCGTCGGCGGGCACCTGGTCCAGGATTCCCGAGACCTGCGGCAGGAAGCCCAGGTCGCACATCTGGTCCGCCTCGTCCAGCACCGTGATCCGCACGTGGTTCAGGTGGCAGTCACGACGGGACACCAGGTCGGCCAGTCGCCCCGGCGTCGCGACGACCACTTCGGCACCGTCGCGCAACTGCGCCGCCTGCCGGTTGATCGCCAGCCCGCCGACGACGGTCGCCAGTCGTACGTTCAGCGCCTGCGCGTACGGGGAGAGCGCGTCGCTCACCTGTTGTGCGAGTTCCCGCGTCGACACCAGGACCAGCGCGAGCGGACGCTTCGACTCCGCCCGCAGACCCGCGGTCCGGACGAGCAGGGCCAGGCCGAAGGCCAGCGTCTTGCCCGAGCCGGTCCGCGCACGGCCGAGGACGTCGCGGCCGGCCAGCGCGTCGGGCAGGGTCGCCGCCTGGATCGGGAAGGGGGCGGTCACTCCCAGGCCGGTCATCGTCTTGAGCAGCGCCGGCGGAAGACCGAGCGCGTCGAAGGACGCGACCGGCGGCTGGTCCGCCGGCTCCGGTGGCGCTGTCGCTCGCTGGGATCCGCCGGCCCGGGAGGCTCCGGTGGCCGACGACGGCTTCGCGTTCATGGGGGACCTTCCTGATCAGGCGCCCGGAACGCGCCCGGGTCCGTACCCCTCGGTACGGACCCGGGCGCCTCAAAGCGTGGACCCCAGTTTACCAGCGGGCACCAGGAGGCCCGGCGGGCCGGGACTGCCCCGGTGCCGGGCCCGTCAAGGGGTGGCGGCGCCCGATTTCACCCCGAAGGCGACGGTGAGCGGCGACGCGCCGTCTGAACGCGTCGGTGGCTCCAGGCGAGCAGGGCAAACAGGACGCAGCCGGAGATGATCAGGCTCGCCCCGGTGGCCCATCCCGAGTACGGCACCTGGGGCACGAGTCCCCACACCACGCCCGCACCGACGAGGAAGAGGCCCGCCAGGACCGAGCCGGCGATACGCCATGGTGAGGAGACGCTCTCCTCGGCCGCACGCATCGCCTGCTCGCGGACGGGGGCCACGAACCGGTCCAGCGCCGGGACGGCACGCGCCAGCAGCACCACCCCGGCGAACACGAGCAGCAGGCCCGGCCCGGGCAGTACCAGCAGGGCGACGCCGACCAGGGCCAGCACGGCGCCGAGGGTGCCCAGGACGGCTCGCCGGATCGATTCGACACTGCGCGCCATGTCGCCCCACCTTCCAGCGGTCGGCAAGAACTCCGGGTCCCCTCAATCTGCCCAACCATAGGCAGGCATCGTGGCGCAGGCGATTCCGGCTGAAGGCCGGCACCCGTAAGGCGCCCCTCCTGGACGGGCGGGCGTCCGTGGACGTGCAGGCAACATCTACTCAACTTTGACTAGAGTGAACGCATGGTTGAGAAGACGATCCCGATCCTGCCGTGCCGGTCCCTTCAGCCCGTTCTCGACTTCTACACCGCCCTCGGGTTCGAGGTGACGTTCCGGCAGAGGAGCCCCAACCCGTACGCGGTCGTGGAGCGCGGTGACATCGAGCTGCAGTTCTTCGGGCTGAGGCAGTACGAGCCGGCCGAGTCGGTCAGTACCTGCTACGTCCTGACCGACGACGTCGACGGGCTGCATGCCGCGTTCCGCGCGGGGCTCAAGGCGGCGTACGGGAGGATTCCCACGCGAGGGCTGCCGCGTATCGGGCAGCTCAAGGACATGTCGTACGGAGTGCGGCAGTTCCTCATGAGTGATCCGGGCGGCAACTGCGTCCGCGTCGGGCAGCCGACCGGCGAGGACCCGCGTCACCGGCCCGCTCCCGAGGAGACCTTCGCCCGGGCCCTGCACCACGCGTCACTCCTGGCGGACTCGAAGGAGGACCCCGCGGGCGCCGCGAAGGTCATCGACCGGGTGCTTCGCCTCCCGGGGGAGCGGCCCACGCCGGTACAGATGTTACGCCTCCTCGTGCTGCGAGCGGACGTCGCCGGGCGTCTCGGCGACGAGGGGACCGCGACGACCGCACTCGCCGACGCCGCCGCCATCCCACTCGCCGCCGACGAACGGAAATCGGTTCAGGACGACCTCGGGCGTCTCCAGGAGCTGCGCGACTGAGGCCTGCTCAGGCCCTGCCGGCCGATGTGGGCGGTACCCCGGGCGGTGGTCGGCATGACAAGCTGTGGTCCTGTTGTCCGAACCCAGGAGGTCACCATGACTGCAGAGTCTTCATCGCAAGCAGGTTCGGAGTCGGCTGACGGCGAGAGCCCTGCCGTGACGCCCGACGAGAACGGCCAGTACGACCTGAAGGGCAAGTTCCGGGAAGCTCTGGAGCGCAAGCGCGGCAAGCAGGCGGAGGCCGCGGCCCTCGCCGGGCACACCGACGCGTCGAAGATCCGCGGCGAGCATGGTCCGGCTGCTAGCCAGCGGTCGTTCCGGCGCAAGAGCGGCGGCTGATCGCGTGGCCGGCCGCTCGGCGGCCGGCGCGACCGAGCCTCTCCGGCCGGGGCCTCGGCGCCGTCCGGAGAGGCCGGGAGCAGGGCCGAGTCGGACGTGATCACAGCCCTGCTCCCGAGGCGGGGTTACGTCAGGGCCGACTGGTCAAGTAGCCGCCCATGGAGGTGAAGTACTCCGTCGCGGGCAACTCCTGTCCGTCCTCCGTGCGTACGCGCGTGATCGCGAGGCCCCGGTTGCGGCCGGTGCGCGCGTCGGCTCCGGCGACGATCACCACGCCGTCGCCCTCGCGATAGAAGACGCGGCCCGGCGTACCGCCGTAGCGGCCCTGGGACACGACGGCGGCGAGGACCTCGAGTCGCCTGCCCCTGTGGAAGGTGAAGGCGCTGGGGTAGGGATCGGACTGGGCGCGCACCAGGCGCTCCAGATTCTCGGCCGGCCAGGACCAGTCGATGCGGATGTCCTCGACGGAGCGCTTGTGGAAGAAGCTCGCCAGGGACCGGTCCTGCTTGGTGAACTCCGTCCGGCCCGCGGCGATGAGGCCGAGGGCGCCGATGGTGACCGGAGCGATGAGGTCGACCGTCTTGTGGAAGAGGTCGGTGGCGGTGTCCGCCGGCCCGACCGGCACCGCCTCCTGCCGGACGATGTCGCCGGCGTCGAGTTCCTCGTCCATCATGTGCGCGGTGACGCCCACTTCGGTCTCCCCGTTGATCAGGGCCCAGATCAGCGGGGAGAAGCCGGCGTACTTCGGCAGCAGTGAGTCGTGGACGTTGAGCGTGCCGTGGCGCGGGAGGCCGAAGATGCGCGGGGGGATCCACGTCCGCCAGTTGTTGGCCACGATGACGTCCGGGTCGGCCTCCTTGAGGCGTTCGAACAGCTCGTCGTCGTCAGGGCGGTTGCGGATGAGTACCGGCACGCCGTGCTCCTCGGCGAGGTCGGCGACGGAGTCGCTCCAGATCTTCTCGTAGGCGTGGTCGCTCTTGGGGTGCGTCACGACCAGCACCACGTCGTGTTCGGAGTCCAGGAGGGCTTGGAGGGTGCGGTGCCCCCAGGTCTGGTAACCGAACATGACGACCCGCATGGGGTTCCTCCTTGAGGCAGGGGATGGCCCGGGCAAGTAAAGCAAGCCTTACCTTGGTCCGCAACGGCTGCGCGCGGTAAGCCAGTTGACGGAACTCCTGCTCGGGACCGCCCTATCGACAGCCGCACGGCATTAGCTTAGGCTCACCTAAGTTTCCGGCGGTCGCTCCGTCGGCATGTCCCATTTCGGCAATTCCCCACGCCCGACAGGTGACTGACCCGCACGATGGGAGTGACATGTCACAGGTTCTTCCTGATGACGCAACACTGGTCCACGACCTCATTGGTGTCGGTTTCGGACCGTCCAACGTCGCCATGGCGATCGCGATCGGCGAGCACAACGCACGGGCCGGCCGGCCGGAGGCGATCACCGCTCGCTTCTTCGAGCAGCAGCCGCGCTTCGGCTGGCACCGCGGCATGCTGATCGACGACGCGACCATGCAGGTGTCCTTCCTCAAGGACCTGGTGACACTCCGGAACCCGGCCAGCGAGTTCAGCTTCCTCTGCTACCTGCAGAGCAAGGGACGGCTGATCGACTTCATCAACCACAAGAACCTCTTCCCGCTGCGGGTGGAGTTCCACGACTACTTCGAGTGGGCCGCGGCCAAGGTCGACGACATGGCCTCCTACGGTCACGAGGTCGTCGGCGTCGCGCCCGTCGTCCGTGACGGATCCGTGGAGCACCTGGAGGTGACGGTCCGTTCGGGGGAGGGGCTCGAGGTCCACCGGGCGCGCAACCTCGTCATCGGAACCGGGCTGCGTCCCCTCGTGCCGGACGGCGTGGAGCGCGGCGACCGCGTCTGGCACAACTCCGAACTACTGGCGAAGGTCGACGGGTTGGAGGGCACCTCACCCTCCCGGTTCGTCGTGGTCGGCGCGGGACAGAGCGCCGCCGAGAACGTCGCCTACCTGCACCGCCGCTTCCCCGAGGCCGAGGTCTGCGCGGTCTTCACCCGCTACGGCTACAGCCCCGCCGACGACAGCGCGTTCGCCAACCGGATCTTCGACCCAGCGGCGGTGGACGAGTACTTCGCCGCGCCCGGCGGCGTCAAGCGCCGGCTGATGGACTACCACGGCAACACCAACTACTCAGTGGTGGACATCGACCTGATCGACGACCTGTACCGGCAGATGTACCGGGAGAAGGTCCTCGGTACCGAGCGGCTGCGCTTCCTCAACGTGTCCCGGCTCACCGAGGTCAAGGAGACGCCCGACAGGGTCAGGGCCACCGTCACATCCCTCGTCACCGGCGAGGAGACCCTCCTGGACGCGGACGTCGTGGTCCTCGCCACCGGCTACAGCCCGGCCGACCCGCTCGGCCTGCTCGGCGAGGTCGCGGACCGCTGCCTCCGGGACGACGAGGGTCTCGTCCGGGTCGAGCGTGACTACCGCGTCGCGACCGAGCCCGA
Organism: Streptomyces sp. E2N166; assembly: GCF_003671715.1. Taxonomy (GTDB): domain Bacteria; phylum Actinomycetota; class Actinomycetes; order Streptomycetales; family Streptomycetaceae; genus Streptomyces; species Streptomyces thinghirensis. Next base: position 366,834 of record NZ_RAIF01000006.1, on the reverse strand, counting down.
CCTGCGCTGCGGCATCTATCTGCAGGGCGGCACGGAGCACACCCACGGCATCACGTCGTCCCTGCTGTCCAACACCGCCATCAGGGTCGGGGAGATCCTGGAATCACTCCTCGCCCGGGGCCTCAAGTCCGCTTCCGACGAGGCTCGAACGGTCGCCGACGGAACCGGCACCACCGCCCGCTAGTGTACGTCGCCATGACCACGACTGCGGTTGAGCGCCCCCTGCTCAGGGGCACAACAGAGGTCCGCCGAAGGCGGGTTGTGGGTTTGGGCGCACTCGCGGTGATACTCGCGGTCGCGGCGGCGGCCTCGCTGGCCGTGGGCGCGCGCGCGTTGAGTCCCGCCGAGGTGTGGCACGGGCTGTTCGCGGCGGCCGACTCCGATCAGCGGCTCACCGAGATCAGGCTCATCGTGCGGACCGTGCGGGTGCCCCGCACGGTGCTGGCGGTCGTCGCGGGCATCGCCCTGGGGATCGGCGGGGCGCTGATCCAGGGGTACACGCGAAATCCAATCGCCGACACGGGCCTGCTGGGGGTGAACTCCGGCGCCTCGTTCGCCGTGGTGTCGGGGATCGCCCTGTTCGGGTTCACCGACCCGTTCCAGTACGTCTGGTTCGCCTTCCTGGGCGCGGCGGTCGCGGGTGTCGTCGTGTTCGGGCTGTCGAGCATCGGCCGGGGCGCGGGCAACCCGTTGACGCTCGCACTGGCCGGGCAGGGCGTCACCGTGTTCCTCGCGGCGATGACCACGGCGGTCGCGCTGACCGACAAGGCCTCGCTGAACGCGCTGCGGTTCTGGAACGCGGGCTCGGTGGCCGGTGTCGGGTTCGACGTCATCTGGCCGGTGACCGGGTTCATCGCGGTCGGGCTGGTGCTGGCGCTGACCACGCTGCCCGCCATCAACCTGCTCAACCTCGGTGACGACGTGGCGCGAGGGCTGGGCGTGAACATCGCGCTGAGCCGGACCGTCGGCATCGTGGCCATCACCCTGCTGGCGGGCGCGGCGACGGCCGCGTGCGGCCCCATCGCGTTCATCGGCCTCATGGTGGCGCACGTGGCCAGGTATCTGACCGGGCCGGACTATCGCTGGCTGGTGCCGTACGCGGGACTGCTGGGAGCCGTCGTGCTGCTGGTCTGCGACATCGTGGGGCGCCTGGTGGTGCGGCCGGGGGAACTGGACGCGGGTGTCCTCGTCGCTCTCCTCGGCGCCCCGTTCTTCGCGGCTCTGGTGTGGCGCGGAAAGTTCAAGAACACGTGAACGGGGCGGACGTGAAGGTGAACGAGGCCGGTGTGCGGCCATCCCTGACGCCCGGCGTGCGGCTCGGACGTATGTCGTTCGTATGGCGGCCCTGGACCGCGTGCGTCACGCTGCTGCTGGCGGCGGCGGCCTTCCTGGTGTTCTGCCTGTCCATCGGTGTCGGGGACTTCCCGATCGGCCTGCCCCGGGTGGTCGCCACGATCTTCGGCCGGGGTGAGCAGGTCGACGAGTTCGTGATCATGGATCTGCGGATGCCGCGGGCCCTCGCCGGCCTCGTCGTGGGGATCGCGCTGGGGGTGTCCGGCGCGCTCACGCAGTCCATCGCGCGCAACCCGCTGGCCAGCCCGGACATTCTGGGCATCACCAGCGGCGCGAGCGCCGTCGCCGTGTTCCTGGTGACCGTCTCGGGCGGCACCGCCGCCGCGATCGTCAGTGCCGTGGGCCTGTCCGCGGCGGCGCTCGCGGGCGGTCTCGGCACCGGCCTGCTGGTGTACTTCCTGGCGTGGCGGCGCGGGATCGACGGCTTCCGGCTCATCCTCATCGGCATCTCGGTGAGCGCCGTGATGCAGGCGATCACGACCTGGCTCCTGGTCACGGCCGACATCAGGGACGTGGCCCGGGCCCAGGCGTGGCTGGTCGGGTCGCTGGACAACCGGGGATGGAACGAGGTCTGGGTGGCGCTGTGGGGGACGCTCGTCCTCCTGGTCGTCGTGTCCTGTGTCGCGTTCCAGTTCAAGCCCATGCACTTCGGCGACGAGGTCGCCGCGGGCCTGGGGGTCCGGTACTCGATGGTGCGGGCGGTCCTGCTGCTGTGCGCGGTGCTGCTGGCCGGCGTGGCGGTGAGCGCGGCGGGTCCGGTCCCGTTCGTCGCGCTGGTGGCGCCGCAGGTGGCGATGCGTCTGGCGAGGTGCCCCACACCGCCGTTGGTGGCCTCCGGCATGGTGGGCGCGCTGCTGTTGATCGGCTCGGACCTGCTCGCGCGGACGGCACTGCCGGTCTCCCTCCCGGTCGGCGTGGTCACCGCGGCGATCGGCGGCCCCTTCCTCGTCTATCTGCTGGTGCGGGCGAACCGCGGATAGCTGGTACAAAGTAAGGCGAGCCTAAACAAGGGGGCCTTGTGGTCGTTCAGTCCATCACCGCGGCCAAGTCCGGAGTCGACGGCGTCTCACGGCTGGCAGCCAGGGGCGTCTCGGTCGGCTACGGTGCCCGGACCGTCATCGACGAACTCGACGTGGCGATCCCGCCCGGGGTGATCACCACGATCATCGGGCCCAACGGCTGCGGGAAGTCGACCCTGTTGCGGACCCTTTCGCGGTTGCTCAAACCGACCAGGGGCACGGTCGTGCTGGACGGCGAGGACATCGTCACGCTCAGGACCAGGGACGTGGCGAAGAAGCTCGGCCTGCTGCCGCAGGCGCCGGTGGCACCCGACGGGCTGACGGTGTCCGACCTGGTCGCCAGGGGCCGCCACCCGCACCAGAGCTGGCTGCGGCAGTGGTCGTCGGACGACGCCGCCGTAGTGGAGCGCGCGTTGGCCATGACCGGGGTGTCCGACCTCGCCGACCGACCGGTCGACTCGCTGTCCGGCGGGCAGCGTCAGCGCGTCTGGATCTCGATGACCCTGGCCCAGGGCACCGACCTGCTGCTGCTGGACGAGCCGACCACGTACCTGGACCTGGCGCACGCGATCGACGTGCTCGACCTGGTGGACGACCTGCACGAGTCGGGATGCACGGTGGTCATGGTGCTCCACGACCTCAATCTGGCCACGCGCTACAGCGACAACCTCGTCGTGATGCGCGAGGGGGCGGTCCTGGCGCAGGGACACCCGCGCGACGTGATAACCGCCGAGCTGCTGCACGAGGCGTTCGGGCTGCGCGCCAAGGTGATCGACGACCCGGTGGGCGATCGCCCCCTCATCGTCCCGATCGGCCGGGCCCACGTCGAACTCGACCGTGAGGCAACCGAGTTGTAGGAGTGAGGGTAGGCTAACCTCACTCGGGCGCGGTAAGGTTTGCTGCCCTTAGACGGGGGCGCAGTGGACAGTGCGACAGCAAGGGATCTCCGGATGCTCCTCCACAGAACGACGCGTATGAAGTCCCGGCAGCGGTTGGCGGCGGTACTGTCCGCCGCCGCCCTCGGCGCCGGCCTCCTCGCGGGCTGCGGTTCCGACTCGAACGACTCGGCGGACAAGGCGGGCAACGACACCTCGGCCGCCGCCTCCGGCGCCTTCCCGGTCACCGTGGAGCACGCGTTCGGCACCACGAAGGTCACCGAGGCCCCCAAGAGGGTCGTCTCCGTCGGCTACACCGACGACCAGACCATCCTGGCGTTCGGCATCAAGCCGGTCGGCATGGTCGACCAGTACCCGAACCCGCCGGGTCGGAGCCCCGACATCAACACCCAGTGGCCGTGGGTGAAGGACAAGTGGGGTGACACCGAGCCCGAGGTCATCATGAAGAACGGCGACTCCGGCCCCAACTTCGAGAAGATCGCCGCCCTGCGGCCGGACCTGATCATCGCGGTCTACTCGGAGATCGACCAGGCCGCCTACGACAAGCTCTCCAAGATCGCCCCGACGGTGGGCCGCACCAAGGCCGAGAAGGAGCCCTTCAGCGCTCCGTGGCAGGACAACGCCCTCCACATCGCCAAGGCGCTCGGCAAGGCCGAGGAGGGCGAGAAGAAGGTGGCGGACATCCAGGGTCAGCTCGACGCGGCCAAGGAGGCGCACCCCGAGCTGGCCGACCGGACGGCCGTCGCCCTGTCCTGGTACGAGGACTCGGTGGCGCCGTTCACCTCCACCGACGTGCGCGGACGGCTGGTGACGGGCATCGGCTTCAAGTACCAGACCGAGATCGACAAGGTCGCCGACGGCAGCTTCTACACGAAGCTCTCCCCCGAGCGTGTCGACCTGGTCGACGTCGACCGCATCTTCGTCATCAACGACAAGGCGGACCAGGACAAGCTGAAGAAGTTCGAGCTCTTCACCAACCTCGACGCCGTCAAGAACGGCAAGGTGTCGTACCTCCTGGACAGCGAGGGCCCGGCGGTCGGCGCTGCCATCTCCCAGGGCACCCTGCTGTCCATGCCGTACGCCATCGACGAACTCGTCAAGTCGGTCGGGTAGGTGTGACCAGCACCGACACGCGCGTCGCCCCGGCCGCGCTGCGCACGGCGACCGGACGCGAGGCCGGCCGATGGATCGGGGCGCACTGCCGCGAGGTGCCGTGGCTCACGGCGGCCACCGTGCTCACCACGGTGGCCGGCGCGGCGCTCCAGGTGCTCCCCGTGCTTCTGCTCGGCCGAGTGGTCGACGGCGTGGTCGAGGGCGCGTCGCGATCGGTCCTGGTCACGATCGGGGCCCTGATGGTGGCAGCCGCCCTGCTCGGCGCGGTGGCCACCGCGGTGTCGACGTACCTCATCGGGCGGCTGGGCGCCGACCTCCTCGCGCGGCTGCGGGAAGGCGCCGTCCGGGCGGTACTGGGGATGCCCAGCACCCGGATCGAGCAGGTCGGCCGAGGGGACGTGCTGTCCAGGGTCGGTGACGACGTCGCCGTGATCTCCAACGGCATCCGCACGGCCGTCCCCACGGTGTTCTCCGCGGGGGTCCTGGTCGTCATCGCCACGGCGGGCATGTTCGGGCTGGACTGGCGGATCGGTCTGGCGGGCGCCGGCGCGTTGCCCGCGTACGCGTTGGCCCTGCGCTGGTACCTTCCCAGGTCCGCGCCGCTCTACCGGAAGCAGCGGGTGGCGCAGGCCGATCGCGCGCAGGCACTGATCAGCGGTCTGAACGGGATCGACACGGTCCGGGCGTACCGACTGGAGGGCGCCTTCCGGGAGAAGGTCACCGCCGAGTCGTGGAGAGTGCGCGATCTCGGGATCGAGGTGTTCCGCTTCTTCGGCCGGTTCGTCGGCAGGGAGAACCGCGCCGAGTTCATCGGACTGACCCTGATCATCGTGGTGGGGTACGCCCTGCTGGAGGCCGACGCCGCCAGCCTGGGCGAGGTGTCGGCGGCCCCGCTGCTGTTCCACCGGCTGTTCACCCCGCTGGGCGCCATCATGTTCACCTTCGACGAGGCGCAGAAGTCGGGCGCGAGTCTGACCCGCCTGGTCGGGGTGCTGGGTGAGGACGCGGAGGACCGGCTGGTGGGTGACCCGTCGGTGGCCGTGGCGGACGCCGTGCCGTACCCGGTGACGGTTCAGGGGGTGACGTACGCCTACCCCGGCACCGAGGAGCCGGTCCTCAGAGACGTCGACCTGACGATCCCGGCGGGCGGTTCGCTCGCCCTGGTGGGGGCGACGGGCGCGGGCAAGACGACCCTGGCCGCGCTGATCGCGGGCATCGGGACACCGCGGGCCGGGTCGGTGCGCGTGGGGCCGACCGATCTGGCCGGACTGGACGAGGCGGGGGCCCGGGCCCTGGTGAGCATCCTGACGCAGGAGGCGCACGTGTTCTCCGGGCCGCTCGCCGACGACCTGCGGCTGGCCGCACCGGAGGCGACCGACGCCGAACTCATGGACGCCCTGCGCACGGTCGGCGCCGAAGCGTGGGTCGACGCGCTGCCCGACGGGCTGAGAACCCCGGTCGGCGAAGGCGGCGAGCGCCTGGACGTCACCAAGGTCGCCCAGGTCGCCCTGGCGCGGCTGGTGTTGAGCCGCTCGCCGGTGGTGGTGCTGGACGAGTCGACCGCGGAGGCGGGCAGCGAGGGCGCCGCCGAGCTGGAACGGGCCGTGCTGGCCGCCTGCGCGGGCCGGACCACGCTGTTCGTGGCGCACCGGCTGACCCAGGCGATGGCGGCGGACCGGATCGCCGTGCTGGACGCGGGGCGGGTCGTGGAGGAAGGCACCCACGAGGAGTTGGTGGCTCTCGGTGGCCGGTACGCCCGGCTGTGGCGGGCCTGGCGAGAAGGTAGTTAGGTATGCCTAAGTTAGGTTAGCCTGCGTTGATTCCTTGGAAGGGGCGTTGAGTCTTCGATGATGGAACCGACCGCTCGTCTCGTACTGCTTTCTCCCGGGCACCTGACCGACATCCGCCGCCGCACCGGCGACTTCTCCGACAGGACCATCGCCGAGGCGTGCGCCATCGGGCTGTCGTACTGGGCGACGGGCCGCAGTCCCGACGGCATCGACCTCGCCCCCGGCACCCTGTTCACCGACGTCCTCGGCTGGGTCGCCAGCGGCGGTGCGGCACCCCGCGGTTGGGACGTCGGAGCGGACCTGCGGAGCATCTCCCTCCCCGAAGGCGTCGTACCGGACGACGCGCAGCTCGCCCTTGACGACCTGGCCGACTTCCCGGACCGGCCCGTCGGCACCATTCGCCCGTCCAGCAGGCAGGCGCGGCTGGAGGACCTGGCCGAGTGGAACGACACCGACGCCGACCGGAGCCGCCCGACCCTGGTGGAGATGTTCCGCGAACAGGCGCGGAACAGGCCGGAAGCCGTGGCCGTCGTCGACGAGCACCGGACGCTGACGTACCGTGAGACGGCCGCGCTGGCCTCCCAGTTGGCTCACCACCTGGTCGAACGAGGACTCACCGCCGAGCAGGTCGTCGGCATCTCCCTGGAGCGCTCCGCGGACATGGTGGTGGGGCTGCTCGGCGTGCTCCAGGCGGGCTGCGCCTTCGTGCCGCTCGATCCGCACTGGCCCGCCGCGCGCCGGGCCGTCGTCATCGAGGACGCCCGGGTCGTGGTGCAGCTCAACACCTCGGGCGAGTCCGCCGCGGGCGAACCGGAAGCAGTGGCCGTGGACCTCGGCGACTGGCGATACGCTTCCCACCCCGCCGAAGGGCCCACGGTCGGCGTCCTCGGCCAGTCCCTGGCCTACGTGATCTTCACGTCCGGTTCGACCGGGCGGCCCAAGGGCGCGATGATCCGGCACGAGGCGATCAGCGAGCGCCTGCTGTGGCAGGTCCACGAGATCCTGGGCTTCGGCCACGACGACGCGTCCCTGTTCAAGGCGCCGCTGTCCTTCGACATCTCCATCAACGAGATCTTCCTGCCGCTGGTCTGCGGTGCCCGGCTGGTGGTCCTGCGTCCCGGCGGCGAACGCGACCCGCACCACCTCCTGAGCGTGATCGCCGAGCAGCGCGTCACCTTCACCTATCTCGTGTCGTCCATGCTGGACGTGCTGCTGGAGATGTCGGGCGACTCCGGGCGGCTCGACAGTCTGCGGCACGTCTGGTGCGGCGGCGAGGTGCTGACGCCCGAACTGTACGAGCGGTTCCGCACCCGGCTCGACATCCCCATGTACCACGGCTACGGCCCCGCCGAGACGACGATCGGTGTCTCGCACGTCGTCTACCGGGGCGCGGCGGAACGGCTGTCGACGTCGATCGGCAGGGCCAACCCCAACACCCGGCTGTACGTGCTGGACGAGGCACTGCGCCCGGTCCCGGTCGGCGTCGGCGGCGAGCTGTACGTGGGCGGGTTCCTCCTGGGACGCGGGTACGTGGGAGCGCCCGGCCTGACCGCGTCCCGGTTCGTGGCGAACCCCTTCGCCGGTGACGGGTCCCGGCTGTACCGGACCGGTGACCTCGCGCGCTTCGCCCCCGACGGCTCGCTGGACTTCCTCGGCCGGGCCGACAACCAGATCAAGATCCGCGGTATGCGGCTGGAGATCGAGGACGTCGAGGCCGCCCTCGCCGAGCACCCCGGGGTCCGGCACACCTGCGTCCTCGCGAAGAAGAACGCGGCGGGCGGCACCTACCTGGTGGGGTACGTCATCCCGGCCGCGGTCCACGGCGGCCTGCGGGCGGCCGACGTCAAGGCGTGGGCCGGCGAGCACATGGTGGAGTACATGGTGCCCGCCCACATCGTCGCGATGAAGGAGTTCCCGCTCACCGCGAACGGCAAGCTGGACCGGCACGCGCTGCCCGAGCCCGCGGCCGGGCAGGCTCCGCTCGTCCCACCCGCCACCGAGAACGAGCGCGCGGTGTGCGCGGCGGTCGCGGCGCTGCTGCAACTGGACGAGGTCGGTGTCGACCAGGACTTCTTCCAGCTCGGCGGAGACAGCATCCTGGCCATCTCGCTGCTGAGCGCGCTGCGCGACGCGGGGCTCCACGTCACGGCACGGCAGATCTTCACCCACAGCACCGTGGGGGCACTGGCGGCGGTGGCGAGCCGTGAGGACACCTCCACCGTGGACCACCGCGACGTCGCGACCGGCCCCGTCGTGGGATCGCCCGTCGTGCAGTGGCTCGGCGAGACCACCGACGCCATCGACGGCTTCGTGCAGTCGGTGGTGCTGAACACCCCGGCGGACCTGACCGCCGGCGCCCTCGACGCGATCCTCGCCGCCGTGGTCGGGCGGCACGACATGCTGCGGGCCAAGCTGGTGCGCGGCGCCCGCTGGGGCTTCGACATCCCGGACGCGGACCAGCCGGAGCAGGCGGACGGCGTGGTCGCGCGGTGGCAGCAGAGCGACCGGCCGCTCGACGAGTGCGTCGCGCTCGCCACCGAAGGGCTGGACCCGACGGGCGGCGTGATGCTGCGCGCCGTCTGGCGCCGCGAGGCACGGCAACTGGTGCTCGTGGCCCACCACGTCGTGATCGACGGCGTGTCCTGGCGGGTCCTGATGGACGACCTGGCCACGGCATGGCGGCAGTTCGCCTCGGGCGACCCGTTGGAGCTGCCCCCGGCGGGCACGTCGTTCCGGCGCTGGACGCAGTTGCTGGAGCGCGCGGCGTTCGACGCGGACAGCGCCTACTTCCGGCGCCCCCTGCCGGAGGCGGACGAACCGCTGGGCAGGCGCGCCCTGTCCGAGTCGGACACCGTCGCACGGGAGCGGGTACGGACGGTATCGGTCGGCGCCGAGACCACGGCCGCGCTGCTGAGCGAGATACCCGCGCGATTCCACGCGGGCGTCAACGACGTGCTGCTGACCGCGCTCGCCGTCACCCTCGCCCGCCGGCGCCGCGACCTCGGCCAGGACCAGACGTTCGCGCACATCGAGCTGGAAGGCCACGGCCGAGAGGGACGGTTCGTCGCGCGGTCGGCCGGCTTCGAACCGGAACTGTCCCGGACCGTGGGCTGGTTCACCACCCTGTACCCGGTGACCGTGGACCCCGGCACGGCCCCTGACCTCACCGCACCCGAGTACCTGGCAGCCGCGCTCAAGGCAGTCAAGGAAGACCTCTCCCGGGTACCGGACAACGGCGTCTCCTACGGCGCGCTGCGGTACCTGGCCCGTACCGGGTTCGACACGCCCGCCCCCCAGGTGCTGTTCAACTACCTGGGCCGCTTCGACGCCGGCGCGGCAGGCGACTGGAAACTCGCGCGGACCACGGGTCAGCTGGGGGAGAGGCGCGATCCGCGGATGCGCCTGCCTCGCGCACTGGAGTTCAACGCCATCGCGGAACCCGCGTCGACCGGCGAGTACGAGCTGGTCACCGCCATCTCCTGGCCCGACGGGATGTTCACCGACGAGGACGTCGCAACCCTCGGCGAGTACTTCCGGGAGGCCCTGACCGGGCTGGCCGCGCTCGACCGGGGCGGCCACTCGCCCAGCGACTTCGCTCCGGTGCCGCTCACCCAGGCCGACGTCGACGCGCTGGACGGCCCGGCGCTGCGGGACATCCTGCCGTTGACCCCGTTGCAGGAGGGTCTGTACTTCCACTCGGTCTACGACGACGACTCGACGGGCAGCTACGTCGAACAGCAACTGCTGACACTGGAGGGCGAGGTGGACGCCGAGCGGCTCGCGGCAGCGGCCACCCGCCTGCTCACGCTCCACCCGAACCTGGCGGCGCGGTTCGTGGCCCTCGCCGACGGCCGTGTGGTGTCCGTGCTGGAGAGCGGTGTCGAGGCGCCCTTCACCACGCTGGACCGCCCCGGCATCACCGACGACGAGATCCGCGACCACGCCGAGCGGGACCGCCGGGCCGGCTTCGACCTGGCCACCGGCCCGCTGATGCGGTACACGCTCGTCCGCGGGGGCCCCGGCCGGAACGTCCTGGTGCAGACCGTGCACCACATCGTCGCCGACGGCTGGTCGGTGCCGCCCATGCTGCGCACCCTGCTGGCCGAGTACCACGCGCCGGGGAGCGTGCACGTGCTCGGCGGCTTCCCCGACCACGCCCGCCGGCTCGCCGCCCGCGACGACGACGCGAGCGACCGGGTCTGGCGCGAGCAGCTCGCGGAGCTGCCCGGCCCCTCACTGGTCGCCGAGGGACACACCCCGTCGGACCGGTTCGCGGACACCTCCGTGGAGGCCGAGGAGGACATCGACGCCGCCGCCCGGTCGGCCGGCGTACCGCTGAGCGTGGCCGTGCACAGCGCCTGGGCGGTGACGCTGGGCGGCATCCTGCACGGCAGGGACGTGGTGTTCGGTTCCACGGTGTCCGGACGTGACGCGGATGTTCCCGGCATCGAGGACATGGTCGGTCTGTTGATCAACACGATCCCCGTGCGCGCCCAGTGGGCCGGTACCAGCACCGCACGTGACCTGCTCGCCTCGGTCAGGGCCCACCAGAGCGCGGTGCTGCCGCACCAGCACGTCTCGCTGGCGAGGATCGCCCGCCAGGCCGGCACCGTCTCACTGTTCGACACCCTGGTGGTGTTCGACGTGGCGACCGACGTGGCCGCCCTGCGGCGGCCCGACGACACGCTGGTCATCGCCGGCATCGTGAACGAGGGTGCTCCCCACTATCCGTTGACGCTGGTGGTGGAGCGCGCGCCCGGCGGCCGCCCGCGCTTCAACCTGATCTACGACGCCGAGCTCCTGCGGGAGGCGAGCGCCCAGGAGATCCTGCACACCTTCACCCGGACCCTCACCGGCCTGCTCACCCGGCAGGACGCCCTGGTGGACGAGCTGACCTCCGAGGGGGTCCCACGGCGTACGGAGCCCATCACCCCGACGACCCTGGCCGGTCTGTTCGATGCCGCCGCGCTACGGGACCCGGCCGCCACCGCCGTCACCCAGTGCGGTCTCGACGGCGGGACCCGGTCCCTGACCTACGGCGAACTGGCGGACGCGAAGGGCACGCTGGCCTCGGCACTGCGCGCGTCCGGTGTGGGACCGGGCGGCCGGGTCGCCGTCGCGGTCCCGCGCTCGGTCGAACAGGTCGTCGCCCTGGTCGCGATCGTCAGCGCGGGGGGCGCGTACGTTCCGCTGGACCTGGCGTACCCGGACGAGCGACTGGAGTACATACTCGCCGACTCCGCTCCGCAGGTCGTGTTCGTGGCCCCGGAGCAGCGCGAGCGCTTCACGCGGCTGCTGGCCCGGGCGGGCGTACCGGCGCGTGTGCTCGTGCAGGGGGAAGTGCCGCCTGCGGCGACCACCGAGCCGGAGCCCGGGGCCGGTTGGGCAGACCCCGCCTACGTGATCTACACATCCGGGTCGACCGGCAGACCCAAGGGTGTCGTCGTCCCGCACTCCAGCGTGGTGACGCTGCTCGCGAACACCCGGTCCGACATGGGCTTCGGACCGCACGACGTGTGGGTCCAGTTCCACTCCTTCTCCTTCGACTTCGCGGTCTGGGAGCTGTGGGGGGCGCTGGCGCACGGCGGTGAGCTGCTGATCCCGGAGTACGGGCTGACCCGTTCCCCGGTCGACTTCCACCGGCTGGTCCGCGAGCGCGGAGTGACCGTGCTCAACCAGACCCCGTCGGCGTTCTACCAGTTCACCGAGGCCGACCGGCAGGCCGGCGAACCACTGCCCGCGCTGCGGCGGATCATCTTCGGAGGCGAGGCGCTGGACCTCGGGCGGCTGCGCGGCTGGGTCGAGCGGCACGGCACCGGTTCGCCCGAGCTGGTCAACATGTACGGCATCACCGAGACCACCGTCCATGTCACCCACCGGGTGCTGACCGACGAGGACTTCGGTCCCGGCGGCGACGCCAGCCCCATCGGCGGTCCGCTTCCCGGCCTGGTCACCTACCTGCTCGACGACCGGCTCCGGCCGGTGCCGCCGGGCAGGGTGGGCGCCATCTACGTCGCCGGCGACCAGGTGTCGCTCGGATACCTGGGCCGGCCCGGGCTGACCGCCGGCCGGTTCGTGGCGAACCCGTTCGCGGGCGACGGCTCCCGCATGTACCACACGGGTGACCTCGCCCGCCGCACGCTCGGCGGCGAGTTGGAGTTCACCGGCCGTGCCGACGACCAGGTGCAGCTCAAGGGCTTCCGTATCGAGCTGGGCGAGGTGGAGGCCGCGATCAGGGAACTCGACGGGGTGACTGACGCGGCCGTCACCGTCGCGGGGAGCGGCGACCACCTGGTGGCGCACGTCGTGGGCCGGGCGACCGAAGACCTGACCGAGCAGCTGTCCACGAAGCTGCCCGCGCACATGATTCCGGGCCGGGTGCTGCCGGTCGACGCCCTGCCGCTGACGGTCAACGGCAAGCTGGACCGCAAGGCCCTGACCGAGCGAGCGGGTACGCCCCTGATTGACGAGGGGCGGTGTCAACCTGTGGCCCCGGCGCGCGGCGCGACCAGCGGCACCGGACCCGCGGACGACGACGCCGCCGACGACTCCGCGCTCGCCGCCATCGTCGCGATCTTCGCCGGCACCCTCCCCGGCCACGACGCCGACCCCGACACCGACTTCTTCCGCGCCGGAGGCGACAGCATCGTCGCCATCACAGTGATCAACCGGGCAAGGGCACTCGGACTGCCGATCACGCCACGGGACGTGTTCCTGCTCAGGACCCCGCGCGCCCTCGCCGAGCACCTGGGGACCAGCGCCTCGCGGACCCCGGTGCCCGCGGCCGCCCGCCGCGCGGACGGCCCGCTGCCGCTGACGCCTATCGTCCTGAGGCAGCGCGAACTGGGCGGCTCACTCGCCCGGTTCGCGCAGGCCAGGGCGCTGGTGGCCCCCGAGGGCACCGGCTTCGCCGACGTCGAGCGTGCCGCGCACGCCGTCGTGGCCGCGCACCCGGTCCTCCGCCTGCGACTGAGCGTCGAGCACGGGGTGTGGTCGCTGCGCACCGAACCCGCGCGCGAGACCACCGTCACCCGGATGGACGCCACTGACACCACCGACGCGACGACCGCGGCCGACGAAGCCGCCGGGCGGCTCGATCCCGAGTCCGGGGACGTCATCGCGTTCACCTGGCTGGAGAAGAGCCGGACCCTGGTGGTCACCGTGCACCACCTCGCCGTCGACTCCGTCTCCTGGCTGGTCCTCCTGGAGGACTTGGCCACCGCGATGCGCGGAGCCCCCCTGGCGCCCCCGACGACGTCCTACGCCGAGTACGCAGAAGCACTGACGCTCCAGTCCGCCCGCGCGGTCGGCGACCTGGACCACTGGATCACCACCCTCCAGGCTCCCGCGCCGCTGCCCCCGGCGAGGGAGCCGCGCGAGACCACGGTCGTGCTCGCACCACAGGTGAGCGACCTCGTGACGCGCACCGCGCCCGCCGCACTCGGCATCGGTCTCACCGAGCTGCTGTGCGGCGCGCTGCGTTCCGCGCTGACACACATCCAGCCGTCACCCACCGACCTCGCCATCGAGTTGGAGCGGCACGGCCGGGTCCCGGCCCTCGAGCACCACGACTACAGCCGTACCGTCGGCTGGTTCACCTCCATCGCGCCCGTACGGCTCACGGCGCACACCGACCCGCTCGCTGCCGCGCGCGAGGTGGCACGACGCCAGCCGGACGAGCACGCGCACGTCGCCTACGGGCAACTCAGGTATCTCAACCCGCAGACGGCTCCGCTGCTGAACGCCCGCCCGCAGGTGCTGTTCAACTACCTCGGCCGGGGCGGCGAGTCCCAGGCGCCGCACCTCACGGGCCGCGATCGGACCAGCCCGTACGCCGTCGAGGTCAACGCGTGGACCGACGCGGCCACCGGCAGCCTGCACGCGGCCTTCACCCTTGCCGAGGGCGTCCCCGACGAGATCACCGGGCACTGGCACAGCGCACTGGAACAGATCGCGGACGCCGCCACGACGGCCGAGCGCACCGCACCGGTCACCCCGCTCCAGCGAGGCCTGTACTTCCAGGCCCAGATGGCGGGCTCGGCCGGACACTACGTGGCGCAGAGCTACTTCACCTTCGACCGGCGCCTGGACGCCGACGCGCTGGCCGAGGCGATGGCACACGTGATCGCGCGCCACCCGGTCGTGGGCGCCGGCTTCACCACCGACGAGGAGGGAAACCCCGTCCAGATCCTCGCGGCGGGCCGGCGAGTCGACGTCGCTACCGTCGAGAAGGCGACGGAAGCGGAGGTCGAAGCCCTGCGCGCCCGGGACCGGGACACGGGATTCGATCCGGGCCGACCGCCCCTGGTCCGGCTGACCGTGGTGCGCCTGCCCGGCGACCGCGACGGTCTGCTCCTCAGCTACCACCTGCTGCTGTGGGACGGCTGGTCCCGCGAGATCGTGCTGCGGGAGCTGTTCGACGCCTATCAGGCCGTCCTGGCGGGCGAGCCGCCGGCAGCGGTCGCGGCCACGCCGAGCTTCGAGGACCACGCCCGAGCGCTCGACGCGAAGGACCCGGCCGAATCGGAACGCTTCTGGGCGCGGTACCTGGCCGGCCTTCCCGGCCCGACGCTGCTCGCCGGCCCGGCGCCGTCCCTCTCCGACGACCTGCCGCGCGCGCTCGTACACACGCTCACCGTCGATCGGTCGGACCTGCTGAGGGAAACCGCCAGGACGCACGGCGTCACTCTGAACTCGGTGCTGACCGGCGCGTTCGGCCTCCTCCTCGGCGCACACACCGGCCGCGGCGACGCCGTGTTCGGCGTGACCGTCTCCGGCCGGGAGGGCGAGGGACTCTCCGACATCGTCGGCGTACTGCTCAACACCGTGCCCATGTGGACGCGAGCCCGGCCGGACCAGACGGTCCGGGAGTACCTGACCGCCGTCCAGAGGGCCAGGGTCGAGGCCATGGAGCACGAGCACCTCGGTCTCGGAGAGATCCAGCGGGCCGGCGGGCACGACACCCTCTTCGACAACCTGTTCGTCCTCCAGAACTTCCTGGACATGGACGCCTTCGCCGGCATGAACGCCAGGCACGGCATCACCTCGGTGAAGGCCGACGACTCCACCCACTATCCGTTCACCTGGGTCGTCACACCGGGCGACAGGCTCACCGTCAAGCTGGAGTACCGCGACGAGGACACGGACAAGGCCCGTCGTCTCCTCGACGACTACCTGCGCGTACTCGGAGAACTGGCCCGGTCGGCCGGGCCGGTCGGAGCGCTGCGGGGCCCGGGCCCCGAGCCGGAGCCCGCAGCGCGCACGGACATCGGCACGGACACCGTCGTCGACCGGTTCGACCGTGCCGCGGACCGCGATCCGCAGCGCGTCGCGCTCGTCGCCCACGGATCGCACATGACCTTCGCCGAACTACGGGACCGCAGTCGCGCGGTGGCGGGTGTGCTGGCCCGGCGCGGCATCGGCCCCGAGGCGACGGTGGGTCTCGCGATCCCGCGCTCCCTCGACTCGATCGTGGCGCTGTTCGCCGTACTGCGCGTCGGCGCCGCGTACGTGCCGCTGGAGCTGGACCACCCGGACGAGCGGATCGCCGCGATCGTCGCGGACGCCGGTCCGGACGTGATCGTCACCGTGAGCGCCGTGTCTCCCCGGCTGACCGGCGACCTGATCGAGCTGGACCGCCCGCTGCCCGCGGCCGAGCCGTTCGTGACCTTCGCGCCGGACGACCCCGACCGGCTGCGGCACCCCGCGTACACGATCTACACCTCCGGATCGACCGGTAGGCCCAAGGGCGTGGTGACCGAGTACGCCGGACTCACCAACATGCTGGTCAACCACCAGCGCCGGATCTTCGAACCGGTGCTTTCGGCGCACGGGCACCGGGTCTTCCGGATCGCGCACACCGTGTCGTTCGCGTTCGACATGTCGTGGGAGGAACTGCTGTGGCTCGCCGACGGCCACGAGGTGCACATCTGCGACGAGGAACTGCGCCGTGACGCGCCCAGGCTGGTCGAGTACTGCCTCGAACACGGGATCGACGTGATCAACGTGACCCCGACCTACGCGCAGCAACTGGTGGCCGAGGGCCTGCTCGACGACCCGGCACGCCGGCCGGCACTGGTGCTGCTGGGCGGCGAGGCCGTCACCCCGGCGCTGTGGCAGCGGCTCGCCGAGACCGAGGGAACCGTCGGCTACAACCTCTACGGACCCACCGAGTACACCATCAACACCCTCGGAGTCGGCACCTTCGAATGCCAGGACCCGGTGGTGGGGGTGGCCATCGACAACACGGACGTGTACGTCCTGGACCCGTGGCTGCGGCCGCTTCCGGACGGCGTTCCCGGAGAGCTGTACGTGTCGGGCATCGGGATCGCACGGGGCTATCTCGGGCAGCCCGCCCAGACCGCGCACCGCTTCGTCGCGTGCCCGTTCGGTGCACCCGGCGAGCGCATGTACCGCACCGGGGACCTGGTCGTCCGACGGCCCGACGGCAACCTGATGTACCTGGGGCGCACCGACCAGCAGGTCAAGATCCGGGGGCACCGGGTCGAACCGGGCGAGGTCGAGGCCGCTTTCGCGGCGCACCCGGCGGTGCGGTTCGTCGCCGCGGTCGCCCAGCCCGATCCGCAGGTCGACGGTGCGCACCGGCTGGCCGCCTACCTCGTGCTGGACGGGGCCGACCTCGCCGAGGTCGCCGCCGAAGTGGGCGCCGGACTGCCGGACTTCCTGCGCCCGACGCACTACGCCCAGGTCGACGGCATCCCGCTGACGGTGAACGGGAAGGCCGACGCCAAGGCGCTGCCGGAGGCCAAGCCGCTGGGCGCGCTGACCACGGTGGGGGAGCGGAGCCCGGAGACCGAAACCGAGATCACGGTGTGCGAGTTCTTCGCCGAGGCACTGGACCTCGACGACGACGAGGTGAGCGCGGTCAGCGACTTCGTCTCCCTCGGAGGCCACTCCATGCTGGCGGTGCGGCTGACCGGGCTGCTCCGCCGGGAGTACGGTCCTGTGATCACGATCCGTGATCTGTTCACCCTGCGAACCCCGGAAGCGATTGCCCGCCACCTCGATGACGACTCCTGACACCCAGCGGCCCCGCCCGGGGTCCGACATCCTGCGCACCGCGCTGCGCCGCAACATCGGCGCCATGGCCGGGGGCACCGTCCTCATGGGCCTGTACCAGGCCGGTGAGACCGCCTTCCCGATCGCCCTGGGCCTGATCGTCGAACACACGATGCGGGACCGGAGCCCCGGCTCGCTCGGCGTCTCGATCGCCGCGCTGGCCGTGATCATCACCACCGTGTCGCTGTCGTGGCGGTTCGGGATGCGCATCCTGCAGAAGGCCAACACGACCGAGGCACACCGCTGGCGGGTACGGGTCGCGGCCTGCGGACTCCAGCCGGTGGCCAGGGACGTCGACCTCAAGTCGGGCGAGGTGCTGACCATCGCCACGGAGGACGCCGACCAGACCGCCGACATCATCGAGGTGGTGCCGCTGCTGATCAGCTCACTGGTCGCGGTGGTGATCGCGGCGATCGCGCTGGGCCTGGCCGACCTCCGGCTCGGCCTGCTGGTGATCGTGGGCACCGTCGCGATCCTGTCGATCCTGAGCGTGATGTCCAGAAGGATCGGCTCCAGCACCCGCGAGCAGCAGGCCCGGGTGGCACGGGCCGGCGCGAAGGTCGCCGACCTGATCATCGGCCTGCGCCCGCTGCACGGCTTCGGCGGGAACAACGCGGCGTTCCGGTCCTATCGGAAGGTCAGCACGGAGGCGAAGCAGCAGTCGGTCACCGTCGCCAGGGTGAACGGTGTCTACGCGGGCACCGCACTGGCCCTCAACGCTGTCCTCGCCGCCGCCGTGACGCTGACGGCGGGCTGGCTGGCGTTCGAGGGCCGGATCAACATCGGTGAACTCGTCATGGCGGTGGGACTCGCGCAGTTCATCATGGAACCGCTCAAGCTGTTCTCGGAGATGCCGAAGTACGTGATGATCGCTCGCGCGTCGGCCGAGCGGATGGCGCTGGTCCTGACCGCGCCCCCGGTGACGACCCCGGGCCCGGAGCAACCGGCCGCGGGCCGGGGCCTGGAGGTCGACTGCGTGCGCCACGGATCCCTGCGCAAAGTGAGGTTCCAGGTGGCCGCCGGCGAGTTCGTGGCCGTCGCCGCCTACCAGCCTCGCGCGGCGGCCGACCTCGCGTCGGTCCTGGCCCTGAACGTCCCGCCCGACGCGTACGAGGGAGTCGTGCGGGTCGGCGGCCGGGACCTCGCGGACCTGTCGACCGAGGCGGTCCGTGAGCACATGCTGGTGAACCCGTACGACGGGGAGATTTTCGCGGGCACACTCCGTACGAACATCGACCCGTCGGGCACCAGCCGGACGGTCCCCGAGGCCGTCGAGGCGTCCATGCTGACCGACGTCGTCGCCCTGCACCGCGAAGGGCTCGACCATCCCGTCCGCGACCGCGGCGCGAACCTCTCCGGCGGGCAGCGCCAACGGCTGTCCCTGGCCCGCGCCCTCGCCGCGGACACCGACGTCCTCGTCCTGCGCGACCCGACGACGGCCGTCGACGCGGTGACGGAGCAGCTCATCGCGCGCAACGTCGCGAAGCTGCGCCGGGGCCGCACCACCGTCGTGATCACCAGCAGCCCCGCCCTCCTGGACGCCGCCGACCGGGTCCTCGTCCTGGACGACGGCGTCATCACCGCCGAGGACACGCATCGCAACCTGCTCGCCACCGACGAGGACTACTGCAAGGCCGTGGCCCGGTGATCCGGGGCCACGCCCAAGGGTGTCGCTCGGATCAGGCCGGCTCCGGGCGACGGTGCCTTGCAACCGACGGCAACGCCGCGGATGTGCGCGCCGGGCCCCGCGACCCCGGCGGGATCCGGACGACACCCTAGGCGAGAGCCCAGGCGACATCCCGCAGCAGGGCGTGCCGCCAGCCCGCCCGGTCGTGGTCCGATGCCGACCGAGAGACCCGCACGGTGGCGCCGGCCTGTTCGGTCAGCGTCTCCACCAGGGCGCAGTGGGGGAGCATCCGCGTCTCGTGCTCCCCCACGTCGAACGCGACCCGCAGCCCGGACAGGTCGGGACGCGTCCGCAGGCGCGCGGCGACGGCACCGCCGACCGGGCCGCTCAACGGGTCCGCCAGATCCTGTGCGTCCGGTGTCCACCACAACGACGCCGACTGGCAGGCGACGCGGGACACCAGGTCCGGGAACTCCAGCGCCGCGTACAGCGCGCTCAGCCCGCCGAGGCTCTGCCCCGCGACCACCAGCCGGTCACGGTCGGCGGGCACGCCCGACTCGGCGACCAGCGGCAGAAGTTCGTCCCGGACCGCCTCCCACAGTTCGGGGCGGCACCCGAACTCGCCCGTCCTGTCCCTGACCGGAAGGAAGACGAGTGTGACCGGCGGCAGCTCGCCACAGGCGACGGCCGAGTCGAACGCGGTCGTCGCGGGGTGCAGGTACAGCCAGTCGTCCCCGTCGAGCAGCAGGACCACGGGCCCACCGCCGCCCGCCGGGTGGACACGCACGGTACGCCGCCCGCCGAGCCGTCCCCCGGCCCAGCGCAGCCGGGTGCGGGGGAGGGGCAGGATGTCGGTGGCGGCGACCGCCGGCCAGTGCGGCTGGGCCGGGGCGTCCGGGGTCGCGGCGATGGACCGGTCACCGCCCGCACCGACCGGGTTGAACGGGTCGGCGTACGCCGCGTCCTCGACGAGGAACCGGTACGTCACCCGCAGTCGCGCGGGCATCCGCACCTCGGCGTACCAGCAGTCGGTGTCGCCCCACCGGCGCAGGGGCACCGGCTCCGACCAGCTCTCGAATTCGATGCTCGCCGCCTGGGACCCGCGCCGCAGGAACAGGGTCACCCAACCGTCGCCGTCGGGCACCGACGCGGGTGTCCTCGCACTCGCCCAGAACGCGTCGGAGCCGGGGCTGCCGGACAGTCCGAACGCGGCGAAGGTGTCTTCCTCCACCGACCTCATCAACGTCTCCTTGTGGAGCGGAAAGTGAGAAGGCTAAGCTCATTTCCCATTAGGCGAGCCTAACCTAATTATTCGGGAGGCACCGCGGATGAGCACCAACCCCTTCGACGACGCCGACGGCCGTTTCCTGGTCCTCGTGAACGACGAGGGCCAGTACTCGCTCTGGCCGTCCTTCGCCGAGGTGCCCGGAGGGTGGACGATCGCCTTCGAGGAGAACGGCCGAGCCGCCTGTCTGGAGTTCGTCGAGGCCAACTGGAAGGACCTGCGCCCCCGTTCCCTCGTCGAGGCCATGGACGCCTGACGCCCGATGCTGTGCGCCAGACTGACGAACGCCCGCTTCCTCACCATGGACCCCGACCACCCCGTCGCCCACGACCTGGGTGTCTGGCGGGGCCGGATCGTCGGCCTGGACGAGGCGGTGACCTCCCTGCCCGCACGTGAGGTGGTTGACCTCCAGGGCGCGACCGTGCTGCCCGGGTTCATCGACGCCCATGTCCACCTGGCCTGGACCGGGCTCAAGCAGAACACCCCGAGCATCGCGGGCCGCACGCGGATCGACGAGGTGCTCGCCGTCGTGGAACAGGCCGTCGTCCAGGTGGTGGCGACGTACGTCGACGGCCGAGCGCCGGCCCGGTGGTAGGGAAGCGTGAAATCGACGGCCGGAGCGGAAGGGCGAGCGCACGAGGCACTGTGATGGCCTCGACCGCCCGCCGCTCGCGAAGCGACGAAGTGCCGGGACAGCGACGTCAGTTCCCGTTCCGGGCACTGACCCGCTGCCCGTAGTGGTAGCCGGCCAGGGTCACCGGCTCGAGGGTCGAGGAATCGACAGGCCGGCCGGAGGCGGCGGCCAGCCCGTCGACCGAGGCCGCGAGGTTCGCTGTCAACAGACGGGCGTTGGCCAGGACGAACTCCTCCCAGTCCGCCCCGAGGCCGACCTCGACCTCTGCCACCCGGTGGCCGAGGGATTCCAGCAGACCTACGGTGCGAGCGAGAGCGTCCGCCACTGGCGTGGTGGTGCGGCGTCCACCCCATGCCTGGGCGAGGACACCGATCCGCAGCGAGCCCGGATGGCGGGTGACTTCCTCCGCGTAGGGCCGGGACGGCTGTTGGGCGAAGTAGGGATCACCCGGTTCGGGGCCGCGGATCTGGTCGAGCAGTGCCGCGCTGTCGCGAACGGTACGGCTGACGCTGCCGTGCACGGCGAGCCCGCTGAAGACCTCGTCGGCCTCGGGGCCCATCGAGACCCGGCCCCGGGTGGGCTTCAGCCCGAAGAGGCCGTTGTGGGCGGCGGGTATGCGGAGTGAGCCGGCCGCGTCGGTGGCGTGTGCGACCGGGACCACCCCGGCAGCGACGGCCGCGCCCGCGCCTCCGCTGGATCCGCCCGCGCTCCGCTCCGGGTCCCACGGATTGCGGGTCGGACCGTACAGCTCCGGTTCCGTCGTGATGCTGTAGGCCAACTCCGGAGTCGCGGTACGCCCGAACGTCACGAGGCCGGCCCGACGAAATCGCAGCATCAGGGCGGAGTCGGTGCGGGCGACGTTGCCGGCCGCGAGACGGCTGCCCAGCTCCGTTCGCCTCCCGGCCATGGAGACTCCGATGTCCTTGATCAGGAATGGCACTCCGGCCAGCGGCGAACTGCCCGGGTGGGGCTCGCTGTCGGCCGGCCAGGTCTCCACGACAGCGTTGATCCGGCCGTTGACCGCCTCCGCCGCATCGAGCGCGGCTGCCGTCAGTTCGGCAGGTGTCACCTCTCCGTTGGTCACGAGCTCCGCGAGCCCGACCGCGTCGAAATCCACGTACTCGGCAGCTCTCACTGGCACTCCCGGTGGAAGGTAGGTCGATACCGTTGGGTACCTAATGATACTCAACGGTATCGCGTGGAACGGACTGGTACCGTAGCAGTGATGGGGAGCCCGCGACCGACGGGACGTCACGGAGTGGTCATGGCATCGACCGGCAGAAGGCCGAGCAGGGTGGCGAAACTGCCGCCCCGGGAGCGCATCCTCGACGCGGCGGAGGAACTCTTCCAGAGCGAGGGGATCCGGCGGGTGGGCGTCCAGGCGATCGCCGAGCGGGCCGAGACCACCAAGATGGCGATCTACCGGCACTTCGAAACCAAGGACGCGCTGGTCGCCGAGTGGTTGCGGATCGTCGCCGCCGACTATCAGGCGGCCTTCGACCGGGCCGAGGCCGAACACCCCGGCCGACCCGCAGACCAGATCCTGGCCCTGGCCCGCTTCATCGCCGAGGGACTGCCGGCGATCTCGCACCGGGGCTGCCCGTTCATCAACTCCATCGCCGAACTGCCCGACCGCTCCCATCCCGCACGGCAGGTGATCGAGGAGCACAAGGCCCGTCAGACCCGGAGACTCCTCGCCCTGTGCGCCGCTGCCGGGCTGCCCGACCCCGAGCAGACCGCGGCCGAGATCACCTTCGTACTCGAAGGTGCTCAGGTCAGCACACAGAACGGGAGCATCGATCAGGCGGGGAAGCGACTGATGACGATCGTCGAGGGGATCATCGGCCGGCACCGCCCAGCCTGCGGCTCATCCCGGACGACCACCGAGTGACCGCTCCCGCCTCAGCTCCGCTCCGGCCTCAACTCGGCGTGGACATCGGCGGTGTCCTCACTCGGGACGAGCGTTGCGCCGTTGCCGCGCAACGCCGCGAGTGCGGCTGTGTTGTGCACCGTGGTGTCCGCGACCACGGACCGCGCACCGGCCTCGGCGGCTTCGCCGAGGAGCAAACGGAGTGCGGCACCGCCTACCCCGCGCCCGCGTTGGGAACGGGCGAGCCACATGCCCGTCTCCAGGACTTCCCGGCTACCCCGGACAGCCAGCCGGGCCGACCCCACTGCCCTCCCCTCGTGGACGATCGCGAAGGTGGATTCCCCCAGCGGGCCGGCCAGTCCAGGGCGCCGAGCGCGGTGCCACGCCCGGAAGGCTTCCTGCCGTATCGGCGTCCACCCGGGTGGACCGGCCACAGGAGGCATGACCTCCTCGGGCTCCGCGTCCTCGACGGCCACGGCGAGGAGTTCCTCAAGGCTCGCCTCGTCCACCTGCCGCAGTTCCACCCGGCCGACCACGTCGGTTCCCTCCAGTGCGCGTCGGACACCGGTTGCCGATCCTAACGCCGGAGGCGAAAGTGTGCCGACGGACCGGGGTCGCCGACCCAGCGGCCCGGCAGTTCGGGGTAGACGGTGGCGACGGCGGCGTTGATCGCGGAACAGTCCTCGCAGACGCTGCCGTGCTTCCAGTAGTCGTCGCGAAGCTGGTGGGCGAGCCAGGTGTGGGTGAACGGGTCGACGGCCTCCAGCCGTCGCAACCACATCTCCCCCACCCCCTACCGAGGTATCACCCCCGACTTGCCTCCCCAGCGTGACGCCCAGCCTCCAACCGCCTTCCTACCTTCCTCCCCGTCACCACGGACGAGACAGAGGGAGACGGACGGATGCGCCGCTTCAGGAAGACCCTGACCACTGCCGTACTGACCGCACTGCTGGTCGGCAGCACGGCGGGCTGGGCCTCGGCGGGCAGCGCGAGCGCGCCCAGCGGTCCGCTCCCCGGCACCGCCGCCTGGCTGGCGGACGCCTCCCTGGGGAAGGAGCTACCGGACCCCACCACGGCCGCCCCCGCCGAAGTGGCGGCGTTCTTCGCCGACCTGACCGACG
The DNA here is from genome assembly GCF_003671715.1 of Streptomyces sp. E2N166. Taxonomy (GTDB): domain Bacteria; phylum Actinomycetota; class Actinomycetes; order Streptomycetales; family Streptomycetaceae; genus Streptomyces; species Streptomyces thinghirensis. The sequence goes on along the minus strand of NZ_RAIF01000006.1, from coordinate 343,047 downwards.
TTCAGCAACAGCGACTCGTCGAGCACCACCCCACCGTGGTGGGCAACCTCGACGGCGCCCCCGTGCACCTCCGACACCAGGCCAACGCCCCGGCAGGCGACCAGGTCCTGGCGTACGACCCACGCGGCCGCGGCCTGATCGCGCAGGTCGTGGGCGACCTGGAGAACGCCACCCACGTCTCGGTGATCGTCCCCGGGTCGGACATCGACATCTCGACGTTCGACCGTACGGCACAGTGGGCCGCCGACCTCCGGGCGGAGGCGAGCGACGACACGGCCGTCATCGCCTGGGCCGGCTACACAACCCCCTCCGGCATCGGGCCCGACCTGGCGACGGGCCGGCTCGCCGAGACCGGCGCCGAGCGCCTCACCCGCTTCACCGACGGCATGGACGCGGCCGGCCTCCCCGCCCCCGCCCTCTTCTGCCACAGCTACGGCTCGGTGGTCTGCGGCCTCGCCGCCCCCGACGCCGACGCGAGCGACATCGTCGTCGTGGGCTCGCCCGGCATGCGCGCCGACAACGTCACCGCCCTCGACACCGATGCCCACGTATGGGCGGCCAAGTCCCCGGACGACTGGATCGACCGCGTCCCCAACGTCGAGATCCTGGGCCTGGGCCACGGCGCGGACCCCACCTCGTCCGGCTTCGGCGCGACCGTCCTGCCCGCCGACGACGTCCCCGCGCACGACGCGTACTTCACTACCGGCACCTCCACCCTGACCGCGTTCGCGGCGATCGCCGGGGGAGACCTGTGATGAAGACACCCACGAAGCTCGCGAAGCTCATCGCCAGGATCGACGACCGGACCCCCGCCCACCGCGACCGCGCCATCGACGGCCTGCGCGCACTGGCGCTCCTGGCCGTCCCGACCGGCCACTGGCTGATCGGCGGCTTCACCCTCGACACCGGCGGCGGCCTGCACAACGCCAGCCCGCTGACCACCTTCGGCGCGCTGGCCCCGGCCGGCTGGATCCTCCAGATGCTGGGCGTCTTCTTCCTGGTCGGCGGCTACTCCTCGTACCTCTCCTACCGGCGCCGCAAGGGCTCGGCCCACGAGTGGATCACCGGCCGGCTCACCCGCCTGGGCCGCCCGGTCCTCGGCGTCACCGCCGTATGGGCGCTGCTGCTTCCCATCCTGCATTACGGCCTCGGCGTTCCGGCCGCCACCCTGCACACCGCGTCGACACTGGTCGTCCAGCCCTTGTGGTTCGTCGGCGTCTACGCCGTGATCACGGCCCTCACGCCGTACTGTCTCCGCGCCTCGCGGCGCCTCGGCTTCTGGTCCGCGGCCCCGCTGCTCGGCTCGGTCGCGGTGGTCGACTTCCTGCGTTACGGGCCGTACGCGGACGCGATGCCGACCTGGTTGAGTCTGCTCAATCTGCTTCCGGGCTGGATGTTCGCCTACCAGTTGGGCGTGTCCTGGGCGGACAAGCGGCTGGGCCGCCGCGAGGCGTGGCTGCTGCTCGCGGGCGGCGCGGCCCTGTTCGCCACCCTGCTGCTCGCCTTCCACTACCCGGCGTCGATGGTGGGCGTGCCCGGCACGTCCCGTACCAACTCCCACCCGCCGTCCCTGCTGGTCCTCGCGCTCGCCGCCGCCCAGTCCGGTGCGGCGATCCTGCTGCGCGACCGGCTGGCCCGGCTGCTCCGGCGTCCCGCCCTGTGGGCCCCGGTCGTGGTCGTCAACCTGTCCGCGATGACGATACTGTGCTGGCACCAGACGGCGATGCTCGCCGCCGCGGTCCCCGCCTCGTACTTCGGCGAGTTCCCCGGCCTGACCACCGCGCCGGACACGGCCGGATGGATCCTCGCGCGGATGGCCTGGATGCCGCTCTTCGCGGGGCTGTTGGTGGCGATCGCGAAATTCGCGCGGCCCCTGGAGACTCCGTGGGACCGCGTCGGCAGGACCCGCCGCGCGGCCGCGGGCGTGCTCGCGGCGGGCTTCGCCTGCTTCGCGCTCGCCGCGTGAGTGGCGTACGGGCACCGCCGTACCACCGTGGCCGGGTGACGGCTCCATGACCCGTCGACACGCCGGACCCGTACGTCCTTCCCGGCCGGGCTGACGAACCACCCGCCCCATTCGGCACCCACCCCACCGAACACTGGAGTACACCCATGTCCTTGGCCGGCGAAACCGCTCCGCCGCACCCCGAGCGGGCCACGGCGAGTCAAACCCCACCGGACACGGGCAGCGAGTTCACACCCCTGCTGCGCGATGTCAAGGGACAGCAGCTGCTCGAACGGCGCACCGGCTGGTACGCACGCACCATGGTGACCAACTCGCTCGGCCTGGCCGCCGTCGTCACCGGCATGGCACTCACCGGCGCTTCGTGGTGGGTACTCGCTCTCGCTCCCGCCCTCGCGGTCCTGAGCGCCCGCACGGCGTTCATCGGCCACGACGCGGGCCATGCACAGATCAGCGGCAACCGCGCCACGAACCGCCGCATCGGACTCATCCACGGCAACCTGCTGCTCGGCATGAGCTACGCGTGGTGGAACGACAAGCACAACCGCCATCACGCCAACCCCAACCACATCGACAAGGACCCCGACGTCGCCGCCGACGTCCTCGTCTTCACCAGTGAGCAGGCCGCCACGCGCACGGGCTTCCGCGGCCGGCTCACCCGACACCAGGCATGGCTCTTCTTCCCCCTCACCCTGCTCGAAGGCCTCGCCCTGAAGGTCCACGGCTTCCAGGACCTGCGCCGTCAGGCCGGCCGCGAGCGCCTGGTCGAGGGCGCGCTCCTCGTCGCCCACATCGCCGGGTACGCCACCCTGCTCCTGACGACCATGCCGCTCGCGCACGCGCTCGTCTTCGCCGCGCTCCACCACGCCCTGTTCGGGCTGCACCTGGGCATGGCCTTCGCGCCCAACCACAAGGGAATGGACATGCCCGACCCCGACGGCGAGAAGTGGGGACACCTGCGACGCCAGGTCCTCACCTCCCGCAACATCAGGGGCACCGTCCTCACCGACTGGTTTCTCGGCGGCCTCAACTACCAGATCGAGCACCACCTGTTCCCCAGCATGCCCCGCCCCCACTTGAAACTCGCCCGGTCCATGGTGAAGGCCCACTGCCGCGACCTCGGGATCCCCTACACGGAGACCGGTCTCATCGACGCCTACCGTCAGGCCCTGCGGCACATGCACGAAGTGGGGGAACCGCTGCGTGCCGACCTCTGAGAATCCGCCGAGTCCGCCCGACAGCTGTGTGTCTCCTGACGCCGTCCCGCCGCACCTAAGCTGGGGCCCATGACCTCAGTGGAGGAGGAACGCCCCCGCGCGCTGCTCGCGGGGGCTTCGCGGCGGTGGGTGCGGCTGCTGCCGTGGGCCGTGGCTTTCGTGCTGTGCGTCGCCCTGCTGCCCACCACCATCCAAGTGCTCAGCGTCGACTACGGGTTGCACGGCGGCATCGCGAGCGGGCTGGCCATCGCGCAGTCGGCACCGCTGCTGCTCGCGGTCGTCCGCCCGCTGCAGGCCTGGTACGTGATCTTCGTCGCGGACGTGGCCGGGGCCCTCGCCCTGCTCACCGTCGACCTGGGGGAGCGGCAGGTGTGGCCGTTCCCGCCCATGGAGATCGTCGGGTACATCGGCCTCTGCCTCGCCCTCGGGCTGCGCGAGCGGCGCCGGACGCTGCTGCTGGTGTGGCTCGCGACAGCGGCCGCGAACGTCGGCCTGGGGTTCGCCGCACCCCACGACACGACTGCCGGGAGCGCACTGCTCACCATCCTCAGCGGCGTCGCACTCGTCCTCGCCGGCGCGCTCCGCGAGCGGTACGAGGTGCAGCGCAGGCTGGCCGAGCAGGAGACGATCAGCGAGGCCGAGCGCGGCCGGCGGACGCTGCTGGAGGAACGCGCCCGCATCGCGCGCGAGTTGCACGACGTGGTGGCGCACCACATGTCCGTCATCACGGTGCAGGCGGACACCGCGGCGTACCGGATCGACGGGCTGCCACCGGACGTGCAGGAGGAGTTCACGTCCATCGCGGCGACCGCGCGCGAGTCGCTCGGCGAGATGCGAAGGCTCCTCGGCGTACTGCGGAACGAGGAGGCGCACGGCGAGCTCGCGCCCCAGCCGGGCCTGACGCGGATCGGCCAGATGGTGGAGGCGACGGTGAGAGCGGGTGTGCCAGTGGAGTTCACCCCCTGCGATGCCGACGTGCCCGAGGCGGTGGGCCTTGCCGCGTACCGCATCGTCCAGGAAGCCCTCGCCAACGTCGTGCGGCACGCGCCGGGCGCCCCGACGCGGGTGTCGGTGTCGGAGCCCGGTACACAGGACGGCGCGCGGCTCACCGTCCTCGTCGTCAACGGACCGCCACCCGAGCCGCCCGCCGCGCCGCTCGAAGAGGGCGGCACCGGGCACGGACTCGTCGGCATGCGCGAACGGGTGCGGATCGCCGGCGGCACCCTCGACGCGGGACCACTGCCGGACGGCGGCTTCCGGGTCGCCGCCCAACTACCTCTGACCGAAAAGGACATCACGTGACAACGCGCGTCATCGTCGTCGACGACCAGGCCATGGTGCGGGCCGGCTTCGCCGCGCTGCTGGCCGCCCAGAGCGACATCGACGTGGTGGGCGAGGCACCCGACGGTGCGCAGGGCGTCGAGCTGAGCCGGCGCACCCATCCCGACGTCGTGCTGATGGACGTCCGCATGCCCGAGATGGACGGCCTCGAGGCCGCACGCCGCCTCCTCGCGCCCCCGCCCGGCGTGACCCACCGGCCGCGCGTCCTGATGCTCACCACGTTCGACGTCGACGACTACGTCTACGAGGCGTTGCGGGCGGGCGCGAGCGGCTTCCTGCTGAAGGACGCGCCGCCGGCCGACCTCATCGCGGCGGTACGCGTCGTGGCCTCGGGCGACGCGCTGCTCGCCCCCTCCGTGACGCGCCGCCTCATCGCGGACTTCGCCCGGCAACGTCCCGCCGCCCGAGGCAAGCCCGCGCTGCGGCTCAAGGCCCTGACGGAACGCGAGACCGAGGTCCTCACCCTGGTGGCCCGCGGCCGGTCCAACGCGGAGATCGCGGAGGATCTGGTGCTGGCCGAGCAGACGGTGAAGACGCACGTGAGCCGCGTCCTCACCAAGCTCGACCTGCGCGACCGCGCCCAGGCGGTGGTCTTCGCGTACGAATCGGGGCTGGTGGCCCCGGGCGAGTAGGACGGCCCCGCGGCCTCTGGCGCTCGCACGGTGCCGACGCGTCGCACCTCTGAGCCCCGTCGGGCGGGTGGGTCGCGTCGGGCAGGTCGGGGTCTCGTCGGGGGCGACTCGCTCGACACCTCCGTACGGCGCAGATGGCAGCCCGGCACCCCGCCACCCCTCCGGCGAAGCGGCGCTCCCTCGCCGGTGCTCCACGCCCGGGACCGGCAAAGGGCGGCGACGGGGCGGAGCCCCGCGTACGCCGGACCGGCGGCAGCCCCCGGGCGGAAGGGAGGCCCTGTCGCTCCTCCACCCCCTACCGCGGTAGCACCGCCACTTTGGCTCCCGCGTATGACGCCCGGCGCACAGCCGTCCTCGCACACTTCACGTCGTCGGAACGAGAAGAGCGCGAGAGGGCGGAACATGAGGCTACGCAGCAACAGGCGGCAGAAGACGGACGACCGACCGGAGGCCCCGGCCGCGACACCCGGCCTCGCCGTCGAACTGCGCGGTGTGCGACGGCGGTACGGCCGCGGCGCGGGCGCCGTGCACGCCCTCGCGGGCGTCGACCTCGCCCTCCCGCGCGGCACGTTCACCGCGGTCATGGGACCGTCCGGGTCCGGCAAGTCCACGTTCCTGCAGTGCGCCGCCGGCCTCGACCGGCCGTCGGAGGGATCCGTGCGCCTCGGCGGTACGGAGATCACCGGTATGAGCGAGGACAAGCTCACCGAGCTCCGCCGCAGCCGCCTCGGCTTCGTCTTCCAGGCGTTCAACCTGCTCCCGTCGCTGACCGTGGAGCAGAACGTGCTGCTGCCCATGCGTCTCGCCGGGCAGCGCCAGGACCGCCGCCGTGCGGCCGCGATGCTCGCGCGGGTCGGGCTCGCCGACAAGGCGCGGCGCCGGCCCGGCGAGCTGTCCGGCGGCCAGCAGCAGCGCGTGGCCGTCGCCCGCGCCCTGGTCACCAGCCCCGACGTGGTCTTCGCGGACGAGCCCACCGGCGCCCTCGACACCGGCACCGCCACCGAGGTCCTCGGTCTGCTGCGGCACGCCGTGGACGCCCTCGGCGCCACCGTCGTCATGGTCACCCACGACCCGGCCGCGGCCGCCTGGGCCGACCGTGTGCTGTTCCTCGCCGACGGCACCTTCGCCGACGGTCTGGAGCGCGGTTCGGCGGAGCAGATCGCGGCGCGGATGACGATGCTGGCCGGCCGTAGCGGCGCGATGGCAGGGGCCGCGGCATGAGGAGCTTCGCCCCGAACGGCCTCGCTCGCGCGGCCGTACGTTTCAAACCCGCCTCGTTCGCGGGTACGTTCGTCGCGCTGATGATGTCCGCGCTGATCGTCGCGGCCTGCGGCATCCTGCTGGAGTCAGGCATCCGCGCCTCGGTGCCCGCGGAGCGGTACGCGAAGGTGCCGGTCGTCGCGGCGGCCGACCAGTCCGCGCGACTCGTCTCCGACACCATCGACGGCCCAGAGGAAACCGCGTACCCGCTGCCGGACACCGCCCGCGTGGACGCGGGGCTGGCGGCGAAGGCCGCCCGGGCGCCGGGCGTCGCCGCCGCGGTGCCGGACTTCACGTTCCCGGTGCGGCAGGGAGACGGGGCGCTCGCCGGCCACGGCTGGGGCTCGCACGCCTTCACCGGCACCGCGCTGTCAGCGGGCGCCGCGCCGCGCGAGGGCGAGGTCGTGCTCGACGCCGCCGCGACCCGTGCGGCGAAGGCCGACGTAGGCGACACCGTCACGCTCGAAACGGCCGCCGGCCGCACGGACTTCCGCGTGTCCGGACTGGCCGGGGCCGGGGCCGGTGACACCGCGGCGGCGGACGCTGCGGTCGGCGGCGAGGCCACGGCCTGGTTCGCCGACGCCGAGGCAGCCACGCTGGCCGGGCACCCCGGCAAGGCGGACGCCATCGCCGTGCTGGCCGAGGACGGCACCGACACCGCCGCCCTCGCCACCGCAGTCGAGAAGTCCCTCGCCGGCTCCGGCGCGCGGGTGCTCACCGGCGACGACCGCGGCGAAGTCGAGGAGCGGGGCCTGGCGTACGCCAAGGAGACACTCACCGCACTCGGCGGCTCCTTCGGCGGGATAGCCACCCTGGTCGCCGTCTTCACCGCGGCCGGCACGGTGGCCCTGTCCGTCGGCCAGCGCATGCGCGAGTTCGCGCTGCTGCGCGCCGTCGGCGCCACCCCGCGGCAGATCCGCCGCGCGGTCGCCGCCGAGGCGTTGCTCGTCGCGCCCGTCGCCGGGCTGGTCGGCTGCCTGCCAGGGATCGCACTGGCGAGTTGGTGGTTCGGGCAGCTGAAGGACCGCGGTGCCATCCCGGAGGCGGTCGATCTGCACGTCTCGTGGATCCCGCTGCTCATCGCCGTCGGGACCGGACTCCTCACGGCGCTCGGCGCCGGCTGGACGGCCGGACGCAGGCCCGCGAAGATCAAGCCGGGGCAGGCGCTGGCAGAAGCCTCGGTGGAGCGGCTGCGGCCGGGCATCGTCCGTACCGTCCTCGGGGTGGCCGCCCTCATCGGCGGCACGGTCCTCGCCGGCGTAGCCGCCTCCGCCGCCGGTGCCGACGCGGCCAACGCCTCCCTCGGCGTCGTCATGCTCTTCATGCTCGCCGTCGGCCTGCTCGGCCCGCTGGTGGCCCGGCTGTGCGCGGCGCTCTTCGGCCTGCTGCTGCGCGGCGGCGGCGCCTCGGCGTCGCTGGCCGCCGCCAATTCCCGAACCAACGCACGCCGGTTGGCCTCCGCGATCACCCCCATCGTGCTGGCGATGGCCTTCGCCTCGACGCTCGTCTTCATGCACACGAGCGAGAGCCATGTCGCCTCGGAACAGCTCCGCGACGGCATCACGGCGGACCACGTCGTGACCAATCCGGCGGGCCTGCCCTCCGGCGCCGCCGACCGGGCCGCCCGCGTTCCAGGCGTCGACGCGGCCGTGAGCCTGCTCGACACGCAGGTCCTGGTGCCCGTGGACTCCGGCGGCGAGACGTCGCTGCAGGGGTGGGCGACCCAGGGCATCTCGGGCTCCGGTGCCCAGCTCGCCGAGGTGCAGGACCTGGACGTACGCGGCGGCAGCCTGGACCGCGTGGGTGAGGGCCGCATCGCCATCGACAAGACCCTCGCCACCGCGGCGAAGGTCAAGGTCGGCGACGAGCTGCCGCTCCGCCTCCCCGACGGCATCGAGGCCCGCCCGGAAGTCGTCGCGGTCTACGGCCGCGGACTGGGTCTGGCGGCGGTGACCATGGACCGCGCCTCCCTGGCCGTCCACGTCACCTCGGGCTTCGACAGCACCCTGCTGGTACGCGGCGGCGACGCGGAGCGGCTCGCCGCACTCGGCGACGTCACCGACGCCTCGGGCTACGCCGTCGAGCGAAACGTGGACCGCGAACTCGGCGCCTGGGCCAACTATGTGATGGCCGCCGTCCTGGGCGGCTTCGCCGCCGTCGCCGCGGTCAACACCCTGGTGATGACGGTCCTGGACCGCCGCCGTGAACTGGCCACCCTCCGCCTCGTCGGTTCCACCCGCCGCCAGGTGCTGCGCATGCTCCGCTGGGAGAGCCTGCTGGTGTCGGCGGCGGGCGTGGCCCTGGGCACAGCCATCGCCCTGATCACACTGACCCCGATGATGCGCGGCCTGACGGGCGAGCTTCCGCACGTACCCCCACTGCTGTACGCCGCGTTCGCCGCGACGGCGGTGGCCCTCGGTCTCGTCGCCGTGACCCTCCCGGCCCGCGCGGCACTGCGCGACCGGGAAACCTGAGACCACGACGCCTAACGGGCACTTCGTGCCGGGAGGCCGAGCGCGGCCGCAAAGGGGAAACGGACCCACCCCCCTGGCAGCAGCCGCCCCCTGTCCCAGTCGATAACCCGTCAGGCCCCGCCGGCACCGTCGTGCGCCCGTGGTACCCCGTAGTGAAGGAGTCTCAATGCAGCAGAGCAGGACCGGAAGCACAGACGCCGGACCGCACACGAGATGGAACGGGCGGCTCATCGGCCTGGTGGCCGTCCTGTCCTTGGTGAACTTCGTGGTCGACTCGGCCATCACCGCACCGCTGCTCGTCCTCCCGGAGATGCTCGACCACTTCGGCACCGATCAGGCGGCGTGGCTCAACGCCACCGCGATGCTGGCGGGAGTGATGTGGGCACCCCTGCTCGGCAAGAGCGCCGACATCCACGGCAAGCGCAGGGTGCTCGTGGTGACGTTACTACTCAGCTGCGCGGGCGCCGTGTTGTGTGCCGTGGCCCCCAGCATCTGGGTGTTCGTGCCAGGTCGCATGCTTCAGGGAGCGTCTCTGGCCGCCGTGTTCCTCTCCGTCGCGATCGTTCGCGGTGTCTGCGCACCCCGCATCGCGATGATCACTGTGGGCATCGTCACCTCCAGCTCCGCAGTACTCAACATCGCGTCCCGCTTCCTCATCGAGAAACTGGCAGTGGAGTTCGGCTTCCAGGTTCTGTTCGTCCTGTCGGCCCTCGTCGCGGCCGCGATGGCGATCTGCGTGCACCGTGTCATCCCCGAATCCCCGGTCAGGGCACCGGGCAGGATCGACGTCGGCGGCGCCCTCCTCCTCGGCGGAGGTCTCGCCGGAGTGCTCAGCTACGTCAGTCTCGGCGCGGACCTCGGCTGGCTCACCGCCGGCCCGCTGGCTCTCCTGGTCGGGGGCGTCGTGGCATTGGCCAGGTGGTTCCTGGTCTCGAGCCGGAAGCCCGACCCCTTGATCGACGTCAGAAACCTCGACGGGCCATTGGTACTCATGCTCCTCGTCGTCTTCCTCGGAGCCGGTTCGTACCAGAGCATGCTTCAGCTCATCCCTCTCATCGGCGACGTCTCGGCGGATCAGCGACTCGGGTACGGGCTGGCGGACCAGGGGTCGGTTGCACTGTTGCTCGCGGCGCCGGGACTCGGAGTCATGCTCGGAGGTCCGGTGGCCGGATGGTTCGCCGCACGCTTCGGCCCGGCCTCGACGTTGGCCGGGGCGGTCATGCTCGGAACGGTGGTGACCATCGGGATGTTCCTGGGAGCTTCCCAGCTTCCCGCCGCCCTCTGCTTCGCCTTCCTGCTGGGTGTCACGGTAGGAGCGCTCGGGACATCCGGCTTCAACATGGCGGGTGCCTTGGCGTCCGCCGAACGGCAGGGCATCGTGTCCAGCCTGGTCATGGTCATGGTCTCGATCGGTTCGGTGGTGCTGAACTTCGTGGGCGCGGCCGTGCTCAAGTCGACCGCCGTGGTCGTCGACGGCGAGACGACGAATTCGGCCACGGGCGTGTTCAGCTACATCGCCATTGCTTCCGGCGCCTTCGCGACAGCCGCGGTACTGGTCGTCATGCTCGTGCGAAGTACCCGCCCCAGCCGCGAATCCCCCAGCCGCAAATCGCCGTCGCCCGACCTCGAGCGGGACCCGGTGCGATGAACCTCTGACGATTTCCGAATGCCGCACGACAGAATGGGGAGTTGGCGAATGGGCACGAGAAGTGCATCGAAGGGCACGGTCCTGATTTCCGGCGCGAGCATCGCGGGTCCCGCCGTGGCGTTCTGGCTGCACCGCTACGGATTCGCGGTGACGGTGGTGGAGAAGTCCACCGGACTACGAGGCGGTGGGTACCCGATCGACGTGCGTGGCACCGCGGTGGAGGTGGCGCGCCGGATGGGGATCCTGCCGCGTCTCCAGGCAGCGCACATCGATTCGCGCCGGGTGACCTTCCTCAATGCCGATGGCAGTGAGGCGGCGGTGGTTCGTCCACAGGCGGTGGTCGGCGGCGTCGAGGGGCGGGACGTCGAGGTGCCTCGCGGGGAGCTGGCGGAAATCCTTTACGGAGCCGTCCGTGACGAGGTGGAGTTCGTGTTCGACGACTCCATAGACGCGCTCACGGAACACGAGCACGGTGTCGACGTCACCTTCCGCAGTGGTGTCCAGCGAACCTTCGACCTGGTCCTGGGTGCGGACGGGCTGCATTCGCGTACCCGGGAGCTCGTGTTCGGCCCCGAGCGGCAGTTCCACCGCTATCTGGGGTACTGCTTCTCCATCTTCACCATGCCCAACACCCTTGGACTCTCGCATGAAGTGCTCATCTGGAACACTCCCGGACGGGCCGCGGCGCTCTACGCGGTCGGGGACAGCGACGAACTGCACGCGTTCCTCAACTTCGCTCACCCGGAACCACCGGGCGAGGTCCTCAGCGGCCGCCCCGAGGTACAACGCGAACTCGTCGCCACCACCTTCGCGGACGACGGCTGGGAAATACCGGCCATGGTCGCCACCATGCGCCACGCGAACGATCCGTTCTTGGACACCGTGAGCCAAGTCCACCTGCCGCGCTGGTCCAGCGGCCGGGTCGCGCTCCTCGGCGACGCCGCCCACGCCCCGTCCTTCCTGACCGGGCAGGGGTCCAGCCTCGCCCTCGTCGGCGCCTACATGCTCGCCGGCTCGCTGGCCGCCCATCGCGACCACACCGCGGCGTTCGCCGCCTACGAGCGCGACACCCGCGGATTCGTCGAGCTGAACCAGGCACAGGTCGGTGCGGGCGACGCGGCACTCTTCCCCACCACCGCCGAAGCCCTCGAAAGGCGCAACAGCAGACTTCGCGGTCTCACCGCCCTGCCACCGAAAACAGGGCGCCCGGCCCACACAGCCCTCACACTGCCCAAATTCACCGGGGACCGACCTGGGAACGGCCAATGGAGGGTGGGTCGACAGACGAGCTCCTGAACGCGACCGTCGAGCGTCCGACTCCCGGCCAGTACCAGGTCGAAGTCGGCCGCACCCTGGAAGGTCGGGTCCAGCCCGGTCCGGCCGGTGAGGACCGGGAAGAGCGTCACCCGCAGACGGTCGACCAGGCCGGCGGCCATCAGCGCCCGGTTCAACTGCAGGCTGCCTGGTCGCGTCGGCCGCGCGGGACGCGGGAATCCGCTGCGTACTGGGTCTCGGTGGACTCGACCATCTTCCCCGACGGGAGCCCACGAGTACGCACCGGTCGGGGAGGGAGCGCGCGGAGCTTCCCGGACGGCTGCCTCCGAAGGCGCGGACGGCCTGCTCCTCGCGGCCCGGAGGACGACGCCGCCTTCTCGACGCACGCGGTGCGCGGCACGGTGACCGCGACTGCCCCCTACCGCACGGTCCTGGCCTGCGAACTGCCCGGCACGGTCCGCGCGTTGCGCGAACCAGGGCAAGGACGCCCTGTATCGTCCAACCCTTGTCAGGCCTGCTCCCGCCTGGACACGGCGCCGACTGGACTCCGTGCCGGTCAGTACTCCGTGACCGTGACGTGCCGGGCCCGCTCGGAGGAAGAAACTGAGGTGTCATCGTGTCCTTGCCGCCACACCGACGTCTGGCCGTAGGCGTCACCGTGATCGCCGCGCTCGCCGGGGGACTCGCTCCCCTCGTGAGCGCGTCGGCCACTCCCATGTCACCCAGTGGCGTCCCCACCCAAGCCGGCACACCGACTTTCCCCGCGCCCGACATGGACGGGGTGGAAGCGGCTCTGAACGCCGCGACGGCCGAGGGCGCTCCAGGCGCCATGGCGCGCTACTCCGGGCCGGGCGGGGTGACGAGCCGGACCGTCGGTGTCCGCGACCGGGTCTCGGGCGCGGCGATGGATACCTCGGCCCGGTTCCGCATCGGCAGCGTCAGCAAGACATTCTCCACGGTCGTGCTTCTCCAGATGGTGGACGAGGGCAAGCTGGAGCTGGACCGTCCGGTCAATCGATACCTGCCCGGCCTGCTGCCCGACGACCGCATCACGGTCCGTCATCTGCTCACCCACCGCAGCGGCCTGGCCGACTACACCGAGGCCATGTTCAACGAGACCGTGCCCGGCTTCGAAGCCGTTCGGAACCGGGTGTTCAGCTACCAGGAGCTTGTCGACCTGTCCCTCGCCGAGCCCCGCACCACCGAGCCGGGCGCTGCGTACAAATACTCGAACGCCAACTTCGTGGTGGTCGGAATGCTCATCGAGAAGCTGACGGGCCGCTCGGTGCGCGCTGCGTACCAGCAGCGCGTCATCGAGCCGTTGCGCCTGCGCCAGACGTCGTACGTGCATCCGAAGACGCGGATCAAGGGTTCGCATGTTCGCGGCTACCTGCACCCCGACGAGTCCGGCGCGCCACTCGTGGATTCCACCGAACAGACCGTGTCCTGGGCGCAGACCGCCGGGGCCTTCATCTCGAGCCCCGGCGACCTGAACACCTTCACCAGCGCGCTCATGCGCGGACGGCTCCTGTCTCCGGCCATGATGAACGCCATGACGACGGTGACGCCGACAGACGCGGCCAACACCCGCTTCTACGGCCTTGGTCTGCGCCGATACGACCTTTCCTGCGGCACTCAGATCTATGGCCACACCGGTACAGTGCAGGGCTACTACACGTACGCCTTCTCGACCCGCGACGGCCGCCGCAGCCTGTCGGCGATGGCGAACACGTCCAACCGCGGCGTAGCCAATACGGCACTCGGCGGCACACTGGAAGCCGCGTTCTGCGGGAAGAAGCCGACACCCCGGCACTCTGCACGCACCTTCGCCGCGCCCGCACACACCGTGGCGCTGCCCGCCGAGCGCGACCTGCCCGAACGGCACTGAGCTCGACCCCGTGCCCGGCGCCAACCGGCCGATGGCGCCACCCCGTATGAAGCGCCTCTCCGGCTCTGACCGGGGAGGCGCTCCACGGGCTCGGCCACATGCCGCCGGACGGCCCGGGTCAGGCCCGTTGCAGTCTCCAGATCTGAGGCTGCGGACCATTGCACGTCCACTGCTGTACGTTGCCGCCAGGCTCCCGCGAGCCTTCCGCCACGTCCAGGCACTGGCCGCTGGAGCGGGCGAGCAGCCGGTAGTAATCACGGCCCACGTTCTGCAGCCTCCAGTCCTGTGCGCCAGCCACGACGGTTCCCCGGCAGTGGCCGCTTCCCTGTCCGGCCTGAGCGCCGCCGGGCCGGGCTGCGTAGCCTTGAATACGGGAAGAGGAAAAGGAGCTCTGGCATGACGCCGAAGCGGCCCACGACCGAACTGGACGCCCGCTACAGCGCCGCTCTCAACCCGCGCCCTGGCGCGGAAAGCGTCACCGCCACCGACTGGGCCGAGGCCCAGGGCCGGCTGCGGGCCGCCGAGGTCTTCTGGATCACCACCGTCCGGCCGGACGGCCGACTGCACGTCACGCCGCTGATCGCCGCCTGGCACGACGGGGCGCTGCACTTCAGCACCGGGCCGGGGGAGCAGAAGGCGAAGAACCTGGCCGGCAACGCCAACTGCGTCCTCACCACAGGGCACAATTCACTCACCGAAGGCGTCGACATCGTGGTCGAGGGCACGGCGGAGCGGGTGACGGACCCGGCACGGCAGGATGAGGTCATCGCCGCGTTCGAGGCGCAGTACGGGGATCACATCGTCTCGCCGGAGGGAACGTTCTACGGCTTCGGCGACAGCATCCGCAAGGGCAACGACCTGCTGTTCGCGGTGGCACCCGGCACGGCGTACGGCTTCGGGCACGACGGCCAGGTGTTCAGCCACACCCGCTACACCTTCACCGACCTCGACAGCAGTCGTCCCTCAATGACGTAGGCCGGGATGAGGTGCACGGGCGGGGCGCGGCCGTCTTCGGCGGACACCGGCCGGGTCATCGGCTCGGGTCGGCCCCTTGCTCGGCCGCGGTGCGCTTGCGGCGGTATCCCAGTCGCCTGCTCGGCTGTGCGGCCGCAAGCGGGAAGGGGGGCGTCGGCTTCGTGAAGACGCTGGTCATGCCTGTCACGGGGTGACGGAGCGGCCCGGGGCGATGCACGCGTGCGGCCCTCGTCGGCCCTGTGGCACCGACGCCGGCGTTTCTCTTCTGCGTGGCTGTGAGCCCTGTGTGATGTGATCGTGACGGCGCTGCGGGCACCGCTGGCGGTAGTGGCAGGATGTAGTGACCGGCCGTGTGGATGGTCCGGTGGTGGTGCTGGCGCACGGGTTCGGCTGTGACCAGAACATGTGGCGTCTGACCGTGCCGGCCCTGGCCGACCGCTACCGGGTCGTGCTGTTCGACTACGTCGGTTCGGGCAAGTCCGACCTGTCCGCGTGGAGCGAAGAGCGGTATTCGACTCTCGCGGGCTACGCCCAGGACGTGGTCGACGTCTGCGAAGAGCTGGACCTGCGGCAGGTGACGTTCGTGGGCATTCGGTCAGTGCGATGATCGGCGTGCTTGCTGCGCAGGCGGCGCCGGAGCGGATCGGGTCGTTGGTGATGGTGGCGCCCTCTCCCTGCTACATCGATTCCGACGGCTACCGGGGCGGTTTCAGTGCGGAGGACATCGACGAACTGCTGGCGTCGCTGGAGTCCAACTACCTGGGCTGATCCGCGGCGATGGCTCCGGTGATCATGGGGAATCCGGAGCGGCCGGAACTTGGGGAGGAACTGGCGAACAGTTTCTGCGCCACCGACCCCGACATCGCCCGCGTCTTCGCCCGCACCACGTTCCTCTCGGACTCCCGAGACGATCTGGAGTCCGTGTCCGTTCGAACCCTGATCCTCGAGTGCTCCAACGACGCCATCGCGCCCCGCGAGGTCGGCGCCTATGTACATGCCCGGATCCCCGGCTCCACGTTGGTGACACTGCCGGCTACGGGGCACTGCCCGCAGCTGTCCGCGCCGCAGGCCACCAGTGCCGCGATCCTGGACTTTCTGGAGCCCTCGCAGTGATGTGCCGCACCGGCGAAGACCCGAAACCTGTCGGGGTGGGAGACGGGGCGTCCACGGACGCGGCGTTTTCCGCGCTGCTGGAAGACAGCGTCGAGGAGCTCTACGAGGCGGCGCCCTGCGGGTACCTGTCGTCGCTCATGGACGGCACCATCGCCAAGATCAACACCACGTTGCTGGGCTGGCTCGGTCTGGAACGCGAGGCCGTGGTGGGCCGCATGCGGTTCGCCGACCTGCTCACCGTCGGCGGCAAGCTCTACCACGAGACGCACTTCGCGCCGCTCTTGCAGATGAAGGGCGAGATCAGTGGCATCGCCCTGGAGATCAAGACCGCCGGTGGCGGCCGGTTGCCGGTCCTGGTGTCCTCGGTCGTCAAACACAGCAGTGAAAGAGAGCCGCTGCTCATCCGCACCACCCTCTTCGACGCCTCCGACCGGCGCTCCTACGAGCAGGAACTGCTGCGCCGCAAGCAGGAAGCCGAAGAGGCCCGCCGCCAGGCCGAGGAGGCACGCAGGCAGGCGGAAGCCGACCGCGCCCGGCTGCAGGAGGCCCTCGCGGTGCTCCAGCAGTCGCTGCTGCCCGCTTCACTGCCGACAGTGCCCGGTGTCGAGACGGCCGTGTACTACCACACCGCCTCTCCGGACCAGCTCGGCGGCGACTTCTACGACCTGTTCCCACTCGACGGCGAACGTTGGGCGTTCTTCCTCGGCGACGTGTGCGGCAAAGGCCCCCAAGCCGCCGCCGTCACCTCCTTGACCCGGTACACCCTGCGCACCGCCGCCCTGCACGACGCCGACCCCGCCACCGCGCTCGCCACCTTGAACACTGTGCTGTACGAGCGCTACAGCAGTGGCGATCCTCGTTACTGCACCGCCATCTTCGGTGTCCTCGAACCGGATCCGGGCAGAGGGGAGACCCGTGTGCGCCTGGCTTCCGGCGGCCACCCGTCCGCTCTCATCGCCCGCGCCGACGGCACAGCCGAGTTCCTCCCGACCCCCGGCGGGTTCCTCGTGGGGGCCTTGTCGCACGCTCGTTTCACCTCGGCCACCACCGTCCTCGGCAGCGGGGACACCCTGCTGCTGTACACGGACGGACTCACCGAAGCTCGCACCGGGCCCGACCGCACCAGCCTGTACGGGGAGGAGGCTCTGCGCGCTTTCGTCGCCCGCCATGCCGGCTCCCCGCCGAAGAAGATGATGGAAGCACTGGCAGGCTTGCTGGACAGTCTGAGCGGGGGAGTCGACGACGACACCGCGCTCCTTGCTCTCGGTGTCCCTTCCCGCCCGTCCGTACTCCGCCCGGCAACGAATCACCTGAGATGAACCCACTGCATATCACTACGCGAGACGCCGCCACCGGACCCGTCCTCGAAGTCGTCGGCAACCTCGAATACACCACCGCACACCAACTGCGCGAACACGTCAGGGACCTCACCCTGCGACCAGGCCAACGCCTGGTTCTGGATCTGGGACGTCTGGATTTCTGCGACTCCAGCGGCATCACCGCCTTGATCGCCGCCCACAACTGCGCCACCGCCGCCGAGGCCGAACTCGCCCTGTCCGCAGTTCCGGCCAACACCTTGCGCATCCTGCGCATCGTCGGCCTCGACCAGGTCTTCCCCTTCTTCGCCGACACCGATACGGCGACCACCACCTGATCCACTGCCCTGGCGTTCTCGCACCCGGCGTCAGGTCGATCCGCCCTGCGGCGGCGGGCAGCGCCAGCGACAGCAGCGCGCCGCCAGATCGGTCACCGGGTGGCGTGGTCGCGGCCGGTGCTACGGCGTCGTCGGCGGACCCGTGACGAGGTCCTTGGCGCGGGTGGGCAAGGCTTGCTACCGAGGGATGCCCGCCCCCGCGGCGGTGCGTGCGATGAGAAGCGGTTCTCGTCGCCCGGTGGTTGGGGACATGCGGAGCGCATGGCGGGGTAGGCGCTGGAGCGTCGGCCAAGTGGCCGGCGACTGCCGGGGGCGTCTTATCGGGAGGGAAGACCATGGCGACGACGACCACGCGGGCCGCCGAGTGCACCACGGCGATGCCGGAGGTAGCGGACCCGTCGAAGGTGGCGCCCCGGGACGCGCGGGATTTGTCGAAGCTCTTCTTCGATCAGCTGGCGGTACTGGAGGAGGGCACGCCCGAGTACCAGTACGCGCGCAATACGCTGATCGAGATGAACATGTCCCTGGTCCGCTTCGCGGCCGGCCGGTTCCGCAGCCGCGGTCCGGAGGAGATGGAGGACATCGTCCAGGTCGGCATGATCGGCCTGATCAAGGCCATCGACCGGTTCGAGATCTCCCGTGAGGTCGAGTTCACCTCCTTCGCGGTGCCGTACATCGTCGGAGAGATGAAGCGCTTCTTCCGCGACACCTCCTGGGCCGTGCACGTACCGCGCCGGCTTCAGGAGGCCCGCGTGCAGCTGGCTCGCGCCACTGAGGAACTGCGCAGCCGCCTCGGACGCACCCCGACGGCCAAGGAACTCTCCGAGCTGATGAGCCTGCCCGAAGAGGAAGTCCGCGAGGCACGTCTGGCGTCCAACGCCTACAACTCCTCTTCTCTGGACGCGGCGATCAACAGCAGCGAGGACGGCGAATCGGCCCTGGCCGACTTCATCGGTACCGAAGACGCCGCTCTAGCCCTGGTTGATGACTTCCACGCCCTCGGCCCGATGATCACCGAACTCGACGAGCGCGACCGACAGATCATCCACTGGCGGTTCGTCGAGGAACTCACACAGAAGGAGATCGGCGAACGCCTCGGCATCTCGCAGATGCACGTCTCCCGCCTGATCTCCCGCCTTCTGACCCGCCTGCGGGAAG
Organism: Streptomyces sp. E2N166; assembly: GCF_003671715.1. GTDB lineage: Bacteria > Actinomycetota > Actinomycetes > Streptomycetales > Streptomycetaceae > Streptomyces > Streptomyces thinghirensis. Next base: position 324,449 of record NZ_RAIF01000006.1, on the reverse strand, counting down.
GCATGCTCGCCACGGACTGAACCCGGCCCCTGTCCCGCTGCCGTTCTGCGGAGACCGGCGGCAGGCGCTCCGACACGGCGACGCGGAAGTTGTCCACGTCCACGGGAACTTGCAGCAGCAGTCCGAGCTGTACCCGCCGCGTCAACGGCAACGCAGCGGGTACACGCGACAGCACAGGGCCGGGTTCCAAGCGGGTAGGGGGCACAGTGGACGAATCGTCGATGCGGGCAGTGGGCTGGGCACGCTCGCTGCCCATGGGCACCAGTCCGAAGACGGCACGCGACTGGGCACGCGCGCACCTGGAGACCCTCGGCTGGACTCACAGTTACCCGCAGACGGTGGACGATGTGCTGCTGACCGTGTCCGAACTGGTCACCAACGCCCACGTCCACGCGCACTCCACCGCCAGGCTCGTGATGACCTGGGACGGCCGATGCCTGCACGTCACCGTGCACGACGACGCCGCCGCCCCGCCCACACCTCGCGCACCCAGCCGTGACCGTCTCGGCGGGCGGGGCATGCTCCTGATCGACGCGCTCGCCGACGGCTGGGAAGCCCGTCCCTGCCCCGACGGCAAGTCGGTCACCGCCTGCTTCCGCCCACCGAGCACGGCCGGAACCGCCGCCTGACACAGGTGCGCCCAGGAAGACGGCCAACGCACCGAGTGCACGGACGCCTGGCCGACGGTAGCTCAATGTTGCGCATGCCTCGGCGGAAGAAGACAAGGTCTACCCCGCCCTGCGCCGGTACAAGAACGTGGACGGCGACGACGTGGAACACAGCGTCCATGAGCACCACGAAGCCAACGAGGCGCTGCTCGCCCTGCTGCAAGTGGAGGACCCAGTTTCCGAGGAGTGGGGCGGAAAGCTGGAAGAACTCGTCACGGCGGTCAATCATCACGCGGACGAGGAAGAACGGACTCTCCTCAATGACGCGCGGGAGAACGTCAGCGACGAACGCCGTGCCGAATTGGGCCAGGCGTGCCGTGAGGCACGCGCACAATACCTGGACGGTCATGCGTCGCCGATGGCCCCTTGGCCCGGCTCATCGCTGAACGAGCCGTGACGGATACGACAAGCGGCGCATCACCCGGAAAACCTTCCGTGACGGGACGGGGGTCTCGACGCCCCGCCGGGCCCGCTGGACACCGGGACCACAACACTTTCCGACGACACTCGTACCCACTCGTCGTCGACAGTCGCGCACTCGCCGAGTCTGCGGCCATCGCGCGGACCAGCCGACATGCGCTTGCTGCTCGCGTTGTCGCAGCGGTCCATCAGTGTCGCGGGTGTGGCCAGTCGGCAAGCTCCTCCGAGCTGGGAGGCTGTGCGGTGGCCTGCTCGGCGGAGTCGTGGAACGAGTACACGGGGCGCAGGCCGCCGAGCGTGAAGACGCGCAGGAGCCGCTTGTCGGCGCAGGCGATCCGCAGCGACCCGTGACGGGCTTGGATGTGCTTGGTGACGGCGACGATCATGCCGAGCCCTGTTGAGTCCAGGAACGGGGCGCCGCACAGATCCAGAACGAAGTGGCGTTGGCCCTCGGCCAGGAGACGGACCACTGCTTCTCGTACGAGGGGAGAGAAGGCGACGTCGATCTCGCCGTTCGCCTCGACGACCGTCCAGCCGTTCATCACGTGGCAGCCGACCGCCCCGTCCGGTCCCGCGACGCCCTGATCGTACACGCCTTGCTCCCTTGCACTCTGACCGATTTAGCCCGTTTCATCCATGGAACGGGCTGCGGCTGGACGGCGCAAGGAGCTGGTTTTCAGATGGTGAGCGAGAGTCTCCGGGACACACGCTCCGCGGTCGTGACCAGCGTCGTCACCGCGCTTTCAAGGCCGGCGGTGCGGTCGGCGCGCAAGGAGATACCGAGCGCCCCGATGGTGTCCCCCTGGCGGACGGGAACGGCGATGCACGCGGTGCCAAGGGCGTACTCCTCGTCATCGGTGACGGCAGGGCCGTGGAGGGCGGCATCGAGGCGCCGCAGCAGTTCGGCGCGGTGGGTGATGGTGCGAGGAGTGAGATCGTTCAACGTGTGGCGAGAGAGGTAGTCGGCGCGGGCCTCGCCGTCCAGCTCGCGCAGGACGCACTTGCCGAGCGCCGTGGCATGCCCTGCGTCCTCGAAGCCGACCCACAGATCGACGCGGGGAGCCTTCGGACCGTCCACGATCTCCGCGACCCGGATTTCGCCCTCCTCGTAGAAGGTCAGATAGGCCGCCGCCGACAGGCCGTCCCGCAGCTCCGTGAGCGTGGGGCGGATCCTGCTGAGCGCCGCCTGACCGCGGCTTCCACCGTGCAGCGCGCCCAGTCTCTCCCCGAGGACGAACGTGCCGTCGTCGAGTTTGCGCACGTAGCCGTCGTGCACCATCGTGCGCAGCAGATGGTAGGTCGTGGCCAGGGCCAGCCCGGTCTCGCGCGCCAGCTGCTTGGCCGGTGCGCCGCTCTCGTGCGCGCCCACGGCCTCCATCAACCGGAAAGCTCGCTGCACCGACGAGATGAGCGTGGGGCCGTCGTTGCCACCCATGTCTCTACCTTGCTTCGCGGGTGCACATCCGGGCAAGTCGGACAGGATGGCCGATATGCCCGATGCGGCGGCCTTCGTTCGCAGGACGAGTCCGACCGGTTGCCCACACTGCCGGTGTGTGTGGGCGGGACGGTGGGTGCCGAAGCCATCGCCCCGCCCGGGGCGTACCCAGGGGGCACGGAAGGCGCCTATCGAACGCCGATCCATCAGAAATGGAGACGGGGCACTGGCGGTGATCACTCGGACGACCATCGGGGTGCTGCGTGATCGTGACGAAATACTCTCCGTCAACCACGAGGCACGGAGCGTCGCGCTGGTGCTGGTCGGCACATGCCTTGTCACCTGGCCGCAGGCGTTCGCGGGAGGCATGTCCTCGGGGTGTGCGAGGTGGCGTGGGCGTGGCGTCACGTCCTGCTCACCCGGATCCCAGGCCAGAAGCCGGCCGAAGAGACGCCGGTCGCCGCCGACCTTCAGGGGGTTCGTCCCCGGCACCGGCCTCGCCCGCAACGCGGGCCCCGTCTCCCGTTTCGCCATGCGTCGCATAATGCCGGTGATGCCCCTCACCCCGTTCGCCACCAGCCGCAGTACCGCGGGCCGCCACCTCGCCGACATCGTCCGCGGCACGACCCAGGCGCCGACCGGCTCCTACGTCGACCGCGGCCGCGTGGACCGCTCGTCGCAGGAGTCCTGCGACCCGCAGCGCGAAGGCGAGCTCTGGGACGCAGCCGAGCGGTTCACCGCGGCGTACACGCGTCGCGTTCGCGTACCTCGTCGAGGCCCGGCGAGATGCTGCGCGGACTCGCGGCCGATGGTCGGTCGAGGCACTGCGCCGGGTCGGCGACGACTTCATGCCCACAGCCCTGGGCAATGGCCTGGCCTGGGCGTTCGAGGGTGACTGACGAGGAGGGACCGACATGAACGAAGCAGTCAGAGCCGAGGTTCTGGCGGAACTCGACGCCCTGCGGCGCGCGAGCGGTGTCGCCGCCGGCCACGCCGGCCTGGTGCGGGAGTACTCGGCGGATGGCTCGGAGTGCCGCATCGTCTTCGCTGACCTGGCGGACGGCGAGGTCGGCGAACTGGTCCGCGGAGAGCGGGAACTCGCCCGGTCCGGCGGCTACACCCTGGAATGGAAGGTCTACGGCCATGACAGGCAGCGGGGTCTGGCTGCCGCGCTCGAAGCAGCGGGCTTCGTGCCCGACGAGGAGGAGCAGGTGCTGGTGCTCCCGGTCGCCGAGGCGTCATCGGCCCTCTTCGACACCTCGGGCTACGACGTGCGCCAGGTGACCGATGTCGCCGAGCTCGACGACTACGCCGAGATCTCCCGGCAGATCGGTCGGCGGGACGCGGAGGATGAGCGTCGGCAGCTGGCTCGGCTGCTCGAAGAGCGGCCTGACGTGATGAGCGTGCACATCGCCTATGCCCAGGGCGAGCCGGTCTCCTGCGGACGGGTCCATTTCCAGGCCGGCAGCCGGTTCGCCGAGCTGGCGGGCGCCCGGACCAAGACGACCCACCGTCGGCAGGGCTTGTTCACCGCAGTGGTCGGCTCCCGGCTGCGGCAGGCCAGGAAGCGCGGCTGCGCGCTGCTGGTCACCGATGCGCTGCCCACCTCCGAACCGATCCTGCGCAAGCGCGGCTTCGAGGTGCTCACCTTTACCCGGCCGTACCTCTTCGAGCCGGAGGTACCGACTCTTTGAAACGATCGAATCCGTGATGGCCATATCACGTCCGGTCAGTCAGCCGTTGGCCTCCTGGCGCCTGCCCCGCTCGCTCCCGACGTCCACTCCTCCACCGGGGAGGCGAACGCCGCCCAGGGTGCGGCACCGCGGTTAGCCTTCCCGCCTCCGCGGCGGGAAGATGGGATCATGACCGAGATCCGAACTCCTCGTCTTGTCCTGCGTCGCTGGCTGGACGATGACCTTGTCCCCCTGTCCGAGATTCACGCTGATCCGGCGGTGATGCAGAGCATCGGCGACGGCAAGCCACGCTCCCTGGAGCAGACGGCCGAGGACATTGAGGCGTGGGAGGAGGAATGGGACGAGGAAGGGTTCGGGATGTTCGCGGTCGAGCTCCTGGGCTCCGGCGAGGTGGTGGGAGCCGTTGGCCTCTCCGTGGCCGACGCTCCGACCGAGGTCGCTGGGCAGGTGATGATCAGCTGGCGGCTCGGGCGGGTGTTCTGGGGGCAGGGATACGCCTCCGAAGCAGCGCACGCGACACTGGAGTTCGCCGTGCAGGATCGTCACCTCGACCGTGTGGTCGCCGTCTGCCGGACGGGCGACCGGGCTTCCGTGAACGTACTCGACAAGCTCGGCATGCAGGCGGAAGGGACGGCACAGCACCCAATCCACGGCTACGACGTCGCGATGTTCGGCATCGACCTGACGCAGTACCAGGAGTAGCACCCGGACCGAACGACTGACTTACGTCGGGGACGAGCATCCTTCAGCCGCGTGATCGTCCGGTGCCGGGAACGGTCGATCGAACGCATCGAACGCGGCGGGATGCCGAACTCCTTGAGCATCCGGATGAGAAGGAGACATCCGTCGTCCGCTCCGGGGCACTTGGCAGCTACGGCAACTCCTTGGAACCGGACAAGAGATGAGCGTGACGACGTGTCCTTCCCGGAACATTCCGCAACACCGAACGGAACCTCACAGCCGCATCACGACACCGGCATCAAGCGGAGCAACGGGCTGGCCGTAGCCGCACTGGTTCTCGGCATTCTGGCAGTCCTGCTCTTCTGGACCGTCGTCGGCGGTGTGGTGCTCGGACTCCTGGCCCTGATACTCGGCATCGTCGGAGCTCGCAAGGCACGAGGCGGAAGAGCGCCGCACGGCAAGATGTCCGTCGTCGGCGCGGTGCTCGGTGTGCTGGGAGTGATCGCATCCGCCGTGATCATCGCGATCGGTGCGTCGATCCTCAACTCGGACGAGTTCAAGGACTTCGATGACTGCGTCCAGCACGCTGACACGCGGAGCGAACGAGAGGCGTGTGCCGAAGACTTCAACAAGGACGTGAACAACTGATCTGTCCGGCCGTGTACGACGCCCAGGTCATCGACCGGAGAACCCGATCAGTCGGCGGTGGCGGGCAACTCGTCGACGGCCGGGTAGGGGGCTGAGCGTGCCGCCGCGTCGCGGCGCGGCGGATGCATGGCGGCATCCGGCCGCGGGCCAACGGGCGGGTGGGGGCCGGTGTCGAAGACCGGGCATCAACGGAGACGTGGACCGACGACCGGCGCGCGTGGCCCGCGTTCGCGGCGAACGCCTTCGACCGGCTCGTCACCTCGGGTAAGACGTTCGCCGAGTTCCAGGTCCGCAACATCGAGACGACCCTGCGCAACCTGAAGCGTGAGCTGGAGCAGGCTCACACCCCGTGACTGACCGCCTTCAGCGGGCGATCGCCTTGATGGTGGTCAACTCCTCGCCGGTCAGTTCCGCGACGCGGTGCGCCGGCACGCCGGCCGCGAGTGCACGTGTCAGCAGCGCCTCACGGGCGTCCGCACGGGAACGGTAGTCCAGCAACTCCTCCTCCATGCGCGCGACGCTCTCCGGCGCGACACTGTGGCGTACGCGGCTCAGTTCGTCCTCGGTCAGGGGGACCGGCAGACGCTCCGCGTCCTCCGGGATGCCCGCCGTCTCCTCGGGCGGCAGCAGGCGCAGTCCGGGAGACGAGGCGGTAACGCCCTGGGCGTCGAGCCACGCACGGACCGCAGGAGTGTCCATGCAGGCCAGGTCCCCGACGGCCGCGGGTGGTGTGCCGAGTGGCGTGGGCGTGCCGGTCAGCAGGACGAGATAGGCATCGTCGGTCATTCTCGGTTCCTCACGGGAGAAGTCGGTGTCCTGACGGCCTCCCTATACCCGTCACCGCCCGTCTCACCTCTCCGGCACGCGCGAACCGCCGTGTGCCCGGGACGCGAGGACCGATCGGGAGAGACACCGCGCGTGCACCGTCCATCAGGGGGCACGAGGAAGGTCCGGACAGCAGCCCCGAGGCCCGAAATCAGGAGACATCACATGGTCATCGCAGGCATCATCGTCCTCTGCGTCGTACTGGCGGCACTCGCCTTCCTGCTGCCCCGACTGTCGCGCCATCCGCAGAACGGTGCCCAGCGCACCATGGGCGTCGGTTCCCGGGCCGGTTCGAAGGCTCCCGGCCCGCTGGGACGGCTGTTCAGCAAGCCCTTCCGCTCCAGCTCGCGTGCTCTGGGGCGCAGCGGTTCCGCAGGCCGTCGGGCCAGGGGGCGCATGCCGTTCTGAGTCCGGCGCACGAGCAAGCAACCCGGGCCGGCGCCGGCGTCAGCAGCGCATCGTCCGCCCCGCCGAACCGGCGGCGCATCTGTGCGCCGCCGGTTCGGCGCGGACGGCGCGTTGCGCGGGGCGTGGGCGCGTCGTGGCAACGATCCTTTCGTCACTCCGCGCGCCCTGCCGGTGCCCGGCACCCACGGAAATGATGTGCGGACCGCACGTGAGCCAGGCGAATCCGCACATCTGCCCTCGGCAGGTGGACAGGCAGGGGAAGGATTCCACCTTGTTGCTTCTCATCTCTCCCGACGGTGTCGACGAGGCCCTCGACTGCGCGAAGGCGGCCGAGCACCTTGACATCGTCGACGTCAAGAAGCCCGACGAGGGCTCCCTCGGCGCGAACTTCCCGTGGGTCATCAGGGAGATCCGCGCGGCGGTGCCGGCGGACAAACCGGTCTCCGCCACCGTGGGGGACGTACCGTACAAGCCCGGCACGGTGGCCCAGGCGGCGCTCGGTGCGGCCGTTTCCGGAGCCACCTACATCAAGGTCGGCCTCTACGGGTGCACGACGCCGGAACAGGCCGTCGACGTCATGCGAGGGGTCGTCCGCGCGGTGAAGGACTACCGGGCGGACGCGTTCGTCGTCGCCTCCGGCTACGCCGACGCCCACCGCATCGGCTGCGTCAACCCGCTCGCGCTGCCTGACATCGCGCGCCGTTCCGGCTGCGACGCCGCCATGCTCGACACCGCGGTCAAGGACGGCACCCGGCTCTTCGACCACCTTCCGCCCGACGTATGCGCGCAGTTCGTGCGGTGTGCCCACGACGCCGGACTCCTCGCCGCGCTGGCGGGCAGCGTCAAGGCCGGCGACCTGGGAGAACTGGCCCGTATCGAGACGGACATCGTCGGGGTGCGCGGTGCCGTCTGCGAAGGCGGCGACCGCAACGCCGGCCGGATCCAGCCGCACCTGGTGGCGGCGTTCCGGGCGGAGATGGACCGGCATGTCCGGGAGCACGCGGCCGCCTCCACCGCGAGCTGACCCTCGCCGTGGTGACAGGACATTCCCCGCGTTCCCCGCAACGGTCCGGTGGCCGGGGCGGGGGCCTGACCGTCGTCGATCCGGCGACGGGCGAGGCCTTCGACGAGGCTCCCGATCACCGGCCGGACGAGCTGGACCCGCTCGTCGACCACGCCCACGCGGCCTGGCGCTGCTGGCGGACCGACCCAGGCGCCCGCAGAGCCGCGTTGCTCGCGGCGTCGGACGCCGTTGAGGCGGCAGCGGCCGATCTCGCCCCTCTGCTCACCCGTGAGCAGGGCAAACCGCTGACCGAGTCGTACGCGGAGGTGACCCGTACCGCCGCCCGGCTCCGCTACTTCGCCGAGCTGGACGCCGGGCCCCAGCCGATCACGGACGGCCGCCCCGTACGCAGCGAACTCCGGTGGAGACCGCTCGGGCCCGTCGCCGCCATCGTCCCGTGGAACTTCCCCCTGCAGCTCGCGTCCGCGAAGTTCGCGCCGGCGCTCGCCGCGGGCAACACCATGCTGCTCAAGCCCTCTCCGTTCACGCCCCTCGCCACCCGGCTGCTGGGGTCCGTCCTCTCCGGCGTCCTGCCCGACGGGGTACTGACGATCGTCACCGGGCGTGAGCCACTCGGTGCCCGGCTCGCATCGCACCCGGGAATCCGGCACGTCAGCTTCACCGGTTCGACGGCCACGGGCCGGGCCGTCGCCGCGAGCGCGGCGGCCTCGCTCGCACGGGTCACCCTGGAGCTCGGTGGCAACGACGCCGCCATCCTGCTGGACGACGTCGATGTGGAGGCGAGCGCGGACCGGCTGTTCTGGGCGGCGTTCCGCAACTGCGGGCAGGTCTGCATGGCGGTCAAGCGCGTCTACGCCCCGGCCCGTCTCCACGCGCGGGTGGTGGAGGCGCTGGCGGACCGGGCGAAGACGGCCGTCGTCGGGCCCGGCCTCGATCCCCACTCGCAGCTCGGACCGGTCAACAACGCCCCTCAACTGGCCCGCGTCGAGAGCTACACGGCCCGGGCCCTGGCCGACGGTGCCCGTGCCGCCGCCGGTGGGCACCGCTTGGACCGGCCGGGATACTTCTTCGCCCCGACGATCCTCGCCGACGTGCCGGCCGACAGCCCGGTGGTTACGCAGGAGCAGTTCGGCCCCGTCCTGCCGGTGCTGTCGTACGGAACCCTCGACGAGGCCGTCGAGGCTGCCAACGGCACCGGTTTCGGGCTGGGCGGCTCGGTGTGGGGGACCGACCTCGACCTGGCCGCGGCGGTGGCCGACCGCCTGGAGTGCGGAACCGCGTGGATCAACCACCACGCCGAACTGTCCTTCGCGCAGCCCTTCGCCGGTGTCAAGGAGAGTGGTGTCGGCGTCGCGGGCGGACCGTGGGGTCTCTACGGGAACCTCAGCCCGTTCGTCGTGCACCGGCCCGAGGAGGCTTCCCGAGGAGGCGTGAAGTGAAGTTCGGCGCGGCGGTACTGCGCTCGTACGAGGACCCGTTCACCGTAGAGGAGGTGACGCTGGAGGAGGGGCCGGCCGAGGACGAGATCCTGGTCCGGATCGCGGGCTGCGGGATGTGCCGGACCGACCTCGCGGTCCGTGGTTCGGCGGGCCGCTCACCGCTCCCGGCCGTGCTCGGTCACGAGGGCTCCGGAACCGTCGTGGAGACGGGCGGCGCCCGCACCGGTCTGAACGTCGGCGACCACGTCGTACTGAGCTTCGACTCCTGCGGCCACTGCCACAACTGTATGGGCGCGGCCCCCGCGTACTGCGACTCCTTCGCCTCGCTGAACCTCTTCGGAGGGCGCAAGGAGAAGGCCGGCCGGTTCACCGGCGCCGACGGCACGGAAATGGCTCCTCGGTGGTTCGGCCAGTCCTCGTTCGCCGAGTACGCGATGGTCCCGGCCCGCAATGCCGTCCGGGTCGATCCCGCGCTCCCCCTCGAACTGCTCGGACCGCTGGGCTGCGGCTTCCTCACCGGCGCCGGAGCGGTCCTCAACTCCTTCGGCGTCGGGCCGGGCGACACTCTCGCGGTCTTCGGCGCGGGAGCGGTGGGACTGGCCGCGGTGATGGCGGCGCACGCCGCAGGCGCGGTGACCGTGGCCGTCGACCGCCACCCCGAACGGCTGGCCCTGGCCGAGCGATTCCACGCCCTTCCGCTGCACGCCGCATCGGCCGGACTTCCCGACCGTATCCAGCGACTGACCGGCGGGGGAGCGCGGTACGCGCTGGACACGACGGGCTCCGCGAAACTGATCAACGATGCGCTCCGGTCGCTGCGTCCGAACGGGCACCTCGGCCTGGTGGCACGGCTGCACACCGCGCTGCCGCTGGAGCCGGGCACGCTGGACCGCGGGCGCAGGATCTCCCACATCTGCGAGGGTGACGCGGTCCCCGGACTGCTGATCCCGCGGCTGACCGCCCTCTGGCGGGCCGATCGGTTTCCCTTCGACCGGCTGATCCGTACCTATCCGCTCGCCGGTATCAACGAGGCCGAACGCGACTGTGAGACGGGCCGCGTCGTCAAACCCGTCCTGATCCCGGAAGGGCGGCAGCGGTGAAGCAGGCCTCGCACGACGCGTCCGACCTGAGCTGCCGTCCCCTTCAGACGCCGGCCTCCACTCGTACCACTCGCACCAGGGGAGAACGCATGGCCGATACGGCACATCGCAGCACCGGCGCGGAGGGCGGGGACGGCATGGACGGCGTGGAGGGAGGGGTCGGTCTCACCGCCCTCCTGGTCGCCGCCGCACGGGCGATCGAGACCCACCGCTCCGACAGCCTCGCCCAGGACGTCTACGCGGAGCACTTCGTGCTCTCCGCCCCGGCGTCCGCACACTGGCCGGTCCGCCTGCACCAGGCGCCGGACGGGGACGCGAGCCCGCTGTGGGGGCGCTTCGCCCGCTATTTCGGGCTGAGGACCCGCGTGCTCGACGACTTCGTCCTCCGGTCGGTCCGGGACGGCGGCGCCCGCCAGGTGGTCCTGCTCGGGGCGGGGCTGGACACACGGGCCTTCCGGCTCGACTGGCCACCCGACTGCGTGATCTTCGAGATCGACAGGGACGGTGTCCTCGCGTTCAAGCACGAGGTGCTGGGCGCACTGTCGGCGACACCGGTGACGGCGCGCGTACCGGTCGCGGTCGATCTGCGCGCCGACTGGGTCGGCGCGCTGACGGCAGCCGGCTTCGACCCGGCGGTGCCCACCGTGTGGCTGGCCGAGGGCCTGCTGTTCTACCTGCCCAATGCGGCCGAGACCTACCTGATCAGCATGGTGGACCGGCTGAGTACGGCGGGCAGCGCGCTGGCGTTCGAGGTCAAGCTCGAGAGGGACTTGATGGAGTACCGCGACAGCCCGCTGTACAGGTCGACGCACCAGCAACTCGGTATCGACCTGCTGCACCTGTTCAGCAGAGAGCCGAGGCCCGACTCCGCGGCCCAGCTGGCGAACAGCGGCTGGTCCACATCGGTCCGCACCCCCTTCGACTTCACCCACCGGCACGGCCGCGGCCCGCTGCCCGAGGAGAACGACGCCCTCGCGGGCAACCGGTGGGTCTTCGCGGACAAGCCGCGCTCGGCGCGCTAGCGGCGTCCCGCTCGCGCGGGTCGAAGTCGCGTCCGACGCGTTGCCGGAGCGGTCAACCCGCGTGGCGGCGTGTGCGTCGGCGACGTAGGGGTGAGCATATGGCGACCGCTTCCTCTTCCCGCACCGAGGCCATGCGATGCCCGACCCCGCCCAGCACTTCCAGCCCGAGGGAACCGTACCGACGGGAGGCCTCGCCCCCCGCCTGGCGGAGCGGTTGCTGTTCAGGGGCATCTACGGCCTGGTGCTGGCCAGCGCCATGGTGGCCGCGCTGGACGTGCCGGGCGAGGAGGCCGACCCCGGTCCGGACGCGCTGTGGGTTCTCCTCACCGCGCTGGCATCGGGTGCCGCTCACGGGTACGCGCATGTCATCGCCCGGCGTGCGTCCGGCGAGGGGACGGCCACCCCCAGCAGGCTGCGGGCGGTGCTCGCCGAATGGCCGTTGCCGGCTGCCGTGCTGCCCACCGTGCTGCTTCTGCTGGGCGCCGTCGCGGAGTGGTGGACGGAGGACACTGCGGTCCAGGTGGCTCTGCTGTTCAACACCGTCGGCCTGTTCGGTCTGGGAGTCTCGGCAGCCCGCACGGCGGGGCTCGGCTGGCTGTCCTCCTGCCGCGCGGGGGCCGTCGACATGTTGATCGGGCTCCTGGTCATCGCCGCGGACGCGCTGATCGAGTAGATCCGGCCGCTCACCCGGGGGCCGGGTGCGCCGCGGTCAGGACGGCGCCGTCAGATTGCGCCGCAGACTGCCGGGGGCCCGTAGCGCCTTCTCGATGCTCTCGAGCGACCTGTTGCGTGTCTCGGGAACCTTGAACACCACGAAGACCACGCACAGCACGTTCATCGCGGCGTACAGGAAGAACGTTCCCGACCGCCCGACGGCGTTGATCATACTCACCGCGGTCACCGCGATCAGCAGGTCGAATCCCCGGACCGTGAGGGTGGCCAGACTCGTCGCGGGGCCGCGCACGCTCAGCGGGAGGATCCTGACGAGCATCGTGCCGATGCCGATGCCGATGCCGATGCCGATGCCGATGCCGGGGGAGAAGCGCGATCGAGTCGCCGAACCCGGCGTCCGAGAGCATCGTCGGGGCGTAGTGGACGACGGCGTTGATCCCGGTCAGCCTGGAGGGATACCGCAGGGCCATCGAGCGCGCCGGGCTGCGGCCCGACCCCGCCCTGGAGCAGCCCGTGACGACCCTGCACCGCAAGGACGGAGCGGAAGCGATGACCGCCCTGCTGGACGCGGCGGCCCGGACGGACGACGCGGAGGCCCGGCCGGACGCGGTCTTCGCGTTCACCGACGAACTCGCCCTGGGCGCACTGCACGTCGTTCACGCGCGTGGTCTGAGCGTTCCGGGGGAGCAGGGCCGTCGTGGACTTCGACGGCATCGAGGACGGGCAGTACGCCAACCCGCCGCTGACGACCGTGGTGCCGGACAAGCGACAGATCGCCGAGCGGGCCCTGCCGTGCCTCGCCGATCGCATATACAGCCCGGCCTCCAATGTGGCGCCCCTCGACATCGTGATTCCGCACCACATCGAAGTGCGGGCGCGCAGCGGCCGCCGCACCGGCTGACGACCTCGTTCCACACCATCTCGGCCGCCCGGTCTCACGGCCGGGACACCGCCGCGCGGCTCCCCGCCCCGCTGACGGCTCACTCGTTCCATGCCTTGCGCGCGAACGCGGCCGGCCCGGTCACCAGGGTGTTGGGGGGAACGTCCTTCGTGACAGCGGCTCCGGCGCCGGCCACGGCACCGAGTCCGATCGTGACGCCGGGGAGGTTGTCCGCGCGGATGTCCTGTATGGGCGTCATGGCCGCGGTGATGTCCGGACGCACCCGCTTCATGCGCGGATGCGAGGAGTCCCCTCGTTCGTGTGCGAAGTGCCGTCTTTCCTGCCGGAGTGGTCGGAGTTCCTGCACAGTGAGTCAGCCGTCGCCGGGCCAGGGGCCCGGCGAGCGACTCGCCGAAAACGATCCATCAGGAAAGGCAGGGGTGCACCATGACGCCCACCACCGAGGCGACCGACCGTATCGAGCTGGTCTTCTCCCTCTTCGATGCCGACGGGAGCGGATACCTGGAGCTCTCCGACTTCGACTTGATGAGCGAACGCGTCGTGGCCGCGGTACCGGATGCCCGCGAGGCGACCGCGGACCGGCTCGCCGGTGCCTTCCGCCGCTACGGGGAAACGCTGCTGAACGAGTTGGACGCGAATGGCGACGGCCGTGTCAGCCCGGAGGAGTTCACCTCCGTCGTCCTCAATCCGCAACGGTTCGACGCCACCGTCGACGAGTTCGCGGAAGCGCTCGCCGCGATGGGCGATCCGGACGGCGACGGCTTCGTCGCCCGCCCCGAGTTCGTCTCGCTGATGCTCGCGATCGGGTTCCAACGGCCCAACATCGAGGCGCTCTTCCAGGCCTTCGGACCGGACGGGGAGGACCGCATCCGGACGTCGACCTGGGCGGACGGGATCAGGGACTACTACCGCCCGGAGAAGTCCGGTATCCCTGGCGATCACCTGGTCCCGGCCGAGACCCGGTAGCGCCGGAAGGGCCGTTCAGGAGCCCTCCGCGCCCGTGCGCACGCCCCGCCCCTGAGCTGCCGCCGAGGCACGCGTGAGCGCCTCTTCGACCGTCAGCCCCAGTCGCCGTTGATCCACGCCAGGAGGCGGGCGCGCTCCTTGTAGGAGCAAGGAGTGTAGGTCGCACCGGACGTGACGTGCGCGTCGAGCGGGCCCTGCAGGTCGTGTCCATAGTCGCTGGGACCGTACTCGCCGTCGCGGTAGCCGTCCAAGTCGTCCGCCCAGTCGAGGAGCCCGAAGTCGAGGTCGAAGCCGGCGAGGTACCGGCTGGGGTCGGCCGGCTCCACGGATGCGGGAAGACCGTCCGCCCCGGCGGTTGACCCGTCCTCGAGGCAGCCTTCGGAGCGTACGGGCTGTCCCAGCCACCACCCGGCCAGGAACACGGCGTACAGAGTGGTGGCGGCGCCGAGACGGCGCAGGGTTATCCAGGCAGGCATCCGGGGAGTGTCCCACGGCGCGAGGCCGTCGCCCGCGTCGGCGGACACACCGGGCCACGCCACGTCATTACCACCAATGGCCCTCGAACCACCCTTGCAGACGGGGGCGTTCGCTCGTGTCGTTGACGCAGGCGACGGCGTAGGACCTGAACGTCACGGACAGCCTGTCGTCGGCGACCCTGGGCAGGTCGTAGAACGGCTCCGGCCTCGGGTCGCGCGGGAGGCGGGTCTGCGAGTCGTACCGTGGCGGGTACGCCGTCCGCGTCGGAGTGGGCGGGGGAGTCGGCCTGGTTTCGTACTGCTCGGTGACCCGGTCGAGGGCGGCCTGGTCGACGCGGCATTCGGGGGTCACGGGCTGCCCCAGGTACCAGCCCGAAACGAACACGCCGTAGATCGCGGCGGCGGCGCCGAGGCGGCGGGGGGTGACCCGGCGGGGGGCGTTCACCGGCGGCCCCGTTCCAGGACACGGGCGGCGTCCCGCAGCGCCTGGAGGACGGCGCGGAGGCTGACCGGGCGTATGCCGGGAGGAGTTGTGCGCATGTCGATGGACCCTACCCGCATGTGGACTTCTCCCGGCCCTGTCTCAACCCGACGCCGATGCGCGGCGCCGCAAGTGCAGCAGCGCGTGTGGAGTCAGGGCGCGCGCCACACGTTGTCGTAGGCATCCTGTTCGATCTGGCGTCGCTGACGTTCGGCCTCGAGCTCCATCAGCGCGTCGCTCACCACGGCGAGAATGAGCCCGACGTCGTCCGCCTGATCGGCTGTCGTCGTATCGGTGGGTTCGGTGGGTTCGGTGGGTTCAGTGAGTTCGGGCGGCGCCGCTTCCCCGATTCCGAGAATGCCCGCGAAGGCGGCCAGAACGGAGTCGTCCGGTACCTGACGGTCGGTGGCTTCGTGGCGTGGCCGTACGGAGGGCTCCTGGGGGCGAGTGAGAGCGAAGTGGCGAAGGAACCGCGGTAGGAGACCACCGCGGGCCTCGCCTGCTGTCTGCGCGGCGAGGTCGTCGGCGTAGGAGCCGGCCAGCCCGCGGCCCCGCCGCCAGAGCCATTGCTCCACCGTCTCGTACGGCGGCTCCGTGACGAGTTGGGCTGAGGCCTGCGCCGTGAGGGCGTTCGTGCCGTCGGCGTGATCCCCGAGGGGGACGATGAGGTCGCCGTCCAGACGCAGGACGTGCGCGTCGCGGAGATCGAGGAGTTCGGCGCCCGCGAGGGCCAAGGAGACGTCGCCTTGCGTGATCGGTCGGCTGGACGGCACTTCCAGGGTGATGACGAACAGATCCCGAGCAGTGTTCATGCTCGCCATTGTGCTGCTCGAACGGGGCGGCCGTGTCCCGCCACGACTCACCGGTCAGCAGAAGCGTCGCCACGGCCACAACGGCGTGCCCAGGTACCGGCCGGACGTTATACGGCTGATCTGCGGGTACTCGCTTCGGCGTGCCGAGGCCGCGGGACGGTCGCCGGCACCGGCTGCGACGAATTCAGTAGAGAGGAAGATCGCCAGATGAGCACGGTCAAGGAGACGGTGGAAGTCGACGTTCCTGTGCACACCGCCTACAACCAGTGGACCCAGTTCGAGGAGTTCCCGCAGTTCATGGAGGGGGTGGAGGAAGTCAGGCAGGTCGATGAGCGCCGCAACCACTGGACCACCAACGTCAGCGGAGTGAAGCGCGAGTTCGACACCGAGATCGTCGACCAGCTCCCCGACGAGCGCATCACGTGGCGCACGACCACGGGTGACAGCAAGCAGAAGGGCACGGTCCGTTTCCAGCGCCTGGACGACACGCACACTCGGGTCGAACTCGTCATGGATGTCGAGCCCACCGGCGTCGCGGAGAAGACCGGGGACATGCTCGGAGTGATCGACCGGCGGGTGAAGGGCGACATGCAGCGTTTCAAGGAGTACATCGAGGGGCGTGGCGGCGAGTCCGGAGCCTGGCGCGGGCGCATCAGGCCGGGTGAGTGACCCCTGTGCTGCTCTGAGGCGCAGCGCTGTCGGCGCCGGCGACCGCATGGTGCCACCGCGCCGGCGCCGCCGCGACTGTGTCGCGGCGACAGTCGTCGGTCCGGGCCACTGGGCGGCGCCGCCCATCTGATGCCTCCCTTGGGGGCGGGCGCGAACCTGGCGATGCTGGAAGGCGCCGAACTCGCCGAGTCGATCGCCACCGGCCCAGGAGATGTCAATCAGGTCGTCCGCGCCTTCGAAGAACGGACGGGGGCACGGGCACGGCACGTGGGCGGAGATCACGACGGCCGGTCTGGAACGCCTCGTGAGCCCGAACCCCGCCGATGCCCTCGCCCTCTTCGACGAAGTCCAGGCATCCTGACCGCCGAGCGCGAGAGCGCCGTGTCGACCCGCGTCGTGGTCCGTCCTCGCTCGCTGCCGGTCACTGTCGGGGTTGGGGTACAGGCCGGAGCCGCCCAGCCGGGAGAAGGCCGGCCGGGGAACGGCTCGCTCGCGGTTGCGGCGGGCGGTGCGCGTTGTGTCGGTCGGCGGGCCGGTCGGTGACCGACACGGTGAACCTGCTCCTGGGGCGGCTGTGCTCCCGGTAGGGGTTGTGACCGCCCCGGTGCGGCGCGATCCGGTGGCCGGTCAGGGCGGTTGCCAGGCGCAGCCGGGCGCGGCGGACGCGTCGGGTCCCGGGCCGCCGGTCTGAGCGGCGGTGGCGGGCGCGGCCGTCGACAGGGTGAGCGCGGTGGCGAGCACGAGGGGCTTCCAGCGCGTCATCGAGCTCTCCTTTCGGCGGAGTTGACGGTCGCGGGCGGAGTCAGCCACGCCCCGGCGGCGGTGAGGAGGTGGCGGATCCCGGCGGCCACGGCGTGGGGTGCGGAGGGTGCGTAGCGCGGGGAGTGGTTCATGACCGTGCCCGGCGGGAGCGCTCCGCGTTCCAGGGCGGCGACGGCCTCGGCGTCGAAGTCCGCGGGGTCGGCGCCGCCGAAGTGGTACATGACCGAGGGGCAGCCGGCGGCCGTCGCGAAGCGGCCGAAGTCCTCGCTGGCCGAGAGGGGAGCGGGCAGGACGTGGCCGAGCGTGCCGCCGGCCTCCAGGGCCCCGAGGACGCGTCCGGTGGCGTCCGCGTCGTTGACCGTGAGCGGGAAGGAGTCGTACGTCTGGATGTCCGGTGGGGGTGTCCTCTCGCTGGGCGAGCCGACGCTTGGCGGAAACCCTGCACCGCCCGCCGTTCAGCGCCTCCGTATCGCAGGAATCCGGCATACAGGCCCGTTCACTGCCGGAAAACCGCCAACGCTTGCCCGTCGGCACTGACAGGATGAGACGCGTGCACCCGACCGGCACCGCCCTCCCGCCACCCGCCACGCCCGTGTCCGCCGGCCTCGACCACGACGACGTCACCGAACTCAGCGAGACCGACCTGGCGTTGATCGAGGCCCTGCAACTGGACCCCCGGGCGCCCTGGTCGCGGATCGCCGCGGTCATCGGCATCGACGCCACCACCGCGGCCCGCCGATGGCGCCGTCTCTCCGACAGCGGCGCGGCCTGGATCACGGCCTATCCAGCACGGCACGCTTCGGTGGTCGGCTACGTGGACCTCTCCTGCGAGGCGGCCGCGGTGGACTCCCTGACCACCCGCCTGCGGTCCTGGGGCCCGGTGTTCAGCCTCGAACGCACCACGGGAGAGAACCAGTTGTTCCTGGGAGTCGCAGCTCGCGACCTGCTCTCCTTCGACGACTTCGTGACCCGGCGGCTGGGCGGCCTGGACACGGTCCGTTCGGTGCGGCTGAGTATCTGCACCGCCGTCCACCGGGAGGGCAGCGGATGGCTGGTGCACACGCTCAACGGGCGGCAGCGCGCGGACCTGCGCGGCGGCGAGAGCCATGGCCGTACGAGGCCGGGCACCGGTCCCTACGAGAGCGATCACCGGCTCCTGGTCGCCCTCGGCGCGGACGCGCGTCGTGGCCACGCCGAACTGGCGCGTGAATGCGGGCTCAGCGATACCACGGTACGCCGACGGCTGCGGCGGATGATCACCGGAGGCGACGTCTACTTCCGGTGCGACCTGACCCAGAGGCTGGCCGGCTGGCCCGTCATCGCGAACTTCCGGATCGCGGCGCCGGGCCCCGGCGTGGAGGCCGTCGCGAAGGCGCTGGCCGGGCTGCCCGAGACCCGGTTGTGCGCGTCCGTCACGGGCCGCGAAAACCTGCTGCTGTCGGTGTGGCTGCGTTCCCCTCGCGACTGCGCCGCCCTGGAGGAGCGGATACTGCGCCGCCACCCGGAACTGCGCATCAGTGAACGCGGCATCACACTCCACACCGCCAAACGCATGGGCCGGCTGCTGGACCGCGACGGGCGGGGCGGCGCGCACGTACCGATCACAGCGGCGGCCTGTCCCGCCTGAGCGGTCGAGCCGACAGCGACACCTCCGAGGCGGCAGGGCAGGTCAGGACTTGACCGCGACACCGCACACGGAGACGCCGGCCGCTTCCCCCGCGGCCTGGTCGGCGGCCGGGCGCCAGGTGGCCGTGGACACGATCCTGACGAGCCGTCGTCACGAAAGGGCTTCGCTGCCGCGCGGCGACGACCGAGGTGGTGAGTGTTCCTGCCGAAAGGGCCCGGAACACTCACCACCTGTTCTCCCACGCTCCCGAGGGCCGCCGGTTCCGGCGGCCACGGTGACTCAGATGCCGCAGGTGGGAGCCGACCAGTACGGTGACGGGTCGAAGGCCACGTGGGTGTGGTCGTTGTGGCCGGGGTAGCCCGGGCCGAGGATCTCCGAGAAGCCGTGGGTCCTGGACTGCTGGGCGAGCCGGCACAGGCTCGGCGAGCCGACGAGGTCGGCGGCGTCGCCGTACAGATGGCGGCTGGTGGCGGAGCCGCCGACCGCGTTGTTGCAGGCGCGGGAGCGGAAGCCGCTGGAGATGTTGATCGGGACGTCACCGAGGGCGTGCCGCATCGCCTCCAGTTTCCACATGGTCTTGAGCGCGTTCGACTTGGCGGTGGCCGCGGATACCGCGCCGCCGGACCAGTCCGAGTTGCACTTGTTGAGCTCGGCGTAGGTGAAGTGGACCGGCGTGCAGTCCGCGTCCTGGAGGGCGTAGATCTTGCTGAAGGTAGCGGGTCCGGCGACACCGTCCGCGCTCAGTCCGTACGCGGCCTGGAACTTCTTGACGGCGGCGGCGGTCCGCGCGCCGTACCGGCCGTCGTAGGAGAGTCGCTCGCCGGAGGTCACCCAGCCGGCGACCCGGATCTGCAGCTGGGTCACGTCGCTGCCGGAGGACCCCTGGGAGAGGGTGCGGTTCCAGGTGTAGCAGGAGTCGGCGTGCGCGGCTCCGGCGGTGGCGCCCACCCCGACCAGCGCTCCAGCCATGAGCATGACAATAGAGAGAAGCAGACGTGACATGCGTCTGAACATCCCGGCCTCCCGACCGTTGAGCCGACAACATCCGATGCCCAGCGTGCGGCAATGGGCTACGCGCGTCAATGGCCCCCGGAAAGGGTCGAGTTGCCCTGCGCGTCGGGGCGTCCCCTCGCGACGTCCGCCCGGAGACGACCGTCGAACTCACGGGGGAGACGGGTGCTGGTCGCAACCTCGTCGCGGCATCGCCGTCCGGTCCTGAGCACGACTGTCTGGGTGGCGCCCGACTCGCCGGTGAGATCGCCGAAGGCGAGGGTCGGGTTGCGGCCGGGTACGGCCCGCTCGACCGTGCCAGGTCCCGAGAGGACCGCGGTGACCCGGTGCCGCCATGTCAGTGCTGGGTGCTGCGTCAGGTGATGGGGCGTGTGCCGGGAGTGTGGCCGAAGGTCCGGCGGAAGACGTCGATGAAGGTGCTGGCGGATGACCAGCCGCATCGGTGGGCGACGGTGGTGACGGGGGTGTCGTCGGCCAGGAGGATCAGGGCGTGGTGGAGCCTGAGCTGGGTGCGCCATTGGGGGTAGGTGAGGCCGAGGTCGTCGCGGAGGCGGCGGGAAAGGGTGCGGGCGCTGGCGCCGACCTGGCGTCCGAGGTCGTCGAGAGAGCGGTTGTCGGCAGGGTCGGCGCGCAGGGCGTCGTGCAGTTCCCGGAGCAGCGGGTCCGTGGGGGTCGGCAGGTGCAGCGGCCGCTCGGGGGAGAGGGCGAGCTGGTCGAGCATGACGGCGCGCAGGCGCAGGCGGGGTGGGCTGTCGTTGTCGGGGTCCCAGGTATAGGCGACGATGAGTTCGCGCAGAAGGGGGCTGACGGCGATGACGGCCGGTTTGTCGAGGCCGAGGGGGTTCTCGGTGGTGGGCAGGCCGACGAGGTGGAGGTCGAGTTCGCCGTGGGCCTGGTGCTGGTGGACGGTGCCTGCGGGGATCCAGAGGGCGCGGGTGGCGGGGGCGACCCAGGAGCCGGCGTCGGTGGTCACCGCGATGGTGCCCTTGCTGGCGTAGGCGATCTGGTGGTCGTCGTGGCGGTGCGCGTCGATCTCGCCGCCGGACGCAAGACGTTGGGTCCGGGTCGGCGCGACGGGGGTGTGGCGGGTTTCCTGCATCATCTGTCAATCTACCGAAAGCGCGACAGTGGTGCTTCTCCCAGGATGGGAGGCGTGCGAAGGAATACATCGATCTCCCTGCTGGCCGTGGGGCACGCCTGCGTCGACATCTACCAGGGCGCCGTCGCGGCGCTGGTCCCGTTCTTCGTGGCCGAACGGGACTACACCTACGCGGTGGCCTCCGGCATCGTGCTGGCCGCGTCCCTGCTGTCGTCGGTGGCCCAGCCGCTGTTCGGCGCGCTCACCGACCGGTGGGCGATGCCGTGGCTGCTGCCGGTCAGCACCCTGCTGGGCGGTGTGGGCATCGCGTTGAGCGGCCTGAGCGGCTCCTACGGGCTTACTCTGCTCTTCGTCGCGGTCTCCGGAGTCGGGGTGGCCGCCTACCACCCGGAAGCCGCCCGCGTAGCCCGGCTGGCCAGCGAAGGCAGCCACAGCGCGATGGGATGGTTCTCCCTCGGCGGCAACGTCGGCTTCGCGCTCGCCCCGCTCATGGTGGCGGCCGCGATCGGGCACGGCTCCCTGCACTGGACACCCGTACTCGTGTTCCCCGCGCTCGCCGGCGCCGCCCTGTGCGTGCCCGTCCTGCGAATGCTCGCCCGACCCCAGGCCGGCACGTCCAGGACGGAGGTGTCCCGGAGCGCGGACGACATGGCCTCGTTCCTGAGACTGTCCCTGGCGGTCGTCTTCCGCTCCATCGTCTTCACCGGCCTGAGCACCTTCATCTCCCTCTACGCCCAGCAGCGCACGCAGGGCAGCACCACCGCGGGAACCACCGCCCTGTTCCTGCTGTTCCTGGGCGGCGCCGTCGGCTCGGTCCTGGGCGGCTCCCTGGCCAACCGCTACGACCGAGTCCGCGTCTCCCGCTGGTCCTACCTGCTCTCGATCGCCGCCGTCACCGGAGTGATCTACACACCAGGCCCGGTCATGTTCCTCTTCGTAGTCCTCGCCTCCGCAGGCCTGTACGTCCCCTTCTCCCTCCAAGTCACCCTCGGCCAGGACTACCTGCCCTCCCGCATCGGCACCGCCGGCGGCGTCACCCTAGGTCTCACCGTCAGCGTCGGCGGCCTCATCAGCCCCCTGCTGGGACACCTGGCCGACTCCACAACCCTCCGCACAGCGCTCACCCCCCTGATCGCCATGCCCGCCCTGAGCTGGCTCCTCTTCCGCACCCTGCCCGAACCCACCGCCCCCGGGCCCCGAGCCGCCGCAGCCGCGCCCGCGCGGCTAGACGCGTAGACCAGCATCGACTTCTACAACCGAGTAGAAGCGTTGAGTTGTCTCGGCAGATCGGGAGTGCGCTCCGGGCGGCCTCGCTGGAAAGGCTGCGATACGCTCCTGAGCCGGCCAGAGGCTACGCGCGACTTCCGGTCCGTGTGTACTCGACGTGCCGCCCGGTCCGGGGGGTTCGCCGGGAGCCCGCGCAGGTCGGCCCACGCGCCGTACAGATCGACGTCCGAGTCGGTGAGAAAGGCGTGGAGAACAGGGTCTGTCGAGGCGAGACCGTCGACGAAGGCATAGGCGTCCAGTGCGAAGGAGACGCCCTCGTGGGGCGCCGGTCGCGCGCACTGGACGAGGACGTGGTCCTCGTCGGGGTGTCGACGCCGGTGCGGCACCCCGCCGATGTCGAGGCTGTCTGCGTGCGGGTGGACAGGAGTGTCTTCGCGCGAGCTGCGGACCCGGTGCGGGTACAACTCGCGGAGGCGGTCCCGATGATCTGGGCCGCGGCGACCCCCGCGGCCGTCAGTGGACGTCGCTGCGCCCAGGTGCGGCGGAGAAGGTGCGGGCGCTGGGCACCAGGGCGGCGGTGGCGGGTGCCGCGAAGCAGATGAGCGCGCAGCCCGCGAGGACCGCCTCGGGACCGAAGGCGTCGATGGCGGGGGCGATGACGGCGAGTCCGACCGGGGCGAGGCCGTAGGAGAGCAGGAAGTCCAGGGAGGAGACCCGGGCCAGTTTGTCCGGTGCGACCTCGCGCTGGGCGGCGGTGAACCACGGCACGTTGAACAACTCGATGCCGATGCCCGCGACCGCGTAGGCGGCCATCACGACGACCGGGTGCACGGGGAAGATGAGGCTGAGCGGGGCGAATCCGTAGGCGGCGAGGCCGGCCAGAGCGGCCCGGCCGGGGGAGCGGGGGCGCCAGCGGGCAATGAGCAGCGCACCGCCCAGCGCTCCGGCGGTGTAGGCGGTCATCGCGCCCGCGAGGACGACCTCGGTGCCGTATTCGTCGCGGCTGACCATGGGCAGGGCGACGCCGGTCGCGGAGTAGCCGGTGGCTATGACGGCGGTCAGCGCGCCCAGACCGGCGAGGAACCAGGGGTGCCTGCGAGCCTCGCGGATGCCCTCGGTGAACTCGGCCAGGAATGATGCCCTGTCCGTCGCGGCCGAGGGTTCCGACGTGTCTTCCGCGGCCCCCGGCCGTGCGCCGCGTCCGGGAACGCAGGCCGCGACGAGCCAGAGCAGCCCGATGCCCACCAGCAGTGCCCAGGTGTCCAGGAAGACGGCGAGCAGCGCGGCCAGGGAGGGCCCAACGAGCGTGGTGACCCGTACCGCCAGGGTCATGGCGGCGTTGGCCTGCTGCCTGCGGTCGGCGTCGACCACCTCGGCGGTCAGGGCCTGGTAGGCGGGGCGGCAGGCGCCCTGGCCCGCTCCGGCCACCGCGGCGGCCGCCGCCATCAGAAGCACCGAGCGGTCCAGTCCGGCGGCGATCACCGGCGCTGCGGCTCCGGCGGCGAGTCCCGCCCACAGGACGACGCCCCGGCGGGAGTGCCGGTCGGCCAGTACTCCGGCCACGGGCACCGCGGCGAGGAACCCGACGGTGCGCGCGGCGAGCAGCAGGCCGAGGTCGGTGGCGGTCAGGGTTCGCTCGAAGACGGCGAGTCCGAGGACGAACGGCAGGGCCCAGGTGGCCAGGCCCGATGCGGTGGCGCCCGTCCAGAGGCGGAGGAAGGCCAGGTCGAGCAGGATCGAGCGCTGCTCGGAGGGCGGAGCCTCGGCGGAGGTGGGAGGGGCGGAGGGGGTGGTCACGGAAGGCACTCCTGTTCTGTGGAAGGGGCGACGGATCGGGGCGCGAACCGGCTGCAACGGCCTTGCCTGGGAGCGAGGTTGTGCGGCGGGACCGGCCGTGGCGGGCGGCGGGCAGCGCGGCGTCGGCAACACACTATCGCAGTGATAATCATTTCCATTAGAGTGCTCACGGCCGTCGCCTCGGGGTGGGGGTCGTAGTCCTGTGGCGTCTGCCGGTCCGGGGTGTCCGCCGGGTCGAGTCCGCATGCTAAGTTCTCGCACATGAACATGGTTTTCATTAGCGAGGGAAAGTGAAGGTAACGCACGTGCCTCCGTCCTCGACCTCCGTGGCCTCGGCCGACGGGGACACGGCCGAACCGGCCGAGACGCAGGCGCCGCGGCCCGCGGCGCCTGCGCGGGGCCGGCTCGCGTCTCGGAAGGCGCTCCTGCTCGGCTGCGTGGTGCTGGCCGCCGTCCTGCTCGTGTCCCTCGTCGTCGCCATCGGACTCGGTCCCGCGGTCGTCACCCCGGGGGAGACCGCCCGCCATCTGTGGGCGGCTCTCAGTGGAGGACGCATCGGCCCCGACGAGGTGACGACCTATCAGATCATCTGGCAGATCCGTACGCCTCGGGTGCTGCTGGCGGCACTGGTGGGAGCCGGACTGAGTGCGGTCGGAGTGGCGATCCAGGCCATGGTGCGCAACGCGCTGGCCGACCCCTTCGTCCTCGGTGTCTCGTCGGGCGCCTCCGTCGGTGCCGTCGGCGTCACGGTCACCGGAGGTTTCGCGATACT
Source organism: Streptomyces sp. E2N166 (assembly GCF_003671715.1). GTDB lineage: Bacteria > Actinomycetota > Actinomycetes > Streptomycetales > Streptomycetaceae > Streptomyces > Streptomyces thinghirensis. Next base: position 299,813 of record NZ_RAIF01000006.1, on the reverse strand, counting down.
CGGCATCTACGCCGTCTCCGTCGGCGCCTTCGTCGGTGCGCTCGTCGCCTCGGTCCTGGTGTACGCCGCATCCTCCAGCCGGGGTGCGCTGTCACCGCTGCGCCTCGTACTGACGGGCGTGGCCATGTCGCTGGGCTTCCAGGCCGTCATGAGCCTGATCATCTACTTCGCGCCGGACAGCGAGGCGACGAGCATGGTCCTCTACTGGACCATGGGCAGTTTCGGTGCCGCGACTTGGGGCGCGCTGCCCGTCGTCTCCGTCGTGGTGCTGGCCGGCCTCGCGGTCCTGTACCGGTACGGGCGGGCACTGGACGTCCTCTCCCTCGGTGACGAGACCGCCGCGAGCCTCGGCTTCGATCCCGACCGGCACCGCAAGGTGCTGCTGGTCCTCGTCTCGCTCGTCACGGGTGTCATGGTCGCGGTGAGCGGCGCCATCGCGTTCGTCGGACTCGTCATGCCGCATGTGGTGCGGATGGTCGTCGGCGCCACGCACGCTCGCGTGCTCGCCGTGGCCCCGTTGGTCGGAGCGATCTTCATGGTGTGGGTCGATCTGGCGGCGCGAACCCTGGTCGCCCCGCGCGAACTGCCGCTCGGGGTCATCACGGCGCTCGTGGGGGTGCCCGTCTTCATCGCCCTGATGCGCCGCAGGGGCTACACCTTCGGAGGGCGCTGACGTGGATCTTGAACTCGATGAACTCTCCGTGGTGATGGACGGCAGGAGTCTCGTACGCGGGCTGTCCCTGGAGGTGCCGGACGGCCAGGTCGTGGGGCTCGTGGGGCCCAATGGAAGCGGCAAGTCCACCGCGCTGCGGTGCGTGTACCGGGCGCTGCGTCCCAGCTCCGGAACCGTCTGGGTGGGCGAGCAGGACCTGACCCGACTCCCGATGCGGCGCAGCGCACAGACCATCGCGGCCATGACCCAGGACGGCGGCATCGACTTCGATTTCACGGTCGAGGAGGTCGTCGCGCTCGGACGCGCGCCCCACCTCCGTGGGAACCAGGCGCTCAGTGGCCGAGAACGCGACCTGTGCGAGCGGGCGATGGACCAGCTCGACATCCGACACCTCGCACACCGGGGCGTTCTGACGCTGTCGGGCGGTGAACGCCAGCGCGTCCTGCTGGCCCGGGCGCTCGTGCAGGAACCGGAGATCCTCGTCCTGGACGAGCCGACCAATCACCTGGACGTCCGCCACCAGGTCGACCTGCTCTCGCTCCTGCGCGGGGCGGGACTCACCGTCCTCGTCGTCCTGCACGACCTCAACCTCGCCGCGGCGGCCTGCGACCGGCTCGGCGTGCTCTCCCAGGGTCGCCTGGTCGCCTCCGGCGCGCCCGTGGACGTGCTCACGACACAGCTCGTCGGTGACGTCTTCGGTGTCACGGCCAGCGTCGTCCCACACCCGCTGACCGGTGACCCCCAACTTCTGTACTCCCTCAACTCCGCCCGCTGAAAGGCTGCTCACGCATGCGTACAACCCGAACCCTCGCCACGGTCCGCCGGCCTGCCGCTCTCGGCTCCGCCCTGGCGGCGGCCCTGGTGCTCAGCGGATGTGGTGCCGAGGTCGAATCGGACGCCAAGGAGGCCCGCAAGGTCACTGTCAAACGCTGTGGTGAACCGGTGGAGTACACGGTCCCCGAGCGGGCCGTCGCCTACGAAGGCGGCAGCGCGGACAAGCTGTTCGCCCTCGGTCTGACCGAGCACGTGCACGGCTATGTGATGCCTCCCGCGAACCCGCCGGTGACCGAGTCCCCTTGGGCGTCGGAATACGCGAAGGTGAAGATGCTCAGCGACGACCTCCTCAACAAGGAGGTGGTGGTCGAGGCGGAGTCCGACTTCGTCGTGGCCGGCTGGAACTCCGGCTTCAAGGACGAGCGGGGCATCACGCCCGAGATCCTCGACAAGCTCGGCATCCAGAGCTTCATGCACACCGAGAGCTGCTTCAACTACCCGGGTCACCCCGAGAGGATGAGCCCCTTCGAGGCTCTCTACACCGACCTCGAACGGCTGGGCACGATCTTCCGGGTCGAGGAGAAGGCCACGGAAGTCGTCGGCGGGTTGAAGAGGCGCGTGGAGCAGGTCAAGGCCAAGGCCCGGGAGGGCGATGCGGTACCCGTCTTCCTCTACGACTCCGGCACCGACCAGCCGTTCACCGCGGGCAACCAGGTGCCCCCCAACGACATCATCAAGTCGGCGGGCGGCCGGAACGTCTTCGACGGCCTCGACGAGCGCTGGACCCAGGTCAACTGGGAATCCGTCGCCGAGGCCGAGCCCGAAGTCATCGTCATCCTCGACTACGGCGACCTGCCCGCCGAAAAGAAGATCGACTTCCTGAAGAAGTCCCCTCACACCAGAGGACTCCCGGCCGTGAAGAAGAACAACTTCTTCGTCCTCGACTACAACGAGGGCATCAGCGGCCCCCGCAACATCGACGGCCTGGAGAAGTTCGCCACCTACCTGCGCGAACTCAAGGGTTGAGTCACCGCGTGCCAGGGCCTGTCCGGCGGACGTGAACGCCCGCCGGACAGGCCGCACTTCGACGTGGGCGCACACCACCCCGTTATGCGAGAGGAGAAGGACCCCATGGACCGCTACTCGATCGGCCAAGCTCTTCTGGAGCAGCTGCCCCCACCTCTGCCCGCCGACCGGATCATCGCCCTCAACCAGCCCAAGGCCGACCTGCACACCACTCGTACCTACGAGTGGAACGGCTGGACGTTCGACGTTCCGCCCGGCGTCTTCATACCCGGCTGGACCAGCCGCCTGATCCACGAGCGGGTGCTCGACGGCCGTATCGAGACCCGCGGCCTCCGGTACGCCGCCATGGGCGTCGGCCTGGGCGTCGAGGCCGTGGCGGCGGGCATCCGTGGCGCTCGGGAGATCCACGCGCTCGACGTCCACGCGGAGAGTGTGGCCGCCGCCACCGGTCACTACCGGCGCCTGGTCGGCGAGCGCCCCGAAACCGCGTTCCTCCCCGCGGTGAGTGACGTCTTCGACGCTCTCCCGGACGGTGCCCGGCTGGACGTGGTCACCTTCAACCCGCCCGCCGTCAGCCAGACCGTCAGCGACGACCCGGACGTCGTACGCAACGTCTGCGTGGGCGCCCCGCTGCTGGCGAGGTTCTTCGCCCAGATCGCGGAAAGGGACCTGCTGGCCCCCGGCGGCGAGATCTACGTCATCGCCTCCAACACCGCGGATCTGCGGACCCTGGTCCAGCACGCCTTGGACAACGGGCTCAGCCCTCGGATCGACCATCTCCACGACTGGCAGGACGGCGTTCTGACCTTCCTCTTCCGCGTCACCCACGACACGCCCCGCTCCGGAGGACAGCGATGAAGAACACCGAGGAACTTCTGGCCGCCGTCCTGGCCGGCGAGCACGGCCCCCGCCCCGCCGACCTCGTCGCCACCAGCGTGTTCTGGACGCACCACGGCACCCGGCTGGCCGGCGGGAACACCACTTACCTCAACCAGTACGTTCTCGTCCGCCTGGGTGGTTCCTTCGGCGGGTGCGCGTTCGAGGCGGGCGAGGTCGACGCTTCCATATGCCGCGACGCCTCCGGTGCCACGCTCGACACGCTGCTGCGCGAGTCGCCGAGGCCGCTGCGGGTCGCCGCGCTCGACGCCTACCTCAGTGCCGCCCGACCGCACCGGGAGGCGACCGAGGCGGAGCCGGTCACCCTGCCCGCCGGGACCCCCGAGACCCGGGCGCTGGCCCGGGACGCAGCCATCGCCGGGCTCTTGGACATCGAGGCCGGGGCCAGGGTGGGTCTGATCGGGGTGGTCAACCCGCTCGTCGCTGCCATCCGCGAGCGCGGCGGTGATCCCCTGCTCTGCGACTTCAACCTGCGCACCACCCAATGGGGCGACCCGGTCACCGACGACATGCACGAGGTCCTCGACACCGCCGACGCCGTCGTGGCCACCGGCATGACCCTCAGCAACGGCAGCTTCGACACCGTCCTGGCCCGCTGCCGCGAACGCGGCGTGCCCCTGGTGGTCTACGCCCAGACCGGCAGCGCCGTGGCAAGGGCCTTTCTCGGACAGGGCGTGACCGCCCTGTCCGCGGAGCCCTTCCCCTTCTCCCAGTTCAGCGCCGAACCCACGACCCTGTACCGCTACCGGGTGGCGGCCGACGCATGACGGCCGCCATCCGCCCGCCGGAGGCCGCAGCCCGTGGCACGGAGGGCACCGGACGCGCCGCCTGCCATCACGGCGAGATCTTGCAAGGCGTCTTCCTCGACGAGCGGCGTCGCGCCGTCCACGCACTGGTCACACTGCCCATGAACGGACCGGGCAGCACCGCCCGGTTCGTGCACCGGCCCGGCAGCCCGCCGGACGAGGTGACGGTGGCGCCCGCCGGCCGGACCAAGGCGCAGGCGGCGGCCGTACTCGCGGTACGGGAGTGCGCCGCACGCCGCGACACGGAGCCCTGCGGCGGGGAGCTGACCCTCACCGGGGACCTCCCCGTCGGTCTCGGCATGGGCTCCTCCACCAGTGACGTCATCGCCACTGTGCGGGCGGTCGCCGACTCCTGGGGCGTGCTGCTGCCGGCGGGCACGATCGCCCGGATCGCGGTGCGTGCCGAAGGCGCCAGCGACCCCCTGATGCACGGTGCACGCCCACTGCTCTTCGCGCAGCGCGAGGGCCGTGTCCTGGAAGTTCTGGGCTCCGCGCTACCGCCCGCCGTGGTGGTCGGGTGCGCGCTCGCCGGAGGCGCACCGATCGACACCCTCTCCCTCCCCGCCCTTCACCACGACGACGATCTCGCCGCCTACGGACACCTGCGCCGTATGCTCCGCAGGGCGGTGGCAGACGTCGACACCGCCCTGCTCGGCCGGGTCGGCACCGCCAGCGCCCGCCTGCGCCAACGTGTCCTGCGCCACCAGGAGTTCCCGGCCCTCACCGGCATCGCGGACAGCACGGGTGCCGTCGGCGTGCAGATCGCTCACAGCGGCAACGTCGCCGGGGTCCTCTACGACCCCCGCACTCCCGGACTGCACCACAGGCTGCGCCGCTGCACCCGTGCCCTGGACCGCGAGGGCATCACACCGACCCGGACCTTCACCACCTTCGCGTCCCACACCAGTGAGGAGCTCCCGTGGACGAACACATCTCGGAAGCCATCGGCCGCCCGGACCTGATACGCCTCGACGACGGCCTCCTCTGCCTTCGCTTCGAGACCATGAAGGTCGTCTCCGCCCTGGCCGCCGTACGCCACCTGCTCGACAGCGGATCCGTACGGCGCGGTGACACCCTCGTCGACAGCTCCAGCGGCATCTACGCCTACGCACTCGCCCTGGCCTGCCACCGCTACGGCATGCGATGCCACATCGTCGGCTCCACCACCGTCGACAACACCCTGCGTATCCAACTGGACATACTCGGCGCCCACCTGGAGCAGATGCCGCCCAGCAGCAGTCTCAAGCTCGACCAGAACCGCCGCGTCGCCCGCGTCCGCGAAATCCTGCGGGAGAACCCGGACTACCACTGGATGCGCCAGTACCACGACGACATCCACTACCTCGGCTACGAAGCCGTCGCCGAACGGATCCACGACCGGACCGGAGGCGACTCCCTCACCCTCGTCGGCGGCGTGGGCTCCGGGGCCTCCACCGGCGCCCTCGCCCACTACCTGAGTAAACGCTCCGTCGACGTACGACTCGTGGGCGTCCAGCCGTACGGGAGTGTCACCTTCGGCAGCGAGCACGTCGCCGATCCGGAGATCATCATCGCCGGCATCGGCAGCTCCATCCCCTTCGGCAACGTCCGCCACGACCTCTACGACACCCTGCACTGGCTCGCCTTCGACGCCGCCCTCGCCGGCAGCGTCGACCTGCTGCGCCGGCACGCCGTGTTCGCGGGCCTGTCCACCGGAGCCGCCTACCTCGCTGCCCAGTGGGAACGCCGCGGGGAGCCCGGCCGTACCGCCTTGTTCATCGCCGCCGACACCGGCCACCGTTACGCCGACACCGTGTTCGCCCGGCACCGGGAGGCCGCGCGTATCGAGGACCTGGCCCCCCGGCCGGTACGCGGCACGGACGAACTGACCCTCCCCTGGTCACGTATGAGCTGGGACGGGTCACCGGCGCCCGTGGGAGCGGTCCTCGGATAGGTCGCCACAGGAGCGGGCCCCGTGACGGCGGGGCAGCGTCCCAGCCTCAGCGTTCCTCGTGGGTCCAGGACGGCTCGGCGATCGCACGGACCGTCGTGGCGTCCGGCGCCGGGGGCCGGACCGCTGCCGAGCCCAGCTCGCCGTGGGGTGCGTCGGCCTCCGGTGCCCCGCGCCGCGGACGAAGGCCGGGGCGGCCGAACGCCGGGTGGAGAACGTCGCCGAGGTCATGGGCGCCCGGCCCGGAGTTTCAGTGCCCGCTCACCGCGGTGAGCGGGCCGTGCTCGTGCGCGCAGTTCTCGTCGAATGCGTAGGTGTCCCAGGCGGGGGAGGGGTCGGAAGCGGGCAGGGCTTAGGCATCGACACCAGCGGCGGAAGGCTCAGCGCACGCGGTGCCACCACGGAGACCGGTGCCGCCGACCGGGGCGTTGTTCAATGGAGTGCGGCAGCCTGTGGGCCCCATGGGACAGCTCCCGGGCGATGCGTTGCCAGACGCGCTCGGGTGGGGCGGTCGGCAGGTCCGACGCCTCCGCGTCACGCGCGGCAGTCACCACGCGGGTCATCAGCTTCAGTTCCTCGCGGCAGGGACGGCACGACGCGACGTGCCGCAGGGCGACGGCGTCCGCGTCGCTGCTCGCGTGACCGAGTGCCAGCTCCGCCAGGTGCGACGGCTCCACGTGGCCCACCGTGCCCCTCCTGTCTTCCGGACTTCGCTGTTCGGCGTGCACGCACCGACTGCATCCGACCGAATGCTGTCAACCCTGCAGAGGTTCCGCCGTGACGACGAGGTTCGCCCGGTAACCTCCTCGCTCGGGTACGAACGGCGGCGCACAAGTGATCAGTGTGAGGACCGGTGCGCCCGTCCGGCGGAACACGGAGGGCGGCAGTTCGTCCTTCGGTACGGTGGCACGCGAGACGACGCGGTAGACGGCCGGCGCTGCCTTCGCTCGCCGTACTTCGACACGGTCGCCGCGCTGTACCTCGTAGAGTGCGGCGAACTCGCCGAGGGCGCCCGTGTCGCTGTCCACGTGCCCGACGAGGACGGCTGACCCATGAGGGCTTCCCGGGACCGGACCGTAGCGGTACCAGCCGGACACGGAAGGATCCTCGGGTACGGTCATGGCGCCCTGTTCGGTAACGCCGACCGGCCGCACCCGGGCGTCAAGGCCGACGTCGGGGATCCGCACGCGCTCGGGCGTCGCCTCCAGGGGCGTGTCGGCCTGTGACTCCGTGCGGTCGGGCGAGGGAGCTGTGGCCGCCCTCTGGCCCGAAGGCGTGGACCCGAAGTCGGGCGGGGCGGGTCCCGGATTCGAGGTCCGCCCCGAAACGCCGAGGACGGCTGCCAGTGCGGCAGCCGCCATCGTCAGTCCGGCCAGCCGTCGCGCGGCGTCAGCCACGTCGGCCCGCGACCTGGCGAGCCACCAGGACGCCCGCCACGGTGATCGCTCCGGCCGCGGCGGCCCAGGCCAGCCACTGGTCGGAGGAGTTCGGCGTGGCGGCGGCGGCGCCGCCGCCACCCGCGTGCACTCCGCTGGGCATCGATTCCATGCCGCTGAACGTCTGGGTGGCCAGGGCCAGGTTCTTGTCCTCGGCGCTGCCCCAGGCGTAGACGACGTTGCTCGTCCCTTCCTTCAGGTCGAGGGCGGCCGGTCCGATGGCCACGGTGTCCGTGCCGGCTAGGACGACGTCGGTGTTCACGGTGCCCGCGTCGACTGCCGCGGTGTCCTCGTTGGGGTTGGTCAGGTCGGTGAAGACGGGCTGCCCGCCGGCCCGTACGTCCACGGCGGGAGCGGCCGCCACATGGCGGACGGTCAGGCGTGCCTTGCCGGCGTCCACCTTCGAGACGTCGTTGGTGAACGCCGTCAGCTGGGGGTCGCCGTCGGCGGAGAGGTGTGCGGCGACCGTGGCGTTGCCGCCTTCAGGCACCTTCACCTGCTTCTCGAGTGCCGGTGTGCCGTCGGGGCCTTGGCCCGCTTCGAATATCCGGATGTCGTAGGTCCCGGCGTCGAGGGACTGCGGATCGGTGACCGTGCCGGGCTTGAAGTCGCTGAGCAGCTCGTCACCGTTGGCGTAGACGTCGACCGTCATTCCCGGAATACCGTGGAAGACGGAGACCATGGCCTTGTCCTGTGCCTGGGCGGGAGCCGCCATGGCGGGTGCGGTCACGCCGAGGGCCAGGGCGCAGGCACCGGCCGAGGCGGCGACGGCGATGTGGGTCCGGGAAATCATGGGGATCATCCCTTCGAGCGGAGTCTCGGTTGTGTTTCGCTGTTCCGCGGTGTCACGGATGCGCCCGCGGCATGGGTCCCTCGATTCGGCCAGTCGTTCGTGCCGTGCGCGCGGGCCTGGTCGATCACCAGACGCAGCCGGTGCAGGCCGCGGCGGGTGTGACTCTTGACCGTGCCCAGGGGCACACCGGTGCGTTCCGCTATCTGCACCTGTGTCAGGTCTTCGTAGAAGGCCATGCACAGCACCTCTCGCTGAGCGTGAGGCAGCCGGGACAGGGCATCGACGAGGAGCACGCGGTCCAGTACTTCGTCAGGCGCCGACTGGACGAACCGGGCGGGCGTGGCGTCGTGCATGGCCGAGTCGACGAGGGCCAGACGCCTCGTTCTGGCTGCCAACGCATCGACGATCTTGCGGCGCGTGATGCCGATCAGCCAGGCGCCGAGCGCGCCCCGTTCGGGCCGGAAACCGTGCCGTCCGCGCCAGGCGCCGATGAAGACCTGCTGCGTCACGTCCTCGGCCTCGCAGGCGTCGCCGAGGGACCGGGTGGCCATGGTGTGGACGAGCGAGCCCCAGCGCCGGTAGATGATCGCGAACGCTTCCTCGTCGGCGGCGGCCAGGCCACGGGCCAGGTCCTCCTCGTTCAGCGTCTCCTCCACGGGCGGGACGAGGGCGGTGGCCGGTCGCGTGTTCGTCTTCATGGCCTGGTTCCTTCCTGCCGTGCGTCGTACGGGACGGAAGGCCGTCCACCGAGCGGCGAGTCCGCCGGTTCGTCGTGCCTGGCCGCCGGCCGCCGTGCGCGTGCCTTCAGTCTTGGACGCATAAACGACGCAGGCAACGTGCGTCGTTTATGCGTCGTACGATGGGGTCCATGAGCGCGCTTGCGGGAAACGGTGAGGACCTGAGCGGCGAGGACGGTCCGCCGGGCGGCGGGCTGACGACGGGCGAGGTAGCCAGGCGTCTGGGGGTCGCCCCCACCACGGTCCGTACGTGGGACCGCCGGTACGGGCTCGGCCCCGACGCGCGCACAGGTGGCCGGCACCGGCGCTGGGCTCCCGGGGACGTGGCCCGGCTGGAGCGGATGTGTGCGTTGACGGCGACGGGGATGGCGCCGGCGGAGGCCGCACGCATGGCGCGCAGCGACGAGCCACCGATCACGGCCCCACCCCGGCGGACGGCTGTCGAGCCAGGGCGTAGTACGGCCCGGGACCGCAGCCGGGCGGGGAGCGGGCTGCACCTGGGTGACGCACGTCAGGAATGCAGGGGGATCGCCCGTGCCGCCCTGCGCCTCGACGCCGCAACCCTGGACGAACTACTGCTCGCGGCGATCTCCGAGCACGGACTGGTCGCCGCCTGGACCGAGGTGATCGTACCGACGCTCCAAGCCGTCGGCCGCAAGTGGGAGACATCGGGCGAGAAGTACGTCGAGGTCGAGCACTTCCTGTCCTGGCACGTCTCCGGCGCGCTACGGAGAACCACGCCCAACACGGTCGCGGACCGTCCCGGCGCCACCACGGTGCTCGCCTGCGTGCCGGGGGAGAACCACACGCTGCCCTTGGAGGTACTGTCCGCGGCACTGACCGAGCGAGGTGTTCCCGTGCGAATGTTCGGTGGTGCCCTGCCCGTCGAGTCGCTCGTAGCGGCGGTGCGCAGGACCGGGCCGGCCGCGGTGGGGCTGTGGGCGCAGTCCCGCGGCACCGCCAGCCGGCCGCTGGCCCAGCACGTGGCCGCAATGCGGTGGGGAGTGCGTGGCGCCCGTCGCGGGCCGGTTGTCCTGACCCTCGGTCCCGGCTGGGCCGGACAGACAGCGGCCGGCTTGGCGCGCCCTTCGGGGCTTGCCGAGGCCGTCGCCACCCTGGAGTCGTCGGTGTCCTCGTGACCTCACCGCCAGCGGCGACCGGTCGTGACGCCCGGCAACGCCCGGCGGGCGCCGGGTTCGGGCACAGGTGTCCGAAGCCCAGCGTCCGCTAACCGTCGGGCGAGTTAGGGGAGGACCGACCGGTGACCTCCGCGCACTTGCTCCGCCTGGTCTGGCGGATCATGGACCGAGAGTCCCCGTACCTGCGGCGCCCGGACGACAAGGTCGGTCGGTCCCGGTACCCTCCTCACGCCGCTTCCTCCGCACGGCGCCGGGGCACGCACGTCGCGCGCTGGACCAGCCTGGTGAACTCCTGCCGGACGGCCGGGGGTGCGCCGGTGCGCTCGAAGTGCCCGAGACTCATGTCCGTCAGCTCCGTGATCTTCGCCTCCACCAGGTCCCGGGCACCGGTGCGCTTCAGTGCCGCCCGCATCCGCTCGACGGCGTGCTCGGACCTGGGATCCGCGTCCGGTGCCAGCGTTGCCGCGGCGTGATGGTCCCCGGTGGCGTCGGCGAGTCGCAGCGCGACGGCCAGGAGATAGGTGAGCTTGCGTGACCGCAGGTCGTCGTCGGCCGGCTTTCCGGTCAGTGCCGGGTCGCCGAAGGCGCCGAGGAGATCGTCACGGAGCTGGAAGGCCAGTCCCGCGCATCGGCCGGCCGCCCGCAGCGCGTCCAGCGCGTGGTCGTCGGCGCCGGCCAGGGACGCGCCCAGGGCGAGGGGCCGGGCGACGGTGTACAGGGCACTCTTCAGGGCGGCGATGGAGAGCGCCTCGTCGACACCGGACGAACGAGCGGCTTGAGCGCGCAGGTCGCGGTACTGTCCGGCGACCATCTCGGTACGCATCGCCTGCCACTCCTCGTGCAGGCGCCGTCCGTGCGGCGTGCCGAGTGCCGTCTCCGTCAACAGGTCGTCCGCCCAGGCCAGTGCGAGGTCGCCGGCGAGCACGGCGGCGGATGTACCGAACGACTCCGCGGAGCCGTGCATGCCCGCGGCCCAGTGCGCGCGGGCGAGTTCGACGTGCATGGCCGGTGCGCCCCTGCGCTGCAAGGACCCGTCCATCACGTCGTCGTGTACGAGGGCGCACGCCTGGAGCAGTTCGAGGGCGGCTCCGGTGTGCAGTACCGCGGTGGTGTCACCCGAGCCGCCCCCGGCGCGCCAGCCGCAGCAGGCGAACGCCGTGCGCAGCCGTTTGCCGCCCCGCTCGGTCAGCCGGGCCAGGCGATCGGCCAGCTCCTCGGCGAACACGGGGTCGACGGCACGCGAGTGACGTAGGCGTACGTCGATGACCTGCTTGAGGACGGTGCCGACGGCGTTCGTGGCGTCGGGCGCGGTGAGCGGGGCGTCGACGAGTTCGGCCGGTGCGGCCGCCGTCGGCGGCATTTCAAGCATGCGCAATCCCTTCCCGCTCTCGGCTGTCTGCCAGTCAGTGCTTCCGCCGGGTGCCCCGTCGTGGATGCGCTGATTCCTGCCCGGCACGGCGCCGGTGCGGGCGAACTCACCTCGGCAGCCCATCGCGCGGAACTCATGGCGGAGTGTCACTCAGCGCCTCTTCCTGGTCGCGTGCGTCCGCCGGGCCGGCCGACCGGTCGAGCCGGCATGCGGGCTGGGCGACGCGGTGGTTGCCTGCCGGCCGTTCGCGGCGCCGGTCGAGGGCCGCCCGGTAACCCGCCGTGTGGGCACGCGCGTGAACAGAGCGTGGCCGACCCGTCGGCAGGACATGCCGGCCGCTGCCGGGCGGGCTGCCGCGTTCCGGCAGTGGGCGGCGGGGACCCGGCACGCATCCATTCCGGGCACATGCGCCGAAATGGGGGCATGAAGCTAAGTGACGAACTTCCCGTCGATCACCATCTGGCCACCGTCTACCGCTATGGTGCCGGCTTCTGCGGCGTCGTCCTACTGGTTTTCGCAGGTCTGGGCTTCGCCGACGCGCTGAGCCCGTTCAACACGGCGGGCGACACGATCGCCGGCATGACCACCAACGTCGCGCTCAGCACCATCTCCACCATCGTCGGTCTGGCGCTGCTCGCCGGAGCGGTGATCGGCGGTAACTTCGCGTCTGTCCTCAACATGACGGTCGGTGCGATCTTCGTCCTGAGCGGCTTCGCTCACATCTTCGTACTGGATCGCCCTGCCAACATCCTCGGCTTCGGCATGACCAACGTGATCTTCAGCTTCGTCATGGGACTGGTCATCGCCACCTTCGGTATGTACGGCAGGGTCTCCAGCAAGCTGTCACACGAGAACCCCTACTGGCAGCGCCGGCATCCCGAGGAAGCGGCGCGAGAGCGCATGCCCGCCCCCGCCCTGCCGGACCCGGGGTGGGAAAAGCGTCCGCTGCCTGCCACACAGAGTGCCGACGGTGCTGTCGAACGGCGAGCACCGAAGCGACGTTCGTCCACAACCGGGATGCGGTGAGACACATCACCGACCCATGAACGCGGTCACCGTGCTGGCGGCCATGGCCACGGCCCGGCTACCGGCAGATGGTCGCGGCGCCGGCTGCCGCACACACCGCACTCCATGCCGCGGCGGGGCCGGCGACCTTGAAGCGGCGCTCGCTGTCCGGCAGCAGGGCGCCGAAGAGCGTCACGTCCGACCCGGGCAGGCCGAAGGTTCGCACGGTGTAGATCACCGGTCTGCTGAAGCCACGGGCCCGGGTACGCGGCACCCGGGACGGCAGGCGCCCGTCAGACCACGAGGCTGCGGGCGAACGCCAGGGAGTGGGTGAAGAGTCCCTCCACCTGGTCATCGGGCAGCCCATGCCAGCCATGGTCGGCGCGCGGTACCGTCCTCAGCTCGGCCGGCGAGCCCGCCTTCTCCAGTGCCGAGGCGAGGGATCGGCTGTGTGAGCAGTGCACCATGGTGTCCTGCTCGCCGTGGACGAGGAGGAACGGTGGCGCGTCGGCGTGCACGTGGGTGAGCGGGCTGGCCGCACGGGCACGTTCCGGGGCGGTGGCCGGGGCCGTACCGAGCATGAGTGCCTCGGGGGTGGCGGCGTCCTCGGGAGTGAAGCGGCCCCGTGCGGTGGTGAGGTCGCTCGGTCCGTACCAGATCACGGCGCCGACCAGCGGCGGGTCGGAGTGGGTCAGGGCGAGGAGCGAGGCGAGATGCCCGCCGGCGGACTCGCCCCACACGATCGTTCTGCTGGTGTCGATGCCGAGTTCGGCGGAGCGCAGGGCGAGCCAGCGCAGGGCGGCGCGCAGATCGTCGAGGGGGGCGGGGAAGGTGGCCTCGCCGCTGAGCCGGTAGTCGGCGCAGGCGACGGCGAAGCCCTCCGCCGCGATGCGTCCGAAGGGCCGGGGGGCCCAGTGGCGCGTGCGCATTCCCATGTCGTCGCGCCGGCCTCGTCGCCAAGCGCCGCCGTGTACGAACAGCACCAGCGGGAAGGGCCCTGTCAGGGAGGCCCCGGGCAACCAGAGATCGAGTTCCAGGGGACGGCCGCCTTCGACTTCGGCGTAGGGCACGCCGCGCAGTTCGTGTACGCCGGGCTCGCTCGGGGCGGCGGGCGGCAACGGAGCATGGTCGGGGTGAGGTGCGGCGATCAGTTCCCGCAGGGAGGGCCCGGTTGCCGTCACCGGTTCCGCCACTGGTGGTCCGGCAGAAATCGCACGTCGTACTGCTCGGGAACGCTGGCGAACTTGTGGGACGCCGGTATGACGGGCTGGTGCGGCAGACCGAGTTGCTCAGCGGGCGCGCCCAGGTTTTCGAAGAACCGCTCGAACGTGCCCCCCGGGCCGGCGGCGACGCCGACGACCTGGCTGTGGTGGCGCTCCATGCGGTAGGCGTGCCGGCAGTTCTTGGGTACGAAGCCGAAGTCGCCGGGGGTGAGCAGCTTCTCCTGCTGATTGCCCTCGGTGTCCTCAACGAACAGCCGTACGGCGCCCTGGGTGATGTAGAAGACCTCGTGCGTGTCGGTGTGCAGGTGGGCCGGGATGATGTCGCCCTTCGGGCCTTCGACGGTGAAGAAGTTGAAGGTGTTCTCGGTCTGCTCGCCGCCCGCGTAGATGGTGATCAGATCGCCGAACAGGTGGGCGCGGTCCCCCTCGCCCTTCTCGATGAAGTACGGCTTGCCGGGCTCCGGGGGAATGCGCGACGCCTGTCGGTAGCGGGTGGCGTATTCGATGGTCATGCCGTCTCCTCGGATCGACCATTGATGCTTATGTCAGGCAGCCTGACATTAGAGGCTGCCGAAATCAAGCTCTGAAGAAAGGCTGTCGGCTGTGACCAGGACGCCACGGTGTCCGAGCCGGCCCGGCGCATCGGCCGTGGGGCGGTCGACGTGCTGCGGGCGATGTCGGAGGAGCCGTGGGGGCGGCCACCTTCGCCGACTCGTGACGAGACCGCCGCCGCGGAGCCTTGTGGCGGGGACGGGGGAGGAGCCAACTTACGGGCTGCTGGGCCAGGTTGCGGTTCACTGATGACGGACAGACGAAATCCGGCGTTGGTGGAAGCATCGATCATGGCGTGCAACGGTGCAGGGCTACGTCGTCACCGAGCCTCCGCCTGGCGAGCGCCGGCATCCCGGCGCCGGCGCCGAACCCGGTGACGACTGCACCGGGGTCGCGCAGTGCGGCGGTCAGGGGCCCTGAGCCCCAGTCGGCGTCCAAGATCCGGTGGTCGGCCGGATATTCGATGCTGTGCCCGCCCGTGAGGATGCAGTATGGCGCCCATGACTTTGGCGACTCCCACACTGCACACCGCTCGCCTGCGACTGCGGCCCTTCACCGACGCCGACGCGGACCGCCTTTTCGCGCTGCACAGCAGCACCCACGTGATGCGCTTCTGGGACTCCGCGCCGTGGAACGACCAGGCTCGCGCTGAACGCTTCCTCGCGATTTGCGGGAAGATGGCGGACGAGGGCACCGGGGCGCGAGTGGCCATCGACCGTGCGTCCGACGGTGCCTTCGTCGGCTGGTGCGGTCTGACCGAATGGGACCCGGGCCACCGCAGCGCGTCGTTGGGCTACTGCCTCGACGATGCGATGTGGGGCAACGGATACGCGACGGAGGCCGCGCACGCCTTGCTGCAGTGGGCGTTCGACACGCTGGACCTGAATCGGGTTCAGGCCGAGACCGACACGCGCAACGTGGCCTCTGCCCGGGTTTTGGAGAAGATCGGATTCGTGCGTGAAGGGACGTTGCGGGAAGACTGCGTCGTGAACGGCGAGGTATCCGACTCATGGGTGTTCGGGTTGATCAGGCGAGAGTGGCGGCCGTCGACCGTGCCGATCCCGGCTCACTGAGTGGTCGGCGCCGTGCCGGTGATGCGATCGACGCCGACGCCGTCCACATTTGATCGCCACCTCACCGCCCCGATCCCCGTGCCGAACACGCACGGTCGCCGACCGTCGGTGGGGCAGCCGCGAACCGCTCTGTTACCGAGCCGGCACAGCCGCACGCGCATAACCGCGGTGTCCGACGCCGTCGCAACTCACCGCAACAGCAGGGCAGCCTTCCCTTGGCTGGAGGCGCCCGAGACGCGCAGGACCAGGGGTGTCGTTCGGATCTCGCCGAACGACAACCTCTAGGTCAGTTCGTCGGAGCGGCCGGCTTCGATGCGGGACCACTGGGCGATGGGGCGCCCGTTCGTACGCCACTCCTCGGGGTTCTCGGCGGAGTACCAGGGCTGGGGCCAGCCGCTGGGGGAGTCCTCCCAAGCCTCCTGGCGTCCGTAGACGGTCATGTCCAGCAGCCCGTGGGTGGGCGTCATGACCTCGACGCCGCGACCGCCTGTGTAGTACGTCTCGAACACCCGCTTCCCGTCGCGGACATAGCAGACGAGGTGGTGACGCTGCCAGTCACGGCCCTCCAAGAGCCGCGGCGCCGTCTTCTCGACCGAGTACCACGGCATGTCCAAGCCCAGGAAGTCTCGGTAGCGGACGCTCTCTCGGTATGGGCCCTTGCAGAGCGTGGCGTACGTGGCGTCGCGGGAGTGGATGTAGGACAGCTCGCGGACCTGACTGTTGAAGAACGTGCAACCCTCGCACTGCCCGGCGGCGGGTCGTCCGGGCCACCAGGCGTGGAAGTACGCGATGAGCTGCTTGCGGCCCTCGAACACGTCGAGGATCGTGATCGGTCCGTCAGGGCCAATGACCTCGATGGTGGCATCGACCTCCACCATCGGCAGCCGCCGCCGCGCCGCCGCGATCGCGTCTCCTTCACGGGTGTGCGCCTTCTCCCGTGCGAGCAGAGCTTCCCGCGCTTCCTGGTAGGTCTCTCTGTCCACCACAGGCGGAAGGGCCGGGCTCGGTGATTGATCGTTCACGAGCGTCTCCATTCGCTTCAGGGGAGGCTCCCTGGAGGTCACGTGCAACCACAATGCCGACCAGGCCGCACCGCGCTCCCGGGCGTCACGCAATGGCACTTCGACGGCTCGCTCATTCGGTCCAACAGCCGGATCCCTTGCGTTTGCCGGTGATGAGCAGCGCCAGGAGACCGGCGAGACGGTATGCGTCCTCGTGGGCACGGGCATCGTCGCAATTCTTGTCGCGGGCACGGTCGTGCCTCGTGCGGAGCCCGGCCTGCGATCTCACAGATGAGGGAGGGCCTGGGTCGTGTCGGTCGGAGACGTCGGAGTCCCGTTCGGCGAAAATCTCCCGGCGGGCGTCGCAGCCGTCGCGGTGGGCTCGGCCCACTGGCGGAACAGGTCGCGGTCGCAACCGGCGCGGTCCTCGTCCGCCGCGCGTGCGGCCGGGGCGCTCACCGTCGGCAGGATGCCGGCCTGGGACGCGGTGCGCGTGGGTCCGTAGGTGGGCGAAGGCCCACCGGTGGGACAGGCAACTCCAGCCTATAGGGCGGCACACCGTTCACCACGGCGGCATCCCGGCCCGGCGCAGCTCGGAGAGGGAGCGCACGTGCGGCCGCGACACCACCCGGCCGGCCCGGACGGCGAGTCCCATCCGGAAGCCGTCCTTCACCAGACTTCGCTGTGTCTCATGAGACAGCGGAGCGATCTCCTTCTCGGCACTCATTCTGCGTGGGGGCACTGGCCAGTCCGACGCAGGGCATGGGGCGCTGATGGCGCCGGGTGCGCAAATGGAAGACGAGCGCGGCCAGGGCGCTGGTGGCGGCGAACCAGGCGAGGGCACGGGCTGAGCAGGTGAGGGAATGCGTGGGGGTGAACGCGGAGGCAAGAGCTGCTTGGGCGGGGCCGTACAGCGGCAGGGCGTTCAGCCCGGTCTGGTCTCCCGCGGGGTTGGAGACGGGGCTCTGCATGCCGACGTCGATCAGCGTAGCCATGACCACGACGAAGAAGCCTTCCAGTTCGCCCCGCAGCAGGAAGCCGGCCACGAGGCCCAGCCCGCCGTACGCCAGGATCGCCGCCGCCAGGGCTGCGGCGACCGCCCACGGCTGGGCCAGCGGCCAGGACAGGAGCAGCAGGCCGGTGGAGTAGCAGGTCAGTGCCGCTGTGATCAGGAGCAGGGCGACGATCTTGGCGGCGAGCAGGTGGGCGCGGGGGTAGCCGGCGAGGACAAGGCGCTGGTCCATGTCCCGGGCGCTGAAGGTGGCCATGAACATCATGAAGCCGGCGATGACGGTGACGGCGTGCAGCGCGCTGGAGATCTGGATCGTGCGGTTCATCGAGGCGGTCACCTCGGTGCCGAGTGCGCTGGTGTGGAAGGTGATGCTCTTGTCCAGGGCGGTCGCGCGGACCACGTAGATCCAGGTGGGGATGAAGAACGCGGTCATGCTCATGGCCAGGCGGTTGCGCAGGTGGCCCGTCAGGGTGAAGCCGAGAGCGACGGTGAAAGCGGTCCAGTGGTGTTTCATCGCGTCACGGCCTCCGCATGCAGCCGGCCCTCGCGCAGGTGGTGGATGCTGTCGAAATGCTGGAAGTCGTGCAGGAGATGCGAGACCACGACCACGGCCTGGCCCCGGCTGCGGAGCCGTCCGGCCAGGTGCCAGAAGCGCTGGTGGGTGTCCCAGTCGAAGCCCTGGTAGGGCTCGTCTAGTACCAGCAGCGGCGGGTCGTGCATGAGCGCCAGGGCCAGGTTCAGTTTCTGGCGGGTCCCGCCGCTGAGTTCACCCGCTCGAGTGCGTCGTTCGGCGTGGAAGCCGAGCAGGTCCACCAGTTCCCATGCGTAGTGCAGGTCCGGCAGCCGGTAGGCGACCTGGAACAGCCGCAGATGCTGGGCGACGGTCAGCGTGTCGTTGATGACCGACTTCTGCGGGCAGTAGCCGAGCGTGCCGGAGCGCCGGACCGTTCCGCGGTCGGGCGAAAGCATTCCGACGGCGATGCGGAGCAGTGTGCTCTTCCCCGATCCGTTCTCTCCCACCACTCCGGCGAGCATGCCTGCCGACACGGTGAAGTCGGTGCCGCGGAGCACGGAGCGCCGGCCGTACGCCTTGTGGACGGCGTCGATGTGCAGTCGGGTGGCTGGTCCCACGCCGCTCTCCTCCCAGAAGGCCAACTTGTGTACGGCACAACGGCGGAAGGCCGCGCGGGGATGTGCCCGGCTGTGCAACTTCGCTGCGAACCGCTCGTTCACCGATCGTGCTGATGATCACTGTGGAATACGACCGGACGTGGTGGGCGCGGCTGCTGAGCACGTGCTTCACCCCGCCACTGCTGCCGGTGGTCGCCGGCGCCGCAGTCGGCTGGCACCTCGTCCGGCCGAGTCACTACGGGCTGCTGTGGGGGCTGGGGGGAAGTGGAAGCTGGGCACTGCTGTGTGCCGCTCTCGCTGTCGCGGGCGCCCGCCTGGGCTGGTGGCCGAGTCCCGTGCCCTCCCAGCGCGGGCCACGGCTGGCGCTGCTGGGGGCGAGTGTCATCGTTGCGGCTGCCGTGTGGCTGGTCTGCGGACACCTGGGCGCGCCCCCGGCTCTGCTGGCACTCGGGCGTACCGCCTTGCTTCTGACCGCTCTGGTGCTGGCTTGCACCTGGACCGGCAACGTCTCCCTGCACACCAGCTCCGCCGCTGCCAGCACCACCCTCGTGACACTTCTGGTGGACGTGCGGGGGTCTGTGCTGTATCTGCTCGTCGCGGCGATCGCCTGGTCCCGCCTGCATCTGCGCGTCCACACACCGGCACAGGTTCTCCTGGGAGCCGGTCTGGGGACCGCGGTATGCACGGCCACCGTGTACCTGCGCCTGTGACACGGTCCCTTCCATGCACAGCCGGCTGCCGCACTCTCAGCCATCGCCGGCGCCTCCCCACCCGACCGGAATCGCGGCACCACTCCCGGTGCCGACCGTCGTTGAGCCTGGCATGACTGAAGATCAGCGAACCCGGCCCGGGGCTGGTGCCCCGTCCGGATGCGGTCCTGCCGTGCCTCCTCCACCGTGGCGACGCTGGGCCCGCCCACGGGGCGGGTGGTCGCTGTCCGAGATTCCCGACCTGTCCGGGCGGACCGCGGTGGTCACCGGCGCCGACCGGGGTATCGGACTGGCGGCCGCTGAGTATCTGGCCCGGCACGGGGCTCACGTCCTCACGCTCTGCACCGCCGCAGGGGAGCGAGGGCACACGGCGGCGACAATGTCGCGCCGGCGAGCGTGGGGCAACCGAATGGACAACGTCCCGTGCGACTTGGCCCAGCTGGAGCAGGTGCGCCGAGCTGCCAGGGACATCCTTGGCCTGGCCGGCGGGCGGGTGGACGTCCTGGTCAACAACGCCGGCGTCGCCGCTCTGCCTCCCACCCGCAGCGCGGACGGCCACGAAGCCCACTTCGCCGTCAACCACCTCGGCCACTTCGCCCTGACCGGTCATCTGCTGCCGGGGCTGCTGAACGCGCCCCAGCCACGGGTGGTGAACGTGACCTCGGTGCTCCACTGGCTCGGCCGCTTCCGCCCCGATCAGGCGGCGGCGCCCCGCCGCTACCACCGATGGACGGCGTACTTCGACTCCAAGCTGGCGAACCTGCTGTTCACCCACGGCCTCCACGCCTTCGCCGACGCCCGCGGCCTGCCGCTGCGATCCATCGCCGCCCACCCCGGCCTGGTCAACACCACCCTGGGCTCCCGTGACCTGCGCGCAGACGCACGCCACCTGGAGGCGCGTGCCCTGGAGTGGGTGCAAGCGCGCCGGCAATCTCCCGCACAGGGAGCGCTGTCACTGCTGAGAGCCGCCACCGACCCGCACATCGACGGCGGGGACCTCCTCGGCCCCGGTGGTCGATGGGAGTGCTCCGGGCCACCCGTTCCCGTCCGAGCGGCGCGACGCGCCACCGACCCACGCGCCGCCGAACGCCTGTGGCGACTGTCGCAACACCTGACCGGCCACCCCTTCCCCACCGACGGCCGCAAGCCGACCCGTGACCATGGAGAGAACCTATGACCGAACACCGCGGCCCGGCCGCCCGAGCCGCAGCGCGCCTTCACCGAAGCCTCCTGACGGGCGTGGGCAACAGCCCGCTCCTGCGGCGCTGGGGGCCGCGCCTGCTCCCACCGCTGGACCTGCTGACCCACCGCCTCACCAAGAACCGGTGGATGCCCAGCCGCATCCTGTCTCCCACCGCCGTCCTGCGGACGACCCGCCGCGACGGCACACCCCACCTCACCCCCCTGATCACCGACCAGGACACCTCCGGCAGCTTCCTGGTCATGGCGACGAACTTCGGCCGGCGCCACCACCCGGCCTGGTCCTGCCACCTCCTGCGCGACCCCCGTGCCGTGATCGACTGGAAGGGCACATCCATTCCCGTCCACGCCCACCTGCTCACACCTCGCCAGCAGGACGAGGCCCGACACCGCATCCTCAAGGTCATGCCCGTCTTCGACGACTTCGTCAGACACAGTCGCCGCCACATCCGCGTCTTCTCCCTCACACCCGCCGCCGACTCAGGTGACCAGTAAGGGAGCCGGGCCGGCGTCGCGGACAGCGGGACGGCTGTGCGCGGGAAAGACATACGTGATCGGTCGGACGCAGCCGTTTCTCCCCTGGCCCGCCTTCAGCCGAGCTGCTCGGCCAGTCCGACGATGATGCCCTCGGGGCCGCGGACGTAGCAGAGCCGGTAGCCGTCCTCGTACCGCGCCAGCTCGCCGACAAGTTCGGCGCCGTGAGTGCGCAGGCGGGCGACTGTGCCCTCGATGTCGTCGACGGTGAACATGACGCGGTGCGTGCCCAGGATGTTGTGCGGCTGGTTGCGTGGCCCGGCACTGATCGCCGCGGGGCTGCGGTACTTCGCCGGCTCGAGCCGACTGTGGCCGTCAGGGGTTCTGACCATCGCGAGGTCACAGCGAACGCCCTTGAGCCCGGTGCACTGGTCGGCGACGGGACCCTCGACCTCCGCCCGGCCCTCCAACTCCATGCCGAGTTCCACGAAGAACGCGATGGCTGCGTCCATGTCCTCGACCACGATGCCGACGTTGTCCATCCGCTGAATCGCCATGCTGGCTTCTCCTTCTCCCGCTGCCGCCGGGTGCGGCTGCCGGCACCTCTGGGACGTAGCCGGTAGCTCGTTCTCGACATCCGCCGCCGCGCCTGACGAGCACGGCGCGATCGGGCATGCCGAGCTGCGCCGGCCCGGCGGCGGCGCGCTGGCGTTCGGTTCGACCCGGCACACCGACAGCGTGCACGGGCGCATGCGGACAGGCGCCCGTGCGGTCTACGTGGTGAGCGGCGACGTGGACGCGGTACATCAGCGGGTGGTCGACGCCGGCGGCCAGGCCCTCGAAGCGCCGCATGAGACCCGGTTCGGGTCGGGCGCCGCGAGGCTCACTGGCTGTCGGTGATTTCGCCGGTGCGTTCGCCGTGGAGGCCCGGTACGGGCGAAATCCAGGGGAGCGGACGGCCGCGCACTGCTACCGTCGGGCGCCATGAGCTGGCTTCCCGATGACTTCGTCCACCCTGCCCTGGTACCACTGCCGGGCGGTGGTCATCACCTGCGGCCGATCCGAGAGGCGGACACTCCGCTTGACTATCCGGCTGTGATGGGCTCGCGCGAGCGGTTGTGGAGCATCTTCGGCCCGGCTTGGGGATGGCCCGCGGCCACCATGACCTACGAGGCCGACCAGGCCGATCTGTTGCGGCACGAGAAGGAGATCGCCGCACACCAGTCCTTCAACTACGCGCTGTTCGACGCGGCGGAGACGGCTCTGCTCGGCTGCGTCTACATCGACCCGCCGGAGAGGGCCGGCGCGGACGGCGAGGTCTCCTGGTGGGTGGTGGACGATCTGGTGGGCAGCACGGTCGAGCAGGCCCTTGATGCGCTGGTGCCGCAGTGGATCGTCGCTGACTGGCCGTTCGAGCGACCGCGCTTTCTCGGCCGCGAGGTTTCCTGGTCGGACTGGCTCGCCCTGCCGGAGCACCCGTCGCGCAAGTAGCCGCTGTCGTACCGCTCTCGGGACTTGGTGATCGAACGGCCGTCTTGATCAGCCGGGTCGTTGCTGCTGGACTTCGCAGCGACGAGCCACTGACATCCACCGGCTAGCCTGGTGTCGTGGAACCCGTCGAAGCACCACCTGACTGGGCGTCGGTGGAAGTCGCCGTGCCCCGGCAGCCGGGCCGGCTGCCGGGCGTCAGCATGGCTGGGTTCCGCCAACGTGCGCCGGAACGCGTGGAAATCGCCATGGTCGCGCACCCCTCGGTCACCCTGTTCGTGGACCTGAGCGACGGAGGCAGCCTGGTCCACAACACCCCCGGCCGGCGCGACATCGGCAGCACGGTCGTTGGCCTGGTACCGGGCGATCTCCGGCTCGGAGGACGGGCGGCCGGGGGGATCGAGTGCCTCCAGATCCGGTTGTCGCCGGTCCTGGCGGCTGCGGTGCTCGGCGCATCGACCGACCTCAGCGGGAGGGTGGTCTCCCTGGAGGATGTGTGGGGCCGCGACGCCGGGCGAGCCGAGGACAGGCTGCGGGCCGCCGCGTCGTGGGACGAGCGGTTCGTGATCGCGGTGGATGCCCTTGACCGACGGCTGAGCACCCGCCCGCCGCTTGATCCAGAGGTGGCCGCTGCCTGGCGGCTGATGCTCACCAGCCGGGGACGGGTGCGCGTCGACAGTCTGGCGAACGAGCTGGGATGGAGCCGCAAGCGCCTGTGGTCCCGCTTCCGGTCCCAGATCGGCCTCACCCCCAAGCGCGCCGCCCGGCTGGTGCGCTTCGACCACGCCGCCCATCTCCTCGCGGCGGGCAACGCCGCCGCCCGGGTGGCGGCCGCAAGCGGCTACGCCGATCAGGCCCACCTCCACCGCGAGGTCGCAGCGTTCACCGGAACGACACCCACCGCCCTGGCCGCCGCGCCGTGGCTCGCCATCGATGACGTCGCGTGGCCGACCTCGTTCACGGATCTGACACCGTCGACATCTTCGAACCGTCAGGTTCTGGCGACGTGAGCCG
Organism: Streptomyces sp. E2N166; assembly: GCF_003671715.1. Lineage (GTDB taxonomy): Bacteria > Actinomycetota > Actinomycetes > Streptomycetales > Streptomycetaceae > Streptomyces > Streptomyces thinghirensis. The sequence continues at coordinate 276,350 of NZ_RAIF01000006.1, read as the reverse complement.
AGGTCCCCCATGAGACGAGGCATCGCCTCCCAGCACGTGCTCGGAGGAAAAGCGCACAGCACAACGAGGGAGACAGGGAGCGACAGTGTTCACGCTGGGGCCCAGCGGTGATGAGCGCGACGCCCCGCTCGGTACCTACGGCTCGAGTATCCTTCCGGCCACCGCGTACCAACTGGGAGGACCGAGCAAGTTGACGGGTCTGTCTGCTTTTCCACTGCCGTTTCACGCTTCCCGTTCCATATCGTTCGCAAGCCCGCGAACGCGGCGGGAGCTTGAGATGATGCGGTGCAGCGCGCTCATTCGGGCGAAGCCGGGGTGGTTCGACAAGATGAACGATGCCGACATCGTCGCCCGGTGGACGCAGGAAGCTGTTGCCCAGGGCCTCACCGAAGCCCAAGCTGCCTATGTTCTTGCCGAACTTCGGCACTACGCAGCACTCCGGGACGAAAGAACCGGCGCCGAGGTGTCCGCCGTCGACGGGGTGTGGCAGTCGGACACGCTGGTCGACGACAAGCTCAGGTCGCGGCTGCGCGAGGCGGTTCGGGTCCTTGAGCAGGTGCCGGAAGCACAGCAGGACTGGCATCCCGGATCCGACCGCCAGGTACTGGATCTGGTTCATCCCTCACTGTTCTGCCTGGTGAGAGACGTAAGCGCGGCACCCGAGAGGGCATGGAGCAACCCGACCGACCGCTACTCGAAGTACGAGTTCTCGGAGAAGTTCCAATGGCTGCCCACAGACGTCGACGTGAGCACCGACGGCGACGTCGTCTTCCGTTCGTACGTCAACAATGTCCACCCCGAGAAGCACCGCGAACTGGCCTCCGTGCTCCCGGACTTGTTCGCGCGCTTCCGCCCGCTGCTGGAAAACGTCCTCACCGATCTGCGCCATCCGCGGCCCTTGCGGATCGAGGCCGACCCCTACGGGTGGTACGACTCGGAGCCCGAGTACCCGGACAAGTCCTCCTACAATGATGGCGAGGGTTACGCGGAAGCCCTTCGTGCATGGGAAGAGGCCCAGGACGACTGGTGGGAGAACCGCCGTCCGGTCATTCCGGACGCGCCGGCCTTCACACCGCCGGAGCTCCCCGACGACTCCGCCAGAGTCGATCTGCGCGGCCGCCGCCTCCAGGTCATCGTCAAGCTCGCCACCATTCGTCTCAGTCCGGACAAGCCCGAGTACTCCGGCGGTTCCTGGCATGTCGAGGGGATGATGAACGAGCGGATCGTCTCGACCGGCATCTACTACTGGGACAGCGAGAACGTCACCGAAAGCCGGCTCGGCTTCCGGGCGGCACTCGACGACCCGCGCTACGAACAGAACGACGACAACGGTCTGCGTGAGGTCTACGGGCTGGAGGACCAGGACGCGTTGAACCAGGTACTGGGATCGGCATCGACTCCAGCGGGCCGATGCCTGGCGTTTCCGAACATCCTGCAACACCGCGTCGACTCGTTCCGCCTCACGGACCCGACCCGCCCGGGACATCGTAAGATCCTCGCGTTCTTCCTGGTGGATCCGTCGACACCGATCGTCTCGACCTCCGACGTGCCACCGCAGCAACCATGGTCCGGCACCTCGACCATGACGCTTCAGCAGGCCAAGAGTTACCGTGAACAACTCATGCGGGAACGCAAGTTCTTCGTCGACGAACACAACGAGCAGCTCTTCGAGCGAGAGTTCTCCCTCTGCGAGCACTGAACCCTCGACCTGTTGCGTAAAAGGCCGGCGAGGACCGATGAGTTTCTCCGTGATGCACAGTCGTAGATCGTGACTGGTGCACCGCAGCCGCGAGGGTGGTCGAAACGTGCACCGGCCGCACCCGCTGAGATCCAGACACGAGACATCGAGGAACCGAGATGCGTATCCTGATCAGCACCGCCTTCATATCGCTCGACGGCGTCGTGGAGGGCCCGGGAGGCGAGCCCGGTTACCGGAACTCCGGGTGGACCTTCAAGGACGTCGAGTTCCTCCCCGAGGCCTTCGAGATCAAGGGCCGGGAGCAGAAGGAAGCTGCCGCGGTCCTGATGGGCCGGACCAGCTACGAGGCCTTCAGCCCGGTGTGGCCCGACATGGAGGACTTCGCCGACTACAAGCTGATGCCGAAGTACGTCGTCTCCACCACCCTCACCGAGGGCGACCTGGTAACGAACTGGGGCGAGACGACGATCCTGCGCAGCCTCGACGAGGTCGCCGCGCTGAAGGAGACCGAGGGCGGCCCCATCATCGTCCACGGCAGTGCCTCGCTGAACCGGGCCCTTTCGGACGCCGGCCTGATCGACCGTTACCACCTGCTCGTCTTCCCGCTGCTGCTCGGGGCGGGCAAGCGACTCTTCAGCGCGACCGACAAGGACACACAGAAGCTGAAGCTCGTTGAGCACGAGGCCTACGCCAACGGGCTGCAGAAGGACGTCTTCGACGTCGTCCGCTGACAACGCTCCCGCGCTCGCCCGGCGTCGCGGCACTCGAGACTGCGGCTTCTGCACCGCGGCGGTGCGTGTGATCGAGCGGAGGGTACGTCCTCGGTGTGAGACCACCCCCTGGCAGCGGGCCGACCTCGCGGTCCTGGGCGTGTGTCAGGAGCGCGCCCGGCGGGAGGTGCTGTGGGTGACACCCACGGCGGCTGTCCACGGCGGCGCGCAGGCTGTGGCCAAGCTCCTGACGAGCGCCGGGGGGTGGGCGGTCAACTCCTCGCGCCCCTCGCGCACCTCGCGTCGTTCACGTCCATGTCGGCCACGGCGCCGCACCGCTCATGGCGGTTCACCGCGCAGGCGGAGCCCGCGCCGGTCGGCGTCGGCCGACAAGCTGGCCGGCTCGAGGAGGCAGGACGCGTTGTCTGCGGGTCGGCGAATACCGCATGCGAGGTGTCTGGGGCCCACGGCTGTGCGGAACCCGGTCGCGGAGCCCGGGCAGAAGAATCGCATGGCGGGCCATCGCGACCCGCGCTACGCTGCCGTAGGCCGTGCGAGAGAACGAGGAGGTGGTACCCGTGAACGAATTCACTCGGGTGCTCTCCTCTGGGTTCACGGTCGGGCGATAGGCCGCTCGGGAGCGCCGTACAACAGCTCTCCCGAAAGGCTCGACCATGCATTTCACTTCCGAACGACGTCTCGACGGCGACGTTCTCGAGCGCGCGTTCACCCTCGACGGCATCCCCGGCGTCCTGTGGACGCCCGCGTCCGCCTCCGCCAACGCAGCGATGCCGCTGATCCTGCTCGGCCACCCCCCGCTCGGACTCGCCCGGATGTACCCCCGACTGGCGGCCCGCGCCCGGCACGCCGCTGCGGACGGTTTCGCGACGGCCACCATCGAACTCCCCGGTAGCGGTGACCGGCCCCGTTGGGCCGCCGACGAGCAAGCCCGCGCAGACCTGCACCGTACGCTGGAGGCCGGCGAGCCGGTCGGCGACGATATCGTCGATGCCCTCGTTCTGCCCCTGGTCGAGAGGTCGGTCCCGGAATGGCGGGCCGCCCTGGACGCCCTTCTGACGCTGCCGGAGATCGGCGGCCCGGTCGGATACTCAGGCGGAATCATCTCCATCGGCGTCCGCCTCGCGCTGGTCGAGCCGCGCATCTCGGCCGCCGTTCTGTTCGCGGGGAGTTACGTGCCTCGCGCCATACTCGAGGAGGCCCGCCAGGTCACCATTCCGCTGCATGTCCTCCTGCAATGGGACGACGAAGCGAACGACCGGCAGTCGGTCCTGGACCTGTTCGACGCTTTCGGCTCCAAGGAGAAGACGCTGCACGCCAACATGGGCGGGCACACCGGCGTCCCGCGGTACGCGGGGGACGCCGCGGCCCGGTTCCTCACCCGGCACCTGATGAAGTGAGGCCGTGGCGTCGGGCCACCGGCAGACGGCAGGTCGCGTGAGGCCAGGACGCTTCCCGTCGCGGGGCCGGCCCCGGCGCACACCTGCGCTCGTCGCGCGGGCGGGCCCGCTGCCGACCCGGCAGCGGGCCCGCGCTGACCGCACGACCTGCGGTGGTCCGGGCCGGTCGTCGAGTTGTGAGTGAACGTCCCCGGATACTTCGTGACCACGGACGCCTCCGCGGCTGCCGTCTCCCGTCCTGCCATGCGGTTCCCACGGAACCCAGGACCGGCAGGGAACCACGCGAAGGCGGGGCGGACATGGCGCGGCACGGTGACGGACGGGCCTGGTAGGGCAGGGTGGTCGGGGCGCTCGGGGTGACCGTGCTCGCCGTCGGTACCTCGGCGTGGACGCCCAGGCCGACTCCGTGGGCGGCGCGTCCCCGAAGCGCGGCCGCGTCGACCAGGCCGGGCAGTGCCATCGAGCCGGTCGACGTGACCATCGCACATGCGGTACGCCGACCAGCCTCAGCGGCCCCCTCACGGGTGAAGCGGGACTCAGTAGTTGCGCCACTCGTCCAGGACGTAGTCGAGCACGGCGGGGTCCATCAGAGTGCTGGCCCGTACGTCGGTGCGGCGGCGGTCGACGGGGAACACGGTCGCCGCCCTGAGCACCGCGTCGTCCAGGTACCGCAACTTCGGAACGTCCGACGCGAGTCGCAGTGGCGGGGGTTCGGTGCCCCGGCCGGCGAGGACGAATCCCCAGTTGCCGAAACTCGGAACGTCGACCTGGAACTTCGTCGTGGCGTAGCCCGCCGTCTCGATCGTCTTGGCGATCGACCAGTACGTCTTCGGGGCGAAGAAGGGTGATCCGCTCTGTACCATCACCCGGCCCTCCGGCCCCAGGACCCGGCCGAGCAGGTGGTAGAACTCCACCGAGTAGAGCTTGGCCAAGGACGCCGAATCCGGATCCGGGAAATCGATGATCACCGCGTCGTACTGCTGCCGGGCACCGCGCAGCCAGCTGAAGGCGTCGGCGTTCACCACCTCCACCCGGGGGTCGTCCAGCGCGCCCCCGTTGAGCGTGCGCAGTGGTGCGTAGGACCGCGCCAAGCGGGTCATGGCCGGGTCCAGTTCGACCAGGGTGACGTGCTCGACGTCTTCGTACCGGAGCACCTCGCGCAGCGCGAGCCCGTCGCCGCCCCCCATGATCAGCACGTTGGCGCGACGGCCCGACAGGGCGGGGTGGACGAGCGACTCGTGGTAGCGGTACTCGTCGACGGAGCTGAACTGGAGATCGCCGTTGAGGAACAGCCGGATGTCGGGGCTCCCGGTGAAGGCGGTGGACCGGGTGATCACGATGTCCTGGTACGGCGTGGTCTCGGCGTGCACGATGGGATCGGCGTACATGTGCTGACGCGCCGTGACCTCCAGGTCTTCGGCTAGCACGTACGTCGTGCCGAGCACGGCGAGTACGGCGACGACACCGGCCAGCAGACCGGCCCGTACCGTGCGGCGGAGCTCGCGGCGGAAGATGAGGACCACGACGATGACGCCGGCGACCGCGTTGACCACGCCGACCACCAGCGCGCCCTTCAGCTGTCCGAAGGTCGGCAGCAGCAACAGCGGGAAGCACAGACCGCCGACCAGTGCACCGATGTAGTCGACGGCGAACATGTCGGCGACGGCGCTGCTGGCCTCCTGCCGGCGAATCCGCTGCAGAAGGGTCATCAGCAGCGGGATCTCGGCGCCGATCAGCAGGCCGACCACCAGGGACACCACGATCATCGCGGGCATGTAGAGCTGCAGCCAGGCGAAGGCGGCGTACAGCACCAGGACGGACAGGCCGCCGATCAGTGCCAGTACCCCTTCCAGTACCGCGAACGCGACGACCGCGCGGCGGCGCAGCGGCTTCGCGGCCAGTGAGCCCACGCCCATGGCGAACACCATCACGGAGATGACCACGGAGGTCTGCAGTACCGAGTTGCCGATGAGGTAGCTGCCCAGCGCGGTCAGGGCCAGTTCGTAGACGAGGCCGCAGGCGGCACAGAGGAAGACGGAGAGCAGCAGAAGGAACCGCGCCCCCCGGGGAGGTTGGGTTTCCGGGGGGCGGGAGGGAGCGGCCGCGGTGTCGCGGTCGTCCACAGTGGTGGAGCTCATGGGTGGTGTCCTAGGAGAGGGCCGCGCCGACCATGAAGGCGGTGCCCAGGTACATGCCGGCCTGGACCCAGGCGGCGGGGTGCGGGCGGTTGTCCTCGTCCTCCAGCGCGATCGCGCCCATCTGACCCGGTGTGAGCATGCCGATCACGATGCCGACCAGCGTCATCACCAGCACGCCGGCCAGGCCGTAGAGGAGCGTGCTCAGCAGGCCCTGGCCCAGTCCCCGTTCCGACTCGCTCGCCCGGATGGCCTCCATGATGACCAGACCCACCGCGACGGACTGGCTGCCCAGCAGCACGGCCGCCCCGCGATTGCGGTCCCGCCACACCACGTGGAAGAGCTTGCCGGGTGTGACGAGGTCGAGGGCGACGAAGCCGACGGCCATCACGGCGAGGCCCACGACTCCGTAGAGCAGTGCCTGGCCGGCCGACTCGAAGATCTCGGTCACTGGGGTGCCTTTCTGGAGAGCGTCTGCAGGGTGGGGAGGTGGTGCCAGGATTCGAGCGCCGGAGTCACTTGCCTTCGCCGGGGCCGCCACCGCGATAGCTCTGGCTGTTCGGGTTGGGCCAGTTCACGAGGTGCTGCTGGTGCCGCCGGTACCCGTTGCGGTAGTCCTCGATCTCGATCAGACTGCCGCCCTTGTACGGCGAGACGGTCACCATGTCGTCGCCGTAGCGCAGGAAGCGCATGCCGCCGCCGGTAGACCGGTCGAGGGCCTTGCGGTGGTCGTGGATGGCGTCGGCGACCCGGGCCGGGGAACTGTCCTTGTCGAGCCACCGGGACCCGCCCGAAGCGGTGTACTCATCGCGGATCCAGGAGCGCGGGACGCCGTCGTCCCCGTCGCTGGAGCAGGCCGAGAGCAGGACCGTGACCAGCGCGGCGGCCACCGCTCCGCGGACGAATCGGACACTGTTCATCGGGCCTCCAGCGTGGTGTGCGTCGATACGATCTGCCCGTCCTGCGGGTAGGTGTGCCAGGTCCGCCAGGACAGTCGGGTGCGGCACGCCTCGTCGGACGCCTCGACGACCACTGCCGTCACAGCCTCCGGCGAACCGGGAAAGACTCCGCACAGACTGTGCTCCGCGTCGGCCGCCCGGCCGAGGATGTCCACCACCTGGGCGCTGAACCCGAGAGGGTCCAGGCGCGCCGTGGTGGCGCTGAAGTCGTAGTCCCAGGCGTCTTGTTGCCGAGTGAGCCTGGCCGGCAGGCCCCGGGTGGCACCCGGCAGGCACGCCACCGTCTCCCGCACGGGCCCGACGAAGACCTGGTGCGAGGCGCCGAGGAGCCTCATGCGTACGCTCACTCCCCCCACCAGCACCTCTCGTTCGGCGAGTGCTGGCCGTTCGGTCAGGTCCAGTGAGAAACAGAGCTGATCCGCGGCCGTGTCCAGGTAGGGGGCTCGCAGAGAGAGCAGAGATAGAGCGTGCACGCGGCCCCCCGGTCCGATATTGCTATGAGCGGCGCTGAGTATGGCACATGAGCCTCGAGGGGCGCCTGATGGCTGGGGTGCTCTCGCCGGTTAGCGCGCGCGCCCGCCGCCTGTTGCGTTCCGCACGAATCGGGCGCAGGGGCGCCGGCGTTTGGGCCGTGCGCTGTCCGTTCGTTCCGACCGTCCTCACCCTGATCGTGCGCGACGGCGTCACCGTGGTCCCCGACCACGACACCGTGCTGCGTGCCGGCGGTTCACTCCTGCTCATCCCCCCGGCAGCCCCGGGAGGTCGCGGAACGCCGCCTGCGTGCCATCGGCCGGCGCGGCAGACTCGCCCGCCGGCTCGGCGAGCGTGGTGCGAATCGGAGGTCACCGCCGTCTCGTCGGCCGACTGGCGAAAGTAGACAAGTGTCCAGCGAGTTGCCGCTCTCCCCGGCCTACTTGTTGCTGTATGCGATTACTTGCGGCTCAGGCGGTATTCGGCATGCGGTAAAATTCGCCTCGAGCCGCATCGCTCCATTGAGCGGTCGATTGCTCATTGTGTGGGGCTTGTCTTGCGGCGGGTCCGGCTCTCGGTGTGATGGGGGGAAGTGCCATGGATCGGATCATCCGGGCCGTTGACCTGCCCACTGCCGGGCCTTCCTGCCGTGCGCCCGGCGTGGTCGCCAGGACGGTACGCATCGACAACACGGCCCGGGACAGCGTCCCCGACTCGGGCAGTACTGCTTCCGGTATCTGACCGCCCGGTCCGACGCACACGCGGGCGGGGGAGCCGAAGCCGCCCCTGGACACCGCTGCCCCGGCCCTGCCTGACCGAACGGTGCCTCTCCCCGCCGGTCGTGATCATCCGATGACCCGAGACCGGTCCCGGCATGCCTCACTCGGTCCGACCGAGCAAACCCGTATGCCTGGCCGCATCGCCCGCCTCACCGGCAGCACCCACTCGACTGCCGTCGCCATGAAGGCACAGACGCCCGTCGCCGAACCGGAGGACCGACGCCCGTGCACAACACCACTGCCCTGCTCATCGAACTCGGAGCCATCATCCTCGCCCTGGGCCTGCTGGGCCGCCTCGCCGGCCGGGTGGGCTTCTCGCCCATCCCCCTGTACCTGCTGGCCGGGCTCGCCTTCGGCCACGGCGGCCTCCTGCCCCTCCAGGCGAGCGAGGAGTTCGTCGCCACCGGCGCCGAGATCGGCGTCATCCTGCTGCTGCTCCTGCTCGGCCTGGAGTACAGCGCCTCGGAACTGGTCACCAACCTCAAGACCCAATACCCCTCGGGAGCAGTGGACTTCGTTCTCAACGCGACGCCCGGCGCCATCGCCGCGCTGATCCTCGGCTGGGGGCCCGTCGGCGCCGTCGCGCTGGCCGGTGTCACCTGGATCTCGTCCTCCGGCGTGATCGCCAAGGTTCTCGGTGACCTGCGGCGGCTCGGCAACCGTGAAACGCCCGTAGTCCTCGGCGTCCTCGTCATCGAGGACCTTGCCATGGCCCTCTACCTGCCGATCCTCACCGCACTCCTGGCCGGGGTCAGCCTGGCTGGCGGCACCGTCACACTCCTGATCTCCCTGGGCACTGTCGGCGCCGTCCTCTACGTCGCACTCCGTCACGGACGGCTGATCAGCCGGGCGGTCTCCTCCGACAACGCGGAAATGCTCCTGCTGGTCATCCTCGGGCTCACCCTTCTCGTCGCCGGCCTCGCCCAGGAACTGCAGGTCTCCGCCGCCGTCGGCGCCTTCCTCGTAGGCATCGCCGTATCCGGGGAAGTCGCCGAAGGCGCCAGCAACCTCCTCACGCCCCTGCGCGACCTGTTCGCCGCCGTCTTCTTCGTCTTCTTCGGTCTTTCCACCGACCCCGCCGACATCCCGCCCGTCCTCGCCCCCGCCCTCCTCCTCGCCGTCGTCACCGCCCTCACGAAGGTCGCCACCGGCTGGTATGCCGCACGCCGCGCCGGAATCCAGGGCGGAGGCCGCTGGCGGGCGGGCGGCACCCTGGTCGCCCGCGGCGAGTTCTCCATCGTCATCGCCGGCCTCGCCGTGGGCGTCGAGCCCCGCATCGGCCCCCTGGCCACCGCCTACGTCCTGATCCTCGTCATCGTCGGTCCCCTCACCGCCCGCTACACCGACTCCCTGGCCCGCCGTGTCAGCCACCGTCGGGCGAAGCCGGCACCGGCCGCCACCGACACGGAGCAGACCGAGCCCTCGCGCATCACCGTCTGATCGCGGCCTTTGGGGCCTGGCCGACCTGGCCCATGTGACCACCCGCACCACCGGCACAGCCGGTCGCCATGGCTGGGGACATCGGCGGAGGCCACGCCGGTACAGGGAGCTGGGCCGGGCCCCGGCCGCAAGCGAGTCGACTGGCAGATGCAGCGAATTCTGGGAGCCGGAGGCGACCGGTGTACGGGTCCAACAGGGCCCGGACTCGTCGGACTCGATCAGCAGTAAGGGCAGGGAAGAGTGGACCGCATCTTCACGCCCGCTGTACCTGTGTGGCCAGGTCATGGCGGACCCCACAGCGGACCCTGATCCCCGGCAACGGCGTGCGCGCCGCGCGTGTGTGGTGGGCCCTGCCATCAGGTGGTGACTGACGGCCGGGTCTCGGCCACCGAACATGCGCAGCGAGCACTGCCGCCGAGCGCCCGTCCTCGCCCCTGTCGGCGGGCGGGCATCCGTGGCGCCGTTCATGCGCAGAGTTCCTCGCCTGATCGGTTGCACCGCTGCGTCGGGCTCGGGCACTCGCGGTTGGTCTTCAATCAGGCAGGTAGCCCTTACGGGTGTAAAAGCGACAGGTTCCTCGGAGCCACGGATGGAGTAAATCTGTTCTGTCTGCTGTAGACATTGCCGCCGTCGGAGGGTAACGTTCTCGTCGTAGCCCAGAAGTCGATGGGCACGGCAGAGACGAACTGCCGTGCAGCAGGTCGAAGAAGGTGGCACGGCAGCGGAGTGGTGGAGCCGGAAGTGACGGGTTCCTCCACTGGCTGCCGGGCCGAGCGGCCCCAGGGGCCGCACAGCAGTACCGCGCAACCCGGCAGTACAGACGGATCAACACGCAACAGGTAAGGAGCAGAACGCCATCAGGATCGCCCGGGCTGAGGAAGACCGCCCGGGTACCGCAGGCCCCGGATTGGAAGGTGGTCCCCGGTCACGCATCCGCGATCCCCGCAGCCCCGCCCTCCCAGGCGGACCGCAGCGGAAAAAGAAGGCCGGCGTACGTCAGCCGGCAGATGGTGTTGAAAGCTCGGGGCCCGGGCGCCAGTCGGCGCGCGGGCCCCTCGACGCGTCCCACGAAAGAAGAGGTCTATGCCCCCTGGCAGTACCCGCCCCGCCGTCCCGCTCGATGACGACGACTATCCCGCCTACACCATGGGCCGGGCCGCCGACATGCTCGGCACCACCCCCGCCTTCCTCCGGTCCCTGGGCGAACACCGCCTGATCACCCCCCTGCGTTCCGAAGGCGGCCATCGCCGCTACTCCCGCTACCAACTGCGCATCGCTGCCCGCGCCCGCGAACTCGTCGACGCCGGCACCGCCGTCGAGGCCGCCTGCCGGATCATCGTCCTCGAAGATCAGCTCGAGGAGGCCCAGCGCATCAACGAGCAGCTGCGACAACGTCCCGCTGACCACTCTGACAAGACCGACGCCTGACCTGGCCTGCTCGAGAGGATGGCGGTCGGGGACGGTCGCCTCTCCGCAGGCGTTCGGCAGGGTCAGGACGGTGAGTGGCCCTACAAGCAGGCGTAGGGCCACTGTGCTTGCCCAAGAAGACGGCCAGGCGGCACGGATCTGAAGCTGTCCGTCGGCCGCCCCTGCAGCAGGAACTGTGCCCCGCACGAGCTGACACAGCTGTCCGACCACTACGTGGGGATGGAGGGAGCCGCCTGTCACCCGGGGGACTGGCGTTTCCCGTGCCCCGGGGTGCGGAGCTGGTCTGTGCGGCGGGTGAGGTTGTCGATACGGACGACGAGGTCTGAGTGGTCGGCCGCGAGGTGGTCGCGGGCGCGGGTCAGAGGATCGATGAGACCGGCGGCGTCGTCGTGGCCGAGTGCCTGCAGGAGGGGGTTGCGGGCCTTGGCCGGGAGGTCGGTGAGGGCGATGACCTGGCCGGCGAGCTGGCGCAGGTCGGCAGCGTTGCCGCGGGCCCAGGCGGTGACGGTGCGGTCGGCGGCGCGGCGGTCCCGGGTGGCTTGTACGCGCTGTTCGCCGGTGGAGCCGGGGGCTCCGGGGCGCAGGCGCAGATAGCGGCGTTCGGCGGCCTGCCGACTGGCGACACCAAGGGGGTGGGCGAGGTCGGCCCAGCTGGCCCCCGCGTCACGTGCGGTTTCGATCAGCCCCGTTTCCCATCCCGCGAGGCGGGCGCGGACCTGGCGCAGGAGCAGCAGCGCGGCCAGGGCCTGGTCGGGACTGACCTCGGTGCCGGGCCGCTCCGCGGTCTGCGGTCCCTGGGCGGTGTGGACGGCTTCGTCAATCGCTGCCAGTGCAGCCTTGGCGGCGAGGAACGACGCGGGCTGCGTACCGGCTTTCTGGGCGTCCGCGGTCATGATTCACCTCCACTCGAGGGCGTCACCCGTCGGGTGACGCCTTAGCTTGTCATCCATTCGATGACATGCTACAAGAATTACAGGAAGCAGCGCATGAGCGGTTCTGCTCGTACTGGAGGTGTTTCACGATGCTGATGCGCACCGACCCTTTCCGTGAGTTCGACCGACTCACCCAGCAGCTCTTCGGCAGCACGTCCGGCACCTGGTCGCGTCCGTCGGCGATGCCCATGGACGCCTACCGGGAGGGCGACGCCTACGTGATCGCCCTCGACCTGCCAGGTGTCGATCCGGCCGCGATCGACATCGACGTCGAGCGGAACATGCTGACCGTCAAGGCCGAACGCCGTCCCGTCACCAAGAGCGACGACGTCCAGATGGAGCTCTCGGAGCGCCCCCTGGGTGTCTTCTCCCGCCAGGTGGTACTGGCCGACTCCCTGGACACCGAACACATCAGCGCCGACTACGAGTCGGGCGTGCTGACCCTGCGCGTCCCGATCGCCGAGCGGGCCAAGCCTCGCAAGATCTCCGTCAGCGGCGGCGCGGACCGCAAGGAGCTCTCCGGCTGACGCGGAGCCACCACGGCGGCGGAGGGCGGGCAAGGCTCCCGCAGCGCCCGCCCTCCGCCCGCCTGCACGGACCGCCGGACCGTCGGACCGCCGGACCGTCGGACCGCCGGGGCAAGGGGGAGCCCGACGGCCATGCCGGGACGTGTTCCTCGACCAGATACAGGAACGCGGCGAGTACGAGACCCGCGGGGCGGCTGACCGTACCGCGCACGCCGTGCTGGGACTGATTGGCACGCCCCCCACCTGGTCGGCGAGGTACGGGCGGGCCGCATCCTGCCGCAGCTCCCACCCGGATATGACCTGCTCTTCCGCCGGCCGCAGGACACCACGACCTTCGACACCACGTCCGGTGACTGACACATGCCGTGTCCGCGGTCACCGGCCCACACCGTCACCCCACCTCACGAGCGAGAAAGGCACCCATCACCGATGCAGACCAAGACGGCCCCGGCGACGCTCACCACCATCCCGGCCATGTCGTACGGCCAGATGCTGGAGCAGGTCCGCTACAACGGCGCCTACCCCACGCGTGAACGGGCCGAGGAAGTCGTCCTTGCCGTCCTGGCCGCCCTCGGCCGCCGCGTCACCGGCGAGGAACGCGTAGAGCTGGCAGCCCGCCTGCCCCGCGAAGCCGCACAGGTCTTCGCCGCCCAGATTCCCGCCACCGACTCGATGACCGGCTGGGCCTTCGTCAGGGACCTCGCCACTCGTACCGGCGGCACCCTGGCCACCACCCGCTGGGACGTCGGATCCGTCCTGGGCGTCGTCGCCCGCATCGCCGGGCCCGACCTGCTCGACCGCGTCCTCGCCCAGCTCCCCTCCGGCTACGCGATCCTCTTCGGCCGCGCAGAACTCACCCAGGCAGCCTGACCCTCCGGCGGAACGGAACAGGGGGCATCGCCGTACAGGGCCGGGCTTCCGGGCCGTCCCAGGAGACCGATCAGGACCTGCGGCACGAGCGACGCCAGAGGGGAATGACGATCGGGAACGGTGATGCCCGGGCCTTGGGCAGCAGGGCCCGTGAGCCCCACCCGACGAATAGTGTCACTGCCCAGGCCGCTTGGCGTATAGAATCCCGTCTCATGCCGAAGTCTGACGGGCTGATCGTTGACATTGTCGCCCTCGTGGAGTCCGGGCAAAGCAGTCGGATGTCCCTGACCGTGGTCACCGGTGGCGCTGTCCTAACGGGTCGCCTGGCTCCCGAAGCCGTGTGGCGACAGAGAGTGTCGGAGGTACTGGCGGGCTCCGCCGACCTCGGCGAGTTCTCTGCCGTCTTCGACGCTCCTGTAGAGAGAGACGGACCGCCCACGCACCTGCACTTCCATGTCGCGCGCATTCTGCAGGGCACGATGGGGATCCCGGAAACAGGCGGGATGTACCGCGTGGCGATCGAGGACGTCAGCGCCTGGACCGTGGGTGACTTCAGCTACTCCGAGTACTGAGCACCTGGCTCCCGTCCGCAGGCCGTCGCCGGCCGGGCACGCCGCGCACGCGGTCGGGGCCCCCACCCGTGTACGCCGGTGGGGGCCCCGACCACTGTTTGTCCGTGCCTCTTCCGCCGGGTCAGACGGACAAGGGGGCGCCGAGCATCGCGGACGCCCGCTGGAGCGGGTCGACGATCCTCGCGGTCACGGTCGCAGCCTCGGGAGCGGTACGGCAGGTGAAGCCGAGCCGGGCCATGGCCCGGAGGACCTCGCCGCCGCTGAAGTCACGGCGGTCCTGGTGGGTGATGACCTGGCCGACCTGCTTGGCGGGATAGTGGCGGCGTCCGATGATCACTGAGTCGCCGGTGACCGGCTCGGGCTTGACGCCCTTCATCGTTTCGAGCACGCCGCCCTTGGTGAGCTCGAACGGAAAGCGGGCGATGACACAGCGCATGATGCCTCACAGCGAGTAGAGGGGCAGGGACCGACCATGGCGAGGCTGGTCAGCGGGAGTGGGCGAGAACGCCCAGGGCGTTGCCGTGTCCGTAGACCACGGGCAGGGCCCCCAGCCGCCGGTGACGGATTGCGCGCTCGGCATCGGCCAGTGTGGTCAGCGGGGGAGCGACCGGCCCGTCGCTCCCGGTGATGTCGCGTAGACGGACCCGGTCCGAATATCCGGAACCGTCCCGCACGGTATTGAGCCGGTCCCGGGTGACCAGGCCGGTGTACTGCCCGTCTTCGTCGCGGACGACGAGGTGACCCGTGTGGGCGGCAGCCATGACGGACAGTGCCACCTCGACGGTCATGTCCTCCCAGACATGAAGCCCGGCCGCGTCCATGGCGTCGGCGGCCGTCGGGTATGCGGCGTCGGTGCTCATCGGGCGCGTTTGCGTCTGGGCCAGCGTCAAGAAGTGCCTCCTGCGGTGTTCGGTCAACTGATGGGCCAGCCTTCTGATCAGGACGGTTCTAGGCTGCCGCCTCCGTGACAGGCCGTCGGGCCGCCGAAGCCGGGCGGCGTCGGCCCCGCGAGGTGGCGCCACGCTTCTTGGGGCGCTCAGCCACCGGTGCGGTGATGACGACCGGGACACCGGAGGGAGCCTGGGCGCCGGTGATGCGGTGCAGGGCCTCCGCCCCGGCCCGGACCTGCGTGGTCTGCGGGACGATGCCGGCCGTCGCCATGAGGCGGGTTACGGCGCGGCGCTGGGACGGCGTGACCAAGGTGACGACGCTGCCGGACTCGCCGGCACGGGCCGTACGGCCGCCGCGGTGGAGGTAGTCCTTGTGGTCGGTCGGGGGGTCGACGTTGACGACAAGGTCGAGGTTGTCGACATGGATGCCGCGCGCCGCGACGTTGGTCGCCACCAGCACGCTCACATGCCCGTTCTTGAACTGCGTCAGCGTACGGGTCCGCTGCGGCTGCGACTTGCCTCCGTGCAGGGCGGCGGCCCGGACCCCGCTGCTGAGGAGTTGCTCGGTGAGACGGTCGACGGCGTGCTTGGTGTCCAGGAACATCAACACCCGGCCCTCGCGTGCGGCGATCTCGGTGGTGGCCGCGTGCTTGTCGGCGCCGTGCACGTGCAGCACATGGTGCTCCATCGTCGTCACCGCGCCGGCTGACGGATCGACGGAGTGCACGACGGGGTCGCTCAGGTAGCGGCGCACCAGCAGGTCGACGTTGCGGTCGAGAGTGGCGGAGAACAGCATGCGCTGGCCGCCGGGACGCACCTTGTCGAGCAGCTCGGTGACCTGCGGCATGAAACCCATGTCGGCCATCTGGTCCGCCTCGTCGAGAACGGTGACGCGGACCCGGTCCAGCCGGCAGTCGCCGCGCTCGATGAGGTCCTTGAGGCGCCCGGGGGTGGCGACAACGACCTCGACGCCGCCGCGGAGCGCGCTGGCCTGCCTGCCGATCGGCACCCCGCCCACGACGGTGGTCAGTCGCAGCCTCACCGACCGGGCGTACGGCGTGAGCGCGTCGGTGACCTGCTGCGCCAGTTCACGCGTCGGTACGAGGACCAGTGCTAGCGGCTGCCGCGGCTCGGCACGCTCCCCGGCCGTACGAGCCAGCAGGGCCAACCCGAAGGCCAGGGTCTTGCCGGAACCGGTGCGTCCCCGGCCGAGGATGTCGCGGCCGGCGAGGGAGTTCGGCAGGGTCGCGCCCTGGATCGGGAACGGAACCGTCACGCCCTGCGCGCCGAGGGCGGCCAACAGCTGCGCGGGCATGTCGAGATCGGCGAAGCTTTCCGAGGCGGGGAGCGCCGGGGTGACCGTCTCCGGGAGGGCGAACTCGCCCTGCACCGCGGCTGGACGACGGCCGCGGCCGCCGCCGTTGGAACGGAACGGCCCGCCGACGCGGGCCGGGGAACCGTATCGGCTGCCGTTCATCGTGGGGGCGGCGCTGCCGCTGCGAGTGCGGGGGAAGCGGTCGTTCGTGCGTGTGCGGTTCATGCGGAACCTTCCTCGATGCGGCACATATCAAGGAATTCCCGCAGCAGCGAACGCATCGAGAATTGCAAGAATGGGCCCAGTGAACGGGAACCCGCGCGTTTGGCTCGCGGATTCCCCGCGGTCATGCAACAGGTGAAAAGGGGCTACGAAAAAGCATGCAGCTGGGGCCCGCACCCCGAAGGATGCGGGCCCCAGCTACGAAGTGCGCGCCGACGGGCGCGCCGGCGTCAGGCGAGGACGATGTTCTCGGCCGTCGGGCCCTTCTGGCCCTGCGCGATGTCGAAGTTCACCTTCTGGCCTTCGAGCAGCTCGCGGAAGCCCTGGGCTGCGATGTTCGAGTAGTGGGCGAACACATCGGCGCCGCCGCCGTCCTGCTCGATGAAGCCGAAGCCCTTTTCCGCGTTGAACCACTTCACGGTGCCACTGGCCATGTTTTTCTCCTTCGGGGCAGTGCGTCGGCGCCCGTACTGTACGGATGCCGCGTCGCCGCGATGATCACCCCGTCCGGAAAAACCGGTGCCAAAAGTACTTCCATTCGCACAAATTTCGACAGGAAGTACTGGAATTCGGGAGCCATAACTGCAACTGGCTATGACAGTAGCACGTTGTGGCGCTCTGGGCGTGTGGAACAAATCCGCTCCGCTCGTTACTGTAAGAAACCTTGTGTCTGTTTCCTGGAATTCTCAATCCGCGGGTGCAGATAAAATGGTGCCCAGGGCGGGATACCGCTGACCACGGCCAGCGGGCATCGAACAGGCCGCCATGCCGACCGTACCGATCAAGGCTTGAATCGCGTGACTTGATGGTCGTGCGGCAGGATGCCGGTCGTGGGCGATGGTCGGCGGCATCCGCCGCCGACGTTCGGCACGTCGACCGCCACCGTGCATCGCCGCTTCACGGTATGGACCGTGCCGGGGGACGTTGCGGCTGCCCGAGCCGGGCGGGCTAGGCTGTTGGCCATGGCATTGGACCAAGACGGCGTGATGCTGCCGCGACTGCGGCCGGCCGACGTTGCGCGGCGAGGGGTGGTCTTCGGCCTGCTGGGCGTGGTGCCGCTCGTGGTGGCGACTTTGAGCGTCAGCGGCCACAGCGACCGACGAGATTTCCTGGCCGTCGTCGGCGCTTTGGTCCTCTTCGGTGCGATCTTCCTTGTGATCGGGGCTGGCTTCTGGTGGGCCAGCGCGGGGGACATCCGACGTGTGCGGGACTGGCGCACCCTCACGGGGCAGGCCGCCTCAGCCACCATCGTGGGTCCGGTGTTCCTGCGTTCCGGGCTGTTTCTCGTTGTCCTCGTAGCTGCCGCTCTCGGTCTGTACCAACTTGTGGACACTGCGCCTTACGACAGCTGGTTGTACAGCTAGCGTCCCTGGACAATGAATGGCTGCCGGCAGGCTGCGGTGCGCTCAGTCGGCTGCGCGTCGACCGGGCCGCCGCATCCGTGTGTCGGTGTGGCGGCGCCGGCAGGCGGGCGGCGCCGGTGGGGGAGAGGCTGGGGTGGGCGCGATGCCGGGGCGCGGGATGGCGCGGCCGCCTGGAGGTATCACGGGTGACGTCGACGTCGAATCCGGCTATCAGCTACGGCCCCACCAGCGTCATGTCCAGCTGCTTCTGGTAGCCACACCTGGCGGGTTCCCCGTCAGTTCAGCGTGTTGAGCTGAGCCAGCGCGCTCAGGAGCACCGTCGAAGCGGGCGCGTATCTCGGCCAAGCCGTGCCCTCGCTGCGGTTCAGCGGCTGCTCGCAGCCCTATTGCATGAACCGACGGCCTCCGCTTCGCCAAGATCCGCGGTGACAAGGAGCATGTCGCCACCGCCGGCTACACCTGCAACAAGGCCCTGCGTCTGGACCACTACCAAAACGGCGGCACCCGGCTGACGACTCCGCTGCGCCGGGAGGCGGACGGCACCTTCACCCAGATCGACTGGGACACCGCGATCGGCGAGATCGCCGCCCGGCTGAAGACCGTGCGGGACACCTACGGCGGCGAATCGATCTTCTTCTACGGCGGCGGTGGCCAGGGCAACCACCTTGGCCGAAATACCCAGTTGGCGAGGTCGCCAGTGGCGGACACCCGCATGGCGCAGAGGACGGTGAAGGGCTCCTTGCCCGCGTCGATCAAGTCGGGGCCCACCTCCGCCTCGGTGGGATAGGGGACAGCGCCGAGGATGCCGTCTCCAGGAGTGAAGGGTTGCGTGGACATCGGGGGACGAGGTGGCCTCGGTGACCACGGCCTCCAGGGCATACCGTCTGGCAGCGGAGAGGCCTTCAGGGCGTCCTCCAGCGCCGAGTTCATCTCGTCGGCAGACCCGGCGTGGGGCCTCCTCGTCGGTCGCCGGACACACCCCGCGCGGTGGGCCCCGTCGGCGGGCACGGCTGACGCCGCGGTGACCCTGGAGATCCGCAAGCTGGAACAGGACCTGGGCGGCGAGTTCCTGGCCCGGCCCCCGGCGGAGACAAACACCCCATGCGGCTCACCAGTCTCGGCAAGAAGGTCGTGGCCGCCGCGACGCCGTGTACAGACCGGGCCGGTGGTAATCCCCCCGGACCACGCCACAAGCCGAAGGTCCTCGCCTCGCCCGAGCCGCGACAGCCCGCGGGCATGGGCAAACGGTGAATCCGGGCGATCCCCCTGCGCGGGCCGCGAGGTCCGGATCACGGGAGGGGGTGTTCCTCACCCGCGTCGAGGAGCTCGGTCACGAGCCGACGGGCGTACGCGGCGTCGAGTCCGTCCGGGCGGAAGAGGATGCGGTACATCATGGGAGCGACCACGCGGTCCATCGTCGTCTCGACGTCGGGAGCGTTCTCCTCGCGACCGATCGCGCGGGCGCGTATGACGTCGACCTGTTCGGCCGCGTAGGCCGAGCACTGACCGGCGTTGGTGCCGTCCGGGTCGCCGAGCAGAGCGTCACGGACGTAGGCGCGGCCGGAGGGGGATGACATCTCGTCGAGGAACTGTTCGGCCCAGGCCGTCAGGTCGGACAGCAGGTCGCCGTGGTCCTCCGGCGCGGTGTCGGGCCGCAGGCGCTCCACCGCGACGTCCGACAGCAGTTCCTGGAGGTCGCCCCAGCGGCGGTAGATCGTCGAGGGAGTGACTCCGGCGCGCTGGGCGACCAGCGGCACGGTCACCCCGTCGCGGCCCCGCTCCGAAAGGATCTCGCGGACAGCGGTGTGCACCGAAGCCTGGACCCGTGCACTGCGCCCGCCGGGGCGCACCATCGGCTTACGACTCATGCCTCCACCTTAAAGCACAGCTATTGCGTTTAGGGGGAGCGTGCTGGCTCGACGGCCGCGTCAGGGTGCCCTCTCGCCGCCCTCCTCGCCGCCGGCATCCGGTCCTGACCCGGACCGGAGCCGAACGGCATATGGGCCGGGCCGAAGCCGTCCGGCCCGCACGCCGTCTCAGCCGGCCGGCGCGAGCGATCGGGCGGACTGCGTCCGCTCGTAGGCGTGGCCCACCCGCAGCAACTGCCGCTCGCCGAAGGGCCGTCCGAGCAGCTGCATGCCGATCGGCATGCCCGCCGTGTCGTTGCCCACCGGGACGGACAGAGCGGGCACTCCGGTGATGTTGGCCGGGGAGGACAGACGCACGTAGGCGTCGGAGACCGCCTCGGTCGAGCCGTCGGACCAGGTGACGCTCTCCTGACCGGCCTTCACCGCGGTCATCGGGACCGCCGGGGCGGCGATCACGTCGACCTTCTCCAGAACGCGGGCCCATTCCTCCCGCATGAGCGTCCGAGAGCGCTGGGCACGCAGATAGTCGCCCGCGCCCATCAGCTCACCGGCCTCCAAAAGGATGCGGACGTCCGTCTGGTACAGCTCGGGGACCGTACGCAACGTGCCCTGGTGATAGGCGGTGGCCTCCGGCACCATCAGTCCCCACTGGGTGGCCTGGATGTACCGGGTCATCGGGATGTCGATCTCGATGAGACGGGCGCCGAGCGTCTCCAGCTGTGCGATGCCCCGGCGGACGGCGCTCTCCACCTCGGCGTCGACGTGGTCGAAGTAGTAATTGCGCGGTACCCCGACGCGCACGCCCGTCAGGTCGGGCTCCCGTTCCGGCCGGTGATCGACGGCGGGGGCGTCCAGCGACGCGGGGTCACGCGGGTCGTGCCCGGCGAGGACGGTCAGGACCAGGGCCGCGTCCTCGACGGTGCGGGTGACCGGGCCGACGTGGTCCAGCGACCAGGACAGCGACGTGACGCCGTGGCGCGGCACCAGCCCGTAGGTCGGCTTGAAGCCGACGACTCCGTTCAGCGCGGCGGGAACCCGGATCGACCCGCCGGTGTCGGTGCCGAGGGCGAAGGTCGCCGCCCCGGCCGCCACCGCGACGGCGGATCCGCCGCTGGAGCCTCCCGCGACCCGGCCGCGGTCCCAGGCGTTGCCGGTCTGCGGGGTGGTCAGGCCGTAGGCGAACTCGTGGGTGTGGGTCTTGCCGACCAGGACGGAGCCTGCGGCCCGCAGCCGGGCGGCGACCGTGCTGTCGGCGGCGGCGCGGTGGCCGGCCCGGACCCGGGAACTGGCGCTGGTGGGCGAACCGGCGACGTCGATGAGGTCCTTGAGCCCGGCCGGGACACCGTGCAGCGGTCCCCGGAACACGCCGCGGGCCGCTTCCTGCTCGGCCTCCCGCGCCGCGCCGCGGGCCTGTTCGGCGGTGACCGCGACGTACGCCTCGACGTGCGGGTCCACCTGGTCGATGCGGTCGAGGACCGAGTCCACCAGCTCGACGGGGGAGAGCCGGCGGGCTCGGATCTGCTGCGCGGCGTCGGCGAGGGTCAGCTCATACGGCTGCATCGTGCTTCTCCTTTCCGGCGCGGTAGGCGCCGGCGGGCGGGGCGTCCCCGAAGTCCAGCTCACGCAGGACCGCGACGACGGAGTGGATGTGGTTGGCGGTGGCGGCGACAGCGGCGTGGCGGTCATCGGGCAGCGGAAGTCCGGCACGGGCGGCCCAGCGGGCGGCCTCGGGCGGCGTGAGGTCGACGGAGGTCACAGGTTTCTCCTGATCAGGGGGCACGGCAGCCGAGCACCCCACGGCAAAAGCTAACAGTTTGCTTTAACTCGACCGTAGGGCCTACGGTCGAGTTAAAGCAAATGCGTTGCTTTTACGGAAGGAGTTCCATGTCCGGCGTCATCTCCGACGTTCAAGCGGTGGCCGACGCACCCGCGAGCTCCGACGCACTCGCGCACGTCGCTGACCAGGACGCCCGCACCCGGAGGAAGAGGCGCACGGCCTCTTTCGCCCTCGACGTGTCGATACTCGCGGCCCTCCTGGCCGCGTCCAGTGCGCCGACCCCGCTCTACCCTCTCTACCAGGACCAGTGGGGCCTCTCCGCGCTCGCCGTCACCGTGGTCTTCAGCGCGTACGCCCTGGCCCTGTTGCTGGCCCTGCTCACCACCGGAGCGCTCTCCGACCACCTGGGGCGACGCCCCGTCCTGGCAGGCGCCCTGCTCATGGCGGCCGCCTCCATGGCCCTCCTGGCCTCAGCGGACGGTGCGGGCTCTCTGACCATCGCCCGGGTCCTGCAAGGAGCGGCCACCGGCGCGGCCACCAGTGCCGCGGGCGCGGCGCTCCTCGACCTGGAAAACCCCCGGCGCCCAGGCCGGTCCGCCCTGGCCAACAGCGTCACCCCGGTTGCCGGCATGGCCACCGGCGTGCTCGTCTCCATCCTGCTCGTCCGTTTCGCCCCCGCCCCCACCGTCACCGTCTACGTTCTGCCGGCGGCGTTGTTCCTCGCCCAGGCGATCGCGGTCACCTTCAGCACGGAGACCGCCGACCCTCACGCGGGAGCGCTGCGGTCGCTGCGCCCGCGGGTCAGCGTCCCGCCCCCGGCCCGGCGCACCCTGCTGGCCGCGGGCACCGCTGTCGGCACCGTCTGGGCGCTGGGCGGCTTCTACTCCTCCCTCGGCCCGGCTCTCGTACGCCTGGTGGCCCCCGGCGCCCCGCAAGCAGCCCGCGGCATGGTCTTCTTCACCCTCACCGCCACCGCCGCGCTCACCGTATGGGCGCTGCGGCGCAGGCCGCCCCGTGCCACGGCGATCGGCGGCTGCCTGTCCGTCCTCCCCGCCGCGGCCCTGACCCTGAGCGGTCTGCACGGCGCAGGGCTGCCCGCCGTCTACGGCGGCGCGGTGCTGGCAGGCATCGCCTTCGGCGCCGTTTCCCAGGGGGCGCTGCGCATGCTCCTCGCCTCGCTCGACGAGCGGGACCGCGCCGCGACACTGGCCGCCTACTACATCCTCAGCTATCTCTCCATGAGCCTGCCCGCCGTCGCCGCGGGCGCCGCCACCCAGCACTACGGGCTGGGGACCACCGCACACGCCTACGTCATCACCGCAGCTCTCCTCGCCCTGGCGGCCCTGGCGGCGCTCACCGCGTCACGACGCGGGGCGGCCCGCCCCCAAGCCGACCGTTCCCACTGAGACAGAACCCGACCGCTTCCGCTGACGAGAACGAAGGAAACGAAACACCATGCACGCTTCCCCCGCCGTCACCCCCTCCTGGACCGTGGGCGGCGTCACCGTCCACCGGATCGACGAAGTCGCCCTGCCGTCCACGACCGGGCCCTGGCTGCTGCCCGACGCCACCCCTGACGTGGTGGCCGCCCAGGACTGGCTGCACCCCCACTTCGCCGGCCAGGACGGAATTCTGCACATCGACAGCCACAGCTTCGCGTTCGTCGTGAACGGGCTTCGCGTTCTCGTCGACACCGGCGTCGGCAACGGCAAGGAGCGGGCCAACCCGGCCTGGCACAACCTGCGGACCGACTTCCTGGAGCGCCTCACCGCCGCCGGTTTCCCCCCGGACTCCGTCGACCTGGTGATCCTCACTCACCTGCACGCCGATCACGTCGGCTGGAACACCCGGCAGGTGAACGGCGAATGGATCCCCACCTTCCCCAACGCCCGCTACCTCACCTCCAGCGCCGAGCGGGAGTTCTGGGCCACGTACGACATGGACGAGGCACGCGAACAGATGTTCCGCGACTCCGTCATCCCGGTCGAACAGGCGGGTCTGCTGAGCACGGTCGACGTCCCGCACGAGGGAGCCGAGATCGCCCCCGGCCTGCGGTTGATCCCGACACCCGGCCACACTCCCGGCCACGTCGCCGTGGAACTGACCAGTCAGGGGGAGACGGCGCTGATCTCCGGCGACTGCGTGCACCACCCCGTCCAGCTCGCCCACCCCGCCATCGGCGCCTGCGTCGACATCGACCCACGGCAGTCCGAGGCCACCCGCCGCAAGCTGCTCGGCTCCCTCGTCGGCACGGACACCCTTCTCCTCGGCACCCACTTCGCACCGCCCACCGCCGGCCGCGTGGTCGCCCACGAGGACGCCTACCGGCTGGAGAGCGTCCCCGGGGCATAGGTGAGCAACGGTGCCGGCACGAGGGAGAAGACCATCGTGCGCGCCGCCGGCGGCCACGTACGGAAGTACTCGGCGAAAAGCCCGTCGTAGACCAGGGCACAGGGGTACACGGCGATGATCGTCACCAGGGACATCCTCCAGCGCCGGCGGGGACGTACACGGGCCGTCCCCTGCTGGATCCCCAGCTCGCCACCTCGCATGACACCTGGCCGGCCAAGGACCCGGCGCGGGCCGCGAAGATCCGCGAGTACGGCGTGCACTCGCTGCTGATCCTCCCGATCCACACCCGAGGCGTCCTCCTTGGCGTTGCGGTCTTCGTACGGACGTCGAACCCGACGCCGTTCGCCGAGAACGGCCGGCTCCTTGCCGAGGAACTGCCGGCCCGGGCCGCACTGAGCCCGGACAGCGCCCGCCGGTACCCCGTGAGCGCGGCGCCAAGGCCACTGGGGTCGCCGGGCCGTGGACCATGGCGTGCGTCGAGGGCGCCCCACCGGCCCCTGCGCCCGTGCCGCAGGGCTCACCCGTCTGCCGGGCACGGCCGCGAGGTCCAGGTGCCTGCGGCAGACTGAGGGCATGGGCGACCTCAAGGGCGCGGGGGCGTCGTCGCGACGGTTGCCGCGGCGGCCACAGAGCGTGGCGGAGGCGCGGCGCTTCGTGCGGGCCGCTGTCGACGGCGTCGCGCCGGTCCTGGTGGACACCGTCGAGCTCCTGGTGAGCGAGCTGGTGACGAACGCCTTGTTGCATGCCCGGACGGACATCGACGTGTCGGCCCGCGTCGAGGACGGCACGGTCCATGTGCGCGTGCGGGATCAGCGGCCGGACCGGAAGCTGCTGCCGCAGGAATGTTCCGCGTACACCGGGACGGGACAGGGACTCGCCGTCGTCGGCCGACTGGCGTCCCGGTACGGCGTCGAGGCGGACGAGGCGAGCAAGACCGTCTGGTTCGAACTGGGACCCGACGGAACGCCACCGCGGGTGGCTGACTGGGGGCCCGCCGAGCCGCCCGACTCCGGTGAGCGTGTGACGCTCATCGACATGCCGGGCGCGCTGTACGTCGCGTCCCAGCAGCAGCGTCACACGTTGCTGCGCGAGACGATGCTCGCCGCGGCGGCGGGCTTCGATCTCGGCGTGCCGCCGGAGGACCTCACCACCGCCCAGGACGTGAGCAGCCTGATCAGCGCGCGGGTGACGGCTGCCCTGCGCCGGGGGTCCGCCGAGAAGGAGGCCCCGTCCCTTTGCGTGCGGCTGCCGGCGGACGCCGGGCCGGCCGTGGAGACCCTGCGCCGCGTGCTCGAACTCGCCGAGAAAGCGGCCCGCGACGAGCGTTTCCTCACCCTGCCGAGACTTCCCCGCAGCGATGTCTTCCAGCAGTGGCTGTTCGACCAGATCATCGGCCAGCTCGCCGGCGGCCCCGCCACCGCGTGGACCGTGGTGCCGCGCGAGCCCGGCGCCAGCCCCGTGGAGCTGGTGCCGTGGGACGCCGCGCAGGTGCGGTCCAGCAGGGTCCCGACCATCGCCGCCGACGAGCGCAACCGCATCATCGCGGCGAACGGACCGGCGGCGGACATGCTCGGCTGGCAGGCGGACGACCTCATGGGACGGCCACTCACCGCGCTGATCCCGGAACATCTGCGCGAACGCCATCTCACGGCGTTCACCTCCCTGTTGCTCAGCGGGCAGCCCCGTATCCTGGGCCGCTCGATCCCGCTCCCGGCACTGCACCGCGACGGCGGTCTGGTCCCCGTCCGGCTGTTCATCCAGACCCAGGAGACGACCGACGGCCACACCGTCTTCGTCGCCCAGCTCACCCCCAGGGCCTCCGCACCCCCTGCTACGGCCAAGGCGCCTCCCGGCCGCAGCCGCCCGGCTGCGGCGCAGGACCCGCGCGGCACGTCCTCGGAGCTGCCGGGAGGCGAGGCTGTCCTTGACGGCGGCCGCGACGGTGCGGCGGCAGGCGCCCCGAGGAACGACCTGGACCACGTCGGCCTATCGGCCCTGGAACGCCTCTCCCTGCTGGTCACCACGAGTACCGTCATGAGCCACACCCCCGACACGGAGGAGGGGCTGCGGGGCGCGGGCAGGCTCATGACCGAACGGCTGGCCGACTGGTGTGCCGTGGACCTGTTCGCGGACGACGCCCAGGTGCAACGGATCTGCGTCGTCCACCGCACCCCTCATGGTCTCCGCCCCGAGCGACACGAGGGCCTGATCCCGCCCGTGACCGATGCCGCCCGCGGCCCGTTGGCCCGTGTCCTGCGCGGAGCCGGGCCCTTGCTGCTCACCGGAGCTCCGCCACCGAGCCAGTCGGCGGGGCCTCTGGACACGCACTACCTCGATCTGTTGGGACATCTGCGCGCCCACAGTGCCATCGTCGCCCCGCTGCGGGCGCGGCGTCAGGTCATCGGAGCCCTTACCGTGGCCCGTGGCGACGGGCGGCAGCCCTTCACGGAAGAGGACCTGTCCCTGGTCGACGAACTGTGCCGCGGCCTCGCCCTGGGCGTGGACAACGCCCGTCTGTACCAGGAAACCCGCAACATCGCCGAACGACTCCAGCGCTCACTGCTGCCCGTACTGCCCAACGTCGGGCACCTCCAGCTGGCCGCCCGTTACGCCGCATCCTCCACGACCGCCCAGGTCGGTGGGGACTGGTACGACTGCTTCGTCGTCCCCAACGGGGAGACGGCGCTGGTCATCGGCGACGTCACCGGGCACGACCTCGAGGCAGCCGTCGTCATGAGCCAGCTGCGCAGCATGCTGCGCGGTATCGCGGTCGACCGCCAGGAGCCCCCGGAAGTAGTCCTGCGCCGCCTGGACATGGCCAACCACACTCTCGACCGGGAGGCCACCGCCACGTGCATCTACGGTCTCGTCCGCGGCGGCACGGACGGCCCCTGGGAGCTGGTGCACTCCTCCGCCGGGCACCTGCCGCCACTGCTGACCGCCCCTGACGGCCGGACCCGCTACCTGGACGCCGGCTCGGGATTGCTGCTCGGCATGGACCCCGACGCGCAGCGTCCCAGCGCGACGGACATGATCCCGCCTCACTCGACCCTGCTGCTGTACACCGACGGACTCATCGAACGGCGCGGCGAATCCCTGGACGCCGGGATGGAGCGTCTCCGCCGGCGCGCCTCCGACCTGGCACGTGAACCCCTCGACGTGTTCTGCGACGAGCTGCTCATCGGACTCGGCGCCGACAACGACGACGACATCGCCGTCCTCGCCGTCCGCCCCGCGCCGCCCGCCGCCCCCGGCTGAGGCGGCACGGGTGCGGTACGTCGCCTCTACCACCGCTCAGCTCGGCGCACGGGACGTCCGCTGGGAGCCGGCAGGCAGGAGTTGTGGGCCGGGTCGATCAAATTCCGCGTCCGGGGCAGACGGCGTCGGCCCGGGGCACCGTGCGTCGACGCGCGTCAGCTCGTACGGCGTTGTGCCAAGCGGGCTGCGCCCCGGTAACTCGGCTACGAGGTACGCCCGGCTGGCGGGGCAGTGCAGGGCTCGCGCCGTCATGGGGTCGGGGGTGTGCGCAGCGCGATCAGGGCGACGTCGTCATCGTTGTCACTGGGGCGGACCTGGTCCAGCAGCAGGTCGCAGAAGGAGTCGAGGGGGCGGTGGGCGAGTGAGGCCGCGTGTCGGCGCAACCGGTCAAGCCCGTGATCGATGGAGCGGTGCGGGGATTCGACCAGTCCGTCGGTGTAGAGCAGGAGCGTGGCCTGGGGTGGCAGGACGGTGACGGCGTCGGGGCGAGGTCTGGTGACTCCGGTTCCGAGGAGTATGCCGTGAGCCTCGTTGAGGTAGCGGGCCCGACCGTCGTGGGTGATCAGCAGGGGCGGCGGGTGGCCGGCGTTCGTCCAGCGCAGACGCCACAGTGTGTCGTCGCCGAGTGTGAGCCTGGCCAGGATCATGGTGGCCATGGGTACCTCGGCTATGTGCATCACAGCCTCGTCGAGCCGTGTGACGACGGCGCTGGGGGCGGCCTCGGGGTGGGACCAGGCGAAGGCGCGCAGCATGTTGCGGACCTGCGCCATGCCGGATGCGGCGTCGAGATCGTGTCCGACGACGTCGCCGATGACCAAGGCGTGGGCGTGGGTGGCCAGTGCGAAGGCGTCGTACCAGTCACCGCCCACGGATGAGGCGTCCGGAGCGGGTACGTAGCGCGCGGTCATCTCCAGCCCGGGCAGGACGGGCAGCTGGGGCAGCAGGTGGCGCTGCATGGTTTCGGCGACTTTGCGCTGGCGCTGGTACAGGCGCGCGTTGTCCAGTGCCAGGCCCGCCCGGCGGGTGAGGTCCTCCAGCAGCGGCAGGTCGGCCGGGGTGAAGGCGTCATGGCGCTGGGCGCGGCCCAGGGTCAGGGCCCCGAGTACGTCGCGCAGTCCGCGAATCGGTGCGATGACGGCTGAGTGCATTCCTGTCGCGGTGAACAGGCGCTGCTGCTCGACCGCGATGCCGGAGTCGGGCGGACCTTGGTATGTGGCGGGGCCGGCGAGGGAGGAGGCGGCGCCGCGCAGGGCCCGCGACAGGGGCATCGGCGACTCTGCCGGCACGGGAGGCATCGGGCCTTGCAGGTCTTCCCGCTCGACGAGAATGCCGTCCTTGTGCTCCATCACGAGAACACGTCGTACTTCGTCACGTTCGGTGAGCAAGTCGAACACGGCCCAGTCCGCGAGCCGAGGAACGGTCAGGGCCGCCAGGCGGTGCAGTGCCTCTTCCACGTCCAGGGTGGATGTGAGCTGCGTGGTCGTCTCCGCCAGCAGCGCCAGGCGGTCCAGATCCGTCAGCGGCGCGGAGTGCTCGCCATCGCTGTGGTGCAGGTCCGGCTCCTTGGCCTCGTACAGCAGCGCCAGCGCACCTGTCCTGCTCGGATCGGGTGTGTAGGGCGTGATCAGCCAGGACAACCGGACCAGAGTGCCGTCCCCTCGGGCGAACCACTCGGCGTCACCATGCCCGGTGACGCCCATGAGGAGCGCCTTTCTGATCGGGCAGCGCGTGCGCGGCACCGAGTGCCCGTACCTGTCCCGGCGCAGCAGGTCGTGGAAGTCCTGACCTACGAGTTCTGAGGCTTCCCTGCCCAGCAGGGTCTGGGTCGCGCTGTTGACTGCGACGATGAGGCCGTCGTCATCGACCGCGATGGCGGACGCCCGGAGATTCTCCAGCGGTCCGTCGAGCGCGTCGTCCGAACACGCCTGGTTACCGGACAGGGCTGCACCTTCCCTACCTGGAGCGGCGACGTCGTCCATGCCCCTCCTCTGTTCAAGCCGAATTGGAGCGAGTACCCCAACTGGAGGATGGCATGCACCGCAATCTCGTCTTCCCTGCACGGCTCGGCCCGCGTCTTGGTGAGCCGGGTCGGGTGTCACCCAACCCTGCAGCATTCCCCAGCCCGAACGGCGCTGTCCACGCCTGCCTGCGGTGGCGCCATGCCAATGGTCTGCTCGGCCTGGCCCGGCCCGCGCGTCCAAGGGTCTGACCCCGTGCACTACTGACCAATTCCCCGGCACGGATGACAAAGTCCGAAGCCCACGATGACCCTAAAGTCTATGGGCGGGGCCGTCACCGAGACGACAGCACCGACCGGAAGGAAAGAACGCTGGCCTGCCGCACAGCAGACGGTGTCCACGCTTCGGGGGAAGTTCCCGGCAGCGGCCTGCCGCTGCTCAACACTGTCGCAGGGTGCTGGGGTGTGTGGCTGACGCCTGCCGGCAAGACCGTTCAGCTGGTGGGAACTGGACCGCCACCCTGGAACTCTTCAGGTTGCCCCGGAGACCCGACCCGCCGAGCCTGTCCCCAACACCACCATGCCTCCGGGGTATCCGCATGAACTTCCGTATGACTCGCACCGGCCTTCCACGGTCGGCCAGGTTGTCTTCGCCCTGCCGGCCACCGCCTGCTTGTTGCGTTCTACCGCGCTGCGCGCCGGTATCCGGTGGTTCCGGCCGTGCCGCCGCGGCATCTGGGCGATACTGGACAGGGCGATGTTCCGGTGGAACCGACGCCGATGAGCGTCTTGATCCGCTTCAGGTTATGTTCTGGTCCGGTCCGCCGTGCGGGGCAGGTCCCGTGACCGACTTCTGCTCCAGCACCGCGAACAGGACCTCGCTCGGCTTCGGTCGGCTCGCGGCCCCGTTCCACCGCACGGCTCGCCGTTCGCCGCTCTGCCGCGATCGGCGCCACCGCCGTACCGACCGAACGCTGACCCGCAACTCCATGGCAAGCGGTTCGTCCTTGAACTGTCGGTCGAACGACCGTCACAACATGCGCGGTACCCCGGGTACCTTCCACGTGTCGTCGCCTGCCCGCAGCAGATCACTGGCATGACATCGGGTCACGGACGTTCAGGGGGAAGACCGCCGCAGACGGTCGTGTCGGGGGGAGTGGGTATGGGGATCGACGGTGCGCGCGCACAAGAGGTCAATCGACATGAGATCGATTACTTGTATGAGGAGATCTTCGTCAAGAAGAGCTACTTGCCGACGTTTTCTCCAGCGGGCCCTCGAACGGTGATCGGCAGGAGGAATTCACCTTTCCATCCTGTGAGCATCGTGATGTCCGCCCAGAACACCCCGACCGATACCACGGCAGACAACGCATTCGTTCGGAAGGGGAGAGGGGGAAGTGCTGCGAGGAGGCCCGGTGGGTGAGTTCGATGCTCGCGTGTCCGCCAGCCCGGCAGTCGATGTGTTTCCACTGCTCGTGGTCGAATCCCCTTATATGGCAAAAGGAGTCGGGTAGTTGTCCACTGTGCACTCTTCTCTCCTTGCTGAACGTAGTGCCAATTCCCTCCAGGGTGCGCTGCCCACCCGGAAAGGAAGGCTTGAGTTAGGGCTTCTGGGGCCACTCGAAGTCAGGTTCAACGGCCACGCCGTATCTGTCGGCGGCCCTCGCCAGCGCGCCGTGCTGGCCACCCTCATGTTGTCCCCGGAGCGAGTCATCTCCGTCGACTACCTGATAGAGGAGGTCTGGAACGGCGACCCCCCGAGCACCGGACGGGCGCAGATCGCGATCTGTGTGGCAGCGCTTCGCAAAGTCTTCCGTACCGTTGGCGTTCCCCATCAGGTCATCGTGACAGCCGCGCCCGGATACAAGCTGGTCACGGGTGAACTCAGCATGGAAACAGTTGAGTTCATGCGCGGGGTGGAGTCCGCACAGCGCGCCACGGAGCAGGGAGGACGGGGGCAGGCCATCGCCCTGCTACGGGATGCACTGGGTCTGTGGCGAGGTCCGGCGCTGGACGGCGTCTCCTCACGGGCTGCCGAGACGGAGGCGATGCGCCTGGAAGAGCAGCGCCTGCTCGCCATCGAGCAGTACATGGCGCTGCGCCTGAAAGCTGGCGAGCACCAGACGTTGCTGAGCGAACTCAGCACTCTGGTACGGGAGAACCCCTTCAGGGAGCGCTTCCTGACACAGCTGATGCTGGCCCAGTACCGCTCGGGGCAGCGCGTCGAAGCACTGCGTACGTTCCGCGAGGGGCGCCGGGAGTTCGTGGCGGAGCTCGGTCTGGAACCGGGCACGGAGCTGCAGGAACTGCACCACGCCGTCCTGCGCGACGACTCCGCCGCGCTGGGCCCGGCAGCCGGACCGGCGAGCGCCGCACCCACCTCGGCCGAGCCGTCCGGGAACTGGCCCAGCCCGGCCCAGCTGCCGTCGAACATCGGGGCGTTCGTCGGCCGCGAGGACGAGCTGAGCGAACTGGACGACCTGCTCGCGGAACGCTCCGACAACGACGCCGTGGGGATCGGCTTCGTCACCGGGGCCCCGGGGGTCGGCAAGACGGCCTTGGCGATCCACTGGGCACACCGGGCAGCCGCACACTTCCCCGACGGCACGCTCTACGCCGACCTGCAGGAGGCCGGTCAGCCGCTGTCCCCCCAGGTTGTGCTGCAGCGCTTCCTGCGCGGTCTGGGCGTGGAGCCCGAGCGCATACCGGGCAGCCTTGAGGAGTGCGCCGCCCTCTACCGCACCGTGCTGCGGGGCAGGCGGACCCTGGTGATCCTCAACGACGTGCACTCCTTCCGCCAACTGCGCCCCCTGCTCCCGGGCAACGGCAGGTCCTGTGCCCTGGTCACCGGCCGTACCGAACTCCAAGGGCTCATCCACAGCGGCAGCCCACTGCGGCTGTGCCTTGGCCAGTTGCGGCAGATGGACTCGGTGAGACTTCTGAGCGGCGTCGTACGGGATCGCCGGATCGACCGCGACCCGGCGACCGTCAGGCTCGCCGAACTGTGCGACCACCATCCGCTCGCCCTCCGTGCGGCCGGCGCCCGTCTGGTGAACAAGCCGCACTGGAGGGTCGCCGACCTCTTGGCCCGACTGGAGAACCCGCGCAGGCGGCTGGCCGAACTCAGCCACGGCGAGTACTCCGTACGCGCCCGGCTGGAGTGCGGCTACGGCAGCCTGGACGCCGCGGCGGCGCGCGCCTACCGGGTGCTCGGCGCTGGGCAGAGCGTGGACTTCGACGTACGGGAGGCCGCCGACGCGCTGGGGCTGCCGCTCGCCGAGGCGGAGGACACCATCGAACGGCTCCTGGACACCCACCTGCTGGAGGTCGCCGCGGACGGCGGCGGTGTCTCCGGCCGCCGCTACCGACTCCAGGAACTGCTGCGCCTGCACGCACGGGAGACCGCGGCCTCCACGCTCCCTGTGTCCTCGGGATGCTGAACCGATAGCGCCCCGATAGCCATGCCGCCTAGCGTCCGTGACGCACACCCAGGTCTGAGCGACGGAGGAACACCAAGGTGACAGTGTCGATGTCCGCTCGGTCCGCCGGCCGCCGGCCCGTGTCGAGCCCGCCGCCAGGAGCGGATCCGGGCGACGGTGGCGAGCCCGGTGGTCCACCGGCCAAGGAGCCGGCCCCGGTCGGACTGCGGTCGCTCGGGCCCTACCTGCGGGCCTACTGGGGAACCCTGGTGGTCGTGGCGTTGCTCTCGCTCCTGGAGACGCTGGGCACACTCGCACAGCCGCTGCTCACCCGGGAGCTGCTGGAGAGGATGGAGCATGGCGCCGGCGTCAACCGCTTGATCATCGGCCTGCTGGTCATCCTGCTGGGTGCGGCCGTCGTCGGCGGATGCCGGGACTACCTTCTGCAGCGTACGGCGGAGGGCATGGTGCTCACCGCCCGGCGCAGGCTCGTTGGGCGGCTGCTACGACTGCCGATCGCCGAGTTCGACCGGCGCCGCACCGGTGATCTGCTCTCCCGGGTGGGCGCGGACACCACGCTGCTCCGTGCCGTCGTCACCTCCGGCGTCTTCGAGGCCGCGACCAGCGTGGTCCTGGTGGTCGGCTCCGCCGTGGCCATGCTGCTGCTGGATCCGGTGCTGTTCGGCGCCACCGCCCTGGGCATCGCCGCCGGCGTCGCCGCGGTCGTGGGGCTGGCCCGGCGCGTCCGTGGCGCCTCCGCCGTGGTGCAGACCCGGGTGGGGGAGATGACCTCTGCAGTGGAACGCTCCGTGTCGGCGGTGCGTACGATCCGTGCCAGCCGGGCCGAGGAGCGCGAGGCCCAGACGATCGACGGCACCGCCAAGTCCGCCTACGCGGCGGGCCTGCGCATCGCCAGACTCCAGGCGATGATCACCCCGCTCACGTCCACCACGATCCAGGCCGCCTTCCTGATCGTACTCGGCCTGGGCGGCGCGCGGGTCGCGAGCGGTGCGATGACCATCGGCGACTTGGTCGCCTTCATCCTGTTCCTGTTCACCCTCTGGTTTCCGCTCGGCCGGGCGCTGGGCGCCTACACCCGGCTGCAGAGCGGCCTGGCCGCGCTGCACCGGATCGAGGAGGTCCTGGTCCTGCCGCTGGAGAGCGGCACGGACCGGACGGACCCGGTCGCCACGCTCAACGTGCGCGAACGCGCCGAACCGGCCACGGCCGAGGAGGAGCCACCGGCCATCGAGTTCTCCGGGGTCAGCTTCGGCTATCCGGGCGGCGAACCGGTGCTCAGCGAGGTCAGCTTCACTGTCCCCCGCGGCACCAGAAGCGCGCTCGTCGGGCCCTCCGGCGCGGGCAAGACGACCCTGCTGTCCCTCGTGGAGCGTTTCTACGACGTCACCGGCGGAAGCCTGCGGGTGTACGGCGACGACGTGCGCGACATTCCCCGCTCCGAACTGCGCCGCAGGCTCGGCTACGTGGAGCAGGAAGCCCCCGTGCTCGCCGGCACGCTGCGCGACAACCTTTCGCTGGCGGCGCCGCACGCCACCGAAGAAGACATGCTCAAGGTCCTCGCGGGCGTCAACCTCACCGACGTGGTAGAGCGCGGCTCGCTCGGCCTGGACGCCGCCGTCGGTGAGGCGGGAGTGCTGCTGTCCGGTGGTGAGCGCCAACGCCTGGCCCTGGCCCGTACGTTCC
>NZ_RAIF01000006.1:228842-242169 GCF_003671715.1 Streptomyces sp. E2N166 | reverse complement strand
CCGATCCTGCTGCTCGACGAGGCCACCAGCAACCTCGACGCCCGCAACGAGGCGGCGATGCGCTCGGCCATCGACACCGTCTCCAGCGACCGGACCCTGCTGGTGGTGGCACACCGGCTGGCCACCGTCGTGGACAGTGACCAGATCATCGTTCTGGAAGGCGGCCGGGTCGTAGCGGCCGGCAGCCACGAGGAACTGACCGAGACCAGCCCGCTCTACCACCAGCTCGCCACCCACCAGCTGCTGGTGAAGTAGCGGCACCGCGGCGTGTGCCCGTGGAGCCGGGCACGAAGGTGGGGCGCCCCCTCGGGGGCGCCCCACCTTCGCGCTTCTCCCAGTCGGTCAGCCCATCTCGGGGAAGCTCAGGGTGCGGTAGACCGTGACGTCGCCGGTCAGCTCCTCGCAGGCCTGGGCGGTGGCCGCCAGCCGGTGCGGGTAGGCCGGGTCGGCCGGATCCAGCAGAATACCCAGGGTTGTCCCGCTGTGGCTGGTGACGATGCCCAGACCGCCCACGTCACGGCAGACGTCGAGCAGCGGCGCCAGCGTCCACTTGTGCCGGAGCATCTGGTTGAGCTGTGCGCTGCGGGTGGCGACCGCCCCCACCGCGGCCAGGTCATGGCGTGCGACCGCGACGCTCAGCCGCTCCAGGAGGTCGGCGTACTCGCGCTTGTGGGCCGCGGTGAAGGGTTTGGGAATCCGGTTGAAGTCCACCGTGTCCACAGCCCCGCCCTCATCGACGCTCACCACCACCATCGGCGGCAACGAGCCCAGACGCGAGAGCAGCCGCACACTGCGGTGCTGGAAGGCCACGATCCCCGGGTACAGCACGCCGTCAGTCGGCTCGATACGCGACAAGTAGACCTCGATGCGACGCGGCGGCATCGCCACCCCCAGCGCGTTGCCCACGGCCCGCGCGGTGGCCACCAGATCGGCCGAGGAACTCGCGAGCCCCTTGCCCTCCGGCAGCGTGCTGTCGATAGTCAGGCGGCCGCCGACCGGCGACGGCAGGTCGGCCAAGATCATCGAAACCAGCCGCAGCGCCTTCTCCTTGTGCCGCGGCACGACATCCAGGGTCGCTGGATCGTCGCTGGTGCGGAAGGTGGCCGTGGCCCAGCGGGTGATCGGCAGCGTCACCAGGAAGTCACCTTCCGCACGGTCGGGCCGGTCGGGCAGCGCTCCCTGAAGCAGCTCACCGAAAGTGCCGTAGGTGCTGCTCACGCCCACGGCTCCCGCCTGCGGGCTCCGCGGCGCGCACCGGACGCCCTGTTCGGCTCCGGTCGTCATACCTGACCCTCCCCGGCCTTCAGCGGAACTCTGCATCCAGCCCGTACCAGCGCGGCACAGGACCCGGGCCGGGTGCCGACGAAGTAGTGCCCGCCGTCGGGCAGCTGACGGCACCGTACGCGCTCGGCGAGCTGGAACCAGTCGCGCCAGCGCTCCCCGGGGCTGGCCGTCGTGGGATCGTCCGCGGCGACCACCACGTCAAGCGGGGTCCTGATGCGCTGGCGGGACCTGCCCTGGCGCATCGCGGCCAGATGACGGCCGGAGGTCACCACATCGTGCCGGTAGGCGGCCGCGACCGCCTCAGCCCGTTCCCGCTGGTAGCCGTCCAGCTCGATATAGGCGCTCTCGGTGCGCAGCTGGGCCAGGACGCTCTCGTCGTCCGCAGCCTGGGCGGCCACCGTGTCGGGGCCAGGACGCGTGCTGTCCAACAGCAGCCCGCCGACGAAGATCTGCTCCGCGGCCTGCCCGGCGGCCTCCAGCAGCCGTGTGGTCTCCAGTGCGTGGGCCGCGCCCGAACAGTGCCCCCACAGCAGGACGGGGGTGCCGATCCGGTCGAGGATCTCCGCGCATACCCGCTCGGCGACCGCGGGCACCCCGGCCAGCGGCTCGCCGTCCGGCACCAGGTCGTGGCCGGGCAGCTCGACGCCGTAGACCGCGATACCGTCTGCTTCCAGCGTTCTGGCCAGGGTCCGGAAGTTGACCGCGTTGCCGCCCGCGTAGGGGAAGCACACCAGGCTGTGGTGGGCGCCGGGCACCGTGGACAGCGGCTGCAGCAGAGTGGCGGCCTTCGGCCGCCGGCCCGCGCCCCCGTTCTCCAGGACCTCCGCCATGGTGCGCAGGACCGGGTAGTGCAGGAGCTGGCTCATCGACAGCGCGCGGTTCAGCCGGATCTGCAGCCGTACCGCGGCCAGCGACGTGCCGCCGAGCGCGAAGAAGTTGTCCTCCCGGCCGATCCGCTCCAGCGGTACGTGCAGTACCTCCGCCCACAGCGTGGCCAGGCGCTGCTCGGCCGTTGTGGCGGGGGCGGAGACGGCCAGCCCGCCCTGGCCCAGGGTGCCGGCCAGGCGGGTCAGTAGCCGCTTGTCGACTTTGCCGTTGCCGGTGAGCGGCAGCCGCTCCAGTCGGTGGAAGAAGGCCGGAACCATGTAGGCGGGCACCTCGGCGGACAGCTCCGCGCGCAGCTCCTCGTTCTCCGGGGCGGTGCCGTCCGATCCGCCGGTGTGGAACGCGACCAGTCTGGGGTGTTCGCCGGCCACCCGGTCGATGACCACCGCGGCATCGCGTACGCCCGGGGCGGCCCGCAACCGGTTCTCGATCTCCCCGAGCTCGACGCGGAAGCCACGCAGTTTGACCTGGTCGTCGCGGCGGCCGAGGAACTCCAGCCGCCCGTCCGGCAGCCACCGCCCGAAGTCACCGGTGCGGTACATCCGGGCGCCCGGGCGGAACGGATCGGGCACGAACGCCTGCCGGGTGCGTTCCTCGTCGTTGACGTAGCCCCGGCCGACACAGACGCCGGAGAAGATGATCTCGCCGGGCGAGCCCAGCGGCACAAGCGCCAGATGCTCGTCCAGCACGTAGACGTGGACGTTGGGCAGCGGGCGGCCCACCGGTACGAAACTGGTCTCCGGGGTCCGCGTCAGCGCCTCGTGCATCGTGTCGTCGGACACCTCGGTGGCACCGTAGGCGTTGATCACCGTGATGTCCGGGTACAGCGCGAACCAGCGCCGCACCAGCTCCCTGCGCAGCGGCTCCCCGGTCACCGACAGCGTCCGCAGCACGCCCAGCGCCCGGGGCTCCTGCTCAAGACGGGCCAGCAGCACCTCCAGATAGGAGGGCACGACCTGCGCGGCCGTGACCCGTCCCGCCACGATCTCGGCCACGAAGGCATCCACGTCCTGGAGCACCTCGGT
Source organism: Streptomyces sp. E2N166 (assembly GCF_003671715.1). Classification (GTDB taxonomy): domain Bacteria; phylum Actinomycetota; class Actinomycetes; order Streptomycetales; family Streptomycetaceae; genus Streptomyces; species Streptomyces thinghirensis. The sequence continues at coordinate 238,975 of NZ_RAIF01000006.1, read as the reverse complement.
GTCCACGATCCGGGTGCTGCCGCCGACCAGCAGCGGCGCCGCCAACTGCCACAGGGAGATGTCGAACCCCAGGGAGGCGGACTGCGCGACCACCGTTCCCGGGCCGTCCTCGGCCAGACCCATGTCCTCGATCTTGGCGTACAGGTGGTTGAGCAGCCCGGCGTGCTCACACACGGCACCCTTGGGTTCCCCGGTCGACCCGGAGGTGAAGTAGACATACGCGGCCTGCCCCGGCCGCACCCGCACCAGCGGATTCGTGGCCGCGCCGACCGGGGTGCCGTCTGCGACGGGCAGCACCGTCCGGTCGCCCGCGATCCGGCGCGCCCACGTCTCGCTCTGCTCGTCGGCGAGTACGAACCGGCACCCGCTGGCCTCCAGGCAGGCGGTGATCCGGCCGTCGGGCAGGTCGGTGCCGACCGGGAGGTAGACGCCCCCGGCCTTGAGGACGCCCAACACGGCGGCGGCCCAGCCGAAGCCCCGCTGTGCGGCGACGGCCACGGTGGCCTCGGGGCCGAGGCCCGCGTCGATCAGTGCGTGGGCGAGGCCGTTGGCACGGGTGTTCAGTTCGCCGTAGGTCCACAGGCGGTCCCGGTGGCGTACGGCGACCACGTCCGGGTTCTGCCCGGCGACGCGCTCGAAGACCTCGGTGACCGTGGCGTCCGGCCGTTCAGCCCTGCGGCCGGACAGCCCGTACAGTTGCGCCGCCACCTCCTGCCGGGACAGCAGGCTCACCCGGTGGTGCGGGCCGTCGGGGTCCGTCGCCATGGCGCGCAGCGCCGCACGGTGGTATCCGGCCAGCCGTTCGGCGAACTCCCCGTCCAGGGCGCCCCGGTCGTACCCGATGCGCAGGAACGGCCCCGACTCGTCCTCCTCGGTGCCCAGCCGCAGTACGGTACCGGCCGGGAGCGGTCCAGCGCCCTCGCCCGCGGTACCCGGGGCGATGAGCACGATCTCGCCGAGGGCGCGGACTTCCGTGGCGGTCTCCCGTGCCGCCGCCACCCGGGAGGCCAACTCCCGCCAGGGGGAGTTCTCCACGTTCACCCGCAGCGCGCGCGCCGCGGCACCCGCCCCGCCCGGTGCGTATCCCAGCAGCAGCTCGCGCTCCGCCGTGACCGTGGCCAGCACCCTTATCTGAAGGGTCAGCCACACGTCCGCCACGGTCACGCCGCACCCGTCGGCCACCTCGCGCACCGGCCCGGCGGGCAGCCGGGCCACCCACTCGTCGGCGCCTGACCGCTGCCCGCCCGGCGTGACCCACCGGGGGGCCTGGGTGAACGCTTCGGAACTCACCCGCGCTCACCGTCCACCGCCGCGTCGCCGTCCGTGGCCGCGTCGCTGTCCGTGGTCGCCGACAATTCGATCCTGATCAGCCTGGCGGCCGCCTCGGCACGCTCGCTCGCCTCGTCCGCCCCCGACCCGGTGGCCACCACACAGCCCAGCCGGTCCCGGAAGCTGTGCGTGATCTCCACCCGCCGGCCGGGCGTTGCCGTGCAGTGCGTGTACACCACCCCCGGGCTACGCTCCGCCTCGGCCAGCCCGTGTACAGCCGTGATCTCGCCCGGACACCGCACCGTCACGAAGCGCACCGCTGCGTGCCCGGACCCGCCGGCCGCCGCCTGGGCCTGCTGGCCGCTGACCCGCGCGATCACCCGGTCGATCAGGTCCACGCCGCGGGCCGCCCGGACCGCGGCCGGGATCATTCCCCCGGCCAGCCGCGGGTTGACCTCGATGACCACCGGCCCGCCCGGGCCGAGGCGCAGTTCCACATGGGCCGCACCCCAGCCGAGCCCCAGCGCGTCCAAAGCCCGCTGGGCCGTACGGCCCAGCTCCGCCTGAACGCTGCAGGCGACCGGAGCCGGCACGTCATGACCAGTTTCGACGAAGAATGGCTCAGCACCGAGCCGTTTGCCGACGACGGCCAGCACCTCACGGTCGAACGTCTCCACCGAGAACTCGGGGCCGCTCACGGCACACTCGACGAGAATCTCCCGCGGCACTGGCGCCCCGCGCTCGTCCGCGGTGCGGGACAGCAGAGACCGCGCCCACCGGACCACCTCGGCACGGTCCACACAGAGCCGCACCCCCACCGACCCCGAGCCGCTGACCGGCTTGAGCACCACCGGGTACCCGAGCTGCTCCGCCGCCCGTACCGCCTCAGCGGTCTCCGTCACGGCCCGGAACCCGGGCACCGGCACACCGGCGGCGTCCAGCAGTTCGCGCTGCCGGTCCTTGCGGCGGCACCCGGCGACGGCGTCGCCGTCCGGCGCCGGCAGCCCCAGCTTCCCGGCCACCGCCGCGGCCGGCGCTATGAAGTACTCGGAACTGCTGGTGACCCCCGCCAGCCCGGCCCCCCGCTCCGCCAGCTCCGTACAGGCCCGCAGCACCGCGTCCAGATCGTCGGTGTCCATCTGGACGGTGTCCACCGCGTCCGCCGCCGCGTACGGATACCGATCCGGAGACCTGGCCAGCAGGACCGGGCGCAGCCCGCGTACCCGCGCCGCGGCGCAGAACTCCCGCCCGCTCCCGGTGGTGTTGCTCTCCAGCAGCACGAGCACCGGCCGGGAATCGCCCGCCCGGCCCACCGCCCCCGCCGCGCTCGCCGTACCCGCGCTCATGGTCTCCCGCTCCCGTCCGTCCCGGCCAGCAACTCCACCACGGCCTCGTCCAGCTTCCGTCGTGCCACAGCCCAGGACTCCCGCCGCCCGAGCAGCCATCCCGCGTGGTCCACGAGCGTACGGCGCTCCGCGTCGAAGGAGGCGTCGAAGACACCCGGGCCGCCTCCGTAGCGGTGCTCGGCCGTCACCTCATCCAGCGACGGGACGCCACCGGCCGGCAGGTCCGCATCCGAAAGCCGGGTGGAGCCGGACTCGACGGCCCGGCGCACCGCGGCGCCCACCAGGTGGTGCGCGGTACGGAACGGCATCCCCTGCCGCACCAGGCGGTTCGCCACCACAGTGGCTGTCACGAAGCCCTCCTCGGCACGGGCGGCCATCCGCTCGGGCACTGGGCGCCCGCCGCTTACCAAGACCTGGGCGAGCAGCACCGACTCGACGGTCCCGGACAGCGCGTCCCACACGTCGCTGACCGCCTCCGTGCCCACCTCGATCGAGTTGGTGAACGGCGTGGACTTCATCGAGGAGGCCGCGCCCGTCCAGGCGCCAATGGCCGCGCCCGCCCGGCCCTTGACGTGCTCAAGCAGGAACGCGTTCCGCTTCTGCGGCATCGCCGAACTCCCGCCTACCAGCCGTTCGGGGAACTCGACGAAGCCGAACTCCTGCGTGCTCCACAACTGCAGGTCCGTGGCCAGCCGACTCAGTGTCAGCCCCACGCCCGCCGCACCCGCGACCGCCCGCAGCGCCGTGTCACGACTCGCCACCGCGTCCATGGCGTGCGCCGCCGGGGCGGCGAACCCCAGCAACTCCGCCGTACGGGCCGGGTCGATGGGCAGATCCGTACCGGAGACCGCTCCGGCCCCCAGCGGGCAGCGGTCCAGCTCCGCTAGCGTGTGCCGCAGCGCACCGATGTCCCGGCCCAGCGCCGTGGCGACCCCGGCCAGGTAGTAGCCGTAGGTGACAGGCATGGCGGGCTGGAAGTGGGTGTAGACGGGCATCACCACATCGTTGTACGCCCTCGCCCGGCACAGCAGCACGGCCTGGAGCCGCAGTGTCTGGCTGAGCAGCTCCGCCAGCCCCTCCCGCAGCCGTATCGCGGCCGTGGTGGCCTTGATGTCGTTGCGCGACCGGCCGGTGTGCAGCTTGCCCCCGGCCTCCGGGCCCAGCACGGACACCAGGTGGGTCTCGTACATCATGTACAGGCCGCGCGGCATGGGACGGTGGTGCAGCTCCTTGAAGCGGTTCTCCCGCAGCCGGGTGACGTGCCGCAGCAATTCGGCCGCGTCCCGCACCGGCAGCAGCTTCCGCTCGGCCAGCATGACCACATGGGCCAGATCGATGATGGTCAGCAGCTCCAGCTCGCCGTCGATCACCGCCGGCTCGGCGGTGCCGAACACGATGCTCCTGGTGCGCGCACCCAGCGTGGCGGTGAGCCGGCCGGTGTCCGCCTGGTCTCCCGCTGCCACCCCGGTGCCCGTCATGACACCGCCTCGGCCACCGGCAGCCGGCCACCGGGGGCAGAGCCTGTGACCTCCAGATAGCTGCGCCGCCGCCAAGCCATACGGGTCCACCGGTCACCGGCGGACCCGGGCCGTGCGACCTCCAGCGGCTCGGAGGGCAGCGCGGACAGCGCGAAGCCGTTGTCGGCCAGCCACCGGTCGTCGTAGACGGTGGCCTGGTAGCGGTAGCCCTCGTCGGGCAGCATCACCACGCACAGCTCGTCGGGGTGGGACTCGGCCCACCACCGCGCGGCCAGAAAGGCCGCACCGCTCGTCGGCCCCTGGAACAGCGCGTGCTGCGCGTGCAGCTGACGCGTCGCCAGGAACGCCTCGGCCGCTGTGGACCAGTGCACCTCGTCGAACGCCGTGTGGTCCAGGTTCCGCGGCCACAGGCTGTTGCCAAGACCGCGCAGCGGCCGTGGGCCGTCGGACTGGCCGAACAGCACACTGTTGTGGGTATCCACCCCGATCGCCCGGGTGTGCGGAGTGGACTCCCGCAGTGTCCCGACCGTTCCGCACATGGAGCCGCCCGAACCGACGGGACCCACGACCGTGTCCACCTGTCCCAGCGCCTTGCTGAGCAGCTCGGCCACGGCGGCATACGACCGCGGGTTGTCGGGATTGCTGTACTGCTCCGGGCAGAAGGTGTCGGGGTGCTCCTCGCGTATCTCCGCGAGCCGACGCAGCCGCGCTTCCTGGAAGCCGCCCACCGGAGCCGGGCTGGTGCAGACCTCGACCCGCGCGCCCAGATCGCTCAGCCGGCGGTGCAGATGGACGTCGATCGCCGGATCGCTGACCAGGACGAGATCACGCTTGAGCAGCGCGGCCTGCATGGCCAGCCCGAGACCGAACGTCCCCGATGTCGTCTCCACCACCACGGTGTCGGGTCCCAATTCACCGCGCTGCAGCGCATTGTGCAGAATCGTACGTGCAGGCAGAAGCTTCATCAGAGTGAAGACCGCACCGTACAGATTCCTGCCGAGCCGCACGATCCGCGGCATCATCTGCGCCTCGGTTATTTCCTGGAACACTGGCATGGATACCGCCATTGTCTGGTCCATTGTGAGTAGGGGGCTACTGGGCTATGGGCAGCGAAAAGAACTCGATCATGCACTTGTTCACCGTGGAGGGATCCTCCAGATAGCCGTAGTGCCCACAGCCGGCGACCTCTTCAAACGTCGCTCCGGGTATGGCATCGGCGACCTCACGGCCCAGACGTGCGGGGGTGATCAGGTCATCTGAGAAGGCGACGACATGGCAGGGCACCGAGATATCGGCATACGCCCGCAGCCGGTTCTCCATTTTGCTGAGTTCGAGCTGCGCACGGTTGCCGGGACCACCGGGCGCCGTGAACTCGAACACGTCCAGCCAGTCCAGCATCGCCTGGTCGTCTTCCAGCGTCCGCGGCGAGAGATTGAGCAGCGCACGCACCACGGCCCGGTACCGGGGTGGCAGGACCACCCCGGCGTCGTGCAGCTCGATCTCTGCGCGGGTCAGCGCACCGCGTGCCCTGTCCACCCGGCCCCGGGTGGCCATCAACACCACCTGCCGCAGCAGGTCCGGCCTGGAAAGCGCCAGCTCCTGCGCCACATGAGCGCCGAGCGACGTGCCCACCACCCGGCAGGGCGCCAGGTCGAGCCGCTCGATCAGCCCGGCCACGTCGCCGACCATGTCCGCGACGCTGAACCCCTCGGGGCACTCCGAACTGGGCGGTATACCCCTGTTGTCGAACGTGATCACCCGGTAGCCCGCGGCGGTCAGCGCGGGTACCTGATGGAGGTGCCACACGCTGTGGCTGCCGCCCGTGCCCTGGATCATCACCACCGGCTCACCCGAACCAGTGTCCTTGTAGTGGAGCCGAATCCCGTTCACCGATAGGACGGGCAACCTTTCCTCCTTCGTGCGCCGTTCGGTCGTCCGGTCAGTTCGCCGGCGTATCCGAACCCTCGCCTTCCATCGCCGCGACCAGACTCTTCGGGCGCATGTCCGTCCAGTTGTCCTCCACGAACTTCAGCGCCGCCTCGTGGCTGGACTCCTCAAGCGCGACCTGCCACCCGGCCGGAACCTCGACGAACGTCGGCCACAGTGAATGCTGTCCCTCGTCATTGACCAGAACCAGGTAGGTGCCCTCGGGGTCCTCGAAAGGGTTCGTGCTCATGAACTGATGCCTCCTTGACAAGCGTCCGACGGTGGAGAATGAGCGTGAGCAGAGTTTCAGGACGTGATATCGGATCGATATCCGACCCGACGACGACCTCGGGGACGGCCTGGGGACGGTCTAGGAGAGCTCCCGCCAGTCACTCTCCAACTGCTCGATCTCGCTCTGGTCGAGCAGCGACAGCGAGACGTCGGACGGTGTCATCCCACCCGCGTCGGGCTGCCGCGCATGCTCCGTCAGGCCCTCCAGGGCATCGAACCAGAGCCGGGCCAGACGCTGGACATCCGCCTCGTCGAGCAGCCCCCGGGGCCAGCTCCAGGACGCGGTCAACTGCGGCCCGCGGGGCCCGTCCTGAGTACGGGCGACCAGGTCCACCTTGTACGCCATCGGCATCCGTGGGTCGGAAGCACCGAACCCGCCGGCCGAGTTCAGCTCCGTCCAGTCAGGAGCCCGGAAGGTCCCGGCGTCCTCGGCCGCAGCCGTGGTGAACCTGCCCAGATAGTTGAAGCTGACCTCAGGCACCGGCAGCCCGGCGAACTCGGCAGCGGCCTGGGGGTTCCTGTAACGGACCAGTCCGTAGCCCATCCCCTTGTCCGGCACCGCCCGCAGCCGCTCCTTGACGTGCTTGAGCACGGACCCAGCCGCCGGACCGCCGGCCAGGGCCTCCGCGATCTCCCGCTCGTCACCCAGACCGGTGTCGAGCCGAATCGGATGATGGCTGGTGAACCAGCCCACCGTGCGGGACAGATCGGCACCGGGCGAGACCGACTCCTCCCGGCCGTGCCCCTCCAGATCCAGCAGCACACTGTCCCCGCCACCGCCACCGCCACCGCCACCACCACGACGCCACCGCGCCCACGCCAGCGTGAACGCCGCCAGGAGCACATCGTTGACCTCGGCGTGGAACACCTGCGGCACCCGAGTCAGCACCGCCTCGGTGACAGCGACCGGCAGCCGCAGACTCAGGTGCCCCGCGTTGTCACGAACGTCCCGCTCGGCGTCCAGGGGCCGACCACCCAGCGGCATGGCAGGGCCACCCAGCATGTCTCGCCAGAAGGCGGTCTGCCCAGCCCACTTCGGCTGGACGGCCGCCTCTGCGAGCGCGAGAGCCCAGCCCCGCATGGATGTACCGACCGGCGGCAGGTCCGGCACCCGGCCCGACTGAGCCTCCCGGTACGCCTCGGCGAGATCCGGCACCAGGATGCGCCACGACACCCCGTCAACGGCCAGATGGTGGATCAGCACCAGCAGCAGCCCGGGCGCGGACGCCCCCTGGTCGAACCACACGAACTGCGTCAGCTCGCCGCGTGTCGCATCCAGTCGCTGCCGGGCGGCACTCGTCTCCTCCGCAATCAGCGCACGGCGAGCCGCGTCATCCAACTGTGCCGCGTCAACCCGCGACACGCACGCGTCCGCGGACACGGCACCACGAGGAGCGATGTCCAGGAACTGCTCCTGACCATTCCGGGACAGCCGTGCCCGCAGCGCGTCGTGCCCGTCAAGGACCGCCTGCACGGCGGAAACCAGCGCCTGACCGTCGAGCCCGGCGGGCACCTGCACCAGCCGCGACTGGTTGTACTGGCCGACGGGCCCACCCCGCTCCAGCCACTGGCGCATGATCGGAGTCAGCGGCATGGGCCCGACCCCGGCCCCGGCCGCCTCGACCGGGGTCTCGGGCGCCTCGGTGACCACCGTCGCGAGTGCCGCGACCGTCTTGTGCTGGAACACATCACGCACGGACAGCTCCAGACCCGCACGCCGTGCCCTGGCGACCAGTTGGATGGACATGATGCTGTCGCCACCCAGCTGGAAGAAGTTGTCGTCGATGGTGACCTGGGGGAGGTGGAGGATGTCGGCGTAGAGGCCGCAGAGGATTTCCTCGCGTGGGGTGCGCGGAGGCCGGCCGGTCGTACGGTCACCGTAGTCGGGTGCGGGCAGCGCCCTGCGGTCCAGCTTTCCGTTGAGTGTCAGCGGGAGAGTGTCCAGAGCGATGAAGGCTGCGGGGACCATGTATTCGGGAAGTTGCGAGCCCACGTGGGCGCGGAGTGCCTCCTGGCTGACTGGTCTCTTGGTCACGGTGTAGGCGACGAGTCGTTTGTCGCCGGGCTGGTCTTCGCGGAGGATGACGGAGGCCTGGGTGATGGCCGGGTGCGTGGCCAGTACGGCTTCGATCTCTGCGGGCTCGACGCGGAAGCCGCGGAGTTTGATCTGGTCGTCGACGCGGCCGAGGAATTCCAGTTGGCCGTCGTGGCGCCAGCGTACGAGGTCGCCGGTGCGGTACATGCGGGTGCCGGGTGTGCCGTGGGGGTCGGCGATGAAGCGGTGTGCGGTGAGTTCGGGGCGGTTGAGGTAGCCGCGGGCGAGGCCGGAGCCGGCGATGTAGAGCTCGCCGCCGGTACCGGGGGGAACCGGCTGGAGGTTGGTGTCGAGTACGTAGAGGCGGGTGTTCCACAGGGGGCGGCCGATGGGGACGGTGCCGTGTGGTTGTGGGTCGTTGGGGGTGATGGGGTTGACGCTGGAGAAGACGGTGGTTTCGGTGGGTCCGTATTCGTTGGCGACAGTGATCCCCGGGCATGCTTGGCGTACGCGGTGGACGGCGGTGGGGGAGACGATGTCGCCGCCGGCCCAGATTTCGCGTATGCCGGTGAAGCATTCGGGTCGTTCTTCGGCCAGGACGCGGAAGTAGCCGGCGCTGACGAACAGTGCGGTGACGCCGTGTCTGGTGATGGTGTTGGCGAAGTCGGTGGGGGTGAGGTGGCCTGGTGGGGCTGTGACGATGCGGCCGCCGGTGAGGAGGGGGGTCCAGATTTCGAAGGTGGAGGCGTCGAAGGCGTAGGGGGAGTGCATGAGGACGCGGTCGTGGTTGCCGGTCCGCCAGTAGTGGTCGGCGGCGAGGTGGACGACGTTGTGGTGGGTGTTGGTGACGCCTTTGGGTGTGCCGGTGGATCCGGAGGTGTACATGACGTACGCGATTTGCTCGGCGTTGGTGCGTACGGCGGGGTTGGTGTCGGGCTGGTTGCCCGGTGACGGGGTGTTCTGGTCGATGCGCAGGACGGGGATGTGGACGGGGAAGCCGAGGTGGTTCTCCGGTCGGTCGGTGAGCAGGGCTGTGGCGGCGGTGTCCTGGAGGATCCATGTGGAGCGGGCGGCGGGCTGGTTGGGGTCCAGTGGTACGTAGGCGCCGCCTGCCTTGAGGATGGCCAGGCTTGAGACGACCAGGTCGCTCGAGCGTTCTTGCAGGACCGCGATCCTGCCCTCGGGTGGCAGTCCGAGTCGCAGGAGTTGGTGGGCGAGGCGGTTCGCCCGGGCGTTGAGTTGCTGGTAGGTCAGCTCCTCGTCTGCGGTGACGACCGCGACCGCGTCAGGGGTCCGGGCTGCCTGTTCCTCGAACAGGGCATGCACGCTCGACTCGGACGGATAGACGGCGGCCGTGTCATTGCGCAGGTTTACGAGCTCGTTCCGTTCGGCCGGGTCGAGTATCTCGGCACGGTCCACCGGCCGGTCAGGGTCGGTGATCACCGCGTCCAGCAGCCGCACCAGACGGTCTGCGATCGCCTTGGCGCTTGCGGGCTCGAAGATGTCGGCGGCGAATTCCAGGGAACCGTGGATTCCGTCGGGCGTGCCCTGCGGGCCACGGGACTCGCGGAAGGAGAAGGCAAGGTCGAACTTGGCCATGTGAGCACTTACCGACTCGCCCTTGATGCCGAGCCCAGGCAGCTTGACTACGGTGCCCAGTGCGTCGTGTCCGATGTTGTTGAGGGTGAGCATGACCTGGAAGAGGGGGTGGTGGGCGAGGGTGCGGGTGGGGTTGAGGTGTTCGACGAGGCGCTCGAAGGGGAGGTCCTGGTGGGCGTAGGCGTCCAG
>NZ_RAIF01000006.1:223947-228832 GCF_003671715.1 Streptomyces sp. E2N166 | reverse complement strand
GGGCCAGCCGGTTCGCCCGCGCGTTCAACCCCGCATACGTCAGGCTCTCGCCCTCGCACGTCAGCGCCACCGCATCCGGCGTGGCCGCCACCTGCTGCTCGAACAACGCCACCACACCCACCGGCGGCATGCCGTCGCTCGGCTGGCCGTTCCACTCCTCCAGCACCCGGTGCCGCTCGGCCGGGTCCAGCAACTCCAGCCGGCCCACCAACCCACCCGGATCAGCGACGATGGCCCGAAGCGTGCTGACGAGCCGCGTTGTGATCTTCCTGACGAACTCCTCGTCACACAGCTCGGCCCGGTGGCCGATGCGCATGTGCAGTGCGTTGCCTTGCATGTGTGCGACGAGGCACAGCGCGAAGTCCGTGTTACCGACTGAGTTGAGTGACGTCAGACGGAGAAGTGCGGAGTCCAGATGGCCGTCGATCTCGGACGTGTCCAGGGGGTAGTTCTCGAAAATCAGCGCCGTGTCGAAGAGCTTGCCGGCCTTCGCCCAGCGCTGGATCTCGGCGAGGTTGACCCACTGGTGGTTCAGGAGGCGAGCCTGCTCGGACTGCAGCCGTCGCAGGAGGTCCGTCACTGACTCGGCGGGGTCCAGCCGGGCGCGAAGCGGCAGCGTGTTGATGAAGAGGCCCACCATCGACTCGACACCCTCCAGCTCCGCGGGGCGCCCTGAGACAGTGGTGCCGAAGACGACATCGTCGCGTCCGACGGCCTGGGAGAGCGTCAGCGCCCAGGCACCCTGGAGGACCGTGTTGACGGTCAGCCCATGGGTACGGGCGATCCGGATCAGTGCCTCGCCGGTTTGTTCGTCGAGTTCGATGTCGGTGCTCCCGGGGGGAGCAACGACGGGCGCGGGATCGGGTGCGATGAGGATGGCGTCGTCGAGGTCGGCCAGGGCGGCGGTCCAGGCTTCCTGGGCGGCGTTCTTGTCCTGGTCGTTGAGCCAGGTGAGGTAGTCGCGGTACGGGCGGGTGCGTGGCAGTGCGCTGGCGTCTCCGCGCGATATGTAGAGCGACATCAGGTCGCGCAGGAGCAGGGGGGTCGACCAGCCGTCCAGGAGAACATGATGGTTGGTCAGGATGAAGCGGAACCTGTTGCCACCGAGGCGGATCAGCGTGAAGCGGATGAGGGGTGGCCGGGAGAGGTCGAACCGCTTCCAGCAGTCTTCTGCGGCGGTGCGTTCAAGCTCGGCCTCCTGTTCAGCGGCCGGGCGCGCGGTGAGGTCCACTTCCCGCCATGCGGGCTCCACATCCCGGTGGATCACCTGCACCCACTGGCCGGAGCCGCGCTGCCGGAAACTCGCACGCAAGTTGGCGTGCCGCTTCAGCAGCGCCGTCGCGGCACCTCGCATGGCAGTGGCGTCCAGTTCGCCCTCGAGGTCGAACGAGTGCTGGGAGACGTAGACGTCCAGCTCTTCCTCATCCAGGAGGTGCAGGAAGAGAAAGCCCTCCTGTAGTGGCGACAGGCTGAGAACGTCCTCGATCTTCCCGCGCGACTGCTGGCTCATTCTATATTCCCCACTCGGAGTCGAGTTCTGCCTCAAGCTGGTCGAGTTCAGCCTGCGTAATGGAGGTGTGGGAGACGTCGGACGGAGCGAGCCCCCCGGCGCCCGCGCTGTTCGCGTGTTCGACGAGCCCCCGGAGTGCCTTGAACCAGCCCTCTGCCAGTTGCATTGCGTCGTCTTGTGTCAGCAGCCTCGATGCGTAGGTCCACCGCGCCTGGAGCTGAGGACCTGCCAACGTGTCCGTGGTGACGGAGTTGACGTCGATCGCGTGGCTCGTCGGCATGGCCGGGCTGATACCGGTGATGCCGCTGGACACTGGCTGCCAGTGCCCGGATTCCCGGTTGCCGACCAGCCTGCCGTGGTAGTTGAAGCGGAACTCGGCGCCGGGGAGCTCGGCCAGCCGCGATCGCGTCTGGTCGTTGAGGTAGCGCAGCAGGCCGTAGCCGAGGCCGTCGCCCGGCGTTTGGCGAAGCTGTTCCTTGATGTCCTTCAGCGCTTGGCCGAGCGCCGTACCGCTGTTCCAGATCCCTGCCCAGCCGGCGACATGGTGCTGGATGCGCAGCGGGTAGACAGCGGTGAACCAGCCCGTCGTACGGGTGAGGTCAACACCCGGGACCGCGTGTTCATGCCGGCCGTGACTCTCTAGGTCGACGACGACGGGAGTGTCGGGTCCGTCCGGGTGCGGGCGGCTGTGGCGCCAGTTGCCGACGGCCAGGGCGAAGGCGGTGAGCAGCAACTCGTTGAGGGTGGCGTTGTAGTGGCCGGGGACCCAGGTGAGAAGCGCCTGGGTAGTCTCGGTGTCGAGTTCTGACACGTGGTCCGCTGTGGTGGCGTGGGTGTCATGCGCGGGATCGAGACACAGGTGCGGAGAGACATCGGCGAGGGTCGTACGCCAGTGTTCGAGCTCGGCCACACGGGCCGGGTCGGCTGCCGCCTTGTGGAGGGCAGTGGCCCACTGACGCCATGATGTGCCGGTCGGCTGCAGTGTCACAGGGGCGGGTGGCCTGGCGGCGGCGGACTCGCAGGCGGCTACGAGGTCACCCACCAGGATGTGCCAGGACACTGTGTCGACGGCCAAGTGGTGTGCCAGCAGGATGAGCCTGCCCTCCTGGGCACTGCGGTCGAGCCAGACGGCCTGCAGCATGACGCCCTGCGTGGGCGAGAGCCTCGTACGGGCTGCGGTGCCCTCTTCTGTGATGAGCCGCTGGAGGGCGCTGTCGTCCAGGCCGGTCGCGTCCACGGTGACGAGACAGTCCGTAGCGGTTACCACGCCAGGCGGTTGGACCTCCATCGCGCCGTCGGGCCCGGTGCGCAGACGGAGGCTGTCGTGGTGGTCCAGCAGGACTTGGAGTGCTTCGGTGAGTGTCCAGGAGGCGAGATCCGCGGGGGTGCGCACGGTGACGGACTGGCTGAACTCGCTGGTCGGTCCACCGACGTCGGCCAGCCACGCCGACATGGGCGTGGGCGGCACGGGGCCCACGGGCGTCACCGCCTGGGTCTCCTCGTCCGTGTTGTCGCCGGCCGAAGCGGCAGCTGCGGCCTCGGCGAGTGCGGCGACGGTCTGGTGCTCGAACACGTCCCGGACGGTGAGGTTGTACCCGAGCGCGCGTGCTTGGGCGATCAGCCGGATGGACAGGATGCTGTCGCCGCCGATGTCGAAGAACCGGTCGTCGGCATCGACGGCGTCGACCTGTAGGGCCCGGGCGAAGAGTTGCGCCAACTGCTCCTCTCGACGGCCCTGCGGAGCTCGGCCAGCGACAGTCTTGCTGTAGTCCGGTGCTGGGAGAGATTTGCGGTCGAGCTTGCCGTTCGGGGTCAGTGGGAGGCTGTCGAGGGAGACGAAGGCTGACGGGATCATGTAGTCGGGCAGGTTCACCGCCAGGTGCGTGCGCAGTTCCCTGGTGCTGATCGCCTGCTCAGCGACGATGTAGGCAGTCAAGCGGGGACTGTCGAGGACATCCTCACGCATGACGACGGCAGCGTGGACGATCCCGTCATGGGCGGTGAGGGCGTTCTCGATTTCGCCGGGTTCGATGCGGTGGCCGCGGAGTTTGATCTGGTGGTCGGTGCGTCCGGCGTATTCGAGGTGGCCGTCGGTGTGCCAGCGGGCGAGGTCGCCGGTGCGGTACATGCGGGTGCCGGGTGTGCCGTGGGGGTCGGCGGTGAAGCGGTCGGCGGTCAGGCCGGGGCGCTGGTGGTAGCCGCGGGCGAGTTGGTTGCCGGCGATGTAGAGCTCGCCGAGCACTCCTGCCGGTACGGGGCGGAGGGCGGTGTCGAGGACGTATAGGCGGGTGTTCCACACCGGGCGGCCGATGGGTACGGGGCCGGTGTCGTAGGTGGCGGTGTGGTGGTAGGTGACGTCGACGGTGGCTTCTGTCGGCCCGTACAGGTTGTGCAGCTCGACTTCGGGCAGGGTCGCGTTGAAGGTGTTGGCCGTGTCGCGGGGCAGCGCTTCGCCGCTGCTGAACACCCGGCGCAGTGTTTCCGCGCATTCGGCGGCTTCCGGCTCCGTCAGGAAGGCCTGGAGCATCGACGGTACGAAGTGGCAGGTGGTCACCGCCTCTTCGCGGATGAGCCGGGCTAGGTAGCGCGGGTCCTTGTGTCCTCCGGGCTCGGCGATGACGAGGGAAGCACCCTCCTGCAATGGCCAGAAGAACTCCCACACGGACACGTCGAAGGATGACGGTGTCTTCTGCAGCACTCGGTCGCCGGGCGCGAGCGGGTAGGTGTCCTGCATCCAGCGCAGCCGGTTGTCGACCGCGGAGTGCGGTACGACAACGCCTTTGGGGCGGCCGGTGGAGCCGGAGGTGTAGATCATGTACGCCGGGTGGTGCGGCGTGAGTGGCGTGGTGCGGTCGGTGTCGGTGAGGTTCCGGTCGGTGTGTCCGTCCAGGTCCAGGTCGTCCAGGGTGGTGAGGTGCAGGGCGGGAGCGGCGTCGTTGAGGATGTGGGCGATGCGCTCCGGTGGGTAGTCCGGGTCGATGGGGACATAGGCCGCCCCTGTCTTCAGGACGGCGAGGAGGCTGATGACCAGGTCGGGGCCGCGGGGAATGCCGATCGCGACGAACCGTTCCGGCCCCACCCCGCGGCCCGCCAGATAACGGGCCAACTGGTTGGCACGCGCGTTGAGTTCCGCGTACGTCAGGCTCTGGCCCGCGTATGCCAGCGCCACCGCATCCGGTGTGGCCGCCACCTGCTCCTCGAACAGCTCCACCAGGTTCGTGGGCGGGTTTTCGACCGGCTGCCCGTTCCATTCCTCCAGCAGTTGATGCCGCTCGGCCGGGTCCAGCAATTCAACCTGTGTCAGGACCTGTTCCGGGTCAGCGGTGAAGGCTGTCAGGAGGTGCGTGAAGCGTTGGAGGAAACTTGCTGCGGTTC
>NZ_RAIF01000006.1:223824-223937 GCF_003671715.1 Streptomyces sp. E2N166 | reverse complement strand
CTGATGCCGCTCGGCCGGGTTCAGCAATTCAACCTGTGTCAGGACCTGTTCCGGGTCAGCGGTGAAGGCTGTCAGGAGGTGCGTGAAGCGTTGGAGGAAACTTGCTGCGGTTC
>NZ_RAIF01000006.1:222454-223814 GCF_003671715.1 Streptomyces sp. E2N166 | reverse complement strand
CCGGCGACGACCGCGACTGCGTCAGGGGTCCGGGCTGCCTGTTCCTCGAACAGGGCATGCACGCTCGACTCGGACGGATAGTCAACCGCGGTGTTGTTCCACTCAGTCAGAAGCTCATGCCGCTCGGACTCCTCGAGTACGTCGACCGCATCCACCGACAGGTCCCAGTCGGTGGTGAGTGCATCCAGCAGGCGCACCAGACGGGCGGCGATGGACCGTGCGGTAGCTGAATCGAAGATGTCGGTACTGAACTCCACCGAGCCGTTCAGCCCGTCGGGTATTCCCTGCGGGTCACGGGATTCCTCGAAGGAGAAGGCGAGGTCGAACTTGGATATGCCTGTCCCGGTCGGTTCGAGCTCGATATCGAGTTCCGGCATCCCGGCCACCGTGCGCAGCGCGTCGTGCTCGGTGTTGTTGAGGGTGAGCATGACTTGGAAGAGGGGGTGGTGGGCGAGGGTGCGGGTGGGGTTGAGGTGTTCGACGAGGCGCTCGAAGGGGAGGTCCTGGTGGGCGTAGGCGTCCAGGTCGGTTTCGCGGACGCGGTCGAGGAGTTCGCGGAAGGTCGGCTGCCCACTGGTGTCGGTGCGCAGGACGAGGGTGTTGATGAAGAAGCCGACGAGGTCGTCGGTCGCCTCGTCGGTACGCCCGGCGATATCCGTGCCGATGGGGATGTCGGTGCCTGCGCCGAGGCGGGTGAGGAGGGTGGCCAGGGCGGCCTGAAGGACCATGAAGACGCTGGTGTGTGTGTTCTGGGCGACGTCGGCCATGCGGCCGTGCAGCGTGGCGGGGATGGTGATGGGGACGCGGTCACCGGTGTAGGAGGCGGTGGCGGGGTGGGGCCGGTTGGTGGGGAGTTCGAGCTTCTCCGGTAGTCCGGCGAGCGCTTCGGTCCAGTAGCTGAGCTGCTGTGCCGCGGGGGAGTGGGGGTCGGTTTCCTCGCCGAGCAGTTCGTGCTGCCAGAGGGTGTAGTCGGCGTACTGGATCGGCAGGGGTTGCCAGGCTGGGGTTTGGCCCTGGACGCGTGCGGTGTAGGCGGTGGTGAGGTCGCGGGCGAGAGGGCCCATGGACCATGCGTCACCGGCGATGTGGTGGAGGAGCAGGAGGAGTACGTGCTCGTGTTCGTTCAAACGAAACAGCGAAGCGCGGATGGGGATTTCGCTGGTCAGGTCGAAGCTGTAGGCGGCGGCTTCGGCGAGTGCCTGGCTGAGCACTGATTCGTCGGTGTCGGCTACGGCGACCGGGACTTCGGCCTGGCTGGCGGGGAGGACGGTCTGGTGGGCGCCGCGGTGGTCCTCGGTGTAGAGGGTGCGGAGGGTTTCGTGGCGGGTGGTGAGGTCGTGGAGTGCTTGGGTGAGGGCGT
>NZ_RAIF01000006.1:220609-222350 GCF_003671715.1 Streptomyces sp. E2N166 | reverse complement strand
CTCTGTCGAACAGATCGGTGCTGAACTCCACGGTGAGCGTCAGCCCGTCCGGTTCGCCGTCGTCGGTGGTGGCTTCGTTGAAGGCGAAGGCGAGGTCGAACTTGGTGATGCCGATGCCGGTGTGCTCAAGCGTCGCGGCGAGCCCGGGCATGGAGGCCAGCGTTCCGGTGGCGTTGTGTCCGGTGTTGTTGAGGGTGAGCATGACTTGGAAGAGGGGGTGGTGGGCGAGGGTGCGGGTGGGGTTGAGGTGTTCGACGAGACGCTCGAAGGGGAGGTCCTGGTGGGCGTAGGCGTCCAGGTTCGTCTCGCGGACGCGGTCGAGGAGTTCGCGGAAGGTGGGCCGGCCGCTGGTGTCGGTGCGCAGGACTAGGGTGTTGACGAAGAAGCCGACGAGGCTGTCGGTGGCGTCGTCGGTACGGCCAGCGATGGGGGTACCGATGGGGATGTCGGTGCCTGCGCCGAGGCGGGTGAGGAGGGTGGCCAGGGCGGCCTGGAGGACCATGAACAGGCTGACGCCGTTCTGCTGCGCCAGCGCGGTGAGCTCCTGCTGGACCGAGGGCGGCATGGTGAGGGTCAGACTGTCGCCGGTGTAGCTGGCGATCGCGGGCCGCTGGCGGTCGGTGGGGAGCTTGATCTGCTCCGGCAGATCGGCGAGCGCGTTGGTCCAGTAGGTGAGTTGCTGGGAGATCGGGCTCTTTGGATCCTGCTCCTGACCCAAGACCTCGTGTTGCCAGAGGGCGTGGTCGGCGTACTGGATGGGCAGGGGTTGCCAGGCTGGGGTTTGGCCTTGGAGGCGTGCGGTGTAGGCGGTGGTGAGGTCGCGGGCGAGGGGGCCTATGGACCAGCCGTCGCATGCGATGTGGTGGAGGAGGAGCAGGAGTACGTGCTCGTCGTCGGCGAGGCGGAAGAGCGTGGCGCGGATGGGGATCTCGCCGGTCAGGTCGAACCTGTGACTGGCGCCGCGCTGCAGGTGCTCACCGAGGTCGGCTTCCTTGACCTCGAGCACCGGTATGTCGCGTGTCGCGTCTGCCGCCGGCAGGATGACTTGGTACCCGTCGTTGCTGTCGTCGGCGATGAGAGTACGGAGGCTTTCGTGGCGTGAGATGACGTCGTTCAGCGCTGCTGTGAGCGCCTGCGGATCGAGCTGTCCGATCAGGCGCAGGCTGCCGGGCATGTTGTAGGTGGGGGTGGGTCCTTCGAGTTGGTGGAGGAACCAGAGGCGTTGCTGGGCATAGGAGAGCGGGATGTGTTCGGGCCGCTCACGCACGGTGAGGGGGGTGCGGGCGCCTTGTGCCCCGTCCAGGGCGCCGGTCAGTCCGGCGATGGTGGGGGTCTCGAAGATTTGCCGGATGGGGAGTTCGGTCTTCAGATTGGTGCGGATGCCGCTGACGAGGCGGGTGGCGAGGAGGGAGTGCCCGCCGAGGTGGAAGAAGTCGTCGTCGATGGTCACCCGGGCGACATTGAGTACATCCGAGTACAGGCCGCAGAGGATTTCCTCGCGTGGGGTGCGCGGGGCCCGGCCGCTGCCGGTGGTGGTGTAGTCGGGTGCGGGCAGGGCTTTGCGGTCGAGTTTCCCGTTGGGGGTCAGGGGGAGGGCGTCGAGGGTGACGAAGGCTGCGGGGATCATGTAGTCGGGGAGGTCCGCCGCGAGGTGGGTGCGCAGGTTGTCGTCGGTGACCGGTGTGCTGGTGACGGTGTAGGCGGTGAGGCGTTGGTCGCCGGGGGTGTCCTCGCGCAGGAT
>NZ_RAIF01000006.1:220144-220599 GCF_003671715.1 Streptomyces sp. E2N166 | reverse complement strand
CACGAGGGTGTTGACGAAGAAGCCGACGAGATCCTCTGCCGCCTCATCGGTACGGCCGGCGATGGGGGTACCGATGGGGATGTCGGTGCCTGCGCCGAGGCGGGTGAGGAGGGTGGCCAGGGCGGCCTGGAGAACCATGAACAGGCTGACGCCGTTCTGCTGCGCCAGCGCGGCGACCTCCTGGTGGAGTGCGGGCGGCATGGTGAGGGTCAGACTGTCGCCGGTGTAGCTGGCGATCGCGGGCCGCTGACGGTCGGTGGGGAGCTCGATCTGCTCCGGCAGATCGGCGAGCGCCCGTGCCCAATAGGCGAGTTGCTGGGATACGGGGCTGTCGGGGTCGCTGGTGGTTCCGAGCGCGTCGTACTGCCAGAGGGTGTAGTCGGCGTACTGGATCGGCAGGGGCTGCCAGGCTGGGGCTTGGCTCTGGACGCGTGCGGTGTAGGCGGTGGTGAGGT
>NZ_RAIF01000006.1:219690-220134 GCF_003671715.1 Streptomyces sp. E2N166 | reverse complement strand
CGCCCGGGCGACATTGAGTACATCCGCGTACAGGCCGCAGAGGATTTCCTCGCGTGGGGTGCGCGGAGGCCGGCCGGTCGTACGGTCACCGTAGACAGGCACTGGCAGCGCCCTGCGGTCCAGCTTTCCGTTGAGTGTCAGAGGTAGCGTTTCCAAGGTGACAAAGGCTGACGGCACCATGTACTCCGGTAGCTCCGCCGCCACATGCCTACGCAGTGCCTCCTCACTGACCGGCTCCTCCGCCACGGTGTACGCCACCAGACGCTTGTCGCCCGGCCGATCTTCGCGGAGGATGACGGCCGCCTGCGCGATGCCGGGACGTGCCGCCAGCACGGACTCGATTTCCCCGGGTTCGACGCGGAAGCCGCGGAGTTTGATCTGGTCGTCGACGCGGCCGAGGAATTCCAGTTGGCCGTCGTGGCGCCAGCGTACGAGGTCGCCGGT
>NZ_RAIF01000006.1:217341-219680 GCF_003671715.1 Streptomyces sp. E2N166 | reverse complement strand
GAGCTCGCCCGTGACTCCGGGCGCCACTGGATTCAGTGCGTGGTCAAGGACGTATGCAGCGGTGTTGGCCACCGGCTGTCCGATGGGAGGGTCGGCCAAGGTGGTGCTGTCGAGTTCGGCGGCGGTTGCCCAAATGGTCGCCTCGGTCGGGCCGTAGAGGTTGGTCACGGACAAGCCGACGTCATGCAGGTCGGTCGCCAGCGTGCCCGGCAGAGCCTCTCCGCCCACCAGGACATGCAGCTGCCCCGGATCGAGGGCACCCGCTGCGGCGAGCTCGCGCCAGAGGCTGGGGGTGGCCTGAAGGTGGGTGGCCCGGGTGCCGACGATGAGGCGCCGGAGGGCATCAGGTTCCTGCACGGTGCGCTTGTGGACGAGCGTGACTTGCGCACCTGCCAGCAGTGGCAGGAAGATCTCCAGCCCGGCGATGTCAAAGCTGACGGTGGTCACGGAGAGCAGATGATCGTTCGTGGTCAGCGTGAAACGGTCCTGCATGTCCATGAGAAAGTTGCTCAGGCCGCGCAGCGGTACGACAACGCCCTTGGCCCGTCCGGTCGAGCCGGAGGTGTAGATGATGTACGCCGGGCTGTCGGGCGTCGGCTCAGGGCCGTGCAGGTCGGTCGTGGTCAGGGGCTCGGCTGATGCGGACTGCAGTGCGTGAACTGTGCGAGCGTCGTCCAGGAGCATCGTGCGGACATAATGCCGCCCCTCAGCGTCCCGCAGTCGGGGCGCGGTCTCCTCGGTCGCCAGCGCGAGGACGGTGCCTGCGTCGCCCAGCATGTACGTGATGCGGTCCGCGGGGTAGTCGGGGTCGATGGGCAGGTATGCCGCCCCCGCCTTGAGTACGGCGAGCAGACTGACTACCAGGTCGAGTGAGCGCGGCAGGGCGACCGCGACGAAGCGTTCAGCGCATGCGCCACGCTCGGCCAGCAGCCGGGCCAGCCGGTTGGCACGGCCGTCGAGCTCGGCGTACGTCAGGCCCTGGCCGTCGCAGGACAGCACGGTGGCGTTAGGGGTCCTGGCCGCCTGCTCCTCGAACTGCGCGATGACGGACTTGGCCGGAATCTCCCGAGTGATGCCGTTCCAGTCCACGAGGAGCTGCCGCCGTTGTTCGGCGCTCAGTATGTCGAGCTGGTTCAGTGGTGTGTCTGGATGCGTCGTGACCATGTCGAGGACGCGCAGAAGACGGTCGGTGAGTGCCCGTACGGTGTCGGCATCGAAGAGGTCGGTGCTGAACGTTACGCCTCCGGGCATACCCCCGGGCATCTCGCCTGCGGGCTCGTCGAAGAAGAACGACAGATCGAACCGGGCTGCGGGTGACTCGTTGGGTTCCAGCTGGACGGACAGGCCGGGCAACTGGAACAGCGGTTGGTCCTCCCCGCTCATGTGCGCGTTGCGCACGGTCAGCATCACCTGGAAGAGGGGGTGGTGGGCCAGGCTGCGGGTGGGGTTGAGGTGCTGGACGAGACGTTCGAAGGGAAGATCCTGATGGGTGTACGCGTCGAGGTCGGTCTCCCGCACGCGGCGCAGAAGCTCCTGGAACGTCGGGTTGGCGCTTGTGTCGGTGCGTAGCACGAGTGTGTTGAGGAAGAAGCCGGCCAGCTCCTCGACGGCGTCGTCGGTGCGTCCGGTGATGGGAGTGCCGATGGGGATGTCGTGACCGGCGCCGTGCCGGGTGAGCAGCGCGGCGACGGCGGCCTGGATCACCATGAACACGCTGCTGTGGTTGTCCCGGGCGAGCCCCTTCAGCCGCTCATGAATGTGGGGCGGAATGGTGAAGCTGACGAGGCCGCCCTGATAGGAGGCTACGGCGGGCCGCGGGCGATCAGTGGGAAGGTCGAGCTGATCCGGAATGCCGTCCAACTGCTTTCGCCAGTAGTCGAGCTGCCGCGAGATTCCGCTGTCGCTGTCCTCGTCCGAACCGAGAACATCGTGCTGCCACAGTGCATAGTCGGCGTACTGCACAGGGAGCTGGTTCCACTGCGGCGGCTGACTCCGGCTGCGAGCGGTATAGGCCGTGGTGAGATCCCGAGCCAGTGGCGTTATGGACCATGCGTCGCTGGCGATGTGGTGGAGGAGCAGGAGGAGTACGTGCTCGTTGTCGTTGAGGCGGAACAGCGCGGCGCGGATGGGTATTTCGCTGGTCAGGTCAAAGGTGTGTGCGGCGGCTTCGGCGAGTTCCTGGCTGAGTGCCTTCTCGTCGGTGTCAGTTATGGGGAGCGCGACTTCGGCCTGGCTGGCGGGGAGGATGGTCTGGTGGGCGCCGCGGTGGTCCTCGGTGTAGAGGGTGCGGAGGGTTTCGTGGCGGGTGGTGAGGTCGTGGAGTGCTTGGGTGAGGGCGT
>NZ_RAIF01000006.1:212672-215925 GCF_003671715.1 Streptomyces sp. E2N166 | reverse complement strand
ACGCCACCACGCCCACCGGCGACGGCCCGCCACTGGTGGGCTGACCGTTCCACTCCTCCAGCACCCGGTGCCGCTCGGCCGGGTCCAGCAGCAGCTCAAGCTGACCCACCAGACGACCCGGATCCTCGGCGATGGCATCCAGGATGCGTAGGAAGCGTGCCTTGACCTCCTCGGCGAAGTCGGAGCTCAGCAGGTCGGGACGGTGGTCAATGCGGAAGCCGAGTTCGGAACCGCGCATGAAGGCACCGAGGGCAAGGGGAAAGTGGGTGCCGGCGTTGACTGACGAGTTGGTGACGCGGAGGTTTGCGCCGTCCAGGGACATGGTGAGATCGGACGGGTCAACCGGGAAGTTCTCGAAGGTCATCAAGGAGTCGAAAAGCTGCTTGTGCCCGGTCCACCGCTGGATGTCGGCCAGCCCGGTCCACTGGTGATCAAGGAGCTCTGTCTGCTGCGTCTGAATGTCTCGCAGGTACTGAGCGATGGGCTGGTCGAGCGGTATCCGGGTGTGCAGCGGCAGGGTGTTGACGAACAGCCCGAGCATGGTCTCGATGCCGGGTACTTCCGGAGGCCGTCCGGAGACTGGGGTGCCGAAGGTGATGTCGGTGCGGTTCAGCGCCTGGGAAAGGGTGAGTGCCCAGGCGCCCTGCACCATCGTGTTGACGGTGAGATCGGTCGATCTGGCCCGGCGGGTGAGCTGGTCGGTGGTGGCCTGATCGAGCGAGAAGGAGAGCCGCT
Organism: Streptomyces sp. E2N166; assembly: GCF_003671715.1. GTDB lineage: Bacteria > Actinomycetota > Actinomycetes > Streptomycetales > Streptomycetaceae > Streptomyces > Streptomyces thinghirensis. Next base: position 215,190 of record NZ_RAIF01000006.1, on the reverse strand, counting down.
GGGGCGGGCTGGTGACAGGGCCCGGGTCCGGTGCGAGCAGGGTGGGAGTGTCGAGCGTGCCCAGCGCGGCGGTCCAGGCCTCGCGGGCGGTGTCGTGATCGCGCTGTTCGAGCCAGGACAGGTAGCCGCGGTACGGGCGTGGACGCGGCAGCCCGGCGTCACCTCCGGCAATGTAGAGCGACAGCAGCTCTCGGATCAGAATGGGCATCGACCATCCGTCGAGCAGCAGATGGTGGTGGGTCATCAGGAACCGGTGCCGCTGGCCGCCCAGGTGAAGCAGTGTGAACCGCAGGAGAGGCGGTCGTGACGGGTCGAACGGAGCCCAGCGGGCTTCCTCCGCGATGCGCAGAGCCTCGGCTTCCCGCGCGTCCACCGGCAGATCGGAGAGATCGAACTCCGCCCAGGGAGCTTTCACGTCGCGGAGAATGAGCTGGGCCCATTCCCCCGACTTACGCTGCCGGAACGCGGCTCGAAGATTGGTGTGCCGGTGGAGTAGCGTCTGAGCCGCCGCCCGCAAGGCCGCAGTGTCGACATCACCCTCCAGGTCGAAGGCCGACTGACCCGTGTAGATGTCCAGCCCGTCGCTGCCGGCCATCTGGTGGAATAGGAGGCCCTCCTGGAGAGGCGACAGCGGAAGAATGTCCTCGATCTTGCCGCGGGACTGCGTAGTCATCAGAAGTCCTCCTCAAGTGCGAACTCGGCCTCGAAATCATCGATTTCTGCCTGCCCGAGTCCGCTGTATGTGATGTCCGACGGGGTGAGGCCGCCTGCGTCCTCACGCCGGGTGTGTGCGGCCAGCGCTTCGAGGGCGCGAGTCCAGTTCGCCGCCAGCTGCTCGATCTCCTCATCACCGATCAGGTCACTGGCGTAGCTCCAGGCGGTGTGAAGTTCCGGGCCGTTGTCCGTGTCGAGGGTCACGGCACTGAGCGAGACGGGATGGCTGAGCGGGGTGTCGGGATGGGTGCCCGCTACGCCGCTCCCGGTGATGCTCCAGGGGACGTCGTCGGCGCCGCTGGCCACCCGGCCGAGGTAGTTGAACGCGTATGGCGGAGCGGGCTGCTGCGCGAGCCGTGGTGCCGTCCGTGGGCTGAGGTAGCGCAGGAGTCCGTAGCCGATGCCATGTTCCGGGACGGCGCCGCGCTGCTCCTTGACCTCCTTCACGACCCGGCCAAGGGCTGGCCCCCCGTGCCACACATCGGCCCAGTCGGTGATGTGCGGACGGAACCACAGGGGGTGAACGTTGGTGAACCATCCCGTGGTGCGGGTGAGATCGGCGCCTGGCAGCAGCTCCTCATGTCGGCCGTGTGTCTCCAGGTCCAGCACGACCGGCTGGCCCGGTCGATCGATGTGGGGGTGCGAGCGACGCCAGTCCATGACGGCGACCGTGAACGCGCTGAGCAGCACATCAGTGATCGTCGTGTTGTAGAGGCCAGGGGCCTGGGTCAGCAGGGCGCCGGTCACAGCCGTCCCGAGGCGGACACTGTGCCGGCGGACTGTCGCGTACGTGTCCCGGCCCGGGGTGAGCGCAAGCGAGGACGTGTCGGTCGGCAGCTGCGACCAGAACTCGGCCTCGTTCTCGTGGGCGGTCTCGGCGTGACGTCCAAGAACTGTGGCCCACTGGCGCCAGTGCGTGTGGACGGCGGGGAGTTCCGGTTGGTGCGCCGCGTCCACGTCCGCGTCTGACGCGGCGGCGTCGGCCTCGGGGGCGTGGGTGGCCTGGGCGGCATCGGCGCCATGGAATGTGGCGAGGTCGCTGAGGAGGATACGCCAGGAGACGCCGTCGATGACGAGGTGGTGGGCGATGAGGACCAGGTGGGCCGGCTGGTCGGGGCCGTGGTCGAAGTAGAGGGCGTGGAGGTTGTGGGCGCGGTGGGGATTGAGACGGGTGCGGGCTTGGGGGGCGTGGTGGGCGATGAGGCTCTGGAGTGTTTCGGGGGTGGTGTGGTGGGTCGCGTCGATGCGGGTGAGGTGGTCGGCGGCCCGCACCGCACCGGACGGCAGGACGTCCATGTCCCAGCCGTCGGGGGACTCCGTCAGCCGCAGCCGCAGGCTGTCGTGCCGGTCCAGCAGGGCCTGCAGGGCACAGGTGAGGGTTTCCGACGTGGCGCTGGGCGGCGTGGCGACCACGATGGACTGGTTGTACTCCGCGATGGGACCCCCACGTTCCAGGAACTCGTGCATCACCGGAGTCAGCGGTACCGGGCCCGCCGGATCGATATCCGGAAGCACCGAGGCCGTACTGTCGGTGTCCGCGGTGACCTGTGCCAGCGCGGCGACGGACTGGTGTTCGAACACGTCGCGGACCGTGATGGTGATTCCCTTGGCACGCGCCCGTGAGACAAGCTGGATGGACATGATGCTGTCGCCGCCGAGGTCGAAGAACCGGTCCTCGACGCCCACCGCGTCCAGCCGCAGTGTTTCCGCGAACAGTCGCGCGAGCAGCTTCTCCCGCTCGCCCCGAGGCTTACCGCCCGTTGCGGAGGAGCCGTAGTCAGGGGCGGGAAGTGCCTTGCGGTCG
>NZ_RAIF01000006.1:209876-212538 GCF_003671715.1 Streptomyces sp. E2N166 | reverse complement strand
AGTTCGGCGGCGCTGACCCGATCGTGCCGGGTGACCGTGTAGGCGACCAGCCGCCGGTCGCCCGGGGTGTCCTCACGGAGCAGTACGGCAGCCTGCGCGACCTCCGGGTGGGTAGCGAGCGCGGCTTCGATCTCGCCGGGCTCGATGCGGTGCCCGCGTACCTTGATCTGGTCGTCCGCCCGGCCCAGGAACTCAAGGCGGCCGTCGCCGCGCCAGCGCGCGAGATCGCCGGTGCGGTACATGCGGGTGCCGGGCTCGCCGTAGGGGTTGGCGGGGAAACGGTCCGCGGTCAGGCCGGGGCGCTGGTGATACCCACGGGCGAGCTGCCGTCCCGCGATGTAGAGCTCGCCGATGACGCCTGCGGGAACGGGCCGCAGGGCGGCGTCCAGGACGTAGGTCTGGGTGTTGTCCAGGGGACGGCCGATCGGGAGGCTGGGCTCGGGGTCGTAGGGCGCGCGCAGCTCGTGCTGGGTGGCACAGAGCGTGGTCTCGGTCGGGCCGTACAGATGACGCAGCGTTACGTGCGGTGCGTGCCGCAGCACGGTGGCGGTGGCCGCCGGAGAGACGACGTCGCCACCGGTGAGCACTTCCCTGAGCGTGGAGAAGCAGTGCGGAGCCTCGTCCGAGATCACTCGGAAGAGACCGGCGGTCAGATGCAGGGCGGTGATGTCGTGCTTCACCACCAGCGCGGTGAGACCCGCCACGTCCAACGGGCCGGGCGGTGCGATGACGACGGTGCCGCCGGTGACCAGTGGCACCCAGATCTCGTAAGTGGAGGCGTCAAAGGTGTGCGGTGCGTGGAAGAGGACTCGCTGGGACGCCTTGCTGTTCCAGCAGCGGTCCCGCACCAGGGCGACGACACCGTGCTGTGTGGTGGCCACGCCCTTGGGGCGGCCGGTGGAACCGGAGGTGTACATGGCGTACGCCAGCTGCTTTTCGGAGCGTTCGACCGTGAGGTTGCCGCCCTCCATGCGGTCTGTCCGCTCCCGCACCGTCGGCTCGTCGACTGCCAGCAGCGCCGTGTCCGCGGGCATGGCCGGCAGTCCGGCCGTCTGTTCCGAGGTGGTGAGCAGGAGGACGGGGCCCGCGTCGCGCAGCATGTAACTGATGCGCTCGTGCGGGTAGTCCGGGTCGATGGGGAGATAGGCGGCGCCGGTCTTGGCGATGGCCAGCAGAACGGTGACGAGCAGGGGTGAGCGCGGCAGGGCGAGCGCGACGAAGCGCTCGGGGCGTGCTCCGTACTCGCGCAGAAGGCGGGCGAGCCGGTTGGCACGCGTGTTCAGCTCTGCGTACGTCAGTCCCTCGTCCTCGCCCTCGTACGCCAGCGCTTCCGCACCTGGCGTACGGGCAGCCTGGTCCTCGAAGAGCTCCGGCAGAGTGGCGTTGGGCAGCGGCTGACCCGTGTCGTTCCACGTCGTCAGGATGGTGTGGCGCTCCTCGGCGCTGAGCACGCCGAGCTCGGAGACCGGAAGGTCACAGTTCTTGACGATGCCCTCAAGCAACCGCAGGAACCGGCCCGTCAGCTCACGCACGGGCGCGGCGTCGAAGAGGTCCGTACGGTACCGGATGCTACCGCTCAGCCCGGCCGGTCCGCCGTCGGACGTCTGCCGCTCGGCCAGCTCGAACGCGAGATCGGTTCGCGCCACCTCGGTCGTCGTACCCTCGGCAGCGACCTCCAGACCGTGCAGCAGGCCGCCCAGCGACTCCAGGGACTCACGCTCGGAGTTGTTCAGGATGAGCATGATCTGGAAGAGGGGGTGGTGGGCGAGGGTGCGGGTGGGGTTGAGGTGTTCGACGAGGCGCTCGAAGGGGAGGTCCTGGTGGGCGTAGGCGTCGAGGCCGGTGGTGCGGACGCGGTGGAGGAGTTCGCGGAAGGTGGGCCGGCCGCTGGTGTCGGTGCGCAGGACGAGGGTGTTGATGAAGAAGCCGACAAGGTCGTCGGTCGCCTCGTCCGTGCGGCCGGCGATGGGAGCACCGATAGGGATGTCGGTTCCCGCGCCGAGGCGGGTGAGAAGCGTGGCCACGGCGGCTTGGAGGACCATGAACAGGCTGGCGCCGTTCCGCTGCGCCAACGCGGCCAGTTGTTGGTGGAGCTCGGCAGACACTGTGAACTCCGCACGAGCACCCGCCTGGGAGGCAACGGCGGGCCGTGTCCGAGCCATGGGCAGCGGCACCTCGTCCGGTAGACCGGCGAGTTGCTGGGCCCAATAGGCGAGTTGCCGCGCGGCCAGGCTGTCCGGATCGGCCTCCTCGCCGAGCAGCTCGTGCTGCCAGAGGGTGTAGTCGGCGTACTGGATCGGCAGGGGCTGCCAGGCAGGGGTCGTGTCGTTGAGGCGTGCGTTGTAAGCGGTGGTCAGATCGCGGGTGAGAGGTGCGTGAGACCAGGCGTCTCCGGCGATGTGGTGCAGGAGGAGGAGCAGTACGTGCTCGTCGTCGGCGAGGCGGAAGAGTGTGGCGCGGATGGGGAGCTCGGTGCTGAGGTCGAAGCAGTAGTGCGCGGCCTGGGCCAGTGCCTCAGTCAGCTCCTCTTGACGCACGTTGGTCACCGTCAGCTCCGGGACTGCCTGGTCGGCGGGGAGTACGTGCTGGTGTGCGTCGTGTCCGTCGTTCTGTCGGTAGAGGGTGCGGAGGGTTTCGTGGCGGGTGGTGAGGTCGTGGAGGG
>NZ_RAIF01000006.1:209508-209790 GCF_003671715.1 Streptomyces sp. E2N166 | reverse complement strand
GACGTGGGGGATGTGGAGGATGTCGGCGTAGAGGTTGCAGAGGATTTCCTCGCGTGGGGTGCGCGGGGCGCGGCCGCTGCCGGTGGTGGTGTAGTCGGGTGTGGGCAGGGCTTTGCGGTCGAGTTTTCCGTTGGGGGTCAGGGGGAGTGTGTCGAGGGTGACGAAGGCTGCGGGGATCATGTAGTCGGGGAGGTCCGCCGCGAGGTGGGTGCGGAGTGTGTCCTGGCTGACGGGCTCGGATGCCACGGTGTAGGCGGTGAGGCGTTGGTCGCCGGGGGTGTC
>NZ_RAIF01000006.1:208223-208834 GCF_003671715.1 Streptomyces sp. E2N166 | reverse complement strand
GTCCTGGTGGCTGTAGGCATCCAGGTCAGTTGTGTGCACGCGACGGAGCAGTTCTCGAAAGCTGGGGCGACCGCTGGTGTCGGTACGCAGGACGAGGGTGTTGACGAAGAAGCCGACAAGTCCCTCTAGCGCGTCGTCGGTACGTCCGGCGATGGGCGAACCGATGGGAATGTCGTTGCCCGCTCCCAAGCGTGTCAACAACGTTGCCAGTGCAGCCTGTAGCGCCATGAACAGGCTCGCATGCCCTTCACGCGCCACTTCGGCAAGCTGCCTATGGGTCGTCGCCGGGATGGTGAACGTAATGCTGCCTGCGTGCCGGGAGCCAGTGGCTGGGCGTGGCTGATCAGTCGGGAGCTGGATCTGTTCGGGCAGGTGGGCGAGTGCTGTGTTCCAGTAACCAAGCTGATGCGAGATCGCGCTCTCTGGGTCCTGCTCCTGGCCCATGATCTCGTGTTGCCAGAGGGTGTAGTCGGCGTACTGGATCGGTAGGGGTTGCCAGGCTGGGGTTTGGCCTTGGAGGCGTGCGGTGTAGGCGGTGGTGAGGTCGCGGGCGAGGGGGCCCATGGACCAGCCGTCGGATGCGATGTGGTGGAGGAGGAGCAGGAGTACGT
>NZ_RAIF01000006.1:207541-208213 GCF_003671715.1 Streptomyces sp. E2N166 | reverse complement strand
CACCGCATTGTCGGTGCGGACCGCCCGGGGCGGATCGGTGTCCTCGTAGCCGTACAGGCCGAGGCCGTCCAGACCGGTCAGGTACACGGCCGGGGCCGCGTCGGACAGGATGTGGGCGGTGCGCTCAGCCGGGTAGTCGGGGTCCAGCGGAACGTAGGCCGCACCGCTCTTCAGCGTCCCCAGCAGAGCCGTGACCGCGTCCACCTCCCGGGGCATGTCCACCGCGACGAACGCCTCCGGGCCCGCCCCGTGCTCGGCCAGCCACCGGGCCAGCCGGTTCGCCCGCGCGTTCAACCCCGCATACGTCAGGCTCTCGCCCTCGCACGTCAGCGCAACCGCATCCGGTGTGGCCGCCGCCTGTTGCTCGAACAGCGTCACTACATCCACCGGCGGCATGCTGTCGCTCGGCTGGCCGTTCCACTCCTCCAGAACTTGGCGTTCTTCTGTGTAAGTGAGTACGTCGATGTCGGTGATGGGCAGGTCGGGATGCGCGGCGACGGCAGTCAGGAGTCGGATCAGACGGTCAACGATGGTCTGAGCGGTCTCGTGATTGAAAAGGTCCGTGCTGAAGTCCAGAACACCGCCGACACCACCAGTTTTCTCGCCAATCTCGGAAAAACTGAAGGAAAGGTCGAACTTCGGATTCGACCAGGCGTGTGCCACCGAATCAAC
>NZ_RAIF01000006.1:206531-206774 GCF_003671715.1 Streptomyces sp. E2N166 | reverse complement strand
TCCGCGGTGGATCCTGGTCGCTGTAACTGTCCAGGCCGAGGCCGTCCAGAGCGGTCAGGTACAGTGCCGGAGCGGCATCCTGGAGGATGCGGGCGGTGCGCTCGGCCGGGTAGTCCGGGTCCAGCGGAACGTAGGCCGCACCGCTCTTCAGCGTCCCCAGCAGAGCCGTGACCGCGTCCACCCCCCGGGGCATGTCCACCGCGACGAACGCCTCCGGGCCCGCACCCCGCTCGGCCAGCCACC
>NZ_RAIF01000006.1:197247-206521 GCF_003671715.1 Streptomyces sp. E2N166 | reverse complement strand
TGTGGCCGTGGAGGGCTTCCCCGCCCAGGATGAGGGTGTGGGTCGGTGAGACCGAGTCGGGCAGGAGGTTGAGCAGGGGCAGGTGGGCGGGCGTGGCGTTCAGCAGCGCTGGTTGGGGTGTGTCTTCGGTGAGCTTGGTGATGTGGAGGGTGCCGCCGGTGGTCAGGGGGGTCCACAGGGCGGTGCCGGTGTGGTCGAAGGCCAGTGGGGAGTGCAGCAGGGTGGATTGTGCGGCGGCGGTGTAGGTGGCCCGGGCGTGGGCCAGATAGCAGGCCAGGGCGTGGTGGTCGATGACGGCGCCCTTGGGGCGGCCGGTGGAGCCGGAGGTGTAGAGCAGGTAGGCGGGCTGCCGGGCGTGCAGCGGTCCACCGCGTTCGGCCAGGGACAGGTTCGCTTCGCTGTAGCCGTCCAGGTCGAGGCCGTCCAGACCGGTCAGGTGCACGGCCGGGGCGGCGTCGGCCAGGACGTGGGCGGTGCGCTCGGCCGGGTAGTCGGGGTCCAGCGGAACGTAGGCCGCACCGCTCTTCCAGGTAGCCAGCAGCGCGGTGACCGCGTCCACCCCCCGGGGCATGTCCACCGCGACGAACGCCTCCGGGCCCGCCCCCCGCTCGGCCAGCCACCGGGCCAGCCGGTTCGCCCGCGCGTTCAACCCCGCATATGAGACCTCTTCGCCCTCGCAGGTCAGCGCCACCGCATCCGGTGTGGCCGCCACCTGCTCCTCGAACAACGCGACCACATCCACCGGCACGTCCCCGGTCTCACCGCCCGTCCAGAGCGTGGGGAGATCGTGCCGCTCGGCCGGCGTCAGCATGTCGAGCCGGCCGAGCGGGCGGTCGGCGTCGGCCGTCACCGCCTCCACGAACCGCAGGAACCTGCCCTGGATGGACTCCAGTTGGTCGTTGCTGTAGAGGCCGGGGTTGGCGCCGAGGTCCATGCGGACACTGCTGTGTGGGGTGCCGCTGAAGATGAGGTTGAGGTCCCGGGCCTGGTTCCCGGAGGACCGCTCGACCTTCGCCGACACGTTGCCGAAGGACAGTTCGTACTGATGGGAGATGATGTTCACCATTGGACCGCGCAGCGCTTCGGGCGCCGTTACGCCCAGCTCGCGCCGCAACTCCTCGCCACGGAAGCGGTGGTGCCGTACCGCCTGGCTGACCTGCTCCGCCGTGGTCTCCAGCAGCTGGGCGAAGCTCATGGAGTGCCGTACGTGCAGCCGCAGCGGCAGTTCGTTGGCCAGCATGCCAGGGGTGGTCAGGGCGGCCCTGCCGGTACGCGCGGTGACCGGCAGGGCGAGGAGGATGTCCTCCTGCGACGTCATGCCGTGCATGAACGCCGCGGTGGCCGCGATGGTCACCAGCGACCAGGGTGACTTCGCCCGACGGCCGGTGTTCTGGAGAGCCTCGGCTTGGCCGGCGGTGAGTTCGGCGGTGAGGCGCAGTACGGACGACTCGGGCGGGGCGGAGCGTCCGGCGAGCGAGACGGGGTCGGGGTGGTCGGCCAGCGCGGCGAGCCAATACGCGCGGTCATCACCGTACTGCTCGGAGGTCCGGTAAGCCTCCTCCGCGCGCACCAGATCCCCCAGGGTGCCGAAGGCGTGTGACGGGCACTCCCGCCCGGCGGCCAGGGCGGAGTAGACCTCGGCGAGGCGGCGCAGGTAGAGCATCAGGCTGAAGCCGTCGAGCAGGATGTGGTGGTAGCGCAGGTACAGGATGTGACGGCCGTCAGCGAGGGTGAGCAGGGTGTGCTGCTGGAGAGGTGCGGCCAGCAGGTCGACCGGGGCGGCCAGGTCCCGCTGAATCCAGTCATCGGTCTCCGTCGGATGCCCGGCCAGCTGGACCTGGTGCAGCGGCGGGATCTCGTCCGCCGCCACGATGACCTGACGCGGATCGTTGCCGCTGAGGTCGATCCGGCAGCGCAGCGCCTCGGCGTCCGTTGTGGCCCGGCCGATGGCCGTGGCCAGGAGCTCCGGGTTGATGGGGCCGGAGAAGTCCAGCCGGACGCCGACGTTGTAGTGCGCACTCCTCGGGTCCAGCTGCTGCGCGAGCCAAACCTCGGACTGCGCGTCGGTGAGAGCGTGTCGGATCATTGCGGACTCAACCTCGGTCATCTTTCCTCGCAGAACTTCGGCCGGGCGGTGCGGATTTGCTCGCGGGCGGTGCCGGAGCGCCGGGTGGTCAGGCTGGCTGTGCGGATGACGTCGGGCCGTCCAGGTGGAGCGGCCGCAGTTCGTTGCCGAGGAAGAGCCGGCGCATGGCGACGCGCTGGATCTTCCCACTGGTGGTGCGGTGTACGGCCCCTGGGCGGAGCAGCGCCACCGAGGCCACGGGCAGCCCGAACTCGCGACTGACGGTCTGCTTGATCCCCGTGCTGATCCGGACGAGTTCGGCCTCGCTGAAGCGGCCTCGGATCTCCTGGGTGATGACGAGGTCCTCGGCGCTCGTGCCGCCGGTTCCGGCCGGGACGGTGAAGGCCGCGCCGGGCAGCGAGCGGAGCTCACTGTGCTGGCGCTGCACCTCGTGCTCGATGTCCTGCGGGTACAGGTTGCGGCCGTGCAGGAAGAGCGTTTCCTTGATCCGCCCGGTGATGAAGAGATCGCCGTCCACGAAGGAGCCCAGGTCACCGGTGCGAAGATAGCCGGTGTCACCATCCTGTGTGGTGGCTCCGAACGTCTGCCGGGTGGCGGTCTCGTTGTTCCAGTAGCCGTGGGCGACGCTCTCGCCCCGGAGCCAGATCTCGCCGATCCGGCCGTCGGGTAGCCGCTCTCCGCTGTCCGGGGCGACGATGACGGCCTCGATGTCGAACAGCGAGCCGCAGCTCACCAGTTCGCGGTACCGGCCCCCGGCCAGCTCGGCGCGCACGATCCGGTGCTGCTCCAGCGCGTCCGGGTCGACACGAAGGGTCAGTGGCGGGCGGTGGGTCGCGGAGGCCACCAGCAAGGTGGCTTCCGCCATGCCGTAGCCGGTCACCACCGACGCCGGGCGCAGCCCGGCGGGCCGGAAGCGCTCGCTGAACGCGCGCAGGGTGCGGGCCTGGATCGGTTCGGAGCCGTTGCCCGCGTACCGCCAGCCGGAGAGGTCGAGCGACGCCAGCTGCTGGTCGGTCACCCGGTCGTTGAGCAGGGCGTAGGCGAAGTTGGGTGCGCAGCTGTACTTGACGTCGTAACGCTCGACGGCACGCAGCCACAGATGGGGGCGGCGTACGAACGTCATGGGGGGCATCAGCACCGCCGAGCGCCCCGTGAGTACGCCGCCCAGCAGGTGGCCGATGAGGCCCATGTCGTGGTGCATCGGTATCCAGCCGCCGTACCGGCCGCCGTCCGGCAGAGGCAGCGCGTCCTTCATGGCCTGGATGTTGTGCAGCAGGTTGCCGTGGGTGATGACGGCGCCCTTGGGCTCGGAGGTGGAGCCGGAGGTGTACTGGAGCATGACGGGTGTCGCCCGGTCCACCGCCGGGTGCTCCCAGCCTTCGGTGCCGGTGGCGGCGACCTCCTCGCCGTCCGTCGCCAGCAGCAGGAGGCCTGTCGGTTGCTCGGCCTCCGCCCACGCCGCGACCTGGTCGAGCTGCGCGGTGCTGGTGAGTACGGCCCGGACGTCGGCGTCGCGGACGATGCTCTTCACCCGCAGCCGCTCGCGCTGGTTGCTCTCCGGCAACGGAGCCGGTACCGCGATCACACCCGCGTACACACAGCCGAAGAAGGCGACCGGGAAGTCCGTGCCGGAGCTGAACTGCAGCAGCGCACGCTCGCCGGCCGCGAGATGCTGACGCAGGTACACGGCCAGGCGGCGGGCCCGACGGTCGAGATCGGCGTAGGTGAGCGAGGTGTGTCCGTCCTCCTGCTCGGGGTCGTGGACATGGATCACCGCCTCTTCTTCCGGCTTGTCGACCGCGATATCACGCACGGCCGATATCAGGTCCGAGGTGTCCCTAAGGCTGGGCATGGCTCCCTCAGTAACTTGAGTTACGGCGGTCATGCAACAGCCCGCCTGAAGGTGTGCATTGAGGTTATGGCATAGGTTTACTGTGAAGGTAGCAGTGCGTTTCCTGGTAGGTCAAGATGAGTATACGAATGCTGTTAGTGCAGGTCAGGCCTTCGATAGAGCTTCGATATCCAAGCTATAAGAACTGTTTGTAGAGTGTCCTGCAGAATTCGGTAGGCGTTGTGCACGGCGTATTACTCCATGCCTTTCTGTTAAGAATTCACGGAGGCGTTGAATGCGCCGGAAACCTTCCATGGGAGCAGTTTATGCCGCTAACCGCTGTCGCTTATTCTGAGCTGTATGTCGCGGACCGGAGGGAGGCCGTGGCGCACCTGGTCGACGGCCACGGGTTCGGCGAGGTCGCCCTGGCTGGTCCGGAGACCGGTGCACCGGACGGGATGTCCACGGCGCTGCGCAGGGATGGCGTAACGCTCGTGGTCACGCAGCCCCTCGGCGACAGCGGCGAGGCTGCCCGCCATGTGGACCGGCACGGGGACTCCATCGGGGACATCGCGTTCCTCAGCACGGACGTCGAGCAGGACCACGCCCGTGCCGTGGCCGGGGGCGCCACCTCCCTGGCAGCCCCGGCGCCGTCCCGCGCACCAGGGCAGGCAGGGGTTCCGTTCGGAGCCGTATCGGGCTTCGGGGACCTGCGCCACACGCTGGTCGGCGAGACCGGGCTGACCGCCGGTCACCTTCCTCCGGACCGCGAGTGGACCTTGCTGCGCGCCGGCGACGAGGGCCAGGGGACTGCCCCCGCGCGCGCCGGTGACGTGCCCGCACTGGACCACATCGCGGTGTGTCTGGAGGCCGGTACGCTGCGGGACACCGTCGCCTTCTACGAGCGCGCCTTCGACATCCCGTACTACTCCTCGGAGTACATCGAGGTCGGCAGCCAGGCGATGGACTCGATCGTGGTCCGCAACGCCACCGGCGGCATCACCTTCACCTTCATCGAGCCCGACCCCGACCGCGCACCCGGGCAGATCGACCAGTTCATCACCACCCACGCCGGTGCGGGAGTCCAGCACCTGGCGTTCCACGTGGACGACATCATCGGCACCGTACGGAGGCTGTCCGAGCGGGACGTCGCCTTCCTGCACACCCCGGCCACCTACTACGACATGCTGGAGGGGCGCGTCGCCGGTATGGGCGACCGGATAGCCGACCTGCGCGAGACCAGCGTCCTGGTCGACCGTGACGAGTGGGGCTACCTGCTGCAGATCTTCGCCCGGTCCCCCTACCCGCGCGGCACGCTCTTCTACGAGTACATCCAGCGCAACGGCGCCCGCGGGTTCGGCAGTTCGAACATCAAGGCGCTGTACGAGGCCGTGGAGCGGGCTCGGGAGGCAGCCTCCCGATGACCGACGCGGCCGCAGCCTCCTCGCCTCGCGCGCAGCTCCTGGACTGTGCCGACTTCACCGACGCGGCACACCGGGTGCTGCCCGGCGACGTGTGGGACTTCATCGCCGGCGGCGCCGGCCGGGAACGCACGCTGGCCGCCAACGAGGCGGCCTTCGGCTCCGTGCGGCTGCGCCCACGTGGACTCGCGGCCGTCGGCGAGCCGGACACCACCGTCCGGGTATTCGGCACCCGGTGGGGCGCGCCCCTGGGCGTGGCCCCGCTGGCGTACCACGAGCTGGCACACAGCGACGGCGAGGCGGGCACCGCCAAGGCCGCAGCCGAACTCGGACTGCCGCTCATCGTCAGCACGTTCGCCGGCCAGCCGCTGGAGCGTATCCGGGCGGCGGCCGGGGAGGCCGCTCCGCCGTGGCTGCAGCTCTACTGCTTCCGCGACCAGGAGGTCACCGAGGGCCTGGCCCGCCGCGCCGCCGCCGCGGGATACCAGGCCCTGGTCGTCACCGCGGACACCCCGTACATGGGGCGACGGCTGCGCGACCTGCGCAACCACTTCCGTATCCCGCCGCACATCCGGCCCGTCAACCTTCCGTCTGCCGCCCGCCAGGCATCCTCCGGCAGCGCGGCCACGGGCCCGGACTCGCCCGCCGCACACAGCCGCTCGGCGTTCCGCGCGGACCAGGACTGGACGGTCGTGGACCGGCTGCGGCGGATCAGCGGACTGCCCGTAGTGGTCAAGGGAGTGATGACGGGGCAGGACGCGCACGCCGCGATCAGTGCGGGTGCCGAGGGCGTCATCGTCTCCAACCACGGCGGCCGCCAGCTGGACGGGGCACCGGCCGCACTCGACGCGCTGCCCGAGGTGGTGACGGCGGTCGGCGGCTGCGTCCCGGTGTTCCTCGACGGCGGTGTCCGCAGCGGCGCGGACGCGTTCACCGCACTGGCGCTCGGGGCGAACGCGGTCTTCGTCGGCCGCCCCGCGCTGTATGCGCTGGCCGCGGGCGGTGCATCAGGCGTACGCCAACTGCTGTCCATCATGTCCGGCGAACTCACCGACACCATGGTCTTCACCGGGCACCGGACAGTCCCATCGATCGACGCGACCGCAGTGGAGATGCCACGGTGACGACACCGGAGCCGACCCCCCAGGACCCCGAGCAGGTGCTGCTGAGCGAAGCGGACCTGCACCCCAGCGTGTCCGATCCGCTCATGGACACCATGACGTTCCTCAACGAGATCACCCTCCGCTACCCGGACGCGATCTCCTTCGCCCCCGGACGGCCTTACGAGGGCGACTTCGACGTCGCCGACATCGCAGACCTGATCGACGCCTACGTCGGGTATCTGCGGCAGTCCGGCCGCAGCGAGGAACAGATCCGCACCACGCTGTTCCAGTACGGCGAGACCGCGGGGCAGATCCGCGAACTGGTCGCCGACATGCTCCGCAAGGACGAGGAGATCGACGTCCCCGCGGAGTCCCTGGTGGTCACGGTCGGCTGCCAGGAGGCACTGCTGTTGGTGCTGCGCGCCCTCTGCCACGGCCCGGACGACGTACTGCTCGTGGACAGCCCGTGCTACGTGGGCGTCACCGGCGCCGCGAGCCTGCTGGACATCCCCGTAGCCCCGGTGGCGAGCACTCCGTACGGCGTCAGCCAGACAGCGCTGCGGGAGACCGTCGAACGGCTGACAGCGCAGGGCCGCCGCCCGCGAGCGCTCTACGTCGTGCCGGACTGCTCCAACCCCACCGGCGCCAGCATGCCCACCCAGGACCGTGTCGATCTGCTCGAAACCGCCCGGAGCCTGGGGCTGCTCCTGCTCGAGGACAACCCGTACGGGTTGTTCAGCAGCCGGCGCCGACCCACCCTCAAAGCCCTGGACCGGCGGCAACAGGTCATCTACCTCGGCTCGTTCGCCAAAACCGCGTTCCCCGGCGCCCGGATCGGCTATGTCGTGGCCGACCAGCGGGTCCGCAAGACCGACGGAACCGGGCTGCTCGCCGACGAGATCGCCAAGGTCAAGAGCATGGTCACGGTCAACACCCCCAGCGTCAGCCAGGCAGTGGTCGCAGGACTCCTGGTCACCGAGGGCGGCAGCCTGCGCCGCAGGAACGAGACCGCCGCGCGGCACTACCAGGACACGATGCGCTGCGTACGGAACACCCTCGCCCACGAGTTTCCGCCCGCACAGCGCTCCGCACTCGGCGTGCACTGGAACGACCCCGACGGGGGCTTCTTCCTCACCGTCGAGGTGCCCTTCCCCGCGGACGAGAGCGCCCTGCGCACCTCGGCCCAGGAGTACGGCGTGATGTGGACTCCCATGCGCTTCTTCCACCTCGACGACAGCGGTGACCTGCAGATGCGCCTGTCCTGCAGCTATGTGACAACAGCCGAGGCAGAGACCGGTGCGACCCGCCTTGCCCGCTTCATCAAGGAGTCGGTATGACGACATCTGGGCTCCAGGAGATCATGCCGCTGGCCCCTCTCCAGGAGGGGCTGCTCTTCCACAGTGTGTACGACGAAGCGGTCGAGAACGTCTACGCGGTACAGACGGCCCTCGACCTGGAGGGGGAACTGGACGTCGCCGCGCTGCGCGCCGCCACGGAGACCCTCTTCGCCCGGCACTCCAACCTGCGCGCAGCCTTCCGCTACGAGGGACTGCGCCGGCCCGTCCAGCTCATCCCGTACCGGGTCACAGTCCCATGGGAGGACGTGGACCTGTCCCACCTGCCGGAAGCAGAGCGGTGGACCGCAGCCGACGAACTGCTGTGGACCGACCGGCGCCGCCGTTTCGACCTGGCCAGGCCGCCACTCATGCGGTTCACCCTGATCCGTGTCGGCAAGCGGACACATCGCCTGGTGATGACCAACCATCACATCCTCCTGGACGGCTGGTCGCGCCCGCTGCTGATCCGTGAGCTGATCGCCCTCTACCAGACACGCGGTGACGACAGGGACCTGCCGCCGGTCAAACCGTACCGCGTCTACCTCCAGTGGCTGGCGGACCAGGACAGGCAGCAGGCGGTCGAAGAGTGGCGGGAGGCCTTGGCCGACCTGGACGGCCCCACCCTGGTCGCACCGGACGCGGGCGTTCGCCCGGCGGTCATACCTCAGCCCGTACAGCGCGGCCTCGACGCCGACACCCACCAGGCCCTGAACACCGTCGCCCGCGAGCATGACCTCACCCTCAACACCCTCGTGCAGGGCGCCTGGGCGCTGGTCGTCAGTGCGCTCACCGGCCAGGACGACGTGGTGTTCGGCGCCACGGTCTCCGGCCGGCCGCCCGAGGTCGCCGGCATCGAGACGATGGTGGGGCTGTTCATCAACACCCTTCCGGTGCGGGTGCGGCTGCACCCCGCCGAACCGCTGGTCGACGTACTCGCCCGGCTCCAGGGGCAGCAGGTAGCACTGCGTTCACACCTGCACCTGGGACTGGCCGAGATCCAACGGCTGGCCGGTTCCCAGGAGCTCTTCGACACCGCCGTCATCTTCGAGAACTTCCCCGTGGACGTAGAACCGGGAGGCGGAGGACAACAGCCGAGCGGCCTGCGCGTGATCGGAGTACGCGGCCGAAGCAGCAGTCACTACCCGTTGGCTCTGGTCGCGTCAGCCCGCTCCGGGCTCTTCTTCCGGCTCGACTACCAGCCCGACCTCATATCCGAGAAGCAGGCCCACACCGTTATGGAGCAGCTTCTCCGGGTGGTTGAGGCGATTGCCGCTGATCCGGGTGGGTTGGTGGGCCGGCTGGAGTTGCTGGACCCGGCCGAGCGGCACCGGGTGCTGGAGGAGTGGAACGGTCAGCCCCCTGGCGACGGTATGCCGCCGGTGGGTGTGGTGGCGTTGTTCGAGGAGCAGGTGGCGGCCACGCCGGATGCGGTGGCGCTGACGTGCGAGGGCGAGAGCCTGACGTATGCGGGGTTGAACGCGCGGGCGAACCGGCTG
>NZ_RAIF01000006.1:196994-197237 GCF_003671715.1 Streptomyces sp. E2N166 | reverse complement strand
TTGAAGAGCGGTGCGGCCTACGTTCCGCTGGACCCGGACTATCCGGCCGAGCGCACCGCCCGCATCCTCCAGGATGCCGCTCCGGCACTGTACCTGACCGCTCTGGACGGCCTCGGCCTGGACGGTTACAGCGACCAGGATCCGCCGCGGGCCGCCTGCGGGCGCAACGCGGCCTACCTGCTCTACACCTCCGGCTCCACCGGCCGCCCCAAGGGCGCCGTCATCGACCACCACGCCCTGGCC
>NZ_RAIF01000006.1:93233-195816 GCF_003671715.1 Streptomyces sp. E2N166 | reverse complement strand
ACCGAGGACGAAAACGGACCCCACCAGTTGGTGCTCAGCCCGCAGGACGCGGTTCCGGAGTTGGCCACTGTTCCGTGCACGGTCGAAGAGCTCCCGGACCGCCTCGCGCAGGCGGCCCGGTACGCGTTCGACCTGACCGCCGAAATCCCCATCCGCGCTTGGCTTTTCCAGACCGCGCCGGACGAACACGTACTCCTTACCGTCATCCACCACATCGCCACCGACGGCTGGTCGACGATTCCGCTCAGCCGAGATCTGTCCACCGCGTACCGCCGGCGGGTCGAGGGCGTGGACACCGGACTCCCGGCGCCTGACGTGCAGTACGCCGACTACACCCTCTGGCAGCGGGAGATCATGGGCTCGGAAGGAGACCCGGACAGTGTGATCTCGGCGCAGTTGGACTACTGGAAGTCGACTCTCGCGGGTCTTCCCGACGAGCTCGAACTGCCGATCGATCGCCCCCGTTCGGCGGTAGACGCCAGGCGGGGCGACGAGGTGCGGTTCGACGTGCCGCCAGAGCTGCACGAGCAGGTGACTGCGCTGGCTCGGGAGGCCGGAGCCACGTCCTTCATGGTGGTACAGGCGGCGGTTGCCACGTTGCTGACGCGGATCGGGGCGGGTACGGACATCCCCATCGGGGCGCCCGTTGCGGGCCGCATGGACGTCGCCACCGAGGACCTGGTCGGCTTCTTCGTCAACACGCTCGTGCTGCGCACTGATACCGACGCTGACCCGTCGTTCCGGGAACTCGTCCGGCGGGTGCGAAAGTCGGATCTCGCGGCCTACGCGCACCAGGACATACCGTTCGAGCGCCTTGTAGAGGTCGTCAATCCGCCCCGTTCGCTCTCCCGGCATCCCCTCTTCCAGGTTCTGCTGGCGTTCCAGAACGCCGAGGACCGAGCAGATGCCGCGCTGACCGGTGCGTTGCCCGGGCTGCGGGTTGCCCGGGAACACGTGTCGACATCGGTCGCCAAGTTCGATCTCGCGTTCCTGTTCTCCGAGTGGTACGACGACGAGGGCCGTGCGGCGGGGATGAGCGGGTCCCTCCACTACTGCGCTGACCTGTTCGACGGGGATACGGTGCGCACCCTCGCAGAGTGCCTCCAGCAGCTTCTGCGCTCTGCCGTTGCTTCCCCGGAGCTGCACCTGAGCCGCCTGGAACTGCTTGGCGAGGAGCAGTACCGAGGTGCTGTCGCCCGGGCCGACGGGGAACCCTGCCTTCTGCCCGAACTGCCGCTGCCGGAGATGTTCGAGCGGCAGGCCGCTCGTACCCCGCAGGCAACGGCGGTCATCGCTGACGGTGGGCGAGGGAAGGCACATACCTATGCTGAGATCAATGCCGCGGCCAATCGGCTCGCGCGGCTACTCATACGTCGCGGTATGGGCCCTGAACAGCGGGTGGCGCTGGCGATTCCCAACTCAGAAGACTCGGTCGTGGCCTGGCTCGCCGTCCTCAAGGCCGGTGCGGCATATGTTCCGATCGATCCGGAGTATCCCTCGGACCGCATCTCGTTCATGCTGCGGGACGCCGCGCCGCGGCTGATCCTGACGACTCTGGCAACCGGTGCGCGGCTGGCGGTCGGCGAGGACGGCCCAGAACTTCTGTGCGTCGACGACAACGCCACCCGGGCGGCTCTGAAGGGACTGCCGGACACGGACTGCACGGCTACGGACCGGATCGCGCCACTGCTGGTCGGCCACGCCGCGTACGTCGTCTACACCTCCGGTTCCACCGGCCGTCCCAAGGGCGTGGTCGTGCCGCACCAGGGCATCGCGAGCCTGGTGGCGTGTGAGCAGTCCGAGCTGCGGGCGGGGCCCGGTGACCGGGTGCTGCAGGTCGTGTCCGCCAGTTTCGACGCCGCCGTGTGGGATCTGACCACCGCCCTGCTGTCCGGAGCCGCGCTGGTCTTCGCGCCCGAAGAGCGGATCCTGGGCGAGGAGTTGGCGGAGCTGGTGACGGAGTGCGGGATCACGCATGTGACCATGCCGCCCGCGGCGCTGGCCACCATCCCGGAGGGGGCCATCCCGGCTCACGTGACTCTGACGGTCACCGGTGAGGCGTGCCCGCCGGATCTGTTGGCCCGCTGGCTCCCTGGCGGGCGGCGGATGTTCAACGGCTACGGTCCGACCGAGGCGACAGTGGGCGCCACGCTCGCGCTGTGCCGCCAGGACAGCGGCCCGGGGCCGGTGCCGATCGGCAGGCCCATGCCGGGGAAGCGCATCCGCGTGCTGGACGGCCGGCTGCGGCCGGTGCCGCAGGGCGTCACCGGGGAGGTCTATGTGGCCGGTGCCGGCGTGGCGCGTGGCTATCTGGACCGTCCGGACATCACGGCCGGACGTTTCGTCGCCGAACCCTTCGGCGGAGCCGGCGACCGCATGTACCGCACGGGAGACCTGGCCCGCTGGCGGGCCGACGGGCAGCTGCAGTTCGTCGGCCGTACGGACGACCAGGTGAAGATCCGTGGCTTCCGCATCGAGCCGGGCGAGGTCGAGGCGGTGCTCTGCACTCATCCGGCGGTGGCCCAGGCAGTGGTGGCCGTTCGGGAAGAGGAGGCGGGCGGCAAGTTCCTCGCGGCCTATGCCACCGCGGTGGTCGGCGCCACGCTGGATGCCGCCTCATTGCGTGAGCATGTCGCCGACCGACTGCCGCACTACATGCTGCCGGCCTCGTTCACCGTACTGGACAGCCTGCCGGTCAGTGCCAACGGGAAGGTCGACCACAAGGCGTTGCCCGCGCCCGTGCGGCAGTCGCGAACCGGTGGCCGTCCGCCGCGTACGCCCCGGGAACGGATGCTGTGCGAGCTCTTCGCCGAGGTGCTCGGACTGGACGAAGTGCCGGTCGACGACGGCTTCTTCGACCTCGGCGGGTACTCGTTGCTCGCGAGTCGGCTGATCACACGGATTCGTGCCGTGCTGGGCGCGGAGGTGTCCATCCGCGATCTCTTCGAGGCACCCTCACCGGCCGCGCTGGCCCGGCGGCTGGACGCCGGAGGTGGCGATGGCGGCCCGTATGACGTGCTCCTGCCGTTGCGGCCGCACGGCGACGGGACGCCACTGTTCTGCGTGCACGCCGGTGGTGGGCTCAGCTGGGCGTACGCAGGCCTGATGAAGCACGTCGACACGCAGATCCCGGTCTACGGGATCCAGGCGCGCGGGATCGCTGAGCGGGTCCCGCTGCCCGGCAGCATGGCCGAGATGGTCGAGGACTACCTCGCCGAGCTGCGCAAGGTCCAGCCGCACGGCCCGTACCGGCTGCTGGGCTGGTCGTTCGGAGGACGCGCGGCGCAGGCCATGGCGGTGCGGCTCCGCGAGGAGGGCGAGGACGTCGAACTCCTCGCGCTGCTCGACGCCTCCCCGAGCACGGGTGCGGACCAGGGCGAGGAGGTGGACGAACAGTCGGTGATCGCCCACCAGCTGAAGGGCATCGACCTGGAAGCCCCCACGGGACCGCTCACCGAGGGCCCCTGGCTGGACCGGCTGCGGGAACTGCTGCGGGAGCGGGGGGCTCCGACCGCCAACCTCGACCCCCAGTCGCTGCTCGCGGTCAAGGACGTCTTCGTCAACAACGTGCGGCTCACCCGCTCCTCCGTCTCCGGACGTTTTGACGGGGACATGGTCTTCTTCGCCTCCACCCCACCGTCGCCGCAGGAGGCCCCGGGTGCCAGGAGCGCGCTGTGGCAGCCATATGTGACGGGCCGCATCGACACCCACGTCCTGCCGTGCGCCCACCAGGACCTGACACGTCCCGACATGCTCGCCGAGATCGGCCGTGTGCTCTGCGAGCACTTCCGACCGGAGCCGGCTCCGCCACGAGCTGATGCGGGCTGAGGCGGTCACCGCCGTACACCGAGTGCTGGCCGGATCGGTCTGCCGAATCAGGATGACGCGGAAAGCGAGAGACATGGAAGACATGGAGCCCTCGGGCGATGGCCAGCCCGCATACGGAGACCTTCTACGGCTGCGTGAGCTGCTGGACGCGGCCTGCGTCCACGACGAGAACGTGGATCAGGTGCTGTTCCTGACCACACATCAGGTATGTGAGCTGTGGTTCGCCGTGCTGCTGCGACACCTGGACGCGGCGCGAGCCGCGCTGGGTTCCGGAGACGGGGAGGTGGCGGCACGGCGGTTGGAGCAGCTGCCGCCGGTGATCAGGGTTCTGATCGACCAGTTCGACGTACTGGCCACCCTGGAGCCCCAGGCGTTCGAGGCGATCCGCGTGGAGGTGGGAGACGCCAGCGGTTTCCAGTCCGTGCAATACCGCGAGCTGGAGTTTCTGTGCGGACAGAAGGACACCAGGCTGCTCGCCACCAAGGGTTTCACCGAGGAGGACCGCGGGCGGCTGCGCCGACGGCTCGAAGAGCCCTCAGTGGCCGACGCCTTCGCCGAGTTCGCGCGGGGCGGTGCCGAGGAGCCCGCCACGCCGCGGCGGTCACCGGCGGTGGTCGAGCGGATCCGACGCGCCCTGCTCGCTCTCGACGAAGCCGTCGTCATCTGGCGTGCGCGGCACGCCGTGCTGGCCGAGCGGTTCCTCGGCGGCAGACCCGGAACGGCGGGGTCCGCGGGGGCTCGCCATCTGTGGCGGGTGACGGAGCGACGGCTGTTTCCCGACGCCTGGCCACAGAGCTGACGCGCCCGAGAGCACGAGACGCCCACACCACAGAGAGGCACGGCAACATGGCTACGCACGGCGACGGCGGCGCGCCTTGGGCCCCCTTGGAGATCACCGCGGAGAACGGCGGCGGCACGGCAGCGCTGCTGGCCACGTTGGAAGAACTCGGCGACGGATTGGGGCCACTGCTCTGCCGCGCGAAGGCGATCGTCTTCCGGAACTTCCAGGTCACCGCCGACCGGCTGGACCCAGCGCTCGACCGTCTGCTTCCCAACCGTCTGGGGTACGTCCACGGCAACTCGCCCCGGACCAAGGGGAGCGGTGTCGCGGACAACGTGTACACCTGCACCGAGTACCCCCCGGAATACACCATCTCCATGCACAACGTGCTGAGTTGCGCCCACACCTGGCCGTCCCGGCTGGCGTTCTTCTGCGAGGTTCAGCCGGGTGGCGGCGGAGCGACACTGGTCCTGGACGGCGCCCTGTGGCTGCGGAACCTGGACTCCGAGATCCGCGAAGCTTTCGCCGACGGCGTGTGCTATGTACAGAACCTGCACGACGGTGTGGGGTTCGGCAAGAGCTGGCAGGACACCTTCGAGACGGACAACCGGGCGGCGGTCGAGGAGTTCCTGGACGGCAGCGGAGCCGAGTGGACCTGGAAGGCGGACGGCGGCATCCGGGTCACATCACTCCGCCCGGCCGTAGCCCAGCACCCGGTGACCGGTACCGAGGTGTGGTTCAACCAGGCCGGCCAGTGGCACCCCGCCGGCCTGGACGACGAGACCGCGGCCGAACGCGCCACGCTCCTGCCCGAGGACGAGATCCCGCAGAACGTGACCTTCCCCGACGGCAGCCCCATTCGCGCGGAGTACGTGCAGCACATCCAGGAGGTGGGCCTTGCCGGCGCCGTGGACGTCGACTGGCTCCGCGGTGACCTGCTGCTCATCGACAACATGCTCGTGGCCCACGGCCGACGGCCCTTCACCGGCAGCCGCCGGGTGCTGGTCGCGATGTCCGACTGACCGACCGAAGCGACCCAGCCACGTCAGGAGTGTGACGCATGCGCACAGCGGCCATCGTCGGAACCGGCCGAATCGGCCGCTCCATCGGTACCGCGCTGCGGGCGCGGGGGGTGGCCACCTATCTGCTGGACACCGACGCAGACGCGGTACGCGTCGCCCAGGAACTGGGCGCCGGGACCGCCCAGCCGCCCCCGCGACCGGTGGACATAGCGGTGCTCGCGGTGCCGCCGGAGCAGGTCGCCCCTGTACTCGCCGTACAGCAGAAGCAGGGACTGGCCCGCTGCTACACCGACACGGCGGGTGTCAAGGTACGTCCGCAACGGCAGATCGAGGCCAGTGGCTGCGACCTCACCAGCCTGGTCGGTGGCCATCCGCTGGTCACCGACGACCACGACGGGCCGCCGGCCGCCCGTGCCGAGCTCTTCGAAGGCTGCCCGTGGGTGCTCACGCCGACGGGCCGCACCAGCAGTTCGGCACTCAACGCGAGTCTGGAACTGGTCTCGCTGTGCGGCGGGGTGCCGGTCCTGGCGGACCACGCTGCACACGACCGCGCGATGGCGCTGGTCTCGCACACGCCTCGGCTGATCGCGACGCTCCTGGCCTCCCGGCTGCGGGACGCCGACAATGCCACCCTGCGGCTCGCCGGGCAGGGTGTACGGGACATGACCCGTGCGGCCGGGGGCAGCCCCGCGCTGTGGACGGACATCCTGACGGCCAACGCGCATCCAGTGGCAGAGGTACTCGACGCCCTGGCCGCCGACATCTCCTCGGCAGCCGCGGTTCTGCGCGGCCGGGCTGTCCACGCTTCGGGGCCTTCGGAGGATGGCGAAGCGGCCGGGGAGCGGTCAGGCGAGGCGCTGGCCCGGCTGCTGGAGTTGGGGATCAAGGGGCGGAACCGGCTGCCGAGCGGCACGTGAACCGGATAGCGAAGGGATAACGCATGCATAGCACGGCACCGCAGAGTTTCGCGGGGGGTGACGAGATGGCAGCCGATAACCCGGACATCACCCGGCTCGTCGACCCGGCGAGCCGCTTCGACCCCTATCCGCTGCTCGCCCAGTTCAGGGCGGCTTCCCCGTACGTGGTCTCCGACGGGCTGCTGATGGCCGGCCGGCACGCCGACTGCTCCGCGGTGCTGCGTGATCCGCGAATGAGCAGTGAGCGGGACCGCTCCCGGCTGTCCCCCGGGGCGAAGGGGCCGCGTACCCGCAACTTCCTGCACTTGGACCCGCCGGACCACACGAGGCTGCGCCGCCTGGTCGTCAAGGCGTTCACCCCGAAGGTCGTCGCGAAGCTCGAACCGCGGATCCGGGAACTGGCCGAAGGTCTCTTCCAGGAAGCGGCGCGGCGGGACCGCTTCGAGATCGTCTCCGAGCTCGCCTACCCGCTGCCGTTGCGGGTGATCTGCGAGCTGCTTGGCGTACCGTTCGAGGATCGTGACCTGCTCGAAGGCTGGGCGGAAAAGCTTTCGGAGGCCCTGGAACCGCCGTTCCCCGGGCTGGTCGCACCCCGTGCGCGCACCGACGCCGCCCGGGCCCGGGCGGAGGCCATCACCTACTTCCGTGAGCTGATTGCCGAGCGTCGTCGCTCGCCGCGAGACGATCTCGTCTCCCATCTGGTCCAGGCCGAGGAGAGCGGGGACCGGCTCAGCGAGAGCGAAGCCCTCGCCACCTGCGTTCTCCTCATAAACGCTGGCCACGAGACCACCGTCAACCTCATCAGCAACGGGATTCTCGCGCTGTTGAACCACCCCGATCAGCTCGAACTGCTGCGCAAGAGCCCCGCACTGGCCGCCGCCGCGGTCGAGGAGGTGCTGCGCTACGACGCGCCGGTCCAGATGACGTCACGAGTGGCCCGTGGAGACGGGCACATCGGGTCCCTTCCGGTCCGGGACGGCGACACCGTGGTGCTGATGCTGGGCGCGGGCAACCGCGACCCCGATGTCTTCGACGCGCCCGATACGTTCGACGTGACGCGCCCGCAAGGAGCCCAGCATCTCTCCTTCTCAGCCGGGCCGCACTTCTGCCTCGGCGCAGGACTGGCCCGGCTGGAGGCGCGTATCGCGTTCGAGCTGTTCGTGACCCGGGTGACCGCGCCGTCCCTGGCCCAGGACGGGCTGACGTACAAGCCGAACCTGACCCTGCGCGGCCCCGACCGCCTGACCGTACTGTTCGACGACATCCAAGGCCCCTCCTAATCTACGGAGCTGTTTTGCCCTCCTCCAGCACCACACCCACCTCGGAAACTCTCACGGCATGGCTGACTGAGCGGCTGGCGGTCCATGCCCGGACGAACCCGGAGGACATCCAGCCGGACGTCCCCATGGCCTCCTACGGTCTGGACTCCGTGACCACGGTGACCATGCTGGTGGAGATCGAGGACGAACTGGGTTTCCCCCTCGACCCGAACGTGCCCTGGGACTACCCGACCATCGATGCGCTCACCGGCTATCTGATGGGTGAAGCCCGGCGGCATGACAAGACCGATGCCCAGGACGGCTGATATGAGCGTCGCCGGCAAGCTCAGGGGTGACGGCCATGAGCACCTCGCGCGGATCGTCGACCATGTGACCGGTGTCTGGCCTCAGCACGCGGATTTTCTCGCTCTGCGTTTCGAGGGGGAGAGCGCCGGGCAGTTGCGCTTCGCCGAGGAGACCGCCGGCAAGGTGTGGCGGCTCATCGAGCACGAGGCGGAGCAAGCCGCCGTCAGCTACCGCCGGCTGTGCTACGAACTGCTGCGCGAGGAACATCATTTCCGCCGCCATGGCCGCTACCGGTACGCCACGGTGCGCGAGGTGCAGGACTCCGGAGTCTTCCAGGAGCCCCGCGTCACCCACTACCAGCGAGGGCTGCTGCTCACCCAGGTGCTGTGGCAGAACCACACCAGGGTCGCGGAGGCGTACGTGCGCGAGTTCCTGGAACAGCGCGGCGCCCGAGAGCGGCTGCTGGAAGTCGGCCCCGGCCATGGGCTGTTCCTCGCCATGGCCGGGTCCCGGCTGAGTGGTGAGGTGGCGGGGTGGGACATCAGCGACGCGATGCTCCGGTACACCAGGCAGAACCTCGCCGCACTCGGTGTCCGGGACACGAAGCTGGCCCGGCACGACATCCGGGAGGGGCCTCTGGACGGCACCTTCGACCTGGTCGTCGCCAGCGAACTACTCGAACACGTGGAGGACCCGGGTGCGGTGCTGCGCTCCCTGCGCGGCCTGCTGAGCGAAGACGGGCGGATCTTCCTCAACGTCCCGGTCAACAGCCCCGCGCCTGATCACATCTACCTGTGGCACAGCCCGGAGGAGTTCTTCGCCTTTGTGACGGAGAACGGCATCACCCCGTTGAGCACCCACACCTATCCCTTGACCGGCAGCACCGAGGAACGCGCGCGGGAAGGTGGCTTCACGATCTCGTGCGTCGTGGTGGGCCAGAGCGCCGCCGGCGCCGGATGACGACTGTCGCCGCGCAACTGTGAAGGCGTGACCGATCTGTCACGGTTGGGCGCGGCTTCGTGACGCGGCCGAGCGGCCAGGGTGCCGACGGTCGCGAGCGGTGGTGGCGGGTGGGGTCCCGGTGCCGGCGTACGGCCTCTGCTCCCATGCGGTTGTGGGTGACCACCTCAGCTTGCTGTCCGTCCCCTCGCCCTCGCTCAGAGGTCGTCCACGTCCACCAGCCCGTCCTGAATAGCGCGGGCCACCAGGCTTGCTTTGGTACGTGCGGGGCGGCCGACGTTCGCGTACTTGATGCGCACCCGGTCCAGATACGAGTTGACCGTCCGTACGGAGATGCCAAGCCGCTGCGCGACCAGCTCCTTCGACTCCGACTGGAACCATTCGATGAGCACGTTCTCCTCGCGCGCGGAGAGGTGGGGGCGGCCGGGCCGGGTGTTCGTTCCCAGCGCGCCGGCCAGGGCGGGCGGCATGTAGGGACGCGCATCGGCTGCTGCCAGCGTCGCCTCGACCAGGTGCTGTCGGCCCTCGCTCTTGGTCAGGAAGGTCGCGGCTCCCAGGTCGAGGCAGTTGAGCGCTGTCCTCTCGTCGTCCCGCATCGAATAGACGACCACCTGCCGTCCGGCGTCGACGAGTCTTCGGAGGCTGCCGAAGGCGGGTCCGCCCTCGCCCAGTTGCAGATCCAGGAGGACGACATCGGCTGTGTCGCCCGGCGCCGTCCAGGCTTCCTGTACGGAGGCACCGGCCGCGACGACGGTGATGGGCCGCCGCGATGCGGCGTACCACGCCTCTACACCCGAGAGGATGGCGGGATGGTCGTCGACGACGACCACGCCGACTGGTGCGTTGTCACTCATGTCAGGTCAACTCCGCCGGCCACCGGTCTTCTCCAACTGGCCTCCACCCACACACTTTTGCCACGCGTGGTTCTGGCCACGTTCACCTTCGAGTCCGTGGCACGGCCGTGCGTTTGAGCGTTCTGTCTCGTACTGGAGTCGTCGGCGCAGTCCTCGCTGATCACGCTCACGCGTACCGCGCCGGGGGTCCATACGACGGTCAGCCGCGCGGTCGAGCGGGTGCGGCCCAGAATCACCGTCACCGGGTCGATCAACTCCCTGCGTACCTCCACAGGTACCTCACCATGCTGGCCTCGTACGGCCAGGCTCACCGTCACCCCTTTGTCCTCGGCCACCTCGACGCAAGCCCGCAACTCGTTCAGCAGCGGGTCCGAGACGGCATCGTTTTCCGCGAACAGGCGGCGCATACGGGCGGCTTCCACGCCGCACCGCAGCCTGACCTCCTCGTCGTGCGGGCTCAGCGCACCATGGCCAAGGCCCACGAGGAGCGGCACCGTCGTCGCCGTCAGGGCGCGGTAGCGCTTCTTGTGGTCACGCTGCATGTGCTCGTGGATGCGTTCCCGGGTGCGCAGTTCTTCCTCCCGTGCGGCTGCGGTCCCCGCTGCCGGCGCCGTACCGTGGAGCAGGCGCGTCACCAGGACACCGACCGAGAACTGGAAGCCGCACGCGGATATCGTGGAGATCCCCATGACGGCCGACTCGGCGGTGCTGGGCGCCCCCGACAGGACCACGGCGGTCGCGTTGAGCCCCATATGCGCCCCGAGGAACGCCGCGTACACCCTGGCCCGCAGGTCTGCCAGCAGGAACAGCGCATGCCAGCCGACCACTCCGAATGCCCAGTCCGCCGGACCTGTCGCCTGCTCCGGCGGGAGTGTGAACGCGCACACCGCCGAAACGGCCAGCACCGAGCCCAGGCTCCACCCGCGCGTCCTCGGCGGGATCTGCCTGCCACGCAGCAGATAGGCGCCCCCGATCACCGCGACGGCGGCGAGGCAGACGAAGGCGGCTGTCTGTGCCCACGCAGGGCGGTACACGTCCTGGTGGACCGTGAGCCGCCGCAGCGAGACGGTGAACTGCCACACCACGCTGATCAGCAGCACGGCCAGTTGGGCCCCGTAGAGGAACTGGCCGCGGATGAGGCGGACGGCAGCGGTGTGCTGAGCCTGGACGCGGTGCGGGCGCGGTACGCCGCCAGTCACCTGTGCTCCGTCCGCTGCCTGTGACGGCCGGGCCCGGCCGTGCCATCGCCACTGCACGCGGGTCCCGGTGCCTGGACGGGAGGTGACGGAAGCCGAGCCTCCGACCGTGTGCATCCTGCCGATGATCGAACCGGAGATGCCGCGGCGTCGTGCGGGGACAGACTGCGGGTCGAAGCCCCGTCCCGCGTCGAACAGTTCGACGACGACGCCGTTCTCCTCCGCCCATGCCCTGAGCTGCGCCTGCCGCACCCCGGCATGGCGGCCCACATTGGTGACGGCCTCCCGGACCCCGTTGAATATCGCGAGCCCAGGGCCGGACGGAATCACGAGCGGGCCATCGATGCGCGTGTTGAGCTGCACCCTGGCGGGTCCCTCGCCCTCGGGCACGCAGCCGAGAAGCGCCGCGAGGTCGACGCTTCCCGTCTCGAACCCGGGCATGGCGGACAACGCCTCCAGATCCTGTCTTGCACGTGGCGACAGCCACGACCAGTCGCGGCCATCGCCCTGAGAGACCATCAGCAGCGTCGCGCTCGCCGTATCGTGCAGGGTCGCCAGGTACTCGCGCTCGGTCGCCCTCCGCGCGGCGGCGACAGCGGCCTCCCGGCGCGACGCCGCTCTGGCCGCGGCCGACCGGTCGGCCGCCCTGGCCCGCGCCCGAACCATGAGGTAGGCAGCCCTCGACAGGCTCACCTGGACAAACATGCGCACCAGGGATACCGCGTCGGGACTTTGCCCCGGCGAGGAAAGGACGTCGCCCA
Source organism: Streptomyces sp. E2N166 (assembly GCF_003671715.1). GTDB lineage: Bacteria > Actinomycetota > Actinomycetes > Streptomycetales > Streptomycetaceae > Streptomyces > Streptomyces thinghirensis. The sequence continues at coordinate 183,932 of NZ_RAIF01000006.1, read as the reverse complement.
TTACGCAGACGACCACCCCCACCATGGCCAGGCCGACCCCGGCCACGGGGCGCGACGCCCACTCGTATTGGAAGGCGACGACGCAGATGCCGACAACCGCCTCCACCATCACGTTCGCGCCGTCGCCACCGAGCACCGGCTGAGACAGTCCCGTCAACACCAACACGGCCGCGTCCAGCGTCCACAGCAGGGCCGGCCGGAGCGGGCGGCGCAGCGCGTAAAGGCGCACACCGCAGGCCAGGACAGCGGGCAGCAGCAGGGACATCGCCAGGGGAGTGTCCGCCACATCCGCCAGGACGATGCCCAGCGCACTGCACGGGAAGACCACGCCGGACCGGAGCCACACCCCGTACCGCTCGAGGGTCAGGATCAACAGGCGTTCGCTGGACCGGGGGGCGTCCACCGGCTCAGCGGCTCCGTCTCTGTTTCCCTCGTGTCTCCCAAACCCCATGGAAAACAAGAGTAGTTGGTCCATGTGAACCCGCAGGGTCTCTTCCACCGTAGATCACACTGCGGCTCCAGCACCGTCTCGACGTCTGTCGGTTCGGGCAGGATCTGCGTCGTCCCTCACAGGTTTCTCACGGTGCTGTGGCGCTGGGCGTGCTGTATGCCCGAGGTGCCGCGCAGTGTCGGCTGATGGTCCTCAAGTCATCCGACATGCAGCCCAGTCGCCCCTCGTGATTCCTGGCGTCGGTGCATGACGCGCGTTCTCGGCAGCGCCGCAGACGCGGGGCTGATGTGGCGCCGAACTGATACTTGGCCGCGCCCCTGTCGTGCCATCGGAGGCGGGTTGGGGAAATCGCCGTTCCGTCTCCGGTCGGCTCCTGGTTCAGATGGGCGTGTTCTCGTCGGGGACGAAGGGGTCTCCGTGGCCGGGGACGATCAGGGCGGGCTTGAGGGCGAGGATCTTGCGGCGGGAGGCGCTCAGGCCGTCGGGGTCGTCGGAGGTGGGGTCTTCGGCGGGGCCGTGGACGCTCCACCAGGCGTGGGTGAGGACGACGGTGCCTTCGGCGGTTTCCGCGACGGTGGAGATGTCCTGGGGGGTGTGCCCGGGCGTTTCGATCAGGCGGATCGAGGGGGAGAGCTGGTAGCCGTCGGCGGGGCGGTCGTACCAGAGGTTGTTGTGGTAGGCGGCCCAGACGTCGTGGGCCCGCGCGTTGGGGAAGAGGGCGGCGTTGAGGGTGTGGTCGGGGTGGTGGTGGCTGAAGACCACGTCGGTCACCTGCTCGGGGTCGATGCCGGCGGCGGCGAGCGGGTCGAGGATGAGTGTGCGGTCCTCGACCATGCCGGGGTCGACGACGACGATCGTGTCGCCGTCGCGCAGGAGGCCCACGGTCGAGGCGACGTACCACGGCTTCTCGCGGCCGTCGCGGCCGTCATTGGGTGCGTCGAGCCTGCCGTAACCGGTGGTCAGCAGGGTGAATGTGGCTGTCATGAGAGGTGATGGTCCTTTGCCGATCATGAGGAATGGCCGGCAGGGAGGGCGAGGTGTGCCGTCCGTGCCGGGGCTTGAGGGTGTGCGAAGCCGCGCCCCGGCGCGGGTCCGGTGAACCGGCGGCGGGGCGGCCGGACTCAGTCGGCGGCGGTCTGCGTGCGGCGGGCGTAGGCGCGGGCGGCGCGGGCGCGGTCGCCGCAGCGGATCGAGCACCAGTGGCGGCGTCCGGCGCGGAGCAGGTAGCGGTTGCAGGGGGTGGAGGGGCAGGCCGTCAGCCGTTCGGCGTCGGGTCCGGTGAGGAGGTCGGCGGCGTCGGCGGCGAGGATGCCGAGGGCCTGGTCAACGATCTGGTCGATGGGGTGCGGGGCGGTGCGGTGCATGCCGCGGACCGCGTCCCAGCCGAGCGGGGAGGCAGTGGGGACCCGTGTGAGGGCGTCGTTGACGGCAGCCATCGCGGTGACTGGGGCAGGGTGGCCGCCGACCTGGGCGGCAAGCAGGGCTCGTACCTGTTCGCGCAGGGAACGCAGGCGTGCCGCGCAGATCTCCTGCATACCGGCGTCCGCGGGGGCCAGGTCGTGGTCGACCAGCCACTGGTTGGCGCCAGACGGGGTGCCCAGAGCATCGAGGAATTGGCCGCCCGGCAGAGCGATGGCGCTGTTGGCGAGGTCGAGCGCGGGGTATTGCTCAGCGCCCGGTGCCTGCGGCAGCCCGGGGGCGGCATTTTCGGCGGTGGTGGCGGCATCGGTCTCACTCACAGACCTCACGCTACAGCTTGCTTCCATCCGTGACAAACGCCTATGGTCACGGATGCAAGCCAATCTATCCGTGAGGTGGTCCTCATTATGGCAGCACCCGGCACGTCCAACGAGCAGGTCCCCATCCGTGTCTTCGGCGGTCCGACCGCCCTCATCGAGTACGGCGGGCTGCGCTTCCTGACCGACCCGACCTTCGACGCCCCCGGCACCTACCCGTCGGGACTGGCCAAGACCGCTCCCGCCTCCGCTACGCCCGCCGATCTGGGCCGTATCGACGTGGTGCTGCTGTCGCACGACGAGCATGACGACAACCTCGACGCCTCGGGCCGGGCCCTGCTCGTCGATGTCCCGCTGACCCTGACCACGCCCAGTGGTGCGGGGAGGCTGGGCGGTACCGGACGCCCCCTGAAGGATTGGGAGTCCATCGAGCTCGACCGCCCCGGGGGCGGCACGATCACCGTCACCGGCGTCCCGGCCCTGCACGGCCCCGGGGCACGCGAGGACCTCGAACCCGTCGTCGGCGAGGTCGTCGGATTCGTCCTGAGCGGTGAGGGCCTGCCCACCATCTACGTCAGCGGCGACAACGCCCAGCTCTCCCTGGTCCGGGAGATCGCCGACCGTTTCGGCCCGGTGGACACCGCTGTGCTGTTCGCCGGCGCGGTCCGCACCGATGTCCTGGACCGCGCGCTGCTCACGCTCGACAGCGCTCAGGCCGCCGAGGCCGCCCGCATCCTGGGCGCCCGCCGGATTGTGCTGGTCCACTTCGACAGCTGGGCCCACTTCACCGAGGGCCGCGAGCAGCTCGTGGACGCCTTCACCACTGCCGGATTGATCGACCGCGTGGAACTGGCCTGACCTCGAACGCCATGGCCGCTGCGGTGTGTCACAAGCTCACCGCAGCGGCCCTTCCCCGGTCCGGCCACTCGCGCCGGGCCGGCGCACCGCAGAAGGAATCCCCCGTGAACGACCCGATCAAGGGCACGGCCCGCGGATCCGCTCCCGCGCCGCTGTCCGTCCTCGACACCGCCCTGGCCGGCCGCGGCATCAGCGCCGCCGGCGCCCTGTCCGGCAGCATCGCCCTGGCTGAACTCGCCGAGAGGCGCGGCTTCACCCGCTACTGGGTGACCGAACACCACTCCATGCCTGGCGTCGCCTCCTCCAGCCCCGCCGTCCTACTGGCCCGGCTGACCGCCCACACCACGCGGCTGCGGCTCGGGGCGGGCGGAGTGATGCTGCCCAACCACCCCCCGCTGATCGTCGCCGAACAGTACGGCCTGCTGCAGGCCCTCGCCCCGGACCGGATCGATCTCGGTCTGGGCCGCGCCCCGGGCACCGACCAGGCCACCGCGGCCGCCTTGCGCCGCGGACGTTCGGACAACGACGACTTCCCCCAGCAGGTCAACGAGCTACTGCGCTTCCTCGACGACGACTTCCCCGAAGAACACCCCTACCGCGGGCGCGTCTACGCCGTGCCCGGCCCGGGACAGGACAAGGAGAACGGCATTGCGCGGACGGCCGACCGTCCCTCGGTCTGGCTGCTGGGATCCTCCGGGTACTCCGCACAGCTCGCCGCCGACTTGGGCCGGCCCTTCGCCTTCGCCGCGCACTTCTCTCCCGATCACGTCGCCGCCGCGCTCCAGCTCTACCGGGACCGGTTCACCCCCTCAGCCGTCCTGGCCGAGCCGTACGCACTGGCCAGCTTCGCCGTCATGGCCGCCGACGACGAGCACGAGGCCCTGCGCCAGACACACAGCTACGCCCACAGCATGATGCGCATGCTCCACGGCAAGTCCTACCTCGTGCCCGCGCCCGACGAGGCCGCCTCCTACCCCTGCACCGCCTCCGAGCAGCAGGTCCTCGACCGCTGGACCAACAGCGTCCTGCACGGCACGCCCGACCAGGTCACCGCTCACCTCAACCGCCTGCACGAGGCAGCCCGCCCTGACGAAATCATGATCGCCAGCGTGGGCCACAACCATCAGGCACTCCTGCACTCGACCGAACTCATCGCCGACGCCTACACCTTGCCGACCTCACCGGTCCCCGTGTCCGCGCGCTGACACGGGCCCGCCGCGCCCCCCGGGGCAGTTCGCGCGGACCGCCCCTCGATGACCCCCGTGCACATGCACGACCACGGCCACAGCACCGCCGCATCCGGCCTCGTCATAGCCCTGCACATAGGCGCGATGTACCTGCCCTCACCTCTGACCGGAGCACTCACCGGCCGCTACGGACCCACCACGACGGCCGCCGCCTCCGGCCTGACCCTGCTGGCTGCCGGCGTCCTCGCCGCCGCCGCGCCCGCCGACTCCGCCCTCCTCCTCACCCTCGCTCTCGTCCTGCTCGGCATCGGCTGGAACTTCGGCCTTGTCAGCGGTACCACCATCATCACCAACGCCGTCCCCCTGGCCACGCGCGCCAAGACCCAAGGCACGGTCGATGTCGCCATCGCCATCGCCGGTGCCACTGGCGGCATGGCCTCCGGGATCGTCGTCACAGCAGCCGGCTACCCCCTCCTCGCCCTGACCGGAGCCGCCTTCGCCCTCGCTCTCCTCCCCGCAGTCGTCGTCACCGCCCAGAAAGGCTCGCCCCGGACACCTTCCTCGGAACGCCGATAGAGCAGCACCGAACCCTGAGCCCGCCCGGACATCGCCGTAACTGAACCGCCAGGCGCAGGAGAGCTCCGTGCCGTGACGTCCGCGGCTCCTCGCCGTTGCCCGCATCCGCACCACGGCCGGCAAGTTCGGTCTGCCCCACCTGGCCGAGCTCCTGAATCAGTACGCTCAGCGGGCCGACGACGCCAAACCGGGCTATCACTAGCGTGGCGTCAGCTTCAGCGGCGTGGCTCCAGCCTCGAGGGCGGAGAGTCGACGTTGGCCGGCTCCGTGCCTGACGCCGGTGCCCGCAGGCCCCAGGTCTGCAGGACATAGGGGCGTCCCTTCTCGTCCCCCTCGATCAGTGGCACGTCGAGCAGGCTGAAGCCCGCCTTGGTGGCCACGGCGACGCTGGCGGTGTTCTCGGCCTCCAACTCCAGGATCACTTCTTCCACCCCCAGTTGTTCGAAGGCATATGCGGCCATCACTCGTACCGCCCGCGCGGCCAGCCCCTGGCCGCGGTGCGCCGGGCCGACCGCGTAGCCGATCTCCGTGCCCTCGGGAGCGCGTCGCAGCATCACCTCACCAAGCGGCGCACAGCCGTCGACGGTGATGGCGAGCAAGACGGTCGTGCCCTCCGCCCGCATCTTCCGCTCCCGGCCCAGCCGTGCGCGAGCGGCCCCTTCGTCGAAGGGCGAGACGATCGGCGTCCAGTAGGCGATGTCGGGATGGTCGAACAGATCCGGCATCACGGCCAGATCTGCTTCCGTCCAGTCACGCAGGACGAGCCCCTCCCCTTTGAGCTCGATCCGATCGGGAAACGGCAACGTGCTGCTGCTCATGATGCGGAACCTCCCTGACCTGTAGGACGAGGCAGCATAACGGTGCAGCTGAACGCCTGGTCAAGCTCGGGATTCTCGTCGAAGCCGACACCGGCAACCTCGCCGGAAAGCAATAGCCGACAGAGCCCTCCATTGGCGACGCTCCAGCCTCAAGCAGCGAGCTGGAGATCCACGGGGACATGGCCAACTTCGCGTCGGCCGAGCCCAGTTCCTTCCTTGGCGAGGTGAAGTCCGGCTTCTCCGCCAACGAGTACGCCCAGAAGGTCGCCGCGGTCGTACAACCGCTGGGCGGAGACGCCACGACCAACGCTCCCTCGGGACAGGAGGGCGTCATCCTCATCATGTCCGCGATGGCGGCGCTGCTCACCCTGATGCTGGTCTCCGTGGCCGGCCTCGGCGTACTCAGCTCCGTGGTCATGGACACCCGGGAGCACATCCACGACCTGGGCGTCTGCAAGGCGATCGGCATGGCGCCACGGCAGACCATGAGCCTCGTGCTCTCCTCGGTGGCCGCGATCGGCGTGATCGGCGGGCTGATCGGCGTGCCCGCGGGATACGCGCTGCGCAGCCTTGTCATGCCGCTGATGGGACGTGCCGTAGGCACCAGGCTGCCGTCGCCGGTCCTCGATGTGTACGAGCCTGCTCAGCTGCTCCTGCTGGGACTGGGCGGGGTCGTGATCGCGGTGCTGGGCGCGCTGGTCCCGGTCGGTTGGGCGGCCAGGGCACGTACCGGCCACGGCGCTGCGCACCGAGTAGCGTCCGGCGGAGCGCGAGCCGCTGGGGCAGATCCGCCAGGCCCGTGCGATCGGGCTGCCCGTACAGGCGTAGGTGCCGATGCCCCCGTCCAGGCAGGTCCTCCAGAGAGGGACTCGGGAGGCGCGCACGGGACGGGCAGCGGGAAGCGGTGGGGGCATCGGCGGCGAGACGCACGGCTGCCTCGGCGTCCCGCACCTAAAGGCCTCCAGGGAAGATCGTTCGGCTGAAGCCCCAGTGTCTTTCGCCGCGTAGGCGATCGCCCTCACATCACGCATACCTTCAGATCAGCCCTGACTGGCATATGCCAGTCAGGGCTGATCTGCGTCTGGGGCGGAGTGGCCGCGGCGGTGCTGGGTACGGTGCCCGGTCATGGACGACTACGAGCGCACCGACCTCGACGAGAGCGACCTGCACGAAATACTCTCCACGCCGGTGGTGACCACGGACCTCCTGGCGTTGCTGGCGTGGGAGGAGGCCAACGACGTGCTCGGTCTGGTGACCCTCTCGCAGGAGAACGGGCCCATGTCGCGGGAGGCGGACCGCCTGGCGAAAGCGATAGCTGTCCGCATCCCCTCAGAGAACTGACGCCGGTCGGCGGGCGTTCTGGCAAGATCGGTCTTGCCCAATCGGGCACGTCTGTGAGTAGCGCGCGGCGGCTTCAGCCTGTTGCTGTTGCTGACTCGGTGAGACTCTCCACGAGAAGCTCCGGGACCGTACCAAGTCCTGCGGAGACGACTGCTCCGTCCACGCTGCCCCGACGCTCTCGGGGGAACCTCGGATACGACCACGGAAGCCGGGGGAGCGGCAGCCGCCGCTGCCGGGATATCAACGGCGTCAACGGTCCGCCCCGGTCCCGCAGGATCAGAACCAGAGTCTTCGGAACCGTTCACGCCGTTAACGGTTGGCCCGAACACGAGCGCATTCACCGGCCTCGCCGAGGAGAACCGTCATGCCGGACCCTGACGGGTGCGGCTGCGAGGCGTCGGGGGAGACGTTGAAGATCACGGGCAGGGGGAGCCGGGCTTGACCTTCGAGTCGGGGCGAAGGTTTACGGTCGGAGGATGAGCACGATGCGAATCCCCCAGCTCGCGACACGCAGCGGCGTCCCGGCGACCGCCCTGCGGTTATACGAAAGTGCGGGGCTGCTGCCCGCCGAGCGGACCCCGGCCGGCAACCGCCTGTATGGCGAGGACGCGGTCGACCGGCTGGCGTTCATCGGGGCGGCCAAGCACCTGGGCCTGCCGCAGGAGGAGATCGCCGAACTGCTCGGGGTGTGGCAGGCGCGGGCCTGCCAGGAGGTGAAGGCCGATCTGCGCGAGCGGGTCGTGGCCCGGATCCAGGAGGCCGAGCGGCGGGCGGTGGAGCTGGCCGCGTCACCACCTCGCTGCACCTCGCGGTGGAGCACCTGGACGAACTGCCCGACCGCGAGGACCGCTGCGACCCGCAGTGCGCCTTCCTCGGCCGGCTCCCCGCGGGGCTCCCGGCGCCGTCCGCACACCCGGACGGGGCCGGAGCCGTCCGGCGCGCGTGCCGACGGCCTGACCGTCGCTCGCCCCAACCCTCCCGGGGCCGGCCCCCGCCGCCCGGCGTCTTCTCTCTCGTCCCTGTCCGCAAGCAAGGAGCACGTACGTTGCCGCAGTCATCCGGCCTGGTCGAAGCCATGGAGCGCCGTCAGGTCGCCGTCTACATCGGCGCCCTGGCGGTCGGCGGCCTGGTCGGCTGGGCGGCCCCCGCGGCCGGGCCGAGCCTGGAGCACGCCATCAACCCGGTGCTCGCCGCGCTGCTCTACGTCACGTTTTTGCAGGTCCCCGCGGCCGACCTGCTCCGCTCGCTGCGCGCGGGGCGGTTCCTGACTGCGGCCCTGGTGGTCAACTTCGTGGTCGTGCCGCTTGTCGTGGCGGCCATGTTCCCGTTCCTGCCCGCCGGCCAAGCCGTCCGCCTGGGGGTGCTGCTGGTCCTGCTGGCGCCGTGCGTCGACTACGTCATCGTCTTCTCCGGCCTCGCCGGCGGCAGCAGCCAGCGCCTCCTGGCCGCGACCCCCTTGCTCCTGCTGGCCCAGATGATCCTGCTGCCCCTCTTCCTGTTCCTGTTCCTGGGCTCGGGCCTGGCCGACGTCGTAGAAGCCGGACCGTTCCTCGAAGCGTTCCTGATCCTGATCGTCATCCCGCTCGCCCTGGCCTGGCTCACCCAAGGCTGGGCCGCCCGCCGGGCCGCAGGGCAGAAGGCCGCCGACGCGATGGGGACCACCATGGTCCCGCTGATGGCCGCGACCCTGCTGACCGTGGTGGCCTCCCAGATTCCCAAGCTCGGCGACAGCCTGGCGGACGTGGCCCGTGTGGTGCCCTTCTACGTCCTGTTCCTGCTCGTGATGGCCTTCGCCGGACTCGCCGTCGCCCGCGTCTGCCGCCTGACCGCCCCCGACGGGCGGGCCATCGTGTTCACCGGCGCGACCCGCAACTCCCTCGTCGTCCTGCCCCTGGCCCTGGCCCTTCCCGACGCCCTGGCCGTCGCCGCCGTCGTCGTGGTCACCCAGACTCTCGTCGAGGTGATCGGCATGGTCGTGTACGTCCGGACGATCCCCCTCCTGCTCTCGGCCTCCGGCCGCAGCGTCCGCGCAGGTCAGCGGTAGGCGGCGGACTCCGGCACGGTGCCGCCCCCTCGCTTGGTCGACCCGGTCGGAGCCTCAACCGGTGCGTTCTCCGAGATGATCGCCATCAGCGTCTGCGGCTGCGCCGACGCCCCCGGAACTGGAGTAGCGCAGGGTCGGAACACCGCCTCTTCACCAGTCAAACGTGCTCAACGCGGGTATGGAGTCGTTCCACGGATTACGGAACAGAGCCGAACGATTCACATTCCCGCACTCGAGACCCGCGACGATCGCGACTCGCGGAACTGGTGCGCTCAGGCGAGAGCCTGGAGGCTGACGGGCCATAGCAGGGTGGTGGCCGCCCAGGTGAAGCCTGCGCCGAAGGAGGTTACGACGACTCGCTGTCCGGCTTTCAGCTGTCCGTCGATCGCGGAGTGACTGAGCAGCAGGGGGATGGAAGCTGCGGAAGTATTGCCGACTCGGGCGATGTTGGCCGGTACGCGCTCGTTCGGAATTCCCAGGCCGTTGGCTACTGCTGCGCTGATGCGTGCGTTGGCTTGGTGGACGATCAGCCTGTCAATGTCCTGGACGGCCCACCCTGCCGCGGTGGCCGCCTGACGGGTCACGTGAGTGATGCGACGTACGGCGTGACGGAATACCTCGTTTCCTTTCATGTGTACGTAGAGATCATCCAGGTCGGCAGTGGTACGTGAGGGGCTGCGGGAACCGCCGCCTGGGATGATGATGGCGTCTGCGTGCTCGCCGTCGCTGCCCCATGCGGCTGGGCCGAGAGCTCCGGGTTCGCCGGCGTGTCCGGCTGTGAGTACGACCGCTCCCGCTCCGTCGCCGAAGATCGGCGCGGTGGATCGGTCGGCGGGGTCGATGACGGCCGACATCTTCTCCGCTCCGATGACCAGTACGGTGCCGGCGGTTTTCGCGTGGATGAGTCCCGCGGCGACAGTCGTTGCGTAGACGAAGCCGGAGCAGCCGGCGCCGAGGTCGAAGGCGGGTACTTGAGGCAGGCCGAGCCGGTGGGCCACCACGGGTGCGGTGCCGGGCACGTGATGGTCCGGAGTGGCGGTGGCCAGGATGACGGCGTCGACGTGTTCGACTTGCGCTGATTTCATTGCCCGGAGGCCCGCCTCTGTTGCCAGGTCACTGGTGGCCGTATCCGGATCGGCGACGTGTCGCTCGGCAATGCCGATGCGGGTGCGGATCCAATCGTCTGTCGTGTCCAGGCGTGAGGCGAGGTCGGCGTTGCTTACCTTCTGTGAGGGCAGGTAGGACCCCAGACCGATCAGCCGCGCGGCGGGCGCGGGCGACGGAGACGCGATTTTTCGTGCGAAGATCAACGGTTTTCTTCTCTGTACTTGCTTGTTGGCGTCACCGTCAGCGGAGGGTCCGCCTTCGGAATTGCGGACTGACCGGCTGCGCGTTGTGATCCCTGCGCCGCCAGCCTGTTGCCGCTGAGGCCGGTAATGGCCGGTGCTGCTGACCGAGGAGCCGGGGCGCGACTACGCCTCGGGCACCGCGTGTGGTCGACCTGTCTGCTGGGGGTGGGGGCCCTGCTCTTGCGCGTTCTCGCGGCGTGGGGATGATGCTGCCCGTTGAGCTACGAGGTTGACCAGGTCCTCCATGGTCGTTGGCTTTGTGAGCTCGTGTTCGGTGATCACGACGCCCAGGCGCTCTTCGAGAATCATGGACAGCTCGGTCACCGCCAGGGAGTCGATGCCGGCTTCCTCCTTCGTCGCCTGACGCGTGATCGATTCAGCCGACAGGTTCCCTTGGTGGACCAGGATGCCTTTGATGAAGTCGAAATCGACGACTGCTGCGGTATCACGGGCAGTGGCAGGTACGGGGAGTGTCGGGCCGGCGTGGGGAAGTTGCTCCGCTCGGCTGCTTGCCTGCGGGTCGTCGTTCGGGCGCGGGAGGTCACCCACGGCGTCGTGGAACAGGCCAGACAGTCGGTCCAGGCCGGGGAGGGCGGTATTGGTGACGAAGCAGACGCTGGTGGTTCCGTTGTAGCTGCAGGCCACGATTGACGCCGGCTGGTGCCGGGGGAGCCAGGTGAAAGGCTGGAGACGGGTGACGGGGTCCTGTTTGTAGCGCAACGGCCGGTGGATGGCGACGTAGGACGTGCTGATGGAGGCCCGGTCGGGGGTGGTCAGCCGGGTCGCCAGAGCATGGAAGGCACGTGCGGGGACGAGGTTCATCACCGAACGCATGGCCTTGTGATGGGCCGGGTCTTTCGTGGTGCGGGTGGCGGCGATGACGCGGTCAAGGCGTCCTTCGGCTGTCGGCTCGTGGCAGGGCAGCGGCGCGGGGGCGAAGGTGAAGTAGTTCCCCGGCCGGTCGTGTTCTTCGGCACGGCGCAGGTTGACCATCGTGATCGCTGGGAGCGGCCTGTCCGTGCCGCGAGGCCAAGATTGTGCTGTCCAGGTGCGCAAGGCTCCGCTGAGGGCGGCCAGGAAGCCGTCGTTCGTGTCGCCACCGCGGGCGGTGGCGGCATGCCGCAGCCGCTGAGTGGGGACTTCCGCCCAGGTGATGTCGCGGCGACCGGTCAGAGGGCGGTCGGGGTCGTTCCAAGCGCTATTTGTTGCGCTTGCTGTGAGCATGTCGCGCACGGTGCTCAGGTAGGTGCCGGCGCCTGCCCGGAGCGCTGGGCGCTTCGCGGGCGCGGGTGCGCTTCCGAACAGAGCGGTCAGGGTTCCGATCAAGCCCAAGCCGTCCTGAGAGCTGTGGTGCGCTCGCAGACAGACGGAATAGCGCTCTGGGGCGTACCCGGCCAGCAGCCAGATGTCCCACAGTGGGCCCTCAGCGGGCAATGAGTGCGCGACGAGGCCCGTCAGGGCTGCATCGAGGTGCTGGGTGCCTGATGGGAGGCGCTGTTCGCGGACGCGGTGGGTCAGGTCGGGCGCGGGGTCGCAGTGCCAGCGCGCTTTGAGTCCGGGGCCGCTGAGGTAGTGGGTCAGACGTGGTTGGGACTTCAGGTGGGAGCCGACATAGGCGCGGAGTTCGCTGAGGGTCGGCGAGGTTCCTTCCAGATGGAGGATCACTCCGATGGTCTGGGAGATCGAGGGATAGGACTGGGCCATGTCGTGCATGGTCAGGTCCATGGGCGTGGGACGCAGGGGCACGGTCACGGGATTCTCCGCGGTGGTGGTTTGGTGAGGTACAGGGGTCAGGCCGGTGTCTGTCAGGCGGAAATGCGGCAGAAGTGTCCCGAAGGTTCGAGATCCGCTGCGCCTCCCGTGAGCAGACATACGCGCCTCGGCCCAGGCAAGAGGAAGCAGGTTGAGCGAAAGTCTCATGGGGCCGTCCTCTCGGCGAGTTGCGTATTGCTGTGCTGGCGGCCTGGCACGGCGATGCGTGACGGCCGGATGCGCCGGGAGAGGTGGCCCAGGGCGAGCAGAGTGAACGCGTCGGCCAATAGCGGGACGTGATAGGGGAAAGGACGCGGGCCGAGCATGTCGGGAGCGGAGACGATGCTGCCATCGGGGCGCTGCCGCGTGAGCAGGTAGTCCGCGGCGCGCGCAGCGGGTGCGGGATCGGGCTGTGCGGCCAGGATGATCAGGGCGTAGGCGGTGCTGATGGCATCGCTCGAGGCACCGTGACTCTGTCCGAAGCCGCCGTCCGCGTTCTGCGCGGTTCGGACCAGGCCGACGATCCGACCGCTCATATCCTGGACGGCCGGAGAGGACTGCCGGTTATGGGCGGCGAGGTAGGCCCGGAAGAGGGTGTGCAGGCGACTGCTGCTCCAGCCGGGGGGAAAGGAGCCGTCAGGCATCTGGCGGTCAGCGAGAAAGCGCAGCGCAGGCTGGATGAGGTGATGGTGGCGGCCTTGGGTGCTGAGCGCGTTGATCGCGGCGGCGGTCATGCACGCCTCGGAAGGAGTGCCCGCTCCGTAGGTGGGGAATCCGCCGTCGGCGCCGTGGACCGAGACCAGCGCGCCCAGGGCACGCTCAATCGGGTTGCGGTAGGTGACCGGCTCCAGCTGGTGCAGGAATTCGACTGCGGCGGTGGTGCAGTCCGTGTCGGAGAGCTCAGCGTGGTCGGTGTAGGACCAGCCGCCGTTCGCGTGCTGAACATGCACAAGGTGCCGGGCGATGCGGTGCAGCACCTCGCGCGGTGCGCCGGCAGTGCCCAGGGCCAGGCCCGCGACGACGGTACTCCACGTGTCGGTGTCCGTGACGAAGGGCAGGCCGCCGTCCTCCCACTGGTGCACTAGGGCGGTAGTCAGGCCGGCATGGACGACGCTCTCCATACCGGGGACATCCACCACCGCATGCAGGACGGACAGGTGAACGAAGAGATTTCCCTCCCATACCGTTCCCGGGCGTTGAGTGGATGCCAGCAGAGCGACATCGTCTGCGCCAGCGTGACCTCGGCCTGCCGCCCGGTCCAGGATCGCGTTCACGGCAACGGCTTGCACCGCGGCCCAGGGGTGCAGCGCGCCCGCATCGACCGCCGGGGCAGCGACGTCGGCATGGTCGGTAGCCGCGTCCAGCATGGTGAAGATGGCGTGGACCAGGGCACGTTTGCGTGGACCGGTGAAGTCCGGTACTCGGCTGACAATGTCCTCGAGGGCCTGGCGACGCACCGGCTGCCTGGTGCCCCGGCCCAGGGCAGCGGCGGCTGCGGTCGCGTCAACGAGGTTTTCGCTGTTCTGATGGCGCTCCAGGTAGCGCACGATGCGGGTACGCGCCTCGTGGTGACCGGATCCGCACCGCTCCATCAGCGCCAGTGTGAGCGCGGATTCGAGGACCCGGCTCCGGCAGGCGTCGCGCACAGCACCGTCCGCTCCCACCCGGTTCAGCACGTACGCCAGAAGACGCGCGCGTCCGGCAGGCAGTGCTGCTGGGAAGTACGACGACGGCCAGGCCGCTGGCAGTTGCTCGGTGGCAGGGGGTCTCATCGGTAGGGCAGTCCCTTGGAAGGCACGGAGACGCGGGGGAGCGTGGATCGGGAGGGCAGGTGAACGAGGTGGGTCACATCGGCCGGGGCGCCCAGCGGGCATCGAAGCGATGGGTGACGCTGAGCCACTGCAGCGTCGCGGCCACAAAGGACCCGAGTGCCGCCACGTAGCGGCGTACTTCCTCCCGCTCGGCCCCAGGAAGGGCCATTGCCGTCAGCGAGGCGGCCAGGGTGTGGAAATCCCTGACTCGGTCATCGCGCATTGCCGTGACCTGTTCGCGTGCCGAGGGCAGGGAGCAGCCGCGCTCGCAGCTCAACACGGTCACCAGGTTGTCGCGGACCTCCCGCAGGTCGTCCTCGGCCGAGGCAAGGTCATTGGTCCAGCCGGCCACGTCAGCCGCGGCCTGCCGCAGGGCCTTCACGAGGATTTCCCCCAGGGGCAGGTCGGGCCGGGGCGCGCGAGCGGTGCATTCCAGGATGTCTGCCATAGGCAGGGCCGTGATCGTCCTGCGGCGTTGCAGCACGTAGTCGTTGAGCCTCACCGAGACCCCTTCGATGCGCCCGGCGGCCTCTTCCTGCGTGGCCAGGGCGAAGTCGCGGTAGTCGGCAACGAACCGCTCCTGCCACTGAGCGGACATCCGCGGAGCCGTACGCCGCCACAGATCATCCAGGGCCTGCTCGATCGCGCTGCCTGACCCTGCGTGGCCACCGGTGATCACGTTCATCAGCCGCGCGAACAGCGATGCGACCTCCTCCGGCCGGACGTCGGCCCCGCTGCGGTCGAACCGGTCATCGACCAGGCAGATGAACGCGGCCCACTGTGCCGTCAGTTCCAGATCGGCGTCGCGTGCGTCCGGAGCCATCAGCTCAGCGAGTTCCCCCAGCCGCATGGCAAGCAGACGCTTCTCTTCAAACGCGTCAACCACCAGGCCCAGGTCCCGCGCCCATGCCAGCACCGCAGCGCCCGCCTTGTCAGCCCGGACCTCACCCAGCGGACCAGGACTTACAAGGCCGGCGCCATTCTCCCCCGACATCCGGTTCAGCCCAGCGCCGGGACCACAGCGACACGGCCCGCCAACGTGGCCAGGCCACTCCCAGTGGGAACCGGCGACGCGCCGAACGCTCGAGAGAACACCGCCGCACCGTCCGGCTGGAGCGTCGTATCGAACGGCGTGCCCTCAACCGAGCCCGGCGAGTTCACCGAGGGCATGGTGACCGTGATCTTCGTCATGTCGAGTTCGTACGTGGAGAGATCAACCGGCTGCGCCGCTTCATTTCCCACCGTCGCATCTACCAGCATCGACCGCCGCGCCAAGTCACCGTGCGCCCCGGTGAAGCGAAGACCGCGCCCGTCCGAGGCCCTGGTGAAGGACATACCGCCCCCCGCCGTCCAGGAGCCCTTGGTCAGGTCGAGACTGATCTTGCCCTTCATCGGCCACTGCACGCACGGGGTCGGTCCTGAAGAGTCGAGCACTGCCGGAGCAGCAGCCGCCATCACAACTCCGTCAGCCGCCAGGTGATCAGCCGCCGCTGCGGTCAAACACCACGTCACCGTCCCCGCCACGGGCATCACGGGCCCCGCAGCCACAGCCGCAGACACACCAACGGCCGACAGGGAAAGCAGAGCAGTGGCGATCACTGTACGACGTCGCATGAGAAAGCCTTCCGTTGGGCGGCTGCCAGAATTGCCCATAACGCCCCTGATGTCGGGTGGGTGAACGTTTCGGCATCCGAAGTTCACCTGAAGGCGTGAGACGGCAACTGCCCGGATTCCGGTAGGTCATCGCGGCCGATTCCCGCTGCGCGCACGCACCCGGTCAGCCGGCCCCGCGCGGGTCGGCTACGCAAAGATCATCAGTTCGGGCACGTCCCTGCTGGCGGCTGCACCGACGGCTACTCCACCTGCGCTGGCGGCAAGGCGCCGCTGGAACACGGCACTTGGGTGGCGGCCAAGGAGTTCGCTCACCGACAGGGTCGAGCCCGATTTCGGACCGTGGTACTACCTCGAAGGAGTCGAAGCCTTCGGGGGGACACCCTCTGCTCTACGCGATCGTCGCCGTCAGCGACTTCACCGCCGACGGGTTCAGTGCGACGATCGACGGCGACGGCCGTTACTCCGACGTCCTCGCCGAGCGACTGATCACCGCCGGCCGGCTCAGCCCGGTCCTGAACGCCGGGATCAGCTCCAACGAGCTGCTCACCGACTCGGCTCCCGGTGGTGACGCCGAGGCTGCGTCCGCGCTGCCCGCACTCCGAGGGCAAGGGGCACAGGCGCCATGCTCACCCCTTACCGGCACGCAGGAGCGGGCAGGTCCGCCGCGGGGCGAGGCGGTCCGTGCCCAGGTCGACCCGTGGATCCGCGCCAGTGGCGAGAACGATGCCAGCATCGGCTTGGCCAATGCCTCGCGGACGGGCGGATCCCCGCACTGGACGCGGGGCAGGGGGTGGCGGTCTCGACCAGTTCGGGACCGCGCTGCTGGCGGCCCGTCTGTGCCCGTACGGAGCACGGAGGCGTACGTTGCGCAGGGCCCGTTGTCAGCGGGCCTGCGTGCGCGGCAACTCGGCGGTCGGCACTTCCAGCAGTCGATGTACGTCCATCGATGCGCCGACAGTTCAGTCCCCTCGGGCCGCGCGGCGGGCGGACCGGCGGCGGAGCCACAGAGGCAGGGCGTACCACGACAGGGCGAACCAGACCATCACGCCGCCGACGAGGAGCTTCGCCATGAGTCCCGGCACAACGACGTGAAGGATCAGGAGGAGAGTGCACCCGATGGTCACGGCCATCAGAAGCATGCCGCACATCATCAGGCGATGCGCCACCTCCACCATCTCGTCCTTCATCCGCTGTCCCGACAGGAAGCGGTGGATGGAGACCGGGGCGATCAGGCAGGCGGTCGCGGTGGCACCGGAGACCACGGTGATGACGTAGGCGGCGTGCTCGAACGTTCCCAGGTCATGGAAGAGAGGCGTGAAGGCGACACTGAGCAGGAAGCCGAAGAGGATCTGCACTCCCGTCTGAGCGACGCGCGTCTCCTGCATGATCTCGTTCCACCGGCGGTTGACGCGCTCGCGTGGTGTCTCCGGCGCCTCGTCCGTGGACTCGGGGCCGTGCCCTTCGCACGCGTCGCAACCGCCGGGCTTCGCCTTCGGCCACGTGATCGGCTCCGTCGTCATGTTTGTCTTGCCCCTCCCGTAGTGGAACGTTCGTATGCCCATTGAAGCCGTGCACATGCCGAGGGCACCCGACGACGGGGTCCGTGGGGTCTCGTTCACGTGTGTGACGGAGCACGGAGGTTGGGGCAGCTTCCGGTGCGGATGCTGCCGACCGGTCGCCAGCCGAGTGATCGCGGGTGTTCGTTCAGCGTGCCGGGGCCGTGTGCTGCTCGGCTTCCGCCGCGACGAAAGCAGCGGACCCGACCGAGAGACAGGTTCCCTGAGCACGGTCAAGGAAGAGGTGGGAGCCGAGGTTCCCGTGCACACCGCCCATCGGTCGTGCGCTGGCGCGCCTGAGCACTTTCCGCGCCCAGGCGCCCACGGTCACGAGGGACGCGTACTGGTCGATCATTCGACACCAACGAGGCAAGCTATTCGTCACGGACCATCGACTGGTCCCGGACGGCGCCAGCCGGTGGTGTCTCTCCGGGCGCCGCCGCAAGCCAGGTCCGCCAGACGTGACGCGTATTGGGCACCTCGGGGCGGTCCAGGAGCCAGAGGACGTAACCTGCATGGCGCTGCGCCCATGGGTTGTCCGAACGGGCTGCTCTGTCGAGCCTGCGGCGCAGGTCCTCGCCGTCCACGGCCCGGGCTACGCGCACGTACTCGCGGTCCTTGCAGCGGTAGGGTCGCTTTACGACGGTTTCGAGCAGATCCACGAGCTTGCTTCTGACCGTCTCAGTGTGGTGAGCGGCAGACACGTCTCGGATGAGGCGCTCCTTCGTGCCCCACGACTTGGCATGCCGTGTCCAGTCCTGCGGGAACCTCGCCTCCCACTCCAGGAAGCACAGTGCGTAGGGAAGACCCGGCCAGGTGCCTATGTCGGGACCGGCCGGCCGGTCCCACAGCGCACCGGGCAGCGAATACCTCAAGGCTTTCAGGTAGTTCCTGTGGGGCACCTGCCACCCCAGCGAGTACCTGCGGCGCCACGCCTTGTTGAGCCGCTCCAGAGCCTCCTGGGTGTTCCTCTCGGCGTCAGCCAGACGGGCAAGTGCCGCAGCACGTTCTTCCGGATCGCTTGCTACCAGCCCGAACGCCCACCCCAGCCGCTCGTGCCACACGTCGGCACCGTCCACGCTCACGCCCGCATCCGCGTCCCTCTTCATATGGCTGATCATGCTCTACCTCGAGCCGCGATTGCCTTCCCTTATCCCCGTCCCGCACTGTCCGGCCGGCGTCAACAGCACAGTGACAAGACTCCTGCCTTCGTGACGACCTCCCTACAACTGGTCCCCCCTCATGGGTGGTTCCGGAGGATGCATCCCGCCACCGTCCTTGATGTCCTCTTCACAGGTGCGTCCGTCGTAGGACTGGTCATTGGGGATCAACAACACTCCGGCGACCTGCTCAGGGTGCTCGACGGCGAGCCAGTCGTCGCCCGTGAGGTCGTCGGCCGGCCTGAACGCCTGGGACGAGTAAACCGTCTGACACCCCAATGCCACACGCTCCTTGTCGACCGCGCAGGCATCCACTGCGGGATCGGAATATGCGTCGGCGCCGCTGAAGCGGAAGCGGAAGTGGACCCGGTCACCTTCGGAGGGCACCTGCGGGTGGGGCTCAAGGCGCCAGTCAACAACCGCGGCGGTGACGCCGAGAGGCTCCCCGTCCGTGTCCAGCACCTGCACCCTGACACCGGCCCTACCGCGCTCCGCCGTCGTGTCGGTGCAGCCCCAGGAAGCGCAGCCGGACAGGGCGAGAATCACCAGAGCCAGCGGGGCAACGGCGAATACCCGTGCAGGTAACACTGAGATGACCTCCGGTCGAGGTGGGGTGGGGCAGCGTATCCCGGGGCCTGGCAGCCGCGGGTGGTGGCGACGAGCGGCTGCGGCGGCGAAGCCGAAGCGCAGAGGAGCCCTGTGCACTGGGCGGGTGCTTGCAGCAACTGCGTTGGCCGGTCAAGGCTCCCAGTGGCCACCGGCACGGCCCCCGAACGCAGCCGTTCCTCCCGTGAGGAGATCCACTTGATCCCCATCGTCTTCACCGCCCCCAGGCGACCGCGTGAGGACCATCGCCCGCCAGGAGCGCGCCGATCTCCTCCGGCACCGAGTCCCGCCGGTCCCGCGGCGGCGTGGTGGCTGGTCACGTGGGTGCGGCCGGCGTTCGCGATCAGGTGGTCAGCGCCGCGAGCTCCGCGTTGGCACGCTCGGTGACCAGGACGAGGACACGGCCGGCGGCGGCCAGGTCCTCGGCGGGTATCCCGGCCCAGATGCGGGCGGAGATGGGGGCGACCTCCGCGCCGACGGCGGCGAGGAGCTCGCGCCCCGCGTCCGTGGGGCGAAGGTACGCGGCGTCCGTAACGAGCAACTGCCGGGCCAGCAGCTCGTCGAGAATGGCGCGGACATCGACCGGATCGGCCTTGAGGGAGCTCCGGACCTGAGTGACGACGTCGTCCGGTGTCTGCGGTGCGTCGGTGGTGACCGCGGCGCGCAGGACGATCTGCTGCCGGAACGTGACACCGTGCCGGGCCAGGACGTGCTCCAGGACGCCGCGGGCGGCGTGGTGGGCCAGGCCGAGGACGCGGGAGTCGGCGGCGGGTGCCGTGGGGGTGGCCGCAGCGCTGGTCATGGTGTTCTCCCCTGAGTGGTTTCGTCGTTCGGTACGGACGGAGTGAGGGGTACGTCGAGCAGGGTCGTCAGCTCGTCGGTGAACGCACGAGTCCGCGGGGCGTCGAGGCCGCCGAGAGGCTCCAGCAACTGCTGAAGTAGTTCCTGGACCACCACGACGGCCTGCCGCGTGACGGCCTGGCCCTGCTCGGTGAGAGCGAGCTGTACGGCTCGCGGGTCACTGGGGTCGCGGGTGCGCTCGATCAGGCCGGCCGACTCCAGGGCGCGCGCCAGCTTCGAGACGTACAACGCCTCCAGGCCGGTGTGGTCGGCCAGCCGGCGCTGGCTGGGCCGCTCGCCGGTGCGCTGCATGCCGTGCAGGGACGCGACCAGTGAGTACTGCGCGTGGGTGAGGCCCAGTGGAGCCACCGCGCGATCGACCGCGACGCGCCACTTGTTGGCGAGCCGCCATACCAAGAAGCCAGGGGTAGGACCCGGTGAACCCTTACTCATGGCGATAGATTACATGGCGACTATGTCCATGGCTACTATGCTGCGGATCTCGTCGCGCAACCCCACTCCGTGGCGCGACGTCTGGAATCCTGCGGAACGGAGTGGGAACGCCACCTGCAAGTGGGGGCTACGGCAGGGCCACCGGTGTGGTCCGCCTGTCGCACGACCACCCGAAACACGTTATTCAATCCAAAGATGCTAGAAAAGGGGCATGCTGGGGCGTACCGCTCGATCGAACCGTGCCGGTCAGCTCTCGGTCGACCTGACCGGTGAGGGAAGGAGCCCGGGCCGTTGGTGGGTGCTGCGTGGGCGCAGCGTCGCCGGGCAGGTGCTGTTTCTCCAGATCGCGGTCGCGGTGTTCCTCATCGTGGCGGCCGTCGCGGGGCTCACCCTGCAAGCACGCAACGACACCGAACAGGACGCGCAGGATAGGTCACGGGCTGTCGCGGAGAGCTTCGCGCACTCGCCGGGGCTCGTCGCGGCGCTGGAGTCGGACGATCCGACAGCGGTGTTGCAACCGTACGTGGCCGCGGCACACGGGGGCACAGGGGTGGACTTCATCGTCGTCATGGCGAAGGACGGCACCCGCTACGCCGACACCGACCCGGAGCTGATCGGCAAGCGGGCGGCGGGCGTCGAGCGGGCGGCGGGAGGCGAGCCGTTCACCGAGATCTACGAAGGTGATCCGACGGATGCGGCACGAGCGGTGGTCCCGGTCACCAACGGTGACGGCGCGGTCGTGGGGCTCGTCGGGGCAGGGGTGAGCCTCCGAACTGTCGGACAGTCGCTGCAGGACCAGATCCCGGTGATCATGGCTTCGGCCGGTGTCGCGCTGCTTCTCGCCGTCGGCAGCGCCGCGCTGGTCAGCCGACGCCTGCGACGTCAGACACGGGGCATCGGGCCCAGTGAGATGACTCGGATGTACGAGCACCACGACGCGGTGCTGCACGCCGTCCGCGAGGGGGTGCTCATCACGGGTCGCGACGGTCGTCTGGTTATGGCCAACGACGAGGCGCGGCGGCTGCTGCAGTTGCCGAAGGACTCCGACGGGCAGCACATCACGGAGCTGGGCCTCGAATCCGCCACGGTCGAACTACTCTGCTCCGATCGCCCCGTCACGGACCAGGTACACCTTGCCGGGGGCCGACTGGTGGCCGTCAACACCAGGCGCACCGCCCCGTCCGGCGGCCCCTCCGGCCACGTGGCGACCCTCCGGGACAGCACTGAGCTGCGAGCACTGGCCGGCATGGCGGAGGTGGCCCGTGAGCGGCTGAACATCCTTCATGAGGCGGGGGTGCGAGTCGGCACGACCCTGGAGGTGGCCCAGACGGCCGAAGAGATGGCGGGTGTGGCGGTTCCGCGGTTCGCCGACTTCGTCACCGTGGACCTGCTGGACGACGTGGCTCGGGGCGAGGAGCCGTCCGGCACGCCCACGCAGATGCGGCGCACCGCCCTGCGCGGCATTCGGGAGGACCACCCGTTCCGGCCCGTCGGAGGCGTCGTTCCGCTCGACGTCACGGGCGCGCCCGCTGCCTCGGCGCTGACCAGCGGACGCTCGGTGCTGGAAGCGGACCTGACAACCCTGCACACGTGGCCGGCCCAGGACCCGGAAGGGGCCGACGCCGTCCGCGCGTACGGCATCCACTCGCTCGTCACGGTGCCGTTGCAGGCCCGCGGCATCCCTCTGGGCGTGGCCCACTTCTGGCGTGCGGAGGGCTCGGCACCCTTCGACCAGGAGGACCTGACGTTCGCCGAGGAGCTGACCGCCCGAGCCGCCGTCGCCATCGACAACGCTCGCCGCTTCACCCGCGAGCACACGATGGCGGAAACTCTTCAGCGGAGCCTCCTGCCGCATGTCCTGCCCCATCAGAGCGCCGTTGACATCGCCTACCGCTACCTGCCCGCCCAGGCTCGGGTCGGTGGCGACTGGTTCGACGTGATCCCCCTGCCCGGTGCCCGTGTCGCGCTCGTCGTCGGTGACGTCGTGGGGCACGGGCTGCACGCGGCGGCCACCATGGGACGGCTGCGTACCGCCGTACAGAACTTCTCGACGCTGGACCTCCCCCCGGACGAACTCCTGACCCATCTCGACGAACTGGTCAGCCGCCTCGACCAGGAGGATCCCGAAGGTTCGAGCGGGGAAGCGGTCACCGGCGCCACCTGCCTCTACGCGGTGTACGACCCGGTTTCCGGCCGGTGCAGCATCTCGCGCGCAGGGCACCTGGCCCCCATGCTGGTCCATCCCGACGGCACCGTGGGGGTGGCCGGAGGGCCCATCGCTCCGCCACTGGGCCTGGGGGTCCTCCCGTTCGAGACCGCCGAGCTGCAACTGTCCGAGGGCAGCACGCTCGTCCTCTACACGGACGGGCTGGTCGAGCGACGCGACCGCGACATCGACGCGGGCCTGGAAGCGCTGCGCAGCACACTCGCCGGGGCACACGAGCGCACTCCGGAGGAGATCTGCGAGGCGGTGTTCGACGGCATGCTGCCCGGGCACCGCCGCGACGACGTCGCACTCCTCGTCGCCCGCACCAGACTGCTGGACCGTTCCCTCGTGGCCGACTGGGACGTGCCCCGCGACCCCGCCGCCGTCGGCACCGTCCGCAACGCGTGCAGCCGTCAACTGACCATATGGGGCCTGGACGACATGGCGTTCACCACGGAGCTCATGCTCAGCGAACTGCTCACAAACGCCATCCGTCACGGCTCCGCCCCGATCCACGTGCGGTTGCTCTACGACCGGGCGCTGATCTGCGAGGTGTCCGACGGCAGCAGCACCTCCCCTCATCTGCGCAGGGCGGCCACGACCGACGAGGGCGGACGCGGGCTGTTCCTCGTGGCACAGCTCGCCGAGCGCTGGGGAACCCGATACACCTCGACCGGCAAGGTCGTATGGACGGAACAGTCCCTGACGCAACCGCCCTCGGCCGAGGCGTCGCTTCCCGATCCACGTCTCTTCCCGGGGCTCGGCGACCTGTCCGAGCTGGAGCCGTGACCGACGGTGGGGTAGCGGCCGCGGTGGGCGGGGCGGACAAGGGCCAGGATGCCCGGGAGCGCGGCGAGGCGGTCGCTCGCGGGTGCCGATGGCCGTGATGACCCACTCGACCAAGGTACGCCGGAGGTTGAGTACGGCGGGCGTTCCGGACCCGCCGCGCCCAGGGGGGCGAGAGAGTGCCCGCGGTGGCTGGGGTCCCGGGGCTGAGGCAGGGCCCGGTCGCGGCCGACGGTTCCCGGCCGGTCTGGCACGACGGTGAACCGGCCGGGGCGGGGCGTACGGCACCCGCCCCGGCGTCCGACGGTCCCCTACTGCGGCGGACCTTGGGGTGTCGGCCTGTACCGGAGGCGCCTCATGCGGCCAGGACTCTTGTCGAGGAGTGCCGTGGCAGCCTTCCGCTGCTCCGCCGTGCTGTTCTCCCTGCGCAGGGCGGCCACGTCGACGAACTTGCCGGAGTCGGCGAGTTACTGGGCCGCATCACCCTGGGCGAAGGCCAGGCCGGCGAAGAGCGCACGCCCCTCCGCGGTGGCCTCGGCAGGAGTTGCGGCGGCCGCCCCGGCGTGTGTTCGGGGTGTCGCGAGGTTGACCATGGCCCCTTGGACAGCGATGCCGCTCAGCGCGAGCACGGCAACGCCCGCCACGGCGACACTTGCGCGTCTACCGAACCGCAAGATCGAGCCGTTCTCTGACCGTTGCACATCACATACGGGAATCCAAGAACACCCTCAATCAGAGATGTTCTAGTTGCAGGCGAACAATCAGACCGCCTGCGAGGTACGCAGAAGGGATGAGACGCACATGACGACCAGGCAAGCGCCCCGCAGCGGACTCGGGCGCCGTGTCGTGTCGACGGTCGCCCCCTACGCCGCAGGAGCCGCCGTCACCGGTGGGGCCTTTCTGCTCTTCAAGGGCTCCTTCGCGGACGAGATCGCCACCCACTTCACGTTGGACGGGGCAGCCGACGGATTCCACTCTCCGGGAGTCGCATTCGGCCTGTATCTGACGATATTCGGAATCGAAGCCGTTGGTTCCGGCGCTGCGCTCCTTTCGGTCAAAGGCCCTCGGACAGGAGGTTCCGTGGGCGCCTTCTCCTGGGGTCTGTCCGCAGCAACGGCCTACTTCTTCGTGGTGGTGATGCAGGCCAGTACTGACCTCCAAGGCGGGGCGGCCGAGCTCCCGCCGTACCAGCTCGCCATCGCCGTCGTCGCCGGCCTCGTCGCAGGAGGCGCGGCTTGGCTCATCGGGCGGAGGCGCGCGTGAGCCGGTCTTCGAGACGCGCGCCGACGCTGTTCCCACTCAGGTCCTTGACGAACTCGTCGCTCCCCAGGGAGTCGTCCCCCAGAGAGTCTTCCAGGCGCTGGAGGAGCACCTGCGGGCTCCTGAGTACCTGGGCGGCACTCACCCGACCGTGGACGGCGAGCAGCCAGCTCCAGCCTGACACGTCGCCCGGAACTGGCCGCCTGCCGCACCGCCGCCCATGATGCGCTGCTGACAGGAGAGCCAGCGCATCACGTGCCGCGCAGGGTCCCGGGCACCGCCCAACTGCGCACAGGCACCACTGCGGGCACTTCGACCATGGCGACGGCCGCCACAGCGGCGGTAGTCGCATGTCCTGTTGACGGTGGAACGCGGTTGAGAGCCGTATCCCGCCGAAAGCGTTCGGTGGCCGCGGGATTCAAGGGCCTCCAGGGGTGACGCCCGAGGGCGGCACCCTTCCAGGGTGCCGCCCTCGGGCGTCTACGGTCGTGTCGGGGCGCTCGTGGCGGAGTCAGCCGACCGGCGTCCGCTCCTTCGGGGTGGCGTTCTCGTCCGACGCGCCCCAGCACTCCACCTCGCCGCGCAGGCCCGGCACCTGGTCCTTGCGGAAGACCGGGTCGAGGCCCTGGCGGCGCTGGGCCATGTAGTCGTCGAGGAGGCGGAAGGCGACCGTGCCGAGGGGGATGATCGCGATCAGGTTGACCAGGACCATCGCGCCCATCGTGACGTCTGCGAGGCTCCAGACCAGCGGTACGGATCCGATGGCGCCGAGGACGGCGCAGGCGATGACCATTGCGCGGTACGAGCTCATCACACTCTTGCTGCGGGTGATGAACTGGATGTTGGACTCGCCGTAGTAGTAGTTACCGATCATGGAGCTGAAGGCGACCATGAAGACCACGAGGGTCAGCAGGTGACCGGCCCAGTCGCCGAGCGCGCTGGTGAAGGCGGACTGGGTGACGTCCGCGCCACCGCGCTCACCGAGGGTGGGGTTGGCGGAGAGGATCACGAAGGCGGTCATGCTGCAGATGACCAGGGTGTCGAAGTAGACGCCGAGGGTCTGGACCAGGCCCTGCTTGACCGGGTGCGTGGTCTCCGCGGACGCGGCGGCGTTCGGGGCGGAACCCATGCCCGCCTCGTTGGAGAACATGCCGCGCCGCACGCCCTGCAGGATCGCCGTACCCACGGCGCCACCGGCGACCTCGCGGAACCCGAAAGCTCCGCCGATGATGTCGCCGAGCATGCCCGGCACGCTGTCGAGGTTGAGGAGCACGATGACCAGGCCGACCAGCAGATAGAGCCCGGCCATCACCGGGATGATGACCTTGGTGACGGCCGTCAGGCGCTTCACGCCGAAGAACACCGCGAGCGCGAGCAGCACGGCGAGCACGACACCGAGGAGGGGGTTGAACCAGGAGGCGTCCGAGCCGAAGGAGCCCTTCGTGGCCACCGTGATGGTGTTGGACTGCACCGCGGTCAGCACGAACCCGAACGTCAGCGTGATCAGAACGGCGAAGACCACGCCGAGCCAGCGCATTCCGAGCGCCTTCTGCATGTAGTAGGCCGGGCCACCTCGGTACGTACCCGGCTCGGTGTCGCGCACCTTGTACAGCTGGGCCAAAACCGACTCGACGAACGCCGAGGCACCGCCGATCAGGGCCATCATCCACATCCAGAAGACGGCTCCGGGGCCGCCCATGGTGATCGCGGTGGCCACACCGGCGATGTTGCCGGTGCCGATCCGCGCGGCGGCGGAGATGCTGAAGGCGCCGAAGGGACTGATGCCGGACTCCGGCTTGTCCTTGAAGACCCGGAACATCTCCGGGATGAGACGGATCTGCACGCCCTTGGAGCGCAGGGTGAACCAGACACCGGCGACGGCGACCAGCGGAATCAGCAGGTATGTCCAGAAGACGTCGTTGAACTCGACGACCCAGGTTTCCAACGTGCTCATGCGAATGCTTCCCGGTTCCTCGTGAGTCGGGGAATCGGCCCGGTTTCCGCATGTGCGTACAGGTCATGTACGGAGCGGACGGACGGGCCGGGTGGTACGGAGGCAAAGGCTCCGCAAACCCCAGGACTTTAGGCTGGCGTCGCCGATCCTGCCTATGGTTCCTGAAGGTGCTCTATCTCACATGAATCCGACACGTGCCGGAAGCCACCGGTCGAAGCCGTCGTCAGAGCTGTTCGCCGACGCCTGCTCCGCAGTCGGCTCGCGACGCGGCACGCCCCGCACATCCGGCGCCCGGCCGCGAGGGGAGCCGCGTACCGCCGAGGAACTGCCTGCCTGCGAGCTGAGTCGACCGAGGGCCACACGGCCCGGCGCCCCGGGGTGGGCGGCGAAGGATCAGCCGGCGGCGGCGGTTCGGGTTGATCATTCACCGGGCGTAAGCGACTCCCATGCCGGAGGTGCCGGCATGTCCCTTCACGGCGTCGAGCGCCTGGGTGCACCTGTCGCAAGGATGCGGTTACGCTCTGCTGCTGGATACGCCGTGCGCCTGGGATCGAGCAGCGGCGCCCTTCGACGGGACGGTGAAGCGGTGTCGGCCGCTTCGCCGGTGCGCGCCACCGCTGCCTCCGTGTGCGCGTCTTCAGGACGGTCGTGCGCCGGGCCGTGATGTCCAGGGTGCGGTCGGTTGGAGTACGGCCTCGGAAAGCGCGCGGGTCCGTAGCGCGGTGATCCGCTGATACTCGGGGTCGGCGACCATGCCGCAGAACGCCTCCCGGTCGGGATAGCGCACCAGCAGCACGGCGTCCCAAGCCTGGCCTTCCCCGGCCACGAGGGGTGCAGCGCCGTCGCCTGCGTAGAGCAGTTCCCCGCCGTACCTGCTCAGGAAGACGGCCGCCCGGCGTGAGTATTCCTCGTAGGACGGCCGGCCGTCCGGCGTGAACCGCAGGAGGTTCAGCATGACGAGCGGCCCCTCGGGGCCTTGCCTGGCGAAGGCGTCGAGAACGGCCTTGTCGGGATCGACAGCCACGGGCTTCTCCTGTCGGTCGTCGGAGGGTGCGGCCCGCCCGCGCGGGCCGGGAGACACGAGGCTAGGCGATGACCGGCCCACTTGCATACCACCCGGTCGGTACGCCCTGCCTCTCGTGGGGTGATCAGTTCGACCTTCTGCAGACGTCGGTCACGAGCGGGCGAGGAGCAGACTCTGTGCGCCGTCCAGGCCGGTGAGTGCCGGTGCGATCGACTTCGCGGGGCTCGGCCTGGATCCGGTGGCCGAACCTCGTGACCTGTCGGGGAAGCAGCTCGTGGTCTCGGTGAACTATTTCGGCTTCGGCGGTGCCAACGCCCACGTGGTGCTCAGCTCCGCCCCGGAGACGCGCCACCGGCCCGGCTCGGACAGCGCCGACGGCCTTCCGCAAAGGCGACTTCCTCGCGGTTCCTCCCCCCGCACCCCGCACGTCTTCGTGGCCGCCCCGGGCTGTGAGGCGGACGTCCTGTTCGTCTTCACCTCTGGCATCGGCAGGTTCGACTACCTGCGCCTGTTCGGCCGGGTGATGCGTGGCGAGGCCGACACGAGGGAGATCGCCGAGCCGTCGGAGCGCTTCGACACCCACTACGTCGACAGCCCTGTCTGGCGTGCCACCGTAGAGGGTCCGCGTGATCTGCTCCACGACCCGGATCCGGCCGGCCCGGCCTTGAGGGACCTCGCCGCCGCGGAACGCTCCTACGTAGCGGGCCTCGGACCCGAGGCGGTATGGGGGGCCACTGAACGGGCTTCCGGCGAGGACGACTTGCCCGTGATCGGGCCGCCTGGCGTCGCCTGGCGCTTCGACCTCACCCATGACCCCGAACGGCCGGTCGGCCCCCGACCGTGACGACCTGTTCGTCGTCTGCCCAGGCACCGGTCGCCGTAGCCCATCGCCATGACCACCCAAACTGCTCCGCATGGACTGGTGCGAGTCCCTCGACCTCGAAATCATCTGGGACCTTCACCCCTGGCTGTTCTCCGAGAGCGGCGTCAGGTGAAGGCAGCTGCCGCAAGCTCTGCCTCTGTCTCCTCCCACGGAAGATAGAGGCCAAGCTCGCTCTCCAGAAACCGCAGGAACGCGGCATCGCCGGGCTCGTCGCCGGTGTGCACGAAGCCAAGCGCAACCTCGGCTGGCGCGCCGCTCGTCAAGTGAGGCAGGCCGGGCTCGAAGGACGTCACCATATCGCCGCGGTAGGCGTAATCGACGCGGCTGAAGCCTTTCGCGTTGCGATGCACGCGGAACGCCCGTCCCCGGTCGGACAGCGCCGCAAGGCATGTGTCCGTCCGGCAGTGAAATTCCTCCAGCGCGTAAGCCCAGCCCGCCACGGAGCCCGCTCGGACGATGGATTCCGGCGGGGCGGGCAGAAAGCCGGCGCTTGTCAGCTGCGCAACCACCGCTTCGTCCTCCCAGTCCAGGAAGTCGAGGTCACTGATGTCGTCCGCCTCATCTCGCAGTAGAAGTTCGTACGCTGCGGAGCGGGTGAGCGGGACAATGCGGCGCTCTTTGGCTCCGACACGACACAGCAGCTCGTGCGGCGAACGCCGCTCGCTGAGTGTGAACGAGAATCCGATGCTGTAGGCATCGGTTATCCAACGCAGCCCGTTCTCTGTGGAATCCCGGTTCATCAAGGCGCCCTCCCCGTACGCTGGCCGCCGCGATGACGACCCCTGCAAGCGAAATCCAACGCTCAGTACCGACACCTACGTGCGGTAGGACAGCCGCTAGCCCTCTGGGTCTTCCGACCGCACGGTCGCTGTTGCTACCGCAGGCATCTGGCCATGCAGGATGTCCTGGCGTGGCAGTCCGAAGTACCGCTGCAAGGTGGCCACGCTCGCACGCAACGAGTCGAATGCCTCACCCACGTCATCATCTCCAGTGCGGCGACGTCCCACCGGCCGGAGCGGGCCGCGAGCGCGACCTCGTAGGCCCATGGCCACAGTGGTCGACAGGGTACCGTCAGAAAGAACGCTCACCGTGTACGGCGACTTGGACACCGTGGCCCGGGACAGAGCGGCCACGACTCCCGGAGCGCCGGTCACCGCGAACGAGAACCCCGTCCGGTCGGTGGCGACGGGGACGGTGAAGTAGCGGACCGTGCTGTCGGCGTACTGTGCGGCCACCGTCACCGCCCACGCGTCCCCGTCGCGTTGCACACCGCGCACAACGGTCACGGACCGGAGCTTCGACTGTGGAGGGGCTGCTGGGCCCGGCAGGGCGACGTCCGGGGCCGGGGGCTCTGCAAGCCGTGCCTGCGCACTGTCCGCGTCGTCTGCGCTGCTGCGCAGCCACGCGTCTACGTACCTCTCGCACCTCCACCGCACCCGCCGTCATCCCGTCTTGGCCACCCGTGGCCAATCCGGCCAGGTGCCGGCGTCCGATCCCTCGTCCCGCGAGCGTGATCGCTCCCGCCTCTACGTCTGGGCCCTCGTCGGCATCGCCACCGTCACGAGCATCTGGGCGAACGCCCTGCACGCCGTCCGTCTCAACCGGGAGAGCGACGCCGCCGGGCTCCACCTGGACGACGTCACCGACGGCGCCCTGTCGTCGACACCACTGTCCAGGCCTCTGGCTCTGTGAACCGCGAGGGCACATGCAGGGCACATGAGTTCGGGAAGCGGCGTTGACCCGTGAGAACTACCGAAAGCAGGTTCCGAGGTCAACGCACACCTCGCCGGTAAGCGCCCGGTCAGCGCACCGCCGTGTTCAATCGCTGGGCTGCTGACGGCTCCCCTGAGCAGAGTGCCGCCGTCGCCGGCCGCTTCGGATTCACTAGAAGAGTCGCCGACTACCCTCTGTCCGCATGCCCCGATGGCTGCCGGAAGCGATACTGGTAGCAGCCGCGGGACGACGCCTGCCATGTGCCGGGACCGCGGGGGAATCCCGCGGTCAGCCACCGCGGTGGTCCCTTCGCCGCCGCCGGAAGGGGCGTCACGATGTGCCGCTGGATCGCCTACTCGGGCACACCCGTCCTCCTCAGCCAGGTTCTGTTCCAGCCGGAACACTCCCTGATCGACCAGAGTCTGCTCTCCCGGATGGGTGTGGAGACGACCAACGGCGACGGCTTCGGTATGGGCTGGTACCCGCAGGACACGGAAGTTGCCGATTCGGCGGTCCTGCGCGATGTCGGCCCGGCCTGGAACGACCGCAATCTGCAGGAAGTCGCCCACCACACGCGCTCGGGGCTGTTCTTCGGACACATCAGGGCGCCGACCGGAACGGCGGTGCAGCAGAGCAACTGCCACCCCTTCCGGAGCGGTCGGTGGCTGTGGATGCACAACGGGATGATCAGTGCGTTCCGTCGGTTCCGGCGTGTTCTCGCCCTGGCCGTCGACCCGGTCCTGTACCCCGACATCGAGGGCTCCACGGACTCCGAGGTCACGTTCTTCCTCGCCCTGACCTTCGGTCTGGCCGACGACCCGCCCGGTGCGGTGGCGCGCGTGGCGGGTCTTGTCGAGACGACCGCGAAGACGCACGGTGTCCCTCACCCACTGCAGATGACCGTCGCGGTGACAGACGGCGAACGCGTGTGGGCTTTCCGTTATTCCGGTGAAGGCCGTTCGCGATCGTTGTACGTCAGTACGAAGGTGGACGCCCTGCGCGCGCTCCATCCCGACGTGGCGTTCCTGCGTGAGCTGTTGGACGAGACCCGTCTCGTCGTGTCGGAGCCCCTGGGTGACCTGCCGGGGGCGTGGAACGAGGTTCCCGAGAGCAGCTACGGCGTCGTCAAGCCGGGCGGGGGCGTGCTCCACCGCTTCAGGCCGGAGTACGTCGACGGGCCGGGGCCGTGGGGGTGAGGGGCGTGGGCACGGCCGACGGCGCGGCTCGGCGGTCCGCCGATGCGAGCACCGATCCGCTGGGCGATCCGTACCTGCGCACACGGTTCGCGCTTCCCTCTCGGCCTGCCACTTTCCTGCGGCGGCAGCGGCTCGTCGTTCATCTGAATCAGGCCCTGCGCACACCGCTGACGCTGGTCAACGGCTCGGCCGGCGCCGGCAAGACACTCCTGACGGCCGACTGGGCCGCGGGGCTGCGGCTGCCGGTCGCCTGGCTGACCGTCGAGGCCGGAGATCACCGGCCCGGGGTCTTCTGGGCTTACGTCTTCGAGTCCCTGCGCATGTGCGGGGCGAGGGCGGCCGACGCCGCCGCGGCGCCCGCGGACTCGAGCGGCGTGGGACGCGGGCTGCTGACGTCGCTCGCCGCCGAACTGAACGCCCTCGACCGTCCCGTGGTCCTCGTGCTCGACGAGTACGACCGGATGACCAACCCTGAGGTCGCGGAACAGCTGGAGTTCGTCCTGCACCACTCCGGGCAGGGACTGCACCTCGTCCTCGTCACCCGCACCGAGCCGCTGCTCCCGCTGCACCGCTACCGGGCCGCCGACGAACTGACCGAGATCCGCGGCGCCGAGTTGTCCTTCACCCCGCAGGAAGCCGGCGCGTTGCTGCGACTGCACGGACTGCACCTTCCCGAGCCCGCCACGTCCGCCCTGGTGGACCGCACCCGGGGCTGGGCCGCCGGGCTGCGGCTGTCCGCCTTGGCGGCCCGGGAGGACACCGACCCCGAGCGGTATCTGAAGGAGTTCGAGGCGGACCACAGCACGGTCGCGGACTTCCTGCTGGCGGAGGTCCTGAAGGGGAGGACGGAGGAGACGCAGGACCTGCTGCTGCGGGTCAGCGTCCTGGACCGTTTCTGCCCGGACCTGGCCGATTCCCTCACGCTGCGGACCGACGCCGAACCCCTCCTCGCCGGGCTGCACCGGGAGAACGCGTTCATCGAGCGACTGGGACACTCCTGGTACCGGCTGCACCCGCTCTTCCGGGAGATACTCCGGGCCCACCTGCGTGAACGCCTGCCCGGTGCGGAAGCGGAGCTGCATCTGCGAGCCGCGCGATGGCTGCGCCGTTCCGGCTTCCTCCCGGAGACGCTCGCCCATGGAGTAGCGGGCGGCGACTTCGATCTGGCCGCCGGCGCGCTCGTCGACGACCTCGCGATCGGTCAGCTCTTCACGGGCCTGCGCTCGGATGCTCTGACCCAGCTCTTCGCCGGCATGGGATCCGAAGCGGGGAGCCCGGCGAGCGACCTCGTGCGGGCGGCCGGCGCACTGGCCCGACGCGACCTCGATCACGGTCTGGGCCGGTTGCGACGGGCCCAGGAACAGCTCTCCGGGACCGAGGTCTCTCCCGGCCTGGTGGCGGCCCGGCTGAGCTGCACGCTGCTGGAGGCGCTCGCCGCCCGGCTCACCGGCTGCCCTCCGAGGGCCGAGCAGGCGGCCGCGACGGCCGAGGAACTGAGCCAGGACCTGCCCGATCATCTGCTGGACGCGCATCCGGAACTGACCGCCCTGCTGCTGACACACGTGGGTTCGGCCCGTCTGTGGGAAGGACGCTTCGACGACGCACGTGCCGTGCTGACCCGTGCGGCCGGTGCCCCGGGGGGATCCGCCACCGTCCTGCCCCGAGTGGAGTCGATGGGGCACCTGGCCCTGCTCGACTACCTGAACGGCTGGCTCGGCCGTGCGGAACGCAGGGCTCTGGCCGCGGTGTCCGAGGCGGACCGGGCGGGCCTGCCCCGGCCTCCCGGCGCGGGCCTCGGCCGGCTGGTCCTGGCCGCGGTGGCCGTGGACCGACAGGAACTGAGCCGGGCCCGGGCCCTGCTCGACGAGACGGCCCGGCTCCCGGCGCGGGAGCACGACCCGGTGCCGACGGCGGGGCGGGCCCTGGCCGTCTCACGCCTTCTCCTCGACGACGGTGAAACTCACGCCGCCGCCGAGGCGGCGGAGCCGGCCGTGTCCGTGGTGGTGGCGTCCCCTTGGGCGGAGAGTCACGCCGCAGTCGTCCGCTCTGCCGCCTGCCTCGCCGACGGACGGCCGGACGAAGCCGTGCGACTTCTCCACGGCGTCTGCGGCGACCAACCCGTGTGCGCCGTCGAAGCGGCGGGGCTCCAGGTCGCCGCGGGGCGTCCCCGTGCGGCGGCCGAACTGCTCGGCGCCGTTCGTGCCGAGGGACGCACCGGCCCCGCGGTGAGCGTGGGCGCGGCGCTGGTGCGGGCCCGGATGGAGCAGGAGTCGGGAGACACGGTCACCGCCCGCAGGCTCGTCGCACGTGCGCTTCTCGACGCCCGGCGCGAGCGTCTGCGGCGTCCCTTCCTCCAGGCAGGAGACTGGATCGAGCCGCTGCTGGCCACAGCCCCGCTGCGCGGACTCGCCGAGGGCTGGCTTCTGTCGGGCCGGCCGGGGGCGCACGGCGAGCCAGTGCGGCCCGGCGCCGAACCCGCGCCCCTGGTGCCGGTGGAGCTGAGCGGACGTGAACGTGATGTGCTGCGACGGCTGGCCCGCATGATGTCCACGGAGGAGATCGCCGCTGACCTGTTCGTGTCGGTCAACACGGTGAAGACGCATCTCAAGAGCGTCTACCGGAAGCTGGCGGTGAACCGGCGCGGCGACGCGGTACGCCGGGCGCGTGACCTCGACCTCCTGTGACCTCCCCCGCGAGGGGTGAGGCACGCGGCGCCGCCGCCGGGGTCCGATGGCGGGAACGTGCCGCAGCACACCGGCCGACTCGGCGAGGTGAGACGACGTGAAGCACTGGCGGGCCCTGGCAGTCCTCGGTACGGCCCAGTTCCTGATGGTTCTGGACACCTCCGTGATGAACGTGTCGATCAGCCGGTTGGTCGAGGACTTCGACACGGAGGTCACTGCCATCCAGGCCGTGATCACCCTCTATGCGCTGGTCATGGCAGCGTTCATGCTCATCGGTGGCCGGCTCGGAGACATCCTGGGCCGGCGCCGCATGTTCCTCGCGGGACTGGCCGTGTACGGGGTCGGCTCGGCCGTGACGGCCGTGGCGCCCACGCTGTGGGTCCTCACCCTGGGCTGGTCCGTCGTCGAAGGGCTCGGGGCGGCCATGGTGCTGCCGGCCATGGCGGCGCTGGTCGCGGAGTCGTACCGCGGACGGGACCGGGCCGTCGCCTACGCGGTGATCGGCGGGCTCGCGGGCGCCGGGATCGCGGTAGGCCCGCTGCTGGGCGGCTGGATGACGACCTACCTGACCTGGCGGCTGGTCTTCGCCGGTGAGGTACTCGTCGTCGTGGCCGTGCTGTTGTGCCGGCGGGTGATCGCGACGCCCGCTCCGGCCGCCAAGCGCCCCCGGTTGGACGGGGTCGGCGCGGCGCTCTCCGCCGCCGGGGTGGGGCTGGGCGTGCTCGGGGTGCTGCAGAGCAGCACCTGGGGCTGGGTCGAGCCCCGCAACCCTCCCTTCACTGTCCTGGGTTTCGCTCCCACCTTGTTCGTCGTCGGCGCCGGAATCGCCGTGCTGGCCCTGTTCCGGGGCTGGGAACGGCGGCGGGAGGCCCGGGACGCCGACCCTCTGGTGCACCTGTCGTTGCTGGGCAGGCCCGTACTGCGGGCCGGTCTGACGACCTTGCTCAGCCAGAACCTGATTCTCCTCGGGCTGTTCTTCGCCATCCCGCTCTACCTCCAGGTGGTGCAGGGCTTCGACGCCTTCCAGACGGGGCTGCGCCTGCTGCCGGTGTCGGCCACCATGCTGGTGACCTCCCTGTGCGGGTCCGCGCTGGGGGGCAGGATGGGGCCGCGCCGCGTGGTGCGGCTGGCCCTGGTGATCCTGGCGGCGGCCGTGGTGTGGCTGCTGGCCACGATCGACCCGGTCATCGACGACGCGCAGTTCGCCGGGGCCATGGCCGTGCTGGGCGTGGGCGTCGGTCTGCTCGCCTCGCAGCTCGGCAACGTCGTGCAGTCCGGTGTCGGTGAGGAGGAGCGCAGCGAGGCCGGAGGGCTGCAGTTCACGGCGCAGAATCTGGGCTCGGCGCTGGGCACCGCGCTAATCGGCTCGATCCTAATCGGGGCGCTGGCAGGCGCCTTCACCACCCAGGTCGCGGACGACCCGAGGCTGTCCGAGGCCGCCCGCGATGAAGTCGGGGTCGGTCTGGAGGCCGGCATCACCTTCGTCCCGACCGAGCAGGTGCGTTCCGCGGCCGAGGAGGCCGGGCTGCCGCCGTCCGAGGTCGACGCCGTGGCGGAGTCCTACGCCTCCGCCCAGTTGGACGGGCTGAAGGCGGCGATCCTGGCCACGGGCGGCGTCGCGCTCGCGAGTTTCCTGGTCACCGCGCGTCTTCCGACCGCCCGGGCGGAGCGTCAGTCCGAAAGTGAGCCCGTTGCCGGGACCCGGACAACCGGACAGACCGGGCCGACGGGCTGAGCGCGGAGGAGACACAAATGACCGCAGACGAGACCAGGACAGGGCGGTCTACGGACCGGCGGAAGCGGCGGGCCGCGCACCGCGCCCACGCGGACTACACCGGCGGTGTGTACGGCTCCATGCTCGCGGCCTCCGTGGTGATCGGAGCCGGCACCCTGGGCTCGTTCCCCCGCGCCGAACTGGTCCTGCTGCTGTTGCTCACCAGCCTGGTGTTCTGGATCGCCCACGTGCACGCCGAGCTGTTCGGTGCGCGTCTCGCGCGGCGCGCTCCGGACCGGCGGGTGATCCTGCGTGTGTGCCGCGAGGAGTGGCCGATCGTCAAGGCCGCCGTGCCTCCGGCCGCGGCGATCGCCGTCAGCCCCGTGCTGGGGCTGGACGTCCAGGGTGCCCTCTGGCTGGCGCTGTCCGTCGCCGTAGCCGGACAGGTGGGCTGGTCCGTCGCCGCGGCACACCGTGCGGGCGCCTCACGACGGCTGGTGGCCACCACCGCGACGGTCAACGTACTGCTCGGTCTGGTGATCGTTGTCGTCAAGATCGCGGTGACGCACTGAGGTACCGGTACCGCGGCCACGGTCACCTGTACCGGGTGAGGGCGCCGGAGGGCGACGAGGCGCAGGATCGTCACAGAGCACCGTCCGCCCCCGAGCCCCGGACGGTGTCCCGAGCCCGTCCGGTGGAAGGACCGCTCGTGCGCTACGAGATTCGAATCGAGGGACACCTGTCGGAGACGCTGGCCAACGCGTTCCCGGAGCTGGAGCACGTCGTCATGTCCGGCCAGACCGTTCTGTTCGGCACGGTGATCGACGAGGCCCACCTGTACGGGCTGCTCACCCGCTGCCAGTCACTGGGCCTGCGCGTCATGGAGATGCGGCAGCTCCCGGAATGACGCCCACGGACGGTGTGCGTCGGCCCGCTCGCCGTTCCCGGGCCGGCCTCACACCCGGGCGGCCGTGATCCGGCCGGAGCGGCAGGCCGCCATCAGGGCTTCGTGGTCGTGTTCGTTCTGGTCGGCGTAGCACTGGGCGAACTCGGTGAGCGCGCGGTCGAAGCGGTCGCTGCCACCCAGGTACGCGGCGAGCGCGACGGGGTCACCGGAACGGGCGTGGGCCCTCGCCAGGCAGGTTCCGCACAGCCGGGCGAAGAGGGAGAGCAGGTCGGGCCCCATGGTCTCCGGCCGCGCGATACCCTTCCAGTCCCACAATTGGCGCACGTAGAAGTCCCGGCCCTTTCCGTCGAGGCCGGTGACACGGGTCCAGCCGAGGAAGATGTCGCTGGTGGTCTGGATCAGGCGTTGGCCGGTCACGACCCGGCGGCCCTGGTTGTCGTAGCGTTCGCCGCCCGTGTGCGCCGCCAGCACCGATTCCGAGGCTTCCTTGGCCTGGAGCAACAGCGGGTCGTCGTCGTCCCTGCCGAGCAGGAGCAGTACCCAGCAGCGGGTACCGACGCTGCCGACGCCGACCACTTTGCGAGCCATGTCCACGAGCCGGTAGTGGCGCAGCAGGTGTCGGCGCTCGGGCGGCAGGGACCGCGCGTAGCCGCTCACGACGGACCGCAGTTCCTCCTCCCGGCCGGCCTCGGCCGGGTCGGTGAGCAGATCGGCCAGTGGGGTGATCAGCGGCGGGTCGGGGGTGATGCGCCGGCCCTCGGCCGTGACGCGGGTGAGTTTCGCGAACGCCCTCATGTGGGTGCGCGTGCGGGCTTTCACGGCCGCTTTCCTGAGCCGGTGCTCCGCTTCCCCCGCTGCATCCGCCGCCAGCAGTTGCCGTACGTGGTCGGCGTCGTCCTGGGCGTACCAGATGTCCAGGGTCGGCATGCCGGCGAACTCCCGCATGCGCTCCCGGTAGGCCCGCACACAGGCCCGTACGGTGCGGTTCTGTTCCTTGGGTGCGAAGCCATTAGCCCGGGCCGCGATCACGAATCCGGCCGCAAGACGTTTGACGTCCCACTCGAAAGGGCCGGGCAGCGTCTCGTCGAAGTCGTTGATGTCGAAGACCAGGCGGCGCTCCGGTGAGGCGAGGAGCCGGAAGTTCAGCGGGTGCGCGTCCCCGCACAACTGCACCTGGAGTCCGCTGCAGGGCAGGGGTGCCAGGTCCGCCGCCATGATCGCTGCCGCGCCGCGGTAGAAG
Source organism: Streptomyces sp. E2N166 (assembly GCF_003671715.1). GTDB lineage: Bacteria > Actinomycetota > Actinomycetes > Streptomycetales > Streptomycetaceae > Streptomyces > Streptomyces thinghirensis. The sequence goes on along the minus strand of NZ_RAIF01000006.1, from coordinate 146,213 downwards.
CGGAACGGCGACTCCAGCATGCGGCCGTAGCGGATCGGCACCAGGGCCGGGACGCGTTCGCCGGACTGGCGCTCCAGCAGGTCGACCGGGTCACCCCGCCGTTGCCCGGTCTCGTACCAGCCGTGGCACGAACGTGAGGCCCGTTCACGGGCCTTCCTGCCGTACGTCGCCCGCTCCGCCAGTGGCAGGGAGGCGGTGAAGGTGCTGGGTATCGTCATTCTCCGGCCTCCGGTTCTTCCACGGGCCCAGCTCCGGAGCGCGGCGCAACCGTCGGCCCCCGGCGCTGTCGGTTCAGCCCTGCCTGCACCGCGCTCGCCAGCACCCGGGCGGCGACACCTACGAGCAGCAGCCCTCCCGCCATCTGCGCCATCGTGAGCACCCGCCCCGTCTGGGAGCGTGCCGTGATGTCGCCGAAGCCGACGGTGGCGAACGTGGTCAGGGCGAAGTACAGCGCGTCCGTCCTGTTCAACGGCTCGCTGAACGAGCCGGGCGCGGAGCGCTCCAGCAGGTAGAAGGAGCCGGCGAAGAGGACCAGGAACAGCACCAGCGTCGCGGCCAGGCCCTCGACGGCTCTCAGACGCGGATGAGGGGAACGCGCGATGGCCCGCACTTCCCAGCAGAACACCAGGAGGACCGCGAGCAGGCCGCACACCAGCAGCACCGACGTACCGGCCGTGAGCCGCTCGTCCAGGGGCAGCAGATAGTAGGCCGTGACAAGCCCAACGGCGACGAACACAGCACGCGCGACAGCTACCGCCGCTGCGCCTCGGCGAGTACGGAGCCCGCCACGAGGGGGCGGTCCCGACAAGGTGCGGCCCTTGCTGCCTCCTGAGGGCGTTTCGCTCATCTCACGTCTCTTCGTCTCGTCCGGGCCCGGTGGGCAGATGTTCCCGAATCCCACCTCACTGCCCCGCCGACAGGACGGGATCACCCCTCATGGGTGACCCCGGCCCTGAGCGCCCGCCCCGACCCTGGAACGGACACGTACGAGTCCTCCGGCGCTCACCGACCGTCCCCATCGGGCGGGTCCGGCGACGACCGGCCGGTCCACGAGGAGGCGCCATGACCGTGCCCCGAGACGCGGCGGAACCCACCGGCCATAGAGGCGAGTCCGGCAGGACGGTACCCGGAGCCATGGACGACCCCGCGCACATCCTCGCCAGGCTCGGCCGATCCTGGACCTGGCTCATGGGATCGGCCGTCGCCACGCTGGTCCCCGGCCTCCTGGTCCTGGTCTGGCCGGAGGCGACCCTGCACGTCCTGGCCGTCCTCCTTGGTCTGTATCTGCTGCTGACCGGAGTGTTCCGGTTCGTAGCCGTCTTCGCGCGGGAGGGACACGAAAGGCTGCCCGGGCTCCTGCTGGCCGTGCTGTACGTGCTGGCCGGGGTGCTGTGTCTGCGCAACCCGCTGCAGACCGTCGCCGCGCTTTCCCTGATCGTCGGCATGGTCTGGCTGGTGTCCGGCCTCCTCACCCTCTACGCCGCCCTGGTCACCGAGAACCTGCCGCACCGCGGCCTGGTCATGGGGACGGCGGTGCTCGCGGTCGTCGCTGGGATCGTCGTCCTCGCGCTGCCCGCCGAGTCGGCCCGCGCTCTGACCCGGCTTCTCGGCCTGTGGCTGGTCCTGCTCGGTCTGGCCGAGGCGGTGGTCGCCCTGGGGTGGCGGTCCGCGCTGCGCGGGGCACGCCCTCCGAAGACAGGCACGCCCGCTGCCATGACTTGACCGTGAGCCGGTGGAAGGAACGACGATGGCCCCGACCACACCGGCCGGACCGCTTGGCTCCGTGGGCCTGCGGACCGCTCCACCGTTTTCTCCGCCGGTGAGCGAGCGGAGTACGAGTCTCCGCGCCGGCAGGAGTCGGTACAGCACCGGCGGGCCCGCGTGGCCGGCTCCTCGGTCCTCCTCCTGCTGCTCGTCCTTGCGGTCCTGGCGGCAGCCGCCTGACCGGCACGTCCGGCAGCGCACCGAACAGCCTCATGAACGAGCGCCGTGGCTCCGGGCAGGGCACCGGCCGCCCGGCGGCCAACTCACCCGTGCCGGGTGATGCCGGGGGCTGAGCCCCGTGACCACTCTGAGGTCAGTACGCAACGAACGCCGGGCTCGCCCGGGACGGAGGACGGACATGAACGCGCAGACCTACCTGGCGTACGACTACCCACTGCTCAGCATGTTCTGGACCATGCTTCTGGTCTTCCTGTGGATCATGTGGTTCGTCCTGCTCTTCCGGATCATCGGTGACATCTTCCGCGACGACCGGCTGAGCGGCTGGGCCAAGTCCGGCTGGCTGGTGTTCTGCCTCCTCCTGCCCTTCCTCGGGGTATTCGTCTACGTCATCGCACGGGGGAAGAACATGGGCCAGCGGGAGACGGCGCAGGCCCGTGCCCGTCAGGAGGAGCTCAACGCCTACATCAGGAAGACCGCGAGCGGTGGAGAGCGCACCAGCGTCGACGAACTGGCCCGGCTCTCCGAAATCCGGGATCAGGGTGCCATCACGGACGAGGAGTTCCGCAGGGCGAAGGAGTTGGTCCTGAGCGGCCATGGGCCGGCGGAACACGCGGGCCACGCCCCCACCACAACCAGTCCTTCCGCCCGCTGACCATCCGCACGCCACGAATCGAGGCGCACGATGACCGCCACACACACCCGGCCGACGCACTCGCCGAGGCAGGCGTGGGCGACCGGCCTGACCGTCTTCGCCGCCGTCATGCTCCTGCTCGTCGGCCTCCTCGACATCCTCCGGGGGGTCATGGCCATCGCCGAGGACGACGTGTTCGTCACCACACCCGACTACGTCTTCCAGTTCGACCTCACCAGTTGGGGCTGGATCCACCTCGTCCTGGGCGTGCTCGCCGTGATCATCAGTGCCGGGCTGCTCAAGATCGCGACGTGGGCGCGCGTGTCCGGCGTGGTCATCGCCGCACTCGTGATCCTCGCCAACTTCCTCTCCATGCCGTACTACCCGCTGTGGTCCGTCGTGATGATCACCATGTCGGGCTTCATCATCTGGGCCCTGAGCGTGATCAAGCCCGGTGGCAACCTCTACGACCTGTCCGGGGAACGCACGCCGGACTAGACGTGTGACGGAGCGAAAGAGCGACACGTGGATGCACAAGGCGCGGACACGAGCCGGCGGCGCGGGAACGGCGTCCCGCCCGCGGGCGAGGGCGGCACCGCTCTCGCCCGCGTCTCCCTGCTGGCTCTGCTGGCCTGCATCCTGGTGCCGCTCGTCGCCGCCGGGCTCCGCAGTGTGCTGTGGGCCCTGATCGGCATCGCGGGCCTCACGCTCGCAGCCGTCGGCGTGTGGTGGGCTCTGGCCCATACCGGTGTCGCCCGCATCGTCGGAACAGTTCTGTCGGTGGCCGCGCCGGTCACCGTCCTCACGCTCTACGCCGCGGCCGACCTGCTGGGTCCCGCCCTGCTGTCGTCGGGCCTCCTGGTACTGGCCGTCGTCGCGGCACGCTGGGCCCTGGCGCCTGCTCCCACCGCCTCCGAAGAGGCCGCCGTAACGCCCCTCCGCCCCTGGGTGCTCATGAACCGCCGGTCCGGCGGCGGCAAGGTGGACCGGTTCCGTCTGGTGGACAGGGCACGGGCCGCGGGTTGCCGTGTGCATGTGCTCGACACCGGCCAGGACGTCACCGCACTGGCCCGGAAGGCCGTCGCCGACGGAGCGGACCTGCTGGGGGTGGCGGGTGGCGACGGCACCCAGGCGCAGGTCGCCGACGTCGCAGCGCACCATGACGTGCCGTTCGCGGTGATCCCGGCCGGAACCCGCAACCACTTCGCCCTCGACCTCGGCCTCGACCGCGACGATCCGGTGGCGGCGTTGGAAGCCCTGACCGGAGGTGTGGAACTCCGCGTCGACCTCGGGTACGCCGCGGACCGTGTCTTCGTCAACAACGCCTCGTTCGGCACGTACGCGGCCGTCGTCAACGACCCCGCCTACCGGGACGCGAAAGCCCGTACGGTCTTGCAGACCCTCCCCGGACTGCTCACGGGCGAGAACGCCCCCGCTTTGCGCATGACGGCCAACGAGCGGCATATAGGCGGCCTGCAGGCACTGCTCGTCAGCAACAACCCCTACGGACGGGCCGTTGACGTGTCACACCCGGGGCGCAGGGCGCGGCTGGACACGGGGCTCCTCGGTGTGGCGTGCGTCCGGGTCGGCAGCACCGCCGAAGCAGCGCGCCTGGTGAGCCGACCGCGCTCCGGGGGCCTCGTCCGGCTCACCGCCGACGAAGTCGTCGTCGAGACCAGTACCGTCACCATGCCGGTCGGCATCGACGGGGAGTACGTCGTGCTGCCCTGTCCCGTGGTGTGCCGCAGTGCACCCGGGGCCCTACGGGTCCGCGTGCCGCGCCACCGGCCCGGTGGGTCGAGACCACGGGGACCCGCAGCCGACTGGCCGCGCCTGGCCCGGCTGGCACTGGGCCGGCCGCTGCCCTGTCCGGGAGGAACCGGGCACCCGGGCAAGGCAGCGAGACTGAAGCGCCGCCCGGCAGGTGTCGACCCCTCGGTGGCGCGACCCGTGCCCCAGGGGAACGCTGGACGTGGGGGGCAATGAGATGGAGAGGCACCTCATGACTCAGGAAACCACGGGCAAAGCGCACAAGTCGTTCCTTTCCCGCCCCGCTGTCCGCCGCCTTATACCATTCACCCTGATCACCGCGATCGCTCTGATCTTCATCTTCGAGAACCGTTCGAGTGTCGAGATCCGCCTCCTCATCCCCATGGTGACCATGCCGCTCTGGGGTGCCCTCCTGATCGCCTGGGCCCTCGGCATCCTCGCCTGCGTCTTCACCGTGCGGCGACGGTCCAACCGGCACTCACGACGACACGGGTGACGCCTCGCCCCACACCGATGCCCCAGGCGGCACAGGCTCACCACACACCAGGAAGCTGTGGTCACGCACGTCGACGAGCGGCTTCCCGTACTCGCGCACCGGGATCGCGGCGACCCGCGGATCGGACATCAACACCAGAGGGTTCATCGAGTCTCCCTGTGACGGCTTGTACCGCGGTGGCGGGATGGGGGAGGCAGAGGCCGGGTCGGGTTCGGGCAGGATGCGCGTCGACCTCGACGCCGACACCTCGCTGGCCGTTCCCGGTGACCCTGTCCTGCTGCGCCACCTGCTGACGAACGTGATCCGTAACGCCATCCAGTACAACCATCCCGGCGGCCACGTCCGCGGACGTCTCGACGCCCGCACCGTGACGGTGACCAACACGGGCCCCCACGTGCCTGCCGAACGGATTCCGGAACTGTTCGAGCCCTTCCGACGCCTCGGCGGGGACCGCACCGCCGCTAACGGCCACGGTCTGGGACTGTCCATCGCCGCCTCCATCGCCGAGGCCCACCACGCCACGCTCACGGCGTACCCAGGCGCCGAGGGCGGGCTCGCCCTCACCCTGCGCTTCCCCTGATGGTCGACCAGGGCAGAAGCTCCAACGCCCGTGTTCATGACCTGCCGTGCACCTGACGGCCGTATCGCCCCGCAGGACACCGGCAGTTCTGCGGAAGACCACGCCTTTCGTAGTCACTCGTCTCCACGGCCCAGTGCGCGGGTGTCCACGGCTCCACCTCGCCAAGGGAGCTCGCGCCCGGAGCATCGGAGTCCATCGTGTCGTCTTCGCTCCGCCGCCCGCTGGGCCCTGGCTTCCGGAACAACAACGGACCACGGGCAGAACACGCGGATGCCAACCCGACCCCGCTACGGTGCGCTCCTGAACTACGCCAACCTACATGCTGCATCACTTCAAGACGCATCATGCGAGAGTCTCCGACAGAGCGCTCTCCATAAGATTTCGTCCGGCCCTGATGGGCATCGCACATCGGGGTACACGGGGCGGCATGGCACCGAAGACCGAACGCATCCAGTTCCTGCGGGCCGTGCGGCAACTGCGCCGTATCCGCTCCTTCTACGCTGCTGCCATTGTGCTGTGGACAGGGTCCGCGGCCTGGACTGGCTGGCAGTCGCCCGGGAGCCGGCAGATGTGGGTGTCCGTCCTTCTCCTGGCCGTCTTCACCGTTCTCCTGGTCACCGCGAGCCTGTCCCTGCGGCGCCTCTCGGTCCCCGCTACCGGCCGGCCCGTCCACCATGCCGCCCCGCACAAGGCGCCGGGCACCCGCCGCCACGCCCATGCCTGAGTACCCGTCACCCTGCCGACGTTCCCCCGTATCCGGCCGTCAGGCGTCGAAACGGCCGCGCGCGCTCTCGATGTGACCGAGGTGCTGGTGAGTCCAGCCGCATATGGCGTCGACCGCGGTGCGCAGGGCCCGGCCCGGCTCGGTGAGGGTGTACTCGACTCGCGGCGGCACGGTGGGGTGCACCTTCCGGTCGACCAGGCCATTGCGCTCCAGCATGCGCAGGTTCTGGGTGAGCATCTTGTGGCTGACGCCCTCGACCTCGTTGCGCAGCTCGCTGAAGCGCAGGGTGCGCTCGCCGAGCGCCTCGATGATCAGGAGCGCCCATTTGTTGGCGACGTCCGAGAAGATCTCCCGCGCCAGGGAGTCTGCGCGCCGCAGGTCAGCGTCCTCGGGCAGGCCCTTGAGCAGTTGCTTGGTCACCATGAGGTTCCTCAGTCACCGAGAAGTGCGTTCTTCCAGTTCAGCCGCCACTCTCCTACAGTTTCCGGGTAACTACAAGAGAGCAATGCGGAAGGGCGAGCACCGTGGCCACCATTGATGCCTTCAACTACGACGTTCCGGCCGAGAGCGACTTCGGCTACTCACAGGCGATCAAGTCCGGTGAGCTGATCCACGTCTCTGGACAGCTCTCATTCGATGAGGCGGGCGAGTTCCTCTACGCGGGCGACTTCGCCGCCCAGCTCAAGCAGACCTACGCCAACATGGACAAGGTCCTGGACCACTACGGCGCCACCCGGAACCAGGTCGTCTCGCAGACCCTGTACGTGGTGAACCTGCGGCAGAACGCCGCGGCGACGGCGGAGGGCAACCTGGGGTACTTCGGAGACCACCGCCCGGCCAGCACGGTCTTGGGCATCACTGAACTGACCTTGCCCGGCCAGGTCGTCGAAATCAGCTTCGTCATCGACACGAGACTGCCCGCTTGAGGTCTCCTCCTCACACGTTCCACAGCCCTCTGAGGGCTCCGTTCGTGGAACGCCGGCCTGACCCCCGACGAGCCTGCGTCATGCTGACGAGCCGCCGAAGTCGGTATCCACTTCGCGCCGGGCACCGAAACTGCCCGTGGTCCTCTACTGGACCATGGGCAGCTTCGGTGCCGCGACTTGGGGCGCGCTGCCCGTCGTCTCCGTCGTGGTGCCGGCCGGTCCCGCGGTCCTGTACCGGTACGGGCGGGCACTGGACGTCCTCTCCCTCGGCGACGAGACCGCCGCGAGCCTCGGCTTCGATCCCGACCGGCGGTCCCGGAGGGACAGGGAGAGATACCGGCACCCAGGGGGGTGCGATGAAGTCGTCCCGTAGCGCTCGTGTGCGGCGATGCTGAAGGTCGCTGCCGTGCGCTGGGCGTCACCGGTCCGGTCCGGCCGCTTCACGCCGGCTGCCAGATCCGGGACAGGGCCACCGGGGTGAGTACCTGGTCGGGCGGACCCTGTCCGACCAGCCGTCCGTCGCTGAGGAGCAGGCAGGCATCGGCCGAGCGGGCGGCCTCCAGGTCGTGGGTGGCCTGGACGACGGTAGTGCCGTCGGCGACCAGTTCCGTCAACAGCGCCGTGATCCGATCCCGGGCTTCGGGGTCGAGCCCGGTGGTCGGCTCGTCCAGGAGCAGAAGGTCGGACTGCTGGGCGAGGCCCTGTGCGATGAGAACGCGCTGACGTTGCCCGCCGGACAACTCGCCGAGCTGGCGGTCGGTGAGGTCGGCGACGCCCAGTCGTTCCATGGCGGAGTCGACCACGGTCCGGTCCTGCCGGGTCAGCCGCCGCCACAGCCCCCGCTCTCCCCAGCGCCCCATCTCCACCGTCTGCCGTGCCGTGAGGGGGAGTGCGTCACCGACCGCGCCGCGCTGTGGCACGAAGGTCGGCGGGCGGCCTTCCGCGTACCAGAGCTGTCCGGATGTGGCGTCGATCACGCCGGCGAGGACGCCGAGCAGGGTGGACTTCCCGCTGCCGTTCGGGCCGACGAGTGCCGTCATGGCCAAAGCCGGTATCCAGGAGCTGAGTTGGCGGAGCACCGGACGGCCGGGGTAGCCCGCATCCAGGTCGGTGAAACGGACGCGGCCGTTCCTCGGTTCGGCGTCGGGCGGCGTCGGGCGGTGTTTGTTGAACATGGTTGTCATTGTAGGGTCCTCGTATGGAGTGGTTGACGGCCCCTTTCGAGGTGGCCTTTGTGCAGCGAGCCCTGTGGGCCGGGATTCTGGTGTCGGCGATATGCGCCCTGGCGGGGACGTGGGTGGTGCTGAGGGGGATGGCCTTCCTCGGTGACGCCATGTCCCACGGCCTCCTGCCGGGCGTCGCGGTCGCCGCGCTGCTCGGAGGCAACCTGCTGGTGGGTGCGGTGGTGAGTGCGGCCGTCATGACGGCCGGTGTCACCGCCCTGGGCCGCACTCCGAGGCTGTCCCAGGACACCGGTATCGGCCTGCTCTTCGTCGGCATGCTGTCCCTCGGCGTCATCATCGTGTCGCGCTCGCAGTCGTTCGCCGTGGACCTCACCGGGTTCCTCTTCGGCGACGTCCTCGCCGTACGAGAGAGCGACCTGGTCCTCCTCGGGGTGGCGCTGCTGCTGGCGCTGGCCGTCTCGGTGCTCGGTCACCGTGCCTTCCTGGCCCTGGCGTTCGACGAACGCAAGGCCCGGACGCTCGGCCTGCGTCCCCGACTGGCGCACGCCGTGCTGCTCGGCCTGCTGGCCCTGGCCATCGTCGCCTCCTTCCACATCGTGGGCACGCTGCTCGTCCTCGGGCTGCTCATCGCCCCGCCGGCGGCAGCTCTGCCCTGGGCGCGCGGTGTTCGCGGCGTCATGATCCTTGCCGCGGCCCTCGGTGCAACCGCCACCTTCGGTGGCCTGCTGCTCTCCTGGCACCTGAGCACCGCGGCGGGCGCGACCGTCTCGGCCCTCGCGGTCAGCCTCTTCTTCCTGTCCCACATGGCGTCCGGGATCCAGCACCGGCGCCGTGCACGCCGCGCCGGCCCCGCCCGCGCCGCCACGTTCACCGCGACCCCCACGACCCGACCGAACGAAACCTGAGGCGATCTCCTTGTTCGTCCGAAGAAACGTCACATCCCTGTTGCCGGCGCTTCTGTCAGTGGTTCTGCTGACCGCGGGCTGCGCGGGCCAGGACGGTGCCAGGTCCCGCCCGCCTTCTTCCTCCGCCACCCCCCACGGCTACGTCGCGGGTGCCAGCGAGGCCGCCGAGCAGCAGTCCCGGCTCCTTCTCGGCGACCCCGCCACCGGCGACACCCGTGTGCTGGACCTGATCACCGGCAAGACCCACGACACCGGGCGCAAGGCCGGCGTCACCGCACTCACCACCGACGGCCGTTTCGGCTACTTCCACGGCGCGGACGGCACCCACGTCCTGGACAGCGGCGCCTGGACGGTCGACCACGGAGACCATGTGCACTACTACCGCGCGAAGATCCGGGAGGCGGGCGAACTCCCGGGCGGCACCGGCACGAACATCCGCGGCGACGCGGGCGTAACCGTCGTCACGGCAGTGGACGGTAAGGCGGACGTCTACCCTCGCGCGGATCTGGAGAAGGGCGCCCTCGGCACCCCCGACCAGTTCCCCGGCACCTACGCCGGGCCCGTCGTGCCGTACGCGGAACACCTGGTCGCCCTCACGCGCGACGGCGACGCTCCCGCGAGGGTCGTCGTGCTCGACCGGTCCGGCAAGCGCGTCGCCACCCCCGAGTCCGCGTGCGAGGATCCGAAGGGCGACGCGGTCACCCGGCGAGGGGTCGTCCTCGGCTGCGCCGACGGCGCCCTGCTCGTCCACGAGGACGAGGGCACCTTCACCGCCGAGAGGATCCCGTACGGCGAGGATGTGCCGCAGGCGGAGCGGGCCACGGAGTTCCGCCACCGTCCGGGCAGCACCACGCTCACCGCACCCGCGGGGAAGGACGCCGTCTGGGCCCTGGACGTCACCGAACGCGCCTGGAAGCGGGTGAAGACCGGCCCCGTGGTCGCCGCCAACACCGCCGGTGAAGGCTCCCCGCTCGTCGTCCTGGAGACCGACGGTGCCCTGCACGGCTACGACATATCCACCGGCGAGGAGACCACGGTCACCGAACCTCTGCTGACGGACCTCCCCAAGGCCGGCACCGGTGAAGCCGCGGCACCGGTGATCGAGGTCGACCGGAGCCGGGCCTACCTCAACGATCCCGCCGGCAAGCGCGTGTACGAGATCGACTACAACGACGACCTCCGTGTCGCCCGCACCTTCGACCTCGACATGCGGCCGTCCCTGATGGCGGAGACAGGCCGATGAGCGCGCGTGCGCGAGCCGCGCGGGTGCGCGCCCTGCTGCTGGCCCTGGTCACCTTCTCCGTCCTCGCCGGTACGGCGACCGGCTGCGCGGGCGGCGACGACGAGCAGCCCCGGGTCGTGGTGACGACCAACATCCTCGGTGACATAACCCGGGAGATCGTCGGCGACGAGGCGGACGTCAGCGTCCTGATGAAGCCCAACGCCGACCCGCACTCCTTCGGCCTCTCGGCCGTACAGGCCGCCGAACTGGAGAACGCGGACCTGGTCGTCTACAACGGCCTGGGCCTGGAGGAGAACGTACTGCGGCACGTGGAGGCCGCCCGCGCATCGGGAGTGGCCACCTTCGCGGCGGGCGAGGCGGCCGATCCCCTCACCTTCCACGCCGGTGAGGAGGGCGGCCCCGACGACGAGGCCGGCGAGCCGGACCCGCACTTCTGGACCGACCCCGACCGCGTCCGCGAGGCGGCAGGCCTGATCGCCGACCAAGTCGTGGATCACGTCGACGGCGTGAACGAGAAGGCCGTCCGGGACAACGCCGCACACTACGACGGACAACTCGTCGACCTCACCACGTGGATGGAGAAGTCCTTCGCGGACATCCCCGAGGACCGCCGCGCCCTGGTGACCAACCACCACGTCTTCGGCTACCTCGCCGACCGCTTCGGCTTCCGCGTGATCGGCGCGGTCATCCCCAGCGGCACGACGCTCGCCTCGCCCAGCTCCTCCGACCTGCGCTCCCTCACCCAGGCCATGGAGAAGGCCAAGGTGCGCACCGTCTTCGCCGACTCCTCGCAGCCCACCCGCCTCGCGGAGGTCCTGCGTCAGGAAATGGGCGGTGACGTGGACGTCGTCTCGCTGTACTCCGAGTCGCTGACCGAGAAGGGCAAGGGCGCCGGCACCTACCTGGAAATGATGCGCGCCAACACCTCGGCCATGGCCGAGGGCCTCACCGGCGACTGACCAGCTTTCCCCGAGGGCCGGCGTACCCATCGCCGGCCGCTCCAGCACACAACCCCGTGCCCTACGGGCCGGAGAGGACATACACACGATGAACAGGTCGACACGCACCAGAATGCTTACGGGCACGGCGCTCGCCCTGACGGCGTCCATGGCGCTGAGCGCCTGTGGCGGCAGCGACGGCGCCTCGTCCGACGCCGAGCCGAAGAAGCAGACGAAGAGCAGTGAGGCCGCCGCGGTCAAGGAACCGCTGGTCGCCACCTACGACGGGGGCCTGTACGTCCTCGACGGCCAGACCCTGAAACTGGCGAAGACCGTCGAGCTGACCGGATTCAACCGGGTCAACCCGGCGGGTGACGAGGACCACGTCATCGTCTCCACGGACAGCGGGTTCCGCGTGTTCGACGCGTCCCGACAGACTTTCACGGACGCTGAGTTCAAGGGCGCGAAGCCCGGCCACGTCGTGCGGCACGGCGGCAGGACGGTCCTGTTCACCGACGGTACGGGCGAGGTGAACGTCTTCGATCCCGCGGACCTGGCCGGCGGGAAGCAGCCGGAGGGCCGAAGCTACACCTCCGCCGAGCCCCACCACGGCGTCGCCATCGAGCTGGCCGGCGGTGAACTGGTCACCACCCTGGGCACCGAGGAGAAGCGCACCGGCGCCCTCGTCCTGGACAAGAACAACAAGGAGATCGCCCGCGCCGAGAACTGCCCGGGCGTGCACGGCGAGGCCGCGGCCCAGGGGGACGTGGTCGGTCTCGGCTGCGAGGACGGCGTACTGCTCTACAAGGACGGCAAGTTCACCAAGGTCGACGCCCCCGACGACTACGCCCGCACCGGCAACCAGGCCGGCAGCGACATCTCCCCGATCCTCTTGGGTGACTACAAGACCGACCCGGACGCGGAGCTGGAACGGCCGACCCGCATAGCGCTGATCGACACCCGTACGGCGAAGATGAAGCTGGTCGACCTCGGCACCAGCTACTCCTTCCGCTCGCTCGCCCGTGGCCCGCACGGCGAAGCCCTCGTGCTCGGCACCAACGGAGTCCTCCACGTCATCGACCCGGAGACGGGCAAGGTGGAGAAGAAGATCGAAGCGGTCGGCGACTGGACCGAGCCCTTGGACTGGCAGCGGCCCAGGCCCACCCTGTTCGTCCGTGACCACACGGCGTATGTCTCCGAACCGGGCAAGCGCCAACTGCACGCCTTCGACCTGGACTCCGGCGAAAAGCTGACGTCCGTGAGCCTGCCGAAGGGCACCAACGAACTGTCGGGGACGGTAGCCGGTCACTGACCGGTCCTGCTCTGTGCGCGCCTTGAGCAGCGCCCGCCGGCCCAGGGCCGGCGGGCGCTGTGTGCTGGCCGCATCAGGCGCTCACGCGAGGTGTCCGGCGAGCCGGCGTGGTCTCGCCGCCGGCCGGCGAGATCACCGAGCCCTTGTCGCTACTCCTCTGCGTTCGTGGAGAGTTGGCCGCCGCTCACATCCTGCCCAACGCCGCGGGTCCCGCCGTCCACGCGCTCACTCTCACCACGGGCGCGCTGGTCGGCTCGGCGGTGGCGGAGAACGTCTTCGACTACCCGGGCATCGGCCGGGAACTCCAACTGGCCGTCGCGGCACGGTACCTACGCATGGTGCAGGGCATCGCCACCGTACTCGCCGGGGTAATGCTCGCGGTGCTGTTGATGGGTGACGTCTGCGCACGCCTGCTGGGCGCAGGGGAAGGACACGGCCGATGACGACCGTCCTCACACCACCGGGGAGGCGGGCACGCACCGCCCGGAGTGGCACCCTCCGGCGCCGCCGGCCGCCACTGCTCAGTGGGGCGGGCACACTGCTCGTCCTCCTGCTCGCCCTGCTGGGCCCGCTGGCCGCGCCGCACAGTCCCACCGCACAGCTCGCCGCGCCCTTCCAGGAGCCCGACGGCCAGTTCCTCCTCGGCACCGACGTGCTGGGCCGGGACGTACTGAGCCGGGTACTCAGCGGCGGCCGCACCATCGTGCCCACCGCGCTGGCGGGCACGGCCGCGGCCGCCGTGGGGGTGGCCGCCGGCGTCCTGGCGGCCATGGTGTCCCGCCGGCTGGGCGACCTGCCGCTCTCGTGCATCTTCCCGTACCAGTCCGCGTCTCCCCAGCCCGCCTGCGCTGTATGGAACTGGCCGTAGAACTCTCCGCCCAAGACTCACCCGCTACCTAAAACACGCCCAGTCGGTGGTACCTCCACCGACCGCCTCGCTCCGGCTTCCGGTCTGGGAGTAACGGCTCAATCCGCGCCCATTGCGCGTCAGTCACCGACACACCTGGACCAACGAACAGGCGATCCGGAAGGAGCGGTTATGCGCTGTCGCCATCGGCCTGTCCAGCAGCTGTCCACCAGGCGGTCACTCGGAGGGCCATCGCTTCCGGTCGCGCGCCAAGGGGGTCGAGACCGAAATGCTCCTCTAGTTCGTGCCGGAGGAACTCACCGATCTCCGTCTCGTTGGCACCGCCACGGAGCCGCTGGAGCACGGGGGGGAGCATGCAGTCGTACTCGTCCTGCACCTCGGCGGCGACGCCGATCGGGTCCCACTCATTGAGCAGATGCCGCAGATCGTTCTCAACAGATGGGCTCCAGGACTGCATCACCCCAGATTGCCACCTTGAAAGTAACCCGGCGCACCCGCCCCCACCTTGCTCCAGACGAGAGGGCAGCGACAGCAGCCGGGCGCGCGTGCTGGAGTCCGAGCTCTACTCGTCGGCCACGGTCCGGACCCTCGCCTACAGCAGCACCGGCCATCCACCGCCTGTCCTGCTCGACCTCGACGGCACCATGAGCTTCCTGGACCAGGCGACTGACCCGCCTCTCGGAGCGCGCCCCGGACACGTCCCACGGCCGGAGGCCAGTACGACCCTCACCGAGGGCGCCATCCTGGCCCTCTACACGGACGGGTCTGGTCGAATGCCGACACGAGGATATCGACGCCTGCCCGGCCCGCCTGGCCGACTCCCTCGTCCGCCACAGGGAAGCTGGCCCCGAGGCTCTGGCCGACACGCTCCTGACCGATCTCCTCCTCTTCTGGCAGCAGCGACGACACGGCATTGGTCGTCATCCGCTTGGACCCGTGTCGCCCGGAGCCCGAGCGGGACGCCGCGGCGGAGTTGCAGAAATCGGGACGGCCCCCAATTGGACTCCGCGGGCGACTCTGCCGCTGTGGTGAGGCTCATGCCCTCCGCATCCAGTGGCTCTGCCCGCGATGGCGCCGCCAGGGCCCTGACGCCCGGGCGTACGTACTGGAGGCCATGACCGAGCCCAGCAGCAGGCACTCCATGACTACATCCGCGAGGCCCCGGACCAGGGCATGGGACCCGGGAACGAGGCCGAGCAACTCGCCAAACCGTCAGGGGGCCGTTCCATGGGCGATAGCACCGACGAGGAGTTCCGGCGGGCGAAGGAGAAGCTTCTCCACTGGATGCAGGGCCGGCTTGAGCCGGACGTGCTCTCGTCGTGTCCTGCCCGCAGGAACCGTGCTGACCGTGGTTGTTTGGGCACGTGATCAGCAAAGTTCGCGCCCGTGTTCTGCCCTCCTCTCAGCGCCGTTCGCTGGACGAGCTGACCGAGGATCTGGACCTGTCGTCCGGGGACACCACGTCCAAGCGTTCGGCCTTCTGGACCATGCTGACGCTGTCGTCGGTCATCGCGGCAGGCGGAGTGCTCACGGACTCGACGGCCACCGTGATCGGCGCGATGATCATCGCACCACTGTCAACGCCGATCATGGGCATCGCTCTGGGCTCGGTGCAGCGCCGCCGTACCGGATCGGCCAGGACCGTCCTCATCGCGTGCCTCCTGGTGATCGCCGTCGGGATGGCCATGTCGGTGGTCCTCCCCAGTGACTACGACCTGCTGTCAAACAGCCAGATCTCGTCGCGGACATCGCCGGGTCTGATGGACCTGATCGCTGCCCTGGCGACCGGCTTCGCCGGCGCGGTGGCACTGGCCCGCCGGGACGTCGCCGCCGTACTGCCCGGGGTCGCGATCGCCATCTCCCTCGTCCCACCCCTGGTGGTGGTCGGGGTGTGTCTGGGGCAGCTCTCGGGATGGCTGGCGCTGGGCGCGCTGGTGCTGTTCGTGTCGAACCTCTTCGCCCTGGTCTTCGGGGGCGTCGTGGTCTTCGCCTCGCTGGGCTACGCCGCGGAGGCCGACAAGGAGGCCGGACGGCCCGCCCACAGGACATACGCCGCCATGGTCCTGTTGTTCGCCGTCGTCTTCGTTCCACTGACGGCCAATACCGTGGTCACGCTGCTGCTCAACGTCTGGACCGGGCGGACCAAGGGCGTGGCGCAGCAATGGCTCGCCGACGAGCGGGGCGCGTCCGTCACAAGCGTCGACGCGACCTCCCGGACGATGTACATCCACGTCCGCATCCCCGGCAACCTCCCACCGGTGGAGACTCTGCTCGAACGGCTGGAGGGCCGGATCCCGGACGGCATCCCCATTGTGGTGGACGCGTCACGCGGTCGGCGCATCGACGCCGGGGTGGTTGGCGACTGAATGCCGGACCGTTCCATCCAGCCGTGGCCGATCTCATGGATTGGGCTGGCAGACAGCTGTGATGTGCCGGCTCTGCTGGGCCCGGCAGCGTGGTGTGGGCCGACATCGAGCACACCCCCGGCGATCGATCCGACTCGTGGGGGAAGGTGGTCGACATTCCCGAGGTGACCGGTCGTGTCGTGGTGAGGCGGGTCCCCATCGAGCCGCACTACTGGGAATTGCAGCAGGTCAGCTAAGGCGTGTCTCTCTGATGGGCTGGTCAGTCGATCGGATGTGTTCGGACCCTGCCACGAAGACCTACGTCGCCCGTCGAGTGGCCGAAGGCAAGGCCTCTCGCGACGCACGACGCTGTCTCAAACGCGCTGTCGACAGCTCTTCAAGATCCTCGAGCGCTTCGACCGGAACGACAAGAGCCCCTTGAAGATCTCCTCCAAGTAGCTTGACGCCGATATGGCAGCCTCGGGGCGGAACAGGTGGGACAGCCGAGGTCATCGGGCTCACAGCGCGGAGGTTCGGCGACTCCTGGCAGCTTGTCGTGCCCGGCTCCCGCACCTGGCCGGACGCCGAGGACTACACCACGCGCTGAGCTGGTCGGCCTGGCGCCGCCGACGCCAGGCAGTCGCCCGCTGCTGCCACTGCCTGCGGCGTTGTCGCGCGATCGAGGGGCGGTCTCCGTGAGACCGCACCCCCCACACGATCGAAGTCCCGCTACACTCCAGCCGCCCAGCGAAACCTGCAGGCCAGACAGTACAGCCCTGTTGGAGTACTGGCTCACGTTGGTCTCGGCTGTGGCCTCGCAGGCGACCGAGGGCTTGATCGTCCGCGGTTACATCCGGAAACCCGCTGGCCCTCGCACCGCGGCGGCGGCGAGCTCCTTGATCCGGGCGACGGGTACGGGTACACCGGGTGCCTGCTGGACCCAGGACACGAATTCCATGGTGGTGAGGCCGGAGGGCGGCTGCCCCACGTACGGGATGGCGTACAGAGGGGTGTTCGGTTCGCTGCGCCAGCTGTCGGCCAGTGTGCCGAGGTCGACCGCATCGAAGCCGAGGACATCCAGCAGGTCGGCCACCTCCTTCCTGGCGTCCGGGTCGTCGCCGGAAATTGGCAGCGCGGTACGGTCGGGGGCTCCGGCCGGGCGGAACAGCTCCAACAACTGCTTGGGGCCGATGTTGTGCAATGCCTTCACCACCTGGGCATCTGGGAGGTGGCGCTGCACCAGTTGGCTGGACGTCAGCTCGTCGCTGTCGAGTTCCGGGACCTCGAATTCGCTATGTGGCGCGTAGTTCATCGGGTCGATCACGGTCTTGCCGGCGAGCTCCGCCCGGGGCAACTGCTCGTGGGCGGCCAGAGGCACGGACGCGATGACAGGATTGCCGGCTGCTGCTGTCTCTGCCGGGGTGGCCGCGCGGGCCCGCTCGCCGAGCTCCGAAACGAGACCGGCCAGCGTTTCGGGACCGCGTGAGTTGCTCAGGACGACGTTCAGGCCCGCGTCCACGGCGCGGCGGGCGACCCCGAGGCCGACCATGCCGGTGCCGATGACTCCGAGGGTTGTTGTGCTCACTCTGTTCTCCGTTCACTTGTCCCCGCGTCGCAGCATCCGGCGGCAGGGCCACCCCGGCGGGCTCGGAACCATCACAGCCGGAGTGACCTGCGCGAACAATGACCAGAAACGCCCAGCGGCGATCACATGATGTGATAGATCAGGCGGATGGAACTGAGAGCGCTGCAGTACTTCGTGGCCGTATCCGAGGAGCTGCACTTCGGGCGCGCGGCGCAACGGCTGGGCATAGTGCAGCCGGCGGTCAGCCAGCAGATCGCCCGGCTCGAACGCGAGCTCGGCGTGCGCCTGCTCGACCGCACCTCGCGCCGGGTACGGCTCACCCCGGCCGGCGAACGAGTGCTCGCCGCGGCTCGTAGGACCCTCGCCGCGGCGGCCCGGGTGCGGGTGGTTGCCGGAGAACCGGCGGCCGTCCTGCGGATCGGGGTGGCGTCCTGCACCACCCGACGGCTTGACCGGGCGCTGGGCCGCCTGAGCGACGGCGAACGCCCCGCCGAGCCGAGATTGGTCGACCTGCCGGTGGCCGCGCGACTCGACGCCGTCCGCGACGGAGAGCTGGACCTGGCGCTGGTGCGGGGCGCGCTCACCTCCACGGCGGTGACGGTGGTGCGTACCTGGTCCGAGCCGCTGCACGCGGTGCTCGCGCGCGGCCACCCCGCCGCCCGCAAGCCCGTGGTCAGCCTGCACGACCTCGACCCGTACGGTCTGCGGCTTCCCGCCCGAGACAGTGACCCGCCGATGCATGACGCGATCCTTGCCGCCCTGCCCATGGCCCCGCTGCGGCCTCCTGCCGGGGACATGCTCAACGTGCTGTTCGAGGTGGGCCGGGACACCGAGGGCTGGACGCTGATGCCGGCCGAGCAGCTCGACGTGTCCCGCTCCGAGCGGTTGCTCCAGATGCCGCTCGACCCGCCGGTGACCGTCGATGGCCACGTCGTCACCTCACTGGCCACCCCGGAGCCGTGCGTGGCGTCGTACGTGGCCGCGTTCGCGGACTGAACTTCCGCCTCGGGCGAGCGCTCCCAGCTCACGTACCGGCGGGCGGGGACCGGCCCGGGGCGTCCGCCTGGTCTTCGCCCTGCCGGCCGGCCCTGCAGCGTCCTCTCCACCTCACCACCGAGAGCTCACGCCTCTCTAGCCAGACGACCGGTCCAGGCCGCCAGCAGCCCGGGCCGTGGAAGACGTTGCACTCCGGCTGTAAACGCTGTTGTTCCCGGCGATCATGGACATCGCGGTGCTGACGGTGGGCGTGGGCATCGAGAAGGTGCGCCTTCACGCGCAGTGCGCCACGGCCGGCGCCGCCTGCTCGGGATGCGGAGTCTGCTCGACCCGAGTTCACAGCACCTCCCTGGGGATTCTCGCTGATGTCCCGAGCGCCGGACGAAGCGTCGTGCTCCAGCCGCGGGTCCGGCGGTTCCGGTGCGGGAACAGCGAGTGCCCACGTCAGACGTTCGTGGAGCAGATATCCGGCCTCACTCGCAGGCATGGCCAGCGCCACGAGCGACTGCGCTCCACTCTGACCGCAGTCGGCCTCGCCCTGGCTGGTCGAGCCGGTGGGGAGCCGGACGTGGCCTCGGCAGTCGGCGTGCAGGGCGCATTGCAGGGCCGGCAGTCGGGCGGCGGGGGAGGGGAAGCGGGGCAGCGCCCCCCGAGGTAGGTGAGCATTTCCCACACCCACACCCACACCCACACCCGCAGCCGCACCCGCAGCCGTTCGCCCGGTCCGTGCGGGGCACGGGCGTTCCTGGCTGCCGCACCGGCCGGCCGTGCGCGTGTGGAGGCGAGCAGGGTGTCGGGCACGACGGCGGTGTTGGTGATGGCGGCCGCGCAGGCGGCGCATGCATCCCAGTGAGGCACCACACGCGGCCGCTGCCGTCGCAGGTCAGCGCCAGAAGCACGGGGCCGGCGCAGCCGCGGGGTGACAGGGGTGCGGAAGGAGGCGGTGCGGCCGAAGCGGCTCCTCTACGACGACGCCTTCTACTGCGTTCGCCATCTCCACCAGAAGATGGATGCCGAGACCTTCGTCCAAGGCGCCCGGGTGTGGATGGACGTCCTGCGGGAGCAGCATCCGGATGCGTGCAAGAGTCTCCTCGCCGAGCTGGGAGCCCGGTAACGGACCAGCAGTCGCCCCACGGTCCTGTTCGCCTTCCTCCGTGGCGGCGAGCGGGGCCGAGTTCGTTGCCGTGAAGGCGAAGTCCGTACGGCAGTACACCCGAAGAGCGGAGCCACTGCCGGAGGCCGCAGTACTATGTCGGGCCGGGATGATCCGCACAACTCACCGGGCCCACAAGTAATTTGCATGGCCCAGCAGAAGGGTAGCCGCGTGTACCTGAGTGTCCCTTTCGAGGACGGCGAGGTCTTCGTCGTCGAGCTGTCCGACGAGCAGGGTTCCGGGGTGATCCGGGCCAGCCGCGGCGACGAGCTCTTCGAGACGTCCGCCGAGACGTTCGAGTCGGGGATGGCACGGGTGCAGCGGGTGGCCGCGACCATGCTGGAGCGGCTGGCGGATCTGCCACGCAGCCCCGACCACGTCCGTGCGGAGTTCGGACTGCGGGTGACAGCTGAGGCGGGTCTTGTTGTGGCGAAGGGATCCGGGGAGGCACACATCAAGCTGGAACTGGAGTGGGGCCGGACCGAGGGCGGTACGTGACACCGGCGGCCGTGCCGGGCATCGCGTGGGAGCGCGGGACGGCCCGTGTGCTGCACGAGGGCCGTCCGGTCGGGGTGGCGTTCCTGATCCCCGACGGGTTGCTGCTCACGTGCGCCCACGTCGTCGCCTCCACGGCGGGCCTTCCGGAGGACCAACCGCTGCCGGAACTCCTTCCGGTCACCCTCGACTTCCCGCTGCTGCCCGGGCGGCCCGCGGCCGCGGCCACCGTGCACTTCAGTGTGCCGGTGGCCGGCGACAGCAGCGGTGACGTAGCTGTCCTGCAACTGGCCGGTGAGCCTCCGCCGGGCGTCGTGCCGATGCGGATCGTGGAGGCGGACGATCTGGCCGGGCACCGCTGGCGGGCCTTCGGGTTCCCGAGGTATCCGGGACGGGGCGGCAGCAAGGACGCCGGAATCTGGACCCGCGGCACCGTCGAGGGCCGCGAGGGCACTGGCTGGTGGCAGCTGACCTGCGACGAGGAGACACCGTTCCCGCTGGCCGGCGGCTTCAGCGGAGCACCGGTGTGGGACGAGGAGTACGGCGGCGTCATCGGCGTCGTCGTCGCCGTCGAGGGCGACCAGCGGCGCCGGACCGGCTACGCGCTGACCGTGGAGTCCCTCACCCGGGAATGGCCCCAACTGCGCAGGAGGCTGCTGGCGGACAGCCCGTACCGCGAACTGCTGTCGTTCACCGAGCGCGACCGCGCCGTCTTCCACGGCCGTGCGAACGAGACGCAGCGGCTGATCGAACTCCTCGAGCAGCAGCAGGTACCCGTCCTCCCCGTGCTCGGCCCCTCCGGCGTCGGCAAGTCCTCGCTGGTCGGCGCCGGCCTGCTCGGCCACCTCGACCGCGACCGGTACGTGATCGCCCGCCTGCCCCTCGGGCTGCGCCTCACCGCCGAGGAACTGCTGGCCTGGGCCCTGGCCTCGGCGGGGGACGCGGACACCATGCAGTCGGACTGGCACGACCGCTGGTCGGCGCTGGCCCGGCAGTTCACCGACGAGCAGGGCATCCGTGCCGCCGTCGAGCAGACACTGGCCCGCCACGGCGTACGCTCCCGTCTGGTGCTCGTGGCCGACCAGTTCGAAACGCTGCTCGCGGACGCGCCCGACACCGCGCGCCGGCTGGACGCCATCCTCGGGGTGCTGACCGCTCGCCGCACGGACGGCAGCCGCCCCGCCCAGGCCGTGGTGGTCGCCCGGATCGACTACCTCTCGCAGATCGAGCAGCTCCCCCACCTCCGAACGGCGTGGGACGCCACCTCCGCCGTGGTCCAGCCTATGACGCGGACGCAGCTGCGGGAGGTGATCACCCGTCCGCTGGAGAGACACGCGGGGGTCCGGTTCGCCGACGGCCTGGTCGAGCGACTGCTGCAGGACACCCCGCCCGGCCCGGCCGCGCTGCCGATGCTTGAGTACACCCTGAGCCGACTGTGGCACCGACAGGAACGCGGGTGGCTGACCACCACCGCGTACCAGCAGCTCGGCGGCGTGGAGGGGGCCCTGGCGAAAGACGCGGAGAGCAGGCTGTGGGCCTGGGCGGACGGGGCCGAACGGCAGGCGCTGGAGCGGATCTTCATCCAGCTGGTACGTCCCGGCGAGCAGCTGGACGCCGGAGAACCCGGCCCGGACACCCGCCGGGTCGCCGCCCGCACCGAGTTCTCCGAGGGCGACTGGGCGCTGATCCACCGGTTGGCCAGCACGCGGCTGGTCGTGGTGACGCGCCGCCCGACGGGGAGGGACACCGCTGAGCTCGCGCACCAGGCACTGGTGGAGAAGTGGCCGCAGCTACAGCGCTGGGTCGAGGAGAACCGGGAGTTCCGCAGATGGCAGGAAGGGCTGCGCCGCTCCTTGCAGGCGTGGCAGGAGCAAGGCCGCCCGAAGGCACTGGTCCTCAGCCGGGAACAGGTCACGGAGGCGCGGCGCTGGATCGACGCACGCGCCAGCGAAGTACCCGTCGAGGAAGCCGAGTTCGTCGCCACCAGTGCTCAGGTCCAGCAGCGTCGCACCCGCCGGCGCCGCTTGTTCCTCGCGGGCTTCGCCGTGCTCACCGTCCTCGCTCTCGTCGCGGTGTCCCTGGCCACCCGCAACGCCCGCGACAGCAGTGAGCAGCGGGCCCTGGCCGCCGGCCGGAGCCTGACGGAGCAGAGTCGGCAGCAGACCACCGCCGACCCGGCCCTGGCGGCTCGCCTCGCCCTGGCCGCACAGCGCGTCTCCCCGACTCCGCAGACCCGCGCACAGCTCCTGTCCTCGGTGTACTCGCCCGTACAGGTCACCCTGACGGGGCATACCGAAGCGGTGGAGTCGGTCGCCTTCAGTCCGGACGGGCAAACCCTTGCCACCAGTGGGGACGACGGCAAGGCGCGGCTGTGGGACGTGGCGGGGCGCCGGCAGATTGCCGCACTCGACGGCGGTAGCCGCCAGGTGCACACAGCGGCGTTCAGCCCCGACGGCAGGACCGTCGTCGCCAGTCGCGACGGGTGGGAAGCAGGCCTGTGGGACGTGCGCACCCGGAAGCAGACCGCAGTCCTGACCGGTGCAGGAGGTCCGGCTCTCTACACGCCGGACGGAGACACGATCGCCACTGGAGGCCGTCAGGGAAAGGTCCTGCTCTGGGACGCCCGGACTCATCAGAGGATCGACGAACTCCGGGTACACCGCAGCAACGAGGATGCCGGGCCCTCCCATCTCGCCTTCAGCCCGGACGGCACCACCCTCGCCGTCACCGTCGGCGGCTTCCGCGCCAGCAAGAGCGACCAGTCCGAGGTACAGCTCTGGAATGTGCGGGAGGGACGGCGCACGGCCACGCTGAAAGGCCACACGGGACAGGTGACCTCGCTGGCGTTCAGCCCGGACGGCGAGACGCTGGCCACGGGGGCGAGTGACTCCACAGCCCGCCTGTGGGACGTACGCCGGCACCGCCCACTGGCCACGCTCCCAGGACACAGCAACACCGTGTGGTCCGTGGCGTTCAGCCCGGACGGCCGGATCCTGGCGAGTGGAAGCCATGACCGTTCCATCTGGCTGTGGGACGTGGAGGAGCACACGGCCGTGACCGTGCTGAACGGCCACACCGGGGGTGTGAACGCACTCGAGTTCAGCCCGGACGGCGCGATGCTGGCCAGCGGGTCCTCGGACGCCACGGTCCGGCTGTGGGACATGCGGGTCGGGCAGCCGCTCGTCACGATCGCCACGGACGGTCCGACACCGAAGACCGTGATCACGGCACCTCAAGCCGTGTACAGCCCGGACGGGAAGGTGCTGGCGGTCAGCGACGACACCGGGGCCGTCCGCCTGTACGACGCCCGTACGCGGCGCACGCTGGGTCGGCTGACCGGGCACAGCGGCAACGTGAACTCGCTAGGGTTCAGCCCCGACGGCAGTCTTGTCGCCGCGAGCAGCCACGACAGTCCGCTCGTCATGCTGTGGGACGCGCGCACCCACCGCCGCCTCGCCTCGCTCGACAGCCATCGCAGGCCCGTGCAGTCCGTTCGCTTCAGCCCGGACGGCCGGACCCTCGCCACCAGCAGTTACATCGACGGAACGACCCGTCTGTGGAGCGTACGGACCCATGAGCAGCTGGCTTCCCTCGACGCCGGGGCCCAGTGGACGGGCTTCAGCCCGGACGGCAGCACCCTTGTGACCGGCGGCTTCCAGTCCTCGTCCGTGCACCTGGTGGACGTTCGGACCCACCGTCGCCTCGACACCCTCGACGCGGTCAACAAAAGTATCCACTCCGTCGCCTTCAGCCCGGACGGGAGCACCCTGGCCATGGCGAGCGGGGACGGAAAGCTGAGGCTGTGGGATCTCAGCCGCCGCCGCCTCACCGCGACACTCACGGGACACACCGACACGGCGCAGTCGGTTTCCTTCACCCCGGACGGGAAGACCCTCGTCAGCAGCGGCGGGGACGGCGCGGTCATACTGTGGGACGCGCACACCCACCGTCGCCTCGCCACCCTCACGGGCCACACTGGCATTGTCTGGTCGGCCGCCGTCAGCCCGGACGGGAAAACCCTGGCAACGGTCGGCGACGACCGCGCGATGCGCCTTTGGGACATCGGGACCCACCGGCAGTTGGCCCTGTACACCGGCCATACCGGTGCCGTGAATTCGGCCTTCTTCTCCCCGGACGGGAACACCCTCGTCACCAGCGGCTCCGACATGACCGTACGGCTGTGGGACACCCGCGCCTTCAGCGACCTCGACACCCTCACGGACCGGGCCTGCATCCTCGCGGGCCGGTCCCTGACCGAACAGGAATGGCACCGGTACGTTCCTCACGGAGTCGCGTACCGCCGGATATGCCCATGACGGCGACGGCTCGGGGGGCATGGCGGCTCGCCATGGAGCCGGCGAGCGTGTGCCGCACGTTCCTCACCTCGCAAACGGACCATATCGACTCTGCGTCGGCGTACCGACTCGACCCAGGCGGCCACGTGACCGCCGAAGTCGACGACCCTCCAGAGGGGAGCCTCCTCGGCAACCGCGAAGAATGCCAGCAGGTCGTCCGCCGACGTGTCGCCGCTGTCGCAGGCCGGGCACAAGCCCGCTTCCCGGAAGCCCTCGACGGGACGCCCGGCAGCGTTCGTCCATGAATGACCGAACCGGACACGGAACAGTGCCGCGCCTCCGCAGCGGGCGCACGGCTGGCTTCGTTCGCTTCAAACAGCAGCGTTTGTCTACCGGTCTGGGCAGCAGTTGGTGATTTTGAGGCGCGTGAATGTTCACGAGAAAAAGCAGCAGTCCATCCGCAACTCGCTGAAGCGCAGGGTGCGCTCGCCGAGCGCCTCGATGATCAGTAGCGCCCATTTGTTGGCGACGTCCGAGAAGATCTCCCGCGCCAGGGAGTCTGCGCGCCGCAGGTCAGCGTCCTCGGGCAGGCCCTTGAGCAGTTGCTTGATCACCATGAGGTTCCTCAGTCACCGAACCCCTACGTGCTTGTGTCAAGACCGTGGTTGTGCCTGTCCCGGCGCGCTCTGATATGGCCACCCACGATGCCCTCACAGGAGGTTCGGGGTAACCGTTCGCGTGGGTTGCTCCCGGCCGCGTACGTTCCGCGTATGACCAGGACAACGCCGGCCAGGCCGGTTGCCGTGGAGGCCGTGTTCCCGGAGCTGGCGGCGTACCGAGGGCGGACCACCCGCCTGCATCCGCGGCCGGGGCGGCCCGGGAGGCACGACAGCCATGTTGGCGGGCCATTGCTCTGGCCGGGCAATGAGCCGTGGCCGGCGTGCCGCGAGCCCCACGAGCCTGAGACCGTGGGATACGCACCGGATGAGATCCGCGCCGCTCGGGCTGTGGGCGCATGGCCGCGGAGCCGTCCTTGGTCCGACGGCGGCAGCCCCGGGGAGGGCGGGCCAGTGCCCTTCGTGGCGCTCGCTCAGTTCTTCGGCCGGGACGTTCCTGGCCTGGCCGCCGGCCCCGGCGGCGCGGACCTGGTGCAGCTCTTCCGCTGCCCGTTCACCCACGGCCCGCATCAAGAGCGCCGATACCTCCTGCAGTGGCGGTCGGCCGCGCAGACCGAGCGCGCGGACCATTTCCTTGCCGCCGCGCCCGAAGTGCCGTTGTTCTGGTGGGAGCACGAACTCCCCGAGCCATGTGTCGTGCACCCCGAGGAGGTGGACACCTGTCCGTGGGCGGAGGACGACACGCTGCCTGCGGCTCTGATTGCCCGCATCGACGCCTGGGACGATACCCAGGCGGCGGAAGACGGCCGGGACGCCCCCAGCTACCAGGGCGCCCTCTCGATACCGCCCGGCTGGCGGGTCGGCGGCTTTCCCAGCTGGGCGTCGACGGGCCCGATGGACATCATCTGCGCGTCCTGTGCGGCCCCGATGCTGCTGCTGGCAGCCGGCGGCGGCGAGATGGACCCGGACTCGCACAGCTGGATGCCGCTCGAAGACCGCGATCCGACCCGGCGGGGGATGGCCTCGATCCGGGGCGGCCAGCCCGTCGCCCAACCCACCCGGCTCCGCTTCGGCCGTGACCGAGACCTCCAGGTCTTCATTTGTCCGACCGACCCGGGACACCCGCACCAATGGGTACTCTCCTGACGCGCTTCTGGAGGTACGACTCAAAAGCCGTACGCCGGGAACTGCGTCGCCGCAGGATCTTGTTGGTCATCTCCCGCAAGGGCGCCCCGAACGTCAAGGGCCTGGGCATGTTCCGCTACGGCGTCGAGCAGACTCGGTGCATCGTCCCGCAACTACCCGTTCTCGGCGAACGTGCAGGTCATCGTGGACGCCGAGACCCGTCTGGTGGTGACCGCGGCCCGGCCGGTGCCCGGCAACGCGGCGGACGCGAGAGCCTGACGGGACTCAGGCCCGGCCGACATCTGCGCAGGTGTGACGGTCCTCGGCGACGGTGCGTACATCAGCACCGGCCTGATCGTCCCGCACCGCAAACGCCCCGGACGGCGTCTACTCAAGGGCGAGCAGGAGGACAACGCGCAGCACCGCAAGGCCCGCGCCCGTGTCGAGTACACCTTCTCCCGCATCGCCATCGTTTGACGACAGAAGGGGCGTATGCGATCCAGCCGCTGGGGCCATCGGGACGCTACGCGGGTCCCGGGGGCAGGTGAACGGTCATGATCAGGTGGCAGGTCTCGGCGCCTGAACCGCGGTAGGTGTGGGTGGCGTCGGCGTCGAAGGTGGCGGTCTGTCCGGCGGCGACGGGGTACTCGGTGCCGTCGACGACGAGCACCATCTCCCCCCTGGTGACGCTGACGGTCTCGGTCACGCCGGCCTGGTGGGGGTGGCTGGGGTACTCCTCGCCGGGTTCCAGTGCCCAGCGCCAGACCTCGGTGGCCGCCGGACCGCCGGTGGTCAGCATGAGCCGGGCCTCGCTGCCGCGCTCTCCCTTCCACAGGGGCACAAGGGCGTCGGCGCTCACCACCCGCACGCGCTGTTCGGGGCTGCCTTCCATCAGCGCGGAGACGGAGACGCCGAGGGTGTCGGCGAGGCGGACCAGGGTGGCGAAGTTGGGGTTGCCCTGGGCCTTCTCCAGGGCGACGAGGGCACCCTTGCTGACCTTGGCGCGGCGGCCGAGTTCGTCCAGGGACAGTCCGGCGCGGGTACGGGCCGCGCGGACGTTGTGCGCGAGCGTCCGCAGCGCCGCCTCGGTCTCGGCCATCGGTTTCGTCCCTCCAGCAGCAGGTCGGTGTGCTGCACCGCGTGGTCGTTCGGTTGACGATATGCGGTCGGTGCGTTGTACGGTGCAGTCGTTCCATTGATAGTAAGGGATATACGTACCGTGATCGCTCTCCTGCTGGCCCTGGGCAGCTCCCTGGCCTACGGCTGCGCCGACTTCCTCGGCGGCCTCGGCGCCCGCAAAGCCCACGTCCTGCGGACCGTGATGATCGCCGCCCCGGCCTCGCTCACCGTCGAGCTGCTGCTGTGGCCCTTTCTCGGCGCCTCGTTCACCCCCGCCACCCTCGCCTGGGGCGCGGCCTCCGGCGTGGCGTCGGCCGCCGCTTTCGCCCTGCTCTACCGCACGCTCGCGATCGGCCCGATGAACGTGCTGTCCCCGATCACCGCGCTCATTTCGGCGATGCTGCCGGTCGGCGTCGGGCTGGTGCAGGGCGAGCACCTGGGCCTGGCCGGGCTGATCGGCCTGCCGCTGGCACTGGCGGCGGTGGTCCTGGTCAGCGCCGGGCACGGCACGAAGTCGGCACGCCCCTCGCGCACCGCGCTGCTGCTGGCCTTCGGCGCCGGCACCGCCATCGCCCTGCAACTGGTCTTCCTGCACCAGGCGCCCTCCGACAGCGGCGTGGGCCCGCTGATCGTCGGCCGCGCCGTCTCCTCCGCCGTCACCCTGGCCGCCGCCGGCGTGATGTTCCGGCGCCTGGGCCCGGAGAATCCCGCCTACGCGATCTCGGCGGCGGCCGGTGTGCTGGACTCGGTGGCCAACCTGCTGTTCCTGCTCGCCGCCCGCAGCGGCGACCTGGCCGTCGTTGCCGTGATCACCGCCCTGTACCCGGCCGGCACCGTCCTGCTCGCCCGCGGCGTCCTGGCCGAACGCATCCACCGCGGCCAGCTGATCGGCCTGGGCTCCGCCGCCGTCGCCGTCGGCCTCCTCGCCCTCACCTGAACCACCACCCTGTACCACCCTGTACGGAAGGAGCTCGGCATGTTCATCCAGCCCTGGGACGCCGCCCTGGACGACGCCGAATGGCAGACCTGGATCGCGGACGGCCACGACTTCGGCATCCTCAGCGTCAACGGCTTGCCCGACCAGGCCCCGGTCGTCGTGCCCACCCACTTCACCGTCGACGGCACAGTCCTGCTGATCCATCTCGCCCGCCCCAACCCCGTCTGGAAGACGATCGAGGCCGACCCGAACGTCACCTTCACCGTCACCAGCGACTACGCCTTCATCCCCGGACCCTGGCGGGCCAAGCCCGGCATCCCGCCCACCGACGGCGTCCCCACCAGCTACTACGCCGCAGTCCAGTTCACCTGCCAGGCCACCATCGTCGACGAACCCGAGGACAAGGCCGAACTGCTGCGCCGCCAGCTGGCCCACTTCCAGCCCGACGGCGACCACGCCCCCGTCGATCCCGACCAGCCTCCCTACGGGCGGATGCTGCCCGGCATCCGCGGCCTGCGCCTAGCCGTCGCCGAGGTCCGCGCCAAATTCAAGTACGACGACCACAAGCCCGTCGAGCAGCGCACTGACACCGCCCGCCGGCTCACCGAACGCGGCACCGCGCTGGACGCGCCCACCGCGGCCCAGCAGCTGCGCCGCCTGGACCGCGTCGGCACCTGGAAGTCCTGACCACCCTCACCCCAGCCCGCTCCCGGAATGGAATTGCTCTCACGATGACCGCCTTCCGCATCAGCCCCGCCGTCGCCGAGGCCTTCCCCGACACCCTGATCGCCGTCGTCACCGCCACCGGCCTGCACGGCCGTGAGCCCTGGCCCCGCACAGCCGCCGCTGTGGAGATCCTGGAACAGGACCTCGCCACCGGCGCCTGGACCCCCGCCGACGAGAGCGACCCGCGCATCGAGGCATGGCACACCGCCTACCGCTCCTTCGGCACCAACCCCCGCCGCGTCCGGCCCAGCGTCGACGCCCTCGGCCGCCGCCTGGCGAAGAAGGGAACGCTGCCCCGGATCAACCCGGCCGTCGACTCCTACAACGCCGTCTCTGTCCGTCACGGCCTGCCCGCCGGCGCCTTCGACCTCGACCACGTCACCGGTGACGTCGAGATCCGCTACGCCGAGGGCACCGAGACGTTCACCCCGCTCGGCGAACCCGACACCGTTGAGAACCCCAAGACCGGTGAGATCATCTACACCGACACCACTGACGTCCTCACGCGGCACTGGAACCACCGCGACGCCCACCGCACCCGCGTCACCGAGAACTCCACCCACGTCGCCTTCGTTGTCGAAACCCTCCACGCCAACCGCGACGGGCATCTCCTGACCACCGCCGCCGACGAACTGCAGGACCTCCTCAGCGAACACTCCGTCCAGAGCACCGTCCACTACCTCAGCCCCGCACACCCGCAGGCCACCCTCTGACACCACGCCTTGGCATCCCGGTGACGGCGAAGGCTGAACAGCACCTCGTTCGGGCTTTGGTGCTCACTCCTGGCCACCGCCGTCCACGTCCAGCTCCAGCGCGTCCGGGTCTCGCAGCGGACGCAGGGCGCCGGAGGCCGGGACCTGGGCGGTGAAGCTGTAGCGGCCGAGCAGATTCAGCTTCCGGTGCTTGAGCGGGGAGCACGTCCCCCGCCCCTCCGCACCCGTCTCTCCGACGACCTCAGTTGAAACCTCCTGCCGACGGCTGACCTCTTGCTCGCCGGCGACCTCACCGGCACCACGACCGCCGGCCGTAACCGCGGAGCCTGTATAGCCCTGCGGACCGCCCTGGAGATCGCGTCGACCAGGTGCTCGACGCCGCGGTGCCGGGGCTTGGCGACGCCACCATGCGGGCCAAGCTGTAGTAGTGCGCTGGTCGGGCATGGTTCGGGCGGTCAGTCGTCCTCGACGATGTGGAGGTGGCCGGTGGCGTCGGCGATGGGGTTGCGGGAGGAGCGGGAGGCCGCCGCCCGGGTGCGGGTGGAGTGGCTTCAGGCGGAGGCGGGCCGGATCCTGGCTGAACTCGGCTCAGCAGAAGCGGTGTTGGAACGCCGGGTGATCGCTCGGGTGGAGCTGCCGAGGCCCTGGCCGCCCCCGATGACGGGGCCGCGCAGGAGGTGCCGGAGTTGGTGCCGGCGGCCCAAGCGGTGCAGGTGCCGGTCGCGGGGTCGATCGTGCCGCACTTCGGTGACAACTGCCATCCTCTGCGGTGCAGGAGCGGTGTGCTCCCGCCGCCCCGATGTGCCGCCGCCGGTGACCACCGGGGAGCGCGAGCGCTCGGCGTTGCCGGACCTCAGTCAGCTGTCACGGCCTTTGCGTTCCCGTCGGCTGCCGAGCGTGTCCGCCCAGGCCAGCAGTTCGGGAGCGTCCAGCGTCGGCAGCCACCTGTCGGCCCGGACGGTACCGTCGCCGTTCGGCCGTGGGCCGACGCCCAGGACCCGCAGGCCGGCCCGTCGGGCCGCTTCCACACCGGTCAGGGAGTCCTCCACCGCCAGCGCCCGGTGCGGGAGGACACCGCAGAGCCGGGCCGCCACGGCGTACACATCGGGGTGCGGCTTGGGGCGCACGCGGTCCCCGGTGTCGGGTACGACCAGGTGCTCGAAGTGCTCGAGCAGCCCGGCCCGTACCAGGCTGCCTTCGACCACGACCCTCGGGCAGTTGCTGGCCACCGCCAGCGGCAGGCGGCCGGAGAGCAGCCGTACGATCCGGACCGCACCTGGCATCGTCCGTGGTTCGTCGGTGACGAGTGCCAGGAAGTGGTCGAGAAGCGCGGCTGTCAGATCCTCGGTCAGTTCGGGTTTTTGCACGGACTGCGCCATGAGTCGGCCGCAGTCCTCGTAGTGCAGGCCTAGGGCCTGCTCGGCAAACCCGGGCGGTGGCTGGAGTCCGTGCTCCCGGAACGCCTGGCTGCGAGCCTCCTGCCAGTGGCGTTCGCTGTCCATCAGGGTGCCGTCACAGTCGAAGACGACGGCTTCGGGCGACCAGTCGAGCAGATCGTGGTCCGAGCGGGTCACTGGGGTCTCCCATACCTTCGCGTGTATGTCGCATTTCCGTATCCGGAGGAAACGGAAAGATAGCGACCGCTACGTTATTTCCGTCCAGGCAAATCGGGCAATAACCCTTTTCGGTGACTAGGCGTGCGCCGGAAACAGGCGTATGGCTGTGCGGCGGCGACATCTGCTACGCGGCCGCCGAGACCTTCAACCCCGTGTCCGGGCACGTCGGTTGCCGCGCATGCCGGACAGTGCGGGGCCCTGGAGTGCTTTGCTTCCGATACCACTCGCAGGCGTTCGCATTCGAAAGAACTGTGTAATCAGTGCACGAAAGTGCCCTGTCTGAACGCCAGGCGTACGCTGGCGCACTAAATTCTTGGGTGGTGTGAAAACAGAGCGAGGGCGGACGGAACATTGCAGGAACGGGCGAAGGCAACCCGCAGATCACTGCTTGAAGCGGCCGCTCAACTGTTCGCTGAGCAGGGATACGCGGCCACCAGCGTCAATGACATAAGCGCGAGGTCGGGCCGGACCAGCGGTGCGGTGTACTTCCACTACACCGGCAAGGAGGGGATCGCCGTCGCCGTCGTCGAGGACCGGTTCGCCACCTGGTCTCAGCTCGCTGCACGATACGGAGACGAGACGCTTCCCCCGCTCGAACGGCTCGTTGCCCTCAGCTACGACATTGCGCACGCCCTCACCCGGGATCCCGTGACGCGTGCCGGTGCCCGTCTGTGGGCCGAGCGCACCGTCATCAGAGCTCCCGTACCCCACCCCTTCGCGTTGTGGACCGCCGCCGCCACGCGACTGCTCGCGCAGGCCCGGCTGGCAGGACAGGTCAGCGAGCACGTCCGCCCCGCCCGCGCGGCCCGCGCTCTCGTGCCTGCGTTCTTCGGCCTGTGCACTCTCACCGAGGCCCTTGAGGGTACGACCGTCCTCAACGACCGCCTGACCGACTGGTGGCACCTGATCTTGCCGTCCCTCCGGCCGCAACCGTCCCGCGAGGACCATCCGGCATGCCGGTGACGCACATCGGGCCGCTGGGCCGGTGCGATGGTCGTGAGCCATCCGGGCTGTCGGGGACCGTCTCCTCCTCGTTCGTTGTCCTGGTGGTGGCTGGAAGAGGGCAGCGGACCTTGATCCAGGGCTGCGGCCGGCTCTGTGCGCGTTGGTCGAGCCCGACGAGCTGGGTGACCCGGTGTCGCCGCTGCGGTGCACGACGAAGAGTTCGTCTCATTTGGCGAGTCTGCGGTAGCAGATGAGGCCATCGGCGCGGGCGGTCGTAGTCGTATCCCTTGTCCGCGTGCAGTTTGGCGGGGAGGCGTCGACGGGGCCCGCGGCGGGAGCGAATCGGCGGGATGCCCCGTACGAGCGGCTCGGAGTGCCTGGCCGTCGTGAAGATTGGCGCCGGAGATGGCACCACCCGCTGGAACAGCTCCCACAACTCGTCCGGCACCAAGCGCTCGACCATCACCACGCATGCCAGTGGGCCGGGGTCGCGGCTTGCCAGGAGCGTGGATGTGAAATGGCGTTGCGTCCCGTGTGGTGGGAATGGACGCTGGCTGGTCGGAGGTGGTGAGGATGACCAGCGTTGTGGTGAAGCTGTCAGCACGCGTCTTCGTACATGCGGACCTCGCGTCGTGCGGGTGGTCGGGGTCCAGACTCCACTTGGCCAGCGTCGCGACGCAGTTGGAGCGTGCCCGGCTCGGCGAGGTCGACTATCTTGCGGTCTGCTCTGCAACGGACATTCCCGTTGCGAAGGGTGGCGTCGACTACCGAGTCAAGGAGGGTGTTGGCACTTTGTGGCAGTTGGCTGTCCATCCGGCATTGCAATCGTGCGGGATCGGCACCTTCCTTGTCGAAACATTAGAGCTTCGGATCATGAACCGTGGTCTGCGGCAAGCCGAACTCGGCGTGGAGGAGAACAACCCCCGGGCTCGGGCGCTGTACGAACGGCTGGGCTATGTCGCTTACGACCGCCGGCCTGACTCGTGGCACGAGCAAGCCCCGGATGGGTCGCTGCGCCGCTACGAAACGATGTGCACGTTGATGCGTAAGGAACTTTTGTAGCTTTGGGCATGTCAGGGCCCTCAGTCGAGGAGCGGGTGGAGACCTGCCCGTCCGGGGAGCTTGGGCGCGGTCTCGTCCCGCAGGCATCGCCCGCTGCGCTCGCCGCCGAGGACGGCATCGGCGGGGGCATCGCGCCGTGTGGCCTGACAGAGCGGTTGAACGGGGAAAACGCGGGCACCTGGGCTGGACGACGCGGGGGAGACGGTGCGGGACTCGACGACACTCCCGGAGTGTCGTCCTCGCCGCGCTGTCCCCGTACTGCCCCGTCGTCCGGCCGAGCCGGCTAGCCGCGAGGGAAGGCCAGAGCCGTCAGGCGCTGAATCGCGGTCTCAGAGGCGGGCGCAGCCCAGCGTCGAACTGTAGTGCTTCATGCTGTCGCGGGTGTTCGGGCCGTAGATGCCGTCCTGGAAGAGGCTGTACTTGCCCTGGAGGGCCTCAACGGCGAGGAACGTCTGCGGGCCGTAGAAACCATCGACGCCCAGGTAGGAGTAGCCCTCGCAACTCTTCAGGCTCCGCTGCAACGCCTTCACGGCTGGGTTCTCCGTGGTCTGGTTGAGTACCAGTTTGCAGGTCAGGCTCTTGGAGCTGCCATAAGCGGGCACCGTGACGGAGTGGCCCGAGGTGATGGAGACGGCCTTGGTGGTGTTGCAGGTCGGGTGAACACCGGCCGCGCTCGCGGAAGGGGAAACGGCGACACCGCAGGCGAGTACGGCTGCCAGGGCGCCCAAGGCGGCAAGGGCGCGGGGCTTGCTGCGGGACGTGTGCGAAGACATCATGCTCCTCATGGGAGGTGTCGGGCAGGCACGAAAATCTTGATCAAGGATCATGATGCTTGCTCTCCCTTGGCATGTCTATGCCTCCTCCGCACACCGTTGCGCCTGACACCTGCCTACAGGGCGACCAAAGTCGCCGTGTCAGGTGCTCAGATGGACCTCACCGAGATGCGTACCGGTACGGGACGGACGATCAGTTGAGGCTCACGGGGCCACATTTGAATGCGGTGGTGCTCTTGACGACGCTCCGTCGATGCCGCCGTCACTCAGCTCCGCATCGAGGGCCTCGAAATCCGTGACGAGGGCGGACCGACTCTGCCCGCTCAAGCACCGTGAGCCCAAGGTGCTCGGCCGCTACAGTTTCAACGCCTCCCTCCTGGCCGCCGGCGCTTTTGCGCCCGCTGCGCGATCCGGGACCGGTCGACCTTGACCACGATGACAACGGCGACGACGAGTGAACCCGGCGCCTCGCCGAACACGGCCCGGCCCGGCCCGCACCACTGACTTCGCCCGTGTGCGCCGCGAACACCACCGGTGACGCCGGCCTTTGACCTGCGCCATCAGGTTGGCGGGACCTTCTGTGCCGGGCTGCCCGAAGGGCGGTCGGGCTTGTGGGGAATCGGGTGCGGCGGGCGGCCCAGACGGTGCGCTCGGTGCGCATCGCCAGGTTGTCGCGGCGCGGCCTCGACGGCTTCGGGGTACGCCTCGCGCTTCGCGTGTTCGGCGAGCGCCCGGTAGAGGCTGGCGACGGAGGGGGTCTGTCCCTCGCGCTGGCCGGTGGGGATGATCAGGTCGGGCTGGATCTGTTCGACGGACTCGCCGCCCGCGCGGCGCCGAAGAACGGTGTGGAGCACGTCGTCGTCCATGGCGGCTGCGTCGTCGAGGTAGGCGTCGGCGTCGTACACCTCGATGAAGCGACGGCGAGGAATTGTCAAATTCTGTGGACCGACCGGACAGCCCAATGACTGGTCGATCAGGCGAGCGGCTTGCGGTAACGGACGTACTCGTTCTGCCTCCGGAACCCCACGCTCTCGTAAAGATCGTAGGACCGGTGCGGATTTGCCATGCCCGTGGACAGCCTGGCAGTCGTTGCTCCCTGCTCGCGAAGGCTTCGCAGCCCGTCCAGCAGCAGGATCCGGCCGATTCCGAGGCCTCGCTGGTCCGTTCGGACACTCAGCTCTTCGACCTCGCCCACGGTGTGGCCGTGACGGCGGATGGAGCAGAGGGCCACGCCGAGCATGTCCTGCCCCCTCCAGGCAGCCCTCCAGCATGCCGGGTCGGCGGTGTCGACAAAGTTCTGGAAGGACCATCTCTGAGTGAAACCGGTGTCCGCATACGAATCGACGACCGTCCTCCAGGCCGCACGGTAGTGGTTGGTCCCGATCGGCCCCGTCCGTATCCCGGCCGGGAGTTCGCTGGCCGGCTCGGGCAGCTGCTGCAGATCGCCCAGCTCCAGCTCGACCAGGCTGAAGACACGTCGGTAGCTGGCTGCGAGCAGAAGCGCCGTGGCGTCCTGCTCGGAGGCCATGGCGTTCGCGCCGATCGCTGCCGTCCGCGCCGTTCCATGTTCTTCGACGAGCTGGCGGATCCGCTCTTCGGCCCAGCTCAGCATGGCTGAGCCGATGCCCTGGTGGCGATGCTCGGGCAAGAGGTAGCCGCGGTGCAGGTAGAGCCACGTATCGTCCCGCTCCTGCCACCACCGGATCGTCGCGTAGCCGACGACGCTCCCGTCGCGCACCACCAGGACCTGGTTCGTGGACGGCTCGTCCAGCTTGGCAGAGGCCTCGGCGATCTCGGCCGCTGTCGGGAGCCCCTCCACAACCGAACGGGCGTCGACCCGGTCCCGTTCGACACATCCCAGCCGCACCGCGGCCATGGGGCCGTGATCCTCGTCGCCCCGATACGGCCGGAACCCGAAGCCGGCTGGGAGGTCTCGTCCTGGCGTGTCATCCGACATGATCGGATGATCTCGAACTTTGAGGCAGGTCCGCCACCCTGTTCATGATTCATGCTGCGGTCGTTTGCGGCCGTTCCACGAGGTAGCCGTGTTCGAAGTGGGCTCCGGCTCGGACGAGGGCGACGAGGTGGCATGCGTTCACGGCTCGCCCGTCATCGACGATCTTCTTCACCGCCTTGGGGAACTTCGCGCCATACTGCTTGGCGAACGCCTTGACTGCAGCGGCCGCGTGCTCGCGGTCCTCGGCGTTGTAGATGTCCTGAATGGCCTTCTTCCCCACGGACTGGGCCGACTTCGGGATGCTGTCGAGGCAGTTGGGCCGTTTCGTTTGGATCAGTCGGTCGTAGGTCCGGGTGTGTCGTTGACTGATGCCCAGTGGGCGCGGATCGAGCCGCTGCTCCCGCACCGGACGCCGAAGCGGGGTGGCCGCTGGCGTGACCATCGTGAAGTGATCGACGCGATCGCCTACAAGTTCCAGACCGGCACGCAGTGGGTCCACCCGCCGCAGAAGTGCGGCAACTGACGGGGCATCTACAGCCAGCTGCGGATATGGGCCTTCGACGGCACCTGGGCGACGCCGGGAGGAAGGAGGGAGTCAGCCACTCTCCGGCGCCCCGATCCGCTGACTGGGGGGTAACGATGATGCTTGTGGAGCGACCCAGAACTTCTGTTACCCGATGCCCGGAATGTCTGCCTAGGCTCGTCTGTGGAAAGTGATCAAGACGATCGCCGACAAGGACGTGAGGGAGCGCGGAGCATGACTGAGAACTCGCTGCGGGACAAGGTCGCCGTCGTCGGCGGTGGCGAGAAGAACCTGGGTGGGCTGATCAGCGGGACGTTCGCGGAGGCCGGGGCGAAGGTGGTCGTGCACTACCACACCTCCGAGAGTGACGCCGAGCAGACGGTCAAGGCGATCCAGGAGGCCGGGGGGCAGGCCGTCTCCGTCCAGGGAGACCTGACGAAGGTGGCCGACGTACGGCGGCTCTTCGACACGGCCGTGGACACCTACGGCGGCGCCGACATCGCGGTCAACACCACCGGGATGGTGCTGCGCAAGCCCATCCTGGAGACCACCGAGGAAGAGTACGACCGCATGTTCGGCATCAACGCCAAGGCGGCGTACTTCTTCATCCAGGAGGCCGGACGCCGACTGAACGACCACGGCAAGATCATCAGTCTCGGCACGTCGCTGCTGGCCGCCTTCACCGACGGCTACTCCACCTACGCCGGTGGAAAGGCGCCGCTGGAGCACTTCACCCGTGCGGCGGCCAAGGAGTTCGCGGACCGCGGGGTCTCCGTGAACATGGTGGCCCCGGGGCCGATGGACACGCCGTTCTTCTACGGTCAGGAGACTCCGGAGCGGGTGGAGTTCCACAAGTCGCAGGCGATGGGCAACCAGCTCACCCAGATCGAGGACATCGTCCCGATCATCAGGTTCCTGGCCACCGAAGGCTGGTGGTTCACCGGCCAGACGATGTTCCCCAACGGCGGCTACACCACCCGTTGAATGGCCTCCCGACGCGGGTATCCCAGCCGGCCCCCGGGCACGGCCGGGACGCCCGCGTCGGCGCCTCGCGCGAAGCACCAGGAGGTCCTGATGACCGCACATCCGAGTGACCCCGCGGTGGCCGCCTTCGTCGCTGCCGTCAACGCCGGCGACAAGGACGCCTTCTTCGCCACGCTGACCGATGACGCCACCATGTCCGACGACGGCACCGACCGTGACCTCACGGCGTGGGCGGAGCGTGAGATCTTCTCCTCGAACAGCCGCATGGACGTCGAGGACGTCTCCGCCGACGGCCGGACCCTGACGGCCACGTATACCAACGCCACCTGGGGCAGTATGCGCACGCGGTGGGCCTTCACCGTCACGGACGGGCGCATCAGCCGCTTCGAGACCGGCCAAGCCTGACGCGGTCCTCCTGGCCGCCATCCGGGGTACGGGGGCTCCCATGGGAGCCCTCGCCCGGCCGCATGGCTCGCTCACCGGCCCGCCTCGTGGCCGGAGGGCGAGCCATACCGGCGGCACCGGAGGATGCGTACAGCACAACACCGATGCCATCCAGGCTCGCGAGCTGGGCGGACCGGCCCGCTCGGCGCCTGTGCCCGTGGCTTCCCGGCCGGGCAGGAAGGAAGGGGCGATCAGTGACGCCGACCGAGCGCGGAAGGAAGACGTAATGAGCGGCCAGGCTGACGCCACCCCAGACTCGACCGGACCGCTGCGGCGGCTGATGCGCGGGCGGGACCCGAGAGAGGGACACCGGGCGGCGACGCCGCTGGAGCTGTTGTTCGACCTGACCTTCGTGGTCGCCGTCTCCCAGGCAGCGTCCCAGCTTCACCACGCCCTCGCCGAAGACCATGTCGGCTCCGGGCTGGCCGCCTATGCGGCCGTGTTCTTCGCGATCTGGTGGGCTTGGATGAACTTTTCCTGGTTCGCCTCCGCCTACGACACCGACGATGTTCCCTACCGGCTTCTGACGCTGCTGCAGATGGCCGGCGTGCTCGTACTGGCATCAGGTGTGCCCGCCGTGTTCGAGGACGGTGACTTCACCCTCGTCGTGGCCGGCTACGTGGTGATGCGGGTCGCGATGGTCGCTCAGTGGCTGCGCGCCGCCATCGAGCATCCCGAGGGCCGCAGCGGCGCACTGCACTACGCCGCCGGTATCACCGTGGTACAGATCTGCTGGGTCGCCCGCCTGTGGGCACCCGGTGCCTGGGCCTGGACCACCTTCCTGGTCCTGGTCGCAGCCGAGCTGGCCGTACCGGCATGGGCCGAATACCGGGGCCACCCCACCAGCTGGCACCCCGGGCACATCGCCGAGCGCTACAGCCTCTTCACCATCATCGTCCTGGGCGAGGTGATCCTAGGCTCACTCGCCGCCGTCCGCTCCGCTGTGGACGACCACGGCCTGTCCGCCCCCGTTCTCATGATCGCGATCGGAGGGCTGCTGCTCGTCTTCGCCCTGTGGTGGATCTACTTCACCGGAAACGACGCCGGACTGACCACCCTGCGCACCGCCTTGGTCTGGGGGTACGGCCACTACGTGGTCTTCGCCGCGCTGGCCGCGATCGGCGCGGGCCTGGAGGCGGCTCTGGACGCCGCCGAACACCACGGACACCTCTCCACCCGGGGTGCCGGACTGTCGGTCGCCGTCCCCGTGGTGATCGCGCTCCTGATACTGGGAGCACTGCACCGGGCCACCCGTACCGGAGCGATGGGACACGCCCTGCTGGTAGTCGCCGGTGCACTCGTGGTGCTGGCTCTGGGCTTCAGCGCACCCGCCCTGGGAATCGGCGGCGCCGTCCTGGGCATGGGCCTGGCGGTTGCCGCCACGCTGACAGCCAACCTCTTCACCGTCCGCCATCGAGCCGAAGGGCGTTGAGGTGCGACTGGACCTGAACAAACTCGATCACCTGATCGCCGTCGCCGAGGAAGGCAGCCTCACCCGCGCAGCCGCCCGGCTCCATCTGTCCCAGCAGGCCCTGTCCACCTCCATCCGGGTCCTCGAACGCGAAGTCGGGGTTCCGCTGCTGGAGCGGAGCAGCGCGGGCGTCACCGTACCCTCGACGGCACCGACCACGCCAGCCACAAGGAACAGGGCAGCATGATCCGCCGCTACATCATCTGGCGAAACCGCCACGCCGACGACCGGCGCCTACGCGCCGTCGTCGACAAGGCCAACGTCGCCTGACCGTGCAAGAAGAAGGCAGAGAAGATGACCACACAGACCGACCGTGTCGACCACGAACTGATCCGGACAGCGGCACACGTCGCGGCCACACGCTGCCGGGGCGACAACCACACCATGGCGGCTGCGGCCCGCGCCCGAGACGGCCGGATCGTCACCGCGGTGAACGCCTATCACTTCACTGGAGGCCCCTGCGCGGAGCTGGTGCTGATAGGCGCCGCTGCCGCCCAGGGCGCCTACGACCTGGACACCATCGTCGCCGTGGGTGACCGCGACCGAGGCGTCGTGCCCCCATGCGGCCGCTGCCGCCAGGTCCTTCTTGACTACTTCCCAGCCCTCAAGGTCATCGTCGGGACAAACGACGGCCTCCGGATGGTGCCCGTCACCGACTTGCTTCCCGAAAGCTACATCTGGGCGGACCACCAGCTCGACCATGAGGAGAGCGCACCACTCAGCACGAGCTGACACCCCAGGAGGTTACAGGGCAAACGTTGCCTGCTACGGCACTAGGGACCGTAATGAGTTCCGATCAATGGGTGGCTCGGGTGAGGTCCTTGAGCCAGATCATCGAGGCGCGTAGGTGGAGGCCGGCGAGGTAGCTGTCGGGAGACTTGTCGTACCGGGTGGCGATGCCACGCCAGGCCTTCATCTTGTTGATCAGCCGCTCGACGGTGTTCCTCTCCTTGTAGACCTCGGCGTCGAAGTCGACGGACCTACCGCCCTGGGAGCCCTTCTTCTTGCGGTTGGCCAGCTGGTCCTTCTTCTCCGGGATGACCGCACGGATGCGGCGTTTGCGCAGGTGGGCGCGGTTGGCACGGGAGGAATAGGCCTTGTCGCCCGCCCGCCACGGCGTCCGGCCGGGTGCGCGGACGGCCCACGGGCAGACGGACGCGCATCTGGTTCAGGACGGGGATGAACTGAGGGCTGTCGGCGGCCTGTCCGGCGGTCAGGAGCAGCACACCAGCGGGCGGCACCTGCGGTCGCCGGCGAGGTGGATCTTGCTGGTCTGCCCGCCCCGGGAGCGGCCCGTCGAAGCGGCCTTCAGCCGCAGCCGGTGCCGGCGCCGGACGCGGCGCCGCTCCTGCCGTCCGGGGTCGGTGTCGATGTCCTGTCCGGTTCGTCCGTTGTTGCCGCCCCCTTTGGCCTGGCTTATTCTTCGGCCGCGGCCTTCTCCAGCGCGGTGAGGACGTCTGGGCGCAGGTGCATGCCGGCCGCGTCTTGGTGGGCGCGCACGGTGGTGGAGTCGATACTGACCAGGGACAGGTCCACCTCGTCCCGCCGGGCCGCCTCCGCGATCAGCCCCTCCAGCAGGGCCTGGAAGACGCCCGCGTCGCGCCACTGCCTAAAGCGGTTGTGCACGGTGGGCCAGGCACCGAACTCAGCCGGCATCTCCCGCCACTGCCCACCGGTCCTGAACCGCCAGATCACCCCCTCGAACTGCTGCCGCAACCGCTCGGGATACGGACCGAACCGGGCCGATCGGCAGATAGGACTCGACGAACTCCCATTCAGCGTCGCTCAGTTGCACCTGCGTCATGACACCAGGTCCACCGGCTCACGCCGTGCCGCGAGGTCGAATCCCGCAGATTGATCACAACTGGATACGGTCCCTAACGAAAAACTCAGTAATCACTCGTCCGGTCACAGGCCCAGGACCGTCGCCACCAGTTCGCTGCGGCTGCGGACACCGGTTTTCGCGAACACACCTTTCAGATGGTCCTGCACGGTCGCCGCGGTGATGTGCAGTTCCACGGCGATGGTCCGCGACGGCAGACCGGCGACGACTCGCGCCAGCACGTCCCGCTCGCGCGGTGTAAGCCCGTACGCGAGCAGCAGTATCTCGGCCACGTCGGCGGCCGGCGCCGGATGTACCGTCACGGCGATGGCCGCCGGGTGCGGGCCACCACTCAGCGGCGAGGCCTGGACGGAGAGCCACCGGCCCGAGCGGCCGCGGATGCGTCCGTACGCCGGCAGCTCAGCGCCTCTTCCCCGTGCGGCCACCTCCAGGATCGCGGACGGCAGTTCCGCCTGCGACGGGCCCAGCTCGTCCCGCCAGAGTTTCGCGGCCAGGTTCTCCGAAAACAGCCGCAAGTCCTGGTCGAGCAGGAGCACTCCGGCCTCGGACGGGCCCGCAGCGGTGTCGTCGGGTGCCCGGTGGGCGGCCCGGCGCAGGGCCGCACCGACCGAGGCGGACAACCGCCGCAGGACGCCGACGTCGGCCGGGGTGAAGTCAGGCCGCCGGCCGCCGCGGAAGAGGGCGACGACGCCCCAGCAGCGGCCGTCCACCACGAAGCCCGCCCGCAGCTCATGCCGTGCGTCGATCATCGGCAGCACGGTCCGGTAGCGGTGGCTGGATTCCGGATCACCGCCGGTGGCCGCACCGAGCGTGCCCGCCGACACCTCGGAGCGGGCCAGCGCCGCGAACTTCAGGACGTCGTCCACCAGGTACTCGTTGTGCGCGGC
Source organism: Streptomyces sp. E2N166 (assembly GCF_003671715.1). Lineage (GTDB taxonomy): Bacteria > Actinomycetota > Actinomycetes > Streptomycetales > Streptomycetaceae > Streptomyces > Streptomyces thinghirensis. The sequence goes on along the minus strand of NZ_RAIF01000006.1, from coordinate 104,081 downwards.
GGCCGCGGCCGCCTCCGGTACGAGCCCGGCGCTGACTTGGTCGGCGGTCAGCAGCGTCATCGGGTCGATCGTGCTGAAGCAGTAGGAGTCGGCCGGGATGAGGCGTGTCAGCCGGTCGGCGATCCGGCGGCGCAGTATTCGGGAGTCGAGGTCGAGACGGCAGATCGCCTCGATGTCGCGCACGGTCTCGCGCCGGACCATCGGGGAACTCACCCTTGCCACGGTATCCCAGAAATGTGGGAGGGCCGCCCGACCTCCAGGCGCCTACCGTGGGTCCGAGAAACCCCAGGTCACCGGAGGTACACCGACATGTCCCCGTCCATGCTCAACGTCGGACTGGATCCAGCGCTGGTGGACGACGCGCCCTCGTCACGGGCGGCGTTCCCTGAAATCGACGCCGAGGCGGTCCGGGCCGGAATGGCCGCGGGCCGGGCTCGGCTCGAGGAGCTCGGCCTCAGTGTCGATGTCTGCCTGCTCGACTACGGCCGCACGGCCGAGGCGGTCTTTCGCGCCGCGTTGACCGCCAAGGACTACGACATCGTGCTGATCGGCGCCGGCGTCCGGCTGGACCCGGAGCTGACCCCGCTGTTGGAGGTGCTGGTCAACACCACCCACGAGCTGGCACCCGGCGCGAAGCTCTGCTTCAACGTCAGCCCGACGACGGCTGTCGAAGCCGTCCAGCGGTGGTGGCCCGAACACAAGCCGCTGGTCTAGGCGCTCCATAGCACTCAAGAGACGATTCGACGAACGGGAGGCGGTCTTCCGCCATGTCTGCAAGAGCACTCGAGGACAAGGTCGCACTGGTCACCGGCGGCAGCCGGGGCATCGGCCGGGCGATCGCGGAGCGGCTCGCCCAGGACGGCGCCGCCGTCGGCGTCACCTACGCCCGCGACGAGACGGCGGCGAGCGAGACCGTCGAAAACATCCGCAAGAACGGAGGACGGGCTTTCGCACTCCAGGCGGGGCTGGGCGAACGCGGCGACGCGGCCCGCCTCTGGGCCGCCTTCGACGCCGCGGGCACGGAGCACGTGCCCGACGGGAAGCTCGACATCATCGTCAACAACGTCGGCATCGGGGATTTCGCATCCCTGGAGTCGTTGACCGAGGACGCCTTCGACAAGGTCTTCGCCGTGAACGTGCGTGCACCGTTCTTCGTCACGCAGCAGGGACTGCCGCGCCTGCGCGACGGGGGCCGGGTCATCAACATCTCCAGCTCCGTGGCCCGCCTGGCCACGCCGGGAATGATCGCCTACGGCGCCACCAAGGGAGCCCTGGACAACTTCAGTCTCGCCCTCGCCAAGGAGCTGGGCCCCCGGGGCATCACGGTCAACTCGGTGGCCCCCGGAACCGTCCTCACCGATGCCAGCGCGGCCACCCTGCTGGGCGATCCGCATGCCGAGGCGCAAGCGGCGTCTCTTGCCGCCCTCGGCCGGATCGGGCGGCCGGAAGACATGGCCGACATCGTGGCCTTCCTCGCCTCCGACGACGCACGCTGGGTAACCGGCCAGGTCATCGACGCAACGGGAGGCATGGCCCTCTGACGTGCAAGGAGAGGAACACCGTCGAGCGACTGATCAACAAGATGAAGGCCTGGCGTGGCATCGCCACCCGGTACGACAAGTCTCCCGACACGGCCTGGCGCCGGCTTCGGGACTGGACCGAGACTGGTGTCTGGCCCCGCCTGCACGCCACCCTCCTGAGCGAGTTGCGCCATGCCGACGTCTTGGACCTCGACGACTGCGCCGTGGACGGCTCGCACATCCGGGCCCTCAAAGGGGGGACCATGTCGGCCCCTCGCCGGTCGACCGTGCCCGCCCCGGCTCCAAGCATCATCTGATCGTCGACCGTAACGGCATTCCGCTCGCAGTCACACTCACCGGCGGTAACCGGCACGACGTCACCCAACTCCTGCCACTGTTGGATACGGTTCCGCCGATACGGGGCGTGCGGGGGCGCCCCCGCCGCAGGCCCCGGCGGTTGTCTGCCGACCGCGGTTACGACTTCGACAAGTACCGTCGTCTGCTGTGGAAGCGAGGCATCAAACCCATGATTGCCGTCGCGGCACTGACCACGGCTCCGGGCTGGGCAAAGTGCGCTGGGTGGTTGAACGGACCTACGCCTGGCTGCACCAGTTCAAGCGACTCCGCACCCGCTACGAACGACGCGGCGATCTCCACCAGGGCCTGCTTGAACTGGCCTGCAGCGTCATCTGTCTGCGACGACTTCAGCGAACTCAGGCAGCGGTGGATCAGTAGCGGAGGCGAGCCTCCAGCCCGTCGATGCGCAGCGAGCAGTTCTTGAAGACCTCCAGCAGAACCTGCTCGTCACCCGACACCAAGGTCAAGTCCAGATCCCGCAAAGGCTTCACGACTGCAAGAGTTCGAGTCCCGTCTGGGTCAGGGCCGCTGAGAGATGCCCAAGCCTCGAAGAGGCCCCTGACACTCTCCCACCCTGGTCCCGGGCTGAAGTGGGCGAGGAAGGACGGCTGGTCGATCCCGGACTCATGGAGTTCACCGACCAGGACTTCGCCCCGTAAGAGTCGCCACTGCCTCACTGGAGGTTGCCCCCGGTTCCGATCGGCGCCATTGAGATCGAATCCTCGCAAGGTTCATCCGGCTAGCCAAGCACTTCATTCTGAAACGATCAGTTATTCGACCCTTCCTTGGTCGAGGTGAAGGGGTACTCGTCGCGCTGCAGGAATGTCCCGCTGGAGTCGCCCCAGACGTTGCTGCAGGTGGCGATGGACTTGTTGCGGTGCGGCAGCGACACCGGATTCATCCGCGAACCGGCGGGCACGCTGAACTCCATGACGACTGGGGGAAGTCCTACTACTACCTCACCGACGCCACCGGCAACGTCCTCGGCCTCGTCGACGACGCGGGCAAGCGTACGCGTACGGCCTCACCGGCCTGACGCGAACGACACCGACGTCGGCAAGCAGACGCATCACGGCCACGGCCTGATCCCGGCCGGGAAGAATGTGTTCGACAAGCAGCTGCCGAACAGCGAGCCGAAGCTGCGGGCTGTCTTCGACAAGCTCACGGCCAAGTTCGGCACCCCCCACGCGCACTCTTGCGCGTCGGTCAACGGCACACCTAGACCAACGATCGGCTGATCCAAACGAAACCGCCTGCTCCCGCCCCGACTGGGCCAGCTCATCAAGGAACAGATCGCCCTGCCGCGCACCACCACCCGAATGAGCCGGGCCCTGGACGAATCCCTCCCCCTATCTACTGCCTGGCAAGTTGCCCCACCGCACCCGCAATCCCCATGGGGTGCATGGGCGAAGTACGCCAACGACAGCTTGGCGCACTACCTCGCCGCCCGCTCATGACGGTACTGGCGCCTCGCGCACGACGTCCGACAGCGCTTCGAGGGGGACATGGTTGATCGACACAGATAGGTGAGGACAGCGTGACCGCATGGGGGCCGCCTTCCCCCCGATCAGCTCTGCACCGTTTGCCCGGGCCCCCTGGGGTACGCAAGGTTGAAACGCTGGGTCGGTGAGAAGGAGCGATCATGTCAGTTCTCTTCGCGGCGCGTGGCCGGTGCGCCCTTGTTGCGACCGCGCTTGCCGTCGCGCTGACCGCGAGCGGATGCGGCGGAGATGACGACTTTTCGCTCCCGGACTGGGAGGCGCCGGGCCAGAACGGCCGTGTCGGCGACATCATGATCCGCTACGCCCACGTGGCTGAGCCGCAAGGCGAACCGTGGCAGCCGGGAGACGACGTCCCCGCGTATGTCTGGCTTTACAACAAGGGTGGTGAGGACGACAAGCTGGTGGGTGCCAGCACGCCGAACGCGGTCTCGGTGGATATCGTCGGCCCAGACGGAAAACCGCAGCCCGGCGGGGTGGAACTGCCGGCGAACAAGCTCGTAGAACTGGAGTCGGGCGAGACCCACCTGGTGCTGCGCGATGTGCGTCGGCAGATCAGAGGGGGCGACTTCATGCAGTTCACCATGCGCTTCGAAGACGCCGGAACAGCCACCTTCAACATCCAGTCGCAGGTTCCCGTCTACGACGGGAGTTCATCCCCGACCCGATAAGCCGCGCACGCCTACGGGGAGCCGTCTGCCAGGCGGCCGCCGCACCTGACCGTCGAGGTCTCGGCCAGCCCGGTCACGGCAGAACGTGCTGCACTCCCGGCCCTCACGAGTCCTTCCCTCGCCCCGCGGTCCTCTTGGTCCCGCCCGCACCGTCAGCAGCGCCCGCCAGGGCGGTGCGGGAAGACCCGGCGAACAGCGCGCCGGCCAGAAGAGAGCCCGCGACGCCCACGGCCAGATCGGCGACGGTGTCGCCGTATCCGACCTGCATCGTTCCCGGCGAGACCTGCTCAGCGACCCACTCATAGAGCTCCCACAGCGTGGCAGCACTGGTCCCGGCCATGCCGACCAGAAGGGTCAGCGTCCAACGCGGCATCTTGGCGGCAGCCTGCCTCAGCTCTCGTCCCGCGCCCCTGAGCAGGGCGAACAAGGCGACTACGGAGCCGGCTCCGGTGAGCAGGAAATGCACCACCGTGTCCAACTCCGGGACCCGGTGGTACCACCGACCGACATCGCACCAGAAAGCGAGCGTCACGACGACGGAGAACACCGCCTCATAGGGTGCCGGTACCCGCAGCCTCGTCACGGCGGCAAGGAGTACGACGCCGGAAAGGAAGCGGAGAGCGGAGAACTCTTCCCCTCGGGCTCCCACCACGACGGCACTGCAGGCCAGCATCGCGACGGCCAGCCACGTCACGTTCCGAGCCACCAAATTGCCGTCGTCGCGGGCGTGGGCCTGCCGCGGTTGGATGAACGGTTCCAGCACGACATCCCGACGTGGCTGCGGGACTACCTGTTCGGCGGCAATGCAGACGCGGCACGCTCGGTGCTGGAGGCGATCGCCGGCTCCCTGGTCATGCAATTGGCCAGCAGCCAGTTCTCCCCGCGCCTGCTGCGGACCTTCACCGCGGACCGCTACGTCCAGACGACTCTGGCACTCTTCCTCGCCACGTTCACCTACGCCCTGACCGTGCTGCGCACCGTACGCACCGGCGAGGACGAGCGGAGCGGCTTTGTCCCTCAGATGTCGGTCACGGTGGCCTTGCTTCTCACGCTGGCCAGCGTCCTCGGCCTCGTGCTCTTCCTGTCACACCTGGCACGCGAGATCCGCGTCGAGACGATGATGAGCAGCGTCCACTCCGCCGCCGACCGCACCATCCAGCGGCTCCTGCCCCACATGGAGGACGCGCCACACAGGGACCTCGCTGCCCAAGCCCACCCGGACGCCCCTCACAGACCGCCCAATGATGCCTTGACTCTGACGGCCTGCACCTCCGGCTTCCTGACCTCCGTGGACGAGGAAGCCCTACTCAATGCTGCCGTAGCAGCCGACGCCATCCTGCTCATCGACCGCCACCCCGGAAGCTCTCTGATCACCGGCACACCCATGGGCGCCGCCTGGCCACGCACCCGTGAGCGATTCACCCCCGAGACACGGGCACGCCTGACCGAAGCAGCCGCCAAAGCTGTGACCACCGGCCCCGAACGCACCGACCACCAGGACATCGCATTCAGCCTGCGGCAGCTCACCGACATCGCCGCCAAAGCACTCTCCCCAGGCGTCAACGACCCCACGACCGCTGTCCACGCCCTCTCCCACTCCTCCGCACTGCTGTGCGAACTGACACAACGCCACCTTGGCCCCCGTCTGCTCCTCGACAACGACCAGCAGGTCAGAGTCGTGCTACAACGGCCGAACCTGGAAGAACTGCTCGACCTGGCAGTGACCCAGCCAATGCGCTACGGCGCCGCCGAACCCGCCGTCCTCGCCCGCATCGCCATGCTGCTGCGCGAACTCGCCTGGACCAGCCCACCCGCCCACCAGCCTCCCGTTCACTCCGCACTCACCCGGCTGCGCGCCACCATCGACGCCCAGGACTTCCACCCCACCGAACGTCTCCGGCTGACCGAACTGACCCGTCTCATCGGACAGGAGCTGGCCAGGCAACAGGCACATGGCCCCACCCTCTGACCAGCGAGCCGGGCACCGTCGCCACCCGCCATCCAGCAGACGCCCGCCGCCTCCCGCGAAACGCGTCCGGGTGACACGTCGGTGTGGCCCCCGGCAGCCGTAAGTCACCCTTCGGCCTTCGGCCTTCGGCCCTCGACCCTCGGCGCCGAAGCCGTTGAGCCCCGACAACCCGTTCACATCTGGGCGGAATCCGACCGTCCCCTCGGAGCGAACGCCGCGCGATAGGAGGTCGGTGTCGTGCCGAGGGAGCGCCGGAAGTGCAACCGCAGGTTGGAGGGGCTGCCCAGACCACATCGGTCGGCAATGTGGTCGACGGCGAGTCCAGTGGTTTCCAGGAGTTCCCGGGCACGGTCGAGCCGGGCGGTGAGCAGCCACCGCAGGGGCCAGCGGTACAGGTGCGTCGAACCAGGTCACGGGGCCTCGAAATTGGTCACGGCCAGCGCCTTGTCCACCCGTACGGCGGCCAAGTCGTCGTGGCGGATCACAAAACTCGTGTAGTACTCCTCGTAGACCGGGGCTTCACTGGCGAGCGAGATCCATTCGCTCGCCAGCCGGTGCTTTTCCTTCTCCAGGTGGGAATACCATTTCGAGATCGGGATGGCTGGGATCTTGCCTGCCTTCTCGCGTCCCGCGAGGGTCTGCTCCGCAAGGCTGTCGATCACCTCGTCATCGGGATACCCGCCGATGACGAAGTAGGCGCCAGACGACCAGAGGCCGTGGGCCAGAGCACGGAGTTCCTCCAGGTGCGGCAGTTCACGCTCCATGTACCGGGCCAACTGCTGCTGGAAGGACGACATGTCGTCCCACTCGAGATCCTCCCAGAACTCGTGCCAGTCCTCGTCGCCCTCCTCGAGCCAAAGGGGCAGATCGGTTCCGAGTTCGGCGCAGACGTCGATGCGCTCGCTGACACACGCGGAGTCGGGGGGTTCCGCGACCGCGGTTTCGGTGCCTTCCGGTACATACACGACTCGCGCATACTGCCCCGGAGCAGCTCGAGATTCGCCGAAGTCCATCTCTCGGTCAACGAAGAAGAGCAGCGTCCCGTCCGTCGGCAGGTCGAAGCCGTCGACCCTCGGCAGCGCCCCACAATCGACGGAGAGGAGCAACGGCAACGGAATGTCCCCGGCGGACGGCCACTTCATGCCCACCGGCAGCCGGGGCAACCCACCGATGTGCCCGACCGGAGAACCATCGCTACCCCCGGACAACCCGATCGCCAAACGAAGGTGCTGGCTGAATCTGCTGATCTCGTCGTCCGGTATGCCCAACTCAAGCGCTGCCCGACGAAACTCACCCTGGTGATCCATGCCCGAGAAGATAGGTCCTTTCCCACCGGTCTCTGTCATCGGGGTGTTGGTGGGCCTGGGCTGTACGTGGTGGATGCGAGCGGCCGGTCACCTTGGATTGGCCCATCCCAGCGGGTCCGCCTACAGGAAGTCGCTCAGGTCCAGGGCGAGGTTGCACCTGCTCTTTCCGGGAGCGTGATCAGTCCTGACTGTGAAGTGGCACTCGTCGCCGGGGAACGGATGGTGCAGCCCCCACGTCCGTTGGACACGGGATCCCACGCGCTTGGCTGAGACCGTCAGACTTCGTTCCAAGAACATCGGGTTCGGGCACCGTTCAATCCAGGTCGCCAGGACCACGGCACCGCGCGCATCCAGCCGTGCCACGAGACCAGGTGCCAGCAGGGCACCCACCAGCCCGGCCGCCCCCGACGCGCTGAGTACCAGCCCGATGGTGGTGCCACCGTCGGCGGCGAGCACGAACACGGCCGTGTACGACAGCAGCGTCACGATGACCGAGGCCGCCGACGCCCACACCAGGACCATCCGCAGCAGCGCAGAGCGTGTCACGGTCCGGAAGCCGGTCCCCGCCGTTGCTTTCCGGCGTTCCGGCACGGGCGGGTCGCGCGGGGCGCGCAGGGACCGGATACCGAGCGCGGTCGCGGCGTACGACAGGGCGTCGGCCAGGAAGGGCAGCGGCCGGGCCGCCTCGAACAGGGCTCCGCCGAGGATCAGCAGCGGCAGGACGATGCCGGGGGCCTGCGTGCCGAGGCCGTCAACGGCATTGGTCCACCACAGGATTCGCAGGTCACGGTGGACCTTGCGGGACACCCGCACCGGCGATGCCGGTGCCGACGGCTGGTTCACGACGTTCACCCCCGCCGGCAGCCGACGCGGAGCCGCCGGACCGGAGAAGAGCCGATTCGACATGAAGAAGAAGTGTGCTGTTCGTGAAAGTGAGCCGGAGCCTAGTCATGGGTGCATCACAGCGACAAGGGTGCGGTCGGCGAGGCGTACGGCCCGGATCGGGGGAGGCTGACCAAGAACGGTCTGGCCGCCGGTGCCTGCGCCGTGCTGCTGCGTCATGACGCCGCCGCGTACCGCGGCCGGAACTCCGGTGGGCGGGGCAAATCACTTCCGCACACGCCGACGGCCCGAGCCGTGGCCCGGTCATTGGCCGATACTGCGATCGGATCAGCCGTGGCGTCGGGTCGTGCCGCCCCTGCCGGAGGAGGCCGGGGGCCGCAACCGCGACCGCGTGGCGCAACCCCACCTCCTCGGTGACCCCGCATCGCTGCCGCTCGTCTCACGCCCGAGAACGAGTCCCCGGGGCCGCCGGACCGTCTTGCCCCGACGTCGTGGGAAAGGGCTGCTCGGTCCAGATGGTTTTGCCGAAGCGGCTGTAGCGGGTCCCCCACCTCTGTACCAGCTGCGCGACGATGAACAGGCCGCGCCCGCCCTCGTCCTCCTCGCCGCTGTGGCGCAGGTGCGGTGACGTGTGACCCGTGTCGGCTACCTCGCACAAGAGAGTGCGGTCACGGATGAGGCGTACCTGGATCGGCCCCTCGGCGTATCTGACGGCATTGGTCACCAGCTCGCTGACGACGAGCTCGGTGGTGAAGGACAGTTCTCCGAGACCCCAGTCGCGCAGCTGCCGGGTCGTCAGGTCCCGGACACGGCCGGCGGTGACGGGTTCGGCGGGCAAGTCCCATTCGACGACCTGCGACGTGTCGAGTTCGCGGGTACGGACGAGCAGCAGCGCGGTGTCGTCCGTCGTCGTACCGCCCGGCAGGAGTTCCCTCACGGTACGGTCGCACAGTTCTTCGAGGGAGGCGTGCCGGTCGCTGAGTACCTGTCTCAGGGTGTCGAGTCCATGATCGATGTCACGGTCGCGAGCCTCGACCAGACCGTCGGTGAAGAGGGCCAGCAGGCTGCCCACAGGCAGCTCGATCTCCATGGACTCGAACGGCAGGCCGCTGAGTCCCAGGGGCGGGCCGGCCGGCAGGTCAGCGAAGGACACCCGGCCGTCCGGATCGACGATCGCCGGTGGCAGGTGCCCGGCCCTGGCCATGACGCATCGCCGCGACACCGGGTCGTAGACCGCGTAGAGACAGGTCGCTCCCGTGGTCACATCGGCGTGGGTGCCGTCCGGCGTGCCCATCTCGCCCCACTGTTCCTCCGCCGACTGCGCCACCAGATCGTCCAGCCGCGAGAGAAGTTCGACGGGGTCCATGTCCATCTGGGCGAACGCGCGGACGGTCGTACGCAGTCGCCCCATGGTGGCGGCTGCCTGCAGACCGTGGCCGACCACGTCGCCGACCACGAGTCCGACCCGGGTCCCGGACAGGGGGATGACGTCGAACCAGTCGCCACCGACCCCCGTCACGTCGTCCGTGGGAAGGTAGCGGTAGGCAAGGTCGACCGCTGACCCCTCGGGCAGCTGCTGCGGCAGCAGCTGGCGCTGCAGGGCCAGGGCGGCGGTGCGCTCACGCGTGAACCGGCGGGCGTTGTCGATGGACACAGCCGCACGGGCCACCAGTTCGTCGGCCAGTGCCACTTCGCCGCTGTCGAAGTTGGCGGAAGCGGCACCGCGGACGAAGGTGACGAGTCCCAGCATGCCGCTCCCCACCCGGAGCGGCACGACCAGGGTGGTGTCGTCGAGCACGAGTCCGCCCGAGGAGAGGCTGCGGTCCTGCGGAGAACCGGACGGGTATTCAACGGGCGGGTGGTCTGCGACGGATGAGGGCGAAGCCCGCTGTCCCGGTTCCTCGGCGCCGGTCTCCTCACTCGAGCGGGCGACTCGGACCAGAGGCATGGCCGCCGAACCGCTGGCGGCCGGCAACTCGCCTTCCAGTACCATCCGCGCAAGGTCGACCGTGACGGTGGTGGCGAACGCCGGCACCCCCATCTCGGTGATCTTCTCGGCCGTGACCATCACATCGAGGGTGGTTCCGATCCTGCGGCCGGCCTCGACGAGCAGGGCCAGCCGCCGCTGCGCCCTGTGACGGTCGGAGATGTCGAACGCGTCCTCGCACACTCCGAAGACGTGGCCGTCGGCGTCCTGGAGCCGGTAGTAGGCGCAGGACCAGAGGTGATCCGTCTCCGGATCGCTGGGTGGCCGACCCAGGAAATGCAGGTCCAGAAAGGGTTCCCCGGTATCCAGCACGTGGCGCATGACGCCGTCGAGCGTGGGCGGATGCCCCTTGGTCACAAATCTTCCCTCGCTGTACATCTGGTCGGGGTGAAGGCCGCGGAACTCGGCGAACGGCTGTCCGATCTCTCGTTCATAGGCCGTGTTGCACCAGGTCAGGCGCAGATCAGTGTCGTAGATGGCCAGGCCGACAGGTGACTGGGTCGCCAGCCCGTTCAACAATGCCAGCCGGGAGTCCCACAGCCGAAGATGCTGCAGTTCCGTCGCGACGATGACGTGCCCCGCCGTGCCGGCGCCCGGTAGGGGACACACCGCCGTGGCGACGACCACCTCGAAGCCGTCCCGGTGCCGCGCGGCACGGATCTCGTTTCCTCGGACGGGGTGGGCGTGTGGGGAAG
>NZ_RAIF01000006.1:71683-93023 GCF_003671715.1 Streptomyces sp. E2N166 | reverse complement strand
GGTCCAGGTGGCAGGAGCGTGGTGAGGGGCCGGCCGACGATTTCCTGCGGCTGGTAACCGAGCAGCCGCTCCGCCGCGGGGCTCCAGCCGATGACCGTGCCCTGGGCGTCGACGACCACCGTGGCCGCCCGGGTGACGTCGAGAGGGCCACGGAAGTCCGCACTTCGGTCCGTGTTCCATGCAGTCATGGCGCCACACCAGCCCCGTTCGTCCTCTACAGAATCCGCCGTCCCCTGGGAAGGCACAACCGCAGTGCCCCCGCCCCACACGGAAGCCCGGTGTCGCTACCGGCGGAAACGGCTCACCGCCGCCCGTGCGACCAGCGCGGCGACGCGAGAACGGCTTCCGTGCTCAGGCCGGTCGGGCGGGGGAGCGAGTGGGCGTCTCGCCTCCGATGCCGACGATGCCGCTCACGCTGCTCCACCACCGACACCGTGACGCGTCCGATCATTTCGTGGCCCTGGAGGGTTCGGTTGCGGTGGCCGACCGGGATACCGCGATGTGGCCGCCGACGAAGTCGGTGATGCCGCGTTCGGGACGGCCGAGGAGGCCGGGGCTGCGTAGAACTGCGCGCACTGCCTCCCTGTTGCTCTCCGGGGCGCGCGGGCCGTTCGGGGTGGAGTAGCCAGACGTCCTGCACGCCCGTATGGGCGGTGGCAGCACAGTACGGTGCGGGACACCCTCGCCTCTCCGGCGCTGGTCTGGGCCGACCCCATCACCGCCCCGGTCATCGCCGCCATGGCCGTCAAGGAAGGCCGCGACGCCTGGCAAGGCAGGGGCTGTCGCGCTCCCGCGTCCGCGGTAGCGCCCCCCGTCGGCCGCAGCCGAAGCAGGAACCCGCGGCTGCTGTCCCGGCTGAGGCTGCCGCAACTGACATTTCTCACAGGCAGCGGTCCCCGGGGTGGTGCCGAGGTCCGCCGCACGTTCGAGATCACGCGCCTACCGCACTGCTCCGAAGCCGGAACAGGCCCCCACCGGCGGTTGCAGGGAGAAGTAGCCGACGTACCCCTCCACCAGTTACATTAATCCATGGAATTGTGGAGGATTGATGGCAGAGAACACCAAGGCGCAGCTCTACGACGCGTTCGCGGTCAGCGGCAAGGCACTGGCCAGTGGGAAGAGGCTGGAACTGCTCGATCTCCTCGCCCAGGGCGAGCGCACTGTGGATGCGCTGGCGAAAGCAGCCGGCCTGAATCTGACCACGGCATCAGCGCACCTGCAGACCCTCAAGCAGGCCGGGTTCGTCGCCACTCGCCGTGAAGGCGTACGGATCCACTACCGGCTCGCCGGCGACGACGTCGCCCAGCTGTTCGCGCTGCTGCGCAAGGTGGCCGAGACGCACCAGCCGTCCGTTCCCGTAGCCCGCGACGCCTACCTCGGGGAAGACTGGGCACAGGAGATCACCCGCGAAGAGCTGGCGGCCCGTGTCCGGTCCGGTGAGGCAGTGGTGCTGGATGTGCGGCCGATGGAGGAATACCTCGCCGGGCACATTCCCGGCGCCCTCTCCATCCCGGTGGCGGAACTGGCCGGTCGGATCGACGAACTGCCCGAGAACGTGGAGATCGTCGTCTACTGCCGCGGCGAGTACTGCGCACTCGCCTACGACGCCGTTCGGCTGCTGACGGACCGTGGGCGACGCGCGATTCGTCTGAACGACGGCATGCTCGAGTGGCGGTTGTCCGAGATGCCTGTCGACGCCGGGCAGCTCGTGTGATCGCCGGGACGCCGGACGTTCATACGGGGCCGGCCGACGGCCCGGTGTATCTGGACCACGACGCCACCACCCCGGTCGCCCGCGCGTCGCCGGACTCCTCCTCCCGGCATCGCTGGTCGGCGCGTTCATCGAGGACACGGGGGCTGGTGTCGGTGATGGCGGCGAACAACGAGACCGGCGCCCACCAGCCGATCACGGAGCTCGCCGCGCTCGCCCACGAGCACGGCATGCTGTTCCACCGCGACGCTGCCCGGGCGGTGGGGCCGGTCCCGACTCCCCGTGGCGCCCACCCCTACCCGGGCCTGGCCACCGGCGCACGGAACGCATCGTGGACGCGCAGATCGGCGGCGCGGCGGCGTGCTCAGCGTCGTGCTGGACGCGGATGCCGATCAGACCGTTGCGGTGGCGGATCGGCTGCGCCTGTCCGCCATTGCGCCCAGCCTCGGCGGAGTCGAGTGCTTGGTCACCCAGCCATCACCACCACCCCCACGGCCCTGGTCCCGGACGAGCGCGCCAAGCGGGGTATCGCCGACAGCATGATCCGCCTGTCGTCGGCCTCGAAGACGCCGACGACCTGATCGCCGACCTCGCCCAGGCCCTCAACGCCGACTGACGCACCAGCTCCGCGTGCGTCGTTCCGCCGCCCTGCCGAACCGGTCCGGTGCAGCACGCCGGCACCCCTGTCGAAAGAGACCATGACCAGCACCCCATCCGCCGGTACGGTGGCCCACATATCCGACCCCGCCCAGGCCCAGTACCGCATCCTGCGCGTCCTGGTCGTCTCCCAGGTCTTCAGCGGAGCGGGCCTCGCCGCGGGCGTCACCGTCGGCGCCCTCCTCGCCCAGGACATGCTCGGCTCCACGAGCCTCGCCGGACTTCCCAGCGCCCTGTTCACCGCCGGATCCGCCTTCACGGCCGTTGCCGTCGGCCGCATCTCCCAGGCCCGCGGCCGCCGCCCCGGCCTCGCCACCGGCTACCTCACCGGCGCCATCGGCTCGGCGGGCGTCATCACCGCCGCCGTCCTGGACAACCCCGTCCTGCTGTTCATCGCCCTGTTCGTCTACGGCGCCGGCACCGCCACCAACCTCCAGGCCCGCTACGCCGGAGCCGACCTCGCCGCCCCCGGCCACCGCGCCCGTGCCGTCTCCACCGTCCTGGTCGCCACCACCCTCGGCGGCGTCGCCGGCCCCAACCTCACCGCCCCCACCGGTACCTTTGCGGAAACCCTCGGCATCCCCCACCTCGCCGGGCCCTTCATCCTCTCCGGCGCCGCCTACGCACTGGCCGCCCTTGTCATCGCCCTCTGGCTGCGCCCCGATCCGCTGCTCCTTGCCCGCACCGTCGCCGAGACGAAGGACACCGAAGCCACCACCGGCACGACCGCCCCCGACGCCGTCGACACGAGCGAGGGCCGCGGAGGCGTGGTTCTGGGCGCGCTGGTCATGATCCTTACGCAGCTAGTCATGGTCGCGATCATGACGATGACGCCGGTCCATATGCACGACCACGGCCACGGCACCGCCGCCTCCGGACTCGTCATCGCCATCCACATCGGCGCCATGTACCTGCCCTCACCGCTGACAGGCTGGCTCGTCGACCGCTACGGCCGTATGAAGGTCGCCGCCGCTTCCGGCGTCACCCTCCTGGCCGCCGGTGTCCTCGCCGCGCTCGCGCCCGGCGGCTCCGTCGGGTTCCTCGCGCTCGCCCTCGCCCTGCTGGGGGTGGGCTGGAACTTCGGCCTCGTGTCCGGCACGGCCATCATCACCGACACCGTCCCGCTGGCCACCCGTGCCAAGACCCAGGGGCTGGTCGACGTCTCCATCGCCATCGCGGGCGCCACCGGCGGCATGGCCTCCGGGATCATGGTCGCCGCCACCAGCTACCCCGCCCTCGCCCTCACCGGCGGCATCCTCTCCCTCGCTCTGCTGCCCGCCGTCGCCGCCACCGCCTACCGCCGATGAGCACGTGAACCCCGGTACGCTCGCCCCGGACACCACCGTCGACGGCACCGGACTGCTCTGCGTCGCCCTCCTGCTGCGCCTGCGCAAGGAGATCGGCGGCGCCGAGCCGGGCACCATCGGTCCGCCAGTGCGTTGCGACCGACAGCGCCGTGGTCGGTGCCACGACGTCGATTGCCGACGGCGACCTCATGAGGTGCGAGCCTACGGCTTGATGGCGTACAGAACGTTGAACGGGTCCTCCGCCGTGGACCGGGCCACGCTGCTGAAACCCGCCTCGGCGCACAGACTGCGCACGACCGCCTCGGGCATACCGCACGTTCCGAGGGCGGCTCCGCCGTTCGAGAGCGACGTGGTCATGCAGTAGAAGACGCTGAGTCCGTAGAACATCGATGCAACAGGACCCACGTTGTCCTGGGAGCGGTCCTGGCAGTTGATCTCGAGCATCAGGTAGTCGCCGTCATCTTCGACTGCGGCCCTGATGGCGGCAAGGAGTCGCTTCGGCTCCGCCGAGTCGTGAATGACGTCGAAGGTGGTGACGAGGTCGTAGCGCTCGGGAAGCCCCTGGGCGGCATCGACCGTCTCGAAGGTCACGCGGTCGGCGACACCGGCCTCGGCCGCGTTCGTGCGGGCACGTTCCACCTGGACCGGGAAGTTGTCGAACCCCGTGAAACGCGAGCGGGGAAACGCCTTGGCAAGCACGATCAGGGCACGTACCGCACCGCAACCCACGTCCGCGACGTCGATTCCCCGTTCCAGCCGCTCGATGATGTGGGGGAAGGTGCCAAGCCAATCGTCGACCATCACGCTTTCGAACCAGCTGCCCGTGAAACGGCTCATGCCGTCCCACAGGATGCTCGGATAGTCGCTCTGCCGTACGCCGCCTCCCTTCCGGAACGCCTCAGCCAGTCGATCGAACGGCGCCAGGACGGCGGGCATCATCTGGTAGACGCCACCGAGGAACATGGGCCCTGATTCGTCGGCCAGGGCGGGGGCATGCTCGGCGGGGAGCGTGAAGCGGCCGGGCTCCGGTTCTTCCAGATACCCTGCGGCGGTGAGGCCCCGCAGCCACTCGCGTACGTAACGCTCGTTCAGGTCGAGTCGGTCCGCGAGCTCCCGGCTTCCTGCGGGACCGTTTGCTGCCAGCTCCTTGAACAGGCCCAGACGGTCGCCTAGATGGCACAAACCGGTGGTCAAGGCCCCGCTGAGGTCCCCGAGTGCCTTTTCCAAGAAGGCTTCGACCTTCGCCTCGTTCAATTCGCTCTGTGCCGCCATGATGACCCTCCGCAATGAGCGCGACCGCAGAGTGCGACCGGCCGGGAAAGCAAAGCACTGGGCCTCTCCCTTGCGTTACCGCCACGACGGGAGGAGACATTCGGGCCGGATCACCTCACCCGATCCGAGCAAGGACGTGCGGGGGCCCAAGGCTCGTCCATGCCGAGCGATCCAGGGCCCATCAGTGCTGCCGGTTCTCATCGGCGTCTGCGGGGTCCAGTGATTGCTGAACCGATGGTTTCGGACAGTCCGCCGGAAGGCCCTGGCCAGGCGGCTCGGCGGAGGGCTCCGGCGCGGCCCGCGCCCAGCGCGTACGCGGCCCACAGGGACTCGTGGCTCGCGGGAGCGCTCATGGCCACCGTTGATCCACGGCCTCGACCGTCCTTGTGCCGGTCACCTGGTCGGCAGCGTGGAAGGGGCACAGGATGGAAGGGGGGAGGAAGAGAGGAGTGGTTGGCGATGACCGCAACGACGCGCGGTGAGGCCCCGGTGGTGATCGAAGGCGGCGGTGTGGAGCTGCGTATGAGGGACGTCGGCGGAAACATGACCGCAGCCTTTGCCCACTTCCCCAAGGGCGCCGACATGGGGCCGGTCTGCAAAGGGCTGCCGGACGACCTGTGCCAGTGCCCGCACTGGGGATACGTTCTCAAGGGCAGCCTGAGGATGCGGACGCGGCACGGCGAGGAGATATACGAGGAGGGGCAGGCCTTCTACTGGCCCCCCGGTCACGCCCCGGAGGCGCTGGAGGACTGCGAGTACGTGGACTTCTCGCCGACAAAGGAGTTTCACGACGTCGTCGAGCACATCAAGGTCCAGATGGGCTGATCTCGGTCGAGGTGAATGATCTCGACGTCCTTCTTCGCGCACCTGTCATGCCCATCCGAGTCGTCCTGCGGATGCGGATGCGGATGCGGATGCGGATGCGCCTCGCCGCGGGCCTCGGCGCAACCGACGCCGAACCGGTACGGCTCGCCGAGAACGCCATATGGAGTCTCGTCCTTGGCTTGGCCGGGTACGGGAACATGGTGCTCACCGCTGCGGGCGGCGGCGCCGCTTCCATCGGGCGCTCTCCGCGCCGGCCGGGCGCGGCCACGCGAGGTGAGTCCTCCCGCCGGTCTCAGCCCGGGGCCCGGAGCGAGTCGAGAGCCGCATCGACGGTACGGCGCAGGGAACGTGCGTCGCCGCCTGCCCGCGATCGCACGTTCACCCCGTACGCGAGCAGCGCGAGCAGTTCGGCCCCCGAGGCTGGATCGGCAGCATCCGTCAACTGCCCTTCCCGCCTTGCTGTCTCGAGCGCAGAACGCAGCGCGTGGCACAGCTCTTGGTGGTGCCGGTCGAGGACGGCTCGCACCTCCTGGTCGTTGCTCTCCGCGCCCGCGTGCGCGTTGGACACCAGGCAGCCCCAGCGCGCGTGCTCTCCTGACGTACGCGCACTGATCAGGCCGCGAAAGAAGTCCGCGATCGCGGGCAGCCCTCGCTCGTCCTCCGCGAGTTGCTGGAAGACGGGCTGTGATCGGACCGTCACGTAGCGGTTCAGGGCAGCGAGGTAGAGCTGCTGCTTGCCGCCGTACGTGGAGTACAGGCTGGAGCGATTGAGCCCCGTGGCGTTCACGACGTCCTGTACGCCGGTGGCCGCCACGCCCTGCTTCCAGAACAGGCGGACCACGGTCTCCAGGGTCGCGTCCGGATCGAAGTGCTTGATGTCCGCCATGCTTCACCTCACCTCACCAAATGTTGGAACAACGGTTCCAAGATACCGTTCCAGCCCGCTATCTTGAAACGCACGTTTCAAGATAGCGAGGCCGGCTTCTCACGCCTGCCCCCGTACGGGAAGGACACCGTCCTCATGACCCTCAACGCAGAACTGCGAACCTTCTACCGAACCCGCCAGCAGCAGATCCCCGCCGAGATTCGGGAGATCATGCAGCGGGCCGGCGCCGAACTCGCCGCGTCCGGCCAGGCCGACCGTGCGCTCGCCACCGGTGCGCAGGCCCCGCGCTTCACGCTGCCCTCCGTGACGGGCGAGCCGGTCGCCCTCGACCGGCTCCTCGCCCAGGGCCCGGTCGTGCTCACCTTCTACCGTGGCGCCTGGTGCCCGTACTGCAACCTTGCGCTGCGGTCCCTGCAGCAGCACCACGCCGACATCACCGACCGCGGCGCCCGGCTCGTCGCCGTATCACCGCAGATACCCGACGCATCACTGTCCCTGACCGAGAAGCACGCCCTGGACTTCACCGTCCTCAGCGACGTCGGCTCCGAAACTGCCAAGGCGTACGGTCTCGCCTTCGACCTGCCCGACGACCTCGCCGCCGTCTACGAGAAGCTCGGTTTCGACCTGCACCGTGTCAACGGCGGCCACCCGCGCACCCTCCCGCTCCCCGCGACATACGTCATCGACCAAGACGGCACCGTCCGCTGGGCGTTCGCCGACACCGACTACACCAGGCGAGCCGAACCGGCTGACATCATCACCGCCCTCGACGCCCTGCGTTAGGCGGTCCGAGAGATGACACTGTGCGGGATGGCGATGTCAGAGAGCCGAACCAGGTTCACCGGGGCCGCCGCGGATCCGCGCGACGCGGCCGGGCCGGTCTGGCATCCTGGCCGGCACGTTGACGCCCTGAGGGCAAGCGGCCGACGGCGCAGACCGGGCGGCCCGACGGACGGCTCGCCCTTCCACTGGCCGGGCGGCCCGATGCCAGAGCTCCGGTGGAGCGGCAGTACTGCCCCTTTCCGGGTTTGCGCCCGTACCTCGGGAGAGTCGTACACATGGAGTTCCGGGTCCCTGGCCGCAGCCGGGCCCGGCCTGCGGAGTGTCCGCCCCCGTCCCATGACCGGACTTCGGCCCGTTCCGTCATGGCCCGTGGCTCCAGGCGCTCGCCGCCCGTGAGTCGAGCTGCTTTCCCAGCACACCGTGCGCGTGTCTCGATGAGGGAGCCAAGAGGAAAGCAAGCGCCATCAGCGTGGCGGCGGCCAAGGGAACGCAGGTGACGCCAAGTGTCCCCACGACCGCCCCGCCCAGAGCGGCGGCGACGCCCGTGCCGAGGTAGAGCGCGGAGATGTTCAGCGACAGCGCCGTCATCCCGGCAGAAGGACCGGCGGCAGCCAAGATGCTGCCCTGCACCGGCGGGGTAAGGGCCCAGGCGAAGAAGGCCCAACAGGCAATCACCGCAGCCAGAACGCATCGATCGCCGAGGCCGCTCGAAACGAGCCCGGCGGCCAGAGCGAGCGCGATGGCGTGGCCCGCGAGGACCCGGCGCAGGCTTCGCTGCGGGCCCCAGGCATCTGATGCTCGCCCCGACAACAGGGCTCCGGTGAGGCCGGCGGCACCGACGAGGAACAGCACGAACGACAGCAGGCCGTACGAGCCGCCGGCGACCTCGGATGTGTACGGCCCGAGGTAGGTGTAGAACATCAGGCCGCCGCTCGCCGCCAGGAATGTCACGGCCACCAGGCGGAGTACAGCACGATTGCGAAGGGGAGCCAGGCGTTCTCGCAGCGGAGCCACCGCGCCGCCGGGAACCGGCGGCGCGGTGGCCAGCAGGCCCCCGGCCGCGACCGCCCCGACCGCGGCGATCGTCCAGAACGTCGCGCGCCACCCGAAGGCCCCGCCCAGCCACGAACCCAACGGCACTCCACTGAACAGCGCGGCGGTCATCCCGGCCGTCACGACGCCCAGATACCGGCCCTGCGCCCCATCCGGGGCGCCGGCCGCTGCCGTGGCGAACGCCGCCGAGGCCACCGCCGCCGCACACAAGGCAGCCGCCACACGCGCACCCATCAGGAACCAGTAGCCCGGGGCGAGTGCTGCCGCCGCGTTGGCCAGGACGAACAGCAAGAGACCGACGACCAGCACCGTCCGCTTCGCGAAGCGTTCGCAGACCACGGACAACGTGGGTGCGCCGACGGCGTAGACCACGGCGAACACGGTCACCAGTTGGCCGGCGGCGGCAACGCTCACCTCCAGATCGTCGGCGACGGCGGGCAGCACGCCGGCGATGACGAACTCGTCGGTGGCCGTAGCCAGCAGGGTCAGGAACAGGATGCACAGCCAGCCCGGCAGGGCAGCTCTTTTCATCGGTCTACTACCTCCGTGGAACGCGGAACGTGCGTCGCACGCTAGGTAGTGACACCGGTGTCAACGTCAAGCGCTGGAGCGCAGCAGCTGCGCGAAGCCTGCCGTGTCCGACGCTTCGGCCCGCAGGTGGGCGATGCGCTCCACGAGTTCGGTCCGGTGCCGTTGGAGTTCTGCTGCCTTGGCCTCCACGATGGCCAGGCGCTGCTCGTACATGGTGAGGACTTCGTCGGGGCTGCTGTTGCAGGCCAGGAATTCCTCGGTCTTCATGTCCAGACAGGGCGCCACCACACGGATGTCCTCCGCCGTGAGCCCGGCTCCGAGCAGTTCCCGAACGTTCAGGACCCGGTTGACCGCTCGCGTGTCGTACTCCCGCCAGCCCTTGCTCGTCCGTGCCGCTTCCAGCAGGCCCTGCTGCTCGTAATAGCGAATCGAGCGGCGGCTTGCGCCAGTGCGCTCGGACAGTTCTCCGATCTGCATGACCCCTCCTCGTACGTCGGACCCACGGTACGTGGGCCCCGCAACCCCCGGAGGTGGCCGTTCGCAGGCATTCGGCCGCTCCAGCCAGGTTGTGCCGCAGGCCAAAGGGGTGTGAAGGGCGAGGGCCCGACGAGCCGGCAGTCGGCCGCCGCCCCTCCCCGCCGCTCGGAAACGGTGCGGGGACGGCGGCCACCGTCAGGTCAGGCGGGGGTGAACCGCTTCCAGGCCTGGGCGCCGGTGCCGTTGCACTCGTGGATCTGGACCCGGACCCCGTTGGTGAAGTCCGCGTAGGGCACGTCAAGGCACTTGCCGGACTGGGGGTTGGTGAAGGCGACCGGGGTGGGCTGGTCGTAGCGCCACTGCTGGGCGCCGGTGCCGTTGCACATGTAGATCTGCACCTTGGTGCCGTTGGCGGTCCCCCCGTCGGCCACGTCCAGGCACTTGCCGGAGTTCGGGTTCACCAAGGTGCCCTCGGGCGTGGTCTCCCAGATCTGGCCCAGGGAGCCGTTGCAGTCCCACAACTGCACTGGCGTGGCGTTCTCCTTGGCGGCGCCGCCCACATCCAGGCAGTGTGCGCCGCCATCGGGGCTGTAGGTGAACCGGGTGGGCGTGGCCCCCGGGCCGGTCACGGTGAACGTGCACCATGCGGACCAGGCGGACGGGCCGTCGGGGCCCTCGGCGCGGATCCGCCACTGGTAGTCACCCGCGGTGAAGGTGCTGGTGGGGAGCTGGACGTCCCACCCGTGGCCGAGTGGCCCGGTGCTGACCGGGATCGTCCGGAACGGCTGCTCGCCCAGGCGCGCGAGTTCCAGCGTCCCGCCCAGGTCGGGCTGGGGGTCCAGGCCCTTGACCGAGGCGGCGAACAGTGGTCCGAACGTATTGGCCGTGCTGAACGTCGGCTGCGGCTGACGGCCACAGAGCTGGAAGCCCGCGTAGGGGCCGTCGGAGATCCGCAGCGTCTCGGGCACATCGGTCGTCGTGGCCGCCGACGCGGCTGCAGGAACGCCAAGGAAGGCGGCCAGGCTCAGAGCCGCCGCCACCATGGAACGTATCCCTCTCATGGTCACTCCATCGAAAGATCAAATATTCGGCTGGTGAGAAGTCCATACCGTGGAACACCTGTGTGTCAGCTGTGGCGGCGCCCGTGTAAGAGTTCCGTCATTTCTACGGGCCAGTGCTCTGCCGCTCGGCCATGCCCTCCAGCACCTCGTCGGTGATGGTGGGGATGGTCTGCCGGGAAACGTCGGCGCCCCAGACCTCAGCACACCGACACAGCAGCCTTCGCGGGCTCACCACCCTCGGGCACAGGCACGTTCTCACTGGTCAGCGATGCCTCTTGATCCGGACGGTCCGGACTCATCGTGTGGGCAGGGCGAGTGCTTGCCGTTCCTGGGGAGTCAGCACACGCGCCCGTACCGACAGAGAAGTGCCGCGCCAGTCGACTGTGGCGTGCGGTTCACGCAGTCGTGGGCGACCATGGCGGCGAGGTCGCCACGGTCACGGATCACGATGGCTTCCGCCAGCGAGGCTGCGGCCACGGGCTGGCGCTGAGATCCTTGCGGGTCCACCTGGCGCAGGGCCCATTCCTCGCCGTCGAGCGCGAAGTACGACCAGACGTCGTTCTCGCCGTCGCGGGCGCGGATCCACAGCATCACGCTCACGTGATCTCTTGGTGAGGAGAAGGCGCGTTCGGCGAGGCGCACCAGGGGCCGACCGCTTCCCGTTGACGCATGCGGAAGGTACGTCCTCCGCGTCCCTCCCCAGGGCTGATCCACAGAGCGGTCTCGAGCATGGCCCGGGCTGGCCCCCTGGGGGAGTGTGGGGGCGCGAGAGCAGGTGAACCCCGTCGGCCTGCACCGAGGTTCACCGGGTTCCCCGGGCCACGGGCTCGTGTCAGGCCGCAGCCCGTTGGGGCCTGGCGGCGGCCAGGTCCACGGCTCGCCGGACCGAGTCGGCGGAGGCGGCCAGCAGCGGCAGCCGGACGGCCGGGCTGGGGATACGGCCCTGGGCGTGCAACACCCCTTTGAGTACGGTCGGGTTCGGCTCGGCGAAGAGCGTGGCCGACAGCCGGGCCAGCTCGGCTCCCAGCTTGCGGGCCGGTCCGGTGGCGTCGCGCTGCCACAGCGAGATGAGCTCGGCGTAGTCAGTGGTGCGGACATTGGCCGACGCCAGGATGCCGCCGTGGGCGCCGGCCGCGAGCAGCGGCGAGATGACGGCGTCGTCGCCGCCGAGCACCGCGAAGCCCGGAGCCGACGAGCCGAGCAGTTCCATCGCGGCTGCGTCGATCACACCGGTCGCGTACTTGACCCCGACGACCTGCGGCAGGCGCCTGAGCGCGTTGAGCGTGCTGGTGCCGAGGGCCTGGCCGGTGCGGTACGGGATGTCGTAGACGACCAGCGGCAGACCTCCGTGTTCGGCGAGTGCCGTGAAGTGCGCCAGTGTTCCCGCCTCGCCGGGCCGGGTGTAGGGCGGCGCGGGAACCAGCGCCGCGGCGACGTCACCGCTCTGAGCGAGCTCCCGCAGTGTCGTGATGGCGGCGGCGGTGTCGTTCGTGCCGACGCCGACGATCAGCGGAGCTCCGTGTGCCCGGCAGGCGGCCGAGCAGACACGGACCACGGCCCGCTTCTCCTCGGTGGTCAGTGTGGCCGCCTCCGCGGTGGTGCCCAGGGCGACGAGTCCGTGAGCTCCGCCGGCCGACAGCGCCTCGTCGGCGAGGCGGGCGAGCGCGTCCGGGGCGAGGCGCAGGTCGTCGGTGAACGGGGTCACCAAGGGGACGAACAGGCCGGTGAGGTTCGCTTCGGGCTTCATACGACCAGCCTGACCGACGGCAACCCAGTAGATCCAGTTCATGTTCCTTCGCTTATGCGTAAGCTCGCCTTATGCTCGATGTCCGACGTCTCCATCTGCTGCGCGAACTGGACCGACGCGGCACCATCGCGGCCGTTGCCGAGGCGCTGACCTTCACGGCCTCGGCTGTCTCCCAGCAGCTGAGCGTGCTTGAGCGCGAGGCGGGCGTACCCCTGCTGGAACGAAGTGGCAGACGGGTGGTGCTCACCCCCGCGGGCCGCACCCTCGTCACCCACGCCGATGCCGTCCTCGAACGCCTCGAACTGGCGGTCTCCGAGCTGGCCGGGGCACGCGAGGGTATCGGCGGGCCGCTGCGGATCGGGACGTTTCCCTCCGGCGGCCCCGCGATCGTGCCCGGCACGCTGGCCGAACTGGCACAGCGGCACCCCGCGCTGGAACCGATGGTGCAGGAGATCGACTCGGCGCGGGTCTCCGACGGCCTGCGCGCCGGTGAACTCGACGTGGCCCTCGTCCACGACTACGACTTCGTGCCCGCGTCCCCGGACACCACGGTCGACCAGGTGCCGCTATTGGAGGAGCCGATGTACCTGGCCACGGGCGCTGCCACCGACACCGATCCCGCGACAGGTCCCGCCGCCCGCGGTGACACGCTGGCGGAACTGCTCGGGCCATGGGCCACGGCCCCATGGATCACGGCCCGGGACGGCACGACCGGCCACGCGATGGCTGTACGCGCCTGTCAGGCGGCCGGCTTCCAGCCGCGCATCCGCCATCAGGTCAACGATTTCCGTACGGTTCTGGCACTGGCCGCCATCGGGCAAGGCGCCGGATTCGTACCGGAAATGGCCACCACGCGCGCTCCCGAGGACGTGGTCCTGACCCGGCTGCCCCTCTTCCGCCGCTCGAAGGTCGCCTTCCGCGCGGGCGGCGGCACCCACCCGGCGATCGCAGCATTCGTGGCGGCGGCACGAACAGCGGTGAACGCCACCGGCCGTGCCTCCTCACTGATCGCATCAGGGAGCTGAGTCGCGGGTCTCGTGCTGGGCGATCATGGTCGGCAGGGTGCCCGGAGTAGGTGCCGCTCCTCTTCCTGACACGCCGGCTCCCGGACCCAGGTCAGGCTCGCCCGCGGTTCGGCCGCGAGGTCGCGGGCAGGCCGGCACGCCCCGGGATCAGCGCATCCTCGTACCTGGGCCCCGGAGTCCGGACAGCCGCTTCAGCGCCCTGTCGTGGACGCCCTCCGCCAACGGCCGCCCCTGGCTCTCGGACGCATGACGGACAGGGGTTCCAGGCGGCCCTCCAGCAGTACGCCGACCGGGTCGTCCGGCGGGGAACCCGACCCCGAGGGCCTGGCGCGGGAGGCCGCCGCCTTGATGCGGGAGCGACGCGTCATCGGGTGGTTCCAGGGGGTCCTACCGACCGGGATCCCCTGCCTGATCAACACCTCGTTCAACGTCACCGGCGCACCCCTCGTCTGCCCGCCCAGCCGTTCCTGGCCGGCCGCCGACCCGGTCAGGAGGCTCTGGCCAGAGCAAGGACGACGTTGTGTCCGCCGAAGCCGAAGGAGTGGCTGACGGCGATACGGACGTCCTGCCGGCGGGGCTCCTTGGTGACGCAGTCGATGTCGAACCCGGGAGCCGGGGCGTTCAGGTTCGCGACCGGGGGCACCGTGCCGTGCTGGAGGGTGAGCACGGTCAGTGCCGCCTCCACGGCGCCCGCCGCGCCCAGGCTGTGGCCGAGCACGCCCTTGGGCGCGGTGACACTCGGGCGGTGCGGCAGCACCCGGGCGATCAGGGCCGACTCGGCGGCGTCGTTGGCCGGTGTGGAGGTGCCGTGGGCGTTGACGTGGTCGACGTCGTGCGGAGCCAGACCCGCGTCCGCCAGGGCGGTGCACAGGGCCGCCTCCGCGCCCCGGCCGTCCGGGGCGGGCGCGGTGGGGTGGTGGGCGTCCGAGGTGCTGCCGCAGCCCACCAGCAGGGCGCGGACGCGGGCACCACGGGTGGCCGCGTGCGCGAGCCGCTCCAGTACGAGGACGCCGGCGCCCTCCGCCATGACGAAGCCGTCACGGTCGGCGTCGAAGGGCCGGGACGCGCCGGTGACCGCGTCGGTGCGCCGGGACAGCGCGCCGGCGCGCCAGAAGCCCGTGGTGGTCAGCGGGGTGACGGCGGCTTCGGTGGCTCCGGCCACCGCGACGTCGCACCGGCCGGCGGCGAGGAGGTCGCGGGCGACGGCGACGGCGGTGGCGCCGGAGGCGCAGGCGGTGGCCGGGGCGAGGCCGGGGCCGCGGGCCCCGAGGTCGATGGAGACCTCTCCGGCCGCCATGTTCGGGATGATCTGAGGGATGGTGAGCGCGGAGACCATGTCGGCGCCCCGTTCAGCCAGCCGCCTGGCCTGTTCCTCGCGCACCGCGTCCGCTCCCAGCCCGCAGCCGATGACGATGGCGACCCGGTCGCCGTCCCACGTCCGGGCGTCGAGGCCGGCGTCGTGCACCGCCTCGCGTGCGGCGAGTACGGCCAGCACGGCGTTGCGTGACATGCGCCAGGCGGTGCGGCCGACGCGCCGGTCCAGGTCGTCGCGGCACAGCGGGACACGGCAGGAGAAGTCCACGGGAAGGCCGGCCAGCGCCGGATCGTGCGCGGCTGCGGTGCCCGCACCGCGGCGGACCGTGTCCCAGGTGGTGCCGGCGTCCTCCCCTGCGGGGGTGATCAGGCCGAGGCCGGTGACGGCGACGGGCTCGGTCACGAGGAGGCCACCGCCCCGGTGTCACCCGCGCGCAACGTGTCGAGGTGGGCGACGACCTGCGCGACGGTCGTGCTCCGGGAGGCGTACGCGCTGTCGATCTTCACCCCGAAGCGCTCGTGCACGATGAGCACCAGCTCCGTCAGGGCCAGTGAGTCCAGGTCCAGTTGCTCCAGCGTGAGGTCGGGCCGGATCTCGTCCTCGGGGATGCGGAAGGCGCTGCTCAGGATGGAGCGGAAGGTGTCGTAGGTGTCCGGCACGGTGTCTCCTCGCTGTCGTTCGGGGTGGAGAGGGTGAGCTCCGCGATACCGTCGTCGAATCCGACCGGCGGTGCGAAGCCCAGGTCGCGGCGGGCCGCGGTGAGGTCGAAGTAGTGCGGATGCAGCAACTCCGCGACCAGGAAGCGGCTCAGGGCGTGGGTGCGGGTACTGCGTGCCGCGCGCAGGAGCGCCTCGCCGACCGCGGCCCCGGCGGTGGCGAGCCGGGGCGGTACGGCACACCAGCGGGCGTCGATGCCGGCGGCCCGCAGGAAGTGCCGGGTGATCTCGCGCAGCGGACGCGGGTCGCCCTGGCCGATGAAGTAGGCGCGGCCGCCCGCCGCCTCCGGCGACTGCCGCAGGCTGTCCAGGGCGAGCAGATGGGCGTGGGCGGCGGTACGGACATGGGTGGTGTCGACGAGGTTGCCGCCGTCACCTGGCATCAGCAGGCGGCCGGCTCGCACGGTGCGTGCGAGAGCGGGGGCGAAATGGGGGTCGCCGGGCCCCCAGATGATGTGCGGGCGCAGCGAGACGGTGGCCAGCTCCGGGCCGTGGGCCGCCAGTACCAGGGCCTCGGCGCGGGCCTTGGTCGCGGGATAGGCGGCCAGGTGACGGGGAGCGATGGGAATGCTCTCCGTGACGCCCTCCAGGCCGCCGGGCCGGAAGACGACGCTGGCGGTCGAGGTGTAGAGGAGCGTGCGCACGCCGTGGGCGCGGCACTGCGCGATCACATGGCGGGTGCCGACGACATTGGTGGCCCAGTAGGGCCCCGGGGGGCCGCTGACACCGGCCAGGGCGGCGTTGTGGACGACGGCGTCGCACCCGGCGACGGCACGGGAGACCGCGGCGGCATCGGCGAGGTCGCCCAGGTGCTGGTGGACACCCAGTCGTTCCAGCGCCCTGCTCGGGTGCCGGTTGAGGGAGGAGGCGACGTCGCCGCGTGCGCTCAGCCGACGGCAGATCTCCAGACCCAGGAAGCCGCTTCCTCCGGTGACCAGTACCTTCAACGAGTCCTCCCGCGCAGGCGCCTGGCGGCCCAGCCGGCCAGTCGCATGCGGTCGATCTTGGAGTTGTGCCGAGGGTCGGTGGGGAAGGCGGTACGGACCAGCACGGCGCCGACGCGGTGCCCGTCCGGGTGGTCCTTCAGAACGGCGCGGACAGCCTCCAGGGCGGAGGCGCGGGGGGTGGAGGGCAGGGGCTCCACGCAGAGCACGGGCAGTTGGCACACGGCCGTGCCTACGCCGACGAGGGCGGTGCGCCGGATGCCGGGGGCGGTGTCCGCCGCGGCCTCGATGTCCTCGGTGGTCAGGGTGAAACCGGTTCCGGTGATCAGGTGGGTCTGACGTCCCAGGAACCACAGCCGGCCCTCGCCGTCGAGCCGGCCCAGGTCCCCGGTGCGGTGCAGCACACCATGGTCGGTCTCGCTCTTGGTGAAGGCGTCGGCGTCGGGACGCGCGTGGTAGGCGGGGCTGACGGTGGGACCGGCGACGGCGATCTCACCGAGCCCGGTGGCGTCGACGTCCAGGATCCGCGCGCGGATGCCGGGCAGTGGCCGCCCCAGGCAGGTGCCCGAGTGCCCGGCGGGCGGCGCGGTGCGCGAAGCCCGCAGGTCGTGGTCACCGATCGCGGACACGGGCAGGCACTCCGTGGCGCCGTACACGCTGAGGATCTCGGCGTCGCCCGGCACGGCCTTGCGCAGGGCGTCGGCGAGACCTGTGCGCAGCGGGGCGCCGAAGGACAGGATCTGCCGGACCGAGGGCAGGGTGACGCCGTGGCGGGCGCAGTGACGGGCGATCAGGGTGAGGACGGCGGGGGAGGCCAGGACGATGCTCGCCCGGTGTTCCCGAAGGGGCCCGACGACTTCCTTCGGCGAGGTGCGGGCCGGGGCCAGGTGGTTCACCGCCGGGGCGACGGTGGCCAGACCCAGCAGCGGACCGAGCAGCGCGACCGGGAGGAAACCGGCGAGGAGCACGTCGTCGGGCCGGGGGGCCATCAGTGTCGCCAGAGCGTCGAGCTGCCCGGCCAGGGTGGAGTGGCGGTACTCCGCGCCCTTCGGTCGCCCCGTGGAGCCGGACGTGAAGGCGATGAGGGCCGGTTCGTCGCCGTCGGGCTCACGCATCTGCGGGAGCGAGGTCCCGTCGGCCGGTGTCCTGGTGACCAGTCGCCGTCCCACGGGGAGCGGCGCGGATCCGGTGACCAGGGCGGTCCGGACGTGGGGGCGGCCCCACCCCAGCGCCCTGCGCCCCAGGTGGGCCAGCGGCTCCCCGATGAAGACGTCCGGGGTGATGTCCTGAAGGCAGCGGCCCACCTCGGCGCGCGGTTCGATCAGCACGGGGACGGCGCCGAGAAGGACCAGTGCGTACGAGACGGCGGTGAGATCGTGGGCGTCGCGGGTCATCACGACGGCCTTGTGGCCGGGCCGGACTCCCGCGTCGCGCAGGTCCTGGGCGATGTGGCGGCAATGGCGCACCAGCTCGCCGCGACGGGTCGTCCGCGAGGTTCCCCCACTGCTTTCCACGAGGGCGATGGCATCGGGCCGCTCGGCCAGGCGCACGGCGATGTCCGCGGTGGTCGTGGTCATGGGGCTCCCTGGAGGAAGTCACGGATACGGTCGCCCAGTTCGGCCGCGGCGTCCTCCATGACGAAGTGCCCGGCGCCTGGGAATCGGTGGATGACGGCTTGCGGGTACCGGCGCGCCCACTCCTGAAGCAGGTCCGGAGTGAACACGGGATCGCGCATGCCCCACCCGACGAACAGGGGCAGGTCCGCCAAGCCGACCCCGGCGCCGGGGCGTTCGAGCAGATGCCACGCGGGGTCCGCGGGGCCGCGGGGGATCGCGCGCACGGCATCGGTGACCGCCCGGCGCTCCGCGCGGCGGGCGTAGGGCCGTAGGTAGGCCCGCCGCTCGGCCGGGAGCAGCGGGTGGTGGACTCCGGCCCGTACGGCGACGCGGGCGAAGGCGTTGGTGGCGTGGACGAACGCGGCGACGGGCCGGTGGTCACGGATCCAGCGCAGGTAGAACGGCAGCCGGAAGCCGTCCGGGAAGGGGAAGGCCACGGTGTTGCAGACGACCAGCCGGTCCACGACGCCCGGGTTGCGCAGCGCCCAGGCGCATCCGAGCGGGCCGCCCCAGTCGTGCAGGACGAACGTCCAGCCCCGCTCGGGCAGGCCTTCGTTCCGCACCAGGTGACGGTGGAGGCCGTCGAGGCCTTCCAGCTGAGCCTCGTAGGGGTCGGGCACCCCGTCCGCCGGCCGCAGGTGCCGGGACAGCCCGAAGCCCGGCAGGTCGGGGGCCAGGCAGCGGGCGTGCGGGGCGAGCCGGTGCAGCAGCTTGCGCCAGACGTAGCTCCACGACGGGTTGCCGTGCAGGAACAGCACCGGTCGGCCGGAGCCGAGGTCGAGGTAGTGCTGGCCGGTGACCGGCACCCGCCGCCAGTGCCGGGGCGCGGGGTAGCCCGGCATCAGCCGTTCCACTGCGGCCGAGTCCGGCGCCGGGATGTGCCCGGCTCGCGCGGTCACCACCGGACGAGCGCCAGACCGAAGCTGAAACCACTGGCCAGACCGATCATCGCCACCAGATCCCCGCTCTCGATGCGGTCGGCCTCCCGCGCCTTGGCCAGTTGCAGGGGAAGGGAGGCGGCCGCGCAGTTCCCGTGCTCGGCCACCGCGGGCATGCACCGGTCCTCGGGCAGGGAGAAGGTGTCGATCACCTCGCGGTACTGCGGCATGGCGATCTGGTGGAAGGCGATGAAGGAGAAGGCGCCGGCCTGCGCGGCCCGGAGTTCGTCCCCGGCGGTGTCCATGATCCTGGGGAGCACGTCGAGCGCGCTCTGCCGCAGGTCCCCGTTCAGGCGCAGGGTGGTGTGGTCGTCGTGGACGGAGAGGTGGTGCATGCTTCCGCCGCCGGCCACCGTGCAGGCCTCCCAGGCGGGGGAGTTGCTGACGAACCGGAGGGACAGGATGCCGGGGTCGCCGTCACCCGCGGGGCCGGCGGTGAGCACCATCGCGGCACCGGCGTCGGAGGCCGTGTAGCCGGGCAGGGCCCTGAGCAGGTCCTCTCGGTGGGGGAGGTGCCAGCGGGTGGCCAGGGTGGAGGGTTCACCACAGGCGATGAGGACCGTGCCGTAGCGGCCGGTCTCGATGAACGACGCGGCCACCTCCATGCCGTTGAGGAAGCTGTTGCAGGCGTTCTTGATGTCGAACACCGGGCAGGAGGCGCCCAGTTTGGTGGCCACGAGGTGGGCGGTGGCGGGTTCGATCAGGTCCTGCGAAGTTGAGGCGAACAGCAGCAGGTCCACGTCGCGGATCTTCAGGCCGGCTTCGTCGAGCGCGCTGCGGGCGGCCGCCACGGCGAGGTCGGAGGCGTTCTCGCCGTCCTCGTGGACATGGACCCCGCGTACACCGGTGAGATCCTCCAGCAGACCGGGCGGCGGGGCGTAGCCACCCGTCTCGGTGATCTTGACGCGGGTTTCGTCCAAGGTCCGGTAACGGGACGGAAGATGAGCGGAGACGGCGGCGATACGGGCACGGATGGCTTCGGGCACCGGGTCACCGTAGCCGGTGCGAAACCGTCATGGCGTATCTGTAATGACATTCACTACAACGAGTGCTGTGTCCCGGATTCTTCCACCCCGTGCCCGCTTCGTCCTCTTCAATCCGCACGAAGGCCAGTGATCGGCGTGAAGGGGCGGAGACTTGGCGATGCAGCAGCTTGAACGGGCCGTGGCGGTGGTGGGCGTGGGGTGCCGGCTTCCCGGAGGCATCACCGACCTGGAGGGTCTGTGGGCCGTGCTGCGCGACGGGCGCGACATGGTCGGCGAGATGCCCGCCGGCCGGCTGCCCCGCGACCGGACCGTCGACCCGGGAGGCGTGCGGCCGGGCCGCAGCTACACCGCAGCCGGCGGCTTTCTCGAGGACGTCGCCTCGTTCGACGCCGCCTACTTCGGCATGTCGCCCGCGGAGGCCCGGCACACCGACCCGCAGCAGCGGCTGCTGCTGGAGATGGCCGCCGAGGCGCTGGACGACGCCGCCATCCCCGCCGAGTCACTGGCCGGATCGGACACCTGCGTGTACGTGGGCGTCTCCGACCCCGGATACGGCGTGAACCTGTCCATGATGCAGGACCACACGAGCCCGCACACCATGCCCGGCGCCACCCTGTCCATCACGGCGAACCGGCTGTCGTACGCCTTCGACCTGCGCGGGCCGAGCATGGCCGTGGACACGGCCTGCTCCTCCGCCCTGGTCGCCCTGGACCGGGCCTGCCGCACGCTGCGCGAGGGCCCGGGCCGCGTCGCCCTGGTCGGCGGCGTCAACGTGCTGTCCAACCCCTACTCCTTCGCCGGATTCTCCTACGCGGGCATGCTGTCGCGCCGCGGCCGCTGCGCGGCGTTCTCCGCCGACGCCGACGGGTTCGTCCGCGCGGAGGGCGGCGCGGTGCTCGTCCTCAAGCGCCTCACGGACGCGGTGGCGGACGGCGACCGCGTCCACGCCGTACTGGCCGCCACCGGCAACAACACCGACGGCCGCAGCACCGGAATGATCGTGCCCAGCGCCGAGACCCAGGAGGCGCTGCTCCACACGGTCTACGCGGAGGCCGGGATCGACGCGGACGACCTGGTGTACGTCGAGGCCCACGGCACCGGCACCCAGGCCGGTGACCCGGCGGAGGCCGAGGCCATCGGCCGGGCCCTGGGCCGGCGCCGCAGCCGCGGACCCCTGCCGATCGGCTCGGTGAAGACGAACATCGGCCACCTGGAACCCGCCGCCGGAATGGCCGGCCTGCTCAAGGCGATCCTGGTCCTGCGCCACCGGCTGGTACCGGCGTCCCTGCACGCCCTTCCCCTCAACCCCCGCATCGACTTCGACGGCCTGGGACTGGCCCCCGCCGTCGACCCCGTCCCGCTGGAGCCGGGGCAGAGGGCGGCCGTCGGTGTGAGCGCCTTCGGCTTCGGCGGAGCCAACGCCCACGCCGTCGTCGTCCAGCCGCCCACCGCCCGGCGGCCCGAGCCGAACCCGGTGCCGGACGGGCGCC
>NZ_RAIF01000006.1:70459-71594 GCF_003671715.1 Streptomyces sp. E2N166 | reverse complement strand
GGACTTCTACGACGTGGCCCACACCAGCACCGTACGGCGCACCGCGCACCCGCACCGTGCCGCCGTACTGGCCGCCGACCCGCAGGAGGCCGCCCGGCAGTTGGACCGGCTGACGGCCGGGGAACCCGCGAGCGGGGCCGTGATCCGCGCCGGCGAGCGGGACGGGACAGCGTTCGTGTTCTCCGGCAACGCCTCCCAGTGGCCGGGCATGGCCGCCGACCTGCTGCGGGGCGAGCCGGTCTTCCGTGGGGCCGTCCAGGAGGCCGACGCCGCCCTGGCACCCCACCTGGGCTGGTCGGTGGCCAAGGAACTGGCCCACCCGTCCCCCCGGAAATGGCAGCGCACCGAGGTGGCCCAGCCCGCCCTCTTCGCCGTGCAGGTGGGCCTCACCGCGCTGCTGGCCTCGCACGGGGTACGCCCGCGGGCGGTGACCGGACACAGCGTCGGCGAGGTCGCCGCCGCCCTCGCCGCCGGGATCCTCACCCTGGAACAGGCCGCGCTGGTCATCGCCGAACGCAGCCGCACGCAGGGCGCCACGGCGGGCCGGGGCCGGATGGCCGCCGTCGGCCTGCCCGAGGCACAGGCACGCGAGGAACTGCTCCGCCACGACGGCGCACTGGAGATCGCGGGGATCAACAGCGACCGGGACGTGACCGTCGCCGGGGACCCCGACGCGCTCGCGGCCTGGGGAGCCGAACTGACCGGCCGCGGCGTCTTCTTCCGTGAACTGGACCTCGACTACGCCTTCCACAGCCGGGTCATGGACCCCATCAGGAAGCCGCTCCTCGACGCCCTCGACGGACTCGAACCCGTCCCCGCCCGCGTCCCGTTCGTCTCCACCGTCACCGGCACCCCGCTGGACGGGCCCGAACTCGACGCCGCGTACTGGTGGCGCAATGTCCGTGAGCCCGTACGGTTCGCCGAGGCCGCCGCCCACCTCGCCACCGAGCACGCCGGCGTCCTGGTCGAGATCGGACCGCACCCGGTGCTGCGCCCCTATCTGCGCCACACCGGCGCCCGCTGCGTCCCCACCCTGCACCGCGACGGGGACGGCCTGCGCGAGACCGCGGCGGCCGTCGCCGCCGCACTCGCCGCCGACACCGCGACCGACTGGCGGCACCACTTCCCCCGCCCC
>NZ_RAIF01000006.1:69435-70427 GCF_003671715.1 Streptomyces sp. E2N166 | reverse complement strand
GCCGACCTGCCCGCCTACGCGTGGCAGCACGAACGGCACTGGCACGGCACCGCGCAGGACTTGATCGCCCACACCAGCGGCAGCGGCCTGCTGGACCATCCGCTGGTGGGCGAGCGGATGCCCGCCCCGCACCCCGTCTGGCACGGCACCGTCGAGCCGCAATTGGTGCCCTGGCTGGGCGACCACAGGATCGGCGGCGACGTCCTCATGCCGGCCGCCGCCTACGTGGAGATGGCCCTGAGCGCCGGTCGCCGGGCCATGGACCGCCCGGTCGAGGTACGGCACCTGGAGATCGGCCGCCCACTGTCCCTGCGGTGGCCGGACCCGACGCCGGCCGCCCTGCAGACCGCGGTCACCCCCGACGACGGCGCCGTGACCATCAGCGTCCGTGAGGAACACGGCGGTGAGTGCCTGCCCGTGGTACGCGCACAGGTCCGCAGCCTGCTCGGCACGGCACCGGCCCCGCTCGACGTCGGCGCGCTCCGGGCACGCTGCGACCGGAGCGTCGACGGCCCGGGCTTCTACCGCATGTGCCACGGCATCGGTCTGCACTGCGGGCCGGACTTCCAGCTCATCGACCGCGTCGACACCGGCGACGGAGAGGCACTGGTCAGCTACCGGCTGGAGCACCCCGCCGACGCCTACACCGCCCACCCGGTCCTGATCGACGCGCCGTTGCAGGCCACCGTGGCCCTCGCCGAGGCGCGGGGGGAGTCCGCCGCCTTCCTCCCGACCGTGTTCGGAGCCGTACGCGTGTGGCGCACCCCCGCGCCCACCGGCGTCGTACACCTGCGCCGCCGCAGCCGCAGCGCCAACGAGATGTGCTGGGACATCACCTACGCCGACCCCGACGGCACGGTCACCGTCGAGATCGACGGCTGCCGCACCCGCCGGGCACACCTGGCCGGACACACCCCGCTGACCATCCAGCGCACCGTCCTGAGGGCCGCCCCCCACCCGGGTGCCGCCGCCCCGCCCTCCCCGCTTCCCAC
>NZ_RAIF01000006.1:65646-69180 GCF_003671715.1 Streptomyces sp. E2N166 | reverse complement strand
GCCCTGCTCGGTGACATCGTCGCCCGCTGGCCCGCCGACCGTCCGCTGCGCGTCCTGGAGTTCGGCGCGACCACCACCGCCCTGACGGCCGCGGTCCTGCCCGTACTGCCGGCCGACCGGACCCGCTACACCTGCACCGCGTCCACCGGCAGCACCCTCACCCGCGCCGAACACCGCTCTTCGGCCCACGACTTCGTCGACTACCGGACTGTGAACCCGAACGCCGATCCGGCCGACCAGGACCTGCCCCGAGGCGGATTCGACCTCGTTCTCGCGGGCGACGCCCTGCACACCACCACCGACCTGGCCGCGACCCTGCGCCGGCTGCACGGCGTGCTGGCCCCCGGCGGACACCTGCTGGCGACCGAACCGCACCACGCCCCGCTCCAAGCCCTGCTGTACGGCACGCTGAACGAATTCTGGGAGCGTGGGGACCACACCCTGCGTCCCGTGTCCCGCATCCTCGCCCGGGACCGGTGGGCACCGCTGCTGCACCGGTGCGGCTTCTCCGGCGTGGTGCAGACCGGGCCCGAGGACCGCTCCGTCCTCCTCGCCGCGGCGGACCCCGGCCAGGCGGTGGCCGCCACCGAGACGGCGCGGCCGGTTCCGGGCACCACCTGGGTGATCGCCGTCGAGGACGGCACCGAGACGGCGACCGGGCGAGCTCTGGCCGCCCGCCTCGGGAAGGCCACCGTGATCACCGCGCCCGACGAGGCCGCCGCCTGGGAGGCGGCCCTGCCCACGGACCCCGATCCGCGCGTCGTCCTGCTGCTCGCCGCACCCGGCCCGCACGAGACCGTCACCCGGACCACCCGCCGCGCGGCCCTTCTGCGCTCCCTGGCCACCGCCTGCGACGGCCTGAAGGGCGGAACCAGCCCTCAGGTATGGCTCGTCACCCGCCCGACCGGCCTCTTCCCGGCCCCGGAGCAGCCGACACACCCGGTGGACGCGGCCGTCTGGGCGGCCTGCCGCACCTTCGCCAACGAACGCCCGGACCTGAGCCTGCGCCGCCTGTCCCTCCACCGCACCGGTGACGCCGACGCCGACGCCCGCCGCCTGGCCGGCGAACTCCTCGCACCCGGCGAAGACGACCGGAGCGCTCTGGAGGACGAGATCATCCTGACCGCACGGGGCCGGTTCGTGCCCCGGCAGGTACAGCACCCGGTGGACGAGCCCCAGGGCGTCCCCGCCGGTACGCCGTTCATCCTGGAAGCCCGCGACCCGGGCCTGCACCGGCGGCTCGTCTGGCGGCAGACGGACGCCCCCGAGCCGGGACCCGGCGAGGTGGCACTGGAGATGCGGGCCGTGGCCCTGAACTACCGCGACCCCATGCGGGCCAACGGCCTGCTGCCGCCCGAGGCGGTGGAGAACAGTCCGCTCGGCCGCGGACTGGGCACCGACGGTGCCGGCGTCGTGCGCGCCGTGGGAGCGGGGGTGGAGGACCTGAAGCCCGGCGACCGGGTCTGCGGCCTCGTGCCCGCCGCACTCGCCTCGCACGCCACGACCCCCGCCTTCGCCATCGTCCGAATTCCCGACGAGATGAGCTTCACGGAGGCGGCGACCTTCCCCGTCGCCTTCCTGACCGTCCACCAGACCCTGGTCCACCAGGCCCGTCTCGGTGCCGGGGAGACCGTGCTCGTCCACGGCGGAGCCGGGGCGGTGGGCCTGGCCGTCCTGCAGTGCGCCCACCGGCAGGGCGCCCGCGTCATCGCCACCGCCGGCACGGAGACCAAACGCGACCTGCTGCGCACGCTCGGCGTCGAGCACGTACTCGACTCCCGCAGCCTGGACTTCGTCCCCCGGGTGCGGGAGCTGACCGGTGGCCAGGGTGTGGACGTCGTGGTGAACTCCCTCAGCGGCGAGGCCATCGCCCAGGGCCTGGACCTCCTGCGCCCCAACGGCCGCTTCATCGAACTCGGCAAGAGGGACATCTTCCTCAACAACCCGATCACGCTGCGCCCCTTCCACCGCAGCCTCACCTTCATCGGCTTCAACCTCGACACCGTCGTGGACGACCCGGCCCTGCGAACCCGGCTCGTCGAGGACTTCGACGCGGCGATCGGCTCCCGCACCTACCGGCCCCTGCCCCACTCGGCCTACCCCGCCGCACGTGTCGACGAGGCATTCCACCTCCTGCAGCACTCCCGGCACACCGGCAAGGTCGTCGTCACCTTCGACCCCCTGGACGAACCCGTCCCCGTCGAACCCGCACTCGGCTCCCTCCGCCTCGATGGCGAGGGCACCTACCTGATCACCGGTGGACTGAGCGGGCTCGGCGCCGCCACCGCCCACCTGCTGGCCGACCGCGGGGCCCGGCACCTGGCCCTGATCTCCCGCAGCGGACCCGACGCCCCCGGTGCGCACACCCTGCTCCGGGAACTCACCGACCGCGGTGTGCGGGCCACCGCACACGCCGCCGACGTCACCGAGGAAGCGGCGCTGCGCCGGGTCCTCGGTGACGTGGACGCCACCGGGCACGCCCTGCGGGGCATCGTGCACGCGGCGATGCACATGGACGACGCGGTGCTGTCCGACCTCACCGACGACCGGTTCGCCGCCGTACTGGCACCCAAGGCGGCGGGCGCGGCCCTGCTGGACCGCCTCACCGCCGACCGCGACCTGGACCTGTTCCTCGTGTACTCGTCCGTCTCCGCCAGTATCGGAAACCCGGGGCAGTCCGCCTACGCGGCGGCCAACGCCTACCTGGAGGCCCTCACCCGGGCCCGGCGCGGCACCGGCCGGACGGGTACGGCACTGGCCTGGGGGCCGATCGGCGAAACCGGCTACGTCGCCCGCAGCGGCATGGAGGCCGCCATGGCCGGACGCGGCCTCGAACTGCTCACCCCCACCGAGGTCCTGACCACCGCCGACCACCTCCTGGCCGCCGGCACCGACGTCGCCGGAGCGGGCCGCTACCGCTGGGGGACCGCGCGTCATCTGCTGCCTGCCCTCGCCACCCCCCGGTTCGCTCCGCTGGCTCCGGCGTCCTCCGCGGCATCCCCGGACGCCCGGAACGAGCTTCTGAACGCGCTGGCGGACCTTCCGGCGGACGAGGCGGTGCGCAAGATCACCGACGTGATCACCCAGCTCCTCGCCGGTGTCCTGCAGACCGACCCGGCCGATCTCGAGCCCACGGTCAACGTCACCGACTTCGGACTTGACTCGCTGCTGGGGATGCAGTTCCTGATGCAGGCCCGGGATTTGTTCGACATCCGCCTCGGACCGGCCGACCTGGCGACCGGACGTACCCTGGCCCACTTCGCCCGCCTGGTCCACCAGCGGCTGGACCTGAGCGCCGACGAGGGGCAATAGAAGCAAGGCGGGCGTGAGGCGACCGCCCACGCCTTCGCCGAGTTCGCCCGGCGCCAGGCGGCCGGGCTCGAGCGGTAGGACGGGCGGCGGCATGCCGCTCAGCGGGCCCTGATCGACGCCCACCTCTCCGTCGAGCACCGCGACGACGCCCCGGCGGACGGCTGC
Source organism: Streptomyces sp. E2N166 (assembly GCF_003671715.1). Taxonomy (GTDB): domain Bacteria; phylum Actinomycetota; class Actinomycetes; order Streptomycetales; family Streptomycetaceae; genus Streptomyces; species Streptomyces thinghirensis. The sequence continues at coordinate 65,703 of NZ_RAIF01000006.1, read as the reverse complement.
CCGGTCGCGGCTCTCGCCGTAGACGCCGCATGCGGGGGCGGGGGCGAGGGCGGGGGC
>NZ_RAIF01000006.1:28275-65397 GCF_003671715.1 Streptomyces sp. E2N166 | reverse complement strand
GGCGAGGACGGCATCACCCGGCTGTGCACTTTGTTCGGTGCGCTGGTGCTGTCCCGGGCCACCGCGGGTCCCCCGCTCTCCGAGGAGATCCTCACCGCCGCGCACGCGGCCCTGACGGAAGCCGGCTGACCGGGTCCGGGGCTCCGGACACCGCGCGGCGTGTGCGCGCCGGTCCCACCCACCGTCGGACGTTGGCGGGTGTCGCTGTGGCGCATGGCGACGACGGCGTCGGCGTACACAGCGGTCGAGTGGGTCTCACCTGGTCCGAGACGGTGGGCGCGGCGGGGTGAGGGATGGTCGCGGTCGGGGCGTGTTGGGCTTGCCGGGCGTAGAACATGGCGGCGTACCGGCCGCGGGCGGCGATGAGTTCGTCGTGGGTGCCGTGCTCGGCGAGGTGCCCGTTGTCGAGGACGTGGATGTGGTCGGCGTGGCGGACGCCGGGCATGCGGTGGGTGACCAGGACGACGGCTCGGTTCGGTGCGGCGGGGCGGCGGACGCGGTCGAAGCCTTCGAACTCGGCTTCGGGGTCCGTCTTTGTCCACAGCTGTCAAGTATTGGTCCGAGTCAGAGGACATGAACGCCTTCAAGCACGTTAGGCACGATCTCGGCCGGTGGGTAGCCCGAGGGGATCTCGCCCTCGGGTCACCCGACCATCGGGGCTGACTGAAGGCTTCTGACTGAAGGCGCGTCGGTAGGCGCCGGGCGTGGTGCCCAGATGCGCCCGGAAGCGGCGGCGCAGGTTGACCGCCGAGGTGAGTCCGACGCGGGTGGCGATGGCTTCGACCGGCAGGTCGGTCTGCTCCAGCAATACCCGTGCCGCGTCGATGCGTTGGCGGAGCAGCCAGTGTCCGGGGCTGGTGCCGAGCTGTTCTGTGAACCGCCGGGCGAGGGTACGGCTGGACAGTCCGGCGTGTTCGGCGAGGCGGTCGAGGGTGAGACGGGTGTCGAGCCGGGAGGTGGCCCACTCCAGCAGTGGCGCCAGTGTCTCGTCCGCCTTGGCTGGTGCGGGCTGTGCCGCGTACTGGAGCTGGCTGCCCTCCCGGTGTGGCGGCAGGACCATGTTCCGGGCGATCTGGGTGGCGTAGGCCGCGCCGTGGTCGGAACGGACCAGGTGCAGGCACAGGTCGATGCCCGCGCCGGTTCCGGCGCTGGTCGCCACGTCGCCGTGGTCCACGAAGAGCACGTTCTGGTCGATGTGCACATGAGGGAAGGCGGCGGCGAGTCGGGCGGTGTCGCGCCAGTGGGTGGTGGCGCGGCGGCCGTCGAGCAGTCCGGCCCGGGCGAGGACGAAAGCCCCCGTGCAGATGGCGACGATCCTCGCCCCGCGCCGGTGGGCGGCCCGCAGCGCCGCGGTGACGGCCGGTGGTACGGGTGCGCCCGGCGGCTGCCAGCCGGGGACGACCACGGTGTCCGCCTGCTTCAGGGCCTCAAGGCCGGTGTCGACGAGCATCGCGTAGCCGGCGGTGGTCTGCACAGGGCCGGGGTACTCGGAGCAGATACGGATGCTGTAACGGGGCGGCTCGTCCTGCGGGGCGGTGCCGAAGACCTCGGTGGCACAGGCGAGTTCGAAGGGTGACTGCGGCGGGTTGATCAAGGCCACCACCCGATGAGGACGCATGGCAAGATTATACCCTCAAGTGTCTTTCTGGACTCTCGGCCGGACGGCCCGCACAGGACACAGTGGACCCATGAGCGAAACCACCGAAACGACAGTGTCGAGGACCGTGGTCCAGGTCGACGGCGAGCCGGCCAGCTACTTGACCGCAGGGCGGCAGGACGCCCCGCCCCTCCTGATGCTGCACGGAACGTACTGGAGCCGGGTCTGGCTCCCGGTACTCGGCCACCTCGCCGACGCGGGGCTGCGGCCCCTGGCGGTCGACCTCCCCGGACTGGGACGTTCAGGAGGCCAACTCACCCTTGAATCGGCCACGGTTCCGGCTCTCGCCGACTGGGTGACTCGATTCGTCTCCGCGTTGAACCTCTCCGGCCCCATCGCCCTGGCAGGCCACGACATCGGCGGCGCCATCGCCCAGCACCTCCTTGCCTACAACCGGCTCGACGTGTCCCGGTTCGCCTTGGTCAACTCGGTCCTCTACGACTCCTGGCCCGCGCCTCACGTCGCCCGATTCCGGGACTCGGCCACGGGCGAAGGCGTGCTCGCCGCCCGCCGGCAGGCGATTGCGAGGGTGCTGTCCGGTATCGCCACTGAGTCGTTGATCGCGGACTACGCGGATCCGTGGACCGATGAGCGGGTGCGCCGCTCCTGGACGGCCCTGGCGGGCGCGGCCGACAATCGCTACACACTCGACCTCGTTGCCCCGCTGCAGAGGTCCATCGTGCCCAAGCTGCTGATCTGGGGCGAGGACGATCTCCACGAGACGGTGGCGTACGCCGAGCGGTTCGCCGCCGAAATGCCTCACACTACGCTCCTCCGTATCCCGAATGCGGATCACATCCCCACGGAGAATGCCCCCGGTCAGATCGGCCGAGCGCTCGCCGACTTCTTTACGACGTAGAAGCAGTACGGCCGTTCAGCTTTGATGCCGGTGACCAGCGGATACGAAGGGCCAGGACGGAGGACGGTCGAGTCCTCCAACGTGTTGGGCAGCTCTGGCTGCTTGACCCGGTCTGTGACTTCTCGATTCGGATCACGCGCCGGAGGCTCGCACTCGTGGTCAGCGACGCCAGCTTGGAATCGGTTCACTGGCCGGGTCGTCCTGTGGCGGAAGCGGATCTCTGGTCAGGCGTCCCCTCGTGCTCGCTTCCTCCGGCGAGGCTTCGGGCCTGCCCTTCGTGAATGCCGCTTGCCCACTCCCAGCCGGGCTTGGGCGATACGACCCGTGGGTCGCTGGTGACCCGGGCGTCACGTAGGTCCTCCACGTACGCTCGATCCATTTTGATCCGCGCGCGTACCTCCTCGTCCCTGGCGACGGATCCATGCCCGGGGATGAGGACATCGACGTCGTCCGCTACGCCCTCGAGCAGTCCCAGCCCGACGAGGTAGTCCTCAATCGGGTTGTCGGTGTCGTCGAACATGGGAACGAAGACATCGGAGAGCATGTCTCCGGCGATGAGAACTCGGCGTTCTTCGATCAACAGCGCCGCATGGCCCGGGGCATGCGCCGTATGCTCAATGATCCGCACCTTGGGGCCATCCCAGGGAAGCTGCGCGGTTTCAGCAGGCAGACCAGTGATGAGGCCGTACAAGGCCAGCGGTGTGTCCTCGGCGATTTCCGGCGGCAGCCCCTCGGCGACGCCAGCCTTCCAGTCCGCGTTCGACAACACATCCTGCATGAAGGCCGCGCAGCGGGCTGTGCCGTAGCGAGGCGCTTCGCCAAGTTCGGCATGCCAGAGCACGTGGTCCCAATCAGGATGCGTCGAGAAGCCTGCCACAACGGGCTGGCCCAGCTCACGAAGGTCGTTCGCCAGGCAGGTCATTTCGGCGCCGGTAATCCCGACGTCTACGAGTAGCACGCCGTCCCTGCCATGCACGACAACGGTGTTGTTCTCGAGTAACTCACTCTGGTGGATCAGTACACCCTCGGCGACCTGCTTCAGCATGGACCCCTCCCGTTTGAAGACTGCGGCCGCGTCTTGACCGGCACTGGGTCGTTGGCCCTGCTCAAGATCGGACTCCCTGCCCGGTTTGCGGCGCCACCCCGCCACAGGGTCTGACGCACATCAACACAACCGGACGGGGGCGTGCGATGGCGCCCCCCAACGACGAGACCGTCCACGGAGGCTTCTTCAGTGACGAGCCTATGTCAGGTGACGGCACTCAGATGGCACTTCAGCAGAGCTGCAAACACATCAAGGACGAACTTGGCTGGGCCGACTTTCAAGTCCGCTCCGACCGCGCCATCCGCCGCCACCAGACCCTGGTCAACCGCGCCTTCTCCTTCTGTTGGGCCCAGTGGTTCGCCCCACCCGGCCCCCTGCACGCCACAGCCCCGGGCCCGTGCCCCGACGAGGGGCCAGATAGGGGGACCAACCGGACACCACCAGCCCCACCAGCCCCACCAGCCCTGCTGGCCCACGGCATTACGTTCGGTACGCGCCTGGCTCACCCCTGCCACCACCCTGAACCGACTGTGGCGATCCTGGACGGACAGAGACCCACCCCCGGACCTGCGGGCCCTGATCGGCGCGGTCACCACCGGACACGGCATTGACCTCTGCCGCCGAATTTGACGAACTACCGGTAACGGCACCGCCTGTCAGGTACACGGCGCCGATGTTGCGGTGAGCATCAGAAGAGGCCGCGTGGCCGGGCCGGCGGGGATGTTCGCCAGGCAGCAGCGCCTGAGCGTGGTCGACGCCAGACCTTGGCTTTCGGAGTGTCCGGCTCGCGACGTCTGGGGGAGCTCCTGCGTGCGGCGCCACCCTCGCGGCGCCCACGCCGCCGAACTGAGCTGGCGCCTGTATGCAAAGGAATTCGGACCATGTGCCGGATCCTCTTCCGCCCGTGGCCCCGGCAGGCGGTTCTGCCCGCCATATCCTGCGGTGGCCGGGATGCCATCTGGTGCGACGGGGGTTACTTCGCGTGAATGGTCCGCGATGTCGCCAGAGGGTCAGGAGGCTCGGTTTCGCACCGCCAACCCGCTCCGGGGCGACCGGCGGGGAGCGGTCGGGGCAGGATGCGGATGGAGGCCCCTGCCCAGCGGGGGCGTCACTGTAGCGCTGCCAGCCAGGTCGGGGAACAAACGCGACCGATGCGCCGTAAGTCGGCTCCTGCTCGTGCGCCCAGGGCAGCTGAGTGCATCGCTACTCCGCCGGCGTGCCGTAATGGCTCGACGAGAAGGGACACTTGGGGCGACCTCATCCAGCCTGGCGCGGTCGGAGCCAGCTGGGAGAACCAATTGACTGCGAAGCCGCGCCAGGTCGGATGCTCACGCACTTCGTGCGTTCCCTTCACGCGACCGGAGTATCCACGCGCAGCGGCTTGGCCTTTCGGCGGGAAGGGAGCTCCGCCGTTCGGATTCGGTCCGCGCGACGCTACTTCAGAAGTCGATGCAGACCGGTCCCTGGTTGACGTTGATCACGCCGTACTGGTTCACGAAGGAGTTGCAGTAGGCGGTGGTGTTGTTGTCGTAGCTGTCCCCGCCGAGGGCCTCTTGAGTGCCGGCGTTGTCGTCGTCGAAGTCGATACAGACAGGACCCTGGTTGACGTTGACCACACCTACCTGGGTGGTGAAGTCGTTGCACTGCGCGTCCAGCACCTGCTGGACGCTGTCACCGCCGGAGTCGTCTCCCGCCGCGGCCACGCCGGATCCGGCCAGCACAGCAGCAGCAGCCAGGACGGTGGCCGCGGCAGTCCTACGTATACCCATCATGATCTTTCTCCAGATGCTGGAGGACAGGGACAGCATTACTTCACCAGTGCCCGCCGGTAGCCGCATGTCAGGCTGAGCCGTTCGAGACGCCCCTGTTGGGTCGGCTTGCGCAGTGATGAGGGCATCGTGAAGGGGGAGTGTCTGGTCAACGGCGGATCTGCTGATCAAGGAGAGACGCCAAGTGAGCAAGACGACGATCGAGCACGAGTCCGTCGAGGAGCCGGCGGATGGTGCAACGCCGTCGGCCGCGTCGGACGAACAGCTCGTCGCGATGCTGGTCGACCGGGCCCGCAGCGAGGGCCTGCAGCTGACTGGCGAAGGCGGACTGCTCCAGCAGCTCACCAAGCGAGTGCTGGAGCCCGCGCTGGAGGGCGAGATCACCGGGCATGTCGGCCCGGTCGAGGTCAGGGTGCCCCGGGACACCGCCAGGTGTTTCGAGCCGCAGATCGTCAAGAAGCGGCAGCGCCGCCTGTCCGGCGTGGACGAGGTAGTGCTGTCGCTGTCGGCGAAGGGCCTCACCCACGGGGAGATCTCCGCGCACCTGGCCGAGGTCTACGGGGCGGAGGTGTCCAAGCAGACCATCTCCACGATCACCGACAAGGTGATGGAGGGCATGGCCGAGCTCATCTCCTGCGCAACAGCTTCCGTTGCGCGGCCCGTCAGGGCTGGGACAAGGTTGCCAAGGCCCTCAAACCCGTCTACATCGCCCCCAGCGAATAGGCGGCGACGGAGCGGTTCGGGGAATTCCCGGAAGCCTGGGACCGGAAGTATCCGGCGACCATCAAGCTGTGGGAGAACTCCTGGCCCAGTTCGTGCCCTTCCTCTCCTTTGACGTCGAGATCCGGAAGGTCATCTGCTCGACGAACGCGATCGAGTCCGTGAACGCCCGCATACGCAAGGCCGTCCGGGCCCGCGGACACTTTCCCAACGAGGCCGCCACCCTCAAGTGCGTCTCCATGGCTCTGACGAGCCTCGCCCCGACCGGCAAGGGCCGCAAGCGATGGCGCTGGAAGACACCTCTCAACGCGTTCCAGATCGCCTTCGAGGGTCGGCTCACTACGGCCTTCCGGCCCGCAGTTTCGGGAGAGCGAGTTCCAGGTCGCCGGCCTGCGCGGTCACCGTCTTCTCGCGGTGTCCGTCGCGCCAGGTGGTGCGGGTGTCGGTGTGTTCGCCCCATTCGGCGCCGATCTTTGTGGTGGCCTCGGCCTCGATCAGTTCCTGCAGCAGCCGTTCGGCGACCTTGGGGACGAGTTCAAGACCATCGGCCGAACGTAAGTGACTCAAGCAGGCGCAGTAGGTCATGCTGAGACAAGGCCATCGTGCACCCCGGGGGTCGAACTGCCCCTTCATTCTGGACAGTTGCCCGGTGGCCTGCCGGTTGAGCAGGGAGTAGACATCGGCAGACGGTGCATCCCGGGGAGCGGAACCCGCGCACTCAACCGCGGAGATCTCTTACACCACTCGTCGGGACGCCATCCGCAGTCGTGGTGACGACCTTTGTGCGCGTAGGGCGCGTTCTCATCTGAACCTCCGGGTTCAAACGATGTGCTGGGCAGGGCCGCACGACCTGAGAGGGAGGAAACTCGCGCAGCGCGCCCTCATCGTGCCGAGCATCGCGGAGGCGGGGAACCTATAACTTTTCAGTAAGGTTCGTACGAGGTTCCTCCGTAGGGTCATCCCCATGGATGCCATTCGCAGGTCAGCCATTGTCGTCGGTGCCGCCGCCTTCGCCGCCGCCTCGCTGGCCGTCGCGCCATCGGCCACGGCCGCTGAATCTCCCACACGGGGATGTGCCTATCCCCGGGTCTGCTTCTATCTCAAGAAGTCGAACTGGGACGCCAAGGACCCGAACGCTGGGTTCCAGGACGTCACTAGCAGCTGGCAGAACCTCGGCTCGGCCAGCCGGGGCGCCGACTATGTCCTCAACACCCGCAACGACGACGTGGCTCACCTCCGTGTGCAAACCAACTCCACAGGCGCGGTTTGGGACATGTGTTTGCCCCCGAACTCCACCCAGTACTTCGGCTCTGCCTACACGGTGACCGGCATCCGCATCAGCACCTCCTCCAGTTGCTGACGCGCTGTCCGGCCACGGGGCCATGCCGCGATTTGGGCTTGTCACCCGTAGACGAACGGCGGTGCTGCACTTGAGCGCAGGACACATTCGTCCAAAGCGGGGAGCACACACACGGCATTTGTAGTTGCGTCTTTTCTGGTCAGCGTGTTGCCGGGGCGGGTGCGGGCATGAGTACGGCCACCGTGATCACGAACGGCACACTGATCCGCACCCGGCGGCGTACCGGCAAGGACAACCGGAAGAACCACCCGGGCAAGAGCCGATGCCATGGCCTGCTCGTGATTGCGCTCACCGACGACCGTGGCCGACTGCTCTGGGTCTCGGCGACCCGGCCAGGACGGACCTCGGAGATCACCGCCTGCCGCCACGACCGGCTCACCGCCAGGCTGCGGCCGGCCTCGGCACCATCGCCGACCTGGGCTTCGTCGGCCTCGAGCACGCGCCGGTTCTTCGGCGTGCTCTGGGTGGCCCTGCGTTCCTGATGCCACTCCGTGTGCTATTTGCCGGTATCTGTGAAAGTGGCTGAGACTGCGATACTGCGGCTATAAGATCGCAGGTCAAACAGTCCGCTCCCCGCACCCGCAGGGATGGTCCCTCGCGCAGAACGCCTTGGGGGCGCCGTTCATGCCGCTCCCCGCACCCGCAGGGATGGTCCCCGTGCGGCGACGGCCCTCGTCGGCCAGCTCGCCGAAGATGCGGGCGACGTGCCTCCCCGCGCTCGCGGGGGTGGCGTCTCGCCGGGCCGCGCGGGCTTGTTCCAGTCGAACTGCTCCCCATGCCGGCGGGGGACGGTTCGCCTAATTGTGGTCTGTGTCTGGGGTGGATGGGTACTCCTGAGCGGAGCGGTGTGTCTGGTGTTCTTGTCGTGGTAGTCAGAGTGTCTGGGCGATTGACGGGGCGGGGCCTGGTCCCGGGGCTCTCACGTGATCGGCGGGTCTCGGGGGAGGTCAGCGGGACTCCATGAGCTTCTTGAGGCGGGCCAGGTCGGCGGCGACCATGCTGGCGTCGCGGTCGAAGTCGGCGTCGCTGGTCCCGGGCCGACGGCGGAGGGTGAACACGATTTCGCTCGCTGCGCCGTTGGCGATGACGCGGACCGGGTTGTACACGGTTTCCCCGGAGGGGAGCGTGACGTCGTGGTCGAGTACGCCCAGCTCGTTGTGCGGTGCGAAGGTGATCACGACTCGTCCCATGGGGGAGGACTCCGCGACCCAATGGTCGTCGACCCTTTCGACTGATTCTCCCAGGCCATGGGCCCACGCGGGCAGGTTGGCCGGGTCCGATGCGTAGGCGTAGACGTCGTTGACGGTGCGGTCGACACGGGTACTGAGGTGACGTGAAGCCTCGCCGATGTTGTTCATGGCGGTGACGGTAATGGACGGTGGCCACGGTCCTCTTGAACGAATCGGACATGCGTGATCCCGCTGGGTGGGCCCCACGTAGCGATCACATGGAATCTCAGCCAGCGTGGTCGGCGTTATGGAATCTTTCAGCCGTCGCTCGCCCCCGTGCTGGGCGGCGTACGATCCGGCCCTCTCGTTCGTGCCGGGGGGTGGTCTGGATTGTGACGGTGCCGAGTCTGCTGGCTGTGTTCGCTCCCCCGGATGACGAATCATTGTCTGTGGGTGAGGTGTTGGCTCGTCATGCGACTGCGGGCGCGCGGACCGCGGTCGTCACGGCGACCTGGGACGTAGACACTGTGCGGGCCGGGGAGCTGGCGGAGGCGCTCCGTATCCTTGGGGCTGGCGAGCCGCGGATGCTGGGGTACGCCGATGCGCGTGTACCGTACTCGGCCCCGGGCAATGTGCGGTGGTGTGATGTGCCGGACGAGGCAGTGCGGCGGCTGGTGATGCACATCAGGCTGGAAGTGCCAGTACTCCGAGGGAGAGACAGTGCTTCCGATGCCCCGGGCGGAGGCCGTGCTGTCCCGCCCGGTGGATGCCGAGTGCCCCAACCTGTGGGTCTGGCCAGCGGCCGATGTGTTGGCGATCTTCCGTTTCATGCCGACCTCGACGTCGACCTCGACGTCGACCTGCGGGAGTTGCAGGGCCAGGAGGATGCGGTGGAGGCGCGAACTCGTGGGGCTGGGCGGTCCCGGAGGCCGACTCTTGACCAAGGGATCCAAGTCCCAGGGGGTGTGTGCGGCTTCTCCGGAACCGACCACCGTTACGAGAGTGATGCGGGGCCCGCAGTCTCTTTCAGGGCCCTCGATGGGCCGGGGTGGGCCTGGCGGTGCCCCACATCACTGCCCATTAGGGTGGGCCTCCAACAGCTGTTCGATCTGCGCTTCCAGGGCTCGTCGCTGTTCGTGGACGGCTGCGAGCGAACGGGCCAGGGACGGGAGGCGGTGCCGCCGGGACGGCCGAAGGGTCTGAACCAATCAATACCGGGAATCAGGCCGCGACGAGCTCATGCTCGCGGTCCGGCGTCTTGGCCTTGGGCTTCTTGTTCGGCAGCGAGAGCCGGAAGACCTTGCGCCACGCGGAGACCACCTGCTTGGGCAGCGGCCCGGTGACATACTCCAGCTCGTACTTGTCGAACAGCGCGCGCACCTTCACCGCGACCTCGGCGTACCGGTTGCTTGGCAGGTCCGGGAACAGATGGTGCTCGATCTGGTGCGACAGGTTGCCGGTCATGAAATGCATGGCCCTGCTGCCGCTGATGTTCGCCGAGCCCATCATCTGGCGCAGGTACCACTGGCCGCGCGTCTCGCCCTTGATCGATCGGCGCTCGAAGACCTGTACGCCCTCGGGGAAATGTCCGCACATGATCACCGAGTGGGACCAGATGTTGCGGACCAGGTTCGCGGTGAACGTGGCGGCGAGGGTGGGGAGGAACGACGGGCCCGACAGCAGCGGGTGGATCACGTAGTCCTTGAGCACCTGCTTGCGGATCTTGCGGCCCACGGCCTTGGCCCGCGCGCGGAACTCCGGGTTCTTGCGGCGGTGCTTGCTGAGGTTCTTGCCGAGCTCCAGGTCGTACGCTGCGATGCCGTACTCGAAGAAGCAGGCGTTGATGAAGTTCCACAGCGGCTGGCCGAGGTGGAACGGGTGCCACTTCTGGTCCTCGTCGACCCGCATGATGCCGTAGCCGAGGTCGTTGTCCTTGCCGATCACGTTGGTGTACGTGTGGTGCAGCTCGTTGTGCGAGTGCTTCCACTGGTCGGCCGGCGAGACGTGATCCCACTCCCAGGTGGTGGAGTGAATCTTCGGGTCGCGCATCCAGTCCCACTGGCCGTGCAGGACGTTGTGGCCGATCTCCATGTTGTCCATGATCTTGGCCACGGACAGACCGGCGGTGCCGAGCAGCCACGCGGGCGGGAAGATTGAGAACAGCAGCACACCCCTGCTGACCAGCTCGAGCTTGCGCTGCGCCGAGATGACCTTACGGATGTAGGCGGCGTCTTTCTCGCCGCGGCCGGCGATCACCTCGTCGCGGATCGTGTCCAGCTCGCGGCCGAGCTCCTCGATCTGCTCCGCGGTCAGGTGGGCGGTGGGGTCGATGGAGGTCAAGGTGCTCCTACCGTTCGATGTCGCAGGGGCCCGCCGCGGCGGACACGCAGGTCTGGATGAGGACGCCGGGCTCGGCCTCGGTGATCTCGCCGGTGCGCAGATCGCGGACGGCGCCTGCCTTGAGCGGCGTGACGCAGCCGAAGCAGATGCCCATCCGGCACCCGGAGGGCATGAGCACACCGGCCTCCTCGCCGATGTCCAGCAACGGCGTGGCGCCGTCCGCGTCGACGGTCTTGCCGGTGGCGCTGAACGTGACCTCGCCGCCCTCGCCGGCGACGACGATGCCGGGGCGGAAGCGTTCGGTGTGCAGGCGCTCTTGTACGCCGTGCTTGGTCCAGTGCTCTTCGGCGGCGTCGAGCAGGCCCGCGGGCCCGCAAGCCCAGGTCTCGCGCTCGGCCCAGTCGGGCACGAGTTCGTCGAGACGGGCGATGTCGAGCATGCCGTCTGTGTCGGTGTGCACCTCGGTGAGCCGCAGCTTTTTGTCCGCGACCAGGTCGTGCAGTTCGTTGCGGAAGATCACGTCTTGCGGCCGTGGCGCGCAGTGGACCATGACGACGTCGTCGAACTCGGTGTCGCGCAGCATGCCCATCACGGGCGTGATGCCGCTGCCGGCCGTCAGGTAGAGCACCTTGGCGGGCTTGACCTGCGGCAGCACGAAGTCACCAGTCGGCTGGTCGAGCTGGATCAGCGTGCCCGGTTTCGCCCTGCGGACCAGGTAGTTGCTGACCATGCCGTCCGGGATCGCCTTTACGGTGATCGTCACGCGGCCGTCCTGGCGGTTTGCCGGCGAGGTGATGGAGTAGGCACGCCACAGGCGCACCCCGTCGACGTCGACCCCGATCCGCACGTACTGACCGGCTGTGTGGCCGCGCCAGCCCCGTCCAGGCCTGATCACGATTGTCGCGGCGTCACCCGTCTCGGGGCGCACGGCCTCGATGCGCCCACGCAGGTCAGCGCCCGCACGCAGCGGGCTGACCAGGTCGAGGTAGTCCGACGGCAGCAGCGGAGTCGTGACCATCTCCAGCAGTTTCCACGCCCTGCTGCGGAGCGCTGTACTCGTCATGACTTCAGCTTGCTGTGCCTCAAGGCGTAAAGTCCTGACCGCAGGATGTAAATCTGGTCGGCTGAATTGTTCGCAGGGAACAAAACGTGAGCCATGCACTTCGGAGGGCCAGCGAACTGGCCCTGGATGAGACGACGGTCACCGCACTGCGGGCCGCGCTGAAGACCACCGCCGACGAGGTCGTCCAGGCGATCATCGACGAGGTCCCTCCCTACGCCAACGCCCTCTCCGGCCACATGGGCGCCACCATCCGCCGAGCTGTCCGAACTGCCCTGGGGCACTACCTGGACCTCGCGAGCGGGAACGCCACAGGCGGCGACGCCGGTGACGCAGCCTACGAGCTGGGCCGCGGCGAGGTGCGCGACGGCCGTTCGATGGACGCCCTACTCAGCGCCTACCGCGTCGGCGCCCGCGTGGCCTGGCGATGCCTGGCAGCGGGCGCCGTACCCGCAGGTCTGCCCGCCGCCGAGGTCGCCAAGTTCGCCGAGTTGACCTTCGCCTACATTGACGAGCTCTCCGCCGCGAGTGCCGCGGGCCACGCCGACGAACTGGCCGCCCGGGGCAGGGCCCACGAGCGCCACCTGGAGCACCTGGCCCGTGACCTCCTCGCCGGCGCGAGCCCGGACGTGCTGCTGGCCTCTGTTCAACGGGCCGGATGGCAGGCTCCGGTCTCGCTGACCGCGGTCCTGCTGCCCGCCGCCCAGACCCGGCCTGCCTACCGCGCACTCGACCCGAGCACCCTCGTCCTCGACGACCTGCCGGACGCCACCGGTGTGCTGCTCGTCCCCGATGCCGACCGATCACATCTCTTGCGGCAGCTGACCGACCGCACCGCCGTGGTCGGCCCGGCCCGGCCATGGACTCGTGCGTCCGCCTCGTACGCACGAGCCGTACGCGCGCGCTCCCTCTCCCCTGATATTCGCGATACCGAGGACCACCTGCCCGAGCTGGTGCTGAGCGCCGACGTGGACGCCTTCGCAGACCTGCGTGCCCGAGCCCTCGCACCGTTGCGGACCTTGCCTGTCGCGACCGCACGGCGGCTGGAGGAGACGCTGCGGGCGTGGCTGCTGCACCAGGGCAGGCGGGACGAGGTGGCGGCGGCGTTGTTCGTCCATCCCCAGACGGTCCGGTACCGGATGTCGCAGCTGCGGGAGGTGTTTCCGGATCTCGCATCGCCGCACCGGGTTCTTGAACTGACGCTGGCGGTCGGTCTTCGGGTCAGCTGACGCGTATTCGGTGATACTTGCACACCAAGGCTCTTCGGCCCGAAGTGTTGCTCTCCCGTCCGGGTGGCGCTGCTGTGCGGGCGGGGAGCAGGCGTAGCAGCGTGAGCCGCACAAGGATCCAGCGCCGGCCGCAGGCCAAGCGGTGGACCGGTAAACGGCTTCGGACGGAAGGGCCACCCCCTCTCGCGCCCGGCGGTACCCGTGGTGCGATACGCCAGTCACGCGCCCTGGAGCCCTCGATGAGCGAACAGCCGGCCACCACGGACACGGCCCGCCAGCAGCTGGAGCCCGCGGCCGCCGATGCGGTCCGCGCTTATGTGGCCAAGACCCGCGAGAACGCCGACCAGCTCGCCGCCGTCCTCGAAGACATCGCCACCAACGGCCTGCCCTCAGTGGAGGACTGCACGCCGTGGGAGGACCTGCGCGAGATCCACCTCGCCCGGCTCACCCGCCAGCGCCCGGCCGTCGCCTGGTGACCCGACCACACGGTCCACGCCGCGCCCGCATCGCCTTCTCCGCCGCCGCCAGCTGTCATTGGTCGGCTTGGCGGACTCCCGTGCAGGCCAAGACAACGCTGGCGTCCTCGGCAAGGAAGAGCATGAAGGCGCAGGTTCTGTGGCGCGTGAAGATGCAGCCGATTCGCAACGGCGCGGTGCCGTACTGGCTGAGGATGTCGACGGTGGTCGACAGGGCGAGTGTCTCGGCGCCCCGTCTCCTTGCGCGCCGGTGGCGAGCGGCGTAGATGCGGGCAAGTCGCTGACTGCGGACGGTGCCGTCCCAGATGACGAAGTCACCTCCGCCGAGAAGTGCTGCCTTCGCTGGTTCGCGAGCTGTGGTCTGTCCGTTGAACATCTCGGCCAGAGCTGCCCGGTTCATCTGCCCCCTTCCTGCCCTTTGGTGCCGGAGTTGGACTCAGTCGTTGTAGTGGAGCCGCTGGCGGGTCCAGAGAGTGAGGTCGCTACTGGTGGCGACGGCCAGGGTGAGGCCGGAGGGAGAGAATCCGGCGGTGCGAAGTTCTGAGTACTCCGAGTGGAAGACGTGCCACCATGTCTCTCCCGCTGTGCCTTTGTGGACCCCTCCGCCAGCGGAGAGGATGACGCGGTCGTGGGGCCATTCCGGGCTGACGATGTCCACGGACCATCCGTCGGGGGTGGTGCTGTGGAGGCCGCCGCCGAAGATACCGGCGATGCGGACCTGGGTGCCTTCGATCGGGCCGAGACCGGGGCAGGTGAGGTCTGGCTGGGCGTCGGGAGTGCTGGTGTCGGGGTTGGGGTCCCGGTCGCGGGCGATCTTCTCGCCAGTGACGGCGTCGAAGAGTCCGTGTCCGTCGCTGGAGACGACCATGACGAGGTCGTGCCCGCTGTCGGGGTGGGCGGCAAAGCCGATGCCGAGCAGGCCGCCGATGGGGGTTCTGCGGTCAAGTGCCGGCTGCCATGGCTCCGGGGCCGGCATGACGGGTGCGGTGAGGTAGCGCTCGCGCAGCCTCTGCTGGTACTCCGTGATCAACTGGTCTCCTCGGTGCGATTCACGTCGAGGGCCTCTCGCGCGGCGGCCCACGTCGACTCAAATTCATGCTGGGTGATCTCGGCAGTGCCGTCCGCCTCTTGCCACCTGTGCAGACTGCCCTCCGCGAGGACTCCATACTTCCGCTCGTAGGCGGTCATCGCCGCGAGGTCGGCGTGGTCCCGGGCTTCGATGGCCTCCGTCAGGCGGGCTGCAGCCACGGGCCGGCGTTGAGGTCCTTGCAGGTCGACCTGCCGTAGCGCCCATCCGTTGGCGTCGAGCTCCAAGTAGGACCAGGTGTCGCTGTCGTCGTCGTAGGCGCGGATCCAAGGGGTCACGTGGGCATGATCTCGTGCGCGCGGGCCTTCCGCAGGATCTTGCTGGCCTCCTCGATTTCCTCGCGCTCGTCCGTGGGGAGCTTGCTGAGCCGGTCGCGCATGGTGTCGGCGACGGTCGTGAAGGCGGTGATCTGGTCGGTGAGGTTGCGGACGACGAAGTCGTCGGCGTCCATGGCCTTGGCGGTCTCGCGGTCGGTCCGCAGGTCGTTGACGTGCTCCTCGATCGCGGGCAGGTAGGACGGGTCGGGGCGATAGAAGCCGTAGCCGGCGCACTGGAAGCGGATCGCACAGGCTTTGCCGCCGGCCTTGACGTTGTTGCTGGGCTCGCGGCAGTTGCTGAACGGGACAGCGACCGACTGAGCCTCTGAGCCTCGTAGTCGGCGGTGCTGGCGAATGGTGCTGGCCGTCCGGAACGGTCGATGGTGTGCTGCCGCATGGTCGTGATCGCTTCGCGTTCCCGCTTCAGGGACACTAATGGTGACGTCGGGTATTGCAACTGCTGGAATGCCGCTGGGGCGAGGGTCCTCTGAGGCGGATCGAGCCCGCTGGCGGGCGAGCCGTGGTAGGCAGGGTTGGTGATCAGCCGACTTCCTCTCGACGAGCAACTTGAGTCCCTGCGCGCGGTGCTGTCGCGCAACGATGTGCTGACGGAGGTGCTGGCTCGGACTGCGACGTTGGATCTGCCTGGGTGGTATGTGACGGCAGGGTGCCTGTTCCAGACGGTGTGGAACGTAGTCACGGACAGGCCGCCGACCAGCGGCATCAAGGACTACGACGTCTTCTACTTCGACAAGGGCGATCTGTCCTGGGAGGCTGAGGACGCCGTGATCAAGGCTGGGCAGGCGGTCTTCGCCGACCTGCCCGCAGAGGTCGAGATCCGGAACGAGGCACGGGTTCACCTCTGGTACGAGGAGAAGTTCGGAGTGGCGTGTTCGCCGTATGACTCCACCGAGGCGGCGATCGACAGTTTCGCTGCGACGACGTGCTGTCTGGGAGTTTGTGTGGTCCCTGACGGCCGGTGGCGTGTGTATGCGCCGCACGGGCTTTCGGACGTGTTCAACCTCGTCGTTCGTCCGAATCCGGTGCTCGCGCCGCAGTCGGTCCATGAGAGCAAGGCGGCGCGGTGGCGTGAGCTGTGGCCCGAGCTGACGGTCCTGGAGTGGCCGTCCGGAAGCGTCACGTCGGCCTCGCTCGCTGGCTGACCTCGGCGGCGTAGGTGGCCCAGTCGCCTGTGGAGAGTCGCTGCCAGGCGACGGCGACGTCGGTGTGGATGTCCAGGGTGCGGGCGAGGATCGCGGCGGGGATCTCGGTGGCGAGCTGGAAGAGAGCGGTGCTGCGGGCCTGGTTGGGCCGGATCCCGAGCTGGTTCAGGTGCTGGGCCAGCTGTGTGGTGCTGATTGGACGTCCGGGCTGGCCGCCGGGGAAGAGCCATGGAGACGGTGGCAGGGCGCCGATGGTCGCATGCCCCTTGCGGTTCGCGGCGACAGTGCGGGCCAGCTGGGCGACGGGCTCGGGCAGCTGAACGGGTGTGTGGCCGGGTTGGGTGACAGGTCGCCAGACAGGCGCTGCGGGTCCGTGCTGCAGGAGCTCGGTCATGGCCGTGGCCAGGATGGGCGCGTCGCGCAGGAACGGGGCCGGGAGCTGCTTGCTAGTGCTCTGACCGGGAAGGCTCACCGGTTCGGATGCCTTACAGGTTGTTCGCATAGAAGCTGGTGAGTCGTTCGACGGCAGCGTCGACGTATTCGGGTTCGTCGTACATCTCGTAGTGGCCGGCGCCGTCGATCACCATGAGGTCGACGGGGTTGGGGGCCAGCTTCCACAGCTGCATGCCGGTGTCGTAGGAGCCGGTGTTGCCGATGCGTCCGGCGAGGATGACCTGGAGTGGCTGGGTCATGAGCTGATCGGCCAGGTGGAACGCGTCGTAGCCCAGCAGGAGGGAGTCGCTGCGCAAGAGGCGCCGGTTCGTGGAGTGTTCGTTACCGCCGCGCTCGGTGCGGTAGTAGGTGACGGCCTGAGTGGTGTCGATGTCGGTCAGGCCCGCTGCCGTGGCGTCCTCGAGGGTGTCGGGCAGCCAGTTCACGCGGGTCGTCTCGCCCGAGCGGGCCTCTTCGGTACGTGCGTCCGCGAGGGCGTCGAGTGCTGCGGCCGGGCCGTCGGGCTGGAAGCTGCTGAATGAGGCGCCGATGTTGACGGGGACGACCGTGCCGACCGCTTTGATGCGGTGGTCCGTGCGGGCGGTGTGCACGGCGTAGCCGCCACCGGCGCAGATGCCGAGGACGCCGATGCGCTGCGAGTCGATGCCGGGGGTCGTGGTGAGCACGTCGATGGCGTAGGAGATGTCCTCACCTCGGCGGTAGGGGTCTTCGAGGTCGCGGGGCTCGCCCTCGCTCTGGCCCTGATGGGCGGGGTCGAGGACGAGCGCCGCGATGCCGCGGGCGGCGAGACGGGAGGCGTAGTTGGCGCCGATCTGCTCCTTCACGCTGCTGCCTGGAGTGGAGAGCACCACGGCGCGCAGCGGTGCGCTGCTGTCGGCGTTGTCGGGCAGGTGGAGGTCCGCGGCGAGGTTGATGGGACCGCGCGGGATCGTGAGGTGCTGAAGCATGCCTGGCTTCCTTCGTGAGATTGTTGTTCCATAGAAATCCAGTACAAAACAATATCTTGTACGGTCTGAAACTAATACGAAACTGTATCACCTGGATGGAGGGTCGATGTCAGTCGACGGGGCGCAGCTGTGGACGCTGAACCAGCGGCTGCTGGGTGTTGTGATGGATGCATGCACGGGGGAGCTGGCCGAGCTCGGGTTGGAGACGAAGGAGTTTTTCGTCCTGGCCGAGGTGGAGGCATCGCCGTACCCGGCTGAGATCGCGACTGCGCTGCTGCTGCCCAAGGCGAGCGTGACGGTCTACGTTCGCAACCTCGTCGCCAAGGGCTTTGTCCGCCGCGAGATCGACGAGGCGGACTTGCGGCGTCATCGGCTCGTACTGACCGCTGAGGGCACGCAAGCACGCGATCGAGCACTTGCAGCTCTCGCGGCGGAGTACGACCGCAGGTTGGCGAGGGTCACCCCCCAGGACCGCGTTGAGCTGCAACGCATCCTCAAAGCGATGCTCGCCTCGCCCGCGTCAGGCCGTATGCGCGAGTGATTCGTCTGTCCGGTGCTCCGCTGCACCTCGGCGACCGGGACGCCGTCCTGGTCGTGGACGACACGGGCTTCTGAAGAAGGGGACGCGGGTCGGCAGGAGTGCAGCGGCAGTACTCCGGCACCGCTGGGCGGACGGAGAACTGCCAGGTCGGCGTCTTCCTCGCCTATGCAACGGACCGCGGGCGGACGCTGATCGACCGACGTCTGTATCTGCCCACCTCCTGGACCGACGACCGCGAAAGGTGCCGCCGGGCCGGCGTCGACGACGAGGTCGCCTTCGAGACCAAGGTGGCCATGGCCAAGGCGATGGTCCGCCGCGTAAACGCGGACAAGATCCCGTTTCGGTGGGTGACCGCGGATGCCGCCTACGGATTCAGCAAAGGCTGGCGGTCCGAGCTGGGGCGGGCGGACGTCTTCCACGTCATGGCCACCACCCGCCACGACACCGTGGTCACCCGCTGGGTGATCGACCATCCCGTCCACGACCTGTTCAACGGCCTCGCCCGGCAGAAATGGAAGCGTCGTTCCTGCGGCAGCGGGGCCCACGGCCTGCGGATCTACGACTGGGCACGCGTCGAGGTCCGGCCCTGGCACCGACCCGACCGGCGGCACTGGGTCATCGCCCGCCGCAGCGTCGCCCGCCCGCAGGAGATCTCCTACTACATCGCCTACTGCCCCACCGGGACCACGCTTGATGAGCTGATCCGCATCGCGGGCAGCCGGTGGGCCATCGAGGAATGCTTCCAGAGCGCGAAACAGGAATGCGGCCTGGACGACTACCAAGGTATCAGCGGAGCGAGTAACTCCCACTCCTGGTCAGTGAGTTCATGACGACGTATCACGACACCATGATCCACCACCCGAATGATCTCTGAAGACGGACCCTAACGAAAAGATCAGTAGTTGGAACCTGGTCTCGCTTGTTGGAACCACTCGGTCCCACTGCCGCTGTCGATTTTCTGGGCGAGGTGATCAGCATGGTGGATGAGGTGATCGCCAAGGCCGCGTGGTGTGGCATCGGATCGGGGCGGGAGAGCTGGGCTCCTGCATCGCCGCGCCGGAGTTGCAGGGTGTGCATGGTTCCTTGGGGTGGGCGACTTCGGCCGGTGGCGAGCTCCGTTCCCGTAGGGGCGGGCGCTCGGGGCAGTACACTCGCCCTATGGGGCATACACATACGGCGGCGGAGGGCCCGGTCCGGGCCCGTCAACCGCTGGGTCCCGTCGCGCCCCGTGCGCGCTGCCGTGCGCTGCACGGGCACGGCTAGCAACTTTCCCGACGGGCCCGCGCATCCGGTTCTCCCGCCTCCCTCGTCCCGCCATGCCCAGGCGCCCGCAGGCACACCTCCACGGCGGCCCCGGCGCGCTGCGGCCTCCTCCTGAGCCTTTGCGGAAGGGTTCCGCGGGCTCCCGCACCGTGTATCCCTGAACCGCACATTCCCCCCGCATTTCCCCCTGCGCCCGCGCCCCTGGCGTGCCGTCGGTATCGCTTTCCGCGAGCCGGCGGGCCGGCGGCATCCTGAGAGGACCTCCTGTGAAGCTGAGCGAGTTGCTGGCCGGGCACGATTACGAATTGCTTCTGGGCGATCCGGGGACGAGAGTCACCGCGGGAGCATGCTTGGATGCCCACCGCGTCTCACCGGGTTCGCTCTTCCTCGCGGTGCCCGGGCACCGCGAGGGCGGCCCCGAGGCCGTCGGTTCCGCGCTGGCGCGGGGCGCCGTCGCGGTGCTCGTCGAGGAGCCCGCGGCCGGTCTTCCCGCAGCGGTATGGCCGTCGGCACAAGGCGCCTGCGTCGTGCGGGTGGCCGACACCCGTAAGACCGCAGCGCTGATCACCTCGCGCTACTACGGGGAGCCCGGCCGGGCGATGGACATGGTGGCCGTCACCGGCACCAACGGCAAGACGTCCGTCTCGTACATGGTGGAGTCCGTACTGCGGATCGCCGAGGGCGGGAAGGTGGGTGTGATCGGGACGGGCGGGAACCGGATCGGGGACGAGCTGATCCCGATGCCGCGCTCGGTGCTGACCACTCCGGAGTCACCGGACTTCCAGTATCTGCTGGGGCACATGCGCGATCACGAGGTGGGCACCGTGGTCCTGGAGGCCACCTCGATGGGCCTGCTGAACCACCGGATCGACCACTCCTTCATCGACGTGGGCGTCTTCACCAACCTCACCCAGGACCACTTGGACGACCACGGCACGATGGAGCACTACCGGGACGCCAAACTCCGGCTCTTCGACGGACTCTGCCGGCGCGCGGTGGTCAACGCGGACGACCCGGTCGGCGCGCTGATTCCGGCGATGATGCCGGGTCTGGTCCGTACGTACGCCCTGGACGCCGAAGCCGACTACCGGGCGACCGACCTGGACATGGATGCCTTCGGTACGCGGTTCACGCTCCACCACGAGGGGCGCAAGTATCCGGCCGCGATCCCAGTGCCCGGCAGGTTCTCGGTTTCCAACGCCCTGGCCACCCTGGCCGCATGCCATCTGCTGGGCCATGACTTGGCCGGTCTGGTGGCGGCGCTCGACCGGATGCCCCCGGTCCCGGGGCGACTGGAACGGCTCGAGACCCCGCAGGGCGCTTCCGTGATCGTGGACTACGCGCACTCGCCCGACTCCTTGGACAAGGTGCTCGCCGCCATCAGGGACTTCGCCGCTGCACGCGTCATCACGGTCTTCGGCTGCGGAGGAGACCGGGACGTCACCAAGCGGCCCCAGATGGGGGAGATCGCCGGGACCCACTCCGATCTGTGCGTGCTCACATCGGACAACCCCCGTGACGAGGACCCCCAGGCGATCATGGACCAGATCGCTCCGGGACTCACGGCCACCGGCACCCCCTTCGAGCGGATCGCCGACCGCCGCGACGCCATCGCCTTCGCCCTGTCCGCCGCCGGGCCGGCCGACATCGTGCTGGTCGCGGGGAAGGGCAGTGAGCCGTACCAGATCGTCGGCGACCAGCTGATCCCGTTCAGCGATATGGCGACGGTGCGCGAGCTGTCAGCCGTACGGGACTAGGGTGCCCTTCGGAAGTGCTGGTCCAGCCACTCGTTGAGGGCTGCCACCAGCACCGTCGCCTCGTAGTGGACGGCGGACTTGTCGTATCTCGTGGCGACCGCGCGGTGGCGTGTGAGGCGATTGATTCTGCACATCACCGCGTGGCGCTCTTTGCAGTCGGCCTTGTCGAACTTCGGCGGCCGGCCACCGTGGGAGCTTCGTTCCTCGCGGTTGGCGATCCGGTCACGCCTCTCCAGGATCGTGCACCGGATACTGCGTTCGCGCAGGTGGGTGCGGTCCGTGAGGGTTCCGTACGCCTTGTCGGCGTGAACCTTGCCCGGCCGGGTGCGCGGGCGGCCCCGGCGCGAGCCTGGCCACCCGGATACGGCCCAAAACTACCTGGAATCGCGGGAAGTCACCGCGCTGCCCGACCGCGCTCACCAGTGACATCGGGCCCCGCCCCTTCAGCAGCGGCCGAGAAGTGCCGAACACGTCCGGCCGGTCGTCCTGGGCCAGTTCAGGCACGAAGCGCGCTGCTCCCCGCTGGTGTCCCGGCTGTGCGGACGGCAGGGTGGCTTCGTTGATCTCCAGGAACAGCGTTTGGCGACCGGTTCCGGAGGCAGTTGGTGATCATCTGGCTCACGAATCTCGCTGAGAAACGACGGCATTGTCGTGTCCGCGAATGTGGGACGGCCGGCCTTTCGTCAGAACGGCTGGCCGTCGAAGGGGTCGCCGGAGCCGGGCTTGAACGTCGTGCCGAGGTTGTACTGTGCGATCCCGAAGGGTTGAAAATCGGCATCGGTAAGGACGCGGTAGAGGAACTCAGAGGTGGACATGTCGTACCGGCGCCACACGCCGTCCTCGGGCCGTGCAAGGACGGGGTGATCGCCCGGGCGCTCGGCATCGATCAGCCAGAAGTACCCGTCGGCCCATTCGGTGGAGCCCCAGGGCACCAGCCCCTTGCCGCCCGGCGCGTAGATCGCATGGGGATCGACGGCGGAGACGCTTCCGAGCTCGCCGTCCTGGTCGACCGACAGCCAGACCCGCCACTGTGTCAGGAAGTCGAACACGCTGCCCTCGTCGCGCCCCAGAAAGTAGACGGAATCACTGAAGACGCCGCCGCCGAACGCCTCGTAGAGCTCCTTGTAGTCCGACGGCAGCGGAACCCCCAGCTCTCCCTCGATCGCCGCCCAGTCGACGCAGATCCCGAGCGGTTCCCACCCGGTCAGTTCGATCACTCGCTGAACCCACATACAGCAATCTTGCAGCACCGGTCTTCGTTCCGGTGTCCCTCAACCCCCTCGTCGCTGACGTCAAGATCGGCAGCTATCGCACTCAGTGGGCCTTGGCGGGTTCCTCGGCCCGGGCTCGGGTGCTGGCGAGGCGACAGGAGTCGGTGCCGGTCGCGATGATGGTGCCGTTGCACGTGAGCCGGCCGACGGTGGCCGCGCGAAGGCGGGGTCAGTGGAGGTCTTGGTCCAGCCGCCGAACGGCTCGTTGGAGGCGATGGCGACGCTGTTCTTCTCCTCGCGTTCGGTCAGGACCTGGAAGAGGAGCTCGGCGCCGTGGCGGTCGAGTTCCAGGTAGCCGAGTTCGTCGATGCAAAGAAGATCGACACGGCCGTAGCGGGCGGTCGTCTTGTTCAGCGGCGTCTCGTCGACGGCCGCGGCCAGCTCGTTTACCAGCTTCGCGGCGGGTGTGCAGCGGACGTGGTAGCCCTTCATCGCCCGGTCGGCGAGGTCGGAGAACTCATTGCTGATCGACGGCGTTCACCAGCTCGTCTGCGCACCGATTGTACCGGTTTGGTGCCGGTTGAACACCCATGTCCCGCACAGAATGCGGGAGTTGGTTGACCAGAGCGAGTGGCTGGCCGTGTTCCTGCTACCGGCGCCTACTCGCCCGACCTGAACCCGGTCGAGTGGGGATGGGCGCATGTCGCACGCAGTATGGCCAACCTCTCACCGCCCTCGACCACCTGCAGATACTGGTCCGCAACCGGCTCAAACGCCTCCAGTACCGTTCCGAATTCCTCGATGGCTGCACTGTAGAGGGCGGGAGGCGGCCGAAACGCGCGAAGCGGATCGAGAAGGTGGTTCGGCCCTGGTCGGGCGTCAGGTGATGGACTTCCCCTTGAGTTCTCGGGAGAACGCCGTCGCGGACGCGCGCGACGCTCGCTCCACGATGCTGATGCCGACCTCCTGGGAGCTGCAGCCGTTGAGAAGTACCGCCATCAGGTAGACGCGCCCCTCATGCTGTATCCGACCGATGCTGTTGACATCCCACTTCTTGGTCTGAGTCCGCTTGAGCCACCCGTTCTTCAGCGCGGTCGTGCCCGAGTCGGCCGCTGCGGACACGCCCCAGGCCTGGCTTCCCACGACGTGCCGCATCAGGTCCTGGATGTAGGCACGCGACGCTTCGCTCAGGGGTGACTTGTCGCCGAACACGGACTGGAGCAGGCGTATCTGATCTTCCGCTGTGGTTTGGGTGATGCCCCAGACGGTCCCTTCACCGCCCTGGGTCTGGGACAGGCCGAGCCGTTCGTTGGCCGCATCGAGCCCGGGGCCACTGCCTATCCGGGTCCACAGGGCACTGGTGGAGTCATTGTCGCTCTTCTGGATCATGGCAGCGGCCTGGGCACGCTCCTCGGTGCTCAACTTCCGCCCCTCGTCCTGGGCCTGGAGCAGCAGGGTCGCCAGGATGTCCACCTTCACGATGCTGGCGGTGTCGAAAGCGTCGCGTCCGTACGTCGCCATGGCACCGCTGTTGACGTCCAGCATCGCCACGGACATCCGGTTGTCGCCGAAGAGCGCTGTCACGGGGGCCAGAGCCGGTTCGAGATCGAAGGACTTCTGTGCCGGGGTAGGCGACGCCAGCGGTTTCGGTGAGTCCGCAGGCGCCTCGCCTGCCTTCGCCCGGGCCGAGACGGCCGGCGGGGACGGAGCCTTCGCCCGGGCGGGCGCGGACGACTCACCGGAGTCGCTCCCGGTGACGGCATAGGTGGTGAAGCCGCCGATGAGGACCACGACCGACGTCACGGTCCACGCTATGCGGCGTCGCCTGGCCCTGCGGCGACGTCGTTGCTCCCGGCGGGAGCGGCCGCGGCGCCGAACAGGTGGGTTCTCATGCACGGGTGAGATGGTAGTCGAATCGAAGTTCGAGGTTGGCTGGTGTCTCGGCGGTGTGTCCGTTCCTGGTCGTCGACCCTTTCGAGGTCGGTCAGGGCCCCTCCGGGGCGTGGTCACAGGTGTCGAGCGGCCAATAGTCCTCGCGGTGCGCTCAGACGCGTGAACGAAGCATAGTCCCGCCTGGCCGGGCGGGAGTTGAAGGCAGTGTCCAGGGCGGATGAGCCCGGTGCACCAGGGGTGGAGGACGACGGGGGCCGGAGGCCGCGGGGCGTCCTGACACCAGTCGGCCATCGCACGGACCGACGCGGTGTGGAGGAGACGGTCGGACCGCGCCCGCCCCGGCAACGCGCAGCAAGGACCTGGTCGGCCGGGTGGAGTGGGATTCGGTCGCAGCCGTGAACGTGAGACCGTGGAACACCAGGCAGCGCGCGTACGGGTCGGCGGCAGCGTCGCCCGCCGCGAGCTGGGACGGCGAGGTCACCTACGAGGCAGTGCACACGCAGCTCCTGCGGGCCGATGTGGCGGCCGTCAAGGTCCGCCAGGTCTACCACTCGGCACAGGGCGACACGCAAGGCACTCCGCTGTACGTCATGACCAGGCAGGACGACGGCAGGTGGCTGCTGCACGCGGGCCAGAACACCGAGGTGCACGCCGGCTGAGACAGTCGCCGGCGCCCCGGCACGGACCGGGACGCCGGCCGCGGCCCCCGCTCCCCGGGGGCCCGGCGGCGGGGCGAGCGCGCGGACCGATGAATTCGCCGTCGCCCTGCGGTCTACCTGATGACATGCCCGCCCGGGCGGATCGGGCACCACCGGACCCGGTGTCCTGCAGGAGCGAGGGAGGCCAGGATGAACAACCCGATTCGGCTGTACATGTCGATGTCGCTCGACGGCTTCATCGCCGGCCCCGACGACCGGCCGGGGCAGGAACTCGGACGCGACGGCGGGCGCCTGTTCAACTGGCTCGACGACCGGGAGTCCGACGGCCCGAGCGGCCAGGTCTACCGCGAGGCGTGGGCGAGCGGCGCGGTGATCTCCGGCCGCCGGACCTTCGAACTCGCCGGGCGCTGGCAGGGCGACCATCACGACGGGGTGCCGATCTTCGTACTCACCCACCGGGTGGAGGATGGGGACGTGCCACTGGGCCACGCGCGTTTCGTCACCGACGTCGAGGACTGCGCCCGGCAGGCTCGCGCAGCCGCGGGCGACCGGCCGGTCATGGTCCACGGGGCGGGGGCCGCCCAGGCACTGCTGCGGTCCGGGCAGCTGGACGAGATGGAGGTCCACCTGGTCCCGGTCCTCCTCGGCGACGGCCGACGGCTCTTCGACCACCTGGGCGCTCGTCACATCGAACTCGACCTCGTACGACGCCTCGAGGACCGCGACGTCACGCACCTGCGCTACCGCGTGCGCCGGCCCGAGAGGGCCGCGTGAGGACGCTCTTCCCGCCACCAACGGCGGACCCCACCATGCCGTTGCCCCGGTGGAAGGTGTCGTCCAGGCAGCCGGAACGGCCACGCTGCGCACTGCCGGCGAAGCCTGCCTCCGCTAGAGCCTGTCTGACAAATGATCACCTGGCCGTTTCGCGGAGCCAGAGAATTAGGGAGGCTAGGACGACTCCCGCGCGGTAGCGGTCCGCGAGCTTGTCGAACCTAGTTGCGATCGCACGGAACTGCTTGAGGCGAGCGAAGCATCGTTCGACCATGTTGCGGTCGCGATAGATCTCCCTGTCAAAGGCGGGTGGCCGGCCACCGAAGCGCCCCCTGCGTCGACGGTTGGCCACCTGGTCGCGGCGCTCGGGGATCGTGGCGGCGATGCCCCGACGCTTCAGCAGATGACGGATGGCCCTGCTGGAGTAGGCCTTGTCACCCAGCACACGGTCCGGTGTCGTGCGCGGGCGGCCCGTGCCGACGCGCGGGGTGCGGACCCCGTCGAGGACGTCGGCGAACGCGGTGGCGTCGTTGACGTTTCCGGGTGTGAGCACGATCGACAGCGGCAGTCCCCGGCCGTCGACGGCGAGATGAACCTTGGTGGTCAGCTCGCCCCGGGACCGACCGAGTGCCTGATGCGCCTGCGAGCGGCCCGGATCTTCCAGTTTGTCCCTGTCTGCGTCCCCCTTTTACGGGCGCCCGCGGCGTGCTGGTGGGCCCGGTTGATCGTGGAGTCAACGGCGACGATCCACTCCACCCGGCCCCCCCCGCGTCATCATGGACCTGGACATGCTCCAGCAGCTTCGCCCACGTGCCATCGGCCTCCCAGCGGGCGAACCGCTCGTAGACGGTCTGCCACGGCCCATACCGCTCGAGCAGGTCGCGCCAAGGAGCCCCGGTCCGTAGCCGCCACAGCACGCCGTGGACCACCTGCCGGTGATCACGCCACGGACGGCCCCGTCCGTCCACCTGGGGCAAAAGGGGCTCTATCCGCCCCCATGCCGCATCCGTCAACTCACCTCGACTTACCACAAGATCAATTATCAGACCGGCTATAGAGTCCTGCCCGTGGTGAATCATCAGGACGAGACCAGGACGGCCTACGACGGAGTCGTCGAGCTGTACGCATCGCTGTTCGCAAACCGGCTGGAGACACAGCCTTTCTCCCGGACCATGATCGGCACCTTCGCCGAACTGGTGCGCGCGACGGGCAACCCGCGGGCAGCGGACGTCGGGTGCGGTCCCGGACATCTGACAGCCATGCTGCACGAACTGGGCCTGGACGCCTTCGGACTCGACCTCGCCCCCGGCATGATCGACCACGCCCGGCAGGCCCATCCGGCGCTGCGCTTCCAGGAGGCGCGGATGGAATGCCTGCCGATCGAGGACGCCGCGCTCGGCGGCGTACTGGCCCACTACTCGATGATCCACACTCCTCCGGGAGAACTGCCGGAGCTGCTCGCCGAGCAGGCACGCGTCCTGGCGCCGGATGGCCTGCTCCTGGTCTCCTTCTTCGGGACCGACGAACAAGAACCGGTCCGCTTCGACCACAAGGTGGCGCCTGCCTACAGCTGGCCGGCGGATCGCCTGGCCGAACTGCTGGCCGACGCCGAGCTCGTTCCCTTCGCCCGGTTGCTCCACGATCCAGCCTCCGAAAGGGGCTTCCTCGACGCCCATCTGCTGGCCCGCCGTTCGTAGGCCCTGCCCGGTAATCCCCGCCGGACGGTCGGCGCACCTCCCGATTGCCAACTCAGCCGAACCTCGCTGATTGGACGGGAATTGTCAGACAGGCTCTAGCGGGAGAGTTTCTCGTATGCTTTGCGGGCGATGGCCCGGGCGTCCGAGCACGTGCCTCCGTACCAGACGGAGGCCTGGCCCTTGCCGTCGGCGATGGGCCATTCGACAAAGCACGAGGAGTCGTATCCCGGGTTCTGGGGTCCGTACGTCGCGTCCGGGATGCCGTTCATCGGTCGCATCCCCTGCGTACTGGGGTTCGTGTTCTGCGAGTAGCCGATGACGAGATTCCCCTCACCGACCTTCGGATTCGGCCCGAGCCAGCCGCAATTCCACCAGCGGTAGGGGTTCCCGCTCTTCGGTTTGGGCCAGTCCAGCCGGAACTCGTCTCCCGCATGCTTCGGCCCTGATACGCGCAAGTTGCTGAGGTAGTCGGCCGGCAGGGCCTCACACGGGTCCGACAGTGCATCGTCCGACCGTGCGCTGTCGGCGACGGCTCGCTGCAGTTCCTCGAAGTTGTTCACTCCGAAGAACGCAAGGATGGCGATGGTCCCGGTCACCACGCCGAGCCAGGCTGCCGCTTTGTTGACTCCGCTCTCCACGAATCCCCCTGGAGACCTTGGCCCGGGTAGAGACCGTAGCAACGGGCGGGCGCCCTTGGGGGAGAGGGAACGAGATACGCACCGCCGAGCCCGCCGGGCCGTGCCTGTGTGGCACGGCCGTCGCGCCGCGGCCGGGCTACAGTCCGCGCTTCTTGTTCCAGTCGCTCACGTACCAGGCGTAGGCGATGTTGCCCAGGCCCGCGGTGAACAGGAACAGCCAGAAGTGCGCCCAGAAGGAGTGGCGCTTCCTGCGGCCGTACCCGCCGGCGAACGCCGCGGCCGACGCCGAAGCGGCCGCCGACACGTTGTTGTTGATGATGATCGGCTGCGGCGCGTAAGGCTGCGGCGGCTGGGGGTACCCCTGCTGCCCGTACTGCGGTTGGGGCGGCTGCCCATACGCCTGCTGCCCATACGCCTGCTGCCCGTACTGCTGCGGCGGTTGATTAGGCGTGTTCACAGACGCCCCCTCTCGTTCACACGTTGACGGCTGAACCATAGCCGACCCTCCGGCACGCCATCCCCGCAGTGTCAACACGTTGCCTTCACATCGCTCTTGAGGGGGTGCCCGAGGGTGCCCTCAAGTGGCCGGATCACGCCATGTCGGGCGGTTGACGCCGCTCCACCCTGTTCGGGATCACTCGTGCCCATGAGAGGGGCGGTCAGGCTGCCTCGCCCCCGGTGAGTGCGGCAGCGGGGCCTCCCGGTGCCCGTGAGGCGGCTGTGACCGGTGTGCCTGTCTGCCGGCACGAATCCACCTGCCGGCCCCTTCTCAACGCGCCGGGCGACTCGTAGCGTTGAACTGCCACACCTCATCAGTTGGCAGGCCGGGGCCGCTTGGTTGCCCGGCTCCCGCTGGGGGGACGCCGGGACCTCCCGGCGGCCCTGGCCCAACAAGATGAGGTGAGGTGGGCAGATGGTGGCAACGGAGAATACCGCGCCCCGCAAGGGGTGGGTACGCACAGCGGCCGAACGCCTAGGGATCGCCATCGCAGCGCGCGCGCTGTGGTCCCTGGTCGAAAGGCTGCTCCACCATTAGGCACCGTTTCTCGGATCATGTGCGGAGCCAGACCATGAGGGCTGCGAGGGCGACGGTGCCGAGGTAGATGTAGGCGCGTTTCTCGTAGCGGGTGGCGACGGCGCGGAAGCCCTTGAGTCGGTTGATGGCACGTTCGACGGTGTTGCGCTTCTTGTAGTGCTCGCGGTCGAATCCGGTGGGCCGGCCGCCTTGGGATCCTCGGTTGTGCCTGTGCCTTTGCTGGTCGAGACGTTCGGGGATGGTGTGCCGGATTCCGCGTCGTCGCAGGTAGCGCCGGTTGCTTCGGGACGTGTAGGCCTTGTCGGCCAGCACGTGGTCGGGCCGGGTGCGGGGCCGTCCCACTCCGGATCGGGGTACGGAGATCTGCCCCAGCACGTGCTCGAGCTGCGGGCCGTCACCGTAGTGTCCTGGTGTCAGAACGAAGGCGAGGGGCCGGCATCGTCCGTCGGCGGCGAGATGGATTTTGGTGGTGAATCCACCGCGGGAGCGTCCCAGACATTCGCCGATCTGACCACCTCCTCCAGGCGGATGGCCAGTTTCCGCAGCACCGGATCGACCTGGTTCGTCCCCCGGCCGTTCCCCTTTTGAGCATC
This sequence comes from Streptomyces sp. E2N166, assembly GCF_003671715.1. Lineage (GTDB taxonomy): Bacteria > Actinomycetota > Actinomycetes > Streptomycetales > Streptomycetaceae > Streptomyces > Streptomyces thinghirensis. The sequence continues at coordinate 35,687 of NZ_RAIF01000006.1, read as the reverse complement.
CAGGGCCGGCGGCTCCTTCCTCGCACCGGCGGCGTGCTGATGGGCCCGCACCGCGGTCGAGTCCACTGACACGTCCCAGTCGATCCCGCCCGCGGCATCCTCGGCGGCCTGGATGCGAGACAGCAGCATTCTCCACGTTCCATCCGCTGACCAGCGGCGATGCCGCTTATAGACCGTCTCCCAGGGGCCGAACCGTTCCGGCAGATCCCGCCACTGCACCCCCGTCCGCACCCGGTAGAGCACTCCGTTGATCACCCGACGGTGATCGCTCCACCGACCTCCCCGCGCACCGCCAGGAGGTAAGAACGACTCCAACCGAGCCCATTCCGCGTTCGTCAGATCCCCACGACTCATGAAGCCAGCCTGACCCCAACACCCCGCCCCAGTCAGGAGATCCGAGAAACAGCGCCTAGGGGCCTTCGGGCTCCGGGCCGCCCCCGGTGGTTCCCCAGTGCACCGGGGGCGGCCGCCCCGCGGAGCCGGGGCCGCGGACGCACGGCGGAGCCCCCTCCCCGAGGCCAGCCGGGATGCCGGGAGTTCGGGAACCTGCTCGGACGCATGGTGCGGCTCGCGCGCCTGTCAGTGCAGCTGCTCGGCCAGTCCGACTATGATCCCTTCAGGGCCGCGGATGTAGCAGAGCGCGTAGCTGTCCTGGAACCTGGCGATCTCGCCGACGAGTTCGGCGCCGTGCGGGCGCAGGCGGGCGAGGGTGTCCTCGAGGTCGTCGACGGCGAACATGACGCGGTGCGTGCCCAGGATGTTGTGCGGCGGGTTGCGTGGGCCGGCGCTGGTCGCCGCGGGGCTGCGGTACTTCGCCAGCTCGAGCCGGCTGTGGCCGTCCGGGGTCCGGAGCATCGCGATGTCGCAGTGGACGCCGTCGAGTCCGGTGCACTGGTCGGCGAAGAGGCCCTCGACCTCCGTCCTGCCCTCCAGCTCCATGCCGAGTTCCACGAAGAACGCGACGGCGGCGTCCAGGTCCTCGACGACGATGCCGACGTTGTCCATCCGCTGAATCGCCATGCTGGTCTCTCCTTCTTCCTCGTGCGGCCGTAGCGGCCGCTGATGTCCCTGGGACGGAGCCGGCGGCACCTTCTCGACATCCTCCGCTCACCGGCCTTGGCGGATTCAGGATCGCGCCCCTGTGCCCTGGTACCGCTGCGGCATGCCGTGGGCGCCGTCTGCGCGGCAGGAGGGCTCGCGGATACCGGCTGGGCGCAGGCGCACCCCCTGCCCCGGTGAGCACGCGGGCGGTCAGGACCAGGGCCGTGTGCGGTGGGTGGGGAGCGGGCGCAGGGCCGGCCACCGTTCCAGCAGGCGCGCGGCCAGCGCCGCGCTGAGCTGCCCGAGTGCGTGCAGGCGGTCGTGTTCGCGGGTCAGGCCGGCGACCACGCCGAGCCGGTGGACGAGGCGTTCGCGGGCGGAGGCGTAACCCCATGTGAAGTCTTCCGCGGGCACCCGCGCGAGGTGGTCGACGGTCTCGCGGTGGGCGCGTTCGACGAGTGCGTCGCCACGGATCAGCCAGCCGGCGCAGGCGTCGGCGAGGTCGCCGGGAACGTCCCTGCCGGTGAGACCGCGCCAGGTGGCACGGTAGACGGCCTCGGCCTCCGCGAGGGGCGCGGCGGTGGCCGACATGGCGCACCAGCAGGTCGGGAAGCCGATGCGCAGGTAGGCGAGTTCGACCAGGCCGTTGCCCAGCGACGCCTGCTCGAAGTCGACGAACCGGACGCCGGCGGCGGTGCGCAGGTCGTTGCCGGGGCAGGGGTCCCCGTGCAGCAGCGCATGGTGGGACGCCGGGTCGAGCCGGTCGAGCAGGCCGGCGAGCTCGTCCGGCACTTGGGGCGGGACGGCGACGTCAAGGGCCGTGGCGAGCCCGAGGAATGACTCGGCGTCGGCGGCGGTCGGCCCGGACCAGGCCGGGAGCGTTCCCGTGTCGGCCGGCCCGGTGAGCGCGTGCAGCCGGGCCAGGGACTCGGCGTAGCCGGGCATCCAGTCGTCGGCCGCGCCGAGGTCGTCCAGGTGTTCCAGGACCATCACGCGTGACGCCGGGTCCGTTGCCAGGAGTGCGGGCGCCACGGCCGGCCGGGTCGCCCGCGCGGCGAGCCGCAGCGCGGCGACCTCCCGCGCGTATCGCGCGTCCCCGTCGGACCCGGTCCCGCCCCCGTCGGCGATCTGCTTGACGATCACCCGGCTGCCACCGCTCAGCTCGACCCGCCACACCCGGGAGCGCGGACTGCTGTCCAGGAGGGCGGCCCGGGTGGGGGAGCCGAACACGGAACGCAGCTCGTCGCTGATCGGTACACGGGTCGGCATGCGGGCCAGCGTAGGGCCCTGGGCCGCGCGGTGTACGCGACACTCTTCACGCCGTCTCGCGGCGGCTGCGGAGAAGGTCCACTCCGTCGCCTTCGAGGTCGTCGCAGTACGCGGCGCGTCCGGTCATGGCCATCACCAGGGCCAGGGTGGGGCTGGACACCGCAGGTTTGGAACCGGTCGTGAAGGGGCCGTCGTTCGCGGTGAGTCCCAGTCCGCCGATGCGTCCCTTGGCGAGGACGACGAGGTCAGAGCCGCGGTAGTACTCGGCCACCTGCGTGAGGACGTCGACCGGGTAGGCGTGACGGATGCCCAGCGGGCGCCGGATGTCCTCGCCGTGCCCGAGCGTCTCGCCCAGCATGGCGATGACGGGCAAGGGAGGCGTGGTGGTGCTCGGGACGATCCGCCGAAACCGATCGAGGGTCCCGGCCGGAGCCGCGCCCAGCTGTTCGGCCAGCCGTACGGCGACCTGCTTGTCGAAGTCGAACCGGCAGCGGAACACCCCCGTCAGCCAGCGCACGGTGTCGAGGCTCGCACCCGCGGTGAGATGGGCCAGCGCCTCACGCACCGTCAGGCCGGTGCAGAGCGCGGGTGTGGCCCACTGCTCGTCGGTCAGGTCTTCGAGGTCGGCCGCCGGCGCCGCCCGCTCGGTGTGGATCAGGGGCCAGAGGCCTCTTCCGCGGCTGCGGTCGACGGTCGGCTCGGGTTCGGTCACGGGGAAGGTCTCCTGTCGCGGGTCGTGCTCTGCGTCGCGGCCGGGCCGGAAGCAGGGGTGCGTCCGGCGGGCAGGCTCGTGAAGGAGACTCTCACCGCGGAGCGAAGTCATCGCCCGTGAGCGATCGTCCCTCCGGAACACGCACCCGGCTCACCCGCACCGGCGTGTCCCGCACCGGCCCTGGGATCATCGGGTGGTTGCCGGCCGTCCCGCACCGGGGCGCCGGCGCCGTACGGGGGCTTCGTCACGTCTTCCGGAACGGGGACGTGGGGAGCTCGCCGCCGAAAGCCGGTTGAGACGGCGCCCTTGGTGAGGAAGGGTTCGTGGTCATGGAGTACTTCTGCTATCACCGGGACCGGCTGGGCTCCCTCGCGCTGCGCGAGGAGCTACAGGAGGAGCACTGGTCCTACATGGACCGGTACGCGAAGGGACTGATCGCCCGCGGCCCGACCTTCGCCGACGACGGGGAAACGCCCACGGGAAGCGTGCACATCGTCGACCTGCCCGCTGCCTCCGACGCCCGCGCGTTCGCCTTCGACGAGCCCACCTACCAGGCCGGTGCGTACCGGGACGTGCTGCTGCGCCGGTGGCGCAACGTGCTGGGGCGCACCATGTGGGATGCGCCCGGTGGCCGCGGCGGCGGCAGCCGGTACCTGGTGCTGGGCCTCGGCCAGGGCCCGGCCGCCGACCTCGCCCCGCCGCCCGGCCAGGACGAGCTGATCGCCTACGGGCCGCTGCTGTCCGACGACGGCGGCACATGGCTGGGCACGGCGGTGCTCCTCGGGGCCCCGGACCCGGAGGCGGCCCGCGCCGTCCTGACCGCGGACCGGTACGCGGACATCGAGGTCCACGACTGGGAGCCCGGCGGGCGCCGATGAACCACGCGGACACCGGCCCGGCGCCCGCTACCAGGCGCACCGGCCCGGGAAGACAGGGGCGATGACGGTGAGGATGCGGATGGTTCCCCTGGTCGGCGGGCCGGTGGAGTGGCTGGGTGCGCTGGACCTGGAGACCACACCGGCGGGGGTGATGCCGCGCCGGTTTCCCGCGTGGACCAAGGAGCAGTACCAGGACCCCTCGGTCCATGGACCGACGTGATCCCTTCGGGGGTGCGGCTGGTGTTCCGCACCGACGCGCGCACCCTGGAGTTCGAGGTACTCACCTCCACCGCCCGGCTCGACGGCGACCCCCGCCCTCGCCCGACCGGAATGCTCGAGTTGCTGGTGGACGGCGCCCTGGCCGGGCGCCGGCAGGCGCCGGTGGGCAACGTGCTGCGGATGGCGGGCCCCGGGGCCGTCCAGCGACTCGTTGCGGACAAGCCCGGGAGCGTACGGGTCGCCGGACTGCCGAGGGGCATGAAGAACGTCGAGCTGTGGCTTCCTCAGCAGACCCCTACGGAGCTGGTGGCACTGCGCGCTGACGGCGAGGTGCTGGCACCGCTGCCGGACGGGCGGCGCCGCTGGGTGCACCACGGAAGTTCCATCAGCCACTGCATCGAGGCCGACGGCCCGACCGGGACCTGGTCGGTGGTGGCGGCCGTGCTCGCAGGTGCGGAGGTGATCAACCTCAGCCAGGCGGGCAACGCACTGCTGGACCCCTACGTCGCCCGGACGACCCGCGACATGCCTGCCGACCTGATCAGCCTCAAGGTGGGCATCAACATCGTGGCCCTGTCCGCCTTCCGGCTGCGGACGTTCGGCCCGGCGCTCCACGGATTCCTGGACACGATCCGCGACGGCCACCCCGACACCCCGCTGCTGCTGATCTCCCCGGTGAGCTGTCCGGCCCTTGAGCAGGTTCCCGGCCCGGCCGCGACCGGACCGGACGGGACCGGACGGGAGGATCGCCGCCCTGGGCGACCCGGCCGACGTGGCCGGCGGCGCACTGTCGCATACGGTGGTCCGTGCCGAGCTGGCCCGGATCGCCGCGGCACGCCAGGCGTCCGATCCCCACCTCCACCATCTCGACGGACGAACACTGCTCGGCCCGCACGAGGCGGGCGACCTGGGCGACGGCCTCCACTCCACCGCCGCCGCGTACCGCCGCATGGGTAGGCGCTTCGCCGCCTACGCCTTCGCCGGCGGCCCCTTCGGCTGAGCCCGTTCTTCCAGGCGGTGCAGGGTCGGCCGGTCGAGTACCTCGATGTACACGATCCGCCCGTCCACGACGTCCAGGATCAGCGTGCCCGTCGAGGGCGAGAGAGGTACGCACCGGTGGCCCGGGCCGTAGGGCCGCCCCCGCGGATGTTCTGCCGTCCGGATGCTCTGGCAGAAGCCGTCGCCGCAGCCGCACTCCTCGACCAGCCGCAGGTCCCGCGCGCAGACCGCCAGTTCGCTCTCCCCCTCGTCCTGCAGAAGGGCGGTCAGTTCGGCGACGAGGTCCGGGAAGACGTCGCGGACGAGGGGGTGCTCCGGTTCCCCGGGTGCGGGGCGAGCGGCGGCTGCGGCCGGCTGGTCCTGTTGCGGCCGGCTGCTGCTGGGCTGCTTCTTCATTCGGCGGTGAGGGTCTTGACGCCCAGGGCCCTGAGCCGTCCGATGACCGTGTCGTGGGGATCGGCGTCGGTGATCAGTCCGGTGATCTTCTCCCACGGCAGGACGCGGTAGGGCGAGGCCGTTCCGATCTTCTCGAAGGAGGCGAGGATGTAGGTGTCCGCGGCCCGTGCGGCCAGGGCGCGTTTCATCGCCGCCTCGTCGGCGTCCGCGGTGGTCAGTCCCGCCTCGGGGTGCACGCCGGTGACGCCGAGCAGGCACAGCTCGGCGGAGACGTTCTGCGCGGCCTCGACCGCGGCGGCACCGCAGGTGACCGCCGAGTGCTTGAAGACGCGCCCGCCGAGCAGGAATAGCTCCGCCCCCGGGTGGTCGATCAGAGCCGTGGCGATCGTCGGGCTGTGTGTGATCACCGTGCAGGTGAGCTCCTGCGGCAGCGCCTGTGCCACCGCGAGGGCGGTGGTGCCGCCGTCGAGGATCAGCGAACTGCCCGGCCGCACCAGTGCGGCGGCCACCGCGGCGACCTTGCGTTTGCCCTCCGGGGCCACCGCCCGCCTCGCGTCGTAGTCCACCACCGCGGGCGACGCGGGCAGCGCGCCGCCGTACACCCTCTGGCACAGCCCCTCCGCGGCGAGGTCGCGCAGGTCGCGCCGCACGCTGTCTTCGGAGATGCCCAGGTCGGCGGCGACGTCCTTGGCCACGATCTTTCCCGTGCGGGCGAGCAGAGCGAGCAGGTGCTCGCGTCGTTCAGCAGCCAGCATTCACGTTCCTTCCGGTTGTTGCGCGATTCTGCATGTATCTTAGCGGTCATGAACGACAAGCCCCTGCTCATCCTGATCGCCGGCCCGTACCGCTCCGGCACCGACGGCGACCCGCAGGCCATGGCCGCCAACCTCGCCCGCCTCGAAGCCGCCGCCTGGCCCGTCTTCGCGGCCGGCCACCTCCCCGTGATCGGCGAGTGGATCGCCCTGCCCATCCTGCGCTCCGCCGGTGCCGGCCCCACCGACCCCCTCGCCGACCAGGTGCTCTACCCGGCAGCCGACCGGCTGCTCGCCCACTGCGACGCCGTGCTGCGCCTGCCGGGTGACTCCGCCGGCGCCGACCAGGACGTCGCCACCGCCCGCCGGCGCGGCCTGCCCGTCTACCACGACGTCGCCGACCTTCCCCGCCGCACCCCGCAGGAGGCCGCGTGAAAGGCGGCCCGGGTGTCGACATCCCCGACCACCGCGGGCGCACCGGTCTCCACCTCGCCGGACGCGGCCTCGACCGCAACCCCCGCGTCCGGATACGCGACGTGGAGCTCACCTCGCAGGGCTGGCACGTCCTGCGCCGCACCACCTTCGACTACCGGCGCCGCGACGGACGATGGGAGACCCAGCAGCGCGAGACCTACGACCGCGGCAACGGCGCCGTCGTCCTGCCCTACGACACCGGCCGCGGCCGCGTCCTGCTCATCCGTCAGTTCCGCTACCCCGCCTACGTCAACGGCCACCCCGACGGCATGCTCGTCGAGGCGGCGGCCGGACTGCTTGACGCGGACGATCCGGCCACCGCGATCCGCCGCGAGAGCGCCGAGGAACTCGGCGTCAGGCTCGGCCCGCTCACCCACGTCCTCGACGCCTACATGAGCCCGGGCTCGGTCACCGAGCGCCTCCACTTCTTCGCCGCCCCCTATACCCCGGCCGACCGCCTCGCCGCGGGCGGGGGAGTGGAGGAGGAGGGCGAGGACATCGAGGTCCTGGAACTCCCCTTCACCGAGGCCCTCGCCATGACCGCCGACGGACGCATCACCGACGGCAAGACCCTCCTGCTCCTGCAGTGGGCAGCCCTGCACGGGCCCTTCGCCCCCCGGCTCGCGCCCGGCGACCGGCCCCCGCACGGCGGCTGAACCCGCCCGCCCGCAC
>NZ_RAIF01000006.1:25844-28186 GCF_003671715.1 Streptomyces sp. E2N166 | reverse complement strand
TGCCCCGGGGCATTCGGGACGGCAGAAAGCCGCGGGGCCGCATTCGGGGCGGCAGAAGGCCCGCGGGGCCGCAGTGGCCGCAAGCCGTTGAGGAGATGGGGAGTTCACATGCCGAGCAGGGGGATGAAGGCGAGCGCGATCGGCGTGGCCGCCGTCATGGCGAGTGCCGTACTGCCGGGCTGCGGCGGTGACGAGGAGCCGAAGTCGCAGAAGGCCGGTACAGCATCGAGCGGAAGCGCGAGCGCGAGCGGCGATGCGGGGGCGCAGGAGCAGGGCACCACGCAGGTGCGGGCCGCCTACGACAGGACGGCCGAGGCGGAGACGGCCAAAATGACGATCAACATGAAGCTCTCCGCGCCGCGGGAGTCGATCACGACCGACGGCAAGGGTGCGCTCGACTTCCAAGAGGGCGACAGCGTCATGACCGTGACCGCCCAGGGCAAGAGCATCGAGCAGCGCGTGGTCGACCAGGTCCTCTACCAGAAGGTGCCGGGGCAGAAGGCCCCGGGCGGCAAGACCTGGATGAAGATCGACCTGAAGAAGGCCGCGCAGGCACTGGGCGTGAACGCCGGGCAGATCGGTGACCCGGCCCAGTCGGCCGCCTACGCCAAGGCCATCACCGACCAGGGCGTCACCAAGGTCGGCCAGGAGAAGATCGACGGCGTCGACACCACCCACTACAAGGTGTCGGTGGACGTCGCCGAGCTGCCGGGCGGCGACCAGCTGCGCCAGCAGGTCGGCCCCACGCTGCCGATGCAGGTCTGGCTCGACGGCGACGGACGGCTGCGGCGCCAGCAGCTCGACATGAGCGTCAAGGGCGCGCCCTCCGCCGGCGCCAAGGCGGAGAACAGCGCCGCACCGCAGCAGATCAAGATGACCATGGTGATGAACTACTCCGACTTCGGCACCGAGGTCGAGGCACAGGCACCGCCGGCCGGCCAGGTCGCCGACATGACGAGCGAAGTGATGAAGCAGAGCCGGCAGCAGAGCTGACCCGCAGGCCGGAGGGCGGCCCCGACGCGACACACCGGGGCCGCTCTGCGCGGCAGGGGCGGAACCGACCACGCCCTCGGGGCCGGACACGGCACCGTGCTCCCGGCGGCAGCCTCCCGGGGCCGTGCCTACCTGCGCCGGCGGCGAGCGCCCCGCCGCCGGCGGCGGTCAGGGCGATGCCGAACGACGGCGCGGTGCCCACCCGTTCCGGGCCGACCCCCATCGGTTCCGGACCGCCGCACCCTCGTCGGCACGGGAGACCGGCTCACGAACGGGCGGCGGCCGTCGCATGGCAGGGACGGCATCCGGCTCCCTTCGGCCGACCCGCGAGGCGGTCAGCCGCGTGGACCGCCGGGACCGGCGGACGACGAGGGCTTGCGGATCTCGTCGAGCGATTCCTCCATGGCTTGCCTGGCCCGGGTGAACCAGTCGGCCAGTACGGCGGTCTCCTGCGGCGTGTAGTCGCCGGCGAGGTCGGCCAGACGCCGGTAGTGGGGGCCGTAGACGGCGAAGACCCGGGCGGCGGCGTTCTCGTCGAGGACCACCCGGACCCGTCGGCGGTCCGCGGGATCGGGCTGCCTGCTCACGTAACCGGCGCGTTCGAGACGGTTGATGACTCCGGTGATCGCACCGGTGGTCACGTTGGCGTGCTGAGCCAGGTCGCCGGCGGTCAGGTGCCGTTGTCCGGCGCCGATCACGTGTCCCAGGCACGTCAGGTCGGTGACGTTGAGCCCCAGTCTCTGGGCGATGTCGTGCTGGGACACCAGGGCGAGGGCGACCATGCGGTCCATCGCGTCCAGCGCCTCCTGTGCGGTCGCGTCACGGCGCGGCTTGCCCTCCACCAGATATCTCCTTAGCATCTAAGAGTCTTAGCTTAGAAGCTAAGATTTCTGCGTGTTTGCTGTGCTGCTGCCGAAGATACAAAGCATCAGGAGAAAGTCATGAACCCCACCCAGGGCGACCACGGCCACGATCATGGCCACACCGTCGCCGGCTGGACGGGCACCGGTATGGCGCTCGCGGCAAGCGTGGTCTGCGGGGGCTCGATGGTCACCGCATGGCTCCCGGGAGTCGCGCTGGGGGCGGGCCTGGCCGTCCTCGCGGCCTGCACCACCTGGGTGCTGCATCTGGCTGGGTGGGGAAAGGCCAGTGGGCCCAGGCCCCTGTCCGAGCGCGGTTGGCGCGTGCGGGACCGAACCGCCGCGGAAGGCCACCCGGACTGTGTGGGATGCCGACTGGCCGGCCGCGGCCGACGCGGCACGCTCCCCCCGGTCACCGCTGCCGCGGCGACGGCGCTCCCCGAGACGGGGGCGTACCGGACGCGCGCCCGGCGCGGGACAGGGGAGAGG
>NZ_RAIF01000006.1:0-25820 GCF_003671715.1 Streptomyces sp. E2N166 | reverse complement strand
TCCCTGGCCCCATCACGCCTTCTTCTCCCAGACGGTCATGCCCAGTTGCAGGAAGGCCTCTTCGCGCAGGGCCGTCTGCTTGACCTGGAGCCTGAGCGCTCCGACGTCGCCCGAGTCGTTCCCGACGCAGATTTGGGTGCCCTCCTCGGCTGCCGCGAGGGACCAGGTGCGGTACTCGGGACTGGTGGCGCCGCTGAGGAGGTGGCGGCAGACGTCGAGGGAGGCGGCCTTGCCGTTGAACAGTTGCACGAACAGGCTGGTGTCGCTCTCGAGCGCGCAGGCGTCGTCGTCCTCGCAGTTCAGACGGATGTCGCCCGCACGGTCGTTGCGGAGCTTCGGTTCGTCCAGGCTCAGGGAGTTCGTCTCGTACAGCCACGCGGGGGACAGCACATCCGCTCCCGAGGACGCGGAGGCGTCCGGGGCGGCCCGCGCCGGCCCGGGGGAGCCGCCAACGGCCTGCGGGGTGCCTGACGGCGACGCCGTGGACCGGGCGGAATGCGTCGGTGCGGGAGCCGAAGGGGAGTCGCCCGCGGCCCGCTCGCCGAGGCCGAACCGGTCACCGGCGAACCACGTCCAACCCGTCAGCACCAGAGCGCCCGCGGCCACGGCCCCACCCGCGATCAGCGCGGCTCGCCGTCCGCGCGGCATCCGGGGCCGGACGGGCCCGAGCAACAGCGTCGAGGCCGCCGTCGACGGATCCACGGGAGTGCGCACCGGGTCCGGAACACTCGCCTCGGGTCCCGTGACCTCGCGCCACACGGCCGGCCCGGCGCCCGCGTCGGCGTCCGCTCCAAGACGCTCCCGGCACCACTCGACGACCTCCGCCGACGTGGCCCGCTCCCGCGGATCGGGCGCCAGACACCGGGCGAACAGCGGACGCAACGGCTCCGGCAGCCGGGACAGATCGGGTTCCTCGTGCACGATCCGGTACAGCACGACCGGCGCTATGCCCTCCCCGTACAACGGTTCGCCCAGCGCCGCGAAGGCCGCCGTCTGGGCCAGGGCGAAGACGTCGGTCGCCGGGGACACCTCACCGGCGGTCGCCTGCTCGGGCGCCATGAAGTGCGGCGTGCCGACCGTGGAGCCGGTAGCGGTGTGCGAGGAGAGGTCGGCGGCGACCGAGATACCGAAGTCGATCACCCGCGGCCCGTCAGCGGCCAGCAGCACGTTGGACGGCTTGAGGTCCCGGTGCACCACCCCCACGCCGTGGATCGCCTCGAGCGCCTCGGCCACGCCGGCCATCAACCACAGCACGGCGGACACCGGCAGCGGGCCACGCCGGGCGACGGCCGCCGTCAGGGACGGCCCGGGCACGTACAGCGTGGCGAGCCAGGGCGGTACGCCGTCGGTGTCGGCGTCGACGAGTTCCGCGGTGTAGGCGCCCCTGACCCGGCGGGCGGCCTCCACCTCCCTGCGGAAACGCCGCCGAAAGCCCGGATCGTCGGCGAGCTCCGGCCGCACCACCTTGATCGCCACCGGACGGCCGCCCTGGGTGTGCGACAGGTACACCCGACCCATGCCCCCCGCGCCGAGCCGGGCCACGAGCCGGTAGCCGCCCACGACAGCGGGGTCACCCGCCTGAAGCGGCTGGAACACCTCGGTGGTGCTGCTCATCGAACCGTCATCCCCCTGCTCCCCGGCCGGCCGACGGGCCGGCCCGGAACAGAAGCCTAGACGGGAGCAGCGGACCGACTGACCTGGGACGTTGAGAACTGCCTCCCGCAGGAGGCGGCCACCGTCCGCGCCGGTGTCACGGACGTGGGCGGTGCCGGGGCGCCCCCGACGAGCCGTGGACCACCTTCGCTTCCCTGTCCCTCGAAGCCGCGCACACCGCCCCGGCCACCAACACCGTGTCCTACGACCCCTACGCCCACAGCCTTCCCGGACTCCGGCCCACCGGACGGCTGGCCCGCCTGCGCGACGCCGCCTACGCAGGCTCCCGCCACGGACGAACCACCGCCTAGCGACGGCCGGATCGGCCTGGTGTACGCCGGTGCAGGCGATAGCCTCGGCCTTGCCCTCCCGCAGGGTGAGACACGGGCAGAGCTGCCGGCAAGAGGGCCGGGTCAGTGGGGCAGCAGGGGGAAGCCGGTGCTCAGAGCGCCGGCGCAGACCAGCAGGAGCGACGCACCAACGGTGAGCCGTTTCAGGAGCATACGGCGCAAGGGGGCGTACCGGGCTTCGTACTCGCCCCGCAGTTGGTCGGCCCGTACGGCGGGTCAGATGCACGTAGGCCGGACAGCGCGACGCACCAGGAGGGTGACGGCCGCCGCTGCGCCGGTGCCCGCGGCGACCAGTGCAGCGCGGCAGGACGGCCGGAGCGGTGGCAGGGGCAAGGTCGCGCAACCGGTCGAAGGCGCTGAGCGGGAGGCCGCTCAGCGCGTTGCCGGGCGGACGCCGAGACACCGCGGGGCGAGGATGCGTGGGCGCGCTCACGCGCACCGCCTCCCTGGCAGCACCGACCTGTCGTAGCCGGCGATCGCCCGACAGTACTGCGCGACCGCGCGCACCCTGGACCTCGTGGGCGAGCGCTGGACCCTGCTGCTCATCCGCGAACTGCTCACCGGCCCCAAACGGTACGGCGACCTCCAAGCCGACCTGCGTGGACTGGAGACCGGACTGCTCGCGGCCCGGCTCAAGCACCTGGAACGCGAGGGTCTCGCGCACAAGGTGCTTCTGCCGCCCGCCCGTACCCCCGCGTACGCGCTCACCGAAGCGGGCGAGGAACTCGGGCCCGCCGTCCTGGCACTGGCCCGGTGGGGCCTGAAGTGGGCCATGGACGAGTGCCGCACGGACGAGACCTTCCACGCCGGCTGGGCCGTGCTCGGCTTGCGGGCTTGCTTCGACCCCGATGCCGCCGCAGGACTGCGCGCGGTGTACGAGTTCCACGTCGACGACGAGATCTTCCACGCCCGCATCGACGACGGCGCTGTCGAGACGGTCCACGGGCCCATCCGGCACCCGGACGCGACGATCACCACCACGAAGGAGGTGCTCGTCGAGGTGACGGCAGGCGGGCTGACCCTCTCCCACGCGATCGAGACCGGTCGCGACGGCGGCCGGCGACGACGAGGCCCTGCGCGGGCTGCCGGGCATCTTCCGCCTGTCGGCCCCGCGTTCCCGCGAGACCACGTGACCCGCGCGCACCGCGCGCCACACGATGTCGACACGTCCACGATCGCGGGCTGCACCTCACAGCCGCCGTGCCGACGCCGACCACCGCCCTGTGTCCGAGTCGGCTCCTCCGGGACCAGCCGCCGGCACAGTTCCCGCAACTCGTGCGCACCAGGCGCTCAACGACCCCCACCACAAGCCACAGCTCACCCAGCCAGATGAGATGACGTGTCATAGGGGCCGGGCACGAAGCGTTTCTGCGGTGAACAACCGTGGTCCGTGCGGGTGAGCGCGACCGCTTTTGTCTCCCAGGGAGCGTGCGGGGCCGGTAGAACGCGGGGGTTGTTCCGTCGCGCTGAAGGGGGCTCATGATGAGCCGAGGGCTGATCGTCGTGGATGTGCAGAACGACTTCTGTGAGGGAGGCAGTGTCCCGGTCACAGGCGGGGCGCGGATCGCGACCGCTGTCGCCGCTCTGGTCGAGCGCAGTGCGGTGACCGACTACCAGTACATCGTGGCCACCCGGGACCATCACATCGACCCAGGCAGCCACTTCTCCGAGAACCCGGACTTCAAGGACAGCTTCCCCGTCCACTGCGTGGTCGGGGGCGAAGGCGGCGAGTTCCACCCGAACTTCGCTCCCGCGGCCACCGGCGGCAAGGTGGACGCCGTCTTCTTCAAGGGGGCTCACAGCGCCTCCAAGAGCGGTTTCGAAGGCTTCGACGAGCACGGCACACCCCTGGCGGAGTGGCTGCGCTCGCGGGAGGTGGAAGAGGTCGACGTGGTGGGCATCGCCACCGACCACTGCGTCCGCGCCACCGCGTTGGATGCCGTCAAGGCCGGGTTCCGCGCCCGCGTGCTCCTGGACTACTCGGTCGGCGTCGCCCCGGACACCACCGCGTCGACTCTGGAGGACTTCCGCCGGGCAGGCGTGGCCGTCTCCGGTGCGACGCCCGTCCCGCAGTAGCAGCTCCTTCGTCCGCCGAGGGGACGGGCACCGGACCCGACGGGCTCCCGCACTTCCCTGTGAGGGGCCGCGGGAGAACACGGCACCGCGCCCGCGAGGGGCGGACGGGCACTCATCCGTACGAGTCAATTCGATCGGTGACCGCGCCCCGGACAGCTCAGCGGGGTCATCGTGGACGCATGGATGATGCACAGCCACTCTCGGTGGCTGCCGGGCCCCGGGCGGTGCTGCGGTGGGCGCGGGCGACGGGGCTGGTGGCAGTGAGGGTGAGGAGCGGCGGCCGGCCGCAATGAGGCTCGATGTGCTCGCCGCAGGGGCCTTGCCGCGGGCCGGCACAGCACCACCTACACGGAGACGGGTCTCCAGACGGCTGAACCCTGTCTCGTCCGGGCGTCCTCAGCAGCCGTGACCGCTAGGGCGGTGTATCGAAAGCGGCTGGCTGTGACTCTGTGGCCTGTGCTTCGATGCCCGAGTGAACATCGAGAGCTCCGGGGCGCCGGATGAGAGGCCAAGCCGGTGGGTTCGGCAGAGGGCTGATGGCGATGTGGAGGAATGCGCGCGGGTACTCGCGGAGGTCCATGCGCACGATGGCTATCCGGTGAACTGGCCGGATCAGCCCGGCGAGTGGCTGTCACGAGGTCCGCTGCTGGGCTCCTGGGTTGCCGAACTCGAAGGCGGACTGGTTGGGCATGTCAGTTTGTCACAAGGCGGCGAAGGCGATCTGGCCCCGACGTTGTGGAGCGAGCGGAACGGGGCGACGCGGGGGATGACCGCCGTGGTCAGCAGGCTGTTCGTTGCCCCGCAGGCGAGGGGACATCGGATCGGCGCACTGTTGATCGGCCAGGCAGTGAAGGAGGCGCGGCGTCGTGGCCTGCATCCGGTGCTCGACGTCGTCGCATCCGACACCGCGGCGGCAGCCCTGTATGAGCGGCTGGGCTGGGAGCTGATGGCCACAGTCGAGCAGCAGTGGAGTCGGCACCAGACGGTGGCCGTCCGCTGTTACGCAGCGCCATCGTGACGTGGTCAGTCATGGCCACGCGTCGATGGCCGCGACGAGGGCGGTCGCCTCGTGGCGGACCGAGAGCTTGTCGTACCTCGTGGCCACGGCCCGGTGCCTCTTGAGGCGATCGACGCCGCACGCGACCGCGTGCCGAGCTTCGCAGTCCGGTGCGTCGAACGTCGGCGGCCGGCTGCCGTGCGAACCGCGTTTCCTGCGCTTTCCGGCCTGGTCGGCCTAGTCCGGGAGGGTGCAGCGGATCCCGCGCCGCCGCAGGTAAGCGCGGCTCTTCCGGGAGGCGTACGCTTTGTCGGCCCGCACGCGAACGGCGCCGGGTGCGCGGCCTGCCCGGACAGCCTGCGCACGGCTCACCTGGGGGTGGCCGCGGGCGTCGAGGCCCGTGCTTCGAGACCGCAGCGAGTCATACCAGCCGGGAGTGCGGCGCTGGGGCAAGTACAAGGGCCGCGCCACCGCCGGTGCCGTCACCGTTCCCGCACGCTGCCGCTCGGACGCCATGACCCCACAGACGTCCTGCGCTGCACCGGCTGTTGAGGCCGTGCGATGCTGTGACCTGCGGTGGTCGGCGGGTGGTCCGCCGTGCGAAGTCAGCGGACCGGCGGGTTGAAGCGGGAGTAGCCGGGCTCGCCCCAGCGCAGCGGGGACGCTCCGGACACCTCGTGCACCGCGTCGACGCAGAACTCTACGAGCCGTTGCGCCCCCGGTGTGCGTGCGATCTCCTCGGCGTCCCAGACGGTCCGGGCCGTCCCGGACAGATGGAGGGCGGTGCCCGTCTCCCAGTCCGGTACGAGGATGCCCGCCGCCGGGTTGACGTGCAGGTTGCCCAGCGTCAGGAACATCGCGTTGCCGGCGTAGTCGGGCCAGCGCAGCAGGGTGGGGGAGAGGACCTGGACGAACCCCGGGTTGCCGCCGCGGTGCGAGGCGTCGATGTGACCCGTGTCGGACGCGGTGGTGACGAAGAACGTGTCGGCCCGCCCTACCGCCGCGCGCTGCGTGGCGTCCAGGGCGCGCCCTGTGGTCGCGCGGCGGAGCACTGGCCCGTCCGTGTCCGCCGGGCGGTGGTCGCGTTGCTGGATGTACTTCGGGCAGTTGGAGATGACCTGGTCGAGGGTGACGCGCAGTCCGGTGCCGTCCCGGTCGGCGCGGCCGTTGATCCGCATTCTGCGCCGGGTGGCGGGATCGAGGGCGATCATCCCCACCGGCAGGGACCGTGCTGCGCCGAGGACACCGGTAAGAGGGTCCTCCGGGACGGGCAGTGCGTCGATGACCAGGCTGCGCGGGTCGGGGACGCGGAGGAAACCGGGCTTCCCGGTGAGGTGGGTGGCCCAGAGCCGGCCCTTCGGGTCGGCGGCGCCCACCACGATTATGGGTCGCTCGGCCAGGAATTGTCGGGCGACGGGCGGTACTTCGGCGCGGACGGCGCGAAGCGCCGAAGCGGCCCGGGAGGCGAGGCCGGCCCGCTCCTGCACCGCGAGTTCGCCGGCGTGATAGGTGGCCACGGTGTGCTCCTTCTCGTACATCGGGACAGGGCAGGCGGCGCTCCCACCCGGCCGGTCTCCTGCCCGGGCGGGAGACCGGCCGGGCGGGAGCGCCGGGGGTGAGCGTCGCGGTCTAGAAGAAGCCGCAGGTCGGAGCGTTCTCGGTCGGGGCGTCGGCGGGGTTTGCGCCGGTCGGCGCGTAGATCTCCAGGCGGGTGCCGTCGGGGTCGGTGAAGAAGATGCCGCCGGAATCGGTGTTCTCGCCGTGTGGGACGACACCGTCGTAGGCGAACCCGGCGCCCAGTCGGCGCAGCACCTCCTCGGTGTCCTTGACCTCCTCGACGGTGTCGACCTGGAAGGAGAGGTGGTGCAGCCCAGGCCGGTCGGTGGCGAACGCGCCCTCGCTCTGTTGCCACAGCGTGACGATCAGGCGCTCGTCCCGGCCGAGGAACGCCCAGCGGCGGCCGTCCTCCTTGCCCTGGGCCAGCACCTCGAAGCCGAAGACTTCGCAGTAGAAGGCGAGCGAGCGGTCGAGGTCGGTGACGTTCAGCCCGATGTGACCGGTCTGTAGGGTCTTCGCCTTGCCCATGGTTGATCAACCGCTTTCGTCAGGGGTCACGAGATCACCTCGTAACCATTGAAATGGATATTAGGGGTTAGAGCGAAGGGCAGTCAACCGGTGACCATGGAATGACCGGTTATCGTGGGTGGGGTGCCGCCGCGACGAAGGGAACCAGCGCCATGCCGTCACCTGCCGAGCCCGACCCGAGGCCGCTGACCGGCGAACCGCTCGCCATCGACCTGCTCAACACGCGCTGGATCGACGCCGCGGGCCGGCATGACCTCCTCGACTCCCTGGACGGAACGGCACTGTGGCTGAACACGCCCCTGGTCCGCGACACCCTCGGCGGCGCCCGCGTCCCGGCCGGCCGTGACACGCAGGAGCGACTGCGTCAGGCCCGCGCCGCGCTCGACGAGGCGGTCGCCGACCCGGCGCACCCGACGCCCGCCGCCGTCACGGCCGTCAACGACGTGCTCGCCCACGGCCGGCTGCGGCAGGTCCTGGGCCCCGGCGGACCGGCCACCATGCCCGAGGTGGACAATCCGGCCTGGCTGCCGGGCTGGGCCGCGGTCACCGACTTCCTGCGCCTGATGGCCGACCGCCCGGATCGCATCCGCGCCTGCGGCAATCCGCAGTGCGTGCTGCACTTCTACGACGTGTCCAAGAACGGCACCCGCCGCTGGTGCTCGATGTCCGGCTGCGGCAACCGCGCCAAGGCACAACGTCATTACGCCCGCCACTACCGCGAATGAGCCGACGCTCCCGCGCGCCGCGGCAGCACCGGCCGCTGTGGGCCCGCCCCCGGTGCGCAGCGCGCAGTGCCGTCCGTACCGCCGCTCGTCGGAAGTGGGCCAGGGCAAGAGACGCGTCGATCGCGTCGTATGAGGCCTCGTTCGACCAGGGCTCGTTATGGGTGTGGCCCGACGCCAGGAAGGCGATGCGGTGCGGAGCGTCGATTCCTCTACCGCGTCGAACGTCGGCGCGGCGAGCGCAGAGTCCTGTGCCAGTGCGACCGCGAGCTACCGGCCGTCCTCCCTTGAGAACTCTTTGGTGGTGGCCCGGGTTCCGGACCTCTCGGTCTCCTGTCGGAATCGCTCCACGTCACGCTCCCTTCTGGGGAGACCGTCTACAACCCCGTCCGCGTAACCGCCAGCGGCGCAGGGAGCGAAGCGGTGTTCACCCTCCGTCGCCGGCCGGGGCTGAGCGACGCCGAGTTCGAGCGTGACGCCGGCATGGTCGCTGCTGTCCTGGCCCGCCTCAAGGAGCCGATGGAGTCCGGCTGAGGTCCTTCTCCGGCTCCGGCACATCCACGTGATCACCTCGCGACCGGATCGTTGGCAGGCCATGGGCGAGAAGAGCTGACCGACGACGTCACCTGGAGCACTGCCTGCTCCGTGACACCGTCCATGGAGGTGCCTCACGGGGGCTCACCGGTCCCCGCGGCAACCGGTTGCAGTTGCGCAGTGGGTCGGTACGGCGCCACCTCTTCGTCGATGAGCAGCTGGTGCGTGCAGCAGGTGACGCTGTCCTGCCCCGGCAGGTACTGGGCGAGGAGGACGTCGCCGACTGGGTGTACGAGGGCCTGGTGCGCTGTGGCGGTGTCCGGTGTCCGGGGCGTGGTGGGCCGGATGAGCGCGCCGACGTCTCCCTCGCGATGGAGGACGCCGTCATCGAGGGTTACGCCTGGGCTGCGCTGCGCGGTTCCTCCGGCGCGGCCCGGGAGGGGCTGGTCGGTGACGGCATCCTGGTCCGCGAGGGGGCGGAGTTCGCCTTCGCTCACGACGTGCACCAGGACTACGCGATCGCCGTACGCCTCGGCATGAGTGATGCCCCAAACGTGGCCAGCGTGGCCGTGCCGCGCCGGCTCCTGCGCGGGTTCCGGTTGTGGGGGCAGATGCTGCTGGCGCGTACCGCCCGGCGTACCCCGGTCCGGATTCCGGCCGCCTGGCAGGAGATCACGTCCCGGGCGCACGGCGTTGCTGGTGGCGGCGACGTGCGCTGGGCGGACGTGCCCTTCGAGGCGCTCTTCGAACTCGGGGAAAGCCAGGCCGTGCTGGCGGCCCTTGCCGCCCAGCTACTCGACGGCGGCGGGGTGGACCTGGTCGCAGCGGCCTCGCGCCGCTTGTCGGACGCCGATGTGGCCGTGCCGGTGCTGGACTTCCTTCTCGCCCAGGCCGACGCCCTCGCTCCGCGTGCCGCAGACGCGGCGTTGGTTTGCACGGCTACCAGGCTGCTGACCTTGGGCGAGCGCCTCCCGAGGGAACTGGTGGCACGGGTGCCGAGGGCGGTGGCCTGCTGATATGACGGTGGGCCCCGCCGGGCGCAGGAGGCGGCCTGTGCGCTGGCCTGTGCCACGGAGCGTCTTGACGACGACGCACGCAGCCTGCTGGCAAAGATCGCCTTCCGCCACTTGCTGTCGGTGCAGTGTGTGGTTGAGGGCCGAAGGTTCAGCCTGCCGCTCGCCCGCCACGAGCCGGCGCTTCTGGCTCGGCTGGCGCGGTCCTTCTACCTCGGCCACCCTCACAGTCAGGACCATGTCGATGCCCGTGAGGGTGTGCGAGGGCCGGGATGGCCCCTGGTATCGCGTGTGGTTCGGGAGGTCCTCCAGCGGGTCCTGATCCGGCGGACTTGGGCCCCTTCGGCGCCTGATCGAGCATCCGCCCGATCACGGCCTTGCTCTGATTGGCGCGGTGGCAGACGCCGCCACCTCCGCCGTAATGCGCCGCATAACACGGGTGCTCCGCAGCCGGTGGCTGTCACCTGGCCGCTGGCTGGAGGCCTGGGCACCTTCACGGGGCCGCGCCGGGTATCGGCACGGCCGGTGGCCGGGGAGGCAGGACCGGGACCGGTGATCACCGCCCTGGCAACGCTGCGCCGGTGGGCGAGCGCCCGTGCCGGGGAGGGTGCTGCGCTGGCGGAAATTGTGGAGCAGGTCCTGGGCCTAGATCAGTTCTTGCTGCAGTCGCTCGGCGACCTCGCGGACGAGTTCAAGACCATCGGCTGATCAGATGGCAGCGATCCGCGACGCGGAGGCGTCCTGGGACCCGGCGGGTGCGGTTTGGTCGGGTGAGCTGCGGTATCGCCTGCTCTGGGCGCTGCTGGAGGAGGCCGGGCTGAGGCTCGGCGAGGCGCTCGGCCTGCGGCACCGCGACTGGAAAGCCGGCACGGGTACCACCGCGCAGGTCGCGGTCGTCCACCGCGAGGACCACCCGCACGGTCTGCGGGCCAAGAGCGGGCACCGTCGTGTCTTCGTCGGTTCCGCCCTGGACCGCCTGTACGGGGACTGGGTCTGGGCGCTGTGCGAGGCAGGCGCCGACGTTGAGCTGGACGACTGGGACAATGCGTACATCTTCTGCGACCTGCACCGTGGGCGCCGGTTCGCCCCGCTCCGGCCGGAGAGCGTCTGCAAGCACCTGGCCGCGCGGAAGAAGGACGTTCCTGGCTTGCCTGCGGACATGACGCCGCACTGGTACCGGCACCCCCACGCCACAGCCCTGCTGCTGTCCGGCGTGCCGATGCACGTGGTCAGCCGGAGACTCGGCCACGCGGACATCCAGACCACGATCAACACGTACGCCCATGTCACGGAGGACGCCGAACTGAGGGCGTGCGCCGACTGGCAGAAGATCACGCAGGCATGGGGGGGCCGGCCATGACTCCTGATCCGGCCAAGACCACGGCCCTGCCGCAGCAGCGGGACACGGCACCACGGGTACGGGAACGAAACCGGAGGGACAAGCGGGATCCACGGCTGTCGATCGCCGAGCTGTTCAGCGTGGAGCGGGCGAGGCGCCTCTGGGAGAGCCTGCCGGAGGAACGTCGGCGGGATCACTTCGATGCCGCCAACATGCCCGAGGACTACCTCTCCGCGTTCAGCAGACGGACGATCGACAAGGAACGCGGCTGGTTCACGCAGTCCCTGAGCATGCGAGGGCTGCCGGAACCGATGGTGTGGGAGCTGGCCTGGTGCGTGCACCAGCAGGTCGCCGACGGATACAACATCAACACCATGCGCATGGGGGAGTTGCGTCGCGGGCGCGTTCTCGCGGTGGAGCACGGGAGCCCGGCTGCGCGAGCAGCGCGTTCGCTTACGGCTCTGACCCACGAGGAGTGGGGGCGGGAGATCCGTGGGGCCTTGATGCGCACGAACGCCTCGGCCAACCCCCACCTGCCGGGGTTCGTCGAAAACGGTCTGAAGCATCTCCAGGACCGCCTCGCCCACGCCTACCACGACGGCGAGTGGTGGCTTCTGAACGTCTGGAATCCGGCGCTGGACCGGCGCATTCCGCAGAGGGAGCACGAGCCGTACGGCCGGACGGTCGCGAACTTCAGCCAGCTGACTACGGACTGGTTCCGGGAGGCCGCGAAATGGTGGCTGTCGGTGCAGTTGTCGACGGAACGGTACGTGTGGTCGTCGGTCAAGAGCCGCCTCGACCATCTGAAGTGGTTCCAGTGGTACATCGACCGGGCGGGATGCGTCGGCCCGCATCTCGTGGCCAGCCCGGAGGAGCTGCGGACCTGGCTACGGGGATTCGTGGATCTGCTCAACAACCACACGGCGATGACCGGCGCGAACAAGGGCGGCCGGCTCGCGAAGAACAGCCGGCGGGGCACGCTGGTGACCATCGAGGCGTTCTACCGCTGGATGTACGACAACCGCGCCGAGGCCGTCAGAGTGCTCGGTGACCGCCGCTGGGACGCCCTCGGTGCGCACCACTCCGTGTTGTTCCGGCTGGAGGACAAGCCGCGGCCCACCAACCAGCCGCCGGACGACATGGCCCTGAAGGACGAGGTGATCAGCAAGATCACCACAGGCTCCGGAGTGCTCGCGGCCCCCGGGCCCGAGGGCGGGCTGGACGACAGGCAGGCTTTCCACGCGCTGATGCTGCTGATCCGGACCGGCCGACGCATGAACGAGGTCCTGATGATGGACTTCGAACCGCTGCTTCCGCTCCTGATGACAGGCCGGCAGCAGGGGGTGAGCCGGACGGTTTCGTGGCCCGGCTCGCCTACCAGCAGACGAAGATCACCGGTGGTGATCCGCCGACGATCCCGGTCGACCAGGAGAGCGTCGACATCGTACGCCCCCAACAGGAATGGGCTCGCGCTACCTCTTCCTGCAGACCAAGAACAACCGGCTCGGCAAGAGGCCCTACGCCTCGGCAACCTTCCACAGCAGACTTGGCGAGCTGACCAAGATCCTGGCGATCACCGACAGCGTCGGCCGCCCCGTCAAGATCTCCAAGACCCATACCTTCCGGCACACGCGAGCAACCGATCTGATCAACGCTGGGGTCCCCATCCACGTCGTCATGCGCTACTTGGGGCATGTCACCCCAACCATGACCATGCATTACGCCAAGACCCTGGCCGTGACGGCGGAGCGTGAGTTTCTCCGCTACAAGAAGGTGACGGCCGACGGTCGGACGGCCGAGGTGAACCCGAGCGACCTCTACGACCTCCTCCACCTGGACCAGCGTGCCGACCACGTGCTGCCCAACGGCTGGTGCATGCTGCCGCCCAGACAGGTCTGCTCCAAGGGCAACGCCTGCCTCACCTGCGACAAGTTCGTCACCGACGCCAGCCACCGCGACGCACTACAGCACCAGCTCGGCCAGACCGAAGCACTGATCGCGCGCCGTCAGGCGCAGTTCACCGCCCGCCACGGTGAGCCGATAGGCGGGGACAACATCTGGCTCACCGGCCGCCTCGCCGAAACGCGAGCCCTGAGCAAGGTCCTCGTCGCCTTGGACCAGGTCAGTGTCCGTGAGGACGGATAGCTGAGGGCGGTACGCGGGCCAGGCGCGGCCGACCGCCCCGAATCACGGTCCACCGTCCAACGACAGGAGCCGACCGTATGACGCCCATGCCGGAGCATCTCCGCCAGGCCACCCGCGCCCGCACCGAGGAAGCCGAGAAGCGGGCCCGCGCCGCGCTGGCCAAGACGGGCAAGCCCATCAGCTTCACCGCCGTGGCCCGCAAGGGCGGGGTGAGCACCGACTTCCTCTACTGGAGCCCGGAACTACGCACCCGGATCGAACGCCACCGCGCCAAGAGCGGGCCGGTTCCGGCCGCGACTGCAGATCCGCCGGTCGCCCCCTCGACCTCCGCCTCGGTGAGGGCACTGAGCGCCCGCCTCACGCGGCAGCAGGAGACTCACCGCGAGGAGGTGGCAAGGCTCCGCCAGGCGCTCGAGATCGCGCAAGGCGAGAACCTCGACCTGCGCAGGCGCCTGGCCCGCTATGAGGCCGACTGAGGCCGCAGAAAAGGGCCTGCCCATCCGGCCAGCCCTCCCATAGGCTCACGGCGTGAGCGACCGGATACAGAAGATCGTGACGCGACTGCCCGACCTGAAGAGCGTGACCCAGGTGTGGGACATGGCCGAGCGAAGGCTCGATCAAGGCGATGCCGCGTTCGTGGCCGATCTCGGCATCGCCCTGGCCGACCGATACGGTTCCTCCGCCGCTCAGGTCTGGCAGTACCGCAGCGTTTTCGACCGTCTCCTCCGCCTGCTGACCACGACCGCGGGCCGGGAGCATGTCGAGCAGGCGTTGCGACTCGTGTCGGCCGCCTCGCCCAGCAATCGGAAGCTGGTCCGCTACGCGGCTTCCCTTTTCGCCGAGGGCCAGACCGCGAAGGACTTGGCCATCCCCTTCGTCGGCGGCAGCTCACGCGCGGCAGCCTCGGAGGAGCTTCGGGCCTGCCTCGTGCATGAGCTGGTGCTCAGGGGCGTCACGATCGCGGAGTCGTCGGCGATCGAGGCGTGGGCGACTTCATCGCACTGGCGCCATCATCCGCTTGCGTGGCTGCCGCTGGAGCTGTCGGTGATCGAGGAGGCGCCGCCTCTCCCGAGCTACTCAGTGGGTGGGGCCAGTTATTCGATGCCTTACGGGCCACAGGACGGCCCCGGTGTCGCGCTGGGCAGCGTTACGCCCCTGCCGCAAGTGACCGAGACAACGACGGCGGAGTTCCGCGAGGCTGCTACCGCAGCGGTGGCCAACTGGGCGGAGGAGTCCAACGGCCGCAGCGAGGCCGGAACGTACGAACTGACGGAACCGGTTGAGGCGGAGATCCTTCCCGGCCTGATGGCGGCACTGGGGCTGGAGTGCCTGAGCGGTGTCGGCCCGCTTAAGCGCTTCGCCCTCTCTGCCTGTCGACCGGAACACGCCTGGCGCATGCTTTTCGCGGCGGCATCGACCGGTGGCGCGTACAACAACGGCGTCTACGGCGCTTACGGGCGGCTGGCCGCCTGGCGTTCGCTCACTGCCTTGTCCGGAGCATCCACGACAGCACCGGTCGGTGAAGTGGAGCGAAGCATCCAGGAATGCGACTGGTACAGCTTCGGGGCCGCCACGAGGTGGTTCGAGTGTGTGGCGTGGGACATAGGACTGGTATCCGTCGTCCCGGGGGCTCGGCGCATCGCTGTGCTGGCAGCCACGGACACTGACTGATCCCGCTGACAACCCGTCGCCCTCCAGGCGTCTCCAGCGGTTCCATGGGGATCAGGAATTTTGGGCTCCATCCTTCGACAAGTTGATCTGGCACCACAGAGCCCTCATGGTCCGTGGCAAGCGGAATGCAGTAGCCCGTTCCTGCGGTCAATGGTGGGGTGTCCGAATGGATCAGCAGATGGTACTCGCCTTGTTCGATGAGCAGATGCGACGGAACGCGCAGCCGGACGACCTGGCGGCGCGCGTCGAGCGCATCGGCGGTGTGGTGCGCCAGGTCGGCGTCGGCGCGGACGACTGGAACGGGGTGGTCCGGTCTGGGTTGGACGAGGCGACCGCGGATGCGGCGATCGCCGCGCAGGTGGACCATTTCGCTTCGCTGGGCCGCGAGTTCGAGTGGAAGCTCTACGCCCACGACACGCCCGCCGACCTCTCCAGCCGACTGCTTGCCGCCGGTTTCGTGTCCGAGCCCGCGGAGACCTTGATGGTCGCAGACATCAAGGCACTCGGGGTCGGAGCCGAGATTCCCGCGGGCATCCGTCTGGAGCCGGTCACCGACGCTGCGGGGGTGGAACGTGCAGCCGACGTTCATGAGCAGGCGTTCGGCACCAGCGCGGGCCGTCTGCGCCACCGCCTTGCCTCGCAGCTGAGAGGACGGCCGGAGACGTTCAGCATTGGTGGTCGCGATGGCCGGCGACGTGCCGGTCTGCGCGGCCCGCATGGAATTGCACCCGGGGACCGACTTCGCCAGCTTGTGGGATGGAGGAACACTTCCCGAGTGGCGGGGCCGCGGCATCTACCGGGCACTGGTCGCCCACCGGGCCCGCATAGCCGCCGAGTTGGGTCACCGCTACCTGCAGATCAGCGCCTCCGACAAGAGCCGCCCGATCCTGCAGCGCCTGGGGTTCGCTCACTGGGCAGGCGGGAGACGGCTTCGGCGACAGGGACCGTCTCGGCCGCGTGGGCCGGCGTGGACGCGGCGACGGGCAGGACGGCGAGGAACGCGGCGGTCAGGCCACGTAGCACAGAGGTGAGCATGCACCGTTGATAGCGGCTGGGGGAGGGGCGCAATCAGCGGTTCGCCGAGTGCGCCGCCCGTGTGAGTGCAATGGTCATACCGGACTCCGGCACCGACGCGCCGCAGTTGACCATCGAACGAGCCGAAGCGCTCTCGGTGGTGAGTGTGTGGAGCTGGTCAAGCGGCAGCCGCCAGCCACCGTTCTTCCGGCCGCGCCGGCTGGCGACCGAAGCGGGTACCCCGACTATGGGGTATGGGGCGCGGCAAAAGTGCTTGTCAGTCGAGATGCCCCGGCACGCAGCGGCGCGGAAACCGATCCACTGAGGGCTCGACGCACAGAGGACGGTTGCAGGCGGGATCGGATACCACGACGCCCGCAATCCCGTTCACAGGATCACCAGTCTTCCTCAGCGTCCAGCGGGGACAGGTCATTTTCCCAGGCCAGATCGAGGACGTAGCGTTCAGTATGCGGGGTGCGCCGCCAGTCGTCCGCCAGGCGGGCTGCCGGCCCGGATGCGGCCAGATCGCGCAGTGTCGCTTCGTGATAAGCGCCCGTGGCCTGGCGGCCGGTCCACCAGGCGGCACCCCGGTACACCCCTGGGCGGGGCAAGGCCATGTCCCCGGCCGGACCGTAGCCGAGCTGGTTGACGACCAGGGCTCCGGTCTCGGACTCGAGAGTGATGGCGACGTGGCCCTCGGCGTCACCCGGAGCAGAGGGAGGTGCGTCCCAGAGACGGATGTCGACCTGGGCGGGGATGTCGGCCTGAAGGCTGTAGAGATACAGGTGGTAGCCGTTGCCGGCCACCACCTGCCGGCGTGCGGCGTCCATGGCGGCTGCGTCGTCGAGGTAGGCGTCGGCGTCGTACACCTCGATGAAGCGACGGCCAGGAACGGCCTTGACGCTGTACTCGGACAGGAGCCCCATGAACGGGCCTTTCTCTCAGCGGGTGATCTTCACGTAGAACGGGTCGCCGTCCAGCATCCAGTGCAGCGTGTACATCGTGTTGAGCCGACGTCCTCCTTCCTCATCGTCGGTCCCCTTGATCAGACGGACGGAGTACCGGGCGTCGCCCCAATTCGACCCTTCCTTGGCCGAGACGAAGGGGCACTCGTTGCACTGCAGGAACGTCCCGGTGCAGTCGCCCCAGACGTGCCGTGGAACTCGCGCCCGTGGGCCAGCAGCAGACGCAGCGCGGCGTCGATACTCCGTGCTGCGCCTTCGACTCCTCCAATTGCTGAGCCGAGATGCCGCAGAGCGCACGGTGCGACATAGCGGCACGAACTTGCTTGATCTTCACCCCTCAAGAACCTGACGAGGAGCATTCATGTCACGGCAGAGCCCTGACCGCTCGCTCGCGTCTACCCTCACCTGTATGACGACCGATTGGATGGCGAAGGACCAACGTGTGGCTCGGGGGCGGCGCGTTGACGAGCTCAGCTGTCCACCCGCGAGGCAGAGTGCCTGCCCGCCGCCGCTGTCCGAAGCGGAGATCTGCGAAGCGGAGGCGGAGCTGGGCATTACGTTTCCGGACCAGTACCGAGAGTACTTGCTCCGGGAGAGCGCCGGCGGCGCGGTGAATCGGCTATGCCGATCCGCGGCAGGCTGGGGCTGGCATGGAGACTCAAGCACCAACTACGACTTGCTCACTACTGACTTCCCGCCTCCTGACTCCTACCGTGCTTACGAGGATGAGCTGGACGTGCGCGAGCCGCTGATGCAGGACTTTCCGGACCACCATGCCTATCAAGCGGCATGGGAGCGGTGGGACGCCGAGTACGAGGTGTTCCAGGAGCGCAAGACGTCCGGTGCTGTTTTCATCCAGGACAACGGCTGTGGCATTTCGACCCTGCTTGTTGTCTCCGGTCCGTACCGGGGCTCACTGTGGTTCGACGGCCGGGCCACCTGCGACCAGATCCTTCCTCTGGAACTGGGCGGTCAGCCTGTGTCGTTCATGGACTGGCTCGCTCGCAGGTCCATGGATCTGGTCCGATGGTGAACGCGGCCGGGTTGGCACCGGGCCGAGTCGGTCCGACTACCTGGTCGAAGAATTCTTGACTCAACCACCGATGAGAACTCGGTGAGACTAATCGCGGGTCAGGTCGTCAGCGAGGCTGGGATCAGCGCGGCACCATGTCAGTGCCGTGCCGTAAATTGCCAGGTATTACGCGTTCCCGGCGACGAGGGGATGAGAGTGCGCAGGCCAGTTGAGGGCGAAGTCCACGTTGACTACGGTCAGATCTATGTCGTGAGTGATGCGGACAGCTTCGGCCCGGACCTCCAGGAGTCTTTTGCCGGGCAGAGCGCCGGGCTGTGCGGGGCCGCGGTGACAGGCGCGCTGTGGTTGTCGACCGGGCTGCACACGGGCAGCGTCGGCTTCACCGTCGAGGTGCACGACCAAGCCCCGCCGCTGGATCCGGCGTGGGAGGACGTCGTGGAGGCGTCCTTCCGGCCCGTCTCGGCCAGCAGCGCTCTCGTGCAGTGGGCAGGGGAAGCCTCCTGGGAGCTCGACCTGGAAGAGACGGACTACCGGGTGCGCTACTGCGCCCAGGGCCTGGACGAGGCACACCAGCAGGACACCCGGCTGGACGACGAGCCGCAACTGGACTGCTACTTGCTGCAGTTCTGGCCCGCTCCACCCGCACCGGACCGTGTCCTGAAACAGGCCTCGGCGACTGCCGCGTACTGGCACGACTACGCTCGTCGGCAGCCCGCTCCACCCACACTGGCCGAACGCGCCGAAGCCGAACGCCAGGCCCGCCTCGCGCGGGAACAAGCCGAGGAGGAACGCCGGCTCGCCCACGAACGATGGCAGTGGGGCGGACGGTCGCCGAGCCGCGCCCTGCGCGAGGTCGGTGGCAACGTGCGCGGCCTGCTCGCCTTCGACCCTGCCCTCGTCCACGCCATCGACGCCGCCACACCCGAGATTCAGCGGGCGACAGCGCTGCTGGCCGCACGCCGCGCCTGTGAGGCAGCCGGGCTCACCGACCTCGACTGGATCGCCGCAGGGCTCACCGCCCTGGCCGAGAGCCGCCCGCTGCCGCCGCCCCTCGACGACCCGACCCAGGCGTGGCGGACTCTGGAAGCGGACCCACAAGTCCCCGACAGCACCGTCGGCCAGGCCGTCCCGCCCAGGCGGCCCCCCTTCCAGTCACCCACCCGCAGCGACGCGCACACGCCGATGCCCAAGCCCATGTCCCTCCCGCGGATGGCAGGTCCCGCGGCTGTCCTGGTGAAGTCGCCGGACCGTGCCGTGCCACCGACACCGCGGCCCGGGGAAGCGATGCCGTACACGATGAGGGTCACGCTCGGCGAGCCGGACCCGTCCCTGCGGATGTCCCAGCCCCACATGGCCCTGCCCGCGCTGCTCGGCGCAGCCGAACCCGACCCGCTCCAGGCAGCCCTGGACGCGGTGTACGCGGCCGTGGCCGCTTACGGCGAGGACTACCAGACACTTCTGCGAGAGATCCGGTCCGCCCTGCCGGAAGCTGTGAAAGATAGGGCAGTGTGAAAGATTTCCGGTTCGTGAGCTACGACCTTGCTGTCTCGGAACGCGCCAGACCGGCAGACGACAAGACCGCCGACCGGGTCTTCAGCGACCTGCACGACCGCTACTTGAATGGTGAGGGGGAGTCTCTGCCGGCACGCATAGCGGCGTACGCGGCCGCGCTGCTTGAGCAGTGGTGTGAGATCACCGAGGACGTAGAGGACACCTCGCCCTGGCCGACCGGTCCGTTGATCAGTGCAGCCAGCGATCCGCTGATCTACTTCCCCATACGGTGGAGCATGGCCGAGGAGGCACCGGCCATGCGCGGCGGGCCGTCGCCGAGTCCATGGAACTGGTCTGCTTCGAAGTGCAGCAGGAGCGGCTCAGGCCGTTTGGGCGGCCCTCCAGCGCAGATGTTGACGGCAGGCGCGGACCCCTTGACGCTGATCAGCAGGCGGGCGGATCGTGACCGTTCGCGTCACGTTCCACCCTGCGCCCTGCATGTCGTCCACCTGGCGCTACGTCGTGCGCCCCGTCGGCTCCTTCCACCGCGTCGGCAACCTTGATGGCAGTGTCGACGACGTCAGCGACCAAGAGCTTGCCTGACTCCGCCCCGAGCGGGACGAAGACGAACAGCCCGCCCGGCTCTGCTCCCGCTGCGGCACCGAGCCGCTCCTGCACTGGCACGGTCCGCTGAAGACCGGCGTCTGGATAGAACTCTGCCCGGCCTGCGACGCCCGACTCTTTCGGCGGCAGCCTGGCCGGTGCGATATCCACATCTCGCGTGTTTGGACGGTCGTCCCTAGGCAGCCTGGTCCCAGCTGCCCGGGAGAGTGTCCTCGTCGGGCGGGCGCTGCGAGGCTTTCTCGCGGATGCGCAAGAGAGCCCATGCCGGGATGGCGAGGCAGGTGAGGTACCAGGGCAGCGGCCAGACGATGTGCCACCACGGTGCCTGGGGTGCGAGGAGCAGGTCGGTGGTGGCGGTGGCCATTCCGGCGGCGAGGGTCCAGCACAGCAGGCGTCCGGCCCGCTGGACGGCGCGGGTGGTCCGGTGCGTGGCGGGGGAGGGGCGGCGGCTTGGGCTGGAGCAGGACATGCGTCTGCCCAACGCGTTCATCGGTGAACGTCCTTCACAGCAGGGGTGGTTGCCGCGGGCTGGGGGACCACGCATGCAGGACGGGGAAAGTGTGCATTCCGTGAAGCCGTGCATGCAGGGGTGCCGCACGTCCGCCGTACGCTCTGAGACAACTTGCCTGGACAGCGCTTTCCGTCCATGACCGGCGACAACGGCTGGTGAGCGCCGTCCGGCCGCGTAGGAGGCATGCCGGAAGCTGTCCGAAACAAGACGCCCGATGACCTCCCCTTCCATGAAGAAAGACCAGGTCACAAGGTTTCGGTCAAGGTACCTGCCAGGAGCGGTAACAGAACCATCAATTCCGCCCGTGCCGCACGGCGGTTGGGGTGATTACGCCCTGGTTTGCCACGCTGAAGTGGTGGGGCTGATTCCGGCTCGCATGGATATGCCGTTCAGGGGGACGCCGCGCCGGTTTGTGTGCTTCTTGTGTCAGCTTGTGTGCCACTGGTGACCGCTGGGGTTGCCGGGTCTGACTTCCTGTGGGGGGAAGCTGATGCACTCGCGTGCTGCGCGCACGCCCATGTGGCGTGCCCGGAGAACACACAGAACCGCTCTCGTCTCGGCGATCACCACGGCCGCCGTGGTGATCGCTGCCGCGCCCGGCCTGGCGGCCGGCCCGAAACCGGACCTGCCGGAGCCGGAGAGCCCCTGGACGAAACCGACGAAGGTCGAGGCTCCCTCGACGCCGGCCGGCCCGGTCAAGGCGCCGGAGTCGGAGGCGGAGGCGAGACCGTCGGCCGAGGTCGCGGCGTGGCGGGCGGCGCAGAAGGCCCGCGCGACGGGCGAGGAGCCTGCCAAGAGCTCCCCATCCCGCTCGGCGGCTGCCGCGGACGCCGCGGCGGCCGACTACCTGCCCGAGGGCCAGGGCGAGGTGCCCTGGCACCGAATCCTGGACACCCGCCTGAACGACGCGCTCGTGGCGCGGGTGAATGTCTCTAACGGCAACCTGATGCTCGCCGCGACCGACTTCGACATCGCCGGCGTCGGGCAGAAGCTCCAACTGACCCGCACCTACAACTCCCTCGAGGCGCCGTGGGGGAAGGTGTCGCAGCGCTGGTGGCAGGGATACGAACGCTACCTCCAGGTGGGCGACGCTGAGGTGGACGTCTTCGACGCCACCGGCAACCTGCTGCGCTTCACCGCCAAAGCCGACGGCACGTACACCACCCCGGTCGGCTACTCGAAGGACCTGAAGAAGAACGCGGACGGCACCTACACCCTCACCGACCGCAAGTCCGGCACCAAGGACACCTACAACGAGCACGGCACCCTCACCAAGGTCACGGACAAGAACGACGGCACGATCACCGTCGACCAGCACGACGAAGGCGCCGAGCACAAGGGCTTCAAGCTCACCGAGACCCGCTCCGGCCGCTGGATCGACCTGGTCAAGACGGACGCGAGCCAGTGGCAGGCCAAGGACCACACCGGCCGCACCGCCGTCCTCGACCTCGACGCGGCCGGCAACCTGGCGAAGGTCACCGACACGGCAGGCAAGGCCACGCTCTACGAGTACGACTCCTCGCACCGGGTGACGAAGGTGACCACCCCCGAGGGCACCGTCACCCTGTTCACCTACGACACCCACAACCGCGTCACCTCCATGCAACGCGCCACCGCGTCCTCGTCGAGCGGTCACACCGGCCCGACCTGGCGCTACGACTACACCGCGGCCACCCCGTCGGACGCGGGCACGACGACGGTCACTGACCCGGATGGCGACGCCACCAAGTACGTCCACAACGCTGACGGTGAGGTCACCAAGGTCACCGACCCGCTCGGCCACTCCCGCCACTCCACCTACAAGAACCACCTCACCCAGACCGCCGTCGACGCGATGGGCACCGGCTCGGACGGCACCGGCGGCAACACCACCACCTACGGCTGGGACGACCGCAACAACGCCGTCTCCCAGAAGCTGCCGATGGGCGCCACCGCCCAGGTATCGCAATACCAGACCATCGCGGGCACTGACCTGCCCAGCGACATGACCGGCGCCAACGGCCGCAAGGACACCTTCAAGTACGACACCAACGGCAACACGATGTCGGTCACCACCTCGGGCACCGCGGGCCGAACCCGCGAGTACACCTACAACAAGGACACCCCGACCTGCGGCGGTTTCGAGGGCCAGCGCTGCACCGCCAAGGACGGCAACGACAAGGTCACCTCCTTCACCTACGACCACCACGGCAACCTGATCAAGGTGAAGCCGCCGGCGCCGCTGGGCGAGACGGCCTACACCTACGACGCGCTGGGCCGCGTGGAGACGGTCAAGGACGGCCGCGGCATCACCACCGTCTACGGCTACGACTCCCGCGACCGGGTCCGCGAGGTCTCCTCCACCAACTTCACCGTCACCTACTCCTACGACGGTGACGGCAACGTGAAGTCCCGCACCGACGCCTCTGGCACCACCAAGTGGGCGTACGACGAGCTCAACCGCGAGAGCGTGCGCACCCTGCAGAACGGCGGCCAGACGGCCCTGGCCTACACCCCCGGCGGTGACGTCGACTTCTACACCGACCCGACCGGGAAGACGGACTACACCTGGGACAAGGCCGGCCGCCTCGACTACCTGACCGCGCCGGACGGCAAGAAGACCGACTTCGACTACAACAACAACGACAAGCGCACCAAAACCATCTACCCCGGCGGCACCACCCAGACCGTCACCATCGACGACAACGGCCGCCCTCAGCGGATCAAGACCACCTCCGGCACCCAGACCTTCGTCGACCTCGCCTACAGCTACAAGAACACCGCGGGCAAGGACACCACCAAGATCCGCGCACGCACCGACAACCTCACCAACTACACCACCACCTACGACTACGACTCCCAGGACCGCCTCCGCTACGCCCTGGAGGCCGACGCGGCAGGCGCACGGAAGGCGTCGTGGCTGTACTGCTGGGACAAGGCCGGCAACCTCACCTCCCGGGACGGCAGCAAGAACGCCTGCCCCGGCGGCACGACCTACACCTACAACGACGCCTCCGAGCTGACCGGCAAGAACGGCTCCACCACCGGCTGGTCCTACGACAAGCTCGGCAACGAAACCGGCGCAGCCGACAACACCCCCCGCACGGGCGAGTCCTGGACGGATTACAGCCAGCTGTCCGGCATCACCGCGGGCGGCAAGACCTACGACCTGATCCACGCCGGCACCACCAACGCCGAACGCACCAAGCTCGGCTCGACCTGGTTCCACCACACCGCCCTCGGCCTGGCCTCCACTACGACGAACGGCGTCGACACGGGATTCATCCGCGAACCGGTGGGCACGCTGAACTCCATGACGACTGGGGGGAAGTCCTACTACTACCTCACCGACGCCACCGGCAACGTCCTCGGCCTCGTCGACGACGCGGGCAAGCGCACGCATACGTACGCGTACGGCCCCACCGGCCTGCCGCGCACGACACCGACCGAGGCCGTCCCCCAGCCCTACCGCTACGCGGGCGCGTACGCCGACCCGACCGGCCTGTACAAGATGGGCCACCGCTACTACGACCCGTCTCTCGGCCGTTTCACGCAGCCCGACCCCTCGGGGCAGGAGGAGAACGCCTACCTTTACGCGGTCGGAGACCCGGTCAACCGAACCGACCCAACCGGCTTGTTCAGCTTCTCGGACATTCTGGATACCGGTAGTAAAGTCTTCGGCGTCGTGTCGGGTTGCGTGTCGGGCATCGGTGCAGCCGCATCAACCGGAACCATCCAATACGCCGCCGCGGTCGGAGGAGTGGTCGGTGCCGGAGTCGGCAGCGCGGTCGGCGCCGGTGCCGCCGTGGTCGGCAGTTGTGCGTTGGGAGGCGTCGCGGGCTACTACGGAGCCGACATCATCACCTACGGATGACGTTCAAGAATCAGACGCCAACCAGACCATCTACAGGGAAGTGACGTAAGAATGACAGCGAGCGACGCCCCGATGACGGACGCTGTACGCGCTGTGCGGATCTTTTCCATCATTCTGATGGTGGGAGGATTGAGCGGATGTATCGCGGGAATCGCGACCGGTGACGCTGTTCCGATGGTGCTCGGGGCGATCGCCGCGGCATGCGGAGTGCTCTTGGCAGTCTTTGCCGTACTCGCCGGCCGCAAGGGAAAGTCCTGACTCCCGATCCGCGAGGTGTGACCCCGCGTGCTGCAGGGTGACGGCGCCCTTGAGCGGGGAGTGAACATGGAGGCGCTCGGCCGAAGATCATGGCCGAGCGCCTCACGTCGGTGGGCTGCGCCTGGGTCATCTGTGGCGTATCCGACGGAAACGCCTGATAGCTACAGATATCCGGTCTGGCCTCCTGGCACGGAGTGATCATCTCTGGCAGCCAGCACGTCGAATACTGACTTCGGCTCGTCAGGGTGAATCTTTGTGAAGTCCCTGAAGGGTCTGGAGCGGTGGCTGTATCCCGTGGTGTGTGAGGTATGCGGATGGGGGCGGGCTGACCGCTGCGGGGCGGCAGCGCCGGGAGACGGTACGGATGCAGGCAGCCGAGCTGTTCGAGCAGGAGATCAAGCCGCCGGAGGTGGCACAGCGGTTGCGGGTGAGCCTGAAATCGGCCTACCAGTGGCATCAGCTGTGGCGGGACGGCGGTCGTGAGGCTCTGGCCTCCCGTGGCCCGGGCGGTTCGCGATGCCGTCTGTCCCCGCGCTGCCTGGAGAAGCTCGCCGGGTATCTGGAGCAGGGGCCGGCGGCGCACGGCTGGGTGGAGGACCAGATGTGGACCGCCGCTCGGGTGGCCACGCTGATCGGTAGAAAGTTCCACGTCGCCTACAGCGTCTCCGGGGCGACGCGGCTGATGCGCCGGCTCGGCTTCAACCCGCAGGTTCCCGCACGGCGGGTCGCCGAACGCGACGAGCAGGCCGTGACCGCGTGGAAGGAGGCGACGTGGGCCGAGGTAAAAGAGCCCGGGCGGCCTGCGGAGGCTACATCTGCTTCGAGGACGAGGCAGGCTTCACCCGCCGGCCGCCCAGAGGACGCACCTGGGGCCGGCGCGGCCGCACCCCGGTCGTGACCGTCAGCGGCCGACGCTCGGGGCGCCTGTCGGTGGCCGGGCTGATCGCGATGCGGCCGGGCTCCCGCACCCGACTGTGCCACCGTCTGCGCACCCACTCCGCAGGCAAGGGCACGCGCCGCAGCATGGGCGAGCGTGACTTCATCGCGCTGATCGACGGCGTCTTCCAACTCGTCAAGGCGCCGGTCGTGCTGGTGTGGGACCGGCTGAACACCCACGTCTCCCACGCCATGCGTGAGCTGATCGCCGAGCGTGCATGGCTGACGGTGTTCCTGCTGCCCGCGTATTCGCCCGACCTCAACCCCGTCGAGTGGGTATGGGCACACGTCAAGCGCAGCCTGGCCAACCTTGCCGTGGTCGCCCTGGACCGACTCGAGACCCTCGTACGCAATCGACTCAAGCGCCTTCAGTACCGGCCCGACACCCTCGACGGCTTCATAGCCGGCACCGGCCTGGCCCTCGACGAACCCACGTCACCCTGACAAGCCGAAGTCAGTACCTGCCCGACTTCCTGCACACCGGCGGAGCGGCCGTCGTCACCCTGATAGTGACCGGCGGACTCCTCTACAGCGCGGGAGCGGTGGTGTA
>NZ_RAIF01000012.1:1421941-1424629 GCF_003671715.1 Streptomyces sp. E2N166 | reverse complement strand
CCCTGTGGGAGAGTAGGACGCCGCCGAACAATTATTGCGAGGAAACCCCGCACCGGAAACGGTGCGGGGTTTTCTGCGTTCCAGGGGCAGTTGAAGTGGCGGCGGGTCCGCTTCGGCCCCGCCGCTTTCCTCTTACAGACGGCCTGCCGACTTCAGTTCCAAATAGGCGTCGGCCAGCGCCGGGGCGAGTTCGTCAGGGATCGCGTCGACGATTGTGACGCCGTGCCGGCGGAGCTGGTCAGCGATGCGGTCGCGTTCCGCCTGGGCTTGTGCCGCCGCTGCGGCCTCGTAGACGGCGTCCGTGTTTCCGCGGGCCTTGGCCATCCGGGAGATGTGCGGGTCCGCCACCGACGCCAGGACGACCGTGTGGCGTTGGGTCAGCCGCGGCAGGACGGGGAGCAGTCCCTCTTCGATCGGGGCCGAGTCGAGTGTCGTCAGGAGCACGATCAGGGAGCGGCGAGGAGCCGACCGGAGTGCCGTGGCGGTGAGGCCGCGGGCGTCTGTTTCCACGAGCTCCGGTTCCAAGGTCGCCATCGTGTTGACCAGGGAAGGGAGCACGTCGCCCGCTGTGCGGCCCTGGACGAGGGCGCGTACTCGGCGGTCGTACGCGAGGAGATCGACGCGGTCGCCGGCGCGGGAGGCCAGCGCGGCCAGGAGCAGGGCGGCGTCCATGGAGGCGTCGAGGCGGGGTGCGTCGCCCACTCGGCCGGCCGAGGTGCGGCCGGTGTCGAGGACGAGCAGGATGTGCCGGTCGCGTTCAGGGCGCCAGGTGCGTACGGCGACGGCGGACTGGCGGGCTGTCGCGCGCCAGTCGATGGAACGGGTGTCGTCGCCGGGGACGTATTCGCGGAGGCTGTCGAATTCCGTGCCCTCTCCGCGGGTGAGCACGCTGGTGCGGCCGTCGAGTTCGCGCAGGCGGGACAGTTTGGACGGCAGGTGCTTGCGGCTTGTGAACGGGGGCAGGACGCGTACCGTCCAAGGGGCCCGGTGGGTGCCCTGCCGGGTGAAGAGCCCCATGGGGCCGTACGAGCGGATCGTGACGCGGTCCGACTGACGGTCGCCGCGGCGGGTCGGCCGTAGACGAGTGGTCACTCGGCGGCGTTCGCCGGCGGGGACCGTCACGCGGTGGCGGGAGTCCGTCGTCTCCGTCCCGGGTTGCCAGCCGCTGGGCGGCCAGGCATCGCGGACGTGGGCGCGGAGCGGGCGCTTGGACGGGTTGGTGACCGTCAGGGTGACGTCGGCGGTGTCGCCCAGGCGCGTGGAGGTGTCGCCGGAACGGGTCAGGCGCAGGCGCCGTACCGGAGCGGCCAGGGCGAAGTCGCAGGCGCAGGCCACGGCCAGTGGCGCGTTGACCGCGAGGATTCCCGTCCAGCTGGGGTCCCAGATGCCGATGGGCACGGCGCCCAGGGCCGCGAGGAGTGCGGTGCGTCCGGTGAGTGCCATCAGCGGGGCACGGGGACGTGGGCGAGGATCGCGTTGATGACGGAGTCCGTGGTCACGCCCTCCATCTCGGCCTCCGGGCGGAGCTGGACGCGGTGCCGGAGGGTGGGGAGGGCGAGGGCCTTCACGTCGTCGGGGGTGACGTAGTCGCGGCCCGTCAGCCAGGCCCACGCGCGGGCGGTGGAGAGCAGTGCCGTGGCTCCGCGTGGGGAGACGCCGAGGGTGAGGGAGGGCGACTCGCGGGTGGCCCGGCAGATGTCGACGACGTAGGCCGTGATCTCGGGGGTGATCGTCGTCTTGGCCACCTCCGCACGGGCCGCCTCCAGGTCGGCGGCGTTCGCCACGGGGCGTACGCCGGCGGCGCGCAGGTCGCGTGGGTTGAAGCCCGAGGCGTGGCGGGTGAGGACGTCGATCTCGTCCTGCCGGGAGGGGAGGGGGACGGTGAGCTTGAGGAGGAAGCGGTCCAGCTGGGCTTCCGGGAGGGGGTAGGTGCCCTCGTACTCGACCGGGTTCTGGGTCGCCGCGACCAGGAACGGCTCAGGGAGCGGGCGGGGCGTGCCGTCGACCGTGACCTGGCGTTCCTCCATGGCTTCGAGGAGGGACGACTGCGTCTTCGGGGGCGTGCGGTTGATCTCGTCGGCGAGGAGCAGGTTGGTGAAGGCCGGGCCGGGCTGGAAGGAGAACTCGGCGGTGCGGGCGTCGTAGACCAGGGAACCGGTGACGTCGCTCGGCATCAGGTCGGGGGTGAACTGGACGCGCTTGGTGTCGAGTTCGGTGGCTGCGGCCAGGGCGCGGACGAGGAGCGTCTTGGCGACGCCGGGGACCCCTTCGAGGAGGACGTGGCCGCGGCACAGGAGCGCCACGACGAGACCGGTGACGGCGGCGTCCTGGCCGACCACGGCCTTGGCGATCTCTGCGCGCAGGGCCTCCAGGGCGGCGCGGGCGTTGCCCGGGTCCCCGGTCTGCCCGGCGTTGTCAGTGGTCGGGTCCATCATGGACGGCGTACCTCTCTTTCGAGGGCGTCGAGTTGGTCGGCGAGGGCGATGAGGGCCGCGTCGTCGCCGGGCGGCGGGCCGAAGAGGAGGGTGTGCAGGGGTTGTCCGTCGCCGTGTTCGCCGTGGA
The DNA here is from genome assembly GCF_003671715.1 of Streptomyces sp. E2N166. GTDB lineage: Bacteria > Actinomycetota > Actinomycetes > Streptomycetales > Streptomycetaceae > Streptomyces > Streptomyces thinghirensis. Next base: position 1,422,067 of record NZ_RAIF01000012.1, on the reverse strand, counting down.
GGCGGGCGGACAGGGCGGGGAGCAGGGCCTCGGGCGTGTGCGCCTGGGTGACGGGGACGCCTACGAGGGGGGCGAGACGGGTGCGGGTGGCGGAGCGAAGAGCGGCGGCCGCGCGGTCGCGGGCGT
>NZ_RAIF01000012.1:1420450-1421724 GCF_003671715.1 Streptomyces sp. E2N166 | reverse complement strand
GTAGAGGCGGGCGCGGCCCTCGGCGGTTTCGGAGGCGCGGATCGCGACGGGGAGTTTCTCGGGCACCAGGGGGCCGAGTCGGCGTGCCCGCCACAGGGCCGCGAGGGCGGCGGCGACGAAAAGCTGCAGCGTGCCCCAGAGCCAGCCGGAGGGGAGCAGGTCGAAGAAGCTGCGCTCGTCGTCCGGGGTGGTGGCGTCGGTGAGTGAGGGGAGGTACCAGACCAGGTGGTCGCGGGAGCCGAGGAGTTGGAGGGCGAGCGAGGCGTTGCCGTGCTCGTCGAGGTGGTTGTTGTAGAAGATGTCGGGGGCGCCGAGGACGACTGTGTCTCCCGGGGTGCCTTCCTGGGCCGTCTCTGCGGATGTCTCGGGGATGCGGAGCAGGGTGGCCAGGCGACGGCTGGGGTAGCAGGCGTCGGCTTCGACGTGGGCGCTGCTGTAGCGGATCCCGCCGGTGTCGGCGCTGCCCGCGCGGCGGGCGGCGGGCAGGTCGCAGTCGGGGGCCAGCGTCGAGTCGAGGCTGAGCGCGGGGTCGGCGGTGACGCCGGGGGCGAGCCGTTCGACGGCGGGGCCGCCCGGGGCCACGAGGACGGTACGGCCGCCGGAGCCCTCGGTCGCGGAGCGCAGCCGCGTCTGCTGGCGTTCGGTCAGGAGGTCGGGGACGGCGACCAGCAGGGTGGTGTCCGGGCCGGCCGCGGCGCGTGCGTCGTCCAGGGTGTCGACCACGCGCGTGGACACGCCCCGGTCGGCGAGGAGTTCGGCGACGGCCCGGCTGCCGTAGGGGTCGGCGGAGCGTGGGTCGAGTTCGCCGTGCCGGGCGTCGGAGCGGATGGCGGCGATCGCGACGGCAGCGACGAGCAGCGCGACGAGCGCGAGCGTGATGCCCCGCGCGCGTGTCCACACCTGGCGTGCGGTGGGCGAGGCCGAGGTGGTGGGGAGCGTGGCCTCGGTGGTCATTCGGCCGCTCCCGGGCGGGTGTTCGGGTCCGCGCTTTCGGTCGTACTGGCGGTCGTGCTGCTTGCGAGTCGCGGCTTGCCGCGTTCCAGGTCGCGGTCGAGTTCGGTGAGGCGCCGGTACGACTGCTCGGTACCGGGGCGGCCGCCGTACGTGACGTCGTCGAAGTCGCGGGCCGCGGCGCGCAGCGGGGCGCCGTGGGCGGGCATGGCGCGGCCCGCCTCGGCTGCCGCCTCGTCGGCGGTGCGGCCGGGGCGGATGTCGAGGAGGGCGCGTTCCTCCAGAGCGCGGACGACGGCCCGCATGCGTTCCTGGACGGCTTG
>NZ_RAIF01000012.1:1419952-1420440 GCF_003671715.1 Streptomyces sp. E2N166 | reverse complement strand
GGTCGGGGCCGTTGGGGCGGTCGGCGGGCTCGGCGGGGCCGGACGCGCCGGGCTCCCGCCCGTCGGACGGGGCGGATCCGGGCGAGGCCCAGCCCGGAGTGTCGTTCATCGTCGCTCCTTCACGGTGCCCGTCCGCGGTCGCGGCGGCAGGTTGGCAGCCATCGTGCCATGGCGTGGTCGGGTGCGGACCGGGCGCGGTATGGCCTGCGCACCTTCAATTGTCCGCCCGGTAGGGGGCAGACTGACCGCATGGCTGATCAGGACGCGCGAAGCGGCGAGGACAAGCGGCCGACCGAGATCCCGGCACTGCGCTGGGAGGAACCACCCGAGGGCCCGGTGCTGGTCCTGCTGGACCAGACCAGACTGCCGGCCGAGGAGGTCGAACTGGTCTGCACGGACGCGTCCGCGCTCGTGGAGGCGATCCGCTCGCTCGCCGTGCGCGGGGCGCCGCTGCTCGGCATCGCGGGCGCCTACGGCGTCGCGCTCGC
>NZ_RAIF01000012.1:1418555-1419942 GCF_003671715.1 Streptomyces sp. E2N166 | reverse complement strand
GCCCTGGGCGGCGTGCGCCTCGGCGGCGGCGCGGTGGTCGGCGGCGCTGCGGGGGCGGTCGTCGAACAGGGCGGGGGCCGCGGTCGGTTGGCGGCGCGGGGTGCCCAGGCGCCACCAGAGGGCGCCCAACGCGGCCACTACGGCCACGATGATGACGATCAGGCCGAACGTCCCTCCGGGAGTCGCGGTGGACGCGCTGCTGAACAGTTCGTCGATCCAGTCCCAGAAGGCGTTCAGGGCCCGCTGGAACCAGCCGGGGTCGTTCTCGTGGTACATCCGCTTGGACAGCTCGCGCCGCGCGGCCTCCCGCGCGGGGTCGCGCGGGATCGTCACCGGCGGTTCGTCGCCGGAGCGCGGCAGCGACAGCACCGAGGTGTCGCCGGTGCGCGACAACGTCCGTACGGCGGTGCGTGACAGCGCTTCTGTGAGAACTCCCCCCGCCCGGCTCACCGCCGCATCAGCTCCCCGGGGTGGTGCCGGGAGCGCCGGTGCCCGGAAGGCCGGCGGCACGGGCCAGTTCGAGGTCGAGGGCCTCGCGGCGGATGCGCTGGTCGATGTAGAGCAGGACGGCGACGCCGGCCGTGATCGGGAAGGTGATCATCGAGCCGATCACCGAGCCGATCCCGCTGACCACGAGGAACGTCCAGCCGAGGTCCCCGGTGCCCTCCAGGAAGCCGCCTACGCCGTCGCCGCCGAGGGCCGCGGCGAGAAAGGCGAAGGGGATGACGATGATCGACGCGACGACGTTCGCGATGATGGTGGCGAGCAGTTGGATGCCGAAGACCCGCCACCAGGAGCCGCGCACCAGCTTCACGGAGCGGCCCATCGCCTTCTTGATGCCCTGCTTCTCCAGCATCAGCGCGGGGGACGCCAGCGAGAAGCGGACCATGAGCCACACCGCGACTACGCCGGCCGCCAGGAAGCCCAGGACGGTCAGGGCAACGCCCGCGTCGCCGCCTCCCGCGGCCGTGACGAGGAGACCGGGTGCCAGGCCGGCCATGACGATGCCGAAGACGATGAGCAGCAGCAGCACGATCAGGCCGAACAGCTTCAGCACCTGGGGGCGGGCGTCCCGCCAGGCCTCACCGGTGGTCACCGGCCTGCCGAGTACGGCGCGGCTGGTGACGGTGGTCAGCAGGGCGGTGGCCAGGACGGTGCCGATCAGGGAGATCAGGAAGATGACACCCGAGTTGATCGTGGTGTCGGCCAGGGCGTCGCCGAGTTCGCTCAGGGTGGCGTCGGGGTCGTTGAGGGCCTCCGTGCTGGTGTTGTCCAGGACGAGGCCCTGGAGAAGTACGACGATGATCTCCGTGAAGACCGCGACGGTCAGCGAGATGCCGAGGACGGTGCGCCAGTAGGTGCGCATGGTGGAGACCGCGCCGTCGAG
>NZ_RAIF01000012.1:1414219-1417528 GCF_003671715.1 Streptomyces sp. E2N166 | reverse complement strand
TGCCCGCCGGCGGGCACCGGGTCCTCACGCACTGCAACAGCGGGGCGCTGGTGTCGGGCGGTGAGGGGACGGCCTTCGCGGTGGCGCTCGCGGCGCACCGGTCGGGTCGGCTGCGGCGCCTCTGGGTGGACGAAACGCGTCCGTTGCTGCAAGGTGCTCGCCTGACGGCATACGAGGCGGCCCGCAACGACATGGCGTACACCTTGCTCACCGACAGCGCGGCCGGTTCGCTGTTCGCGGCGGGCGAGGTGGACGCGGTACTCGTCGGCGCGGACCGCATCGCGGCCGACGGTTCGGTGGCGAACAAGGTGGGGAGCTATCCGCTCGCCGTGCTCGCGAGGTACCACCATGTGCCGTTCATCGTGGTGGCACCGGTCACGACGGTGGATCCGGACACGCCGGACGGGGCGTCCATCGAGGTGGAACAGCGTCCCGGATACGAAGTGACCGAGGTCACAGCACCGCAGGTGCCGGTGACCGGAGCGGGAGGCGGGATTCCGGTGGCACCCCTGGGGACTCAGGCGTACAACCCGGCGTTCGACGTGACTCCGCCCGAGCTGGTGACGGCGATCGTCACCGAGGAGGGCGCGGTTTCGCCCGTGACGGCGGGGGCTCTCGCTGAGCTGTGTGCCAGGTCACGCCAGGTAACGATTAGCTAATGGGATGATGTCGTTTATGAAGGGACGAGTCCTTGTCGTCGACGACGACACCGCACTGGCCGAGATGCTCGGCATTGTGCTGCGTGGTGAGGGTTTTGAGCCGTCTTTCGTAGCCGACGGCGACAAGGCGCTGGCCGCCTTCCGGGAGACCAAGCCGGACCTGGTGCTGCTCGACCTCATGCTGCCCGGTCGGGACGGCATCGAGGTGTGCCGCCTGATCAGGGCGGAGTCGGGTGTGCCGATCGTGATGCTGACGGCGAAGAGTGACACCGTCGACGTCGTGGTCGGTCTGGAGTCGGGCGCCGACGACTACATCGTGAAGCCGTTCAAGCCGAAGGAGCTGGTGGCCCGTATCAGGGCGCGTCTGAGGAGGTCCGAGGAGCCGGCGCCCGAGCAGCTCGCCATAGGCGACCTGGTCATCGACGTGGCCGGTCACTCCGTGAAGCGGGAGGGTCAGTCGATCGCGCTGACGCCGCTGGAGTTCGACCTGCTGGTGGCGCTGGCTCGCAAACCGTGGCAGGTGTTCACGCGTGAGGTGCTGCTGGAGCAGGTCTGGGGTTACCGGCACGCGGCCGACACCCGGTTGGTCAACGTGCATGTGCAGCGGTTGCGCTCCAAGGTCGAGAAGGACCCGGAGAAGCCGGAGATCGTGGTGACCGTCCGTGGCGTCGGTTACAAGGCGGGACCGAGCTGACATGAGCAGGGACAGTGCCGCTTCGGCGCCCGGCCGGTCCGGGGCCCGCGCCGGACGGCCTGTCGGCCACCCGCCCGCCGGCTCCCGCTGGAGCCGTCTGCTGGAGGGCGGGCTGCTGCACGGCGGAGTGCAGGGCAGCCCGGTGCTCCGTCTCTTCATGCGCTGGGTGCGCCGTCCGCTGCTGCCCGTCATGCGGCTGTGGCGGCGCAACATCCAGCTCAAGGTCGTCGTCACCACGCTGCTGATGTCGCTGGGCGTGGTGCTGCTGCTCGGCTTCGTGGTGATCGGGCAGGTCCGCAACGGGCTGCTGGACGCCAAGGTGAAGGCCTCCCAGAGCCAGGCCACCGGCGGGTTCGCGGTGGCCAAGCAGAAGGCCGAGGAGTCGGCCAGCGTGACCGGTGACGAGGGCGTGCCCGTGGACGGCCGTCCCCCGCAGAACGTCATCCAGTGGATGAGTGAGCTGGTCAAGTCGCTCTCCAGCGGTGGCCAGGGCGCTTTCGACGTGGTCACGCTCCCCATGGGCGGGGACAGCGGCAGCGGGCGCGGCCCGCGCGCCTCGGGCTTCGTCAACTGGTCGGCCAGCGTGCCCGAGGACCTGCGGGAGCGGATCGACGGCAGTACGGCGGCGGCGCAGAGTTACACCCGCATCGTCTACGACTCCGGCGAGGCCTCGCACCCCGGTCTGGTCATCGGCAAGCAGGTCAACGACCCCAACGGTGAGCCGTACCAGTTGTACTACCTCTTCCCGCTCACACAGGAGGAGGAGTCGCTCAGCCTGGTCAGAGGCACGCTGGCGACGGCCGGACTCTTCGTCGTCGTCCTCCTCGGGGCCATCGCCTGGCTCGTGGTGCGCCAGGTCGTCACGCCGGTACGGATGGCGGCGAGCATCGCCGAGCGGCTGTCCGCAGGGCGGCTGCAGGAACGGATGAAGGTCACCGGCGAGGACGACATCGCGCGGCTCGGCGAGGCCTTCAACAAGATGGCGCAGAACCTGCAGTTGAAGATCAGCCAGCTGGAGGACCTGTCGCGGATGCAGCGGCGGTTCGTCTCCGACGTGTCGCACGAGCTGCGGACACCGCTGACGACCGTGCGCATGGCCGCCGACGTCATCCACGACGCGCGCGTGGACTTCGATCCGGTGACCGCGCGGTCGGCCGAGTTGCTCGCCGACCAGCTGGACCGGTTCGAGACGCTGCTCGCCGACCTGCTGGAGATCAGCCGATTCGACGCGGGCGCGGCGGCGCTGGAGGCGGAGCCGATAGATCTCAGGGAGGTCGTACGGCGGGTCGTGGGCGGGGCCGAACCGCTCGCCGAGCGCAAGGGCACGCGGATACGCGTCGCCGGCGATCAGCAGCCCGTCGTCGCCGAGGCGGACGCACGGCGCGTGGAGCGCGTGCTGCGCAACCTCGTCGTCAACGCCGTCGAGCACGGCGAGGGCAACGACGTCGTCGTCAAGCTCGCCGCGGCCGGCGGCGCGGTCGCCGTCGCGGTGCGCGACTACGGCGTGGGCCTCAAGCCGGGCGAGGCGACCCGGGTCTTCAGCCGCTTCTGGCGGGCCGACCCGGCACGTGCGCGCACCACCGGCGGTACGGGGCTGGGGCTTTCCATCGCCCTGGAGGACGCGCGGCTGCACGGAGGCTGGCTGCAGGCGTGGGGCGAGCCGGGGGGCGGGTCGCAGTTCCGGCTGACGCTGCCGAGGACGGCGGACGAGCCGCTGCGGGGCTCACCGATACCGCTGGAGCCGGCGGACTCGCGACGCAATCGCGGGCTGGACGACGCCGGTCTCAGTGACGCCGGCGCGTCGCACGGCACGGGGAAGGCGGCCACCGTTCCGGCGCAGGCGTCGCTCGGACAGGCGTCCTCGGCGCCTGCCCGGGGCCCGATTACGCCGCGGTCGGCCACGGTGACACCCACGGCCGATCCGACGGCACTGCCCGGCAGCGGCGCGCGCGTGGT
>NZ_RAIF01000012.1:1411750-1414134 GCF_003671715.1 Streptomyces sp. E2N166 | reverse complement strand
GCCCGGAGACAGGACGGCGGGCCCGCGCCGGAGGCGGCGAGCCGCCCGGCCGCCGGACCGGAGCAGCCGGAGGACTCGACCAGGCAAGGGGAGGCATCTCGTGGGCGCTGACCGTGAGGGGAGCGGTCGGCGGGGGCCGGCACGCGTGGTGGCGTACGCCGTCTGCGGCGTCGTACTGCTGGCGGGGTGTGCGTCGATGCCCGACAGCGGGGATCTGCGGGGCGTGGAGTCCACGCCGCGGCAGGACCCGCAGGTGCGGGTGTTCGCGATGCCGCCACGGGAGGACGACTCGCCCACGGAGATCGTGCAGGGCTTCCTGGAGGCCCTGACCAGCAACGAGCCGGAGTACGAGACGGCACGCAAGTACCTGACGGGTGAGGCCGCGCGGACCTGGGAGCCGGAGCGGTCCACGACGGTGCTCGCGGGCGGGCCGGGCACCGAGTCCGACCACTCCGGAAGCCGCGAGGACGCCGACGACTACTCGGTCACGCTGACCGGCACCAGGGTCGCCACGGTGGACGGGCAGCAGTCGTACTCGCCGGCGGACGGGCAGTACCGCGAACCGGTGCACCTCACCCGGGACAACAAGAGCGGGCAGTGGCGCATCGACGCGCTGCCGCAGGGCGTCATCGTGGGCAAGTCGGACTTCCAGCGCACCTACATGTCCGTCAACAAGTACTACTTCGCCTCGAACACCGATCACGCCACGCAGGCCGGTACGACCCAGCAGCCGGCGGCCGTCGCCGATCCGGTCTACGTGCGCCGGCTCGTGGAGCCCATGACCCAGGTGGTGCGTTCCCTGATCAGCGGGCCGACGAGCCTGCTCGGGCCGGTGGTCAGGTCGAGCTTCCCGACCGGTACGGCGCTGGCGAAGAACACCGACTCGCTGACGCCCGACGACCACAACAAGCTGACGGTGCGGCTGAACGACCGGGCGGCCGGCGTCGGCCCCGACAAGTGCGACGAGATGGCGGCCCAGCTGCTCTTCACGCTGAAGGACCTCACCCCGGTGGTGGACGAGGTCGAGCTGCGGTCGGGCGATGAGCGGCTGTGCTCCCTCACCGAGGACCGGGCCGAGACGGTCGCGACGCGCGGTTCGGCCCAGCGGCCCGACTACCTGTACTTCATCGACGACGAGGAACGCCTGGTGCGCATCGCCGCGGGCAGCAGCGGGACCCGGCCGGAACCGGTCCCCGGTGCCCTGGGCGAGGGCGTGGCGGCCCTGCGGTCGGTGGCGGTGTCGCGGGACGAGCACAGCGCGGCCGGCATTCGTCTCGACAACAAGTCGTTGTACGTCGGCTCGCTGGTGTCGGGCGGTTCGCTCGGTGACCCCGTGCTGGTCAGCAAGGGCAAGACGGAGGAGAACCGGCTGACGCCGCCCAGCTGGGACGCGCAGGGCGACCTGTGGATCGCCGACCGTGACCCGGCCGACCCACGCCTGCTGCTGCTCAAGGAGGGCAAGGGCCGGCCCGTGGAGGTGCGGACCCCGGGGCTGGACGGGCGGATCCAGGCCGTGCGGGTGGCGGCCGACGGCGTGCGGATCGCGCTCATCGTGGAGAAGGACGGCAAGCGGTCCCTGCTCATCGGACGGATCGAACGGGACGGGAAGGCCGACGAACCGTCCTCGGTCACCGTCCTAGAACTGCGCTCAGCGACGCCGGAGCTGGAGGAGGTCACGGCCATGTCGTGGGCCGGTGACAGCCGGCTCGTGGTGGTCGGGCGCGAGCGCGGGGGCGTCCAGCAGATCGGATACGTGCAGGTCGACGGCTCCACGCCGGAGGCCTCGGTGCCCGCCGCGCTGACCGGCGTGAAGGAGATCGCCGCGACCGAGGACGAGCGGTTGCCGCTGGTGGCGTACTCGGAGGACGCGATCGTGCGGCTGCCGTCGGGGCTGCAGTGGCAGAAGGTGACGGAGGGGACGGCGCCGGTCTATCCGGGGTGAGGCATCCGGCTTCGCCGCCGCGGGCTTTCACTCGGGTGGGGGACGGGTGGCGGGCAGGCTCGGAGTTTTCCACAAGGAGCCCTCCCGCGTTTTCCACAGGCCTGGTCGAGCCCCGCGGGCCTTGGCACAGTGGTGGCCATGCGGGGATTGCGGGAATGGTGGCGGGACCTCACCGACCTGGTGCTGCCGGCCGAGTGCGGAGGCTGCGGCAGGGGCCGCACGGTGCTGTGCCCCCGGTGCCGTACGGCGCTGAGCGGCGCCGCGCCGTGCCGGGTGCGGCCGGTGCCGGAGCCGCCGGGGCTGCCGGTGGTGCACGCGGCCGCCCGGTACGCGGACGAGGCACGGGCCGCCCTGCTGGCACACAAGGAGCGCGGCGTGCTGGCCCTCACGGCACCGCTCGGCATGGCGCTGGCAGGGGCGGTGCGGGCCGGGCTCCGGGAGG
>NZ_RAIF01000012.1:1403474-1411683 GCF_003671715.1 Streptomyces sp. E2N166 | reverse complement strand
GGCTCGTGCCCGTGCCGTCCGCGCCCCGGGCGGTGCGCACACGCGGGCACGACCCGGCGCGGCGGATCGCCCTCGCGGCGGCGGGAGAGCTGCGGCGGACCGGGACGCCCGCCCGGGTGCTGGCCGTGCTGCGGCAACGGCACGCCGTGGCCGACCAGTCGGAGCTCGGCGCCCGGCAGCGGCTGCGCAATCTCGCCGGCGCGCTGGCGGTGGCTCCCGGCGGTGGTCGGCTGCTGTGCGGGGGTGGGCCGGTCGTCCTCGTCGACGACCTCATGACGACGGGGGCGTCCCTGACGGAGGCGGCGCGTGCCCTGCGCGCGGCGCGGGCCGGGGCGAAATCCGCTGTGTATCCGTCGTCGGCAGGGGAAGGCAGAGAGGAACGGAAGGCCGGGCCCCGAATGGCGGGTCCGAACGAGGGCGGTGACGTGATCCGTGAAGCGATCCGCGCGGCAGTGGTCGCGGCATCACCAGATTCTTTCGAAATAAACCGGAACTGACTAGAAACTTGCTTCGTTGCAGGTAGTGAGAGGCTCAATTCACCGGAACGGAGGTACGGCGCGGTAGAGGGTGACGACATCCGTCCGGGCGAGATATGTTCGGTTGTGAGGCAAAGCCGCAGGCCACACCTTTCAAATCCGAATGCCGTGCTGCGGGTTTTACCGTCATCACCCGCACCGGTGGAGTGGAGATCTCGCCCGCGGGGGAGGAGGTGGAAGTCACCGAGTCCGAGGTTCCGGGGTAGACCGGAACCTGGTGCAAAAGGGAGATGCTCCGCCATCGAAGCGGAGTGATCCGGGAACGGAGTTCTGCGTGGACATCGTCGTCAAGGGCCGCAAGACCGAGGTGCCCGAGCGGTTCCGGAAGCACGTGGCCGAGAAGCTGAAGCTGGAGAAGATCCAGAAGCTCGATGGCAAGGTGATCAGCCTCGACGTCGAGGTGTCCAAGGAGCCCAACCCCCGGCAGGCCGACCGCTGTGACCGAGTGGAGATCACGCTCCGCTCCCGCGGTCCGGTGATCCGGGCGGAGGCGGCGGCGAGCGACCCGTACGCGGCGCTCGACCTGGCGGCGGAGAAGCTCGGTGCCCGGCTGCGCAAGCAGCACGACAAGCGCTTCTCGCGCCGCGGTGCGCGCCGGATCTCGGCGGCCGAGGTCGCCGACCACGTCCCCGGCGCGGCGACGCTCAACGGGAACGGCGAAGTCGTCCCGCAGGAGAAGCAGGACGGCGTACCCACCAAGAAGATCGGCTCGCTGGAGGTGCAGGGCGACGGTCCGCTCGTCGTCCGCGAGAAGACCCACGTGGCCGCGCCGATGTCCCTCGACCAGGCGCTCTACGAGATGGAACTGGTCGGGCACGACTTCTACCTGTTCGTCGACTCCGAGACCAAGGAGCCCAGCGTCGTCTACCGGCGGCACGCCTACGACTACGGCGTGATCCACCTCACGACGGACACGATGGTCACCCAGGCGCACCCCACCGAGGCGGGCGACGCGCTCGGCGGCTGACGACGCCCGGCGACAGCGGAACCGGTGCCCCTGGAGCGCGTGTGCGCCCCCAGGGGCACCGGTGTGCGACGGTGCGCGAGGGTCTGCGACCCCCTTCGTGGCCCGCACGTCCACCCCGGTGTCGGCCGGGCATGGAATCATGGCGGCAACGGCCCAACCGGTGGGTCGTTGCTCTGGGTTGGCGATGGCTCAGGACGACGGGCCACAGCCTTCAGGGGGAGGAACGATGGCGGACAGTTTCGGACCGATGCGGGGCGCGGGCGTCGACGGGGGGATCGACGACGGAGTCGCCGGCATGGGCTCGGACGCGGGCTCTGCGCGCGCGGAGCCGATCAGGGTCCTGGTCGTGGACGACCACGCCCTGTTCCGCCGCGGACTGGAGATCGTGCTCGCGGCCGAGGAGGACATCCAGGTCGTCGGGGAGGCCGGTGACGGAGCCGAGGCCGTGGAGAAGGCCGCCGACCTGCTGCCGGACATCGTCCTGATGGATGTGCGGATGCCCAAACGGGGCGGGATCGAGGCCTGCACCTCCATCAAGGAGGTGGCCCCCAGCGCGAAGATCATCATGCTGACGATCAGCGACGAGGAGGCCGACCTCTACGACGCGATCAAGGCGGGCGCGACCGGTTATCTCCTCAAGGAGATCTCGACGGACGAGGTGGCCACCGCCATCCGCGCCGTGGCCGACGGGCAGTCGCAGATCAGTCCGTCCATGGCGTCGAAACTGCTCACCGAGTTCAAGTCGATGATCCAGCGGACCGACGAACGCCGGCTCGTTCCCGCGCCGCGGCTCACGGACCGTGAACTGGAGGTCCTCAAGCTGGTCGCCACGGGAATGAACAACCGGGACATCGCCAAGGAACTGTTCATTTCCGAGAACACCGTGAAGAACCACGTGCGCAACATCCTGGAGAAACTGCAGCTGCACTCCAGGATGGAGGCCGTGGTGTACGCGATGCGGGAGAAGATCCTCGAGATCCGATGACGGCCGAAGCCGAAGCCGAAGCCGAAGCCGAAGGCGCTGACGGCCGCCGTCGGCGGCCTTGCGCGGGTCAGGCGAGCAGGCGGGTCAGTTCCCTCGTGAGGGGCTCGCGCAGGTCCGGTGCGTCGACCCGTTCCACGCGTACGTCCGTGCAGTCCACCCAGCCCGCAGCCTCGACCAGGGCCTGAGCGACCGCCGGGGCCGCCTTGGGGCCGTCCAGCGTGATCTGCTTGGCGACCAGAGTGCGCCCCTCGCGCGCCGGGTCCACGCGGCCGACGAGCCGGCCGCCTGCCAGGACGGGCATCGCGAAGTAGCCGTGCACCCGCTTCTGCTTGGGCACGTAGGCCTCCAGGCGATGGGTGAAGCCGAAGATCCGTTCCGTACGCGCACGGTCCCAGATCAGGGAGTCGAAGGGCGAGAGCAGCGTCGTGCGGTGCCGGCCGCGCGGGGGCGTCTCCAGGGCCGCGGGGTCCGCCCAGGCCGGCTTGGACCAGCCCTCCACGGTGACCGGGACCAGGCCCGAGTCGGCGATCACGGCGTCGACCTGCTCACCCTTGAGACGGTGGTAGTCCGCGATGTCCGCGCGTGTTCCGACGCCCAGGGACTGGCCGGCCAGGCGGACCAGGCGGCGCAGGCACTCGGCGTCGTCCAGCTCGTCGTGCAGCAGCGCGGCCGGGACGGCGCGCTCGGCCAGGTCGTACACCCGCTTCCAGCCGCGGCGCTCGACGCACACCACCTCGCCGTACATGAGCGCGCGCTCGACGGCGACCTTCGTGCCCGACCAGTCCCACCACTCGCTGGTCCTCTTCGCGCCGCCCAGGTCCGTCGCGGTGAGCGGGCCCTCGGTGCGGAGCTGCTTGACGACCTGGTCGTAGGTGCCGTCGGGGAGGGAGTGGTTCCAGTGCGGGCGGTTTCGGTAGGCGCGGCGGCGGAAGGCGAAGTGCGGCCACTCCTCGATGGGGAGGATGCAGGCGGCATGGGACCAGTACTCGAAGGCGTGCGTGTCCTGCCAGTAGGCGTCTTCGACCGCTTTGCGGCCCAGTGCGCCGAGACGGGCGTACGGGATGAGTTCGTGGGAGCGGGCGAGGACCGAGATGGTGTCGAGCTGCACCGCGCCCAGGTGACGGAGGACGCCGCGGACGCCTGCGCGGCGGTCGGGGGCGCCGAGGAAGCCCTGCGCGCGGAGGGCGAGGCGGCGGGCCTCTTGCGCGGACAGTTCCGTGATGGGGGGCGGGAGGGTCGTCATACGTCCGCACGATAAGGGGTGGGTCTGACAGTGGGGGTGGCGTGCGTGCCGGGGGGCGCGGGCATGGTCGCGTGGGCCGGCTTACGGGGCACCCTGCGTCGATGCGGGTCGGGGGTGGGTGCGCAGCCCGGCGTTGCGGGGTGCCTCCCTTACTCTCGGCTCCGCTCGAGCGGGAGGTGCTCCCACCGCCCGCCCGTGCCGCTCCTGGGGGTAGCTCCCAGGCCGTTCCGGCACTGGGGAGCACGACCGCCCGCAGCCGCGGGGTGCGGCTGCTCGCACGCTGCGGGGTGCGGCTGCTCGCGGGCCGCGCGGTGCTGCCCGTAGCTGCGTCGGGGTGGCTATGGGGCCGGCAGGTACGGGGACGTCGAGGGGAGCGAGAGGTCCGAGGGGAGGAGGGAGCCGATCCAGGAGTCGCGGCGGACGCCGTTGTTGTTGATCGCGGAGCGCAACGTGCCCTCCATGGTGAAGCCCGCGCGCTGGGCCACCGCGCGGGAGGCCGTGTTGCCGACCTCGGCGCGCCACTCCAGGCGGTCGATCGCCCGGTCGGTGAAGGCCCAGCGGGAGACGGCGACGGCGGCCTCGGTGACGTAGCCGTGGCCGCGGTGTTCCTTGGCGCCCCAGAAACCGATCTCGCCGACGCCCAGGGAGAGCATCGTGATGCCGAGCATCCCGACCAGGTCCCCGGTGGGGAGGAAGATGCCGAAGGTGAACATCGAGGCGTTCGCCCAGCCGTCGGGGACCATCTGTTCCGTGAAGCCCCGCGCGTGCTCCTGGAGATAGGGCGAGGGGATCGTGGTCCAGCGCTGGATGTCGGGATCCTGGCAGGCGGCGTACACGGAATCGGTGTCCCGGGGGCCGACCGCGCGCAGGACGAGGCGGTCGGTGGTGAGCGTGAGGGGTTCCATCGGCCGATTCTGCGCGGCGGTCCGCGACGGACGCCATCTTTTTGCCGTGCGTGAACAGACCGTCACTTTTCGCATGATTCGTCGGCGGGCACGGCACCATCCGCGGTGCCCGGACGTTGAACTCGATGACAGCAGACCGGAAGCTGGATGAAGGAGCACACGGTCCCCGTTACAGCAGGCTCCCGGGGCGGCGGGGTCCTCGCATACGATGGCCGTTGCTCAGTCCGTCACAGGAAAACGACCGTCCCAGGCCCGACCGGCAAGGAGACCAACCCCCGTGTCCGTCCTCTCGAAGATCATGCGTGCAGGCGAAGGCAAGATCCTGCGCAAGCTGCACCGCATCGCGGACCAGGTCAACTCCATCGAAGAGGACTTCGTCGACCTCTCCGACGCCGAGCTGCGGGCCCTCACCGATGAGTACAAGCAGCGCTACGCCGATGGTGAGAGCCTGGACGACCTGCTTCCGGAAGCCTTCGCCACCGTCCGGGAGGCCGCCAAGCGGGTCCTGGGACAGCGGCACTACGACGTGCAGATGATGGGCGGCGCGGCCCTGCACATGGGCTACGTGGCCGAGATGAAGACCGGTGAGGGCAAGACCCTCGTCGGCACGCTGCCCGCCTATCTCAACGCCCTGTCCGGCGAGGGCGTGCACATCGTCACGGTCAACGACTACCTCGCCGAGCGCGACTCCGAGATGATGGGCCGCGTCCACAAGTTCCTCGGGCTGAACGTCGGCTGCATCCTCGCGAACCAGACGCCGGCCCAGCGCCGCGAGATGTACGGCTGCGACATCACCTACGGCACGAACAACGAGTTCGGCTTCGACTACCTGCGCGACAACATGGCGTGGTCCAAGGACGAACTCGTCCAGCGCGGTCACAACTTCGCCATCGTCGACGAGGTCGACTCCATCCTCGTCGACGAGGCCCGTACGCCGCTGATCATCTCCGGTCCGGCCGACCAGGCCACCAAGTGGTACGGCGACTTCGCCAAGCTGGTCACCCGCCTGAAGAAGGGCGAGGCGGGCAACACCCTCAAGGGCATCGAGGAGACCGGCGACTACGAGGTCGACGAGAAGAAGCGCACCGTCGCCATCCACGAGTCCGGCGTCGCCAAGGTCGAGGACTGGCTGGGCATCGACAACCTCTACGAGTCGGTGAACACCCCGCTCGTCGGTTACCTGAACAACGCCATCAAGGCCAAGGAACTCTTCAAGAAGGACAAGGACTACGTCGTCATCGACGGCGAAGTCATGATCGTCGACGAGCACACCGGCCGTATCCTCGCCGGCCGCCGCTACAACGAGGGCATGCACCAGGCGATCGAGGCGAAGGAGGGGGTGGACATCAAAGACGAGAACCAGACGCTCGCCACGATCACGCTCCAGAACTTCTTCCGCCTCTACAAGCGCCACGACCACAACGGCAAGGAACTGCCCGGCCTGTCCGGCATGACGGGTACGGCCATGACCGAGGCCGCCGAGTTCCACCAGATCTACAAGCTCGGCGTGGTGCCCATCCCGACCAACCGGCCGATGATCCGCAAGGACCAGTCGGACCTGATCTACCGCACCGAGGTCGCGAAGTTCGAGGCGGTCGTCGACGACATCGAGGAGAAGCACGGCAAGGGCCAGCCGATCCTCGTCGGCACCACCTCGGTCGAGAAGTCCGAGTACCTCTCGCAGCAGCTCAGCAAGCGCGGTGTCCAGCACGAGGTGCTCAACGCCAAGCAGCACGACCGTGAGGCCACGATCGTCGCCCAGGCGGGCCGCAAGGGTTCCGTGACCGTGGCCACGAACATGGCCGGCCGTGGTACGGACATCAAGCTCGGCGGCAACCCCGAGGACCTCGCCGAGGCGGAGCTGCGCCAGCGGGGCCTCGACCCGGAGGAGCACATCGAGGAGTGGGCCGCGGCCCTGCCCGCCGCCCTGGAGCGGGCCGAGCAGGCGGTCAAGGCGGAGTTCGAAGAGGTCAAGGAGCTCGGCGGCCTCTACGTGCTGGGTACCGAGCGGCACGAGTCGCGGCGTATCGACAACCAGCTGCGCGGCCGCTCCGGCCGTCAGGGAGACCCCGGCGAGTCCCGCTTCTACCTCTCCCTGGGCGACGACCTGATGCGGCTGTTCAAGGCCCAGATGGTCGAGCGCGTGATGTCGATGGCGAACGTCCCGGACGACGTGCCGATCGAGAACAAGATGGTCACGCGCGCGATCGCGTCCGCCCAGTCGCAGGTGGAGACGCAGAACTTCGAGACGCGTAAGAACGTCCTGAAGTACGACGAGGTCCTCAACCGGCAGCGCGAGGTCATCTACGGCGAGCGGCGCCGCGTTCTGGAGGGCGAGGACCTGCAGGAGCAGATCCAGCACTTCATGAACGACACGATCGACGCCTATGTGGAGGCCGAGACCGCCGAGGGCTTCCCGGAGGACTGGGACCTCGACCGTCTGTGGGGCGCCTTCAAGCAGCTCTACCCGGTGAAGGTCACCGTGGAGGAGCTGGAGGAGGCGGCCGGCGACCGGGCCGGGCTGACCGCCGACTACATCAGTGAGTCCATCAAGGACGACGTCCAGGAGCAGTACGAGGCGCGTGAGGCGCAGCTCGGCTCCGAGATCATGCGCGAGCTGGAGCGCCGGGTCGTGCTCTCGGTCCTGGACCGCAAGTGGCGCGAGCACCTCTACGAGATGGACTATCTCCAGGAGGGCATCGGCCTGCGCGCGATGGCGCAGAAGGACCCGCTGGTCGAGTACCAGCGCGAGGGCTTCGACATGTTCCAGGCCATGATGGACGGCATCAAGGAGGAGTCCGTCGGCTACCTGTTCAACCTGGAGGTCCAGGTCGAGCAGCAGGTCGAGGAGGTCCCGGTCGAGGACGCGGGGCCGTCGCTGGACAAGGGCAAGCAGGACGCCGTCCCGGCCCAGGCGGGCGCCCGTCCGGAGATCCGCGCCAAGGGACTCGACGCCCCGCAGCGCCGGGGACTGCACTTCTCCGCCCCGACCGTGGACGGCGAGGGCGGTGTCGTCGAGGGCGACTTCACCACCGACGGCGAGCCCGCGCAGCCCCAGTCCGACGGGCTCACGCGCGCGCAGCGCCGCAAGCAGGCCAAGGGCGGACGTCGCCGCAAGAAGTGACGGCGCGGTGCCTTCGGGCGCCGTAGCGGTGGAAGGGCCGGGCACCTCTGGGTGCCCGGCCCTTCGGCCTGTCCCGGCGTGCGGCGTCGGCCGGCGTCGGTCGGCGTCGGTCTCAGTCGTCGTCGGTGTGCGGGCGGCGGGGGCCGCCCAGTTCCACCGCCGTGCAGCGCCAGCGCAGGTCGCGGCCCTGCTCCAGTCGGAAGGCCATGGCGCGCAGCTGGTCACCCGCGCCGATCCGGGCGAAGACCTCCAGGGCGCCGGGCCGGGGCTCGAAGTAGCCGATGTCGCGGACGACGGGCAAGGTGCCGCGCGTGCGCAGGGGGCCGCGTTCGGCGAGGTGGGCCAGGTCGTCGTAGGCGCGGCCGGCGGTGTGGCGGAGCATCGAATGGACGGGGCGCCGTCCGCTGAGCACGTTGAGGAGGAGCTCGGCGAAGCGGTCGGTGGGGCGG
>NZ_RAIF01000012.1:1394690-1403043 GCF_003671715.1 Streptomyces sp. E2N166 | reverse complement strand
GCCGGGCGGCCGGGAGGTGGGGGCGCCGTCGGGTCCGCGGGGCGGGGTGGGCGCGAGCGGGCGGTCCGGCGTGCGGAGCGGCGTGCTGCTCGGGCTGAGCTGAGACCTGGTCATGACCTTGCGCATGGGGGCTCCCCGTTCGGCGGCCCGGGTGATACCGGGCAGTAACTTAGCGGTTGGGGATCTTGTACGGGTTGGCGGGGCGGGACTGCAAGGAGGACGGTGGCCGGGCCGAGGGGGCTGGAGGGTTCACCTATCAGAGTGGCCGGGACGGCCGGAAAGCCCGGGGCGGAGCGGTTGTACCGGGTGAGTTCCGGGGCCGGAGGTGGACGCGTGGGGCGGTATGGGTGGGGACCCGAAAGGGGACACCCGCACGTATCCTGAAGGCTCTCCCAGGCCATCCCGGCCGTCCCGGGCCTTCGGTGGCGCTCCCGACCACGAAAGCGGAAGTCTCATGCGCGTCTACGTCCCCGTGACCCTCTCCGGCCTCGCCGAGGCGCACAGGACGGGAGAGCTGGGGACGGGACCGCTCGTCGCCCACGCAGTCACACCGGCGCTGCGCGAGTGGTACCTCTCGGACGACATCGAGGAGCTGGAGTACGCCGCCCTCAACCGGGCCGCGCTGGCCTCGCTGCGACTGCTGGCGGCCGACGCGGGCGCGCCGAGGCGCCGGGTCGTGGTCGCCGCCGACGTGTCCGACGGGGCGGCCTCGGCCGCCCCGGACCGGGGGCCCGATCCGGCGGCGCTGGGCGAGGTGCGGGTCGCCGGGCCCCTGCGGCTGGCCGAGGCGGCCTCGGTGCACGTCGACTCCGCCGACGCGGAGGCGGATGTGACCGCCGCGGCCGAGGCCCTCGCGGCGGCGGACGGCGGGGACGACGACGCCCGGTTCGTCGTGGACGGGGCCGAGGACCACGAGCTGCTGTGGTACGCGACGCAGGAGATCCCGAATCTGGTGGAGCCCGGTCACTGACGTCCCGCCGGCCGGCCGGCCGTCCCGCCGTCCGGCGCGGCCCCCGTCTTGACTGTCAGTGGCGGCGGGTACGTTTTCGGGCATGGGGATGCAGACAGGGGCGCACATCGTCTGGGACTGGAACGGGACGCTGTTCCACGACAATGACGCGATCATCGGGGCGACGAACGCCGCGTTCGCCGAGCTGGGACTGGCGTCGATCACGCTGGAGCAGTACCGGGCGCTCTACTGCGTGCCGGTGCCGAAGTTCTACGAGCGGCTGATGGGGCGGCTGCCCACCGACGCCGAGTGGGAGGTCATGGACGCGACCTTCCAGCGCCACTACACCGAGCACCGGGTGCGGTGCGGGCTCACCGAGGGCGTGGCGGAGCTGCTCGACGGCTGGCGGTCGGCGGGGCGCAGTCAGTCGATTCTCAGCATGTACGGCCACGACGAGCTGGTGCCGCTGGTCAAGGGGTTCGGAATCGAGACGCACTTCATACGCGTCGACGGGCGGATCGGGCCGTCCGGGGGCAGCAAGACCGAGCACATGGTGCGGCATCTCGCGGAGCTGGCGGGGGCCGGGGTGGATCCCGTTCGTACGGTGGTGATCGGGGACGCCGCGGATGACGCGGTGGCCGCGCGGCACGTGGGGGCGGGGGCGGTGCTGTACACCGGGGGGTCGCACAGCCGGGCCAGTCTGGAGGGGGTCGGGGTGCCGGTGGTGGACACGTTGGGGGAGGCCGTGGCGGAGGCGGCGCGGTTGGCGGCGTGAGGCCGGCTGTGCGGGGACGGTGGCCTGTGCTGGGACGGTGACCCGTGCTGGTGGGAGCCGGGGGTGGGTGTCGCGGCCCGGCGTTGCGGGGTGCCTCCCCCCGCTCTCGGCTTCTCCTCCCACGCTCGGCTTCGCTCGCGCGGGGCCCCCATGAGCGGGAGGCGCCCCCACCGCCCACCCGTGCCGCCCCTTGGGGCACCTCCCAGGCCGTTCAGGCGCTGGGGAGGCACGACTGCCCGCAGCCGCGCCCGCGGCTGGGCAGCGGTGGTTCTGTGCAAAACGTCGAAGTTTCGGTCCCGGTTTTGTACACATACGGCTCGTGACGGGGGGCCCGCAAGGAGCGATAGCCTTGTGGCGTGATCAGCGCGATAGCTCGCGGGGGCACCGGCGCCCCCGCTCTGCGCCCGGTACGCACGGACGACATCCGTGTCCGGGCGGCGGTCGCTGGTCTTCGCGGGCGGGACGGGGCATCGAAGGCCCCCGGTACGGCGCCGCGCACCCCCCGGACGATGACGACGAGAGCGACGTCACACCCGGCGAGCGTGGCGACATTGGCTGATATGGCCCCGCTCCTCTCACCTTGCGGCATAGCGTCGGAACAGACCGGACACCCCGCGTCTCGACGTCATGCCGGAAGGCAGGAGACCGTACTTCCTTCTACGTCACGCAACGGCGCGCGACAGGAGTCAGAGGACAATGCAGACCAAGCTGGACGAAGCCAAGGCCGAGCTGCTCGAAAGGGCTGCGCGGGTAGCTGAGAACAGCCCGGTCGGGGGGCACCTACCGACTGGGACGACGGACGAGGGCACGTCGGACGCCCCGGGCACCCCGGACCACGCATCCGTGTTCGCGTTCCTCCGGCGCTACTACCGGCACACCGCCCCGGAGGACCTGACCGACCGCGACCCGGTCGACGTCTTCGGAGCCGCCGTCTCGCACTACCGGCTGGCGGAGAACCGTCCACAGGGCACGGCGAACGTGCGGGTGCACACCCCGACGGTCGAGGAGAACGGCTGGACGTGCAGCCACTCCGTCGTCGAGGTGGTCACGGACGACATGCCCTTCCTCGTCGACTCCGTGACCAATGAGCTGACCCGGCAGGGGCGCGGCATCCACGTCGTCGTCCACCCGCTGATCGTGGTGCGGCGCGACGTGACCGGCAAGCTCGTCGAGGTGCTCACCCGCGGGCCCTCCGACGACCTCCCGCACGACGCGCACGTCGAGTCCTGGATCCACGTCGAGTTCGACCGCGAGACCGACCGCGGCGACCTGAAGCAGATCACCGCCGACCTGTTGCGCGTCCTGAACGACGTCCGCGAGACGGTCGAGGACTGGGGCAAGATGCGGGACGCGGCCGTCCGCATCGCGGAACAGCTGCCGACGGAGCCGACCCCCGACGACCTCCCCCCGCGGGAGCTGGAGGAGGCCCGCGAGCTGCTGCGCTGGCTGGCCGACGACCACTTCACCTTCCTCGGCTACCGCGAGTATCAGCTGCGCGGCGACGACTCGCTCGCCGCCCTCGCCGGCACCGGCCTCGGCATCCTGCGTTCCGACCCGCACCACGCGGCCGACGAGAGCCACCCCGTCAGCCCGTCCTTCGAGCGGCTGCCCGCCGACGCCCGGGCCAAGGCCCGCGAGCACCGGCTGCTGGTGCTGACCAAGGCCAACAGCCGGGCCACCGTGCACCGGCCGTCGTATCTGGACTACGTCGGCGTCAAGAAGTTCGACGAGCAGGGCAACGTCGTGGGAGAGCGCCGCTTCCTCGGCCTGTTCTCCTCCGCCGCCTACACCGAGTCCGTCCGCCGGGTGCCGGTCGTCCGGCGCAAGGTGGAGGAGGTGCTGGAGCGGGCCGGCTTCTCGCCCAACAGCCACGACGGGCGGGATCTGCTGCAGATCCTGGAGACGTACCCGCGCGACGAGATGTTCCAGATGCCGGTGGAGGAGCTGGAGCCGGTCGTCACCTCCGTGCTCTACCTCCAGGAGCGGCGCCGCCTCCGGCTCTACCTGCGGCAGGACGAGTACGGACGCTACTACTCGGCCCTGGTCTACCTCCCCCGCGACCGCTACACCACCGGTGTCCGGCTGCGGATCATCGAGATCCTCAAGGAGGAGCTCGGCGGCACCAGCGTCGACTTCACGGCGTGGAACACCGAGTCGATCCTGTCCCGGCTGCACTTCGTGGTACGCGTGCCGCAGGGCACCGAGCTGCCGCAGCTGTCCGACGCGGACAAGGAACGCATCGAGGCCCGTCTCGTCGAGGCCGCCCGGTCCTGGGCCGACGGGTTCGCCGAGGCGCTGACCGCCGAGGTCGGCGAGGAGCGCTCCGCGGAGCTGTTGCGCTACTACGGGAGCGCCTTCCCCGAGGGCTACAAGGCCGACCACGGCCCGCGCTCCGCGGTCGCCGACCTCGGTCACCTGGAGCGGCTCGACGAGAACAGGACGTTCGCGCTGAGCCTGTACGAGCCGGTCGGCGCCGCACCCGAGGAGCGGCGTTTCAAGATCTACCAGAAGGGCGGCCAGGTCTCCCTGTCGGCCGTCCTGCCGGTGCTCAGCCGGCTCGGCGTCGAGGTCACCGACGAGCGGCCGTACGAGCTGCGCTGCTCGGACCGCACGACCGCCTGGATCTACGACTTCGGGCTGCGCATGCCCAAGTCGGTGGCGGGCGGCGGCGACTACCTCGGCGACGACGCGCGCGAGCGCGTCCAGGACGCCTTCGCCGCCACCTGGACCGGCCAGGCGGAGAACGACGGCTTCAACGCCCTCGTACTCAGCGCCGGGCTGACCTGGCGGCAGGCGATGGTGCTGCGCGCGTACGCCAAGTACCTGCGGCAGGCCGGGTCGACGTTCAGCCAGGACTACATGGAGGACACCCTCCGCAACAACGTCCACACCACGCGGCTGCTCGTCTCGCTGTTCGAGGCGCGGATGGCCCCCGAGCGCCAGCGGGCCGGGCGCGAGATCGTCGACGCCCTGTTCGAAGAGGTCGAAGCGGCCCTCGACCAGGTGGCGAGCCTTGACGAGGACCGGATCCTGCGGTCCTTCCTCACCGTCATCAAGGCGACGCTGCGGACGAACTTCTTCCAGGAGGCGGCGGGCGGCAAGCCCCACGACTACGTCTCCATGAAGTTCGACCCGCAGGCCATCCCCGACCTGCCCGCGCCGCGCCCGGCGTTCGAGATCTGGGTGTACTCGCCGCGCGTCGAGGGCGTGCACCTGCGCTTCGGCAAGGTCGCGCGCGGTGGTCTGCGCTGGTCGGACCGCCGGGAGGACTTCCGCACCGAGATCCTCGGCCTGGTCAAGGCACAGATGGTGAAGAACACCGTCATCGTGCCGGTCGGGGCCAAGGGCGGCTTCGTCGCCAAGCAGCTGCCCGACCCGAACGTCGACCGCGACGCCTGGATGGCCGAGGGCATCGCCAGCTACAAGACGTTCATCTCGGCGCTGCTCGACATCACCGACAACATGGTGGCCGGCGAGGTCGTGCACCCCGCTGACGTCGTCCGGCACGACGAGGACGACACCTACCTCGTCGTCGCCGCCGACAAGGGCACCGCGAAGTTCTCGGACATCGCCAACGAGGTCGCCGAGTCCTACAACTTCTGGCTCGGCGACGCCTTCGCCTCCGGCGGAAGCGCGGGCTACGACCACAAGGGCATGGGCATCACCGCCCGCGGCGCCTGGGAGTCCGTCAAGCGGCACTTCCGGGAGCTGGGCGTCGACACCCAGACCCAGGACTTCACGGTCGTCGGCATCGGCGACATGTCCGGCGACGTGTTCGGCAACGGCATGCTGCTCAGCGAGCACATCCGCCTGGTCGCCGCCTTCGACCACCGGCACATCGTCATCGACCCGAACCCGGACGCGGCCACCTCGTACGCCGAGCGGCGCCGCCTGTTCGAGCTGCCGCGCTCCTCCTGGGAGGACTACAACACCGAGCTGCTCTCGGCGGGCGGCGGGATCTTCCCGCGCACGGCCAAGTCGATCCCGGTCAACGCCCACATCCGCGAAGCCCTCGGCATCGAGGCCGGCGTCACCAAGATGACCCCGGCCGACCTGATGAAGGCGATCCTGTCGGCGCCGGTGGACCTGCTGTGGAACGGCGGCATCGGTACGTACGTCAAGGCCTCCACCGAGTCCAACGGCGACGTCGGCGACAAGGGCAACGACGCCATCCGCGTCGACGGCAAGGACCTGCGGGTCCAGGTCGTCGGCGAGGGCGGCAACCTCGGCCTGACCCAGCTGGGCCGGATCGAGTTCGCGCTGCACGGCGGCCGGATCAACACCGACGCCATCGACAACAGCGCGGGCGTGGACACCTCCGACCACGAGGTGAACATCAAGATCCTGCTCAACGGTCTCGTCAAGGACGGCGACATGACCGTCAAGCAGCGAAACAAGCTGCTCGCCGAGATGACCGACGAGGTCGGCGCGCTGGTCCTGCGGAACAACTACGCGCAGAACACGGCGATCGCCAACGCGCTGGCCCAGTCCAAGGACATGCTCCACGCCCAGCAGCGCTTCATGCGCCACCTGGTCAGGGAGGGCCACCTCAACCGGGCCCTGGAGTTCCTGCCCACCGACCGCCAGATCCGCGAACGCCTCGGCACCGGGCAGGGCCTGACCGGCCCGGAGACCGCCGTGCTGCTGGCGTACACGAAGATCACGATCGCCGAGGAACTGCTGCACACCTCGCTGCCCGACGACCCGTACCTCAAGGGCCTGCTGCACACGTACTTCCCGACGGCGCTGCGCGAGCAGTTCCTCGACCGGATCGACGGCCATCCGCTGCGCCGCGAGATCACGACGACCGTCCTGGTCAACGACACGGTCAACACGGGCGGTACGACGTATCTGCACCGGATGCGCGAGGAGACCGGCGCGTCGCTCGAGGAGATCGTGCGGGCGCAGACCGCGGCCCGGGCGATCTTCCGCTCCTCCCCGGTGTGGGACGCGGTGGAGGCGCTGGACACCAGGGTCGAGGCCGACGTGCAGACCCGCATCAGGCTGCACTCGCGCCGCCTGGTCGAGCGCGGCACGCGCTGGCTGCTCAACAACCGCCCGCAGCCGCTGGAGCTCGCCGAGACGGTGGAGTTCTTCGCCGAGCGCGTCGAGCAGGTCTGGTCGCAGCTGCCCAAGCTGCTGCGCGGCGCGGACGCGGAGTGGTACCAGCACATCTACGACGAGCTGACCGCCGCCGGCGTCCCGGACGAGCCGGCCACGCGGGTGGCCGGGTTCTCCTCGGCCTTCCCGACGCTGGATATCGTGTCGGTGGCCGACCGCATGGGCAAGGAGCCGCTGGACGTCGCCGAGGTGTACTACGACCTCGCCGACCGGCTGAGCGTCACCCAGCTGATGGACCGGATCAGCGATCTGCCCCGCAACGACCGCTGGCAGTCCATGGCCCGCGCGGCGATCCGCGAGGACCTGTACGCGGCGCACGCGGCGCTCACCGCCGACGTCCTGGCGGTGGGCAACGGCATGTCGACACCGGAGCAGCGGTTCAAGGCGTGGGAGCAGAAGAACGCGGCGATCCTCGGCCGGGCCCGCACCACGCTGGAGGAGATCCACAACTCGGAGGACTTCGACCTGTCGAACCTGTCGGTGGCGATGCGGACGATGCGGACGCTGCTGCGCACGCATTCGTGACGGCGTGATGTCGTAGCCGCACAGCCGTGTGAGGCGCCCCGGGTCACTCGACCCGGGGCGCCTTCATGCCCGCTCTGTCCGGAAACTCCGCATAAGGTGACGGGGTGACTGGGCGTCTCTGGACCGCACGCGTCGCCGCGCTCGTCCTCCTGCTGCTCCTGCTCCTGGCCGTCGTCCGGCTGCCCTGGGCCGGTGACCTGGGCATCCACGCGGCCACCCTCGAACGCCTGCGGCACAGCCTCCTCGACCCCGGCAACCCGCTGGTCGACGCGGACACGCCCAGCCCGTACTACTCGCCGTGGACGGTGCTGCTCGGCTGTGTGGCCAAGGTGACCGGGTTCTCCGTCTTCGTCGTGCTGCGGCTCGGGGCGCTGGTGGGGCTCGGGGTGCTGGTGACAGGGGTGTGGCGGTACGTGCGGGTGCTGAGCGCGAGTCCGGCGGCGCCCCCGCTCGCGCTCCTCAGCCTGGCGCTGCTGTGGGGCACGTCGCAGTTCAGCTGGAGCGGCTTCCTCGGGCTCCACTCCCTCGCGCTGACGGTGGCGTATCCCAGCGTGCTCGCGCTCGGTCTCGCCTTCCACCTGTGGGCGTGGCTGTCGAGGGCACAGGGGTGGGGCGCCCGGCTCGGGTGCGGAGTGCTGTGGGCGGTGATCCTCCTCGTCCACCAGTTCTCCGGCGTCGTGGCGTCGCTGGGCGCGCTCGCCGTCGTGTGCTCGGCGCGGAGCGAGTGGCGGGCGCCGGGGCGGCTCGCCGTGGGCCTGGCACTGGGGGTGGGGGTGCTGTGGGTCTGGCCGTACTACGACTTCTTCGCGCTGCTCGGCGCCGGGGACGGGATGAACGCGGTGCACCGGTCGCTGTACCGGGACCTGTTCGGGCGGTACTGGCTGGTACTCGTGGGGGTGGCGGCGCTGGGGGTGCGGTGGCGGCGGGACCGGCGGGACGTGCTGGTGCTGTTCTTCGTCCTGGGAGCGGTGGTGTTCGCGGCG
>NZ_RAIF01000012.1:1390396-1394410 GCF_003671715.1 Streptomyces sp. E2N166 | reverse complement strand
AGCTCGCGGTGGCGCTGGAGGTGGTGGAGGCCGGGCGGCGGGCGGTGCGGGCCGGATGGGCGTGCGTGCTGGGCGCGGCGCTGGTCGTGGGGGCGTGGGCGCAGGCGGGGACGCTCGGGTACGTGGTGGACCGGGGGCTGCTGCCGGGAGTGGTCGAGGCGAAGTACCGGGAGCCCTGGACGGGGTACCACTGGATCACGCCGTGGGTGGGGTACGGGGACGTGGTCATGGCGAGGAGGATTCCGTCGCGGCAGATTCCGGCCTACGGGCCGTACACCGTGGCTCCCGGGTATCCCGACTTCTTCCTGCGGGACGAGGAGGAGCGGGTGGCGGCGGCGCGGACGTACTTCTCCGAGGGGGCGGCCGGCGGTGTGCGGCGCGGGATCGTGCGGGAGTACGGGGTGCGGTGGGTGGTGGACCGGGGGGACGGGCTCCGGGAGGCCGAGGGGCTGCGGGTGGTGACGCGTGGGCCGGACGGGCAGATCCTCTACGAGGTGGTGGGGTGAGCGCCGGGCGGGGGCGGGGTGCCGCGGGCGGGCTCAGCGCAGGACGCTCGCAGCCAGGCGGACCGCCCGCTTCACACGTGGCGTGGCCAGGCGGCGTACCGCCGGGTGGATGAGCGCCGCCGCCGGGCCCACCGGCTGCCAGCGGATCTGGAGCCGGCCCGGGTTGTGGCCCTCGGGTTCCACCGTGACCCGGTGGGGCAAGGCGCCCGAGTGGTAGGGGACCCGGGCGGTGAAGGGGGTGAGGGCGAGCGGGGCCAGGAGGATGCCCGTGTGGGTCTGGCCCTGGTGGCGGAGGCGGAGTACGGGGTGGCGGACGCCCTCGAAGCCCTGGAGGGGGAGGCGGGCCGACGCCAGGTCCAGGCGCAGGTGGCCCTCGAAGACGCCGGGGCGGACGGGGCAGAGGCGGAAGGGGACCGCGAGGCGGCGACGGCCGGGTGAGAGGTGGAGGGTGGCGCGCTGGGGGCCGACCGGTAGGCGCAGGGCCGGGTCGTAGGTGCGGACGGTCAGGTCCATCGAGGCGCCGGGGCCCCGCTCGATCTTGGTCACCTCGTGGCGGAGCTGGGCGGTGAAGAACGGGCGGGTGTCCAGGTCCAGGTCCGTCAGGTCGAGTTCGCGGCGGGCCAATTCGGAGTGCGGGATCTCCTCGCCCCAGTAGGTGCGGCCGTCCGCCGGGTCCGGTGTGGTCCGGCGCGGGGCGACGTCGTGACCGAGGCCCCGGGCGGCGAGGCGTACGTCGGACAGGCGGCGGTCGCGGACCAGTTGGAGGACGATCCGTTCGGCGCGGGGGAGTCGGGCGTAGGCGCCCGGGGTCAGCGTGTCGAGGTAGGGGGTCACGATGTCCGCGAAGGACGCGAGCCACGCGTCGTCCCGGTACGGCAGGTCACCGGCGTACATCCGGAAGTCGTGCTTGAGGAACTTGAAGTCCTTCTCCTCGCGCAATGACACGTGCCCGCTCTCGGCCAGGAACGCGTCGATGAGGCGCTGCACGTGGACGCGGTCGCGGACGTTGGTCAGCTTGTGCCGCTGGTTGGATATGGAGGCCGTCTCGGAGGCGGCGTACGGGGCGACGTACCAGCGGTAGACCGGCTCGGGGACGACGGTGAACGTTTTGGCCAGGCAGTACGCCTGCGCCGAGAAGAGCTGGTCCTCGTAGTGGATGCCCTCGGGGAAGCGCAGGTCGTGCCGGTCGAGGAAGGCGCGGGCGTACATCTTGCTGGTCGACAGGTGCTCGAAGAACAGCCGCGGGTCGGCCTCGATGCCGTCGAGGGTGCGGCGCTCGGCGACCAGGTGCGGCATCCACGTCGTACGGCGTCCGCCGTCCACGCGTATCCGGTGCACCGCGCCCATCGCGAAGTCGATGTCGCGTTCGCGGTGGGCGGCGAGCAGGACCTCGACGGCGCGCTCGGGGAGTTCGTCGTCGCTGTCCAGGAACATCAGGTACGGAGCCCGCGCGATCTCCAGGGCGCGGTTGCGCGGGGCGCTGCAGCCGCCGCTGTTCTCGGGCAGGCGCAGGTATACGACGCGGGGGTCGCGGGCGGCGAGTCCGCGGGCCACGTCCTCGGTCGCGTCCGTCGAGTGGTCGTCGCTGATGACGACCTCGATGTTGGCGTGGGTCTGGCGCAGGGCGGACGCGACCGCGCGGGGGAGGCGTTCGGCGTCGTTGTAGACGATGACCGTGACGGTGACGTCCGGCGTGCTCGCGGAAGTGGTCATGGACGTGCTCATGACGTGGTCGCCTCCTCGGGGCTCGGTGCCGGGGTGCGCTCCTCGACCGGCAGTACGGGGGGCAGCGTCCGTTCGTCCTCGCCGAGGAAGACCCGGCGTACGACGCGTTCGGCGGCGCGGCCGTCGTCGTACTCGCAGAACCGGCGCCGGAAGGCGGCCCGCGCCTTCGCCGCGCGTTCGTCGCGCCAGGCGTCCGTGGTGAGGATGTCCGTCAGCGCCGCCTGGTCGCGGGCGACCGGGCCCGGGGCCTCGGCCATCAGGTCGAAGTAGACGCCCCGGGTGGTGCGGTACGTCTCCCAGTCGTCGGCGTGGATCACGATCGGGCGGTCGAGGTTGGCGTAGTCGAACATGATCGACGAGTAGTCCGTGACCAGCGCGTCGGCGGCCAGGCACAGCTCCTCGACGGGGTCGTAGGAGGACACGTCGATGATCCGGCCGGTGCGGCGCAGGCCCGCCAGCGGAGAGGTGGCGGTCTCGTAGAAGTAGTGGGCGCGCACCAGCAGGATCGTTTCCTCGCCGAGTCGGTCGGCGAGGGCGGCGAGGTCCAGGCGCGGGGTCCAGCCGGCCTCGTAGTCGCGGTGGGTGGGCGCGTAGAGGATCGCCCGGTGGCCGGGCGCGATGCCCAGGCGTTCGCGGACCGCGCGGACGTCGGCGGCGCCGGCGGTGTAGTAGACGTCGTTGCGCGGATAGCCGTGGTCGAGGGAGGTGTGGCGGGACGGGTACGCCCGTTGCCACATCCGGGTTGAGTGGCTGTTGGCCGAGACGCTGTAGTCCCACTTGTCGACGCGCTCCAGCAGCGCCTGGAAGTCCAGGCCCCGGGCGGCGGCGGGGTACGGCATCTGGTCCAGGCCCATGCGCTTGAGCGGGGTGCCGTGGTGGGTCTGGAGGTGCACGGTGCCGGGACGTTTGACGACCGCGTCCGGGAAGTTGACGTTGTTGACGAGGTACTTGGCGCGCGCCAGCACCTCCCAGTAGCGGCGGGTGCCGGGCACGACGTGGTCGGTGCCGGGCGGCAGCAGGGCCGCGCCCGGGGCGGTGACCACCCACACCGGGTGGACGCTCGGCGCGAGTTCCGCGAGCTTGGCGGCGATGGCGGCCGGGCTGCAGGCCACGCCGCGGGCCCAGTACGCCGAGAAGACGGCGAGGTGCGGGTCGACCGGCTCGGCGAGCGCCCGGCGGTACTGGAGGGCGCGCAGGCGCGTTCCGGCCCGGTGCCTGCCGGTGCGCGCCGCCGACCGCACCCTGCGGCGCGTACGGTTGGCGGCCTGGAGCGCGCGGTACTTGGCGCGGGCGTCCTGCTCCAGCAGCGACCGGCGTACGCCTTCGAGGCCGGCCGGGCGCCGATGGCCTTCGGGGCGGTGGCGCCGGGCGGCCAGGGACGCCCGGTGGAAGAACTCCCGCGCCACGTCGTCCGGCATTCCGGCGCGGATGAAGGTGCGCAGGAAGTCGCGGACCATCAGGTCGTACAGGACGGTGTGGACGGCCGGGCGGCCGGCGGCCAGGTCGAGGAGCGTCTCGTAGCGCTCGACCAGGGCGTAGCGCTGCTTCGGCGTGACCGGCGGCAGGCTCTCGGGGCGCAGCCGGCGCTCCTCGTACGCCGGGTGGGGCAGACAGGCGACGCGGTCGGCGAGCAGCAGGGCGGCGTACGCGGCGAAGGGCTCGTCGTCGGTGGTGAGGAGGCGCTCGTGGGCCCGCCAGAAGCCGGCGCGCACGGCCCGGTTGCCGAGCAGCGGGGTCAGTCCGAGCAGCGCCGCGCGGGCCGCGCCGACCTCGCCCTCGACGA
>NZ_RAIF01000012.1:1377379-1390073 GCF_003671715.1 Streptomyces sp. E2N166 | reverse complement strand
GGCCGCGGCGTCGCCCGCCCCGTCCGGCAGCGGCAGGACGGTGAACGCCGGAGTGTGCCGCTCGGCCGCCTCCCGTGCCCAGTCCCCGACCGCGGCGACGAGCACCTCGACGCCGGTGAGGGGGTGGGCGTCGAGGGTGTCGAGGAGGGCGGGCAGGTGGTCCTGGACGTTGGGGCCGTGGACGATGACGCTGAGGTCGGGGATCTCGGGCATCGCGGGGACTCCTTGCCGTCGTCGTCGCTCCCGGCGCTCTCCTGTTCGGTCGTTCGGCCATAGTGGCACTAATCGGGCAAAAGGGTTAACCGTGCGTACGCCTCCCGGGGGAGGGGGCGCTCGGGGCGAGGTCAGGCGGCCGTCTTCGTCTTCGGGGCGGGCTTGGCCGCCGGCTTGGGCTTCGCCGCCCTGTCCGGGCCGCCGGTGAACTTCTCGTACTCCCTGAGGACCTCCTCCGTCGGCCCGTCCATGCGCAGCTCGCCCCGTTCCAGCCACAGCACCCGGTCGCAGGTGTCGCGGATGGACTTGTTGCTGTGGCTGACCAGGAACACCGTGCCGGCGTGCCTGCGCAGCTCCCGGATGCGCTCCTCCGAGCGCTTCTGGAAGGAGCGGTCGCCGGTGGCCAGGGCCTCGTCGACGAGGAGGACGTCGTGGTCCTTGGCGGCGGCGATGGAGAAGCGCAGCCGGGCCGCCATGCCGGAGGAGTACGTGCGCATCGGCAGCGTGATGAAGTCGCCCTTGTCGTTGATGCCGGAGAAGTCGACGATCTCCTGGTAGCGCTCCTTGATCTGCGCGCGGGACATGCCCATCGCCAGGCCGCCGAGGTGGACGTTGCGCTCGCCGGTGAGGTCGTTCATCAGGGCCGCGTTGACGCCGAGGAGGGAGGGCTGGCCGTCCGTGTAGATGCGCCCGTTCTCCACCGGGAGCAGGCCGGCGACCGCTTTGAGCAGCGTCGACTTGCCGGAGCCGTTGGTGCCGATCAGTCCGATCGCCTCGCCCCGGTACGCCACGAAGGACACGTTCTTGACGGCGTGCACCCGGCGCACACCCGCCGCCTTCTCGGCCTTCCTGCCGCGCAGGATGCGGTTGAGGGCGGCGGTCGCGGAGCCGCGGCCGGCGCCGGTGCCGTTGACCCGGTAGACGATGTCGACGCCGTCGGCGACGACGGTGGGGACGCGCTCGTCCGCCTGCTTGCCCATGTCGTTGCCGTTGTTGTCAGCCACGTCCGTACGTCTCCTCGGCCTTCCAGAAGTAGATGAAGCCGCCGATCCCGGCGACCAGGGCCCAGCCCGCGGCCATCGCCCAGACGTGGTCCGGCAGCATGCCGCCGCCGAAGCTGTCGATCAGCGCGAAGCGCATCAGGTCGATGTAGACGACGGCCGGGTTGACCTGGAGGAGGGGGCCGACCCACGAGGGCAGGCCGCTGTCCGGGCCGGTCATGTGATGGATGCTGAACATGACGCCCGAGCCGTACATCCAGGTCCGCAGCAGGAACGGCATCAGCTGGGCCATGTCGGGGATCTTGGAGCCCACCCGGGCCATGATCAGCGCCACGCCCGCGTTGAACACGAACTGCAGCACCAGTGCCGGGACGGCCAGCACCCAGGAGGGGGCGGGCGGTACGCCGAAGGCGAGCAGGATCACGACCAGGGCGGCCATCGAGAACATCAGCTGCTGCAACTGCTGGAGGCAGAAGGAGACCGGCAGCGCCGCCCTCGGGAAGTGCAGGGCGCGCACGAGGCCGAGGTTGCCGGAGACGGCCTTGGTGCCCGCCATGATCGAACTCTGCGTGAAGGTCCACACGAACACGCCGGTGACCAGGAACGGGACGAAGTCCTCGACGCCCCGGCTGGTGTTCATCAGCATGCCGAAGATGAAGTAGTACACCGCCGCGTTGAGCAGGGGCGTCATCACCTGCCAGACCTGGCCCAGCTTGGCCTGGCTGTACTGGGCGGTGAGCTTGGCGGTGGCGAAGGCGGTGATGAAGTGCCGGCGCGCCCACAGTTGACGGACGTACTCGGGCAGGGAGGGGCGGGCGCCGCTGACCGACAGACCGTGGCGGGCGGCGAGGGCCGCCAGGTCGTGGTCGGCGGGGACGGGGGCGACCGCGTCCGGTGTCGGGGGCGGTGTGTGGAGGACCTGACTCACATCCGCTGCTTTCGCTCGTGGGTGGGGGTGACGCCCGTCGTTCACCGGGGTGACCCGGAGCGTTCACTTACGTCGGGACGGGACCGTATCGTCGTAACGCGAGCGTAGGGCTTGGCCGCGTCGGGACGCAACCGTTTCGTCGTAACGCCCCTATGCTTGGCTCGCATGACGACCAACGCCGACGAGCCGCAGCCGCGCCCGCGCCGCCGGGCCCCCGCCGGGGCGGCCGTGCTCCGCGAGGACGTGACGGAAGCCATCCGGGCGGCGGTCTTCGAGGAGCTCGCGGCGGTCGGCTACGCGCGGATGTCCATCGAGGGGATCGCGCGCCGCGCGGGGGTCGGCAAGACGGCCGTCTACCGGCGCTGGCGCTCCAAGCTGCACCTGGTGCTCGACATCGTCTCCGCGCTCGCCGTGCAGGGCCTGCCCGCGCCCGACACCGGCTCCCTGGAGGGCGACCTGCGGCTGCTGTACGAGGTGACGTCCCGTGCCCTGCGCCACCCGGTGGCCTCGCAGATCATCCCCGACCTCCAGGCGGAGGCGGCCCGCAATCCCGACATCGCCGAGGTTATGCGGAAGACCCTGCGGGAGGGCCAGGACGGCGTCGCCAGCAGGATCCTCGCGGCGGCGACGGAACGCGGCGAGCTGGGCCCCGCCGTCGACACCGACCTGGCCCTCGACCTGATCTCGGGCCCGCTGTACTGGCGCTCGGTGGTCATCCGCAGCCCGAAGCCGCCGAAGGGCTACCTGGCGGCGCTGGCGCGGGCGACGGCGGCGGGGCTCAGGGCGCTCTGAGGCCGGCCGGGACTTGTCGGCGGCTCCTGTCGGGACGCGCCTGACGCCTTCGGCGATCGTTCAGCGGACGGCCCCTAATCGCGTGCCGCTCCAGGACGCAGTCGTACCCAGCCCGCCCAGGCCGAGGTGATCATGTCCTCGACGTCGTACTTGGCCTTCCAGTCCAGCTCCACGGCGGCGCGGTCGGCCGAGGCGACGACGCGGGCCGGGTCGCCGGGGCGGCGGGGAGTGACCGTCGGGGGGTGGTCATGGCCGGTGAGGGAGTTGATGCGGTCGATCATCTCGCGGACGGACACGCCTTCGCCCCGGCCGATGTTGAGGGTGAGGGCGCTTCCGGGGGAGGCCTGCAGGGCGCGGGCCGCGGCGACGTGGGCCTCGGCCAGGTCGACGACGTGGATGTAGTCGCGGACGCAGGTGCCGTCCGGCGTCGCGTAGTCGTCGCCGAAGACGCGCGGGGCGGCGCCCTCGGTCAGCTTCTCGAAGACCATCGGGACGAGGTTGTGGGCGCCGGTGTCGGCGAGCTCCGGGCTCGCCGCGCCCGCCACGTTGAAGTAGCGGAGGGACGCTGTGGACAGGCCGGACGCCCGGCCGGTGGCGCGGACCAGCCACTCGCCGGCCAGCTTGGTCTCGCCGTACGGCGACATGGGCAGGCACGGCGTCTCCTCCGTCACCAGGTCGACGTCGGGCATGCCGTACACGGCCGCGGAGGAGGAGAAGACGAAGGACCCGACGCCCGCCGCGGTGACCGCCTCCAGCAGGACGCGCAGGCCCTCGACGTTCTCCCGGTAGTAGTGCAGCGGCAGGTCCACCGACTCGCCGACCTGCTTCTTGGCGGCCAGGTGCACGACGCCGGTGACCGAGTGGTCGGCCAGGGCGCGCGCGACGCGCTCGCCGTCCAGGACCGAGCCCACGACCAGGGGGACGCCGTCGGGCACGCGCTCGGCGATCCCGGTGGAGAGGTCGTCGTACACGACCGCCTCCTCGCCCGCCTCGGTCATCGCCCGTACGACGTGCGCCCCGATGTATCCGGCGCCGCCGGTGATCAGCCAGGTCATGTGCGGCCGTCCCCTCGTCAGTGGTCCTCGGTGCTGGGTAGTCATGATCCGTCATGCCGGTGCCGGGTGGGCACCGCACCCTTCAGGACGAGGCCGAGGCCGGCTCGGTGCCGTACGCGTCGACGGCCGCCGTGAGCCGGTCGAGGCGGGCACGCAGGTCCTGGACCTCCGCCAGGTCCAGGCCGGTCGCCGCGGCGATCCGGCGCGGCACCTCCACGGCCCGCTCGCGCAGCGCCACGCCCTTCCCGGTCAGCCGCACCTCCACCGACCGCTCGTCGCGCGCGCTGCGCTCCCGGTGGACCAGGCCGGCCGCCTCCAGCCGCTTGAGCAGGGGTGAAAGGGTGCCGGAGTCGAGGCGCAGGTGTTCGCCGAGCTTCTTGACCGGCAGCTCGCCGTGCTCCCACAGCACCAGCATCACCAGGTACTGCGGGTAGGTGAGGCCGAGATCCTTGAGCACCACGCGGTAGACGCCGTTGAAGGCGCGCGAGGCGGCGTTCAGGGAGAAGCAGATCTGCTGGTCCAGGCGGAGCCAGTCCGTTGCGGGCGTGGTCATGGTTCCCAGGGTAGCCGATGGTCTTTGTGTGCAATTTAGTTGTGCGCAATTGAATTGCGTGCTCTACTGGGTCTCGTCGGGAGTCGCCACGACTCTCCTCCGCAGACCTCCAGAAAGGGACGGTTACCCATGGACGCGCTCTACACCGCCGCCGCCACCGCCACCCACGGCCGCGACGGTCGCACCGTCAGCTCCGACGGCACGCTCGACCTCGCGCTCGGCGTCCCCGTCGAGATGGGCGGGAACGGGCAGGGCACCAACCCCGAGCAGCTGTTCGCCGCCGGGTACGCCGCCTGCTTCGGCAGCGCCCTCGGTCTCGTCGGCCGGCAGGCGAAGGTCGACGTCAGTGACGCCGCGGTGACCGCGGAGGTCGGCATCGGGAAGCAGGGCGAGGGCTTCGCGCTCGCCGTCACCCTCCGGGTCGAACTGCCCGAGGGCGTGGACGCGGAGACCGGCCGCAAGCTGGTCGAGCAGGCCCACCAGGTCTGCCCCTACTCCAACGCGACCCGCGGCAACATCCCGGTCGACCTCGTCATCGAGTAGGCGAGGTGGTCAGCGGCCCGGCCCGACCCGCGCCAGTACCTCCCCGGTCCGCTCGCTCCACGCCACCACCACCGCCTCCTCGGGCACCGGCCGCCAGCGGGTCAGCAGCAGCCAGCGGACGTGGTAGCGGCGGACGACGGCAGCGCGCTCGGCACGGGTCGAGCCGGGCGCGAGATACGCCTCGACGTCGGCCACCCGCCGCCCGCGTTCCCGCTCGTCCAGCGACGGGTCCGGCCAGGCGGGCGCCGCGAGGTTCGGCCCGTACCCGGCGACGGCGTGCCCGGCGTAGTAGCCGTCGGTGATCACGACCTCGCCGGGGGCGATGTGCCGGGCCGCCCACTCGTACGCCGGCCAGTCGGGCGGCTGCTCGAAGCCGACCGGGTCGAGCGGGCGCGGCACCACCGCCCCGGCGTGGACCGTGAGGAACCCCAGCATGGCCCCCGCCGTGGCGGCCCACCCCAGCGCCCTGCGCCACCGCCCCCACGGCCGGGGCGCGGCCAGCTCCACCGCCAGGGCGAACTGCAACGGCACCAGCGTGAGCCCGAGGATCCGGCCGTAGGTGTAGTGGCCGCTGAACCAGCCGTACGCCACCACCGCGCAGTCCAGCGCGAACATCAGCACCAGCGGATCCCGCGCCGACCGGCGTCCGCGCAGCCAGAGCGCCGGGAGCCCGAGCAGGGCCAGCCAGAACTCCCCGGGCAGGTCCAGGTACAGGATCCGGTGCATCCCGTCCACGCTGTCGTCGCCGGCCAGCGCCAACACGTCGAAGTACGGCCACACCGCCGCCGACGCCACCGCGACACCGCCCGTCAGCGCCCACCGTCCGGCGACCGCCCCGCGCCACCCGCGCTGCCATCCGGCCACCAGCGCCACCGCGCCGAGCGCCGCCGCCACCGCCGTGATCGGGTGGACGAGGAGGATCAGGCCGTAGAGGAGGCCGAGTCCCGCGTATCCGGGCATGCCGCGCAGGCCGCTCGGGCCCACGTACCGCACCCGGCGCGGGTCCCGTGCCCGCGCCCCCGTCAGCGCCCAGGCCCAGAAGGTGAGCCCGATCGCGAAAGCCGACGGGTAGCCCAGGTTGCCCGTCATCGACATCAGCCCGAGATAGCCGCTCCACCAGGCGCGCTCGGTCCCCCACAGCAGCGTCATCGCGCCCAGCGCCAGCACCGGTGCCCACGGCCGCGGGGACAGCACCCGCACGAAGCGGCCGAGGCCCGTCAGCAGCACCAGCAGGTTCACCGGCCCGGCGAGCCGCACCACCTCCCAGCCGCCCAGCCCGGTCAGCCGGGCGAACAGGCCCTGCGCCAGCGCGTACGGCGAGTAGTACGCGCTTCCCGCACCCGGCAGGTCGGCCATCGGGTGGCGGGGGTGGAGGAGGTCGGCCTTCAGGCGCTCGACCACGGCCGCGTGCTGCCCGGCGTCACAGCACAGCGGCACCGCCCAGTACGCCAGCGTCATCAGGAGGAAGAAGAGGAAACCCGCGCTCTGGTACGGGGTGGGACGCCAGACGCGGCCACCGCGCAGCGCCGTCGCTCCGCGCACGGAACGCCGGGCGAGGACGCCGGCGCTCACGGGACGGTCGAAGGGTGGGGCATTCGGGACATTTGGCGTATGTTCCCGATGATCCCGCCGGGGTCAACGAGATGACTTCACATCACCCCATCGAGTGCGGGTCAGCTGGTCGCGCGCGCCCGGTCCGCGTGCCCCTGCGACGGCAGCGCCACCCGCCCCCGCACCACCGGCTCCAGCAGCAGCGGCACCCCCACCACCGGCAGCAGCCACGCCAGCACGATCAGCCGCCCGCCCCAGATGTCGATGTCCGGATGTCCGGCCTGGGTGAGGATCCCGGTGAACGCCGCCGCGACCACGAAACCGCCGACCGCGCCGCCGCGCCGCAGCGCGCCCCACGCTCCGGCGGCCAGGGCCGTGACGAACAGCGGCTCCCACGCCTGCCGGCGCAGCCACTCCACCCAGAAGTTGCCCTGCAACTGCCAGAACTCCGGCCACGGATCCGCCCGGTCGGGCCGGGCGAAGTGGCCGGTCAGCAGGTCCTGGAGGCTGTCGGACACCGACGGGTAGTGCAGCAGCCGGGCCAGGGCCATCGTGACGACGGCGCCTGCCAGACCCACCGCCGCGAGCGCCGGCACGTCCCGGCCGGGCGGCCGGCCCCGCCGGTGCCGCCGCAGGGCGATCAACGCGCCCGTCGCCGCCAGGCACGCCCCGAGGAACAGCGCCTGGGAGT
Organism: Streptomyces sp. E2N166; assembly: GCF_003671715.1. Taxonomy (GTDB): domain Bacteria; phylum Actinomycetota; class Actinomycetes; order Streptomycetales; family Streptomycetaceae; genus Streptomyces; species Streptomyces thinghirensis. The sequence goes on along the minus strand of NZ_RAIF01000012.1, from coordinate 1,382,746 downwards.
GCTTGACCGTGAAGAGCGCGAGCAGCGACCCGGCGACCAGCGCGTACCCGGCCCGCTCGCGTCCCGCCCGCAGCACCAGCGCACAGCCCCACACCGCCGCGAGGGTCAGCGCCATCAGCAGCCCCTCGGTCATCGGACGCATGGCGGTCGTCCCGCACGGCAGCACGTAGTACAGACCCTGCCCGGCCAGCGCGAGCGGCACCGACACGGACAGGGTGCGCAGGATCAGGAAGGCGAGGACGCCGCCCGCGCACGCGATGACGACGCTCGCCGCCCACAGCCCCCACGTCGCCCCGAAGGCCAGGACGAACGGCACCAGGAACACCGGGTAGCCGGGCCGCGCCTCGAAGATCCGCATGAAGCGTTCCTCCATGTACGGCACGGTGTGCCCGCCGGTCTGCCCTGCCTCCAGCCGCGGCTCCACGTGCCGCCACTCCCGCTCCCGGCACTCGTCCATGACCCGGTCGGTGGGGTCGGGGCGGTGGAAGTGGACCACGTGCACGCTCTGGTCGCGCCGGGCCGTCGACGCCTGGCTCGTGCACACGTACTCGATCGTGGCCGCCGCCACCCCGCGCTTGCTCCCGCCGCCGAGACTCAGGGCGTACGACAGGTAGTTCTTGGTGTCGGGGGTGTCCCGGCCGGTGACGTTCGCCAGCTGGAGCAGGGCGAACACCGCGGCCAGGAGCAGCACCCAGGTGCGCGGCCTCACGACGAGGTCAGCAGGGAGCGGCCGGCGGACGGGACGGCCCGGGCACCGGGCACGCCGACGGGCTCCGGCATCGGCTCGCCCAGCATCAGTGTCCGGACGACCCGCTCGGCGGCCAGCCCGTCGTCGTACTCGCAGAACCGGGCCCGGAACGCGGACCGCAGCCGCGCCGCCTCCTCGTCCCGCCACGCGCCCGACGCCAGCAGCCACGCCAGCTCCCGGTAGGAGCGCGACACATGGCCCGGTGCCTCGGCGGTGACGTCGAAGTAGGCGCCGCGGCTCGCCGTGTAGGCGCCCCAGTCGTCGGCGTGGATCACGATCGGCCGGTCCAGGAGGGCGTAGTCGAACATCAGGGCGGAGTAGTCGGTGATCAGCAGGTCGGAGGCGAGCATCAGGTCCTCGACGTGCGGCTCGTCCGTCGCGTCGATCAGGACGCCCCGCCGGTGCAGCTCGGTCAGGCCCATGCCGCGCGCCGGGCCGGTGGCGAGGGACGGGTGCAGGCGGACCACCAGGGTGTGGCCGTCGCCGAGGTCGGCGGCGAGCCGGGCCAGGTCGATCCGCTCCACGTGCCCGCCCCGCCGGTACTCGCGGCGGGTCGGCGCGTACAGCACGACGGTGTGCCCCTCGGGGACGCCCAGCCGCTCGCGGACCCGGCGGCCGTCCTCCGGGGCGGCGCCCACCAGCACGTCGTTGCGCGGGCTGCCGGTGTGCACGGACGTGAAGTGGCACGGGTACGCCCGCTCCCACACCCGCTCCGCGTACCGGCTCGCGACCAGGCTGTAGTCCCAGCGGTCGGCCCGGCGCAGCATCTGCGGCACGTCGACGCCGTGCCGGGCGCCGGGCCGCCCCAGCAGGTCGGCGCCCATGTACTTGAGCGGGGTGCCCTGGTGGGTGTGGATGTGGACGCTGCCCGGGCGTTTGGCCACGGCACCGGGCCAGTTGACGTTGTTGACGAAGAACGTGGCCCGCTCGGTCACCCGGCGGTAGGCGGCGCTGCCCAGGACCACGTGCTCCGTGTCCGGCGGCAGCGCCGCCGTGTCCGCCGCGCACTCCTCGTCGCGCACCACCCACACCCCGCGCAGGTGCGGGGCGATCTCGCGGGCCTTGCGGTAGACCGCCGCGGGGTCGCCCAGCACGCCCCGGTGGGAGAACGCCGAGTACACGGCGAGGCCGGCGTCCAGCGGGCGGCGCCGGTTCACCGCGGTCCGCACCCGCCCCGCTCGTCCGGCCACCACCCCGCGCGCCTGCCGCGCCCGCCGCTCCAGCTCCCGGCCGGCCCGCCCGGACTGGCGCCGCACCAGGTAGGTGGCGTATCCGCCGTTCAGTAGCCGCAGCTCGGCCGGGATCTCGGCGCCCTCCGGCCGGTACGCGCGGAACATCTCGGCGGTGCGGCGGAAGAACTCGGCCTTGTCGGACGGCGGCAGCCGGTCCGGCTTGGACAGGATGTCCAGGCAGTGCTCACCCATCTTGGCGTGCAGGAACGGCCGCCAGCGGGCCAGTTCCGGGCGGGCGTCGAGGAACGCGAAGACCCGCTCGTACTGCGCGTGGACGTCGAAGTGCCTGCGGCTGGTGGTGGACAGGATGTTGCCCTGGCGGCGCTGCCGGTAGTTCAGGCAGATGCGGTCCAGCGTGGCGATCCGGCCGGCGCTGAACATGACCGGGAACGTCCAGGGCGTGTCCTCGTAGTAACCCGGCGGGAAGGTGAAGCCCTCCCGCTCGACGAAGTCGCGCCGGTAGACCTTGTTCCAGACCACCATCAGCAGGTCGAGGATCCCGGGGTGCTCGGCGGCCGTGAAGGTGCCGTCCCCCGCCTCCGCCAGCACCTCGGCCAGGACGTTGCGCCGTGTGCCGCCCCACCAGTAGGTGCGCGCGTAGTCGAACACCAAGACGTCCGGGCCGTCCGGGCAGGCCGTCTCCGCGAGCCGGTCGGCCATCGCGCGCAGGGCGCCCGGGGTGAGGGTGTCGTCGCTGTCGAGGAAGAGGAGGTAGTCGCCGGTGGCGTGCGGCAGCCCGGCGTTGCGGGCCCGGCCGAGGCCCACGTTCTCCTCCAGGTGCAGCACCCGCACCCGCTCGTCGCGGGCGGCGTACTCGTCGAGGATCGCGCCGCAGCCGTCCGGCGAGCAGTCGTTCACGGCGATGACCTCGATGTCCCGGTAGGACTGGTCCAGGACGGAGTCGAGGCACTCGCGCAGGAAGCCCTGCACCTTGAAGCAGGGGATGATGACGCTGAAGCGGGGCACGGCGGGGTCAGCTCCTTACGAGGGTGGCGGCGGGGGCCGGGACGCGCTCCGCGAGCGGGATCACGGGCGGCAGCGCCTCGGGCGGCTCGCCGAGCAGCACCCGGCGCACGACGCGCTCGGCGGCCCGGCCGTCGTCGAACTCGCAGAACCGCTCCCGGAAGGCCGCCCGCAGCGCCGCCGACTCCGGCCCCGCGTACGAGCCGTCGCGGAAGACGCGGGCCAGTTCCTCCGGCGTCCGCGCCACCGGTCCCGGCGGCGCGGCCATCAGGTCGAAGTAGACGCCGCGGGTCTCCCGGTAGACGTCCCAGTCGTCGGCGTACACGACGATCGGCCGGTCCAGGTTGGCGTAGTCGAACATGATCGACGAGTAGTCGGTGACCAGCGCGTCGGCGGCCAGGCACACGTCCTCGGAGGAGCGGTGCGAGGTCACGTCGATGATCCGGCCGCTGCCCCGCCTGCCGCCCCGGTCGTAGAAGTAGTGGGCGCGCAGCAGCACCACCACGTCCTCGCCCGCCGCCTCGCAGAAGGCCTCCAGGTCCGGGCCGCCCGCGCCGGATCCGCTCTCGTAGTCCCGGTGCGTGGGCGCGTACAGGACGGCCGTCTTCCCCTCCGGGACGCCCAGCTCGCGCCGGACGCGGGCGACGTCGTCGGCGGTCGCCGTGCAGTAGACGTCGTTGCGCGGGTAGCCGTACTCCAGGTGCTCGTAGGAACCCGGGAAGGCGCGCTCCCACATCTGGGTGGAGTGGCGGTTCGACGAGATGTTGTGGTCCCAGCGGTCCACGCGGCCCAGCAGCCTGGCGAAGCTGCCGCTCGCCGCGGCCACCACCGGGTACGTCGACTGATCGACGCCCATGGTCTTCAGCGGCGTGCCGTGCTGCGTCTGCACGTGCACGCTGCCGGGGCGCTTGACGACGCCCTCGGCGAAGTTGGCGTTGTTGACCAGGTACTTGGCACGGGCCAGCACCTCCCAGTAGCGCCGGCTGCCGATGACGGCGTGGTCGACGTCGTCGGGCACCGTGTGCGCCTGGTCGGCCTCGACCAGGAACACCGAGCGCAGGTGCGGGGCGAGTTCGCGGGCCTTGGCGTGGATCGCGGCCGGGTTGCAGGCGTAGCCGCGGCCCCAGTACGCGCAGTACACGACGAGGCCCGCATCCAGCGGGCGGCGCAGCGCGCGCCGGTAGCGCAGGCGGGTGCGCAGTCCGTCCGGGCGCGGCAGGCGCCGCAGGACACCGGTCGCCGCCCGGTTGGCGGCGCGCAGCGCGCGGAAGCCCGCGTACGAGCCGGACGCCAGCAGCCGGTGCTGCACGCCGATCCGGCCTCCCGGGGGCCGGAAACCGGCGGGGCGGTGGCGCCGGTAGAGGCGGCTCGCCCGGCGGAAGAAGGTGCGGCGCTCCCGGCGGGTCAGGCGCCGCGGATGGGTGGCCGTCTTCAGGATCGCGGCGAAGAGCTGCTCGAACAGCGGTCCGCGCCGCTCGTCCGGCAGCCCCCGCTCGGCGGCGTGCGCGAGCGCCAGTTCCGCCTGGTCGAGGAGGTCCGCGTGGTGCTCACCGGGCAGGTTCAGCCGGTTGCCCTGCCGCCGCACCAGATGCCGTACGACGACGGAGCGCAGTACGGCCACGCGCTCGGCGCGCGCCGCGACCAGGGCGCCGAAGCCGACGTCGGTGAAGTGCCCGTCGGGGAAGTCCAGCCGCCGCTCGGTGAGGAAGGTACGGCGGTACACCGCGCTCCAGGCGGGCAGCCGTACGCCGGTGAGGTGCGGGGCGCGGTCGGGGGCGAAGGTGCCGTCCGGTGCCTTGGCCAGCAGCGGGGCGGCGGGGTTGGTCGGCTCGCCCTCCCACCAGGGCACCCGCTCGTGCTCGAAGTGCAGCACGTCCACGCCGCCGGTGTCCGCCAGCCGCGAGTCCAGCGCCGCCAGCGCGCCCGGCACGAGGACGTCGTCGCCGTCGAGGAACAGCAGGTACGCGCCGGTCGCCGCCCGCATCCCGGCGTTGCGCGCCCCGGCCAGCCCGGCCGACGGCGGCGAGTGCACGGGCGCCACCCGGCAGTCCCGCTCGGCGCGCTCCACGGCGACGTCCGCCGCGACGCGGTCCTGGGCGTCGTGGACCGGGATCAGCTCGAAGTCGCCGAAGGACTGGGCGAGGACCGAGTCCAGCGACTGGGACAGCCGCCCCGCGACCCCATGGGACGGGACGATGATGCTGAAGCGGGGCATACTGCTCTTTCTCTCGTTCCACTGGTCCTTCGGGAGTCACCCGTCGGACGGGAGCCCCCGCCCGACGGAAACCCCCGCCCGACGGAAACCCCCGCCCGACGGAAGCCACCCCCGCCGCTCGTGCCGTCCGGCGGCCCGGTCGTCCCGTCGGCCGCCAGGTGGGCGGCCGGGTCGGAGTGGGCCGCGACGAACTGCGGGGCATGCGAACT
>NZ_RAIF01000012.1:1369262-1377133 GCF_003671715.1 Streptomyces sp. E2N166 | reverse complement strand
TTGCGGCACCGTGGCCAGCGGGGTGCGGGCCAGGGCCGCGGCGGCCGAGGGCGCGGGGTGCCGTTCGGCGAGCGGCACGACCCGTGGGAGGTCCGTCTCGCCCAGCACCACGCGGCGTACGACGCGTTCCGCGGCGCGGCCGTCGTCGTGCGGGCAGAACCGCTCCCGGAAAGCGGCTCTGAGCTGGGCGGACCGGGAGCCGCGCCAGTGGCCGCCGGCGAAGATGCCGATCAGCTCGTCCTCGTCCCGCGCGATCGCGCCCGGCGGGAAGGCGCGCAGGTCGAAATAGGTGCCGCGGGCCGCCTCGTAGGCTTCCGGCTCGTGGGCGTGGATCACGATCGGCCGGTCCAGACCCGCGTAGTCGAACATCAGTGCCGAGTAGTCGGTGACGAGGACGTCCGAGGCCAGGCAGAGCGACTCCACGCTCGGGTGGCCGCTGACGTCGAGGATCCGGCCCCCGGGCTCGGCGAGCGGACCGCCGTGGCGGGGGTGCGCGCGGGCCAGCACCATGAAGCGGGGACCGAGGCGGACGAGGACCCGCTCCAGGTCCAGGGCGGCGCGCTGGGTGCGCCGGTAGTCGCGGTGGGTGGGCGCGTAGAGGATCGCGACCGTCCCCTCGGGGATGCCGAGCGTCTCGCGCAGCCGGGCCACGTCCGCGGGCGTCGCCCGCTGGAGGACGTCGGTGCGGGGCTGGCCGTACTCCAGCGTGGTGTAGCCGCCGGGGTGGACGCGTTCCCAGGTCAGGGTGGAGTGACGGTTGGCGGAGACGACGTAGTCCCAGGAGTCGACCTCGCGCAGCAGCCGGGTGAAGTCGGTGCCGCCGGCGGCGGCCGGGCGTTCCTGGAGGTCCAGGCCCATGTGCTTGAGGGGCGTCCCTCCTTGCGTCTGGATCAGCACCTGGCCCTTCCGCTTGACCAGGCCGGCGTCGAAGGAGGCGTTGTGCACCAGGTAGCGGGAGCGGGCCAGCGCCGTCCAGTAGGCGGCCGTGCCGGGCGTCAGGCGCCGGGTGCCGGTCGGGACGGTGCGGTGGTGCGCGGGGTCGGCGGCCCACGCCGTGCGGATGTGCGGCGCGAGGTCGCGGAACGCCTCCTCCAGCGCGCCCGGGTTGCAGCCGTGCCCCCGGTCACCGTCGGCGGCGAAGACGGCACGGTCGGCGCGCAGGGGGAGGCGGCGCTGGACGCGGTAGTGCAGCCGCAGGGCGGCGGTCCGCGCGGTGCGCAGCAGCCTGGCGGCGCCCTTCACCGTCCGGCGGCGCAGGGCCGAGGCCAGCCGCAGGGCCTCGTAGGTGCGGCGCAGGCCCAGCCGGAGCAGGGCGTGGCGCAGGCGCACCGGCAGCGGGGCGGGGGCGCCGGGGACCCGGTAGCGGCGGCAGTGGACGCGGGCCCGGCGCAGGAACTCGCCGCGCAGGGAGCGCGGGAGGCGGTCGGGGCGGGTGAACACCGTTGTCAGGTGGTCGGCCATGCGGCGGTAGAGCACCGGCCGCCAGCGGGCCGGCTCCGGGTGCGTCTCCAGGAACGCGAAGACCCGGTCGTACTGCTCGAAGACGTCCAGGTGGCGCTCGCTCGGCGTCCCCAGGATGCTGCCCCGCCGGCGCTGCCGGTAGCGGACGCAGACCCGGTCCAGGGTGGCGATGGAGTCCGCCGTCAGCAGGACCGGGTAGGTCCACGGCGTGTCCTCGTAGTAGCCGGGCGGGAAGGTGAAGCCCTCGCGCTCGGCGAACTCCCGCCGCACCGTCTTGTTCCAGGCCACCATCAGCAGCTTCAGCAGCCCCGGCCGGTCGGTGAGCCGGAACGGCGCCGGGCCCTGTTCGGTGAGGTGCCGGGCGGCCTGGTTGCGGACCGCGTCGCCCGACCAGAACGTGCGCGCGTAGTCGTAGACCAGGACGTCCGGCTCCCCGGTCTCCTTCACCCGGTCGGCGATGGCCCGCAGGGCGTCCGGGGCGAGGGTGTCGTCGCCGTCGAGGAAGACCAGGTAGTCGCCGCTCGCCCGCTCCATCCCGGCGTTGCGGGCGGGGCCGAGGCCCTGGTTCTCGGGCAGGTGCACGGCGCGTACGCGCGGGTCGCGGGCCGCGAACTCGTCGAGGATCGCGCCGCAGGCGTCCGGCGAGCAGTCGTCGACCGCGATCAGTTCGAGATCCGGATAGGACTGCGACAGCACCGACTCCAGGCACTCGTGCAGATACGCCTGAACCTGGTACGCGGGGACGATGACACTGAACCTGGGCACGGGGACATCCATGGGTCGGCGGGGTCGGCGCGGGCGTTCGGCCCGGGAACGGCCAATGGAGTGACTTGGTTACGGCCCCTGCGGCATTCGGGGGACCCCGTGCCCACGGGAAGCCCCCGTACGAAGGAGGGGGCGGGCCGGTGTTCGGCCCGTCCCCTCAAGGGTGCTGTCGCGGCGGTTACTTGACGGCGCCCGCCATCACACCGGAGACGAACTGCCGCTGGAACGCGAAGAACACGGCCAGCGGGATCACCATGGAGATGAACGCTCCCGGCGCCAGTACGTCGATGTTGTTGCCGAACTGCCGTACCTGCGTCTGCAGGGCGACCGTGATCGGCTGGCTCCCGGAGTCCGAGAAGATCAGCGCGACCAGCATGTCGTTCCACACCCACAGGAACTGGAAGATGCCGAGGCTCGCGATCGCGGGCCCGCCCAGCGGCATCACGACCCGGAGGAACAGACGCAGCTCACCCGCGCCGTCCAGCCGGGCCGCCTCCAGCAGCTCCCTCGGGATCTCCGCGAAGAAGTTCCGCAGCAGGAAGACGGCGAAGGGCAGTCCGAAGCCGACGTGGAACAGGATCACGCCGACGACCGACCCGAACAGACCGACCTTGCCGAAGAGTTCGGCGATCGGGATCAGCGCCACCTGCACCGGCACGACCAGCAGCCCGACCACGGCCAGGAACCACCAGTCGCGGCCCGGGAAGTCCATCCACGCGAAGGCGTAGCCCGCCAGCGACCCGATGACCACGACCAGGACCGTCGCCGGAACCGTGATCATCACGGTGTTGAGGAGGGAGGAGGTGATGTCGCCGTTCTTCAGCAGCTCCTCGTAGCTCTGGAAGGTGAGCTGGGACGGCTTGGTGAAGACCTCCCACCAGCCGCTCGCCGCCATGTCCCGGGGCGTGCGCAGCGAGGACAGCAGCAGGCCGATCGTCGGGACCAGCCAGAACAGGCCCACTACGATCAGGAACACCCGGACCAGCCCGCCGCTGACGCCCTCGGCGAGCCGCGACCCCAGTGACTGCTTCGCCTTGCGGGCCGTCCCGGGTGGTGCCGGCGCCGTCTTCGTGAGGGAGCCCGCGTCCGTGGTCATCGCCGCACCTCCCGCCGCAGCCGCCGTACGTTGAACCACATCACCGGGATGACCAGGAGCAGCAGGAACACCGCGATGGCGCTGGCGATGCCCGGCTGGTCGGAGGCGAAGCCCTTGCGGTACAGCTCCAGCGCGAGCACGTTCGCGTCGTCCTGGGAGGAGCCGGGGGCGATGATGAACACCAGGTCGAAGACCTTCAGGACGTTGATCATCAGGGTGACGGCCACGACCGCCAGGACCGGTGCCAGGAGGGGCACCGTGACCCGTCTGAAGACCTGCCACTCGTTGGCGCCGTCGACCCTGGCCGCTTCGAGCAGCTCGCGCGGGACTCCGGCCAGCCCCGCCGCGATCAGCACCATCGCGAAGCCCGCCCACATCCACACGTACGACCCGATGATGGCCGGCGTGACGAGCGAGGGGCCGAGCCAGTTCAGGCCGTTGTACGGCTCCTTGAAGTTGTCGGCGGGGAGTCTGAGCCGCGCCCCGTCGGCCGCGGCGGGCAGGGTGAACGTGCCGTCGCCGGACGCCGTGGTCTCCGCGACGACCTCGCCGTCCTTGACGGCCTCGATCTTCATCCCGGCGTAGCCCAGCTCGGCCGCGTCGACGCCGTTGAGCTTCCCGACGCCCTTGCCGCGGGTGAAGTCCTGCCAGGCGGTGCCGGTGATCTTCCCGTCCTCGGGCTTCGCGGGTACGGCCTTTACCGCGCCGTCCGGCATGAGGTCGGGGGCGACGCCGACGAGGGGAAGGACGACGGCCTGGCCCGCGCTCACCGGCTGCTTGGTGATGAACGCCCCGCCGCCGGCCGGCTCCAGCGGCGACTCGCGGCCCGGGTGCGCCTTCGGGAACGCCGACGACTCGGCGAACGTGTCGTGCACCCCGACCCACACCGCGTTCGCGACGCCCTTGTCCGGGTCCTGGTCGTAGACCAGGCGGAAGATGATGCCGGCCGCCAGCATCGAGATCGCCATCGGCATGAAGACGACCAGCTTGAACGCCGTGCCCCAGCGCACCCGTTCGGTCAGCACCGCGAAGATCAGTCCGAGCGCGGTGGCTACCGTGGGCGCGAACACCACCCAGATGATGTTGTTCTTCAGGGCGGTGCGGATGCCGTCGTCGGTGAAGAGCGCCCGGTAGTTGTCGAATCCGGCGAAGCCGTCGCCGGACTGGTCGTAGAAGCTGCGGATCAGCGAGTACCCGATCGGGTAGACCACGAGCGCGCCGAGCAGCACCAGGGCGGGCAGCAGGAACAGGGCCGCCACGGTTCTGCGGGTGCCGGTCACGCTCTTGCGCGACTTGGGGACGGCAGGGCCCCGTGAGGCTCCTGCCGCCGTGGCCGACGTCATCGCGTCAGCCTCCGTAGGCGGCGGCCGCGTCCGCCTCCAGCCGCTGCTGCGTGCCCGCGATGTCCTCCGGGTTCTTCAGGAAGTCCTGCAGCGCCTTCCACTCGCCCTTGCCGGGCGTGCCGCCGAAGGCCTGCGGGGCCTGGTCCGACATGTCGAAGCGGAAGTCGTCCCCGGCCGCGACCAGCGCCTCGGCGATCTTCCTCTGCACGTCGTTCGGGTACGCCGACGCGTCCACGTTCTTGTTCGGCGAGAGGTAGCCGCCGAGCTTCGCCTGGATCGTCGCCGCGTCCGGGGACGCCAGCCAGGTGGCCAGTGCCTGCGCCGCCTTCGAGTCCTCCAGGATCACGGCCGCGTCGCCGCCGGAGACCACCGGCGCTGTGTCACCGACGGCCGGGAACGGGAACACCTTCGCGTCCGTGCCTACCTCGGCGTCCGTCTCGGCGATGTTGACCTGCACGAAGTCGCCCTCGTAGACCATGCCCGCCTTGGGCTGGTCGCCGCCGGTGAAGGTCTGCGTCACCGAGGCCGGGAACTCGGTCTGCAGCGCGCCGGACGCGCCGCCCGCGACGTAGTCCCTCTTGCCCCAGATCTCGGCAAGGGTCGTCAGCGCCTCCTTGACGGACGGATCCGTCCACTTGATCTCGTGCGCGGCCAACTGGTCGTACTTCTCCGGGCCCGCCTGCGAGAGGTAGACGTTCTCGAACCAGTCGGTGAGGGTCCAGCCGTCCGCGCCGCCTACGGAGAACGGCGTGACGCCCGAGTCGTAGACCGTCCGGGCGGTGGTGAGGAGTTCGTCCCAGGTCTTGGGCTCGGCCGCGCCCGCGTTCTCGAAGACCTGGGCGTTGTACCAGATCAGGGACTTGTTGGCGGCCTTGTAGTAGACGCCGTACTGCTTGCCGCCCACCCTGCCGATGTCCTGCCAGCCGTCCGAGTAGTTCCTGCCCAGCTCCGCGCGGGCCTCGTTGCCCAGCGGCTTGGCCCAGCCCTTGTCGACGGCCTGCTTGATGGCGCCGGGCTGCGGGAGCATCGCCACGTCCGGCGGGGCGCCGCCCGCGATCTTCGAGCCCAGGAAGTTGATGATCGGGTCCTGGGCGGGCACGAAGGTCACCTTGGCGCCGGTGCGCTTCTCGAACTCGGCGAGGACCTTCTTGAAGTTCTCCTGCTCGGCGCCGGTCCAGACGGCGGCGACCTCCAGGCTCTCGCCGTCCAGCTTGGGGAGGGTGACGGTGGCGGCCGGCTCCTTGTCGCCGCCCCCCTGACCGCCGTTGTCGCCGCCGTTGTCGTCGTCGCCACCGCACGCGGTGAGCGAGAGCGCGAGCGCTCCCGCGGCGAAGGCGGCGGCGGCCCGAGTGGTCCTCTTGACGGTCCTGCCTGATCGGATGGTGCTGCTCGTGCGCATCACTGCCCCGTTCTTCGTTCCTCGTCGAACGTTCGGCGCTGTCCCGTGCGCTCTGGTGTACGCCAGGGGGGTGAGGGCGGCAAGAGCGCGTCCGCTGTCAAGCGGGGGATCGTGACCGCGTCGTGACCAGGTGGGCACGCCGGGCGGGGCACGCCGAAGGGGCGGTGTCCGCCCGGTGTCACAGCAGCGACGGCACCTGTGCCGCGGACACCTCGCGGGCGGTCCGCTGCAGCGCGCTGGCGAGCAGCGCCAGATCCGTCGGACCGTTGCCCAGCTCGCGTACCGGGCGCCGGGTGGGCGGGTCGCCCATGCGGTGCCACTCCAGGGGGACGACGGTGGGCCGCAGGGTCGCCGTCCGCGGGATGCGCCCGGTGACGCGGCCGCCCTGGAACACCAGGGACCGCCCCTCGGCGGAGGCCAACCGCCCGCGTCCCGGCGCCGGTTCGTCCGGTCCCGGCACCGGTGCCTCCAGGGTGACCCGCAGCGCCGCCCGGCGGGCCGGTTCCGTCTGTTCCGTACGGCCCCCGGGACCGGTGGCGGCCACCAGGTGCACCCCGAGCCGCTCGCCCTCCCGCGCGACGGCCTCCAGCGCCCGCATCACCGACCCCGCCGCGGGCCGCCCGGGCGAGCCGAGCGGGGGCGTGACGAGCGCGTCCAGGTCGTCCACGACCACGACCAGCCGCGGCAGTGGCGGCACGGCACCCGCCCGGCGCCGGGCGGCACCGGGACGCAGCCGCAGGGTGGAGCTGGGCGGGGAGTCGACGTCCCCGGTGTCCGATATCACGCCGGGGCCGGCCGCGCCCGCCGCCGTGCGCTGGATGACCATCCGGCCCGACACCTCCCGCCCGGTGTGCCACTCGGTGAAGTCCGACCGTCCGAGCAGCTCGGCGCGCCGCTTCAGCTCGGCGCTCAGGGACTGGGCGAACTCCCGCATGCGGACGGGGTCGTTGGCGGTGAGGTGGGTGGTGACGTGCGGTACGTCCGTACAGACACGGAGCCCTTCGCCGTGCCCGCCGCCCGAGCCGACGTTGTCCCGGCCGTCGATCAGGACGATCCCGAGGCGGTCGGGACGTTCGGCGGAGGCGAGCGAGGCGACCAGTGCCCGCAGCAGCTCGGTGCGTCCACTGCCGGGCGGGCCCTCGACCAGCAGGTGCGGTCCCTCGGCCGCGAGGTCGACGGTGACCGGGCCGCGCGGCCCGGCGCCCAGCACGGCCTGCGCTCGTCCGCCGAGGGCCTCCGTGTCGTCGGCCGCGGCCGCCCACCTGGCCATCAGGGAGGCGGGGGTGGCCCGGGCGAGGCCCAGCTCGTCGAGGAGCCGGGCCGCCTGGGGCAGCGGCGCGGACACACGCGCGTGGCGTTCGCCGGTCGCGCCGTCGGTGCGCAGCGGCGCCAGTGCGCGCGCGAACCGCTCGGCCCAGGCGAGGGAGACGGCGTCGACCGTGCCGAGGGTGCCGTGCCCGACCGGGCCGGCGGGGGCGGTCGGAGCGGCCTGGGTGCCCTGGGTGCCTTGGGGTCCCGGGGAGGCGCCCGTGCGCGCGATGCGCAGCAGCCGCAGTGCCGTCGCCACGTCGCCGCTGAGCAGCGCCACGGCACCGCACTGCCGGAACACCGGCGACACCGCGCAGGCCGCCTCGTAGGTCTCCGTCACCGGGGAGGTCGGGGAGGCCGCGGCGGTCTCGGCGAGGCACACGACGTGGATGCCGGCCCGAGGACCCTCCAGGGCCAGCCGAGCCATCGCCTCGCGCACGTCGGCACCGCCGGGGTCCCCGTCCACGACGACCACGGTGTAGGGCCCGGCGAAGCCGCC
>NZ_RAIF01000012.1:1365689-1368322 GCF_003671715.1 Streptomyces sp. E2N166 | reverse complement strand
GGGGCGTGCCCGCCGTGGGGCCGGTGCCGTGGCTCTCGATGCGGGGCGCGCCGCCCTGGCCGGGCACCTGGCGCGGCTCGGTCGGCGCCGCACCGGTGCCGTGGTCCGCCGTGCCGTAGGCGTGGTGCGTCCGCGCGGCGGGGCCGCCCCATCCGTCGGTCCCGGCTCCGCGTGCCGGGCCGTCCGGCCTGCCCGACCCGCTCGCGAAAGCGTCCGGCGTGCCTGCCGTGTGCGGGGGCCCGTCCGTCCCGCCCGCCGTGCGCGGGTGCGTGCCCGCCCTCCCGGTCGTGCGCGCGGAGGCGTCCGTCGCGGGGGCCGGGTGCGGGAGATCGTCCGTGCCGCCCGCAGTACGCGCGGAACCGGCCGCCGTGCCCGCGTCCCCCAAGGGCGCGTGTCGCTGTTCCCCGTCCGCCACGCGCGCGTGGGCCACCTCGTCGGCGGCGCCCGTCCCGGCGGCGGACGGGAGTGCCCGTGCACCGGACAGCCGTACGTGCCCCTCGCCGTCCGGGGTCGTCGCCACCCGTGCCTGCGCCCCCTTGGGGACCGGCACGAGCCGCAGGGCCGACTCGCCGATCCGCAGCAGCGCGCCCGGCACGAGGCGGACCGGGCGGGTGCCCACGTGGGCGCCGTCCAGAGTGGTGCCGTTGGTGGAGCCGAGGTCGGCGACCGAGACGTGGCCGTCGGAGGCGACGGTCACGGCGCAGTGCATCCGGGAGACGTCCGGGTCGTCGAGCGCGACGTCGGCGTCGGCCGAGCGGCCGAGCTGGATCTGGCCGCCGTGCAGCAGGTGGACGCCGCCGGCGTCGGGACCGGCGACCACGTGGAGCTGGGCCGGGACGTCGGCCGGCTCGGTGTGCGGGTCGGGTTCGCCCGGGGCGCCGAGGCAGAGCACGGCGCCGTCGGTCAGCGGGGGCTCGCCCAGGGTGCTGCGCTGGGCGTCGAGCCGCTGCGCGCCGGCGTAGAGCACCACCTGACCGGAGCCCGCGCCCTCACCACCGGGGAGCGCCGCGGCCAGCGCGGAGGCGACCGCGGCCAGTGCCGTGCCGGCCGGTGCGGTGACCAGCACGTCGCAGCTCGCGGCGCGGCCCCCCACCGAAGCATGCGGGCCCAGCGGGTCTACGACGGTCAGCCGGATCTGCATCGCCGTCAGCGGTCCCTTCGCGCGGGCGCCCGCGCGCCGGGGACAGAAGCCGTCTACCACGGTCCCCCACCGCGGACTTCCCCCACCGCCACACGAGCACGTCGGCCAGTACTGCACGCATCCTCGCACCTGCCACTGACAACGCGCCCGTCGCCCGCCATCAAATGATCTTGATTGGTCGCCTCTGCCCGCAAAAGTGCCTGACAGGTGACGTCCGGATGATCGAATGGCGTCCGCTTGAGATCGGTCACGTCCGGGCCCGGCAACCAAGGGACCGGGTCGAGCGTCTTCCCCTCGAACATGCACCTGAACGGGTACCGGACACGGAACGTAAGACGTACCTGCGGACCAATGGGAACCCCACACAACGACGACAACCCGGTGCCGGGACCGCGGCATTACAGTGGGTCGGAACAGCCAGCAAGCAACAGGGAGCGCATGACGTGCGGCCGGTAGGCAGCAAGTACCTCCTCGAGGAGCCCCTCGGCCGCGGCGCCACGGGCACCGTCTGGCGGGCCCGTCAGCGGGAGACCGCGGGCGCCGAGGCGGCCGTGGCCGGACAGCCCGGCGAAACCGTCGCGATCAAGGTCCTCAAGGAGGAGCTCGCGAGCGATCCCGACATCGTGATGCGCTTCCTGCGGGAGCGCTCCGTCCTGCTCCGGCTGACCCACCCCAACATCGTCCGGGTCCGCGACCTGGTCGTCGAGGGCGAGCTGCTGGCGCTCGTCATGGACCTCGTCGACGGTCCCGACCTGCACCGCTACCTGCGCGAGAACGGGCCGTTCACCCCGGTCGCCGCGGCCCTGCTCACCGCCCAGATCGCCGACGCCCTCGCCGCCAGCCACACCGACGGCGTCGTCCACCGCGACCTGAAGCCGGCCAACGTCCTGCTGAAGCAGACCGGCGGCGAGATGCACCCGATGCTCACCGACTTCGGCATCGCCCGCCTCGCCGACTCGCCCGGCCTCACCCGCACCCACGAGTTCGTCGGCACGCCCGCGTACGTGGCGCCGGAGTCCGCCGAGGGGCGCCCGCAGACCTCCGCGGTCGACGTGTACGGCGCCGGCATCCTGCTGTACGAGCTGGTCACCGGCCGGCCCCCGTTCGGCGGGGGTTCCGCGCTGGAGGTCCTGCACCAGCACCTGAGCGCCGAACCGCGCCGCCCCTCCACCGTCCCCGACCCCCTGTGGACGGTCATCGAGCGCTGCCTGCGCAAGAATCCCGACGAGCGCCCCAGTGCCGAGAACCTCGCCCGCGGCCTGCGCGTCGTCGCCGAGGGCATCGGCGTGCATTCGAGCAGCGCGCAGATCGGAGCCGCCGAGAACGTCGGCGTGCTCCTCGCCCCCGACCCCGCGCCCGCGCAGGTACCGGGCGCCCCCGGCGGCGCGGACCCGACGCAGGTCCTGCCGCAGAACCCGAACGGCGCCTACGACCCGAACGGCGCGACCAGCGTCCTGCCGCACACCGGCAACGCCTCGGGCGCCGCCGACCC
>NZ_RAIF01000012.1:1363299-1364722 GCF_003671715.1 Streptomyces sp. E2N166 | reverse complement strand
CAGCCGCAGCGGTACGCCCCGCCGCCCACGCCCGAGCCTCAGCCGCCCCGGCGCGAGCCCAGGCCGCCGCGGCAGCGCAGCGCCAACCCGATGCGGATCCCCGGGCTCGGCTGCCTCAAGGGATGCCTGTTCACGCTCGTCATCATGTTCGTGGCCGGCTGGCTCATCTGGGAGCTGAGCCCCCTGCAGGACTGGATCGGCACGGGCAAGGGCTACTGGGAGCAGCTCAGCGACTGGTTCACCACCGTGACGGACTGGATCGGCGACCTGGGCGGCGGCAGCGGCTCGGGCGGCGGGACCTCGACCGGCAACTGAGCCGTCGGCGGACCGGGTTCCCGCCGAATCCGACGACGAGTCTGGAGATTTGTCGACATCCGGCGGGTGATTTCCGCCTCCGTTGTGAAGGTTGGCTCCCCGGACGCGTACTTTTAGCGCAACACGCGTCGGTAGGAGCAGCCTTGGCACGGAAGATCGGCAGCCGGTACACCGCCCACCAGATCCTCGGTCGGGGCAGTGCCGGCACGGTGTGGCTGGGTGAGGGTCCCGAGGGACCCGTCGCGATCAAGCTGCTGCGGGAGGACCTGGCGTCCGACCAGGAGCTGGTCTCCCGCTTCGTGCAGGAGCGCACCGCCCTGCTCGGACTGGAGCACCCCCACGTCGTCTCCGTGCGCGACCTGGTGGTCGACGGCAACGACCTCGCCCTGGTCATGGACCTGGTCCGCGGTACGGATCTGCGCACCCGCCTCGAACGGGAGCGGCGCCTGGCGCCCGAGGCCGCGGTGGCGGTCGTCGCCGACGTCGCCGACGGCCTGGCCGCCGCGCACGCCGCCGGGGTCGTGCACCGCGACGTCAAGCCCGAGAACGTCCTGCTCGACATGCAGGGCCCGCTCGGCCCCGGCGGCTCGCACCCGGCGCTCCTGACGGACTTCGGGGTGGCCAAGCTCATCGACACCCCGCGGCGCACCCGCGCCACGAAGATCATCGGCACGCCGGACTACCTGGCGCCGGAGATCGTCGAGGGCCTGCCCCCGCGCGCGGCGGTGGACATCTACGCGCTGGCCACGGTCCTGTACGAGCTGCTGGCGGGCTTCACGCCGTTCGGCGGCGGCCATCCCGGCGCGGTGCTGCGCCGCCATGTGACCGAGCGCGTCGTCCCCCTCCCCGGCATCCCCGACGAGCTGTGGCAGCTGCTCGTGCAGTGCCTGGCCAAGGCGCCGGCCTCCCGGCTGCGCGCCTCCGAGCTGGGCGCCCGGCTGCGCGAGCTGCTGCCGATGCTGGCCGGGATGGGCCCGCTGGACGTGGACGAGCCCGACGCGGAGCAGGAGGAGGACGCGCCCGAGGAGCCCCCGGCGTCCCCCGCCCCCACCGGGGAGCCGGTACGGCGACGGGGGGCGGTGCCCCTGGTACCGGGGGCGAAGCCGGC
>NZ_RAIF01000012.1:1348115-1361399 GCF_003671715.1 Streptomyces sp. E2N166 | reverse complement strand
CCACGGACCCGACCGATCCCACGGACCCGACCGATCCCACGGACCCGACGGACCCCACGGACCCCACGGACCCGACGGACCCCACGGACCCGACGGACCCCACGGACCCGGGTAACGGCGGGGACAACGGCGGTAACGGCGGAGACAACGGCGGCAACGGTGGCAACGGTGGCAACAACACCGACCCCAACGGCGGCAGCAACGACAACGTCGCCCAGGAAGAGGGTTCCTCGGCCCTGACCGACACCGGCGAAGAGGCCCAGGCCTCCGACACCGCCGCCCAGGGCAGCGGTGACGAGCTGGCCGAGACCGGCGCCGCGGAGACCACGTTCCTGCTGGTCGGCGCCGCCACGATGATCGCGGGCGGTATCGGCTTCCGCTTCCTGCCGCGACTGATGAACAACCGCGGCGCGGCTGCCTGACGGTAGCCGTACGCGTACGCCCCGCGTACGCCCCGCACGCACACGAAGGGGCCCGGAGCGCACATCGCGCTCCGGGCCCCTTCCTCGGCCGTTTCCCGGGGGTCCGCAGGGCCTCCGCGGGTGTCAGGCGGTCTGGTGGGCCAGCAGGGCCACCGCCGCGATCAGCACCACCAGCAGCGCGATCAGCGTCATCGGAGTCAGCCCCGCGAAGAAGTTCCCCTGCTGCAGCCGCTCGCGGTTCGCCCGGCACACCGGGCATCTGCCCTCGTTCACGGGCGCCGCGCAGTTCGCGCACACCAACCGGTCGTACGTCATGCGCTCACCCTCCTTGCCGCTGGCTCCGTCAGGACAACGCCCGCACCGACGCGAACGTTCCCCCTTCCACTGTGCCAGGTTCCGAGGGACCCCGCGCGCCCTCGCTCCAGGGACAAAACGCGCAACTGATGCGCAACCCCGACCGGTGACTGCGGTCGGCTCCCCGGTTCGCGTATGGTCACGCACATCTACCCCCGGCGACCCGTGGTGCATCCGTGATCCGATTCGACAACGTCTCCAAGGTCTACCCCAAACAGAACCACCCCGCTCTCAGGGATGTCTCCCTGGAGGTCGAGAAGGGTGAGTTCGTCTTCCTCGTGGGATCCTCCGGCTCCGGAAAGTCCACCTTCCTGCGGCTGGTCCTCCGCGAGGAGCGGTGCAGCCACGGACAGGTGCACGTTCTGGGCAAGGACCTCGCCCGCCTGTCCAACTGGAAGGTGCCGCAGATGCGGCGCCAGCTGGGGACGGTGTTCCAGGACTTCCGCCTGCTGCCGAACAAGACGGTCGGCGAGAACGTCGCCTTCGCCCAGGAGGTCATCGGCAAGTCCCGCGGCGAGATCCGCAAGTCCGTGCCGCAGGTGCTCGACCTCGTCGGGCTCGGCGGCAAGGAGGACCGCAGGCCGGGTGAGCTGTCCGGCGGTGAGCAGCAGCGCGTCGCCATCGCGCGCGCCTTCGTCAACCGGCCCAAGCTGCTGATCGCGGACGAGCCCACCGGCAACCTCGACCCGCAGACCTCCGTCGGCATCATGAAGCTGCTCGACCGCATCAACCGGACGGGCACCACCGTGATCATGGCCACCCACGACCAGAACATCGTGGACCAGATGCGCAAGCGCGTCATCGAGCTGGAGAAGGGCCGCCTCGTCCGCGACCAGGCGCGCGGCGTCTACGGCTACCAGCACTGACGACGAGGAACGGAAAGGCTTAACGAGACGCCATGCGCGCCCAGTTCGTGCTCTCGGAGATCGGTGTCGGTCTTCGCCGCAATCTGACGATGACCTTCGCCGTCATCGTCTCCGTCGCCCTGTCCCTGGCCCTGTTCGGCGGTTCGCTGCTGATGAGCGACCAGGTCAACACCATGAAGGGCTACTGGTACGACAAGGTCAACGTCACCGTCTACCTCTGCAACAAGAGCGACGCGAAGTCCGACCCCGCCTGTGCCAAGGGCGCGGTGACCGAGGACCAGAAGAAGCAGATCCTCGCCGACCTCGAAGAGCTGTCGGTCGTGGACAAGGTGACGTACGAGTCGCAGGACGAGGCGTACAAGCACTACAAGGACCAGTTCGGCGACTCGCCGCTGGCCAGTTCGCTCACGCCGGACCAGATGCAGGAGTCGTACCGGATCAAGCTGAAGGACCCGGAGAAGTACCAGGTCATCGCGACCGCCTTCGACGGCCGGGACGGCGTGCAGTCCGTCGCGGACCAGCGCGCGACCCTGGACAACCTCTTCGAGCTCCTCAACGGCATGAACTGGGCGGCACGCGCGGTGATGGCGCTCATGCTGGTCGTCGCGCTCATGCTGATCGTCAACACGGTGCGCGTCTCGGCGTTCAGCCGGCGGCGCGAGACCGGCATCATGCGGCTGGTCGGCGCCTCGGGCTTCTACATCCAGGCGCCGTTCATCATGGAAGCGGCGGTCGCCGGTCTCATCGGCGGCGCGGTCGCCTGCGGCTTCCTGGTGACCGCGCGGTACTTCATCATCGACCACGGGCTCGCCCTGGCCGACAAGCTGGCCCTGATCGACTTCATCGGCTGGGACGCCCTGCTGACGAAGCTTCCGCTCATCCTGGCCACCAGCCTGCTGATGCCCGCGCTGGCCGCGTTCTTCGCGCTGCGCAAGTACCTGAAGGTGTGACACATACCAAGAGGGCCGAACGGTCAAGCGACCGTGCGGCCCTCCTGCGTTGTCCTAGACTCACCGCCATGTCAGGTCGTGACCTGTTCTGTCAGCCCCGTCGCGCACGCCACGGGGCCGCCCTGACCTTGGTGTTCGCGAGCGTGCTCGTCGCCGGCGCGGCCACCGGCTCGTTCCCCGAGGCCGACCGGAAGCCGGCGCCCGACACGACGCCGGTGGCCGGTCAGCAGGGTCGGCCCGCTCAACACGCCGACGTCGCGCGGGCGGCCGCCGAGGCGATGGCCGACGGCAAGTCCCCCGAGGAGGCCGCCGAGCATGCCGTCAGCCGCAGCGGGGACCGCTGGGGCGCCGTCTACTCCCGGGGCGAGTACGAGGAGTTGGAGGACGCCCTCGACGGCCGGTACACCGGCGTCGGGCTCTCCGCCCGCCGCGAGCGCGACGGCCGCATCGAGGTCACCAAGGTGCGCTCCGGCTCGCCCGCCGCCGGCGCCGGCATCCGCGAGGGCGACCGGCTGCGCAGCGTCGACGGTGAGCGGGTCGACGGGCGTCCCGTCACGGAGGTCGTCTCGATACTGCGCGGCGACGCCGAGCAGGAGCCCGCCGGCACCGCCGTCCGGCTCGGCCTGGAACGCGGCACGCGCGCGTGGACCGAGACCGTACGCCGGGCGAGGCTCTCCACGGACCCCGTGACCGTGCGCACGCTCGCCGACGGCGTCACGGTCGTCGAGGTCCTCTCCTTCACCAAGGGCGTCGGCGAACAGGTGCGCGGCGCCGTGGAGCGGCTGCCGTCCGGCGCCGGTGTCGTCCTCGACCTGCGCGGCAACTCCGGCGGCCTGGTCGCCGAGGCCGTCACCGCCGCCTCCGCCTTCCTCGACGGCGGCCTGGTCGCCACGTACGACGTCGACGGCGATCAGCGGGCCCTGCACGCCGAACCCGGCGGCGACGCCACCAGGCCCCTGGTGGCGCTCGTCGACGGCGGCACCATGAGCGCGGCCGAGCTCCTCACCGGAGCACTCCAGGACCGCGGACGGGCGGTCGTCCTGGGCTCGCGCACCTTCGGCAAGGGCTCGGTGCAGATGCCGAGCCGGCTGCCCGGCGGCTCGGTGGCCGAGCTGACCGTCGGGCACTACCGCACTCCCTCGGGCCGCGGCGTCGACGGCACGGGCATCACGCCCGACCTGGAGGTCGACCCGACGGACCCGGCCGCCCTGGAACAGGCCCGGACGGTGCTGAGCGGACTGGGACCGGCCGCGTAATCGGCTTTCCGCGGACCCCCTCCGTAGTGCGAAAATGGGCGGCACTATGGCTAAGGAAAAAGGGCGCAAGCTGATCGCGCAGAACAAGAAGGCGCGGCACGACTACCAGATCCTCGACACCTACGAGGCCGGCCTGGTCCTGTCCGGGACCGAGGTGAAGTCGCTGCGCCAGGGACGGGCCTCGCTGGCCGACGGCTTCGTGCAGCTGGACGGACACGAGGCGTGGCTGCACAACGTGCACGTGCCCGAGTACAGCCAGGGCACCTGGACCAACCACAGCGCCCGCCGCAAGCGGAAGCTGCTGCTGCACCGCGTGGAGATCGACAAGCTGGAGGCGAAGTCCCAGGAGACCGGTCACACGATCGTTCCCCTGGCGCTGTACTTCAAGGACGGCCGGGCCAAGGTCGAGATCGCGCTGGCGCGAGGCAAGAAGGAGTACGACAAGCGCCAGACCCTCCGGGAGAAGCAGGACCGCCGCGAGGCGGAGCGGACGATCTCGGCGATCCGGCGCAAGCAGCGGGCCTGACCCTCCGGGGAATAGGCTGGCACGCGCGTGCGTTGGTCACGTACGATGGCATCTGCACCCCACAGCGGGTGCGCGCCCCCTCCTCGGAGGGGATTGAAAAATCAACATGGGGATGATCGGTTTCGACAGCGGATGTCGAAGCAGGGGAAGCGTGTCGAGGAAGCGGCCATGATCTCGTAAACCACAGGCCGAAAAAAATAATCGCCAACACCAAGCGCGATTCCTCCCAGCAGGCCTTCGCCCTCGCTGCCTGATCTCAGGTAGCGAAGCGAGCCTCCTACTAAGGGAGTGTCAGCCCGGGGCTGTTCCCGACCCGGATCCTGGCATCAGCTAGGGGACTAAACCTTGATCCCGGTCACGGGGTGAAGAGGGAAACCAAACAGTGACTGAGCCCGTCGGAGACTTGTCCGCGTGATCTCCGGGGCTGAGAAAATCGAAGCGGACTGCACACGGAGAAGCCCTGGTTCCGCACCGTTGGACGCGGGTTCGATTCCCGCCATCTCCACAGTTCCCATGTGGGCGAAGGCCCCGCCGCTCCAGCGCGGCGGGGCCTTCGTCATGCCCGCGGCCGCCCCGCCGAGCCGAGAGCCGGTGCCAGGGCCAGCAGCAGGGCCACCGCGGCCGCCGTGACCGGTACGCCGTAGGCGGCCGTGGGGGAGACGTGCTCCACCGTCCAGCCGCCAGCCGCGCTGCCGCAGGCGATGCCGCCGAGCAGGCCGGTCACCGCGAGGGTCATACCCTCGTTCAGGCGGCCCTCCGGAGTGCGGTGCTGGACCAGCGTCATGGTGGTGACCATCGTCGGGGCGGTGGCCATCCCGGCGATCAGCAGCGTGAGCGCCAGCAGCGGCAGCGAGCCGGTGAGGGATGCCGCGAGCAGCGGCAGCGTCAGCAGGGCCGTCATCGCCGCGACACACCACGGCAGGCGGTGCTCGGCGGGGCCGGCCGGCTTCATCGCGCCGTACAGCAGGCCCGCCGCGCAGGAACCGGCCGCCTGAAGCGCGAGGACCACCCCGGCCGCCGCACGATGCCCCTGTGCGTCCGCGAACGCGATCGTGACGACCTCCATGGCACCGAACACCCCGCCCATCGCCAGGCACACCACCAGCAGCGGCGGGATACCCGGGACGCGGACGGGGGCCTTCGCCGTCGGGCGCGGCCGGGCCGGCGGTTCGGTCGCGCGCTGGGCGGTGAACAGCAGCATGCCGCTGACCAGCAGCACCGCCCCGACCAGTGTGCCCGCCTCCGGGAACAGCGCCGTGCACAGGAACGCGGCGAGGACCGGCCCGAGCATGAAGCACAGCTCGTCCGCGGCCTGCTCGAAGGAGTTCGCGGTGTGCAGGGCGTCGGCCGCGTCCTTCCTGCCTTTCAGCAGGTGGGCCCAGCGGGCGCGGGCCATGCCGCCGGTGTTGGGCGTCGTGGCGGTGGCGGCGTACGCGGCGAACAGCGTCCAGGCGGGCGCGCCGTACCGGACGCACAGCAGCAGGGCGAGCGAGCCCAGGGCGGCGATCAGGGTGGCGGGCAGCGCCACCCTGGCCTGGCCGTGCCGGTCCACCAGCCGTGCCGTCCACGGGGCGACCAGCGCCGTCGCCGCGAGTCCCGTCGCGGTCACGGCGCCGGCGAGGGCGTACGAACCACGGGTGCCGGCGATCATCACGACCGCGCTCACGCTGAACATGCCCATGGGCAGCCGGGCCATGAGATTCCCGACCGTGAACGCTCGGGCGCCGGGCAGGGCGAGGAGGCGCCGGTAGGGGCCGGGTGGCCGGCGCCAGGTGCGCGGGCCGAAGTCGGCGGCGACCAGGGTGTCGGCGGTGACGGCGAGGAAGGTGGTCCGGGAGGACGGGCGTTCGTAGGTCGGTTGCGGCATGTGCTCACCGTCGCCCGGGGGTGACCAAGGGGTCCAACACCTTCTCCGTACCCATTCACGCACTCGCGTTGTAAATTCGCCGGATGTCCGCACCCGCGCACGTCGACCCCCGCCTCCTGCGCGCCTTCGTCACCGTCGCCGAGGACCTGCACTTCACCCGGGCCGCCGCCCGTCTGTACGTCGCCCAGCAGGCGCTCAGCAGGGACGTGCGGCGCCTGGAGCGGGAGCTGGGCGCCGAGTTGTTCGTCCGGACCACCCGGCAGGTGACCCTGACGGCCGACGGCGAGCTGCTGCTGCCGTACGCCCGCCGCGTCCTCCAGGCGCAGGACGACCTCCTGGCCGCGTTCGGACAGGCCCGCCCGCTGCTGGTCGACCTCAACTCCCCGGGACTGGTCACCGGCCGCCTGGTCCTGGAGCGTGCCCGCGGGCTCGCGCCCGGGGAGGAGTTGATGGCGCGTTACGAGAGCGGGCTGACCCACGCCGCCGCCGAACTGCTCGCGGGCCGCCTCGACGTCTCCTTCGGCCGGTTCGCGGGCCTCGCCCCCGCGCTGCGGGCCGGGCTCGGCCACCAGCCCGTCCGCTACGAACCCATGGCGGTCGTCCTGCCCGAGGACCACCCGCTGGCCGGGCTGCCCCAGGTGCCGCTCGCCGCCCTCGCCGGCGAGACCGTGTACGCCGGGGCCGGAAACCCGCGGACGGTGGAGTGGACCGACCTCGCGCACCGCCTGTTCGAGGGGCGCGGCATAGAAGTGGCGGCACCCGCTCCGCTGGCCGTCGGGGAGGAGGAGTTCCAGCGGATCATGGACAAGACACGCAATCCGATCCTCGCCGTGGTGAGCTTTCCGGCCATGGCGTCGACCGTCGTGCGCCCGCTCGTCGATCCAGTGCCGCTGTCGCCGGTGTCACTCGTCTGGCGAAAGGGACTGGCACACCCCGCGTTCGACGCGCTGCGCCGGGCGGCTGCCCAGGTCGCGGCCGAGGAAGGCTGGCTCCGCAGGCCCGCCGGAGGGTGGCTTCCCGCCGTCGACGCCGCTGTGATGTCCGTCCACAACTGACACGCGGGAACCACACATCCTCCGCGTGCGCTACATTCTTGGCCTGAGCACGGTGTGGTACAGGGGGCGCTCGAACCTGGTGGGGGCCGGTTCGGCCGACGGGTGCTCGGAGTCGTATGCGCACCCGGAACCGTCCCTCGGGGGGAAGTGCGTGCGCGTGAAGAAATGGCAGAAAGACGCCCAACCGGAGTGGCCCCAGGCCGCGTCCGGGATGCGTGATCTCCCGGAGGCGAGACAGGATGCTGACGCCACCGAGGTGTTCCCGGCGACCCGGGCCTTCCCGGTGACCGGGGAGTTCCCGACGGCCGGAACGCCGTCCGCCCGGTCCGGCCGGTCCGACGGCCCCACCGCGTCCCCCGCATCCCCCGCATCCCCCGGGTCCGGCGCGGGATGGTTCGGGGGCTCCGGAGCCGCGGGCGCCGCAGCCGGGCCGGAGGTTCCGCGCAACGCGGCCCCGTCGTCGGGTGCCGCCGAGAACCGGTTCCCCGGCCCGCGGGGGAGCGCCGGAGGCGACGGGACGGAGATCCTCGGTTCCCGAATAGGGAGGGACCGAATAGGCGGGAGCCCGGTGGGCGGAAGTCCGGTGGGCGGGAGCCCGGTGGGTGCAAACCGTACGGACCGGGGCCGGGTCGCTGATCCGTTCGGCCAGGGGCGGATAACTTGGGGCGGAACCAACCAGGCCGGGGCGAACCCGAACGAGGGAACCCCGACCCCGGGCAGGACGGCACCGGACAGGACGGCCCCGACCACGACGACCCCGCTCGGTAAGGGCCCCGAGGGCGCCGCGCCGACCGGAATCGGCCAGAACGGCACCGCCCCGGACGCCGACAGGACGGACATCCTCCCCACGGCACCTGTGGCCCCCGTGGCCGCCCCGACCCGCGCCTTCCCCACGACCGCGCCCGGCCCCGCCACCGCCGCCCTCCGCGACCCCTGGCAGGACACCCCGGACGCCGACGCCGCCCCGGACGCCGGCGATCACACCCACGATCCGCACGAGGTCACGGTCCAGCTCGACGCCGTCCAGCTCGGTGACGGCGTGATCCGAAGGGCCGACAGCGGGCACCGCAAGAGGCGCCCGGAACGCGAGTCCGACGGACCGGTGTTCGTCGACGCGTCCGGACGCCGCAGCCGCCTGTACCGCCGAATCGGCATCGCCGTCGGCGTCGCCTGCGCGGTCTACGCCGTCGTCATCGTCTCCACGCTGCTGTCCGGCAACTCCAACGCGCCCTGGCTGCCCGTGGAGGGCCAGCAGGAGGGCAAGCCGGCCGGCCGGGTCGACACCACCCCGCTGCCCTCGCAGTCCGCGCGGCCCTCGAACACCGGCAGCGCCGCTCCGCAGGTCAGCCCTTCCGCCGGTACCGGCGTGACGACGGCGCCGGGCGCCGACGCCCCCGCGCCCGGTACGTCGGGTACCGCGCGGCAGCCCGGCACCGGCGCCGCCGCAGAGCCCTCGGAGACCGGGGCCGGCACGCAGCCGGGCGGCGGCGCGTCCGACCCGGACCCGACGCAGTCGACGCAGGTTCCGCCGCCCGCGACCACGGACCCGTCGACCCCGGCCGGCGGCGGCGATCCCACGGTCGACCCGACCGCGCCCACCGTCGACCCCACCACGGGCACCGACCCGGGCGGCGACACGGCCGCCAACGGCGTGAGCGATCCCCTCTCCGCCGCCGGGCCCGCCGACGAGCCCGTCGTCGCCGGCCCGGACACCACCCTCACGTCCCCTTCCCTGTCCCCGGAGAACACCCTCTGATGGCATCCCGCACCCGCCGTCACGGGGCCGCGCGCAGCGCCCGTGAGGGCGTCCGGCGCCGCCGCCTGCCCCTGCGTCTGCTGCTTCCGCTGCTCGTCCTGGTCGCCCTGTCGGCGATGCTCATGCTGCGCGGGTACGTGCACAGCGAGATCCTCGCCGACCACCGCGTCCAGCCGCCCGCCGCCACCGACCAGGTGCCGGAGAAGATCCTGGAGGGCGGCCCGGTCATCGACGTCCGCGGCGGCCGCACCGAGAGCCTGACCGTGCCCGACCACCGGCTGGTCCTCACGTTCGACGACGGTCCGGACCCGATCTGGACGCCGAAGGTGCTGGACGTGCTGAAGAAGCACGACGCGCACGCGGTCTTCTTCGTCACCGGCACCATGGCCTCCCGCTACCCCGACCTCGTCGAGCGCATGGTCGACGAGGGCCACGAGGTGGGCCTGCACACCTTCAACCACCCCGACCTCTCCTTCCAGTCCAAGAAGCGCATCGACTGGGAGCTGTCGCAGAACCAGCTGGCGATCACCGGCGCGGCGGGCATCCGCACCTCGCTCTTCCGCCCGCCGTACTCCTCCTTCTCCGACGCCATGGACAACAAGTCCTGGCCGGTCACCGAGTACATCGGCAGCCGCGGCTACATCACCGTCGTCAACAACACCGACAGCGAGGACTGGCAGCGGCCCGGCGTCGACGAGATCATCCGCCGCGCCACGCCGGAGAACGGCGAGGGCGCCATCGTCCTGATGCACGACTCGGGCGGCGACCGCAGCCAGACCGTGGCGGCGCTGGACAGGTTCCTGCCCGACCTGCAGAAGAAGGGCTACGAGTTCGCCAACCTCACCGAGGCCCTCGACGCGCCCAGCGCGATGAGCCCGGTGACCGGCGCCGAACTGTGGAAGGGCAAGGCCTGGGTCTTCCTCGTCCAGGCCTCGGAGAAGATCACCGACGGCCTGGTGGTGGGCCTGGCGATCATCGGCACCCTGGTCATCAGCCGCTTCGTGCTGATGCTGCTCCTCTCCGGCGTCCACGCCCGCCGGGTCCGCCGCAAGGGCTTTCGCTGGGGCCCGCCGGTGACCGAACCGGTGACGGTGCTGGTGCCGGCGTACAACGAGGCCAAGTGCATCGAGAACACCGTCCTCTCCCTGATGGCCAGCGACCATCCCGTCGAGGTCATCGTCGTCGACGACGGCTCCAGCGACGGCACGGCCCGGCTCGTCGAGGCGATGGGCCTGCCGAACGTCCGGGTGATCCGCCAGCTCAACGCGGGCAAGCCGGCGGCGCTGAACCGCGGCCTGGCGAACGCGAGTCACGACATCGTCGTGATGATGGACGGCGACACCGTCTTCGAACCGTCCACCGTCCGCGAACTCGTGCAGCCCTTCGGCGACCCGAAGGTGGGCGCCGTGGCCGGCAACGCGAAGGTCGGCAACAAGGACAGCCTCATCGGCGCCTGGCAGCACATCGAGTACGTGATGGGCTTCAACCTGGACCGCCGGATGTACGACATCCTCGGCTGCATGCCGACCATCCCCGGCGCGGTGGGCGCCTTCCGGCGCTCGGCGCTGGCACCGATCGGCGGCATGAGCGACGACACGCTCGCCGAGGACACCGACGTCACCATGGCGCTGCACCGCGCCGGCTGGCGCGTGGTCTACGCCGAGAACGCCCGCGCCTGGACCGAGGCCCCCGAGACCGTCCAGCAGCTGTGGTCCCAGCGCTACCGCTGGTCCTACGGCACCATGCAGGCCATCTGGAAGCACCGCCGCGCGGTGATCGAGAAGGGTCCTTCGGGCCGCTTCGGCCGCGTGGGCCTGCCCTTCGTCTCCCTGTTCATGGTCCTGGCCCCGCTCCTGGCCCCACTGATCGACGTCTTCCTGCTCTACGGCATCGTCTTCGGCCCGACCCAGAAGACGATCATGGCGTGGCTGGGCGTCCTGGCCATCCAGGCGGTCTGCGCGGCGTACGCCTTCCGTCTCGACCGCGAACGCATGACCCACCTGATCTCGCTGCCGCTGCAGCAGATCCTCTACCGCCAGCTCATGTACGTAGTGCTGCTCCAGTCCTGGATCACCGCGCTCACCGGCGGCCGCCTGCGCTGGCAGAAGCTCCGGCGCACCGGCGTGGTCGGGGCGCCCGGCGGCTCTGTGCCGCGCCAGGGTTCGCGGGGCAGCGATGATCGGAGGCCCGTGGCATGACCCACGGTTACACGACCGGTACGGGTACGAACCCGGAGCCGGCCGGCCCGTACGGAACCCCGTACGCGGGGGTTGCGGACGGGGGAGACCCGTACGGTGCCGCGAGGACGCCGCACGCCGTCCCGCAGCAGCGCACGACGGAGCCCGCACCCGAGCCCGGCACCGCGCCGGCGCCCGCCCCGGCCGCCAAGAAGCCGGGCCGCGACCGGTACCTGGACCTGCTGCGCTCCATCGCCCTGGTCCGCGTCGTGGTGTACCACCTGTTCGGCTGGGCCTGGCTGACGGTGGTGTTCCCGTCGATGGGCGTCATGTTCGCGCTGGCGGGTTCGCTGATGGCGCGTTCGCTGAAGCGTCCGGCGATGAGCGTGATCCGCGGGCGCGTGCGCCGCCTCCTGCCGCCGATGTGGGCGTTCGCCGCGGTCGTGCTCGCGATGATGTTCATGAACGGCTGGAACCCGGCGGACGACCCGGACCGCGGGGGCACCTGGGGTCTGATCGGGCTGTTCAACTACATCGTGCCGATCGGCGCACCGCCCTACCCCTGGCACATCGGTTCCCAGTCCGGCCTGCTGGAGGACACCTGGGCGGTGCAGGCCGCGGGGCCGCTCTGGTACCTGCGCGCCTACCTGTGGTTCGTCCTCGCCTCCCCGCTGCTGCTCTGGCTGTTCCGCAAGGCCCCCTGGCCGACGCTGCTCGCGCCGCTCGGCCTCACGGCGATCGTCGGCACGGGCGTGGTGACCATTCCCGGCGAGACGGGCAACGCCGTCACCGACTTCGCCGTCTACGGCGGCTGCTGGGTCCTGGGCTTCGCCCACCACGAGGGCCTGCTGAAGCAGATCCCGCGGTACGTCTCCGTCTCCTGCGCCTCCCTGATCATGGCCTTCGGCCTCTGGTGGGCCTCGAACCATCTGGGCCCCGACGGGTGGGACCTCAACGACATCCCGCTGGCCCAGGCCACCTGGTCGTTCGGTTTCGTCGTGATCCTGCTCCAGTACTCCCCGTCGTGGCGGGAACTCCCGGGCCGGCTGGCCAAGTGGGACAAGCTGGTGACCCTCTCCAACAACCGCGCGGTCACCATCTACCTGTGGCACAACCTGCTGATCATGGCGACGGTCCCGGTCATCGACCTGGCCTACCGGCTTCCCTTCATGCAGAGCGAGCGCGCGGTGGCGGCCCTCGACGGCGCGTACACGATCTGGATGTTCGCCCTCGTCTGGCCGCTCATCGGGCTGATGGTCCTCGCCGTGGGCTGGGTCGAGGACCTGGCGGCGAAGCGCAGGCCGCGGCTGTGGCCGAACGGCACCAAGCGCTCCGCCGGGAGCCGGCCCGGGGCGCGGGCGGCCCACCGGGGCTGACGCCGGGCGGGCCCGGGTACCGTGCCGCCGCGTCCCGTGCGAGACTGCCCCGGTTGCGGAAGTGAACAGGGCGGCGTGAGCCGGTCAGGGGGGCGGGCGGGATGAGTAAGCGCCAGACGCAGAAGATGCTGCGGCTGATGGCGAGCGGGGAGCCGGTCGAGCTCACCAGTCCGATGGCGTCCGTGAAGAAGCTCGCCAAGCTCGCCTTCGTCGCCCAGCAGTTCGGGTACGAGTACGCCGACGTGCGGCAGGGCGGCGGGAACAACAGCTCGCTCAGGATGCTGCTGGTCCCCGATCCCGGCCCGCAGGCCCGGAGCCGGGCCGCGCAGAACTGGGCGCAGTACCCGAACGCCGGCGACGGGGTCTCGGTGCCGCCGCTCGTGCCGGACGCCTTCGAACTCCTCAAGGCGCGGATCAACTTCGACCTCACCGGCAAGAGCGCCGAGAAGCGGATGGGCTACGGCGCGCTCGGCGCCACCGTCGGCTGCGTGGTCCTCGCCTACCGCTTCGGCGGTGCGTCCGACGACTTCGTCGTGGCCGCGGTCGTCTGGCTGTGCGTCCTGGCGCTCCTGGGCGTCGGCTTCCTCGTCAACCGCAGGCGCAACGCCAAGTTCGCGGCGCGGTTGCGGGCCGCCGGGTTCACGCCGGTGGCCGACGAGACGGGGCGGGTGCGGTACCT
>NZ_RAIF01000012.1:1308760-1347878 GCF_003671715.1 Streptomyces sp. E2N166 | reverse complement strand
GGCCGCACCCGGTGGTTACGGACAGCCCGCGCCCGGCCCGTACGCCCCGCGGCAGCAGCCGTATCCGGCTCAGGCGGGCTACGGGCAGCAGCCCCAGGCCCCGCAGCCGCAGCCGTACCCGGCTCAGGCCGCTCAGCCCTCCTACGGGCAGCCGCAGCCGTACGCGCCGCCGCAGGCGCAGCAGCCATACCCGCCCCCGCCCCAGCCCCAGCAGCAGCCTCCTCACTGGCAGCCGCAGCCCCCGCAGGGCTGACGGCGGACCCTCGGCGACCTCTCACCCCGCCCCGGCGCCGGGTGAGAGCAACGTTCCCTTCCGGTCATCCACAGCCCCACCGGCCCGAAACGCGCCCTCCCTAGCTTCGGTGCAACCGAGATGTGGAGCACCGTGGAGGCGTCATGAGAGTCCCTGGCGGCCGCTGGATCCAGCACTGGGATCCGGAGGACGAGACCTTTTGGAAGGAGACGGGGGAGCGGGTCGCACGGCGGAACCTGTTCTTCTCCGTCCTCTCCGAACACATCGGGTTCTCGGTCTGGACCCTGTGGTCCGTGCTGGTGCTCTTCATGGGGCCGGAGTACGGGCTGACACCGGCCGACAAGTTCCTGCTGACGTCCGTGGTCACGCTCGTCGGGGCCGTAGTGCGGGTGCCCTACACCTTCGCGGTCGCGATCTTCGGCGGGCGGAACTGGACGATCGTCTCCGCCGGGCTGCTGCTCGTGCCGACCGTGGCCGCGTTCACGGTCATGGAGCCGGGGACGTCCTTCTCGACCTTCCTCCTCGTCGGGCTGCTGGCCGGCATCGGCGGCGGCAACTTCGCCTCCTCCATGACCAACATCAACGCCTTCTTCCCGCTCAGGAGGAAGGGCTGGGCGCTCGGCCTCAACGCCGGGGGCGGGAACATCGGCGTGCCGGTCATCCAGCTGGCCGCGCTCGCGATCATCGGGGCGAGCGGCGGGCCGCGGGTGCTGCTCGGCATCTACATCCCGCTGATCCTGGTGGCCGCCGTCCTCGCCGCCTGCTTCATGGACAACCTCGCCTCCGTGAAGAACGACACCGGGGCCGCCAAGGACGCCGCCCGGGACGGCCACACCTGGATCATGTCCGTGCTGTACATCGGCACGTTCGGGTCGTTCATCGGGTACAGCTTCGCCTTCGGGCAGGTGCTCCAGACCCAGTTCGGGCGGACCCCGCTCCAGGCGGCGTACCTCACCTTCATCGGCCCGCTGCTCGGCTCCCTGATCCGGCCGCTGGGAGGCAGGCTCGCCGACCGGTACGGGGGCGCGCGGATCACGCTGTGGAACTTCGTCGCCATGGCCGCCGCCACCGCCGTACTCGTCGCGGCCAGCATGGCGAAGTCGCTCGGACTGTTCGTCGCCGTGTTCGTGGCGCTGTTCGTGCTCAGCGGGCTCGGCAACGGCTCGACGTTCAAGATGATCCCCGGCATCTTCCAGAACAAGGCGCTCGCCAAGGGGCTGAGAGGGGAGGAGGCCGTGGCGTACGGGCGGCGGCTCTCCGGCGCCTCCATGGGGCTGATCGGCGCGGTGGGCGCGCTCGGCGGCGTGGCCATCAACCTCGCCTTCCGGCAGTCCTTCCTCTCCCTCGGCTCGGGCACCGGCGCCTTCGTCGCCTTCCTCGCCTACTACGCCGTCTGCTTCGCCGTCACGTGGGCGGTATACCTTCGCCGTCCGGCCGTACGGCCGCCGGCCGGGCCGGCGGGCCCGGGGGAGACGAAGGACCGGCTCAGCTACGCCCAGGTATGACGTAACACTGGTGACATGAAGCCGAACCGAGCCTGTCACGCGCCGTTGACAGGCTCGGTCGGCACGTGAGTATGCACGTGGGTGTGAACGATCGGAGCGCGGCGAGCCATGGACGACGAACAGCAGCGGCCTGACCACGGTCGCCTGGCCGGATTCACCGTGGGCGTGACCGCCGCCCGCCGGGCCGACGAACTGGGCGCGCTGCTACAGCGGCGCGGTGCCGCCGTCCTGCACGCCCCGGCGCTCAGGATCGTGCCGCTCGCCGACGACAGCGAGCTGCTGGCCGCGACCAAGCAGCTCATCGACCAGGCACCGGACGTCGTCGTGGCCACCACCGCCATCGGGTTCCGGGGGTGGGTCGAGGCCGCCGACGGCTGGGGGCTGGGCGACGCCCTGCTGGAGCGGCTGCGCGCGGTGGAGCTGCTCGCGCGCGGACCCAAGGTCAAGGGCGCGGTCCGGGCCGCCGGACTGACGGAGGAGTGGTCGCCGGCCTCCGAGTCCATGGCCGAGGTACTGGACCGGCTGCTGGAGGAGGGCGTCGACGGCCGCCGGATCGCCGTACAGCTGCACGGTGAGCCGCTGCCCGGGTTCGTGGAGGCGCTGCGGGCGGGCGGTGCGGAGGTCGTCGGGGTACCCGTCTACCGGTGGCTGCCGCCGGAGGACCTCGGGCCCGTGGACCGGCTGCTGGACGCCGCCGTCTCGCGTGGCCTGGACGCCGTGACGTTCACGAGCGCGCCGGCCGCCGTGTCCCTCCTGGCCCGCGCCGAGGAGCGCGGCATGCTGCCCGAGCTGCTCGCCGCCCTCGGACATGAGGTGCTGCCCGCCTGCGTCGGACCGGTCACCGCGGTGCCGCTCCAGGCGCACGGCGTCGACACGGTCCAGCCCGAACGCTTCCGGCTGGGCCCCCTCGTACAGCTGCTCTGCCAGGAGCTGCCGGCCCGCGCCCGTGCCCTGCCCGTCGCCGGGCACCGGCTGGAGATCCGCGGGCACGCGGTGCTGATCGACGGGGCGCTCAGGACCGTGCCGCCCGCCGGCATGTCCCTGCTGCGGGCACTGTCCCGGCAGCCGGGCTGGGTCGTGCCCCGGGCCGAACTGCTGCGGGCGCTGCCGGGCACCGGCCGCGACGAACACGCCGTAGAGACGGCGATGGCTCGCCTGCGTACGTCCCTCGGCGCCCCCAAGCTGATCCAGACGGTGGTGAAACGCGGCTACCGCCTGGCCCTGGACCCGGCGACGGACGCCAAGTACACCGACGGGTGAGGCGGTACGAGGGGTTCCGGGGGCGGGAGCGGGCAGGCACTGTAGAGGGAGCGTTCCACCTGCTCCCCTTCTCGGCCCGCCTCACCGGGCAACCCCTAGGCGGTGACAGGAACATGGCACTGAGTACGGCCACCGACCCGTACGAGCTGCGCTTCGGCACCGGGCGGATCTGCCTGGATCTCATCGCCACCACCCATCCCATGGAACGGCTCGACTGCGTCGAGGCGCTGCGCGCCTGGATCACCGGCTCCGGACTCGTCCCGTCAGGCACCCCGCTGGCCCACGCCGACGCGCTCTGGCTGACCGGCTTCCGCGAACTGCGCGGCCAGACCACCCGCCTGGTCCGCTCCAGGTCCGCGCCCGGCACCCACCCGTACGACCTCGCGCTGGCCCGCGTCAACGGCCTCGCCGTCGCCGCGCCCCCGGCCCCGCGCGCGGTCCACGGCGAGGACGGCGCGCTGGTCCGGGAGTTGACCGGACCGCCCGACTGCGCGGCGCTGCTCGGCGCCCTCGCCCGGGACGCCGTGGAACTGCTCACCGACCCCGTCGCGCGGGCGAGTCTGAGGCAGTGCGAGGGCGACAACTGCCCGATCGTGTACGTGGACACCTCCCGCGGACGCCGCCGGCGCTGGTGCTCCAGTGAGATCTGCGGCAACCGCGAGCGCGTCGCCCGGCACCGCCGCCGCGCCGCCCTCGCCCGGTAAGTGCGGCGGTAAGTACGGCTGTGTCCCCTTCGTCGCACCGGATTCGAGAAACTGTCATCCCGCTTTGAACACGCCGCACTTCGCGTCCGTACCGAATGGGCGAGCGACCGACTGGGGGAACCCCCGGACATCGGAGGTGGGCGTGCGCAAGGATTCCGTCGTGGCCAATGAACGTGGTGCGAGGGCCCGACATCGCATGTCCCAGTCGTCCTCGGAACCCGACGAGGAGCTGATGCGGGCCCTGTACCGGGAGCACGCCGGCCCCTTGCTGGCGTACGTGCTGCGGCTGGTGGCGGGGGACAGACAGCGCGCCGAGGACGTCGTCCAGGAGACGCTCATCCGTGCCTGGAAGAACGCCGGTCAGCTCAACCGTGCGACCGGATCGGTACGCCCCTGGCTGGTGACGGTCGCCCGGCGCATCGTCATCGACGGCCACCGCAGCCGGCAGGCCCGGCCGCAGGAGGTCGATCCGTCGCCGCTGGAGGTCATCCCCGCGGAGGACGAGATCGACAAGGCGCTGTGGCTGATGACGCTGTCGGACGCGCTCGACGACCTGACCCCGGCTCACCGGGAGGTCCTCGTCGAGACGTACTTCAAGGGGCGTACCGTCAATGAGGCGGCGCAGACACTGGGCATACCCAGCGGCACCGTTCGCTCCCGGGTGTTCTACGCCCTGCGTTCGATGAAGCTGGCTCTGGAGGAGCGGGGGGTGACGGCGTGATGAGCGGGTACGGGGGAGTTCAGGGATTCGGCGGGGGATTCGGCCCGGGTGATACGGGTAATTCTGTCCCCATGCAGGGATCACCGGCGCCGAACGAGCACGAGACCGTCGGCGCCTACGCCCTCGGCATCCTCGACGACGCGGAGGCGACCGCCTTCGAGGCGCACCTCGCCACCTGCGAGTGGTGCGCCCAGCAACTCGACGAGCTGGCCGGGATGGAGCCCATGATGGCCGCGCTCGCGGACCTGCCGGGCACCGGTACGCCCGCGATCGCCGAGTCGCTGACGGCGAAGCCGAGCCCGCGGCTGGCGGAGAAGCTCGTCGACGAGGTCGCCGAGCGCCGTGCGAGCAAACGCCGACGCAACTTCTACCTGGTGGGCACCGCGGCCGCGCTGATCATCGGCGGCCCGTTCGCCGCCGTGGCGACGACGGACGGCGGCGGTGACGACGGCGGCGGGAAGAAGACCGAGGCCACCCGGCAGGCCGCGAGCCCCGCCGAGTCCGCCTTCGCCGCCATGCCCGACCGGGTGACGGCGACCGACCCGACCACCGAGGTCAGCGCGACCGTGGCCCTGCAGAAGAAGGCCTGGGGCACCGACGCGGTCCTGGAACTGAAGAACCTCAAGGGCCCCGAGAAGTGCTCCCTGATCGCCGTCGGCAAGAACGGCGAACGCGAGACGGTCACCTCCTGGTCGGTCCCGGACTGGGGATACGGCATCCCGGGCGCCACCACCGAAAAGGGCAAGAAGCCGCTCTATGTGCAGGGCGGCGCCGCCTTCGAACCCAACCAGATCGACCGCTTCGAGGTCATGACCTTCGACGGCGAGCGGCTGGTTGAGGTGGACGCTTAGGGGGTGTCGTTCGGACCCCGCCGAGGCGCGGGGTCCGGCACGCGCGTCTGCGGCGTTGTCGCCGGTTGCCGGGCGCCGTTGCCCGGGGCCGGCCTGATCCGAACGACACCCCCTCGGCCCGTCACCGGACGGGCCGTGGCTTCCGCGTCCCCCTTCGCGTACCTTTGACGGCTGCCCAGCACGTCAGAAGGGGGCCCGGTGGCCGCACAGGCGCAACAGGACTCAGCGGTCGACTCGGTTCACGACTCCGTACGGGAGGACTCCGTACGAGACCGAGAGATCAGCGTGGAACAGGCACACCTGGACCGGGTGTACCGCCGCCTCGAGGAGAAGATCGACGAGGCCGAGTTCCTCATGCACGACGCCGCGCAGCGCGGCCACGTCGGCACGCCCGGGGCGCTGGCCGAGCGCGACGCGCAGGTCTTCCGGGCCGGCATCCACCTCAGCCGCCTGAACAACGAGTTCGAGGACTTCCTCTTCGGCCGCATCGACCTGCTCCTCGGCAAGGACGGCAAGAAGGGCCCGGACGGCGCGTACACGGCCGTCGAGCCCGCGGAGGGCGCTCTGCGGCCCGACAACACCGCCGACATCGCCGAGACCCTGCACATCGGCCGCATCGGCGTCCTGGACGAGGACTACGCCCCGCTGGTCATCGACTGGCGGGCGCCCGCCGCAGCCCCCTTCTACCGGTCCACGCCGGTCGATCCGGGCCGGGTCGTGCGCCGCCGGGTGATCCGCTCCAAGGGGCGGCGCGTCCTCGGCGTCGAGGACGACCTCATGCGGCCCGAGATCCGGGCCGGCCTGGACGGCGAGGAACTGGCCGTCGTCGGCGACGGCGCCCTGATGGCCGCCCTCGGCCAGGCCCGCACGCACTCGATGCGGGACATCGTGGCCTCCATCCAGGCCGAGCAGGACCTGGTGATCCGCGCCCCCGCCGCCTCCGTGACCTACGTCGAGGGCGGCCCCGGCACCGGCAAGACCGCCGTCGCCCTGCACCGGGCCGCCTACCTGCTCTACCAGGACCGGCGCCGGTACGCGGGCGGCATCCTCATCGTCTCGCCGACCCCGCTCCTGGTGGCGTACACCGAGGGCGTGCTGCCCTCCCTCGGCGAGGAGGGGCAGGTCGCCATCCGCGCGATCGGCTCGCTGGTCGACGGCGCCGGGGCCACGCTGTACGACTCCCCGGCCACCGCCCGCGCCAAGGGCTCCTCCCGCATGC
Source organism: Streptomyces sp. E2N166 (assembly GCF_003671715.1). Taxonomy (GTDB): domain Bacteria; phylum Actinomycetota; class Actinomycetes; order Streptomycetales; family Streptomycetaceae; genus Streptomyces; species Streptomyces thinghirensis. Next base: position 1,341,365 of record NZ_RAIF01000012.1, on the reverse strand, counting down.
TCAGGGTGCTGCGCCGGGCCGCGCGCGGGGCGCTGGAGCCGAGCGACTCGCCGGCCCTGCTGCGGGTCGTCGCCTTCGGCCGCCGCATCGAACTCGGGGCGGCGGAACTGGCGGGCATCCGCCGCACCGTCCTCGGCGGCACCGCGCCCGTCAATCTGCTGCGCCCCCGCGCCCGCCGGCTGCTCCTGGACGCCCTGTGGGCCAAGTCGGGCGCCGGGTCCCGGCACAGTGACCCCGAGCTGGCCGCCGAACTGCGTTCCTCCTTCGACGAGGACGTCAGCTCCGAGGACTCCTTCACCGCCTTCCTCGACGCCTGGTGGCCGGAGCTGACCCCGGGTGCCGTGCTGGCGGCCATGGCGGACGAACGGCGCCTCGGCCGCTGGGCCCGGCGCGTCCTCAACCCGGGCGAGGTGCGCAAGGTGGCCCGTTCGCTGCGCCGCGAGGGCCACTCCGTGCACGACATCGCCCTGCTCGACGAGCTACAGGCGATCGTCGGCACCCCGGCCCGCCCCCGCAAGCGGCGTGAGCTGGACCCGCTGGACCAGCTCACGGGCCTGGACGAGCTGATGCCGCAGCGCGAGGAGACGCAGTGGGAGCGCGCCGAGCGCCTCGCGCAGGAGCGCACCGAGTACGCGCACGTCATCGTCGACGAGGCCCAGGACCTCACCCCGATGCAGTGGCGGATGGTGGGCCGCCGCGGCCGGCACGCCACGTGGACGGTCGTCGGTGACCCGGCCCAGTCCTCCTGGTCCGACCCCGACGAGGCGGCCGCGGCCCGCGACGAGGCCCTGGGCACCCGCCCGCGCCGCCGCTTCGAGCTGACCGTCAACTACCGCAACCCGGCGGAGATCGCCGAGCTGGCGGCCAAGGTGCTCGCCCTCGCCATGCCGGGCTCCGAGTCCCCGACGGCGGTGCGCTCGACGGGCGTGGAACCGCGCTTCGCGGTGGTGGAAGACACCCTCGCGGAGACGGTCCGGGCGGAGGCGGCCCGGCTGCTGGACCTCGTCGACGGCACCGTCGGCGTCGTGGTCGCCATGAACCGCCGCGAGGAGGCCCGGCGCTGGCTGGCCGGGCTCGGCGACCGCGTGGTGGCGCTGGGCAGCCTGGAGGCCAAGGGCCTGGAGTACGACGCCACGGTCGTCGTCTCGCCCGCCGAGATCGCCGACGAGTCGCCCGCCGGGCTGCGCGTGCTCTACGTCGCCCTGACCCGGGCCACCCAGCAGCTGACGGTCGTCTCCTGCGAGCGTGACGAACCGGACGCCGCGGGGGTGCCGGACCTGCTGCGCGACTGAGCGGCGAGGAGAGACACCGGGACGTGCGAGAGGCCCGCGCCGTGGGACGGCGCGGGCCTCTCGTCTTCTTCGATTAGGTGGCACCGACCCGCCATGCTCGCCTCGCGGCAAGTGGTCGCTCGTAGCGACGAAGGTTGGGCCCGGGGGCTTGGATCGAGCCGGTGCCACGTCCAAGGTAACAAACGATCCCCGCAAGACAATTCCCGTCCCGCGGGTTCTTTCCCGGGCCGGTCCCCCTCTTCCGTCGACCCGCAACTTCTCGTATGGTGGAAGTCGTTTTCCGAAAGTGCTCGAGGTCCGGCGGGGACGGTGCGCGAACACAAAGTTCGCAACCCGGGGTGGCTACCACGTACTCAGTGGTAGGTGCGACTATCGGACGGCACAAACGCAGTTACACGGTGAAAGCAGAGGAAGTCGGCCATGGCAACGGCGCCCAGCGTCTCCTACTCGATGACGGTCCGACTGGAGGTGCCCGCGGGCGGGACAGCGGTCTCGCAGCTCACCACCGCGGTGGAGTCCGCCGGTGGCTCCGTCACCGGCCTCGACGTCACGGCCTCCGGCCACGACAAGCTCCGTATCGACGTCACCATCGCCGCCGGCTCGACCTCGCACGCCGACGAGATCGTGGAGCAGCTGCGCGGCATCGAGGGCGTCAGCCTGGGCAAGGTCTCCGACCGTACCTTCCTCATGCACCTCGGCGGCAAGATCGAGATGGCGTCGAAGCACCCCATCCGCAACCGCGACGACCTGTCCATGATCTACACGCCGGGTGTGGCCCGCGTCTGCATGGCGATCGCCGAGAACCCCGAGGACGCCCGCCGCCTGACGATCAAGCGCAACTCCGTTGCGGTCGTGACGGACGGCTCCGCGGTGCTGGGCCTCGGCAACATCGGCCCCAAGGCCGCGCTGCCGGTGATGGAGGGCAAGGCGGCCCTGTTCAAGCGCTTCGCCGGCATCGACGCCTGGCCGCTCTGCCTCGACACCCAGGACACCGACGCGATCGTCGAGATCGTCAAGGCCATCGCCCCGGGCTTCGCCGGCATCAACCTGGAGGACATCTCCGCCCCCCGCTGCTTCGAGATCGAGGCCCGGCTGCGCGAGGCCCTCGACATCCCCGTCTTCCACGACGACCAGCACGGCACCGCCATCGTCGTCCTCGCCGCCCTGACCAACGCCCTGCGCGTCGTCGACAAGCCCATCGAGAACGTACGGGTCGTCATGTCCGGCGCCGGCGCGGCGGGTACGGCCATCCTCAAGCTGCTGATCGCCGCGGGTGTGAAGAACGCCGTCGTCGCCGACATCCACGGCGTCGTGCACGCGGGCCGCGCGGACCTGGTCGACGCCGCGCCCGGGTCGGCGCTGCGCTGGATCGCCGACAACACCAACCCCGAGGGCCTCACCGGCACCCTGAAGGAGGCCGTGCACGGCGCCGACGTCTTCATCGGCGTCTCGGCCCCGAACGTCCTGGACGGCGACGACGTGGCCGCCATGGCCGACGGTGCGATCGTGTTCGCGCTCGCGAACCCCGATCCCGAGGTCGACCCGGCGATCGCCCGCCAGACCGCGGCGGTCGTCGCCACCGGCCGCTCCGACTTCCCGAACCAGATCAACAACGTGCTGGTCTTCCCGGGCGTGTTCCGGGGCCTGCTGGACGCGCAGTCCCGCACGGTCAACACCGAGATGATGCTGGCCGCCGCGCACGCCCTCGCGGACGTGGTGACCGAGGACGAGATCAACCCGAACTACATCATCCCCAGCGTTTTCAACGACAAGGTCGCCGGTGCCGTCGCGGGCGCCGTGCGGGACGCGGCGAAGGCCGCCGGGGTGGTGGCGTAGGTTTCCCCGGCGGGGGAAGGCGGCCGGTGGCGTGGTGGTGAGGATCACCACGGCGGGCCGCCCCTCCGGCGCGTCGCGGGATGTCGGGCCTCGGATCGCCCTCTAGGGTTGCGCAAGGCTCAGGCCCTCTCGGCGTGTGACTCCCAAGGGTGTTCTCACGACTCCTGGGGGTGCCGGATTGGCTTTACCGCCGCAGGTGGAGGCAGGATGCCTCCCTGGGCGCGAGGGTCTGACGACCGACCCGGGTCCGGGGAATGTCCGAGGACCCTGGCAGCATCGGCATCGCTGTGCCCAACATGCGGCTCCGCCGCGTGGCACGCCTCAACGGCAAGAAGAACACGGGAGTAACAACATGAACCGCAGTGAGCTGGTGGCCGCGCTGGCCGACCGCGCCGAGGTGACCCGCAAGGACGCCGACGCCGTGCTGGCCGCGTTCGCCGAGGTTGTCGGCGACATCGTCTCCAAGGGCGACGAGAAGGTCACCATCCCCGGCTTCCTGACCTTCGAGCGCACCCACCGTGCCGCTCGCACCGCCCGCAACCCGCAGACCGGCGAGCCGATCCAGATCCCGGCCGGCTACAGCGTCAAGGTCTCGGCGGGCTCGAAGCTCAAGGAAGCCGCGAAGGGCAAGTAAGCACGCCTGAGCGCCGTCGCGGTTCTGCGTGGGGGCGGCTCGGGGCCCGTAGTGGCTGGTCGCGCCCGCGCGGCGGAGCCGCGAATCGATACGGCCCCGCGCCCCTCGCGCAGGGGGGCGCTCAGCACAACGCCGATGGGGCGGTCACCCGAGTCCGGGTGACCGCCCCATCGGCGTGTCCGCGCTGCCGTCTAGCCGAGCGCCTTGCCCGGCAGCTCGACCTTCGCGCCCAGTTCCACGAGCTTCTCCATGAAGTTCTCGTAGCCCCGGTTGATCAGGTCGATGCCGTGGACCCGGGAGGTGCCCTGGGCCGCGAGGGCGGCGATGAGGTAGGAGAAGCCGCCGCGCAGGTCGGGGATGACCAGGTCGGCGCCCTCCAGCTTGGTCGGTCCCGACACGACGGCCGAGTGCAGGAAGTTGCGCTGGCCGAAGCGGCAGTGTGAGCCGCCCAGGCACTCGCGGTAGAGCTGGATGTGGGCGCCCATCTGGTTGAGCGCGGAGGTGAAGCCGAGCCGGGACTCGTAGACCGTCTCGTGGACGATGGACAGGCCCGTGGCCTGCGTCAGGGCGACCACCAGGGGCTGCTGCCAGTCCGTCTGGAAGCCGGGGTGGACGTCCGTCTCCAGGGCGATGGACTTCAGCTGCCCGCCCGGGTGCCAGAAGCGGATGCCCTCGTCGTCGATCTCGAAGGCGCCGCCCACCTTCCGGTAGGTGTTCAGGAACGTCATCATCGAGCGCTGCTGGGCGCCGCGGACGTAGACGTTCCCCTCGGTCGCCAGCGCGGCCGAGGCCCAGGAGGCGGCTTCCAGGCGGTCCGAGAGGGCACGGTGGGTGTAGCCGCCCAGCTCGTCCACACCGGTGATGCGGATCGTGCGGTCGGTGTCCATCGCGATGATCGCGCCCATTTTCTGCAGTACGCAGATCAGGTCCTCGATCTCCGGCTCCACGGCGGCGTTGGACAGCTCCGTGACGCCCTCGGCCAGCACGGCCGTCAGCAGCACCTGCTCGGTCGCGCCGACGGACGGGTACGGCAGGTTGATCTTCGTACCGCGCAGTCGCTGCGGGGCCTCCAGGTACTGGCCGTCCGCACGCTTCTCGATCTTCGCGCCGAACTGCCGCAGCACCTCGAAGTGGAAGTCGATGGGCCGGCCGCCGATGTCGCAGCCGCCCAGGCCCGGGATGAACGCGTGGCCGAGGCGGTGCAGCAGGGGGCCGCAGAACAGGATGGGGATGCGCGACGAGCCCGCGTGGGCGTCGATGTCGGCGACGTTCGCGCTCTCCACGTGCGAGGGGTCGAGCACCAGCTCGCCGGGCTCCTCTCCCGGGCGGACGGTCACCCCGTGCAGTTGCAGCAGTCCGCGTACGACCCGCACGTCGCGGATGTCCGGCACGTTGCGCAGCCGGCTCGGCGCACTGCCCAGCAGGGCGGCCACCATGGCCTTCGGCACGAGGTTCTTCGCACCGCGGACCCGGAGCTCGCCCTCCAGCGGGGTTCCGCCGTGGACAAGCAGTACGTCATCAGCGCCGTTGACGGTCATGAATCTCGCGTTCCGTGGGGTTGGGCAGGGGGCAGAAGGGAAAGGGTAATCGCCTTGTACCCCCCTTCAGTAAGCCTGTGCACGGTCCGGCGACGTCATGGGTTTGTCACAACACGAACCGTTCACCGCCGGGCACGGGCGGTCACGGTGACGGCGCGCGCACGGCGCACGTGTTCACCCCCGTGCCCCCGATTGCCTCCCCACGGGAGGGGAACATGCGGGATCATGTCAGGCATGACCGAGGTGTCCTCGCTCACGGGGCGGCTGCTCGTGGCAACGCCCGCCCTGGCGGACCCGAACTTCGAGCGTGCGGTGGTGCTCCTTCTCGACCACGACGAGGAGGGTTCCCTCGGCGTCGTCCTCAACCGCCCCACGCCGGTCGACGTGGGCGACATCTTGGAGGGCTGGGCGGACCTGACCGGCGAACCCGGCGTCGTCTTCCAGGGCGGCCCGGTGTCGCTCGACTCGGCCCTCGGCGTGGCCGTCGTCCCCGGCGGGGCGTCCGGCGAGCGGGCGCCGCTGGGCTGGCGCCGGGTGCACGGCGCGATCGGACTGGTGGACCTGGAGGCGCCGCCGGAGCTGCTGGCCCCGGCCGTGGGCGCCCTGCGGATCTTCGCCGGGTACGCGGGCTGGGGCCCCGGTCAACTGGAGGACGAGCTGACGGAGGGCGCCTGGTACGTGGTGGAGTCCGAGCCCGGCGACGTGTCCTGCCCCGTGCCCGAGAGGCTCTGGCGCGAGGTGCTGCGCCGCCAGCGGGGTGACCTGGCGATGGTGGCGACGTATCCGGACGACCCCTCGCTCAACTGATCTCCCGGCCGGAGCGTGTGAGCCTCAATACCCGGGCTTTAAGTACCCTGGCATGCATGAGCACTCTCGAGCCCGAGCGCGGGACTGGTACGGGGACCCTCGTAGAGCCGACACCGCAGACCTCGCACGGTGACGGTGACCACGAGCGCTTCGCCCATTACGTCCAGAAGGACAAGATCATGGCGAGCGCCCTCGACGGCACCCCCGTCGTGGCGCTGTGCGGCAAGGTCTGGGTACCGGGCCGCGACCCGAAGAAGTACCCGGTCTGCCCCATGTGCAAGGAGATCTACGAGTCCATGAGCGGCGGCGGAGACGAGGGCAAGGGCGGCAAGGGCGGCGACAAGAAGTAGCAGCCTTCCCGGCCGAGTTCTTCGAAGGCCCCCGGAGTGTGCCCGCGCGCACTCCGGGGGCCTTCGCGTTGTCACGAAGTGGTTGAGACCTCTTGTGGACATGTTCATGTACTCCATAACCTCCTGGGTGTTGTGCAGAGCGAAACCGTCATTGCATATGTTGCAACGCACGCCCGGAGGAACACTCCATGAAGCTCGCCCCCCGCCTGGCCGTATTGCTGGCCGCCGCCGTCGTCACCGCGACCGCCTGCGCCCCCCAGACGTCCGACAACTCCTCCTCCGGCAAGGACGAGAAGAGCGGCACGCTACGGGTCTGGCTCTTCCAGGAGGTCAACACCAAGCCGAAGGAAAAGGTCGTCGACGCGGTCCTGGCCGACTTCGAGAAGGCACACAAGGGCACGAAGGTCGACGTCGAGTACATCCCCGTCGAGACCCGCGCCCAGCGCATCAAGGCCGCCTTCAACGACCCCGACAGCGCCCCCGACGTCATCGAGTACGGCAACACCGACACCGCCGGCTACGTCAAGGACGGCGGGCTGATGGACGTCACCGAGGCCTTCGGGTCCTGGGACGAGGCCAAGGACGCCGACCCCACCGCCCGGCAGTCCGTCACCGTGGACGGCAAGATCTACGGCGCCCCCTACTTCGTCGGCGTCCGCGCCCTGTACTACCGGACCGACGTCTTCGGCGAACTCGGCGTCGAGGCCCCCAAGTCGCTGGACGAGCTGGCGTCCACCGCGAAGAAGATCCGCGCCGCGAAGCCCGGCCTCTACGGCATCGCGGTCGGCGGCGCCTACACCTACGGCGCGATGCCCTTCATCTGGGCGGGCGGCGGTGAACTCGCCACCGGCAAGGGCGGCTCGTACGCCTCGGCGATCGACAGCGCCGCCGCCCAGAAGGGCATCGAGGCGTACACGTCCCTCTTCGGCGACGACAACTGCCCCGCCGCGAAGTGCGCCGGCATGGGCGGCAACGACACCGTCACCGCGTTCGCCTCCGGCAAGGCCGCCATGGCGATAGGCGGCGACTTCAGCCGCCAGGCCGTGGAGGCCGGGGAGGTGAAGGGCGAGTACGCGGTCGTGCCGCTGCCGGGCGTGAAGCCCGGTTCGATCGCGCCGGCCTTCGCGGGCGGCAACAACATCGGCGTCCTGAAGAGCACTTCGCACCGGACCCTCGCCGTCGACCTGATGAAGCGGCTCGCGTCGAAGCGGGCGCAGGGCGAGATGTTCGACGCGATGGGCTTCCTGCCGACCTTCACGGACGTACGGCAGCGGGTCGCGGCCGAGGAGCCGTTCGTGAAGCCGTTCGTCGACACCCTCGCCGCGGGCACGAAGTTCGTCCCGGCCTCGCCCGCGTGGGCGACGATCGACTCGTCGCAGGTGCTGCCGACGATGTTCCAGGAGGTGGTCAGCGGCAAGAAGGACGTGGGCGCCGCCGCTGGGGACGCGGCTCGGAAGATGGACGACGCGTTCGGCTCCGCCGGATGAGTGTGTCGCCTTCCGGCTCGGGGGGTGCGGTGCGTGGGTCGGTGACGGTGCGTCGTGGCTCGTCGCGCCGTTCCCCGCGCCCCTTCGGGCGCTCCTCCGGTGTTCCTTGGTTGTATCTCGCGCCCGCTCTTGTCGTCCTCGGTGGGCTGCTGGTCTACCCCGTCTATCAGCTCGGGCTGATCTCCTTTCTGGAGTACACGCAGGCCCAGGTGTCCGGTGGTGAACCGACCACCTTCCAGGGGTTCGGGAACTACGCCGAGTTGTTCGGGGACGGTGAGTTCTGGCGGGTGCTGCTCGCCACCGTCGTGTTCGCGGCGGCCTGTGTGGTGTCGACGCTGGCCGTCGGGTGTGCGCTCGCCGTGCTGCTCACTCGGGTCCGTGCCCTGCCCCGGCTCGCGCTGATGATGGCCGCCCTCGGAGCATGGGCGACCCCGGCGGTCACCGGGTCGACGGTGTGGCTGCTGCTGTTCGACCCGGACTTCGGGCCGGTCAACCGGATGCTGGGCCTCGGCGACCACTCCTGGACGTACGGGCGCTTCAGCGCCTTCGGCCTGGTCCTGCTCGAAGTGGTCTGGTGCTCCTTCCCGTTCGTCATGGTCACCGTCTATGCCGGGATCCGCGCCGTGCCGGCCGAGGTGCTGGAGGCCGCCGCCCTGGACGGCGCCTCGCAGTGGCGCATCTGGCGGTCGGTGCTCGCCCCGATGCTCCGGCCGATCCTGGTCGTCGTCACCATCCAGTCGGTCATCTGGGACTTCAAGGTCTTCACCCAGATCTACGTCATGACCAACGGAGGCGGCATCGCCGGCCAGAACCTCGTCCTCAACGTCTACGCCTACCAGAAGGCGTTCGCGTCCTCGCAGTACAGCCTCGGCTCGGCGATCGGCGTCGTGATGCTGCTGATCCTGCTCGCCGTGACGCTGGTCTACCTGCGGCTGCTGCGCCGCCAAGGGGAGGAGCTGTGAATCTTCCGCGTGCGCGTGTGCGCCGACCGTGGCGGCTGGCGGCCGAGGCCTCGGCGCTGCTGATCGCGGTCGTGGTGGCCTTCCCGCTGTACTGGATGGTGCTGAGCGCCTTCAAACCGGCCGGGGAGATCGAGTCGAGCGAGCCGCGTCCGTGGACCCTGGCGCCGTCGCTCGATTCCTTCCGGCGGGTCTTCGGACAGCAGGAATTCGGTCGTTACTTCCTCAACAGCCTGCTTGTGGCGGGCACCGTCGTGATCGCCTCGGCGCTGATCGCGTTCCTCGCGGCGACCGCGGTGACGCGTTTCCGGTTCCGTTTCCGGACCACCCTGCTGATCATGTTCCTGGTGGCCCAGATGGTGCCCGTGGAGGCGCTCACCATCCCGCTGTTCTTCCTCATGAGGGACTTCGGCCAGCTGAACACGCTGGGGTCGCTGATACTGCCTCACATCGCCTTCTCGCTGCCGTTCGCGATCTGGATGCTGCGAGGGTTTGTGAAAGCCGTGCCGGAGGCCCTGGAGGAGGCCGCCTACATCGACGGCGCGAGCCGGGCGCGATTCCTGTGGCAGATCCTTTTCCCGCTGGTCTTCCCGGGGCTGGTGGCCACCAGTGTCTTCTCCTTCATCTCGACCTGGAACGACTTCCTGTTCGCCAAGTCGTTCATCATCAGCGACACCTCCCAGTCGACCCTGCCGATGGCGCTGCTGGTCTTCTACAAGCCGGACGACCCGGACTGGGGCGGTGTGATGGCCGCGTCCACGGTGATGACGATTCCGGTGCTGGTCTTCTTCGTACTCGTGCAACGACGACTCGTCTCCGGCCTCGGCGGAGCGGTAAAGGACTGACGTGACAGACGTGATTCCCCAGCCACGGCAAGTGACCGGCCACGAGGACGGCTTCTTCGGTCTCGGCCCGCACACCGAGGTGGTGGCGGACGACGGTACGGAGCACACCGAGCGCTGGCTGCGCGCCACTTTGGGTGCCGCGACCGGCCTGCCGTTCCCGCCCGGGACGGGGGGCGACGACGTCGTCCGCCTGTCCCTCGACGGTGAGCTGGGCGCCGAGGGATACCGCCTCGTCGTCGAACCGACGGGCGTGCACCTGACGGGCGGTGGTCCGGACGGCCTCTTCTGGGGCGCTCAGACGCTCCGGCAACTGCTCGGCCCGGACGCCTTCCGGCGCGCCCCGCTGCCCGGCCGCCGGTGGCGGCTGCCGCTGGTCCGCATCGAGGACGCGCCCCGCTTCCGCTGGCGCGGCCTGATGCTGGACGTCGCCCGGCACTTCATGCCCAAGGACGGCGTCCTGCGTTACCTGGACCTGATGGCCGTCCACAAACTGAACGTCCTGCACTTCCATCTGACGGACGACCAGGGCTGGCGCGTGGAGATCGAACGCCATCCGAAGCTCACCGGGACCGGCTCCTGGCGGGCGCGCACCAAATACGGCCACCGCGCCTCGCCGCTCTGGGAGGACAAGCCCCACGGCGGTTTCTACACCCAGGACGACATCCGGGAGATCGTCGCCTACGCCGCCGAGCGGCACATCACCGTCGTCCCCGAAATCGACGTACCCGGACACTCGCAGGCCGCCATCGCCGCGTATCCGGAACTCGGCAACACCGATGTGATCGACACCACCGCTCTCTCCGTCTGGGACACCTGGGGTGTCTCCCCGAACGTACTCGCCCCCACCGAGAACACACTGCGTTTCTACGAGGGCGTGTTCGAGGAACTCCTGGAGCTTTTCCCCTCGGAGTTCATCCACATCGGCGGTGACGAATGCCCCAAGGACCAGTGGCGGCGCTCGGCCACCGCGCAGGCACGCATCGAGGAACTCGCCCTCGCCGACGAGGACGAACTCCAGGCCTGGTTCATCCAGCACTTCGACACCTGGCTCGCCGAACGCGGACGCCGGCTCATCGGCTGGGACGAGATCCTGGAGGGCGGACTGGCCAAGGGCGCGGCCGTGTCCTCCTGGCGCGGGTACGCCGGCGGGGTCGCCGCCGCGCGCGCGGGACACGACGTCGTCATGTGCCCCGAGCAGCAGGTGTACCTGGACCACCGGCAGCACGCGGGCGCGGACGAACCCGTGCCGATCGGCTTCGTGCGCACCCTGGAGGACGTCTACCGGTTCGAGCCGGTGCCCGCGGAGCTGACGCCGGACGAGTCCGGGCACGTGCTCGGCACCCAGGCGAACGTGTGGACCGAGGTGATGGAGAACCAGGCGCGCGTGGACTACCAGACGTTCCCGAGGCTCGCCGCGTTCGCCGAGGTCGCCTGGAGCGCCCTGCCCGCCCCGGCCGACCGGGACTTCGCCGGCTTCGAGCGCCGGATGGCCGCCCACTACCGGCGACTTGACGCCCTGGGCGTCGGCTACCGGCCGCCCGGCGGTCCGCTGCCCTGGCAGCGGCGGCCCGGTGTGCTCGGCCGGCCGATCGACGGGCCGCCGCCGAACAAGTAAGGCGGACGGGCAAGGCGAGCAGGCAAGACGTACAAGCAAGGCGTACAGGTAAAGCGCACAAGTAAGGCGCGCAAGTAGGGAGAAAGCCCCGAAACGCCACAGAGGAGTGGCAACTCTCGCTCATCGTGCTCACCTCTGATTGTCGGCTGATTGCCAGAGATCCTGTGCTAAATCGGACCATCTCGCCGACGAGGTGGGCGAATGCCTCCTAGCGGACCCCCGCGTTCGGGCCCTGCAAAGATGTGCCAGAGTTGCCACGTCCGCCCTGTGAGGTCGTACCGTACGGCCACATGGGCGGGACCAGGTGGGACAGCGGGAAGGGGCAGTCGGATTGACCACGCACGCACCGCAGGCGGCGCAGGCCGTCACGCTGCCCACGACACTGGACGAGGCCGTGGCGGCACTGGCCGCCATGCCCGCCGCCGTTCCGGTCGCGGGCGGCACCGACCTGATGACCGCCGTCAACTCCGGCCAGCTCAGGCCCGCCGCGCTGGTGGGCCTCGGCCGGATCAGCGAGATCCGCGGCTGGCAGTACCAGGACGGTCACGCGCTGCTGGGCGCGGGACTCACCCACGCCCGCATGGGGCGCCCCGACTTCGCCGCGCTCATCCCGGCGCTCGCCGCCGCCGCGCGCGCCGCCGGACCCCCGCAGATCCGCAACGCGGGCACCCTGGGCGGCAACATCGCCTCGGCCGCACCCACCGGCGACGCGCTGCCGGTGCTGGCCGCACTGGAGGCGACGCTGATCATCGCGGGCCCGGACGGGGCCCGCCGGGAAATGCCGGTGTCACACCTGCTGGCCGGCATGGAGATGCTCCGCGCGGGCGAACTCATCGGCTACGTGCGCGTGCCGCTGCTGCACGCGCCGCAGGTCTTCCTGAAGGCGACCGGCCGGACCGGCCCGGGCCGCGCGATGGCCTCCGTGTCGCTGGTCCTCGACCCCGCCCGGCGCGGGGTGCGGTGCGCCGTCGGCGCCATCGCGCCGATGCCGCTGCGCCCCCTGGAGGCCGAGCAGTGGGTGGCCTCCCTCATCGACTGGGACAACGGCCGCGCGATCGTCCCGGAGGCGCTGAGCGCCTTCGGCGAGTACGTCGCCGCCGCTTGCATCCCCGACGCGGCCCCGGCCGAGGACGGCTCCGTACCGCAGCTCCCGCCGGCCGTACTGCACCTGCGGCGCACCGTCGCCGCGCTGGCCCGACGAGCACTGGGGAGGGCGCTGTCGTGACCGACGACCAGCACGACGACCGGCACGGCGATCAGGACCGGCACGGCGATCAGTACGGAGGGGGCACGCCCCCCAGCGGCGGCCGCTGGGACCCGCTGCCCCAGGGCGACTACGACGACGGCGCCACCGCCTTCGTGAAGCTCCCCGAGGGCGGCGTGGACGCGCTCCTCGCCTCCGCCGACAGCCCGCTCGCCGCACCCGGGCACGGCTATGTGCCGCCGCAGATCACGGTCGCGCCCGCCACCACCGCCGGCACCGACCCGGCGGCCACCGGCACCTGGGCGATGCCGGCCGCACCCGTGGACGGCGCGCAGTGGCACGTCCCGGACGCGGGGCAGGAGCCCGCCGCTCACCAGGAGCCCGCCGCTCACCAGGGGTACGCCGAGTACCCGCGGCAGGACCCGTACGGCGGGAGCGCGCCGTACGACACGAACGCGCCGTACGACGTGCACGCCGGGCAGGGCGACCGGTTCTCGTACCGGCCCGGGGCCACCGGCCAGTGGGACTTCTCCGAGGCCGCGGCCTCCGACGGCACCGCGCCGCCCGAGGCCGATGCCGCGTCCGACCAGGACGTGACCGGGCAGGACGTGACCGGGCAGTGGTCCATCCCCGTCGCCGACGGCGAGCTGCCGGACGAGTCGGGCGAGTTCACCCAGTCGTCCCTGGCCGAGCAGTGGGGCGGCACCGCACCGGCCACCCTGCCCGGCGGCGCCCCCGCGCCCTGGGCGACCCAGCCGGCCGGACAGCCTTGGGGCGACCGCGCGGCCGAGGCCGCACCGGGCGGCTACGAGCGGTCGTCCGAAGCGGCCGCGTCCGCACCCCGGGCGCCCGAGCCGGCGGCCGGTCCGTACGTCGGAGCGCCCGCGGGACCCGCCGCGGAGACCCGACCCTCGGCACCGATGGCCGGCGGAATGGCGGCCGACGAGACGGTGACCGACGAGCCCCAGGGGGCCGAGGAGGCCTTCGAGGGGCCCGCAGAGCCGCCCGCGGACACCGGCGAGGACGTGACGGCGGAATCCGGCCGGGAGGCCGCCGAGGAGCCCGTGACGGGCCCGGCGCCGGCCGCCGCGCAGGAGCGCCGGCATGCGCCCGCGCAGGAGCATGAGCCCGGGCAGGAGCGCGAGCCCGGGCAGGAGCATGAGCCCGCCCAGGAGCATGAGCCGGGGCAGGAGCATGAGCCCGCCCAGGAGCGTGAGCGGGAGCCGGAAACGGAGCCCCGCACCGCCCTCCGGACCGAGACCGACCCGGCAGCCTCCGAGACCGAGACCGACCCGGCAGCCTCCGAGACCGACCCGGCCGTCCTCGCCTCCGCGGCCGACCCGGCCGCCTCTCGGGAGCCGGCCCCGCACGAGGATCACCCCCTCGCCTCGTACGTGCTGCGCGTCAACGGCGCCGACCGGCCCGTCACCGACGCCTGGATCGGCGAGTCGCTGCTGTACGTGCTGCGTGAGCGGCTCGGCCTCGCGGGCGCCAAGGACGGCTGCTCGCAGGGCGAGTGCGGCGCCTGCAACGTGCAGGTCGACGGCCGGCTGGTCGCCTCCTGCCTGGTCCCGGCCGTCACCAGTGCCGGCAGCGAGGTGCGTACGGTCGAGGGCCTCGCCGCCGACGGGCGGCCGTCGGACGTGCAGCGGGCGCTCGCGCGGCGCGGCGCGGTGCAGTGCGGCTTCTGCGTGCCCGGCATGGCGATGACCTTGCACAACCTCCTCGAGGGCAACCCGGCGCCGACCGAACTGGAGGCCCGGCAGGCCCTGTGCGGCAACCTCTGCCGCTGCTCCGGCTACCGGGGCGTCCTGGAGGCGGTCAAGGAGGTCGTCGCCGAGCGCGAGGCGCACACCGCCGCCGACGCGGCCGGGACGGACGCCGACGAGCCCCGTATCCCGCATCAGGCGGGTCCGGGCGCGGGCGGCGTCAACCCGTCGGCGTTCGAGTCCCAGGGGCCGCCGGGGACAACGGACGCACCGGGACCGCACGACCAGCCCTACGGTGAGAACGGCCAGGACGGAGGCCACGCGTGAGCAACGACGCCGCGACTGCGGAGGCCGCGGGAACCGATGAGGCGACCCCTGTCCCCGAGCCGATCCCGCACGGCCTCGGCGCCTCCCTGCCGCCCGCCGACGCCCGCGCCAAGACGGAGGGCACCTTCCCGTACGCCGCCGACCTGTGGGCCGAGGGCCTGCTGTGGGCGGCCGTCCTGCGCTCGCCGCACCCGCACGCGCGCATCGTGTCCATCGACACCACCCACGCGCGCGAGATGCCCGGCGTACGGGCGGTCGTCACGCACGAGGACGTACCCGGCGTCCCACTGCACGGACGCGGCGGGCGGGCCGACCGCCCGGTGTTCGCCTCCGAGGCCGTACGCCACCACGGCGAGCCCATCGCCGCCGTCGCCGCCGACCACCCGGACACCGCGCGGATGGCCGCCGCCGCCGTCATCGTCGAGTACGAGGTGCTCGACCCGGTGACCGACCCGGAGCAGGCATTCGAGGCCGAACCGCTGCATCCCGACGGCAACCTGATCCGGCACATCCCGCTGCGCCACGGCGACCCGGAGGCGACCGGCGAGGTCGTCGTCGAGGGCCTGTACCGCATCGGCCGCCAGGACCCGGCGCCGATCGGCGCCGAGGCGGGCCTCGCGGTGCCGCGCCCGGACGGCGGCGTGGAGCTGTACCTGGCCTCCACCGATCCGCACGCCGACCGCGACACGGCCGCGTCCTGCTACGGCCTGTCACCCGACCAGGTGAAGATCGTCGTCACCGGGGTGCCCGGTGCCACCGCCGACCGCGAGGACCAGGGCTTCCAGCTGCCGCTCGGCCTGCTGGCGCTGAAGACCGGCTGCCCGGTGAAACTGACCGCCACGCGCGAGGAGTCCTTCCTAGGCCACGTCCACCGGCACCCCACCCTCCTGCGCTACCGCCACCACGCGGACGCCGAGGGCCGGGTGGTGAAGGTCGAGGCGCAGATCCTGCTCGACGCGGGCGCCTACGCCGACACGTCCTCGGACGCCCTGGCCGCCGCGGTGGCGTTCGCCTGCGGCCCCTACGTCGTCCCCAACGCCTTCATCGAGGGCTGGGCCGTACGCACCAACAACCCGCCCTCCGGCCATGTGCGCGGCGAGGGCGCCATGCAGGTGTGCGCCGCGTACGAGGCGCAGATGGACAAGGTCGCCAAGAAGCTCGGCCTGGACCCGGCCGAGGTGCGGCTGCGCAACGTCCTCGCCACGGGCGACGTGCTCCCCACCGGCCAGACGGTCACGTGTCCCGCCCCCGTTGCCGAACTCCTCCAGGCGGTCCGCGACTTCCCGCTCCCCGCACTGCCCAAGGACACGCCCGAGGACGAGTGGCTGCTGCCCGGGGGCCCCGAGGGCGCGGGTGAGCCGGCCGCGGTGCGCCGGGGCGTGGGCTACGGCATCGGCATGGTGCACATGCTGGGCGCCGAGGGCGCCGACGAGGTCTCCACGGCCACCGTGAAGGTCCAGGACGGCGTGGCGACGGTGCTGTGCGCGGCGGTCGAGACCGGCCAGGGCTTCACGACCCTGGCCCGGCAGATCGTCCAGGACGTCCTCGGCGTCGACGAGGTGCAGGTGGCGCCCGTCGACACCGACCAGCCCCCGGCCGGCGCGGGCTGCCGGAGCCGGCACACCTGGGTGTCGGGCGGCGCGGTGGAACGGGCGGCCAAGATGGTCCGCACCCAGCTCCTCCAGCCCCTCGCGCACCAGTTCGGGATGTCGACCGAGCTGCTCCAGATCGCCGACGGCAAGATCACCTCGTACGACGGCGTGCTGTCGACGACGGTCGCCGAGGCACTGGACGGCAAGGAACTGTGGGCCACCGCCCAGTGCCGCCCGCACCCGACCGAGCCGCTGGACGAGGCGGGCCAGGGTGACGCCTTCGTCGGCATGGCCTTCTGCGCGATCCGCGCGGTGGTGGACGTCGACATCGAGATCGGCTCGGTACGGGTCGTGGAACTGGCCGTCGCCCAGGACGTGGGCCGTGTGCTGAACCCGGCCCAGCTGACCGCCCGGATCGAGGCGGGTGTGACCCAGGGCGTGGGCATCGCGCTGACGGAGAACCTCCGCACCCCGCGCGGCCTGATCCGCCACCCCGACCTCACCGGCTACGCCCTGCCCACCGCGCTGGACACCCCGGACATCCGGATCGTGAAGCTCGTCGAGGAACGCGACGTGGTCGCCCCCTTCGGCGCCAAGGCGGTCAGCGCGGCACCGGTGGTGGCCTCCCCGGCGGCCGTCGCCTCCGCCGTGCGCGCGGCCACGGGACGCCCGGTGAACCGCCTCCCGATCCGCCCGCAGGCCGCGGTGGTGACGGGGAACTGAGCCGCCCGCGCGCGTGAGGCAACGCGCGACGTGCGGGGCACGTCTGTACCAAGGGACGGGCGCGTCCGGTGTGCCGGGCCGTTGTCAGTGGCGGCCCCTAGGCTGCGAAGCGGTGGGGGGCGGCTGACGCGCCCACCGCACGGAGCGCGCTCACGCACACTCGGGGGGACGATGCACGAGGTCACGACGGACACGACGACGCGGACACCGGCGCGCTTGCCGCTGTTCTGGACATCGGCGGCGGTGATCGGCTGCCTGCTCCTGTCCGCGGGCCGCCGCACGGTCTCCGGTCTCGCCCTGGACCTGTCCTACCGTCTGCTGGCCCGTGAGTTCGGCCGGGGCCGCGTGGCCCGCTTCGAGGACATCGACTTCCCGCCGGCCCTCACCCACGAGCCCACCCGCCGCTTCCTGCGCGAGACGGGCCTGCCGGAGAACGCGTTCCCGCTCGGGACGGACGACGACGGCATACCGCTGCCGACCCTGGCGGAGTACTACGGGCACGCGGTCCCGGCCGAGGCGGCGGGCCACCTGGTCCGGCTCGGCCGACTGCCGGACGGCAGCGACGTGGTCGTGGACGGTCCGACGGGTACGGTCCTGACCTGGCACCCGGCCGACGCCGGCCTGCGCCCCCTCACCCCGGACGTCTCGACCCTCGTCCTCACGCTGTGTCTGCTGCGCCGCGCGGCGGTACCGGAGGCCGTGGCGGGCTCCGCACCGGCGCAACCCCGCGGCTGAGCTCGCTGACGCGAGGCCGGTCGTACGACCAAGGTCCCGGTCCCGTACCGCCTCTCGACAGGGGTCAAAGCGGTCTGCGGCCCTTACTCTGACGACCATGACCGTCCCTGAACCGCGCGACACCGAGGTCGCCGACACCCCCGCCCCCGGCCCGAAGGCCGACCGCACCGCGCCCGCCGCCGAGACCGTGCTGAGCCGCGCCTACCGGGCACTGAGCGTCGGCATCGTCTCCGTCATCGTTCTGATCGCCTTCGAGGCGACGGCGGTGGGGACGGCGATGCCGGTGGCGGCGCGGGAGCTGGACGGGGTGTCGCTGTACGCGTTCGCGTTCTCGGGGTACTTCACGACGAGCCTGTTCGGGATGGTGCTCTCGGGTCAGTGGTCGGACCGGCGGGGGCCGCTGGCGCCACTGACCGCCGGAATCACCGCCTTCGCGGCCGGGCTGGTGCTGTCCGGGACGGCCGGCGCGATGTGGTTGTTCATCCTCGGGCGGGCCGTGCAGGGGCTCGGCGGCGGGCTGGTGATCGTCGCGCTGTACGTCGTCGTCGGGCGGGCCTACCCCGAGCGGCTGCGGCCCGCGATCATGGCGGCGTTCGCGGCCGGCTGGGTCGTCCCGTCGATCGTCGGCCCGCTCGCGTCCGGAGCGGTGACCGAGCACCTCGGCTGGCGCTGGGTGTTCGTCGGCATCCCGGTGCTGGTCGTGATCCCGCTGGCGCTCGCGCTGCCGCAGATACGCAGCCGGGCGGCCGGGCCGGTGGGCGGGGCGGAGGCACCGGCCTCCTTCGACCGCCGCCGCATCCGCCTCGCCCTCGCCATCTCGCTCGGCGCCGGCCTGCTCCAGTACGCCGCCCAGGACCTGCGCCCGGCCTCGCTGCTGCCCGGCGCGGTGGGCGTGGCGCTGCTCGTCCCGGCCGTCCTCGGGCTGCTGCCGCGCGGCACCTACCGGGCGGTGCGCGGGCTGCCCTCCGTCGTGCTGCTGCGCGGCGTCGCCGCGGGCGCCTTCATCGCCGCGGAGTCCTTCGTCCCGCTGATGCTGGTCACGCAGCGCGGGCTCAGCCCCACGATGGCCGGGTTCTCGCTGGCCGCGGGCGGGGCCACCTGGGCCCTGGGGTCCTGGTTCCAGTCCCGGCCGCGCCTCGAACCCCACCGCGAGCGCCTGATGGCCCTCGGCATGGCCCTGGTGGCGGCGGCCATCGCCACGGCGCCGAGCGTGCTGATCGACGCCGTGCCCGCCTGGACGGTGGCCGTCGCCTGGGGCTTCGGCTGCTTCGGCATGGGCCTGGTCATCTCCTCCACCAGCGTGCTCCTGCTCAAGCTCTCCGCCCCCGAGGACGCCGGCACCAACTCGGCCGCCCTCCAGATCTCCGACGGCCTCTCCAACGTCATCCTGCTGTCGGTCGGCGGCGCCGCCTTCGCCGCCCTCGGCGGCGGCACGGTCAGCCACGCGGCCACGGAGGCGACCGGCTCCCACCCGGCGGCCTTCGCGGCGGTGTTCCTGCCGATGGCGGGGGTGGCCCTGGTGGGGGCTTGGGTGGCCACGCGGGTGCGGGAGCGGTGAGCGGTGCGGGTGAACCCGGCCACGCGGCCGGCGGGGCGGCTGCGACGGCTGTGACCTCCGTCCCACCCGGGGGTGACCCGCCCCGGTGCGCGCGTCGATCGCGTCGGGGCGCCGGTAGGGTGGCCCGGTTGTCATACGTGGCCGAGCCGATCTACCCCCTTCGGAGACCGTGACTACCACCGCCAGCTCCAGCACCTCGCACCACCTGTCCCCGGCCTTCCCCGGGCGCGCCCCGTGGGGCACCGCCAGCAAGCTGCGGGCCTGGCAGGAAGGGGCGATGGAGAAGTATCTCCAGGAGCAGCCCCGGGACTTCCTGGCGGTCGCCACCCCCGGCGCCGGCAAGACCACCTTCGCCCTGACGCTCGCGTCCTGGCTGCTGCACCACCACGTCGTGCAGCAGGTGACCGTCGTCGCGCCGACCGAGCACCTGAAGAAGCAGTGGGCGGAGGCCGCGGCCCGGATAGGGATCAAGCTCGACCCCGAGTACAGCGCGGGCCCGCTCAGCCGCGAGTACCACGGCATCGCCGTCACCTACGCGGGCGTCGGCGTCCGCCCCATGCTGCACCGCAACCGCGTCGAGCAGCGCAAGACCCTCGTCATCCTCGACGAGATCCACCACGCCGGTGACTCCAAGTCCTGGGGCGAGGCATGCCTGGAGGCGTTCGAGCCGGCCACCCGCCGCCTCGCGCTGACCGGTACGCCCTTCCGCTCCGACACCAACCCGATCCCCTTCGTCACGTACGAGGAGGGCAACGACGGCATCCGGCGCTCCGCCGCCGACTACACGTACGGATACGGTTCCGCGCTCGCCGACGGCGTCGTGCGCCCGGTCATCTTCATGAGCTACAGCGGCAACATGCGCTGGCGGACGAAGGCGGGCGACGAGATCGCCGCGCGGCTGGGCGAGCCGATGACCAAGGACGCGGTCAGCCAGGCATGGCGCACCGCCCTCGATCCGCGCGGCGAATGGATGCCCGCCGTGCTGCGCGCCGCCGACCAGCGGCTGACCGAGGTCAGGAAGGCCATCCCGGACGCGGGCGCCCTCGTGATCGCCGCCGACCAGGACTCCGCCCGCGCCTACGCCAAGCTGATCCGCGAGATCACCGGCAGCAGGGCCACCGTCGTACTGTCCGACGACACCGGCGCCTCCAAGAACATCGACGACTTCAGCGGCAGCACCGACCGGTGGATGGTGGCCGTCCGCATGGTGTCCGAGGGCGTCGACGTCCCCCGCCTCGCGGTCGGCGTCTACGCCACCACCATCTCCACCCCCCTCTTCTTCGCCCAGGCCGTAGGCCGCTTCGTACGCTCCAGGCGCCGCGGCGAGACCGCCTCCGTCTTCCTCCCCACCGTGCCCGACCTGCTCACCTTCGCCAACGAGATGGAGCGCGAGCGCGACCACGTCCTCGACAAGCCCAAGAAGGAGGGCGAGGAGGACCCCTACGCCGAGTCCGAGAAGGAGATGGACGAGGCGAACCGGGAGCAGGACGAGGACACCGGCGAGCAGGAGCAGTTCTCCTTCGAGGCGCTGGAGTCCGAGGCCACCTTCGACCGGGTCATGTACAACGGCGCCGAGTTCGGCATGCAGGCGCACCCGGGGAGCGAGGAGGAGCAGGACTACCTCGGCATCCCGGGACTGCTGGAGCCCGACCAGGTCCAGCTCCTGCTCCAGAAGCGGCAGGCCCGGCAGATCGCGCACAGCCGCAAGAAGCCCGACGACGAGGCCGATCTGCTCGAACTGCCCGCCGAACGGCGCCCGGTGGTCTCGCACAAGGAGCTGATGGAGCTGCGCAAGCAGCTCAACACCATGGTCGGCGCCTACGTCCACCAGAGCGGCAAGCCGCACGGCGTGATCCACACCGAACTGCGCCGCGTGTGCGGCGGCCCGCCCAGTGCCGAGGCCACCGGCGGGCAGCTGCGCCAGCGCATCGCCAAGGTGCAGGAGTGGGCCACCCGCATGAAGTGACGGGCTGGCGTGGGCGCCGCCCGCATGCGCTGTACGTATCGGGACAAACACAGGTAGTCCCCACCGGTCGCCGCCCGGATTCTGGACGGAGCCTTCCGCTGAGCGAACCAGGTCGCTACTGTCCCGCTACGCACACGCCCCGTGGCAGCGCCGCCGCGGAGCGCAGCCGTGAAGCGACTGGGCCCGGGCACAAGGCCGGGCCGTCAGCCGATCGGCGGCCTCTGAAGCGCGTCACTGACGGGACTCGGTGACGCAATCCCGCTCGGAGGGCCGCCGACCTCACCACTAAGGAGTGGGCGTCGTGACCGCGGAGACCTCTCAGACGCTCGACCGGGGACTGCGCGTCCTCAAACTGCTGGCCGATACGGACCACGGGCTGACCGTCACCGAGCTATCCCACAAACTGGGCGTCAACCGGACCGTCGTCTACCGGTTGCTCGCCACACTGGAACAGCACGCACTCGTACGCCGTGACCTGGGCGGCCGCGCCCGAGTCGGACTCGGGGTACTGGGCCTGGGCCGCCAGGTGCACCCACTCGTCCGCGAGGCGGCCATGCCGGCCCTGCGCTCGCTGGCCGAGGACATCGGGGCGACGGCACACCTGACGCTGGTGGACGGGGCGGAGGCGCTCGCCGTGGCCGTCGTCGAGCCGACCTGGACGGACTACCACGTGGCCTACCGGGCTGGGTTCCGGCATCCGCTGGAGCGGGGGGCCGCGGGCAAGGCGATCCTCTCCGCGCGACAGCAGGCACAGCCGCAGCCGGTCGGTGACGCGGTGGAAGGGCCGGGATACACCCTGACCCACGGTGAGCTGGAGGCCGGGGCCTGCGGGGCGGCCGCGCCGCTGCTCGGGGTGACGGGGGTGGAGGGCAGCGTCGGCGTGGTGATGCTGGCCGACGTGGTCCCGGAACGGGTGGGGACGCGCGTGATGGAGGCGGCCCGGGAGGTGGCGGAGGCGTTGCGGTAGCGGCGTGACTGCGGGCAGTCGTGCCGCTGGGGCGGCACGGGTGGGCGCAGCGGCACCCCGCCGTCCCCGGGCCGCGCGACCCACCCGGCCCCAGCACCGACGCAGAGCACCCGCCGTAGGGGGAGGCGCAGCCCTGTCGCGTTAGATTGACCCCGTGCTCTCTCGTCTCACGCGCCCCCAGGCCCTCGCCGTTTGCGGTCTCCCCGTCGTGGCGCTGCTCGCCACCGCCGTGTTCGCGCCGCTGCCGTTCTCCGTGGCGCGGCCGGGCCTGACGGCCGACGTGCTGGGGCGGAACCAGGGCGCCCCGGTGATCACGATCAAGGGCGCGCCCACGCACGAGACGAGCGGTCAGCTGCGGATGACGACCATCGAGGCGACCGGCCCGGACGCGAGCGTGCACCTCGGCGACGTGCTCGGCAGCTGGTTCGACACCGACCGGGCGGTCATGCCGCGCGACGCCGTCTACCCGAGCGGCGACGACGTCGAGGAGATCGAGGAGTACAACGAGGAGCAGATGCGGGAGTCCCAGGACGCGGCGACCACCGCCGCGCTGGCCCACCTGGACCTAGACGAGGCGGACGTCGACGTCGAGCTGCGCCTGGAGGACGTCGGCGGCCCCAGCGCCGGACTGCTCTTCTCCCTCGGCATCGTCGACAAGCTGGGCGCCGGCGACCTCACCGGCGGCCGGGTCGTCGCCGGTACCGGCACCATCAGCACCGGCGGCAAGGTCGGCGCCGTAGGCGGTGTGCCGTTGAAGACGCAGGCCGCGCGACGGGACGGGGCCACGGTCTTCCTGGTGCCGAAGGCGGAGTGCTCGGACGCGCGGGCGGAGCTGCCGAAGGGGCTCAGGCTGATCCCGGTCACCACCCTCGACGGGGCCGTCGACTCGCTCAAGGCCCTGGCGACGGGCAAGGGCGAGGTCCCAGCCTGCTGAGGGAGCCGGGGCTCCCGCTCGGTCCCGTTCAGCCCTCCGTCACGAAACCCTTCTCGACCATCCAGTCCAGCGCCACCTGGTGCGGGTCCTCGCCGTCGACGTCGACCTTCGCGTTCAGCGTCCGCGCCACGTCGTTGTTCAGCGCCTCGGTGACCGGAGCGAGGACGTCGGCGATCGCCGGCCACTTCTTCAGGACGTCCGTGCGAACCATGGGCGCCGCGTTGTAGTTCGGGAAGAAGTTCCTGTCGTCCTCCATCACCACCAGGTTCATCGACTTGATCCGCCCGTCGGTGGTGTACACCTCGCCGTAGGTGCAGGCGCCGTCGGCCGTCTGGGTGTAGATGATCCCGGTGTCCATGTCCGTGACGTTCCCGGCCGGGATGTCCATCCCGTACGCCTCCTCCATGCCCGGCAGCCCGTCCGCCCGGTTGGCGAACTCGACCTCCACGCACAGTGTCACCGCGGCCGGGTCGGACTCGGACAGCTCGGCCACCTCCGACAGGGTCTTCGTGCGGTACCTCTTGTAGTTCGCCTGGTTCATCGCGAGCGCGTACGTGTTGTTCAGCTCGGCCGGCGGCAGCCAGGTCAGCCCCTTCTTCAGGTCCTCCTCGCGCACGGCCTCCCACTGCTCGCGCGGGTCGGTGATCGGCTCGGCGTGCCCCAGGTACGTGATCCAGGCGGTGCCCGTGTACTCGTACGTGGCGTCCGCGTCGCCGTTCTCCACCGCCGCCCGGGTGCCGACGGAGCCCTGGATGCCGGTGCGGTCGAGCACCTCCGCCCCGGCCGCCTGGAAGGCGATGCCCATGATCGCGCCGAGGATCAGCTGCTCCGTGAACTGCTTGGACACGACGGTGAGGTCGGCGCCCTCCAGCGGCCGGCCCTTCCCGATCGTGCCGGGCCCGACGTCGTCGACCATCGGGGAGCCGCTGGTCAGCCCGCAGCCGGAGGCGGCCACCAGCAGTGCCGCCGTCACCAGCCACGTACGGCGTCGAAGGCCCCGGGGCCGTGCCGCGGACCGCGTGCTCATGTCCTCACCTCCAGGCCACGAGGCCGCAGCAGCAGTTCCGCGAGCGAGGCCAGCCAGTCCACCAGCAGCGCGAGGGCCACGGTGAGGATCGAGCCGAGCACCAGCACCGGCATCCGCTGGCTGGTGATCCCGGTGGTGATCAGCACGCCCAGCCCGCCGCCCCCGCCGAAGACGGCCAGCGTCGCCGTACCGACGTTGAGGACGAGGGCCGTGCGCACGCCGGCCAGGATCAGCGGGACGGCCAGCGGCAGCTCCACGCGCGTGAGCACGCCCAGCGGGGACATGCCGATGCCGCGCGCCGCCTCCAGCAGGGTCGGGTCGTTCGCCTTCAGACCGGCGATGGTGTTGGAGAGCACCGGCAGGACGGCGTAGATGATGATGCCGATCAGGGCGGCCCGGCGGCCGATGCCCAGCCAGATCACCAGCAGCGCCAGCAGGCCGATCGCCGGGGTCGCCTGGCCCATGTTGGCGAACGCCATCGCCACCGGCATGGCCTTCCGGAACATCGCGCGGGTGAGCAGGATGCCCAGCGGGATCGCGATGATCAGCACGAAGAAGGTGGAGATCACGGTGAGCTGCACGTGCTGCCACAGTGCCTTGGTGACCTGCCCGTCCGACAGGGCGTTCTCGCTCAGCGCGTCCAGGTCGGCCTGCCGGAACCACAGCCAGGTCGCCAGCAGCAGGGCGACCAGGGCCGCGGGCAGGAAGGTCAGCTTCCGCCAGCCGACCCGCCGCTCCGTCGCCGCCGGGGACGGCGGGCGCGGCTCCTGCTCCGCCTCGTCCTCGTCGTCGTAGGCGATCCCCCCGCTCTCGCGTTCGCCCTCGGGCTGCCGACCGGACGAGGAGCCGGACGAAGGGCCGGAATTGCTGCTCACGCCTTCGCCTCCCCTCCGAAGCCCTCCTGCTCGGCATGGGTCTGCTCCGCCCGGGCCTCCTCCAGGTCGTGCTGGTGCTCCAGCGCGTCCAGCCGGTCGGCCTCCAGCAGCTCGTGCACGGAGTTCAGCAGCGTCTCCATGTCGACGACGCCCTCGTACTCCCCACGCCGCCCGGTGACCGCGACCCGACCCGTGTTGTCGGTGAGCACCGCCTCCAGCGCGTCCCGCAGGGTCGCGTCCCGGGTCACCGTGTCGTGGACCAGCGTCCCGGCCCGCGCCAGCGAGCCCTTGGCCCGCATCAGGTCGCCGCGCCGCAGCCACTTGTAGGGGCGGCGGCGCCGGTCGAGGAGCAGGATCTCGTTGGTGCCGGCCGCCCGCAGCGCGTTGAAGATGTGCTGGAGCGGGTCCTCCACGGTCACCGTCGGGTAGTCGGTGATCCCGACGTCCCGTACGCGGGTCAGGTTCAGCCGCTTCAGAGCCGCCCCGGCGCCCACGAAGCCGGAGACGAAGTCGTCCGCCGGGTTGGTGAGGATGGCCTCCGGGGTGTCGAACTGCGCGATGTGGGAGCGCTCGCGCAGCACGGCGATGCGGTCGCCCAGCTTGATCGCCTCGTCGAAGTCGTGGGTGACGAAGACGATCGTCTTGTGCAGCTCGTGCTGGAGCCGGATCAGCTCGTCCTGGAGGTGGTCCCTGGTGATCGGGTCGACCGCGCCGAACGGCTCGTCCATCAGCAGCACCGGCGGATCGGCCGCCAGCGCCCGCGCCACGCCCACCCGCTGCTGCTGGCCGCCGGACAGCTGGCGCGGATAACGGCCGTGGAACTCCCCGGCGTCCAGTCCGACCAGGTCGAGCATCTCCTCCACCCGCGACCGGATCCGCGCCTTCGACCAGCCGATCATCTTCGGTACCAGCGCGATGTTCTGGGCGACGGTCATGTGCGGGAAGAGACCGGAGGCCTGGATCGCGTAGCCGACCTTGCGCCGCAGCTTCACCGGGTCGATGTCGGTGACGTCCTCGCCGTCGATGCGGATGCGTCCGCCGGTGGGCTCGATCAGCCGGTTGATCATTTTCAGGGTGGTCGACTTCCCGCAGCCCGAGGGGCCGACGAAGATGACCGTCTCGCCGGCCTTGATCTCCATCGACACGTTCTCGACGGCCGGCTGCGGGTTGCCGGGGTAGTGCTTGGTCAGGCAGTCCAGTTCGATGGTCGCCCCGGTGGTGGCACTGCGACCGGTCGTCCCGGTGGTCTCAGACACGGATCCCCCTCGGAATGGTCAGCCGTCCGAGCAGGACGTACGCGGCGTCGAACAGCAGCGCCAGGACGATGATGCCGAGGGTGCCCGCGAGGACCTGGTTCAGGGCGTTCTTGCTGCCCAGCGAGGCGATTCCGCGGAAGATCTCGTTGCCGAGCCCAGGCCCGGAGGCGTAGGCGGCGATCGCGGCGATGCCCATCAGCATCTGCGTCGAGACCCGGATGCCGGTGAGGATCGGCGGCCAGGCCAGCGGCAGCTCCACCCTCAGCAGCCGGGCCACGCGCGACATCCCGATGCCTGTCGCCGCGTCCACCAGCGCCGGGTCCACCCCGCGCAGGCCGACGATCGCGTTGCGCACGATCGGCAGCAGCCCGTACAGGACCAGCGCGGTCACCGTCGGCGGCACGCCCAGCCCCACGATCGGGATGAGCAGACCGATCATGGCCAGTGACGGGATGGTCAGGATCGTCGACGTGGTCAGCGTCGCCAGATTCCCCGCCCACTCGCTGCGGTAGGTGACGACGCCGATCAGGACGCCGAGCAGCGTCGCCACGACCATGCACTGGAAGACGGCGCTGGCGTGCTGGTAGGCGTCGGTGAGCAGCTGCTGGTGGCGGCTGCCCAGGAACTCCCAGAAGTTCACCGCCGCTCACCTCCGGGAATCGGGCCGGCCGGGGAGCCGGTCTCAGTCGCGTCTGCCGCTGTCCTCGGCCGCCTGCTCCACCAGCGGGATGATCCGCAGCGGAACGGGGTTCTCCATGACGATCGCCGTGGAGGCCCGGACGATGCCATCAAAACCGACAACCAGGTCGATCACACGTTGGAGATCGGCGTTGGAGCGGGCCACCAGCCGGCACAGCATGTCCCCGGTGCCGGTCGTGGTGTGCAGCTCCAGAACCTCCGGCACGGTGGCCAAGTGGGCACGCACGTCGGCGCCTTGGCCCTGCCGGATCTGCAGCGTGGCGAACGCGGTGACCGGGTAGCCGAGTGCCGCCGGGTCCACCTCGGGGCCGAAGCCGCGGATGACTCCGTTCGACTGAAGCCGGTCCAGCCGCGCCTGCACGGTGCCGCGTGCCACGCCCAGCCGCCGGGACATCTCCAGCACCCCGATCCGCGGCTCCCGGGCCAGCAGCCCGATGATCCGCCCGTCCAGTCGATCGATCGCCATGCCCGCGCCCTCCCGGCCGGTGACCCTGGTCATCCTGTACAGATCGCCCGGCCCGACCGCTGTATCACTGGTCAGGTTGCCCAGTGAAGACGCAAACTATTGCGCACCTTGCAGACGCGGGAGACCCTGCGGCTATGACGCAGACCACACACCACACTCCCGACACCGCCCGGCAGGCCGACCCCTTCCCGGTCAAGGGAATGGACGCGGTCGTCTTCGCCGTGGGCAACGCCAAGCAGGCGGCGCACTACTACTCCACCGCCTTCGGCATGCAGCTGGTCGCCTACTCCGGACCGGAGAACGGCAGCCGGGAGACCGCGAGCTACGTCCTGGAGAACGGCTCCGCCCGCTTCGTCCTCACCTCGGTGATCAAGCCCGCCACCGAGTGGGGGAACTTCCTCACCCGGCACGTGGCCGAGCACGGCGACGGCGTCGTCGACCTCGCCATCGAGGTTCCGGACGCGCGCGCCGCCCACGCCTACGCCGTCGAGCACGGCGCCCGCTCGATCGCCGAGCCGTACGAGGTCAAGGACGAGCACGGCACCGTCGTCCTCGCCGCCATCGCCACCTACGGCGAGACCCGCCACACCCTCGTCGAGCGCACCGGCTACGACGGCCCCTACCTGCCCGGCTACACCGCCGTCCAGCCGATGGTCGAGCCGCCCGCCAAGCGCACCTTCCAGGCCGTCGACCACTGCGTCGGCAACGTCGAACTCGGCCGCATGAACGAGTGGGTCGGCTTCTACAACAAGGTCATGGGCTTCACGAACATGAAGGAGTTCGTGGGCGACGACATCGCCACCGAGTACTCCGCGCTGATGTCCAAGGTGGTCGCCGACGGCACCCTCAAGGTCAAGTTCCCGATCAACGAGCCCGCGGTCGCCAAGAAGAAGTCCCAGATCGACGAGTACCTGGAGTTCTACGGCGGCGCCGGCGTCCAGCACATCGCGCTGAACACCAACGACATCGTGGCCACCGTACGCACGATGAGGGCGGCCGGCGTCCAGTTCCTGGACACGCCCGACTCGTACTACGACACGCTCGGCGAGTGGGCGGGCGAGACCCGGGTGCCCGTGGAGACGCTGCGCGAGCTGAAGATCCTCGTCGACCGCGACGAGGACGGCTACCTGCTGCAGATCTTCACCAAGCCGGTCCAGGACCGCCCGACCGTCTTCTTCGAGATGATCGAACGGCACGGCTCGATGGGCTTCGGCAAGGGCAACTTCAAGGCCCTGTTCGAGGCGATCGAGCGCGAGCAGGAGAGGCGCGGCAACCTCTGACACACCCTAGGCGGGCGGGTCCTCCACGGAGGGCTCGCCCAGCTCCGCCAGCTCCCGCTTCGCCTCCGGCGCCCGCAGCGGCGAGAAGTACGGGTTGATCATCAAGGCCTCCCGCAGATGCCGTCGCGCGGGCCCGTACCGCCCCAGTTCCTTCTCGATCACACCCCGGTGGAACACGTGCAGCGCGCTGCGCACCCCGCCGCCCTGGTCGCCGTCCGTCGCGATCGTCGCGAACTCCAGCGCCTCCTCGTCCTCACCGGCCCGGTGCAGCGCCCAGCCCAGCGCGTCGGCCACCGCGGTGCCCGGCTGCCGCCCCCACTCGGTCCGCAGCCGCCGCACCGCCGCCGCCGGGTCCCCGTGGTCCGCCTCGAACCTTCCCAGCACCAGCCCCTCGTCGGCCCCGGCCGCCTCGGCGCCCCGCACCCGTGCCCGCAGCAGGTCGTACTGCACCCGCGCGGCCTGGTCCAGCCCCAGCGACTCGTACAACTCGCCCAGTTCCAGCGCGTACTCCGGGCTCGGCCGCTTGACCAGCGCCGCCTGGTACGCCGACAGCGCGTCCGTCGTCCGGCCCAGCGCCGCCAGCGCACGGGCCTGCCCGGCCCGCGCGGCCCGCTGGTCGGGGTCCGTGCGCAGCGCCTCCTGGAAGAACCGCAGCGCCTCTCGTCGGTCCCCGCGTTCGAACGCCAGCCGCCCGGCCTGCTCCAGGTACGCCGCCCGCTCGGCCGGCGCCTCGGCGGCCGCCGCCGCGTCGGAGATCTGCGCCGCCGCGTCCTCCCGCCAGCCCCGGTCCCGGTAGACGGCCGCGGCCCGCGCCCTGACCGCCGGTGTCCCCGGGCGCAGCTCCATCACCTTGTCCAGGGCCCGCCCCACGCCCTTGTGGTCGCCGAGACCGGTGTAGGCGTCGATCAGCACCGCGTGTGCCGTCCACCGCTTCGGCGCCGCCTCGACCGCGCGCTCCCCCCACTTCTTCGCCGCGGGGAAGTCCCGCCGCGCCACCGCCAGCGCCGCCAGCCCCTCCAGGGCCTGCGGATTGCGCTCCGCCCCGACCTTCAGCGAGGTGCGCAGCGCCTTCTCGGCCTTCGGCCAGTTCGCGATGTCCGCCGTTCGCCGGCCCTGCTCGACGTACGCCGCCCCGAGCACCGCCCACGACACGCCGTCCAGCGGATGCGCCCGCAGATGGGTCTCCCGGTCGCCGATCAGCACGGCCAGGTCGGGCAGCGCGGCCGGCACGCCCGTGGTGACCGCCCCGCGCGCCAGCGCGGCCGGCCCCGGCGCGGGCGGGGAAGCGTCGCCGCCGTCCCAGGGGAGCAGCACCAGCACCCCGCCGAGTACGACGGCCCCGGCGACGGAGGCGATCAGCACCCGGCTCCGGCGGCGTGAGCGCCACCCGTTCTCGGTCTCCCTCTTCATGACCTCCATGGCGCTTACTGTGCGCCAATGCGACGATCACACCGGGACTTGTGCCGGGCGCCGTCGACGGGGTTCACACCGATGGCCCCCGGGTGCGAACCTCCGATCATGAGCCGTATCGAAGCGCCTCGCGACAAAGACGACGCAGCCCACCAAGCCGGAGCGGTCACGGCGGCCTCCGGCACCCTCGTCGACCGGCTGCTCGCCGGCCTGCCGGCCGAGTCCGTCCTCACCGACCCCGACGTCACCGCCTCCTACGCCAACGACATGGCGAGCTTCTGCCCGGCCGGTGCCCCCGCGGCGGTGGTCCTGCCGCGCACCGTGGAGGAGGTCCAGCACGTGATGCGCACCGCCACCGCGCTGCGCGTCCCCGTCGTCCCGCAGGGCGCCCGCACCGGCCTGTCCGGCGCGGCCAACGCCAGCGACGGCTGCATCGTGCTGTCCCTGACCAGGATGGACCGCATCCTGGAGATCAACCCGGTCGACCGCGTCGCCGTCGTCGAGCCGGGCGTCGTCAACGCCACGCTCTCCCGCGCGGTGAACGAACACGGCCTGTACTACCCGCCCGACCCCTCCAGCTGGGAGATGTGCACCATCGGCGGCAACATCGGCACCGCCTCCGGCGGCCTGTGCTGCGTCAAGTACGGGGTGACCGCCGAGTACGTCCTCGGCCTGGACGTCGTCCTCGCCGACGGCCGCCTGATGTCCACCGGCCGCCGCACCGCGAAGGGCGTCGCCGGGTACGACCTCACCCGCCTGTTCGTCGGCTCCGAGGGCTCCCTCGGCATCGTCGTACGGGCCGTCCTCGCCCTGCGCCCCAAGCCGCCCGAGCAACTGGTGCTGGTCGCCGAGTTCGCCTCCGCGACCGCCGCCTGCGACGCGATCTGCCGGATCATGGAGGGCGGGCACGTGCCGTCCCTCCTCGAACTGATGGACCGTACGACCGTCAAGGCGGTCAACGACCTCGCCCACATGGGTCTGCCGGAGACCACCGAGGCCCTGCTGCTCGCCGCCTTCGACACCGCCGACCCGGCCGCCGACCTCGCCGCCGTCGGCGCGCTGTGCGAGGCCGCGGGCGCCACGCAGGTGGTCCCCGCCGACGACGCGGCCGAGTCCGAACTCCTCCTCCAGGCCCGCCGCCTGTCCCTCACCGCCCTCGAGGCCGTCAAGGGCACGACGATGATCGACGACGTGTGCGTGCCCCGGTCCCGGCTCGGCGACATGCTGGAGGGCATCGAGCGCGTCGCGGCCAAGTACGACCTCACCATCGGCGTCTGCGCCCACGCGGGCGACGGCAACACCCACCCCACCGTCTGCTTCGACGCCCAGGACCCCGACGAGTCCCGGCGCGCCCGCGAGTCCTTCGACGAGATCATGGCCCTCGGCCTGGAACTGGGCGGCACCATCACCGGCGAGCACGGCGTGGGCGTCCTGAAGAAGGAGTGGCTGGCGCGGGAGATCGGCCCGGTGGGCCTGGAGATGCAGCGGGCGGTCAAGCAGGCCTTCGACCCGCTGGACATCCTCAACCCGGGCAAGCTCTTCTGACCGTTCCTCCCCGTCACCGGGCGAGCAGCTCGGCCAGCCCGTCGTCGATACCGAGCTGCCCGCCCTCCGTGCCGGGCGGCACCGCCCGCAGGGTCCGCTCCAGCCAGGCCGACACCTGCGCCGTCGGCGCCTCCAGAAGGGCGTCCCCGTCAGGGCTGCTCAGCCCCATCAGCACCACGCTGCGGCCCTCCGCCTTCGACGGCCACACCCGCACGTCCCCGTGCCCGCACGGCCGGAACACCCCCTCCACCAGCAGTTCGCGGGCGAACGTCCAGTGCACCGGGTGGCCGGAGTCGACGTGGAAGGTGATGTGGACGGCGTACGGGTCGTCGGTGTGGTAGCCGAGCAGCGCCGGTACCGGGATGCCGCGCTCGGGCGACAGGATGAGCCTCAGCTCCAGTTCGCGTTCCACGACGGTGGGGTTGGGGTGCATGGCGGGGTTGTCCTCTCTCGTACGGGTCCGCACGGGCCGCCTGAACGGGCCCGCACGAGTGAGAGCGGCCGGGGCCGCGAGCGTTACGCGGGTTGGCGGAACTTTTTCCCAACCTCTGTCCCCGGTGTGAAGGTCCATGCAGAGGTTGCCCGGAAAGGGGTGGGTCCGGCGGGACCGGCGGTGCGGATTGCGCCCGTCTGATAGATGTTGAGCCCCCATATCAACCCCCGAGCAGATACGGGACGACGGACATGAGCGCCCCAACCCCGGCCCCCGGCGACGACAGGCCCCGCGAAGGGTATTACCCGGACCCGTCCATTCCTGGATACGTCCGGTACTGGAACGGCGCCTCCTGGGTGCCGGGCACCAGCCGGCCCGCCCCCAAGGACGGCGAGTCGCTCGCGCCTCCGCCCGGCGCGCGGCCCTCCGTCGAGGAGACCGGCCCGCACTTCTTCGACGAGGACCCGGTCGAGGAGCCGCACGGCGCCGCGTCCCAGCACGGCAGCCGCCCGGAACCCGCGACGGCCTGGGGCGCC